>CAWBIY010000012.1:0-2515756 GCA_963788915.1 uncultured Acidobacteriota bacterium | reverse complement strand
GTTGTGTCAAGACGACGCGAAAGCGTCATGCTGTACGAAAGATGAAGGTAGGCCCTTCGAAGTCGCCCTGTAGGGGGAGGCTTCAAACTGCCATAAGCTGCTTCGGTCAAAAGCCGTGGTGGTGAACGTTATGGTTAAAAGGCATGACAGTCCGATCATGTCAAGTAGGAATAAGAGAGATGAGTGCAAACGAACCTCTGATGAAGCATCGAAAGGATCTACGACGACACCAAAACCGGAGTTTCCCCCGTGCTCTGGGAGCAGCATGGCAGATGCCTACGTACTGGCCATGCGGTGTCCGGTGTTCAGGAGGCATGACTCTTATTCGGGCTTTCGTACGGAACTTGAGAACCTGTTCGGTGATGCTAAGGGAAAAGGCACAAGCGGAGGCCCCGCGAGGCTGAATGTACTGATGCGCCGACCAGGCTCGGACTGCTCCATAGTAGTGACGAAACGGAGTAATGTCCGTGGAGCGAAGGGAGCAGGTCACCCACGCTGGGATCGAGTCAACTGGAAACAGGAGGAACTCACTGTCCTGGCGGAAGGCGGTAGCTTTCACTGGGTGGCACGAGCCGTGTGACTGGAGACGGTCAAGCACGGATCTGTGAGGGCCTCGGGGTGAAATTCCCCGGGCTACTCGGCGCGCTGGGCAACCGGCGTCCCTACCGCGACCGGACTGAAACCGACCGCTAGATTACGAACGAACCGTGCTTGTCAGGGCCGATCGGAAAGACACCGAAGGAAGCGGAAGAAAAAACTCTTTTAAGTGAATGGAGAAGTGTGCTCAAAAAGTGTTTAACAGGGCCGACATTGTTAGAGATGTCTGGTAACCCGACTTGAAGTCGTTGTATCGAAAGCGCGCAAACACACCGTGCTCGTGTGTGCGCCTTGCCCGCTCGCGCTTCCGATACAACACTAGGACTTACCGTCCAAGTGGAATTATGTTGGTCACTACTGATGTCACGGTTTCCGCGTGAATGGGGAGCGAAATTGGTGCTTCCTTGGTTGAAGCCACCGTCTGTGAAGCGAGCCTACAGGGAGAGCCCGATGCGACGCAACAGCTCGGCGAAACGCGGGTCAGACCGCAGCGGGTCCCAGAGTGGTTCCACTTTAAGGTAGCCGAGACGACTGGCGCGCTCCTCGTAAGCCTTTTCGAGCCACGTGAAGGCCTGATCCTTCTCGCCGAGCCCGGCATAAACAACAGCGAAGGAAAAGGCAGGTGTATACCTCTGCTTCGAGGCCGCCTCAAGCTGTTCGAGCATGCGGAGAGCCTGACTTCGCTCACCCAACCGCGCATGCGCGTACCCCAGAAGAGCAAGGGACATGGCCCTGCCTCGACTCAGTGCAGAGTACTTTTCCAGCTCAGCCAGACCCTCTCGGTACATTCCTTTTGAGACATACACCTCCCCCAGCACTCGGTATGAAATGGCAAAATTCGGATCCAGCTCCAGCGTCTTATGGGCACTGCTCGATAGCCTGGTCAAATTGCCTTGCGAGGTAAAGCTGCACAGCCAAGCTATGGCTGACAGCAGGGGAAGCGGGATCGAGATCTAGGGAGCGTTTCGCCACTGCCAAGGCTTCCTCCGACCGTCCGAGAGAGCTGAGATAGAAAGGATAAAAGGTGTGGGCCCTGGAATAAGCCGGATTTAGCGCGAGGGCTTGCTCAAAATGCTTTCCTGCGGCCGGCCAATCCCAATCGTACATGTAGCTGACGTATCCCAGGGAGACGTGGGCTTCGCCTAGGTCGGTTGTCAATCTCAAGCGCCCTCGCGGCTGCGGCCTTCGCTTTCGGCATAGCTTCCCGCGGAGGAACCACGTCGAAAAACGAAAGATAGGTGTAGGTGTCGGCCAAACCCACGTAAGCCAGCGCGTAAGCCGGGTCTTTGGCGGCGGCCAGCTGGAAGTATTCAATGGCTTTTTGGAATCCTTCCAGGCGACCGCTTGTTCCAGTGGTAGCGGCCCTTCAGGTAAAGCTTATAAGTTTCTGGGTTAATCGGGTGCCTGTTTGCCAACCGCGCCTGCTCCTGCGCAGTGAGTTTCACGCGAATCTCGCTGACGATGGCGCGCGTGACCTCTTCTTGCATGGACAGCACGTCACGCAGATCGCGCTCATAACTGGCCGCCCAGAGATGATGATCCGTCGGTGCCTCAATCAACTGTGCGCTGATCCGCACTCGGCCGCCCACCCACATCACAGCGCCTTCGACCACGGCATCCACGTGCAGCTCCCGAGCGATCTCCGGCAGGGACTTCTTCGTTCCCTTGTACCGCATCGCCGATGTTCGAGAGATAACCTTCAATGCGCTGATCTGGGTCAGATTGGTGATGAGCTGGTCAGTCATCCCGTCAGTGAAATATTCCTCCTCGGGATCCTTGGAAAGGTTTTCCAATGGAAGTACAACAAGAGATTGAATCTTTGGGCTGCTCGGCTCCCCGAGCAAGTTCTGCGAATCATGCAAACCCACGGCGCTGATAAAACGGTAGCCGCGCCGAGGCACGGTCTCGATGAAACGGGGATTGTTGGCATCGTCGTCGAGCGCCTCGCGGAGCTTGTTTACGGCTGCGTTCAGGCTGTGCTCAAAATCAACGAAGGTATCCTCTGGCCAGAGCCTGGCTCGGAGCTCTTCCCGCAGCACGACCTGGGCAGGGCGTTCGAGCAGCAGCCCTAGAATCTCAAGAGGTTGCCCGTGGAGCCGGATTGTGTGTCCGTGCTTGCGAAGCTGTCTGGCGCGCGAATCAAACTCGAAGCCGCCAAAGCGCTTGGGCAGGGCCGATTGCGTAGTCTCTGTCACGACCCACCCCGATCCGCGCGAAGTCTAACACCCCAAAGTGCTTCAGGCAAAGACTGCTTGCTGGTCCTCGTCTTACATGATTGGTGGCATTGGGGATCCGGTTCGTTTCGTCGGGATTCCCATGGGCCTGCTCTGCTGCAAGTAAGTTATTTGATTTCAGAGAGATCTGCGATGACCTCTTTTGACCGTCAAATGACCCGCCGTGCATTGAGGTAGTCGGCAGCTGGCGCCAATATCGGGCCAGCTAAACGACCAGAGTGAGTCGAATACTCAGGCCGAAGGAACACTGCGAAGAAAACCGCAATCGAGATCATTCGAAAAGTAATGAAGCTAAGAAGACTTGAAAAAGGAGATACAAATCTATGCGCAACATGAAGACTAGAGTAGTTCTAGGAACCCTAGTTGCTGCCGCGGCCGCGATTGGTCTGGGGGCCACCTTCACCTGGAGGCACCTTGCCCAAAGTGCACGCTCAGGAAGAAGAGTTTCTGCATGCCTGTAGCGCTGGAACGCTCAACGGCACGTACGCCTTAACGTTTAGTGGATTTACCACAGACGGTCCTGTCCCTGCTCCGATCAACAACTTCACTCCCGTTGCCGGCGGCGGCCTCGTGACCTTTGATGGAGACGGAAGTCTCTCCGCCTCGGAGACCGTGAGCGTTGGTGGCCTAATCATCGCAGTGAATACTCCGGGCACCTACACCGTAAATTCTGACTGCACGGGTACTTTTACGACCCCCCATGCGCACCTGAATCTTGTGATCCTCCGTAACGGGAGGGAGATCCAGGCCGTCAACACAGTTCCCGGCAACACTATTCTCGACAACTTTGTAAAACGGTAGGTGCAAAAGTGGGTGGCGCACCCCTAATCCAGTAGACACCGGCCATCGTTGGTCGCATCCCTTTGGCGAGCAAGTTCTGGTAAAAATCGCGGAGCGGTCCAGCGCAGGTGCTCGCCCTCATGGCCGCACCCTTGAAGACATCCTTGAGATCGTGGTTATGGTTCGCATTCCGCCCACGAAGTTGCGGTGGTTTCTTGGAACGTTGCAACTGTCCCTGGATAGAGCGGTATTGCGCGCTGGCGTGAGACTCCAACGCAAGCCCGCTGTAGGTCCACCGTGGGCGCTGGGTGCGGAAGCGGTGGGGCGTCTGCATCAACGCCACCAAGGGAGCCGCCCGAAGCGAACCGACCAAAAGGAGTCGAGGCAAGCGACGCATGATCCCTCCTATGGATTCGTTATGGATGAGCATTTTTGCCGCGCTAATCTCGTCCTCAAAGTGGACAAGGGCTTTTACAAAGATACCAAGCTCGATGGCGCCAAGGTATGGATCGCTACTGATCTGGGCAGCGACTGGAGCACGGGCAAGGACTCCTGGTTGGTGGTGAACTTCGATCCCAGCGTCGGCAAGGAGCAGCAGGCTGCACTTGGCGACATCCTCGGCCAACTTTATCCGATTCCGTGGCAGAAAAAGGCAGTGAATACCGCTGCGTTTTCATGGGACGTGGACTCGAAAACCGGTCTGGCCCACGCCAAGATGGATAACGGCAAGGGTGAGGTCATGTTGGAGCGTGTCAGCGGTAATAATGCCGCCCACGAGGTTGTTATTCACAACTTGAAATACTGGGGCGCCCAGTCTAACGATGGCTTCCGAATGTGGAAGAGCAAGCACGAAGCTTTTGAGGGCGACGGCCACAAGTTTTCCTATGACGGCACGAACGGGTTTCTGATCACCGTTCATTTTTCTGGTGCCGCAAAATCCGCCTCTGCGGATTAAGCTCAACTCCATCGAGTAAGTCCAGGCGTTCGCATTTTGCTTCGCACGGGTGGCGCGGTTGCCTGGAGAGAATTCTTCGTCATCTACGACGTGGCGTTTCTGCATTTAGTTGCCAATGCGGCAAAGAAACGGTGCCGCGCCAGCCGCAATGTCGCCAAACTCCTAGTAAGTCGAGTAATCGGACATCTGGCGCACCAGGATGTCACTTTTCCGGTTTGCGCGTTATCACGAGTTGACAATCGATTGGCAATTCCGATGCATAGGTACAGGCTAGTGGTACGGGCTGCCGCTCAAGTGGCGAAGGGAAAATCCATGAAATCGTCTTTCTTGAAGACTTTAAGTGGGGCGCGGGTAAGGATGCGAACGCTCGGGAGGCCGTGCATTTTGGCCGGTATTGTCCTAATTTGGCCACGCGCGTCGAAGGCGACGCGGGCGGCGACCCAAGTTCCTTCGCACTTTGCCCCGGCCGACGGCCGGGCCCACTGCTAGTGAGTGGCCGCCTTTATGATGCCGAGCGCACCCAGCCCTGTGCTTCGCCAAAATTCTATGCGCACTGAAGATAGCGCGATTCCTCCCGCGACGGCTGTCCAATCCAGGTTATCCCTTCACCCTCGAGCGCCAAGAATCTGTCCCGGGAACCCTGAGCGCTATACCTGTATATATTAAGGATGGAGAAACCCGGACGTTTTCACGACGCTACGTTCGTTTGGGTTAGGCAGCCCGATCGTAACGATGGTGCAGCCCGCCGAGTCGCATCATGAGAAAGGACGTGACCTGAGGCTATGGAGCGAATTCTGCAGTCTGGCGTTCCCTTCCCGAGTCCAAGATGCGTGCGGTCCTCGTGGTAGTAGCGGACGTATTCAGAGAGCAGACGTTTCAGATGGCGTTCGTTCACGGCAATGACGTGATCCAGGAGATCACGTCGGCAACTTTCGACCCAACGCTCCGCCACTCCATTCTGCCAGGGACTTTCGAAGGAAGTTCGGACAGGGCTCATCTTCAGGGATCGAACGGCCGCGGGGACCTCCAGCCCGTACTTCGCATCACGGTCGAAGATGAGAAACTCGGGGCCGATTCAAATGGAAATGCTTCTCGCAGCTGCTGGACGATCCACCGGCTCGTCGGATGCTTGGTGACGTTGAAGTGCAGGATCCGTCGACGGTCATGGCTGATGACGAAGAAGCAATAGAGCACGCCGAAGGTGATCGTCGGAACCGTGAAGAAGTCCATCGCCGCAATGGCTTCCCGGTGATTTCGGAGAAAGGCGAGCCAACGTTTGGCTGGCTCGGGATCTCTCGGCGCCCGTTTCATCCAACGAGAGATCGTTCTCTCGGAGACATCAAAGCCGAGCATGAGAAGCTCGCCATGGATGCGCGGCGCTCCCCAGGTCGGATTCTCAACGACCATCCGGAAGATCAATTCCCGAACTTCCTTCGATGTCGGTCTTCTCCCCACCGGCCTCCTGACCCTGAATCAGCTTCCAGTACAAACGGAAACCGGCCCGGTGCCAACGCACCACCGTTGCGGGCGTGACCACGATCAGGGCTTGTTTCCATCCGGACCAGAATCGACGAACGGCGACCCAGAAGAGCTTGTCGAGCAGGTCTAGTCTTGGCCGCGGATGCCGACGCTTCAGTACGGCGAGTTGTTGGCGTAGTGCGAGATTCTCGAGGAGGAGGCTCCGACGCGCGCGCAAGAGGCGAACCAGCGTTCCGAGGCACAGGCCGATAAATCGAAACATGGCCAGGAGTTATAACAGAACAGTGGCGGGAGGGCGGCTATGTCATTGATTTCACAGTCGGCCAGAGTTTTGGCGAACCACAGGCTTGTACGGAACCGGACACGGCCGGAGCAAGAGTCCGGAACTTGAAGTTGCGCACGCGCGGCTCGTGGTCAACGCTACCATTACGATTGCGACGTTCCTGTTGGAAATCTGGCAAGAAAAGCAGGGGAACTAAGTTCCGCCGAACGCACCGCGACCGCAGCGCGGTCCTAACTCGGGCAAGAATGATCACATTTGGCCACGAGAACTAATGTCTCGAAATCGCTCCTGTGTTGCGAGTTCAACGTGAATTGGACGAGAGGAGGTCCCGGCAGGACCCTATTTAGTTCGACTCGCTTTTGCTTGTCGCTCTATCCTTGAGGAAGGACGATCATCGAACGAGAACAAGTATGAGACGGGTTTACGTAATCCATTCGCCATCCGCTCAAGTCCGCGAAATGAAGGCGAATTTCGACCGCGTTCGATGAGACTCAGGAAGTCCACAGACATCCCCATCAGTTCGGCGAACTCTTCTTGAGTTTTGCCTAGCTCATTGCGGATTTGCCGGACGCGCTGCCCGAATTGCTTCCGTAATGTTGCCAAATTCTGAACTTGCACCGGCAAAAAGTCTGTCGTAGTCTCATTCCGAGTACCACCGAATGAGATTACGGGTGCACGATTGGGAGCAAACGCGTAGTCTCAAGCGGGCTGACCTATTTAGCCTTGGAGGGTGTTTTGCTGTCGAATGTGAACAATTCCGAGAACGGCACGCCAAGTTGCGTGGAGAACACTTCCAGATTCTCGAACGACGGGGCATTGACTCCACGTTCGATTAGACTCAGAAAGTCGACAGAGATATGGAGCAGCTCTGCGAACCGTTCCTGGCTCATTTTTCTTTCCAGCCGAATCGCCTTGATACGTAGACCAAATTTGTCCCGCAGGCTCGGCACTTAATTCTGTTCCTCGCGGCTGAGTCTTGCGGATCGGTGTGGTCGTGACCACCGAATGGGATTACGGGTAGCAACGGAAGTTGTGGCTGTAAGCTTTTCGGTTGGAGACCGAACAATTCGCGCAGGTTGAGTATGTCAAGCTCCTTTCCCACTGCACGTTTTCCTACCTTGCCGCTTTGCCAAGAAAAGACGGTAAGTCACGCCGTTGCTACGGAATCGGGCTTATCTGGTCCCGAAAGCTCTGACGAAAACCTCCTTTCTCGCATCGCCAAGCTTGACGAGGAAGCCCTGAGACTCTTATTCCGGCGACATGCACCGCTCGCACGGGAAATCGGCCGGCGGATCCTTCGAGACGAAGGCGAAGCCGAAGACCTTGTACAAGAAGTTTTCTATTTATATGCGAAAATGCGCAAGTCTTCGAGAGCTCAAAGAGTCCTGCGCGCTCCTGGATCGTGCAGACCATCTACTATCAGGCGATCAATCGACGCCGATACCTGTCATCGCGGCATCAACTGTTTAGGAGTACATCTAAGATTTCAGGCGATCCTGAGGCGAGAAAAGCGGACTACGGAGGTTCTGAGACCGCAATTTTCGACGGCGCGTTGGTGCAGGAGATTCTCAAGATTTTGACTCCAGAGCAATTCGAGACAGTGAGACTCTTCTTTTTTGAAGGCTATACGCTTGCCGAGATCAGTGAGAAGCTTGGCCAGCCGCTCGGTAATGTTAGACACCACTACTATCGCGGCCTGAGCAAGTTGCGGGCGCGTTTATTTTTGGAATGATTGCACCCCTGGTAACGTTATGCTAAATAAGTTGCCGACAAACGAGCGGGAAAGAATTGTGTATGGACCCGCATGAAGAATTTCTTGAGCTTTGCGCATTGTCAACTTCAGGCGAGTTGACCGCGGACGAGCAGGCAACGCTCGCGAAACACCTTAAGGATTGCGCCGAGTGCCGAGAAGCGATACAGCAATTTGAAGCCGTCGTGGATCGAGCCGTTCCTGCGCTATCGCCCAATCTTCACGATGATCGCGGTTCTCCGCCAAATTTTTCGGCAGACGCCGTAGCGCAAGCTCGATTGTTCGAGCGTTTGTCAGGAGAGAAGTTCACCACTAACGATTCTTCCTCAGAGCGCTCGGATCGAGCTCCGACGCTTGTCCAGGCGACATCCGGTTTGCGAAAGTCCATTGAACGCCTAGAGTCTTACCTTCCCTACGCCGCCGGGGTCATTCTTATCGTGACGCTCGGAATGGTGCTCTTGCGAAAAGACGACAAGCAAGTTGCAGATACTGTGCAGTTGCCTGAAAACGGTCAAGCGACCGTTGTGCCCAACCATGGAGATTCTGGTGAGGCGAGTCAGCAGCAACTAGCGGAACGCGACAAGATTATTTCGGAACTTCGGAGTCAGATCGAACGGCAGAGCGCAGAGCTCGCAAGCCTTCGGGCTCGCGAGCAGGACCTACAAAATCACGTGCAGGTGACGGAGGTGGAGAAGAACCGTTCCGTCGCGGAACGGGACGCTCTCGCGCTAAAGGCAGACGCTGCGGAAACATCGCTTTTGAAGTTGCAGAAAGACTTGGAGGTGGCCGAACAAGCTCGGGCGGGAGACACGCTCCGCTCTTCAACTATCGAAGGGAAGCTGGCGGAAGCCTCGACCTTGTTGGGAGATCGGGACAGGACTATCGGGGAATTGCAGTCCCTGCTCGACCATGACCGAGACATCCGCGAACTCATGGGCGCGCGGGACCTTTATATTGCGGAGGTCTACGATGTGGCCCGGTCGGGTGAAATGCAGAAACCGTGCGGCCGAGTTTTCCTCACAAAGGGCAAATCTTTGATCTTTTACGCTTACGATCTGGACCAGGCTCCGGGGCTGAAAAATGGTAGTACTTTCCAGGCCTGGGGAAGTCGCGGTCCCGATCGGGAACACGCACTGAACCTGGGCGTTTTCTACGAAGACAATGTGGCGAAGAAACGATGGATTGTACGCTCAGATGATGCGAAGACGCTCCAACAAATTCAAGCCGTGTTTGTGACCATCGAGCCCAAGGGAGGCAGCGACAAGCCGAGCGGCAAGCCATTTCTCTTCGCGTATCTTCGTGCCGATCCCAACCATCCCTGATCTACGAATTACCCTAACAGGTATTTCTGAAGTTCGATTCTAATCTCAGTGGTACAACTAAGCGGGTATTCTGCCAAGACTCTATGAAGCTGCATAATTCATGCAGCCATAGGAGCTTCTCGTGCGAGCTAGCGCTGCTGCATTGCTATTCGTTGTGACCGGTTTATTTTGCGCAAGCGCCCTTGGCCAATCTCCCAACGCAATCGTCAATGGGATTGTGTTTGACCCCGAGACGAAAGGCGTGCCAGGTGCCCAGATCGTTGTCATCAGCGACGTGACCGGAATCCGCTATGAGACGGCCACGAATGCGGAAGGAATTTATAACCTGTCGAGCCTCCCGCCGGGTGTCTATCGAATGCAAGTGTCCAAACCTGGGTTTAAGACGATCGTACGGCCAGACATCATTTTGAACGTGCAGGACGCGGTTAGTATCAATTTCACATTGCCCATCGGAGCTGTTTCGGTGACAGTGACCGTGGAGGGCGGAGCGCCGCTTATCAACACGCAGGCCGCAACCGTCAGCACCGTCGTAGACCGTCAATTCGCGGAGAACTTGCCGCTGAATGGCAGAAGCTTTCAGTCGCTGATTTATCTCACGCCGGGAACTGTGGCGACGACCAGCACGTCGTCCGACTCGGGCCAGTTCAGCGTGAATGGGCAGCGCCCGTCGTCCAACTACTGGATGGTTGATGGCGTTAGTGCGAATGTGGGCGTAGGAGCCGCGACCACGCCAGGCAATGGTTTTGGCGGAGCGTTGGGATCAACGAGCGCCTTAGGCGGAACAAACAGTCTCGTGTCCGTCGATGCGATGCAAGAGTTCCGCATCCAGACGTCGACGTTCGCGCCCGAATTCGGGAGGACGCCAGGAGCGCAGATCTCGATACTCACGCGTTCCGGGACGAATCTCTTTCACGGAACGGCTTTCGACTACCTGAGAAATGATTTGTTCGATGCCAGCAACTGGTTTAACGGATTCCGAAACGATCCGCCGCTGCCGAAGGCCGAAGAACGGCAGAATGATTTTGGCGGTACGTTCTCTGGTCCCATCGTAAAGGACCGCACGTTTTTCTTCTTCTCCTACGAGGGACTTCGGCTGCGTTTGCCTCAAACCTCGATTACCAGTGTTCCGGATCTCGGTGCGCGCCAGAATGCGGCGCCGGCGATGCAGCCGTTCCTCAATGCTTTCCCCCAGCCGAACGGAGTGGACGACCTCACAACCGGCATCGCTCAGTTCAACGCGAGTTATTCAAATCCCGGAACGCTCGACGCTTACAGCCTCCGGGTGGATCACAGGATCAACGGTAAGTGGTCACTTTTCGGCCGCTACAGCTATTCGCCTTCTAAATTTACGGGCCGCGGGTCTTCCGGGGGAGTTCAGTCTCTCAGTGTGGTTCAACCATTCGAGCTGACAGCGCAGACCGCGACTGCGGGAGTGACTTGGGTTGTTTCACCGATGGCGGTAAATGACTTCCGGGTGAACTATAGCCGGGCTACGGCCTCCAGCTTTGAATTTCTCGATGGCTTTGGCGGAGCCGTTCCTCTGGCGACAGTGCCTCTGCCTACGGGGTTCTCGAACGCCAACAGCTTGTTTGAGATATCGATTTCCAGCCTGGGAAGGGCCAGCGGCATCGCGCAGGGGGCCACCAACGAAAACACGCAGAGGCAATTCAATCTGGTCGATAGTTTCGCATGGCAACACGGATCGCACAGCCTCAAGATTGGCGGGGATTTCCGCCGGCTCGATCCAAACAGTTCGCCTTTCACATACCTGCAGTCGGCGACGTTCGCCGACGTCGCGGGAAGCGAATCGGGAGCCGTCTCGTTTGGATTTATCGAATCGCGCAAAGTCGTTCATCTAGCGTTCCACAACCTCGGACTGTACGCGCAAGACAGTTGGCGTGTGAACTCACGTTTCATGCTCACGTATGGCTTGCGATGGGACGTGGATTTTGCGCCGTCGACAGTCAATGGGCCGAGCATTCCGGCGGTCACGGGCTACAACCTGAATGACCTTTCGCAGCTAGCGATTGCTCCCGCAGGGACGGCACCGTTCCACACGCCCTATGGGAACGTAGCTCCCCGGATTGGCGGCGCGTATCAGCTGTCGCAGAGTTCGAAGTTCCAGAGAGTGGTGCGTGGTGGGTTTGGAGTGTTTTACGACCTCGTGAGCGCCGAGACCGGCAATGCCATTGATTCGCTGGTGCCTCCCTTTGGGATGTTTAATTCGTTAGCGAACACGACCTTTCCGTATTCGCAAGCGGAGATAGCACCGCCTCCAATTTCGTCTGTCGCTTCCATCGCCGACTTTGAAGCTTTCAATCCCCATTTGAAACTGCCTTATACCTTGCAGTGGAACGTTGCGGCGGAGCAGGCACTCGGTAGCCAGCAGAGTCTCACGGTGTCGTATGTGGGGGCCTCCGGTCGGCGCCTGCTACAGAACACGGTGTTCTTAAGCCCGGCGACAAATCCCAATGTCCAAGAAGGAGCATTCGTCGATAACACCGCCTCATCGCAATACAACGCGCTGCAGATCCAATTTCAGCGGAGACTGTCCGCCGGCCTACAGGCACTTGCGTCCTATACCTGGTCTCATTCCATTGACGACGGTTCTGCCAGTTCATCGGGAAATGCCTCCAATCTCGGCTTTCCTGGTGCGGCCAATGAGAATCGTGGCAGTTCGGACTTCGACATCCGCCATGCGTTCAGCGCCGGAGTAACGTACAACTTTCCAACGCCGAAGCATGTTGGTATTGCCTCTGTTTTTCTTCGTGATTGGTCGACAGAAAACTTCTTGTTGGCGCGGTCTGCGCCACCCGTGGACATACAAGATCTGAACTTCTTCACGTTCAACGCTGGTTTGTTTGCGAACGTCCGGCCGGACGTCGTTCCGGGACAGGCTTTGTATCTCTACGGAGCACAATTTCCAGGCGGCAAAGCGCTCAATCCCGCGGCATTTGTCGATCCACCCGCCGACCCCAGCACGGGAAACCCCACACGGCAAGGAACCTTAGGCCGAAACGCACTTCGGGGATTCGGAGCGGCCGAGTGGGACTTCGCAGTGCATCGGGATTTCCGCATGGGAGAGTCTCGGAAACTTCAGTTTCGAACGGAGATTTTCAATCTCTTGAACCATCCGAATTTCGGTCCTCCGAATAACGGCTTTGGCGGGGCCGACTTTGGAATTGCGACGCAGATGTTCGGTCAGAGCCTTTCGCGTGGAACCGCGTCGGGTGGCCTTAATCCGCTTTACCAGATCGGTGGTCCCCGCTCGATGCAATTCGCGCTCAAGTTTTTCTTCTAAGCCTGCGCGGCCGTGTAGGCAACTCCAAAGCATGGACGAGGATTACCAGTCGTTATGGGTGTGTTGTGAGAACGCTATTTGCAAAGAATGCCGAATGAGCGAATACCGAAGAAAACTACCGTTCCTGATGGCTGCAGGATTGTGTTTTGCATGTCGCCCTGACACCGCAAGCGCTACGGAACCTGAGCCCTTGCCCGTCGAAATCGCTCTGAGATCACATTCGTTCAGTGAAATATCTCCTCTAGCGGTTTCTCCTGACGGGAAATGGATAGCCTATTCCGTGCATGACAATCTACGAATGCAGGCTAAACGAGACCAAGGAATCGAGAAGGAACGCTACGTACGCTCGGGGATTTTCCTGCAAAACGAGGCTAACGATATTTGGGTCACTAACCTGGAAGAAGGAAACAGCCGGAACCTGACCGAGGGTTTGGGCTCCAATTGGGATCCAGCCTGGTCGCCAGACGGACACTACTTAGCGTTCCTGTCGGATCGGGACGGAAGTGGACAGGCCCGGTTGTGGATTTGGGACTCGCAGCAGGACCGTCTAAGGCTGACGTCAACCGTCAATGTGAGGAGTCCGTACCCATCATCAGGAATCCAGTGGCTGCCGGACTCGCGGGAGGCTCTGATAACAATCATCCCGGAGCGCGTCTCCACTGAGGAGTATGTACGGCAGGTGACGTCTCCGGTGAACTCCACCGCCTCAGGGATGGAACCGGATTCCGGGGCGGGAGTAATACTCTATTCCTCGTCGCGGGCGGCTGCACCAGAGCTAAGCGTCGCACGATCCTCGCGGATGAATCTGGACGCTTTTTCTTTCAGTGAACTTGCTCTCATCGACGTAGCCTCGGGAGCCGTCAAGTCGATCTCCCATGGAGAGCGCATCGGTTGGTATTCGCCCAGCATAAACGGTTCCCAAGTCGCGTATGCGGTTCCGAAGCACCTTCATGTGGTCGGAAGATTCCGAAAGATCTATGACCTCGTTTCGCGTGATTTGTCGAACGGCAGCGAGCGCACGATCGTTTCCGACTCACTCCTTGGGGAGGCATTCGGCTGGTCGCCAGACGGTCTGGACCTGGTCTACGGGGTCTACGACACGAGCGGAGATGGAATGGTATGGCTTGCGGCACCGGTGAGGGGTGGGGAAGCGCGGAAGTTGGCAACGTTACCTCGCGCGACGGCGCCGTTCGCGATGCCGGCTTGGGATCGCGCTGGACGCTACTTCTTTCTGATTGCCGATGGCGCCCTTTTGCGCGTTTCGGTCTCGGGCGATCAACCCATTCAGATAGCGAGCATACCGGAGCGAAGGATCGTTCGAAGAGTTGCCCAATCAGGCCCCCGGTTATGGAGCTCTGACGAAGGGCGATCGACGGTCGTGCTCGCCCGTGATCTGGACGAGAAGCAGAACGGGTTTTACCGGATCGATCTGGAGTCCGGAAAGAGCACGCTCCTAGCCGAGGATGGACGCTGCTTTGATTGCAACGTGCTGGGTTCTGGAATGGGTCTCAACATGATCGCAGCCTCGCCGAAGTACGTAGCTTATGTTGCCGAGGACGCGCAGCACGCGCCGGACGTTTGGGTGAGCGACGCCCGGTTTGAGCATGCGCGACAGCTGACGCACCTCAATCCGCAAATGGAGAAGTACAAGATGGGCTCGCCGCGGCTAGTTGACTGGCTCAGCGACGACGGGAAGCGGTTGCACGGTGCGCTGTTGTTGCCTTCGGATTTCCACGCGGGGACGCAGTACCCGCTGGTTGTTTATGTCTATCCGACACGTCTATCGCGTGATTACGATCAATTCGGTTTTGGAGGGTTTCCCGGACCTCTAAACCTCCAATTGTTGGCCACGCGCGGATACGCCGTTTTGCTGCCAGACTTCGAAGAGAACAAGAACGATGGCATCGCTGCGTTCTCAAAGTGCGTGCTTCCTGGCGTGACCAAGATTGTGGAGCTTGGCATTGCGGACCCCGAACGCATCGGGGTGATGGGCCACAGTGCAGGGGGATACGAAGCTCTCGGGCTTCTTACGAATACGCGTCGGTTCAAGGCAGCGGTAGCGCTTGCAGGGTTCGGGGACTATTCGGGACTCTACGGCCAATTGGATCGAGATGGTGCAGCGTGGGCAGCGGACGAAACGGAGCAGGAGTTGGGAGCCCTTCCGTGGCAACAACCATTCACATACATCGAGAAATCACCCTTCTTCTACCTGGACCGCATCGAAACTCCTTTGCTGATCGTACATGGCTCCGGCGACGGAGCGGTTTCTTCGTTCCTGGCTGATCAAATGTTTGTAGGAATGCGGCGTCTCGGCAAGGAAGTGGAATATGCAAAATATCTTGGCGAGAGTCACGTCCCGCGCGATTGGAACTATGCGGATCAACTCGACGTAGCGAACCGCATCATCGAATGGTTTGAGCGCCATCTGCGGTGAGTAGGGGTGGAGCGCCGGTTTTTTGCCGGCGCTCCGTTTCGGGTCTATTCGTCCGATTCACACGGACTGGCACTTGGCTGATCTGCGCAGTCGGAGTGAATGCCCTTCTTGACGAGGAACTGCACGGTTTCGATGGCCGATCCCAGTTCTGTCATTTCAGGCTTCTCGTATTTCATGGTGTGGACCTCCTTCCTTAGTTTTTCTCTTGCTGCATCCAGTTAGCTAACTGAAATCGTTTGATTTGGCGGCGTCACACCTCACTCAGCGTGCTTCGGCTGGGATCTTAGAAAAGGCCTTGTCGATTTCTGTTTCCCAGTCAATCTTCTGCATTTCGCCACGCTCCATGGCTTGTCGTATTTCCGCCGGAGTACGGCCCTTCTTAGTTTGCAGGTAGCAGAAGACGGCTTCCCTCTGACAGGTAACGCACTTGGACCCGTGTCTGTCGGCAAAACAGTCGAGCAGGCTCTGGTGTCCCTGCGACTTGTTACACGGGCAATCGCAGGGCACTTGATCGAGAGTTTCCTTGACTTGCGAACCCAGGTAATACGCTACCAAGGCCCCGCGACTTATGCGGAACTGCCGCGCATCAAGAAGAGATGGCAGCGGTCCGGCAGGTGCGTGATCGTGATAAGACAGTTCGTGGGAAGCGGTACTCGTCTCCGGCGAGCTTTGCGGGACAGCTTCCGCGAGCAAGGTCGCAACTACTCCACAGAGCCCGACTGCGATCAATATTCCTGGATGTTTCATGTTTTAACTCTCCGACACCAAACCGACCGGTACCGGATACTTGTTCGGCCGAAGTTGTGTTCGCTCGATATCAGAAATCCGGCAGACGGTTTGCTCCTGGAGGTGCCGCAGCCAATATTCGATCTCCAGCGTGCGCAGAATAGGAATTGCGGATAGCTCCAGTCCGGCGCGAGCCCTCCCGAGAACATTCTGGAAAGCACAGCTGTTCGCGATGCCTAGGGAGCTAGTCAACATGTGCTCGCTAAGTTGGTTCAAGGCTGCCCAGTCGATGGATAGAGCTGCCATGGGGCCCCGAGCGACGAACGCTTTGCGTTCTCGGCTCCTTATTTCGTCAGGAACGATGCCATTGAGTGCGCGCCGCATCAGAGAGCGGCGCTCTCCTGGCCGCACGAGCTGTTCGCGGGGAATGGCCGAAACCAGTTCCCAAAGATCGCGATCGAGATAAGGAAATCGCTTTTCGTAGAAAGCGTTGGGAGAATTAGTACAACCGATCTGGCGGCGAAGGGCGTCAAGCGCCTGGACATTGGCTTGAAAACTTGGAGAAGCTCCAAAAACCTTCAAGCGGCTCGGGTAACCGCCGAGCGCTTGGTAGTGGCGTTTGACGAAAGCAGGCTCAAGCCATGGAGCCGGCTGGCATGGCGTATCGCTGCCTAGCCCGAAAGGTAGGAACGGCCTAAGCGTATCCCCGAGAATGTGGTGCAGAGGCTTCTTTTGTGCGAGCGCCCAAGCAAACCCTTGTTTCGCAAGTCGTAGGAAATGTCCTCCGGTGAGGAGGTCCGCAAGCTCTGGAATGGGTGTGGTAACGCCACCAAGCGCTTCATCGCCGCCGATACCCGATAAAATGACGCGACTTCCTGTGGCCGCGAGGCGTGCCGTTAGCTTCGTGAAGGCAGCCGTAAGACGCACCGTAGAGCGCGGCGAGGCTGAGAGTGGACTCCTCGGATATTCCCCAGGAAGGGTTTGGTCCCGCCCCACATCGATGTGTGTACCAGTACATCCGCGTTGCTCCTCAAGACGGGTTACGTACGGTCGCTCATCCCAGGTGGTCTCGGCATCGTCGAAATAAGAAACTGTGTGGAGGCGGTTGGCATTCGAAGGCCCCGCGGCGATCAGCCGATCCGCGACACAGACGATGGAGGAGGAATCCATGCCTCCGCTCAACTCTGCGAGAATCGGACCAGCGGAGCGCAAACGCCGTCGAATGGACTCGGTAAGTACCGAGCGAAAATGCTCTTCGTATTCGTGGTCGCTGGTATAGCGAATCTTCTTTGATGGGTTGAGACGCCAATATTCTCTGACGATGGTGGTCTTCTCTTGGAGGAGCACATAGGAAGCGGGCGGCACGGAATAAATCTCGACGTAGGGTGTGAGGTGGGCCGCGGGATACGAAGAGAGCCACCCAGCTAAATATTCTTCGTCGAGTTTGAGTGAATCGTTCGAAAGCGTGAGCAGTGGGTCCAGCATGCTGCTCCAGGCGACACATTTCGCACGGCGAGAGTAAAACAAGGGCCGCGTGCCAACGAAATCTCTAGCCAGGAGGACCGAACGATCGAAGGGGTTCCAGACGGAGAGAGCCCAGTCACCGATTAGGTCTTGCAAGCAAGCGAGCCCGTATCTTTCGTAGGTCTCCGCAACAATCGAAATATCCGAACGAGCGACGGCCCGGCCGTTCCCTAGCCTCCGAGTCAGTTCTTCACGATTATCGAGGCGACCATCCCAAGTCAGGATTACTCCCGATGGTAGGGTGTGGGGTTGATCTTGCGAGTGAGACGGTCTTGTGGTGTCAAAAGCATGGTAGCGGATGAGAATTGGTGCTTTAGCATAGGCTGCGGCGCCGTCCGGTCCGTACGGAGTCAGGAGCTTGGCTACGGTCTCCTCGTATTCTTGGGTAACCGCCTGGCCATCCACATTCCATCTGCCAAAGAGGACACTCATAAATTCTCCCGTTCCGGACGCATGTGCTAGCAGCGATCCAGAATGCCGTACAGTTTCGGCAAATAAGGCTTGTCGTTGATGACTTGGCCATCGATTTCGACCCAAGCGTGGGCCTTGAATGGAAGCTTCTGAGCGCCGATCACCATTTGTGCCGGAATTCCACGGCGTCGCAACAAGCACACGGTTGCTGCTGATTTCTGCAGACACAACACGTGTTTGCAGTAGAAGACACAGGCCATGTCCATAGCCGAGCAAATCCGAATGGCGTCTTCAACGCTGTTCGCAGCTGAAAACACCGTGGGATAGTTCCGTATCCTGCGATGAAGCGTTTCGAAGTCAGCGAACTGCAGCAAGACCTCGAAACGAACCAAGTGGAAGTACGCCTTGACAACTAAGATCAACATGACGGGATCTCCTGCGATTCGGCGAAAGCTGAGGGGTGGACTGTATCCGTCTTCCGATTTGCAATGATGCGTCGCGTTTCCCGCTGTATTTGTCTGGTGAGACTCCGTAGGTAGGGAGCGACTTCCGGGGCAAACCTGTGTTTAGGATCGCGCCAGCGTTCTGCGGAAAACGCGTAGGCAAGCGTGGCAATCAATGGCGAGAGGGCGAGGGCCTGACCGATGGCGGTTGGGTCGGCTAGCGCAAGCCATTCCTGGGCGTATGCGCTCGTGACAGCTGTTTCCCAAAGACCTTGGCCTTGAAAACGGCATAGATGCTGAAGGAGATAATGGAACGTCAGGAAGGGATGCCCGACATAAGCCTCGGCCCAATCCAGAAACACGCACCTATTTGCAGCGACAGCGATGTTGCTCGGATTGAGATCGAGATGGCCGAGTGCGTTCGGAATATCAAATTCCTGGAATTCGATCAGCAGTGCTTTGAGCTGCGTTGCCAACGTGCGGAGTTCGTCTTGCGACAGGGGAGGCGGAATCTCTTTGGTTTGTTGGCTCATCAAGAACGCCATGGCCTCGAAGAAGCGATCGAGGCCACCGATGACGGTACCGACGCGTATGTCCCGACAGCCGGCGTTGATGAGGTGGAGAGTGTGGCCTACCGAGGCGATTTGCAGGCGTGCCAGAGTCTTTGCGACCGTGGCCCATATCTCTATGTCGGATTGGTCATCGGGATGACTTCCTTCGACTTCGGCCATGAGCCAGGCATTCCATTTCACACGAGCGCCCAAAATCTTCGGTGTAAAAGCCGGGGCGATCTGCGCCAGGTACCGGGTAATACGAAATTCTCGGACATTTGGTGGACCGACAGCCTTGAACCAAACGGCTTGCCGATTCGTGGCAAAGCGAATAAGACTGAAAGCCGGACTAGCATTGACTTGACGGAAGTCGCCGGTCAGATAGAGACCTGAAGGCTTAATGACAGCGCTTATCCAACGGGAGACTGTTTCGAACCAGCCAACGATTTCGAAGGCGGCCGAGTGCGGATTGCAGCTGGGACAGCATCGTGCCAGGCAGGTGAGCAGTGCTTGATGGTCGTTGCCGTGCGAGAACGAGTCTTCCGTGAGGGAAGAGACACTCACCCACATACCTTGACGGACTGTCGGCTGACTGCCCTGAATTTCTGTCAGGTAGTAACGCCAGAGGTGCCTCTCGCTTGGTTGACCTCCGAAGGCTTCGGCCGGATAGAGACAGATGACTTCTAGCGCCCAGTCGCGCCGCATAGCGGCCGCGAGGCGTTCGGCGGTTCTTGCAAACGGAGAGATTTGAATCTCGGGAAGAGCGAAGCGCGGCCCGTTCGCAATCACGAGGAGCCGGCTACCGCGATCCGCAAGGATGAAGACTCGATATCGAACCAGGTCGGTTTGTGAGTCGGCGCGCAAGGCTGGTGTACCTCAAAGCGTGACATCCGTATCGCGACGCTCGATCAGGTGTTGTTTCTCGAGTGATTTGAGGAATTCCCGAACGTCCGCTACGGCAATATCCGGGCTGATACCGAATTCTTGACTGATTTCGTTGGCGATTTCAGTGTCTTGGTAGTCGGTTTTGAGAAGTTCGACGATCCTGGAACCGACAAAATTGAGCGCAAACATGCGCCCGTGTCGGATGTCGAGCACGACTCCGCCGTCTAGATTGTGGGTATGTCGTATGTTCTCCGAAATTCGAATCATGATGGGCCCTCAAGATGCGCGAACCTTGCCACAGCAAAGCGTGTGAGGCCACAAATGGGTCGTTTTGTTCTCAAATCCAACATCGATATCAGCAAGGTTCGCGTTTTGTTGCGGTTGCCTCGACGGGAAAGTCATAAGACGAGTCTCGGAGTGTCCTGCAACCAGACATCTTCTTTCCTGCATCTGCTCCGCGACCGCGGAGGTGGCGAGCGTGTCACGCGAGCCAGCGAAGAATGGCAACGATTCGTCCAACGATTTCGGCATCAATGCCGTCTCGGAAATGCAATGGACCGCGGAATCCGTCCGCAAAAGGATGGGCCACCAGGAACTCTCCCTCCCGATGACAGGCTGCGGCAACATAACCGCTGTTACGTACGAGAAGCATATACAGTGGCTGCTCTGTTAGAGCTTTACGCGGTGAGTCGAAGGGCGTTTTGCGGCGGCGATCGATGGCGGCCAGAACCGAAGTCTTCAGTCGGGGGTGCTGGGAAGTTGACTGCCCGCCCATCCAATAGATATCGCGAAGCGATATCGCGGGCAGTCTGACGAGGGCCGGAAGAGCGTCCTTGAGAAATAAGGGAATCTCTTCAAAGGTCTGGATCAGATCCCGAACGAACCCGGGCGGCTGCAGGGCCGTCATTCCTGAATCGAGTCCGGAGGTCGGGTTTCGCCGCGGTAGCAGGGCCTCGGGTATCGAATCTCTTCCAACATTGCCGACTTCGAGGTCCGCTGCGTTAGTGAGGTCCGAGAATTTCAAGGCATATAGGATTGCGAGGGAAATCAGCTTGTGCACATGTCGCGGTGGACTACCACGCACTTCGTAGTCCGAGAGCGCTCCGGCTGCGCAAAAGTAGTGCTCGTCTTCGAGCTCGGCTGCTGTGCGTCGACTCAACTCAGAGGCCTCACGAAACGACAAGCCCGATCGCACTCGACATCGAGTTAGAAGTTGACCAAAGGTGAGGTTCGCCGTCCGGGAGACATCACGACCAGCTCCCGAAGATGAAAAGTCGTGTGGTACCTCTGGGTCGTGACTGCCTGCCAGGAGGCGGAGATCGAGATCGGCGACTCCCAGCACCATCGCCTCGCGCCCGAGCCGCAATTCGACTTGCGGAAAGGGAAGCTCGCTGGAGCGAAGCGTGATGTGCCCTGCCCTTTCCGAATGCAGACGGCATAGGCTGAGTCCTTTTGCGTATTCGATCAAAACGAATGGCTCGGAAACATTTCTCAGGGCTGAAGGATGGTGCTTTTTTCGAGTGTCGACACGGACGATGCTGCCGGGAAGGAGATCGGGGTAAGCGAAGGCATCGTCGTAACCGACTTTGGCATAGAGAAAGGGAGAGGACTCTGCAGGTGGAAAATAGGAAGCCTTGCGAAAAATCCCCGAAGCCAACAGTTGCCCGAGAGGAGCAATCGCCTCGGCAGGCGTAGGTGGAACAATTTCACTGAACCAGGGAATCCCTTCTTGGTCGTCATAAACGGTCGAATCGATTAAGTGCGTGCGCTTCGCCGGCAGTGTCGTTTGCAACCGAGCGATGGCATCGAGTCGGAAGCCAAAAACAGCGAGCCAGTCTGCCGGACGGTAGCCGGTGATAGAACTCAGGGAGAGAATCTGTTGAATCTTTGGTGTAAAGCCGGTGATACGGAGATCGGTATACAGCTGGTGCGGGATGAAATACCGAGAGTCGCCGTATCTGGCGCGAGATTCACGGGAGATCTGAAATAGAGTCAAACCACGACTTTCCAGTATCTGACGGACGACACTCGAACAGTCGTGTTCTAGGTTGAGGGGAGCCACAAAGTCTCTTGCGCCTGTCTCGGGACCATATCGATAAAGGGCAACTGCCGGAGAAATTGGGGATTCTTGTCCAAAATATTGGACAAATGCCGACGCATCGCGAAGCTTTGCAAACGAATTAATGGTGAATTAAAGACAATTGGTGGTTATGATGCTGTTACGTTCACTTACTTCGGGAAGCAATGAAGCCAACCAACCCAGCAAGAGTGGCAGGTGCGCAACTCCGTCGAATTCGGAAAAAGCTCGGTCTCACGATGCGAGACGTTGAAGAGATCAGCGAGGCGATTGCCGATGAACACAAGAGTTCGAGCTATGTTCTGTCCAAGAGCTGGGTCGCCGCGCTCGAAAGTGGCAAAGGTCATATGCCGTCGCTCGCTAGGCTCTACAGCCTTGGCGCTATTTACAAGCGCAGCTTTAAAGATCTGGCACTGATTTTTGATGTTCCGTTTCAAGATCTTGGGAAGGATCAAGCTTCGTACGGGGTTCCAAAAACGAGTCTGGTTGCCGAAGGGAACGACGAAGGCGAACTGGTAACTCTGCCGCTGCGTTTCCGGAATGATCCAGAAGTGCAAAACACAAACCTCCTGCACACCCTGGCCGCGGTCTGGGGAAGTATTCCCTTTTCTTTAGCCCGATTGCTACGTCCGGAGCAAAAGCTTTACGGTTTCATCGGTCTTTCTGACCGCACCCTATCGCCTCTTCTGCGTCCGGGTACCTTTGTCGAGATCGACGTGACTCAGCGTCGCGTCCAGCCTGCTCCGCCGCAGTCTGAAGGGTCCTTTGATCGTCCAATTTATTTTCTGGAACTCCGCGGTGGATTTGCGTGTGGCTGGTGCGAGATCAAAGGCGACCGACTGTTTTTGCTAGCGCACCCGAATTCGGGGGTCGCAACGCGCCAATTCGCATTTCCTCAGGAAGCCGACTTGGTAGGAAGAGTGACCGGAATTGCGATGAGAATCGACAAGCAGGAAGAGCTCCAAAAGTGAATCGCGAAGCCCTCTTAGCGGGCAGCGCATGGAGCCATAGAACAAGATGGTCTACGCTTCTGCAATCGCATGGGGCTCGTTTGTAGGCTGCAAACTTGCAGTACAGTCCTTTCGCGAACAATTGCGGTTTACGAAGGGTCCTTGGCTTGACTAGCGACGGCGATCCTAAGAATTTGAAATGAGGGCACATGATTATCGGTGATCGTTTGCGGGAGTTGCGGGAGGAAAAGGAGCTCTCTCAGGGAGACATCGAGAAGAGAACTGGGCTGCTGCGATGTTACATATCTCGCGTAGAGAATGGTCACACCGTTCCTGCGATCGAGACATTGGAGAAGCTGGCGCGAGCTCTAGAAGTGCCGCTGTACCAGCTTTTCTATGAGGGCGATGAGCCGCCTAAACTGTCAAATTTGTTGAAGAGGAAGAGTGCGGACGACATTGTTTGGGGCAGCTCGGGCAGACAAGCGGCGTACCTGCACAAGCTGAGGAAGTGCCTCAGCAAGTCAGGTGAGGCGGATCGAAAACTCCTGCTTTCGTTCGCCCAGAAACTGGCGATGGGACGGACCCGCCGCCGAGCGACTGCAGCATGAGCGTCACTCACCCATCCGTGAGCGTGGTGAGCATTTGCGACGCCGCCTGCCGGACGTGGCCGAGGCTCTCGGTAAGGAGTTGGGCATCTCCGTTCCACAACTGGATGTAGTCGGAAGCGGCCGAACCGGTTTCCAGCCCGATAGCGTGACAAACGACAAACGCCGTTGCTTCCGCTTCGGTTTCGCGGATTCGACGCGATGTGGCGCCGCGGCGATCGCCCCGGTGCAGGAGTTCGTGGGCCAGTTCGTGCGCAAGCGTTGAGAACTCCTCCGCCTCCGACTGGCCGGGAAGCAGCGTAATGCGGCCGCCGCTCGATGTTCCACGCGCGGGCGCGATCTCCGAAGAGTATTCGACGGAAATTCCCTGCGCCTCCGCGAAGGCGCGTAGACGTTCGTGATATTCGCGTGGCTGGCCTTGCACGATTCCAATGTGCGGCAATTCCTGGCCATCGGTCTGGCTGACATCGAACACGTAGGCAGCGCGAAAACCGGCAACGGAGGCCGAATCCTCTTGCTGATCCTCTTCGTTCTCCGCCTTCCGGCGAACGATGGGAGCGAGGATCACGATGCCTTTCTCGCCCTTCTTCACGAAGCGGCCCAACTGGTTCCACGTACGGAAACCAGCGACGGAACTGGCGTTCGGTTTTTGCGAAGCGATGAGCATGACATTGTGCAGGCTGTAGTGGTGGAAGCGTCCGATGGCTTTGAGATAGCTGGTGAGCGCTTCACTGCGGCCTGCGTTGAGGGCAGCGACGAGATGCTCGGTGGCCTTTTCTGTGATTTCCTTGATTTGTTCTGATTTCATTTTCCGTTCTCCTGTGCGGGGATTTGGTTCCCTCACCCGGCGCAGGGGAACCAAAGGACCGCGTTCACAGGAGAACGGAAGTTACTGGATCAGAAAGCCGGAGCGGACGGCAACGGTCGTGACATGAGTCCGCGAGTGGCGCGACAGTGTGCCAGCGGAGGCGGAACCACAGAAGTTATGAGACATGCGGGGGAAGGGCTGAAGGAATTTGGAATGCCGGATTCGAAATTGTGCTTGGCTGTTGGTGGGCAAGGTCGGTATGGTCGTGCCGGTTGATGGAGCAGCACGACTTTTCCGTATCTTGCTCTTTTATAAGACGTTAGTAGGTGCGTAGATTGATGCGTAGAATGAGCGTAGATTAAGCTGGACGCGTGCGTCGAATAATGCGTAGAATAAGCGTCAAATATGACCTACATCTATATGTCCAAGGAATGGCCGCGATTCACGTGGAACGCGGATCATCTCGTTCCTCATTTATCCGCTACCCGCTACGAGCAAGGCCTGCTCCTCGGGAAAATGAAAAACCTGGGCTACCAATTGAAGAGTGAAGCGACGCTCGCCGCACTGACCGAAGAAACAGTCAAGTCGTCGGCGATTGAAGGAGAAGAACTCAATGCGGAGAGCGTCCGTTCTTCGCTCGCTCGCCGCATGGGGCTCGAAGCTGCAGGGACGCGGCCTGCGGACCGCCATGTGGAAGGCGTGGTCGAGATGATGCTCGACGCGACGCAAAATTATGCGGCTCCGTTGACCGAGGAGAGAATCTTCGGCTGGCATGGCGCGTTATTCCCAACCGGCCGAAGCGGAATGCGCAAGATTACAACCGGCGCCTGGCGGAAGGGTCCGATGGAAGTTGTTTCGGGTCCCGAAGGGAAACACAAAATCCACTTCGAGGGCCCTGCGGCGGAACGCGTCGAACCCGAGATGAAGAAATTCCTGTCATGGTATGAGGACAGTGGAACGGCGGTCGAGCCGCTCATCAAGGCAGGCCTGGCCCATTTTTTTTTCGTGACCATCCATCCGCTGGAAGACGGAAACGGAAGAATCACGCGCGCCATCACGGAGATGTCCCTGGCCCGGATCGAGAACAGCGCGCAGCGTTTTTACAGCATGTCGTCGCAGATTCGAGAGGAGCGCAAGAGCTACTACGAGATTCTTGAATCCACACAGAAAGGCAACCTCGATGTCACGGAGTGGCTCGTCTGGTTTCTCGACTGCCTGGGCCGCGCCATTGCCAAAGCAAAGAATCTAACCGCGGGCGTTCTCGCCAAGGACGCGTTTTGGCGGCATCTCAAGCAGGAATCGATCGAAGTGAGCGAACGGCAGAGAAAAATCATCAACCTGCTGCTCGACGGCTTCGAAGGCAAATTGACAACGGAAAGATGGGGGAAACTGGCGAAGATTTCCCACGACACGGCGTTGCGGGATATTCAGGATTTGATCGAAGAGGGGATTCTCAAACAGGAAAAGGCTGGCGGCAGAAGCACCGCGTACGTTTTGGTTCGGGAACGCTCTGTTTGAGAGAACTCCAACACCTGATTCGCCTTCTTGCGTTTCGAGAGTTTCCATTAGAGTCGAGATTCTGCGTGAAGCCACCTTTCTAAAACGATCTCGACTTGTTCAGTGTTTCCATCGCTAGTCGCTTCGTCAGCTCTCCTGCGGGAAGCCGACGGTCCCGACTGCCATTTATTCAGACTTCTTCGTTTGCTCCAGAGTTCGGCCGAAATTGGCGCTGACCCCATCCACGGTGAAATAGTTGGCGTCCGCGCGCCGCTTGCGCGTCGAGAAAGTGCGCAGGGACCGGGCAGTCGTCGACTTCCCTTGATCCCCGAGGTGCTCGCATCGTGCGCCCCTATAGGGAATTCCCTTCCAACTAATAACGCCGTTTTTTGCCGCACCTCGTACGGAGCCGCTTTCGGACTTCACAACCGCTGGATCGGAGGCCTGGGCGTGAAGCAGCGCTGAGAGAGCGAATAAGACGGTGACTGCGGACAGCGAGATGGCTCGAAGGAAACGCATCGCATCCTCCCCGGTTAGCGAATCCAC
Source organism: uncultured Acidobacteriota bacterium (assembly GCA_963788915.1). Lineage (GTDB taxonomy): Bacteria > Acidobacteriota > Terriglobia > Acidiferrales > UBA7541 > Acidiferrum. The sequence goes on along the minus strand of CAWBIY010000012.1, from coordinate 2,489,598 downwards.
TTACGACGGCAAGATGCTGGACCTGTACTATGCCGGAGCATGTACGAAATCAGCGTTGGTTAAGCGCAGAGATGCGCTTGCACTACATCGATCAGCAGAACAAGCTCCACGAACAGGGCTTGATGCGCGGGGCCGAACGATTGGTAAAGATTTTCAGATGGGTAGATGGACGCGGTCCAGCAGGCGGAGAAAGCGCGGTTCGTTGCGCAGATTGTCAAAATATTGAGGGATGCGAGAGAACGGTGTGCCGGAATTGAGCCAAACCAGCCGCCCAGAGCGCGAATCACAAGCACCCTCGAGCCAGTGGAGAGACTCCGAGACGTGGCCGATTCCGGCGTGTAGCGCCCCGATGTCAACCGCGTGTCCATGCCAGCCGTTCCAACGTCGAATGGACTGCCTCAGATCTTCCTGGTGCAAACCGGATATTCCGCCACTCTGGTAAGCGCTTCGAATGGCATCGCAATCGTCGCGAGTGTGGCGACCAACAATCAGAGAGGTGATGTATTGTTCCGCCGCTTCGTCGGCGAGGCCCTTAGCTTCCAGTGCGGCGCCCAACACGGCGTGGCCGAGGCCAAACTCGGGGTCCATCTCCACAGTTCTACGTTGAGCGGTGATGGCAGGATCGTATTGCCGAGCGGCGAAGTGCATCATGCCAACAAAATTGTTGATGGGTATGGACAGCGGGTCACTGTGAAACGCCGCGTAGATGTGCTCCAAAGACTCTTTGGTGCGGTGATTCGCGGAAAGCAAAAGCGAATAAACGTGATGCGCAGAAATACATCCAGGGTTCAAGGCAAGCGCACGCTTGAAGCTGACTTCGCTCGCGTGCGAATCCCAGTCGTAGACAAACTGCACAAGGCCAAGAGAGCAATGGGCATCCGCGAGGCAGGGGTCGAGTTCCAGAGCACGCAAAGCAGCAGCTTTGGCTTTAGGCATGGCATCGTTAGGATCCAAGCGCCCAAAGGAATAGCCGAGATAGAAATACGAATCGGCGATGCCGCTATAAGCGGGAGCGTACAGCGGATCGAGGTCGAGCGCATGACGGAAGCACTCGATGGCCTTCTTTAGATTTGCGTCATTTCGCTTGTTCCAAAAGTAGCGGCCCCGAAGATAGGAATCGTAAGACTCTGGATTGACCTTGCGCGGAGACTGCGCCGACTCCTGGAAGCGCTGCAACACGCGCGTGCGCAGGCTGGCAGCGATAGCCTGGGTGAAGTCGTCATGAAGAGAGAGGATATCGCGCAAGTGGTGATCGAACGATTCGCTCCAAAGATGCTGTTCGGTGCGCGGATCAATCAACCGGCAGTTGATGCGAAGGCGGTCGCCGGAACGCAGCACAGATCCTTCAAGCACCGCGTCGACGTTCAGTTCCTGCGCTATCACGGGAGCGGGCTTGGTGGTCTTCTTGTAACACATGGCCGAGGTACGAGAGATGATGCGTAGGCCGCCCAGTCTGGCGACAGCGGTGATCAGTGCTTCTGTCAGACCATCGACAAAATAGTCCTGGTTGACATCAGCGGAAAGATTCACGAGAGGAAGAATGGCCAGCGATTGTAGCTTCTCGGGTTGAGTTACTACCTGTTGGTTTGAAGATGAAAGAAAGGTGCGGGAGGCCGAAGGATCCGGGCGCGACAAATTCCGCAAGGCAGCGAGGAGTTCGGCGGCCGTGGAGTAACGTGCTTCGGGTGATTTGTCGAGCAAGCGTTCCAGTGCGCCGTCAAATTCCCGGGGAATCGCAGGATTCAGACGGCTCGGAGGAATGGGAGCAGAGTACAGTATGGCTGCAAATATTTCGGCGGTGGAGATGCCGGGAAATGCGCGACGAGCCGTCGCCATTTCATATAGCACCGCACCGAGGGAAAAGAGATCACTTTGCGGGCTGGCAGGCATGCCTTGGGCTTGTTCGGGAGACATATAAGCTATTGTGCCGACGGGAACTCCACGCAAGGTTAGTTCGGTGGCGGTAAGGGTCTGATCATCAAGCGAGTCCGCACCTGCTCGAGTCTTTTCTATTTTTGCTAGACCAAAATCCAGGAGCTTCGCAACGCCCTGCCGGGTGATGAAGATGTTGGCCGGCTTGACGTCGCGATGGATAATGCCGCTCGCATGCGCTGCCTGAAGCGCCGAAGCGATTTGGATTCCCCAGTCAACGATAGAGGAGAGCGGCAGAGGCTGCTCGCCGATCGCTTCCTTTAAGGTGCGTCCCTCGAGGCACTCCATGACAATGAATTGGTTGCCGTCCTGGATGCCGAGGTCAAAAAGCGGGCAGATGTTCGGGTGGCTTAACGCCGAAACTATGCGTGCTTCACGTTCGAATCGTTGGAGTGCATGGGGATCAGCGGCGAAATTAGCCGGCAGCGCTTTGATCGCGACATCACGGCCAAGTCGAGGGTCGCGGGCCCGGTACACTTCTCCCATGCCACCCGCGCCAATGAGAGCGATGACTTCGTAGTGCCCGAGTTTTGTCCCCGGGATGAACGACATGGCGACACCGTCGAATTAGATTATATGTTTATTGAAAGGCCTTAGTGCCGAAATCGTTCGCACTTCACTGCGCGGGGAAAGCTTGGAGAATCATCTTCGGTGGAAGTGAGGCAAATGACCTGGACTTACTCAGGCGCGAAGGTCCAATTCTATTGCGTCGATCAGCGGAACGAGCCACACGAGCAGGGCTTGATGCACGGGATGTTGGACATAGGCGTCAAGCGAGGTTGATCCTTGAATTGCATGATGCCGCCGAACGTGTAGGCCTTTCCTCGCGGCGAAGTGTTGGGCCCCGCGTGGGTCTGCAGAAGTCCGGGAATCTGCCCTCGGAAAGCAGCGATCTCTTTGACGGCTCTGTCCTTCTGAGCTTGCGATGTATCGGGCTTCCACTGGAAGGCGAATACGTGAAACACGTTGCCTGACGTGTCTTCACGCGCGGCAACCTTGGACTGGCCGGCAGGCGTGAGTGTCGCAACGGATGCTGCGATGACGCCATCGCGGATTAAACTTCGACGTGTGATCCTTGGCAGCCAAATATCCTACTGATTTTGTAGTGGGTATTCAAAATGGTTTTTGCGGCTGCCAGATGCGTGGATTATCAGCAGGACGAACATCCTTGGCTGCCCAGGCCTCAACGGTTACCAGACTTAATCAAGTTTAGGAGTGCTACTAAGCACCACGAAGGCGCCGTTCGCGATCTTGATGTTCAAAGACTCAAAGTGTTGCTGTTTTCCTGAGCCATCTTCCAACGCCACATCGCCGTCAGCCGAAAGAGTCATTTGTCTCTTGTGAAAAGTAATGTGATTCGGCTCGCAGAGTTTGCAAATTGTATTCTGCGACAGCGAGCTTGTAGTTGTGCGTCAAAGGATTCCACCAGTAGTCGTGATAGCTCACGTGACCTGCCCCCCGTTTTTGGTCCAGTCATAAGTTAGCACTCCGGGGTTCTTGCACATCCGAATTTGCCCACGTCGGGACGATAGAGACGACCGGCGTGGGGGGAGACGCCGGTCGCTTGGCCGCACTTGCGGTGAACTCTTCCGGCGTCAGATACCTTAGCGAACTGTGCGGGCGCACGGTGTTGTAATCCACCCGCCAGGCTTCGATCACCTCCCGTGCCTGTCGGAGATCCACGAACCAGTTCTGATTCAAGCATTCATCTCGGAACTTCCCGTTGAAGCTCTCGATCAACGCGTTCTGCGTCGGCTTGCCGCGCTCAATGAAGTGCAGCGCCACCTGATTCTGATACGCCCATTGATCCACAACGCGGCTGGTGAACTCCGTTCCGTTGTCTACCTGGATCGCGGTCGGTGTTCCGCGTCGTTCTCGCACCGCATCCAGTATCCGCACCACCCGCTGACCGGGCAGCGACGTATCGGGCTCGATCCGAAGGGCTTCTCGCGTGTAGCCATCCATCAGGTCCCTCCTCCTCTGCCAACGAGTGCCAACAGGTGCCAACGAATACCGCCCTAAAATTACAAGTCTTGCTGGCCATCGGTAATCCTAAATACGGTTCGACTTTCGCCACCCCTCGGCTGCAAAGAACAACACTGGGCCAGTGCTGCCGGCTCAGTCGGAAGGAGTGAACTGCCCTCTCGGTCGGACCCCAACTTTGGATCCAAGCTGGTCTAACAATATATTTTTGTTTGGCTTAGAAGATCACCGCTGAGGGGTAAGCTCACCTGAGAAAGTTTAAGGATTGGACAGGGCTGGCAGTATTCGGTTCTCTACCGAATGCCATGGCATTCGACTCTATGCCGAGTTCGAAGCAAAACGGGAGATGGTGAGGTGTGTTGGCAGAAACCAGAGCGAAAGTTAGCGCGGAGCTTCGAAAATTTCGATCCAGAACTCGAGCGTCTGATCATGCCATTCGATGTTCCCGATCAGATTATGGCGAAGCTCGGTTTTGAACGTTCACGCAAGACTTGGGCATCGAGTTTTTGTGAACGGAACAAATAGTCCACGTCATCCCTGTCCTTTGGGCTAGCTCGCTCGAGTTTGGACAGAATGCAATCATAAGGATCGCTGACGAGCAATTTGAGGTGCTTGAATTGTGCGGGAGCCATATCGCCCACCCGAACTGCATAGTCTTCCGGTAAATTCGCTACACCGACGCGATGAAGCCACACCTTGTGTTTCTTATGTAGTGGCGAATCTTGTCCTGCGATTTCGTCAAGATTCAGATTTGCCAGGGACCGCAGTGAAGTAGTCGATATCTCCGGTCGTGCGAGGCAAACCGTAGAAAAAGGTTAGGACAAATCCGCCGATGCAATGAAGTTCGAGTGGCTCCGTGAGCATGCCGTCCAATTCAGCGAGGAACTCCTTCCATGGGGAAGGAAATTCTCCGGGCGCGCGATTAGCCGACATATTGAAGATGTTCTGGCTTCATGTCAGTGAGCAAGTTCCAGTGGACCGCATCATCGGTGCGATTCTTTCTTAGCCACTGGCTTTCACTCTCTGTGCGTGGAGGACGGTAAAAGTAATCTTCCTTTGCAAGGCGACTGTCGTCGAGCAGCAATTGAAAGTGGTCCAGTGCTGTCGCTTTCGCGGTGACATTCAATTTGTCGGCTGCGCGCCGGGCTAGCGAGACAACAAAGCCAAGACGATTCTGGAGATTAAATTTGCGCGCATTCTCGACAAGCCAGGAATTGAGTTCCGCGGAATTCACGGCTACCCATGGCAAGGCTTGGGCAACGCGTCCATCAAGACTTTTTTGGGCCAAGGCAGTCAGCAAGAACTCGTTAGGGTGTTTTTTAGCTATATGTGAGCGGAGATAGCGGAACCCTGGATAGCCAAGAGTGGACAGAGCTTCAGCCAAGTGTTGATCGCTTGTTTCGACGGGCACAAATCCATCCGTGACGGGCAGACTCCTAGGTGATAGTCCATAAACGGACGTGGCCCTACGAACGAGTTCAGGGGTCAATCGTCTTTTTCCGTTCTCCAAGTAGTTCAAATATGCCTGGGTCATGCCTAGACGAGTTGCTGCCTGGCTTTGGGTCCAGCCTTTAGTGAGCCGTGCAGAGCGAAATTCGTGAGGTCTCATGACTTGTCTTTTATAACAGTTGTGTTATCGAATGTCAAGAAATAACAGATGGTTTACAGAGCGCATGTCGTTAAGTTGTTTAGTTATAATGCCTTGCAGTCGAGATTTTGGGGCGCTGACCGGCAGGCACGATTCGGTTCCCTGCCGAACGCTCAGCATTCGGTTCTTCCCCAAAAAACTACTTCGAATTTTGAGATGTTCTTCACTGAGGTAGACATTGATAATATCAGGCAGTACGAATTTTCTTTTTCACCGCGATGTCCCACAAAAGTTGCTGGAGAATCTTTTTGGGTCCCGATAGTCGAAGGTCTCGAGAGTAGACAGCGTACAATTGGGTCTACTTGGTCGTCAAACGGAAGCGCTTTTGAAAGCAGGCTAGGGTCATGCCCGATATAGTCGACTGGCAGCAACCGGCGCGGCGCCATCGCGGTCTGTTTTTCCTCGTTTTGACCCTCCTTGCCATCGTCATCTTCAGCAGCCGAACGGCACTATCGTATTACCTCGATGCCCTTTGGTTCGGGTCGCTCGGTTACAGGGATGTGTTCCGGAAGAGTCTCACTCTTCAGTGGATAGTGTTTGCGGCATTTTTTGCGGTTACATTTCTTTTTCTGTACGGATGGTTTCTGGCGCTGAGGAGGGCTTACCAATCCGAGCTGCCGGACGAGTACAGGATCGTCGTTGGCGGCCAGCCGCTGAATTTACCGGTTGCTCGCATCCTGCACCTCCTTGGTCTCGGGGTCTCCCTCGTTATCGCCGTCGTGACCGGGGCCAGCATGATGAGTGAGTGGCCTTCGTTCGCGCTTTTTTGGTACGCACCAAGCGCGACCGGTGGCCCGGTGGATCCGATCTTCGGCAAGGCGATTAACTTTTATCTATTCTCTCTGCCCGCATGGCAGTTCATCGTGGGCTGGCTGCTGACGCTAGGCGTGATTGCCTGTCTAGTCGCCGTTTTCTTCATTTTCGTTACCGGCAGCACTCGAATGCTCTCGGGACGCCGAAGCAGCTACACCTCGCGGCCATGGCGCGGGTTCTCCATTACGTTTGGGCTGTTGTTGCTGATCCTCGCGATGCGCGCCTATATCGCCCGGTTCGAGCGATTGTTCGACGAACATACGATCTTTGGCGGGGTGACCTACACCGATGCGCACGTCATGCTTCCTGGGATGCTTGCCGTCTGTGTCGCGCTCGTTCTCGGTGCTGCGATTGCAACCATCAATGTCGTGGCGGTGCCGCGCGTGCGCTGGCTGTTGGCAGCCGTCGCTCCAGCTGCGGTCTGTTATCTCGTGCTTCAAATTGTCGGCTGGTACGTCAGCAGCTTTATCGTCAAGCCCAACGAACTGGTTCGCGAGCGACCCTACATTGCCTACAACATTGACCTGACGCGGCAGGCCTATGGACTGGACCGCCTCGCGCAGCGCGAATTTCCCGCGGAGACCACCGTCGAGGCGGCCGATCCGGCGCACAATCAGGCTACGCTGCAGAACATCCGGCTGTGGGATTGGCGCGCACTGCAGGACACGCTCCGTCAGATTCAGGAAATTCGAACCTACTACGACTTTCCCGATATCGATATCGATCGCTATGAAATCAACGGCACCATGCGTCAGGTGATGCTCGCCGCGCGCGAGATCAACGTCGATAAGCTCCCGGAGAGCAGCCGCAATTGGATCAACGAGAAACTGATTTACACGCACGGTTACGGTATCACCATGAATCCTGTGAATGGGTTCACGCCGGAAGGACTGCCGACATTCATTTTGAGCAATATGCCCGTTCAGGGCACCGTGCCTAGCATTGTTGTAAAGCGCCCGGAGATCTATTTCGGCGAGCTCACCAATACCGACGTGTACGTGAAGACGCGGCAACAGGAATTCAACTACCCGCAAGGCCAGACTAACAGTCTGACGTCCTACGAAGGCAATGGCGGCATTCTCCTCGGCGGTTTCCTTCGCCGGCTTCTCATCGCCTCCGACCAAGGCGACCTGACGAAGCTGCCGTTCAGTGACGATATCAACGCGGAAAGCCGTCTGCTGATGCGTCGCAACGTGCGCGATCGTGTGGTAGCGCTCGCGCCATTTCTCACTTACGAATCGGATCCGTACATCGTTGTCGGCGACGATGGCCGGCTGTCATGGATGATGGATGCGTTTACCACCTCCGACAGCTATCCCTACTCGCGCCACTACACGCTCGGCAGCAGCCTCGTTAACTACATGCGGAACAGCGTCAAGGTGGTCATCGACGCCTACGATGGCACCACGACGTTCTATGTGTTTGACCTGCAGGACCCCATCATCATGGCCTATCGCCAGATTTTTCCGACTCTGTTCCAAGATGCAGCGGCCATGCCGCCCACGCTGCGCAAACACGTGCGCTATCCCGAGTTGTTGCTCAAGCTGCAGGCGGCTGTATACGGTCTTTATCACATGACCGACCCACAAGTGTTCTACAACCGCGAGGACCTGTGGACCGTCGCTTCCGAAGTCGGCATGGACGAGTCCGGTCAGCAGAAAACGGTGGCGATGGAGCCCAACTTCGTGCTGATGAAACTGCCGGGCGAAACCGCTGTCGAGTTCGTGGAGATTCTGCCGTTCACGCCGGCGAACCGGAACAACCTGATCGGCTGGATTGCTGGACGCAGCGACGGCGAACAATACGGTACATCGGTAGTGTACGACTTCCCGAAAACGAAGCTCGTCGATGGCCCTCTGCAGATCGAAGCGCGAATCGATCAGAACGCGCAACTATCGGGACAATTGACGTTGTGGAATCAGCAAGGATCCCACGTACGGCGAGGCACTCTGCTGGTCATTCCGTGTGGGCACGCACTGTTGTATGCGGAAGCGATTTACTTGCAGGCCGAGCGCAGTCCGATGCCGGAGTTGCGTCTGGTGGTGCTTGCGCTGCAGGATCGGCTCGCCTATGGACCGACCTTCGACTCGGCGATGAGGGCTCTGTTTGGGGGGGAGGCTTCGTCGCTAAGCGGCACAAGTGCTCCCGCGGAATCGGAACGAGGCGCAGCAGCCTCGGTTGCCGTCACCAAGCCTATGGCGGACGTGAATGCACTCATCGCGGGAGCGGCCAAAGACCTCGCCGACTACCAGCGACTAACGGCGGAAGGCAAGCTCGGTGAGGCCGGACAGAAGCTTGAACAGTTAAAACGCAAGCTCGAGGATCTGAGTGCAGGTCAGAAATGAGCGCTTTTTTCATACAGCGGTACTAGCTGGGTACCATTGAGACGACGCACGGCAAATTGATATTCTGAAGTCTCTACCGCCCACCCTCAAGGCTTTAGAAGTGTCTCAACAGAGGCAGCAAGCCATGGATGCTGAAAAACTGCGCGTTGCCCGGGAAAAGCTCACACGCGTGTTCCGCTATCTTGAGGCCCTGAACCAGCACCGCAATCCGGCGAAACGGCAGATTCGGGAGCAGCCTTGGAATCTCCATCTTCGCGAGCTTCCCGAGCATCCGTCCATTCAACGAGGGACGGGAAAAGACAGTTCCGCGAAAACAAAGAGCGGAGGCAGCCCGAGTTCGGAAGAGGGCGGCGCGAATTACGTTTTGAAGGTGCAGCGTCCGCGGTTGTCTCGCCCACCGGAACCGCCCGCGGAAATTGCGGCTTGGCTCGAAGAAGGTTGGGACGATCCTTCGAACCCCGTCACCGTCGAGGAAACTCTGGAGGAATCCGACAACCGCGCGGAACCGAGGATTGCGAAGTTTGCCGATGACCCGGCAAGGACAGCGAGCCTGGAACGCTGGAAGTTCCTGCGCGAGGAATGGTTGAAAACCGAAAAGCCCGCTCGCGCGGCGATGAAAATCTTCGAGACATTTTACGCGCTCTACGGCCGTATCGATCGCGAAGCGGAGCGCGTGGAACTGATCCTCGGAGACGGCATCTTGAGTTGGCAGCGCACGGAAGGAGGCATTTATCACCCGATTCTCCTCCAGCGCCTCCAATTGCAGTTCGACGCGTCCGTGCCCGAGTTCACGCTTTCCGAAGCCGACCATCCAGTGGAACTGTATTCCGCCCTGTTCCAGTCGATGAATGATGTGGATGGGCGGGCGATCGGACGATGCCGCGAAGAATTGGACGAGGGGGGCTTCCATCCGCTGTTCAATGGTTCCACCTCCGGTTTTCTAAAACGGTTGGTCGTGCTGCTCTCCCCGCGCGGAGAGTTCCTCGAGGAGCGCGCACCGAACAAAGAATCAAACGACCCCTATATTGGACGGGATCCGGTGCTCTTCCTGCGCGCGCGCACCTTGGGATTTGCTGCCGCGATCGAGGGCATCCTCGCAGACCTTCGCACTCGCGAAGATCTGCCTTGGTCACTCCTGAATATTGTGGGAGAAGAATCGCCGATTCCCGTTGTCGGAGCTCCGAATCTATCCCTTAACGGTTCCGCGCAACCAGGTGAAGTGCTATTGAGCAAACCGGCGAATCCCGAGCAGATCCGAATTGCTCAGCAACTTGAGGAACATGGAGGCGTTTTGGTGCAAGGCCCTCCCGGCACGGGGAAGACGCATACCATCGGAAATCTGGTCGGCCATCTGCTGGCTCAAGGCAAGAGCGTTCTGGTCACCAGTCACACGACAAAGGCGCTGCGCATGGTTCGCCATCACATCGTTTCCGAGTTGCGTCCCTTGTGCGTCAGCGTGCTCGAAAGTGATTTGGACAGCAGGAAGCAACTGGAGAGTGCCGTGGGGTCCATTGCGGAGCGACTGTCGCGTGTCGACGCGGGATCGCTCGAACTGGAGGCAAAGAAACTAGAGTCCGAGCGGCTGGACCTCGTAAAGAAGCTCGATGAAATCCGGAATCAATTGACGGAGGCTCGCGCGGACGAGTACCGGGAGATTACGATTGCTGGAAAGTCGTGGGTGCCCGCTGATGCCGCCCGCCAGGTGGTGCAGGACAAGGAAGCGCACGGCTGGATCCCTGGTCCGGCCGCGGCGGTGGCACCGCTCCCTCTTTCTCCGGTTGAGCTGGCTGACCTCTATCGCACGGGCATTTCGCTTTCTCGCGAAGACGAGCAGGAACTCTTGGGTCATCTTCCGGAGCTTCACGATCTTCCGAGAGCGGAGGACTTTGAAGCCAGCGTGAGTGAGCGCAACCGTCTTGGCGTAGAGGATCTCGATTTACGCTCGGACTTGTGGGATTCCAATGTTACGCAGAGAACGCCAGAAGAAATCGAAGGACTCGCTGCCGCTCTCGCGCAGGCGGTCGAACCGCTTTCCGGAAAAGACAAATGGAAACTTGCCGCAGTTTACGCTGGCAAATACGGCGACGTGCACCGGCAACCTTGGGATCAGCTTGTCAGCTTCGTGCGGCTGGTTCATCGGGAGGCTGCAAACGCGCAGGAATCCTTCGTCAAATACGGCCCGGAGTCTTCGGGCAATTCCGCGGTCCAAGAACAGGAACGCGTGGCCGGCGAAATCCTCGCGCATCTTGAGGAGGGAGGCAAGCTCGGCTCCTTAACCTTGTTCACGCACAAGGCGTGGAGCCAATTCTTAGAACAAACGAAAGTGAACCACGCACGTCCACGCGCGCCCGAGCATTTTCACGCTTTGCGCCAATTCTTCCGGCTCCAAGGCCTGCGCGAGGATCTCGGCGCCCGGTGGGATCGCCAGGTAGCGACTCTCGGCACTCCGCATTCAGGCGAAATGGGTGACGAGGTCGAGAAAACGCTGATGCAGTATTGCAGCTCCATCGAAGACTGCCTCGCCTGGCAGGAGCGCACCTGGGTTCCACTACAGAAAAGGCTCGAGGACAACGGATTTCGCTGGGACAAGTTTCTCGCGGAACAGCCTGCCATCGTTGGTTCCGATGGCGAGTTGGCACGCATCCACATCGCGGTGACGGGTGCGCTGCTCCCGATTCTGAATTCTCGCTTCAAGAAGCTGAAGCTGCTGCAACTCGAGGAAGAATCCCGCGACCTCAAGAATCAGCTGAAGCTCGCCGCCCGAGTAGCGAAAGCATCCAAGGTGATCGGCCAGTTGCTGGCAGCCGTGAGTGACGAGAATTTTAATCGCTACCGCGAAGCGTACGAACGGCTCCTGGAACTAAAGAGCAAGCAAGCAGACCTCGATCTGCGCCGTGCTCTGCTCGCAAAGCTCGAGACCGCGGCTCCCGCCTGGGCGGGCGCGATTCGCAACCGCACCGGCGTGCATGGCCGAGGAGAGCCGCCGCGGGACGCCGCTTCCGCGTGGACCTGGCGCCAACTCAATGACGAACTCGATCGCCGCTCCGGCGTTTCGCTCGAAGCCTTGCAGACGAAGAGCGAAAAAATGCGCGAGCAGTTGCTTCGCGCGACCGTCGAACTTATTGATAAACGCTCCTGGTCCTCACAAGCACGCCGCACATCTTCGCGCCAGCGCCAGGCGCTGGTCGGTTGGCTCGATACCATCCGCCGCATCGGGAAAGGTCACGGAATCCGGGTTTCTCTCTTGCGCACGGAAGCGGCCAGAAAAATGAGCGAGTGCCGCGGGGCCGTTCCCGTCTGGGTCATGCCACTTTCGCGCGTGGTCGAAAACTTCGATCCCCACACGACGCGCTTCGATGTGGTCATTATCGATGAAGCGAGCCAAAGCGACGTGATGGCGCTAGTCGCGCTGTACCTAGGGAACACCGTGCTCGTTGTCGGCGACCACGAGCAAGTCAGCCCGTCGGCGGTGGGGCAGGATTTGGGCGTGATTCAAAACCTGATCTTCCAGTACCTCCGGGGAATTCCGAACGCCGACCTCTACGACGGGCAAATCTCGATCTACGATCTCGCTCGCCAGTCGTTCGGCGGGACGACGTGTCTTGTGGAACATTTCCGGTGCGTTCCGGAGATCATCCAGTTCAGCAACATGATTTCCTACGACGGCCGTATCAAGCCACTGCGCGACGCGAGCCGTGTTCATCTGCGGCCGCACACCATCGCGCATCGCGTCACGGGTGCCAGCCGCGACGGCAAGGTGAATCGTCAGGAAGTGTTGACGGTTGCCTCGCTGGTCGCCGCTGCGATCGAACAGCCCGAATACAAGAAGAACGAAGCCGGCCAGCCCTTGAGCTTCGGAGTGGTGTCTCTGGTCGGCGACGAGCAGGCCATTGAAATCGACAACCTGGTCCGTGCCCATGTTTCTCCAGAACGCTACGAACTCCATCGAGTGCTTTGCGGAAACGCCGCGCAATTCCAAGGAGACGAACGCGACGTGGTGTTCATTTCGCTGGTCGATACCGCTGAGCGCGGTTCTCTCTCTTTGCGGGATCAAGAACTGTTCAAACAACGGTTTAACGTCGCCGCCAGCCGCGCCCGGGACCAGATGTGGATCGTGCATTCGCTCACTCCGAATAACGACTTGAAAGCGGACGACCTCCGCCGGCAATTGATTGAGCATGCGGAAGACCCCGCGCGCCTCATGGGCGCGCTCGAAGAAAAAGAAAAGCGCACGCAATCCAATTTCGAGCGTGAAGTGATGAAGCGTCTCGCGGCGGCGGGCTATCGCGTGACCCCGCACTGGAGAATTGGAACGTTCCGAATCGATCTGGTGGTGGAAGGCGACGGAAAACGCCTTGCGATCGAATGTGACGGTGATCGCTATCAACCGCTCGAAAAACTTCCCGAAGACATGGAGCGGCAATCGGTGCTGGAACGCATGGGTTGGATCTTTACGCGCATCCGCAGTTCGGAGTTTCTGCGTAACCCTGCCCGCGCGATGAAGCCCGTCTTCGAAAAGCTGCAGATGTTGGAGATCCCTCCGGCTGCTGACACGACTGGCGTTGGCCCTACAGACTTGATGTCCCATGAAGTGATCGACCGCGTTATCCGTCGCGCCGAAGAGCTTCGCAAGAGCTGGTCGAAAACCAATGGAGCAAGCACCCGTTCGTCCTCACGTGCGTCGGCGGCGGCTACGGTCTAGCTCGGTTGTGAAGTCGTCCAATCTGGAAAACAAAAGCTTCAGGATGGGAGACTTGTTAGACCTTTTGTAACCGAGAATCAGATCGATCGTCGGCGAATCGCCCCCTAAGAGGACGACTAGGAACAGTTGAAGGGAGAAAATTCTGTGCGTAAGCAAGCAGCAGGCCTACGCCGCGCGTCGACGCTATTAAGGACATATCCATGGCGAAGTGGTCCGCCTCGTGACCTGGAGTAATATTGAAATTTGGCAGCGGTATCTTGCCAGCCTGTTGAAGTCTCGCGCAACCTGAGATGAGAGTCTCGACGGTCAGTCCGGCCCCGGTATTGGATGGGAGTGACGCCTACTCGCGGCGGAAAAGCACCCGATCACCTCTTGTTCCTAGCGGCTTGTTTTTGCTGAATTACCAGCTCTGGTCTAAGATCGAGCACTATCCACGTTGGCGCATGGTCGCTCGCATTTACCTGCCCTCGCACCCATCGGTCTACACCACCGTCCGCGAGCCGGTCCGACACCTTCGGCGAGAGCAGCAAGTGATCCAGTCGCATGCCTTTGTCTTTTGGCCACCGTTCATATTTGTAATCCCAGAATGTCCAGAGCGGCCCGTCCGGATGTAGCCTCCGCATCGCGTCGGTCCAGCCTTGAGCCAGCAAACGCGCAAAGGCTTGGCGACTTTCGGGTTGGATCAAAGCGTTGTTATCCAACGATCGAGTCGGATAGATGTCCTGCGGTGTTGGCACGACGTTGTAGTCACCGGCCAACACCACGGGGGCACCGCTCGCCATGAGTTCGGCGGCATGGACAATGAGGCGCTCAAACCAGGCCAATTTGTAGTCGAATTTCGGTCCGGGCTGCGGATTCCCGTTAGGGAGGTAGATGGAAGTGATCAGGACTCCCTGAACAGCCGCTTCGATGTAGCGGGCTTGATGATCTTGAGGATTTCCCGGCAAGCTTGTGCAGGTCAGCACGGGAGCGTGGTTTCGCGCGAGGATGGCCACGCCATTCCAGGAACGCTCCCCTTGCCAGACTGCTTCGTACCCGAGAGATCGAAGGGCATTCACCGGAAAGGCTCCCTGCTCCGCCTTGAGCTCCTGGAGACTAACCACGTCCGGCTCCGCTTTGGCTAACCAAGACAAGAGGTTATCCAGCCGCTTATTGATGTTGTTAATGTTGAAGGTCGCGACTTTCACCAAGTCCCTCTCTGTCCCTGTACCTGTGGGATCCAGCGATCATCATCTATGCGAGGACACTGCCGTCGCGCGACCAAGCAGGTCGGGTGACTTCATTCGCATGCAGTATTCCTCGAACGCGGCTGGGCGCGGACTCTTCCAACAAAGGTCCTCCACGGTTTCAAAGACAGGCACATCCAGTCGCAGGGTGGCAAGAGTGCGATACAACAGGGCGTCACTCCATGAGTTGAACAGCGATTCGGAGAGCGAGCGCGCCTTCCGGATGGTCGGATGCCATTCACGCCAATCTTTGGGAATGCCTTCAAGGTGAAGATACTGGGCCAAGGTCTGCGCAGCAGCGTTTACGCCCCATCCCGGCAAACCCGGAAAGCCATCGGCCGTATCGCCGACGACCGCGAGGAAATCCGGAATGGATTGTGGCTTTATTCCGAACTTCGCCACGACTCCGGCCTCATCGCGCAGGATTTCGCGTCTCCGGTCCAGCTGAACGATTCGTGTGCCCACCACACACTGACTGAGATCTTTATCCGGAGTACAAATCAGGACTTGGCTCACACGGTCATCCTTGGCTGCTTTATGGGCTGCAGAGGCGAGCGCATCATCGGCCTCATAGTCGACCATCGGCCAGACCACGACCCCCATTGCTTCCAGGGCGCCCTCGAGAATAGGGAACTGCGAGAGTAACTCCGGCGGCACGCCCTCACTTGTCTTGTATCCGGGATACAAATCGTTTCGAAACGATTCGACGACATGGTCAGTGGCGACTCCGATGTGGGTTGCACCGTGCTCGATCATGGACAAAACGGAGGTCAGGACACCGCGTACTGCAGCGATTTCCTGTCCATTCGAATCGACCGTTGAGGGTACTGCAAAAAAATGCCGAAACAATTCATATGTTCCGTCAACTAGGTGCACATCCATGTTGGCCTCCGATGAGATCCCTCGGACAGGATGTTATAGGATCGAGTAAACGATTTGGGGGAACAATCCCGTGGTCCATTCTCTTGTTCTCCCGCCGATCGGCAAACTAGTTCCGAATTAGATTCCCTTTCTACGTGCGTCACGAGGAACTAACTTTGCTTTACGTAGCTCCCGATATTCCTTTGAGTTCCTCTGGCAATCGCACGATCAAATGCGATATCTCCCGGATAATCGCCGACTTGGAAGCACTCCGGAAACGCAGTCTCGGACCTCCACACAGGGATGAAATCTCGCCTCTACTGATTCGATCTAGGCTTGCGAGTGTTGCGCACGGGTCGTCTGAGTGCCGAGGAATCGTAGGATAGCTTGGTGTGCCGCTTCTGGTTGGTCGGTTTCGAAAATGTGGCTGGCGTGACGAATTAGAACCAGTTTGGCGCCCGGAACACGATCGGCGATCAACTTGGCGTTGAGCGGTGGAATGAGTCTGTCAGTTTCGCCGTGGATAACGAGTGTCGGTGCGGTGATCTTTTGGATCCGGCTGTAGGCTTCCCAGCCGAGGATGCCTTGTAGTTGGCTCGCATATCCCTGCCGCGTGGGATACCACTTCATGCGGATGGCCATATCCTCGTCGATGCGTTCCCGCGAGGTGGCAGGGTCATAGATGAACGGAATAATGGCCTCTTTGGATTCCTCGGGGGTCATGTCCTGGCGCATGAGAGTTTGGATGGCTGCGGGTTCGGCCTGTACGGCATGGGGACCGCCCGCAGTAGCGCAACCCAGAATCAGCGAGCGCACGCGCTTCGGATATTGAAGCGCAAATTCTTGTGCAATCATGCCCCCCATGGAGACACCAAACACGTGCGCGTTCTCAACGCCTGCAGCATCAAGAACGGCAGCCGCATCAGAAGCCATCAGAGCGATGGAATAAGTGCCGGGAGGCACATCGCTCTGCCCAATGCCGCGATTGTCGAAAGCAATGGTGCGATAGCACTCCCGGAGAACGGGTCGGCTACGATGCCACATATAGGAGGGATAACTGAGACCCATGATGAGCAAAAGGGGCTCGCCGGCCCCTTGCTCATCCCAATAGAGTCTGACTCCTTGATTTTCAGCGAAGGCCATCAAAGCTCCTCGGTCGCGCGCCTCGGCGAATGAAATCAGGTCTGCGAGGGAACGCTGTCACTATTCGTCCGCTACTTTCAGGATGAGTTTTCCAATGTTCTCGCCCGTGAAAAGCTTCAGCAAGGCGTCGGGAAATGTTTCGAGGCCCTCGACGATGTGTTCGCGCGATTTCAACCTGCCTGCGGCCATCCAGCCTGCCATTTCGCGCGCGGCTTCGCGATAGCGGCTGGCGTAGTCGAACACGACCATGCCTTTCATGCTCGCGCGATGGATCAGGAGCGACAGGTAGTTTGAGGGGCCCTTGATCTCCCCGGTGTTGTTGTACTGCGAGATGGCACCGCAGATGACAATGCGGGCGCCGCGGGCAAGCTGAGTCAGCACAGCATCGAGGATGTCGCCTCCCACGTTGTCAAAGTAAACGTCGACACCTTTGGGGCAGTGTTTCTGCAGGGCCTGCCGGACGTTCTCCGTCTTGTAGTCGATAGCGGCGTCGAAGCCGAGATCGTTCACGACGTAGCTGCATTTCTTGGGGCCTCCCGCGACGCCGACGACGTGACACCCTTTGATTTTCGCTATTTGCCCCACGACGGCGCCTACCGCACCGCCAGCGCCCGAAACGACGACAGTTTGGCTCGATTGAGGCTGACCGATATCGAGCAGGCCGAAATACGCGGTCATACCTGGCATCCCAAGCGTGCCGAGATAAACG
Organism: uncultured Acidobacteriota bacterium; assembly: GCA_963788915.1. Lineage (GTDB taxonomy): Bacteria > Acidobacteriota > Terriglobia > Acidiferrales > UBA7541 > Acidiferrum. The sequence continues at coordinate 2,472,236 of CAWBIY010000012.1, read as the reverse complement.
GGCAAAGGCGCGAGCGCAGGGTCGACCTTCGTGAGGCCGGTGCCATTGGTCAGCGTATACTCCTGTACGCCCAGCAATCCATAAACATGGTCACCAACCGCAAACTTGACGTTCTTCGAGGCGACAACACGGCCCAGTGCGACTGCCCGCATTACTTCCCCGATGCCAACCCCCGGAACGTAGGACTTTCCCTCGTTCATCCAGCCACGCATTGCGGGATCCAGCGAAACGTACAGGGTTCTTACCAGAAGCTCATCTTCGCTCGGTTCGCGGACCGGTTCTTCCACGTATTTCCAATCGCTTCGCTTGGGCATGCCCTTCGGACGGGTGGCCAATTCGAACTTATGATTGAGAGTGTTCAAGAGCAATCCTCCGCCCGCAAACTGTTTTCACGTCTTCCATCCTGCGTTGAAATCTGACCTGACGGCAGAAAGCTGACACTTGCCGGAACAGCTTTCAGGAGTCCGGCTGGCGGCAAAAGTAGATTCGGTCACGTGCTCAATCGGCTTCAAGCATCGCCGGGACTGGAATTCGATCCTATACTGATAGTCGCTCACACATGATAGTGACCAACGTAGCTCCGATTGTATATAATCGCGTCCGCTATGCCAAATCAGGAAACGTTGTACAACGTGGCCGACCGGGTCGCGACCGTTACCTTGAACCGCCCGGATAAACTGAACGCCTGGACCGCAGTGATGGAGCGCGAGGTGCGCGTCGCGATGGAAGACGCGGAGCGTGACCAAAACGTTCGAGCAATCGTCTTGACGGGCGCGGGCCGCGGATTTTGTGCGGGCGCGGATATGTCGCTCCTGAGCAACGTCGCCGAAAAGGGCCTGGGTGAAGCGCGGCGAGCTCAGGCGTTGCACTCTTCCGACAGCGGCCGGGAAGCTGTGCGCGTGGATTTTCAGAAGAAATATTCGTACTTCCCGGCGATCACAAAACCCGTGATTGCGGCCATTCAGGGCCCCGTTGTGGGATTAGGGCTGGTGATCGCGCTATATTGCGATCTGCGATTTGCTTCCGATGCCGCGCGTTTCGGCACGGCTTTTGCGCGTCGAGGGCTAATCGCCGAGTATGGGATGGCGTGGATGCTGCCGCGTTTGGTGGGGCATGCCAACGCCCTGGATCTGCTGCTTTCAGCGCGAATGATCGATGCAGCGGAGGCGCTGAGGATGGGGTTAGTGAATCAAGTTTTTCCGCAAGACGTATTTCTGGGGAAGGTAAAGGACTACGCGCGAGAGTTGGCGGCCAATGTGAGCCCGCGGTCGCTGCGGGTTATCAAGCGGCAAGTGTATGAAGCGATGTTCCAGACGCTTGCCGAAGGTTTTGAAGCGTCGGAGGGCGAGATGGTTGCCAGCTTACAGTGCGAAGACTTCAAAGAAGGTGTCGCGCACTTTCTGGAAAAACGAGCGCCCTCTTTTACCGGTAAGTAGACGAAACTTATGAACTTTGCGTTCAATGAAACAACGAAAGAACTGCAGCACAGGCTGCAGAAGTTCATGGAGGAGCACGTCTATCCGAACGAGCAAAGGTTTCATGACGAGGTAGAGCGCGACCGCTGGAAGCCCAGGGCATACTCGAAGAGTTAAAAGTGAGGGCTCGCGCGGCGAGGATTGTGGAACCTATTTTTGCGAAACGACGAAAACGGCGCCGGACTAACGAATCTGGAATATGCACCTCTGTGCGAGATCATGGGGCGAAGCCACCTGGCCCCGGAGGTGTTCCCTGCCCCGTGCTCGGATTTACCTGTTGACGGCCCATTCAAGTCGCGACTTGGAATGGGCGGCGCGTAACGGAGGCGTGGACGCAGTGTTCTCGAAATATGATAATTTGACTGCGATGTTTAAGCAGGCGAAGGTTGGGCGCATTCTTAAGGACGCCGACGAAAGCCACGCGAAGTCCACGAGCATCGAACGCAGTCCCAACCCCTCTTCCGACGGCAAAAGCAGCATTCATTGAACCAGCGTGATGTCGGCAAACGGCTCCGTTATGTTTGAGGGCATTAGCGGAGCCTCGCTAGTACCCGCCAAGATACCAACGAGGCTCCTGACAGTCGTTCAGATTTTTTCTTCTAGAGAGGAGTCCAAACGGCTGCTGATGGAAAGACTACACAAGAATTGCACCGAGGTTGTCATATCGTGGTTGGTCGCACCGACCGCGGGGAACCGACTCCATGCGTGCATCAAAAGCCTTGGAGTTCGCTGAGCGCTATTTACGATCGTCGCGGTTAGTTACACGCAGCACGTACAGCAAGTAGCCGATAAGGGCCAGTCCGCCGATAATGATGGCAATTAATATTCGGGTGAGCAGCATTCGTGTCGACCTGACGCAAGTTTACGTCCTCCCACACTCATTTGTTCATTTGCGATCGGGCGTCGATCTGCCTAGCTGGCCGACCATTCCAGACCGGCATTCTGACGAACGGTTCCGCAGAATTTCTTCCCACATCCCTGACAAATCGCTTCGAATCGTTCGTCAGAATCCCAACGAGCTGCGTCGGGTGGCTGTTCAAGTCCGCAGAAAGGGCACTCCAACAATTCTTCGTGGGTTTCCATTGGGCACCTCGGAAGTTGGATGGTCGCCGGGTCGGAGTGGTTTCGGATTCATGTCGAGGCTGCGGCGGGCACTTGTTCAGTTTCCGCGTTTATCCAGGCACTGAGTCGGTTGGATGGTGAACCAATCCAGTTCGCATTGATTACCGATGCATAGTTCTGTAGCTGAACAATTTCTGGCATTCTCGTCGCAGAAATCCGCCGGTGACGGGGATAGGATGATTGCCCTTCTCGAAGACGAGCCGACACGGGATCAGACAAGCTCGCCACTTGTAGTCTTCCGTACCGCGCTTGCGGCCATAAGCGGCAATGTCTTCTTGGGAAACACCATAGACGACCGCACCGATTCTAGACCACACGCAGGCACCGGCGCACATGGCACAGGGCTCGTGGGTGGAGTAGAGGACGAAGTCGGACAGGTAGCGACCATAGCCGCTCGATACGTATTTGAGGGTTTCCAACTCCACGTGTTTGATGCTTGATCCCGAAGTCTTTACGCGGTTACCGGCGCTGGCAATGACCACTTCGCGTCTGCCCGTAAGGCGGGTGATGACCGCGCCGATGGGATAGTCGCCTCGGTCACCGGCGCGTTTGGCTTCCGAGACAGCCAATTCCATGAACTTCCTTCGCGGTTTGTAGGAAGGAGGGACCATGCAGAGAGATTATATCCGTTTGTCCCGAGTGTTATCTCAGGATGGCCTCGACATGTCGGGTAAGTGCGTTTATCAAGAGTTAGGAGGAGATTCGCGGGGCCGAGCCGCTGGGATTTTGGCTGTATATACGCGACAGTGCTTTTGCTTAGGTTTGAATTCTCCGTACAAGTGCGGGCCTTTTGTTTTCTAGAGCGCGGCCCAGCGGTGATGCAGCGCGCCGCGAGGAGATACTTAACCTTTTTCAGGCTTGAGAGCTGTAGCGCAGGGCTGTTCACCGGAGCTTTCGCTATTCCCAATCAGGACGTCGCGCACCTTGCTCGCCAGTTCGTCCGGACTGAACGGCTTCCCGATAAAGGCCGCTCCTGGGCTGAGAATCCCGATATTGATCGCGTCATCTTCCGTATGGGCCGACATGTAAAGTACTCTTAAAGTTGGGCGCAGCTTAGCCAGCCGCTCGACCAACTCGCGTCCTTTCATGCCAGGCATGACCACGTCTGTAAGCACCAAATCGATCGTTTCGTCGTGGGACTCCACGAACTGAATTGCATTCGCGGCGCTCATTGCTTCGATCACGGCGTACCCTCTAATCTCTAGGAACTGGCGCGTCATACGGCGCACGGCATCGTCATCTTCCACCACGAGGATCCTTTCCTCTCCTTGCAGAGAGCGAAGGATTGGCTCGGGTGTATCAACAATCTCAACGGGTTCCTCAACGCGCGGAAGATAGATTTGAATTGTTGTCCCCAAACCAAGTTTGCTAGAAACGGTGACGGAACCTCCGCTCTGTTGCACTGTCCCGTAAACAGTGGCCAATCCCAGTCCAGTCCCTTTGCTGCTGTCCTTGGTGGTGAAGAAGGGTTCGAAAAGATGCGACTGGGTGTTCTCGTCCATACCGTGGCCAGTATCGCGCACAGCGAGCATCACGTGAGGGCCGGCTTGAACACCTGGGTGACTGCGGCTCCAAGCGGCATTCAGGTCGCAATTCGCAGTCTGAATCGTCAACTCGCCCCCGCGCGGCATAGCGTCCCGGGCGTTAAATACCAAATTCATGATGACCTGTTCCAATTGCGCGGTGTCGGCCTTTACACGCCCGAGCTCAGGTTGGAGATCCATACTCAGCTTAATGTCTTGGCCAACCACGTGGGGCAACATTTCCGCTACTTGAGTGACCAGGGCATTGAGGTCCAGCACCCGCGGCTGGAGCACCTGCTTGCGCCCAAGGGCTAAGAGCTTCCTCGTCAATGACGAAGCCCGATCCACAGCCTTCACAATTTCGCTTAACTCGCGGCGCAGCGTACTACCAGGGCTAACGTTGGTCTGCGAAAGCGCTGCTTGGCCGCGGATGACCATGAGCAAGTTATTGAAGTCATGGGCCACGCCACCGGCCAATCGGCCGACGGCCTCCATCTTCTGCGCCTGGCGTAATGCTTCTTCTGCTTGCGCGCGCCCGGCGATTTCTCTTTCTAATTCACGATTGGCGGCTTCCAATTTCTTGACGTTTAGCTGTGCTGTCTCCGCCATATAAACTGCAAACGCGAGTATTAAAGCCATCAGAATGCCGCCGCCGAAGACCAGCGTCGGCAGAGGTGATCTTGTGTAAGCAACTGCCCCCGTCTTCGGCCAGGCCAGCGCTCGCCAGGTTAGTTGCTGAAACTCAATATTTGCCTCCTGGACATAGGGCCCTTCTGGCGGGCTGACCCCCGCGCGATTATAGACACCCTCACTCCCATCGAAAACTGCGACCCAGTAGTCCGGCCCAACACCTTCAAGGATCGAGGAAAGCACCTCCTGATAGCGAAATACACCGACTAGAAAACCGCTGAGTTTTTTCCCGGAGTACGCGGGTACGCAAACCAAGAAACCTCGGCCGCCCTGTCGCAGATCAACATGCGGTGCAACCATCGTTCTATTTTTGCGGGCGGCGTCTTCGAGCGTCGCGCGCAGCCCGGGGACGGCACTCAGGTCCGCGCCGATTTCAGCTTCATTTCCATTCTCCGGGGCCACCCAGAGTACGTGGAACTTCGGGTCTACCCACTCGATCGCCTGGTAAGCGGGGTAGCCGCTCATCAACAGGCTGGCATCCGCCTTGACGTCCTGCTCGTCTGAGGAACCATGTGTATGCCAGCGCCCGGCCAAGCGCTCTAACGGCAGGATGCGCGCGCTCAACTCGGACTCCGTCTTAGTCTTCACAAACGAAGCTTGCTCTTTCGCCGCAGCCTGGATCTCGGCGAGCCGATGGGTGACCAGCATTTGCCAAAGGATCAGTGCAACTATGATTGTGCTCAAGCCAAAGATGGCTGGTAACAATAACCGGTCGATGAACCTCTTGTGCATCCGTATTCTCAAATGCTGTCAGCTAAGCCGAGGGCACTCATTGTGGATCAATCGCGAGATCAGCTCGCCATGTACTTCGATGGGGCTTCAATTATAGCGCGTCTTGGATGCCCGGCAAGCCTAGTGTCATCGGCCGCTTGGCGGACGTTCGGATGATGCCGGGGCTCCGATTCGCCCGCCCGCTCCCGGGCAAGTCTCGGCAGGTGCCACCACGGGGCGTTTACGTCGAAAGTGGCCGCGACGTAGCTCCCGCTCTTACCCCTCTCGCTATGCCGCATCGTGTAATCCAAATTAAGTTCAAAGTACAATAGCAGTTCACTAAATGAAAAGAAAATTAGGAGAGATAAGAACTAAATGGCACCGAATGACCTTCAGGCGGTAGGAGCAGAGATACCAGATACACCCACCACAAAGGAAGAAACCGGGCTACCAGCCCAGTTTGAGAAGGTTCTAAGCCTCCGTGAAGCGAGCAGACTGCGACAATCGAATTGCTCTAATCTCAACCCGGGAGGTAGCATGCGGCGTGGCTATCGAAAAGCCTGTTCCGAGGGTTGGTGACCGCGTCCGATTCAGACTGTTCGCAGGCCGGGAAGTAGACGGCGTAGTGCGAGCAATTCTGAAGACGCCATCAGGGGTTAAACTCAGGCTGGAATACGGAAGCGGCCCCTACTTCACGAACATAGGCCTGGAGCAGATTGTTTGGCCTGAACCGGGGTGACGACTGACATGCACGATGAAACGCAGATTGAACAAGCGTCGAATCACGCTGGTGCTCAGGATAACCTAAGCATCACTGCTGGGCAATAATCCAGAACAGTTTGTCGAACAAATCGAGCCGTGGCCTTGGATGTCGACGTTTTAGAACGTTGAGCTGTTGCCGCAGCGCGAGATTCTCCAATACAAGTTTCCCACGGCCACGAAAAAGGCGAACGAGTACTCCGAACCAGAGCAAAAACAGGCTGTCCATGAGCCAGGGTTATAGCAGACGGCGCTCCGACCCAAGGCTGTAAGTCATTGATTCTTCGGCCAGCAAACATTTTGGCGAATGACAGCCCGCTGGAAAGTCATTACACTCGTCCCTTTCGACAAACTCATCAATTTCGACCCTTTAGCTCGAGGCCTGGATCGACCGGCGATTCATGCATGCTGAGGATATACCAACGGTTGTCGGATCTGCGGCAGAGCATCATGCCCCGGCCTTCAGCGTGGACGGATGAAGATTCGATGGTGTAGTCGTACAAGCTCCACACCACATCACCTACGGCTCGCTGGTCGCTTATCGTCAGGGAAAGATGGATGCGCGGGTTGGTGTCGAAATACTTTTGCCGAAAATGATTGGTGGCCTCGTTTCGCCCATGTAGTTCGCCGCCCGGAGAACTCAGGACGAAATCCGGATCGAAACAGGAAGCAAGCTTGTCGGCGTCTCTGTTGTTGAAAGCTTCCGAGCAGGAATGTATTGCTTTCTCCATGTCCGCGATAAGGGACACCTCCGAGGAACTTGATGGCGTAATGCCGAGGCGCGCAACGCTGCGATTCAGATCGATCGTCACGCCCAATTGCTCCAGAAGGTCAACGCCGAGGATTCCGTCGACTGTGCCGCCGCAGGCATTGGCGATAGCGCTCAAGTCAATGGCCGGAAGCTTGACAGCTCGCAGGTTGTGATTGCCCAACGATAGTTCGCCGATCGAAACTTCGCGTGCGTACAGGGTAGTTGTTTTATTCCAGGATTGGACGCGGATCTCTTTGGTAGATCCCCTGGGGAATGACTTCTCATTGAGCATGGATGTGGCAGCCGTGTCGATCAGGAAGCGTTTGTCGGTTTTGTCTACCTGGAGAATCACAACGGGCAGGCGATCGCAGTGCTGAAGAGGAATCTCGGTTCCGTTGGCCGGGGTCTGCGCTCGCGCGCTGCGCACGGTTACGGAGAGAACCAACCCCGCGAAGGCGCAGGCGAGCAAACTCAGACGTATTCGCATCACTGCCTCAATGGCATCGATTCTGTGGCTTGGTCGATGCGCTGCAGAATCGCGCCGCGTACCAGACGGAAAGCGTTTGGATCGCGGAACAGGCGCGAACTCCAGTTCGCTCCCATTGCCAGCGCCTGAATTTCGAACGCAAGCTGGCGTACGTCCGCTTCTTTCTTGATTTCACCGGCTAATTGGGCCTCGCGCGCCGCGTGCTCGAGACCTCCCAGCCACCTTTTCATCAGTTCCACGATCTGATCGCGAACGCGGCCGGGCCGGTCGTCGAACTCAAGCGATGCAGCGGAAAAGAAGCAGCCTCCAGGAAAGACTTTTCCCTCGCCGTACGACAGCCAGTTCTCGCAGAGAGCCCGAAGGCGCTTGAGTCCGCGGAATTCATACGCCGGGCGGACGACTTTCTCGACGAAGATCTCGCGGGCGGCATCGACCACGGCGCACTGCAGATCTTCTTTGGAACCGAAGTGGGCGAACAAGCCGCTCTTGCTGATTCGAAGAGCGGAAGCCAACTTTCCGATGGTCAACCCCTCGAGGCCTTCGAGTGAGGCGAGATTGACCGCCTTTCGCAGGATTGCTTGGCGGGTTTTCACTCCGCGAGTCCGGCGGAGTGGGGCTTTCCGAGCTGAGCCAGAGCTTGGCTTTGGCCGATCGGAAGCCCTGATGCGTTTTTGGCTTGGTTTCATTTTGGGGGCAGATAATAGCACGATCGTTCGTTCTATTACAATAGACCTTCCGGATTGCCCGGGAAGCGTGCGCAGCCTCAAAGCGACGACGGTTGGGGTTTGAGATGACAGCAGAGAAGGCGGGCGAACGCGGTAGTCACTTACAGATGAAGGTGACTAATGCGGGCGCCGTTGTATATAATCCGCTTCACTATGCTCAATCGAGAGACCTGTATGGCGCGGCTCGCCACAATCGGAGCTCTGGGCGCGGAGCTTACGCGACGGTGTGGCCCATTCTATTGAAAAGCGGGATGCACCCATCACGGGCAAATAAGAGAGACTGATGGACTTTGAACTCAGCGCGAAGACCAAGGAATTGCAGAAGCGCTTGCAAGCGTTCATGGACGATCACATCTATCCAAACGAGCATCGATTTGACGAGGATGTGGAGAGAGAGCGATGGAAGCCGGCGCGGATTGTCGAAGAGTTGAAGTCGAAAGCGCGTGACGCGGGTTTGTGGAATCTGTTCTTGCCCGAAGATGAACACGGCGCGGGTCTCACAAATCTTGAGTACGCACCGCTTTGCGAGATCATGGGCCGGAGTCACATGGCCCCGGAGGTGTTCAACTGTTCGGCACCCGACACCGGGAATATGGAAGTTCTGGCGCGTTATGGCACCGCGGAGCAGAAGACGGAATGGTTGGAGCCGCTTCTGGCCGGGGAAATTCGCTCCTGCTTTGCCATGACCGAGCCGGAGGTGGCGTCCTCGGACGCCACCAATATCAGAGCAGCGATCGTACGAGACGGCGACGAGTACGTCATCAACGGGCGGAAGTGGTGGGCCTCCGGGGCGGGTGATCCTCGCTGCAGAATCGCAATTTTCATGGGTAGGACCGACCCTTCGGCGCCGCTGCACAAACAACAGTCGATGATCCTGGTTCCGCTCGATACGCCGGGAATCAAGATCGTGAGAATGCTGAAAGTGTTCGGGTACGACCACGCGCCGCACGGTCACGGCGAAATTCGGTTCGAGAATGTGCGGGTTCCGAAAACCAATATGTTGCTCGGCGAAGGCCGCGGATTCGAGATTGCTCAGGGCCGTCTGGGGCCCGGGCGGATTCATCACTGCATGAGGTGTATCGGCCTGGCAGAGCGGGCGCTCGAAGTTATGTGCAAGCGAACGCAGGCGCGCGTGGCCTTTGGAAAGACGCTTGCTGAACAGGGAACGATTCGTGCGGATATCGCCGTGTCCCGTATGGAGATCGAGCAAGCGCGCCTGCTGACGCTGAAGGCCGCCCAGATGATGGACACGGTGGGGAACAAAGCGGCGCGCTTGGAAATTGCAATGATTAAGGTGGTCGCACCAAATGTGACACTGCGCGTACTGGATCGCGCGATGCAAGCTCACGGCGGCGCGGGAGTTTCGCAGGATACTTTTCTGGCTAGCGCCTGGGCGGCAGTTCGGACGCTGCGTTTGGCGGATGGCCCGGACGAAGTCCATATCGAATCGATTGCGAAGTGGGAGTTGGCCAAAGGCAACAAAATAGGGACACCTCCCGTTTCAGACTGATCGAAAGGCAAACAAGCAGTCGGTATACGCGGTTGGTACCTGGAGAAGTTTGTGCCACCCTTCGTTGTCAAAAACGCGCAAGCATTAAGAGAGCTTGTGGGCAAGGATATTGGCCACACGGACTGGTTCCGTGTCACGCAAGAGAGAATCACGCAGTTTGCGGAGGCCACGGAGGACTCGCAGTGGATTCACGTGGACGCCGCACGGGCCCGCGATGAATCCCCGTACGGCGCTGCCATCGCTCATGGGTTTCTCACCCTCTCTTTGATCAGTCATTTCGTGAAAGAAGCAATCCAAATTCAATGTGGCGTGCGACTAGCGGTCAATTATGGCTTGAATCGCGTGCGCTTTCCCGCGGCGGTGCGCGCCGACTCCAGAATTCGAGCGAGCGTCGCGCTTTTACGATTCGACGAATTCACGGACGGCGTTACCGCAACATACTCGGTGACCATCGAGGTCGAAGATTTCGACAAACCATGTTGCGTCGCGGAATGGATGGTCCGCTATTATTGCTGACCATGCGACCGTTTCGTGTCCCGTGTAGGGCCGCCACACTGGAATCTCATGTGCGAACTAGATGCGTCCCGTTTCTGCGGTGAGCCAACAGGCACGCAGGATCATTTTGATCCGTTCGGGCATCGCCACAAATCGGTCATCTTTCGTTAAACCCTGGGAATAACGGTAGTAAATCTGTTGGACGATCACAGCGAGTTTAAACCGGGCGAGCACGACATAAAATGCGATGTCTGAGATGTCGCGCCCCGTTTTCTGCGAGTAAAAGTGCACGACTTCCGACCGTGTAAAGCTACCAGGGTGAGTCGTCGGCCCCCAGCGCAGCTGCTGCATTTCCTCAGGATCGGTCGTATCAATCCAGTACGCGAGTGTCGTTCCCAGGTCGGCGAGTGAGTCGCCGATAGTACACATCTCCCAATCCAGAACTCCTACGATTGTTGTTGGGTCGGCCAAGTCGAGGACGATGTTGTCGTATTTGTAGTCGTTGTGGATTAGAGAAACGTCACGAGTCGACGGAATGCGTTCCTGCATCCAGGCGGCAATTTTTTCGACCTCGAGGTAGTCGTGGGTTTTCGAGCCATAGTAGCGCTCGGTCCAGCCGCGTACCTGGCGCTCCAGATACCCCTGCGGTTTTCCGAGATCGGAGAGGCCGACGGCCGCGTAATCCACATTGTGAAGACGAATGAGATTTTCAATAAACGATTCGCTCAGCCTTCTTGCTTTCTCTGGATTCAATTCCAGACCCGGCGGCAGGTCCTTGCGAAGTATGACTCCGTGGATCGGTTCCATCACATAGAAGGGCGCGCCGAGGATGGAATCGTCGTCGCAATAGAAAAGCACATTGGGGGCCGGCGTATAGACAGAGTGAAGCTGTGACAGCACACGAAATTCACGGCCCATATCGTGCGCGGACTTCACTTTACTGCCGAAAGGCGGACGCCGAAGAACCATCTCTCTGGCGCCGAGATGCAGCGAGTAAGTTAAATTGGAATGGCCGCTTGGAAACTGGCGCACCTGGAGGGAGCCAGTGTCGTCAGGGAATCGTTGCCGCAAATGCGGCTCAAGCTTGCCCAAATCAAGCTCCTCGCCGGATCGAATCGAGGTTGGATGATCCAATAGGCCGCTCATTCAAGCACCTCCCTACCGGTAAGTGAGCATCGTGGGATCATCGATATGCCCATGGGCATTGAAAGCGCTGAGTGTAAAACGGTTGTCCGAATAGAGGAATTCGCTCCACGAAGAATTCCTGGACATCCAACTCAGTTGCAGAGTGCTTTCCGTAGAGAGTCGGAGGGCACGCTGCATAGCCACTGCGATCGGACCGCCCGAAGTAAATATTGCGACGCGTTCTCCTCGTCCCCCGGCGGATAAAAATGACATCAGAGCCGAATTGACTCGGGAGCAAAATTCAGACCAAGGCTCGACGCCTTGCGGACAGATCAATCCGCACGCCCATTTGCTGATGACCGCCTCGAACAACTTTTGAAAAGTGGCGTGGCGGCCGGCGGCATCACCCGAGGCATAATGCGCCGCGTGGAGATCGCGAATTCTTGGGTCAGTTTCGAGCAATTCGGGCAGGCTCTTTTCCAAAACCGCTTCTCCGTGATACTCATCGAACTCCGGGAGGACCCGAAGCGCAGGAAACGGGGCGCCTTCGTTTCGGTACACCTCGCCAACCAGTTTGGCTGTGTCCTTCTGCCGCACACGCGGACCGGTACAGGCCTGTTCAAAAACAATGCGGCGCACCGCCAAGTATTTCCCAAGACGCCGTGCCTGGTTCTCCCCGAGCGCGGACAACTTGTCATAGTCGGGCTCGAGGAAGGAAGCCTGCGCGTGGCGAACGAGGAAAAGTTGTCCCATGAGCACCCAATTCGTAGCTGAAGTCTGCGTGGCGAAACCTGGCGCTGAAGCTGAGACTCGTACTACTGTCTAAGACTCCAGCGGCCTCCATTGGAGACTATCAGTTGGCGTTCTCGAACAAGGCCGCCGCGCGACTATGGTGAGGCGTGAGGATCAAGCTGCGGCGCCGGCTTCCTTGCCAAAATCAGAGAAAGTTTTCCCCTGCTCGGCAAGTTCTTTCAGCAGCGGGGCAGGGCGCCAGTTTTCGCCGTGCTGTTTGTGAAATTCGCAAACACGCTCATAAACCTGCTTGAGGCCTACGGTGTCGGCGTACCACATCGGACCTCCGCGATGAGCGGGGAATCCGTAGCCGTTGAGATAAATAATGTCGATATCGGAAGCGCGCAGGATGTAGCCCTCCTCCAAAATGCGCGCGCCTTCGTTCGCCAGTGCGTAGAGGCAACGGTCGGTGATTTCGCGAGCTGATATTTGCCGTTGCACGATGCCTGCTTCGTCGACCCATTTGCGAACGAGATCGGCAACGACTGGATCGGGGGTCGCGCGTCGCTGATCGTCGTATTTGTACCAGCCCGCACCGGTTTTCTGGCCATATCGACCTAATTCGCACAGACGATCCTCGGCGAACGGCTGACGAATACCAGGCATCTCCAGGTGGCGATATTCCTTGCGAATGCGCCAGCCAACATCGAGCCCGGCAAGGTCCCCTGTGGCCAATGGACCCATGGCCATTCCGAAGTCGGAAAGCGCGCGGTCCACAGCTTCGATAGCAGCACCTTCTTCAACAAGAAACTGGGCCTCCCGGCGATAGGGGCCGAACATGCGATTACCGACGAAGCCTCTGCAGTTGCCGACCAGCACGCCCACCTTGCCAAGCGTTTTTGAAAGCTGCATGCACGTGGCGATCACTTCCTTGGAAGTGGGCTTGCCGCGGACGATTTCCAGCAAACGCATGACGTTGGCGGGGCTGAAGAAATGGGTGCCGATAACGAACTCGGGCCGTGACGTGGAGGAAGCGATCTCATCGATGCTCAGCGTGGAAGTGTTGCTGGCAAGGATGGCGCCCGCTTTGCAAACACGATCCAATTGCTTGAAGACTTCTTTCTTCAAAGCCATGCCTTCGAAAACAGCTTCGATGACCAGGTCTGCTTTTGAGAAATCGTCATAGCTCAGCGTGGGTGTGATTCGCTTCAATCGTTCGTCGGCTACCTGCTGAGTGAAACGGCCGCGCTTGACGGAATTTGCGTAATTCGACTGGATCGTGGCTAGTCCGCGCTCGAGCGCAGCCTGGTCCGCCTCTTTGAGAAGCACGGGAATGCCTGCATTGGCGAGCACCATGGCAATGCCACCGCCCATCGTGCCGGCCCCAACCACCCCGGCGGACTTCACGGGAATCACCGCGGTGTCTTTTGGAATGTCGGGGATTTTGCTCACCTCGCGCTCGGCGAAGAAAACGTGGATGAGTGATTTGGATTGGTCGGAAAAAAGGCAATCGATGAATAGTTTCTGCTCAAGCTTGCAACCTTCGTCGAAGGGAAGTTTTGTTGCGGCCTCCAAAGCTTCGATGGCGGCGACAGGGGCGAGCAGGCCGCGTTGCTTCTTTGCGGCGTTCTCTCGCGCGGAGGAAAAGATTTGCGCGTTTTCCACCGCGTTGCCAAGCTTTTCATTGCGCTCACGGGTCTTAGGAGCGGGCCGGCCGGCAACCTCACGCGCAAATGCGGCCGCTGCGGAGAGCAGGTCGCCTTCGATGATTCGGTCAACAATGCCGTGTTTCAGCGCGTCTTCTGCTTTAACCGGATTGCCGGTGGTACACATTTCGACGGCCTTCGCCACCCCAGCGAGCCTGGGGAGACGCTGTGTGCCCGCCGCGCCGGGTATCAGACCGAGCTTCACTTCCGGCTGGCCGACCTGCGCGCTGGATACTGCCACTCGATAGTGGCCGGCCATCGCCAGTTCCAATCCACCGCCAAAGGCCGTCCCATGAATGGCTATCACCACAGGCTTGCTGCTGTCTTCGATCTTCAACAGCAGCGGGAGGAGTCCCGCGCCGCGTGGCTTACCTGAGGTCATCTTGCCGAATTCTTTTATGTCCGCGCCTGCGACGAATGTCCGTCCGCCTCCGATTAGGACGGCCGCTTTGACGCTGTCATCTTTTGCGACTTGATCGAGCGCATCAGAAATACTCTCGGGAACGCCTGGACTCAACGCATTCACCGGCGGATTGTTGATGGTAATCACGGCAATGCCGTTGTCTTTCGTCAGCTGCACTAGATCGGTCATCGAGGTCGCTCTTTCGTTCAGGGATCGTGATTTACAGCGACGCGCTTTTCGCGGAGACACTGCCTCCGTCAATCACCAGAGAGGCAATGCGCTCGCGATGAAACGCGGCGTCGCCGAAGGCCGTTTCCGACGCCTTCGCGCGGCGATAGTAAAGGTGAATGTCGTTTTCCCAGGTGAAACCCATGCCGCCATGGATTTGGATGCCACGATTGCCCACGGTGCGTCCAGCGTCGCTGGCATACATCTTGGCGATGGAAACGGCGGTGGCCGCATCCGGCGTGTTTTCTTCGAGCGTCCATCCGGCGTAATACACAGCAGAACGCGAACTTTCCGTTTCCAGGTACATATCGGCGCACTGGTGTTGCACGGCCTGAAACATTCCAATCGGCTTACCGAACTGTTTCCGGGTCTTCGCATATTCAACCGTAAGATCGAGAGTGCGCTGCATGCCTCCCACCAATTCGGCGGCTAACGCGGCCGTAGCTATGTCGAATGCTTTCGGCAGGTTTGTGTTGGAGCCGATTTCCTCCGCGGGCGTATTGCTAAATTCCAGGGCGTAGAGCTTCCGGGTAAGGTCCATTCCGGACATCGGAGAGATTTTCAGACCGGGGGCTTTCGAATCCACAGCGAATACGCCGTTGCGCGCAGCGACCAGAATAAAATCGGCAATCGCTGCATCCGAGACGAACAATTTTTCACCGGTGAGCTTACCTTTGTTAGCGCTCAGTTGTAGGTCACTAAGATTCCAACTCGCGCTGGACTCCAAAATGGCGACCGTGGAGCGCGCTTCTCCCCGGCAAATGAGCGCAAGATACTTTTTCTTATGCGCTTGCGTACAGACAGCTTCCAGAACGGAACCCGCCAGCACCACAGTCGAAAAAAACGGCCCAGGCAATAGCGCGCGCCCTGTTTCCTCCATCAGCAACATCAACTCGACTTTTCCAAGACCGACTCCGCCGTACTCTTCCGGAAATATGATCCCCGTGTAGCCTTGGTCGGTGAGTTTCGACCAGAGGGCTGAGTCATATCCGGTCTCCGTTTCCATCAAGCGTCGCATTTCGGTATTAGGACACTCGCCGGCGAAGAACTTTCGTGCGCCGTGCTTCAACAATTCCTGGCTCTCACTCAAGCCAAATTGCATGACTTATCCCCTTAGTAGCTTCTCGGCAACCCCAGGACGAAGTGCCCAATGATGTTTCGTTGCACCTCGGAGGTGCCGGCTTCGATCGTATTTCCCCGCGTGCGCAGGTATGCGTAAGACCAGATTCCCTGGTCGATCGCATGCGCGTCACCCGCTAGCAGTTGTCCGTACGAACCGAGCAACTCCTGCGCGATTTGCTGAAGGCGTTGATTCAACTCGCTCCAGAAGAGCTTCTGGATGGAGCCCTCGGGACCCGGCACGCCGGTTGCCGTGATCCTGCTGAAGGCTCGCATCTGGTTGAACCGCATGATTTCGATCTCTGCGCTGCACTGCGCTAGCTTTTGGCGGATGAGCGGGTCCTCAGCGGCAGTCCTGCCATTGCGAGGAATGGAGCGGGAGAGTTCGATCAACCGGCTGATATAGCGCTTGAACGTGAGATGAAGCCGCGCGCCGTAGGAACCTCGCTCGTACATCAGCGTGCTCACTGCTACGTTCCATCCGTCATTCACCTTGCCCAGAACATTTTCAACCGGAACCCGCACATTGCGGAAAAACAGTTCGTTGAACTCTGATTCTCCGGTCATCTGGCGCAGCGGACGAACTTCCACGCCGGGTGATTTCATGTCCACCAGCAATACCGTGAGCCCTTTGTGTTTCGCCACACTCGCGTCAGTACGAACAACGAGTTCGCACCAGTCGCCAACCCAGCCGTAACTCGTCCACACTTTTTGGCCGTTCACAACGTAGTGGTTGCCCTCCAAACGCGCTTCCATCTGCAATCCCGCCAGGTCGGAACCTGCATTCGGCTCGGAAAAGCCCTGGCACCAGATCTCCTCTGCGCTCAGAATTTTTGGAATGTAGCGTTTCTTCTGCGCTTCCGTTCCGTACGCGACAATCGTTGGCCCGATGAGGCCTAGCCCGAGCGAGTTGGCCATTGGTGGCGCTTCTACCCGGGCCATTTCTTCCCAAAAAAGGGTTTGCTGCATCAGCGTAGCGCCGCGCCCGCCGTATTCGTTCGGCCAGGAGACCGCCGCCCACCGGCCGTCGTGAAGTTTCCGCTGCCAAGCACGCAAATACGGAAACGATTCCTCCATCGGCTTTTCGCGCCATTCGTTCCAATCTTTGGGAACGTTGGAAGCTAGCCATGCGCGAAGCTCGTCACGAAACGCTTGCTCCTCAGTGGTCAGTTTTAAATCCATGAATGAAACTCCTTCTTCTTACCAGGCCCGAACTCACTCCCTTTTGTCCTTAGCGTCTGTTCGCGATCGCCAGTACGTCTCACGTTTTGCTGCCCGCGGCGAAATTCGGACGAAGGGTGTCTTGGCCTTTCCAGTATTTCTTGCGAAGCTCCTTCTTCAGGATTTTCCCCGTCGCCGTCTTCGGCAAGTTGTCGACGAACTCAAAGGAGCGCGGACATTTATAGTGGGCCAGTCGGTTGCGGCAGAATTCCGTCAGTTCGGCCTCCGTCACGGATAGGGAGGGTTTTAAAACTACCAGTGCCTTCGGCACCTCGCCCCACTTCTCGTCAGGAACAGGAATCACGCCGGCTTCCAGAACAGCGGGATGTGCCAAGATCGCTTTTTCCAGTTCCAGCGAAGAAATATTCTCTCCTCCGCTGACGACGATGTCTTTCTTGCGATCGACAATCAGGAAATAACCATCCTTGTTGACCGTTGCCATGTCGCCGGTGTGGAACCATCCACCGCGCAAGGCTTCCGCGGATGCTTCCGGCTGCCGCCAGTAGCCCTCCATCACGCCGTCGGCGCGCGTGATAATTTCTCCGATCGATTGCCCGTCTGCCGGCACGTCCTGGTCGTTGCCGTCTACCACGCGCATCTCAACGCCGGGGAAAGGGAACCCGGTCATTGCCTGGCCTTCGTATCGCTGTTCGCCTTGCCAGCCCATTCCGATTTTCATCGGAGAAATGGAAAGTGCCGGCGAGGTTTCCGTCAAACCGTACCCGGAAAAGCATTCGCAGCCGATCGTTTCTTCAACTTGCCGAATCAGTGTCGGAGACGAGGCCGCGCCGCCGATCACGATGCGCTTGAGGCTGCTCAAATCGTAATTGTTGCGCTCCGGCGAATTGACCAGCGCCGTGGCCATGATGGGAACCAGACTGCAGGCGTGTACTCCTTCTTTCTCGATCAGCCGGAAAACTTCCTTGCAATCGAAACGCTGGATCATGACGTGCTTTCCTCCGAGCAACGTGAGGAAATGCGCTACTCCCCACCCGTTTGCATGAAACAGCGGAATCGTGTGTAGTTCCACGGCACCACTCTCCGTATTGAATCCCAGAGAGATGTGCAACGCGTGTAGATATACATTTCGATGCGTGAGCATCACTCCTTTGGGGTTCGCACTCGTGCCGCTGGTATAAAAAAGTTCCGCCAGCGAATTTTCGTCAATGCTGGAAATGTCGGCTCGTTGAGGTGTCGCCGCTTGCAGCAAAGCTTCGTAGTTACTTGCCGAAAGCCAGGACGCTTCCGGATCGCCGTCCAACTGGCAAAACATTCGTACCGAAGGAATGTCCTTGCGAAATTCTTCGACCAGCGGAAGAAACTGCTTTTCGACGAAGAGAACGGTCGCGCCGGAGTCCAGCAGGATGTAGCCAAGTTCGCTCGCCGCGAGCCTGATGTTCAACGGTAGCAGGACGGCTCCGGCTTCCAGCACGCCATAGTAGGCCTCCAGCAAGCGATGGCAGTTGGTGCTGAGAAATGCGACGCGATCGCCCGGCTGAACACGTGCCTGGCATAACCCACCCGCGAGGCGTCTCGCGCGATCTGCAAATTGCGCGTACGTGTACGTGTTCTGATTGCAGACTACTGCGGTCCGCCGGGGATACTGCTGTTCTGCGTAACGAAGGAATCGCAGGGGCGTAAGGGGAATATTCATCGCAGGACTCGCCTGAATCAGGCGGATTGCCCTCCATCAACGACCAGAATGTGTCCGGTAACAAAATCCGACGCGCTCGACGATAGAAAGATCGCGGCACCCTTCAAATCCTCCGGGCCGCCAAAGCGCCCTAAGGGTATGCCTGCCAGCAGCGCTTCCTTATTTCGCTCGATCACCTTTTCAGACATGTTCGTCGGGAACCACCCCGGAGCAATCGCATTCACCTGAACGTTGTATTTGCCCCACTTGCAGGCCAGGTCCTTCGTGAAAATGATCACGCCGCCCTTGCTGGCGCTGTAGCCGATTGCCGAGAGCGACGTCGAAGAACCGCGAATTCCCGCCACGGAAGCGATGTTGATGATCTTCCCCTGACGCTGATTGATCATGACCTTGCCAACCGCCTGCGAAAACAAAAACGTGCCGGTTAAGTTGGTCTCAATCACTCTATTCCACTGCGCCAGCGTCATTTCTTCCACTGGAGCACCCCACGAAGTCCCGGCATTGTTGATGAGGATGTCAATGCGCCCAAATTCTTTCACCGCGGCTTCGACAGCTTCGTTGACGCTGCTGGGGTCCTTCACATCGCAGCTGTGTGGCAGAACCTTCACTCCGTGGGCTTGCAGTTCCTCAGCCGCCTGCAGGCAGCGCTCCTTCTTCCGCGCGCAGAGAACCAGGCTCGCCCCCATTTCCCCGAGTCCCTCGGCCATTTGCCGCCCGAGCCCAACGGAGCCGCCGGTGATGATCGCCACCTTGCCGCTTAAATCGAAACGCTCCCTGCCTTTCACGATGACCGCCCCAGCGTAAACGTTTCTCGCGCATCCATCAATGCGCGTGTTTATATCATATGTTAGCTACTAACGCTAACGACTCTTCGATCCGCTGGCACGCCGAGGCCTGGACACGCAAGCCTACCCCGGTGTCCGCTTCCGGGATGCGAGCCGCGCCGGTCCCCTTAGAAGGTCAGGCGCACGCCCAGCTGAATTTCGCGCGCCGGAAATGCCGCGGTGAATGCAAGTGGCTGGTTCGGATAAAGATCCGCGCTGCCGTGGACCGTAAAGGGCGGTGCGAATCCCGGGCCAACCACGTTATTTACACTGGAATAATTGGTGTGGTTAGCGAGATTAAAGCTCTCCGCAGTAAAGTTCAGCGCAGCCTTCTCGCCGAGTTTAAACGCACGGCTCAAACGCAAATCGAAATCGGTGTAGCCTGGACCGATTCCCGTGTTTCGTCCGCCTCCAGGCGGTCGGTCGTTGGTGAAGTGACCGTCGCTATTGATGTCCGCTGCTGCCAGAAGATTGAACGGGTGGCCGCTGTTGTAGCTGAAGATAGGAGAAAGCTCGAAGCCGCCAAAGATCTTCGAATTGTCAAACGGACTTGCAAAGACTCCGGCGAATACCACCTTGTGCCGCTGGTCAAAATCCGAGAGGGACCGGTCGCATTTCAAGCAGGTGGCATTGAACGGAGAATAGTCGCTGTTGAAGTCCGTAACATTGTCAATTGCTTTGCTGTACGTGTAGTTGAAAAGAGCGGTGAAGTGATTCGCAAACCGCTTTTTCGCTTCCAGGATGGCGCCGTTGTAGATCGCGGAGCCAACCGAACTGTAAACGTTGTTCTGCAGGATCGTTTCCGTGGGATCGGCAAAGCACAAAGAAGGCGTGGCAACGCACGCCGGCGCGCCCCAGTCCTGAAACGGAATGCCGTTGGAAGGCAAGCCCGTGGAGCCCGTGTCGACCGGTGCGCCGGGCAGCAAGTTAGTGTCAATCGCGACTGGCAGGTGCGTGGTGTGAACCCAGATATAGTTCGCGGAAACAGTTAATCCCCCACCAATCTCGCGCTCGATCCCTAGTGAAGCCTGTTGTGAGGTCGGACTTTTGTATCCAGGCTGCCCGGCGAACAATACGGTTCCAGGAGGGAGGGGGCCGGTGTTGGGAACTGACAGGCCAAACTGCGCCAAGTCCGCTTGCGAGATGCACGCATACTGGCCCGGCGGCGGCGTGCCACAGTCAATTTTGCCCTCGCCAAACAGGGTCTGGAAAATGGCCGCAGAGTTGGCGATGGTAGGCTCTCCCGGAACTCCCGTCAGCTTTACCAAGGTGTTGGCAATCGTTCGCGTGTCATTAACGTTGCCGAGCACGCTTACTACGCCCGGGATCTGCGCATAAATCTGCGAGTAGAAAATTCCATAGCCCGCACGCACCACGGTCTTATGGTTATTGAAGGGATCCCACGCCAGTGAAACGCGGGGGCCAAAGTCCTTCTTGGGCGTGTGGAGAGGCCCGTATTGTGAATCCAGTTCGTACCGTAGACCGTAATTCAAGGTCAGATTGGGCCGGACCTGCCAGGTATCCTGCGCATAGAACGCGGTGTAGGGTCTCGTCTGCGTGTATTTGGGATTGCCAAAACCCTGTTCGTAGAACCCGGGTGCTCCCAGGCTTACCGACTGTAGCGGCGTGAGCGCGGCCGTTGCTGGGATTGCACTTCCCGACAGACCGCAAGCGACAGGCACTTGCAAACAGGGGCTGAGCAAAATTCCGGGTAATTCCAGAAACTCAAATCGTCCGGCAAAGAAAGTCTGGGAGGTCGTGTCATTGCCGCGAACCACTTCGTTGAAACCCACCTTTAAAGCATGCCGCCCGCGCACCAATCCAAGATTGTCTGCAAACTGATAACGTCCTGCGCGTGTATGGCTGGGGAGGAAAATCCCGCGCCCGAAAAATCCGAAACCTTGCACGTCAAGTCCCGGTCCACCGGGATCGTTACTGTCGACGTTGAACTGATACATGTTCCACTGCACCAAGGCTTCGTTCTGCATCCTGGAGTTGAAGCTGTGAAACCAGGAACCTTGTAGCGTGCTGTCCCAGGCTAGTTCCGATGTACCACGGGAAAAAGCAGTGAGCGCTTGCACATCGGGGTCTTTTTCCGTTAAGTGATCAAAACTGTATCGAAGGAACGCTTGATCGTTGTCGCCAAAACGGTGATCCAGTCGTCCCGAGCCCTGGTGTTCCCGGATAGGGAATGGGAACAGTCCTCCGTTGGTCTCCGCCTGATTGATGATAAATGGGTTCAGCGCTTGTGTTGCCGGGTTGGTTTGACATTTTGAAGCGGTCGGCGTGATGGTCAAGCAGTTGGAAAGCACAAACGCGCAGGTAGGCGCCGGCAAGAACGTCGGGAGTCCACCAATGGGATTTTGCGGGTTTGATAGACAAGGGACCATCGCGGTGGCTGGCAGCGACGCTAGACCAGCGAAAATCGAGTCCTGCTCCAGAGTGGGATTGAAGACATTCGTGTTTGTCAGCAACGGCACGGAGTCTTCCGCGTCGGAGCGCAACCCTTCGTAGGCGACGAAAAGAAAGGTCTTATCTTTTTTGACCGGAAGGCCAATGTTGCCGCCGAATTGCTGCCGATTCAGCGAGTTCTTTATCGGTGCGGATACTGCATCGGACGAGAACGTATCCCCGGGCGACAATGCTGAGGTGAGCGCGAAATGATCGCGCGCGTCCATCGCATCATTGCGAAATAATCCGTACAGTGTGCCATGCACCGCGTTCGTGCCGGATTTCGAGACAATGTTGATCGATGCTCCGCTGGCGCCTCCCAGTTCCGCCGTGTAATTGCTGCGATTCACCTGAAATTCCTGAACCGCATCCTGGTTCAGGTTCAGTCGCACGCCCCCTGCATCGTCATTGAATTCGCCGCCATCGACAGTCACGCTGTTGCCGCGGCCGTTGCTGCCATAAAAGGAGAGGCCGCTCTGCGGGGTCTGCTTCACGCGGAAGTCCGCGTTGTCCGCGATCGTGTTGGAATTGCTTACTCCAGGCAGAAGCAGTGTGAAAGTCAGGTAGTCGCGCCGGCTGATCGGCAGGTCCTCAATGTATCTTTGCGAGACCGTATCCGCCTGGCTGCCCCGGCTTGTTTCGATGGCCAGAGGTTCCGCGGACACTTCCACCTGCACCGTCGCCCCCGCTATGGCCATGTGAAAGTCTACGGTTGAGGTCTCGCCGACCTGAACCTCCAACCCTTTTTGTATTTCAGTCTGCAAACCGCCGTGCCGTGAGGTCAATTCATAGGCGGAAGGAGGCAGGCTCGGGAACTGGTACTGCCCGCTCGAGTCGGTGGTCGTCGAGTAACGAGTCCCCTTGCGGATGTCGAGTGCTTCTACGCTCGCGCCAGGTACCACACTGCCCGAAGGATCAAATACAGTGCCCCTGACCTGACCGGAAGCGCCCACGCCTTGCGCGTATGCAGCGGGGCCAACCAATAGAGAAAACACTAGACAGGAAAGCAGGATCGATTTCATAATTCCTCCTGGTTCGTAGAACATCACTCGACGTGTTTCTTACGTGCTCGTCCAGATTGTTCGCGAATGCCTTCCTTACTTCGCACCAGGGCGTTCATCCCACTGTCGACGGCCTGCCTGACCTCAAATTCCCACGCCGCCGCAATGGCCAGAAAAGCAGGACTGGGGATGCCCGGCAATTCTTCAGAGCCGCAATACTTCGCACCTTAGGTACTCGATTGCGATTGTGTTAGCAAGTAACACATTATAGAAACTAATGTCAACAAAAAAACCAGATGCAGTTTATCGGCTTTTTGGATGCCCTGCACGGCGCTTGTTTACCGGCAATCGCCTACGAAGGGCGATCGCTTAGGCGTCTTAATAGGCAACGAGGAAAACCGGCTACCTGGGAGTCAGCACGATGCGGCCCGAAACGCGGCCCTCGCGCAATTCGGCAAGAACCTCATTCGCGTCCGCCAGAGGACGCGTGGTTATTTGAGAGTGGATGTTCCCCGCTGCAGCCATGGCCAGCAGGTACTTAATGTCATCTCGCGTGCCGACAGAAGACGCCTGGATGTGCACCTCTAACGCCGCCATCTGGATTGCTGAAAAACAGATGGGTTCGGAAGGGAGCCCAACGACGAGCAGTGAGCCCGTAGGCCTCACGCAACGGAACGCCGTGTCGTAGGCTGCTTTTGCGGCAGAAGCCACCAAAGCGGCATGGACCCCGCCGGCGAGCCGAATTTCCTTCACCACGTTACTTGCTGCCGAGTTCAGCGTCACCGAGGCGCCTAACTCTTTCGCGCG
The DNA here is from genome assembly GCA_963788915.1 of uncultured Acidobacteriota bacterium. Classification (GTDB taxonomy): domain Bacteria; phylum Acidobacteriota; class Terriglobia; order Acidiferrales; family UBA7541; genus Acidiferrum. The sequence goes on along the minus strand of CAWBIY010000012.1, from coordinate 2,448,717 downwards.
CGCGAGCTTCTCGTCGGTCACATCGATCGCCGTGACGATAGCTCCAAGTCCGCGGCCGATCTGTACTGCGAGGTGCCCCAAACCTCCGACGCCGAAAACCGCCAAACGCTGGCCTGGCTTGATTCTTGCGCGCTTCAGGGCGCGGTAGACCGTGACGCCCGCACAAAAAAGCGGCGCAGCTTCAATGCACGAGAGCCCGTCTGGAATTTTTAGTGCATGGCTCGCGGGCGCTTTCACGAACTCCGCGTATCCCCCGTCGACGGAGACGCCTGTAATTTTTTGTTTACTGCAGAGATTCTCGTTGCCCTCTCGGCAAAATTCGCACTCCCCGCACGTCCAGTGCACCCAGGGAACACCAACACGGTCGCCGAGTTCCAAGTCATTTACCGAAACGCCTTTTTCCACAACGCGACCCGCAATTTCGTGCCCGAGTATGAGTGGCGTCTTGGTGATGGGAACGATCTGCGGCCAATCGCCATCGGCGACGTGCAAATCCGAATGGCAGACGCCGCACCCCTCCACTTCGATCAGTACTTCGTTCGCGTCAGGCTTCGGTTCAGTGGCTTCCTCAATGGACAATGGATGCTTCAATTCGTGTAAGACGGCTGCTTTCATTTCGGTTGTCTCGACGAGTCCGAAGTCTATCGGTCAAGCTTCCGCTGGAAGACGGCCAACGCTCGCAGCTTTGCTGCGAACGGGTAAGGGCCACTACGGTTTTGCGCCGCGCAAGAAAAATTCAACGGCGTTTCGCACCCGCTCGGTCAGTTTGTGGGGTCCAGTAAGATCCACGGCCCACTGCCGAACAACCGTATTGAATAGTCCCTCCATGAATTCGGCCAGATGTACGACCGGAAAATCGTGGGTTATCTCCCCGTTCTTTTGCCCTTCGGCGATGATTTCCCGCAGCAGGTTGACGGTTGCCGCCTCCGCTCCGCGCAACTCTGGCGAACGCACTGGATCCATGGCTCCGGCGAGAATTACAGCCTGCCACAGAGGCCGCCCCACCTCGGTTACGTTTCCCAGAGTCTCGTAAAATCTGCGCAGGCGTTCCTCGGTCGTGGCTTTGATGGATAGTTCCGCCTTCAGGCTTTCCGCCTGGCGCGCAAACGCGCGGCGTCCCACTTCGCGCAATACCGCATCTTTGCTGGGAAAATAGCGGAAAAACGTGGGTTGGCTGATTTCCAGAGTATGCACGATGTCGTCGATGCGGGTGTTCTCATAGCCCCGCTGCCGAAAAAGGTGCAGGGCCGTTTCGACGATCTGCTGGCGAAGGCGCGCTTTCTTGCGTTCACGAAGGCCGCCCGTTTGGCCCCCCGAACTGGGAACAGCCAGGCTGGGCTTCGAATCTTTCCGCTTATCAGCGCGCACCAGCCCTGATGATGGCGACGCGGTTGTCCCGCCTCTCTTGCGGCGCATGATTCCTTTCCTCCCGCACGACGCACCGCTCAAAGGTGCCGTCACTCAATCTGAGAGTCGCCCTAACATTATAGTGACTAACGCTAACTTGCAAGTCTCAGATTGATGTCTTGGGCCAACGCCACCATTTCGCGCCGTTATTCTGCCTTACGCAGCTCATCAAAGTGGGGCTGTTACGAAAGCATTGGATCTACACCGGCATTTCTGCGATGACACCGTCGACAAGGCTGTCGGGCGGAGACAAATGGGTGGAATTCCTTCTGTTTAGGGAAGGCATACTGCAGGCATTGTATTAAGATTATTCGCGTTCCCTCTCGCTGGAACCAAGTAAAATAAGGGCTTATGCATACTTCCCCAGCTGGTAGATCGGATTCGGACGAAACGAAAAACGTGACGGATGTCGCGACGCCCGTAACCGCACGGTCGCCCGAAGCCTCACCTGATCCGCCAACTCTGACCATGGAATCTCCCGAGTTATATATCAACCGTGAACTCAGCTTATTGGAATTCCAAAAAAGGGTGCTGGAGCAGACGCGGACCGCGAAAATCCTCTCCTGGAGCGAGTAAAGTTTCTCTCGATCGTCAGCTCCAACCTCGATGAATTCTTCATGGTGCGCGTCGCTGGTCTGCAAAAGCAGGCGGCCAGCGGCGTTCAAGAAGCAAGCGTCGATGGCCTGTCCGCTGCGATTCAATGCAACGCATCCGCCAGGAGGTCCGGCGACTCGTTGAAGAGATCCAGGATCTTCTGCGCGACGAACTCCTGCCGGCCCTCGAGCGAGAAGGAATCCGAATCTCAGACTTTTCCTCCTTGCCACCAGAAGAACGGTCTGCGATGTCGTTCCCGAAGCGGTGGAGTTCAAGATCGGACATGTCGCGTAGGCGTTTGCGGAGTTCTTCGGGGCTTTCTGGTTTGAGGCTAATCATTGAATCCTCCAGTTGGAGAAAACGGGCGGGTATGGGTGCGGTGCTTTCCTCGACAAAGCTCAGCTAGGCACAGAATTGGTTCCCGCGATAATGGCAACCGCTCGGTGAGTCTCGTCCACTTTAAGTGTTGAGAGTTTTATCCGAGCAGCTTCGATTGCTTCGTGTTCAAGCCTACCAATTTCAATTGGACTGTTAAGTCTTTCTAGGATTGCTGCACGCGCATCCGCAATCTTGAGAGTCATTGGGAGCGGCGTCTGTTTGAAAAATTGCGGAGAAATACGCGGTTCGCCAAGCGGACGAAGAAATATCAGTCATAAAGCCTTCTTTCAAGAGAGCCCTAACCGTACGCTAACGTACAGCAAATAGATACAACTAACCCTGTCCACCAGTCTTGACGTGTAATCATCCAATCTGCACTAGACTGAGAGCGACCCTATGCTTCGAAAAAGCAGAGAGCGTTTCAAGGAGTTGTGCGAGCACGCTGAGGTTGTGGACGATTTTGCGAAATTGAGTAAGATCGCCGAAGAAATTGACTGCATCCTAGACGATGAACTGGGCCGACTCAAGAAAATTCCGCTCGCGAAATCTTAGGTTAATCCAGGACCTCGATAGTCTGTTCGGGGTTGATTGCCACACTCTCTTTTCCGAACGAAATTCGAATCTTGCGGCCAGCGGACTGATTCACTATTGCGGTTATCTTCGCCTCGATAACCTTGCCGCCGTAGAGTTTGACCCGGACGCGGGAGGACTACAGACTCTCTGGTCGCCGCTCTAATCGCAGGAATCGCAGACGAGTTGATGGCGCGACAAGCCATTCGGCTTACGGTTCGTCCGCAAGATTGGTTTCCGGCACATCCAGCCGAACTCGCGCTTCAATACCTGGCGCAATTTCCTCCGCCCATGGAACACTCGGGCTTTCACCGCTCCGACCGACAGTCCCATAACGCGAGCAGCTTCTTCCGTGGATAACTCGCCAAGCTCTCGCAGCTCGATTGCTTTTCGTATCTTCGGCGTCAATTTGTTCATGGCCGCCGATAGAATTCGTTCTTGCTCGCTCCTTAAAAAGACACCCTCGGGGCTTGGCCGTGAATCTTGCATCTCCGGCCCGCGTGTGGTTTCTTCCTTCCCGCCTAAATCATCGATCGATACCTCCCGCAGGCCGCGGCTTCTGCGCAGAAACATAAGCGCTTCGTTGATGGCAATCCGCGTTAACCAAGTTGAGAAGGAAGATTTCTCTTCGAATCTGTCCAAGTGGACGAAAGCTTTTTGGAAGCTCTGCTGGACGATGTCTTCCGCGTCTTCTCGGATACGTGTGAAACTTCGCGCAATGGCGAGAATCCTTCGTTGGTAACGCTCGATGAGAATGTCGAATGCGTGTGCGTCTCCACTTTTGGCGGCAAGGACGAGCGCCGTTTCTTCGTCCTGGCCCGCGAGGCTTTCGTGGAGGCGTTCCGACACGGTTTGGAAAGAGAATTCCGATTCCGGCACCGTCAAAGTGGTTCTGAATTCAGGGTCCGCAAACAAAATTAAGGTTTCACGCGGACCTTGCTGGATGCCGCGAAACTCAGCGCCGTGTTCGGCCAAGATCGCTTCGTAATGGGCGCTAGTTTCATCCATTTCGCCGACCTACCTGCGAAAGCGGCGACGCGTCGATACCGTGCTTTCTGCACAGAACTGACGGCACAGCTAACGATTTGAGTTAAGAAAGGTCTTGATAGAAAAGCCGGTCTCCAGTCGATTGATCGAAAATGCTGTAGTCACCGGGAGCCGTTTCGGCCAGTTCCATCAGTTTCGCTTTCGCAACATCGAGGCCCAAGAAACTTCCGACCCATTCTGTTCCTTCCGACGTGGTTCGATAAAGGTCCAGTGAAACCATCACCGCCTCGCAGCGTGTGATCTTCGTAGTGGTACAAGCGCCTGAAAGCTGTTTGCGTCCGCCCATGCGTTTACGCATCTCATGTGTAGCTTCACCGAGATTTCTCCCATCCCGGTTTTGGCTATAAAAGTTTTCCCGTTTAACGGAGTAATGAGGTCATTTGCATCGAGGCACTGATAGCAGACACACACGGGCCTTCTTTCACGTTTGAGAACGGCTAGAGCGCTGAGGGTTTTAACGACGGCGCGTCTTTCCGCCTCATCAAGGGCGAGCGTTATTACACGCTGCCCGATGGCATTTTGGGCGGCTTCGATGCGATCTGGAATGTTCGCGGTCTTCGTTTCAAGCACGGCGGCTTCGTAAAGCTTCATCCATTCGTAAGATGTGTTCATGTCGTTCCTTTCCGACCTCGGAAAAGCTAGCAACGACGACTAGCCTAGGATGTTAGTACTGGGGAATATAAATTCAAGTGTCTTTAGTAGTTGGTACGTCAGCGTACGGCGCGGTTAGAAGGGATGTTCAATATTGAACATCCACGGGGGAGAGTTGTTTATCGAACCACTTTGACAATCTGTGTTTCCTCCAGCTTCAACGCGTACGCTCCGAACGCGATGTGAACCTTCCGCCCGACAACACTGTCAACGATCTGGAACTATCCAAACGGATAGTGGGACGGTCGGATCGGATAGCCATGTAACTGCGCGGCACGCGAATAGTTCTGATCTCCCTCGCGCTCATTCCCCCTCATCTCCTTGTTAGCCAAACGCTTCCACTAGAAACGGACTCGCGCTTAAGCCTCTGCTCTTCGCGGCCAGCCAAATGCTCTTTAATGGGCGTGCGTTCGAGAACGAAGCACCGAAGAGTTAAACGAGAGTTAGAGCCTAGAAAGGACCCCAACATGAAAACCAAATTCACCCGCATCATTGCAATCGCCACGTTCGGATTGATCGCCATCTGCGCATCCGCGAGCTCTGCCTCCGCCCAGAATGCCTTCCAGGGCAAATTCACTTTGCCCAATGACGTGCGCTGGGCGAATGCCTCATTGCCCGCTGGTGACTACACTTTCTCTCTAAATTCCACGACGATGCCCGGACGGGTATTTCTCCAGGGACCGAATGGCGGTGCCTTCATCCTCACGTCCGTAATTGACAATCGCGATGAGGGCGACTCCAGTAAGTTGACCATCGAACACCGAGGCGGCACCAGCTTTGTCCGATCGATGTACCTGGTCGATCTTGGTGTGGAACTGACGTATAGCGCACCTAAGACTCCGAAGCAGGATGTTGAACTAGCTAAGGGACCCGTCTCCACCGAACAGGTTTTGATCGCTAAGAAGTAGCGCTTCACAAAAAACATCGTCTTGAGGGCAGGCCCGCCAGGTCGGGTTTGCCCTCTTTTTTTGCGTATACTTCGCGTATTCGGCTTTCGCAGCGTTGAGAATAGGAACATCTCGAATCACCCCAGGAGCGGCCCTTCGACCCAGGGCTGCTCCATTTTTATGTCCTTTTCAACTGACCCACTAACAAATTTTCCGGTCTGTCCAGCACAGTTTTTCGCTGTTCAAAGTCCACAGTGCCACCGATGCTTCTGCTAATTTGAGGCGTTCTTTTTTGTTGTCTGAACTCCCGGCAAGTTCTCGCCGACGCTGGAAAATGGCATCCTCGGTCTCTTTTATCAGTCGTTCTAACTGTGTTGGGTTCGTTTCAAGAAGAGTGGTCTTGTAAAGCTCGCGCCAGTCTGCCATGTTGACACCTCCAAACTATGAAATTGTCAGATTTCGCAGGGTGGGCCGTCTTCGTAGGCGGGAGCGATGCTAGTGAGACATGTCCACCGTACTCGGTTTAAGTGTTCATATCTAGTTGTATTTGAACACTTCGATGATCTGCGCCGGATTCGGTGCGCTCAGGGGTACCGGGCGTCCCTGACGCTGATAGGGTGCCGAAATTGGTGCAGTAGAATGCAAGAGCGGCACCAACCCAGCGACTTCAACCTTCCGGACGCCGCCATGAGCATCAACCTCAACACAAACGATATCGTAGATGTTTCAAGTACGCGCCACAGCCGAACTAAAGCGGGAACTCGATGAAGTTAAATGGTGGGAAGACCGGGTCCGTCGTGGCCTCGTAAGACGAGAGCATGTCGAAGCGTACATCCAGGTCTCAAAGCGCATTATCAGAACAAAGCGGCACGTTCTGGCCTTTCCCGAATTTCCTTGCTGAAGTTCGAGCACTGTAGGACTTGTGGGGAGATCGATCAGGCTTACAGATTGCCGCTCAACCACTTCCCGTTCAGCATACCTCGTGATGGCTCGCAGGATTTCGGAGCCCGTAGGCGAGAATTCGCTTGGGACAATCTATTCCACATACAGGCGGGTTCGAACTCGGAGGCGCTCACAGTGAGAAAACTCATCTTGACTCTCGCAATTTTCGCGTGCCCGCAGGCGCCGCAGGGCACGAGCGCTGGTTCGACAGCCGGACTCATCGACAACATCGAATATGTAGACGGTGTGAAATATGCCAGCCTATCCGCTGCAATCAGCACGTGTCCGTCTGTCGGCTGCATCATCTTCGACACCATCCCTGAAACCTTCACCGCTGATCCATTCGCCGGGTCCGCTGGCAAAGCCATTGACGTGTATTTTGGCGCGGGTGTATGGACAACCAATGTCCAGCTCTCACCAAAGTCTGTGCAACGATTGATAGGGACAGGCCGCATATTCGGTACAACAGGGGGAACCATCATCAGAGCGGGTGGGTCGATGTCCGTCAGGACCCCACTGGTGAAGCTGGACGGAACCGAGGGCGTGAGAGCTGAGAACCTAACCATCGACTGCAACTCGCTCGCGGGCAGCACGGGGATCTTCGCCACCGACATCAACGAGCAGGCAGGCGCCGTAAACGACGTAATTGTGAATTGCGCCGCGTTCGGGGTGAACGTGGACGCTATGCTGTTCTCCGTAATCCCAGCCCAGAACTACATCATGCGAGACCTTGAGATATTCCCCCAGGGCGCTGGCTCCGCTTCGACAATCGGCTTGCGGATGCGGGGCAACGGCGGAGGCGGCCCCGGCGAAGTTCGCAACATCACTTCCAGTGGCCAGGTTGGCAACGTCATCAAGTCATCCGTACAGATCGAGAACTTCAACCAGGCGGTGCTAACCAACATACATGGAGAGCAATCGGCCAAGGTGCTGGACTTCAACGGGACCACCACTTGCCCCTCCGACGTGACCGTGATTAACGTGTCCGGGGGCCCGGCCGTGGCGGCGGGCCAGAACGTAGTAGACCTCTCGGCTGCCGCCTGCGGAGCCAATGGGCTCTACTTCACCAACATCACAAAGAACGGGGCTACGAATTCGCTCAACGACGTACCGCGCGGGTTCGTCCTGAATGACGCCAATATCACCGCCTACGTTGTCGGTCCCGGTGCACTCGGTCGCGAAGAGATTTATTCCACTTCCGCGTCCATCCCCAAGTTCATCAACTCGCAATTTCAGTTGCTGAACACGCCGTTCACCAGCTTAGGTACTCCGCCCAACGGGACATTCACCTACTGCAACGACTGCACCGTAGCCAATCCTTGCGCGAGTGGCGGGACCGGGGCGTTCGCCAAGCGCCTGAATGGAGTGTGGGTATGCAACTGACAAGGCTCGGCGTGACCGAGACAAGAAGCTTCGCTATTCGATTGGCACTACACCTGTCTGAACTTGGAGTGTTGGCACATGATTTCGGAACGGTCTGGAAGACATTCGCGAGGTAGGTGTTGGAGGGAAGCTCGCAAGTTCGCGCCCAATCGGTTGTTTGCGAAAAGCCAGGTCTGGTTGGTGCTCGATGTAGAGTGTCGCGAAATTGGGATCCCCACAAATAAGCATGGCGATCCCATTCCTATCGCGGTTTCCAATCAGAAGTCGAGCCGCAGGGCTACTTGGCCAGTACGGTTTCCGCTGTTTTCCGCGGTCTGCGCGGATTGGAGCACGCCAAACGTGCTCGGGTTGCTCACGTTAGTCGCCGGTGGCGCAAAATTTGTGTGGTTGAGCACGTTGGTGAACGTCGCTTCGAAACGCAATCGCAGTCCCTCACTTAGGGTCATTGTCTTCGACAATCCCGCGTTGACCGCGATGGTTCCGGGCGCCTCTAAAATCCCGACGCCCGCATTTCCAACGCGCGCCGCGCCGGCGGGCGTTGGCGCAAATGCGTTCAAGTTGAAATAACTATTGGGTGTCTGATTGGCGGGAATCGGATTGCCCACCAAGTCCGGGCGAACAATCGAGCCCTCCGCCACAGGGTCGGTATTGGTTTGGTCAAGGTTTGGACTGATCGTCGGAGTGAGGTACGGGCCCAATTCGATAAGCGTCATCGTATTCACAGTCCATCCACCTAAGACGCCGTCAACATAGCGGGACGAACTCGACCACAAGCGTCCATGACCAAAAGGCAGATCATAGCTCCCCGACAGGAGAAAGCGGTGACGCCGCGTTCCCGCGACATTGCCGCGGTTATTGCTGATTCCGAAGCGGTTCAAGTCGGCGAGTCCATAGCGGGTCTCGCCCTGAAAACCATGGGGTACGTCGCCTTGGGAATCACTCAGGTTGTGCGCCCAGGTGTAATTCGCAGTGAAGAATAGGCCGTGGGACGAGCGATGAGTGGCTTCCAGCACCATCCCCTGATAGTTTTGGATGCCAAGATTCTCGGTCGAGTAAATGACTCCCCAGTTCTGGAACGGCGCTCGTGGATCGACAAAGGGGCTTGGAACGTAGAGAGTAGCGCTGGGGGCAATTTGGTTCACGTTCACTGTAACGTTCAAACGATAGGAGTTCATGCCCACGTAGCTGGCGCGCAGAGCCGTGTTAGCTGTTAGCTGGCGCGCGATGGTGGCAGATGGACCCTCGCGTTTTATCGGGTCGTCCCAACCTGGGCAGCTTGGCGGTTCGACACACGTTAATTGTAGCGAACATGACCGAAGCAGAAGATCTGACACAAGAAGTCTTCTTAAACGTATCGAACAAGGTGATGCCATTTCGCACCGTCGACTCGTAGTCGAAAGCACACTTACCCCGGTCTCGGGAGGTGCACAAATCCACGCTCACTCAAGGACCGTGGTCGTGCTCGTCCGGCAGTCGGATTCCTCATGGAAGGTGGCCAGGGTGCTTGGGCTGCTAGACTGACTGTTTTTGGCTCTAAAACGAACTCCAACCTTTTGCGTCGTGATTGGAAATTGCAGCCGATGTCAGGTTCGATCTATTGCCGTTCACTTTCCGAATAAATCTTGATCCAGTGAGTCCGGAACCTCGGCCGAACTCTCTTCCCATCTACATCCAAATAAACGATTTTCGACTCCAGCTTTGGCATGTGGCAATCAATACAATTCTTCGCGATCCCCTCGCCCACCTTCGCGTGTGTCACCGACGCTTCCACCTTGTGGCAACTCAAGCAGTGCTGCGACATGGCCGCGAGGTCCGGCTCCCTCTTGTGCACATCGTGGCACGTCGAGCAGGTCATGTTCTTCGACATCTGGTAGCACTGGCTCTTTATTAATAGCTTCCCCTGCTTGCCGTGTACGTCCGCATCCTTCGCCGAATCGATGGGCCCCAGATCGATGTACTTGTCCAACGGCTGTCCGGGCACGTACGTAAACGTAGGTTGCAGGAAGCGTTCGCCCTGGCCGCCATGGCACTGTGCGCATACGTCCTCCTGCCTTGCAGGTGAGAGCTTTGCTGGATTTACGATTGTTCCCGCCGGATAAGCCGTAGATTTTGATGTGTAACCTTCCATGTGCCTGCGTCCGGGCCCATGACACCTTTCGCAGGAGATACCCAAAACGAAATTTTTCGTGTCGTAGAAATTTGACTCCGGATCGGAGAATTCCGATTCGAAATATGTGGCATGGCACTCCAGGCACCGCGGAATGATGCCCCGATCGAAACTCGCCGTGCCGTCCTTATAACCGGGGCTGTTAATCCACTGTCCCAGCACGGTCGAATAGCCAACAGGCAGCTGAAACAATTGATTGTCATCCCAAAACAAGTACGTCTGGCCCTTTCCTCCCGACCCGATCACTAGATCAAACCGCTGCGTGTGAGTTCGCTCATTTGGTGGCGTTCCCCAAATCGCGGTCTGAAAAAATTCGTCACCCGTCGAGTCCATCCAGAAAGTCAGATTCGGATTGGCCGTCTGCATGGTGTTGGCACCAGGGCTGAAGGTCCCCACAATGGTCTTTTTGTTGGCGACTTGAGATGTTATGTGATGCGCAGTCTTATCGTAACTATCGATTTTGTCTTGGTGGCAGCGGGCACACGCCTCATCGCTCACATACTCGCTGCGCGAAATTGACAGTTTCTTCTCCGCTGCGCCTCGCGAGCCTGATGAAACGGCTTTGGCCTTCGCGCTTACTGAAGGGGCCTGCCCCTGCGGCAACGTAGCGGACGCCAGCAACAAAGTTCCCACCACGAACGCAACCACAAATTCTCTGCTCAGTCCCATTCTCATCGGCACGAAAAACCGAAACATTCCGGCACTGGGCATATACTAGGCGCAGCTAACGCATTCCGAAACCTGAACATCGGCCCACGGAGCTACCTTACCCCCGCCGCTGATCCTAGGCCAAGGAATTCTGGATCGGCGATAGTTTGAGGAAACATCTACTCAAACTCCTGGTAAGTTTGAATGCATAGGTCGGAGGAGGAGCGCTTGGCGTATAAAAGCTGAACTCAGCGGACTCTGATTCAGAGACACCAAAGGAGGCTCTCCCATGCAGAATATGTATTACATCGGGCTGGATGTTCAAAAGCGGGCGATCAGCTATTGCGTGAAGGATGGCGGTGGCAAGATTCACGCCGAGGGCACGAAACCGACTGAGCGAAGGAGCGCAAGCTCCCGAGGCTCCCGTTGATATGTCTTAAGACTGCAAGCACCAATTCAATCCTATGTGGAAGCCCACCAAGGGCCGCGACGGCAAATGGGAGCACTCGTTGGCGGCCTTGTTATGGGGTTAACGAGCGAAGAAGACGCCGTTGCGTTCGTGTCCGACTTGTGCGGAAATGCTCGACGACGTTTCCTCTGGTCCCGAGAGATACGCCTTTCCGGCACTTTCGACGGACCAGGCGATAGTGGCGGAATTCTATCAGGAAAGTGCAAGAAAAGTGGTCGGCTCAGGATCGAGTCCGCTCCATCTCTGGGGATTTCTCTGGTGGTGGCCGTGGGGTTCGCGAGACGCTCTGGTACGAGAGCGAGTCTCAGCCGGAAGTTAGGCGATTAATGTGCTTCGGCACCGAGTCGCCACGATTACTCTATGCCCCCTCCGCTAACCCAAGAAAGCTATAGGCCATGAGTCTCCGATAAGGGTAATGCTCGTCAAACAGAGAGTTCGGTAGTATCGAGCGGGCAAGATTTTATCGACCGCCGCTCTTCACGGAGCTTGAAGTGGAAGCGGTCTGCCAATACTCGTTAAAGCCAATGTAGTCCGAAGAAAGATTCGCCAAAATCGTCCGCCGCAATTCAAGAAAGTCTACGCTTCCGAGATTCTTATAGAGAATATTGCCATTTGGATCGAGCAGAACCGTGTAGGGGACTGCCGACTCCCACGTTGGGTCAAACGCCGCCTGTAGGGCCGCCGTGTCATTCGAAGCGAATAACAAGTTCCGGCTGGTGGCATGCTTTTTCTCAAGCATTCGGAGCACGCCGTCTTTTTCGTCCGGCATATTCGCGGCCACCGTGATCAATTCGAAATCGCGAACCTTATACATCTGAAACGTATCTTGAAAGTCCGCGAATTCGTCGATGCAGGAACCGCACCATGTTGCCCAGAAACTAATCAACACCATGTGCTTGCCCGGATTTTGCCGAAGGCGTTTCAAGTCGTCAGCCGTTGCCATGTCCAGTTTCACTGGCTGTTCCGCGATCTTTCGAAGCGCCTCCGCGCTGGAAGCGGACTTTTCCTTCCACTTGGTCGAACATCCAAAAACCCCGGTGTGCTTGACCGTTACTTCGCGGTTCGCCAGCAGGGCATCGACGGCATTGCGAGCATCCTGAGTGTTCACCATTTCTTTGCGATAGCTGTTGTCCATGCGGCCTTCGTAGCGTAGCTTGCGGTCTTTGTCGAAGATGAAGACGTGAGGCGTAGCCTGTGGACCATAGGCCCGGGTGACCGATTGTGTTTCACCGTCGTAGAGGTACGGGTAGTGGAGGTGCTTGTATTCGAATCGAATTTTCATCTCCTCGAGGCTGTCGCTGATGTCCGATGAATCCAACTCGTCGATGCGAAGAGCTTTCGGGTCGTTTGGTTCAATGGCTACGACCGCGACTCCAAGATCGTGATAGTCGGTCTCGAGCTGCTGAATGCGCTGCTCGTACATTTGCGCGATCGGGCAGTGGTTGCAGGTGAAAACGACGACCAAAATCGGAGCAGCGGCGTAGTCCGTGAGCCCGTGGGTCTTTCCATCGACCCCGGGCAGAGAGAAGTCAGGAGCGGGTGAGCCCAGCGCCAGAATCGGATGACCTGTCGGAGTCGCCGACGCAGCCGTCGAGATGTCGCGAGGGGCTTGCGCCTGAGGGAGCGCCAACAACAATGCGAAGAACAGTTGCCACATAAAACCTCCGACCTCCGTTTCGACAATCCCGAGCAAAACCTCTCGTCGATCGCGTCACTTACTTCCGCGATTCAGAAACGGCGCGACCGCGTCCGAATCAATAATGGGTCGCTCATTCCCAGCCCTTCCGGATTGAGCCGCGAGCGGTCGTGGCGTTACATCGGCATTCACAAGGCCCATCGCCCACTTGATTGCTTCCACGTACATTTTCTGAAAGCGAGGATCGTCCCAATTTTGCTCGACGTGACCAAGTGTCGAGTAGTAGACGCGCCCTTTTCCGTACATTTTTGCCCACGTTACGGCGAAATCGCGGTCCTTTCGATGAACGTGCGGATCGTTCAGATCGAGTTTGCCAGCATCCAGGCGCATCAATACACGAACCTTATCCCGCGAATAATCCTTCATCTGATAGATCTCGTCCTTCAGAACAAAAGAGGTCGGCCATTGTTGCATGCCAGGGAAGTTTGGATCCTCGACGATGATGGGTGCATCAAACGTGACCCAAGGATGCTCGTCGAAATATCCGCCGATCATTTCTCCATATTCGGGCCAGGAGGTGAACGTGATGGTCGCGCTGTGCACGCCGACGAAGCCCTTGCCGTCGTCGTGCACAAAGGAGAGAAGCGCCGCCTTCTGTTCCGGGTTCATCTCCAACTCGCCGCCGGTGTAGAAAAGAACGGCGTCGAAGTCATTCAGATTCTTGGCGTTGTATTCGAGCTTCTGCTTTGTGAGCACTTCGGTGTCCGTTCGAATCGTAGTCGTCCACAGGCCGGACTCGCGGCCCAGGTGTTCGATCGTGGCCATGGCGTGCGACACCGACTCATGGCGGTAGCCTTTTTCTTCGCCAAGTACGAGGAGATGTTTCACTGGTTGACTGCTAGTCTGTATTTGAGCCTGGCATCGGCCACTGAACACAAAGCAAAGAACAATCGCAGCCATTCGAATAATCGTCACTCAAAACCTCCGCCATGCCCGCCGCCGACACAGTTAGTTCTTATTTCCGAGCCAGAGGACCGCGTTCTCAAAAAGTCTGTTTTGCGTCGGGTCGCCGTAAACCATAGGGCCGTGACCCATGTTGATGTAAAGCATCCTGTATTTTGTATTCGTCCAGACGACGGGAAGATCGCCTTCGGTGATGATGTCCTTTTTTCCGATCGGATAGTTGGAAGGATCGAGCGTCACAAAAACACGGACGTCTTTGTTGAGACGCGGGCTCGGCTTCCAGAGATACCACTCATTTGCAGGGGCTTCGTAAGTTGCAGGCAGACCCTTGGTCACAGGGTGTGTGGGATCATCGACGGTTAGTTTCGCCGGTAGCACAGGCCAGTTGTTCGTGTAAAACACGGCTCCGCCGAGGAATTGGACGAACCATGGCCAATGCGTATCTTTGTCATTGTATGCAGCGACGTGGAAGCCGATCCATCCGCCGCCGTGCTCCATGTACTTTTCGAATGCCGCTCGTTGTTCGGGAATTTGCGGGAAGTTGTTGAGCCACAGGATCAGACGATACGGCTTGAGATCGTTTTCGTTGAGCTTCGTCCAGTCAGTGGTGGTATCCAATATAAAGTTATGTTTTGCCGCCAAGTCCTGATAGAAGAAGAGCGCGTCTTTGGCGGTTTTGACGTGATCCGGCTCAACATCGGTTGAATAGAACGCGAGGACCTTAAAGGCTGGGTCGTTGGCACGGACGTCCCCGCTCGATAGAGTCATGAAAAGAGAAGCCGCAAGCAGTACATGAATCGCTGCAAACAGAAAACCTCTGCCACGAACTCTCTTACAAACATGAGCCTGGATCATTTCTCGCGAGCCCCCTGTTGACCGGCAGCCCAAAAAATGGCGTTGCTGAAAATCTGTGTGAACGATGGGTTGTTGAAGTGCTCCGGACGATGCCCCATGAATATGTAAACGTTTCTTGCTTTGACGTGCTGGTTTGTCCAAATCACGGGGTGATCGCCCATCTTCTTGTCGGTGGCCGGCGTATACGTCCTTTCATCCACGCTGGCGAGCACGTGGACATTCGGCCGCGGCGTGGTGTCATAGGTGTACCACTCTTCATTTTCGATCACGAAGGGCGATGCGACGCCTTTCATCACCGGATGATTTGTGTCTTCGACAGTGACCGTACCGGTGACGAAACTTGCGATGTAATCTTTGAACCGGATGCCTCCCATGAACTGGTGAAACCAGGGCCACATCTGGAAGCCGTCGAACTCTCCCAACAGCGTTGCATGGTGAAATCCGATCCAGCCGCCTTTGCCCTGTTCGATGTACTTGATGAATGCAGCCTGGGCCGTGTCGGTCCAGTTGTAGGGAGGATAGTTCAGCTGGATAAAGAGGGCATATTTTGCGAGAAATGCGTTATCGATCTTTTGAGTGTCTTCGACATAGTCGACCGTGAAATCGTTCTCGCTGGCCAGCTTTCCCAGCCACATCCTTGCCGCATCCACAAATGGCTTGTGGATGCCCTCGTGCTCGGCGAGGGCAAGCGCGTGGAATCGAACGGTCTTGTCCTGCGCCTCCGAGCAGTGATCTACAGAGCAAAACACCAGAGCCAGTGCAAGGAATCGCCCAAGCGCCCTGAGATACAAATTTCGACTGCGTCGAAACATATCAGTGAGTGTGCACCGCTTCTGGGATAGAAATTTCCTTCGCGGGCATCGCCGCGTCGAACTTCAAATTGAAAAATCCGACCATCATTTCATCCCAGCTTTGCTGGCCCCAAATAACCGACTTGGTAGGATCCGGGTTTTCGGGATTGTTTGGCGAATTGTCGAAATGAGCGGTGCATTCAATCTTTGTGCCTTGGGGAAGGTCAATGGGATCGACAAGGTTGTACCAAAGCTGCCAATGCCAGTTGTAGGCGGCATGATTTTCCTGGTCACCACCATCTTCATCGTAAGCGCCCAGGGCAGCGTATCTTCGTAAGTGAGCATGGAGAAGGGAGCCGCTTCACCTGGACGATGGCAGGTCTGGCCATGCCTTTGCAGAATAGGCACGACATCCTTCGTCGTCGGCGGGTTACTTGGCTCTTGCGAACGCACGTGCGCTGCAAAACAGAACGTCGCGGTGAGGAAAATGGTGAAGCTTGCGATCGAGCGTTGCACTACTTCCATTTTGCTTCACCCTCCACAATGGTGACGTACCGGTCGATGGGAAGATTGCTGAAACGCTGTATTTCGCCGCCGGGCTGCGGCCACTTTATCTCCAGCGAGTCGATCGCCGTCCGTTTCCCCAATCCCAGAACCATGCGCGGGTCATGAGACGAGAGGTAGCTGCCTGCGCCGGTCTTTAGCCGAGTGCGCGTCAGGTCCCCGGCTTTGTAGGTGACCACGGCGCCGATGGCGTCCGGATTGGCCTTTTTTCCAATCAAATGAACTCCGAGCCAGTGGTTTTGGCGGGCCGCATTATTTCGAAGTAAGACCGGCGCACCGTTGTTCACAGAAATCAGAACGTCCACGGCGCCATCATTGTTGAAATCTCCGATTGCCAATCCACGGTAGGACATATTCGCGGAGAAGACCGGCCCACTTTTTGCGCTGACATCTTCGAACGATTTCCCGTTTTTATGAAAGAGCAGCAGCGGCTCTTCGTAAGTAACCTCACTGTGGAGGGACCCGATAAGGTCATCTGGATTGCCGTTGGCAAGGAACAGATCAAGGTCGCCGTCATTGTCGTAATCGAAAAATTTCAGGCCCCAGCCGCTCATGAATTTTGTGGCCTTGGCAATCCCGGTGGGAATGGCCAGATCGTCGAACGTGTTGTCGCGGTTATTCTGATAGATAGCGAAGTTTTCGCGGTCAATGTTGGCGACGAAAAGATCCTGCCAGCCATCTTCGTTAAAATCAGCCGCATCCGCTCCCATTCCCGAGCGGGGGCGCCCATTGGCGCTGAACGCCACGCCCGCTTCCGTGCCAATCTCCGTGAAGGTTCTTTTTCCACTATTCAGAAGTAAAAAGTTGGCGACCGTATCGTTGGTGACGAATAAATCCATCCAGCCATCATTATTGATATCGGTCGCTACAACGCCCCAGGCTTTCCCTAAATGGTCAGCAACACCAGAGGCTTTGGAAACGTCGGTAAAGGTGCCGTTTCCATTGTTGCGGAACAGCCAGCTGGGCATCGGCTGGTAGATTTGAGGAATGCAATAGTGATGCTTTCCGTCATCGTGAATGCCGCACGGCTTGTTCTCTTCTTTGTTGAAACGCACGAACTGCCCAACGAACAAATCCAGAAGGCCGTCATTGTCATAGTCGAACCACACAGCGCTGGAAGCCCAGCCGGGAGCGGCGACACCAGCTTTCTCGGTCACGTCGGTAAACGTGCCGTCTCCGTTGTTGTGGTACAAAATGCTGCGGCCGTATTGGGTCACGTAGAGATCGGGGAATCCGTCGCGATCGTAGTCGCCGACAGCAACGCCTTGGCCATATCCGCCCGCCGCGACGCCAGCCTTTTCGGTGACGTCCGTGAAGGTGCCGTCGCGGTTGTTTCGATATAAAGCGTTCCGCAGTGGAGGATCAGGCGCATAAAAATCGCACTTGCCGCTGTTGACGAGATAGATGTCCATCCAGCCGTCGTTGTCGTAATCCACGAACGCACAGCCGGCCCCTGTAGTTTCGGGTAGATATTTCTCGGGAGACTTACCATTCACGTGAACCCACGAAATGCCGCTGGCCGAGGCAGGAATCCGTTCGAACGGGAATTCCGGCCCAGGCACGGTCGCCCTCAGAAGTCGCGGGCATGCCCCGAATACCGCCGTCGTGGCCAACGCTCCAAGCAATTGCCGCCGAGTCATCAATGGAGTTCCGTCATTCTTCGAGACGCTCAACAAAGATTCGCGCTCAAGCGTTACTGTGCGTTTCCTTCCGTCGGCGCGGGCTTCTGCGCCAATCGCCGATGTATGGCAAATTCCTTGTCTGCTTCTTCTTTTTGGCCGGTTCGACTCAGCGCCACCGCCAGGTTGTAGTGTGCAGATGGATTGCCTTCCTGCAGCCGTACGGCGGCCTGCAGGGGCGGAATGGCTTCTTCGTAGCGCTTTAGGGTGACCAGGCAAAACCCCCAGCCCATAAAGGCATCTCCAAAGCTCGAATCCAGTTTGGCAGCTCGCGAAAAATGCGAAACGGCTTCCTCAAGTTGCGACTCCTGCCGCGCCATCTCTCCCAAAATGTATTCGGCGCCCGCATTACGTGGATCAATCTGAAGTTCTTTTTGGAATTCGTCTTTTGCGCGCTGCACGGAATTGGCGTCGGGCTGTGGACGCGAGAGTAAGAGTCTACCGAGCAAGTAATGCAAACTCGGCGCGTCGGGCTCTTTCGCGATCATTTCCTCATACTCACGCTGGGCCTCGTCCCATTTCCCTTGCATCTCGAGGGCTTCGGCGTTGAGTTTATGAGCCGGCAGTGACTGCGGCGCGGTGCTGGCGAGATTCTGCGCGACCCGCGTGGAAAGATCAGAGTATGCGTGGACCAGAACAAAAAGGATGTCGGGATCCTGAGGAAACTGGTGGTTCAGCAATCGCACGAAATCCAGTGCGGCGTCCGGGCTCTCCATGCTCATCGCACAGCGCAGCCCTACGATGCCGGCCTTTTTCTTGCCTTCCGCCGATCCTTGACCGCCTAAGGTTCGCTTAAGAGATGGAAGTGCCTCTTTACAATGACCTTGCTCCGCGAGAGCAATAGCCTTTTCCTCGGTCACCCCTGCGCCGGTTCCCGCGGAAGGGCTAGGCTTCACCTCCTGAGCAATTAGGACCGAAGCGGGAAACCAAACACCAAACATCAAGCCTGAGATGGCAACTGCGCACGAGACTCTGGTCATTTGCCCGTCATGTAGCGGTTCAAAAATAGCCTTTAGCTTGCATAGCACAAAAATAAAAATGAGGCAGGCGGTGTTCGCGCCTGCCTCATTGTACGCCGTCTGCGTCAGTAGTAGAGCTTCAAAGCAAACTGAATGTTTCTCGCAGGTTGTGAGAAGTTGATCACGCCGGTTGTGGAGGTGGCCACCGTGGTATTCGGCGCCGCCAGGTTGACGCGGTTGAACGCGTTCAGGAAATCGCCGCGGAATTGCAGCTTGAAGCGTTCCGTCAGGCGGAAGTTTTTCTGCAGGCTGAGATCCCAGTTGTAGAAACCAGGCCCGCGCAATTGACCGATCTGTGGTGCGCAAGTGCCGTAACCTGCGGGGTTGGAGTAGTTGCTGGGATCAAACCAGAGGATGCCGCCGCCTTGGGCCGCTGTGGCGTTCTGCCGGCCGAAGACGGTGTTGGTGCCGTTGCAATCCGGGCGCAAGCCGCGCGAAGCGGTGCCGGTCAGGTCTTTGCCGCTGGTGTAAAGACCCATCGGGAATCCTGTGTGAAGGGTAACGATGGGGCTGACCGTCCAACCACCCACAACGGCGTCTACAGCCTTGTTCATATCTCCGCCGAATTTCTTGCCCTTGCCAAAGGGCAGCTCATAAACAGCGTAGGAGGTCAGGTTGTGAGTTTCATCGTAGTAGCAGGGTGACCATTCGGCCTTCGGGTCGTAAATGTTCTGCCAATACGGCGAAGCGGTGTTGGAGGCCCTAGCATTTGACCAAGTTCCGTAATAACCGCTGTTGTTGGTCATGCATTTGCCGTACGTGTAGGCCACCTGATACTGCAAGCCGTGGCTCGGCGCCTTCTGGAATACGGCCTGCAGCGCGTTGTACATCATCCGGCCGTTGGATTGCGTGCCGGAAACGGTGCCACCACCGGTTGGGTTAATTTCCGCAATCAAGGCAGGCCCGTCGCCATTTGCAAAGAAGGGGCTCGGTGAAGTGCAAGGAGGCTTTCCGCACGAGGTGGCCGGTTGTGCCACCGGTTGGCCGTAGAAGAATGGGACCATCAGGTGATAGGCCGTCTGTCCGACGTATCCGACCTGCAAGGTGGTGTCGCTCCCGAACTGGTGCTGGATGGTCAGATTCCACTGATCGTCGATCGCCGGCTGAACGTTCTGGTCCCAAAGGCGGAAGGTACTGTTGGCAAAGCATGTGAAATTGGGGCATGCCGTGCCTGCGGGCGCCGCGACAATGATGCCGTCCGACGCGGTCGTGGTCGGCAGGGCCTGCGAGAGATATTGAGTCTGGAATTCGCCCGCAGACGCCCCGCCACTGAACGGCGGATTGATGGGCAGGCGCAGGTTGGTGCCCGTTCCTTCCAGATAGTCCGAGACGGTGAAAGCGCCGCGGACAACCGTGTGGCCGTTGAACATTCCTGGTGTCCAGGCAAACCCAAGGCGCGGCTGGAAAGCCTTGCCACCGTAGACACCGTCGTAGAGGGCTCGGCTGGCACCACCTTGGTTGGCAATCTCCAGCTTTCCGGTGACGGGATCGAAGTTGTCCTGTTGATTGTGCGATTCCACCCACGGCGTATGGGCCTCATAGCGCAAGCCCAGAGTCAGGGTGAGGTGGTCCGAGACGCGCCACGTGTCCTGGCCGTAGCCGGAGATAACACTGGAGGTCTGTTCCCATCCACCGCTAGTAAGCCCGCGCCCGAAGGCCGTGGGCAAGCCAAGGAAGAAATCCGCCATTCCTTCGCCTGAATTCTTCAATGGGGCGGTGGGACTGGAAGCCGTGAAGTTCGGGCCGAAGACCATGCCGCCCAATTCACCGCTGTTTCCAGAGTAGAACACAGTGATCTTGTCGTACATATATTCGCCGCCAAATTTCAATGTGTGGTGGCCGCGGATCCAGGTGATGGAATCATCGCCTTGCCATACCTTGCTGTCGAAGCTCTGCGTCACCAAGCTGTTGCCAATATTGGTGAGCGTGCCGTTGCCCGGGCTGGTCGGCGTTCCTCCACCAAAATCAAGGCCCAAAAGGCCGACCAGTCCAGCCGGATTGGAGTTAGCAATTCCGATGGTTTGACCAAACGCCCCAAGTGACTTATCGAATGTCGATCCGGTGTTGAGGGTGATGTGGTTCCAGCCAAAGCGTGCATCGTTGATGAGGTCGCTGCGGACAGTACGAGTCCAGTCGCCCACAACGCTCCAGATCGGCGCGGTAGCTTGGCCATTCCCGAAAAGGAGTTGTGAGTTGGTAGAAGGGTCAATCTGGTAGGCCCGGGTGAAGCGGCCTGAAATCATGTCCTTGCTCGAGAGCCGGTAGTCGACCTTGGCGTCACCCTGGTCGCTGTTAAAGGCCTGGGATTTCAGCTGAATCGCGTTGTTGGTCAGATTGTTGTTAATCGCCTTCGGATAGAATGACGAGGCGAACAGGGCCGCCGCCACGGGACTGATCATGCTAGCGGGAATAATGTTACCCGGGAACGGCGTTCGAGTCGTGGCCGCGACGCAGGCCGTGCCATTCTGCCCGGTAGTCCCTTGACAGGGGTTGTACAGCTGGATCGGAGTCTTCGCGGCCAAGAGCGCCGAAAAATCACCGGCCTGTTCGGCGGGTGTGAACACCGAGATGAAGCTGCCTGCCGGCGGATGGTCGAACCGCTGTCCCTGGTAGTCCACGAAGAAGAAGAGCTTGTTCTTGATGACCGGACCGCCGAGGGTTCCGCCAAACATGTTCCAGCGCAGCGGTGCGCGAGCAATCGCCGGCGAGTTCGGATTGATCTTGTTTTCCCACTGGTTGGCATTGAGTTTGTCGTTGCGGAAGAATTCCCAGACATCACCGTGAAAGCCGTTGGTGCCCGACTTGATGGTCGCACTGATGATGCCACCCATGAAGTTTCCAAACTCCGCGGGAGCGTTATTGGTGATGGCGTTGAATTCCTGAATCGCGTCAGGCGATGGTGTGTACCCAAGAAGATTGTCTGACACCTGGTTGTTGTCCATGCCATCGAGGAGAAAGTTGTTCGCCTGCTCGCGATTGCCGTTGATGAACGGCCGCGCCCCGCTTTGCACATTGTCCCCGTTGTTGAAGCTGCTGGGGTCGGGATGAACAGCGCCGGGCGAAAGGAGCGTCAGTTCGACGTAGTTTCGAGTGGCGAGGGGAAGCGCATCGTTTGTCGCCGCGTCGATAATGGTATCGACCTGCGTGCTTTCGGTCTTGAGGATCGGCGTGGCGCCGGTCACCTCCACCGTTTCGCTGACCTGTCCGACCTTCATTTCAACGTCGATCCGGGCGACTTGGTTCAACGAGAGCATAAAGGCCGGGTACGCCACCGAAGAGAACCCCGCCTTTTCGACTTTGACTTCATAAGTGCCGACCGGGAGCTGAGGAATGCGATAGAGACCCACATCATTGGTCGTCGCGGAATATACGACCCCGCGTTCGACTGACTTGACGTTAACCACCGCGCCGACCACCGCCGCACCGCTGCTGTCTGTAACCGTTCCGGTTACAGTAGCGGTTACTTCCTGTCCCACTACTCTCTGCGCTCCGCCAAAAGCAAGCGCCAAACAGACCACCACCCAACAAGCGACACGCAAACTGTTTTTCATTATTGCTCCCCCGAAAGAGGTTGCCACCCCACGGCGCCCGCAACGACTCTTCCTTCAGATTCGAGATAACGACGGGGCCCCAAGTATCCGATGGCGCATAGCTATATAGCGGAACGGTTCCCGCGTCAAGAGAAAACCGCTAATCGTGAAATTATTTGCACTTCGGCATGAAACTGAACTATAAGTGCTCTATATCACATCTTCAGGTGGGAGGTGGTGAAGAGTTCCCGACGGAAGTACTGAATCGCGGTCGAGACCGTGAAAGATTGCCACCTGTGTGAAAATGTCGTAAGAAAATCGTTATGGTTAGGGTGCGGACTAACGTTTGGCCTTCTTGATCGTCCTAGGTTCGTAGCGAATTTTGGGTCGGCGGGTAACTCGTGCTGAAGTCAAGGAAATCGAGATGTTGACGAAGAGCGTAGACGGAGTCCCTGCCTACCGGCGGATCCAGGAAGCGATACGGCGCGTTATCGAAAAGGGCGAACTGAGGCCCGGGGATGTCGTGGCCTCGGAAAGGGAACTGGCTCGACTTCACAACGTCAGCCTTATGACAGCTCGCCACGCGCTGGGTTCGCTTGAGCGCGAGGGAGTCGTTGAGCGTCGCCGCGGTGTGGGCACGTTTGTGGCTGCTCCGAAAATTCACTTCAACAAATTAATGAGTTACACGGAGCAGATGGGGAGCCGCAGACTGGCGCCTGTTTCGAAGATCCTGTTTGCGAAGATCATCGACAATGAAGAGGAGGCCACCGCGCGACTGTCCCTTTCGCCGAAAAGCCGGGTTCTCAAGCTGGAGCGTTTGCGGCAGGCGGCAGGCGAGCCATTTGCGCTCGAAACCTGCTATTTTTCGGCCGCGCAATTTTCCGGATTGCTTTCGGCTCAATTGCAGACAGGGTCTCTGTTCTCCACCTTGGAACGCGAGTACGGTATCGAACTAGGCTATTCCGACGAAGAAATCGATGTAACCGTTGCGGATCCCCGAACGGCCGAACTCCTGGGAGTCCCGAAACGTGAGCCGCTGCTCCGCATTCGCCAGGTGATCTTTTCCACGAAAGGGAGTGTAATTCTATACGTTTTAGGGCTATACCGCTCTGATCGTCACAATCTCGTGATTCGAAGATATCGATAGCTGCGCGTTCCGGCGAGTCTATGCGACGCGACGGTACGCAAAACTTCATGCGGTCCAAACCATCGCGAACGTCGCAGAGCGCTGGAGCACGGAAGCGAGTGCCATCCAGGCTTTCGTCCCTGCGCGAATCACTTTCAGGCAGAATAATTTCCTTAGTGCTGGTCGATCTCCTGTTCGCGTTCGTAATCCATACGAGCGCGCAAAATCAGACGCCGTCACAGGCTCAATTTGTGGATGTTACCGCGCCTGCTGGAATCAAGTTCGCGCATTTCAAAGGAAACAAGGGAATTTCCATCAATCTCGAAGAATTTGGTCCGGGGGTCTGCGTTTCCGACTTCAACCGCGACGGCTGGCAGGATATTTACTTCGTGAACGGGCGCGATCGTTACGAGCGGGGTATCGTCGTCAAGAACGCATTGTATCGAAACAACGGCGACGGCACATTCACGGACGTAACCGACAGAGCGGGCGTGCCGGGCACGGGCTACGGTCTCGGCTGTGCTTGGGGAGACTACGACAATGACGGTTTCCCCGATTTGTTCGTAACGCAGTTCGGCAGCAATGTGCTGTACCACAACAACGGCGACGGAACCTTCACCGACGTGACCGCAAAGGCTGGCGTCGCCGGCAAGGAGTCGGGCCCGATTCATTCCGGCGCCACTTTTGTCGACTATGACCGCGACGGCCGGGTCGATCTCTACGTCGGGAGTTACGTCGCCTTCGATGAAAATAGCAGGCGCTATTGCAGCATCGGCGGCGCGCTTTCCAGTTGTCCGCCGAGCGCCTACCGCGGCAGCCCCAACGCGCTGTATCACAACAATGGCGACGGCACGTTCACAAACATTTCGGCCGCGGCGCATATCCTTCAGCCTGACGGAAAAAACTTGTCCGTCGGAGCTGCGGACTACGACAACGACGGTTGGCCTGACCTGTTTGTTGCGAACGACGGATTGCCCGCATACCTCTACCAGAATCTACACAACGGGAAGTTTCAAGAGAACGGCGAGGTTGCGGGGATGGCATTCACCATACGCGGACAAACGATGGCCGCGATGTGTATTTCATTGGGTGATTACGACAACGACGGCTGGCTCGATTTATACATTTCGGACTTTCAGAAAAGCTCGGACCACCTGTGGCACAACGGCGGAAAGGGGTACTTCGACGAGGTGAGCGACGAGGCGGGAATCACGGTCCCGACGCGCGATGTCCTGAGCTTCGGCGGCGGATTTTTAGATTACGACAACGACGGATGGCTCGACCTCTTTATCGCCAATGGGCATGTCTATCCCGAAATCGAGCAAACTTCTCCGGAAACGCACTACAAACAACACAATTCATTGTTCCACAACGAGGGTGGCGGAAAATTCAAGGACACGTCAGGGCCCGGAGGCTTGAGTGTTCTGGAAGCTCGCGCCGGCCGAGGCGTCGCCTTCGCCGATTTCGACAACGACGGCTGCACCGACGTTGTCGTGGCTAATAACGGCGATCCGCCGACGGTCTTGCGCAACGCGTGCTCTCACGAAAATCATTTCGTCAATTTCAAGCTGGTGGGAACGAAGAGCAATCGCGATGGCCTGGGAGCCCGCGTCCGTCTGGAGGCCGGGAAAATTTCGCAGATTCGGGAAATCGCCGCGGGCGGCAGTTACCTCTCCCAAAGCGATCTCCGAGCCAATTTTGGTCTTGGGAGCGCAACGATGGCATCGACGGTGGAAGTAACCTGGCCGAGCGGCACCCACCAGGTCTTTCACGACGTCAAGGGCGACCAATTCTACGTAATCCAGGAGGGCCGCCAGGGGTTGACCATCCAGGAATTTCGCTCGAAAACAGCGGGCATTTCTCTTGTCACGGCGCCAAGCAAAGTCGCTCCATGATGCGTAAAGTGTTCTCCTTTCGCGTCGTGCAACATGATCATGGCGCGGGTGCGGCAGGCATCACAGGAACTATGAGCGCCGACGAGTGTTCGTCGTCATGGAGTATCGTGTTGATGGCTGAGACAAACTCGCGACTCGTCGCCTGCTCCGCACCGGTGTTCAGGTTGCGATCAAAGCGCGGGAAATTGCTGCTAGATACTTCCAGGCGCATGATGTGGCCCTTCTTGAAAACATTGCTGGTGGCCCAAAGATCCAACGAGATTTTGTAGACTTGGTTCGGATTCATCAGCACTGGTTTCTCCTGAGAATCGCGATAGCGCATGCGAAGAATTCCATCGGTCAGATTCGTGGCAAAGCCGTCAGGTGAGACGTCCACGAGCTTGGCCGTAAAATCAGTGTCCACTGCGGACGATTTGGCCCACAGCTCCAGGTTGACCTGGCCAGTGACTTCTGTATCCTCGACAAGTGGCTTGGTCGAATAAACGAGCACGTCGGTGCGATTTTCGGCGGCGCGCTGATCGCGCGGTCCCGGTTCGTAATGCTCGAGGTCGCAGCAGAGTGAACCACCGATGGTAGGCACAGGATTTGCTGGATCGTATGTGAATTTGTCTGGTGTTTCTTTTTTTGGCGGCGAGACGGAGAGACTGCCATCGCCTCGCAGAGAATTGGCCGATCCGCCTGAGTGCAGGAAATAGCGCGAGAGTTTAGCCTCCAGCGGAGGCCAATCCGACTCCTGGTGGTACTTGTTCTCGCCCATCACAAAAATGTGCACTGGTTTGCCGGCGGCAGCAGACCCTTCCGTGGCGAATTCGTTCTGCACACCTTTGAAGAGATAATCGTACCAGTCAAGAACGACACCGGTAGAAGGGAACTTGAGCGCCTCGTCGCCGAATTCAACATCGCCGATGCGCCGCCCAAAGCCGGCATGTCCGCCGATTTGTACCAGGAGGCGCTGACCTTTGCGAGCAGCGTCCGTACCGCCGTGCGCCTTAATTCCCATGTAGTTCCTTAGCGTGCCATCTAGAAAAATGTCGTACCAGCCGCCGATGTGCAGCGCGGGGACTTGAATATCTGAAAAGTGCTCCTCGATGGACCACTGCTTCCAATATGCGTCATAGGAAGGGTGCGCGAGCCAATCGAGATAATACGGCGCGATTTGAGCGGTGGCGTCAGCGCCTGCCGGAAGCGCGGCGTAATTGAACGCTGGATACTGGGTAAGCGGAAGCGTGGGCGCGCCTAGCAGCGCGTTCGTGTCTTTCGCGATCAATCGCCACAGGGTGTTGGTGGCCAGCTGGGTCGTCCAGTTTTGATCGAACCACTGTTCGAGCGCTCCCCCTTGATACGTCCAGTTATCGTGATAGTTGCTGGCCGTCACGACAGGGCAAATTCCCGCAAGATGCGGAGGATGGACAATCGCAGCAAGCATCTGTGTCGCACCGACGTAGGAGCCTCCGATCATTCCGACTTTGCCGTTCGAAGATGGCAGTGCAGCAACCCATTCGACCGTGTCGTAGCCGTCGTCCGACTCGTGGCGGAATGGATAAAACTCGCCCTCCGAGGTGTATCGCCCGCGAACATCTTGCACGACGACGACGTAGCCATGCGCGGCAATCTGATACGCCGGCGAAGCGGCCCAGCCCACGCTCTTGTCATAGGGCGTGCGCATCAGGATGACCGGAAATTTCCCGTCGGCCTTGGGGCGGTAGATGTCTGCACGGAGCGTCACCCCGTCACGAGTTTTCATTGGGACGCCATTCTGCACGATCACTTCATAGCTCTGCTGTGCGCGAGCGCAATGCTGTGATAGCGCGATCGCAGCACAGATAGTGAGGATTGCCTGCAAAATTCTCCACTGGAACAAGATTCCTCCTCCTTGCGCAACTCGAGATAAGCACCGATTCAAAAAAGTCAGCATTTATCCCGTGCGTACCGGCACAAGAAACTACGACAAGGTATCTCGAGATGCAATCGGCGTTTTCAGCCGGCTATGTAGGGCGAATGCATTTTGGCACCTGCGTATGATGAAGCTCTCGCAGTACCTTTGGATTCGCCTACGAAACCAGGGCCAACTTGACGACTTCGACTGGCTTGGCTTTTAGGGTGGCGAGTCTTTCTCGGGCAGATTCAATGGATTCGTGCTCAAACCTGCCGATTTCAATCGGACTGTTGAGCCTGTCTGTGATGGCCGCACGCATCTGCAATCTTGAGAGTCATTTTTGCGGGGTCTGTTTCGAAAATGGCAGAGATGTATGCCGTTCGCCAAACGGACGAGGAGATATCGCTCATAAAGCCTTCAGAGTTCCGGGTTCGGCTCAACCGTACGCCAATGTACAGCAAATAGATACTTGCAACAGGCCCCCTGTTTCCGTCCGTAAACCTTCAAAAAAATGGGCTTGAGCACACTAAAAAGTGTTCCGAACTGAACAGTTTGATTGCTGCCCTTAATGGCATCCTCTTCGAATGAAAATCGGGGAATTAAATGCGTGCGTGGGGATTCTGAACAGCCGATGGGCTAAGTTAACTGAACAGGCCTCTGGTGGGATCGCCGCTCCGAGTAACAAAAAAGTGAGACCGGAGGTCGGTTTCCGGTCTCGTAATTTAGGTGTTAACTGCGGAGTTGAAGCTAGATTGACCTACCCGCAGCCCGACGTGAATCAGGTAATTCTGGTATCAAACCTTAGAAGGCAAGCCTAGCAGAAAAAAGGGCGGCACGTCACGACCTAGAGCCCAGACGCACCGCCCTGCAAAACCGACCCGAGCACGGAAATTATAAACCCTCAGTCCACTAACTGAACAAGAGAACAAGTCTGCTTGCAGATGGTACATTCCCTCGCGTCATGTATTTTCACGACATCTTTGTAGGCTCTGTCGTCGCCAAGTTCTGCCTCGGAGCGATAGCAATTTTGATTGCAAAATTATTATCAGTGGAAGTTATGAAAAGATTTCCCGATAGTCCCAAGGCGATTATCGGAATCTACGTGGTAACGGCCGTCGTTGTCGTGCTGCTTTTCGTTTACGTTTTGTAGCGCGTCGCGCTAACGGAACAGATTAAGTTAAGAATGCGAGGGACAGGCTCAGAGGGAAAGCTATCTAAGCAGATTTAGCTAGAATCTTTACGCAAGCCTGTTCGACAAGTTTGCGAAGTTCTGATTCGGCCTCGACTTGACCGCGATAGTGACCAGCTTCAAATT
The DNA here is from genome assembly GCA_963788915.1 of uncultured Acidobacteriota bacterium. GTDB lineage: Bacteria > Acidobacteriota > Terriglobia > Acidiferrales > UBA7541 > Acidiferrum. Next base: position 2,420,325 of record CAWBIY010000012.1, on the reverse strand, counting down.
TTGCGGTCACCAGGGGTAAGACGCTTTGGATGGCTCGACGCTGAGCTGGATTCTTGCCGTGTTTGAGCTGATCCGCTAGCGGGGTTAAGAATTGCGAAGTCATTTCAACGATTGTGAACCTCTGCGGCCACAAAACCTTTAGAACTCTTCGGTGGTACGCAGACGATCAGGGAAGTGAAAAAAAGGCGGCTCGATTCCCCGCGAACCAAGCCGCCATCTCGGGTGATTGAGAGATGATCTGAGTTTGTCATGCAGATTCCGCGAATGCATCGGGTATTTGTTGTAAGTGCTCCTGGGATAATTTGGTATCCCACCGTCCGGATAGGGAACAAGGAGCCAGGCCATATAAGGCAGGGAAACATGAGTAGAGAGCAAGAAACTATAAGACTGCGAAGCGCCGAGCAGGACCAAGAACCGACCGAGCGCAGCCCAGATGCGGAGACCTGGACCGATCCCGAGCGGGAAGCGCGGTGCGAAACCACTTTTAACCGGCGACACGAGGATCGCATTTTGTTTCAGAAATACACCAAAATTCTCAACCAAATCTGAAGTGTTCCTTCGCTTTGATATTATTTAGCCTTGTGACGGCCAAGGCCGCAGGCAAAACCGTCGAAACCACAAATCTTCGTCGGTCGGGCGATTTGCGTTCCCCTAATTGCGCCACATTGAGGCGTATAGCACCTGTTACTGCGCGTAGCACGCTGTACAAGGGATTTGTCCTGACCCATGCACCATGCAGCAGGAGTCTAAGGATGGAGCATTTCGTTGTTTATTCGGCCGGCGACAACCCTCATTCGACTGAAACCTCGATTGACCCGTGAATATCGGTGAGTGTACGATTCGCGTGCCTACCCGCAATTCCCCTCGGGGGTGTCCATGACATACGCGTCGAAAACTACTGAAATTGAGATCGAGAATTTTGCTCCCTCGAAAAAGCTGCAACAAATCCTCCGCGCTAATAGCTGGCCCTCTCTGATCGTCACTGCAGTGCTTCTTGCAGGTTTGAGCGGAGCATTCTCATCGGCAGCCCGCGCCCAAGAAACGCGCCCCAACATCTCCCGTGCTCAGAAGGCAGATCTTTCGCGCATGGTGGTCGTCGGCGACTCGCTCTCCGCCGGCTTTGAAAACGACTCCTTGTGGGACGCACAGCAGGTGCACGGATGGGCGAGTGTCCTAGCTGACCAGGCACAAGTGCCTCTAGTGCTGCCTTTGATTGCATCGCCGGGAATTCCGAATCACCTCGAGTTAATCAGCGCGACCTTCCCACCGATCATTACCCCAGTACCGGGCCCGGCATCTCCGGGGCGCGACGATCCTTTTGTTCAAGCCACTGACCTTGCCGTGCCTGACGCTGTGCTTCAGGATGTGCTGACAACTCAGCCATCCCTACCGATCGACGATTTTACGGACCTGATCTTGGGCTTGCCCGGCCTCGAGGCCGCACCTCCAATTTCGCTGAGCCAAGTGCAATGGGCCCAGGCTCTGCGTCCAAGCATCGTTTTTGCGTGGATCGGCAATAACGACATTTTGGGAGCGGCAACCGCGGCAAATCCGTCTGGAGCCACATCGCTCAGTAGTTTCAATTCCAATTACAGCAAAATGCTGAATGAATTGGCGGCAACGGGAGCAACGCTGGTGGTCGCGAATATACCGGATGTGACGGTCGCGCCCTTTTTCACGGCCGCTAGCACGATTGCGGAGGAAACCGGCCTTCCTTTGTTCGTCATTGGGCCAATTCTCGGAATCGGCCCAGGTGACTACGTCTTGCCCGCTGGGATCGCGCTGATTCCCACCATTTTGGCGAACCCCTCACTGGGGCCCCTGCCTTCGAACGACGTCCTCCGGTTCCTTCAGGTGCTGGAAGTTCGTGCTCTGATCGATGGCTACAATTTGCTTATCGCGGTGCGCGCCCACGAGCACGGAGCCGTGCTAGTGGACATCCACTCGCTCGCCAATCAACTCCGTTCGCAGGGCGTGGAAGCCAACGGCCAGCACCTGACGACTTCATTTCTTGGAGGCCTATTCTCGCTCGATGGAGTTCACCCCACGAACACCGGCTACGCCGTTATCGCCAATCGATTCATTACTACGCTGAATCAAACTCGCGGAACTTCTATTCCGCTCGTCAACATTAATACGGTGGCCAGCGGCGATCCGCTGGTGTTCGCGGCCGCGGCTGAGGCTCCCTCTCTCGGGCAGCACGTGAGTCCAGAGGCAGCCGAAATCTTGCGCTCAGTGCTGTTACATACTAAGCGCCAATAGTACGTATAAGCTGCGGCCAAGACGTGAAGCAGAATCGTTCATCGACGCGCTCCGCAGTCCAATTTACTGTCGATTAGCGATGCGTTCTATACTTTCTACGAGGTTCCAAACCTCACTTTTGGGCACTATTGTACGAATCCCTGCCTCTCGGGCTGCGTTTCCAATTCCTTCGGTGATCACTATGGTGAATAGGATTAAAGGAACTGAAGGGTCAGCTACGGTCATTTGCTGTGCGGCTTCGATACCGGTCATGTCAGGCATCGATAAATCTAGCAAGACTACGTCTGGTTTTAATGTTTGGAATTTCTCGATGCCAGTTCGGCCATTCTCTGCCTCTCCGCAAATGGTCCAGTGGCGCGAGCGCAATATTGTGCCAACAACGCGGCGGGCAGTTTCAGAATCATCAACAATCAATATTCGTAGTTCATCGGGCCCCGTACGCTTGGACATTTGTCACCTCGCTTCGGTGACAGCCAAGGCGCTGGAAGCACCGTACTGTGCGCCACCGTACCAACTGGCGACTGACAACGCAATCGGGTCTTCGTGGTACGCAGGTTAAGTGGATGTTAAAGGACAAAGGTTCAATACGAACTGCTAACTACGGACCTGCCAGAAGCCGAGTCGTCTAATTACGTCCGTCGTATGTGCTATCTGCCTTTCCGGTTCGTTCGAAGAACTTGGCAAACGCCTTGGAGAAATGTTTCGGATTAGCCGCTCGCATGCGCAAACCAGCGACTCAGTCGATTCGCATCGCGTAGAGGGAACTGTGTACTGAACCGGGTCATCGCCTGTTTATTCTGCGGTGCCGACTTTTATTCACAAGCTCCGGTGCCTTTCAACTCTTGGCACTCATCCCCAGCACTGTGGCAATCTCGCTGGCTGGCTGAATAATTTTAGTTATTTGCCCACAGAAGCAACGAGCGTGGCGATGTCTGAGTTAAAGGCAATGCCCATGAGGAAAAACGCAACTGCACAAAGCACATAATCGAAAGTGGCGAACGGCACGGGTGGAACAGCCTCGGAAGAACCTCTTAGGTACCAATTTCTATTCACGAAACTCATTGGGGGACCCCTCTTTGTTGCCCGAGAGGATGACGCCGAAAAACCTTGGGTGTCAATCGGGTGGATTTTGTAGTCTGTGGAAAAATGACTGCAAATCGGGTTAGCTTGGATGATGAACCTCGAATTCCGAAAGTCGGCGAATGAATCCGATTCAGGCTGCGTGCGGGCCGGAAGTCGGCGTGGTTTGTGCGGTTCTGAAAACACCGTCAGGAACTAAACTCAGGTTGGAATACGGAAGCGGGCCTTACTTCGCCAACATCCCCGTTGATGAGACTTGGCCAGAGCGCGAATAACTCCGAAGCCTAAGCGGTTTGGGACTTCGCAAGACCATCGACAGTAATCCTGATCTTGTTTGGAGTTTGCATCTCGTATATCAAGTACTTGGCATTACAAACTCCGGTAAGATTTAGCGTTAGCTCTTCAAAGTCGGCTTCCATGCCCTCAGTCGAACAGACGCTCTCCACTAGACATTAGCGGAGAATCAGGCAGGCTCATCAGTCCAACTCAGAGATTAGCTCTCCCAATCCAATTTCGGCGGCAATCATAGCAAGTTGTTCGTCTGAGGTTGTCACGGGCCTGGAGCGCCTCTGCTCAATGGCGGCTATAGCTTCGTCGATACGATCTCTCTTTTTGCTCGCATCGGTTTCGTCAGCCGCAGCTATGTATGCTCTTTCCCAAGGGTAAATTGTTTCAAAATCGCTCATATCGCTCACCATTGAGCAGGCGGCGGGACTTTATCGCAGGGATGTCGACTAAACAAGGAAGTAATAGTAATGTTCGGTGCCGTACAGACAAAAGCACCGCACGAGATTAGCTAAAGGACTTATCCAGCGTAGCGGACTCACGGAAATCATGTACTCCCAATCCGTCGAGTGAGACGGGAAGCTGCTCTTCGAGGAAGTTTGCGAGCGGAATCTTGAAGGGATCGTGGCGGAGCGGAAGACTGGCGTCTATGCGGAGCACGATTGGTTGAAGATCAAGAATCCGAACTACTGAAAGAAAGAGGGAAACGGCGCGAGGTGTTTGCGGCGTATAGGGAACGGTAAGGCTGGGACTGCCAAGCGTAGCAAACCGGTAGCACGGGAGTTGGACCCTGGATGTTGATCCGCAAAACTAAAAATTGTTAATTGGGGAAAATTCCGGGTCCCCTCCACTTGTCGTTTACATACCGCGCTAGCGGTGACGAAACCTTTACAACCAGTTCTGTGACTGTCACAGCGACGAGCACATCCAACGCTATGTATATGTTGTATGGATGACCGTTGAAACAGGCGCTAGACCCGCGCCAATCTAAAGTCACGCGCGGCAGTCGCCTCTAAATGACAGGAGAAAAGAAGTGACCGCAGTCAAACCAGCAGTGTTCTTGGCAGCCATATTTCTTATCGGGAGCCTAGCGGCGAGCCGTGCCGAATCACCCCGGCGAATTGAGATTACCGCCAAGAAATTTACCTACGACCCAGACGTAATCACTCTCAAGAAAGGTGAGCCAGTTGTCTTAGTGCTGCGCAGTATCGACGTTACACACGGTCTTAAGGTGGACGGGTTGAATGTCAAGTCTGGCGACATAAAGAAAGACAAGGAGGCCGAGATTCAGCTCACTCCACAACAAACCGGTCACTTTATAGGCCAATGCGCGCATTTCTGCGGCAAAGGCCATGGAGAGATGAAACTACAAATTGATGTAGTTCCATGAGACTTGCTCGAAAATTCTGTCGGAACCGACTGAATTGTTAAAACGGGGTCTCAACGATCTTGGAAGAGTCTCGCACGTCATTGCGTTTAGCGTCGAGCCTATGTCCTGACGCTAGACTGAAGATAAAATATTCGCCGGGAACACAGTCCACTAGTTCTTTGACCCGGAGCTTGGCGGCTTCAAGGTCTGCGACCACTTCTAGCCATCGCACACTACCGCCCGGCTGTCTTTTGAAAATATCGAATGGCGGCACCATAGATCGGTGGCTAGTAGCCAAGACCGCGAAGACCCTACCTCCCAGTTTCCGGCGGCAGACGTGGGTGCGTTCAGCCTTTCCTCCATTGAAACAGGGCATAGATCACAAACCCGCAACCGAATAAACTGACCGTTACTAATCCGATGAAAGCCATCGTACAAATAGGTTGATGCGCCGTCCGACCCCGTCGATACAGACTTTTCGGAGCCCCTTGGCGCGTTTCTATCGCGTGCCCTAGCCGTATTCTTTTTTCTTTCGGCAACCCACGAAAAACAGAGATTTGATACTGCGAAGCAGCGTATGGTTCTGATCGCGGAACTCAACTGGCGCATCCGTGAAGCTTTCGGAGTAATCGCTGCCTCCGCATTGTTCGACGACCGGTTGGCACGGCTGCGGGGTATCGACAGGCGACCCACTGCATCGACACGATCCTCTCTGAGTTCGTAGTTTCAGGCGAACATCGAGCCCACGGATCAGGGGAACAGAAGTCTTTCGAAATGAGGAGCTAGTTGGAGTAGTGTGCGGCCCGTACCCGGCATGGCACAGCTGAGGGAAAACCTATGCTCCAAAATCCAGGCGACGGTTTCAAGAACTCTATGGCCACCAGCCTTAGCCGTCTTCCGCCGAGCTGCATGGGCCCGAGGTAGACAATTTGAGACTCCGCGGTTTCCCCGGTAGCCTGATTGACGTGTGCCACGAGCACGAAAGGAGGAAACGCTGAGTAGTGCGCAACTGCTTGACTGATGAGGGTAGGCCCCTCGGAACCGGTTTACAGGAACAGGTTCCAAACCACCTTCGGCGGCTGTAGTCAAAAGCTATGGTCGTGAACGCGGAAGGAAAAGGCCTGGCAACGACCAGGTCAGGTGACCGGCAAGAAGAGGACCGCAAGGGAACCACTGCTGAAGTGTCGAAAGGTTATAGACGATGTCAAAACCGCAGGGGGTTAGTTACTGCGGGATTAGCTCCGACGAAACCTGCTTACGGGCGGAGCGGCATCCGGCATGAGAGGTGGCCTGAGCTTGCCAAAGAGGCGGTTAAGCGGAACGTGGGAACCTGAGACTTCGATGCAAACGGAGAAGCCACAAGTGGAAGAACCACGAGGGCGAGAGTACGGAAGCGAAGTTTCAGGGTCGGACTGCCCCACAGTAGTGAAGAAGCGGGGTAATTCCCGTGGAGCGAAGGGGGCAGGTCACTCGCGTCCTAACCAATTACGGTCAACTGGAAACAGGAGGAACCGAGTGGTTAGAACGGAAGGTCAAACCTTCACGGAGTGACACGAGCCGTGTGACTGGAGACAGTCAAGCACGGTTCTGTGAGGGGCTCGGGGTGAAATTCCCCGGGCCTACTCGACCAACAGTAGTTTTTGGTGTCGAGTTACGGGCGCTTTCAGCGCGATAAGTCCACCCCAGAGGCTCACCTTCATGGAATATGCCTCTTCGACAAGAAAGCGTTTGTGAGAGTCGGGCTCAAAGATTCTCAGAGGAACACGTAGGGTCACGCGACCGCTGCGTCTGGTTTCTGTCCCGTTTCTGCCAGACATATTGCCTCCTAGGAGTTATGGCTGGGTAGGTAAGGGCAGAATCAGCTAGGGGTTCGACAACTTCAATAGTACCTGAGAGTTCTATAATGCTCGTTGAGGCACACGCCGGAACGGACCGTCGGGAAGTTCGCGTGAAGATCAACCCGATGAACACAATTAAGCCGGTTCTTAGGCTGCTTCAGGTAGCTTCTCGTTCAAGACTTCATCAGATCTTGAATTGACTCCAAGTCTATCCAGGCCATCCCCCTTCCTTAGCACCAAGTCTATTCCAGCAGCTGTCGTCATCGCCTTGCTCACAGATTGCTCGTACAAGGTGAACAGAACGATGCGCGCTTGTGGCAAGTCTTTCCTGATGATCGAGGCAGCTTCGACCGCTTAGCCCAGGCGTCCTGAAATCCAATAGAACTAAGTCGGGTTTCAGTTCTTTTGCTTTCTGGATGGCGTTGAGTCCATCCACGGCCTCGTTGCATACCTCCAAGTCCGTTCCAGCTTCGATGAGCGCACGAACGACAGATCGGACGATCACGTTGTCGTCTGCGACGAGAATCCGCTTTCGCACAGAAATTGAGGGCAACTTAATCCGCGTGGCTGCGGGTTCACTTACGGGGGACGCCATAAGTACCGGATAATGCCTACCCACGTCTATTCAAAACAATACAGGGATTGCTGTACCGAGGCCATTTCAGTCAGGACTGGACAATTTCATTTCGGAGCGCGTATCGAACCAGTTCGGCAATCGAGTGAACGTCCAAGCGCCTCATTATATTGGACCGATGAGTTTCAAAGGTTTTGATGCTCATTCCAAGAGCTGTGGCAATCTCGTGTCCTGGCTTGCCTTCCGCCAGTAATTTAGTAATCTCCAATTGACGCGGTGTCAGACGATTAGCATCTGGTTCCTTACTCGAATTTCCGGCTTTACGCAAATAACCATCCAAAATCGCGTCCGCGACATCTGAGGTGAAAAATGTCCTGTTATGCGATAGGGCTTCGATTGCATTAATTAGATCGCGTCCGGTGTCTGACTTCAGCATGAAGCCTTTTGCGCCTGCAGCCACCACTTGGCGCACCAGGCTATCTGACCGATCTATGGTCAGAATCAGAATCTTGGCATTTTTGTCGCGCCGAATAATTTCCCGAGCGGCTTCCAATCCACTAAGTTCTGGCATTCGAATATCTAATACCGTGACGTGTGGTTTTGTCGCCGAAACTTTCTCCACAGCTTCTGTTCCGTCGCATGCCTCCGCGACTACGCTCCACCCTGGGCGCGCTTCGAGCAGACTGCGAAGCCCCTCTCGTATCACCGGGTGGTCATCCGCTACGACGATTCGGAGGGTTTCCATTTTCGATACTTATTAAATTGATTTGGCTAGGACTAGCAGCGTCCTTGGCTAGCACGGATGGTAATGCTAGAAGTGACCTGTAGGCAAACCTTTCGTGATCCGATCAGACGGAGAGATTTTTCGAGGATGCGGAGCCGCGGACAACAAGCTTCAGTTCCAACGCCACTGTGATCCATCTTGGCGTCTGGAATACCGTCAGGTTCTTTCAGAGCGCGATCCGAAGAACTTCGGTCCAGGCTTGCTGAACTCTAGGAAGCAGTCCTTTTTTGTGTCCGCCCAAATGCCAGCCGGTATGCAGACCACTTTATGGCCTCGGGCCCGTTTCCCGGACCAGCTCCTTAACCGGATCCCTTTACATTACCAAAAGATCGATTTCGACGGTTATGCCGCATCGTAGCCCACCGATTCTCGGGCGTAGCACTAAGTCTCAGGTATTTTAGTGGTGTCCCAAGCCCTAGACCCTAAGGAACCTTGAAATCGATGCTTCCTTCGCCCTTCCTTCGCTCCAGCTACGCCCCTATTTTCCTCGCCTGCGCTCTGACCTTCGCCCAACGCCTCTTCGACGCCGTCGGATTCTCGAATCGGAGCAGATTCAATTCGTGTTGGGACGAACATCAATGCGAACCACAGAGAAATATCTTGGTTGCAAACAAACGTTTGAGAGTTTGACGTCCGATTAACCGAGCAATGCGTCGAAGTGAAATAGCATGCCATTTTGCGGCTGAGCTGTTCGTGGTAGCTGAACCGACTGGCTATGTCGTTTGGGGTTACCTATCAGTTGGCTGATAGGCTTTCGACCAAGGCGCCTGAAGCCATTCACCTAGATGCCTGATCTGAAAGACTAGATTTTGATCTTTCGACCAGGGTGCATGGAGCCACGCGCGTAAGCTCCTGATTCGGCGCGACAGCTTTCCATTCCTTCGAACTTTCGGCCTCATCCCTCGTGCTGCCGTCAGCAGGACGGCTCCCAGTAATCCCGTTCTTGCAAGCGTCCAATTTCTTGCCCGAGCGAAAGTGATGGAGCACCAGCGATCCAACGACTGACTCCAAATGCGAATCGACATTGAGATTTGAGGTGGAGTAACGCGATTCGCAGTGATAACTGGAGATGCTGATGGTCCAGAGGTCTGCAGACACCCAGGTATGACAGGTTGGAGCGCTGTGTCACCAGTACGCGCTTTCTCGGAGGCGGTCAGTTCGGCAGTCGCAGGACCGTCGGAATAGAAGCTCTCCAGCCACCGAGCCCAGGGTTTGACGTCGTTGAAATGGAACTCCGCAGCGGCTTCTTCGATCAGCGGTTGAGATATGTGCTGAACCCGCTCAAGGTCGGCGCGAACAAGGGCATGATCACAGAGAAGGTTAATCACGCGTGGAATCCCTCTGGAATGGAGATGAACCGCTTCCACCGCTTCACGTCGAAAGATTGATTGAGATTTGGCGCCAGCGATTCTCAGCCGGTGGCGTATGTATTCGTCAGTGTCCTTTAACGTTAGGGGCTCGATTTTGCAGCGGACCGTGACGTGCTGCAGGAGGTCGCGCAACTCGATTTGCCTGAGTTTGTCTTCAATTTCTGGTTGTCCAGATAGGACCACCTGTAGCAAGTTTTTGTGGACGGGCAGGCATAACAACGATCGAATTTCTGCGAGCAATCCTATAGCGAGCAGATGGGCCTCATCCACAATTAGCACAGCAGTGCCGCCATGGTCCCGCACGTTGATCAGCATCTCAAGGAGTGCGGCCAAACGTTGGGGCTTGCTCGCTGCCCCACACGGCACCTCGAAGTCATCCAAGATGGCCTCCAGGAGTTCCTCTCGGGTCAAAGTTGGGTTCACTACGAGAGCTGTTGCAATTTTATTCTTGGCCATGGAACTCATCTTCAAGAGGTGCAGGGCAGCATACAGAAGGGTTGTCTTGCCCGTTCCGACTTCCCCCAACAGAAGGATCAGGCCCTTCCGGTCCAGGATCCCGCGTGTCAGCTGTTGCAACGTCTCGTTTGTCGGTCCTGTCAGGTGCAGAAAATGAGGATCGCAGGTCAAGTTGAAAGGATTCTCGCGAAATCCGAAAGAGTTTTCGTACATGTTTGCCCAGCGCAGCGTGGGTACGGTCAAATAGATAATGGACGCATGAACTACTGGGGGGCAGTTTCCTAAGTTAGGACTCTTCTAGGGAGGCTGTCAACGGGCGTTGTTGGCCTTTGTAGGAACAGTGGCCTTTAAAAAGCGGGCCGGAGACGCTTCCATTTTTTCATAGGACAACACTGTCCCCCAGGCCAGTTGTAACCGATCGCTGGCAGCCGAAGAATCATACAGAGGCTGGGGGTCGCACCATGAAAAAAGCCGCTGTTCTTATCGTCGCCGTTTTTCTGGCGTGTCCCACTTTCGCGGCGTCTGAAAGCAGGGAACAGAAGCGCCTTGCAACGTGTGGCCAGGTCTTCAAGGAAATCATGGATATCCCCGACGGGATTCCAAAGGACCTACTCAGCAAGGCCGAGTGCGTCATTGTCATTCCCTCGGTCTTGAAGTTCGCGTTTGGCGTCGGAGGCGATTTTGGTCGCGGTGCCATTACATGCCGCACCGGGCAACATTTTACGGGGCATTGGAGCGCTCCCGCCCTGTTCGCGCTGGAAGGTGCAAACATCGGATTCCAGTTGGGCGGTCAGGCCACGGACTTCGTGCTCCTGGTGATGAACCCCAAAGGTGCGAACTCCCTCATGAGCAGCAAAGTGAAGCTCGGTGCCGACGCTTCGGCCGCAGCTGGCCCCAAGGGTCGCACAGCAGCGGCGGATACCGACATTGTGATGAGAGCAGAGGTCCTCAGCTACTCTCGCTCCCGCGGCCTGTTTGCCGGCATCTCGCTCGAGGGCTCCACACTTCGCTCGGATGGCAGCGCCAACAAGAAGCTCTATGGCCGCGACCTCAGCGCCAAGGAGATTGTGCGCGAAGGCAAGGTCGGCGTCCCAGCGTCTGGCCGCGAGCTGGTGTCCTTATTGGATAGAGATTCCCCTAAAAATGCGTCCGACCCTGTATCGCTGAAGGAATAGTCCAGCCCTCAAGGTTTCCCAAACAACGTATTCGGGCTATTCGATGAATTAGCAACATTCAGAACGGAGAGAACAATGCGCTCGACAAGATGGATGACCGCCTTTGCGGTTGGAGTCTTCATGCTCACAGGCAATGGCGCGATGGCACAGGGTAATGGAAACGGACATGGAAAGGGTCATGAGAAACATGACGAGGATGATGATCGCGACGAACACTACTACAACGACCACGATCGGGAATCCATGCGGGGTTGGTACGAAGATCACCAGAACAACCTTCCACCCGGTCTTGCCAAGAGAGATCAACTACCTCCCGGATTGGAAAAGCAACTTGTGCGACGCGGTACGCTCCCGCCTGGCCTCCAAAAACGGCTCCAACCTTGTCCCGAAAATCTGGAACGGCGGCTCCCTCCTCCGCCGCCTGAGTGCGACCACGTGCTGGTAGGCGGACACATCGTTCTACTGAATCGAAGAACCAACGTGGTGGTGGACATCGTCCATTTCGAGGTTCGTTAGTTCGATTGGCGTTCTAAAGTATTTAACGCGACGTGAGGAGGTAAAAATGTCTGAAGCGACGGGGATGTGGGAAGGCTTGATGGATTTTTCTTTCCGTAGATATGCCACCCCGAGGATGCTGAAGTTTCTTTACGCGATACACCTACTGGCAGGACTTATCGCCGCAGTTGCCTGGGTCGTACTGGCCTTTCAACAGGCTCCGGTTCAAGGTTTGCTCGCCCTGCTGGGTGCACTGGTTGGATACTCTTTGTGGATTCTCTACTGTCGCGTTGTGCTGGAAGTGCTCGCCGCCGTGTTCCGCATGGCCGAGGCTATAGCTCCTGGGCGTTCAGATTCTCAGTCACGTGAGTATGCAGAGTCGCGGGTCGCAGAAATGGTTGGTTCGGACTGAAATCGGTTGTACGGAACATGGAATCGATATTAGGCCTTAGCGATGCCAGGCCACGCTCCTCGCCACTTGAGGGAGTTCCGATTATCCGTGCTCTGCAAGCGGAATCCGACTTGTGTCAACTTCGACGGCGCGAGTGGTGGCTGTGGCTGTCGGCGTTCCTAGTGACCACGCTTTCCGCAGTGGCCTTCTTGCTCTCCTCGTTCGGCTCTCTCTTCCGGCTCACCGGTCATTTTTACGACCTGCGTTCGGATCAGGTTCGCTGGGGCGTGATGTGCTTGCTTCTTCTGTTCAACGGCTGGTTCCTCTACCGGCACTGGTCGCTCCGGCGGCTACGGAGACAACTGACCGAGCAGAGTGCCAGTTCCGCATTGCACGCCGGCCAAATTTTGGACCCCACCAGTTTGGATCCGGCCACCGGCTTGTACACCCGTGGTTTCATTGAACAGCGACTTGGAAAAGAGATTGCCCGCGCCAAGCGGCAAAACGCGTCGCTCAGCCTAGCCACAATTCACATCGACGAGTTCGACGAGGTCAGCGAGCGTAATGGTCTCTCGGCAACAGATGCGGCGTTAAAAGAACTCGCGCGGCGCCTGAAGAAGGCGTGCCGCGGTTCCGACTTTGCCGTGCGCTGGGCCACTGACGATTTCCTGTTGGTACTGCCGGAATGCAACTTGGGCGAAGTCGAGCTGGTCTTAAGGCGCCTCGGTCCTGTGGAACTGACCTGTCTCGGTCGGAGAATCAATCTCACGTACACGACCGGATGGGTGGACTACCAGCCCGGCGACACTCCCTCGGATTTGCTCAAGCGCGCTTCGCAAATTCTTCACCTTTACGAGAATGTTGCATACAGGGTTCCGAAAACCCTTTAAGAACGTTCCTTGCAAGTCTTTGAGTGAACGAGCCACTCGGGAGGGATTCTCAGGGTTCAGAAACGAACCGATTTTGGTGCCTAGTTGCCGACAACGGAACGGCGCATCGGACACTTGATGGTCGAGTGGCCGGGCGCCATTACTGGCGCCCAGCCCTCTGAGAACCGGACTTGAAGGTTTCCCATTCATCCGGCTCGAGCACTCAAAAAACGCCCCCATAAAACGAGGACGCGGTCTGATTCAAAACGAAGCAGACCTACTCGATACTGACTTGCTGCCGATTCGCGCGGCGGTGGAAATCCACCAACCCTGTGTGAAGCTGCACCAACGGGTTGCCCCGTCGTCATTTGCTTTGCTTCATGCATCGGTTCCTCAAGCGTTCTCGAGTTGAGCACCAACAGGAAGTCAGCTCCGTTTCCGGCGAGGTGAGGTTGTCCCCACGAGGCGACGCAACCTCTATCTGCCCGATTACAGGGCAGCCTTCGCTTGCTCCCATTTCCGTTACCTGCATCGCCATCGGCACCATCTTGCGATGGACTTTCCCCTTGCGGGGAGCGCTACGGGCTTACCCTGTTCCGCTGAAATGACACGATCGGTTAGGTCTGCTCTTTACGCTGGCAGTGTTGTTTACCCATGACCGAGAAACCGGAAGCCGCTGTGCTCACTGCCAGAAGAGCCGCGCAGCATGTTAGGCTCTCTTCGGCTGACGACGCTTGCGAGCATTTGTATATTCTGACCGTACGATCAAGCCTAGGCCCGTCTCCACCTCATGCTGGCAGATACACCGTGGCCTCGCGGTTTCGGTGCCGCTCTTGCGAGCGTGGATACATTTTTCCAAGGTCTCCAGAACAGTTCGTTGCCTCCCCGCTCTGCCTTGTAGGCTACGTGCGATGGGACGCACGGTCTGATCGAGTTCCACCTCTCAGACAATCATTTTCAGCAGCTTTACAGGTCGCACTCCGGTAACCCGACTCAATGTGTGCCACGAGCACGAAAGGAGGAAACGCTGAGTAGTGCGCAACTGCTTGACTGATGAGGGTAGGCCCCTCGGAACCGGTTTACAGGAACAGGTTCCAAACCACCTTCGGCGGCTGTAGTCAAAAGCTATGGTCGTGAACGCGGAAGGAAAAGGCCTGGCAACGACCAGGTCAGGTGACCGGCAAGAAGAGGACCGCAAGGGAACCACTGCTGAAGTGTCGAAAGGTTATAGACGATGTCAAAACCGCAGGGGGTTAGTTACTGCGGGATTAGCTCCGACGAAACCTGCTTACGGGCGGAGCGGCATCCGGCATGAGAGGTGGCCTGAGCTTGCCAAAGAGGCGGTTAAGCGGAACGTGGGAACCTGAGACTTCGATGCAAACGGAGAAGCCACAAGTGGAAGAACCACGAGGGCGAGAGTACGGAAGCGAAGTTTCAGGGTCGGACTGCCCCACAGTAGTGAAGAAGCGGGGTAATTCCCGTGGAGCGAAGGGGGCAGGTCACTCGCGTCCTAACCAATTACGGTCAACTGGAAACAGGAGGAACCGAGTGGTTAGAACGGAAGGTCAAACCTTCACGGAGTGACACGAGCCGTGTGACTGGAGACAGTCAAGCACGGTTCTGTGAGGGGCTCGGGGTGAAATTCCCCGGGCCTACTCGACCGGGAGTTGACTCGGAAGGCTCAGGCCAATGAAGTGTTTTCGCGCTCCTCATGCGCCTTTTCCTTTCCGAGCCACAGGTTCACTCTTGGCTTGCATCGATTTCACGAGCGCGGCAGACGATGCTCCTTCGAGTGACAATCCATAGCCGACTTCACGCACAATGCGCTCCTTCAACGGTTGAATAAAGTGGATGCGCGTGTTGCGGCGCGTAACTTCCGGCGCTTTCAGGTACAACTCGGCGAGTTCGCGCACCCGGCTGAGCGCCTTACCGCTCGGCACAACTTCGGCAACCACTCCCCATTCGTAAGCGGTACGCGCCGGGAGCGGCTGTGGGTTCAGCAGGAACGCCTCCGCTCGTCCCGCTCCAGCGCGATAACTCCAGGTGGTAAAGATTCCGTCGCCGGGCGCAACGCCCGCGGAGAAGTGGGCCACATCCTGGAAGGTCGCACCATCCGCCGCCACAATTACACTGGCAAGTAGCGCGTAGTCTGAATGCACATGGGCACGTCCCTCGATAGCCGCGATGACCGGCACTCGTATGTTGGCTATGTTTTCCAAAACCTGAACGCCTTCGTCGTGAACCTGACTCCAGACGCCGGGATCGGTGACATCGCCGAAAGAGGACCAATCGACATCAGTAATGAACTCCCCACCTGCGCCCGTCAGGATTACGATCTTGTTCGCCCTATCTTGCGCAATCCGGTAGAAGGCATCGACAAATTCTGTGTGAGATTGCGCGGTCATGATGAACGGTCCGCCGTTGGTATGGAATTCAGCAACCAGCACACCTTTGTCATCTCGTGTCAGCTTTAGGTTGTGATAAGCGGTGAAGTAGCTACTCTGAAGTTGCATCGCATTCTCCTTTCCAAAAACGATGTGGTACTCTCAATTGTCAACGAAAATCACCGGACCGGTTTCGGTTGGATGCTCAGCGCGTCGCTCGGACGTAGTATTTTTTTAGGCTAATCCTGATTAACGGGTAGCCGCCCAAGTCAAGTACTAGCCCCCACTTTTCCGGTTTCGCGTGCTAATCAGGCACAGACAATCTGTTCAAGCCAATTCACAATCAACTACTGCAACTTGATGAGACCAGCGTAGCTACCCCGCCACGGATGAGTACACGGTCCTGCGAGGTATAAGAAGATAGATCTCACCTGCGATTTCTACGTGAAGCACCTGTCATCGCCTTGAAGCGGGGCCGTACATAAACTCATTCGTAATTTAGAAGATTTATATAAATTCTTGGAACTTAAGATTTCAAATACATTTTACATCCGCTCTGTAACCCGCTCGCACAAAATCACATCACAGTGATTGCGCCTTGACGGAGTGTTTGTGATGTTGGGTATCGTCTTAGCAATCCCTGGCTAAGACGCTCCGAAGTAGTTGCGTCGTCCGGCGTCGCCGACGGAAGGCCAAGGGTGCCGGCTGTCGACCAGCGGGACGACGTTACCAGGTCCATGTTGAGTGTCGGTGTAGCGCCGATGCAGCGCGAGTGGGGTAGGTGTGTCTGTTGAGGCCCTGCGATGCGAAAAACTAAGTCCCTGTGGAGGGAAAGAAGAAATGAAGAGCAACAAATTGATCATCACGTTAATTCTGAGCTGCGCTGTGATTGTGTGTGTTCCGCTGGGAGCCTGGGCACAGACGATTGTCACCGGCGGATTTAGTGGGACGATCACTGACCCGACGGGAGCAAGCGTCCCTGGTGCGGCATTGTCGCTGACCAGCAAGGCAACGGGAGATACAGCAACTTCCGAAACAGGCGCCCATGGTGAGTATGCATTCTCGCTATTGAAACCTGGAGAATACACGCTGACTGTCAAGAAGGACGGTTTCAAAACTTATTCACGCACAATCACCGTTCTTCTCGGTCAAAACCTGACCGCCAACTTCGGCCTGGAACTCGGCAGCGGAAACACTATCGTTGAAGTAAACGAGCTACCCCCACTCCTGCAGACCGAAAATGCCAACATCACGACCACCTTTGACACGCGAACCGTTCAAAGCATCCCGAATCCCGGGAACGATATCACCTACATTGCCCAAACTGCTCCCGGTATTTCCATGAATACCTCGAGTGGCAACGGGTTCGGAAACTTCAGCGCCTTTGGTTTGCCGGGCACCTCGAACCTCTTCACTATCAACGGCAATGACTACAACGATCCGTTCCTGAACCTGAACAATTCCGGCGCGAGCAACCTGTTGCTCGGTGGCAATGACGTGCAGGAAGTCGCTGTCGTCAGCAACGGTTACACCGGTCAATACGGCCGCCAAGCCGGAGCCCAGATCGATTATTCTACGCGCTCGGGCACCGACGCGTTTCATGGGAGCGCGAACTACTACTACACCGGCAGCAGTCTGAACGCAGAGGATTTCTTCCTTAACGCCAGCCAGCAGCCCAAGCCATTTCAGAACAACAATCAGTGGGCCGCAGATTTTGGCGGACCAATTAAGAAAGGCAAAGCGTACTTCTTCGCAGATACCGAAGGGCTGCGATACGTGTTCGCCACCGCCACCCAATCTTTCTTGCCGACACCAGCCTTTCAGAGCTATGTGTTGTCGCAAGTACCGTCGACCGCTACCAGTTTTTATCAGCAGGCATTTGGTCTCTATAACGGCGCGAAGGGTGCCGGAAACGCCGTGCCCACGGCGAATACCTGCGGCGGCAACCCCTCAAACGCGTTTGCCGGCGGAATCTTTGCCGGCCCCGGCGGAGCTTACGGGTTGCCTAACGGGTCCACTGACTGCCTGGGCGCAGTTACCCTGTCAGGGAGCAGCGGCAACCAGGAGTGGCTCTTGGTCGGGCGCATAGACTACAGCTTCAACGACAACAACAAAATCTTTGGTCGCGTAAAATTCGATCGAGGCACACAGCCCACGTACGCGGACCCTATCAATCCGGCCTTCAATGCCGTTAGCCACCAACCACAAGATGAAGGGCAGTTGAACTACACGCACATTTTCAGTCCGACGGTAGCAAACAACTTTGTCTTTTCGAATCTGTGGTATTCCGCGATCTTCCAATCCACGAATTTGTCCGCTGCCAACGCAACGTTTCCGCAAATTCTTTGCTCTTCCGACACGACAATGTCCTGCCTCGGCGCTGCGGGCGGAGAATTCCCAAACAACTTCTTTTTTCCCCAAGGAAGAAATGTGGAACAGTGGCAGCTCGTCGATGACCTGTCCATTGCCAAGGGCAATCACGACTTCAAGATAGGCGTAAACTTCCGGCGCGACGATGTCAGTGACCTTCGAGCCTCTGAATTGACTAATCCCGCGGCCGTCTTGACTTCTCTCAATGGCTTTGCCACCGACACTGTAACTCAAAGCACCACACTGAACTTTGCCTTGTCCTCTCCCCAGCCACTGGCCATCTACAGTTTCGGGCTGTACTTCCAAGACGAGTTCCGCGTGAGCCCCAGACTCAAACTCACACTGGCGTTGCGAGCAGACCGCAATTCAGGTGGAGTGTGCCAATCCGGTTGTGCTTCGTTGTCGACACTTCCGTTCCAGGATATTTCGCACAACGCTGACATTCCGTTCAACCAATTGGTGAATTCGGGACAGAGCAGCATCTTGCGGGGAGTGGAAAATGTTGTGTTCGAACCTCGCATTGGCTTTGCGTGGAGTCCGCTGAACGACAAGACAGTGGTTCGCGGTGGTGTGGGTTTATTTACTGACCTCTACCCCGGGACGCTGCTCGACAACTTCACTACGAACTTTCCGCAAGTCGTGAGCTTCTCGACTCCGGGAGGCCTCGTGAATCCTGGGGAAGCGGGAAGCGGCGTGAACCTGGTTCAAGGCTGCAATTCTGCATTTCAGACGGCCTTCACCGGCGGCCAAAACCTTGCTCAATATCAGGCGGCTGCGCCTGCGGGCTGCGGCGTTCCTCCTCTTTTTGACGTAGGTAGCAAACTCACGAATCCTAAATTTGTGGAGTGGAACCTGGAAGTCCAACACACGTTCGGCAAGAGTACCCTGCTCTCCATCAACTACGTGGGGAATCACGGGTACGATATCCTGCTCGTGAACCCTTACCTCAACGCTTTCTGCACCACCGCGGCCTGCGGGAGCGGATTCACCGAGCTTCCTCTCGCCGCGCCCGATGCGCGAGTCGCCGCAGTTCAACAATTCACGAATGCTGGCTTCTCGAACTATCACGGCGTCACGGTTTCGGTGCAGCAGAATTTGTGGCACGGTCTAAGCGCGCGCTTCAACTACTCCTACAGCCACGCGACCGATAACGTCTCCAACGGCGGGGTGCTACCCTATAGCGAATTCAACAGCATCCTGAACCAAATTGATCCTGCCAACCCGAATGCGAGCTACGCTTCGTCGGATTACGATTTGCGACACCAACTCTCTGCCAACTATGTGTGGGATCTTCCTGTGAAGGTTTCGAATCACTGGCTGCAATCTCTCCTGGGCGGTTGGCAGATTGCCGGAACGTTCTTCTACAGAACGGGCTTTCCCTTCAGCATCGTCAACGGCCAGCAGGAAGCTAGCCTTGCCGGGAACAACTTGACCGCTAACGGCACCTTCCTGCCTGGGGTGCTGTATGAACCGACCCCCGGATCTCCCACCAGCTTCGGCGCGAGTTGCGCCACGACGACTTGCTTCACAACCAGCAGTTTTGCTACTCCCACAGACTTCAATGCCAATGCCCGCAACGCTTTCCGTGGCCCGGGCTACTTCAATACAGACATGAATCTGAAGAAGTCGTTTGCGCTAAATGAACGGATGAGGTTCACGCTTGGCGCCAACTTCTTCAACATTCTGAATCACCCCAACTTCCAGAACCCGGTCAGCAACGACCAGAGTAGTTCGTTCGGCATGATCACGGCAGTAGCTGTTTCCCCGACCACGCCATATGGGGCTTTTGCCGCGGCAGCCGAAGGAATGCGAATCGTACAGGTGTTTGGCAAGATCAATTTCTAAGTGAAGATGTAAACCCGAACCAGACGGCGGAGAACCGAAAGGCTCTCCGCCGTTTTTAATTGGAAAGAGACTTAAAGAAATAAGGATGGGCGGAGAGACTCAAAACGGCAGGAGAAAGATGCGGTGCGCCTGAAAGGCAGGAATCCTCGAAGCCCAGGTTGCGATGATCAGTCCGTGGATCAGAAAGATTAAGGACACGCTCACGCGTACCTGTTGGAGGCTGCGTTGTTGCATCAATCGGATTTCATCCGATCCGGGCGCCGATTTGTTGAGCTGTACTGTGAACTTGATTGGCGACAGCGGCCATAACTCGGGACAGGGATGTCGAATCGGCTTTCGACTCTTGATGCAGTCTTTTCGACCGTGTCAAACAGTACAGAGTTAATTCCTAAGCGAGCTGCCGCCTCGACGTTTTCGGCGCGATCATCCAGGTACAAGATGTCTTGCGGGGCCGCTTTGAGTAGTTCGAGACAATTTCGATAGATCGCCGGGTCCGGCTTTATGGACCCGTAGTCGCAGGAATAAATCAGGTATTCAAATGTAGAGAGGCTCGGAAAGGACTGGGTCACATGGCGACTGAGTTCGAGCGGCATGTTTGAGAGAAGGGTTAAGGGGAAGCCTTCATGGTGCAACAGCTTTGCCCATTGCACAGCGTCTTGATTTGGTCGAATGATACTTTCGCTGTCGAGCTTGATTAGCGTTGCTATCTGATCTCTGCTCAAACCCAGTTCTTGCTGGCCAACAAGCGCTGTCCAGTAGGCAGGTCCATCGATATCACCCCGGTCGTAGGGCGGCCGTAGCTTCCAGTAAAGTTCCGAGAACCGCTCATGAGGAATGCCGCACACGAGCGCCATACCTTTCATATCCTCCAGCGTTTGCTCGAGGCAAAGAACGTTTCCGTAATCGAAGACGACTGCCCGAACCGAACGCTTTTGCGAAAGACCTTGTATGGCGATATGCTCGGCAGTATCATGCATAAATCGGAGAATACACGTATATACGTGCATATCCAAGTGTATTCGTGCAAAATGGGGCAGCATGAAACCAGAAGCGGAAGCAGGCCAAATCGCCCTAAAAGAAGAGCGCCACCAGTACATCCTGGAGCTGCTTGGCAGTGAGGGCCGAGTCCTCGCCGCGGACCTTAGCAGTCGATACAGGGTCTCTGAAGACACGATTCGTCGAGATCTGCGCGAATTGGCGAGTTCGGGAAAGATCCAACGGGTACACGGCGGCGCCCTGCCTCGCCGTGCCGAGACCGTTCCTTTCGTGTCTCGCCAACAAATCGACATGGAGAGCAAGATCGGAATTGCTCGAGTGGCGGCCGACATGATCCGCGACGGTCAGGTGGTGCTGATTGATGGAGGTACCACTAATCTAAGAATTGCTTCCTACGTTTCAAGAGAGCGTTCGGCGACGATTGTTACCAACAGCCCACCGCTTGCGCTGGCGTTGGCGGATCATCCGAAGTTGAGCGTGCTGATGCTCGGAGGAAATTTTCTTAAAGAGGCGCGGGTCACGACAGGCATCGAGACCATTCGTCAAGTCGAATCTATTCGCGCTGATCTATGTTTTCTCGGAATGTGCAGTTTGCACCCGGAGGTCGGAATAACCGTCGGCGACCGAGAAGAAGCGTACGTGAAGCAAGCGATGATAGGGGCTTCAACGGAAGTGGTTGGCCTGATTTCACTTGGGAAAATGGGGACATCTCTGCCTTACCTGGTCGGTCCTGCTTCCCGACTGACACGTTTGATCACCGATGCATCAGACGAAGATGTCCTGAATCCCTACCGCTCCCAAGGCATAGAAGTCACAAGTACGTAAACCGAAGCGGTTCGACACTTCTATAAGTACGCCGTGTCGACATATGACGGACCGGAACAAGGGTCTATGCTGCGCGATCAAAGGCTTCATGCACTCGATTGCATTCCGTCTTCACTCGAGGAAATTTGTCATGTATGAATTCCGCTACGCAAAGGAACACGCAATAGCTCGAACCTTTCATAAGGCCTTCCGACTGGCAGAGAGGTGTTTGCTGCTGGGACTGATGGTCGCGGTCTCGCTTGAAGCACAACAGAGTTCTCCGTCTGCGCCAGCGTGGACCGGTGTCGTACGCACGGCTGCCGGTGAACCTGTGGCCGGAGCGAAGGTAACGCTATTCACACCCGGCGCCAAAAAGAATCTAACCGCAGTTACAGGAACCGACGGAAGGTTCGCGATTGCGGACATTCGACCCGGGCCAAATCGCGTGAGCGTGCAACTGCCCGGGCGAGGTCCGACAGCGTCAACTGGAGTGGATATTACCGGCACAGCAGTTGTGCTGACGGTGTCCGATCAAAACGTGCTGTCGATTGCAGCCAATCCGCAAGCTCCTGAGGGAGTCTCGAATGGGAACCCGAGCACAACTTCGAACGCAGCCAGCGGAACAAGCGGGGAAAAACTCTCCAGCCAAAAGGTAAATGAGTTGCCCTTGAATGGACGCGACTTCAGCACGCTGTTGTTGTTAGCAGCGGGCACTATGACCGACGTGAACGGGCAGACGAATTTTACCCAGCAGTTTGCCATCAACGGACAGCGCGGCGTTGAGGCCGTCTTCGCGATGGACGGTGCGGATGTCAGTGATCCAGAGATGGGTGGGAGCACGTTCACGAATTTCAACGTAGATGCGATTCAGGAGTTGCAGTCAACCTCAGGCTGGATGCCGGCTGACATCGGGCGCGGCGCGGCAGGTTTCACCAACATCGTGACACGGTCCGGGAAAAGCGGTTTTCACGGGTCATTCTTCGAGTTTTTAAGGAACTCTGCCCTCGATGCGCGGAATTATTTCGATCACCCATCGATTGCGGAGCCGGGCAGAATTCCTCCATTCCGTAGAAATGAGTTCGGATTTACGAATGGCGGGCCGGTCGTGTTGCCGCATCTGTATGACGGCCGAGACCGCACGTTCTATTTTGTGCAGTATCAGGGATTCAGGCAGGTGCTGGGAACGACCCAGGTTTTGGCTGTACCAACCGCAGCCGAGCGAGCGGGTCAGGACATCGTGAAGTACCCGGACGGCAGCACGGACACGCTGCAGGTACCGGTGAATCCGGCAATTGCTGCGGTGCTGGCCCGCTATCCACTCCCCAACAACCCAACCGGCCCGTATGGTGCGCGAACCTATGCTGCGCCTTCAAACGTGAACACGGACACGGATCAGTTTTCTATCCGCATCGATCAGAAAGTTGGCGCAAAAGGACAATTGTTTGGTCGATTCAATTACGACAATCTGACGGGACCGACAACAAATCCGGATCAAACGCTGCTCGATCCGAGCTTTGGCGTGCAGTACGTGGATCGGCAGCGGAACGGGGTCATCACTTACACGCGCACCGCGTCACCACGCTTTCTCTGGTCGACATCGTTGAGTTTTACGCGGACGACGCCTTCGTTTGTGACCCCGAACCACACCGATCCGGCCCTCAAGTTCAACGATGGTCTGTATGAGGCGTACAACAGCGCGGCGGGCTCGGTGATGTCAGCGTTCGGGAATTTGTTCCAGTTACAATTGAATTTTGCCTGGACGACAGCGCGACACGCGGTGAAGTGGGGTACAGAAGCACGCCTCAATCGCGACACGACATACTTTGGCATCAGCCCGAACGGGGAATACGATTTTGGCGGCGGAACGGTGTATTCGCCCGTTTTCATCCCTTCTGCGAGTGGACGGCACGACGTTCAGCCTGGCCAGCCTCTGCCGGACACTTTGAGCAGTCTGTTGCTAGGTTTTCCGTACGCATACACGATCGCGGTGGCGCCGCCCTACGCATCGGATGGCGCGCACATTGGGCCAGCGGCAATCAACCGGAATGATGTGAACGCCTACGTCGAGGACACATGGAAAATCAATCCGCACTGGACGCTCGACTATGGGCTGCGATACGAGCTCTACACGCCGATTTCGGAGCGGGCGCGGCGGACGTCGAGCTTTCTGAATTCGTTCCCACCCGCTGGCGTTGGGCAGGAATATTTGATCAATCCGCAGCCTACTTATCAGACCAATTGGAACGGCTGGGGGCCCCGTGTGCAAGTGGAATGGAATGCGCCGCAGGCAGTGCATGTGCACATGGGCGGAGCAATCACGGTGATTCCGCCGAACATCTGGCAAGACAACCTTCTGACAGGGTCAACGCCTTACGTTGTTTATCCACGTGTCAACGCGGCGCAAAACGGGGAGATTTCGTACGGGTTCCAAATCACACCGAACGAATTGCCGCAGGTTTATAACACCGCTGGCGTGAACGTGTTGGCCAGCGGCGATCCGAAAAAAGTGCCGGCGAACACGGTGATGGACGTAAATCGATACCAGCAAGATTTGGCAGCGCTGGCGCCGAGTAATCAGCTCTCGCTGCTGAGTCTGTCCGGGATCGACCGGCGCTTCGGCAATGGCTACCTGCAAACTTGGACGCTGGGGTTGGAACGGGCTTTCGGCGGCCTCACGGCTGATGTGGCGTATGTGGGAACATCGGCGTTTCGACTTCCCAGAATGTCATATCCGAACGCGTATCCCGGAGCGGACTCGGAATTTGCTCGGTTTACAAACTTCGACGGCAGCGGAGCGGTGACGGGAGGTTTCGGATTCGAGTCCGTGATGACGGCAACGTCGCACTCATCGTACAACGCGCTCCAGACTTCATTGTCGGGAAATGTTGGGCACGGCGGTCCGTCATTGCAAGCAGGTTACACTTGGGGCGAGTCACTAGATGATGTCAGCGGCATCCTAGGAGGAACAGGATCCACCGGCGCCGTGACGCTGTTCAGCCCACAAGACCCTTTCAATACGCAAGCCGAGAGGGGGCCGTCGAGCTTTGACGTGACCCACGCCTTCACGTTGAGCGCGGCCCAGGATTTGCATTTTGAGCGTTTGGGACTTCAGTCGGATCGAACCCAGTTGTTGACGAAGGGCTGGGAGTTTCTGAGCATCTCAACGATTACGAGCGGTTCGCCGTTTACGGTGTACTCGGGAATCCAGCAGACGGGGGCGGGGACAATTGGTGCGGACCGACCGGACCAGATTGGAATACCGGACCTCTCGAGCGCTGGCAGCTCAACCCGATCGCGCGACGATTATTTTGGGCGGGGCGCAAACAACACAAGTTTCTTTTCCATTCCCATCGGTATCCAGGGCGGGACCGGACCAAACTCCGGGCGCTTTGGAACGCTCGGCCGTAATACATTTCGCGGCCCGGCATATTATGATTTCGATTTTGCGCTCATTAAGACGACACCGATTGGCCACCGGGAAAATGGCTTGGAGCGAGCGGACCTGCAATTCCGCGGGGAGTTCTTTAATCTGTTTAATATCGTCAACATGGGGCTACCTGCCAATATCATCGAGGGTACAGGATTTGGCATGATCAGCAAGACGACGGGAACTTCGCGGCAAGTTCAGTTTTCGCTAAAGCTCATCTACTGAGGCGTGTCAAGCAGTGACTCAGATTTGCGGGACGATATGTTACTCGAAAGTAACGCCTCGCCGCTAGCTAAGCCGGATAGATCGTGAGAATCGGGCTAAGCAAGAGAGAACGCGGCCACTTCTACGGATAGCGCGTTTTTCGTCGAAGTGAAATGCGCACCATGGCGTCCGGTGCCTCGCAAGATCTATGCAGTCCGCTGGAGGGAATTGGTCAGCATTGCGCTCTTCCTCGGATTGAGCTTACGGGCGTAGTGCTCGACCCGAGCCTGCCCGTCGCTGCGTGATTGGATTGCCAGCCCCTGCTCAACCTGGGCAAAGGTTATTCGCGAAGAAGTTGATGGACCAAGGGAATCGCGATTGAACCTTCGCCTACTGCCGACGCAACACGCTTGACGTTCCCGCCGCGCACATCACCGGCGGCGAACACACCCGGCAGACTGGTTTCGAGCAGGTACGGCCGGCGCGCGAGTGGCCAGTTCGCGGCACGCAGCTCATCCGCGGAAAGATCAAAACCGGTCTTGATGAATCCTTTTGCATCCAGCACGACACAGCCCTCAAGCCACGTGGTGTTCGGAATAGCTCCCGTCATTACGAATAGATGAGCAATGCTCTTCTCGATGGTCTCGCCGCTCTGCCCGTTCCGCCAAGTCACACGCCCAAGGTGTTCGGTGCCATCGAGCGCGACAATTTCAGTATGTGGAAGGACCGTGATGTTCGGAGTTTCCTCGATCCGCCGAATCAGATAGCGCGACATAGTGTCTGCCAACCCGTCTGATCTAACCACCACGAAAACATGTTTTGCGCTTTCAGCCAAAAACACTGCCGCTTGACCGGCCGAATTTCCACCGCCAACGACGCTGACCTCCTCGTCCTTGCATAGCTGAGCCTCGATAAACGTTGCACCGTAATAGACTCCAACGCCTTCAAACCGTGAAAGATTCTCGACGGCCAGTTTTCGGTATTTCGCACCGGTAGCGATCATGACGGCGCGCGCCGGGACTCGAGCGCCATCTGCTAATTCGACGACATAAGGCTTATGGTCGCAGATGAGCCGCGTCCCTTTCGCGAGGAGCATTTGCGCGCCGAACTTCTGTGCCTGTGCGTAGGCTCGGGACGCCAGACTATTTCCCGAAATACCTGAAGGAAAGCCAAGATAGTTCTCGATTCGCGAACTGGAGCCAGCTTGACCTCCCGGCGAGTACGTTTCCAGCAGCAGGACATTGAGGCCTTCAGACGCACCATAAACCGCGGCAGCTAGGCCCGCTGGTCCTGCGCCCACTATAACCAGATCACGCACCTCGGATTGGTCCACAGCCTGGTTAAAACCGAGACAGTCGGCAACCTCCTGGTTGGTGGGATTACGCAACACAGTTTCGCCTCGACATATCACCACTGGGATGTCGGACGCAGAAACGTGGAAGTGATCGAGCAGGCTCTGTACGTCAGCATCGCGATCGAGATCGATGTAGGCACAAGGGTGGCCATTGCGAGCCAGGAATTCCTTAATGCGGAGCGTGTCAGCTGAGTGGCTGGACCCCACAACGGTGACGTCGCCTAGGCCCTGCGCGAACAATTCTGTCCGGCGAAGAATGAAAGCACGCATCAGGATCTGGCTCAACTCTCCATCGGTCTGCACTAGTGCCAACACATTTTCGCGGCTAACTTCGATGACCTCACTGGCTACACGGGCCCGGATGCGGTTCAGAGCACGCCGTCCGGAAAGCGTGTTTACTTCGCCAGTGAACTGTCCCGGCGGTACACGTGCGATCAATGTTTCATGAGCACTAGAAGGGCGCACCGTCTCCAGTTCGCCGGAAATTACGACGAAAATCGGTATGTTCTTGTCGCCTTGCTCAAGCAAGACATCTCCCGCTTTGGTTGAACGAGCGTGACCGTGACTTGCGATTCGGCCGATTTGCGCCGACGTCAGCGTCGGGAATACCTGATCAGCCCGCGAAGCAGTCAGCGGAAGGTGAATCGTCGGTTCGGTCATAATGCGCAACAAAACAGAGCGAAATCCTCAGTTAGGAAGTATATGCCTGTCAGTTTTTTGCTCAAAATCCACAGCTCGCGGTCAAATTCTCGATCCCGCCGATTGCGCGTGGTCGTGCGTGACAATGGCTGCGGGATGGATCCGCAGGTAGTTCGGTCGAACCGGCATCCGCACTGGGGTCTTCTGGGAATGCGCGAACGGGCAGCAAGAGTAGGAGCGCAACTCCGGGTATGGAGCAGGCTAGGAGGCGGGACGGAGGTGGAAATCTCGTGTTCCGATCCATATCATCAACGTTCCGATGTCCATAGATAATCCTATCCGAAAGATGATCCTTCCTAGCTACGTCTAATTGCACGGTCGGAGCTTCGGGGTCTTCAACCCGAATGCCAACCCTTCTGCCGCACAGCGAGAGTTGCTACAAGTCCCGATTAACTCGCAAACCGGAAAAGTCCTATAAAAGGGAATGTCAAGAGACATATCGCGGCGTCGACTCGGTGCCGAAGCTTTTTTGTTTCGGCATTCAGCCCAATCGTTTGAACATGCACGCGCGATCGACGAGTGGTCTTCCTCAGGAAGCCGTTGCTTCGTTTCGTAGTATGAATCGGTGAGAGTGTTCTTCCCGCCTGTGGTTCCATTTCAACTGTAGTGACGGCGCCATCCGTTTCTTGAAACTAAACAAGCGTAACGGTTATCCGCCCAGCTAAGCGGTAACTCATGGTCCTATTGGAGACTCGTGGCCTATGACTTTCTTTGGTTATCCAAGGGGGCATAGGGTGAAGTCGGAGACTCTCATGTTCTAACAACACGGTGGCCTGACTTGTCCGGTGGATACTCGCCCTCGAACCAAGCGTCTCAAGAACCCGACGGCCACCGCCAAGGATGATCCCCAGGATGGAACGGACTCTCTGTCAGAGGCGCTCAAGCTGCTTGTTTTAAATAGTTGGCGTCGAAACTGACTCCTTTCTTCCAGACGATCAGGGTGATCGCGGCAATCTTCCGCGCCAAGGTGAGACGAGCCATCGTTGGTCGCATCCCTTTGGCGAGCAAGTTCTGGTAAAAATCGCGGAGCGGTCCAGCGCAGGTGCTCGCCCTCATGGCCGCACCTTTGAAGACATCCTTGAGATCGTGGTTATGGTTCGCATTCAGCCCACGAAGTTGCGGTGGTTTCTTGGAACGTTGCAGCTATCCCTGGATAGAGCGGTATTGCGCGCTGTCGTGAGTCTCCAACGCAAGCCCGCTGTAGGTCCACAGTTGGCGCTGGGTGCGGAAGCGGTGGGGCGTCTGCATCAACGCCACCAAGGGAGCCGCCCGAAGCGAACCAATACCAGGAATTTGGCGTAGCAACTTCGTTGCGCGGTGCTTCCTAGCTTCGGCCAGCAGCTCTTTCCGGGCTGGTTGGCGCAAAAAACGCAGGGCGTCGAGTTGTTGGTAGTAAAGCTCTGCCCGCCGGCGCACGCCAGGTTCCGTGATCTTGCTCAACCATTCCGAGCGGTAACGCGGTGCGTAAACTTGCGTCCCAGCACAGGGAATAGCCCCGCTTCGATACAAGGCCTGGAGCCGATTCATCACCCGCACCAGATCCTTGCTAATCGTCAAATAGCTTCGGGACAATTCCTTCAACATGCGCAGGCCGTGCTCTCCATGGTAGACCGCGGAAAGCGCTCCATGGCGCAGCAGCTCGGCTAATTTCCGGGCATCGATGCGGTCCCTCTTGCTGCCTTGTTTCAGCAAGGCATTCTTTCGGGGATTACACACTACGAGCTCGGTGACGTGTGGCTTCAACAGGTCATACAACCAGGCCGCCCAAGTGCCTTCTTCAAAGGTGACCTGCAGGTTGCCGCTTAGTCCTTGGAAAAACTGGAGAATCGTGCTGGCCTTGGTTTCGATGATGCATTCCATCACTAGCTTGCCAGAAAAATTTCGAACCGCGATGGAGATCGTTTCCGTGTGCACATCCATACCGATATACTTCACACTATCCATAGACAGGGTGCTCCTTTCTGGAGAGGTTCGAGCGGACACTCAAAACCCTACTCCAAAAGAGGGGCGCCCTTTTTATAATGTGTGAAATCCCGTTACTAATCCGGTCAATTTCCTCGAAGCCCATTTCTGGATAGGTTCCGGTTAGCCAACCATTCGTCCAATATCGGCGGATTCGACGAGCACCAAGGCAGCAGGACGCTCCACGCTGCCCGGGCCGATTGCAACGACGCAGTAAGTTAACGGCTGCGCACCGATATTCTTGATGCCGTGTTCCTCGTTCGAGTGGACGAATCCCACCGAGCCCGGCCCCATCTGCGCGCTCCTGCCCTCCACGGTCAGCTCGATGGTTCCTTCACGGATCAGCCACATTTCACTGTGGAGATGGCGGTACGGCGGGTGGGGAGTTCCGCCCGGAGACAGAGTGGTCTCGTGAACTTCCACGGATTCACCCGTGGCAAGCTTGCCTTTGAGGACTGTCGCGAATTGTGGCGGAGTTCGATGTCCGCGGAGTGAGCTTCTCAAACGGAAACATCGGAGTAGGCAGCACATTGCCTTCATCGGCGCTGGCGCCCGCTGGAAGGATTGCGGAAGCAGAACGCTCGGTGCCAACTCCGCGGGAAGAAGAGCACGCAACTCTCGACGAGTTACTGACATGGTTTTCTTCTTATGGCGGCATTAAATGCAGAGCTTGGATCCTTCGTATGATACGAAAGGACCACGAGTTTTTTGGTAAGGCTAGAAGCGGTTTCGCTCGGCCCACAAACCGAGACCAGGATTGTCGATGAAATAGATTTCTTCCCCCTGCACGCAATTCCAACCGTGCTGAAGCGTGGCCGGATCATAAAGTTTCATCATTTTGGCTGGTTCAGCGTACTGGAAGCCCACTTGTTCCACCTCTTCGCGATTCAAATGGCCCGGACACCAAACGATGTGGAAGCGATCTTCAGAGGATCCGTGAATCAGATGCGCTGCAGCGCTGAGATTGGCTGCCAAGTCGTCATTCTCGTTGACCATCGCGAGCGTTGCTTCTGTGCCGTGATAACCGTATTTTCTGATTAGTCTGTCGATTAGGAGATCCTCGCCGAACTCGCGCACACCTGGAGCCAGAATGATCAGCTCTCCACCGTTTTCCAGCGCCATACGGGTACGGTAAATTGCTTTGTTGCCAAGCCAGGTGCTGTGAAATTCTCGCGGATCGAGGTAAACCACGACCTTGCGCAGAGGCTTCGGCATGAGGGCAGTGTTCACCTGGAAGCTCAACTCCGCCGCGCGATGGAAGCATTCTGAATCGTCCCCAATGAACAAGCCGCGGGCGACGGGAACTCCTGCGGAGTTTCGCGACACGACCGTCAAAACATAGACAATCGGGAGGCTGGCGAGAAAATGAGAAGCGGCGTAATTCAACACGCGACGGACTGGATTATCCGCGCGTCCCATGATGCGCTCCATGCCATACACGGCGCCAAGATAGTGGCTCCGGTTGATACTGTCGGGTCCGCCCGTTCCAACCAAAATGTTTTTGTTGTAATTCGCCATGCCGATAACTTCGTGCGGAACGACTTGTCCGAGGGAGAGAATGAGATCGAATTGGCCACGAGAAACTAGCCGATTCACCTGGGCCGGCCAGTCGTAGTCGAGCCGCCCTTCCGATTGTTCGCGGATGAAATCCCTAGGAACCACGCCGATCGTTTCCACATCCTCGCGCCACTTGTGGACGTGAAAGAGGGCGCTCGGAATCTCACCAAACATCGATAAGAGCTGTTCCGATGACATGGCTCTGTGCGTTCCGAGTGCAGGCAGGATCGCGCAAAAGCCTGGACCGTAGTATTTCGAAGCGTGGCGAGTCAATTCGCCGGCCCGCGATGCAGCACGCGTGTGATCGGGCGGGATAGCAAGGATCTTAGAGCGCTTGCCTACTTTTTCCAGCGCACCGAGGAAAAGATCTCTGAGCTCATCGGAGGTAAGCTCGCGGTCTGGGCCGCCTTGTCCGCAATAGAGAGTCATTGACGAGGGCCTGAATTCTTGAGCCAGGCTACGACTGTCACCCAATCTGTTGAGGCCACAAAGGTACCAAATCGTCAGCCATGGCTCAGGTATCCCAGGCCCGCCAGGACACCTCGCATGTAAGCAAAGCTGCTGATAACGCCGGGCATCGAATCGTCGGGATGAATTTCATACTCAAGATCGACGAAGCCTTTATATTTTATCGCGCTAAGAGCTTCAAAAATCTTCTGCATCGGCATGATGCCGTCTCCCACCGCGACTTGGCTATCCTTACTCTGGAAATTCGCGAGGTCCTTCATGTGTACGTTAAACAGCCTCGGGCCCGCTTCGCGGATAGCCTGAACTACATCGGTGCCGGCACGAACCGTATGTCCGACGTCGATGCAACACCCGATGCGCGGATCCATGCTTTTAACGGCACTCAGCACATCTAGCGGCGAATGCCACAGCCTATCTTCTGGACCGTGATTGTGGATCGCGAGGCAAATGTCATAATCCCGCACGAACTTCTCGATTCGTGGCAGAGTTTCCAGTGCGGGGTCGCCCGCGACGATAACGGCAATACCCGCTCGCTTGCAGTATTCGAACTTAGCGCGAATGTCGGCATCTTCGTCTTTCGGGAAATAGATCGTCCCGGCAGCATGAAGCTTAATTCCCGCCGCGGCATAGTCCGCGAGCGCAGTCGCTTCCTCCTGCGGATCCGCCGGGAGATGATCTTTGACATCCTTTGCATTCAGCTCAAACACATTGAGCTGTTTCATGAAACCGATCATCTGCGCGCGACTGAAGTTGCGGAACGTGTAGCTGGCGAGACCCAGTCGAATCGGCGCTCCCTCGTCTGCTGATGGGTGACCTGCCGCAGCTGCGCGCACGGCTTTCGAAGCTGTGAAGGCGGCCGCAACAAGCGCACCGGAGCGAACGAAATCGCGGCGCGATAATCCGTTTTTCATTGGAATCTCGTCGCACGGCTGGAGCTGCCGCAGCTTAGACATGGGGTGCCCAGCCCTTCTCGTACTCGCGCCCCCACATCTTCATGGCTTCCGCGTCACCCTGGATGCGTCCGTCTTTCGCGTCGAGCTGCAATTCGCGGTTGACCTCCCAGGCGATGTTCGAAAGCTGCAGCATCGTAACGGCGACGTTGCCGACCGAGATTGGTGCGTTAAGCTTCTCGCCCTTCCGGATTCCCGCGATGAAGTTCGCGAAGTGAAGATCGGTCATGGAATCGGCTCCGCGGAGGTCGGCGGATGATGTTGTGCTGCCGACCTTGAACTCGCTCGTCTTGCTCCCTTTGAGGTCGTAGATCTCGTAGCCATCGCGATCCACGACCACGGTACCAGTCGTTCCCATGACGGCCGAGCCACGGTCACGGCCGTAATACTTCATTCCCTGGCAGCTCTTGCCCTCCCAGGCGAGCATCTTGTCTTCGTATTCGAAGCTCGTCACCAGAGTGTCGTAAAACTGCCAGTCGTCTTTGAATTGGTATCTGCCGCCTGACGAAGTGACCCGTTTCGGAAAGTCGACACCTAGCGCCCAGCGGCACACATCTACCTCGTGCGTTCCATTGTTAAGCGTTTCGCCAGTACCATAATCTCTAAACCAGTGCCAGTTGTAAGGATGCACGTTGTCCCGATAAGGACGGCGTGGCGCCGGGCCTTGCCACAGTTCCCAGTCAAGCTGCGCCGGAACGGGCACTTCTTTGCCTGTGCCAATCGACTTCCGCACATTGCTGTACCAGGCTTTCGCGAGGTACGGCCTGCCTATAGTGCCCCCGTGAATCTTATCGACGATTTCTATGCTGTGCGGCGAAGAGCGCTGCTGCGTACCCATCTGCACGAGCTTTCCATACTTCTGCTGCGCCTCGACCAGCATCTGTCCTTCAGCCGGATTGTGGCTGCACGGCTTCTCCACGTAGACGTGTTTGCCTGCCTCCAACCCGGCGATGGCCATCGGTGTATGCCAATGGTCGGGAGTGGCAATCGTGATGGCGTCCACATCCTTGCGCTCGAGTATTACGCGAAAGTCTTTCTCCGCCGCAGGAGGCTCGCCCATCTCGCGCTGCACCGCATCGGCGAACTTCTTGAGAATGTTGGCATCCACATCGCAGACGTGTGAAATGCGCGCAGCGCTCTTGTTTGCCTTGAGAGACGAGAGATGAGCGTACCCGCGCCCATTCAGGCCGATCACCGCAAAGTTCAAGCGATCGTTGGAACCGAGGATCTGGTCATAGCCCTTTGCCGTAGTTCCTACGGCCAGCCCGGCTGCTCCCACTGCAAATGTATCGAGAAACTCACGCCGCGAAACACGAAATGCCATAAGGCTCCTCTCCGCGGTGCTGTAAAAAAGAATTAATCTTGATCTGCAAGCAAATTCCTATCCGCGATAAATAGTCGATGGGCGAAAACAGCCGTGATTCGACCCGGTTGGCCAACACCTTCTTTCCTCGTGGCCACCCGGATTAGAAGTTTAACTTTACGCCAAGCTGAAGTTGCCGGCCGCCGGTGGCGCTCGTGATATCGCCGAAGCTAGAGCTGCCCAGCGTTGTGCCCGCCGCCGTGCCCCCCGCCGGTGTGCCGTTCGTGTTATTAAAAAAGAATTGGGGCGTATTTGTGACGCCGAATACCTCCAGGCGCAGATCCAGACTGAAGCGTTCCGTAAATCGGATGGACTTGGATAGTGAGGCATCCAGGTCGAAAAACCCAGGCCCGCTAAGATAGTTCCGCCCCACATTGCCGAATGCATCGCCAGCCGGCGCAGCGAAGCTCGACGTGCTGAACCAGGGATTGCCGAGGCCGATACCATGAAGGATTTGAATAGGGGCAACCAGATTCGGTGTTTGGGTATTGCCCGGGGCCAGAAGCGAGGTGGAATTCGCGGTAAAGTAGAGAGGAAGGCCCGACATCAGCGTGAGAAAGCTGGAGACGCGCCAGCCTCCCAGAACCGCGGCGCCAACTCCAGAAGACAGCAAGCGCTTGCCCTTTCCGAAGGGAAGATCGTACACAATACTCTGCACAAAGGTATGCGTGCGATCGAAGTCGTTCCGCGCGTAGTTGCGGCGTTGATTGATATAAAATGCGAGGCCGCCATCGTCGTCCGTTTGAAACCCCATCCCTTTACCGAACGTGTAAGCCGTGGTGGTCGAGAGACCTCCCGAGAACCGCCGGTCAAACTTCACCTGCAGAGCGTTGTAGCTCGACGAATATCCCGCGAAGAGAAGATTCGTGGTCGCAGTTCGCCCGAAAGAGTTGAACTCCGGAAGTCCCTTATTTCCAAGGCCAACTACCGTAGCGGCGTTGAGGTTGTAATTTACAACGGTGTCCACGCTGTGGTTGCCGACGTATCCTAGATCGAGAACAAAGCGCCATGGCAGCGAATGCTGGATCGCAGCGTTCCACGATTCCACATACGGGTTCTTGAAGTTCGGATTGACCGCAAAGTAGTTCGTACCCACGGCAGGGTTGGTGATGATCCCGTTCGACGGAATCGCGGGGAGAATCGGAGCGGGGAAACCATTTTCGAAAGTCGCAGTCTGTCCGCCGGGAAGCACTGCGGGCCCAAAGCTCGCGACTGACGGATTGAAGGCGTTATTCGCCCGCACAGGAAAATTGTAGGCGTAACTGTTGTCGGGGAATGGAGTGTAGCTGATACCGAATCCGGCCCGGAAGACTGTCGATTCCTTCAGGCGGTAGGCCAGTCCTAGACGAGGCGCGAAATATTTGTAGTGCGTCGCGATCCCCAGGTCATTGGGATTCCCGCCTACACCGCTGACGATAAGCGTATTGTTGGTGGGATTGTAATTTGAAAAGCCTCCCGTTGCCGCGGGCGTGGCAGCCGGATAGAACTCCCAACGAAGTCCAATGTCCGCGGAGAGTTTAGGGGTGACCAGCCACTTATCTTGGGCGAAGCTGAAGAATTGCCATGCTCGATAGTTCGGGAAGAAGGTCGCCAGATCGCGTCCGGCCTGATTTGGGACGTCGAGAAGAAAGCTGGCGAAGTCGTTTGTAAAACTGGTTTTGGACGCGCCGGTGCCTGTGTTGAGCGCCGTCTGACCATCGCTGAAAGTATAAAGACCGCGCGGGCTAAACGTCTGCTCCTGGAGCAAAGCATCCCGAACCCGGCGCAGGTCGACGCCAAACTTAACGGTATGATTGCCAAGAATTTTGGTCCATGTGTTAGCAAAGTCGATATTCGTTTCTGACCGGATCCAAGGCAGGCTCGCCGAGTAGCCGATCAACGGATTGGAAAACCCACCGTTGATCGTAATACCGACAATTCCACTGGTGATGGGGTTGAGGTTGACGCCAGGAATGCCGAGCATAGTTGAAGTATTTGTGCCGTAATCGCTGTTGTGGGCCTCGTTATGATACCAGGCCACACCAACGCGGAACTCAGCAACGAGAGTATTCGAGAAAAAGCGATTGTAGTTGAGACCGGTGCTATACGTGTTCTGAAAGCCGCTCCCTTCAAAGTTGCCTTGTGCCGGTCCGCCCGCTAAACCGAATATGGGAGCTTGAAAAGCAACTGGACGCTGGAAGCTGAACCTCGCGCTCAAGCGATCTTTATCGGTAAGGTTGGCGTCGACTTTGGCATCAACGAAATCCGTATCCTTGTGGAATGCCAGGAGACCAAAGTAGTTGTTCGTGTTGCCCGCGGCCGTTGGAGGCGGCAAGAGCGCCATGAGCTTAGCCGAAATGGGATCAATCAAGGCCGAGGGAATGACGTTGGGGCAACCGGCTGCCTTGGTGCAGGCGGGATTGAATGCATCCACCATTCCATTAGGACCCGGTACCGTGGCAGTGCCGGGAGAAGACGTGGCCACAAACGGCTGGCGGCCCGTGCCATTCGGACTACCGCTAAAGGGATTATAGATTGTCGTCGTCGAAGCGCTCAGGTCTCCCGAGCGGAGGGCCATGGTGGGGATGGTGACCAAGTTTGTGTTTGCCTCGTGGTCATAGACTTTCAGATAGTCGGCAAAGAAAAAGAGCTTATTCTTCTTGATCGGACCCCCAACATTTCCGCCAAAATAGTTATAAGCAAGATGCCCCACGGATGGATCGAAAAAGTTGCGGGCATTGAAGTAGCTGTTCCTGACGAATTCGTAGGCAGCACCGTGGAAGCTATTAGTACCCGACTTCAAGATCACGTTTGTAACGGCGCCACTCGCACGGCCCAGCTCCGCGTCGTAATTACTCGTCGAAACGTCTACCGTCTGGATGGCTTCAAGTGGCGGCACTAGTATTTGCAGAAGACCGGTGCGTTCGTTGTTGTCGATACCCTCGATCTGGTAGTTGTTGCCCTCGCGAAGTTGACCATTGACCTCCGTCTGCAGCGAGCTGCTTGCGTTGAAGAACTGCGAGTGCTGGAAAGTGGCGCGAGTCGTGCCGGGAACGATGTTCAGCAGGTTTTGGTAATTGCGATTGGTGCCAAGCGGTACGTTTTCCGTCAGCACGGCTTCGAGCTTGCGCCCCGTGTCCGCTCGCTCGGTCTGGAGGATGGGCGTTTCCGCCTCCACAGTGACGGTTTCCGAAATGTTCCCAGGCTGAAGGACCAAGTCGATCCGCTGGGTCGTGTCCACGACCACATCGATATCGGCTCTAGATTCCCGTTTGAATCCTGCCAGTTCCGCGGTGACCTTATACGTGCCTGGAGCTAGATCCGGAAGCACATAGTTGCCGCTTTCGTTCGTCTGCGAGGTCCGGCTGATCCCTGTTTTCGTTTCAGTAATCGTCATCTTTACGTTGGCAACCGGGGCCCCGGACGAATCCGTCACCGTCCCGAGCAAAGTTGCATTGACGGCCTGTCCCGCGACTGGCGTAGAAGACCACGGGAGTACTGTCGCAAGCAAGACCGCCATGCTCAGAAGCCGCAGTTTGAGCAGGCTGGCGGTGCCGAGCGTTGTGATATCTTCGCTGATTATGGCGGCCCTATTCCGGGTATTCAGGAACTGGAAAGTTGAACCAAAGAGTTTTTTCATGACATCACACCCCATGCGCGATTTCGAGAAACTACCGAACAAATACAAAGAGGACCCGGCAAGGGCTTGGAACTGGTTCCACACCCTAACTGAGCGAAATCCCCCTGTCAAGGGAGAATCTCGGGGACCGATAAAATGAATCAGTCTTCTAAATTCCTGCCATCGGGAAAATCGGGTGGCCCCCCGATATCATTGCCGTTTGGTGTGTTAGACTGGGCCTGCGAAAAGGTGCGACGGTTACCCACCGACCCGAACAAGACCCCAAAGTGACAAGAGGCCGCATTCCTATGGAAGCAGTTCCAAAGAAAACGACAATTCGCGAGGTTGCCCAGGCCGCTTCGGTCGGCATAGGAACGATTTCCCGGGTGCTAAATTCGAGCTCGCAGGTGAGCCGTGAAACGCGTGAGCGGGTACTCCAGGCCATCCGGCGTCTGGGATTTCGCCCCAATGCGCAAGCCCGCCGGATTCTCAAGCGACGCTCAGAAATGGTCTGCTTTCTCCTGAGCAACCGTGATTTTCTTCATCCCTTTCATGCACGCATCCTGCAAGGTGTCGAATCTTATGCCAACAGCCTGAAACAGCATGTGCTGTTTTCCGCGCTACATTATTCCCCGAGAACGCCTCCCGAGAGGATTGACCTGCCTCCGGTTCTTCAGGAACATGGGTTGATTGACGGCCTCATTCTTGCGGGGACGATTTATCCGAATCTGCTCCGCCGGATCGAATCCATCCATATGCCTTTCGTGGCCTTCAGTAATAATGTGGTAGGAGCGGACGAAGACCAGCAATTCGACCAAGTGGGCTTCGATGACTTCAATGGGACGTTTAATGCCACGCGTTACCTGATCGGCGGGGGACACCGTCACATTGTTTTCGCTGGAGACATCTCTTACCCGTGGCTTCGTCACCGGTTCGAAGGCTACCGGCAAGGAATGCGCGAGAAGAAACTAAAATCCGTGTTAATCACGGGGAGAAATCCTCAGAGTTTTGTCGATTTCGGTCAAACCAGCGTAAAGCGAATCCTGTCCGGGAGGCCGCGACCCACTGCTGTTGTAGCCGGCAACGACGAAATCGCGTACGGGCTGTGGCGATCGCTACAGCGGCACGGAGTGAGAGTGCCGGAAGATCTGAGCTTAGTCGGATTCGACGACCGTGAAGAGGCCTTGCTGATGGACCCACCGCTTTCTACGGTGCGCGTCCACAAAGAAGAGATCGGCGAAACCTGCATGAAGATGCTTCTCGAACGGCTGCACCATCCACGAATGACGTTTAGCCAACGCATCTTACCCACGGAATTCGTGATCCGGGGGACTGTCCGCCAACTGTGAGAATGACAACACCGCCACGAAAGTGTATCCGGACGTCGAGCCTGAGAATGGCGGAACGATTCATCTGGACTTGAGTGGGGCTGCAACTTCGAAGACCTGAAAATCAAAACTGCTAGGAGCCGTGGATCCAAAAACAGTCTAGTGGGTTCAAACCAAACTCGCAAGACATCATCGCGATGGTCAGTGGAGCAGAACATCAAACTCAGAGACTTGCAGATCTTCTTCTGAGAGCAGGGCAAATTCCTTGGCCATTTTTCTTCGCGGTATGGGCAACGTTTTCCAGCGTATTTCGCGCACGACTTCCGGCTCGAACCCAGCTTGTCGAAAGAGTCGCAAGAGTTCCGAGTAACGGAGACGATTAGTGTAGAAGCGAGAGTTCGCCATAAGCGAAGACTCCCAGATCCGCTCGCTAAACCGCAGGTCATTCAGCTTCCCGCCGATGATATCTTTGATGGGAATACAGTGCGAACCTACCCCGTTCGGACGTTGAACCCGCCGCAGTTCCCGCAGGACCGGCAGAAACTCCTCGCGTCGCACATAGGGCAGAACGGCATTGGACCACACCAAATCCACCGACGCGGACGGGATTTCTCGCAGCGAGGCCAAACCCTCGGTCAGGTACTCCGCCGAACAAGCCTCGGCCACGTCGTGCAGGCTTCGGCAAGGATCAAGGTTGGGTGGGTACAGGCCCAGTTGGCGCAGCTGGGATTCCATCCGGCGGTAAACGGCGAGGTTTGTAGATGCACAAGCCTCGATGTCCACCAGGAAAGTTCGAGAGGCTCCAAACGTACGGGCAATCAGTGCCGAGCACAGCGAATCACCTGGGCCAAATTCTAAAGCTACAAGTTATCTGTTTTTCGTGCGGAACACGCGCGGTCAAAGTGCTGGCGAAATATCCTCAGAGCGTAGTCGGGACGGTCCATTCCTCCCTGCTTGAATAGGCCTATTTTTGCCCACAAGTGATACGGGAGAGGCAGCCGGGCCAGAACGATCTTGGCAGCGATCTTCAACTGCCAAGGAACACTCTGCATATGGCGCATGGTCTCGCTCTTGCTAGGAGAGCCCTTGAGTCAAAATTCAGTCAACCAAGGGGCAAATTGCACAATAAACTTGCGCGCGGATGTCTTTCCATGGACCGAAAGCACTAAAGATTCGGTACCCGAGTAGTAGAACTACCAAAAAGCAGGTCCCTACTAACAAAGTTCCTGGCACACACTGGGATCTGATCTTCTCACCTAGGTGCTTAATTGACTTACCGGACGTGAAATCCCGAAGTTCTGCCCAGCAAGGCTTTGCGGAGTGGCACGGTCGGAAACTAAAAGATGGTGACGCGAGGACGCACTCGGCTCGACGTTTGGTGGAATCAGCAAAGCCGCGGCGAAAACCTGACTTGAAAAGGACCTTTTGGCGACTCTCGCAAAATGATAGTGTTCCCGCGCGATTGTCTTCGTTTAGGGCGCCGATCAAGAGAATTGAGCGCAGCGCCAGAGGGCAATCGCTTGTGCCGGAATCGAAGGAGGATCAACCGTGTATTTGATCTGGGTCATCCTAATTGGAATTTTGGCCGGCTGGCTAGCTGGCCATATCACCAAAGGACGCGGTTTCGGCGTCTTGGGAGACCTGATTGTCGGCGTAGTCGGTTCGGTATTGGGAAGCTTTGTATTTGGACTGCTTGGGATCTACGCGGATAGCCTGCTCGGCCGCCTGATCTTGGCCGTGATTGGCGCCATACTGCTTCTCTATTTGATTCGGTTTATTAGACGGGCGTGAGTGATCCTCAGTCCGCCGGGCTTGGGTTGTGCGCAGTGTGCATAACGCTGCGTGGGATGCCTTGTACTTCTTAGGCGCCGCGATCAATGACTCCGGCAGCGGAACTTCGCGCTCCTCTTTGTTCTTCGGTTTGAGCTACTTCTCACAGGAGTCCCGCTGGAACGCGCTTTCGTCCTTCTCAGCCACCAGAAGCTTGGACCATCGCCGACGAACGACTCCTGGCGGCCGCTGTAGAACTTGACCGTTGGTGGAACGAGGGATGTCTTCAGCGTGAGCGCCATCCCGACGAGATTTTCTACACCCCGAATGCGGCGCTTGTGGCCAGCCGATTCTCGACCTTCGCGCGGCTCGTTCTAATTGGATTGTGTACAGCCTTAAAGGTTCGGTTTTGAAATCTGTTTCAGGGCGCTAGCCGCAGCTGGGCCGTCATGCTTCAAGGCCAGGTCGCTCAAGGACACAACGCCCACGAGGCGCTTTTGGCGATTCAGCACCATTAACCGGCGCACCTGTAGTTTGCTCATGTTGTGTGCCGCCACGTGGGTTGCTTCGTCTTCAAAAACGTATTTGATCCTGGAGGACATGACCTCGCGCACGCTACAGTGATTCGGTGCACGGCCCTTTGACACTGCGCGAAGTGTGATATCTCGGTCCGTGACTACGCCGACTAGCCTGCCATTTTCTCCGACGGGAAGCGCGCCGCAATTTGTTGCAGCCATAAGCTTCGCCGCTTTTTCGATCGAATCCATAGGTGAAGCAATCTTTACGTCTTGGCTCATTACTTCGCGAACTTGCTGCATCGGGGTTCTCCTTTCCGCCTCATCGCTTGTAGAGTTCCGACCGGGAATAATTTTGGGAGCGGGCGAATTTGGAAAACGCTGGTAGCACCCACTCGGCTTTCTATTGTTCAGAATCTGCGATCAATGTTGCGTGTCTCACGATCAGGTCACTTTGGACCATTTTGTGGTTGTTACTCTCGTGTTCTCAGTCTGTCAAATCCTTTGCCCACTTAACCTGGCGTTCGTATTCCGGGCCGTCACCGAGACCTTAAACAGTCTTTCCGGCTTCGGGTCTCAGCCAACCACTCAAGCCGAATAGAACTTACGTTAGGAACTGTGATCGGAATTGGGATTTCCTGCCAATCGTTTGCGTTTATCCTCCAGCAGTTCGTTAATTCGCTGAATGAGTTTAATCAACCTCGCTGGGTCTTGCTCGACGGATGCTTGTTGACACAACCTTACCCACTCTTCTGTATGTAATCTCACGTGACCACGCCTTTCCTCGCTTGAGCTAAATCGAGGTTAATCGGGCGAACGAACACTGCCTCCTATGCCGACGATTGGCTCCCTAAGTCACCGCGTATTTGCTCGGGCCCCAATAAATTTGTCCCAGCAGCCGGTGGCCATC
Organism: uncultured Acidobacteriota bacterium; assembly: GCA_963788915.1. GTDB lineage: Bacteria > Acidobacteriota > Terriglobia > Acidiferrales > UBA7541 > Acidiferrum. The sequence continues at coordinate 2,378,873 of CAWBIY010000012.1, read as the reverse complement.
GGTTTTGCCGTTTCCCTTATCGCTTGGAATGTGTCAGGCGATCACTTTCGGTTCTGCACTAGGAACTCGATTCGAGCCACGTTTTCTGGACAGATCCAAATGGATCGCTCAGAGCCGTTCTTAACCAGTTACAATTTCCAACCACAATCGCACTTGAACTGGTCCTGTGGCTTTGGCTTACGTGCTGTCCCACCGCAGTGCGGGCACTTCATTGCGCAAACGGACATCATTTCAACCTCCTAATCTGTCCGAATCTGAGTGAACGACGCTTACAACGATTTGGTGAATGTTTTGATCGAAAGCAAAGTATTCGCCAGGAATGACCGAAGCTAATTGGCGCAAACGAAGGCGCGCAGCGTCCAAGTCTCCAACGGCGTCGAGCCAAATGGGGTTTCCATGCACACCCTTCTTGAATATATCCAATGAAAGCGACGACATGTGGAGTCGATCCTCCGTTGCCTAATCTGAGCAACTGGTTTGCCATCGTCGTAATGTTCGGATTTGCTGGAACTTGTTTGGATCGATCGTCAAATTACAAGCAGTAACAGTACGCACATAATGCCCACTTAGACATCGGGCTGAGAAGTTTTTCCAAAGCCAAATTCCAAGGAGCTACGTGGTTTCCTGTCGCGTCGCTGACATGTGTTCATGAACTGCCCCCCAGATGCCTTTAAATGGCAGGAACAAAGGGAATGCGAAGAATCGGTGTGACGTAGATGAAGCTGTGTTGCGTGAAAAATGGGCGATTCAGAAAATTTTCGGTATTTGTGCAATTGATCCCAAGACCGGCGCGTGTCAAGGCCGCTAAACGTAGCTAACCGATCAGCCCTTGGACGCACTCTACGAGGCCGCCCACGCCGTCCGGCTTGGAGAGCACTGCGTCAACACCAACAGCCGCCGTCAGCGAGTGGCCCACCAGTTCCTGGTACATCGTGAACCAAACTATTGGAACGTCAGGCATCATACGCTTCAGAACGGACGCCGCTTCCACTCCGTTCATCCTCGGCATCGCCACATCCAGCACGATCAAGTCCGGCTTCAGTTTTTTTGCCTTGTCGATGGCGTCAACGCCATCCACCGCTTCGCCGCAAACTTCAAAGCCTTTGGTCTCAAGGAAGAAACGAATGACCGTCCGAACGATGTCGTTGTCATCCGCGATTAGGATGCACTTCGCCATGCCGTGAGTCCCCCGATATCATGTCTATACGGAAGATGCAGTACAAATCAATACAGCTTATCCCCTAGGACGGATGGTGTGTCGTCAGATGGCCGTGCGTAAATTACAAATCATAGACGACAAGCCAGCACAATCTACGTACCGGGACTTGCATTCGCGGACAGACAGCCCTCAAGCCGCACAAATCTCGGTAGTCAAATGGCACCAAGAATGCAGCCAACAAACGCAAGGTAATCGGATGCCCGAGCCGGTGTACAACCTTTTCACAGAAGACGCCTGTGGGAATCCCGTGTGGCTAGACACTTCAGGAGGTTCCATGAACCTGCGCCGCTATGACATCATCAGAAAAGACCATGACAAATTGGCGCTATGGCTGGAGGCCGCCGCTGACCTACGCGCCGCCGACTCCCGGATCGAAGAACTCGCTTCGTTCTGGCCGGGCACATTTCAGATCATAGATCAACAAAGTCAGCAGATAGTAGAGAAGATCATTGGCCCTTCCGACCGCAACTGGGCCATCGCAGCAGGAGTAAGAATTTAAGGGCGCATCAGCCGTTAAGCTTTTGCGCCCTCTTTTAGTGATCCGTGAAGTTCTTAGGCTTCCCGGTTCAATCTGGCGTGAAGATAATCTTGTCGCTCAACGTCGTCAATCGAATTCTGACTCTCTCCCTGTAAAAATCTGTTGACGGATGTGTAAAAGTCGTAAGCGCCCGGCCGGGTTTACTTGCCGCCCCCTTCTGGCAGGATGACCGCGCAAACCTTTTATGTCGTAGCCGAGTCTGATTAAGGGAGGCTGACTTTTCATGTCAAAACATATTCTGATCGTCGATGACAGCGATACCTGTCGGAAAGTCACCCGGCTTTTTCTAGAGAGCCAGTTGGACCTTGACGTTTGTGGTGAAGCCGTTGACGGCGTAGACGCTATCGAAAAAGCGAGAGCCTTGAAGCCCGATCTTGTAGTTATAGACCTGGCGATGCCCCGGATGAACGGCGTGGAAGCTACATCTGAGCTGCGAGCTATGATGCCCCGAGTGCCGATTGTTCTTTTCACGATGTATGACGACGCCGTGGGCCGCGCCTTGGCTTTATCCGCAGGGGCGAACCTCGTGGTTTCCAAGCCTAGCGGTGGATGGAAGCTGATTGAGTGCGTTCAAAGTCTGCTGCAGGCCGCCTGACCTCTGGCAAGCGAGACCTAAGCTACTAGTGGTTTCGGGCCGTGGTGTTCATGGCAGCGTAGACAGAACAAGTTGGCTGGGTTATACCATTTGTCGATGGGAACCCCGATTCGACTTCTAATCGCTGACGATTCTGTAACCATTCGCCGCACCATCTGTTCGCTGCTTCAAGCTCAAACCGACATTGCGGTGTCTGGCGAAGCTTGCAACTATGCGGAACTGCTGAAGATATTTAACGCGACCACTACTGATGTAGTTCTGATGGACGTGCGGATGCCCGGCGAGAAGCTGTTTACCCCTGCCACTATCAAAGCGCATTTTCACGGGTCATGTTTGCTTGCAATGTCTGTGTGGAACGACGCAGAGACTGTCAGCCTTGCCCGCAGCTTCGGAGCCACGAAATTGTTGGACAAGGGACAGCTTGGTTCTACTTTGATTCCCGCAGTCAAAGAGTGCGTTGACAAGAACGGAAAAGCACCGAGATGAATCAAGGCTGGCCTCCCTTGCTGTGTTCTTGGGAGGAAACGGAAGGGCAGAGATAGCACGGCCCGATTTATAGTGGAACAGAAATCTCGGAACAAGACTGCCGTACGATCTAGGACTCCTAACCTGACTAAAACTTTGGATTAGTCACCTCCGGTCAAGCATTCCACACGATTTGTTACACGTTTCTCTCGATAGCGGCTGAACTCCTCCAGAGCCATGCTCTGAGAACGCCCGCCCCTGAGGGGGTTTCATGGGGTTAACGCCTAAAAAATGGTACCTAAAAGAACCGTACGCGGATATTCCACCGATGCCGTTCGTCGCTTTGGACTATGTCCTGTGCGCGATAGCTTTTCTGCTTGTAGGAATTGCATCGAACGCGCAAATCGCCAATTTCGTCACCTCTATAGGCAGGTAGTTTTTCCTACGGAGTGGTCTAAACAGGACAGGCCCCGCAGTCGACGCGGACTTTGGTCCCATTCCGCGTAAAAATGCTCTAAGTAAAATCCGAGGCTGAATATTGGAAGCACATAAGCGCACTCAGCACAGTTCGGGATAAGTGGGTATTGCTTGTCTCGCGCTGCCGGATTACAGCATTCAACATGGCCCAGTCTTGAGGTCGAGATGGGCCTAATTGTGGCGGTTATAAGCGTAGCTCTGCCGATTCTTATCGTTGGGTTGTTTGCATATTTTTATATATTCGAGCGATGGCGCGGAACGCGAACGGCAATAGTTGATCGGGAAGGAATTTTCAATGCATCGTTGCCCGCAGTGCAACAGTGAGCGAATTAGGAGATCAAAGCGCAGAGGATTTGCCTCAGGGATCACCCAAATCCGGCCATGTAGGGTCAGCTGAAAACCGGCCATAGTAAGGCCCGGGACATTGACTGCGAGAGGAGCCCTTATAGGCTCCTTCGGCATGAGCAATGTCTTGAGCGAAGAGAAAAAACAACAAGTCATAGCACTGGGGAAGCTCGGATGGCCGTTACGGCGCATCGAACAAGCCACTGGTGTCCGTAGAGAAACAGCAAGTGCGTACCTAAAGTCAGCCGGGGTGGTGGTGTGTCTGCCGGGATGGGGACGCCGAGCGCCGGCAAAACCGGCCATACGAGTGACCCCCGACTCGGAAGCAAAACCGGCCACGGTGACCCCCGACTTTATAGCGCCTTTTTCAGAAAAACGGGGCGCCGCGAGTGACCCTTCTCCTCCATCGGCAAGTGTCTGTGAAGCGTACCGGGAGTTGATCGAGCAGGGCCTCGCCCATGGACGGAATGGCAAGGCGATCTGGCAAGACCTGGTGTCCGACCATGGTTTTGCGGGGGGCTATCAGGCGGTGAAGCGCTTCGTGCGCACGCTTCGAGGACCACAACGTCCAGAAGCGGCGGGCATTATCCTCACGGCCGCCGGAGAAGAAGCTCAAGTCGACTACGGCAGCGGTCCGATGGTGCGCGAACCGCAGAGTGGCAAGTATCGCCGCACGCGGCTATTCGTGATGACGCTCGGCTACAGCCGCAAATCGGTACGCTTGCTGACGTGGCGTTCAAGTTCGCGCATCTGGGCTGAACTGCATGAGAAAGCGTTGCGCCGCTTAGGTGGTTGTCCGAGAGTGGTGGTCCTCGACAACTTGAAAGAAGGTGTGCTGGTTCCCGACATCTACGAACCCACCGTCAATCCACTGTTTCGAGATGTCCTCGCGCACTACGGTGTAGTGGCGCTGCCTTGCCGGATCCAAGATCCAGATCGCAAAGGGAAAGTAGAGTCCGGCATCGGGCACACCAAGAGAACCCCGCTCAAAGGGTTGCGCTTCGAGAGCCTGGAAGAAGCGCAGGCGTATCTGGATCGCTGGGAACAGCGCTGGGCCGACACGCGCATCCATGGCACCACCAAACGACAGGTCGCGGCCATGTTCGCCGAAGAAAAACCGCATCTGCTGCCATTACCCCTCGAGCCCTTCCGCTACTACCAGTACGGAGAACGCGTCGTCCATCTGGACGGTTGCGTGGAAGTGGAGGCCGCGTATTACGGCTTGCCGCCGGGATGGATCGGGCGGCCGGTGAAGGTGCAATGGGACATGCTGCATGTGCGCATCCTGCATCCCCACACCAGCCAACTTCTTCGCGAGCACCTACGCCAGAAACGCGGCGGATATCGCATCCAGGAAGAAGACCACCCAAAGAAGATGCCGCTGAGCACGGCGCAGTTGTTGCGGCGCGCCGAGCACGCCGGAACGCAGATCGGCAAGCTCTGCCAGTTGATCTATCAGCGGCAAGCAGAGACCGGCATCCGCCGTATCTTGGGAATGCATTCCCTGATTAAAAAATACGGAGCGGCGGCGGTCGAAGACGCCTGCGCCACCGCTCTCGACATCGGCGTCTATGAATATCGCTTCGTGCGCCGTTATCTGGAGCGCCGCCCCCACCCGCAAATGTTTTTACGGCAGATCGATCCCCTGATTCGCGAGCTCACCGAGTATCGCGACTTCATCAATCTAAAAATCAAGGAGCAACCAGAATGAATCTGATCGAGTTGAATCGTTCCTTACGGCAACTGCGTCTCGGCGGCATCGCTGCGGTGCTGGAGACGCGCCTGCAGCAAGCCCAAGCGGAACCGATGGCCCCCATCGACTTCCTTTCCTGTCTGATATCCGATGAACTGACTCGTCGCGGCGACCGACTGCTGGAACGGCGCCGGAAACAAGCGCAATTTCGCGATCCGCAGGGGACGCTCGACAACTTCGATTTCAACTTCAACAAGAAGATGAATCGGAGCCTGGTCTTCGATCTGGCGACGGCCACGTTCATCGCTCGCCGCGAAGATGCACTTTTCCTAGGTCCACCCGGCACCGGGAAAAGCCATCTGGCCCAGGCCATCGGGCAAGCGGTCATCGGCCAGGGCTATCGGGTGATCTACCGTGAGGCGCACGTCTTGCTCGAGGAAATCGCCGAAGCGGCCCTCGATGGAAAACGCAAAGAGCACATGGAAGTTCTGACCGCCGTGCCCCTGCTGATCATCGATGACTTGGGGATGCGTAAGTTAGGGCCCACAGCGGCAGAAGAGCTGCTGGAGATCGTCATGCGCCGTTACGAACGCGCGAGTACATTGGTGACCTCAAATCGCCCGGTCGAGGACTGGGGAAAGCTACTCGGCGACAGCGCGGCCGTCACCGCCATGCTCGACCGCCTCCTCCACCACGGCCATATCCTCAAATGCGGGCCGAGGAGTTGGAGAACCAAAACAGGCTTGCCTGATCAGGAGAAAGCGGGATAAAAAGGATCACGTCCCGGACCATCTCATATGGCCGGTTTTGAAGTGACCCCGCATGGCCGGTTTTGCACTGACCCCCGAGGGATTTGTTGAATGCGTACCTTTAGCCGCGCTTTTTCTAAAGCCGTTTCATTGCGGGGATTGCAAACATCGTTTCCTTCGCTGGCCTACGGTCAGTGCCCGCTTTAACGCTATTCGGGCGAAGCTCTTCACAAGCGCCGAACTACTATAGATACTCACTCCTGCGGCAAAATATGGGTACGCTGGCGTACATACTGACCTACAGGAATCACCCTATCGACCCGATCAAAGCGTTCGACAACCATAGTCACCCTTCGGGGGGTTCCCAGCATGGAGACGTTTCTTCTTGGAATATTCGCGGCTATCATTGTCGGGGCCACCGCCGCTTTCGCTTATGTCGTCTACGCCGACTATAGCGATCGAACGGCGCGTAGGCGGCGGCTTACCACCGTGCGCCATTAGACGACCCACTTCGGCAGTCCGCATCGCAACTGTGCACTAGGGGGTCCTCAACGGTTGCCGGTGTTGCTTTGTACTGCATCGACAAGGCAACTAGCGTATGAGGCCTCTGGGAAGCCGAAGATGAGCACACCCATTCCGATTCGAACGGCAGCATCGGGAACCGGCGAGTCACCGGATATCTTCCGGGTACTCGTGGAGAGTGTTCGAGACTACGCCATTTTTGTGCTCGATCCTGAAGGTCGGGTCTTGACCTGGAACCTGGGTGCTCAGGCTCTGAAGGGGTATAGCAAGGAAGAGATCGTCGGCAAGCATTTCTCGACATTTTACCTTCCTGAAGCCGTAGCCAGTGGATGGCCCGAACGCGAACTCGAACTTGCCGAAAAAGAAGGCCGCTTTGCCGATGAAGGCTGGCGCGTCAAGAAAGATGGCACAGCATTCTGGGCTTCGGTCACCATCACTGCGCTGCGCTCAGTGAGTGGAGTACTCACCGGCTTTGCCAAGGTCACACAGGACCTAACGACCCGACGACAAACGGAGGAACAACTCCAAACACTGAACGGTGAGTTGCGTAACAAGGTCTCTGAGTTAGACGAGGCCAAACGCATCGTCGAGCTACGGACTTTGGAACTCCAGAAACTGTCAGCCGAAGTATTGCGCGTTCAGGACGAAGAACGTAGACGCATCGCGCGAGAGTTGCACGACGACCTCGGTCAGAAACTCGTGTCAGCCAAGATGACCATGCCAAAGGTTGCTGGGACCGAGGAGTCCCTGCAGACAATCGATGAAGCTATCGCGACAGTCCGAAATCTTTCCTATCTTTTGCATCCACCATTGTTGGATGAAACGGGGCTACAAGCCGCGCTACATTGGTTTATCGAAGGACTTGCGAAACGGTCTGGCATCAAAATTTCCATGACAGTCGCACCGCAAACCTTTCCTCGCTTAGCAAGAGATGTTGAGAGCACCATCTTTCGCGTGGTGCAGGAATGTCTCACGAACGTATACCGACACGCGAAGAGCGAAAACGCTCGCGTGGAGATCGAAAGGCAATTCAATTGGATAGTCGTTCGTATTCGCGACTATGGTATTGGAGTGCCTTACACAGTAACTGCCCGAGGTCTTTCGCCTAGAATGGGTGTGGGCATTAGTGGCATGCGCGAACGTTTGCGCCAGTTCGGGGGCGAATTAACTGTGTCCCGCGCTGAACCCGGAACTATAGTCGAAGGCAAAATACCTCTATTTTAATTCAGGCTCGGCCTCCGCTGCCAGCCGGTCCACCAACGCCGGTATCACATCATGCGCCAGATGATCGAGAAACTGCGGCATCGTCCCGAATCGTTTCTTGCATTTCGGGCAGCCGGGCACGACAACTAAGTTGCCGCCTTGGGCGACGGTCTTTTCTCCGTCAACGAAAGTCGAAAAATCGCGTCGGTGTAGTTCGGTTCTCAGTGCGGCGAGTAAAGCGGATTTTTGCATGGCCTCTCTTCGGTTTGGAGAGGAAACGGGAAGGGCAGGATCGCATGGCGAAAGATCGAGTGGTGCATCCCCGGCCTGAATCGTGCCTTTTTTTTACAGGTTTTCCTGTATATGAACCCGCGACGGTGTCGGTAAAATCCTCGGCGATGCGCGACGGCCGTCCCGCGCAGGTGAGGCTAGACGTTGCGAATCTTGGTTGTGGACGATCACGAAACGGTTCGGAAAGGCGTCTGCTCGATTCTGCAGACGGGCGTCAACGTTGAGGTATGTGGCGAAGCTTCGAATGGAGAGGAAGCGGTGCAGAGGGCGATCGAACTGAGACCAGACTTGATCATTCTCGATATCACAATGCCCGTACTTGACGGGTTTTCCGCAGCCGAACAGATCAAATCAATTCTTCCAAACGTTCCCATCATCATGCTGTCCATGCATGAGGGCGACGGCGTTGTCAGACAAGCGCGTCGAGCCGGGATACAGGGATTCGTGACCAAGAGCGCGGCTGGACAGGTGTTGTTGAAAGCCGTGGATGTGGTCCTTGAGGGCCAGACATACTTCCCATCGTCGAATCCGTAGTCATCGGCCCCGAGGCTTTAGACTGATCCTGCATCTCAAGTCCGCGCCCTTTGAGCATTTGCGGCGCGTTCAGAGCGATTCCTCACTGAGTGATTTATCGTTAAGTTGCGCGTTGGGCAGATCGCTGTCGGGACGCTAGAAGACTTTATGGTAGCGGACGTCGATGCCATACCCGCCATTTTCGTCGCGGAGGACCGAGAAGGTGACGTTGCGCTTCGTCTGATATTGGATCTGGACGCTTTCGTTTTGGGTGGTCGTGATATCCGTGCTGAATGTGAGAAGGACATTGCCCGAGACCCGCTGCTGAATCGCAACCTGCGAACCGGGGTTTTGATTGCCGGCTAAAGGATTGAGCGTCAGCTGGGAGATTCCTGTTAACTTTTGCATTTGAGAGGCGACTTGGCCACCGACGGCACCAGCGACCGCTGATTCAGCGCCCACAGACGCGGGTGTCGCGGCGTTCGAAGCGGACTCCGCTGTAGTTTGGCCGAACGCCAGCAGGTTGATGATGTCTCCGGTCGGGAGCGCCGGATCGGAGGTATAGGTGGTCTTCAAGCGGTCGACTGGTCCGGTCACACTCGCTGTGATGTTGTAGTGCTCCACGGTCGTTTTGACTTGCAGATTGACGATGGGATCGGTGCGCACCGGATTCGAAAATGAGATTGTTCCGCTGTCGATCTCGAATCGTTTGCCGAGAAAGAATACTTCCCCGCTGTTGAGTAAGACTCGACCGAGGATAATGGGCTGCGCGGCGGTGCCTTGCGCCGCGAGATTCGCCGAGCCGGCGATGCTCAACTGGCTGCTCGCCAGATTGAGATTTTGCGACGATTGCACGGCAACGTTGAGCTTCACGTTGCGCGCGAAACTGGAGGGCTCACTGACTGTTTCACTGTCGGAAAACTGACCGAGAATTTCAGAAAGGTCCGAGCCTTCGTTGAATGCAAGCTTGTCGACGGAGACGCGGCCCGAGAGCAAAGAGCTATCCATCGAGCCGTTCCAGGCAAGGTCGGCATTCATGATCGAACGCACGCCGCTCTGACGAATGCGAACGGATTTCGCCTGCATCGCCACGTTAAAGCTGGAATCTTTTCCGTAGGTGGCCGTCCCGGTCAAATTGACCGTGCCACCTCCAGCCCGCGCGGAAAGATTTGAGATGTTGAGGCGGTTTCCGACGATGGCTAGATCGCCGTTCAGTGATTCGACGCCGAACGGCAAATCGTCGGATGTCACGAGACCGTTTTGAATTGTGACTTGCCCATCGATCGCGGGCTGCGTTTTTGAACCCTGCGCCTGGAGACGAACGTTGACGTTGCCAGATGAGTGTCCGCCGTCGGTCCATGGCTGAACCAAATTCAGGTTTACGTTACCGTCGGCGGTGAGATTCATGTTGCCGTTTCCCTTCAACGGAACCGAGCCGTTGAGGCGAATGTCGGTGTCCTGACCCTTCAACTCCGCATTCGCGATTTGCAGTACGCCACCGCGATAGTCCATTCGAATGGGCGCGACATTTGCAAGCTTGATCGTCTGTGCTTCCAATTGCAGGCTTGGAATTTCGGCATGCGCTTGCAGTTGCTCGGGCGTTTGCAGGGGGCCTTGAAGCGTCGCATGCAATTCCAGTTTTCCATCGGCAGCCTGCTGCGGATTGGATTGAGAGTTCGGCATGAATCGGGCGAGAAGCGGCCCGATCGGGATAACACCGGTATCCAAGGTCACACTTGCAGGATAGCCAGAGGTGAGTTCGACGCTGCCTTTGGCTTGAATCGTTGTTTGCTCCACGTTGGAGGCGAGACGAAATTCGGTGTGCTTCCCGTTCGCGTCGAGCTGCGCGTTGACGCTTTCGAAGCGTTCACCGCGCACCTCGAGGTCGGGGATCTGTATGTGGGCGGTTAGGTCGGGATTGTCGAGCGTCCCACTTCCGGAAACATCGGCGGTTAATTGACCTTTTACGTTGCCGGCCGATTGCTGCAGAGCGTCAATCTTTTCGAGTACGAGCTTTTTTGTGTTTGCCGTGACCAGGTAGCGCTTCGTAGCGGGATCGTAGTCGAGTCGCGCGGTCAGGGCGCCCGCCGAGGCTCGAACATCGCCGTTGAGATGGATCGTTTGCTTGACCGCATTCACGCTTACTGCAAGAAGATTCATAGGCTGGCCGTAGACAACGCCCTTGACTAGTTCAAGCCGGCCCTGGGCTATGGGCTGGCGCTGGGTGCCTCCGGCTGAAATTTCTCCGTTGAGGCTACCTCCCACGGGATAGTCTGCGTTCGCAAGGCGCTGAAAGTCGGCAGTAGAAATCTGCTCAATGCGCGCGTGGGCTGTGAAGGGAGCATTTGGATCGGGCGACCAATTCACGAGACGTGTTTTTGCGTCGAACGTCATCCGGCCTTGCGTGGCTCCGACCAGCGTGCCATCGGCGATCATCGCCGATTTCGAATCGACGGCGAGATGCGCTCGCAGGGTCTTCCAACTTGTCCGCGCCAATTTAAGATCGGTGAGAGAAAGTTGGCCGTCAAAGTGAGGATCGGCGACGGAACCAGACACATTGGCGGATAGGTCCGCTCCACCGTGGATGTCGTAGGCAGCGATCTTTTGCGAGTTGGCGGACGGGGCGGCCGCAGACACGAGAGCGGCGAGTTCGTGGAGATCTCGGGTCGTCAGTTTGATGCGCAAGGCGGAGTCCTTGCTCAGAACGCCGCTAAGCGCTAGCTGCGTGTTGCCCGTGCGCAAGCCTGAAGGCTGAAAGGATGCGCGATTTCGCGCGGCGTCGTAGTCGAGAGCGACATTTCCGTCGACCGGGATCGCGTTTGGAGAGCTTGCTGGCATTTGGTGGAGCGCGCCGCGAATTTGCGCTACGGCGTTGTTAACCGAGCCTTTCCACTGCGCCGCGACATCGAGATCGACGCGCGCCGCGATTTGCGGGGCCTGGGGATTCTGCGCGGTCGCGACCCGAACGGCCTGGTCCATCGAGGCGCCACGGAGCGTGAATCGCACACGACCGGAATTGTTCACGAGATCGATCACATCAGAATCGGAAGCGAAACGACCACTGAAGACGTTGGCCTTGACGTTCGCGATTTCCAGTTGGCCACGATTGAGTTTATATGTTGCGTGTAGAGCCTCGACTGCAACGCGCGACTGACCAGAGGGAACGTTCAGCTTCGCACTTTCCGCTGAGCCTTCAACCGAGACACGATCTTGCCCATCGTTGCCGCCGTCGGTGTGATAGCCGAGCTTTCCTTGCAGTGCGATATCGCCGACAGGCAATGTCGCATCCTTGACGATCCACTTCACGTCATCGAGGGAAATCCCCGCCTTAAAGTCTCCGACGAAAACTGGATTACTATAATTGGTGACTTCGCCTCGGGTGGTAAATTGCGAATGCATCGTCGAGACATCAAACCGCTCGATCGTACAATGCCGACCATCAGCACTGAATTGCATCTCGGTGCGATGATCGAACGTGCGCATCTGCGCAGTCTGGAGACGGCCTAAATCGTAAGCAACCTGGCCCTTATAGGAATTGGTGAGGCGATCGAATTTAACTTGTGTGCGAAAACCTTGCAACTCGGCCCACAAAGGAATTTGGCGGTCGTCGTAGTGCAGCACGCCATCGTTGATCACGAGGTGCGCAATCTGGACGTTCATCGAAGGGCTAGACGATTGATCTGTCTGTGGCGGTGTAGGCAAGTTGTTGCGCCCGTCGGATTCTGTTCGAACGTAGATGACAGGATGATCGATGACGAGTCTGTCGATCTGAACCTGGCGATGCAGCAAGGGCCGTATTTGCAGACTGACATGGAGACGATTTGCAGTCAGAAGGGGCGTTTTTGCCACGACGGCTGGATTTTCCGCTGTAATGCCTGAGAGTTCGACAGCAAGCGGATGCCAGTTTACGTTAAAGCTTTGCACAATGATTCGGGCTCCAGTGCTTTCGCCGATGCTTGCCGTGATTTTGTTCAGCGCGTATGTCTGGAATGATTTCGAATGCAAACTTATGGCAGCGGCGACGAAGAGGATAGCAATTCCCACCGGTATCGCCACCAGCGTAGTTCGAACGATTTTGTATGTACTCATGGCTTACAGTTCCTGTCTCAATGAGGCTCAGAACGCCTGGCCGAGCGTGACGAAATATTGTGTTGCTTTCACTCCCGGAAGCGGATTCAAATTCCGGCCGATGTCGATTCGAATCGGTCCGAGTTTCGTGTTATAGCGAAAACCGAAGCCGATCGAATTCGTGTAGTTCGAAATAAATTGATGCGCGTTGATATTGTTGTAGACGTTGCCGCCATCGTAGAAGATGACTCCGCCGAGGTTGTCAATCAGCTTGATTGGAAAGCGCGCTTCGGAATTGATGATGGCTAGCATCAAGCCGCCATTCGGCACGCTGATGAGGGTACACGACGAGGGATCCGCGGGATTGCTACACACGGGCACCGGACGCTGAGGGCCGGCTCCATTGATAGGGAATCCGCGCAGTGAGTCCGCGCCACCGGAGAAGAATCGTTCGCTGAGCGGGACGTAGCCCTGGTCGCCAAATCCAGCGGCGAGCCCCAACCGAAAGTCATTCGCCCAGGTGAGCCACGGTTTGATGGGACGATAGTAGGCAGTTTGGCCGAGAAAACGAGCGAGGCTGCTGGTTGATCCGAGTGTCGTGGGAGTGACGCCGAAATTGAATGTCTGGTACCAACCATGATGCGCGTCAAGGGGATTGTCGCGCGTGTCGCGGACGTACTGCGTGTAGATAGTTGTGAGTTTCACGCGCTGATCTTGCGGAAGCACGAGTTCGGGGATGATAATTTTGCTCAGATCGGTTCGTCCATAGCTGATGCCAGCAACCAACTTTTGCGTGTGGCGGCGGTCGAGCTGACGTTCAATCTGAAAGGAAGCCTGCTGTAAGAGAGCAGTAAAAATTGGGTTTTGCGTTGTTCGTTCACCGTAAACGCTGAAAAGCGAAGACCATCTCGAGCTGTGGAGACTTGGATCTGCGTAGGTGAACGAGACCCGCTGGTCGAGCCGCGATGCAATAACGCCGATGGTGGCGGTCTCGGCTCGGCCGCGAATGTTGTGTCTGGTGAATTGAAATGTGCCGCGAGGGCCGATGAAGCTTTTCTGGCTGACCGTAAATTTGTCGCCGAGGCTTATCGCCGGGAGCCCAGGCACAACCACTGCGCCCACGGGTATGTTGCCGGCGCGGGGAACGACCTCGAGACCGCCGCCGATGTCCATGGTGTTGCGGCGCGATTCGTGGATACGGATAAGGATCGGCTGCGTGGCCCCATCCGATGACGACGTCAATGGAGCGACGCTCGCCCAATCGAAGACACCCAGGTTGTAGAGATCGCCTTCGGAACGAAGGAGTTTCCCCTGACTGAGAGGATCGCCTTCCTGCACATTCGGGTGAATGACCGAGCGAATGTATTTTGGTTTGCTGTGATCGGCTCCGAGTAAAACTACATCGCCAACTTTGGTTTCGCGCCCCTCGTCGATCTTGTAGACGACGGCGACCGAGTTTGCGTCGCCCTCAAAAGCGCTGACTTTTGAATCGAATTGCGCGCTCGGATAGCCGTGGTTCAGATACCACGCGAGGATCTGGTTGCGGTCCGCTTCGAGCCGGTGCGGCGAATACGGCTGGCCCACGCCGATCAGAAGAGCGGTCTGTTTGCCTGTTTTTACGCGGATCGGCTGATCGTTTTGATCGACGGTCGTGAGACTGTGGACCTTGGCCTGAACGCCTTCATCAATCTTGAAAGCTACATCGATGTCGGGCTCTCGATCGGTGACAACGGGGGTCACAGTGACTTTCGTGAAGCCTTCGTTTCGGTACATCGTGGTCAAAGAAGCAGCACTCTTTTTCAACAGGTCTTCGCTGAACTTTCCGCGATTGAGCACCAGTTTTGCTTGTCGGATTGCGATGCGCGACTTGAGCTGCTCTTCGGTGAAATATTTGTTGCCCTCAAAACGGATGCCTGAGACGCGATGTTTGCCGCCTTTATCAACGTGGTAGACGATGTTGACGCGATTGGTTTCTTTGGTGACCTGGAAATCGACTTTTGCGTCGAAATAACTTTTCGATTGGAAGTAGGAGACCAGGTTTCGCTGACCTTCGTCGATCAAGTCCTGATCGATTGAATTCTCCTGGTAGACCGGAATAAGTTTCTCGATCGTGCGTCTCCGGATGTGCGCCCCTTCGACTCGAACATCTACCGTCGGGCCAGGGTCGACCAGAAGTTTCAAGTGAACGCGATTTGTTTCGGCCTCGTAGACCGGATTGATTCGGATATTCGGCGAGAGCCGACCAATCTTTCTGAAGTGCACGCGAAGGCGGTTTATGGATTTGTCGATGCGCGTCTGGGAATACGTGACGCCCGGTTTCAACGAGGTGAAAGTGATTTTCGATCCGAGCGAATTGAGCGTGTGTTTTACGTCGGCGGCTTCCTCGGGAGTCGCGGCATGGATGTTGATCTCGCCTACTTTCGCCCGCGCATGCATCACGCATTCGAATGCAATGTTAACGATGCGATGCTGATCGTCGACCTGAGGTGTCGCGGAGACGGAAGCGGCAAAATAGCCTTGACTGGCGAGATATTGCTGCACGGCCTTCACCTGTTCCGGCAACTGGTCCTGAACATAAGGCGAATCAAGAGGAATGCTCACGGCTTGCAGCAACTGGGCGTAAGAAATTGTCTTGTTCACACCCGGAAACGTGATGAGTCCGACGTTGTACACGGGCGGCAATAAGAACAGGACGCGCAGACCTTCGGGCGCGAAATTGATGCTCACCTGCACCGTTGGAAAGTTTCCGCTTTGTTTCAGCGCTGCAACGCTGGCTTTGACCGCCTCCATGGAAAAAGGTTCGCCTTGCGCCTGGCGGATCAAAGAGTGCAGTTCGTCGGCGTTTTCACTCGGGCGAACCGCGATGTCGATCTTATTCACAGTGCGCCCCTCGAACGCGGCGTTCGGATCGGCCCCACGCTGACCATCCTGTGCGCGAATCGTGCCGCCCGTTGCAGGGATCAGCGCGAGAGTCACAATGCCCAACAACCCGTGCCACGCCTTCATGCGTTAGTTCTCGAGACTTTCAACTCACGCCACGCGGTATCCGTTTCTGCTCCGACGAGCAAAATCAAATTTGCGAGATAGATCCACAACATGAGAACGATGAAGCCTGCCAGAGCGCCATACAGAGTGGGCACATTGGATCCGTGGGCGAGATACATTTCAAATGCGATCGTGGCACCAATAAATGACAGCGCGACGAGGAGAGTTCCGGGCGTGAACCATTTCCAAGGATTCCGCACGTCGGGCAAGAAATGATTTATGAGATTGATCCCGATGCACATCAAAGCGAGAGTGACGATCCAGCGAATGAATCTCCACTGCATCTGGAAGAGGACGAAGAATTTAAGGTCTTGGGACACGGTGGCCTGAATCAAATGGCCCAGGTTCCACAGCGCGAAGCTGAGAATGATGAACAGAGCCGCGATGATCGTGGCGCAAATCGCGACGAACCGTCTCTTTACGTAGCTGCGATGATCGCGAGTGCCGTAGGCGACGCTAAGGGCTTCCATCAAACTCACGAATCCGGAGGAGGCGCTCCAGAGCGTTACCAGTAAACCGAAGGAGAGAAATCCGGCATAGCCGTGCGAGAGCTGAAGCATGGTGGTTAGCAGCAGGTTGCGTGCCTCCCACGGGAAGTAGGCCGTGATCCAGTCGACGAATTTGTCCCAGCGCGTGGTTGTGGGAATCCAGCCCAAAAATGACGCCATAACGAGAAAAAATGGGAAGAGGGACAAGATAAAGTAAAATGATACTTGCGCTGCCAGGTCGGCAACTGCATCGGAATCGAGCCGCTTCCAAACCCTGACGATCAGATTCACACCGAGGCTGCTCCAGAATAGCCCTGATAGACTCTGAAATTACAACCTGTTTCGAGCCAGGAACACACCCTAAATGGATGCCAGAGGCTTACCTATCCCATGAAATATGTACCCGGGAGAGGGAGTGATGGTATGTCTGCTCGCCGTCAATTCAAGTTGTAGGGGGCTGACCCCACCTTGACTTCGCTCGTTAGATTTGCCGCTCGTGCTCTGCTTCCCAGAGGCCTCTCACCAGGCTCTGGATATATCCTGTTCTTCATACTTCGGTCCTAGGGGTAACCTTTTCGTATATCACTGAGACGACGAATTTCTGTGCCGCGTGAAAAATGGACCGAACCTCTCTCGTCGCTGATAATTCTTAGCTGAAATGAGACTGGGCAACACGTTCCGATAGCCTATTTATTGGAACTTTCTGCGTGCTGACTGGAAAAATATCGATACAGGATTCCCCCGATGGTTTCGTATCTGGCTGAAAAGAAAAGCGAACTGTTGGCCATCCGCATGCCTCTATCGTTTTGGTTGCAAGGAGGGATGACATGATCGTCTTCTTCCTGACCTACGCCGTCCTGGCTGCGTTGGGTCTTTCCTTAGTGGGTTCCATGAGTGCTCAGGTTTCTAAGCCAAGTGCCAAAGCTCGCTTTCAACCTATGTCCTCAACGTCGAGAGCAGTCCCTGTTCGCTGAAATGAAATCGCACCACTACGACATCGTCAGAAAAGAAGGCCCAAAAGGTTCAGTATGGCTTGAGGTCGCCTCGGATCTAAACACCGCCGAGTCCCGGATCGAAGAACTCGCTTCGTTTTGGCCGGGCACATTTCAGATCATGGATCAACGAAATCATCAGATAGTGGAGGAGACCATTGGCCCGTCCGACCGCAATCACGGTGTGATTAGTTGGACCAAGAAGTTTTTCTAGGGCTACGAGCAGGATTGACATGCGCAAACGCAAGACTATCCCGACTCTACAGAATGCTGAACCTTCTAATCACGCTTGGCTGGACATGGACCGCAATGTTTTGGTTGAGGTCACATCGGAACAAAAGGCGTACCCAATCGAATCCGCCCTGCTACCAGATGAAAATGAAAACTGCGGTTGGCGTGCGGCGAATCCAGGCACTCAAGTAATCCGATTTATCTTCGATGAGCCTCAAACGCTGAGACGTATTTGGCTGGATTTCGAGGATACTAAAAACACGCGCACCCAAGAGTTCGTCCTGCGATGGTCGCCGGGTACTGGCCATTCTTTCCGGGAAATCGTTCGCCAACAGTGGAATTTCAGCTCACCGGATTCCGTGCGGGAGGTCGAGGACTACACTGTTGGCCTCTCCGAAGTGGCAGTACTTGAATTGATTATTGTGCCTGACAAGGCTGACCGTGAAGCTCGGGCATCCCTAAGGAGTTTGCGTTTAGCGTGACAGAAGCTATCTAGAGCGTCATTCCTACCTTCGAGAGTTTGGCGAGCTTTTTCATAATCTCTTTATGGTTCGCGGCGGGACAAGGGCTTGGGCGAAATGGGGTGTGAACGCGGCGAGTGAAGGATCGCTGTACATCCGATTCGAAAGCCGCATCCTGAGGCGATTGGATTCGAACGACATCCGCATGGGGTCATTAACGAGCGCGGCGGAGTGGGCGATGTGCTCTTGAACTATTGCGTGGATTGTTGCAGGTGGGATTACCTTAAGCGTAGCATTTGACCATAACCCGTCAATCCTCGGGGTTGGGACTAGCCCGGATAATCTATGCCAACCGTAAGCGGCGTAGGCGGTGGTTTGGGCAATTTCCAGTTCCATTTGGTGCTTTTCCCAACAACTTCCGTCCTGTCCGGCGAGGGGTTCAGCGTGGTAGCGGTGGTAGCTTGGATCACGGCCATTGAGCGCGGGATCGTAAATCTTCTCCCGCACCCATCTTTGCCCTGACGCGATTGACGATCGGCAGTAGGCGCATTGGTTCACGTAGCAGACGATCATTTTTCCTCCTCTTCCCTGGATGTAAAGAGGCGACTCTCAAGCCGCCCCTATGCTTCGATTGATGAATCTAGTTGCTTCCATCCGAGCGTCCCGAGGAAGACGCGCCGCTGTGTAATCTCGCTGCGGCTTCCAGGATTTCCGAACGGGACACTGGAATGGTGAACACATGGTCAGCTGTTTCGATCTTGCTGAGGAAGTGCTGACCACCAACTTGCTCGAAACTAACTTCGGGTTTGTCGGCCTGAGTGCTTTCGACTGCGGTCGAAAGGACCATCACTCTCGCACGACTGTCTAAACTGCTGAGGACTAACGTCTCTTCGTTGGTATCGCCCAAACGATTCAGTCTGTAGGTTCCTGCAGGAAGTGTTTTGCCAGCGACCACAAACTCGTAGGGTATGTTGACCTCGATTTGGTCGGAAACCTGGCCCCTAGCCTGGATTATGCACGATTTTTCTGGCGGAAAAAGAAAAGGTGCTCTAAAAGATTGATGAACACTGGGTTTTAGCAGAACCCGGCGTTCTCTTTCGGAGCACCCAGAGATGACATTTTGTTGTATACCACAGCTTTCCTTTTCCTTCTACCGACACCGACCCATTCGAGCTGATTTTTCCGGCGGGCAGATCAGTTCTGACGCTGGTCTTCTTCCATTGCGGGCCTTTGATCAGCGGCATGGGCTTACTCGCGGGCTAGCCGAACGCCTCTGTGATCCTCGTGAAGAGGAACGTATTCGCCATTCGGTATTGTCGTTGTTCCGCCAGCGCCTCTACCAGATCATCGCTGGCTACGAAGATGCCAACGACGCGGACCGACTGCGACACGATCCGGCTTTTCAGATTCTTGCCGATCACCCGCTGGGGGAACCGCTCGGATCACAACCGACTCTCAGTCGCTGGGAGAATTCACCCTCACCTCGCGACCTTCTCAAGCTGCAGGATGCCCTTCTCGATGGGTTTGTGAAGATCTGTGGGAAACAAGTCCGGAAACGAGGAGAGATTCTGCTCGATGTCGATTCCACCGACGATCCCACGTACGGGCAGCAGCAGCTGAGCTTCTTCAATGGTGGTTATGACCAGCACATGTATCACCCCTTGCTGATCTTTGAGCGGCACACCGGTTGTTTGTTGGCCGCCCGATTACGTGCGGGCACGGTTGCTAGTCACGCCCGCATCATCTCTTTGCTGTTGCGCATCGTTCCGCGACTCCAGCGTGAATTTCCTAAGGTCCGAATCAAGTTACGTGCAGACGCTGGTTTCGCCACGCCGATGCTCTATGAATTCTGCGAGTTTTTCGGCTTGCAGTATGCCATCGGCATAGGCACCAACTCGCGGTTGCAAAGTGCTGCGCAGCGGCTGCAGCATCGTCTCGCGAAACGATATCGTCGAACCGGCGAGCCGCAGCGCTCCTTCTCCAGCTTTCGCTACCGCGCTCACCCCTGGTCTCATCAACGGCGCATCGTCTACAAAGCCGAACACACCGCTGCTGGTAGCAACCTGCGTTTCCTGGTCACCAACCTGCTAGGCCGCAGCCGTTCCGTTTTTCCCTTTTATAACGATCGCGGGGAATGCGAGAACCGCATTGAAGAGTTCAAAAATGGTTTTGCCGCTGACCGCTTGAGCTGCCACCGCTTTCGGGCCAATGCGTCCCTGTTGCTCCATAGTTTCGCCTATAACCTGGTCAACCTGTTTCGCCTGCAATTGCCTTCCTCGATGCGCTCAGCGCAAATCGAAACTCTGCGTATTCAGTTGTTCAAGATCGGCGCACGCATCCGCGAAACAGCTCGCTGTATCCACGTGCACATGGCCAGCGGCTGGCCTTTTCAAGATCTCTTCCTAGCCGCCTCGCTCTGCAACTCCTCGTAGCTGGTCTCGCCTGTTCGACAACACCTTCCCGAAACGACAAGGCGGAGCTATCTCGAAAAACGATTGGTGATGCCAATGGGGCCGCTTGCAAACCGATATGAGGATCGCCAACCGAGACGCCAACCCATCTTGCGTTAGCCGCGGACTTTTTGAGCAGCGATTTCAGCTTGTGATGAATTAACCAGGCTAGAGGCGCTTAAGGCATGCAAGGGCCGTGTCGGTGGTTCTGATGGCGCTGCAACACGCCTGGGTATCAATCGAACCACTCTTCTCTATCGAATGAGAAAGCTCGGTATCTACGCGAAGCTGTATTCCTGATTGGCTGCCGTCCCGTCAGGGCAACCGAATCGCTCCGAGCATTAGACAGCACTCCAGTTTCGTGCCAGTCATCTTACGAGGATCGACAACTCGCGGCAAAACAGACGACGTGCTCTACCGGTGCACAAAACCTAGCTGTAGCGTTCGTCAGAGCATTTTGACGCGACCACTTGCTCGTATAGTCGGCTATTCGAAGAATTGATTCCCTAAACGCTCATCGGGGAATTTCTGTGTTCCTCCCGGATGACGGGCAAGCTGGAAGTTATCGATTCGTCCGTCGGATTAGTACCGAGAAACGCGCTTATATCCATCAATGGAGTAAGTCGCAGATTGTCGCTAGCCTTGAGCGGAAACGCCCTGGCTGCTGTCAACGATCGGTTCCGAACTCCGCCCGCAGTTGATTCTTGCGTTTGACACTGCCTCATCGCGAGACCTATAGTTGCCCCCATTTTCCCAGGGGTAAATCCCGCTTGCTCCAGCGCTTGTTCCACATTGACGAAAACCAAACCACTGTTCGCCGCGAGCTTCTCGCCGGCCTGACCACATTCATGACCATGGCCTATGTAGTCGTGGTGAATCCGCGCATCCTGGCCGAAGCAGGCATGCCCGTCGAAGGCGTCCTATTCGCCACCTGCATTTCGGCCGCGATCGCCACGCTCATCATGGGGTTTTGGGCCAATTACCCCATCGCGCTCGCTCCGGGCATGTCTCTCAACGCCTACTTTACCTACTCCATCGTCGTCGGGCGCGGCATCCCGTGGCAGACCGCGCTGGGTGTCGTCTTCCTCTCCGGCCTGCTTTTCCTCCTCCTCACGCTCACCAACGTCCGCGAGCAAATCGTCAACGGGATACCCGATTGCCTCAAGAACGGCACGGCCGCGGGCATCGGCCTGTTCATCGCGTTTATCGGTCTGCGCAACGCGAAAATTATCGTCGCCAATCCCGCAACTTTTGTTGGCCTCGGTAAATCGTCGGACCCGCAAGTTCTCCTAGCTGCTGCCGGCCTGATTCTGATCGCCATCCTCATGGCCCGACGCATCGGCAGCGCAATCCTCATCGGCATCGTGGCCATCGCTCTTGCCGGCATCCCCCTGGGTCTCGACCACTGGCCCGAGCATTTCTTCTCGCTCCCACATCCCGGCGGCACCTTCCTCAAACTCGATTTCCGCGCCGCCGCAAAAATCGGCCTTGGCGAGCTCATCTTCGTATTTTTCTTCGTCGACCTCTTCGACAATGTCGGCACGCTCGTCGGCGTTTGCGAACAAGGCGGCTTCCTGCGCGACGGCAAACTCCCGCGCGCCAGCCGCGCTTTGCTTGCCGACGCCTTCGGCACGATGATCGGCGCCTTAACCGGGACCTCCACGGTCACCAGCTACATTGAGAGCGCAGCCGGTGTTGCTGCGGGAGCCCGCACCGGCCTCGGCAACGTCGTCATCGCCGGTTTTTTCGTGGTCGCCATGTTCTGCGCTCCGCTGGTGGCCGCTATTCCCGCCTACGCCACGGCTCCCGCGCTGATCCTGGTCGGTGCGCTGATGTGCGGCGCGGTCGCCCGCGTCCGCTGGGATGACTTCAGCGAAGCCTTCCCCGCCTTCCTGACCCTCGTCGCCACTCCCTTGACGTTCAGCATCGCCACCGGCCTCAGCCTCGGCATGCTCTCCTTCACTTTTATTAAGGTAGGCACTGGCAAGTACCGCGAAATCAGCCCGCTCATCTGGATCCTCTCCGTCCTCTTCCTCCTACGATACGCCTTCCTCGGCGCCGAATAAGTAGCACAGACACTCCTGTCTGTGCCGCCTGACGCATCATCGACGACAAACTACGTGTACGTGATCTACCCGATTACCCTTCAAGGACGCTTCGCCGTACGATTTCTTGTTCAACCCTGAAAAACCCGCTATCTTGGCCTTATCTTCAGCACCGATAGGTTATCCATGCGGAAGTTCGGCAAAACTCGCGACGCGCAGCGTTCGCATCTACCCGCGGAGAGGGAACGAAAAGCTCACGATGTCGCCGGACGCCAGCCCCAAGCCAACTCTGAAGCTCTACTCCGCGCTGATTGTGCTGGCCTCCATCGCCATTTCGGCGATGCTCCTCGTTCGCCTCGTTCTCAATTTCCGCCATCAATATTTCCTGACGCACGTCGAAGGCGTCTGGCTGGCCTCCGCCTACGACTTAATCCACGGCATCTTTTACCGCCCGCTATTTAGTTCCCTCGGCTACGGCGGCACGCGATATTTTCCGCTGTATTTCGTCTTGACTGGTGCGTTGTCGAAACCTCTGGGGTCTCTGGAGACGGCGGGGATCGCGCTTTCTGGAGCGGGCGTCGTCGTGGCGCTCGCCGCCGTCTATACACTGTTGCGGCGCTTGACAGTTAGCCTCCTGTTGAGCGTCGCCGCTGTTACCTCCGTCCTCGCCGTCGCAACCACGCAGCAAGCTCTGCTGGGCGCGAAAGGCGACAGTCTTGCCGCCGCTTTGAATCTCTGGGGCGTCGTGCTTTGCGTTGGTTCGGCAACTCGCCGTGTTGCTCTCTATTGCGCCGCATTGCTTTTCACCCTGGCCTTCGCCACAAAAATCACGACTGTATTCGGGGTCGGCGCGGTTTTTGTCGCGTGGATTCTCGCTCGCCGCTACAAAGAGGCCATACAACTCGCCGTAGCCACGGCGTGCGGCTACATTCTCGTTCTCGCATCCATGTACGTGGCCAGCGGTGGTCGCGTATTCGCGATTTTTCGCGCCTGCGCTGGGGGAGGCGGCTCCCTTTCCTACACGCTGCAGGCGCCGCTGCACCTGCTCTCCAAAGCCCTCGACGTTGATCCCGTGTTCTTGCTCTTCCTGGTCCCTGCCGCCGTTTTCGGTCTTCATTATTTCCACGAGAATAGGACCGATATTCTGCCCATCTACTTCGTGCTAGTGCTGCTGGTAACAACGGTCATCTTTGGCTCTCTCGGTATCGGCATAAATCATCTCTTCGACTTGCAGATCGCCGCCGTCCTTCTGCTGGTCACGTCAATTTCCCGCGCTCCCGGGTCGGTAGCACCGGCATCCTTGCCGGCTCATGCTCCGGCCCTCGCCGTAGTCGGCACCGGCTTGCTCGCCTTTGCCTTGGTCGTCGCCCTTGTCCCGACATCCCAGAGTCTCCACGGCGACTTGACCAGGCCGTCCTTTCCCGCCGACACCGCTGAAGTGCTAAAGCGCCTCCCTGCGGACGAACGTCCCGTTCTCGCGGAGAATCCGCTCATCGTCATCAATTCCAATAGGGCGCCTTATCTTCTGGACCCGTTTATGTTCCGCATCCTCGCCATGAAACATCCGGAGCTGGCCGGGGATCTCTGGGTGAGAATGGAACATCAGGGATTCGCGGCAATCGTCCTCGAGCGGGACCCGGCGACTTCGGAAGGAAAAACCTGGTACACGGACACTCATTTTGGGGGCGAATTTCTGCGCGATCTGGATGCGCATTACGCTTTTAGCTTCGCCACCACAAAATCTTACGTGTACACGCCTAAGGTAGTGCAACCTTAAGAGTGAGCGAGAGAGCAACGATTTTGGTGAGGCGCTTCCACAAAGAGTGAGGGTTTGCGTGGACGGAGAAATGTTAGCGATGGCTTCATTACAGGCGTGTCCCAGCGGTCCCTTGGTGATCGCCGCGACCAGCGCCGACTCGCGTGTGGACGTGTCGCTGGTCCTTCCCACGTACAACGAGGGCAAAAACATCGCCGCGATGATCGCACAGCTCGTTCCTGTTCTCGATTCCGTTCCAAACCTTCAATACGAGATTATCGTTGTCGATGACGACAGTCCCGACCGCACCTGGGAAATCGCCCTCGCGCTGACGGACCGATTTCCGCGATTGCGCGTGATTCGCAGGCAAAGGGAGCGCGGCCTTTCTACCGCCGTAATTCGCGGTTGGCAAATTGCCCAGGGAAGAATTCTTGCTGTCATGGACGCCGACCTGCAGCATCCGCCCGAAGTCGTCGCCAAATTGTGTATTGAAATGTTGCGCGGCGCGGATCTGGGAATCGCCAGCCGCCACGTGGAAGGCGGGGGCGTCAGCGATTGGAGCCTTGCCCGCCGCATCATTTCCCGCGGGGCTCAAATGATTGGATTCATGCTGCTGCCCGAGGTGATCGGGCGCATCAGCGATCCGATGAGCGGGTTCTTCATGATTCGTCGCTCGGCCATCCAGGACCGCACACTTAGTCCGCTGGGCTACAAGATCTTGGTCGAAGTGCTGGGCCGCGGCAAAGTGGGCTGGATCAGCGAAGTTCCTTATACCTTCCGCGAGCGCGTCGAAGGCTCGAGCAAGCTCACCAATCGCATTTATCTCGAATATTTCCAGCACTTGTTTCGCTTGCGCCTCTACTTGCTTCACATCTCGAGCTTCTTCCGCTTCTGTGTCGTTGGGGCCAGCGGCGTGGTCATCGATATGTCTTTTCTTTTTCTTCTGAGCGACCCGAAAATGCTCGGCTGGGGATTGACGCGCAGCAAGATCCTCGCCGCCGAGGCCGCGTTGCTCAACAATTTCATCTGGAATGACCTCTGGACGTTCGGCGATATCTCCAAACATCAGAATACGTTCGGCCAGCGCGTAAAGCGCTTTCTGAAATTCAACGCCATCTGTTCGCTCGGCATCTTTTTCAATGTCGTCATCATCAACATCGAATTCAATCTTCTCCACATGGACCGCTACCTGGCCAATCTAATTGCCATTGGCCTTGTGACCCTGTGGAACTACAAGTCCAACAAAGAATTCAGCTGGCGGGTCACAGCAAAGACCTGACCCAGCCTCCGACACGGTTAGATCGATCTCCGCGCGTGAATCGACTCCTCGCATTGAAGTCCGTCTTCCGGATCCAACCCGCGTGTTCCCCCGTAGGGGCGGGGATTGCCCCGCCCGGCGTGCCGAAGGCACGCTGACCAGGCAGGCATTGTTCGGGAAGAAAATTATTGAGTACTTCGGAGCGCAGACTCCGGTTTTGGACATCACGCCCACCGACCTCCATGACTGGCGACAGACATGGACTTTCGGGGATTCCACGGCCAGCGTGTTTGTTAGCTCCGTGAAACAGTTCTTCAAGTTCTGTGAAGCTCAGAATTGGCTTCCTGCAAGTCCTGCGAAGCATCTCAAGCGACCCGAGATCGAGCAAGGGTCACGCACCGTACCGTTCACGGATGCGGAGTATGCCACGATCCTCGGGCAGGTTCAGAAGGACGGCGACACCAAGCTGGAAACATTCCTCGAACTTCTCCGATGGTCGGGGATGGCGCTGGTCGATGCGACTTTGTTTGAAACCAAGTCCGTCGTTAACGGCACACTCGATTACAAACGCAGGAAGATAGCCGGACGCCCCGCAGCGCAAGGCTTCCACAGCTAAGTCCGGGTCCTCCTTCGTTGTCAAGTAGATGAGCTTCATTCTGGGCAGCACTTCCTTCAATCGCGCCCCGGCTTCCAGACCGTTCATCAGCGGCATGCTGATGTCCGCGACGATCACATCGGGTTTAAGCTCCAGCGCGGTTTTCAGCAAAGTGCGGCCATCCGCTACAGTGCCCACAATTTCGCAATGGGGCTCCAAGAGCTTGCGAAGTGCCTCGAGAAGAATCGTGTGATCAGTGAGGAACCCCGTCGGAGGCCATGGGCCAAGGCCATGGCCTGCAGCGCATTTTGTATTTTGACCCGCAGACCCACCCACGGATGACGGTGTCGCAGCAAGGCCCGCAGGTCCAACAGTTCTTTGGTAGGTAACCAGATCGCCGGAAAGCGCTCTTCGGCTAGTAGGGACAGAAGTAGGTCCGCATCTCGCCGATCATGTTTTTGTTTTCGTGGTTCGGCTGCTCGAATCGTTGCCGGATGACCCACCAGGCATTCGATTCCGAGTTCCTCCAGGAGGTTCACAAACCACTGCATAGATCCAGTGGCTTCGATTCCCACTCGCGCCGGCCGTGGAAGGTTGCCATAAAACTCTCGCACCATGTTGCCTTCGTGCTGCAGAGTCGTCTTCACTACCTCCCCGGTGGTGGTGTCCAACATCGCCAACGTCTGCTGGCGAGCGTGCAAATCACATCCTATAATTCGCATCTCGGCCTCCTTCGGTCCGAGCTCTGTAGGGTGAACACCGAACAGTCTACTCGGGCCGTCGCGAGGCCGGCATCGTTAAGACATCAATCGGGACATGGAAACCTCGGAAACTCGTCCGTCGGATCCCCGCTGATCTCGCCGGGCTGCCTTCGCTACGGCTGAAAGAGATAGTAGCCTGCGCGGTAGTGTGCCTGCAGGCCTCGCTGGCCCACCACTTCGACCTTGATCCTGTGATACCCGAGCGTGTCGCTTCCGACGCGGCGGTAGCTGAGGGCGTATTGTGTGTTTAACTCTCCAGCGATTTGATCTATCGCCGTTTCGATGGAGGTTGTCCCGACAGTGGATTGGTACATCCCGCCGGTGGCGACTGCAGCGGCCTCAATTGGAGGCTTCCGGACTGCGAAGGCCCAGACGGGTCGCACCAAACCCCCGAGATCTATATTGCCGCTGCGAAGTTGGTCGACCGTGGGTGTATACACCGACCCAGGTATCGCCGGCAAGCCGAAAATTCCCAGCGGCGTAGCGCGCAGAGGGGCGGTCTGCTGGTGCGGAGAGTGGACCTCCGCCACCATCGTCGAAAGGCCGACCGAGTAAATCGTAATGTTGGCGATCTGCGCTTCGCGCAGCACTTGGCTGAGCTTATCCTCGCTCCCCTTCTCGAAGGCCTCGGTCAGGGTGACGATCACATGGCGGTGCGATGGAGGCAGATTGCGCAACACGTCCACGGCTTCGGACAGCGCGTCGTAGAAGCGCGCCCCGGAAGTACCGGGCCGGAGGTCGGCGAAAGTTTTCTCGATGGCGCCGTCATCGCCGGTAAAATCAAGCAGCTTGACCACCTCATCGCCGTAACCGATCACGGCCGCCTCCCCACTTTCGCCCAACACCTTTTGCGTGAACACCATTCCCGTGCGACGAAGAGCAGGAAGCAACGCCTCGATACGCGAGCTATTCTCGACGACGATGGCCACTGAAAGCGGCGCACCGCTCATTTCGACGGCCTCCAGCGTTTGTTCCACGCCGTTGTCGAAGACACGGAAATCCTCTTCGCTGAGCCCCATTGCCAACTTGCCTTTGGCATCGCGTACCACTACGGGGGTGCTCACCAGGCTCACATTAGCTCGAATCCTGGATTGGTCCGGTGTTTTCTGAATTTCTTGCCCGAATGCTCGTATTGCAATGGTAGGGGTGGATGTTGGGCTGCTCGCAGGAGGGGATTGTGCCAGAAGAGATGTTGCAAAGCAGAACGTCGCAACTATCGAGAGATTTCTTACCATCGGATGTCTCCCTAGGGCTCCGCTACTGGACACGCCGACTCGGGGCCTCCGAGCCCAAGTACCAGTTGATAGTTGATGATGGCGTGCGACTGTGCCGCCGTCTCCTAGGAAAAATGCCAGTATTTTCTGGGGCATCCCATCGACGCAAAATGGTCGCCACGTGAGAGAGCAGGTCAGGAGCGGCTAGCTCCCGGTAAGTCGCGTGACCGGACAAGTGCTTTGGGGGCGAAGTCCACTTGCCACTAGATCCTCGTTTTTGCGAACTGACCATATGCCCGGTAAGTTGTTACCGGACAAGTCGCCTTCAAACACCCCACTTGTCCAGTTATCGCGTTTCAGATACCAACTAACGGCCGCGTTCCCAGCCTCTGACGATCAGACCGAGCGCAGCGCCGATTTCCTGCCACGACTTGCCGGTTGCGATGCCCGCGTTGTACTCCGCTTCGAGCTTGGCGCGTTGACCCGGCGTGACCCACTGTTTCAGATGCAGCTGACAGATTTGTTGCCATGCGTCGGGAGCCTCCGCAGGTTTCTTTGCGGTATTCTCTGGCGGCACATATGCGTGATTCTTGCGACCATTGACGTACTCTGGCC
Organism: uncultured Acidobacteriota bacterium; assembly: GCA_963788915.1. Classification (GTDB taxonomy): domain Bacteria; phylum Acidobacteriota; class Terriglobia; order Acidiferrales; family UBA7541; genus Acidiferrum. The sequence continues at coordinate 2,350,284 of CAWBIY010000012.1, read as the reverse complement.
GGCCCTGGGCTGCGACCTTCTTGGGCTCTTCCTTCCGACCGAATGCGTGGTTCAGTTTTCCACCAGGTCCGTAAGGGCGCTCCGCTTTTGGCTGTGGTTTGAAGTGAATCCTGCCGAACTGGATATTGTTTGTGATGTTGGATAAAGCTAGATCGAGATTGTGATCCGTTACAGGATTGCCTCTCATTTAGCCAAGAAGGCTCTTTACGTTCTGGTAAAGGGACGCCATACTTGGCATCACTCGAACTCGGATCGGAAGCCATATAACCCCGACGAACTCAAAGAGATCGCCGAAAAGAATCGGGCATTGATCGATGAACTGACGCGGTCTGCTTGACCGAACAACGGTTTTCTAGCGACCCGGAGCGCGTTGTTGGAAATGCTGGAACATTTCCTACCTCCCCTGCGCTTGTGTGTATTTCGGATTCTTGATCTTCAGCCAGCCGTGCTCCGCGTACACGCTCATGCGCCGCTTGGCGACCACCCTTTCAAGATTTCGCTCGACGACTTCCTCGAGTAAGAGTTTGTCGTTCCGCTCGATATGCTGGGCGTACAGTCTCCGGCCTTTTTCATTTGCTCTCCGTCAATGGACGCTCCAGCGTTTTCACGAGCTGAACAGTATCGCGAATGTCGCCATCCATTTCCACGATCACTTCAATGTCGGTGTACCAATAAGATTTGAAAAAAAAGGAGTGACAGTAAAGAGCGAGTAAAGACAGTCATCCGCGCAAAGCGCTACTCGTATCGCAGCGCCACTAGGGGATCGACACGGGTGGCGCGACGAGCGGGCAAGTAGCTGGCAATTAGCGCAACAACCAGCAAAATGAAAGACACTGCAGCAAACGTGACTGCGTCGGTGGGGCGCACGCCATAGAGCAACGACGAGAGCAAGCGCGTGGCGGCCAATGCAGCGGCGAGGCCGACAGCCAGTCCGATGCCGGCAAGGCGCACTCCAAAGCCGAGAACGTCCGAAACAATCTGCGCTTGCGATGCGCCGAGGGCCATACGAATACCAATGTCGCGAGTACGCTGCGCCACCATGTACGACAGGACTCCGTAGATTCCGACTGAGGAAAGCAGAAGCGCAGTGCTGGCAAATATGGCCAGTAGGAAGGTGTCAAAGTGCGAGCGTTCGAGGGTGCTGGAGATTTTCTGCTGCATGGTTGAGAGCCGGTAAATCGGCACGGCGGGGGCGACGGAGGCTACTGTGCTTTGCAACTCGCGAATGGGGACCGCACCACCGCGGGTCCGCACGATCAAGTCCATTGTGCGCCCGATCCAATCCCAGGCGCTGGCCGGCATTTGCGCAAGGGAAATGTAAAACTCCGGTTGAACCTGGCGGTCGAGTCCCCAGGCACGAACATCTGCAACCACGCCGACGACCTCGTGCCACACGGGGTCCATGCGGCCTTTCGGTCCGGCTTCGCAACAAGCAAAGCGCTTCCCGATTGGGTTTTCGCCGGGCCACATGGTGCGAGCAAGAGTTTCGTTGACGATAGTGACGAGAGTGCGGTCGCGCGTATCTTGGGGAGTGAAGTCGCGGCCGGCTTTCAGAGGCACGCGGGCCGTCGAGAGATAGCTGGGCGAGATGATTTGCAATTGCGAATTGACGAGATTCGCCATGTCGAGCGGCTTTCCTTCCGCGAGCAAGCCATTGCTGCTGCCCCCGCCAGCAAGCGGAGCACGCGAAACCACGGCAACCGAGTTCACACCAGGCAAAGCGGCGGTGGCTGTGATCATCCGTTCGAACGTTTGCCGCGCAAGGGCGGGATCGTGATAGCCAGGATCGGGGAGACCGACGCGCCCGACAACGACGTTGGAAGTATCAAAGCCCGGATTCAAATGCGATACGAGCAGAGCGCTGCGGATCAACAGGCCGGCGCCAGCCATCAGAATCAAAGCGAGGGAAACTTCTCCGACTACGAGGAGACTACGGACGCGGTCGCGGCTGCCACCGGAAATGCCTGAGCTCGACTGGAATACTTCACTGAGACGAGTCGAAGCGGAGCGGAAAGCGGGAGCCAGTCCAAACAGAAAGCTGGAGAGAAGAGCAAGGGCGCAAGCGAAACCAAGCGTCCTGGCGTCGATGCGCGATTGGTCGAGCCGGGGCATTCCAGCCGGACCGTGAGCGATGATCCAAGCCACGGTCCAATACGCAAGCAAAACGCCAACAACGGCGCCGGCAAGCCCAAGCACAACATTTTCCGCGAGAAGTTGGCGCACGATACGGCTCGGCGAAGCTCCGAGTGCTGCCCGCATGGCAATCTCTTTTTGACGCGTGCGAGAGCGCGCCAACTGCAAATTCGCAATATTCGCGCACGCAATCAGCAAAAGGAAACCGACCGCAGCGAGCATCATACGCAGGCCTACGCGCTGGTCTCCCAAGAGGGCCGTTGTAAGCGGCTGGAGGCGAAAGCCGCGGTCCTGGTCATCGATTGGGTACTGCTTTTGCAGCCATTGGGCGATTACGTTGAGCTCAGATTGGGCTTGCGCCTGCGAGGCGCCTGGCTTGAGCCGAGCTATCACATTCAGATAGTGGTCATCGTGATCGGCAAGCTTTTCCGCGGTATACGCCGCTGGAACCCAAAGCTCACTTTTGCTGAGTAATGGATCGAAGCTCCTGGGCATAATTCCGACCACCGTAGTGGGCAGGCCGTTGATTCGCATCGGCTGGCCTATTATTGAGGGATCGGCGTGAAGTTTCGTACGCCAAAGGCGTTCGCTGATGACCACCACCTTCGGCTGGCCAGGCTTGTCCTCTTCGGTGGTGAAGACACGCCCAGCGATGGGTTGCACGCCGAACGTCGTGAAATAATTCGCTGTGACGATTTCGCCGTCCACGCGCTCAGGGAGTTCCCGAGCCTCAAGATTGAAGCTGGCGTCATTCGAAGCGCAAAGGTCCGCAAAAGAGGTGCTCTGCCTTTTGAGATCGGCGAAGTTGCCAACAGACAGGCCGGGGAAAATATCCCGCCACGTCTCCTGCACAAACACGACATGCGATGGGTCTTCCATGGCCAAGGGCCGCAGCAAGACGGCATTGACGATGCTGAATATCGCGGTCGTAGCGCCGATGCCGAGTGCCAGTGTGAGCACAGCGACAGCCGCGAAGCCAGGACTTTTGCGCAGGACACGCTGTCCGTGGCGCAGATCCTGCCACAACGTCTCCACAACAGATTCCCAGCCGGCGGAGCGGACGACTTCCTTTGTAACTTCGGGACTTCCTCGCTCTAAGCGAACGGCGCGAAGCGCATCCGCGCGACTCATCCCCTGGTTAATCTTTTCCTCGGCTGCCATCTCCAGGAAACCGTTTAGTTCTTCGTCCAGATCCTGCCCGACGCGCTCTTTTCGGAACAGCGAGCGGAGCCCGACCATCATGCTTCGCAGCAATGACATGGAACCTCCCTACGATGCCTCCAAGATTCTGGCGATCGCCGCCACTTGCCTTCCCCATGCTCTTTTTTCGCTGTTGAGCCTCTTCCGTCCCTGCTCTGTTAGGACGTAATACTTTGCACGCCTGCTATTCTCGGTGGCCTTCCATTCGCTTCTGATCAGGCCCGCTCGTTGCAGCCGCTGAAGAGCAACGAACAGAGAACCCGCATTGACCCGGAAAACGCCCTTGCTCATCTGTTCGATGCGGAGCGCAATCCCGTATCCATGCATGGGTTCCAGAGCTACCGTCCTGAGGATGAGCATGTCCAGCGTGCCTTGAACGAGATCACTTGACTTGTCCGCCATAAACCCACTCCTCTTGACGATCAAACGTAAAAATAGCCCTTCTCCTCCTGATTGTCAAGAGGACCAGGGCTATGCCGACAGACGTTAAAATTGGATCCAACTTACTTTTTCGCTTGCTTCCTAACCTTCGCCCACCGCTTTTTCGCCGCCTTGGCAATCGCCGCTCTGCTTCAGCCGATAGGACGGGCAGCTCGAACATCTAAGCAGAGTCTAGCCACCATATGTTGACTCAACCTCTACGTCGCCTCTAACATCGCACCACACAGGCGTCCCCTCACCATGATTGGCCAAACCGTTTCGCACTACCGCAACCTCGAGAAGCTCGGCGGCGGCGGCATGGGTGTGGTCTACAAGGCCGAGGACACTAAGCTCCACCGCTTCGTTGCCTTGAAGTTCCTTCCTGACGAGTTCGTGCCAGACTCACAAGCTCTGAGCCGCTTCGACCGTGAGGCGCAGGCTGCCTCCGCCCTAAACCATCCAAATATTTGCACCATCTACGAGATCGGCGAACACAACGGCCAGTCTTTCATTGCGATGGAATTTATGCAAGGCACCACCCTGAAGCATCGTGTTTCCGGCAAGCCGCTGCCGCTTGAGCGAGCGCTGGAGTGGGGGGATTGAGATTACGGACGCACTCGGTGCGGCCCACAGCAAGGGAATCGTTCATCGGGACATCAAGCCTGCCAACATTTTTATTACCGAGCACGGACACGCCAAGATTCTAGATTTTGGGCTGGCCAAGTTGTTACCCGGCGGCGTGCCCTGAATGTTTCGGCCATGCCGACAGCCAGCGAGACAGAAGAACTCACTCGACGTGGAACGGCGATCGGCACCTTCCCGTACATGTCCCCTGAACAGGTGCGAAGCGAAGAGCTGGATGCACGCACAGATCTGTTTTCATTTGGCGTGGTGCTCTACGAGATGGCGACTGGGGTGCTGCCTTTCCGCGGCGAGACCTCTGGCGTGATTACGGAAGCAATTCTGAATCGCACGCCAGTTGCGCCAGTACGACTCAATCCCGACGTTGCCCCAAAGCTAGAAGAGGTTATCAACAAGGCGCTGGAGAGAGACAAGAAGTTGCGATACCAGAACGCTGCCGACGTTCGCACGGATTTGCAGCGCCTAATGCGTGATTCCGATTCGGGTCGGGCAGCCGTTGCAGCAGCCGAGGCCTCGGTGAAGCTCGCCGCGAGTCCCACTTCGCAGTTCCCATAATCGCACTGGTGGCTAGGCTGAATCGCCGATAACGACACTACCTGAGAACTGGAGTAGAATCCCGTGCGACCCTGTGCTTTATGGATATAAAACCACTCCGGTCTTCATTGTATGGTCAGGTTCTCGAGCCGGCGGACGCCGGCTACAACGAAGCCCGTCAAGTCTGGAATGCAAGTGTCAGCAAACATCCGAGGGTAATCGCTCGGTGCTCTGGTGTCGCGGACGTGATTGCAGCGGTCCATTTCGGACGCGCGAATAATCTGGTCACGGCGATTCGTGGTGGCGGACACAACGTAGGCGGTCGTGCGCTCTGTGACGATGGCTTGGTAATTGACCTTTGCCGAATGAGGTCCGTTTTCGTAAATGATAAGACCCGTACAGTTCGAGTACAAGGTGGAGCAACTCTTGGTGACATCGATAGAGAAACGCATGTGTTCGGACTCGCGGTCCCGTGCGGCATCGTGCCCAAAACTGGTATAGGTGGCCTGACCCTTGGAGGTGGAGTTGGCTGGCTCATTCGGAAATACGGGATGTCGATTGACAATTTGTTGTCTTCGCAGGTTGTGACTGCCGATGGAATGGTGCTGACTGCCAGCGCTTCTGAAAACGACGATCTGTTCTGGGCACTACGGGGCGGAGGCGGAAATTTCGGCATTGTTACTTCTTTCGAGTTCCAAGCGCACCCCGTGGCAACGGTTTTGGGCGGTCTTCTCCTCTACCCTCGGGCAATGGGAGTTGATGTAATCCGCCACTTCCGTGATTATATGGCGTCTGCTCCAGACGAACTCACCGCATATGCCGCTCTCCTTCACGGTCCGGATGGTTCTCCCCTGGTTGGAGTGATTCCTTGCTATTGCGGCAACGTTGTCGATGGCGAACGCGTCCTTGAACCGCTACGTAGGTTTGGCAGCCCGATTCTTGATGGTGTCCAGGCTATGCCCTTTCCCGCGATGCAGTCGCTCCTCGCACCATCCTTCCCGGACGGCAATTGCAATTATTGGAAATCCACACTACAGCGGGAACTGTCTGACGACGCAATTTCTGCGATTGTCGACCACGCAAATCGGTTGCCTTCCCCACTTTCCTTTGTTGTTCTGGAATATTATGGCGGCGCCGCGGGCCGAGTTTCGAGTGAAGCCACCGCATTCCCACACCGCAATCTGCCGTGGGACATCTTGTTTCTTGCGCAGTGGACCGATCCGACCCAAACAAATATGCACCGCGAGTGGGCCCGATCTGGCGAGGAAATGCTGCGGCCTTTTTCGCAGAACGCACACCTACTTTCGGCACTTGATATCGAAGCAGAGGACGTCGTCAAGACTGCATTCGGTCCCAACTTACCACGCTTAGCCGTTGTCAAAAAGAAATACGATCCCACCAATTTCTTCCGCGCGAATCAAAATATCCAATTTTGAGGCTCAAGCAGGCGTCCTATAAGAAGAGTAAAGTTGTCCTTGGTCCCGCCAACGGTCTAAACAGATTTCGATGGCCGGCGAAGGGTCGGCAGTCCGGAAACTGCCCAGAAACGGAGTTCTAGAAGATTTGTGCCGATTCGCGATTCACATGGACGATTAACGCGCTTTCTCTAATGAGGTCGGTCGTTGCAAGCCGTTTTTTTTGGTGTGTTGGCCTCTTCCGGGCACACCCGTTCCGTAGTTAATGAAGAAGACGATCGTTCGTCGGTGTTCACCCGATGCGCTCGATTCCGTGTCGCTTCATCGCTGTGGTGCTGTCCACCAACCGTCTCTTCGGTCATGCGGGACCATGATGAGTTATGCGGACTCTCTTCTCGCGAAGGGAGGCGGGTAGCCTAATCAACCGGACGGTGACGATTTCGCACCAAACCGCGTTTCAAGCATCCCCGCACAGACGGCACCGCACTGCTTCTGTCCACGACGACAGAACTCTTCATAATCGATTTGATCGCGCAACATGAGCCACAGGCGGATTCCCAGCTTGCGCGCCACCGCCACGCGCGCCTTGCCCAGCCCTTTCTGCACCAGTTTGTGGCGATAGAACCGCTGCAGCTCGGGATCGCGGCGTGCCGCGTGAGCGCCGGCCTGGTTCCAGAGAAAACGCAACAGCGGACTGCCTTGCTTGGTTAAGGCGCCGAGTCGTTGCCGGGCGCCACTGGAGTATTCGCGTGGAATCAGGCCCACATAGCTGGACAGTGCCTTGCCATCGGCGAAGCGCTGCGCATCGCCCAGGAAGACATCCGTGGCCAGCGCCGTGACCGGCCCGACTCCCGGATGGCTCATGAGCCATCGCGCCCCGCAGCGTTGCCCCGCTTGCGCGGCGACTTGCTCGGTCAGGTTCTCGATTTCCTCTTGCATCTGGCGGTACATGGCCTGCAACGCGCTCCGTCGATAAGAGGCGTGCGGCGCCAACGGCAAGAACGCGATCTTCGCTTGCCCGTCATAGCTCCACAAGCGGGGGCCGCGTCGCAATCCATTCGCTAAAGCCATAGCCTGCAGCGCGTTTTGTATGCGCGTCCGCAGGCGCACCCACTGATGACGGTGCAGCAGCAGAGCCCGCAGATCGAGCAGTTCCTTGCGGGGCAGCCAAATCGCCGGAAAGCGTTTTTCTACCAGCAGCTTCAGAATCAGCTGGGCATCGCGTCGATCATGTTTTTGCTTGCGAGGTTCCGCGGCGCGGATCTTTGTGGCGTCCCCGACCTGGCATTCGATTTGCAATTCCTGCAGCAGGTCGAGAAACCACTGCATCGGTCCGATGGCTTCGATGCCCGCCAGCACGGGGCGCGCAAGCTGCGAATAAAACTCCCGCACTTGATGGCCTTCGTGCATCAGCGTTCGATTCACAACCTCGCCGGTTTCCGCATCAAGCACCGCCAACGTCTGCTGGCGAGCATGCAGATCACATCCTATAATTCGCATTCGGCCTCCTTCGTTCCCAGCGCTGTAGGGTGAACACCGAACAGTCTACTCGGCTCGTAGTGAGGCCGACCTCGTTATGAATCAACCGGACAAGTCCTATAAAAGGGAATGTCAAGAGACATAGCGCGGCGTCGACTCGGTGCCGAAGCTTTTTTGTCTCGGTATTCAGCCCAATCGTTTGAACGTGCACGCGCGATCGACGAGTGTTCTGGTTCAGGAAGTCGTTGCTTCGTTTCGCGGTTCGAAACGGTGAGATTTGTCTTCCCGCCTGTGGTTCCATTTCATTGTCGTGACGGCGCCATTGGTTTCTTGAAACAAACAAGCGCAACGGTTATCCGCCCAGCTAAGCGGTAACTCATGGTCCTATCGGAGACTCGTGGCCTATGACTTTCTTTGGTTATCCAAGGGGGCATAGGGTGAAGTCGGAGACTCTCGTGTTTTGACAACACAGTGGCCTGACTTGTCCGATGGATACTCTCCCTCGAACCAAGCGTCTCAAGAATCCGACGGCGACGGTGACGGCAGAATCGTCTGGACGGCACCCTCGGCTCACTAGCTCTCATCTCTAACGAGGCCGGCTGTTGCAAGAGTTTTTTTTCTGTGCTCATTCCTCAGGTCGAACACACTTCTTCGTGGGCGCAGGAACTGCGTCTGTTTCTGGAGTTGCTGTTCATTTGCGTCACCCTAAGCGGCTCGGCCCTCCGCGTTCATCAATTTGGTGTTGCCCACCAGTCATCTCTTCGATCATCCACGACCATGATGAGTTTTTCGATCTCCCCTCGCAGGGAGGCGGGTAGCCTAATCAATCAGCCGGTGACTTTCGCACCCTAACGCGCTGCTGGCATCCCCGCACAGGCATCACCACTTTTCTGCTGCATCGGTCCACGACGACAGAACTCGTGGTACTCAATGCGATCCCGCAACATGATCCACATCCGGATTCCCAGCTTGCGAGCCACCGCAGCTCTCGCCTTTCCGAGACCTTCCTGGATTAGTTTGCGGCGGTAAAACTGTTTCAACTCTGGATCCCGGCGTACCGCATGGATCGCTGCTTCACTCCACAGAAATCGCAACAGGGGATTGCCTTGTTTGGTCAGGCCACCCAACCGCTGTCGCTTCCCACTGGAATATTCGCCGGGGATCATCCCTACATAACTGGCCAGCTCCTTGCTGTTTGCGAATCGCGCCGGATCGCCCAGGAACACCTCGGTCGCTAGCGCCGTGATCGGTCCTACTCCGGGATGGGTCATCAACAACCGTGTTCCGGAACGTTCACGAGCTTGCTGCTCGACTCGCTGATTTAATTTCTCGATCTCCGTCTCGAATTGCACATACATCCTCTGCAACTCATTCCGCCGATAAGCGGCATGCGGTGACAACGGTAAAGACGCGATCGCGTGTTGGCCTGCTTGCGTCCACAGTGAGGAACCCCGTCGGAGGCCATGGGCCAAGGCCATGGCCTGCAGCGCATTTTGTATTTTGACCCGCAGACCCACCCACGGATGACGGTGTCGTAGCAAGGCCCGCAGGTCCAACAGTTCTTTGGTAGGTAACCAGATCGCCGGAAAGCGCTCTTCGGCTAGTAGGGACAGAAGTAGGTCCGCATCTCGCCGATCATGTTTTTGTTTTCGTGGTTCGGCTGCTCGAATCGTTGCCGGATGACCCACCAGGCATTCGATTCCGAGTTCCTCCAGGAGGTTCACAAACCACTGCATAGATCCAGTGGCTTCGATTCCCACTCGCGCCGGCCGTGGAAGGTTGCCATAAAACTCTCGCACCATGTTGCCTTCGTGCTGCAGAGTCGTCTTCACTACCTCCCCGGTGGTGGTGTCCAACATCGCCAACGTCTGCTGGCGAGCGTGCAAATCACATCCTATAATTCGCATCTCGGCCTCCTTCGGTCCGAGCTCTGTAGGGTGAACACCGAACAGTCTACTCGGGCCGTCGCGAGGCCGGCCTCGTTAAGACATCAATCAGGAGCTGGAGGTCTTAGATCAAAGCGACTTTGCCGGTAGCGAGATCATAGACTCCAGCTTCTAAGTTGAGTTTGCTAGCCTTAACAGCATCGCGGATGACGGTTGAGGAAGTACGCAGCAATTCGGCCTGAATCTTCGCATTGCTTTCGATTGCTTTGTCGAAATTGCCACCAGACTGTTCCACTGCCTGCCGTAGGTGCGGGTACAACGAGCTGATTTGTCCGGGGACAGCGTCGGCTTTCATCGCCGCCTTTACTGCTCCGCAGTTACCATGGCCCAGTACGAGAAGAGCTTTGACTCCGAGGACAGCAACTCCATATTCGAGGCTAGCAATAATCTCTGGTGTCACAATATTGCCCGCCACACGTGTGACAAAGATATGGCCAATGGTCTGGTCGAAGACCAGTTCCACAGGTACGCGAGAATCGGCACAGGCAAGCACCGCAGCAAAAGGCTCTTGTTTATCCACTGTGTGCTCTTTCAGGATGGTTAGGTCGTGGTCAATCGATGTCAGCTGATTCGCGGCGAAACGCTGGTTGCCTGCGAGCAATTCTTGCAGAGCTGCATCGGGACCTAGACGGGTTTGAGCGCTGAGCTTTTCCGGAGTTGCTATTTCGATTCCAGCTTGTATTGCGACTCCGACGACTGCACTGGAGAGAACGCCTTGGAGGAATTGTCTCCGGCAGGAATCGGTGTGAACACGCACATCGTCTGGCATTTTGGTTTGACCTCCTCAGTCTTAGTGTGGTTGCTGATTGCTTCATCTGAGAGCACGACCGCCATTGCCAGCAGCAGCAAAATTACAAAGCATCGCCGATTCTCTCCAAGGCAGGATCACGACGATGCATTGTGAGTTCCCCCCTCAAGCGGGAATCATACCTGAGGCTTGTTACATACACATAGGCAATTCACTTGGACGATTAGTCAGGAATTGGGAATGCGAGCGATGAAAACTTTCCCCCTTTGCGGGCGTCTCCACGAGATAGACTTCGGGTAGCCGCCTGCACAGTGAGGGTCGATTTGAGCGTCAATAAGACGACAAGGGTCGGGACCTCCCCGTGGTATCGCATGAGGTCCTGCGATTGAAAATACCTGAACGTTTTTTCATCACTTTTGCCGCAGTCCTGCTTCTTGCGGTGATGGCGCTGCTAGCTGGCGGGGCTGCAAGGCGTGAATCCGTGACATTCGATGAAATCGCTCACATTGCCGCAGGGGTGAGCTATCTCCAGAAATTGGATATGCGGATGAACGAGGAGCATCCTCCGTTGGCGAAAGTGGTCGCGGCCTTGCCACTTGTTCTGCGCGGAGCGCATGCCGACTATTCCCACGTCTCATGGACGTTCAGCAACAGAATGTTCAACGCATATTTGGGTGAGTGGGTATTCGGGCACTGGTTCGTCATGCGGTGGAATGACCCTTACTCGACGCTGGTTTGGGCGCGGGCGGCCATGTTATTGATGACCTTGTTATTGGGTCTCGTTCTCTATATTTGCGGCGCTCGGCTGGGCAGTTCCTGGGGCGGCTTGCTGTGTCTCTCTGCCTTCGTGACCATGCCGGCCTTTCTTTCATTTGGGCCGCTGGTGATTACCGACATCGCAGTTACATTGTTCTGGGTGCTCACCGTTTGGCAACTCCCGAATATGTGGCGTTCTCCTTCGCGGGTAACGATTGTGAAGTTTGGCCTGGTGCTGGCTGGCGCTCTGCTCTCGAAGTTTTCGTCGGGACTGTTGTTCTTTGTGTTCGCCGCGTTTGCATTGAGCTTGCGATTCAGGCCGCTACCGGAGCAACCAGTTGAGAAGGCTGAACTCCGCCGCTGGCGCCGGCGAGCGTGGCGCAATATTGCCTTAGGAACTCTGTGGTCTGCACTGTGTGTTTACATCGTGTATTTGGTCCTCTCCTGGAATGAACCAACCGATTCATTTGGGATCATTCCGCATTTTCCCGCCTCGCCGGTCCTGCGGCGAGTGCTGATGCCCGTTTGGATCTACCTGCGCGGATTGGTCCTCTTTGCCTTCAGTGCTTCGAGCCGGCCTACTTTCATTCTCGGCCATGCTTACCCGCACGGCGTTTGGTTTTATTTCCCCGTACTCTTCTTTTTGAAGTCGCAGTTGACATTCCTTCTGCTACTTCTTGTTGCTGTCTCAGCGGCCTTCCTCGTGAAACGCCGTTCACCCGCGCAGTCTCCGATACGCGCCGGCATGAGCCTGCAATGGCGTAGCATCTGGGTATCCTTGGTGATCTTTGTCACTGCCTGCATGCTGAACCGTTTGGACATCAGCATCCGGCATTTCTCGGTCGCGCTGGCCCTCGTCGTCTTGCTACTTGCGCCCCTCCCGCACGTGCTGAACTTACTAAGTAGTTCAAACCCGCAAGCAACACGTTTCGGAAGCTGGCTAACAATTGGGCTTGTGCTGACCTCCATCGTTATGGCCATGCGCGCCTATCCGAATTATATTCCCTACTTAAATGCTCTAAGCATGGGACGGCCGGGGTACGCCCTCGTTAACGACTCCAATCTCGACTGGAATCACGCTCTCCCTGAAGTTGAAAGTTTCGTGCACCAGAGGGTTCTGAGGCAGGTGCTGCTCGATGAGTACGGCTTTACAGATCCTGCAGCCTACGTTCCCCAGGCGCTGCTTTGGAATTGTCAAAGCCCTTCACCGGAAGATCGCGGTCAATGGGCCGTAGTCTCCGCCAACTACATGCTTGAATCTGGAAACTGCGTTTGGCTCATGAAGTATGAGCATCAGGCGCTAGCTGGTGGCAGCATGTACGCGGTCAAACTGCCCGAGATCATTCCTGTGGCCGGCCAAGCGGGAGGACCACCGCTACCCGCAGATTATCGGTATATAGGAGGCATTAAGGAGTTCAATATGCTCGAGATATTCTTGAAGTGTGTTCGCGATCCGGAGCAACTGCAACCGACAATGGACTCCTTTATGAAGAGGGGGCAAGACTCCAGAAGCAAGAAATAGGATAGGCGAGTTAGCGAGCCTCCCGCTCCTAAAGCGCTTTGTTCAACGTTAATGCCTCGTTAAGAAGCGGCCGCTCCGTGAAGCTTTGAACGCACACCGCCGAAATTAATGCACTCCTCTCAGCGTCTTCCTCATCCAACTGCTTGCGGACCGACCACCATGGACATCGAATTCCTCACCCAATTGGCTCATCAACTGAGAATCGGCAAGACTCCTGGCTGTCGTCGCGCCATCAATCGAATTCTTGAAGAAATGAAAAAGCGCTGCGAAAACGGAGAATATAAGACTCCGATGGCCGCAGAGTCAGCCCTTCGAGAACTCGTGGGAAAGAGAGCGACCCTGCAAAAAACCAAACGGCAAGTGAATCCGACGCCCGCGAACTTTGCACAGCCCGTCCACAGATTTTGGCCGCGTCGATCAATCCAGCGCAGATTACCCAAGTCCTCCCGAGGAACTTAGTCCGCCGCGTACGACAAGGTGCAGCAGCCTCCCGACTTTTTCAGCCAATCGGCTAAGTTTCTCCAAGTGCCACTCCGTTCGAAACGCCCAGCCCGCTGGAAACCTCTTCGAGCCATCGTTACTCCGTTCTTTGGGATTTCGATGCCCCGCCCCAGCTCTCGGCACTCGTAGTGCATTTCTGGTAGGGCCTTCCTCGTATAACAATTTGTTCAGCCGCATGTCGAATTTCCACTCATCCCACCGTTCGACGCTTTCACGTGTTTCTTCCAACCTCTTGAATCGGGGCAAGTTCCGGTTTTCTGGAGGCTCTTGGCACGGGTGGTGCACTCTTCACACCGGTGACAAAGTCACTAGGAGGCACTATGAAAAAGAAACAAGTGCATCTGAAGAGCGGGCTGGCACTACTAGCGCAACTTTTTTCTGCTTTGCTAAGCCCGCTGGTGGGCAATCCGCGCCCGCCCAAAATAGGCCTGTTCAGGACAACGACACTACTCGGCAAGAACTAGCGAATTTCGATAAGTTCCTGGACAGCCACCGCGAAATTGCCGAGCAGCTTCGCAAAGATCCTTCGCTTGTAAATAACCAGGAATTTGTGAAGAACCATACTGCGCTGCAGACTTATCTGCAGGACCATCCGGCAGTTCGCGAGGAAATCAAGGAAAATCCGAACGCTTTCATGCGGCAAGAGGACCGCTTCGACCGCCGCGAGGACAATCGCGATCGCGATATCACTCGCGACCGTGATACCACCCGACAGGAGCTCGCGAATTTCGATAAGTTTCTGGATAACCATCGCGAAACGGCCGAGCAGCTTCGCAAAGATCCTTCGCTCGTAAATAACCAGGAATTTGCGAAGAACCATCCTGCGCTGGAGACTTATCTGCAGGACCATCCAGCGGTTCGCGAGGAAATCAGAGAAAACCCCAACGCTTTCATGCAGGCGGAAAATCGGTACGACCGCCAAGAGGACAATCGCGACCGTGACACCGACCGCCAGATGGCCAATCAGGACCGTGATGCCAACCGCGATCGCGACCCCAATCGCCAGACCGTCAACCGCGATCGTGATACCAACCGCCAAGAACTGGCGAGTTTTGACCGCTTCTTGGACAGCCACCGCGAAACCGCCGAACGCCTTCGCAAAGATCCTTCCCTAGTCGATAACCAGGAATTTGTGAAGAGCCATCCTGCTCTACAAACCTATCTGCAGGACCATCCGGCAGTTCGCGACGAAATAAAGGAAAATCCGAACGGCTTCATGCAAGAGGAAGCTCGCTACGACCACCACGAAGACGCCATGAATCGCGATCGCCGCGAGGATGGCCTGAATCGTGACATGGATCGTGACACGATGCATCGCCATTTCGGAGAATTCCTAGGCGACCATTCGGACATTGCGCTACGGCTCTCCAAGGATCCTTCCCTGGTCAAAAACCAGGAATTCATAGAAAGCCATCCTGAACTCAAGGAATATTTGAGTGCGCATCCTGAGGTGAAGCAAGAATTAATGACCAATCCTCAGAGCTTCGTCAAATCATCCCAGCAGTTCACGAACGGGACTGCAACTCCGGCGGTCCAGCCCAGACCGAAACAGTAGGACCGGACTGCGGCTCCGGCTGGAAGGCCGCACCGCCGGCCTTTCAATTCCGCGGATCGCTTTGATTCCTTCGCGGCCGGGCACGGCGTTCGGTCAGCCGGCAGCCGAGCCCGGTCTCGAGTTTATCTGGGCTGAGAGACTCCGCTTAAGGAGGCACTATGAAAGTCAAGACTTTACTTGTTCTGGCGCTCGTCCTGGTGGCCGCACTTCCCGTCACCGCCGACAGCAAAAAGAAAAAGCAACCCGATCGGGCCATGCTCGAAAAAATGGACGCCGTACCCTGCGGCGCGAAACAAAAGGGCGTGACGGGGTTGGGCAGCATCTGGGCATCCGTGGGCATAACGCACATCAACTCCGATGAAAAACTATGCCCGCGGTACTTGTTGCGCACCGATGACATGGAATACGAAATCCAGCCTACCGAGAAAAAACATCCTGCAGTTTTGCCAGTCGGCCAGGAAGTCGTCTTCAAGATTAAGAACGACCGCATGACCGTCAAGTGCCCAGAAGGCGACAAGAAAACGCGAACCTATGAGGTCGTAGCCATGAAGCCGACAACTCCAGACACCGACGCCCAGAGCCCATCGGCCAAAAACGAGAAGCCTTAGCGGCCGCACGCTTCTCGTGCCGCTTCATTTAGCACCGGCCTAGATTTGCACCAAAATCGGAAGCCGGGCATCGCAGCCTGCGGCACCGGTTGATGCCCGGCCTGAGCGTCGTCTCGCCGTTGAGGACAAGTACTGTCTGGCATACATCTGGGCTACGCAGGGACGAATCTGTAGAATTCCTAGAATCTATGGCCATTGAAATCTGCAAGTTACAGACTTTAAAGGGCGCTTAAGTTTACAAAAGAGCATTTTCGGAAAAGCGAGGGGGAGGGATGGTTAGGGTTAACCAACGACAAGGGTCACCACCATGCCCGTCCGGGGATGACGCCGGCTTATATAGATGCAAATTGCGGCACGGCTAAAAGCCACGCCATGGCGTCGTCGCAGGGCTCAGGCCATGCCCTGACCCGCCGCGCGCGCTTCTTAGCCCAGTTTTTCCTGGAGCGCTTGGAGCAGTGTATGCTGTTTCTCGGGGCCGAGTTTTTTGCCTTGCTCGGTGAGGTAGAAGACGTCGATGGCCTTCTGGCCTTCTGTGTCAATCAGGGCGACTTCGATGTTGCACCACAGGCGGGCCAGCGTTGAGCCGATGTCGTACAGTAGGCCGGGGCGGTCCTGGGCGACGATTTCGAGGAGCGTGCTGTGCTCCGACGTGTCATCGTCGAAGGCGAATTTGGTTTCGATGGCTACCTTTGGGGGGCGTTCGCGGCTGGCTTTGTCGCGGCCCTGGAGGAGCGGTTGGAGCGGAGCCTTGCCGTTGACGACGTCGGCCAGGCTGCGGCGGAACCTTTCGATCTCCGTGGGATTCAGCTCCAGGGTGCGGTGCAGGTCCGCAAAGTGAAAGGTATCGAGCACGACGCCGGCCGCGTTCGCGAAGGCGTCTGCCTTGATGATGTTCATGCCCCATCCGGCAAGCACCCCGGCGATGGTGGCGAACAGCGCGGGGCGATCGGCGGTTAGCAGGGTGAGCGAGAAAGCATGGCCCGTCGAATGCAATTCGGTCTGCACCGGATGGGTCGCCAATTTTTGATACATGGCCAGCTGCGCGGCAATTTCGGGCGCGGAATGTACCGCCAGGTAGCGGCGCGGGAAGCCTTCTAGGAAGCGTTCGATCTGTTCGGTGGTCGCGGTGGAGATTTGCGCGCGCACCTGTTCCAGCAGCGAAACTTCGTCGTGAGCGTGCAGGCGATCGCGATCCAACGTGCGGCTGAAGTAATTGGACGTGGCGACGAAAAGCTGCCACAGCATGTCAGCCTTCCAGGGCGTCAGAGCTTCGGGATTGACGGCGTGAATGTCGGCGTAGGTGAGCAGGCAGAGGCGCTGCAAGCGTTCCTGGTTGACGACGGAGGCGGCAAAGGAGGAGATGGTGGACGGATCGAAAATGTCACGGCGCTGCACGGTGGCGGACATTTCCAGGTGATGCTCGATCAAAAAGTGGACCTCGGCGGTTTCTTCTTCGGAGAGTTGCAGGCGGCCGGCGGCGCTGGCAAGAGCCTCCAGGCTGCCCGCGACATGATTTTCGACGTGCATGCCTTTGCCGACGTCGTGCAGGAGGAGCGAAAAAATAAGCAGGTCGCGGCGATCTACGGTTCGCCACAGCGGTTCAAAATGAGCGCCTTGCTCGTCGGGAGGAGCGGCCAATTCCTGCAAATGCTCGATGGTGCGGAGGGAGTGTTCGTCCACGGTGTAGCGATGATAGAAATCGCGCACGACCAGTGAATCGATGCGGCTGAATTCCGGCAGGATCTGGGTGAGCAGGCCGAGACGTTGCATCGGACGGAGCGCGATGCCCGGGTAGTTGGCGGCCAGAATCTCGCGAAAGGTCGGCCAGGCGATTTCCGCGTTGCGCACGGGAAGTTCGGGATGCTGCATGATGTAGGCGATGCAGCGTTCAGCCTGGCGGCTTAGGGGTACACCGCTGCGGGCCGCTTCGGTGAACAGAGAAAAAATCTGAGCGCGATCCGATAGCGCCTGCTGATCCAGCACTTCAAACAGGCCATCGCGCACACCGAAGGGCTTGCCGTTACTGGGCTCTACTTTGGGGCCGCGAGCGACGCTGAACAGTCGCTGCCGCAGTGTTTGCGGAACGAGCGCTTTCTGTTCGAGATAGCGGAGCAACAAGCGATTGAGAGTGCGCGCATGGCGGAAATAGAGACGCATCCATTCCGCGGCGTTTCGCGGTATCTGGTCCGCAACCCCGAGCGAGCGCTCCGCAGCCGCAGCCTGGAGTTCGTAGGTCAATGTATTGTCGTTGCGACCGTTGTTGTAGTGCAGGAAGCAGCGGATCGCGCTGAGGAAATCGACAGCGCCTGACGCGAGTTCCTCTTCGGCGGCGCTGCTGTTCAGTAATTCTTTTCTTTCACCGGCGATCTGGCGCAACCACACTGCCGCTTGATAGTCGCGGAGTCCCCCGGGAGCTTCCTTCACGTTGGGTTCGAGGTGAAAAATGGTGTTGCCATAGCGGGCCAGGCGGTCTTTGGTGAGTTGGTGGAGTTGCGCAAGAAGGAATGGACGGGCTTGCTTTTCGGAGGTGGGGAGAACCTTGGTATTCAGCCGGTCGAAAAGCTCGGCGTCGCCGGCCAGAAAGCGGCGATCCAGCAGTGCCAAGTGAAATTCGACGTTATCTTCTTCAATGCGTTTACATTCTTCGAGCGTGCGGCCGGCGGAGCTGACGCGAAAACCGAGGTCCCAGAGCGTGCGAGAAAAGTCGGAAATGAGCGGCCGGAAAGTTTGCTCGGCTTTTTCGCTGCCGAAAAGAAACAAGATGTCGAGGTCGGAGTAAGGAAAAAGAAGGCGGCGCCCATATCCGCCCAACGCCACCAAACACAATCCCTCGGAAGGAGTGTTGTGAACGCGGAGAACTTCGCTAAAAACCTGCTGAACATTGTTGTCCGCGAGCGCGCACAGAGCGAGCACCGTTTCCCGCGCGCTGACACCCGACTCGAACTGTTTCTGAATGCGTTGGCGTTCGTCGTCGGCTTGCGGGCCGAGAACGGACAGGGGAGTAAGAGCGTCTTGCATTTTCATAGCGGGCGGATGGGCCGAATGGAGACCGGGACGGGCTGCGGTCGTCATCAGAGAGCGTTTTCGCCGCGCTCTTCGTTGCGAATCCGAATCGCTTCATCAACCTTCGACAAAAATATTTTACCGTCGCCGATCTTTCCTGTCTTCGCGGTCTTCAGTATGGTGTCCACGACGGTATTCACGAGCTTATCCGGCAGCACCATCTCCAGCTTGATTTTGGGTAGGAGATCGACGGTGTATTCGCGGCCACGGTAAACCTCGGTGTGGCCCTTTTGGCGGCCATGGCCGCGGACTTCAGTGACGGTCATGCCTTCGATGCCAGCTTCGCGCAAGGCATCTTTGACGGATTCAAATCGCGAGGGCTGAATAATGGCCTCAAGTTTCATCATGAAAATTTGCGCTCCCGCGTTACCCCTTATCGTTCCGCGGTTTTGCAAATCCGCGGCGCGGCCCGAGCACTGCGTGCGACGCTCGAGCCCTTCCAGTCTACTTAGAGTTCCAGGTTGTAAGCCTCTTCGCCGTGTTGCGAAATGTCCAAACCCTCAATCTCCTGCTCCGGGGTGACGCGGAGGCCGGTAATCATGTCGGTGACTTTCAGGAGGATGATGGTGCCAACCAGGGCGAAACCCCAGGCGATTAGCACGCCGACAATTTGGTTGCCCACCTGGCTCCAGTGGCCGTCGAGGCCGCCGACCGGCTTGCCGGCGCCGAAAATAGGGTTGACGATTTGCTGCGCAAAGACGCCGGTCAGCAGAGCGCCGATGGTGCCGCCTGCGCCATGTACGCCGAAAGCATCGAGGGCGTCGTCGTAGCCGAAGATGGATTTTATTTTCGTGACCATGAAATAGCAGACCAGGCCGGCGATGAATCCGATCGCCAAGGCGGGCATGGGTGCTACGAAGCCTGCGGCGGGCGTAATGGCTACCAACCCAGCGACCGCACCGGAAATCGCGCCCAGCGCGCTGGCGCGTCCGTTCTTGAGCCACTCCGCCAGGCTCCAACTAATGGCGGCGGCGGCGGTGGCAAAATGCGTGGCTACGAACGCGCTGGTGGCCAGGGAGCTGGCTGCCAGGGCGCTGCCGGCGTTGAAGCCGAACCAGCCCACCCACAACAGGCACGCACCCACAAAGCTGAGCACCAAACTGTGCGGCGGCATAGGCTGCTTGGGGTAGCCCGTGCGCTTGCCAAGATACAAAGCGCAAACCAAAGCGGAAACGCCGGAGCTGATGTGGACGACTGTGCCTCCGGCGAAATCCAGCGTGGGAAATTTTCCGCCAAGCGCGGCGTTGAGCAAGCCACCCTTGCCCCAGACCATGTGAGCCAGCGGAGCGTAGACGACGAGAAACCAGAGGATGAGGAAGAGAACGGTGCCGCTGAACTTCATTCGTTCGGCAGTCGCGCCGGTGATCAGCGCCGGGGTAATGACGGCAAACATCAGCTGATAGATCATGAAGGTGGCTTGCGGAATGGTGCCGGCGTAATCGGGATTCGGGTCGGCGCCGACGCCGCGGAGGAAAGCGTGCTCGAATCCGCCGATCACCGGGCCGTTTCCGCCGAAGGCCAGGCTGTAGCCGACCAGGGCCCAGAGGACCGAGATCACCGCCATGAGCATGAAACTTTGCATCATGATGGCGAGCATGTTCTTGCGGCGGACCAGGCCGCCATAGAAAAGCGCCAGGCCTGGGCCGGTCATTAATAGGACGAGAGCGGCGCTCACCAGCATCCAGGCGTTGTCCCCGGCCGATTGCGCGGCGGTGACGCGCTGATCGAGTTGCGCGAGCTTGTCGTTGAGGGCTTTAGAGGAGTCGACGGACGAGGAAGAAGTTGCAGGAGCGGCGGGGGTTTGGTGTGCGAGAAGCGGAATTGTTGGGAGCAGGAGCAGCATGGCGAAGATACAACAGCACTTCAAGACCACCTGCTTCATAGTTTATGTCCGCTCCGCTGCGAGAATTGACGGCTTCCAGGTCACACAAAAAGTGACCGCTTCCTGGTAAGAAAGCCGCTTATTGGGGACCGAATGCCTAATCGAAGCGAAATTATACGCGGCGCGCGGGGAAGAGATACTTTGAAATTTGCATCTACCAAATTGATTTTTCTGATAGAGAGCGTTGCGCGCGAAGGCAAATCTAGGATTTCGGGGTCTCTTCGACGGGTTCTTTCGGCTTGCTGATCTTTTGCGAGTCGTCCACCGAAAACAGCAAGAACTGGCTGAAGGTGTGACGCCGGTGGTATCGCTGTCCCGACAAAGAGGAGTACCAATCCGCGCTTTTCGGCAGCCAGAGGCGCATGGTGTTATTTCGGAAGTCGACTGGTCCGTATTCGATAAGTTGGTGATCGCGTATCAAGCGAATCTCGGGCACCGGGCGCATCGTATCGGTTTCGATGGCGAGGATTTGAGAATTCGTGGTGTCAATCCACGCTCGGCCTTTCAACCCCACCGCATAGGTCTTGCCGCCAACGCGATAGACGAGCATTGCGCTTTTACGGTCAGTTCGTTGCTGAAAATGAACCAGCCAGGCAGGCTTGCCGCGCCAAACTCCGCGGCCCTCGCAGGAAAATTCATATTTCTCCTGGTAGTAAGGGTGAAAAACGAGAGCAACCGTGGGAAGACCGATGGTGCCGATATGCCCCGGGAATTGCTGCGCGGAAACCGATCCGTTGCGGTATTCCTGAACATCCAGATCGTGATCGCCGAACTGGCGAATTTCGACCATGTAATCAAACTTCCTGCTTTCCTTGGAGGTTTGCAGACCAAGCGGGCTGAGGCTGTAATGGTCTACTTTTTCTGTGGCGGTGAAACGGTCCACATCTTGAACGAGTTCCTTTACGCGATCGCCGGTGGCCTGGATTACATCGTCCAGTTGGCAGGCGGCGCCGGGGTCCAGAACCAGCTTTTCCTGATCGACATCGGGCGGGATCCAGTTGGTTTCGGTGACGGGTGTAATCGCCGCCAGGTCCAGCAGTGTATTGGCTGATATTTTGTAGCCGGCAAGGTCGGCAGCGGAGGACTTAGCTTCTCCGGCGGTTCCCCCTACTTTAGACGGAGCCGACTCACGCATGCGGGAGATCAGCTCTTGCGCCGTGCCCGCTTGCGGGCCGCGAGGTTGTTCGCGGAGGGATTGTTCGAGCGCGTCGGTGGCGTGCGCAAAATCCCGCTGAAGATATGCGGCCTCGCCCAATGCCAGCAATGCGGGTGCATGGTTGGGGGCCAGGTCCACGGCCTTTTGCAGATACGTGCGTGCTTTCGCGGAATCGTTCCGCCGCAGAAGGAGTACACCCATCAAATAATTGCCGTCGGCGAAGTTCGGTGCGATGGTGAGCGCGCGCGTCAAGTGCGTTTGAGTTTCGTCGAGCTTCCCGACCTGCAAGGCGTGAAGACCTTTTTCGGTTTCCTTGATCGCTTTGGGAGGCACCACTCCGCCCGATGACCCACGCGACAGGGACACGGAGCCTTCCGGGATCATCGCCACTACGAGAGTTTGGACCTGTCCACTGCTGTCGATGGAGACTTGCTCGCGCACAGTGCTGTATCCCGCGGCAGTAACCTCGAGCAGGTATTGGCCGACAGGGATGGCGGTAAAAGCGGTCTGCCCGGCTTGGTTGAAGCTGCCTGACAGATCGACCTTCATATCGATGGAGCGCAGAGAGACCTTGAAGGGGCTGGTAAATGGTGAACCAGTGTCTTGTTGTACATGCACGTTGACTTGGCCAGTGATGGCCGAGGGCGCGGACTCAGGAAGGAGTGTCGGCACCGCAACACGTTGTGCTTGAAGAACGTCGACCTGCGCGAACGAAAGGACGCCAGCGAGAATGGCTAGTGTTTTTAACGGAAAGGATGGAATGTTGCGGCGCAAGTCCCGGACCCCGTTTCGACGGCCACCCTAAGATATCACTTTGGGTCCAATCCGAATATGTGTCAATGGGTCTCTCAGGTGACGGGTGGCTACCCCACTCAGGTAAGGATACGCGCAAGGGCCGGCAGGGCTGCCCCTCCAGGTCGGGGCAAACCGGCGCTACTGCTACGGGCCACTTGTCTCGCACGGCTATCATCGTATAATGCCGTGCTGGCGTCTAGAATGTGAGCTGCTCACCGAGGTGCTGCCGAGGCTCCCGCCCCGGTTGTTCCCTTGGAGGGAGCGCCGGGGTATGCTAAGGGAACGAGGCGCTCGCTTCCGAAAGCGGCCGCTACAATTGCTCGCGGAAGCGTAATTTTTCGACTAGGCTAGCGTGAACATTCCATGAGAGAGACCTCCCAATGACCGAACGTCTGCCCATGGAAATCTCCGTGCGTGAAGCGAATGGCGTGCATACGCTGGAAGTGCACGGCCGTCTGACCATCGGTGAGCCGAGCGAGCAACTGACGGAAGTGCTGCAATCGCTGGTGCAGGGTGGCGGCCGTAAGGTGGTGGTCAACCTCAACGGCGTGCCGCAGATCGACAGCTCGGGGATTTCTTCGCTGGTACGGAGCTCGATTCAGCTGGCTAGAGAGGGCGGGGCGCTGCACCTGGTTTGCGGGCACGGACGCGTACGGGATGCGCTTACGGTGACGCGACTCGTCGAGGCGATTCCTACGTTTGAGACGGATTCTTCGGCGATGGCCAGCTTCGCTTAGGTCTTGCCAGTTGTGCGCGGGTCGTGCGACTTGGCCTGAACAGGCTGCATAGACGGAAAATATGGGTAGCGTTTCATCTGAACCCCGCTGGGAGACCGCGGCTACAGGGATCACAGGTCGCTTTAGCCGCTCTTTTTTAGTTCCGCCAGGACGAGCTTCGCTAGTTCCTTCAGAGTTTCGAATACGCCTTGCCCCGTAACCGCTACACCTTCCAGTACCGGCTCGCCTTTTCGCTGCAACTGTTTGGTGAGGTCGGGGATCGGGAGGGCGTTCGGCAAGTCTCGCTTATTCAACTGCAGCACGTAGGGAATGGTGTCGAAATTGAGGTTGTGCTCTTTCAGGTGCTCTTGCAGGTTCTCCATCGTTTCAAAATTGGCATCCAGGCGCTCTTCCTGGGAGTCGGCGACGAAGACAACGCCATCGGCGCCCTTCAGGATGAGCTTGCGGCTGGCTTCGTAGAACACCTGTCCGGGGACGGTGTAGAGGTGGAACCTGGTCTTGAAGCCGCGCACGGTGCCCAAGTCGAGTGGAAGAAAATCGAAGAAGAGAGTGCGGTCGGTCTCGGTGGCCAGGGAAACCATTTTCCCTTTCTGGTTTTGGCCAGTGTGGTCGTAGATCCATTGCAGGTTGGCGGTCTTTCCGCCCAGACCTGGACCGTAGTACACCAGCTTGCAGTTAATTTCGCGCGCGGGAAAATTGATGAAAGGCACTTGTCGTTGGCCGGTCCTTGCTCCGGAACTTGTTTAGAAATTTATAGCACACGCGTTACAGGCAGGCCACCCTTTCAACGTGTCGGATGTCGCGTGTTTGCCACTCGTATCTAGTTTCGGTGAGTCACGGCTGGTTCGGTAGAATAATTTTCGCGGCCTGCGCTAACGAGATAACGCGCAGTGTTACAAAAGAGTTACTCCCAAGACGCGTTGACGTGGGTAACCTGCTCTGCTATCTTCGCGGGCATGACCAAGGCGCACAAGCCCAATTCGGGAAGTTCCGGGCGCACCAAGAGCGCCTTGCATGGTAAATCTAAACTATTGAAAACAAAAACTTTAACTCCGCAACACCCCCCGCAGCGCGGAGGCGTCGAGATGGTCGACCCGCGCGTCCAAGCGCAGCTCAAGGTATACGACGAAGCGCTGTCTCTGTTCCACCAGCAGAAGTTTGCCAAGGCCAAGCAGGAGCTGGAGAAAGTTCTTGAAGGGCCGAGCAAAGAGCTCGCCGATCGCGCGCGCATGCACTTGAAGATCGCCGAGCAGCGCATGAAGCCGAGCCACGAGCAGAATCCCCGCACTGCCGACGAGCATTACCAGCGCGGCGTGGCCATGATGAACATCGGCCGGTGGGATGACGCGCGCGAAAGCCTGGATCGAGCGCGCAAGGCGGCACCCAAGGCGGACTACATCCACTATGCGCTCGCGGCGCTGGATTGCTTGACGGGCGAAGCGGACTCCGCCATGAAGAACCTGAAAGTGGCGATCGAACTGCGCCCGGAAAATCGTTACCACGCGCGCAACGATGAAGACTTTGCGTTCCTTCAGGAAGATCCTCGCTTCACCGAGATGCTTTATCCGGAGAAGGACGGCTCGGCTGGCTGAGCGATTTTGTGTTCTTGACGCCGAATAACCGTTTCCCTCGCTCTGAGCGAGAATGATGGGGAAGCGTATCTGTAACGCATGCATTGCATAGCCATCGCGATCGCCTGAAGTTTACCCTCCCATCGCTGATTGCTTGATTTGAGTAATTGATTTGAGCATCGGGCGCTGTTTGTGCGGTCGCCACCTGAGTGTTTTCGGTAGAATGCTGCATACCGGGTCTGAAGTGAAAAAAGGCTCCTCCAGGTCGAAGCAATCCTCTCGGGGACTCAATGTCGTCGCACTCGGCGGCGGTACGGGACTGTCCACGCTGCTTCGCGGGCTAAAGGACCTGGTGGTACGCCGCCGCGATGAACCTGCCAACGAACATCACCCCATAGCGGGGCTTACCGCGATCGTTACGGTCACCGACGATGGCGGGAGTTCCGGGCGCCTTCGCCGCGAAAACCGCATCTTGCCTCCCGGCGATATTCGCAACTGCATGGTGGCCCTCTCGCAGGACGAGGCACTCCTCGGGCGGTTGTTCCAGTATCGCTTTCACGCGGGGCGCGGTCTCATCGGACACAATTTTGGCAACCTGTTTCTCGCCGCGTTGACCCACGTCACTGGAGATTTCGCGGAAGCGGTTCGCGTCAGTAGCAAGATCCTCGCGATCCGCGGGCAGATTTTTCCGTCGACGGTTTCCAACGTTTCGCTGGTGGCCACGCTGGCCGACGGCCGCCGCGTCCACGGGGAGACCCGTATCACGGCCAGCCACGCCGCCATCAAGAAGCTCTCTCTGTGGCCGCGCTCGGCGCGCCCATTGCCCAAGGCACTCGAGGCGATCGAGGAAGCCGACCTGATACTTCTCGGGCCCGGCTCGCTGTATACGAGCATTCTGCCCAACCTGCTGATCCCGGAGATCGCGCACGCTATCGCGAGATCCAAGGCGCCGCGCGTGTACATCGCGAACCTGATGACCCAGCCTGGCGAGACCTCCGGCTACGCGCTTGCCGACCATCTGCGCGCCATCCGCCAACACACCTCCCGGCGCGTGATCGATTGGGTGGTCGCCAATCGGCAACCGATTTCACCTGAAGTAGCCAAGCGCTACCGCGCCCGGGGCGCCGAACCGGTCGCCGTCGATCTCAGGGATCTTCAGAAACTGGGCTATCGCGTGGTTCTCGACAACCTTCTGGACGAACACGGGGTCATCCGCCACAATTCGGGCCGCTTGTCGCAGCTGTTGTTCGAGGAATTTCTGTCTCCCCGTCTTTCCTAAGCCTGCTTGGTTGAGTTCTTGTCCGTTTTTGCAATCCAAAGTCCCAAGAGCGGTCACCGCTGACGCTACGACCGGCGCTACCGGGGATTATGTGCTTACGATACAGGCATTTAGCTGGCGCTCTCGACGGAGCGTGGCGTGCTGCTTTGCGTTTGGTCCCGTGTGGAGGTCCGTTCATGCTCAAGCAGAATCTTCGCTACGCCGCGCGCTTCCTCCTCAAGAGCCCGGGTTTCACACTGGTGATCGTCTTGACGCTGGCGCTGGGGATCGGCGCCAACACGGCCATTTTTTCGGTGGTCTATTCAGCGCTCCTTCGCCCGCTCCCGTATCAGCGTGCGGGCGAACTGTTCTTTCTCGGTGAATCCCGTGAGCAGTACCCGACCATCGATATGGCCCAGACCTCCTATCCTGATTTCCTGGATTGGAAGCACGCCGCGAAGAGTTTTCAATCGCTTGCGGGCTACGGTGGAGACGGTTTCACGCTGGAAATCGGTGGCGAGCCTAAGCTCGCACTGGGCACGCGGGTTACGCCGAACTTCTTTTCCACTTTGGGCGTGAAGCCGTCTCTTGGCCGTGATTTTCTGCAAACGGAAGATCAGCCTGACGGTCCCCACGTCACTATCCTGAGCGACGCGTTCTGGCGAACGGAACTGGGTGCGAATCCCAAGCTGATTGGCACTTCCATTCGCCTCGATGGCAAGCCAGTCACGATTGTTGGCGTTCTGCCGCGCGATTTTGAGTTCGCGCCCGCGAAGTCGGCGCCACTCTGGGTTCCGCTGCATGCCGCCGGTGATCTGAGCTCGCGAAGAAGCCTCCGCTGGTTCAACGTGATCGCACGGCTGGCTCCCGGTGTTTCGCCAGAGCAGGCGCAAGCTGAAATGAAAGGGATTACTGCACAGCTTGCGCGGGCCTATCCAAAGGAAGACGAATCAACGGTCTTCCTCATTGCAGGTTTCCGCGAAAGAATTTCCGGCAAAATCCGGCCGCTACTACTGGTGCTGCTGGGCGCGGTCGGGTTTGTTTTGTTGATTGCGTGCGCCAACGTCGCGAATTTGTTGCTGACCCGTTCCATCAGCCGCCGCAAGGAATTCGCGGTGCGATCCGCTTTGGGCGCGACACGTACGAACCTCGTCTCGCAATTGCTGACGGAGAGTCTTCTCCTGTCCGTCCTTGGCGCGGCCGTAGGATTCGTGGGCGCCCAGTGGGGCGTTAATCTGCTCGTTGCAGCGATACCGGAAGCGCAACTCCGCGCGTTGCCGTATCTGCGAACGGCCGGAGCCAGCCTGCCGGTCCTCGTCTTTCTCTGCTGCGTAACCTTGGCCACCGGCATCTTCTTCGGATTGGCGCCTGCGCTGGCTGCGGCACAATCCACCGTGAATGATGTCCTGAAAGACGAAACCCGCGGGGGCACCAGCTCGAGCCACGCGCGCCTGCGCAATTTTCTTGTGGTGGTCGAAATCGCCGTCTGCCTGGTGCTGCTGGTCGGCGGCAGCCTGATGCTGCAAAGCCTCGGCGCGCTCCTACGCCACGACCGGGGTTTTAATCCGCGCAGCGTCCTGACCTTTGATGTCAACCTACCGGATACCTCCTATCCGAATAATAAAGACGATCCCGACAAGAATTTCAGCGCGGATAAGTTCGCGCGCGAATTCGCCGAGCGGCTCCGCAACTCTTCTGGCGTGGTTAATGTCGCGTCCACAACGGTTGTTCCCGCTGCTGGCAACACCAGCACCATCCGTTTTCTTGTCGAAGGACGCCCGACCGCGCTCGGGCGGGAAGACGAGTGCAATATCGCCGGGATCAGCCGCGGCTATTTCGCCACCATGGAGATTCCCCTGCTGCAAGGCCGGTTCTTCTCCGAGGACGACACAAAGATCAATGCGCCTGAAGTCGTCCTCGTTAGCCGGGCCTTCGTGAAGAGCTACTTCCCCAACGAAAATCCAATCGGCAGACGCGTCCGGTATACCTACAGCCCGAAGCAGCCTTTCCGCCAGATCGTTGGCGTAGTCGGCGACACCGCTCTGCTGGATCTCGACGCGCCACCTCCTCCGATCATCTACGAGCCGAACGAACAAAGCGGCGACACCTATCTGAGTTACATCGTGCGAACCAAAGGAGAACCATCCGCATTTGTCGGCGCTGCCCGATCCTTCTTGCGCGACATCGATCCCCAGTTACCGTTGATTCAGCCGCGCACCCTCGAGCAGGTCGCGGGGCAGGCGCCTTCGGTCTTTCTCCGCAGCTATCCTTCCTTACTCATTGGGAGTTTCGCGGGCCTCGCGCTCGTTCTGGCGATGATTGGATTGTACGGAGTCATCTCCTACTCCGTCACACAGCGCACGCGAGAGATCGGCATCCGCGTCGCCATGGGAGCGCAACGCCCCGACGTTCTGCGCCTGGTTCTTGGGGAGGGCATGGTGACGGCGTGCGTGGGCGTAGCGGTCGGTATAGTGACGGGACTTTTCCTGACGCGATTGATGAGCGATTTGCTTTATGGCGTAGCGCCTGGCGACTGGCTCACATTTACGCTGGTGTCGGCGTGCCTGTTGATCGTTGCGGCAGCCGCCTGCGCAATCCCAGCCCGGCGGGCCGCTCACGTCGACCCCATCATCGCGCTGCGCTACGAATAGGCATTTGTGCGCTATTCTTGTTCACACCGGCTTCGAAAGACCCGGGCTTCGTGCAATTTCCCAAGAGTGACGCGGCCTAGTCCCCTCCGTTGTCCCGTCCTTCCTCGCGCTTTCAACTTTAAACTGCCGACTGTAAACTTCCGGTATGAAAGTCAGAATTCACAGAGAGAGACCCGATCCCTGGTCGGTTCGAAGAGAACGCATAAAACATCGTTGGACGACGCCGTTCTGGGGCATCGAATGGGTGATGGAGTGGGTCGCTTTTGTCCTCAGCCGATGGACGTTTCTGGATGTACTGGAATACCTCGAAGGCTTCAGCGTGTTGATCGCGGTCATCTTCTACTTTTCCGAATCGGGAGACCGGCTCAAACAAAAGCACTATCAGGCGTGGCAGGTCATCAACACCGCGCAGGGAAAAGGCGGCAGCGGCGGGCGTATCGAAGCGCTCCAGGAGTTGAACCGCGATGGCGTTCCGCTGGTGGGCGTCGATGTCTCGGGCGCATTCCTTCAAAATGCGCAACTGGCGCGTGCGCGTCTTCTGCGATCCAATTTCAGCGCG
The DNA here is from genome assembly GCA_963788915.1 of uncultured Acidobacteriota bacterium. Lineage (GTDB taxonomy): Bacteria > Acidobacteriota > Terriglobia > Acidiferrales > UBA7541 > Acidiferrum. The sequence continues at coordinate 2,321,153 of CAWBIY010000012.1, read as the reverse complement.
GCGGACCTTCGCGAGGCCAATCTCAATTTTGCTGATTTCTCCGATGCCGACCTGCGCACTGCCAATTTTCGCCAGAGCCGTCTGCAAGGCGCCGGGTTCCGGCGCGCCGACCTGCAAGATGCCGACCTCACGGGCGCTGACTTGAGCGGCGCCGACCTATCCGGCGCTACTCTCACAAATACGGACCTGAGCAACACGAACCTTGCGAATGTCCGATGGAGCCACCTCGGTAGCGTCAAGAATGCGAACATTTACGGCGTCAAGAACGCTCCCGACGGATTTATCTCGTGGGCCCGGCAGCACGGGGCCGTCCAAACCGAGCCCGACTCGCAATAATCGTATGTAGGCGGCATGGACCGCTCGCTGGACGGTGGGCTCGTGCCGGACTTACGCCGGGCGGGGCAAGCCCCGCCCCTACAAGGATCAACTGACCGTTGTCATCTAACTGAAAACGCACGAGTCTAAACCGCTGGCTCGCGCGTATACTCGCCAGCACCCGTCTTCCTTAAAGGTGGTGTTATGAATCTGCGGTCAGGATTTTTGTGTCTTGCATTGCTGTGCGGCGCGACTCTCGTCCAGGCACAGAACGCTCCAGGTCCGGGCGCCAAGCCGGCAACCGAGATGCCTTCGGTGCTCACCGTGCCACCCGAAGCGCAACCGTCCCCCCACTTCAGCGCCGAGGCTGCGACGGACGCTTACCTCGCGCAGATTCCCGCAGAGGCGACCGCACGCTCGAACGCCTATTTTGAAGGCGGCTACTGGCTGATCCTTTGGGACTTCCTGATGGGCGTCATCATCTACATCGTGCTCTTGGGCTTTCGCTGGTCCGCCGCGATGCGCGACTTCGCCGAGCGGGTCACACGTTTTAAGCCGCTCCAGACGCTCATCTACTGGACGGAATTTTCCATCGTTACCTTCATCCTCGGTTTTCCTCTCGCGGTCTACGAGGGATTTTTTCGGGAGCGGAAATATGGGCTGGCCACGCAAACCTTTGGCCCGTGGATGGGTGATCAGTTCAAGGGTCTGCTCGTCGGTATCGTGCTCGGCGGGCTATTCGCCGTACTTCTATTCGGCGTTGTTCGTCGTGTGCCGCGCACTTGGTGGATTTGGGGCTCGGTCGTCTCGATCGTGCTGCTCGCGTTCACGGTTCTGATCGCGCCGGTCTACATCGTGCCGATTTTCAACAAAGTTACGCCGCTGGATGATCCGAAAATCACGCAACCCATTCTGAGCATGGCCCGAGCTAACGGGATTCCTGCTGACAAAGTCTACGAAATGGACGCTTCGCGCCAGACTACGCGGATGAGCGCGAACGTCAGCGGATTCGGGCAAACCATGCGCATCACGCTGAATGACAACCTGCTGCGCCGCGGTTCTCCCGAAGAGATCCAAGCGGTGATGGGTCACGAGATGGGCCACTACGTCCTGCATCACATCTATAAGGATTTCCTATTTTTCTTTGTCGTCATCGTCGTCGGATTCGCTCTTCTACGTTGGTCGCTGGACTGGTGTCTCGCTCGTTGGGGAGAGCGCTGGCAGATTCGCGGCGTGGGTGACACCGCCGTTACTCCGCTGGTATTTCTCTTAGGCTCGGTTTTTTTCTTTGTGCTGACGCCGATCTTGAACACGCATACGCGCACTACCGAATTCGAAGCGGATATGTACGGCATCAACGCCAGCCGCCAGCCCGACGGAGAGGCGCAGGCCGACATCCATCTCGGCGAATACCGCAAGATGAGTCCCGGTCCGATCGAGGAGTGGATTTTCTTCGACCATCCGAGCGGGCGTAATCGGATTTACGCGGCCATGCACTGGAAGGCCGAAAACCTCCAGCTGTTTACGCCGAGTCAGACTCGCTAGTCACATGCGTGGGGGTTCTCAGAGTAGATCGAGTAGCGCTTCATCTAAACCCCGCCCTCTGAAAGGACGGAGGCGGAGGGCGGCTACAAGCCCAACTGCTTGCGCTCAGAAGGCCCAGCGGAGGAGCACCCCGCCCGTGGTATAGCCGGCGCCAACCGCGGCCAGAAGCACCAGGTCGCCCTTTCGGAGGCGGCCTTCCGCCACCGCGTCGCGCATGCCCAGCGGAAGCGTGCCTGCGGTGGTGTTACCGTATTTGTCGATATTCACCATCACCTTGGCATCATCAACGCCAAGGCGCTCTTGCATCGCCCGAATGATCCGCAGGTTAGCCTGATGGGGAATGACCAACGTCAGATCGTCGCTGGTAAATCCATTTCGTTTAAGCAGGCAGGCAGCCAGGTCTGCCATGCGTCGTACCGCGTACTTGAAAACCTGCCCGCCATCCTGATGCACGACGTGCATGTTTTTGTCCACGGTTTCGTGCGTGGAAGGATTCAGCGAGCCGCCGCCAGGCATGTACAGGTAAGCTCCGCCGGAACCGTCGACGTCGTGCTCGAAGTCCAGAATTCCTTCGCCATCCTTGGCGGGTTCCAGCAAAACCGCGCCGGCGCCATCGCCGAACAGTACGCAGGTGGCGCGATCCTTATAGTCCAGGATTTTGCTCATCGCGTCGCTGCCGATCACTATCACCTTTTTGTGCGTGCCGGCACTCACGAACTGCGCTCCTACCGTCAGAGCATAGGCAAAACCCGAGCACGCCGCGGAAAGATCGAATCCCCACGCTCTTTTCGCGCCCAGACGGTCCTGCACCAGACAAGCAGTGGCCGGGAAAAACATGTCGGGGGTGACGCTGGCAAGGATGATCAGGTCGATATCGTTGGGGTCAGTGCCGGTTTGCGCGAGCAGCAGTTTGGCGGCTTCGGTGGCCAAGTCCGAGGTAGCCGCTCCATTTTCGACAATGTGGCGTTCGCGAATGCCGGTTCGCGTGCGGATCCACTCGTCATTGGTATCCACCATTTTTTCGAGGTCGGCGTTGGTCAGCACCCTGGGCGGAACGTAACCCGCGACGCCGGTTATTTTGGCCGCGATGCGATGGGACATGGCGCTCCTTGAGCTTCACCACCCGCGCAAAAGACGCTAAATTCTATGCGAGGTAGCCGAAAGGTGACAACCACCCCTCAATCCTGTGATGGCAGAATCTCATAACGCCATGTGAGTGTGGCGCTTTTCTTGAGCATCGCCGAGACCGAGCAATATTTTTCCTCGCTTAGTTCGATGGCGCGCTTTGCTGCGCCATCGTCCACTTTTCCGCGAAGCTGGTAGAGCAGCTCAAATTTTGTCCACACCTTGGGTGGATCGGCGGCACGTTCGCCGGAGCAAATCACGTTTAGCGCTTTGAGCTTCTGCCTTTTTTTTTCGAGAATGAGCACAACGTCGACCGCGGTGCAGGCGCCCAGCGCCATGAGAAGCAACTCCATCGGGCTAGGTGCCTTGTTGGAGGTCCCGTCGGCGTCCAACGTAATGGCGTGTCCTGACGGGCTGGTAGCGACGAATTTTTGTTCTCCGATCCATTGGACGTGGGCTGTTTGCATGCGTGTCTCCTGCCGTGCTGTATAAAGAATAGCAGGAAGGTGGAGGAACTCGCCGCGTTCAAGGCTCGGCGTTACAGCGACAGCTCCCAGGTTTCGGCGGTCAGGTCTTTGCCAAAACTATGGTGGTTCTTTTTCTCGATGACGTGAAAGCCCGCGTTCTCATAAATGTGCCGCGCAGCGTCGAGTTCGCTTTGTGTCCACAGGAGGATCTTCTTGTACCCGGTTTGGCGACCGAACCGGATGCATTCGGCGACCAGACGCGCGCCGATTCCGAGTCCCCGCGCTGACCGTTCGACATACAGCAGGCGTAGCTTGGCTACCGTCTTCGAATCCGCAACAAGGAAAACCGAGCCGACGATTTCACCATTGCGCTCCGCGATCCAGCAGCGTTCGCGTTTCGCGTCGTAGTGCTGAATGAACTTCGCGACGATCTCCGCCGCCAGCGCCTCGAACGTTTCGTCGTATCCGTACTCTTGCGCGTAGAGCAGGCCCTGGCGGTGCACCACCCAGCCCATGTCTCCGGGTTGGTGCGGCCGAAGCAGATAAGGCGCGCGGTCCGCGCCAGCCGGTTCCGGCGGACCCAGAATGCTTTGGATCGTCTGCATCGCGCCGATCAACCGGTCCTGGCTCGCGTCGGGTAGGGCGCCGAGCATGGCCGCGACGTGCGCAGCGGAGCGCCCGTCGAGGGGGGCAAAGGCCTTTCGGCCCTGCTTGGTCAAGGCAAGCAAGCTCTGGCGGCGGTCTACTTCGGAGGGCGTCTTCTCGATCAGTTTTCGCTTCTCGAAGCCGCTCAGGATGCGGCTCAAGTAGCCGGCGTCGAGGCCGAGTTCGTTGCCAACTTGAGCGGCGGTGGACTTGTCACGGTGAGCCAATTCGTAAAGCAGCCGGGCCTCGGCCAGCGAGAACGAGGTCCCGAACAATTCTTCCCGCAGCAAGCCGATCTGACGGGTGTAGAAGCGATTGAAGCGCCGGACGGCGTCGGTACGTTGGTCGAGGTGTTCCTTGCGCATGACCGGGAGGGCCCCCCCAGAGATCGAGATAGCTGCCATTGTCATCCAAATAGTTGACTATAGCAAGTATCTCTGGCGAGGACCGCGCACCCCCGTAATCCCAGGGCCCTTGAGTTCACGCATAAAGATGACACCGGTATGACCCGTCCATGACAAGGCCGAAGCGGGAAGCGGCGACGATGGACGTGGAAAGAAGCAGGTTGAACTGCCGGCCAAACGAAGCTTCGTCCGGCGAAGAGAGGTCCGACCCCACTATGATTAGGGAAGCCTACGCGATCCGAGCCATCGCACCCGCTGGGCGCTCCAGTGCGATACTGGCGCGCCGCAGGACGCGTGCGGCAGAGCGCATTCCAAACAGGCGAACTAAGGTCACCGAACCAGAAGCTAAGCCGGCGGCAACGCGACAGCGCAAACCAGATACTGCCCTTTTCAATGAAACGCTCCGGCGCGCGCAACGCGGCGATGCCTCGGCATTTGAGGAAATCTACCGGCTGCACTCCCGGCGGGTTTATTCGCTTTGTTTGCGCATGCTCGGCGACCCGATCGAAGCGGAAGATTTGGCGCAGGAAGCGTTCCTCCAGCTATTCCGCAAGATCCACACGTTCCGCGGCGAATCCGCGTTTTCCTCGTGGCTGCACCGGCTCACCGCCAACGTGGTGCTGATGAGCTTCCGTAGGAAGAAGCCGATCGTTGCGTCCCTCGACGAACTCGCCCGAATCAACGACGAGGACAACACTCCGCGATGGGAGATCGGCAACCTGGACCTGCGGTTGACCGGCGTCTTCGACCGCGCAAATCTGCAAACCGCCGTCGCGCAGCTGCCGGAGGGCTACAAGAGGATGTTTCTACTGCACGACGTCCACGGCTACGAACACAACGAAATCGCGAAAATCCTCGATTGCTCGATCGGCAACTCGAAGTCGCAATTGCACAAAGCCCGCAAGCGTCTGCGCGAGCTGCTTCTCCAGTTGAAACACCGGCGGCCGGGGGCAGGCGGTCCGATGGCGAGCGGCAGCCTGGCCCTGGCGGTTTGAGCGACTTCATCTTCGACAGTAAAAAAGTCGAAACTCCCGCGGAACTCCGGTCCGTGGCGAAGGGGCCGGATTAGGCTTGAAGCAGGGATTGCAGGCGGTTGATCAAGTCAGATCCGGCATCGCAAGCGTCGGTGCTGTGGAAGTCCGAGGCCAACTGCAGAATCGGGACGCGCGGATCCAAACGGCGAAACTTCTCAAACGCGGGCGTGGCGGACTGCACACCGGGGCCACAAATTACTGCGCGTGGCTTCATGGCCGTAAAAAGGGTGGCCGCGTCGGCAAGGTAGCGCGCGCTCGTTACGTCGAAGCCTGCAGGTTTCAGAACGGCGCACATGTACGCGAGCAAATCGCTGGAAGGATCGACGCAAAGCACCTTGGGGTTCGTGGTCCACGAATGCTCTTCGCGAGCCGCCTGACGCTGGGTGAAAGCCGCAAGGGCCTCGCGCTCGGTGGCATAAACACAAAAGATAGACAGCAAGTTGGTGGCTTTCAGGACGTTTTGCACGAAAGGCGACAGTTCGCAGAGCTTCAAATCGCCGCGGTGCGCCCGCAGCATGCCCAGAAGGCGAACCAGCGCTCCCAGTCCGCCACTGTCCAGATAGCTGACATCGGCTAATTGCAGCACGTATTTCTGCGTTTCAATGCGGTGCTTTTCCACTTCCTGCTGGAGTAAGCCAACCTCTTTGCCAACAACGATGCGGCCCTGGCATCGAATGACCGCGACGCCCTGAATGTATTGCGATTGCAGAGTGAGATTCATGAGTGGGTAGAAGCTATATCATGACTCACCGTGTGGGCAAGCTCGGAGTCCAGAGCGAAAGGGGATTTAGCTTTTCTTGCGTTCCAGATGGAAGACCATGGGCATGTCCATGTTGTCCTGGCGCCACGTCCAGATTTCGGTGATGTGGTCGGGATCCTCAAAGCGAATGACCAGATGATGCTGGTGGCCAGTCGCAGGTGATGGAAGATTGCCGGCGCTTACAAAATCAAAGACCAGTTCCTTCGGATCGCTGGTGACCGGAACGACGCGCATGCGAGGCTGATTGTTCGTCGGGCAGAAGTGTACCAATGCGATGCCGTCGCCATCCAAACTGTAAACCGTGACCATGTCTTCCATTCCGGACGGTGCCAATGTCTCCATCACGGCCGTGCCAGCGACGATCGGTTTGAAATTCGTTCTGACCGGTTTGCCCTTGTCGTCTTTTCCTTCCCAGTCGCCTGCGAGCGCCTGAAGTTTTTTAAATGCCGACGCCGAGTTCGCTCCGGCGAACAGTGGCGCGATGGCGATCAGGATCAGAAGCAGAAGGAGTAGAAGGCGGGGAAGTCTTCTCATGATGGCTCTCCTTGTGCGCCGGCTAAACCGGCGAGGTGTAGTGATTGCAAAAGTCATACGAAAGTGGTCGGCCCCGAGTCATGCGGAGTCACTCGCAAGAGTGGCGACGAAGCGTTGACAGGGGAACGTGCGGGCCGGGTATTCAGCCGCGTAAGAAACTTACTCCGGGACGCCGACGCTGTAAGGAGAAGCGGAAGGCCCCATCGGGTGCACCGATATCGCGAGGTGTACCAGAGTCCCGCGCGGTCAGAGACCCCGTGCACGTACGCAGACACCTCGCTCGGGAACCGGGAGATCCCCAGTTCGCCCAAGGCTGCGGTTGCCTTGGGACGCATCGGGAAGTCTAAGGACGTACGCCGATGATGAACGGACATGGGAAGTCGGACAGCCCTGTAGTACCTGCGAAGTCCCCGAACAAAGCCGGGCAACCGGCGGCGGAAGGGATGGAGGGAAGAGGGCTGGCCAAAGGGAACCTGCCACAGCAAAACGCGTCCCGGACACCGAGCCGGACTGACGCGCCGAGTGCGCTGGAGCGGGTACGTCAAGCAGCAGGGGAGGATAAGAAGTTGCGGTTCACGGCGCTCCTGCACCACATCTACAACCTGGAAACGCTGCGCATGGCCTACTTCCGATTGAAGAAGGAAGCCTCGCCGGGCGTGGACGGGGAGACGTGGCGGCACTACGGCGAGGAACTGGAAAGGAATCTCCAAGACCTTTCCGAAAGGCTGAAGCGAGGAGCGTATCGAGCAAAGCCGGTGCGTAGAGTGTATATCCCTAAGGCCGACGGGCGGCAAAGACCGCTCGGAGTCACGGCGCTGGAAGACAAGATCGTCCAGCGCGCGGCGGTCGAGGTGTTGAACGCTATCTACGAAACGGACTTTCTCGGTTTTTCGTACGGGTTTCGACCAGGGCGCAGCCAGCATCAAGCGCTGGATGCGCTGTACACGGGACTGCTGACGAGAAAAGTGAACTGGGTGCTTGATCTGGACATCAAAGGCTTCTTCGATGGGATTTCCCACGAGTGGCTGGTGAAGTTCGTTGAGCACCGGATTGCGGACCGGCGCGTCGTGCGGCTCATCCAGAAATGGTTGAGGGCCGGCGTGCTGGAGGATGGGAAACGAATACGTGTGGAGGAAGGGACGCCGCAAGGCGGAAGTGCTTCGCCGCTTTTGGCAAACGTCTATCTTCATTACGTATTCGACTTGTGGGTCCAAGCATGGCGTCAGAAGCGCGCGCACGGTGATGTGATCGTAGTGCGTTTCGCCGATGACATCGTAGTTGGATTTAGAGACAAAGCGGATGCCGATCAGTTTCGGGCGGAACTTACGGAACGAATGCGAAAGTTCAATCTGGAACTGCATCCCGAGAAAACGCGACTGCTGGAGTTCGGTCCGTATGCGATCGATCAACGGCAGTGGCGTGGAGAAGGGAAACCGGAGACGTTCAACTTCCTCGGCTTTACGCACATCGGTGTGAAGAAGAGGAGCAACGGACGGTTCACGGTGCTGCGGCAAACGATCCGCAAAAGGTTGCAAACGAAACTGAACGAGGTGAAAGCCGAACTTCAGCGACGGATGCATGAACCCATCCCCGAAGTAGGCAAGTGGTTGCAAGCGGTGGTGCGTGGACACATCCGATATTACGGAGTGCCCCAGAACCACAACGCGCTGTGGATCTTTCGATTCCAAGTAGGGCGGCTCTGGCATCGCGCGCTGTCGCGGCGCAGCCAAAAAGGCCGCGTGCTTTGGGATCGCATGCGGCGCCTTATCACTCGCTGGCTGCCTCCGCCTACTATCTGTCATCCCTATCCCCTGCGACGCATAGGCGTCCTCACCTAAGGCAAGAGCCGGATGCGGTCGTGCCGCTTGTCCGGATCCGTGGAGGGGGTTATGAGCGATCATGATTCCTACTCCGACTGCGTTCGGGGCAGCATACGGAAATGGAATTCGGATACAGGGCTCGTTGCTGCTTTTGGACGCATCTTGGAGCGGAAAGATAGCAAGCAAAAACGGCGCCGAACGCAGAGACGCGGAGAGCACTTGGGTGAAATACTGCATGACATCGGGTAGTTCGCCCGGCTAAGGCTCAGCGCATACATAGTGGCACCAGAACTGCCGACTACCCGGACTACGAATTGCGGGTCAGTGAAGCGACTTCGATGATGGGGTTGGGGAGCTGGCGCATGGTGCGGACGAAGAGCGCAACAATGCTGCCATCGAATTGGGCGTTGGCGCAGCGCTCGAGCTCGGCGAGCGCTTCCGTGGCGGCCCGGGCTTTTTTGTAGGTGCGGTCGCTGGTGATGGTATCGAAAGCGTCAGCCACGGCGATGATGCGCGCGCCCAGCGGGATCTGTTCACCGCTCAAGGAGTCGGGGTAGCCAGAGCCATCGAAATATTCGTGATGATGTAAAACCATCTCGCGGATACGCGCGAGTGGCGTGAGCGGATCGAGAATCTTCGCGCCGAAGGTGACGTGAGATTTCATGGTATCCCACTCGTCGGGATTGAGCGGGCCGCTCTTGTTCAGGATACCCTCCGGGATGGCCACCTTCCCGATGTCGTGCAAGACCGCGCCCAAGCGGACTTCCTCCACCTCCACGTCGCTCATGCCGAGAGCTTCGGCGATCAGCGCCGCGTAGGCCGATACCTTTTGCGAGTGGCCCTGCGTGTAATGATCTTTGGCATCAATTGCGAAAGCCAACGACGTGACCGTATCCAGAACCGCTTGCGGCAAAACTTGCGGTATCTCGGGAGCCTCGGTGCCAGTTGAGACTTCCGTCGAGGCCAGGGACTCGGTGAACTGCTTGAGCCGTGAATAAATTTCCTCAAAAGCCTCAGGACCGGTTGAGAACAGACGCTTCAGGGTAACCCCAAGATACGCCTCGAGTACGTCACGCTTCCACTTCTTGGCTTCGTTGGGATCAAAGTGATCGGCGGTGGAGACCGCATTGCCGCCCTGGTGCTTCGAGAGATACATGGAGGCATCCGCGACCTGGATCAACTCCTGAGGAGTCGAGCCGTGAAGCGGGTAGCAGGCGATACCAAAGCTGGCGCTGATATTTTTCTCGCGCAGCAGGGGATCGGCCGAAACCCATCCACGCAGCTTGGTGGCCAGCTGGCGCGCGTGCTCCATATTGGTTTCCGGCATCAGGATGACGAATTCGTCGCCGCCGTATCGCGCCACAACGTCCGAGCGTCGGCAATTGGTCTCGAGAATGTGTCCGACGCGCTGCAGAACAAGGTCGCCTTCCAGGTGGCCGTAGAAATCGTTGACGAACTTGAAGCGGTCCAGGTCCATCAATACCAGCGCAAAGGCCCGGCCGGCACGCGTGGAACGCTTCCACTCGGCGGAGAGTGCTTCCATGAAGAAGCGGTGCGTCTTCACGCCGGTCAGTCCGTCGGTGATGGCCTGTTCCTGCGCCTTTTGGAACGTGAGCGCATTGTGCAGGGCTCCGGCGATCAGGTCCGCCAGCGTGCGTAGTAACAACACCTCTTCCTCGGAGAAATCCATCTGGGTCGAAGATTCCACATAGAGCACGCCGTGCAGCTGCTCGGCGTAGAAGATGGGCAGCGCGATGGCGGCCAGGGACTCCGGCAAGAGCGGCTTAAGCGCGGCATCCCCGGGTTTCGCGGCGCTATACGCGGCCATCTGCCCGTTTCGCGCGACATGGCCGATGAGCCCGGCACCGAGCGGAATACGCTGGCCGACGGCTCCGCGGCGCGCGCCTGCTTCCGCCTGGATGACCAGTTCGCGCGAGGAATACTCCAGGACGCCGATGCCGATGTGATCCTGGTTCAAGCCGTTCTCGAGCTGCTCGGTAATCTTGGCGAGCATCTCGTCGGGATTGAGAGTGGCGATGGCGTTTCGCGAAATGGTATTGAGCAGCGTGAGATGACGCGCCTTGGTCCGCTCTTCGTGGAACAGGCGGGCGTTCTCGATGGCGATGCTCGCTTCGCTGGCGAGCACGCGCATCAACTCCAGATGCCCTTCGTCAAAGGCGTGATCCTGATCGGAAAACACACCCATGGCGCCGATGGCGTGATCGTAGGCCACCAGCGGCACGACGCAAATGCAGCCCTTGGCGCGGATCGGCTCGACACCAAGTTTCTGGACTTCCGCTAGATAGTTTTCCCGAATCAAGACCGGCTGCCGCGTCCGGATCACGTACTCATTCAAGTGGTTGCCCGCGGGACGTGTGCGCTTGGGCATGCGCATGCCGTCGATGATCTCGAGATCGAAGAGCACTTCATCAAGCAACGGGTCGAGGCCGACGATATAGAAATTTTCCACGTCGAACAGGCGGCGTAGCTCTTCCCAAATCTTGCGCAGCAGGTCTTCTTTGTTGAGCGTGGAGCTAAGCGCCCGTCCGATTTCATTCAGGACATGCAGCTCTTCGGAGCGTCGGGAGGTCTGCTGAACCAGATAGCTGTTTTCGACGGCCATGCCGATCTGATGGCCCAGAGCCAGAAGCAGACGAAGTTCCGCGGGAGTAAATCGCCGGTTGTCTGGCGTGCCCAGCAGCAGGACGCCGAAAGCCTGCTCCTTGGCCTGCAGGCTGATAACCACGACGCTGCGGAGCCCCTGCGCAAGTGCCAGTTGCCGGAAACGCCGTATGGATTCTTCCTTTTCGAGGGCGGCAAGCGAGGAGTCCCGCAGGTCGCGGAAGCCCAGCAGTCCGCCAAGCCGCGCAACCAGGCTGACGAGATAATCGTCGAGGCCTTCTTCCTGCGCCACCCGGCAGAAATCATCATTCAGCCCCGCGGCCACCACCGACGTGGGACCCTGAGGATCGCCGTGATGCAGAAACAACGCGCCCGCCGGCAACCGCACCACGCCGAGCACGCGGTCCAGTGCCTGCGAAAGCATGCGTTGAATCTCACCGCCGACGAAACTCGACGTCGCCAGGTTCAGGTTGGACAGCGCCAGCATGTTGCGTTCAATGCGGCGCTTCTCTTCCTCGTAGGTAGCCATGACCATGAGCATGGCGACAAAGGCCGAGGGTACCGCGGCAATGGGACGAAAGCCGATCTCAGTCGCTCCCGGCGCACTCTGGGAGAAGAAAAAGACAGCCATGCGAAGGACCGCCCACGCGAAGAAAGATACCGCCAGCAAGCGGTCGGCGAGCGTTTCCTGGCGGCGGCTCTCCAACCAGAAAACGGCGGCAACGGCAACAAAGAGCAAGACAGACGGGACCACCACGGGCGCCACGGTTAGAAAATTAAACGCGTTCGCTGCCGCCCACAGGCCCAGAACGGCGGCGGCTATCGCGGACGGCACAATCCACGGTTTGCGCTGCGCGTAAAGCTGCGCGCCCAGAAAAAAGAATAGCGCCGCCAGTGCATAGAGCCAGTGATTCAGCGACTCCATGAACGCGCCGTCGGGAATCCACCAGGAGAGCGCGGGACTCAGATAGTGCAGCGCGAACAGGCTCCATCCGACCGTCCACAGCACCAGATACGTTTGGCGCTTAAGGTTGTAGATATACGCGAAGAAGCCGGCCACCAGGGAGGTAGCCGCCAGCAGTGCCAACGCAATGAAGCCTTCGTGAGTCAAGGTCGACTGGTTCTCCGTCGATCGCGCGGCCCCTGCGGCCAATTGCACGACCGAACCAAGCAGCTCAAAGCGCAATGTTGCGTGGGTTGTTAACCCGTACGGGTCCGTGGAGCGTGCAGGCGTTTTTGCACCTACAGGCAGCCAGACTCCACCGCACAAAACAAAGTACTTGCGTTAGATTATGGCTCACCAAATTTCAGGCGAGCAACCGTACCAGCGTACTGGTGGCTAAAGAGACAGCAGCGCGGGGCAGTACTATTGAAGCACATGCCAACGCGTGCTTTCAAGAAGGCGCGGGGCATTCGGCGGTGGGTCAGTTTCCGGTTACCGGATTACCGAACAAGTTGCTCCTGGTGCTCCATTGTCCGGTAGCTCGTTTATTGGGACTTACCCCAAAGCCACGAGGACGATTTGCAGCTTGAAGGCCTATTCGGAGGTTTGCCTGGCATCAAGCACTGGCTCGATTTTGATAGTGCGAACTTTCTGTATTTCGTGCGCGAGCCCGGTCATTTCGAACTGTGTCGTGCTCCCCGGTTCGACCTCTACGAGCATCGTTTTGTGCTTCATCATGTCTTCAAGAAGGCGTTCGTCACCCTCATGAGAATCAAGTGTGGTGCCTTTCGGCATTGGACCGATGGGAGCATTTGTCTTGGCGGGGTACGACCATAAGACGCTGTATAGGTTTCCCGTGTCGAGCCCAAGTTCGTCCCATTCGACGCGTTCTTCCGAGCCGTCATCGAATTTTATGCGTAGAGACGTTAAGTTGCCTTTGGCTGGCCTGTTATATACAGACGCCCACCGCGCGTGCCTAACGAAAGACACGGAAGTATAGGTTCCTCTCTGGAGTATAACTAAATCAAATTTGCCGTCTAATGAAGTCCCCTCTAGCGCGACCGCGCTGCCGAAGCTGTCCTTGAGTTTTTCAGAGCGCCAGACTTGCTGATTCGTCTGTCCGACCAACAGCGCAGGAAGCGGGGCCGCCACCGTCACAAGTGGAGGCGTGCTGGTTGGTGCCGCCGACGCTTGCACGATTCCCGGTGCACTTTTCAAGGCGGTTTTCTGCGAATTTTCTGAGCAGCCTGAAATGGAGAACAGGATGCCAGTGGACACCAATAAAGCGACCTTCTTCATAGTCGTTTCCTCACAAGTATTGAACGATGGCCGAAACGATCACTCATTCCTAAGTCTGGGATTTCGCCAGCGGACTTTGAATAGCCCGGAAGTACAGGTGTGCTCAGAGGCTTAGCTGCTCGATGGTGTATACCGCGACAACGCGACCGCGGCCAACTCCCGGTTAGTCGCGTAACCGGAAACTGACCCACTACCGGACAGCCGGCCCGGTTGGACGGCGTGCGGAGCTTTCGCTACACTGAAAGACCCAGATTTGTGCGGCAGACGCGGCAAACGATGACGGAATCCCATAACAAACCAGCAAGCGGCGTGCGGGTTCGATTCGCGCCCTCACCGACCGGGTATTTGCACGTCGGCGGTGCGCGCACGGCTCTATTCAACTGGCTGTTCACTCGCCAGCAGCGTGGGACGATGATTCTGCGCGTGGAAGATACCGACGCGGAGCGCAACAAGCCGGAACTTGTACAAGGAATTATCGACGGCCTGACCTGGCTGGGCGTGGATTGGGATGAAGGCCCATTCTTTCAATCCCAGCGGCTCGATTTGTACCGCGAGGCGGCCAAGAAATGCCTGGCCAATGGCAGCGCGTTCCTCTGCTACTGCGCCGCCGAAAAGTATGCGGGCGGCGATCATGCCTCGGAAGGCGGCGCCGCCACGGAAAAGGTGCGCCGGGTGGCGCGATGTTCTTGCCGCGACGGTAAGGCCTCGTCGCCAGACACCAAACCGGCGATCCGCTTCCGGGTTCCGGCCGGGAAAACGGTCTTTGCCGACGCCGTTTTCGGCGACCGCGAATTTGACAATGAAGAGATCGAGGATTTCGTGCTGTTGCGCTCCGGCAGGGACGGCGAAGAGTGGGGCATGCCAACCTACCAGTTGTGCGTGGTGGTTGACGACGTCGATATGCGCGTCACCCACGTGATTCGCGGCGCGGACCATTTGTCGAACACGCCCAAGCAGGTGCTGCTCTATCGCGCGCTGGGGGCAGAACTGCCCATCTTCGCGCATCTGCCGCTGATTTTGGGTCCCGACAAATCGAGGCTATCCAAACGCCACGGCGCCACTGACGTCAACATGTACCGCACCGAGGGTTTTCTTCCCGAAGCGTTCCGGAATTTTCTGGCGCTGCTGGGATGGGCGCCCGGTGGTGACGAGGAATTTTTGCGCACCAAGGATTTGATCGAGAGATTTTCGCTGGCTGGAGTCAGCCGCACGAACGGTGTTTTCGACCGGCCGAAGCTGGAATGGTTCAACACGCAATATTTGCAGAAGCTGCCGATCGAGGACCTGTTGCCGCAGGTAGAAGCGGAGTTGAAGCGTAGCGGCTTGTGGAAGGAAGAGTGGGCCAGTGGCGCCGGGCATGAGTGGTTTTCGAAAACGGTGGATTTGCTGCGGCCGCGAGTCCGGCTGCTACCCGATTTTTCCTCGTGGTCGCGGGCGTTTTTCAGCGACGAGTTTCCGATCGAAGACGCCGGGAAAGCGAAATTTTGGAAGGATCCGAAAGTTCCCGATCTTCTATCCAAGCTCGCGGATGCGCTCGCAGCGCTGCTCGAATGGAATCACGATGCATGCGATCACGCGTTGCGCGCGCTGGCGGACGCCGCGGGCGTAAAGGCCGGCCTGCTGATCAATGCGACGCGCGTAGCCATCGTCGGCCAATCCGTAGCGCCGCCGCTTTTCGACACGATGGTTACCTTGGGGCAAGAGCGGGTCGTGCGGCGGCTGCGGGCTGCCATGTCCCAGTCCACCGCTACCGCCTGATCTAATCGACCCGCCACAGCGGCCACCTAACGATTGGAATTAGGCTTCGGATTCTTGCTGTCTTTCGAGTCTTTACTATTGTCCTTATCTCCGCCGGCCATCTGCCTTTTGATCGTCTTGTGAAACACGCTCACGCCGAACGTGGGCGCGTCACGGGTGCCCGTGATCGTAAGGGGCAAGACTGTGCCCGCGCCTTCTTTGCTGAAAAGGGGATCGACCGCCTTCAGGAAGAACGATTTCTTACCAGTCACCGTTTGCGAGAGTTTCGCCTGAAGTCGCAAATGCCCATTGAAATCGAGCTTACTGCCACCGACATCGTAGTTGCCTTCCAAATTGACTTGTGCGCCGGGGACGCTGAAGCTCAGTTTGCGGAACTGGATGACCGCTTTCTCCAGCTTGAAATCGCCGCGCAAATCGGAAACCGAGCTGCCCGCCTCTTCGTTCTTGGGCTGCCCTTCCGCGTGGCGACTCAGTGCCGCGAGTTTGTCGCGAACTTCGGGACTCGACCACTGGGCATTTTCCACGCCTACTTGCCCATCCAGAACCATCTTCTGCAGGACCTTTTGCTTGCCGGGAGGCAGCAGCAACTTCGCTTTGATCTTCGCGGGACCCGTCATGAAGGGCTTATCGGAATTCACGGCAAGACTCAAAATGTCTTGTATACGGGCGTTAGGCGCGTTGATGTCGAGTTTGATGATATGACCTTGTTTTTCCGGCACGCGAACGACGCTCCCCTCGGCAATGATCAGTGATTGGCCGAGCGTGGCGCGCACCGGGTGCAGATAGGTATCGCCGTCGGTGCCGTTTACCGTCGCCGAAAAGTCCGTGTGCAGCGGAACGGGACGCCCGACGGGATCCAGCGAAAAATTCGGCGTATCCGTCTTCCCTTCCACTTCGATTTCATTCAGTTGCCCGCGATAGTCGCCCGTGGACGACAGCGTTCCCGCAATTCCAGGAAATGGACCGAGATCCGCATCCGTAAACTTGTACGAGCCGGTGACCGGCGTACCCCCCGGTTCGTCCGCGTCCCAAGGTCCAAACGTTCCCCTCGTCGCGATTTCCCCTTGCGGCTTGGCATTGGTCAGATTTCCGTGGAAGTCGAACGGCTTGTTGGCGCCCACCGATTTCAACACCAGGTCGTGAATGTCGAAATCGAGCGGCTCTTTGCCTTCTTTCTTGGGCACAATCACCAGGTCCGTGTCGTTGCACACAATCTCATCGACGATGACGATCGGCAGAGCCTTCTTGTCGGAAGAAGGTGTCTTCGATTCTTTCTTTTCACCCCGCGGGGGAATTGTAATGGTCATATTCTCGACGTAAATACCCTTGATATGCCGCGGAGCGCGCAGAATTCCAAGCAAGCCCAGATTGAAAGAGAATTTCTGCACGTGGAACATCGGTGGCAGGTCGCGGCGATTGTGATAGCGGATGGACAGCCCTTCGCCATTGACACCCATCTGCGGCACCAGATTTACGTGCAGTTCTTCCAGCTCCACTTCGCTATCGAAGCGTTGCTGCAGTTCGCCTACCACCCATTGGCGGGTGCGCTCCTCGAGATTGCGCGTCCTCAAAAATACCAACAGGATCAGGCCGGCCAGTACACCAACCGCGATACCGAGGACATACGGCCATATGCGACGCGCGCGGGATTCAAGGGCCAACAATCGCTCCTTAGCCAATCAGTTTAAGGTGCCAGTTAGATGCTCTAGCGCTGCGATGGAAACAACTCAGGATGCGCGCTGCGAGCCGCTGTCGCGGAGGACGCCACGGTCACCGGGGCATCCACATCGAGCGTCGTAGGCGGCAAACAGACCTCGCTGCTGCACGCTTGATAGCGCAGCTTCAGAGGAATGTGCTGCGTGCCCAGGGGGGAATTGGGGAGAGCGGTGACTTCCATGCGAAGAATGACTTTGCCTTCGTAAACGTTGAGAGGAGTCTTCGAGAACGAAAAGGTATGCAGTTCGCCCTTGGGATAGGTGACTTGGCCGACCTTGAACCCCGGGGGTGCTTCGGTGCGGAGATCGGTGGCGATCAGGTAGTCCGCGGATTTTTCGCGCGCGTTGATGTGAAAGCCTTCGCGGATTTTCAGGACCACCGCAATCTGAAACGATCCGCCTCGAGCCACCGGATCGAACGAGGCAAATGCGCTGGGAGCGACTACATCGCGGCCGGCAGGAACCTGCGCCGGTGCTCGCATTGCGCCGGCGACACAAACGAGAAACCCCGCCAGAAGCGCCACGCCCAATCTCAAACGGTCACCTGCTCGCCCAATTGCTGGGAAATCACACGGCTCATCACCTCGTGCAAACCTTCGCCAGTCTTTTCAAGCACAAACGAATTGCGCGCATCGGACCAACCGAGCTTGAAACTTGTGGAAAGCGCCGAAATCCAGATCTCGCGCACAGGAGTGTTGGGTGAGATCACAAACTTGGCTTCTTCAGGTTCCTCGAAAATAACCTCAAGCTTGCCGCTCTCACCCTCGACGTCGAAGCCATGCGCATCGCCCAGCGTCAGCAAGCGGCGCTTCAACTCTTCAAAGGCCCCGTCAGCCTTTCGCTGAAAATCCTTTTCCTCAAGCATGGTTTGAGGGTATCAGAGATGCGATTCGATGGCCTTGGAAATGTCGTCGTAGTTGATTAAGCCGGTGATGCTCTTGACCTGCTTGCCATCGCGGTCGATTAGGACGCTCGTGGGATAGCCGATGAGTCCGCCGAATTTGTCCGCCGCCGCGTCATTGCCGATCACGATCGGATAGTTCATCTGGGATTGTCCGCCGTTCACGTCGAAGCGTTCTTTCCCCACAAATGGCGCGACCACGCTGCGCCCTTCGTCGTCCATCGCCACGCCGAGCACTGTAAATCCCTTCGCTCCGTATTTCTGTTGCAGTTCGATCAGCTCCGGAATCTCCACTTTGCACGGCTCGCACCAAGTCGCCCAGAAGTTGACCAGCACGACCTTGCCTTTGAACTGCGTGAGACTGAGATCCTTCCCGTCCAGATCCTTCAGGGTAAGCTCGGGCGCAGGCTTGACGGAGTCCGGGGCATCCCGCTTTGCCGCGGAGACCGACAAGCTAGTGTGCGGCAGCCGCGTAGCCTTGTCGGCATAATGCGCGCCGATGACGATTACCACCAGTATCGCGATAACGATCAAAACTGACTTCTTCATTTCAGTTCCTCAAACTTCCAGTCTCTCGATCTCAATTTTCTCAGAAACCCCTGGCGCAATCCAGTCTCACGCAGTAGCCGCGCCTTTCACTTCGCCCCGGTCAAAGACCGCTCCAGCCACAAAACCATCGTATTCAAAAAGCTCAACTTACCCGCAAGCCAGGTCAGCCGGTTGACGAAAACCAGTCCGCCCACAAACAGTAGCAGCGCTCCGCTGAACAGTTCGACGGCGTGGAGATACTTTCGGAAGCGTTGATAAAACTTAAGGAACTCCCCGATACCCAGCGCGGTCAACAAAAACGGAACCGCCAGGCCTGCCGAATACACCGCCAGCAACAGCACCCCGCGCGCGATCGTGTCGCTGGCGGCAGCCAGAGCCAAAACCGTGGCGAGGATCGGCCCAATGCACGGCGTCCACCCAAACGCAAACGCAAAACCCAGCAAAAATCCGCTCCACATGCCGGGCTGCGTCCCCCCGCTGCGCAGATGCACATCGCGATTCAGCCAGCGCGTCATCGCCGGCCCGAAAAACCCAATCATCGAAAGCGAAAAGAAATGAACCGCGCCCAGGCCGGCAAACAGCGTGCCACCCCGCACCAGCGCGACTACGCCAAGAATGGCAAGCAGAACGCCGAGGATCAACCCCACGCGAATGGTGAGCTTGCCCAGCAGACCCAGCAGATGCAGCCCAAACAGCAGAATCAGCGCCCCCGCGATGGGCGCCAGCGTCCCGCGATGCTCGCGCAAAAACGACCCCACCGCGCTGGCCGAAGCCCCGAAGGAAATGAACACCACCGAAAAACCGAGCACGAACGCCAGTGCCGAAGCGAAAAGTCCGCCACGCGGCTGCTGACCTTGGCGCAACTGCTCCATGCCGATGCCCGAAAGCATCGAAATGTAGCCAGGAACAAGCGGAAGAACGCACGGGGAAAGAAACGAAACCAGGCCCGCGAGAAAAGCTGCTGCCAAAGAGACGTCGGTCATGCTCGGTCAGTCCTCAATTGTCTGCACGCGAAAAGGGGCAGCAAGTGTACAAGTGTGTTGGATGGCGCGCAATTTACTTGTAATTTTCTCGCAATTTTCGATCGCCCCACAAGTTACATCGCCGCCTGCTGAAGAGAGTCATCGAATGGATGACGTTGCTCGCTGCATTTGCTTCAAGCCTCGCTTGCGCGATACATGACAGTACGTAGGCGAAAGGACGACAGATGACGGTTTTCGATGGCGCAGAAACTTCGAGCCGAGCGTTGTCGACCCGCAACCTGCAGATAAAGCGTGGCTTAACAAGTGTCTACTTGGCAAGCCCGGTGCATTGTCCACCCTGGGCGTCACAAGCCGCCTACCGGAACTTAGGATGCATTGGACTCCAAATCGAGTGACCGCACTTCGCGTCTTCGTGGGTTTCTCTGCGGTGTGCCTGTTTGGCCGCGGCCCGTGGATGAACCTCGCCGCCGTGGCCCTCACCGTCGCTTCGGTCGCGCTCGACGCCTTGGACGGGCACATCGCGCGCCGCAGGAATCTCGCCACGCCCGTGGGCGCCCAGATCGACATCCTTGGCGACCGCATGATCGAAAACGTCTATTTCACCTATTTCGCGGTCGTCGGAATGGTTTCGCTGTGGCTGCCGGTGTTTTTCTTCGCGCGCGGCGCCGCCACCGATTTTCTCCGGGGACTGACCATGCGCGCCGGTCATTCCGGATGGGGTACGAACGCCATGCTGCAAACCTGGTGGGGACGCACGCTGGTAGCGTCGCGCTGGAGCCGCGGCCTGTATGCCGCGATGAAGTGCGTCTGCTTCTGCTACCTGGGACTGGAGTTCGCACTCACGCGCGGTTCCGTGGCGCTGTTCGGCGGACTTGCTCCGGACGCGCATGCGACGATTCGCGCCGGTGCCATCACCTTGACTTGGGCGACCGCGGTCTTTTGCTTGGTCCGCGGACTGCCGGTTCTCATGGAAGGCTGGCGGCACGTCGCGGGAAGCCTGGCGTCCGCGCGCACCGCAAAAATTTCGTCCGAGGATGCAGCATGACTGGCACCGAGACGCAAGGCCGCATCGCCGCATTTTTCGATTTGGACGGCGCCCTGCTGCCCTTGCCATCGCTCGAACGCCGCTTCGCCGCCGCACTCCGGGTTGAACACGCGATTCCGTTTCGAAATTATTTCCTGTGGCTAGCGCAAGCAGCCCGCCTGAGTCCGCAAGGTCTGGTCCGAATGACTCACGCCAACAAGATGTACCTCCAGAACATTTCCGTTAGCCATAGCACGCTCCTCTTACGTAGCACAGGCACTCTTGTTTACCCTGAGCCTCGAAGGGCCTGTGTCCCCGTCAGCCACAACGCAGCGGCGTCCGTGAGCGCAAAAATCGGCCATCTCCCGGCCTTCTTCCCCGATGCCATTCACCGCGCCACTTGGCACGCTAGCCAGGGCCACGCCATCGTCCTGGTAACCGGCACCCTGGAACCTCTCGCGAAACAAGCGGCGCTAGCCCTAACTATCCGCCTTCTTGCTCAAGGAATCATCACGTCCATCAACGTCTGCGCCACGCGCCTCGAAGAAACCCACGGCCGCTGGACGGGCCGCATCGTGGACGAAGCAATCTTCGGCGAAGCCAAAGCCCGCGCCGTGCAACGCATCGCCGCGGAGGGCGGCCTCCACTTGGCCAACTGCTATGCCTACGGCGACACAGCGAACGACCGCTGGATGCTAGGCGCCGTCGGACGGCCAGCCGCGGTCAATCCTTCTCGCGAATTGGGACGCATCGCCCGCTTGCGCAGCTGGCCGATCCTTCTCTGGAAGCAAAATCGGTCGCCACACGCAAGCGCGGCCGCAATAACGGAAACCTGCCGCAGCATCGGCTGCGAAGTGATTCCGAACGTCAAATCGGAGATCCTCGGATGAATCGCTCCCGCGGGCAAGAACCCCGTAGCCACGAAGCCGCCTTGCCATGGCATTCCAGTGGCATCGCGGCGGAGCACCATGCCGCGCAAACGATTCCCGCGCGCCTCCGCACGATTGAGATCCTGCGAGACGAATGGCTCGCAATCGGCGCGGCCTGCGGTCCCTTTGAATGGATCGCCCTGGGTTACATGGCGCTGTCAAGCGTGCTGATTGCGATGTTCGCCGAAAATCTCGCGCACCCGATTCGCCTGCTGGTCACGCGCTCATGTGTGGTAGCGCTCGTGATTCTGTTGTGCCGTGGCACCGACATTCTCGTCGGCTCCGTATCCCCCCTCGACACCTTCACGCAGAAATTCTGGCATTTCTGGCGACATTGGTATCCCCATCTGTTTTTCCTGTTTTGTTTCGAGGAACTCGCGCACCTGGTCCATTTGATTTCGCCGCAATGGCAGGACGCGAAACTCATCGCGTTCGATTATTGGCTGACGGGCGTAAACCCAACGATCTGGCTGGAACAATTCGCCACGCCGGCGCGCAATGATTTCATGCAGTTCACCTACATTACTTATTTCACGTATCTGCTGGTACTCGGTGGAATTCTTTACTACCGGAAGGATTGGCGCGGTTATTGGTCCGTGATGACCTATTCAGCCGTCGCTTATGCGATCGGCTACCTGATCGCCATATCGTTTCCCATCGAAAGCCCGTGGTTTTCGATGGCGGGTTTGTGGCACGGCGAGTTGCGCGGCGGACCATTCACCGCGTTCATCAATTTCATTGAGCACTACGGCCGCGTGCGCGGTGCTGCCTTTCCCTCGGAGCATGTGGCCGGATCGTTTGCGGCCCTGTGGGGCGCGTGGCGGCACCGCCGCTGGCTGTTCTGGGTAATGCTTCCGCTAGTTCTGTGCATGTGCGTGTCCACGATCTACGGACGCTATCACTACGTAGCGGATATTTTTGGCGGCATCACCACCGGCACGCTGGGATATCTTATCGGCGGATTCCTGATGCGAAAAAGCAACCACAGACAATCGATGTCGCTTCCGTAGGCGCTGGGCTTAAGCCCGGCTCATATCCGCTTGTGCATTCCCTAGAAAATCTTTTCCTGGTGTCGCAGATTGCCGAAGGTCCCGATGTTGGCGATGATGAACGCCACACGGAACTGATTGTCCGTACGCACCTGACCAAGCGCGATGCGCCGGTATTCCAGGGCCAGCCCGCAGCAATTCCCGTTGTAGCTGACCTGGACCAGCTGATTTTGCAGCGCACTGTTGGTGAAGTCGTAGCTGATCCCGCTCGTAAAGTTGAACCCTTTGCGTGTTTCGCTGCCATAGCCAGCCAGCACGCGAATCTGATTCGCCTTGGGCTGCAGCACGAAAGGATAGACGCCCAACCGGAAGTCCGCGATGGTGAAGAAGTAGTCCTTGTAGGGCTTGATTTTCGCGAGCGTACCGATCGTCGTGAGCTGCCCGTATGTGCCTCGTTGCGTGTCGTACTCCAAAATCTGTTCGAAATCGAACGGGCCCGCAGGGCTCAGCTTGAAATCGCTGATGATCGGCGACCAGTTCCGGGGAGTGTCGGCAAACGCGAACGGTGAGATGTCGTCCAGCGTTTGAAACACGTTGCGCGTTCCCGTGACCAGAGCCCCGCCAAACGTCGGATCAAAAAAATGCTTCTGAACCAGACTCCAGGTGATCAGGTCTCTCGGCTGATCGTCGCCGTCCTTCACCCACAGCCGCTGCGTGACGCCGTATTCCAGTTCGTTGGTGTTGGTGAGCGTGGAGTCCGAGTCGAAACGGATGAGTTCGGAAAAATTGTGAATGCCGGTTACGTAGTTGTAGTTAAAGTACGGTTCGATCGTGTGCTTGTACCTTTTATTCGATTGCGGCCGCAGAAAGAATCGCTGAAATGTCGGAAGACGAAAATCGACGCTAAATTCGCCGTCGTTGCGGCTAATCGACTCGCCGCTCAGTAATGGCGTGGTGAGGATGGAGCCGGGAACCAGCGAATCCCCGAAGTAGCTGGTGCGAAAAGTGGCCGTGGCGGTGACGTCGAGCCATGGGCCGAAGTGAAGGGGCAAGGTCGCGCGAGGCGCGAACTCCGTGCGGGCCACCGCTGCGGGTGTATCGATTACGCCGTCGCTGCGATGCGCCGCGCCGGCGAAAAGGTCGAACCCAAAATAAATCGGCAGATTCCTCCAGGGCGCTTGCTCGACCGAGCTGAACCCCCCTTCCGGAGCTTCGCGCAGGGAAACGCTGGTTTGCACCGGGTTGACGGTGAGGAAGCTCTTATCGTTCAGCGCTGCTAAATTCAGGCTGAAACCGTTAAAGTTGTGCGTCAGAAAAATAGAGCTGCGCACTTCAGAGTTGATGGCGTCGCCGAACGTGTCGGCGAAGGCCAGCCGGAAGGTCAGCGAAGAAAGTTCGTTGACGTCGGCGACGAAACGCCAATTGTTTTTTAGGAGGGATGTGACCTCCAACTGCTGTTCGTGGCCACCCTGCGAAACAAGTTCGGTCGTCTGCGTGGGAAGTCCGGGATTGACCACCGTGGGTACGCCGCGGTCGATCACTCCGAAATAGTTGTACTGGATCGATGTATTTTCCCAGGGCTTTGCGCGAAAGTGCGCGCGTTCGGCGGATCCCCGGCGGCTGAGCAGTTCCGCGCCGAGTGTCGTGTCCAGCCATGGCGTAGGAGCCCAGTAAAACGCGTCCCCGAAAACAAATCCCTTGCTGGTGCTGTTGCCCACCACCGGGACCAGGAACCCCGACTCGCGGACCTTCGGCCCGGCCGGCGCCGTGGCGTACGGCAGCCAGACCAGCGGAACACGGAACAACCGGAAGTTCGCATTCACCAGCGCCATCGTTTTGTCGACCCGCACGCGCGCGTGCGGTGCATAAAATTGCCAGTTGGGATGCTCGGGATCGCAAACGGTGATCCAGGTCTTGCTCAGAAAATAGAGGTCGTTGTTGAATTTCTCGACGTTGCGCGCCTCGAAGTAGAGCGGATTGTCGGTGATCAGCACGGTAGGGTTCGGCCGGCGTACGATTTTGACCGTGCCCCGAACATTTAGGAAGGTGCCGCGGCCGGTGCTGACGTTGTAATGCGCTTCGTCGGCCTCCAGGTGCTGATTCTCGTAGTCGAACACAACATGACCCCGGGCCAGGGCCTCATTGGTCTGCTCGTTGTACTCGACGTGGTCAGCCTGCAGCCGCTGGTTGGCATAGTGGATGTCCACGGCATCATCGGCGATGGTCAGGTCGCCCTGACGCTTCTGCGGGCCGATCGAGGAGAGTTCCGCGACCCCACCCTTCACGGACGGCGGCCGAACCTGCTGGGCAGGTGCGGAACTGGTGTCAAGAGCTCCGAAAAGGGCCGCGAACAGGAGCCAAAACCACAGGAGCGCCGTCTGAGGAAATACGGACCGAGGCACGGGGCGATTTGGGTCACCGGAGTGGCGATTCACGCTGAACATTCAATCAGTAAAGGCAACCAGTAAAGGCAATCGGTAAAGGCAGTTGGATAGCCTAGCACGGTTCCCGGGATGTCTCGTTGCCGCAAGAAAAGCTCTCGCTCCATTGGGTGGCTTACTCCCCGGGGGATGCTGGTTGTTCGCAACATCTTGCTGCGCGGCTTCTCGGCCCGGAGTATTATGCCCCGCCTCGAAAGAATCGAGGTTGTGACCGCCGAGAGCGATCGTCAAATGCCGATTTCCAAGCCGGGCGGCGCGGTTCGACCAAGTCAATTTTCAATTCTGGCACGGAGGAAGACGGATGAATCGGAAGCAGGTCAAGCGCTCGGGTGCGGATATCTGGATGGTCGTCTTGGCAGTCGTTTTTGCCGTGTTTGCGGGAGGCGTAAGCCCGGCGGGCGCTCTTGCGAAATTGGGCGACGCGGGTGCGCAAGACAAACAAGAGAAAAAAGAAGAAAAGAAAGACGATAAGAAGGACGACAAAAAAGAAAAGAAGGGTCTACCCCTCAAACCCGACCGCAAAATCGAATTTACGACCGACGAAGGCACCTGGCTCTCACTAGACGCCTCTCCGGACGGCAAGACCATCGTTTTCGAATTGCTGGGCGACATCTATACATTGCCGATTCAGGGTGGAGAAGCCAAGCTGATCGACGGCGGCATGGCGTTCGATAGCCAGCCGCGCTTTTCACCCGACGGCAAGTGGATTGCCTTCGTCTCCGATCGCGAAGGCAGCGAAAACATCTGGATCATGCATCCCGATGGCACCGAAGCGAAGCAGGTTTCCAGAGACTCCAACAATGATTTTGCGTCGCCGAACTGGTCCCCCGATGGAAAATACATTTTCGTTTCCAAGGCGGGTTTCGGGATCACCACCTACGAAATCTGGATGTATCACGTCGATGGCGGCACGGGCATACAGATCACCAAGGCCAAGCCCACGCCGACAACTCCGCGTAAGGAGCGCCCCAACGCCATGGGCGTCGTGGCGTCGCCCGACGGCAAGTATCTCTACTACGCGATGCGGAAAGGTCCCTTTTCCTATAACGCGCAGTTTCCCATGTGGAGCATCATGCGGCGCGACCGCAAGACTGGCGATGAGGACACCATCATCGAGCAATTGGAAAGCGCCTTCCGGCCCATCCTTTCGCCCGACGGCACCAGGCTTCTCTACGTCACTCGCTACGAAACCGAAAGCGAACTACGTCTCCGCGACCTGAAAACCGGCGACGATCGCTGGGTGCGCTATCCGATCACGCGCGATGATCAGGAATCGCTATTTTCCCGCGACATCTTTCCCGGCTACGCGTTTTTGCCGGACGGAAATGAAATCGTCTACAACCAGGACGGGAAAATCCGGCGTCTGAATTTGGCCACAGGCGCTGAAAGCATCATTCCCTTCACCGCGAAGGTCTCTCAGGACATCGGGCCCAAGCTGGACTTTCCTCAAAAAGTCGAGCAGGGGCCAGTGAAGGTTCGGCTGATTCAAGACCCGGTCGAATCGCCGGATGGCCAGAGGCTGGCTTTTTCCGCGATGACTCACCTGTATACGCTCGATCTCCCTGGCGGAAAGCCTCGGCGAGTGACCAACGGCAATGCGCGCGAATTCCAACCTGCGTGGTCGCCGGACGGCAAGAACATCGCGTATGTCACCTGGTCCAACGAAGGCGGTCAATTGTGGCGGGTGGCTGCGTCTGGCGGAACGCCGCAACAGCTGTCGAAGTCCCTTGGTGTGTACAGCAATCCCGCGTGGTCGCCGGACGGAACCAGGATCGTAGCGCTGCGTGGGAATGCCTACGATCGTGAAAACAGTGAATTCGATGGCGGCCAGACTGCTAATGCTGATTTGGTCTGGGTTCCCGCCGACGGTGGCGATGCAAATCTGATTCTGCCTGCGCGCGGCGCCGGCGGGCCGCACTTTACGCACGAGAAGGATCGCATCTACGTATACACGCCGCAGGGTCTGCTCTCTCTCCGCTACGACGGCACCGATCGCCGCACTCATCTGGTGGTCAAGGGCAAGGGTCTGTATTTCTTCGATGAGCCCGTTCCGGCCGACGACCTTCAGCCGAGTCCCGACGGGCAGTGGGTACTGGCTCACGTCATGAATCAGCTCTATGTGATCGCGATGCCGGTCGTCGGTGGCGAAGCTCCGACGGTCGATGTCTCGACGCCGTCGGTCGCCACCAAGCGCCTGACCGACATCGGCGCCGATTACTTTGGTTGGGCCGACGACGGCAAGACCATCACCTGGGCTATGGGTTCCAGCTATTTTCGCGAGCCTTTGAGCGCCATCACCTTTGAACCTCCAAAGGACGAAAAGAAAGATGGGGACGCTAAGGACGCTGAGAAAAAAGATTCGGCCGAAGCAAAATCCGACGTCAAGACAGACGACAAAGACAAGAAGGACGACAAAAAAGAAGAGAAGAAGGAAGAAAAGAAACTGAAGGAGCAGGACAAGAACGTTACCGAGATCGCCGTCGATCTGGAAGTCCCTCGGAAGACGCCGAAGGGAACCATCGTGCTGCGCGGCGCGACGGTCGTGACCATGAATGGCGATGAAGTTCTGAAGAATGCCGACATCGTAGTTGAAAACAATCGCATCACCCGCGTCGGCGCTAAAGGAACCGTTCCGGCTGGCGCGAAAGTATTCGACGTCGCCGGCAAAACTATCGTGCCGGGCTTTGTTGATACCCACGCGCACTGGAGTGAAATTCGACGGGGCATTCTGGACACGCAGAACTGGGCGTTCCTCGCCAACGTCGCTTACGGAGTGACGTCCGGCCTCGACGTGCAGACCAGCACCAACGATATGTTCGCTTACCAGGATCTGGTGGATAGCGGAGACATTATCGGCTTGCGGGCGTTTTCCACCGGGCCAGGGGTTTTCTCTGACAATAATTTCCAGTCGATGGAAGAAGTGAAAGGGGTGTTGACGAAGTACAAAAAATACTATGGCACGCCCAACATCAAGAGCTACATCGTGGGCAACCGCAAACAACGGCAGTTCATGGTGCAGGCGTCGAAGGAACTCGGCATGATGCCGACTACCGAAGGCGGTCTGGACCTGAAACTCGATCTGACTCACGTGATCGACGGTTTCCACGGCAACGAGCACACGCTGCCGATCACGCCGCTCTACAAGGACGTGCTGCAAATGTTCGCGCAGTCGGGCATTGCGTCCACTCCGACGCTGATCGTTAATTACGGTGGACCGTTCGGAGAGAATTACTGGTACGAAAACGGCGAAGTTCACGACAACGCGAAGCTCAACCATTTCACGCCGCACCGCATCATCGACCAGAAGACTAAGCGGCGCCCGGAGTGGTTCCGCAAAGACGAGTATGCATTTCCGAAACTTTCCGCGCAGGTCGCGAAACTTGAGCGCGCGGGTGGGCTGGTCGGCGTTGGCAGCCACGGCCAGTTGCAGGGCCTCGGCTATCACTGGGAAATGTGGATGCTCGCCAGCGGAGGCATGACTCCGCTGGAGGTGCTGCGCTGCGCCACGGTGAACGGCTCGAAAATCATCGGCCGGCCGGATGACCTTGGCTCGATCCAACCGAGCAAGCTCGCCGACCTTGTGATCCTCGACAAAAATCCCCTCGACGACATTCACAACACGAACACCATTCGCTGGGTGATGAAAAATGGCGAACTGTTCGAGGGCGACACCCTGAACCAGGTATGGCCGGAGCAGAAAAAGCTGGAGCCGCTGTGGTTCTGGAACTACGACACGCCGAAGGCCGGCGACCCGCTCAGCTACGGCAAGACGGTCACTCCCTAAGGCTGGGTTCCCGCGGCGGTGGATGGGAAAGTCGACAGTCGACAGTTGAAGGTCGAAAGTCCGATGGGAACGCCGCGGGAGAGTGCCGCGACCTGTCCGCACTGGAATACCAATCTTCATTCAAGCTGGGCGACCTGTGGAACTCCCCCCTCCCCCGGGGGGTTTTGCGCAGTGATTTGATTCCATGGGACTTAGCGCTTGAGATGGCGCAGTGATTTGGTTCTAAAGACGTTAGCAGGTTTGGACGTTGGAACGCTATCCGTGCGGTGCGGTTTCGCCTGGATTTCCCTTTCAGTGCCACCCCCGGTGTTTTTCGTATGAATGTGATTCCATGAGGGTTGCAGAGGAAGCACGTTGTAAGTGCGTGGAAAGAAAGGAGAGGCGAAGTAAGGATGTAATGAGGGAATAATGGCGGGATGGGATGCGGCGAGAAGGCGGCAGTTTACCATCGGGGACCTGATTGGCGGCTCCGGGCTGGTGCCCGAATCGTTGAGGGGACTATAGCACGAGAGTTATCTAATGTTAAATAATAACTGATTGGGAACTATTCGAATGAGGAGACGTAAACATCCGCCCCCCAGTTCCCAAGGGGCACACCCGCCGCCTTTCGTCGGGCGCCTGATTTTGGTTTGGCGTTGCATGAGTAGGATGCCTCCTGAAAAGGGGGAAGTGCAAAAAGAGCATAGTTTTCCCTGCCAGCAAGGCTCAACAAACAAATCTCGCCGAGGGGCGATCTTGGTGTCGAGCGGTCGCGCCGCTGGGGCGTCGGCAGGAGTGGTCCGCTTGCAATCCTTCTATGTTTCTGCAACTATCGAAGTATTGACAGAGTCAGCGACAGTCAAGTCGTCCGATTTGCCGATATGTTTTCCGCGCTGGGTACGGAAGCGAGGCTGCGCATCATGCGAGCGCTGCTTTCGGCTCATCCTGAGGGTCTGATCGTTGGGGAGATTCAGGAGGAGTTGGATATTCCCAACTCCACGCTGTCGCACCACCTTGAAAAGCTGAAGAGCGAAGGGCTCGTGAACGTGCGACGCGAGAGCACCTTTCTTCGCTACACCGCCAACACCGAAGGGCTGCAGGAGCTGTTGCGGTTTCTGTACGCCGAATGCTGCACGCGCAACAAAGCGTTGAAGCCGAAGGAAATCATTCAAGTCTGCGAATAGAAGCGAGCATGGGCGAAACGAACATCAAGGACACGGTTCGAGAGAAATATGGTCAGGCCGCGGCCCGGGTGCAGGCGGGCGGCAGTTCGTGTTGCGGGGCGACAGCTTCTTCGGGTTGCTGCGACCCGATTACGTCGAACCTGTACGACGCGAGCCAGGCAGGGCAGATTCCGGAAGAGGCGATGCTCGCCTCGTTGGGCTGCGGCAATCCCACGGCGCTGGCGAAGCTGAATCCAGGCGAAACGGTGCTTGACCTTGGATCGGGCGGCGGCATCGACGTGCTGCTTTCCGCGAAGCGCGTTGGACCTACGGGCAAGGCCTACGGGCTGGACATGACCGACGAAATGCTGGCGCTGGCGAATGAGAACAAGCGCAAAGCGGGCGCGGAGAATGTGGAATTTCTGCGAGGCGAGATCGAGCACATTCCGCTTCCGGATAACAGCGTCGATGTGGTCATTTCAAATTGCGTCATCAATCTCTCCGCAGACAAAGCGCAAGTGCTGCGTGAGGCGTTCCGCGTTTTGAAGCCGGGCGGACGGTTTGCGGTGTCGGACGTCGTGACGCGCGGCGAAATTCGGCCCGAGATTCGCAAGAACGTGTTGCTTTGGGTGGGCTGCGTCGCCGGCGCGCTGGATGAGGCGGATTACCAGGCGAAACTGAGAGCAGCGGGATTCGACGAGGTGGACGTGGAACCGACGCGAATTTACCGGGCCGCGGATGCGCGAGAATTTCTCTCGGCTTCGGGTATCGATGCGGATGCGATCGCGCCGGAAGTGGACGGCAAGTTCATGAGTGCGTTTGTGCGAGCGGTGAAGCCAGCTGGGAAGGAATGCTGCGGGCCTACCTGCTGCAATTGATCGCCATGGCAAAACACTACAACGCGTTGTTTCTTTGCACCGGCAACTCCGCGCGATCGATCATGGCGGAAGCGATTCTGAACCAGAAGGGGAAGCCGAACTTCACGGCGTATAGCGCGGGAAGTCATCCGACCGGGCGGGTGCGGCCCGAAGCGCTGAAGCAGATCGAGGCCGCGAAACTCTCGACCGATGGTCTACGCAGCCAGGACTGGTCGGAGTTTGCGAAACCCAGCGCGCCGAAGATGGATTTCGTCTTTACGGTTTGCGACAACGCGGCGCGCGAAGCGTGTCCGGTCTGGCCGGGTCAACCGATCACGGCGCACTGGGGCGTGCCAGACCCGGCGAGCGTGGCGGGAACGCCGGAACAAATTGAGAGGGCGTTCCGCGATGCGTTTTTGACTATGGACCGGCGGATTAGTCTGCTCCTTGCGCTGCCGTTGGCGAGCCTCGACCAATTCGCTATCCGCAAGGAAGTGGACCGGATCGGGCATCAATGAAAGCCCGGCTGGCGGCGCGGGTTGCGGCAGAATTTCTCGGCACGGCGTTTCTCGTTGCGGCGGTGCTGGGTTCCGGCATTATGGCGGAGAGATTGTCGGGCGGGAATGTAGGCCTGGCGCTTCTCGCAAATACGCTCGCAACCGGTGCCGCGCTGGTGGCGCTGATCCTGGCGTTTGGTGCGATCTCGGGCGCACACTTTAATCCCGTCGTTACGGTTGCCGACGCCATGGAGCGGGGAATTCCCTGGCGGGAAACGATTCCGTATTGTGCCGCTCAGGTGGCTGGCGGAGTTTTTGGGACGCTGGCGGCGAATCTCATGTTCGGGCTACCGCTGGTGTCGCTGTCCCGGCACGTCCGGGGCGGCAGCTCGCAACTCTTCAGCGAATTTATCGGCACATTTGGGCTGATGTCCGTAATCTGGGGATGCTGTCGCTCGCGTCCTAGCGTCGTTCCCTTTGCCGTTGGTTGCTACATCACGGCGGCCTACTGGTTCACGGCTTCGACTTCGTTCGCAAATCCTGCAGTGACCATTGCGCGTTCGCTGAGCGATACATTCGCCGGAATTCGGGCGTCAGATGTGCCGGCATTTGTTGCTGCGCAATTTGCGGGTAGAGTGGCGGCAAACCGTGCTTTTCCGCTGGCTGATGCCGACCTTGCCCTCGCTGGCGGAAGACGTGCTCGTGCCTCATGAGGGCGCGAACTACCCGGCATGAGCCATGCGCGGAAATGGCCGGTAGCCTGTCGGATAAACATCAAAGTCAAAAACCTGGAAGGGAAAGCCTGGGGCCAGAGCCGGGGGCGCGGCAGAATCCGCCTGGCGGCGGTTATTTTACGGGGGCGGAGGCTGGCGTTGGCGTTTGGGCCTGCGCGTTTGCTTGGGCTTGCGCGGCCTTGGCTTGGGCTGTGGTTTTGTACCACTCGAAGGTGCGGCGTAGGCCTTCCTCGAATTCGACTTGGGGGTCGTAGCCAAGGAAATTGCGAGCTTGCGTGATGTCTGCTTGGGAGTCGCGGATGTCGCCGTCGCGCGGAGGGTCGTGCTTAGCTTCCATGGGGGTGCCGGAAATTTTCGAGAGCAGTTCGACGACGTTGTTCAAGGAAACGCGGCCGCCGACGCCTACGTTGAAGACTCTGCCGGAAACGTTGGGGGCTTCGAAGGCCAGCAGGTTGGCCTGGACGGCGTTGTCGACGTAGGTGAAATCGCGAGTCTGTTCGCCGTCGCCGAAGATTACGGGTTGCGTTTCTTCCAGCGCGGCGGTGCACAATTTCGCCAGCACGCCGGAGTATGGCGAGCTGGGATCCTGGCGCGGACCGAACACGTTGAAATAGCGGAGCGAGACGTTCTCCAGGCCGTAGCAGCGGCCGAACGTTTGCAGATAGAGTTCGCCTACGAATTTCGTGACGCCATAGGGGGAGATGGGAGCCGGCTGCATGGTTTCGACTTTAGGGAGCGTCGGCGTTTCGCCGTAGGCCGAGGAAGACGCGGCGAAAACGATGCGCTTCACTTTGGCGTCGCGCGCGGCCACCAGGACATTGAGGGTGCCGTCGATGTTGATGCGATTCGATTCGATAGGATCTTTCACCGAGCGCGGGACAGAAGTGCGCGCCGCTAAATGGAGAACGTACTCGGCTTCGTGCATGGCTTTGCGGACCACTTCGATGTCGGTGATGCTGCCCTTGATCAAGGTGATCTTGTTGCGGATTTCGGTCAGGTTTTCTTCCTTGCCCGAGGAAAGATCGTCAAGGACCACCACGCTGTGGCCGCGTTTCACGAGTTCGTCCACAGTGTTTGAGCCGATAAAACCGGCGCCGCCAGTTACGACGTAACGCATGCGAAAATCCTCCTAAGAACGTGGCCCACGAGCGGTCAATATCCGTGCCGCAAAGCGGCAGACATGAGCGCAGCCGCGAAGGCTGAGGACGCGGTCCGTGGCAGGCGGGGCGCCGCCGCGAACAAAGATGCAGACCGGGAAAGACGAGCGGTCCGCGTTT
The DNA here is from genome assembly GCA_963788915.1 of uncultured Acidobacteriota bacterium. Classification (GTDB taxonomy): domain Bacteria; phylum Acidobacteriota; class Terriglobia; order Acidiferrales; family UBA7541; genus Acidiferrum. The sequence continues at coordinate 2,288,060 of CAWBIY010000012.1, read as the reverse complement.
TGATACGCTCAAATCAGATACGCGCCGGGCCAATTTCGCCTCGCCGGACGGGCGCGAAATCGTATTGTACGATGGAAGCGAGGAAGGCAACGCTTTGTTTCGGAAACGAGTCGCATAAAGATTATGGGCTTGGCGAAAACTGGAATCGGTGTGCTGGCGGCGGCGCTTCTTGCAGGTGGCGCGTACTACTGGCTGCATGAGAGGGCGGCGCGCCCGCAACCTGCCCTCGCGTCCGCGGCGGAGATCCAGCCTGCCCAGCCACCTGAAATTGCGTCAGTAAAGCCGGCGGCCAAGGAATTGCTACCCCCGCCAGCGCCGCCGGCCGCCTTGCCGAAGAAGGAGGCGCTACCCGACCCGGACCCCGGCTTGCCCTTGCGTACGGGCGAGGTACTGGACTTCACCGCGGACGTCGCGAAGGTGAGCAACGTCGCCAGCCTCCGGCTGCAAACGGCGGAGCGACGAAACTTCGTGGGGAAAAGCGCGTGGCATTTGCAGGCCTTTGCGCATACTCAAAACCCACTGCGGATGGTGTTCGAGCTCGACGACCAGTTCGATTCCTACAGCGACGCGGGAACGCTGGCGAGCTTGCAATACGAGATGCATCTCAGCGAGCGCGGGCAGAAGGTCGATTCCGTCCAACGCATGACCACCGCCGGCAAGGAAGCCGCGACGGGGAATGCCAGTCAGACTCACGTGCTCCCCGGAACGCGGGATCCTTTGGGCATGATGCAGTATCTTCGCCACGTGGATTGGTCGAAGACGCACGAGGTCCGCGGGCCGGTCTATGACGGGCATAAGCTGTACGACGTGCGGGCTACGCTGGCTGGGTCATCGCAGAGCGTGACGGTGCCGGCGGGAAGCTACGCGACGGATAAGGTTGAAATCCGGGTCTTCGACAATGGTGAGGAGATGAAGGACGCACACTTTTTTGTGTACTTTGCTGGCGATGAGGCGCGCACACCGGTCCTGCTGGAAGCAGAGATGCCATTCGCCTCTGCGCGCGTGGCGTTGACAAAGAACAAGTAGAGATGGGTCAGTAGGGATCCCGGTTGCATTTGGTGTAGGCAGAAGACGCCCGCCCCGGAGGGCGGCCGCTACATGAGCTCGCACATTTCGTCCGGGACACACGGAATTAGAAGGCGCTTGCCGGTTTAGCAGAGGACGATTTTTTCGCGGTGGCGCGTTACGCGACGAGTGGCGTTGCGAGTGTCGACAACGAGCTTGGCGGCGTCGACGATGGCGCCGTAATCATAGCTGGAGTGGTCGGTGGCGATGATTACGCCGTCGTAGCTGGCCAGGGTTTGCGGGTTCAGGGGCACCGACTTCATGTTTTCGTAGTTGTAGTGACGCATTTTGTGGAGCTGGGGGAAGTAGGGGTCGTTGTAATCGAGCTCCGCGCCGCGTAGCTGAAGCAGCTGCATGATCTTGAGCGTGGGCGATTCGCGCAAGTCGTCGACATCTTTTTTGTAGGCGACGCCCAAGATCAGAATTTTCGAGCCTTTGATGCTTTTCTTGCGCTCGTTGAGGGCGGAGGCGACGGCTTCCACGACGTGATAGGGCATGGCGGTGTTGACTTCGCCGGCCAGCTCGATGAAGCGGGTGGCGAAATCGAATTCGCGGGCTTTCCACGAAAGATAGTAAGGGTCGACGGGAATGCAATGGCCGCCGAGGCCTGGGCCGGGGTAGAACGGCATGAAACCGAAGGGCTTGGTGGCGGCGGCGTCGATGACTTCCCAGATGTCCACGCCCATGCGCAGGCTGAGCATTTTTAGCTCGTTGACGAGGGCAATGTTGACGCAGCGGAAGATGTTCTCGAGGAGCTTGGCCATTTCCGCGGCGCGCGTCGAGCTGACCGGCACGACTTTCGAAACGATGGGAGTGTAGATCGCGCAAGCCGCACGGCCGCTCGCCGGATTCACGCCGCCGACAACCTTGGGAATTTGCGCGAGGCCGAACTGCTTGTTACCTGGATCTTCCCGTTCGGGAGAAAACGCCAGGAAGAAATCGCCGAGGGTGGTTTCGGCGTCGGGGCCTGACACAATGGGGCACTTGAGTCCGCTCTTCTCGAGGATCGGCAATACCAGCTCTTCGGTGGTGCCGGGATAAGTGGTTGATTCGAGCACCACCAGCTGGCCCTTTTGCAGGTGCGGATAGATAGAGATCGCGGTATTTTCCACATAGCTCAAGTCAGGCTCGCGCCGCTCGTCGAGAGGCGTGGGGACGCAGATGATAATGGCGTCGACGTCCTTCAACTTTGCAAAATCAGTGGTGGCGCCGAAGTGCTTGCTGTTGACGAATTGCTGAATTTTCGTTTGCGGGATGTGCTCGATATAGGACTTGCCCGCGTTGAGCATGGACACTTTTTTCGGGTCGGTGTCAAAACCGGTGACTTTGTGGCCCGCTTCGGCGAAGCGCAGCCCCAGGGGGAGGCCCACGTATCCGCAGCCGATGATGGCGACTTTGAGTTGCGTGCCTTTGAAAAACTCGGGTTTTCGATCGATTGCCATGAGTTGCGTCGGGCTCCTAGAATATTTTTGGGGATTGCAGCCGGGCCAAAGGCCGGTGAGACACCACAAATTTAATATAGCAGGGTTGCGAGCGACCGCAAGGAAGCCGGAGCAGAAAGTTTCCATCATAACGGTGGGTTTAAAACTGTAGGCGCCCCGGTTATGAGACTGCCTGGGCTTGTAAGTCATTGATTCGACTGCGCCGGGAGCTTGGAGTTGAGAAGATCGACCTTGCGTCTTCTGCGGGACACCCGTTCGGCTTATGGGTTAAAGTAAATGGCATATGGTTGACGTGCATTGTCACATTTTGCCGGGCTTGGATGATGGTGCGGTCGATGTCAAAGAATCCCTGGCGATGGCTCAATCGGCGATTTCCGATGGGGTAACCCACGTAGTTGCAACACCGCACTCCAGTTCGGAATTCAAGTTCAACTATGAGCGGGTGCGTGAGCTGCACGGCCAACTGCAGAGGCTTGTGGGTGACCGCCTGGTGTTGGCGACCGGGTGCGATTTCCACCTCAACCTGGAAAATCTGGAGGCGTTGCGCAGGGATGCGGCACGCTTTTGTATCAACCAGCGCAACTATTTGCTGGTGGAATTCAGCGAATATTCGATCCCTCCGACAACCAGTCACGCGCTTCACGAAATGCAGTTAATCGGCATTCGGCCGATCATTACGCACCCTGAGCGCAACGCCATCATACAAGCCCAGACGAACTTACTGGTTTCGTGGGTGCGGCTGGGGTGTTTTGGGCAGGTAACGGGCGGGTCGCTGACGGGGACCTTCGGACCAAAGGCGCAAGCCGATGCGCTGCGCTGGATCGGGTTGGGACTGGTGCATTTCGTAGCCAGCGACGCGCATAACACGCGGGGACGGCCGCTGCGATTGCAGCCGGCATATGAAGTCGTACGAGAACAGTTTGGGCACGCGAAAGCGAGGGCGTTGTTTGTGGACAATCCAATGGCGGCGTTTGAAGGGCGGGACCTGCCGCACGTGCCGGAGGTCGCTCCTGATGGAAAGCCTAAACAGCGAAAACGGTTTTGGTTTTTCTAGGGGCTGGCGCAACAGCAAACCTCAGATTCGCTCCGACCAGCGAAAGGAAACCTTGCGTCAATTAGGGCGCGAAAGTTGTGCCGCCGCGCGATAAACTTTATAGGGCAACATTAACAGCAGTACCGAAGCTTCAGGGGGATGCATGCGTGCGGTGATCACAGGCGGAACCGGGTTTCTCGGATCACATCTTTGCGACCGGCTGATTGCGGAGGGCTGGGAAATACTGGCGCTGGACAACCTGATTACCAGTGGCGAGTCGAATGTCAGCCACCTCGTGAAGAATTCGCGCTTCCGTGTGGAGCGCGCCGATGTCACCGAATACATCGACGTTGCGGGACCGGTCGATTACGTTTTGCACTTTGCCTCGCCAGCGAGCCCTTTCGACTATCTGAAATTTCCTATCGAAACGATGAGGGTGGGTTCGGTGGGAACGCACAACGCTCTGGGCCTGGCCCGGGCGAAAAAAGCTAAATTTTTCCTGGCTTCCACCAGCGAGTGTTACGGCGATCCGGAAGTATCGCCGCAGTCTGAGGAATATTGGGGGCGGGTGAATCCCATCGGTCCGCGAGCGGTCTATGACGAGGCAAAACGCTTTGCCGAGGCCATGACGATGGCTTATCACCGTTATTATGGCGTGGACACGCATATCGTGCGCATTTTCAACACGTATGGGCCACGCATGCGATTGAACGACGGGCGCGCTCTGCCTAACTTTGTGCACCAGGCGCTTACCGGCAAGCCCATTACGGTGTACGGCGATGGCAAGCAGACGCGGAGTTTTTGTTATGTATCCGACCTTATCGAGGGAATTTACCGGTTGATGCTTTCCGACGAGCACCTGCCGACGAACATCGGAAATCCTCATGAAATCACCATTCTGCAGTTTGCGGAGTGGGTTCGGGAGCACTTCAAGGACGCGCGACCCATTATTTTCGAGCCCTTGCCGCAGGATGACCCGAAGCAGCGCTGCCCGGACATTACCAAGGCGAAGAGGATTCTGGGCTGGGAGCCGAAAGTGGGGTTGAAAGAGGGATTACAGGTGACGATGGATTACTTTAAGCAGCAGTTCGCGAAGAATCCACCGGTGGAAGTGAGGTAGCGGGCCGCCGCGCGTGTGGCAGCCTGAAGCCGGACTGATAGCCACGCACTTACGGCACGGCTAAAGCCGTGCCCGGACGAAAACCGGAGTTCTCACACAGACTCTTCAGGGCCGGCGGGGAAGCGGGAGATTTTTGCTCCGAGTTGTGGGGCGTGCCTTGGTTGACGGCGGGCGGGGCAAGCCCCGCCCCTACAGGGGATTAGGGAAACGGGGTGCGGCGTTTTTGCCGAGCAGCAACCCGCGCAGGCCCAGGAGGGCTAGGCGGGGTTGCCGGCGAAGAACGTTCCAGAGGAGCCGGGCCGATTCGTCACGGGTTATCTCGCTCAGAGTGTCGCGCGTCGATAGATTGAGAAGATCCACCAGGTGCGAATAGTCCTTTTGCTGGAAATGGTGCATGGTGCGGCGGATGAGCCAGTGGGTGTCGAGTTCAAGGCGCAGCGCCTTCAATTCACGGCTACGACCGTTGCGAAGAATGGATTGAGCGACCCCGAGGGCGCCGCGAAAGCCGGTGACGATGCCGCCGACGGTGGTGACCTTTACCTGGGCTGCCGCGTCGCCAACTAAGTAAACCTCACCGTTACCTACTCGGCGTTTCACAGGTACCCATCGGCGATAAACCGGAATCTGAGCGCCTTGCCATTCCAGCGGCTCCATTTGCTTCTTCTCGAGGAATCGCGCCAGGCATTTGGCGGTGTCATGACCCTCGCCGATGATGCCCAACGCGGCGCGCTCGGGTGACTCGGGAATGAGCCAGTAGAAATACGGTGTGTCGTCGGGAACGAACCAGACGCGCGTGGTGTCTGGAGGGCAATCTTTCGGGAGACGGACGATGGCTTGGACGAGCGGGACGGTTTCGATGGGTGGCCAGCCAGCAGTACGGGCTACGCGGCTGGTGGCGCCGTCTGCGCCGATGACGCTAGCGGCGTGCAGCTCTTCACGGCGTCCGGCGGATTCGACTTCGAGGTGCAAGCCGCGGGAATTCGGGGAAAGACTCAGAAAGCGCGACTGGAACGAGACTTGGGCGCCTGCGCTCTGCGCTTCCTGCGCCAGCGCTGGAATCAACTTCGCGCGCTCGATGATGAGGTCGGGCTTGGACAAGGCGATCTGCGCGGAACGGCCGTCGGTGAAAAGCTCGAAGCGGCGGATCTCGTTCAGGATACTGGCGCTCGCGGGCGCCCCGAGTTGATTGCGGAAGTGGTCGGTGACGATGAGCGTGCGGGGATCGGGTTCGAAGCCAGACTTCGATTCGAGGACACGAACGCGACGTCCGCCACGCGCGAGAGCGGACGCCGTGTAAAGTCCGGCGGCCGATCCGCCTACGACAACGATTTCTTCATGGTCCCGATCAGACCGGGATGGTTCCAAATTGTCTGGCACGGTCTCCCGTTGGCCTTAGCCCTGGCCGCGTATAAGGATGATTTTGCGGCGATTGGGTCCGCGATTTCTATTAGAGCTGTTCGACGACTAGCCCGTTCGGGTTGATTCGTCAATGCTAGGGGCTTTAGCTGTCCAAGTATAACGAATCCGAAAGGGCCGGCAAACTTACTCCGGGCGAGATAATTGAACGGGAAGTTATCTCGCGTGAAACTCTTTTTCAGGGCGATACGCGTGCGCCAGACTTGCGCATCTGGGGCTCGTAGGGAGCGTGTTCCAGCAATGCCACGCCGAGCAACACGAAGGTCGCTGCGATGATTGCGGCAAGCAGCGCTCCGCGCGTCGGCAGATAGGACACGAGGACGGCTGCGCCTCCGGAGAGCGCGCCGAGAGAATAGAGCGCGAGCACCGCGCCGCGCTGTCCCCAGCCTAGATTAGCCAGGCGGTGAGCGGTGTGGTCCTTGCCGGGGGTGGTAAACGGCAGGAGGCCGCGTCGCGACCTGGAAATCGTGACGAGCGTGGTGTCGAAAATCGTTACGCCCAAAATCAGTAGTGGCACCAGCCAGCCCGACAAATGACTCGCGTGGTCGAGGCGCAGCTTGAGTCCGAGAGTGGCCATCAGAAAGCCGAGGAACATGGCGCCGCCGTCACCCATGAAGATCTTCGCGGGCTTGAAATTCCAGCGCAGGAAGCCGGTCGCTCCGCCCAGAACAGCCGCCGCCAGAGTTGTCACCAGCGTCTGACCGTTTAGATATGCGAGCATCGCGAAGAAAATGGAGGCCATCGCGGCGATGCCGGCGCACAGGCCGTCCATATGATCGAGGATGCTGAACGAAGCGGTGATGCCGATAACCCAAAACACCGTCAGCGCGGCGTCGAGCAGGTAGCCGATGTGACCCCGCAAGAGGATTTCGAAAACTTGCGCGTGCACGCCACTGGCCAGGAGAATGCCCGCCGCGAGCGGCATCGCGACGAAGAGTTTGATCTGGTGATGCAGCCATCCGCGATCGTCCAGGAACCCCACAGCGGCTACCAAAGTAGCGCCCGTCACGATGCCAGCGCTCTGCGCGCGAGCCGCGCCGTCGAACGCGAACAGAATCGCCAACATCACGCCGCCGTACATGGCGAGGCCGCCGAGTAAAGGAATCGGCTGGAGATGCACCTTGCGAGGTCCGGGGAGGTCGACCATGCCGACGCGCAACGCGAGTGCGCGCACTGGCACGGTCAGCATCAGAGATGCAAAAAGAGCAATAACAAAGGCAAGCACGCCTGCGGGCATGGATCCTCGTTTTTGATTTGCGTGATCATCCGGCCGGGCAAGGCTGCGGTGCCGGGTTTTCACATTCGCTGAATTGGGGGTCCAGCTATTCCAAGTCGATTAAGTACTATGTAGTATACCGAAGTTGCCCCACGCAACTTAAACACCATACCTTGTTCGCGGTCGTGGTTCCAGAAAAATTGAAAGCATCGCACCTGTCAGGGTAACGCCCCTGCCGGTTAGATACGGTAAGGAGAGGGAAAGTTGCTCGCGGAGGATCGCCCGGCGAGATCGTAAGGGGCCGCGTCACGGTCCGCCCGCCTCCTCGAGGATGTGCACAAATTTGAGAGTTTCGTTTGCTCTGGCATATCGAGATGCCGCGGTCCGCGCGGCCGTGCCCATCTCCGCCAGGCGGGCGGGATCGCCTAGCAGCGCGCGCACAATTGCCACCAACTCCGCAGGATTGTCGGGATCGACGGCGACGCCGAAGCCCTCGCGAGCCCCCAAGGATGCGGCGTCGGTTTGCAGCGGCGCGAGCGCGACGATCGGGCGTCCAGCCGCGAGAATTCCGTACATCTTGCTGGGCACGACGACGCCTTCGAGACCTCGCTTGATCGTGATTACGTGTGCGTCTCCCGCGGCAAGCACCGACGCAATCTTGCCGGGTGGGAAAAAAGGAAGGAACCGAACGTTTGTCGAGCGGGCCGCAGCCACTTCCAGGCGGGCACGCTGCGCACCGTCGCCGACGAAGACCAGGCCGACGCCGTCTGCTTCCAGTTCGCGTGCGCCCGCAAGTAAAGTTTCCCACGCTCCGTAAAAGCCCAGATTCCCCGCGTGCAGCAAAACGAAGCGAAAGTCCGTGCGAATCGCGCGTATCACTTCGCTATCGAGTTCGGGTGCAGCCGAAGACTCGACGTCGATTTCTACGCCAAACCGCACGATGGCCACGCGTTCCGCAGTCACGCCCTTCGCGATGATGCGTGCTTTCATGTCGTCGCCAAGCACAATTACTCGCGTGGCTCGCCGTAATGCCCACCGGTGCAGCCCTTCCCACACGCGCGCCAGTAATCCTGGCGAGACGATCGAGCCGCCCAGCGCCATATCCGGGTACAGATCGCAAATGTTGTATACCAACGGCTTGCGCTTCAGCATGGCCACGAAGGCGCCCACGATTCCTTCGAAGGGCGGATCGGTCATCGCCAGTACGACATCGCAGCGCACGAAGAATGCTCGCGGAACGCTCAACGCTACATAGCTAAGATAGTTCAGCACGCGCCGCGCCATTTGCGTACGCGGATAGTCGGTCGAGCCCACGCGAATGACCGTCATGCCGAGTCGATCTGTCTGCCATAGCCGCCACGCGCGCCTTTCGGTCGGATCGTACGAGGGCCGTCCGCAAATCAGCGTGACTTCATGTTTCGCGGCGAGCGGCTCCAGGAAAGCGGCTGCCATCTTCGCCGTCGCGGAGGTGTCCGGCGGATAGTAGAGATTGAGTACCAGAATTTTCATCGGATCGCGCCGTGAAAGCAGCAGCTCATTTCTTAGTGATCAGAAAATCGCCCAGCACCAGCGCATCCATCTGTGTGCGCAGAAAACAATCCAACGCTTCTTCCGGACGGCAAACGATAGGTTCGTTGTCATTGAAAGAGGTGTTCAACACCATCGGCACGCCCGTGGCTTGTTCGAAGGCTTTGATAAGCCGCCAGTAGCGCGGATTGACGTCGCGTGTGACCGTTTGCAATCGACCGGTGCCGTCCACGTGAGTTGACGCAGGAACCTGCTCGCGCTTGTTCGGGCGAACCGCGTATGCCATGGTCATAAAAGGAGAAGGGTGCGACTTCTCGAACCATTCACCGGTGGCGTCCGCCAGAATCGATGGGGCAAACGGGCGAAAGATTTCCCGATGCTTGATCCGACGATTTAAAATTTCTTTCATGTCGGGCCGCCGCGGATCAGCCACAATGCTGCGATTGCCTAGCGCTCGCGGCCCCCATTCGGCGCGGCCCTGGAACCATCCCAGAATTTGGCCGTTCATGACAATGGCAGCGGCTCGCTTGTTCAATACTTCTTCGTGGAGTTCCTCAACGACGTACCCGTTGTTTGCCAGACCACTGGCATGAATGGCGGAACGCAAATCCTCGTGCGAAAACTCCGGCCCCCAATACGAATGTTCCATCACAAATGAGCGCGGTTTTCTGAGCCTCTGATGCCAGACGTAATAAGCCGCTCCGATCGCGAGTCCCGCGTCGCCCGCCGCCGGCTGCACGAAAACTTGTTCGAACGGTGTGCTGTCGAAAATTTTCCCGTTCGCTACGCAATTGAAAGCGACGCCGCCTGCCAGACAGACTGCTTTCAACCCAGTGCGTTGGGCCAACTTTTTCAGCATGCCCAGATAGACTTCTTCCAGCCGCGCCTGCAGGGAAGCAGCGAGATTTCTGTGCCGCTGTTCCAGCAATTCGTCCGGTACCCGGGCAGGACCTAGACGCCGCGGCATTTCTTCGGAAAATAGTTTTCCCATCACTGGAGCTTTCCCGGCATCCACCCAGCTCATTTCCGGCCCGGTGCGCTGGTGAATGAAGTACGCGAGACCCAAACGAAATCCGTTGTGAGTCCCATTCCCATCGAAGCGCACGATGTCGCGAAAAGCATCCAGGTACTCCGGCTCGCCGTAGGCGGCAAGTCCCATCACCTTGTATTCGTCGCCAAATTTCGGGAAGCCAAGATACTGGGTGACCCCGCTGTAATAGAGTCCGAGCGAATGCGGAAACGCGACCGCACCCGCGATCTTCATCTTGTTGTTGGCTCCGGTGCCCCACATCGTGCTCGCAAAATCACCCAGACCGTCCGCCGAAAGCAATGCCGCGCGTTCGAATGGTGAAACGAAAAACGCGCTGGCCAGATGTGCTTGATGGTGTTCCACGCGGTGAAAGTCCGCTTTAAGCTGTGCGGGATCGGCGTCGAACGCAGCCGCGAGCGCCTCGCGAATTCCAGTAAATTTCACCAGAACCCTGGCGCGCTCCCTCGCAAACGAGGGCATACGCATGGCATAAAATATCTTCGTAGCCATGCGCGCATAGGGATTCCGCGGCACGGCCACGTGATCGATTTCGCGAAACTTTAGCCCCGCCGCTTTCAAACAATATTGGATCGCCAGCGCAGGGAAACCGGCCGCGTACTTGACGCGATTGAAGCGCTCTTCTTCGACCGCCGCAACAAGCCGGCCGTCACAGACGATCGCCGCCGCGGCGTTTCCGTGATATGCGTTGATGCCCAGGATATTCATTCGGTAAACGAGTGTACCGTACTATAACTTATTCTCGCGCAGCGATGTTTGCTCGCGTTATTGTCGCCAAAGGCGTCGCGCTCCGTTTGGAGGGAGACGGAGATGCCACGCGAGAGGGCTGCGAACTCAGAACGAGGCGCCCGCGGCCTTCGCCTGGGCAAGCCGGGGTACACCCTTCGAGCCTCAGGGTAAAGCAGTGCTGTGCTCCTACAAGTGCCGGCGACACCATTCGTTCAGAACGTAAAGTGCCCAAGGGCGCGACCACGAAGTCTTCTCCGCAAGAAACGCGTTCCATACACTGCGCACACCGTCCGCATGCATGTGGGCCGCGAACGCCGGCGCCGGATCGCCGAAGCTTCGCTCCATCCGGGCGCGCAACGGGCCTCGCAACCACTCCTCCCAGGGGAGGGTAAACGTGCGCTTTCGCTGCGCTAGAATTTCAGCGGGTAGAATTCCCGACAAGGCCTCCACGAGCAAAGCCTTCGGCGTTCCCGGCCGCTGTCGCGCCGCATCCGGGAGTGATTCAACGAATTCGACGAGCGGCGTATCCAGCAGCGGCACGCGGACCTCGAGCGACTGGGCCATACTCACCGAGTCGGTATCGCGCAAGAGCGTGCTAGTCATGTACGAGCACATCTCGAGCCTCGAAACACCGCTGATCGGCTCCAGTTTGCGCGCGGTGTCCGCCGCTCGCGTCAGCCAGCCCAGCCATGTCGGCTCCAGGGTCACACCATCCGCGTTCACCGTGCTTGGGCGAAAGCGAGGCTCCGTCAATCGGGGTAACTCGCTGACCGGGAAAAGTGCGCGAGCGAAAAAGTAAGGATGCGGAAGAGCGTCCGGCAGCAGCCACGCGTCTGTGGCCTTGCGCGCGGCATCGGGACCACCGCGCCGGGCGAGCAAACCGCGCAAGACTGGCGCTACTGCACGGCGCAACGGAGCTGGCGCGAACCACGCGAGGCGCACCAGGCGCTCCAGTTTTGGCGTGTCCGCGAATGTGCGGTAACCCGCGAAGAGTTCATCGCCACCGAGGCCGGAAAGCGCGACCTTCAAGCCCACTTCGCGCGCCGCCCACGAAACGAAGTACGTGTTGATTCCATCCATCGTCGGCTGATCGAGCGCGGCCAGAGCCTCATCAAGGCGCGACAAAACGGCGTCGCCATCGAGGGAAATCTCGCGGTGCCGCGTTCCGCAGCGTTCGGCTACCAAGCGGGCGAGCGGCGCTTCATCGTAGGGCGTGCCAGGAAAGGACAACGTGAAGCTCAAGATATTTGGCTGGAGGCGTCCCGCCAGCGCGGCGATCGCGCCGGAATCCAGACCGCTCGACAGAAATAGCCCAACGGGCACGTCCGCTATCAAGTGCGAGCGCGCCGCGTCTTCCAGCAAAGGGTGCAGCTGTTTCGCGGCGGAAGAAAAATCCCGCGGCTTGCGTGTGTCGCGCGCCGCGGGGCTCTGCTGCGGATCCCACCAAGGGCGTGCGCGGGGTGTACGGCGGCGTTCCGGAACATACAAGAGCATTCGGTGGCCCGGAGGCAAGGAGAACACGCCCTCCAGCATGGTCACCGGCTCGGACACGCCTCCGAACAGTAAGTACGACGTCAGGGCGTCCTGCGAAATGCGTTTCTCGGCCGCTCCGCCCGCCAGCAAGGCGCGTACCTCGGAAGCAAACGCGAAGCCATCGGGCGTTTGCGTGTAGTAGAGCGGCTTGATGCCCAGGGGATCGCGCGCGAGAAATAAAAGCGGAGAAGTGGCATAGCGTTTGCGAAGGTCAAGCAGCGCGAACGCAAACATTCCGCGTAATTCCGTGAGGCAGTCCTCGCCCCACTCTTCCCATGCATGAACCAGGATTTCCGTGTCGGATTGGGTCGCGAAACGATGTCCCAGTGAGTTCAGGCGATCGCGCAGTTCGCGATAGTTGTAGATTTCGCCGTTAAAGACGACGGCGACGTCTTTGGCTTCATTCCAGGCCGGCTGATGCCCCCCCGGAAGGTCGATGATGCTGAGCCGCCGCATCCCCAACGCTAGGCCAGGTGCGCGAGGATCGTTGGTAAGGAATCCGTCTTCGTCCGGGCCGCGATGCAGGAGAGCAGCCGCCATCGCGCGCACTTGCGCCTCAGCCTGGGACGTGCGGTTGGCGAATGCGGTCCCGCAAATACCACACACGCGCTTACTTGATCTCCCTTTTATCGAGCAACGAAAGTTTTCTGAGGAGCACAGCTCAGCCTCGGGGACGTGATTATGGCACGCGGCTCTCAGGGTCGACAAGTTGGCGATATAACGACTCCATCTCTTGCGCGGGTTCCTCCCAGCCGAGCCGCGAGGTAGCCTCCTTGCACCCCGCGGAAAGTTGCGCACGCAGTTCGGGCTCGGTGAGCATCCGCGCGATGGCGCGAGACATTGCCTCCGCGTTGTGGGGGACGACCAAGCCTGAAACTCCCGCAAGCAACGGCGCGATGCCGCACTCTTCGGTGATCACGACCGGTGTGCCTGCCGCGGTCGCCTCCGCCGCAGTATTCCCGAAATTTTCATTTTGCGACGGCAACACAAAAACATCGGCATCACGATACGCTTCCCATTTGGCGGCGTTAAACAATGGTTCACAAAATAGCACCTGCGTCGCCACCCCGAGCCGCCCGGCCATTTGGGAAAGTTGCGCCTTCATCCCGCTTTCGTCCGGCCCTGCGAATACGAGTCGCGTGTTGTTGCGCGCCTCCACCACCGGCAACCTCGCGAAAGCTTCCAGAAGCAAATCGGGGCTTTTCTTGGCGGACAGGCGGCCGAGAAACAACACTACCTTTGCAGCATGCGAGATACCATGGCTCGCGCGGAATTTGCCGCGTTCGGGAAGCGCAACGGGAACTTCGACTCCGTTGCGGCGCAGAAAGATCTTTTCGCGAGGCACGCCGGCTGAGGCGAGTTCCTCGACTTCCTGCGGCGAGGTCGCGATGAGGAAACTCGCGTCGCGAAGCATCTTTCCGCCGAGAACGGAATGATAAATTCGCTTCAGCCAGAGATTCCTTACGATGGGAAGAAACATTCCGATCGGCTCGACCACATGGGGAAGTTTCCACTGCCGGCAAGCTGCGGCAACTGTAGGTCCCAGGAAATCGTAGAGTCCGAAGATGTGAACAACATCGAAATTCTGAAGTCGCGCGCGCGTGAAACGCTTTGCCGCGGGATTCCAGCTCAGCGCGCGATAGTGAAGCCACGTCGGGAGGTAGATTGCCTGCACTCCGTTTTCGTCGCGGCGCCACCCGAACGGCGATCGCGTCGTACCACACGGCTCGACGCCGCCGGGAAAGCGCCGTTCCAGGCCCCAATCCGCAGTCAACACCGTCACCTGATGACCTCGCCGAGCCATGGCTTCCGACAATGCGCGAACTTTTACGGGAGGGCCGCCAAATTCCAGGAAGGGGGCGTAGGTCTGCGTGACGTTCAGGATTCGCATAGCTCGCGGAAGATTTTCTTCAGCGATTTCGCGAACACGCTGAACTTGAAATCGCGATTCACGCGTTCGCGACCCCGCGCCCCCATTTCGCGCGCCAGGTCCGGGTTCGCCAACAGCGTCTCGATCGAAGTCGCAAGTTGTGGCGCGTCGCCATGTTGCACCAGGTAGCCGGTTCTGCCGTCGTCGATTACTTCCGGCGCTCCACCGTGGGCCCCGCCGATCACGGGTTTTCCGCGCGCCATCGCTTCGAGATAAACGAGGCCGAAACCCTCGCCGCTGCTCGGCAACGCGAAAATTTCGCAGGCCGAATAGCATGCGGCTAGTTCGGAATAGGAGAGCCCGCTGAAAAAGTGGACGTGACGTCTAACTCCGCAACCTTCGGCAAGTTGCTCGAGCCAAGCCTGATCGTCGCCTTCACCGACGGCGACCAGTTGTAAATCGGTCCACTCGTGCAGCAGGCGCGGCAGGGCGGAGATGAGCGTGTCCATTCCTTTATAACGCTCGTTCGCTTGCCATCTGCCTACGGTCAGAATTACGCGCCCCGACGGAAAATTCGCGGGCAGCGCAGATTGCGATATCGGAAGCCCGTCAAAATCTGGATCGAGCGCCCAGGGCAAAACGCGGATGCGATCTCGCGGAACTCGTTGCTGGGAGGCGATATGGTCGGCCGTGTCTTGCGTCGGGGTTAGGATGAGGGTGGCGCCACGTAGCGCTCGGCGACGGAGGGTGGAGAGTGGTTCCCATACTTCAATGCCGTGAGCAACGACGATCGACTTCATGCGCGGCGCAGCAATTCGCATCGCTTGCACGACCGGCGCGAGATACGGGTGTGCGGCCACGACGAGTTTCGCATGCCGCCTCGCCGAGCGCATCGCCGACGCTGTGAAGCGTCCCTTAGCTCGCTCGCTGCCCGTAAAAACGAATTCACGCCCGGCGACCGACATCCTATGAAGCTCTGGCGTGTCGTTCAGGCTGAGCAGCCGAGATTCCATGCCGCGGCCGGAGGCGAAATCCATCATCACCGAAGCAAGATGACGGCCTACTCGCTGGATTCCTCCGGCGGGTTCGAGTTCAGGGAAGAGGCCGATAATCACGCGCAGAGTCTGCCAACTGCTGCGCCGGAAGGCAAGTTGTCTATTGCACGTGCCTGTTCATGGGAGCCACTTTTCGCTCGCGCGTGCCGCGAAGTCAGTCGACGAGCGGGACGAGATCGGAAAGTTTGTCCAGGTAAATATCGGCAGGGTGCTGAGTCCGATCGTGGACGCCAAAGCCGTAGTTCACCGCCGCCGCGATCGTGCCTGCGTTGCGTGCGGTCTGCACGTCCACCTCGGAATCGCCTACGATCATAGTTTCGCGTGGCTGCGCGCCGAACTCGGTGAGAATTTTGTTCGCGCCGAAAGGATCCGGCTTTTTCGTTTCAAAACTATTGCCGCCGTAGATCACGCGAAAATGGCTCGCCAAACCGAGCGAGTCCAGAATGCGCACGCTGATTTTCACCGGCTTGTTGGTAAGCACGGCCATCGGCACTTTCTTGCGGCTGAGTTCGGCGAGCGCATCGGGGATCCCGGGGTATGCGCACGTGGTGTCCATCTTGTGTTCCTCGTAATAGCCCAGGAAGAATTGCAGCGCGCGCCGCAATTCCTCCTCTTTTGCGTTGCCACCAAGCGCCCTCGAAACGAGTACGGGCGCGCCGTGCCCGATATAGCCCGAAATCGTCTCTTCGTCCAGTCTCGCGCGGCCCATTTCGCCAAGCATGGCGTTGACGGAGTGGATCAGGTCGCGCTTGGAGTCGATGAGCGTGCCGTCCAGATCAAAAATGAGGGCGCGCACCGGATGAAGTTTTGGGGCCGTCATGAAACAGACATTCTAGTACGTCCCGGGTCCGTCGATGCCCGGGAATTGCATCGATTGCACTGGCCGGCGCCTACATTCTGGTTGCGTGTGTCTCGCGTTTGTGACGGCGCGTTTTGCGTTGCCTGCCTTTGCGAATTCCTCTATCGTTAGAGATTCGCTTCCAGCCAAAATGTGCGGTGTGCTCCTGGGCTGTGAAACGACAACGGAGAGCTTCGTGAAAAAAAGAATTCGCGCCATCCAGTACGGCGTAGGGCCTATCGGTGCCTCCATCGCGCGATTAATGCGGGAAAAGCACGCCATCGAGATTTGCGGGGCGATTGACACCGATCCTGCAAAAGTTGGCCGGGATCTCGGAGAAGTTGTCGGCGCTTCGGACGCTCCCTGGGGCGTGAAAATTTCCGCCGATGCGAAGGAGATTCTCGATCAGGCTGCGGACGTCGTAATTCATTCGACGTCGTCTTCGTTGTCGAAGGTGATGGACCAGTTGCTGGCCTGCCTGGAAGCGGAGTCTTGCGTCGTTTCGACGTGCGAGGAGCTTGCGTATCCTTACCGCACGTATCCGGAGTTGGCGGCGAAACTCGATGCGGCGGCAAAGGATTGGGGCGTTGCGCTTGTTGGAACAGGCGTGAATCCGGGTTTCGTGATGGACAAGCTGCTGGTGACGCTCGCGGCGGTGTCGCAGCGGATCGAGCATGCTAAGGCGTTGCGCATCGTGGACGCGTCGAAACGACGACTGCCTTTACAGAAAAAGATTGGCGCGGGAATGACGGTGGAAGAATTCCGCGCGAGGGTAGCGGAAGGTGTCATCAAGCACGTAGGACTTCCCGAGTCCGTGGCCATGGTGGCGGACAGCTTGAATCTGCCCGTCGATGACATTACGGAGACGATCGAGCCGATGGTCGCAACCGAGAGAGTGCAAACAGAGTTTCTGACCGTGGAAGCGGGCCAAGCTGCCGGCGTACACCAGATCGCCCGAGGCACACGCGGCGGGAAGGAACTTGTGTACCTCGAACTGCAGATGTATGTTGGCGCGAAAGATCCGGCGGACACGCTTGAGTTGAAAGGTCATCCCAACATTAGCCTGGTGATTCCTGGTGGTTCACACGGAGATATTGCAACTGCGTCCGTGGTGGTGAACTCGATTCCAGTGATTCTGGATGCGCCGGCGGGATTGCGGACCTCGCGCGACTTGCCGATTGGGTTCTTCTCGCCGAACGCGCGTCCCTGAAAGCCGCAAATTGACAAAATAGCTCGGCGAGCAGTGTCGAGCGGCAAACCCGACGAGAGTTTTCCGGCGTTATCTTTCCCCTTGTACTCTTTGGCTATGGCCCGTCGTCCTTTACGCAAAGCGGCGCCGGATTGGCTTGATCATTGGAGAGAACCTAAAGCGACGTTATCGCCCGGCATTCTTGCACGGTCAGGAGTATCTCTGTGGGTATGTGGGTGAATTGGCTGCTGATCATCGGCGGCATCGTGTGCGTGATCGTGGAACTGGCACTGGGCGCGATGACCGGATTCGACCTGGCGCTGATCGGCGGGTCGCTGGCCATCGGCGGTGGTATCGGATTGCTGGCCGGTTCGGAAAAGATAGGTTTGCTCGCCGCAGGTGGCCTGGCCCTGCTGTACCTCGCTATCTTCCGTAGCTGGTTAAAGGCCAAGCTCACGGTGAAAAATCACCCCAGCAATATCGATGCGATCGTAGGAAAGACCGGCGTGGTGACTAAGCGCATCGCGCTGCACGAGCCCGGCATGGTCAAAGTGGGCGACGAGCTGTGGCGCGCGGAACTTGCGAGTGCCGGTGAAGCGGCGCGCGATCTTGGCGCGGAAGTGAAAGTCGAATCGGTCGAGGGCGTAACGCTCAGAGTGAGGTGAGGGCGATGGATACCGGCGCACTGTTTATCGCATTTCTGTTTATTTTCGCGGTTTTCGGCCTTGTGGCGCTCGCGAGAGGAGCGCGTACGGTTCGGCAGTATGAAAAAGGGCTGATTACGCGGTTGGGCAAGTATCACGGAATGGCGCCGTCGGGGCTGACCTTTATCGTTCCTTTCATCGACGACATCGTACGCGTGGACATGCGCGAGCAGGTCATCACCGTGCCGCCGCAAAAATTGATCACCAAGGACAATGTGACCGTGGAAGTGGATGCGGTGGTCTACTACAAGGTGATCGACCCCGTGAAATCGCAATACGAAGTACAGGATTTCGGCTATGCCTGCACTACGCTGGCGCAAACCAACCTGCGCAACTTGATCGGCGACCGCACGCTGGACGAAACGCTGGTGGCGCGCGACATGATCAACACGAATTTGCGCCAAGTGCTCGACGAAGCGACCAACGGCTGGGGCGTAAAAGTCACGCGCGTGGAAGTACAGAAGATCGAGCCGCCCCGCGACATCACTGACGCAATGTCGCGTCAGATGAAAGCGGAACGCGAGAAGCGTGCCGCGGTGCTAGAGGCGGAAGGCATCAAGCAAAGCCAAATCTTGCAGGCCGAAGGCACGAAGCAGTCGGAGATTCTGCGAGCCGAAGGCGATGCTCAGGCACGGATCACGCGAGCGAACGCCGAAGCCGAGGCGATCAAGCTGGTCTCCAACGCAGCGGAGACTTATTTCAAGGAACGCGCCGAAACGATGCGGAAGCTCGAAGTGCTGAACAATACTTTGGCGCAAAACACAAAATACATTGTTCCCGCCAATGCCAGCCTCGTCAATGTGCTCGGCTTAGACGGCATTGTGCCCACCACGACGAAGCCTGCCGATGCGCCACCCCCGTCCGGGCTCTCCGGACGTTCCATTTGATGAGCATTGGCGTTTAGGGCAAAATTCGCATTCGAGGTGCGCCATGACCGAAGGCCACGCCAGTGCGAGTGCAAAAGCCCGTCTCAAAGCGATTAACCCTCACTTTATCGTTCGCGATGTCGTGACCGCGGCCGAGCATTACCGCGATATTCTCGGCTTTCAGATCCTGGGTTATTTCGGGAACCCGCCTACATTTGCGATGGTTGCGCGCGACCAAGCGGAAATTCATTTCGGCAAAGTGGATGAGGGAGCGGAAGTATCACCGAACGTGAACCGCCGCAAAATTGGCCTGGATGCCTATGTATGGGTGGACGACCTCGATGCTCTGTACGCGGAGTTGCAAGTGAAGGGCGCCAACATTCTGGAAAAACCAGTGTTGCGCATCTACAACTGCTACGAAATGGTCGTCGAAGATCCCTTCGGCTTTCGTTTGGCCTTCAGCCAGGACCATAGCGACAAATGAGTTGCCCTCGGCTCGGTCACCCTTCAGTTTCGGGAAGCTAGGCGGCCAGGAGCTATCGCGCGTTTCTGTGGATTCGTACAGCCCGCACAAGATCTCGATCCTAAGCCAAACTCCCCCTGTGCTAAAATAGAGGTTCCCTAGTTTCCAAAAGGAGCTGCCAACCTGATGAAGTTTGGAGTCGTTGTCTTTCCCGGATCGAATTGCGATCACGACGCGTTTTACGCCGTCGGGAATGTGTTGCAGAAACCGGTCGAATTTATCTGGCACCAATCCGAGGATCTTGGAGACTGCGACGCCATCATTCTGCCCGGCGGATTCGCCTACGGGGACTATCTGCGCACCGGAGCCATTGCGCGCTTTTCCCCGGTGATGAAGTCGGTGGAAAGATTCGCGAACAGCGGCGGCATCGTTCTGGGTATCTGTAATGGATTTCAGATTCTGCTGGAAGCGGGACTGCTGCCCGGCGCGATGATGCGCAACTCCGGCCTGCGCTACATTTGCCGTCATGTGCACATTCGCGTCGAGCAGACCGACACGCCGTTTACCAATGCCGCCAAGAAGGGCCAGCTCCTGCGGATTCCGATCGCGCACAACGACGGCAACTATACCGCAGGCGAAGCGACGCTCTCCGAGCTAGAGAGAAATCGCCAAGTCATTTTCCGCTACACGGCTCCGGACGGTTCCGATGATGCGAGCGGAAATCCGAACGGTTCGATGAACAACATCGCAGGTATTTGCAATCGCGAACGCAACGTGGTCGGGTTGATGCCGCACCCGGAGCGCGCCGTCGAATCGGCATTGGACTCCGCCGACGGGCTAGTGATTTTTCAATCGATGATCGAAGCGCTGGTTGGCGCCGCAAAGGCAACGGCGTGATCCCTGTCGCGCGCCCCCTCTTTTATTTGGATTTTTTGCCGGAGCAATGAATAGAGCGTAATGGCTACTGCACCCACCGAAATTAAGGTCACGCCCGAAATTGCCGCTGAACACGGCCTAACGTCGGAAGAATACGCTCGCGTCAAGAAAATCCTTGGGCGCGACCCGAACATTACTGAGCTGGGTATCTTCAGCGTTATGTGGAGCGAGCACTGCTCGTATAAATCGAGTAAAGTGCATCTGAAGCGTCTACCGACGCGCGGAAAGCTCGTGGTGCAAGGCCCTGGCGAAAATGCCGGGGTTGTGGACATTGGCGACGGCCTGGTGGCCGCGTTCAAGATCGAATCGCACAATCATCCGAGTTACGTGGAACCCTTCCAGGGCGCCACCACCGGCGTTGGCGGCATCCTGCGCGACATCTTCACCATGGGCGCGCGGCCCATCGCAGTGTTGGATTCGCTGCGGTTCGGCGAAATCACGGCCAGCAAGACGACGAGCGAGGAAGAAGCGGCCAAAAATCGCCTTATTCTCGATGGTGTGACTCGCGGCGTGGCGAACTACGGCAACTGTTTTGGCGTTCCTACGGTCGGCGGCGAAGTCTGCTTCGAGCCGTGCTACTCGCAAAATCCACTGGTCAACGCGCTCGCGCTGGGCATCGCGCGCAAGGAAGAAATCTTTCTCGCGAGGGCCAAAGGCATCGGCAATCCCGTGATTTACGTCGGCGCAAAAACGGGGCGTGATGGTATTCATGGCGCATCGCTGTTGGCCTCGGCTGAATTCACGGAAGAGTCGCAGCAAAAGCGGCCCAATGTGCAGGTGGGCGATCCCTTCATGGAAAAGCTGTTGCTGGAGGCGTGCATCGAGGCGATGCACACAGGTGCGGTGGTTGCGATTCAAGATATGGGCGCGGCCGGCCTGACGTGCTCGACAATGGAAATGGCTTCGCGAGGCGGGACCGGGATTGAAATCGACCTCGCGAAGGTTCCGCAGCGCGAATCTGGCATGACGCCATACGAAATCATGCTCAGCGAATCGCAGGAGCGCATGCTGCTGGTCGCAGAGAAGGGCCGCGAGCGCGAAGTGCTCGATGTCTTCAAGAAATGGGGACTGGATGCCGTCGTAGTCGGGACGGTCACCGAAGGCGGCATCGCGAGAGTGCTTAACCACGGCGAGGTCGCGGCCGAAATTCCCGCGCACCCGCTGGCCGAAGAGGGACCTGTCTACCAGCGCCCAATCGCACAGCCACCACTGCGCAGGGAAACGGCTGCTGACTGGTTTGTTTTCAAAGCGGGCACGACGAACTTCACTGACAATTTCAAGAAACTGCTGGCTTCGCCGGCGATCGCATCGAAGCAATGGATCACCGAGCAATACGACACGATGGTGCGGACAAATACGCTCGCGGGACCTGGAGCCAGTGACGCGGCCGTAATTCGCATCAAGGATCCGCAGACCGGAGAAGTGAAGCGGGCCTTGGCGCTCTCCACCGACGGCAATGGCCGTTGGTGCCATCTGAATCCCCGGTTGGGCGCGATGCACGCCGTCGCGGAAGCTGCCCGAAACGTTGCATGCAGCGGCGCACGCGCAATCGCCGCGACAAACTGTCTCAATTTTGGCAGCCCGGAAAAACCGGATGTGATGTGGCAATTCAGCGAAGCCATCGATGGGGTGACGGTAGCGTGCGACGAACTCGAAACGCCCATTACCGGCGGCAACGTCAGCTTTTACAATGAGACGCTTGGCAAGTCGATCTATCCGACGCCAGTGATCGGAATCCTTGGCATCATCGACGATGCGTCGCACGCGTTGAAACTCGGGTTTCGCGAAAAGGGTGACCTGATCTTGCTTCTGGATGGCGCGGGATTTACTACATCGACGGCTAACTTGGCACGAGAATTTTCTTCGTCCGAGTATTCCAAGACGATTGCGCAGATCGTGGCAGGCGAACCGCCCCAAGTCGACCTCGCGGCCGAGAAACGCTTGCAACAAATGCTTGTGGCGCTGGCCAGCGAAAGCCTGGTGCAATCAGCGCACGACATCAGTGACGGCGGCATAGCAGTCACGCTGGCGGAGTGTTGCTTTGCGGCTAACGGGCTCAGCGCAAGCGTGAGTCTGGAAGGATCCGAACCTCCCGCGGAACACGCGCTCTTCAACGAGCGCGGCGCTCGCGCTGTCGTTTCGGTCAAGTCTTCTCTGCTTGCCCGCGTTCTGGAGAGTGCGCGACAATATGGTGTGACCGCGCAACAAATCGGCCAGGTTACCCGGGACAAGGCATTTCGCATCCAATATAAGAGGAGCGCAGCGATCGACAGCCCGCTCGATGCTCTGCGCGACGTCTGGGCCCATTCGCTAGAACGCGCTCTAAAAGTTCGGTAGCCGCCTCGATAGTCGCGGGGGATTAGCGGCATTTGTGATTCGCAGGGAAATATCGCAGTGCGATCGTTAACTATGACGCAAAAGCTCGCTTTCGCTGACGACCGCTTTCACGACGAATGTGGTGTGTTCGGCGTCTTCGGCCACGAAGAAGCCTCGAAGCTCGCGTATCTCGGCCTTTACGCGCTGCAACATCGTGGCCAGGAATCGGCCGGAATCGTCTCCAGCGATGGCGGCGATCTGCATCTTCATCGCGCCATGGGCGAAGTGGAAGAAATTTTCACGCCCAGCGTGTTGAACACGCTTCCGGGGAACTCGGCGATCGGCCACACGCGCTATTCCACCGCTGGCGACAAAGCACTGCTCAACGCGCAACCCATCCTGATCGATTGCAACAAAGGAAAAGTGGCGCTCGGCCACAACGGAAATCTCACCAACGCTGCCGAGTGGCGCCGCAAACTCGAACATCGTGGCTCGATCTTCCAGACCAACAGCGACACCGAAGTCATCGTGCATCTCCTCGCACGCTCGCAAGCCCGCAATCTTTCCGGAGCGATCGGCGACGCGCTGAATCAAGTGGAAGGCGCGTACTCGCTGCTCGTGCTGACGCCCGACGAACTTTACGCCGTGCGCGATCCCCGCGGATTCAGGCCGCTCAATCTCGGCAGGCTTGGCGATGCCTGGCTGGTCGCGTCGGAAACGTGCGCCTTCGATCTTCTGAACGCGCAATACGTTCGCGAAGTCGAGCCAGGCGAAATGGTGCGCATCTCGCGTTCCGGCATCGAGTCCATTCGCTTTGCCCCGCAGAAGCCCCTGCAACAATGCATCTTCGAGCATGTCTATTTTTCACGGCCGGACAGCATCATCTTTGGCCGCTCGGTGAATGAGAGCCGCGAAGAGCTCGGCCGCCTCCTGGCGCAGGAACATCCCGTGGAGGCCGATATCGTAGTCCCGGTGCCGGACTCCGGTGTGCCGGCTGCGGTTGGCTACTCACTTGAATCGGGCATTCCGTTTCGTATGGGACTGATTCGCAACCACTACATCGGACGCACGTTCATCGAGCCTTCGCAAGCGATTCGCAATTTCGGCGTGAAGCTCAAGCTCAATCCCATTCGCGGGCTGATTGAAGGCAAGCGCGTCGTTCTTGTAGACGATTCCATCGTCCGCGGCACCACCAGCCGGAAGATCGTCCGCATGGTGCAGGAAGCCGGCGCAAAAGAGGTTCACGTGCGCATCAGCTGTCCGCCGACGGTCTCTCCTTGTTACTACGGCGTGGACACGCCCACGCGCGAAGAGTTGATCGCTTCCTCCAACTCGCCCGAAGAAATTCGCAAGTTTCTCGGCGCCGATTCGCTCGGCTACGTCTCACTTGCCAGTCTGAGACGAGCGGTGAACGACACCAAGGGCAATTACTGCACGTCTTGCTACACTGGGGTGTACCCCACGGACCTGGTGCAGCTGGAAGTGGGCAAAGGCGCGTCCCACGAGGTACTCCGTGACGCGACGAATGGCAGTCGAAGAGAAGACCCAGCGGCCGAGCGCCCTGTGGCGGTGGAACGTGAAAGCTGAACCCACGAACGAAGATAAAGACAAAAAAGAGAAAGAAGCAAAGCTCCCGGTTGGTCAGCGGGTCGAACGCGAAATCATCGCGTGGTTTTGGGTGGCGCTGGCGTTCATGCTCATCAATGGCACGATTGGCCAGGCCCGCGTTATTCCTTCCGGCTCGATGGAAAATACGCTGCTGATTGGCGATCACCTGATCATGAGCCGTATCGGCTACGACGCTGGCGTGCCCTTCACCAACTGGCACGTGCCGCTGTGGCGCAATCCGCACCGCCAGCAGGTGATTATCTTCAAGCCGCCATTTGCTCCGGATACGCCGGATTACGTGAAACGCACGATTGGCTTGCCGGGCGATACTGTGGATCTCCGTGGCGGCTCGGTGTACGTCAACGGCGAGAAACTCAAAGAAACGTACACCATTGGCCCGAGTGAGCCAGCTCCTCCGGGAAGCGCGCCGCCGGGCTACACCGACATCAAGTTTCCCTATAAGGTTCCCGACAATTGTTATTTCGCGATGGGCGACAACCGCACCAACTCGTACGACAGCCGTTTCTGGGGTTGCGTCCCACGCAACGACATCATCGGTACGCCGGTCATGATTTACATGTCGCTCGACGTGCCGCAGGATGCCTGGGAGCCCGGCCAGATTCGCGAACGATTTTTGGCCTACGCGAGCGCCATACTGCATCCCGGCGTGGTGCGCTGGCGGCGTTTGTTTCATACGTTTTAGGTTCCAAGCGGATCGCGGGTAGTGGGAATGGCGACCGAATCAGAAACGCAGCGGCCGAGATGCTGCTGTGGTGGTGAAATGTGACAGCTGATCCGAAGACAAACGAAAACAGAAATGAGAAACAATCGGTTCTACCGGTGCGCCAGCGCATTCAGCGCGAAGTGGTCGCCTGGTTCTGGGTGGCCCTGGTGTTCATGCTCATCAACGGCACCATCGGCCAGGCTCGCGTGATTCCTTCGGGCTCCATGGAAAACACCATGCTGGTCGGCGACCACCTGATCATGAGCCGCATCGGCTACGACGCCGGTGTGCCCTTCACCAACTGGCACGTGCCGCTGTGGCGCAATCCGCACCGCCAGCAGGTGATCATCTTCAAGCCGCCGTTTGCGCCGGAAAGTACGGACTTGATCAAGCGCGCCATCGGGCTGCCCGGCGATACAATTGACGTACGCGGCGGCAATGTTTACGTCAACGGAACGAAACTCCATGAGATGTATGCCGTTGGCCCCACCGAACCGGCCCCCGCGGGAAGCGCTCCGCCGGGTTACGCCGACATCAAGTTTCCCTACAAGGTTCCCGACAATTGTTATTTCGCGATGGGCGACAACCGCACCAACTCGTACGACAGCCGTTTCTGGGGTTGCGTCCCGCGCAGCGACATCATCGGCACACCGGTTATGATTTACATGTCGCTCGACGTACCGTCCGATGCGTGGGAGCCTGGTCAAACCCGCGAACGATTTCTGGCCTACGCGAGCGCCGTTCTGCACCCCGGCCTCGTGCGTTGGAAACGATTGTTTCACATGTTTTAGTTCTTAATCAGCTAGTAGCCGTTAGAGTAAAAAGCCGCACCCGCCTCGCGGCAATCAGTTATCCTCCAATAGAGCACGGCCGGAATCGCGCGCGCCCGGACCAGAAACGGACATCGAATCTCTCCCCATGAAATATGCCGACGCAGGAGTGGACATCGCCACGGCTGACGCCGCTAAGCAGCGCATCCGCCATCACGCAAGCCGCACCTTCACATCGGGAGTCCTCGGAGGCATCGGTGGCTTTGGCGGGTTGTTTGCCCTGGATAAAAAGAAATGGAAAGAGCCGGTGCTGGTCTCCAGCGCCGACGGCGTCGGCACCAAACTGAAAGTCGCCATGGCCACCGGCGTCCATTCCACGGTCGGCGGGGACCTCGTAAATCACTGCGTCAACGACATTCTGGTGCAAGGCGCCGAGCCGTTGTTCTTTCTGGACTACCTCGCGATGGGCAAGCTCGATCCCAATGTAGTCGAGCAACTCGTCGAGGGAATGAGCCGGGCTTGCCGCAAAGCAGGCTGCGCTCTCATCGGCGGCGAGACCGCCGAGATGCCGGGTTTCTATCCTGCGGGCGAATACGATCTCGCAGGTTTTATCGTCGGCGCCGTAGAGCGCAAGAATCTGCTCACCGGAAAAAGCGTAAAGCCAGGCGACGTGCTCATCGCTCTGCCTTCCGCTGGCCTGCATACCAACGGCTATTCGCTCGCCCGCAAGCTGGTTTTCGATGTCGCGAAACTCAAACCGGATACGTACGTCGCGGAAGTCGGCAACAAGATCGGCGCCGAACTCCTCAAGCCGCACCTCTGCTACGCCCCCGCGCTGAAAAATATTGTAGCCCGCGGCTGGGTTTCCGCTTTGGCGCACATCACCGGCGGCGGTATTCCCGGCAACCTGCCGCGCGTCCTGCCGTCCGGCGTTCAAGCTCAGGTAGACCTTGCTGGCTGGCCCGTTCCACCTATTTTCAAATATCTCGCGAAGATCGGAAAGATCGAAACCGACGAACTTCTGCAATCTTTCAACCTAGGCGTGGGCATGATCCTGGTCGTCCCGCAAGCCCGCGTGCAGTCCGTCGAAGCCGACCTCAAGCGCCGCCGCGAAAAATTCTTCCGCATCGGACGCATTGAGCGCGGCGACTCCGGCAAAGCCCGGGTAACCTACACGGGCTCGCTGCATCTCCAGTAGCACAGGCACTCCTGTTTACCCTGAATCTCGAAGGGCCTGTGGCCACTGATCCGCGGCGCCACGATGTAACAGGCAAACGTCAAACGCTCACTAAAGAACCCTTCCCACGTCTAACACCAACGGAATCCCCACCCCACTCCAACTCACTCGGAGGCAATGCATGCCATCCACAAATAACGATTTGCAAGCTCTATCCGCCCGCCTCGACAGGCTCGAAACCCAGAACCGCCGCTGGAAATTAGCTGCCATCCTACTCGCGCTCTCAAGCACTTCCCTGGTATTGATCGCGGCCAAGCCCGCCGACCACGTGGACTCCGCCGTAATCCACGCCCGTACCGTGGAAGCGCAAGACTTCGTCGTAAAAGACGGAGATGGCCAAATCCGCGCCCGCCTAACTTTGAATCCCCAAGTCAGGATTAGGAAGGACATGAGCGGTCCTGAGGTCAACATGAATGTTCCGATGGGCCCCGCGCTACAGTTCTACGATAGCAATGGCGACGCCATCTGGACGGAGCCCGGAGTAGCTAAGATGATTCCCGCGCGCTAGCGCCGTGTCATTGCTTCCTGCGAAGTCGCATACTCGGGATTCTTCGCGCTCGCTCGTCGCGGCAATTCCCGCGCCACGTTGCGCAACCACTGCAACTCCGTCTTGAACTGCTCGATCATCAAACTCACCATCCAAACCGCCTCATGATACGGATGCCCAACTTCCTCTAGTATCGAGCGTAGTGTTTCCTCCTCCCTCGCCAGTTCGCTCTCCAGGAATTTCCTCCGCCGCGCGATCTGCTTCTGAAACGCGCCATCCCGCGCCTGCCAGGACAACGCCACCCATGTCAGAAACGCCGGCCGGTCCCGCTGCGTAGTCCATTCTTGCCGCTCCAACGCACCGCTCAACGCGTGTCTTCCCTTCGCGGTAGTATCGAACACGCGCCGCGCCGGCCCGGCGGCAGGTTCATCGCTCTCCCCCGAGCGAATCAGTCCCGCCGCAGCCAACTTCTCTAGCGAGTAATAAACCTGCGGCCGCGATATCCCCGCCCAATCTCGCACGCAGCGCCGCTCCAGTTCCAGATTCACCTCATACCCATGCATTCCCCGCTCCGCCAGCAAACTCAAAATCACCAGATCGGGTGTGGTCCACTTCGCTCGCTTCCCATTCCGCATTCTCAGGCACCTTTCCTCTTGTTGCTCCACCACCACCAGGCACACTGCTCGGCCGGCAAGCGTGAATCGCGCGCCTGTGCCACCGTCGCGCGGAATGTATCGAGTACGCAAATGTCTTGATGTTGTTTCGCCACGCGTCCAAGTTGACGATAAAGCCGCTCTGGGCTTCGACGAGCCAGATCCGCCACGCTGCGGACACCCAGCAACTCAAAATCTCGTAGCATCGCTGGTCCGATCGAGATCAAATCCTGCAGCTGCCTGGTATCTCTCGGCATCACTCCTCCTTTACTCGCATTTGTTTTACCGCATTCTAGTAGTGCGATCTTTCATACACAGCCCGCTCACGTTCAATCTTGAGTTCATCCATTACTTTCTGCGGGTCGATGCCTTCCTTGCTGAATTCAGTGGCTACGGCACTCGTTGCTTCGTTGAAAGCTCTTTCGCTTTCCCACACAGCTGTCGTCACATAGTTGTATTGGCCTTGCCCCTCTTTCTTCTCGTAGAGAAATCCTTTCGAAGCCGGGTAAGGTTTTGAGAAAGCGCTGGACCCTATGCGCGCTTTCCAGAAAGGATGCTTTGGACGGCTCGGGAGCGATGAATTTATCGATCAGAATTTTTCCCGGCTCCCTTTCCCCACGAACTCCCTTGACACCACGAAAGCGAACAATTAAACTCCGACTAGTCTAACTTAGACTACCTAGGCGATGCGAGCAAAATGTGCTTTCGCATTTTTCGACACTTTCTTGTCGTTTTCGTCGCTCAGGCTTTGTTCTGTCGTCTAACAGCGATCCCCGCGAATCCACTGGAGGAAATGATGAACGTCAAACGCATTACCCCGGTCCTCTTCGTCAAGGAAATCGAACCCGTTCTGCCTTTCTGGGTGGACGCTCTAGGCTTTGCCAAGACCATCGAAGTTCCTCACGGGAATAAGCTGGGCTTCGTTGCGTTGCAGAAGGGGACCACTGAGGTGATGTACCAGAGCTATGCGAGCCTTGGCGAAGATATGCCGCTCATCTCAGAAGCCGCGAGAAAAGGCCCAACGTTCCTTTACATCGAGGTTGATAACCTGGATGCGGTCTTGACGGCCCTGAAGAGCTCCAAAGTCGCGCAGCCGGAGCGCACCGCGTTCTACGGCATGCGCGAAGTCGGCTACCAAGATCCCGCCGGCCACTTCATCACCTTCGCCCAAGCGGTTGCCGCTGCGCGCTGAGATTGCAGCGATTGGTCTTTAGAGTTGCTGAGCGAATCGTTGTACCATGGGCGGCCTATGAAGAATCGTTCCGTCCCGGTCGACACGGTGCTCCCGCACGTCTTCTATCAGGACGTTGTCGCGGCAATCGATTGGTTGAGCAAGACGTTCGGCTTCGTCGAGCACTACCGCTACGGCCCGCCTAATGGGCCAGTCAGCGGCGCGCAAATGCATCTCGGCGACGCTTGGATCATGGTCAAGGCCGCGAAGCCAAGCTCTTCGAGCCCAGCACAACTCGGGTACGGTACACAGAGCTTGACAATTTTCGTGAACGACGTCGACGCGCACTACCGCAAAGTGAAATCGACCGGCGCCCGGATTGTCGAGCAGCTGAACCAAACCATCTACGGTGAACATCAATATGGTGTCGTCGACCTTGATGGCCATCATTG
Source organism: uncultured Acidobacteriota bacterium (assembly GCA_963788915.1). Taxonomy (GTDB): domain Bacteria; phylum Acidobacteriota; class Terriglobia; order Acidiferrales; family UBA7541; genus Acidiferrum. The sequence goes on along the minus strand of CAWBIY010000012.1, from coordinate 2,258,592 downwards.
GCTTTTTTCACAACACGCCAAGGACCTGAGCCCCGATTCCTGGGGCGCCAAACTTGCGAAAAGCTGACGAGGCCCTGGCGAATAAGTGCCGCCTTCTAAGGTATACGCCCGGTCGGCTACCGCTTCGTCATTTTCGCGCGGCCTGTCGCCGTATCGCGCCACGTCTAAACGTTCCGATCTTGGATTTGAGCAGGTCCCGAAAGGTCGCCACATCGACAGGATCAAAGGCGCGCTTTGGAAATATGGCGGTGATTAAGCCGGACTGATACAAAATGAATGAGCGGTCCGACTCCCGTGCGTCGGAGAATTGAGACCATCCGGTGTCGCTCTTATTTTCGGGATCCGATGTGTGAAGGCCCTGTTCAGAAAAATCGACGGTTAACTCTTTATCTGCTGCTTCTTGCGCTGCCTTCTTGGTGTACGCTTTGAACGCCGCCTTGTCCAGACACACGAGTACGGGAACGGAACTCAGAACACCTAAACCCCAGAGAAGAGCCCTGATACCCCTGTCGCGAATCCATACCCCGAGGAACAAAACACCCAGTGCAAACGCCGCAACCAGGAAAAGTCTGTAGCTTTTCGGGCGAGCAAATTGCGCTGCATCGGAGTAATCGTCGACAGTCAGGTGATAGGTGATACGCATGCGGACGGACAACGGGAAAGCCCTCTTATTTTTTTGTGGTGCCGGGAATTGGACGGCGCTCCATTTCGGTTGGTACGGCGATGGAACGCGCGCCGTTCTTGCCGACGGAACGCACCGCGAAGAAATGATTGTCCGTTGACACACCCTTCAGCACCGTTTCGCCGGCGGATTCTGTAAAGGTGTAGACGGTCCAGCGCGACTCGGTTGTCTCGCGCCACAGGATCTCGAATCCCGCGCGTTCGGCATCTTCGTCAGCTGACCAGGAAACCTTAGCATCCGGAGTAACCGCACCCGTCAGCCGCGCGTTGACCGGCGCCGCCGGGGCCAGCGCCAACTGCCGCAGCGCTTCCGCGTTGTCCCGCGCAACATTCCCCAAGAATGCGGCATTCAGATATTTCGCAAAATCGCCGTACTGAATGTCGCCTTCGGTCCGCGGCGTCTGGTGCTGATGATTGTAGTCTTCCAGCGGTTCCGTGAATCGCACCGCAGGAAGTCCTGCTTTGTAAAAGGGATAGTGATCGCCACCTCGTCCGTAACGGTCCACGCGAAATATCATGCGGATCGCGCCGCGGCCGTCGATCTCCTCCACCGCGCGCGCTAGTTCTCGCGAGGGTGAATCACAATCGTCGATTTCGCTGTTTCCGGAAAACACGCGGACGCGATGCGGCGCTCCCGGCGCGGGATCATCGCCGACAATGTCGTCGTCCAGCATCCCGCCAACCGTGTAGCCTTTTTCCTTCAACCAATCGACCATGTGCGTGCTTCCCAGCAGACCTTGCTCTTCGCCAGAGACCGCAGCGAACAAGAGCGTGGCGCGATAGCTGCCCTTTCCGTTCGCGCCCAGCTTGCTCAACAGTCTGGCCGACTCCACGCTCACGGCGACACCCGATCCATCATCGTCCGCGCCGGGAGCGTCGGCTTTTGTATCCTGGTCATCGGACGGCCGCGAATCGAGGTGGCCCGAAACGATAAAAACCGTTTTGGAAAGTTTCTCGTCCGTGCCGGGCAGAATCGCATACACATTTTCCATCGGAGCTGGTTTGTTGGATGTGCGTGCGGAAGTCGCTTCAAATTTATCGACGACCACCTGCAATTTATCGCCCGAGGCCTTCGCGATCTCATTGAACCTCGCCACGATGCGGTCACGGCCGCAGCCAGGGCCGCGATTCGCATCGTCCCAAGGCGCGATCGACAGACGCGTGCCGCAAGCGACCATCTGGTCGATCAACGCGCGCATCGACTTTTCGTCGATGGACGCGCGGTCGATGGCGCCTGCGGGACGCGGTAGAATCTTCGGCTTCGCAACTGATTGCTGCGGTTCTGCCGGGTCGCGCACCGCGGCCGTTTGCGCAAAAGCCGGCGCACTTGCTGCGCTCAGCAGCAAAAGCGCGCTGGAAAGAAACAAGGACACGACAATCGCGTGCGATACAGTTCGCCGACTTCTCATGTGGTTGAGCTCCCGCGGAAATTCATCGGTAAAAAGAAAGCGCTATTCTAACGCACTCACGCCGCTGTCGCGGCGGATTCAGGGTTTTTCTCCAAGGCGAGACGGTCCCATTTGCCCAGGATTGCCGCGGCCTCGTAGGTAGACTGGCAAAAATCGAGAAGGGCCTTGGTCGGAGATGCGTCGTGACGCACCGCTTCGTAAGGCAGCAAGAATTCGCCGAGGTCTTTGCGATACGCCGCAGCTTCAGGAAGCGCGCGATATTCCTTGAAACCTTCGGGCTCCGGGCTGGCGTAGGAATAAAATGCTGGCTCCTTGACGTCCCCGCTGCCAGGCCACCATCCGACGCTACTGACTTCGTGCGAGTATGCCTCCCTGGTAATGCGGTCGGCGCCGGGACGCTCCGGCGCGCGCCGCCCCGAAAACCGCGTGACTGCCAGATCAAAGCTGCCCCAGAAAAAGTGCACCGGGCTGCTCTTGCCGATGAAGCGCGAACGGAAATCCTTGAGCACCGCGTCGGCGGAGGCCAGGATGCGCCAGAATTTGCGGACCGCTTCCGGATCGTACGACTTGTGAACCTGGTCTTGATCAAAAGGAATGGGATTTGGGATTTCGACCGGCATCTTCCAGATTTTGACGTGGATGCCTTCCGACCGCAGCATGTCCATGAAGTCTTTGTAAAAATCGGCTACGCTGCGTGGCACGAGCGCAAGTTTCTTGACCGAGCCGTTGCTCTTTTTCAGCACCAGCTGATGATCGACGAAATCGAATTCCAGCTCGAAAACCATTTTTTCGTATGACATGGAAGAGGTGGTCAGGCCGCGGGCACTCACATACAGCGGCACGTTCCACCAATGATTGACCAAAGGAGTGAGCGCAAGGCGCACCTTACCGACGATCTGCGCCCACATATGGAGAGTCGCGCGGGTTTCCTCCCAGGATTCGAGCAACAGAGACGGCCAGCATTCGGGCCGATCGGTCAAGCTTCGAGAGCGTTCGTTTGTCGGCGTCATCGGACCTCGTGGGCGTATCGGCTTGTCGGCGACCATAAATATACGCCTTCCACCAAAAACAAGCGTAAAGCGCCGTATGAGAATGTACCACCTGAGTTGACGGCGTGAGCTCGCGGGGATCGCGAATTTCGAGCTTTCGAACAGATATGCTAACGTTTCGAGTTTATGAAAAGGCGCATAGGCGTGCTGTTGAGCGGCCGCGGGTCGAACTTTGTGGCGCTGGCGGAGAGCGTGGCGGCGGGGCGAATTCCCAGCGCAGAACTCGCCATCGTCGTAAGCAATCGTGAAGGCGCCCCGGGAATCGACAAGGCCAAAGAGCGCGGGATTACAACGCGGGTGATCCCGTCGAAGGGGTTGGAACGCGAGGCCTATGACCGCCAGGTTGCAGCGGTTTTGAACGAGCACAAAGTGGATTTGATTTGCCTGGCCGGTTATATGCGGCTGCTGTCGCCATATTTCGTCGCGGCGTTTCCCAATCGCATCCTGAATATTCATCCCTCGCTATTGCCCTCTTTTCCAGGACTCGAATCGCAGCGTCAGGCGTTGGAATACGGCGTGAAATTCGCCGGGTGCACCGTGCATTTCGTGGACGAGAATCTGGATGCAGGGCCGATCGTTCTGCAAGCCGCGATTCCGGTTCATGACGAAGACACCGAGGCGACGTTGTCCGAGCGCATTTTGGCGGAAGAACACCGCATTTATTCCGAAGCGGTAAAGATCGTGCTGGAAGGAAAATACAAAATCGCAGGACGCCGCGTGGTGCAGGCGTAACGCACCGAGCGCGATTCGGAGACCATGAGCGAAACCAAATTCAAATCGGTAGATGAGCAGCTGGCCTACCTGAAAAAGGGTACGGCGGAAATTATTCCCGAAGACGAGCTGAAGGCAAAGCTTGCCAACTCCCTGAAAACCCGAAATCCTCTGCGCGTTTATCTGGGAGTGGACCCCACAGCGCCCGATCTTCATCTCGGACACACCGTCGTTCTGCGCAAGTTAAAACACTTTCAGGATTTGGGGCACACGGCGGTCTTTCTGATCGGCGACTTTTCCGCCATGATTGGTGATCCCACGGGCGTTTCGGAAACGCGGCCGTCGCTGACGCGCGAGCAGGTCGATGCCAACGCGAAAACGTATCTCGATCAAGTGTTCAAGATTCTGGACCGAAATAAGACCGAAGTTCGTTACAACAGCGAGTGGCTCGGCAGGATGTCGGCCGCAGACGTTGTCCGGCTATCCTCGCACTACCGCCTGGCCCGCATGCTGGAACGCGAGGACTTTCGTTCGCGCCTGGAGAAGGGCCATCCCATTTCCGTGCACGAACTGCTCTATCCACTGCTGACGGCCTTCGACGCCGTTTCCTTGAAATCCGACGTCGAATTGGGCGCGACCGAACAAAAATTCAACTTGCTTGTGCATCGCGAAATCCAGCGCGAATACGGATTGCCCGGGCAAGCCATCTTGACTATGCCGATACTCGTTGGGCTCGACGGCCAGCGCAAAATGTCCAAGAGCCTCGGCAACTACATCGGCATCACCGAAGCGCCGAACGAAATCTTCGGCAAGATCATGTCGATTCCCGACGACTTGATGTGGACTTACTACGAATTGGTAACGGACCGTACGCCGGCCGAGATTGATGCTTTGAAAAAAGAGGTCAGTGCTGGAGCGTTGCATCCGATGGACGCAAAAATGCAGTTAGCCCAGGAGGTGATCGCAGGGTTCCAGGGTGAAGACGCCGCGCGCAAGGCCGCCGAAAACTTCCAGCGCATTTTCCGCGACCGTCAAGCCCCGGAGGGAGCGCCGGTGAGGAAGGTTCCTGTGGGCGGGGCGAAGAAACTTGTGGCGCTGCTGGTTGAGTTGCAGCTCGTGCCGTCAAAGAGTGAAGCGATCCGTTTGATCGAGCAAGGCGGCGTGGAAATCGATGGCGCCCGTGTTGACGATGCACGCAAAGAGATCGACATGAGCACGCCCCGCGAGTTTTTGTTGCGCGCCGGAAAGAAGAAATTCGTTAGGGTAGTAGTGGCGTGATGTGGCGGCAACGGCGCCTCGCTTGAGGCCGGGCCGAGCGAGCCCACCACTACGAGTCCGTGCAAATTAGTCGATCCAGGCCAAAATATCGCCAGCATTGACCGCCTGGCCTTCGTTCGCGAGCAGCCGTTCGACGGTGCCGGTCTTCGGTGAGCGCACCTCATTCTGCATCTTCATCGCTTCCACGACGAGCAGGCCTTGCCCAGCTTCTACCTTGTCTCCTGTTTTGACCAACAGGCGCACTACTTTCCCCGGCATCGGAGCGACGATTTGCTGCCGCCCCTCAGCCTCCACAGGCCCGTGACGCCGCCCGCGCCACGCGCGCGGATCGATCACCTGGGCGACGAATTCGTGATGGCGCGTCTGCAGTGTAAGCTTGCCATCGTTCGCGGCGGCAAGCCGAACTTCATAAGACTCGCCATTCAGCAAGATCGAGAAGATATTCGGCGCAATTTCGACCGCGTCGGCGTCGAGGGCCACGCCGTCCAGCGAAATCTGCCAGCGGTCGGAATCAAGTTGGAGTTCGACGGTGCGGGTTTTGCCCGCGATCTGGACGTCGAATTTCATGGCGTCTGGTCCAGTTGATCTCGACGTCCTTCCATCTTCCAGCGAGATGCTTTCCCGGTATCATTCACAGGCGATGATGTAGCGGACTTCTTACCGGCCTGCGTCGCTTGGTACAGCGCAGCGGCAATAGCGGCGGCGTCGGCGCTGGAGCTTTCGTCTGCAGCGGAAGGGGACTGCTTGCGCGCAAGGAGTTCGTCCAGCCATTTGGTATGGATTTCGTTGCGCAGGAAATCGGGCTCGGTCAGCAGGCGGCGGAAAAGCGCAATATTGGTCTTGATGCCCGTAATAGTGGACTCTTCGAGGGCTCGGCGAAGCCGCGCAATGGTTTCCTCTCGGCTATTCCCCCAGGCGATGAGTTTGGCAAGGAGCGGGTCGTAATCATTGGGAACTGTCCAGCCCTCATATACACCGTCGTCCAACCGAATCCCGGGCCCGCTGGGAGCGTGGCGCGAAAGAATCTTTCCCGGCGACGGGAAGAAATTGTTGTCGGGATCTTCAGCGTAGAGGCGAACTTCCATCGCGTGCCCACGCGGGGTAATGGTTTCCCAGGCAAATGGCAGCCGATGTCCGGCGGCGATAGCGATCTGGAGCTTAACAAGATCAAGTCCGGTCACTTGCTCGGTAACCGGATGTTCGACCTGCAGCCGAGTGTTCACTTCTAGAAAATAAAAATTGAGATGCGCGTCGACGAGGAATTCCACGGTGCCCGCGTTGGTGTACTGTCCCGCGCGAGCCAGGCGCACCGCTGCATCACCCATTTTCTTTCGCAGTTCCGGCGTAACGACCGGCGACGGCGCTTCTTCAATCACCTTCTGATGGCGCCGCTGCACCGAGCATTCGCGCTCGCCGAGCGAAACGACGCGGCCATGGGAATCAGCAAGAATCTGGATTTCAATGTGCCGCGGCTTCTCGAGATACTTCTCGAGGTACAGGCGCGGGTCGCCAAATGCATTCACGGCCTCAGACGAGGCGTCGCGATAAGCAGAAGCGAATTCGGCCCCGCTCAGGACCAGGCGCATGCCTTTTCCGCCGCCGCCGGCCACGGCTTTTAGCAAAACAGGAAACCCCATGGACTCTGCGAGCGCATGTGCTTCGTCAGGCTTCTCGATCGGATCGTTGGTGCCGGGGACCGTGGGAACCTCAGATCGGCGGGCAAGCTGGCGGCCGGCCGTCTTTGAGCCGAGTGCTTCCATCGCTTCGGCGGAGGGACCGATAAACGTAATGCCCGCTTCGCTGCACGCACGTGGAAGGGCCGCATTTTCAGCTAAGAAGCCGTACCCTGGGTGGACGGCGTCGCAACCCGCGCGTCGAGCCACGGCGATGATCTTCCCAATGTTTAGATAGCTTTCGCGAGCAGGTGCCGCGCCTATCGGGTAGGCCTCGTCGGCCAGGCGCACGTGCAGGGATTTGCGATCGACCTCGCTGAAGACGGCGGCCGATCGAATGCCGAGTTCCCGGCAGGCTCGAAGGATGCGGACGGCGATTTCGCCGCGGTTGGCGATCAGGATTTTCTTGAACATGCCATCTTTGCGATGCGGGGAAATTCTAGCACGCAGGTGCGGTAAGGCTGGCGAGCGAGGCAGGTTGCGTGTCCAATCGCTTCGGGTGTATGAAGGTGCGGCAAATTCGTTAAAAGCCGAGTGCGCCGGATGCGGGACACCGGGTGAGAACGGGGAGCAGATGACTAACAGATGGAAGCTGGTTGTAGTCTTTGCGTTGTTCGCTGTTTCGGGCAGGCCGGCGGCCGCGCAGGAGCCGGCAATAGCACCAGGGGAAAACCTGATAGTGGATGGCGTTCCGCCGATCCCCGCCTCCCGGGCGGATACCGCGGGCCGATATTCGTCCTATCGAGGGGTCACGCTCGCCGATTGGCATCCGTCGCGCCGCGAGATGCTCATCGCCACTCGCTTTGGCGACACGCCACAGCTTCACCTCGTGAAGATGCCCGGCGGCGAGCGACAGCAACTCACTTTTTTCGCGGATGCCGTCGGCAACGGCACATTTCACCCGAATGGCGGCGACTACATCGTGTTCTCCAAGGATGTCGGCGGCGGCGAATGGTTTCAGTTGTACCGCTACGACGTAGCGACCAGCGACGTGACGCTGCTGACCGACGGGAAGTCGCGAAATTTGCGCGGCCCCTGGTCGTCGCGCGGCGACCAGATCGCGTATATGTCCACTCGCCGCACAGGGAAGGACACGGATTTGTGGGTGATGGACCCGGCCGATCCAAAGAGCGATCATTTGCTGACGCAACTTACCGGGGGCGGATGGCAGCCACAGGACTGGTCGCCAGATGACAAGAAAATTTTGCTGACCGAGGAACTGTCCATCAACGAGAGCTATCTGTGGCTCGTGGACACGACCACGGGAGTAAAGACCGAGTTTACGCCGCGGGAGGCCAAAGAGAAGATTTTTTATGGCGATGCGCAATTCAGCAAGGACGGAAAAGGCGTCTACGTCACCACGGACAGGGATTCGGAGTTCCAGCGCCTTCTCTATCTGGATCTGGCGACCAAGCAGCCGAAATATCTGACCAGCAAGATCCCGTGGGACGTACAGACATTTGATCTGACACAGGATGGGAAGCGCCTCGTCTTTGTAACCGATGAAGAAGGCGTTAGCGTTTTGCGCGTCATGGACACCGCGACGGAGAAAGAGGTCTCGCTGCCCAAGCTGCCGGCAGGAGTGATCGGCGCGCTGCGCTGGCACAAGAACGGCCGCGAGTTGGCTTTTTCGCTGAACAACGCACGCAGTCCGGGGGACTGCTACTCGATCGACGTCACAACCGGAAAAGTGGAGCGATGGACTGCAAGCGAAACCGCCGTGAAGACCGACGCTTTTCCGGAAGCAGAACTTGTCCACTGGAAGAGCTTCGACGGAAAAATGATTTCAGGATTCTTGTACAAGCCCGCCGCGAAATTTACCGGCAAGCGCCCCGTGCTGGTAGTGATTCACGGCGGTCCCGAAGGCCAATCGCAGCCGACGTTTCTCGGACGCGCGAATTATTACCTCAACGAGATGGGCATTGCCCTGATTGTGCCCAACGTCCGCGGATCCACCGGGTACGGCAAGTCCTTCACGCTGCTCGACAACGGATTCAAGCGCGACGACACCTACAAAGACATCAACGCGCTCTTCGATTGGGTCGCGACGCGCCCCGATCTCGATGCGGATCGCATCGCAATCACCGGCGGCAGTTACGGCGGGCACATGACCCTGGCGGTCTCGACCTTTTACAGCGACCGCATCCGCTGCTCCGTCGATATCGTCGGCATGTCCAACCTGGTGACCTTCCTCGAGCACACCGAAGCCTACCGCCGTGATTTGCGCCGCGTCGAATACGGCGACGAACGCGATCCCAAAATGCGCGAATATCTCGAAAGGATCGCGCCCATGAACAACATCGAAAAGATCAGGAAGCCCATGTTCGTGATCGCAGGAAAAAACGATCCACGCGTGCCCGTTAGCGAATCGCAACAAATCGCCGATGCGCTGAAAAAACAAGGGACGCCAGTGTGGTTATTGATCGCGAAAGACGAAGGCCACGGCTATCGCAAAAAGTCGAACCAGGACTTCCAATTTTATGCCACGGTGGAATTCTTACAGGAGCATTTATTAAAATAAATAAATTCCAACAGACTCCGATTCTAGGAAAAGTTAGCCGCCGAGAGTGATCTGTACCTCGAACTGCGCGGACTTAGGGATGCCTCTCGGCAAAATCTTCAATGCGCTGAGCCGGGGAATATCCAGGACTACGCTGACGACTTTATTGACGGTCATTCCTTCCATCAGATAGCTGACGGTAAGCGCGTTGGGAATCGGCTGCCCTTGCGGCGTAGCGGCAAATGGCACGATGCCGTACTTGTTTTTGAGACTGACGGCGATAGCGACAAGATCAGCCAGGTTTTGCGGATCGATCCCGCTATATTTCAGTCGTTCCAGCAAGTGCTGATCCAGAGAATATTCTCTTCCCGGAGTGGCCACGGGTACCTCTTCTGAAAAAACGTGACTTGTACCACGAGCTCTGGCACGCAGTACGGGGGCACCCAATCTAGGCCGCAAGCAGCCCGGCGTCAAGGAAAACAATGGGGACGGCGGAAGTGTCGCCCGACCGCGCCCGGCCAAACGCGCGCCCGCTCCAGAACGACCGCCACAACTACTTGCTACAGCGGGATGTTGCCATGCTTCTTTTTGGGATTGGTGTCTTTTTTGTTTTCAAGGGCACGCAGCGCGGTAATCAGCTTGAAGCGGGTTTCAGCCGGTTCGATAACCGCATCGATATAGCCGCGCTCGGCAGCCACAAAAGGATTGGCGAAGCGGTCGCGGAATTCCGCAATCTTGTCCTGGCGCAGGGATTCGCGCTCGGAGTCGGAAGCGCGTTCCAGTTCGCGTTTGTAAACGATGTTGACGGCGCTCTCCGGCCCCATCACCGCGATTTCCGCGCAAGGCCACGCAAAGTTGGCGTCCGTGCGGATGTGCTTGGAGGCCATGACGCAATAAGCTCCGCCGTAGGCCTTGCGCGTGATGACCGTTATTTTCGGAACGGTCGCTTCCGCGAAGGCAAACAGCAGTTTCGCGCCGTGCTTGATGATTCCGCCGAATTCCTGCTGCGTGCCCGGAAGAAAGCCAGGCACATCCTCAAACGTGATCAGCGGAATGTTGAAGGCATCGCAGAAGCGCACAAAGCGCGCGCCTTTGACGCTCGCGTTGATATCCAGTACCCCGGCCAGGAATGCCGGCTGGTTGGCCACAATGCCCACGGGACGCCCATCCAGACGCGCAAAACCCACAACCAGATTCTTCGCGAAATGCTCGTGGACTTCGAAGAAATAACCGTCGTCGACGACCGAATGAATCGCATCCTTGATGTCGTAAGGTTTTTGCGGATCTTCCGGAACCAGCGCATTCAGCGATTCATCGTGGCGCTCCGCCGGATCAGAAGTGCCGCGGCGGGGCGCATCCTCCAGATTGTTGGAAGGCAGAAAACTCATCAGTTCGCGAATCATCGCAAGGCAGTCAGCGTCATCCGTCGAAACGAAGTGCGCCACCCCGCTGGTGGCGTTGTGAGTCATGGCTCCGCCGAGCTCTTGCTTGGTAACTTCCTCGTGGGTCACGGTCCTGATCACGTCGGGGCCCGTGACGAACATGTACGAAGTTTCGCGGGTCATGAAAATGAAATCGGTAATGGCTGGGGAATAGACCGCGCCACCGGCGCAGGGACCCATGATCGCGCTAATCTGCGGAATCACGCCGCTGGCGAGGGTGTTCCGCAGGAAAATGTCCGCGTAACCCGCCAGCGAAGCGACGCCTTCCTGAATCCGCGCGCCGCCCGAATCGTTCAAGCCGATCACTGGCGCGCCCGCACGCATGGCCAGATCCATAATTTTGCAAATTTTCAGCGCGTTTGATTCCGACAGCGACCCGCCAAAAACAGTGAAGTCCTGCGCGAAAACATAAACCAGGCGTCCATCGATTCGGCCGAACCCCGTGACAAAGCCGTCGCCCGCAGGCCGCTGCTCCTGCATACCAAAATCCACGCAGCGGTGACGCACAAACTTATCGAGCTCCTGAAATGTGCCTTCGTCCAGAAGCAGATCGACGCGTTCTCGAGCGGTGAGTTTGCCGGCTTTGTGTTCGCGCTCGCGGCGTTCCGGGCCGCCGCCCGCTTCGGCTTCGGCGTTGAGACGCCCGAGTTCTTCCATGCGGTCCTGGTGCTTTGCGCCGGCAGGCGTTGCGGACTTGTTTTTAGGCAAAAGGTTCCCCCGGGGCAGACAATTCCTTCTTGTGGAAGATGCGCACGGCAAGGTGCGTGGCCAGCCACGTCGTGCCGAGAAGTAGTATCACGCCGAGAACGATCTCGGCGCCAATGGCGAGAGCACGCTGCGCAGGCGATTCGATCGATGTCACGTAGACGGTCGCGGTCACAAGTGTGAACATGGCGCCCAGAGTCATCGCCACAATCAGCGCGGTCGTGAAAATCGAGGCAAGAATCTTTTTCATGAGAGCTAGTTTGCGCGCGCAGCCAGGAGCGCCAAAGACGCCGGGAGAAGGATAGCGCAGGCTAGGCGAAATCAGAATGACGAGATACGGCAGCTAGCCTAAGCGGAACTCAACGCAGGCCCGACCAGTCGTCCGCAACAATTATGGAGTCGCTGGGGTTCGCGGGATCGTACTTGATGCTCGCAGGCTGGCCAGTGACCAAGCGTTCGAAACGGATCTGCCCCTCTAGGCCGGTAATGTCCTGCGCGGTGTGATACGTCACGCCGGAAATGGCGTAGCTGTACGAAACCAGATGGCGGGGTCGCGTGTCGGGAATCGGGCGTGCGCGCGGACCGAACATGCGTTTAGCCGCAGGTTCTTCAGGCGGATGCTCCACCAGTTCAACTACTTGGCCTTCCGCGATGCGCCCGATCTGGTTTAATTGCAAGCGACGCTTGCGTTCGATATCTTCCGGCGGCTCCGCAGGACGAAAGAACGCGTAGGCCACCATGGCGATGGCGGCAACGGCCGCGGCACCCATTCCGACCGCGACTTTCCAATCAGCAAGCATTGTTTTCTACTGACTCCCTGGGCATCGATAAATTGCGGCGCGAGTGGACCGCAGTCGTTACCGCGGTCTTATCCACGTTCATACCGAGAGATTCGGCCAGGCCGAAAATCCCTCACGAATGCGTATTCTACCGAAACCTTGCGTGTGACGCGCGTTACGCTTGCGGGGCATGCACCGGATTACGCAACACTCCGATACCCGCGACCGAAACCTCCACGACGTCGTTCGGGGCGAGTGGGCCGACACCGGAGGGAGTCCCGGTGGAAATCAAGTCGCCCGGATACAGCGTCATCATCCGGGAGATCCAGCGAACGAGAAATTCGCAGGGATACGACATGAGCGAAGTGCTGCCGGATTGTCGCAGCGTGCCATTGACCCGGGCTTCGACCAGAACATTTGTGGGATCGAGATCGGTTTCGATCTGTGGACCCACGGGACAGAAGGTGTCGAAGCCCTTGGCCCTTGTGAACTGCACGTCGGTCTTCTGCAGGTCGCGCGCGGTCACGTCGTTGACACAGGTGTAGCCAAGAACATTTTCCAGCGCATCGTCCGAGTCCCGCAGGTGCGCGCAGCGGCGCCCGATGACCATTGCCAGTTCGGCCTCGTGTTCCACCCGCTGCGAGTAGACGGGCAACATAATCGGTTCACCCGGGCCGATGATCGACGACGACGGCTTCAGGAAAATCATCGGTTCTTTCGGCACGTCGTTGCCCAGTTCCGCAGCGTGCGCCGCATAGTTGCGGCCGACGCAGACAATTTTCCCCGGCGCGACGGGCGCGGCAAGGCGCACGTCCTGGAGCGGCCACGTGTGCGCCGTGCGCGACCATTTTCCCCAGGGAGCTCCCGACAATTCGCAGACCTCGCCATCCTCAAGCAAACCGTAGAGGGGACTAGCGGGCCGCGCGACCGAAGTGTCCAGCGGAAGAAACCTGCAAAATTTCATAGGTGATGGTTGGAGTGCGATACCTGATTGCTTGACATATAAGATTCGCGAACTCTCCAGATGCACGTGCCGATCCAGGAGAGCGTCGCCAGTATCATACACACGATGGCTCCCAAGGTGAAAAGTTGTACGGCGCTGCAGCGGTTGGCTAGCGCGCTGAAATGCATGCAGAGCGCACGGTACGCGAACGTAAGCATGCTCCAGGCAATCAGGCTGGAAACCAGTAGCCGGCCGGGCTGCCGCATAAATCGAACAACCGGTACAAGACAGAACAAGCCGAAGACTGCGCCGGCGACAAGATTGCGCTGCAACGCGACCCGCTCGAGGGCCGGAACGCCATTGGCAATGAAAACCCAGGCAATGAACGTGAGGGCGAGGCCCGCGCCCGCAAATGCACCCGTGCGAACCCCCGAATCGCGTAAGACGAGAGCTAATTCGCCAACCGCAAACTGGTCGTTAACCCGCATAGTGGCCCGCAGCACGGCGGGAAGTCCCGAGTCTCGATTAGTTCTTAAACCCGGGGTTACGGGGATTGTTGCGCCACCTCGACAGCCACTGGCGACGTGGGCGCGCTCTCGTTGCCGGAGCGGTCGACGGCAGTCACGCAATACCAATACTTATGGCCGAGGGCTACTGTGGTATCACGATACGCCGGAGAGAGCAACAAGTCCGAATTGACGAGTTGCCCCTTGCCTTTTTCCTGTTCGCTGCGATAGACGCGGTAGCCGGCCAGATCCGGTTCGGTGTTAATGGACCAGGAGAGATCGACCTCCGGTGATGCAGCGCCTGGGTTGGTGAGCACAGCAGCGACTACGCCCTGGGGAGTAGCGGGCGGAAACGTATCGACAGGAGCGACCACGAGTGGGTCGGAGTCGCTGGATTCCAGCGGATTTCCCGCGACCGTCGTGACGCTGCGCACGACGTACACGTAAGTCTTGCCGAAATCGAATTGCGAGTCGCGGTATTCGGGCGCGTCCGAGGGCGCAAGTAACGCCAGCGGCGAGATCCATTTCTCGTGGAGAACGTCCTTCGCGGCGGGATCGTGTGCTCTTGGATCGAGTTGGCCGCGATAGATGCGGTATTCGGAGACACCGATGGGATCGCCAGCGGAGGTTCGCGTAACGGCGGGCCAATTTAAGTCGATGGATGTTTCGTTCACTTTGTATTGAATGGACGCGACGCGTTCGGGCACAGGGAAAAAACGAATGGAAACAGGATTGGATTCCGCTGACGCTCGCTTTTTTGAGGCCCGCGTACGCACGCGGTAGAGGAGTATTCCCCCGGGATGCGCGCGCGTTTCATCCGCGGCGACCGGGCTTATGAATTGGATGTGGTCGTCGGCTTCATACTTCGCGACCATAGCGCCGGGAATGGCGTCGACGACCTTGAAAGAGTTGGCGTCTGGAGAGCCGTCGGGTTTCGCGTTACCCCGCAGGATTTCAATGGCGGGCGGCTCAGCGAGGCGTTCTCCGCGAACCGTTTTGGTGGGCATGGTGAACGTAAGTCGCGCGCCGTCGCCGGCTTGGTGGCCGGCAAGGTCCGTGACGGCGACGGGAATCGGTGGCGAAGGTGCAACGGGGTCCCCGGGCGCGCCACACCCTGCGAGAAAAAACACGAGGCCGAGAATCGAAACTGCGTAATCGAAAGTGGAGAGACGAAGATCGAGAATCGGCGCCCAGCGGAACGCTTTCGTTCTCCGTGCCCGCTGTGTTCCGATCTTTGTGCCCTCTGTGTTAAATTTTCCCCCTGCCGTGCCAACGGGGCACCAAAGTAAATTGGTGAACGAGCGGTCAACCGGCATTCGCGTGGGCGGTGTCCGCGAGTTTCGATAGTCCATTTTAAGGTTTCGTGTTTAAGCGAGTCTAGCCTTACAGCCCGCGTTACCGCCCGTCCTACAGAATGTAGCGGCTCAAATCCTGGTTCTTGACGATTTCAGCAAGCTGTTTGTTCACGTACGCCGCGTCCACCTTCACATTTTTCTTTTTCAAGTCGGAAGCCTCGAACGAAAGCTCCTCAAGAACCTTTTCAAGGATGGTGTGAAGGCGCCGGGCCCCGATGTTTTCAGTTTGCTCGTTGACGCTGGTGGCAAATTTCGCGATGGTCTCGACGGCGTCTTCGGTGATGTTGAGCTTCAAACCTTCGGTTTCGAGCAGCGCGATGTATTGCTTGATGAGCGCGTTCTTGGGCTCGGTGAGAATGCGAACGAAGTCTTCTTCCTTCAGCGATTGCAGCTCGACGCGAATCGGCAAGCGACCCTGCAGCTCCGGGATCAGATCCGACGGCTTGGTGACGTGGAACGCCCCCGCGGCGATGAATAGGATGTGATCGGTGCGAATCATGCCGTACCGCGTGTTGACCGTGGTGCCTTCAATAATCGGCAGAATGTCGCGCTGGACGCCTTCGCGCGAAACATCGGGGCCGTGGCCGGACTCGCGCCCGGCAACCTTGTCGATCTCGTCGATGAAAATAATCCCCATCTGCTCGGCCCGCTCCACGGCGACGCGCGTGACCTGGTCCATATCGAGGAGCTTGTTCTCTTCTTCCTGGATCAGGTACTCAAAGGCGTCCGCGACGCTCATCTTGCGCTTCTTCTTCTGCTGCCCGAACATGCCGGAAAGCATGTCCTTGAGATTGACGTCCATCTCCTCGACACCCTGGTTGGAGATGATTTCAAACGACGGCATCGAACGTTCGCGCACTTCGATGTCCACCATGCGCTGGTCGAGCTTGCCTTCGCGGAGTTGTGCTCGCAGTTTCTCGCGCGTGCGCTGCGTTTGCTCGCGTTGCTGCGCGGCATCCGCTTCCGTGGTGTTTGGCGCCGGCGCAGGTGAAGGCGGCAGCAGCAGATCCAGGACACGCTCTTCGGCAGTTTGTTCAGCGCGGTCGGCGACTTCATCGAGTTTTTCTTCCCGCACCATGTCGATGGAGGTTTCCACCAGATCGCGGACCATCGATTCGACGTCGCGGCCCACGTAGCCAACCTCCGTGTACTTGGAGGCTTCGACTTTGACGAACGGGCAGCCCGCAAGACGCGCTAGGCGGCGAGCGATTTCCGTCTTCCCGACGCCTGTAGGACCGATCATCAGGATATTCTTCGGAAGAACATCCTCGGCTATCTCCGGCGGAAGTTTCTGGCGGCGCACGCGATTGCGCAGGGCCACCGCAACGGCACGTTTCGCGGCATTCTGCCCAACGATATATTTATCCAGCTCCGCGACGATCTCGCGCGGGGTCATATCGTCAAGAGCGGGAAGAAGCTCCGGCTCCGCGGCAGGTGCGGCTCCATTACCGCCCGGCATGTAAACAATCTCTTTGTCAGACTTGCTGGTCATTCATTCCTTCTATCTCGGTAACTAATCTCGGTGGCTATCTCCGCGTCCACAATCGCCGCTTTCAGGCTACCCACATAGGATGCCGCAAATCAGCGGATAGCGACCCGCGCTACAACTCCTCGACTGTGAAGTTAGCATTAGTATAGATGCAAATCTCGCTGGCGATGCGCATTGCTTCCATCGCGAGGTCTTTTACTCCCAGCTTGGAGTGCTTGATCAGCGCGCGAGCGGCGGACAGCGCATAGGTGCCACCCGACCCGATGGCGCACAGGCCGTCGTCGGGTTCGATGACGTCACCGTTCCCGGAAAGCAGGAACGTTCCTTTACTGTCGGCCACAATCAACAGCGCTTCCAGGTGACGAAGAGCGCGATCCTTGCGCCATTCCTTAGCGAGCTCCACGGCTGCCTTTTGCAGGTTGCCGGAGTGTTCCTGAAGCTTGCCCTCAAACCGCTCGAACAGCGAGATCGCGTCGGCCGTGGAACCCGCGAAGCCCACGATGACCTTGTCGTTGTAAAGGCGGCGCGTCTTTCGTGCGCTGTGCTTCATCACATGATCGCCCATGGTCACCTGACCATCGGCAATCAGCACCACTTTGTTGTCTTTGCGCACACACAGCACCGTAGTGCCGTGCACCTGCGCGCTCTGCTGCCCAGTTTGCATTCGACCATTATACAGCCGCGAGAGTCCACGCCAAGCGCATGCACAAGCGCACCTCTCGTCGCCCAATCTCTCTTGCGTTCCAGGACGACGGAAGCCGGGCACTTAGTTCTGCGGTTGCGGGTTCGGCGTCGGAACGCTCTGCTGCGGGGGCGACTTCTCAATTTCCTGCAGATGTTCCTGGAGGGTCCACAAGCGCTCACGGGCGTGGTTGAGTTCGGACATGCGTTGCGCCAGTTCCAATTGATTGCGAAGCTTGAGATCTTCCGGACCCGCGCTTAGAGCTTTTCTGGACTGGTTGACAGCTACTTCGCTGTCGCGAATGGATTGAAGTGTGGCATCGATTTCCTTTTGAGTTTCCTCGGCGTTGCCTTCCGGCTGGCCGAAGGCGAAGCAGCTGGCGAGATTATTGAAGCCTTCCATCTCGAGAGCAGAGGCATCTGCTTCTTTCTGAAAGATGTAGAGATCGGCCGGAGTGCGGGTGGCAATCAGGTCTTCGTTGGTCCAGACCTTCACCTTGTGCGCGGCAGGCGCGGGAACGGGTGATGATGAATTGGGCGGGGCTTGTTCTTGCGCGGCGAGCAGGATCGGCGCGGCTACAAGTTGGAAAACCTTTGGTATCTGGGCGCTGGGAGCGCAGCATGCTGCGCCCCTACAAACTGGGAGAATCGACACGAATAGCAGCGCTGAGAAAAAGACTGCGCCTCTCAGGAGGCCACACTTGCTCATGGCTTCTTATATCACTATTGAGAAATCTCGCGGAACGAAAGCGGCTTATAGGTAATCGTGGGCTGGGCGTTTGCTACCAGACAGCTGTCGTACTGCAAATTCGGGTTGCCGGCGCCTGCGAGCCAGTCGAGAGTTGGCGTGCCGGGAGTGCCAAGGGGAACGTGGGTCACGGGATCCACGGTCTGCGCCAGGACGAGCGAGCCGTAGAAATGTGTGAGACGCGAGGCTTGCTGCTGGAAGACTCCCGTACCGATGGCGAGAATCAGGCCATCGTAGGGATGATCGACATATTGCACGTCGCCCTGGACCAGCAGAATTCCTGATCCTGGTGGCGAAGGATTGCCGCTGAGGCCGCAGTTTCCAGTGACCACCACAACGGTGGGGCTCGAGGCCGACCCCAGGTTGCTGGTGGTGCTGCAATCGGGCACCGTGTAGTCGGCGGCGGACTGGATTTCGCTGACCAATTGATTGAGACCCGCGATGCTAGTCAGGTCGAGGGTCTGGCCGGGGTGCAGCGGATCCGGAAAGTTTTGCATCGCGGCCGCATTGCTGCCGACGGAGGCGGTCGCGGGAGGTCCGGCGCTGCCGCCGCTACCGGGGTAATTTCCGGCCGGCGTGAGCTTTGCGGAAAGATTGGTGATCGAAGTGGAATTCGTTCCTGCTACGGCGTACTGCTCAGCCGCAGGATTGCAGAAGTCCGTACCGCTGATGCCGAAGCCGGCGCTTTGATTGCCGAAGTTCGTGGCGCCGGAGTACGTACCGATGGCGGTGACCGCGGCCGGAAAATTCATGCTGAGAATGGTCGGCGCTACAACGTATTGCAATATTTTTTGCGTCCCATCCAGAAGCACCGCCAACGAAGTGACTTCCAGGGCCTGCAGTCCCGTCGAGTTGAGGTTGAGATGTTGGCCGTCAAAAAAGAGCAGGGTGGTGCTGTCTTTGACGTGATCGCCGTTCACGTCAAGGTTGATGGAGGCTTCCGTGATGGGATTGATGCGGACCCATTTGTAAAGCGCCCCGTTGATTCCGGTGACGGGCGAGATCGAGGCGATGGTTTGCACCGTTGCACCGGCCAGGGATCCACTTCCAAATTCCGTGTCGTACTCGACATCCGGATAACTCGCCAGGACATTCTCCGCGCCGGTGGGGTTGGTGACGTAGCGCACCTGATGCAGCGTCAGCGTGGTGGGTATGAATGCAGGCGACGTCGCGTTGAAGTAATCGGGATTTCTTGGCAACAGGCGGCCGCGGCCCTCTTCCAATCCGGCTCGGGCCGCATAGTAGGCGCCGGTCGAGGAGCGGTAATTCCCGGAGAGCGAGGTTTCCATTCCAGCGGCGACGATCAGAGAGATAGCCACGACGCTGATCAGAAGCAGAGCCGAAATGGCAATCAGCAACGCGACTCCCGCTTGGGAATTCCTGGCTCGATGATGGCGGGTGGAGTGCATTCTCTTTACCAGCATTACTGATTTGGATTGAGGCGGTGGCCGCGACCATGGAGTTCCACCAGACGAGGCTGCCCGGTCTGCGCGTCGGTCGCTGTCGCCTGAACGATCAGAGTGATCTCGACATCCAGGATATTCGACGGCGTGTTGAAAGCTCCGGCGGTGGGACAACTGAGCGGAGTGTTCCCGCCGGTTTCGCAGGTGTAGGAAAAGACTGGAACCGGAGTTCCGCCCGGGAACATCGTAGGATACGCCGCGCGAATGGCGGTGATCTGAGCGCCGCTGGCATTGTTCATCACATTTTGAATGTAAGGGACCATCGCGCCCGCCGTCGCCGCGACCGGATCCATCGCCACTTTGTCGGTTACCCCGCGCATCAGCGTGGTCGTGCCAGCGGGCAATTGATAACGCACCCATTGAACGTTGGCGTTATTCGCCGGGTCGATGCTGGTCTCGATGATCAGATCGAAATCCTGGGGGCTTGCGCAGGTTGTCCCGATGAAGCACGGGGAACTCGGGCTGGCGGCAAAGGGCGTCGCCGCATAAAGGCTGGCCGCGGGAAAGACCGAGAAGTGATTCGGAGGTGGGTAGCCGGAATCGTTGACATCACGAACGATCTGGTCGAGGCCCAGGCGCGCTTCCTGGAAGCTGGACAGGATTTGCGAATCGGTTTGATAACGCTTCTGCGCCGCCGCCAACAAGGTGAAAGCGGTTCCCGCGACGATCAGGAAGATGGCCGCAGCGACGAGGAGCTCCAGGAGGGAGAAGCCGGCTTGTCTGCGGGCGGCGGGGGCGCGGTTCATTTTTCCACCGTCGCGTCCAGCGTGAGAGGAAGAAAGTAGCCCTGGCCGCCGATTTGTCGCGCGCTGATCAGGAAGCGCCTGCCGGTAACGTGCTGCGCGGCATTCACATAGGTGACCACCGCCCAGCGCACATCGTAATTTGCGCCGTAAGGATCCTCCGGATCGGCCATCGTCGCGGAGTAGCCGGGCACCTGCCCCGCGGAGAAATCGATCGTCGGGCTGTTGTTGACCTGCGTTACCGGGCTTCCGACGATCGTTCTCGGCGTCGCGGAGTTCCCCAGGTTCCAGGTCGTAGCTTGCGCGTCAGGGCACGTGGGCGCGGTGCAGGTCGCGGCGGTAAGCGGCTGATCCAGCATCTGTTCCAGCATGCGTTGCTCGATGACCAGTGCTGTCGATCCAGTGCGATTGCCGTTGCTGATGGTGAGCGAAATCGGCACCAGTTGCGCTACCGCGACCATGCCGACCAGCAGAATGACCGTGGCCACCAACACCTCTATCAAAGTAAAGCCGCCGGCCCCCGAGCCTCCCGATCTGTTGTGCGGATGCATTTGTCTTGCTCGGGCTCGCTAACTGATTTGTTGCCACGCGCTGCCGGTCCCTCCGGCATAGGTCCAGACCTGAACTGAACCCGACGGCAGTACGATCACGGCGCGAAATCCTCCATCGGGCGAAGTATTGCCCACGTAAAACACGTAGACCGCTGGCGGGGAGGCTACGACGGCGCCCCGCTGGTCGAATTTAATGGCGTCGCTGCTGGGCGAAATTGGCGTCAGCGTCGGAATGTTTGCGGCCGTCGCTAAGGCCGCGGTGTTGGGGACGACACCAGCCGAAACCAGAGTCGCATTGGGGTTTAGCAGGATTTGTTTTTCCGTTGGTCCTTCCGCGCCGTCGCCGTCGTTGTCCGACCAGACGCTCGCTTGGGCATAGGCTCCGGCCTGTGAATTCACGCACTTGATCGGGGTATTTCTTCGGATCGCTTCGAAGCGAGTGAATTTGATGATGCCGGCCAACTGGTTGGCGGCGTCGTTCAGCTGGTAGGTCTTCAGTGTCTTGGTGATGGGACTGATGGCCATGCTCGAAATGACCAGGATAATGGCGACCGAGACGACCAGCTCAAGGACACTGAGGCCCTGGGTGCGGTCGGCCGAGCGAACTGAAGGCAGATGAGACACGGATCGGAGACGCATCATTCCCATTCCGGTACAGCACTGTGTAAAAACGGTACAACTTCAATGGGGGTAGCACAACTATTTTTGGCCCAAACCGGCGTTCTTGCTAACGGCGCCGCTGGAGAATCGCCAACCACCCCTCGACGATCAGGAAGAGGGTCGGCGGCCGCCACAACATTGGAGAAACTTGACTGGAGAAGCTTCGGTCAGCGGGGTGTTGCGTAGGCGTCGCGAAGGCGCTCGGGGCGTGCCGCGGCGATCTCGATGGGCTTAGCTTGAGGGATCAGGTTTAAGTCGGCGGCTTGCTTGAAATAGGCGGTCAGGCCGCGCAGATTTTCTTCATCCAGGCTGAAATTGATGTTTTCGGTCAGGTAGCGTTGGAGCTTGTTAGCGGGGAGGCCTAGCTCGGCGGCGGCTTGCGTGCTGATTTCCGGGAGGTGTCGGAGGCCGAAATCGCGCGAGGACTGAAAATCAGCGATGACCTCGGGCGTGACGGTTTTGCGGCGGGCGGCCCACACGGCCAGCACCGCGGGAAGGGTGGTCATGCGGCGCCATTGCTCGACTACGTCATAGATATGGAGAGTGCTGTCGCCGTCGATGCCTGCGGCCTCGACGCCCAAGGCGGATGCGGCGCATATCTGCTCGCCGGCTTCGCCGCGGCGCGTCCCGGACTCCATTGCCAGGCTAAGGCGTAGGGCCGGGTCGCCGATCACCAGGGCGGCCTCGGCGCGCTGCAGCATGGCGGCCAGGTCGGGCGCCATCTCGAAAAATTCTGGCGCGATCTTCCATTTTTGCTGGCAAAGAATTTTGATGAGTGCTTGCGTGCTGCGCGAGCCGCTGTCCAGCGCGATCTTGCGGATTTTCTCGATGGGCATGCGCGAAACAAGCAGGAGGCTGCGGACCCGCGTCTTCGAAGCGATGGCCATGTCCGGAAGGATCACCAGGTCGTCGATGCGCTGGTACTCGATGGCCGGGATGATGGCGACGTCGACGGCGCCGGTGCGCAAGGCTTCGGCACAGAGCGAAGGCACCGTGAAAGAGAGTTCGTACTTGCCGCGCAACGGGCCGTTGGTGAAGCTCCAGACCAGCGGGGCGGTGTTGAGATATTGCACGACCGAGATGCGAAGTTTTGGCAAGGTTGGCGTTTTTCCGCGCGCGGAGGGTGCCCGCACCTTTCGAGGAAGCTTTAGTATAGCAGACATGGCGCGCGCGATTTTGGTCGGCGGTGGGGCAGTTTTGATGTAAAACGTTTCCTCCCTTAGGAAGCCGGTGAATTCGGAGGCGCTGAAAATGTCGAAACGTTTGCTGCCGATCGGTCTACTCCTCGTGTTGCTGGCCTGTCCACAGGTCTCGCAGGCGCGTTCCGCGAACTCGCGATCGGACTCCACCGCGCCTGCGACGATTGCGGAGAAGACCGCTGGGGCGCAGAAGTTGGCGGGCTATTTCAATCTGTATTGGGACGCCAAGCAGGGGAAGCTATGGCTGGAAATCGATAAATGGAACACGGAGTTCCTGTATCAAAGCTCGCTACCCGCGGGGATCGGCTCGAACGACATCGGGCTTGACCGCGGGCAGCTGGGGGCGACGCGCATCGTGCGCTTCGAACGTAGCGGACCGAAGGTCCTGCTGATGCAGTCGAATCTTGACTATCGCGCGGTCAGTGACGATGCGGACGAACGGCGCGCCGTGCGCGATTCGTTTGCGGAATCGGCGCTGTGGGGATTCACGGCGGTAGCGGAAGATGGCGATCGTGTACTAGTCGATGCCACCGACTTTTTCCTGCGGGATGCGCATCACGTTCCGGAAACGCTTCGGCGCACCAAGCAAGGCCCGTACCGATTGGACGATAAGCGGTGCGCGCTGTATCTGCCGCGGACGAAAAATTTCCCGCTGAACACCGAGGTCGAAGCGACGCTGACGTTTGCGGGCGACGAGCCCGGGCAATGGGTCAAGGATGTCACGCCGTCACCCGAATCGATTACCGTGCGCGAGCATCACTCCTTCGTGCAGTTGCCGCCGCAAGGCTACAAGCCGCGCTTGTTCGATCCGCGCTCGAGTTTTTTCGGCATTTCATACATGGATTACGCCACGCCGATCAGCGAGCCCATCGTGAAGCGATTCACCGCTCGGCACCGGTTGGAGAAGAAAGATCCGAAGGCGGCGGTGAGCGAGGCCGTGCAGCCCATCGTCTATTACCTGGATCGCGGAACACCGGAGCCCATTCGCTCGGCACTGCTGGAAGGCGCGAACTGGTGGAAGCAGGCGTTTGAAGCGGCGGGCTATAAGAATGCCTTTCGCGTCGAGCTGATGCCGGAAGGCGCGGACCCCATGGATCTGCGCTACAACGTGATTCAGTGGATCCATCGCGCCACGCGCGGGTGGTCCTATGGCGAAGCGATTATTGATCCACGCACCGGCGAAATCATCAAGGGGCAAGTGTCGCTCGGTTCGCTGCGCGTGCGGCAGGACTACTTGATCGCGGAAGGTTTGCTCGCGCCCTACGAAATAGGCAAGCCGCTTTCACCCAAAATGAGAGACATGGCGCTCGCGCGGTTGCGGCAACTGGCCGCGCATGAAGTCGGCCACACGCTCGGCTTGCAGCACAACTATTCCGCCAGCACCGTGAATCGCTCTTCGGTGATGGACTATCCGCCGCCAGTCGTCGCGTTAGGCGCCGACGGCGTGCCCGATCTTTCGCAAGCGTACGCTACTGGAATCGGCGAGTGGGACAAAGTATCGATCACCTGGGGCTATCAGGATTTCGCGCCGGGCACCGACGAGCATTCCGCGCTGAACGGTATTCTCAACGACGCTTTCGCGCATCGTCACCTGCGCTACCTTACCGATCAGGATGCGCGTCCGGCAGGCTCGTCCAGCAGCGTTGCGCATCTGTGGGACTCCGGAGCGAACGCCGTGGACGAGCTGGATCGGCTGATGAAGGTCCGCGACGCCGCGTTGCGCCGCTTTGGTCAGAACAACATTCGCGAAGGCGCTCCGCTCGCCACCATCGAAGACGTGCTCGCGCCCATCTACATGCTGCACCGCTACCAGGTGGAAGCCGCCAGCAAGCTCGTCGGCGGCATGGACTACACCTTCGCGCTGCGTGGCGACGGCGAAACGCCCACCCAGATTGTCGCCGCCACGGAGCAGCGCCGCGCCCTCGCCGCCGTCCTGGCGACGTTGAAGCCCGAAGTACTCGCCCTTCCGGAGCCGCTGCTAAAGATGATTCCGCCGCGCCCGGTGGAATACCCGCGAGGCCGCGAAGACTTCAAGATTCACACGAGCCCGGCGTTCGATGCCCTTGCTCCCGCCGAGGCCGCGGCACAGCACACCTTGCAATTTCTGTTCAATCCGGAGCGAGCCGCGCGGCTGGTGGAATTCCACGCGCGCGATGCGGCGAATCCAAGCCTGGACGAAGTCCTTGGTCTAGTTTTCACCGATACGGACACGTGGTCGCGCAGCGCTGGCTATCTCGGCGAGGTCGGACGTGTGGTCGACAGTGTTGCGCTCTATGACCTGATGGTTCTTGCCAACAATTCCAAGGCTGCAGTTCAGGTGCGCGCCGTCGCCGCGACACAACTCGATCGACTGAGACAGAGGCTGGCGGTCGCCGCCACGACCGAACAGGATCCCGACCTGCGCACCCACTTTTTCTTCGACGCCGCACAGATCGAGCAATTCCAGAAAGACCCTGCGAAGTTGAATCTGGCGCCTCCGGCCGAACCGCCCGATGGTCCGCCCATCGGCAACGACGAAGATTTCGATATCATTTAGCCTACAATTGCACCATAGTTATATTTCGGTGTTGGCAGGAGCAGGCTTTAGGCAGTACTGGTACCGTTTGGGCACCATCGCTTGAGATCGCGCTAGCCCGCCCAGCGTTTTTCACTAACATGGTGGCGTTCGCTCCTCAGATTGTCCGTGGCGAGGTTTTGTCCATGAGGCTATTCGCGCTAGTTTCTCTGGCTGCTTCGGTTCTTGTCCTCGGCGATGCTGCATGTGCCGCGGCGCAGGAAGACGCCAAATCTGCTCCCGCACAACAATCTTCACAGCAGGTCGCACAGCAGCCATCGCAACCGCTCTCGCAACCAGCCACCCAGCAACCCGCAGCTCCGGAGCCGGACAAATCCAAAATAGTGTATGTCAGCGATTTCGAGTTGGACGCGGTCGATGCCAACGGCGAACTGGCAAAAAGCGTTCCGGCGATCCCGCCATCGAGCGCTCCGCAAATAGATCCCAGACGAGAGCAAGGTCCGGTCGAGCAAGCGGGCAGGCTCGTCGATTTCATGTCCACCGTGCTGGTGAAAGAACTGGAAAAGGCTGGCTATACCGCTCACCGGTTGCGGCCGGGAGAGACGCGCCCCACGGATGGAATACGCATCAGCGGAATCTTCGGCGAGCCCGACGAGCAAAATCGCTTGCGCCGGGCGGTGATGGGCACCATCACTCCGCCTGACGGCAAGATGTCGCTGTTCGTGGGCATCGGCAACCTGGCGCGGCCTGACCAGGCGTTGTACGCCGCGGGAAACCCCACCATGGGCGAGAGTAAGGCCGGCACGGTGATCACCGTAAGTGCCTACGCGCCGGTGGCCAAATTCGAAATCGAGAAAAACACCACCGAAAAAGCCGTAAAGGACACGGCGGCAAATATCGTCGCGGACCTCGGCGCACTTCTTAGCGCGAACTACGTCGCCTTGACGCAGTAAAGCTGCCGGTCGGCGGCTTCTACCATTACCCCAAAATCTTGCGCCGTGGAGCTTTTTGGCTGCGTCCTTCCGTGCGATCAGCCAATTGAATTTCGTCTGTTATTTTGGTACATTGGTACCACCTAGGCGATATGACGGACGAGCGGCAATTCGTTGTGCAACGCGTGCAAACCGGCGTGCGCATGGAGAAGCGACTGCTGAAAGTGCTCAAGGCGCTTGCCGAATACCACGATCTAACGCTTGGCGATTTGCTCGAGGGTATCGTGCTGCATGCCTTTGACGGGAAGTGTCCATTCCAGGGTGAGGGGCTGCGGCGTATCAAGGACTTGAAGAAATTTTACGGGCTCGATCTGGATTCGCGCGCGAGCCACCGCCTGATTGAAGCTGGCGCATCCGGAGCCGGAAAAAAGAACCCCGCCCATGAATGAGCGCATAAATGCACGCGACCCGCGCGAGCTGGCATGACCGACCACGAGTTCGTCGCGGCATTTGAGAACTGTACGCTGCCTTTGGAGGCGTTTCGTCATGCGGACCACGTACGGATGGCGTTCTTGTACCTGGGCAAGTACCCGGTGCTCGAGGCCATCCGGTGCTTCTCTGCCTCGCTGGTCAAATTCGCGACAGCCCATGGGAAAACCAACCTCTAC
This sequence comes from uncultured Acidobacteriota bacterium, assembly GCA_963788915.1. Classification (GTDB taxonomy): domain Bacteria; phylum Acidobacteriota; class Terriglobia; order Acidiferrales; family UBA7541; genus Acidiferrum. The sequence goes on along the minus strand of CAWBIY010000012.1, from coordinate 2,231,912 downwards.
AACGAGACAATCACCTGGGCTTATTTGCTCCTCATACAAGAGCGGTTAGCGCGTGCGGACCGCCGGCAGACGTGGACGGAGTTTGCGGCCGGCAATCCAGATTTGCTCGATTGGAATAATAGCGTCCTCAAAAAATACTACCGGGACGAGACATTGAAGTCCGAGTTGGCGAGGACTAAATTTCTCTTTCCCGATAAGCATGTAGCGGCCAATGAGCGGCAGGGGTAAGGGTTGCAGAGCGGGTGAGTGACGTTCCGTGGCGTTTCCCGCGTTTCGGTTGGGATCTTCGCGGACCCGTCGGATGCTTAGGACGACACGCTTGGGCCGGTTTTTCACCCTCCAGCACGCTCGTGGGAATCTGAACATTTTTCGCTCCGTGATAAGACCGGTGCTCACTTGTATCGTCTATAAGGCAGGTGGAGGGTTATTCCGATGCGAACCCGCGATCTAGTTGTCTTGACGGCATTTACGGCGTGCGGCCTGGCGCTAACGGCGGCGCCGGGACGACCTCAATCCAGGATACAAGAGCCTGTGAAGCCGTCAGCCCCAGTAGCACCGGTGCTGACGTCGGTTCCGACGATTGGCGCGGTACCGGTCGCGCCATCGTTTCCAGCGGAGTCAGGTGTTCTTCCCTCGCCGCCCCCTCCACGCGCTCCTGCTGCCCCTGCTGTTCCTTCGTTTCCTGAGACCCCGATGGAGCTGAACCTGTCCGGCTCCGCCTCGCGCCACGACGGGCCAGCAGCAGACTGCGGCGACTTGGACATTCGCTTTCATGATGAGCCCGCGACCATGGAGTCCGAAGAACACACATTTTCGAAGACCGATGCCAAGGTTTTGCACATCGATGAGTTGGAGAATGGCGGTGTGCAATTGCAAGGGTGGGATAAGGACGTCTATTCGGTGACCGCCTGCAAGGCTGCGGACGCCGGCCGGGGCGACGCGAGACAATTGATCTCTCAGATCAAACTTTCCGTTCAGGGCGGACATGTTTCGGTCAGCGGACCCGCTCGACACAATGACTGGAACGTGTACTTGCTGATCCGCACACCGCGGGCCGCGGAAGTCGAAGTGAATGCGCACAACGGACCGATGGCCTTCTACCGAGTGGATGGCAAGATCACCGCGCGCGGCACAAACGGGCCGATCACCCTCGCGGATTGTACCGGCGAGGCCGATATTGAAGCGGTGAATGGGCCGATCAGCTTTTCCGGCACGGGCGGAAAGCTGCGGCTGCACACACAAAACGGACCGATCTCGGTCGCGCTGAGTGGCGCCAACTGGAGTGGAAGCAGTCTGGTCGCGGATGCAGTCAATGGGCCAGTGTCGCTCAGTGTGCCACCGGGGTTTCGGTCCGCATTCCTGGTGGAGTCGCGTGGGCATTCGCCGATTAGTTGCCACGCCAGCGTCTGCGATGACGCCCGTAAGACTTGGGACGACGAGCACCGGCGAATCGAGTACGGAAGCGGAACGCCGGTTATCCGTTTGTCGACAGAAAACGGGCCCGTTTCTGTGGACGCGCCGTAAGCCGACAACGCGAAAAGCGAAACCTCCCTTATACGGGCACAGCACTGCCGTGCCCCAGCTTGCCAGGCCCACCCGCGAAGCCATTCGGTTCTATGTCTTTCGTGAGCGAAGCGAAGGATGAAGGACCAAACCCAATGAAACACCCCGAATCGGTTGAGATACGCCTCGGCACGTCCTAATTTCCTATCTACCGTTCTGTGTGGGTCTTCGCATGGAGAAGTTTCCCTCCCGAGTGTTGTTTCTCGCGCCCGGCCATTCGAGTTTCGGGTTGGTTTCACCCCGCCGTTGCGGCTAAGATTTGCGCATGCTGCTGGAAGAGCGTGTGGGGCAAGCGACAACGGAAGCGGAAGCAGTACGTTTCGCGCTCGAACTGTACGGGCTGGAAGTAACCGCGAAGGCGTTGCCCGGCGAATACGACGACAACTTTCATTTGACGACGACCAAAAAGACCAAGTCAGCGAGTGCAGCGGAGGTATCACCGTCTTCCCCGTTCGCGTTCGACAACTTATCTCCGCGGTTTACGAATCCTGCTCCCAGCGTGCCAGGCAGTCTTAAGCCGCCGGTACGTGACGAGGACTCCGCATTTGTGCTCAAGGTGATGCATCCGGCGCGCGAGGAATCGTTGATCGATCTGCAATGCCGCGCGCTCCAACATCTTGCACAGCACGCGCCGCAGATCAATCTTCCGCGCGTTTGCCTCACCAAGACCGGAGAGGCGTTTGCTCCCGTTACGTTGGCGGACGGATCGCTGCGGCTTGCATGGCTTCTTACCTTTGTGCCGGGAACGGTGATGGCTGTCGCCAAGCCGCATTCCGCGGAACTCCTCGCGAGCCTCGGTAACTTGCTTGGCGAAATGGACTTTGGGCTGACCCATTTCTCGCATCCCGCCGCGCAGCGCGAGCTGAAATGGGATTTTGCGCGTGCTGGCTGGATTCGCGACCACCTGGACTTGATCGCTGATGCCGAGCGCCGTGCGCTCGTTGAAAAATTCCTGGCACTGTACGACGCCGGAGTTGTGCCGGTGATGGGACTGCTGCGCCGCAGTGTGGTCTACGGGGACGCCAACGATTACAACGTGCTGGTGGGCGAGGCTTGGCCGACGCCGCGCCGCGCGATCAGCGTGATCGATTTCGGCGACATACACGAATCGTTCACCGTTTCCGAAGTGGCGATTGCCGCGGCTTACGCAATCTTGGGAAAAAAAGAGCCGCTGCGCGCGGCCGCTGCCGTGGTGGCCGGTTACCACAGCGCGTTTCCTCTGACCGAGATGGAGATCGCGGTGCTGTACGCGCTGATCGGCCTGCGCTTGGCCGTCAGCGTGGTCAATTCAACGTTACGCGCTACCGTCAAACCTGACGATTCCTACGTCACCATCACCGAAGCTCCCGCATGGGAGGCGCTGGCGCGGCTGGCGCAGGTTCATCCGCGGTTCGCTCATTACACTTTTCGCGAGTCTTGCGGATTGGTGCCGGTGGCGAAGAGCGGCGCGGTCCGAAAATGGCTCGCGGCGCATGCGAGTTCGGCGGCTTCCCTGCTGGATGTGAATTTGCGTGGCAAGCCGTTCGTGGTCCTTGATTTGGGAGTCGGCAGCGCGTTCCTGGGTGCGGATCCCAGCGCTGCTGAGACGGAGGCGCTGAGCGAGAGGATTTTCGCGGAGCTTCGGAAGGCGCGCGTCAGCGTGGGACTCGGGAGATACAACGAGCCGCGGCTGCTATACACAGCGCCGCTTTTCGGTGCAGGGAACAATCCCACCGACGAGCGCCGCACGATTCATTTGGGGATCGATCTTTTCGTTGCGGCGGGCAGCGCGGTGTACGCGCCGCTGGAAGGCGTGGTGCACGCGGTGGCCAACAATACTGCCGCGCAGGATTACGGACCGGTGGTGCTTCTCCGGCACGGCCCGGGAGAGGGCCACGAATTTTTCACGCTCTATGGACATCTGACCAAGGAATCGTTGACGAAGCTGCGCGTTGGGCAGGCCATCGCACGGGGCGAACGGATCGGGCGCGTTGGGGCGGTGCAGGAAAATGGCGGCTGGCCGCCGCATCTGCATTTTCAGGTGATCGTGGATCTGCTGGAGCGGGGGACCGATTTCCCCGGCGTTGTGTATGCGGCCGAGCGCGGCGTGTGGGCGGATCTTTCGCCGGATCCGAATCTGTTGCTGGGGCTTACCGGCGAACGGTTAGTGGTGGACGAGAAAGATGCCGCGGAAGCATTGGCGGCGCGCAAGAATTTACTGGGACAAAATCTCAGCGTTTCGTATCAGCGGCCGTTGAAAATCGTTCGCGGGTGGAAACAGTATCTTTACGATGAGACTGGGCGTGCCTATCTCGACGTTTACAACAACGTCCCGCTGGTGGGTCACAGTCACCCGCGCGTCGTGCGCGCCGCCCAGGAGCAGCTTGGTCTCCTGAATACAAACACCCGCTATCTTCACGACAACGTGATCCGCTACGCGCAACGACTTACCGAGCTTCTGCCTGCACCCCTGCGCGTTTGCTACTTTCTGAATTCGGGCAGCGAGGCTAACGAACTGGCCTTACGACTCGCGCGCACGCACACCGGCCGCCAAGACGTAATTGTGCTGGAGCATGCCTATCACGGGCACACTAACACGTTGATCGACATCAGTCCGTACAAATTTGACGGGCCGGGCGGGAGTGGGCGCCAGCCGTGGGTGCACGTCGCTCCCATTCCCGATGACTATCGCGGACCTTACCGGCGCGGGGACAACGATGCCGGCTCGAAGTACGCGCGGGATGTCGGAGACATCATTGGCGACGCACAGGAAGAAGGTCGAGAGATTGCCGCGTTTATCGCGGAGACTTTACCCAGCGTGGCGGGACAAATTGTTTTTCCGCCGGATTATCTAAGGGAAGCGTATTTGTTTGTGCGCGCAGCGGGCGGGGTGTGCATCGCGGACGAGGTGCAAGTGGGATTCGGGCGGCTGGGCACGCACTTCTGGGGATTCGAGACGCAGGGTGTGGTGCCGGACATCGTGGTGCTGGGGAAACCGATCGGGAACGCATTTCCGCTCGCGGCGGTTATTACCACGCCGGAGATTGCCGCTTCGTTTGCGAACGGGATGGAATTTTTCAGCACGTTTGGGGGCAACCCGGTCGCGTGCGCAGCGGGGCTAGCGGTGCTCGATGTGTTGCGGGACGAAAAACTGCCGGAGAATGCGCTGCGCGTCGGCAATCATCTGTTGAAGCGACTGAGATCGTCGCAGGAGCGGTATCCGCTCATCGGCGACGTGCGGGGTTCCGGGCTCTTCCTGGGCATCGATCTGGTGAGTGATCTGGAATCGCGGGCGCCGGCGGCTGAACAGGCGGAGTACGTTGTGAACCGGTTGCGCGAGCGCAGCATCCTGGCGGGGACGGATGGTCCGCACCATAACGTGATCAAATTGCGGCCGCCGCTGGTTTTTTCGGAGACGGATGCGGATCTGTTCGTGGAAACACTGGATTTGATTTTGCAGGAAGACGCCGCGCAGCTTAGGAGCAAAGCTGTCCTTATTTCCACGGCAACGTCAGCGTAGACAGGGCGCATCCAACGCGCTATGTTTTTAGTTCGCACCCGACGCCACGGCGCGTCTTCCCCTGCGCATACGCGCTTAGAGGCCAAATCGAATGGGATGTAGATTCGTTCGCGCGATTTTCTGCCTCTCTCCCTTGGTGTTGCTGTGCGCACCGATAGAGTCGGCGCAGACGGCGCCCGGGAGCACGTCGGAGTCGCGCCCGGCAAGGTCCATCTCCACAGGTTGTGATGAAGCTCCGCAGGAGGATGCATTGGTATTTACATGCGCGCCCGCGACGCTTGCGGCAGGTCATGAGATTCCCGTGCTGACGCAGCCGACTGCAAGCATCGTTCTGGCGATTCCTACCGGGACGCCGATCCGGATTGCATTGGACCAGCGGACGAGGGTCGATCATCCCGGCGAACTCGTGCATGGTAAGGTGGTCGAAACGGTGTACGCGTTCGATCAGCCGGTCATTCCCGCGGGAACGGTGGCAACGGGCAAGGTCATCAATGTCGCCGGGGTTCCCGCGGTGAAGCGCGCGCTGGCGTATAGCAACGGTGATTTCTCTCCCTATCACAAGTATGTGGTTACCTTTGACACGCTGACGCTGCCGGACGGCCGGAAACTTGCGGTGGTGACGACGGCGTCTGCGGGAACTGCGGATGTCGTGCATCTGGTCAGCAATCCGGACAAGGACAAACCGAAGGGCACGGCAGGTCAGGCTGCGGATAAAGCCAAGCAGGAGGCAAGAGGCAAAATTCAGGAGACCAAAGATCAAGTGCATGATTCCTGGCAAACGATCACCGCGCCGGGGAAGATGCACCGCTTGAAGCAGCTCTTGCTGGCGCAGTCGCCTTACCGGCGACAATATCTTGAGCCCGGAACGCGTTTTGTTGCGGACTTGGACGCGCCATTGAATTTTGGAGAGGCCACGCGATCGGGGGAACAACTCGCGAGTATTGGAAGCGCTCCGGTGGTGGACAGCACGTTGAAGGCGCGACTGGTGGCGGAAGTGAGTTCGGCGACTGCTTCGAGGGGCACGGAAGTTGCTGCCGTTCTTACCGAACCGTTTTATTCGCCATCGCACCAATTGATATTGCCGGCGAATAGCCGGTTGATTGGCGAGGTGGTGCAGGCCAAGCCCGCGCGGATGATGCATCACAATGGCGAACTGCGGGTGATTTTTGAGCGCATTGAAACACCGCAGGATGTAGAGCGGGCTCTGCTTGAGACGCAGAAGCAGGCTCAAGCGCAGGCCGCAGCTGAGAATGCGCCCGTGCTGCCGCATGTGCGCTCCCAGGCGATGGTCGGCAACCTGGAAGGCGTGGAAGTGGACCGCCAGGCCCACATCAAGTTGGATGAAGAAGGCGGCGCGCGTACCACGGACAGCAAGACGCGGTATCTGTCGACCGGGCTGGCGGTGTTACTGGCTGCAGCTGCAGCGCATCCGGATGCCGAGCATGGCACCGTGGACCCCGGTGGCGACCCGGGAGTGCGCACTGCGGCGGGTGGGTCCGGGTTTCGTTTAACCGGGGCGCTGTTGAGCTTCGCGGTCAAGTCCACGCCGGTTTCGATTGCGTTTGGCGCTTACGGGGCTTCTTCGTCGATCTACACGAATTTCCTGTCGCGCGGACATGATGTTGTGTTGCCGAAAGATACGCCGATGGAGATTGGCTTTGGGGCGCCGCACGCAGGGGCCGCACCGCAAGCTAAGTCACAGTAGAAGTCCGACCACTCTATTTTCCGTTTCGAGACCCGATCCCCCCTCCCCCAGCTTTTTGTGTAACGATCTGATTCTACGTTGTTTACGCCATGGCATGGCGCGGTGATCTGATTCATGTTGGCCGTGGCTCGCTTGAATCGCTGCATGCAGCCTTGTCACGACACCCGTATGATACCAGTATAATAGTTGACAGAATAGTAAAATAAAGATAGACTGGCGGGGCGATGGAGCTGGATGCTTCCCTGTCTTGGCTGGCCTTGGCGCTTACGCCTGGTTTGGCCTCCCGTTTGTCTGGACGATTGCTGGAGGAGTTTGGGTCGCCGGAGGAAGTGTTTCGGGCGCCTTTGCCGCGGCCTCGCTGAATTCCTCGGAGAAGATAGTCTACGAATTGCTAAAGTCCGATGAGTCAGTGCATATTGATGACATCGTGGAACGATCTGGCTTGAACTCTTCGGAGGTTCTGGCTACCCTTTTTGATCTGGAGATGAAAGGGATCGTGCGGCAGATGCCCGGCAAGCAGTTTAATAAGGTATTGTTGTAGGTTCCGACCGTCCCCGAAAACTGTTGAGACGATTGAAGTTGCGTAGCGCCGCGAAACGGTGATGAATCCGCTAGCGGGTTTGCCGCATCTGGTAGTGGTAGCGAGAAGGACACACGCCTCGCCGCTGGGCCTTCCTGCAGAAGAATCCGGAGTTACAAAGAAAAGATGGGACGTTCGCTGGTAATCGTGGAATCGCCTGCAAAGGCGAAAACCATCAACAAGTATTTAGGACGGGACTACACCGTCAAAGCGTCGATCGGGCACGTCATGGACCTGCCCAAGAAGACGATCGGTATCCGTCTGCCCGATGAGCCCAAGAAAAGGAAGAAGGGTAAGGGCAAGAAGGCTAAAGCTGCGGCGGAGAAACCGCACAAGCCCATCACCCTGGACGACGCCAAGATTTTCGAGCCTACCCTGCAGATCATTCACGGCAAAGGCAAAGTTATTAACGATTTACGGAAATCCGCGAACACCGCGGATGCCGTGTACCTAGCGGGCGACCCGGACCGTGAGGGAGAGGCTATATCGGCGCACCTGGCGATGGTGCTGTCCAAGCCGATGAAGTATGAGGAAGCCGAACCGTCGGGCAACGGCCGATTTGGCAAGAACGGGAAAAACGGGGCCAACGGGAAGGAAGAAGAGGCCGAATCCAAATCCGCGAAGGGCAAGAAAAGTAAGGATAAGGACGAGATCAAGGTCCCCGCGATTGATCCCAAGAAGATTTTCCGCGTGACCTTCAATGAAATTACGCCTAAGGCGATCCGCGCGGCGTTCGAGAAGCCGCGGCAGGTGGACTCCAACCTGGTGGACGCGCAGCAAGCGCGCCGGGTATTAGACCGCATCGTGGGCTACAAGATTTCGCCATTGCTGTGGGACAAGGTACGCCGGGGGCTTTCTGCTGGGCGCGTGCAGACCGTGGCGCTGCGATTGATCGTGGAGCGGGAATTGGACATACGGGCGTTCGTGCCGGTGGAGTATTGGTCGATCCACGCGATGCTGGATGCGGGGCAGCCGCCGATCTTTGAAGCGAAATTGAGCAAGTACAAGGGCGAGGATATCGAGGTATCGAACCAGGAAGCTGCGGATAAGATCGTCGCGGCGGTGACCGCTGGGAAGTGGCAGGTTGCGTCGGTGGCACAGCGGGAAAAGAAGCGTAACCCGCCGCCGCCTTTTACGACCTCCAAGTTGCAGCAAGCGGCTTACAACCGGCTGCGGTACACGGCGAAGCGCACGATGGGAATCGCGCAGCGCTTGTATGAAGGCGTGGAGATGGGTGAAGAGGGATCCGTCGCGCTGATCACTTATATGCGCACGGATTCGGTGCATGTGTCGAACGACGCCTTGGCCCAGGTGCGCGAATTGATCCCTGAGCGGTTTGGGTCGAGCTACCTGCCTGAGAAACCGAACTATTACAAGTCGAAGAAGGATGCGCAGGAAGCGCATGAAGCGGTGCGGCCTACGGATGTGTCGCGTACGCCGGAAGATGTGCGGAAGTATCTGGACGACGATTTGTTCAAGTTGTACCAGCTGATCTGGCAGAGGTTTGTGGCTTCGCAGATGCTGCCTGCGATTTTCGATCAGACGACCATTGATATTTCGGCCGGGGACTACACCTTCCGAGCTACGGGCTCGGTGCAGAAATTCGACGGTTATTTGCGGGTGTACCAATTGCCGGTGGCAGCGGCGGACCGCGAGGATGACGAGAAGGATGACGACGGCGAGGGGAAGACCCTGCCGCGCGTGGAGGAAGGGCAGGTGTTGCGGCTCGACCAGATCCGGCCCGACCAGCATTTCACCGAGCCGCCGCCACGATATACGGAAGCGACCCTGGTAAAGGACCTAGAAGAGAAAGGCATTGGGCGGCCGTCGACGTACGCATCGATTATTTCGACAATCGTGGAGCGCGAGTATGTGCGCAAGGATCAGGGAAGATTTACGCCTACGATGCTGGGGGAGCGCGTCAGCATCTTGCTGGTGAAGAGCTTTGACGATGTGTTTGATGTGACGTTCACTGCGCGGCTGGAAGAGGAACTCGACGAAATCGAGGAAGGCAAGCTGCCGTGGCGCGACGCGGTGAGGGAGTTCTGGGAAAAATTTGTCGTCGATCTGGCGAAGGCCGGCGACGAAATGATTTCGTACAAGGCGGGCATCCCGACGGGAAAGACCTGCGAGAAGTGCGGTGAGGGCGAGTTGCTGGAACGCATCAGCCGGCACGGGTTTTTCCTCGGCTGCTCGCGCTATCCGGATTGCGATTTTATCCAGGATATGGCGCCGGAGCTGGTGGATGACGGCGAGAGCAAGACGGAATATTGCGAAAATTGCGGGAAAGAGATGTTGATGAAGCGTGGGCGGTTTGGCGCTTTCCTGGCTTGCAGCGGGTATCCGGATTGCAAGACGACGCGGCGGTTGGTGGAAGGCACGCGGATCGCACACCAGCCCGACGAGCCGCTGGAAGAAAAGTGCACGTTTTGCGGGAATCATCTGATCAAGAAGCATGGGCGCTTCGGCGAGTTCATCGGTTGCTCGGGGTATCCGAAGTGCAAGTACACGCGGCCGATCACCATGGGGATTAAATGCCCGAAGTGCAGTGAAGGCGAGTTCGTGCGGCGTGGAAGTGCGGGCAAGGGCGGGCGAGGACGGCCTCGGGTATTTTACGGCTGCTCGCGTTATCCGGATTGCGATTTCACTACGCCTTATATGCCAATGCCGGAGCCGTGTCCCAAGTGCGGCGCGCCGTTTATTGTGGAGAAGAAGTCGAAGATTGGCACCGTGCATACGTGTATTAAGGAAGGCTGCGATTGGGAGCAGCTTGCGCCCGAACCTCAGCCGGTAGGGGCTGCTGCGCAGCCAGAAGAAGCAACGCCCGTGGGCGCCAAGCCCTGAGATACGTTGTTCTTTCGTCGAGATCATTCACGCAAACAACTCGAAACGAGTGTCGGAAACTTGCTTCCTCGCGCGCTAAGCTGGAGGTTGCATGCCGGCGGGAGAATGGAGCCCAGACGCAGTGGCCGGGCGAACCAAGGCCCGCCCCTCCAAATGACGCTTCGCGTTCGCTCTTGAACACGAGGTTGGTATACCGAACAATATGCGGGCGATCCGCGAAGGTTGGGCTGGCGCAGCTATACTGACTGGCGCATCTATACTAGTGTGACAGGAACATCCGGGAACCCGCAGGAATGAAGCAGGCTGTCGAAAAATATCTGCAATATATGAGTTCGGTGAAGAACTCTTCGCCGCACACGATTTTGAATTACGGCAAGGACCTGAGCCAGTTTCAGGAGTATCTTGCTCCGCCTGGCATGCATCCGCCTGTGCTCACGGAAATCACGCACACGATCATCCGCGAATTCGTCGGACATTTGCACGACCAGGGACTGGAAAAGAGTTCGATCGCGCGAAAGCTCGCGGCGCTGCGTTCGTTTTTCAAGTATTGCGTGCGCGAAGGGATGGTGAAGGAAAATCCGGCGCGGCTGGTGCCCACGCCGAAATTGCCGAAGCGAATTCCGCCGGTGCTGTCGGCGGAAGAAATGGTGGGCTTCTTGGACCGCCTGGCGGAAATGGGACCGTCGGCAACGGGTGGTCCGCAACCCTCGCGGAGGGGTGACCAAGGAACGCCGGGTGTCTTGCGAGTGGCAGGGCCGGCGAAAGCACACGAGGATGGTTTGTTCCTGCCGAGGGATCGCGCGCTGCTGGAATTACTCTATGCCGCTGGTCTTCGGGTGAGCGAGCTGACGGGGCTGAATTTGGTGGATATTGATCGGAAAGAACGGATGCTGCGCGTGCGGGGTAAGGGAAACAAGGAGCGCATCGTGCCGTACGGCTCGAAGGCGCAAGAGGCGCTCGAAAAATACTGGAATTTGCGGGAGGAGTTGCTGCTGCAGAAATCGGCCGCGCGGGGAGGGCGGCGCGGGCCGGCTCACACACAGGCGGTGTTTCTGAATTATGCCGGGCGGCGGTTAACACAGCGTTCGGTGGGACGAATCGTCAAGAAATATGTGCGGCTGGTAAATATCAACTGGGATTTGCACCCGCACTCGTTGCGGCACGCGTTTGCGACGCATTTGCTGGCGGATGGGGCGGATTTGCGGGCGATTCAGGAGTTGCTCGGGCATCAATCGCTGTCGACGACGCAGAAGTATACGCATGCTTCGATCCGGCAATTGATGGAGATTTACGATAAGGCGCATCCGCATGCGTGAGCGTTGAAATGAATGGGCGTGCGTGATTGATCTTGCCCGGTGTGGGGCGCAGCAATGCTACGCTCCTACAAGTTAGAAGTCGTCATAAACGTGGATGTCATCTGAAGAAAATTCACTCGCCTCCATCGATCTGACTGATTTGCTGCGCTCATCTTGTCAGGCTATTCTCGTTGCTTGGTTGCGCGACGGGAAGGCACCGTGAAGCTGGGGAACCTGTTTGCTCTTGGATTTTTTCTGATGGCGCTCTTCGTGGCCGGCGTGCCTGTCGGGCGGGCCCAAGACAATTACGAAATTCAGGTCTATGGCTACGAAACGGTCGATCCAAGACCGTCGTTAATGGCGTTCTGCCTACCAATCACGCTGAGCACGAGACCATTGAAATCACACACGGGGTAACCGATTGGTTTGAGGTGGGCTTCTATATCTTCACGTCGATCCGCAATGGATACGGCGTGCAATGGGTAGGCGACCACATTCGTCCGCGGGTTCGAATACCTCCAAAATGGAAATGGCCTGTGGGGTTGAGCCTTTCGAACGAGATCGGGTATCAACGGCGACAGTTTTCCACGGACACCTGGACCTGGGAGATCCGCCCCATTGCGGACAAGCAGATCGGGCGCTCGTATTTTTCGGTGAAACCGACGCTGGACCGGTCGTTTCATGGTGAAAGCGTGAATGAGGGCGTGGTGTTTTCGCCGAACTTCAAGTTCAGCTATGACTTCACAAAGAAGATCCTCTTGCTGACCGAGCCCCGGGATTTGTCTGGCGCCTGCAATCAGGATCAGGGAATGCCACCGATATTGCTTATAGCGATGATCCGACCATGATGGTGAATATGTCCGTCTGGGAATCGTTCGAGACACTGCGCGAGTACGTGTACCGTTCGGACCATGTCAAGTTCTTTCGGGATCGCGCGAAATGGTTCGTAAAGCTGGACAAGCCTATTTACTGCTTGTGGTGGGTTCCGGTCGGGCACCGGCCGACGGTTGCCGAGGGCCGCGAACGGATGGAGCATTACCAGCGGTATGGAGCGACACCGTTCTCGTTTTGGTTTTCGCAGCGGTTTCCCGAACCGGCTGACGAGGGTGTCTGCGTTTAGCGTCTGCGTTTAAGTCGACACGGATGAAGAAACAAGAACGGCTGGCAGCGTTGCGCTGCCAGCCGTTGGTTCATTTAAGTTTTCGTTGCGGGTAAGCGACCTGCTTATCGGTGGCCGCCTCCACCATGGAAGCCTCCGCCGCCGCCGCCGTGGAATCCACCACCGCCGTGCGCCGCGAAGCCGGTACTGCCGCGATATGCGCCGCCCGAGTAGTGGCTGACAGAACCGTGCCCATAGTAGCCGCCGCGGCCGTAGTATCCTCCCCGACCGTAGTAGCCGTGACCGTAGTATCCATGGCCGTAGTATCCATGACCGTAGTATCCATGACCGTAGTAGCCATGGTAGTGGAACCAGGGACCAGCGCCGATAAAGACGCCACCGACGAACCAGCTAGGTCCGTAGTATCCGTAAGGCGCACAGGCATAGGGGGCATAGCCGTAATAGCCATACGCGCAAACCGGGGCCGCACCGTAACCATAGCCGTAGCCTGCATATACCGGCCCGCCAATGCCGACGCCGACTGCCACTTGCGCGTTGGCGAACGACGCGCACAACATGCAAACCACCAATAAACCGGCAATTCTTAGGTATTTCATGATTGGGACCCCCTTTTGAGATCCGCTGTGCTTCAAAATCGATGTTACCGGGCTTCGGAGGTTTCTCTTCCGTTCCCTCACCCTATTAAACTCCAAAAAGGAGAAAAAGTTGCAAAGAGAAATTTTTTGGGGGGGGGGCAATTTGGGGTGAGCGACTGGGCTTGTTGCTTCGCCCGTTGGATTCACCCGCTTTACCGCACGGTGGCTTATTTGGGAAACGCGGCTACGGCGATGTGACCTACCGGATTGCGCCAGGCGTTGAGACCTGCGCGCTGGAGGACGGAGATGGCGCGATCGGCGAACTCCGCTTCGATCTCTCGCGCGATTGTCTGGTAAGCCGGAAACATGCGCGCCAGGTCGATGGGGTCAGGCGGGTCGGCGAGGCACCCGTCGGCATCGCGAACTGCGATTTTGTTTTGCGCCAGGAGAGAGTCCTGCCGGACGTCGTAATCGCGCAGAAACGTACGATCGGACCGCAGGATGCCCAAGAGTTCCGCAAGCCGCCATGTCTCGCGCTCGCCGTCGTGCAGGGTGAACCAAGCGCAGTTACGCACGGTTTCCACGCCGAAGGCAAATTCCTTTTCAACCAGCCGGCCGCCCTCGTTGCGATACACAGAATAGTGCGCATTCAACGATGCCCCGTCGTCCCTGCCGCAAACGAAAAGTCCTCCCGGGCGCAGCACCTGGGCCACCCACGCTTCCGCTTGGCGGCGAAAATCCGCGTCAAAGTAGATGAGCACATTGAAGCTGCGTACGACGCCGGCTTCCGGCAGGTGGCTTGATCCAAATCCGCCTTGGACAAATTTGAGGTTGGAGCGCTCGTACGTGCGCAAAGGATGGCGGAGCAGACGCATGCCGCTGTGCTCGGCGGTGGACTGCCCTCCGTCATCCGCGGAAAGGCCGAGGAGAAGTTGCGCGAAGGCTTCCGAGAAACGCTGAATCGTGGCATTCCGATCGGAGAACAGCTGAATAAACTCTGCTGGGCGGCTAGCTTGAAAATAACGGAGCTTTCCATTGGCGTCGAACGAGGCATAGTTTTCGCGTTCGTCGTAGAGGAGGTATGGGTCGAAGGCGGGATCCGCACCGACGATTTGCCATTCCGGAAATGCGTCGGCTGCATCCATTGAGGTCTGCGGAGGAAAGCCGCATCCCAGGTCTAACAAAACTGTTCCTGGATCGAAGTTCGCCCATGGATTCGAGCGCAAGTACGCGTCGATTTTCTTATACCGGCCTGGCATCGTGATGGGCGGTACCATTCCTCCCCAGACGTCTGGCAAGATGCTGGGCGCGAATACAACAAAGAAACGAGCCACGCCGGGCGAAAGGTCGCGCGGGTCGAATTTCGACAAGGCCATGAGGCGGAAGGCGCGCTCCAGGAAATTGCGGACCTCTAGCGCTGGCCTTCCGTGGTCTTAAGCAATTGGAGAACGGGGTCAGAGGGGCGCCCGCCCAGGTAGAGGTCGCACCATTCTTCTACCCTCCATCGTTCAGGTTCCGGGGTTACAGTTTCGCCTGATGCTTGCACTAGAATCCTCCCAGCGTTCTGGTCGATGGACACGCGATGATCGTGGGTCAATGGAGCTCAATAGGACAGGATGCTCATTATAGGAAATGATTTGGCTGTGACCAGCCGTGAGCCATTCCGCAATCCGGAAGTCGATAATTTTGACTTGGCTGCTCCCGCCAACGAATGAGGTATAGGGAGATTCGGAAATCGCGGTCCACTTGGACGAGTAGTCGCCTAACCGGAGAAGTTCGTACTGGGACCGGACGGCTCGCTGCAATGCGACCCTATTCGGCGATTATGCGATCGGCCCACTCAACCAGAGAAACAAAGATGGCGGGGTTACCGAACTTCGCACTCCAATTGGCGAGATCATTTTCCGAAACCCCACGGGCTCGGGAGCAAGCTCCTCAAGAAAACACAGGAATATGTTTGGCGACGATTTTCTCGCGCAATTCACTGAGTGGTGGCCAACCAATGGGAATCACTGCATCGGACGTGGCCTTACGCATCAGATACGTAGCGTCAGCAGTCAGGAATATCTGAACTTCGTGACCTGCGTCCGACAACGCGAGCGCATGTGCAAATACAAATGAAGCTCGGGTCGAGTCGTCGGTCCCCCAGGAACTCCTCATCATGATCTTCAGAGCTCTTTTCGATTCCTGGGCCTGCGCCCCCAGTGCTAGAAAAGGAAGACCCAGCAACTGCGACAAGAATGTGCGTCTGGCCATGCTGTTTTCTCCTGAGTTGGGAGATGCGCCCTAGCGGAAGATTCCCGAGACAATAGTCCGCGCTTCTAGCAATGTCAAAGGTCAAATTACGCGAATCATCGCCGCTTCTGTGGCGCGTCATGGGGAGATGCCCCGTATGTCGGCTTATCAGTGACCCACTACCGGATTTTTGTTCGCGTTGACGCTGTGGGCGGAAAGCCCTTATAATCATGGTTTGCCTTAGCGCTTGGAGGATCGATGTACGCCGTTATCAAGACCGGGGGAAAGCAGTATCGCGTCGCGCCCGGCGACACTATTCGGATTGAACGAGTTAAGGGAGACGTGGGCGAGAAGGTGACTTTTGGCTCCGTCCTGGCTGTGCACAACGATGAGAAGAAAATTTTGTCAGGGGACGATGCTTCCAAAGCGACCGTGACCGGGAAGATCGTTAGCCACGGCCGCAATAAGAAGATTACCGTTTTGAAGTTTAAGAAGACCAACCAGTACAAGATTTCGCGGGGGCACCGGCAGAACTATACGGCGGTGCAGGTTAGCGATATTAAGCTGTAAAGCTTGAAGATTTGCGTTTCGCCGGGCCCTTCGTTCCTCAGGGTGAACTAAAGTCCGGCGCCTACATTTCGGAATCAGAAAAGGAAAGTGTCATGGCACATAAGAAGGGCGGCGGCTCCTCTACTAACGGTCGCGATTCACACGGGCAGAGGCTGGGTGTCAAGCGGTTTGGCGGGCAGCTCGTTAATGCGGGCACGATTTTGGTGCGGCAGCGCGGCACGAAGCATCAGGCTGGGGTGAATGTGGGACAAGGTAAGGACGACACCCTGTTTGCGCTGGTTACCGGCATTGTGAAATTCGAAGATAAGGGCCGCCACGGGCGGTTCATCAGCGTGCACCCTGCTGACCAGGCTCAGCCGGCTCCCGCCGCCGTAAACTAAGCTGGATTTTTACCGAGGCGGTTCGGCGTGTGCCGGACCGCCTTCGTGTTTTCAGGGGCGAGTGGTATCGCATCTCAGAGATCCTACCATCCCTGCGGGCAGCACCGCAGGGACGCAGTGAGGCCCGGCCCCCACCATCTGGTTCTGGTTCATTCGCGAGTCCCGGTGCATCTAAGTTCTGGAGTGTCTTTCGATGTTTGTTGACGAAGCTAAAATTCTGGTTAAGGCGGGGGACGGCGGAAACGGGTGCGTTGCGTTTCGGCGGGAGAAGTTTGTGCCGCGCGGGGGTCCTTCGGGCGGCGACGGCGGGAACGGTGGGAGCATTTATCTGGAAGCGAATCCCAACGACAATACCCTGTTGCGTTACCGTTATAACCGCGAATTCAAGGCGGACCGTGGACGGCATGGCGAGGGCTCGAACTGCACCGGACATTCCGGCGCGGACATGATTTTGCGCGTGCCCGTCGGCACCTTGGCTTTCGACGAGCAGACCGGGGAGACCATTGCGGATCTGGCTACAGCGGGCCAGCGCGTGTTGATTGCGCATGGCGGACGTGGGGGTCGCGGGAACCAACATTTTGCTAAGCCCTGGCACCAGGCGCCACGCGAGCATGAAGAGGGCCATGCGGGCGAGGAACGTCGTCTGAGGCTGGAGCTGAAATTGCTTGCCGACGTGGGGTTGGTGGGGTTTCCGAATGCCGGAAAGTCCACGCTGATTTCGGTGATTTCCGCGGCGCGGCCGAAAATTGCCAACTATCCGTTCACTACCTTGGAACCAAACCTTGGCGTTGTGAACGCGGACGGCGGCACCGGAAAAGAAGGCCGCGAATTGGGGCGCACGTTTGTCGTTGCCGATCTACCGGGATTGATCGAGGGAGCCCACGAAGGCGCGGGGTTGGGTATTCGCTTTCTGCGACATGTGGAGCGGACCCGCCTGTTGGTGCACCTGATCGACACCAGCGATATGTCCGGTGAGGATCCGATCCATTCTTTCGAGATTATCTCCGGCGAGCTGCGCGCGTTCAGCGAGACCCTGACGGAAAAGCCGGTGATTGTCGTCGCGACTAAGCTGGACGCGACGACCGATCGCACGCGCCTGGACGCGCTGCGGGAATTTTGCAGCCAGCACAAACTGGAATTTCACGCCATTTCGGCCGCGACCGGCGAAGGCGTCCGCGAACTGGTGCGTGCCATCGCCGACGCATTGGACAAAATCCCGAAGCCTGCCGCGGAATCCACGGTGGACCTCGACCACGACTCCCATGAACATTCCGGTGTGGACGTGGCCCATGGCAGCGCCAAGGTTGGTACCCCTGGGGAAGACACATCGTCTGCTGCATCCAAGAATCTATGAGAAAATGCAGTAATCGTCCTTGGGAGGGGTATTGACCACCGCGCAAGCGCAGCGCACTGCCGCAAAACATCAACCTCGCCGCATCGCACTGTTTGGCGGATCGTTCGACCCGATTCATAACGGCCACCTGGCCGTCGCGCGCGCTGCCGACCGGCGGTTCAATTTCGATCAGATTCATTTTGTGCCTGCCAGCCGTCCTCCGCACAAGCTGAAGGCGCACCTCGCTCCATTCCCGCATCGCTTTGCGATGGTGGCGTTGGCCTGTGCGGAGCATCCGCACTTCGTGCCGTCAGTGGCCGAGGCAGGCAACGATTTCAGCGGGGCGCAGCTTCACTATTCCGTGGATACGGTGCGGTATTTTCGGCATACCTATCACGGGCAGGGCGACCGCATCTACTTCATCATTGGCGCGGATGCGTTTCTGGATATACCGATGTGGAAGGAATATGAAGCTTTGCTGGGTTTGTGCGATTTCATCGTTGCGAACCGCCCGGGCATCCGTATAGAGGCGCTGCGACTGGTGATTCCGCCGGATTTGATGGCGACCGGGGGAGTACGAAAAGATATCGAAGCGGTGCACGAGTCGAGCGTGGTGGCGCATCTCCACCGTACTTCGGTCTACCTGCTCGACAACGTTTCCAGCGAAGTTTCCGCGACCGACATCCGCCGCCGGTGCCATCGCGCTCAAGATATTCATGGACTTGTCTCCGCACGCGTCGAGGAATACATTCTCAAACAGGACCTATACCGTTGAACATAAGCACTCTGCCAGAAACCGTACGCCTCGCAATCGAGGCCGCACAGAATAAAAAAGCTTCAGGCATTACCGTGATCGATCTTCGCGAAGTCGGCGCCTTCACCTCGTATTTCGTGATTTGCACGGGCTTCAGCACGCCCCAGGTGCAGGCGATTTGCTCGGAGATCGAAGAACAACTGTACAAGCACGCGAAGCGCTCCCCGGAGCACCGCGAAGGGCGCGGCTCGGCGGAATGGGCGCTGCTGGACTTTGGGGGATTTGTAGTTCACGTATTCGGCGAACAGGCGCGGCGCTATTACGACCTGGAACGGTTGTGGCGTTCGGCGCCGAAACTGGAAATTCCCGACGCGCAGGACGGTCCGTCGGGCAAAGCCATTCCCATCAATGCAGCCGCGGGCGGAACACCACCTCACGGAGAAGCAGTCTCAAAATGACGGCGGACCGGTTGCCGTGGATCTCCGCGGACCCGGCGTCCTTACGTCTCTACGAACTGGCGCAGAAGGTCGCGGCGGCACCCACCACTCTTCTGATCACCGGTGAAAGTGGAACAGGCAAGGATTATCTTGCGCGCGCCATTCACGAAATGGGCCCGCGGCGTGACGCGCCCTACCTGAAGATCGATTGCGCCAGCCTGCCGCCGCAACTTGTCGAGAGCGAATTATTCGGCCACGAAAAAGGCGCATTTACGGGCGCTGTCGAGCGGAAGCTCGGGCGGTTTGAGCTCGGCGGCGCCGGCACCATCGTGCTGGATGAGGTTGCGGCTCTTTCTCCCGCCGCGCAGAGCAAAATGCTGCGCGTTTTGCAGGAGCGCGCATTCGAGCGGTTGGGTGGGACGGAAACGCTGCGGATTGAGGCCCGCCTTATTGCGCTGACCAACGTGGACCTTTCGGCAGCCGTCGCGGCGGGTACGTTTCGCGAGGACCTGTTTTTTCGGCTGAATGTGCTGACCTTGAGCGTTCCGCCCCTGCGAGAGCGGCGCGCGGACATCATCGCGCTCGCCGATCACCTCCTGGTCGTGGTGCGAACCTTGCTCGCACGACCAGCCGCACAATTGAGCGACGCCTCCCGACGCTTGCTGACCGCTTACGATTGGCCCGGAAACGTTCGCGAGCTGCGCAATGCGCTCGAGCGAGCCGTGGTCTTCTCTCGAGCCGAGATACTCGAACCGAAAGATTTCCCGGAAAATATTCGCACCGCTGTTCCCGGCCTCGTCGGCGCCACGGCGAACCTCCGTTCGCTGGAAGAGATTGAGAAGGAAGCGATTGCCGCAACGCTGGAAGCCACGCACTACAAGATTGGCCGCGCTTCCGAAATTCTGGGCATCAGCCGCAAGACCTTGCTCGAAAAGCGCAAGAAATACGAGCTGAAGTGAAGATTCGCCTGCTCATGCTTGGAAAGACCCGGCGCCCCGAAATGCGCGCCGTCCTCGAAGACTACGTAAAACGCATCGGCCATCACGCCCCGATCGAAGTTACCGAAGTGCGCGACGCGGCCGCGGCTCTCAAGAAAATGGATGCCGACCGCGCCGCCACCGTGGTTTTTCTCGACGCCGCGGGCAAGCACTTCAGCTCTGAAGCATTTGCCAAGTGGCTCGCCGACCAGCGCGACCGCGGCACCCGCGAGCTGATCTTTCTATGTGGCGATGCCGATGGATTTCCGGATGCGCTGCTCCGGCGGCCTCATCAGAAAATATCTTTCAGCCCGATGACTTTCTCTCACGAGCTGGCGCGCGTGATGCTCGCCGAGCAGCTTTATCGAGGGTTCGCCATACTTTCCGGGAGTCCTTATCCGAAATGAAAATATTGAGCTCCGCTGACCCTGGGGACGCGCTAAGTCGTCGCCCCTACATTTTGGTTGCCGTCGCGCGAACTTACGGCCAGATTAGGCGTCGCGCTGGAAATGTTGTACAACGTTAGCCACCATGCCCGCCCGTATTGTTTCCGATGAAGGCAAGCCCTCCGCGGCGATCGAAATCCCGCTGGAGAAGCCGCTTCCCGATTACGACCTCGAGCAGATCGATCAACCCACTCCCCGCGATGTGGATGGCATCCTGGTGTCGCAAGGATTCCGCGATTTGGTCGACGACTCGCGCGGCATTCTGATGGATCTGCTTTCCAACGAGCCGCGCGCCGTCGATACCTCGCACGGCGGGGCGCTCAATCTGTCGCATGCCAACGAGCACTCCTTGCAGGTCGAGCAACTTACGGGCGCGATTTGCCCTGGCGATGATGAAGTCTATCGGCCGGGTCTGTGGATCGTCTTGCGCGACGTGCACGCGAATCAGCATGCCAGCCTTCCGGCAGCTACGCGGGAACGCATCGCCGCCATCGCGCGCGAATTGGTCAAGCGCCTGGGGCTGTAGCCGCGTCAGATTTCCGTCACAGGATCGCCAAGACAAAACCATGCCGGAAGACAAAGGACTTCTCATCGTTTACACCGGGCCGGGCAAGGGCAAGACGACCTGCGCGCTCGGCACCGGCTTTCGCGCGGTCGGCCAGGGATTGCGCGTGCTGATGGTGCAATTCATCAAGGGCTCGTGGCATTACGGCGAGCTCGATTCCGCCAAAATGCTGGGCGACGACAAGTTTGAAATTCGGCCGATGGGGCGGGGTTTCGTCAAGGTGGGCGGCGCGGAGACCGATCCCGAAGACATCAAGATGGCGCACGATTGCTGGGTCGCTGGGCGCGACGCCATTTACAGCGGGACGTATGACCTGGTGATCTTGGATGAAATCAACTACGTCATCAGTTACAAAATGCTGGATCCGGACGAGATCGTCGAATCGCTCAAGTCGCGGCCCGAGCGCGTGCATGTGATCTGCACCGGCCGGAACGCGCATCCCAAGCTGGTCGAGATTGCCGACCTGGTGACCGAGATGCGCGAGGTGAAACACCCCTACACCAAAGGCATTCTGGCTCAGCGTGGTATAGACTATTAAGGTTTGGGTTGCGGCCGCCTTGGTCCAAAGCGCGGCCTTTTTCTGTGTCAGACGCAGGTCAGCGCCGCCAGGTAGCGGCTCTCAACTATGGCTTGGTTTAAGCGCGACAAAAGATCCATCGAGCAGTCCACCCCGCCCGAAGAGCGCAGGGTGCGCACCGAAGGCCTGTGGGTGAAGTGCGAATCCTGCCGGACGATTGTGTTCCGGAAGGATTTGGAAGCGAATTTTCTGGTCTGTCCCAAATGCGGGTTTCATTTCAAAATGAATGCCAAGCAGCGGTTGGAGATGTTGCTGGATGGCCGCTGGACCGAACACGACGCGCGCATGACCTCCACCGATCCGCTCACGTTCGTGGACACCAAGCCTTACGCCGCACGATTAAAGGAAGCTCGCAAGAAGCTCGGCATGAACGACGCTATCATCACGGCCGAAGGGCAGCTTGCCGGCCGTCCGGTGGTCTGCTGCGCGATGGAGTTCAATTTTATTGGCGGGTCGATGGGTGCGGTGGTCGGCGAGAAGGTGACGCGCGGGATTGAGCTGGCGCTGGACACGCGGCAGCCGCTGATCGTCGTCTCGTGTTCCGGCGGCGCTCGCATGATGGAAGGCACCATCAGCCTGATGCAACTGGCGAAAGTTTCCGCGGCGCTGGCAAGATTGGACGACGCCAAAGTGCCGTACATCTCGGTTCTGACCGATCCCACAACCGGTGGCGTCACGGCGAGTTTCGCGATGCTCGGCGACCTCAACATCGGTGAGCCCGGTGCGTTGATCGGCTTTGCTGGACCGCGCGTAATCGAGCAGACCATCCGCCAGACGCTGCCGGATGGCTTTCAACGCTCCGAGTTTCTCCTCGAGCACGGCTTCCTCGACGCTGTCGTTCCCCGCAAAGAGCTGAAAAGCTTCATCGCCTCCTCGCTCGACCTTCTATTGGGCTGACATGCTATTGGATTGACATGCGATTGAGCTGACATGAACTACGACGCCGCTGTTCGGTACCTGCTTTCGCTCGGCCGGGAATTGGCTGCGCCGACGCAGGCGGCTGCCGCGAAGTTTGACCTCGAGAATATTTCGGTGCTGGCGGAGCGGCTGGTGCGGCCCGACCGCGCCTATCCGTCGGCGCACATCGCCGGGACCAATGGCAAGGGTTCGACGGCGGCGTTCCTGGAGTCGATCCTTCGCCATGCGCGCTTTCGGACTGGCCTGAACACATCGCCGCATCTCGAGAAAATCAACGAGCGCATTCGCGTCGACGGTGAAGAGATCAGCGATGCGGACTTTGCCGATGTTCTGACGCGCATCCAGACGGTCACCGAAGAATTGCTGGCTGCGGGGAAGCTGCGCGCGCACCCGACCTATTTCGAGTGCGTAACCGCCATGGCGTTTCAATATTTTGCGGAGCAGCGGGTCGAGTTTGCCGTCTTCGAGGTAGGACTCGGAGGGCGCCTGGATGCCACGAACATTCTCACGCCGGTGGTTTCGGTCATCACCCGCATCGACTTCGATCATGAGAATTTTCTCGGCCATTCGCTGCGGGAAATTGCTAGCGAAAAAGCGGGCATTCTCAAGCCGTCGATACCTGTGATTTTGGCTGAGCAGCGGCCGGAAGCACACGAGGCGGTCGTTGCCCGTGCCGCTGAACTCCGTTGTCCGGTAATCGAGACCGCTACTGCCTATAAAATCGATCGTGAATCGATGCAGGATGGTTGTATCCGGGCTCGCGTCACCGAAGTTTCATCCGGCTGGGAGATTGATCTTGCCCCGCGCCTCCCGGGGCGCTTCCAATTGCAAAACGCACTAAACGCCGTCGCGGCTGCGCGGCTGCTCCGTGGGCGCGGCTTCCGGATTTCCGACGGAAACATCACGGAAGGCATCGCCAGCACAGTCTGGCCGGGGCGTATCGAGAAGCTGCAATCGCATCCCGACGTTTACCTCGATGGCGCGCACAACCCGTCCGCTGCTCGCGAACTTGCCACCTTTTTGGAAGAGAATTTTGCCGGCCGCAAGATCTATCTTCTTTACGGCGCGCTGCGCGACAAGGCCGTGGACGAGGTTGCCGGCCTGCTCTTCCCTTTCGCCGCCGAAATCATTTTTACCGAGCCGCGCACCTCGCGAGCTGTCTCTGCGGCGCAGCTCGCCGAAATTTCGGCGCACCACGCCGCGCAGAGCTCGGTGATCCCCGATGCCGAACAGGCGCTGGACTATGCCCTTTCGAAAGCCGCGCCCGGCGACGCCGTCTTCATCACCGGCTCGCTTTACCTGGTTGGGCAACTTCGCCACTATTGGAAGCAGCGAGCGCAGGTCGCGGCGCGCTGAAAAACACCGTAGAATGTGCGGTCGGCTATTGTTAGCTGAGTGGAGTTGCCTTCAACCAATCCCATGGCAAAAAAGCGCCCGAGCCACAACGACGATACGATTTCAGGAGTTCCGGCGGGAACCGCCACTCCGGCGTCCAGCGGTCAACCCGCTGCGAATAGCTCCCAGCCACTCGTAGGCGTCATTATGGGCTCGTCTTCCGACTGGGAAACCATGGAACATGTCACCAAGACGCTGGCACAGCTGGGTGTTCCACATGAAACGCAGGTGGTTTCCGCTCACCGCACGCCGGACTTGCTCTTTGATTACGCGTCGTCCGCCGAAAAGCGCGGCATTGAGGTCATCATCGCCGGCGCGGGCGGCGCGGCACACCTGCCAGGGATGACCGCCTCGAAGACCGTCCTGCCGGTGCTCGGCGTTCCCGTCGAATCGAAAACTCTCAAGGGCCTGGACTCGCTGCTTTCCATTGCGCAAATGCCCGGCGGCATTCCGGTCGGCACGTTGGCGATCGGTAAGGCCGGGGCAATCAATGCCGCGCTGCTGGCGGCGGCGATACTGGGCGCGAAGCACCCGGAGATTCGCGAGGCGCTGCGAAAGTTCCGCGCGGAGCAGACCGAACGCGTTCTCGCCAACCCCGACCCTGCCGCGGCGCAAGGTGCCGCGTTCCGCCTGAGCGCTCTTGAGGCTCCCGCGAAAAGGAAACCCGCGTGACGATCGGTATCCTCGGCGGCGGGCAACTTGGCTACATGCTGGCGCTTGCGGGCTATCCACTGGGGCTCCATTTTCGATTTTTCGATCCTTCCCCGGAGGCCCCCGTCGGGCGTATCGCTTCGCGCGTCACCGCGGAATTTTCCGATGAAGCGGCCCTTGAGAAATTCGCGAATGGCCTTGAGCTGGTGACCTACGAATTCGAAAACGTGCCGGCCGCCGCGGTTCGGTTTCTCGCCGAGCGCGTCCCCGTATTTCCGCCGCCCGCCGCTCTGGAAGCGGCCCAGGACCGGCTCCAGGAAAAGCAGCTCTTCCAGGACTTGGGAATCCCAACGACCGAGTTCGCCCCGGTCCACAATCGTGAAGCCCTCGATTTCGCGATAAAGAAAGTCGGCTTACCCGCCATGCTGAAGACTTGCCGCATGGGCTACGACGGCAAAGGACAATGGCCGTTGCGGAGCACCGAAGACATCGCTCGCGCGAAGAGCGAACTGCCTGCGGCGGGCCTCGGCGATACGGAGACCGAAGCGCCGTTCATCCTCGAACGCTTCGTTCCGTTCATCCGCGAGCTCAGCGTCCTCGCGGTCCGCGCCCGCACTGGCGAAACCGCCGTCTATCCTTTGGTCGAGAACCACCATCGAGGCGGCATCCTCCGCCTCTCCCTGGCTCCCGCCCCGCGACTCGATCCCGCCATCCAGCGCGCCGCCGAAGAAGCCGCGCGCAGCGTTTTCGACGAGCTCCAATACGTCGGCGTCCTTGCCATCGAATTTTTCGAACAGGATGGCCGCCTGCTCGCCAACGAAATGGCCCCGCGCGTCCACAATTCAGGTCACTGGACCATCGAAGGCGCGCTCACCAGTCAATTCGAGAATCATTTGCGCGCCGTCATGGGTCTGCCGCTCGGCTCAACCCACGCGATCGGGTCCTCCGCCATGCTGAATCTGATCGGTGAGCTTCCCGATTCGGCCGAAGTCCTGACCATCCGCGATGCGCATCTCCACCTCTACGGCAAATCGCCTCGCGCCGGCCGCAAACTCGGCCATATCACCCTGCGCGCCGTGTCCGAGGAACAACTGGCGTCACGCCTGGCAGAACTACCCGGCTTCTTTCACCGCCCCGAATTTTGCCTGGACGCGGTCCTCGCCCGCCCATTAACCTCCCGCGCCTGATCGACAATAGCCGCTCCTGAGCAGTTCCGCGATCTGGTTGTGGGCAAGGATGTAGCGTTGGCTGCGATTGCCTCGGCCACAATTTGTAGGGCGGGGTTTGCCCCGTGACACAGCCATCCTGGCCATACCTCCGACTAACTTCATCGATGCTCCTTGACGAGGTTCCTCGAGAACCCACGCCGGAAACGGCAATCCGCCGCCCAGTTGCCGCCTACCCCTCCGAATGCTAGGATGCGGGGTTCCCATGACTCCCACCCCGCCAACTGGTAGCGGCTCCCCCCTACGCGTCGGTATCCCGTGGAGGACAACCCAGGAGCAGGAACAGGGCGAGCGTAAGAAGCTGGACTACTACTTTGAATCGGTCAGAAAGGCTGGGGCGCAGCCGGTGGCAATACAGCTGAACCAGTCCCCCCCTCAGCTGGCGGCGCAACTGTCGGAGCTGGACGGGTTTGTCTTGCCGGGCAGCCCGGCGGATGTTGATCCCTCATGCTATGGCGCGCCTAAGCATCCTAAAACAAATGAGTTAGATGCGAATCGCGACCGCACCGACTTTGCTATTCTTGGCCACGCCCTCGACACCGGGAAACCCGTTCTCGCCATTTGCTTTGGATGCCAGAGTTTGAACGTCTATCGAAAAGGAACCCTAATCCAGGACCTTCGCGCTGAGCGGCCAGAATCCATCATTCACGGAGATACCGATCTGCCCCCCGGGGCAACAAAGGGCGATATTCAACACCCGGTGGACTTTGTGGGCGGATCTTTGCTGGCTAGACTGAACGGAGCAGCGGCAGGCACGATCAACAGCAGCCACCATCAGGCGATTGACAAGCCCGGGGACAACTTACGCGTCACGGCGCGCGCCCCCGACGGCACGATTGAGGGCGTTGAATCGATCGGCAACTCGAATTGGGTCATAGCTGTCCAATGGCATCCCGAGCGCATGCCCAACGATGCTTTGTCCCAGCGCTTGTTCGCTGAATTTGTGGCCGCCGTTGGCAGCGTGCGCGCCTCGGTCGTACAAAAGGCTTAGCGTTTCCGCTATTCGATCTGCAAGTTTTCGCGGTTCAATCTCTTTGGGCTCTTTGGGGGCATCATGATTTCACTGGCAGGCAAGGCGGCAGTCATCACTGGAGGCTCGCGCGGCATCGGCGCGGCGGCCGTCAAATTGTTTGCGCAGGCGGGTGCGGACGTCATCTTCACTTACAACAAGGCGAAAGACGCGGCGCAGTTGGTGGAACAGGAAGCGGGCAAGCACGGAACGCGCGTCGAGGGATTCAAGGCCGACGTCGGCCGCCACGCCGCCAACAAGAAGCTCGTTGAGCACGCCATCGCGCGCCTCGGGCGTCTCGACATCGTCGTCGCCAACGCCGGCGTCTGGAACCTCGAAGATCATCCCATCGAGAAAATGACCGAGCAGCAGTGGGACGACATGATCCGCATCAATCTGAAGAGCGTCTATTCGCTGATCCATTTTTCGGTGCCGCACATGATCAAGCAGAAGTCTGGCAGGATTATTCCCATCACCTCCACGGCCGGGCAGCGCGGCGAATCCTTCCACACGCACTACGGCGCATCGAAGGGCGGCGTCATCAGCCTGGTGAAGGGCCTCTCCACCGAACTCGCGCGGCACAACATTCTGGTCAATTCCGTCGCGCCCGGCTGGGTCGCAACAGACATGTCCAATCCGGTGCTGCAATCGAAAAAGGGCCAGAAGATGGCTGCGAGCGCCATCCCTCTCGGGCGTCCCGCGACCGCGGAGGAGATCGCCGGTCCTATCCTGTTCCTCGCTTCCGACCTGGCCAACTTCCTCACCGGCGAAATCATCAATGTAAACGGAGGATCGGTGTTGTGCGGCTGAGATTTGCAAACAAGCTGGATCGCCTTGCGATTGCAGCCGTTCTCGTTGCAGGCTTGTGCGCCAGCTTTGCGTTTGCGCAAAATCCCGACACGCTGATGCCGGAAGCCAGCACCGCCAAAGGCAGGCAAATCCTTCAACAATTGATCGACGCCTTCGGCGGACCGACTTACACGGACATTCGCGATTCGGACTGCGAAGGGCGCCTTGCGCGTTTCGGCCACAACGGCGAAATGAGCGGCTACACGAATTTCAAAGATTACTGGCGCTATCCCGACGCGAATCGCACCGAATTCTCGAAAAAGGGCGTGATCATCAATCTCTACGTGGGCGATCAGGGATGGACGCTCGACAAAGGCGGCGTCTCCGATCTAAGCGCTGCGGCGGTCGCAGATTTTCAGGAACAAGCGAAAAAAGACATCAACAATTTGTTGCGTGTTCGCTTGAAAGAGCCTGGCATGACCATTCGCTATGGCGGACAGGACATCGTTGACCTCAAGACCGTCGACTGGGTAGACATCACCGACTCCGAGCAGCGCAACTTCCGCCTCGCGGTTGACCGTTCCTCGCATCTTCTGGATCGCGCCGTCGTCAGCACTCCCGACGAGACCATGAACAGCCGCAACGTCGAGACCAACATTTTCACCAACTTTCAATTGATGGACGGCGTGCGCACCGCCATGCAGATCACCACCGACCGCAACGGCCGGCGCTCCAGCCAGGTGTTCTTCACCATTTGCAAGTACAACTCCAATTTGCCGCCCGATCTGTTCACCAAAGCCTCGTTAGGCAAGCGTTTCTCGGAAGTCGGCAGCAAGAAATACAAAGACGAGAAAAAGAAAGAAAAAGAAGAGAACTGACGAGCTCGGGAGTAGCACAGACACTCCTGTCTGTGTCCGGGTGAACTTCGGCAACCGGGAATGCCGGTTGTGGGTCGTAGTGTTCTGCCTGCAGTTTACGACGCTGCCGGTGCCGGTGCCGGTGCCGGTGCTGGCGCAGACAAGGGGGTCTGTGCTACTTGAGGGAATCCGGTAGAATGGATATGGCGGGCTAAGGACTTATTGTGGGACTGACGAAACAGCAAGCGATTGAGATGTTGGAGTCCGATGACCTGGTGGGCATTGGGATGGAGGCGCACCAGTCCCGGTTGGCGAAGAATGATCCGCGCGTGGTGACCTACCAGATCGATCGCAACATCAACTACACCAATTTCTGCACCGAGTATTGTTCGTTCTGTGCGTTTTACCGGCCGATTGGAGACAAAGAGGGTTACATCCTGTCGCTGGAAACGATCTATCAGAAAATCGAAGAGATGCTGGAGCTGGGTGGCACGGGAGTTTTGCTGCAGGGCGGGTTGCACCCCGATTTGCAGATCGGCTACTACGAAAATTTGCTGCGGTCGTTGAAGTCGCGGTTCCCGCAGGTGCATTTGCACTGTTTTTCGGCGCCGGAAATACTTTGCATCGCGGATGTTTCGGAGATGAGTGTTCGCGAAGTGATTCAGCGGTTGATGGATGCGGGGTTGCAGTCGATTCCGGGCGGCGGCGCGGAATTGCTGGACGACGAGATTCGCTCGAAGATTGCGCGCTTGAAGTGCACCAGCGACGACTGGGAGGAAGTGCACCGCATCGCGCATTCGCTGGGTTTGCGCACCACCGCTACGATGATGTTTGGTTGCGGCGAGGAATTGAAGCACCGCGTGAATCATCTCGATCGGATTCGGCGGATTCAGGAAGACACCGGCGGATTCACGGCGTTTATTCCGTGGATTTTCGCGGCGGAAAATACCGCGCTTGGCAAGAAAGTTCAGGAGACGACGGCGGTCGATTATCTGAAGACGCTGGCGGTCAGCCGCTTGTACCTTGACAACATCGATCATATTCAATCGAGCTGGTTGACGCCCGGAATCAAGGTTTGTCAGGTGGGCTTGCAGTTCGGCGCGGATGACGTGGGTAGCATCTTGATTGAAGAGAACGTCGTGTACGCCGCTGGCGTGCGCAATCGGACCAACGAGAGCGAGCTGCGGCGGATTATTTCGGATGCGGGATTTATTCCGGCGCAGCGCGATACGCTTTATCGCTCTTACGCGTTGAAATAACAGTTCAAATAACACAGGGGCAAATTCCTACGGGAAAGGTTGTCGTTGTGTCTGAGCTTCGGTTCATTGCTCTAAACCTGCATCCTTTGAAGAGCGCAAAGGGTGCGGCACCCGATGTGCTGCGCGGATCTGGCGTCGGTGCTTACCTTGTTGCTGCTGCTGTGGTGCCGTGCTCGGCCAGGAATGCGCGGGCGTGGGTTAGCTGCGGCAGAGTTTGGTCTGCGTCTTTCCAGGTGGATACAAATTCTGTGTATTGAGTTGTGGCGGATTTCAGGTCTCCGCTGCGTTCGCTGCTTAGCGCCACGCCGTACAGGGCGAATCCTGATTTTGGGCGGTCTACCAAGGCTTTCTCATACGCCGTCTTCGCGTCGGTCCAAGCTGCTGCTTTCAGCATCGCCGCTGCTTCCGTTTCCGCAACTGGACGAATGTATCCGGGAGGTTCGCGATAGCCCAACTCTTTCTCTTCCCGCGCCGCTTGCGAATAAAGCTTCTTCGCTTCCTCCATCTGCTTGTTGGCCATCAGCAAGCCTGCGCGTAGTTCCAGCGACATGATCGATACGTTGTTTATCAATTGCTTGGCGTTTGCATCCGGCATCAACTGCATCGTGGGCGCTCCGGCATCCTTCGGCTTCTTTTCTCTCGACTTCGCGTCTTCCGTGGTTTTTTCTTCGCTCGAAATTCGGCTCGAAATTCGCCATAGTTCCGCGTCCAATCGTTGCGAAGGCTCCTCGGCCTTGGTGATTTCGCCAGCGTCGAGGGCTTGCATCCCGGTTGTGAAATCGGTCAGGGCTCGCTGCAGGAAAGCGAGGTTCGACAGCGGGGCTGGCGGCGGCGCGCTTGCTTTCAGCAATTCCAGAGCGCCGGACCAATCACCCGCGCGCAACGCCACCGGCAAGCGAGGATCGATCCGCGTGATGGAGTCGCGAGGCGACCACGGGTACAGCGTGGCGTCCAGCTGGCCCCGCGCATCCTTCAATTTCGCGGAAAGAGCGGTGGCTTCCGTGAGTTGCCCCTGTTCCATCAGGTTCGCGATCGCGTACATCAGGTTGTGGACGTAGTTCCAATCATCGTCCACTTGCACGTTTTGCGCGTGCATGTATTGCTCATCGGCTTGCGTCGACGCCGCGAACGACTGTTGCGCCCGTGCGTAGTCGCCGGTGCGGTAGAAAATGTGTCCCGGCATGTGCACCATGTGCCCCGAAGTAGGCGCCAGGCGCCCCAGGATCTCGGCGCTGTGCAGCGCTTGTTCCGGTTCCGGACTCGCTTCCACTGCGTGAATCCAGTAGTGGTTGGCCGCAGAATTTTCCGGTTCGTCCTTCAGCACCCCTTGCAGAATCGTCAGTGTCTCCTTGGTGCCCTTTCGCGGGTTGCCGTCGTCGTCATAGCCGTCCATCAGCGTCCAAGCCAGAAAAATACGGGCTTGCGTGTCTTTTGGAGAATGCTTCGCCAGCTTCCGCAAGATCTGGACTTCCCTGGAGTCCCCTTCTTTAGCGTCATCTTTCTTATCTTTTTCCTCGGCCTCGTGCGCTGCGCTAGCCTCGATGTACAGGCGCTCCGCCTTACTCGTATGACCCTTCAGGCTCACTGCCTTGGCTAGCGCCGCATCGGCGAAATTTTTGCTGGAGCTGTGGCGGAATATTTCCGCCTGGTAGATTCCCCAGTAGCACATCGCGCACTGCGGATCGACGCGCACGCCCTGCTGGAAAGCTCGAAGCGATTCGTACTCCCAAAAATCGTGATAAAGGTTCAGCCCCTGGTCAAACCACATCTGTGCTTCCGGCGAGGCGGTGATTTTGATGTGCACATTTCCGATGCCGGACAGCTTCTGCGGTACGGGAAGTTTATCGGGTGGGATTTCGTCCTGCGTGCCCAGGGAATGGCAATGGACGGGTGTTGTAGAACCGGATTGCGCGAACGCTTGCGGAGGCAGGAATGGTTGGGCGAAGGCGATTAGTGACGCACTAAGCGGGATCGCGAGCAGCATCTTCCGCAAGGCCCATCGTGACTCGGGCTTAATCACGTCATCCTCCGCAGCCCCGGGTTTGTGGGGTTCTGGTCGAGCGGTGAAAGTATAGCGCTGGGGCGGGCGTGGTTAACAGTTTGCCCCCCCTCCCCCCTGAGTGTTTTTGTAAGTGCGGATTCTAAAGGGCTTTAAGTCCAATGAAATTGTAAGTGCGGATTTTAAAGGAGTTACGGGCGCGTTTCTCACAAGTGAGGATTCTAAAGGGGTTGGCGGGGGAGAGGGGTGCGATTGAAGGCGCGAGCCCGGAGGGTGGAGTCGAGATTTCACGACCTATGATAGCGTGGCCTGTTAACTATATCAATATATATATTATGTTGAAATAATCGAACGCAAGTCCGTCCGGATCTTGGGACTGGGCGTTTGGGACGGAGCGATGCACTCGAGATGCTGCGCTCCTGGAGAAAGTTATGGACGGCTTTACTTGTGGTCGATGGGTTGGATGGTGGCGTTCACCAGGTACGGGTCGTCGAACTCGGTCATGTCGCCGGGGCCTTTGCCGGCTACGGGCAAGAGGCGTGCCGACAGGGGCTTGTGCCACTTGAAGGCTAGCGAGGCCATGTCACCGATGATTAGATCGAGGCGCTCTTCTGTGATGTCGCCGGGCAGGGGTATGGTGTCGAGGCCGGTGCCGCAGACAGCGCTATAGCTTAGGAGAGCATCGAGCGAGATAGTGCCTTCGCTCCACCGCTGCGACAAGCGCGAATCTTCGAGGATCGGCAACATCAGGCCGGAATAGCCGGTGCGCTTGACGGTGATGTCCTTGATCGCGGCGGTGACGGTGGCCGCGGCGGTGAGGGTTCCGCTGGATCCGAACGGTTGCGAGGTTAGATCTTCCAGTGCCGCGCCGATCGATACATCTTTCGAGGGTGCGGGCGACAGATCGATTCCTACGTAGGCCCAGCCGGTGTCGCGGTCGATGCGCTGGGCTTGGGCTTCCACGTCAAAAGCAGTCTTGGCGAGAGATTCGGTAAGTTTCTGCTTGGCGGTGCCCAGATTCGGGGCGTTCTTGAACGCCGCCGCCACCACGTTCGCGGACTCCAGAGCGATCGCGAACTGATGACCGAAACCGGAGTGGTAGGAGCCGGGATAGAACGGCGTGAGAGGCGGGACCATGGCGATGGCGGAGAAGCGGAAATTGCCCTGGCTGTGTTCGGTGTCTTCCAGTTTCTTCATCACTCGGGCGGCGGCACCTACGGCGCGCCAGCGGACACCGTCTTCCCCGGCCACGACCAGGCTGGCGTTTAGAGCCTTGGTGTTTTTCAGGATCTCCGCGAGGAGGTCGGCTTGCGCTTCGCTGTCATTGACGTCCAGCATGGCCGGGCCGATGGACGCGTCGAATTTGTCCTGCTCGGCGACTGCGTCGTAGTTGCGGAAGAACGCCAGTGCTTGTTCGGTGGTGAGTCCTTTCGTGTACTGCGAGAAGGGCTGCGTGGAAATCCGGATGGTTTGTACTTCGAAGCCGCGCGACTCGAAGACCGTTCGCGCGTATTTCAGCATCTTCAACGCGTCCGCGATTTGCGGTTGGTATTGGGTGCGATCCAGATTCACGAAGGCGGTGATGGCGCGGATTTTGGGTTTGTCGGGATCGGGAGCGGCGGGCTTGCGCTGTGTGCTTGCACTGGCGCAGAGGCCAAAAATTGCGGCTAAGAATGTGATCGCGATGCGGGCGTCGCGACGTCGCGAAGTAAAGAGGGACGCGTTCATTGGCTAACTCCTAGAATGCGACCCTATATTGTGTGGAAACACAATGCAACTGTGGTGCTGAAACGCGATGCTATTTGCCGGAGTGTGGTCTAAACCCCGCCCTCTCGGAGAGGGCAGCGACAGGTTGCTAGCTGCGCTTCTACAGGGTAGGTCGGACAGGTTGTGGGCGGGGGGCTAGTTGAAGGCGGAGATGCCGGTGATGCGTTCGCCGATGACTAGCTTGTGGATGTCGTTGGTGCCTTCGTAGGTGTAGACGCTTTCGAGGTTGTTCATGTGGCGCATGATGCAGTAGTCGTCGACGATGCCGTTGGCGCCGAGAATGTCACGGGCTTTGCGGGCGGTGTCGAGAGCGATGGCAACGTTGTTCATCTTGAGCATGGAAATGTGGGAGTGATCGACTTTGCCTTTGTCTTTCAGGCGGCCTACGTGCAGAGCGAGCAATTGTCCCTTCACGATTTCGGTGATCATCCAGGCCAGTTTTTCCTGGACTAGCTGGTGGGAGGCGATGGGCTTGTTTGCGAACTGTTTGCGCGTTTTCGCGTATTGCAATGCGGTGTCGTAGCACGCCATTGCGGCGCCCAACGCGCCCCAACCGATGCCGTAACGTGCCTGGTTCAAGCAGCCCAGCGGGCCCTTGAGGCCAACGACATTCGGCAGTAAATTCGCTTCGGGGATTTCGCAATCGCTGAACGCCAGTCCCGAGGTTACCGAGGCGCGTAGCGACCACTTGCCGTGCACGTCCCAGGTCTTGAATCCGGGCGTGCCTTTCTCCACCAGGAAGCCGCGGATTTTTTCGTCTTCGCATTTGGCCCAGACAACGGCTATGTCGGCGATGGAACCGCTGGTGATCCACATTTTTTCGCCGTTCAAGACATACTTTGCGCCTTTCTTTACCGCGCGCGTGAGCATGCCACCGGGATTGGAGCCGAACTGCGGCTCGGTTAGGCCGAAGCAGCCGATGGCTTTTCCCTGGGCCAGCAGCGGGAGCCACTTGTCTTTTTGCGCGTCGTTGCCGTACGTGTAGATGGGATACATCACCAGGGCGCTTTGTACGGAGACGAAACTGCGGAGGCCGGAATCGCCGCGCTCGAGTTCCTGGGTCACCAGACCGTAGGCGACGTTGGACATGCCCGCGCAGCCGTAGCCGTGCAGATTCGCGCCGAAGAAACCTAGTTCGCCCAGCTGCGGCACGAGGTGATGCGGGAAGGTGCCTTCGCGGCTGTGCTTTTCGATGATGGGAATGACTTCATTTTCGACGAACTGCCGCGAGGTTTGGCGGACGAGTTTTTCTTCGTCGTTGAGTTGTGAATCGAAATCGATGTAATCCACTCCGCCGTAAGCGGCCATCGTGCTCTCCTGAGATTGGTGACTCCCTGAGTATCCTCGGGTGATATGAATGTCTCACGGGTAGCTACCCGAAGAAAAGTCGGGGGGAAAAGCAGGAATAAGGGATACGCAGAGACGCCGAGTTCGCAGAGGTGGCGCGGAGAGGGGCGGGCCGCGTCAATCGACGATGGTCACGGCGAGAGGGTAGGAGTTCCATAATGGGACGAGCCTCCATTCTCGGGAGACTTTGCCGCCCCGAAAGGAGCCGCAATCTGCTGAGAACCCACTGGTTCAGCTTCCCATCACTGTGCTGGGGAGTCCGAGAGAGGATTGAAATGTTTTTGAGCCGGGACGCTTCGATCGAGAGGAAATTGACGTTCGTCATGATGGCGACGAGCCTGCTCGGGCTGAGCCTGGCCTGCTTGTGTTTCGAAATCTACGAGAGGGTCAGCTATCGCGCAGCGATCACCAGTGAATTGACGGCGCTCTCGCAGACCCTCGGGGCCAACACGACGGCATCACTGGCTTTCAACGATCACCAGTCGGCGGTGGATATCCTGAGCGCGCTGGGAGCCGAGCGGCACATCGTGGCGGCATGCCTGTATGACAGGCATGGGGATTTCTTTGCGGCCTACCAACGCAAAGCTAAAATCAGCAACTGCAGCACACATTCGTCGAATGTCACCGGGCTAAATTCGAAGCGCAATCCGTGACATTGAGCCAGGTCATTTCATTGAGCGGAGAGGTGGCAGGCTCCATCGCGCTGATCTCGGATCTCGATGCGCTGCACGCCAAAATCCGGCAGTACACGGAAATCGCGGGGCTGGTGATTTTCTTGTCCGTCGTGGCGACACTGTTGGTGTCGTCGCGTTTGATCGGTTTGATCACCGCGCCGATCTTGCAATTGGCGAAAATCGCCGGCCGCGTGTCCGCGCAGGAGGATTACACGCTGCGGGCGGTGCCGACGGGCGTGGACGAGGTGGGCAAGCTGGTGACTGCGTTCAACTAGATGTTGGACCGCATTCAAGAGCGCGACGCCGCGCTGCAAAATTCGAACAATCAGCTGGAGTCGCGCGTCCAGGAGCGCACCCGGCAACTGCAGGCCGAAGTCGATGAACGTAACCTCGCGGAAGAAACGCTTTCGAAGGAGCGAGGGATGCTGCGCGCGCTGATCGACAACGTGCCGGATTTTATGTACGTCAAAGACGCGGCAAGCCGCTTCGTGGTGGCCAACGCGTCCCCGGCGAGATACATGGGTGCAAAAAATCCGAAAGAGCTGCTTCAAGACCGATTTCGATTTCTATCCCAAGAAGGTGGCCACCGAGTTTTTTGACGGCGAGCAGGAACTCGTGCGTTCCAAACAAGCGATGTTCAATCACGAAGACGAGATCACCGACAGACAGGGAGACAAGATGTGGCTGCTGACCACCAAGGTGCCGCTGTTCGACAAGGCGGGCCGGGTTACAGGACTTGCGGGCGTGGGGCGGGACATCACTGAGCGCCAGAAGGTCGAACGCGAAGCGCATCGCACCAAGGATGCCGCTGAAGCCGCAAGCCGGGCGAAGAGCGAGTTTCTGGCTAACATGAGTCACGAAATTCGAACGCCATTGAATGGCGTCATGGGAATGACGGACCTGGCGTTGGATACGGAACTTACACCGGAGCAACGGGACTACCTGGAGACGGTGAAGGCTTCATCGGATTCGCTGTTGACGGTGATCAACGACATTCTGGATTTCTCGAAAATCGAGGCAGGCAAGATCGACCTGGAAGCAGTCGATTTCAATCTGCGCGACTCGCTGGAATCGACGTTGAAAACCGTGGCGTTACGCGCGGACGAAAAAGGCCTGGAGTTGCTGTGTGAGGTGGCGCCAGAGGTCCCCGAGATCGTGTGTGGAGATTCGACGCGGCTGCGGCAGGTGGTCATGAACCTGGTGAGCAACGCGATCAAATTCACGCAGCAAGGCGAGGTGGCCGTAAAGGTGCAAGTGGAGAGCCGCGACGCGACGGATTGCGTCTTGCACTTTACCGTATCCGACACCGGGATCGGAATCCACAAGGAAAAACGGGAGCTGATTTTCGCTCCGTTTTCGCAAGCGGACTCGTCCACCACCAGGAAGTACGGTGGAACCGGGCTCGGATTAACCATTTCCACGCGACTGGTGCAGATGATGGGCGGGAAAATCTGGGTGGAAAGCGAAGAGGGCCGGGGCAGCCAGTTTCACTTCACGGCGCGGCTGGGAGCGGCAAGTACGTCGGAGAGCAAAATAGGGACCATTGCGCCGCCGGAGATATTACGTGGCGTCAAAGTTCTGGTGGTGGACGACAATCGGACCAACCGGCGCATTCTCGAGGGAATGCTTGGGCGCTGGGAGATGAAGTCCACGTCGGTCGAGGGCGGAGAAGGAGGCTTTGGAGCAATTGTCCGCAGCGCGTGACGCGAAGGAGCCATTCGGGCTGATCTTGACGGACATGCACATGCCGAAGATGGACGGGTTCACGTTGATCGAGCATATCCGCCACCGGCCGGAATTGGCCACCGCCACGATCATGATGCTTACTTCCGCGGGTCACCGCGGAGACGCGGCACGTTGTCTGGAACTGGGGGTTTCCGCGTATTTGCTGAAGCCCATCCGGCAATCGGAATTGCGCGAGGCCATCGCGCGGGTACTGGGAGCACGTGAGAGCGATGGCGCGATCCCGCTGATTACGCGATTTTCGCTGCACGACGCTCGCGATCCGTCGGCTTACTTGCGTGTGCTGCTCGCGGAAGACAATGCCGTGAACCAGCGGCTGGCGGTGAGATTGTTGGAGAAGCGAGGGCATCGCGTTGCGGTGGCCGGGAACGGTCGAGAAGTGCTGATCGCTCTGGAAAAGGAGAAGTTCGATCTGATTTTCATGGACGTGCAAATGCCGGAGATGGATGGATTCGAGGCCACCGTAGCAATTCGGGAGAGGGAGAAGAGCAGCGGGCTGCACCAACCGATCATCGCCCTGACCGCGCACGCCATAAAGGGTGACCGCGAGCAGTGCCTGGCCGCGGGTATGGACGGCTACCTCACCAAGCCGATCCGTCCGCAAGAACTGGATGAGATTCTGGAGGGTTACTTAGCGCGACGTTCGGCGCCAGCCAAAACGGTCGAGATTGCCTGACAATGGAAATGAAGAACGGTGGCGTGCGGTGCTTGACCATGCGCGCAGAGTCCGGCGACACTCAATGCTCGGATTCGCTCAAGCGCGAGGAGTAGCTTTGGCGTTCCCTGTTGACGATGACCCCAAGAAAAAGCAACGCCGCCAAACGTTTACAGCCTGCGATTCTGATCTTCGACATAGACGGGGTACTTATCGACGTCCGGGGAACATACTGGCGATCCGCGCTGGAAACGGTCCGCCATCTCAGCGGCAAGCGGGTCACCTATGCGGATTTGCACAAATGGAAGAGCAAGCCTGGGCACAACGACGACTGGCGCATGACCGCCAACTGGGTTACGTCACTAGGACGGCCGACCACTTACAACGAGGCACGCGCCGCATTTGAGAAGTTCTATTGGGGCACGGATGGCAAGGCGGGCAACGTGCGCAACGAGAAATTTGTGGTCACGCAGCGGCAGATCGAGCGTTGGGCCGAGCGTTTCGAATTGAATCTTTTCACCGGAAGGACGCGGCGGGAATTTGCATTCACGTTCGACACCTGGCCGCATACCTTCCAGTTTCGCAAGATCATTACCATGGATGACGTAACCCATGGGAAGCCGCACCCCGAGGGATTGCTGAAAATACTGGGAAAGCGCGATCCGGCAACGGCCCTCTATGTGGGGGACAATATTGATGACGCGCTGGCGGCGCGGGATGCGCACGTACCCTTCCTCGCCATTTTGCCGGTAGGCGCGCACGGTTACCGGCAGCGTGCTTCGGCCTTCAAGAAGCTCGGCGCCTTGGCGCTTCTCTCGCGAGTTACCGATCTAAATCGCTGGTTGTCCGCACTGGCACGCTGACACTTTCTGTTTAGGTCGCTTTCCAAGCTTGGCGCCATTGCGCCCTACTCCCTGAGAGTGCGGGTTCGTCGCACCGCACGGCTCGCGTCGTTTGCAAAACAGGCAAACTTTTCCCGCGTGAGCCCCTCTAAGTGAGGGTGAAGCGACCGGTGGAGTTTGCGTGTTCCAGCTTGCGTCCCCCAAATCCAGTCTGCGGGGAACTTCCGGTGGTTCTCTTGGGAAACAAGTGTGTGAGGTATGGCCGAACGGCAATGATTGCCAATCCACGCAAATCGCAAATTTTGGTGACGTGCGCTCTTTTGGGAGCTTCCTGCTTAGCGGCTCCGGCCTTCACCTGGGCGCAAGCGGCACCGGGACCGCTGCCGCAGGCTCAGTCCCAGGACGCGCCGCCGCCCCCTCCCCGGCCGCAAGTGCAAAAAGCGCCGGTGCAACCGCGGACCTCGATTTTTGGGGTGTGGAAGCTCGATCAAGATGATAGTGACGATCCACGCAAAAAGATGCAGGAAGCTCGAGGCAGCCAAGACAATGGAGGCTACGGCGGTAATCGCCGAATGGGAGGAGGCTATCCGGGCGGTGGATACCCTGGAGGAGGTGGTGGTGGCGGGGGATACGGAGGCCACCGACCGAACTCACAAGGAGAGAGCGACGAAGACCGCCAGCGTATGCAGGAGCTGTTGAGTCCGCCAAATACGCTAACCGTCGGGGAAGCCAAGAAAGATGCCGAGGTCGACCTCTTTGACGACCAACAGCGGAAGCGAGCACTCTTCACCGACGGCCGCAAGCCGCAAAAATCAAAAGACGCCAATTACCAGGAGATTGCGGCGCATTGGGACGACAAAAGGCTGGTGA
Organism: uncultured Acidobacteriota bacterium; assembly: GCA_963788915.1. GTDB lineage: Bacteria > Acidobacteriota > Terriglobia > Acidiferrales > UBA7541 > Acidiferrum. The sequence continues at coordinate 2,192,456 of CAWBIY010000012.1, read as the reverse complement.
CCGACGAGAAGAACCCGCGCGGTGGCAAAATGAGCCGCACATACGAGTTATCTTATGACGGCACACAGCTTTATGAGACGTTGCACATGACCACTGGCCGCAGCAACACGCCATTGATCATCCGCTACGTTTACGACCAATCCGCCGCCCTTCCGGCAGCGGCGGCTAACACCGCTCCGGCCCCCGCTTCTGCGCCTTCCCCCAAGCAGTAGGCGATCTGAACTCGAGGCACCGGTTTTTGCACTGCGTACGCTACCGCGCAAGGGTTCCGCTGTGCCGAATAGCCCAATCTATTCATGCGCGCCGAATTGACGGCGCGGCGCGCCGGGTGCTATAAAATTATTGTCCATGCGGGCGCTTCATGGCCCACCGGTGCGCTCATCCCGGGTCGAGCGCTCGGCGCGGCCGTCAATCCTGAGGCTCAGGCGAAACAAGCTAAATGCAAGAGATTGTTCACCAACTTGGCGAACTGTTCCTTCAGGCTGTGCCTACAGTCCTGATCCTGCTCGTTTTCTACGGCGTTCTGCGGACACTCTTCTTCAAGCCGCTACTTCGGGTAATGGCCGAGCGCGAAGCGCGAACCGCCGGGGCACGCAAAGCCGCGGAAGCCGCGGAGGCCGCAGCCGCGGAAAAAATCAAGCAGTACCAGGAAGCTCTGAAGCAAGCGCGTGCCAAGGTTTACATTGAGCAGGAAGGTGCCCGCAAGAGACTGCTCGATGAGCGCGCCGAGTTGCTGAAAGAAGCGCGAAGGAAGGGCGCGGCCGAAGTCGCCAAGGCGAAAGAGCGTGTTGCGAAGGAGCTTGACTTAGCCCGCCGTGACATCGAAACCAGCATCGCGCAACTCTCCGCGGAAATTGCGCGGCGCGTTGTGGAAATTCCACCGCAGCGGCCTCCCAGCAGCCCCGCAAGAGGAGCTCAATGATTCGCCGGCTTCCAATTTTTGCGACCTTGCTGTTTGTGCTTCTATTTGTGGCGTTGAGTGTCCATGCCGCGGAAGAAGGTGGCAACGCCGGTCAGGAACGCACCAACGAAATTTTCAAGTGGATCAACTTCGTATTGCTCGCCGGGGGGCTGTTCTGGCTCTTCGGCAAAGTTTTGCCGCCAAAATTCCATGGAAACGCCGACACCATCAGCTCCGCCATTACGAAAGCCACCGCCGCGAAAGCCGAGGCTGATCGCCAACTCCGGGAGGCCGAGGAAAAACTGGCGCACCTGGAAAACGAAGTGGCGCAACTCCGCTCCACAGCGCAGCGCGAAGGTCAGACAGAAGCGGAGCGCATCCGCAACGTAACCCAGATGGATGCGCAAAAGATCGGCATCGCAGCGACCGCGGAAGTCGAAGCCGCCGAGCGTGCCGCGCGCCTCGAACTGAAAGCCATCGCCGCCAATCTCGCGGTGGACGGCGCCGAGTCGCTGCTCGCGAAACAACTCACGCCACAAGCGCAGGAGGCGCTGGTCAGCGCTTTCGTCAAGGGACTTGCGGGGAGGCCGAATTGAAGTCCGCCAGCCACCAATATGCCAACGCGCTTGCGGATATCGCGTTGGCGCAGGGCGCGGCTGAGCCGGCCCTGAAGCAGCTAGCCGATTTCGGCGCGACGTACGCGGAATCTACGGAATTGCGCAATTTCCTGGCGAGTCCAGCGGTCGATCGTGACGCCAAGCACGGCGTGATTGAAAAACTGGTGGCCCGCATGGGCGCTAGCAAGATCATTCGCAATTTCGTGTTTCTGGTCGTGGACCATGGCCGCGCGCACAGTCTTCCGGAAATTGTCTCGGCGTTTCAGGAAGTTGTGCGCCAGCGGCAGGGCATCGCCGAAGCGGAAATTTCCACCGCGGTCGAACTGAATGCGGCACAGAAGGCGGAGTTCGCGTTCACGCTCGAGCGCCTGACCGGCAAACGCGTCGAGACAAAATATTCGCTGGAGCCGACATTGCTCGGCGGCGCGGTAGTGCGCATCGGCGACGCCATCTACGATGGCTCGCTGCGCCACTGGCTGGACGAAATGCGCGCACAGCTCGCGGCAGAATAGCAAGATTGTAGGGCAAGCTTTAGACCGGTGAATGCAGAGCCCGCAGCGCGGGCAACGTCGGATGGCAGACAGCACCAGAACAGCATCGGAGCGCGAATGGCGAATATCAAGGCAGACGAGATCAGCAAAATTCTGCGCGAGCAGATTGCAAACTACGAGCAGACCGTTGCGGTCGACGAAGTCGGGTCGATCATCAGCGTCGGCGACGGTATTGCGCGCATTCATGGCCTGGACAAGGTCATGGCCGGCGAGATGCTGGCTTTTCCCCACGACGTTTACGGCATCGCGCTCAACCTGGAAGAGGAAGAGGTCGGCGCGGTGCTGCTCGGCGAATCCTTCGAGCTCGAGGAAGGCGACACTGTCAAGCGCACCAACACCATCATGTCCGTGCCGGTCGGCGAAGCGCTCATCGGCCGTGTAGTCAGCCCACTGGGCGCACCGCTCGACGGCAAAGGCCCCATCCAATCGAAGCAGCGCAATCCGCTGGAAAAAATCGCACCCGGCGTGCTCGACCGCCAGCCGGTGCGCGAGCCGGTGCAGACCGGCATCAAGGCCATCGATTCCATGATCCCGATCGGCCGCGGCCAGCGCGAGTTAATCATCGGCGACCGGCAAACCGGAAAGACCGCCGTCATTCTCGACACCATCATCAACCAAAAAGGCGGCGACCTGATCTGCATCTATTGTGCGATCGGGCAGAAGCGCTCGACCATCGCGCAGGTCGTGAAGGTTTTGACCGACGCGGGCGCGATGGATTACACCATCATTGTTGCGTCGTCCGCATCCGAGCCTGCTTCGGTGCAGTACATTGCCCCCTACGCGGCATGCGCCATGGGCGAATATTTCCGCGACACCAAGCGCCACGCCATTACGTTCTACGACGATCTTTCGAAACACGCGCAAGCCTATCGAGAAATTTCGCTCTTGCTGCGCCGCCCGCCAGGCCGCGAAGCCTTTCCCGGCGACGTGTTCTATCTCCACTCGCGCTTGCTGGAACGCGCCGCGAAGCTGAACGACAAGCTGGGAGGGGGCTCGCTCACGTCGTTGCCCGTCATTGAAACGCAAGCGGGTGACGTCTCGGCATATATTCCGACCAACGTCATTTCCATCACCGACGGCCAGATCTATCTCGAAGCCGACCTCTTCAACGCGGGCATTCGTCCGGCCATCAACGTTGGCATTTCTGTGAGCCGCGTCGGCGGAAACGCGCAAATCAAGGCGATGCGTCAGGTGGCAGGCTCTCTCCGCCTGGACATGGCGCAATATCGCGATCTCGCGGCCTTCGCGCAATTTGGTTCCGATCAACTCGATAAGGCGACGCAGGCGCAGCTCGGTCGCGGCCAACGCTTAACGGAAGTCCTGAAGCAGGATCAATACGCTCCGCTGTCGGTGGAAAAGCAGGTGCTTAGCATCTTCGTAGCCACCAGCGGCTTGCTCGATAGTGTGCCAGTCAACGAAGTGCGCCGGTTCGAGAAGGAAATGCTGCAATTCGTGGAAACGAGCGCTCCATCGATCCTGAAAACGATTGCCGAGAAGAAAGCTCTCGACGACAGCATCCGAGCCGAAATCAAGAAGGTCGTCGGGGAGTTCAAGGAGCGCTTCACGGCCTCGATCGTGGAGACGGCCGCGAAGTAAGCGCGTAACGAAACGACTATGGCCACACTTCTCGATTTCCGGCGCCGCATCCGCTCGGTGAAGAGCAGCCAGCAAATCACACGCGCGATGAAGTTCGTCGCCGCAGCCCGGCTGCGCCGCGCGCAAGAAGCCGCGCTGGCGGCGCGTCCTTACGCCAGGGAACTTGCCCGGCTGCTTCGCTCGATCATGTCGCGAATTCAAGATGTCACGCATCCGCTGATGGAGAAGCGTGAAGAAAAGAATGTTTTGGCGATTGTGATGACGGGCGAACGGGGATTAGCGGGGGCATTCAACGCCAATATTTTGCGCAAAGCCAATGAGTTCTTCCGCGCCAACAAGGCAAAGAAGGTCGTGACCGTTCCGGTCGGCAAGAAGGGGCGCGACTCGCTGAAAAAAGCGGGTTTCGTCTTTGGCGGCGAATTCGTAAACGTTCTCGCCCGAGTGGAGTTCAAGACCGCGAAAGAAATTGCCAATTTGGCGACCGAACTCTACGCCAAAGGTGAAATCGACGCTGTCTATATCATTTTCAGCGAGTTCAAGAGCGTCATGGCAACCAATCTCACCGTCGAGAAGCTGTTGCCGATCGAAAAGATGGAAGAGGCAGACGAAGCAAAAGTGGATTCTCACGGCGACGGCGCCAAACGCGAGAAAAGTGCAGGCGATCAGAGCAGCGCGCAAATCGATTACATCTACGAGCAACCGCCGGAGCATATCCTTGGCAAGCTACTGCCGCGCTACGTGGAGACCCAAATCCTCCGCGCCATGTTGGAATCATCCGCGTCCGAATATGCAGCGCGCATGACCGCCATGGAAGCCGCCACCAAAAACGCCGGCGAAGTCATCGAGGTGCTGACACTGCGCATGAACAAAGTACGCCAGTCGGCCATCACCACCGAAATCATCGAAATTGTCAGCGGCGCGAATTACGGCAAATAGGAGAACGCATGGCAGAGAAAGTCGCAGCGGTGGGGCACGTCGTCCAGGTTATTGGACCAGTGCTCGACATTCAATTTGAGGCCGGGCACCTGCCGGCCATCTACAACGCCGTTCGCATCACCAGCGAAGGCTACAACATTCCCGAACCGCTCGACGTGATCGTCGAAGTGCAGCAGCATCTCGGCGAAGGCCGCGTACGTGCCGTGGCCATGGAACCCACCGAAGGAATGGTTCGCGGTATGAAGGCGTTTGACACGGGCGGGGGCATCACCGTGCCCGTCGGCCGGGCTACGCTGGGTCGCGTGATGAACGTTCTGGGCAAGCCGGTCGATCAGCTTGGACCGGTTGTCAGCGACAAACAGTATCCGATTCACCGCGCGGCTCCGAGTCTGGAAGACCAATCGACCACCCTTGAAATGTTCGAGACCGGAATCAAGGTGGTCGACCTGATCGAGCCTTACCTCAAAGGGGGCAAGATCGGTCTGTTCGGCGGCGCGGGCGTCGGCAAGACCGTACTCATCATGGAATTGATTCACAACGTCGCCATGAAGCACGGCGGCGTTTCCGTTTTCGCTGGCGTGGGCGAACGCACCCGCGAAGGCAACGACCTGTGGCTGGAAATGTCAGAGAGCGGCGTCATCGTCCCCGGCAATTCCGAAAAATCCCGCGCCGCTTTGATTTACGGCCAGATGACCGAGCCGCCCGGTTCGCGCCTCCGGGTCGGCTTGACGGGCCTGACGGTCGCGGAATATTTCCGTGACGAAGAGCACCTCGACGTCCTTCTATTCATCGACAATATTTTCCGTTTCGTGCAAGCTGGCGCGGAAGTTTCCGCGCTCCTGGGCCGCATGCCGAGCGCCGTCGGCTACCAGCCGAACCTCAACACCGAAATCGGCGAGCTCGAGGAACGCATCACCTCGACAAAATCCGGCTCGATCACCTCGGTGCAAGCGGTCTACGTTCCCGCCGACGATTACACCGACCCCGCTCCCGCCGCGACGTTCGCGCACCTGGACGCCACCACGAACCTCAGCCGCCAGATCGTCGAGCGCGGCATTTATCCCGCTGTCGATCCGCTGGCCAGCTTCTCGCGCATTCTCGATCCGCGCATCGTCGGCGCCGAACACTACGCGGTGGCCCGTGGCGTGAAATCGATCTTGCAGCGCTACAAGGACCTGCAGGACATTATCGCCATTCTCGGCATCGAAGAGTTGTCGGACGAAGACAAGCGCACCGTGGCCCGCGCCCGCAAGATCGAGCGCTTCTTGTCGCAGCCCATGTTCGTGGCGGCGCAGTTTACTGGGCTTGAAGGAAAATACGTCAAGATTGAGGACACCGTACGCAGCTTCAAGGAGATCGTCGAAGGCAAATACGACGATGTTCCGGAGCAGGCTTTCTACATGGTCGGCACGATCGAAGAGGCTTTGGAAAAGGCCGAAAAGATGAAGACGAGCGCGTAAACCGCTAACGAACTATGCTTCCCGATTCCATCGAGCTGATCATCGTCACACCGGAGCGGCAACTACTCCGCGAGACCGTCGTGGAGGCCACTCTGCCTGGCGCGGAAGGTCAGCTCGGCGTTCTGCCCGGCCACGCGCCGCTGATCACCGAGCTGGGAATCGGCGAGCTGAGTTATCAGGCAAAGGATTCCAGTGGATCGGTGCCAGTTGCAGTGATCAGCGGCTTTGCGGAAGTCTTGGGCGACCGCGTCACGGTTCTCGCCGAAACCGCCGAGCGTCCGGAAGAAATCGATATCTCGCGCGCGGAAGAAGCCAAAAAGCGCGCCGAGCAGCGCCTGGCCGCTGCCGCGAGCGACCCCAACATCGATTGGGGCCGTGCCGCAGTAGCGCTGCAACGCTCGCTGATTCGCATTCAGGTCGCGCGGAAAGGGCATAGCGTCCGGGTTTCCGGTGAATAACTCCACCATGCTTTTTCCCAGAGCCTGATGCAAAAAACCGTGACGATGTACACCACAACGTGGTGCCCCGACTGCTACCGTGCCAAATCGTTCTTGAAGCAACGCGGCATCACCTACAACGAAATCAATATTGAAAAAGACGAAAACGCGGAAGCCATCGTGTTGAAAGCGAACCGTGGCAAGCGAAAGGTCCCCACTCTGAAAGTCGGGGATCGCTACTTTGCGTGCAGTCCATTTAACCCGGTCGAGCTGGCCGCCCAACTCAACATTCCGCTAAATCCTTGACCCCGCCGCCCTACGCGAGTGTGCTTGTTGATGGGCACAGGGTTCGTTGCGGGAGCGGGGCTTGCTCCGTCCGGCGTCAGCCCGGGATTCTGCCCACTGGACAGATACAACCCGGAACCGGGGGGGGGCGGAAGTCGTCTAATAGACATGCTGATAGAACCGCAAGGCGGAGGCAAACACGCGGTGCCTCCCGAACCGCGAACGAACTCCATCTTCAAAAATCCTTTGCTGTATTCGTCTTTCGGTCTGGCGATCGTCGCCCTAGTCGTTGGCTGGATTCTGTTCTCCCGCTGGCAGGAAAATAAACGCATCGATCGGCAAAGCGCAGAAGCAAGAAGTGAGAAGCAGCGAGAGAGTGATCGCGCGGCTCTCGACCAATTCGGCGGCAAGGAACTCGACATTCAAATCTTCTACGCTAGCCCGAGCGCGGTGCATCGCGGTGAGACGGTCCAACTTTGCTACGGAGTGGCCAACGCGAAAACGGTTAAGCTCGAGCCTCAGCCCAATCCTGTGTGGCCCTCGTACTCCCGTTGTGTCGATGTCACTCCGACAAAAACAACAACGTACACGCTGACGGTCTCGGACGCCGCCAGCAACACCAAATCGCAAACTGTCGAAGTTAAGGTCGATCGGTAGCACTGGCACTCTTGCCCGCGCTCCGGCGAGCTGATACCCGAAATTAGTGCAAAATCGGGGACGGACTTCCTAGGTCTGGATGGACATCCCGTCGGCAAAATGTTTGCCCGGGTGGCGACCGTGGACAGGCAAAAGTGCCTGTGCTACCTACACCGGCAACTTCTCTGTCGGGGGGTAATGATGCTGCTCTCGCCCAACCTTTCCGTCATATTTCGTGGTGGTTTTGAACAATTCGTAGCGCCCGTCGGCAGCGAACATGCGCGCACTCTCGCGCAGACTCTGCATCGCCTCTGTCGTCAACGGTTTGAATCCACGAGCGACCTGAAGGTTTTGCTCCAGCACTCCGAGCGAGTCCATCCCGCTTATGGTCGTGGCCACCGGCAAGCTCATCGCGTATCGCAAACCGTCCTGCGCGGTAAGCGCTCCGTGGGACACGATCTCGCCACTGCCGCCCAGGCTTTTCATTCCCAACACTGCGATTCCGCGCTTGATCGCCTCCGGCAGGACTTGCTGCTCGAAGCTTTTGAACGTTGCGTCCAGGGCGTTCAGCGGCATTTGCACGGTGTCGAAGGCAAAATCGTACGACAACATCCTTAAGTGAATCGCCGGATTCTTGTGTCCGGTGAAACCAATGAACCGCACCTTGCCCTGCTGCTTCGCCGCCAGTAAGGCTTCCGCTGCGCCGTTCGGAGCAAAAATCAGATCGGGATCGTTGTAGTAGACCACTTCATGGATCTGCCACAGGTCAAGATGATCGGTCTGTAGTCGGCGTAAGGATTCCTCAAGCTGCTTCATCGCCACGTCTTTGGATCGCCCATGCGTGCAAACCTTGGTCATCAGAAACGCCTTGTCACGCCTACCCTTCAACGTAGCTCCCAGGCGTTCTTCGCTAGTCCCGTCGTGATATTCCCAGGCGCAATCAAAGAAATCGATTCCTGCATCCAGGGCTCGTGCCACCAGTTCGTTCGATTCCTTCTCGTCCTTGATCGATCCGAGATGATAGCCACCGAGTCCGAGTGCGGAAATCTGCGCACCCGTTTTTCCGAGCGGCCGGCGGGGAACCTGTTCGCCATCGCCCGGACCTTTCGGTTCGAATGAACCAGCGTTGCTCGCACCAAACGATGGCTTCACAACCAAAGAAGCCGTCAATGCCGCCGCAGTCCCTTTCACAAAATTCCTCCGCGTGAATCCCTCTTCATCCGCCATATTGGTGTCCCCAATCTCTTACGCTCATTACTGCTGTTGCTGCTTCACGTCTGGAAAAGGAAACCCGGTATTCTCCGTGGCCTTCATCATTTCCTTGACCTCGACACTTTGCATGTCCAGGGGAAATCCATGCGCCATGCGCGCTTCCGGATTGTCGAATCTCAGCGATACCTTGTAGAGCTCGTACCGCCCGTCTCCCGCCGACAGCCGCGTACGGTCCCGTAGTGCTTGCATCTCTGCCGTCGTCATCGGCTTAAATCCGCGCGCAATCTTGACGTTCTGCCGCAGGACTTCCAACTTGTCGATGCCCGTAATGGTTGTGGCAACCGGCAAACTCATGGCGTAGCGCAGTGCTTCCTCGGCGCTCAGTTCGCCTTGCACGATCGGCTCGCCATGCCCGCTCAGCGGCTTCATGCCCAACGCCGCGATGCCCCGGCGATTAAGTTCCGGCAGCACTTGTTCCGCAAAGCTGAGAAAATGCGCGTCGAACGCATTCAGCGGCATTTGTACTGCGTCGAAGGGAAATCCGGTCTCGATCATTTTCAAATGCACTGCGGGATCCTTATGCCCGGTAAATCCAAAGAATCTCACCTTGCCTTGTTCTTTTGCGTTTCGCAGAGCTTCCGCCGCGCCGTTGGGCCGTATAAACAATTCCGGATCATTTTCCCAGCCGACGCCATGCACCTGCCACAAGTCCAAATGATCGGTCTGCAGCCGCCGCAGCGACTGCTCCAACATGCGCGTCGCAATCATGGCTTCCCGGCCGTGCGTGCAGACCTTGGTCATCAAAAAGACTTTGTCCCGGCGCCCCTTCAGGCCTTTGCCCATCCAGTCTTCGGTCTTTCCGCGATGATATTCCCAGCAGTTGTCAAAGAACGTGATGCCGCTATCCACCGCTTCCTGCACTATGCGAATCGCCGTCTGTTCGTCCTCGGCGTCTCCCAGATGATGTCCTCCGAACCCCAATGCCGAGACTTGCTGGTCGTGGCGTCCAAAGGGCCTCATGGGAATGTCGCCGCCCGTGGCTGCTCCCCCGCCGGACATCGCATCATCGCCCGACCGCCCAAGATCCTTGCCTTCCATGGGCCCTCCCCAATCTCTTTCCAACACCGGCAGCCCGCATGGCGACCGATGCCTGACTGCGTTTAGATGGCGCGCCCATGGAAAGTGATGCGTACTTGTAAAGCCCGCTTGTAGAGGCAATTCCTCAGCATCTATAATGAGTGGCCTCAGGCCCGCTGTTCCAGGAGACAGCGCGATACCCGAATATTCGTAGATAGCGACCGACGACCATGTCCGACCCACTCAAGCAGATCAAGCAGAAGCTTCAGGACGAAATAACGGCCCTCGAGCACGAGCTCAACGTTGAACTCCCCAAGGAGATTGCCGTAGCCCGCGCCCACGGCGACCTCTCCGAAAACGCCGAGTACAAATTCGCCAAAGAGCGCCAGGGCTTCGTGAACGCGCGCATCGGCCAGCTCAAGAGACGCATGGGCGATCTGGGCATGCTGAATCTCACGAATATTCCCAAGGATCGCGCAGGGTATGGGTCGCGCATCATTGTGCTGGACACGCAGAAAGACATTAAGGTGGAATACAAGCTTGTCAGTACCGAAGAAGCCGACGTGGAAAAGGGTCTCATTTCCACTACTTCTCCGATCGGCAAAGCTTTGCTGAACAAGAAAGTAGGAGACGAGATTCAGGTGGTGACGCCTGCCGGCCAGAAGGAATTTGAAGTCGTGCGTCTGGTCACGATTCACGAAGACGTGTAGCGGTCACAACCGCGAAGCACCCCCCGCTTCGACGGATGTGCCCTGACGATGAGTTAGTGTCAGGCCGATTGTTGATCGTCCGCTGCGAAATCAGGAGTAACCGGTGGCCGAGTCGAGGCGTCCTACGTTTGGATGCTTAGCGCTATGGTACGCTGGCGTACGCAGCTGTTCTTATTGTGAGGGATCATGAGTTGGGGTGCAGGTCCAGACCTGGGTTTGTTGACGCTTCTCGGCTATCTCGCTTTCGTCGCGGGCGCTATGCTGATGTGGCGCGGCAGGGATGACATTTGTATCTGGGTTCATGACGAAGTCCGAGCCTACCGCCGCCACATGTCTCGCTATACGCCAGTAGGTCCCTTCTACAGTCCGCGCCCGGAATCACGGCTGAAGGTGATCCCCACGGAAATGGTCCGCACCTTGAGCTGCATCCCGCGGAGTCGCTACATCTACGGCGCATCGCTTCTCGTTCTCGGGCCCCTCCTGGTCATCCTCGATTTCTTGATCTAGACGTCGGCGTTGTGATTGCTGATTTTTTGCCAAGCGATTCGGATGCGCTGTGCCCTCTCTATTATTTCTAGCGATCTGTGTGTTAACTCTTGCATTTTCTTCTCTTCCGCTCGTCTGGACAAATCGACGGCCCTTTGCCATTCTCCTAACCCGATGAAGCCCTCGCTAATCGTTCACGGCGGCGCATGGGACATCCCCGACGACGCCGTCGAAGCCTGCCAGTCGGGTTGCCAGCGTGGTTTAACTGCTGGATGGTCGATCCTGTCTGCGGGCGGCTCCGCTCTCGACGCCATCGAAGCCGCTATCGTCGTTCTTGAAAACGATCCGGTGTTCGACGCAGGCTTCGGCTCGCACCTGAATCTGGATGGCCGCGTCGAATGCGACGCGATCGTCATGGACGGTGCCACGCTCCGCGCGGGTTCCGCCGCGGCGCTTCAACGCATACGCAATCCTGTCCGGCTCGCTCGCAAAATCCTCGAGACTTGTCCGCATATGATGCTCGTCAGCGAAGGCGCTGAGCGCTATGGCAAAGCACACGGTATCGCGCTCTGCGATCCCAAGGAACTGATCGCCGAAGCCGAGTGGGAAGCCTGGCAACAATGCAAGAAGGACCAGCACGCGGCCGCCAATCATCGCGGCCACGAACAAGGTACGGTCGGCGCCGTCGCAATGGATTCGCGCGGCGCTCTGTTCGCCGCGACTTCAACCGGCGGCACCTGTTGTAAACTTCCCGGCCGCATCGGCGACTCTCCGCTGATCGGCTGTGGCTGCTACGCCGACTCTGAAGCAGGGGGCGTCTCCTCAACCGGCTACGGCGAAGCCATCATGAAAGTCGTGATGGCTAAAGCCGCCGTCGATCTGCTCCGCGGCGAGTCGTCGTCGATGCAGGCAGCGCAAGAGACGATTGCGCTGTTCGCCAAACGCACTCAAGCCACTGCTGGACTGATCCTCTTGGACCGCGACGGAAACCCTGGCTTCGCATTCAATACCCCTCGCATGGCGTATGCCTACGTCGCTCCCGACGGCTCCTACCATACTGCCGTTTAGTGGATACCAATTGTTTCGGACGGGCTCGTTACGTTTCCGGTCCGGCTCTCACTTCGACGCTTCCAGCCCAACTGGTCAGTTACGTATAGACAAGTTCACGCAACTCTTCGAGTTCTGATTTGCCTGCACGCAAACCAGAGAAAGGCAACCACTTACGTCGCGAAGTTAGCAGGATCCGAAACGCAGTTAGCTCAGGCTCGTCACAATATATGTCGATTCCGAAATTTACTCTTCCTCGACGGAACCACAGGAACTAGCCCCAATCTTCCTGTCCCGTTTGGATATGCTCGTACTTAGAAGAGATAAGTGATAGCAATTGATCCCGTACCACATCTCCGCCCCAACAACATTCGTTGAAATAAATCTTTGGATCGGCAACTCGTACGGACTTAGTGAAGCTCAATTCGTAAGACACGCAAGCCGCATAGGACCAATATTGAACGTGATTCAAGCGAATGCCATTTTCTAAATTGCTCTTCCCGCGGCCGCCGCTGAAGCCCAAGCCCATTGAAAATTGAAGCCGCCCAACCAACCGGTCACATCGACGACTTCGCCAATAAAAAACAGACCTGGCACTTTCTTGCTTTCCATCGTCTTGCTGGAGAGCTCCGCCGTATTCACTCCTCCCGCGGTAACCTCGGCTTTTTCATATCCTTCTGTTCCGACGGGGCGAATCTCCCACCCGTGAACACTCTTTTCCATCAACTCGAGCGATCGGTTCGTCCAATCCTCCTGCGGATGCCGTTCGACCCATCGGTCCGCCAAGCGCTGCGGCAAAATCTTGCGCAGTGCTCCGCAGGCCGCGACCACATCCCGGCGGCCGGCTCCATTCCTAAGCGGCGCCGTCCAATCTTGACTCGGAGCTAGATCGACTGCCACAGCCGCGCTCTCCTTCCAGTTCCAATACGAGGAAGCCTGCAGGATAGCCGGCCCGCTCAGTCCTCGGTGCGTAAACAACATCTTTTCTCGAAAGCTTGCACCGCCGCACGATGCCGTCACTACGGTCGATACTCCCGCTAAGTCGCAATATCCACGGGCATCGTCGCGGCCGAAGACCAAGGGCACCAATCCGGGCCGACAAGGGACAATGGAGTGCCCGAATTGCTGCGCGACCTGGTAGCCAAATGGGGTCGCTCCCATTTTGGGAATCGATAGACCGCCAGTGGCAATGACCAGCGTGCCGCCCGCAAACTCGACCTCCTGTCCGCCGTGCGTGGCGCGCACTACAAAGCCGCTGTTGTGCGCGATCTCCCCTACGCGCGTGTTCAGAACAATCCGCACCCCCAGTGCCGCGCATTCCTCCAGCAACATCCCCAGGATATCCGTGGCGGACCGGTCGCAGAAGAGTTGCCCGGGCGCCGCTTCCGGATAGGGCCGCTTCTCGTGATAAGGAATGTTGTGCTTGGCGATCAGCCCCAGAAAGTCATCGGGGGTGTACCGTGCCAGCGCTGACCTGCAGAAATCCGGGTTGTCCGACAAGAAATTGCGGGGACTACACTGCAAATTCGTGAAGTTGCACCGTCCGCCGCCGGAAATCAGAATCTTCTTCCCAGCCTTCTCCGCACGCTCCAACACCGCGACCCGTAACCCGCGCCGCCCTGCCTCGACGGCACACATCAGCCCCGCTGCTCCTCCGCCTAAAATCACGACATCAAATGGTTGAGTCACATGGAGTCCGATTACTGCAGTTCGCTCTGACCATTCAATCAGTGCTACGATACTTGAGCTTCAGAGCCCGGTGTCGATCTCTAGGTGTGGAGAGAACGAAGTTATGACTGAAAAACCCAACACAACCATGCCCGGAACCGTAAAAAAAATCATCAAGCCTGTTCATCCGGACCTGCCCGAAAAGGCAGAAATCGCCGTTGACGGAGCCGATGAACTTTATCGCGAGATCCGCATTGAAAACACGCTGAAAGACGACAAAGGGAATGAAGTGCAACTGAAGCCCGGCGCCCAGGTGGAAGTCACGGTCGAAGCCGAGCCCGAAGACACTGTCGCGAAAGACAAAGCGGCCGCGAAAGGCAAACCATAGCCTGAGTCGTGCTAGGGCCTGCCGCGCCTGGCGGCTCCGTCAGCGGCCAGTCAACAGTCTCCGGCCATGATATCGGACACGCGGTCATCCCCTGAATCGTTCAGTTCGCGTATCGCATCGTAGGATAAAAGTCTTCCACAGCCGCTGGTTGGTTTCCGCAAGGGTTCGCCCGCGTGGAGGAAGAGTCTGCTGACTGTCGCCGCGGAAATCTTAAGTGGGACGCTGCTCCCGCGTTCGAACGACCAGCCTGAATCGTTTGGGCGCTGGCCGACATCAAATCCCCCTCGGAGGATACGTTATGAGCAAGCACTTCGATACGGGTGACAATCTTGACAGTGCTGAGGGGGCAGCCTACACTATGGAGTTTTTAGACAGCCCCAAAAAGTTCACTGAGGGGCGGGACTCCCATATGGATAAGAAAAGACTCGAGTACTACAAGAAGAAGTTGACGACGCGCCGCGAAGAATTGATGAAGACCATCGCGCGCACCGAAGAAGAAGGCCGGCAAGCGGACGATGATCCGACGGTGGATCTCGCCGACAAAGCGGCGAACTCGTACACAAAAGAGTTCCTCTTCGGCATGACCAACACTGATCGCACGATCCTGAACATGATCGACGAGGCGCTGAAGCGCATCAAGGCCAACGAGTACGGGCAATGCGCGAACTGCCAGGAAGAGATGCAGCAGAAGAGGCTGGAAGCGGTGCCTTGGGCCAAGCACTGTATTACTTGCCAGGAAAAGATCGAGCAGGGACTGCTGTAGTCGCGGTATCGCGGGGCGGTCAGCCCCGCGCTTTCCTCTCCAGGAAATACGACTCGAAATGTTCGCGGCGTAGATCTCCGTCGGCGACCAGTGTTGCACGGGCACGGCTTCGGCGCATCCAGACATTCTCTGCGCGCAATCATCGTAGCTCGCGATTGTAATTACTGCTGCGTTATTTTTAGCTTTGTTTATCGAATGCGTAAGTGTAGGCTGGGCGAGCATGGTGTCGTATCACCAATTCAGTAAACATTTAGGCGCGTGGCTCGGGATCGCGAGTGATGCGCTTGTTAGCGTGGTTTCTCCAGCGGGCTGTCGTTTGTGCGAACAGTTGCTGACGCAGGCCAGCCGGGTGCCGATTTGCGATGAATGTCTGTCGTCGTTTGCGGTTTTGCCGCCAGAGGTCTGCGAGATTTGCGGTTCTCCGGTTGTAACCCTGTTCGCGGTTCCCGATTCCGACCAGCGTGGGTCGGAGGCGATTCTGGCGGATGCGGATTACCGGGAACCTCGAGGCTGCATCGGGTGTCAGGGGCGAACCTATGCCTTTGCGCGAGCGCGGAGCTACGCCGCCTATGAGGGCCGGCTGATTCGCGCCATCGTGATGCTCAAGTTTGAACGGATCGAGCCACTGGGGGCCTGGTTCGCGACGCGGCTCGCGACGGTCGCAAAGCGTGATGACCTGGGTGCCGACGTCGTGGTTCCGGTGCCGCTCCACCGTCAAAGAGAGCGCGAGCGCGGTTACAACCAGGCCGACCTCATCGCGCGGCCTCTGGCACGGCGGCTGGGGCTTCCCTACCGTTCCGTCTTGCTGATGCGTACTAAACCCAGACCCGACAAGCACATACTAGCCACTCGGAACGCTGGGAGTCCGTACGTGGCGCTTTTGCCACACGCCGAGGCAGCCAAGTTGACAATTTACGCGTCTTACTGAAAGATGATGTAATGACTTCTGGAGCGACGCTGGATGCCTGCGCGAGGGCGCTGCGTCAAGCGGGGCTCAATCGGTGATTGGCCTCACGGTCGCACGGGCTGTAAGACATCCAGTAAGGGTTTTGGACGAGTTGTAGTACCCTTAAGGGAGCGCGATGAGCGCACGACGGTTAGAACCGGTCGAATCCCGGGGGCACCACACCCCCCAAGCATCTGGAGCGGCTGTGCCCGACTCCGAGGGTCCCGCAGGCAGTAGAATCCACAATTCGCTTCCGCTGCGGCGCGCATCACTGATGCAGGAGCCGGTGTTGGTGCTCAACGCGACCTACGAGCCGATCAACGTAACGGCGGTGCGGCGGGCCATGGTGTTGATGCTAAAGGGCGTCGCCCAGGCGGAAGAACTGCACAACGCGGAAGTGCATTCATCGGCGCACGCGCACCGGGTTCCGTCCGTGATTCGCCTGCTGGCATATCGGCATATCCCGCAGCAGAGCCGGGCGCTTTCGAGGAAGAACATCCTGCTGCGCGATCGGAATACCTGCCAGTTTTGCGGCCGTGTGTTTCCCGGATCCGAGCTTACATTGGATCACGTGGTGCCGCGCTCCAGGGGCGGGCGTTCTTCCTGGGAAAATCTGGTGGCTTGCTGCTACAACTGCAATAACAGCAAGGGGGACCGGACGCCGGAAGAGGCCGGGTTCAAATTGGCACGACGGCCGCGGCCGTTCACTTTACACACTTCGCGGCAACTCATGCGTTTAATCGGCCATCGAGATGAGCGGTGGCGTAAGTACCTGTTTTATTAGCAATTTTGCGGATGGCGTCAAGTTAAATAAAATTTATCGAAAAAGGAAACCTTTTTAAGCGGAACGCATCTATAATAATAACTAACCACTTCGAGGACACACCCCGGGAAGCAGTTAAGGCCAAAACCTTAGCTGCTTCTCTCCTTTTAGGGCCGATTTTTCGACCGTATTTTTCCGTAAATAGAAGAAGCTCCAACAAAGAGAGGCTGCGAACCGCCGGTTCGCTTCGCGCACTTCTTCAGGCGCTTTCCTTTTTTCGATTGTCGGGGAAGCTTTGAAGCGCGGTTTCTTCGTCGTGAAATTCCTGGAAGATGCGATAGAGTTGGGTGATTTTGAGGATTTCTTCAATCTTCGGCGTCAGTCCCACGACCTTCATCTCGCCGCCCTGCTTGATCACGCTCATGTAGCAGTTGACCAGCTCGCCTACGCCGGAGCTGTCGAGATAGAGCAATCCATGAACATTCAACACGATTTTCTTCCGCCCCTGCCTCATGAGCCCGCCTACGGTGTCGCGCAGGGCGCCGCTGGCGAACGAAGTTAATTGCCCGGTGAGATCCACGATGGAAACTTCGCCTGTACGACGAATGATGGCCGAAAAGTTCACAGTATCCTCTGCGTTCAGGGACGAGGCATTGTACCTCTCCCCGGTGCTTGGCAAGCATAAAAATTGTCAATTCTGAAAGAAAAAATGGAAATGCAAAAGATCGGCCGTACAAGAGGCCAGTAGCGCGAATTGTTACTGCCGCATAACGACGCGAAGACCGCGGCGCCAACTTTCTGCGAGACCTACGCGAGCAACTTCCATCTCCGGCGACAGATGGCGCAGCAATGCGTCGGTAGTGGAATGAAAGCGCAGGGATGGTGCGACCAAGTACACGATCGGGGCCGCGGACTGCAACTCGATTCCGGTGAAATATCCGTACCGCGAGAAATCACCCTGCTGCAAGTGACGGTGAATGCGAAGCCAATAGTTCGCAGCCTGCAGCGGAAGGTGGATGTGTTCGGTGGCTTTCAGCTCCAGAATCGCTAGACGCCCTCCGCGCGTGACGGTGAGCAAATCCAGTATGCCCCGTTCGCTGAAAGTATTGGCGAAAACCTGCGCGTAGGCGAAACGGGAATCGAGAGCTGCATCGACGCGGGTGACATCGCTCCGCACTATTGATTCGAGCCAGCGTTCGGATTGCTGGCGATAGAAGGAGTGTCGCGTGTCGCTGGCCTCCGGATGACGGTGCGATTCCAGGTCGTGCAGGAGTTGTTTCAGCGCGGACTGCGAAGCAGAAGTCAATTTCCGGCGCGGATCGACGACACCGAAAAATGTTTTTCCGTCGTGCCAACATGCAAACGCCAAGCCGCGGAAGCGCAGCCATACCTCACCAGACCTCACGACAGGATGAACGGTGATCGCCTGGGGAAACAGTGCCACGATCGGGTCGATGCTGGCTTTGGCCTGATCGAGAAGAGCCTGAGTCTCGCGGCGCGGCACCAGCCAACTATCGAGATTGCCGGCAGAGCCTGGATCGATGCGCGAGAACGTTTCCTGGCGCGGGTCGAACTCGTAGATCTCGAGATTAAGTTGCGGATGCAAACCGCGTGCGTGGTGGGCGATCACCGCGGATGCGCCTTTCGGCACGATGAGGCGCAGGCCGGCGATGCAGCCGCGGCGAACCGTCTCCTTTGCGTGATCGAGCCACAGCAGGCCAAACGTCAAACTGTTTTGACAGGCGCGGACGACGCACCGCTGGGCACCACGAGGATCGCCCGCAGCGATGAGCCATTTTTTTGAATTCCCCGAGCGTAAATTTCCGAAAGGGAGTGCTCAAGGTCGGAAGCAATCGTGAGCGACTCAACGACGTCGGGGAACTGCTCGGCGAGGATGCGGCGTAGCCGTGCGCAAAATTCTTCACGCGAAATATCCATGTCGGAGCGCGTAACATCGACGCGGACGAATTCAAGACGGGCCGGCTGGAGATGGCCGAAGCGCTCAACGGCAAGAGCGAGACGCTGGTCGGAATGGTCGGCGATGGCTAGTACCCGGCGCGTGAGGTTGTACTGCTCCGACCAAAGACGCAGAAGCGGTTTTGCAGGCGCGCCGCGAAGTTCCCAGGACAAGACCCGGAAGGTAGCTACTCGCGCGCCGTTTTCGCGAACTTCGATCGATTCCGAAGCGGAGAGCTCGCGCAGGTGGGCTTCGAGAGCGGTAGTGAGTTCGACGCCGTTATTATAAATGAGTTAGTTATCTATTCGTTGAATATTTGAAATTTGTAGCTTGGCTAAAGCAAGGCTCTTGCACGGTTCTCTTAGAACTGGAGGCCGCTGATGCGGACGACGGGTTGTTGCATATTCCAGGAGGCAGGGATGTGCTCGAAGGAAACCTCGAAGCCGTGTCGTTCGCCGACACCGAGCGTGGGTGATCGCGGCGTCAAAACCGGCCGGGTCTCCCGCAAAGCGATCTGATTGAGGTCGTCGGAGAATTCGATGGTGATTTCCGCGCCGTGGATTATGCGGTTGCCGTCGTTGACCAGTTCGCCGTTGAGCGTGGTGATCTCCTGATGCAGAAAGTTCTCGGCACGACTCAACGTGATGTTTTCGATGCGCATCCGGGACGCATACGCCTGTTCCGCTGCGCCGAAAGCAAAATGCGCGCCTGCCGGTGCGGCTCCCGGCGGCGACTGGCGCCCAGGCAAGAAATAAAGAGCGCCCACGATGACCAGCACGGCCGCGGCCGCCAGGATTAAGGCAAAGTTGAAACGGCCTCGGTCGGGCTGTGACGGATCGGGGATCTCGATTTGAGGCTCTTTGTGCATGAACTCACCGAAGTTTCGCATGTTTCGCGATGCGTGGGGTAAGTTGCAGTGTTGCCGCGTTCCAGTTCAGCGCCCTACAACGAGTCGCTGGACCAGGGGCTCGGGCAACCGGGCGGCGCGCATGCGCGCTTGAACCTCGGCAATATCGTACGGGACGCGCCAGAATTCAACGACCTGGTGCTCGAGATCAGCGATGGCGAAACCCGCGCGCGGATCGCCATCGCGCGGTTGCCCGATCGACCCGGGATTGAGTAAATAACGGCGCTTGGGTTCGATCCGCAAAGGAGCGAAAGATTCCGAGGCGCGCGGGTGAATGCTCAGCACTTCCAGATGCGAGTTCATATTTTCGTAAGAGAAACCGCCCTGGTGATGCGTGTGACCAAAAAATGTGACCGCGGCCGTGGAATCAAGGAGGCCCTCGAGCGCTTGCGCGGGTGTGAACACATACTCATCTTCATCTTGAAACGCGCCGTGAACCAGCACCACGCCATCGGTTTCCAAAGGTCCAGAAGGAAGCTCGGAAATCCATTTGAGATTTTCAGGAGAAAGTTGAGAGCGCGTCCAGTCCACGGCGGCCCTGGCAACGGGATTGAAGTCGGCCGTCTCCATCAAATCGGTTGCGGCCTTGTCATGGTTGCCACGAATTGTTCGCGCGCCCAACTCGCGGATTCTTGAGGTGACTTCGTTCGGATCGGGGCCGTAGCCGACGACATCACCCAGGCAGGCAATATGATCCCAGCGATCCTTAGCCATTTCCAGGGCCGCAGTCAACGCCGTCGAATTAGCGTGAATGTCGCTAAGAACGAGAATTCGCATCCAGGGTATCCAAAAAGAGTAACCGAGTATAAATGAACACACGCGCCGATGCACGGCGGGATTGCACACGGTTGTTAAGATGACCAGGAATAGCCCGGGGCGCGACCAAATTGTCTCCGGAAGTTCTAAATTCTATAAAATTCTGGGCAAAAAACGTCACAGCGTTCCAGTAGCAACACCGTTTGATGACACATACGTGACAATAAAATCAAAAAAATTCATGCGAACAACGAAACATTCACCCAGTGCGGTTCGTCTATACGGGTGCAGCCGGAATGCAGGGCTGCCGTAGGTCAGTCAGAGAACTTCAACAAAAACCCCGCGGTGGCAGCCGCGGGGCCGTGACACGCATTCTTTCCGGCCGTTAGTCCAGGAAGAGAAAGTGTCGTTCGGGGAAATCTACTCGTCCCTGTGCCCGCGTGTCAACTCTGTCTGTCTTGCTGCAGGTGGTCTGCGGCTGACTCGATCTTGACGGAAAGGAATTGACACGCATGAAACCCCAATCATTTCTTCGGAGCATTACGCTGCTTGCGGTGGTTGCGCTGGCAGTACCCGTCTTCGCGAAGCCGATCAGCAAAGTAATCAATATCGGCTCGGCTGCAAAAGTGGGCCAAGCCGATTTGCAAGCAGGTGAATACCGCTTGCTGATTGACGGCACCAAAGCCACCGTGCAAAAGGGCAGCCAAGTTGTCGCGCAAAGCGAAGGCCGATGGGAAGACCGCGATTCGAAGTCACTGTATGACGCGGTTCTCTTAAACGACAAGGGCCAGGTCACCGAAGTGCGCTTTTCAGGTCAAAAGCGCGTCTTCGTCTTCAACGAGTAACAATCACGTGCCTTAGCGGTGTTCCGTGAATACCTGGAGGCTGCGCAAGTAGCCTCCAGGTAACACAGGAACTCCCGCCTGTTTCAGTGTCCACTACCCCAGCCGCCACCACGGACCGGTTTGCATTGCTCCTAGAGTCCGGAAAACTTACTCCGTCTTCTTCTCTTAGTCTTTACTTGCTCTTGCTTAGCAACATGCAGTCCCCATAACTATAAAATCGATAGCCCGCCTCGACCGCGTGACGGTAAGCGGCGAGCACGCGCTCGCGTCCCGCAAATGCGCACACCAGTGCCAGCAGCGTCGAGCGTGGCAGATGAAAATTCGTGAGCAGCGCGTCAACCACACGGAAACGAAAGCCAGGAAAAATAAACAAACGCGCTTCCGCTTTTCCCGCAAGCACAAGTCGAGACGAGCGCGATTCCGAAGCCCGCAAGGCCGCAGCTTCCAATGCGCGGACAACGGTAGTTCCAACCGCCAGAATTGGCCGGCCGGCGGCGCGAGCATTTTGGATTCGATCCGCCGTCTGCTCTGGGATCTCGTACGTCTCCGCGTGCATAGCATGGTCTTCGAGTGTCTCAGCGTGAATCGGCTGAAACGTTCCCAAGCCCACGTCGAGAGTGAGTTCGCAGATCTCCGCCCCGCGCTGCTGAATCCGCTTCAGAATTTCTGGCGTGAAATGCAAGCCGGCCGTCGGTGCTGCGATGGCGCCAGGCTGCTTCGCGAAGACCGTCTGGTAACGGTCGCGGTCCGCGGCTTCGTCAGCGCGATCAATGTACGGCGGCAGCGGAATGTGGCCCAATCGCTCGATGTGCTGGTCTACGGTATGCCCGTCCCTCGAAACGAAGTGCAGCGTCCGCAGCCCGAACGTCCCGCGGGAAAGAATTTCTGCTTCAAGCTCGCCTTTTCCAAACAACACGCGCTCGCCTCTCGGCAATTTCCGACCGGGACGCGCTAATGCTTCCCACTGGTCCGGGGCAGTCTGGCGCGTCAGAAGCACTTCAATCTTCCCGGTCAGATGCTCGGACCGAGTCGCTTTCGATGGCCGCTGGGAGTGTATGCCGGCGCGCCGCCCGAACAGGCGAGCGGGGATCACCCGCGTATTGTTCAACACCAACAACTCGTCCCCGCCCAGAAGAGTGGGAAGCTGTGCAAAAAGGTGATCTCCAATTTCGCCGGTGTCGCATCTCAGCGAAAGAAGGCGCGAGGCGTCCCGCGATTCCAAGGGGCGCTGCGCGATTTGACTGGAAGGGAGGGGGTAGTCGAGTTCGTCGAGACGCATCCTTTCAAGTCTAGCAGTAATCGCGAGAATCGAGACCAACGCGAGGGATCCCTTCCCTGGCTAAGCGGACCGCAATTCAACTATAGATCCAAATAGTGTATTTCCTGCAATTTACAGGAAAAGCAGCCAGCTGGGAATTTGGCTTGACAATAGCGCACTAAGATTTTATTATCGTGACGTAGTCACATATATTGAATCTGATGGAGGTTACAGAACATGAGAACGCTTACAAACTTTCGCGGTACTTCTACTTTGCAGGACCAGATCAGTCGCTTATTTAATGACGCTTTCGAGCGGACCGGCCAGGAATCCAACCTGACGGCTTGGGCGCCGGCGGTGGACATCTATGAAAACGAACACGAGTTGGTGGTCAAGGCAGACTTGCCGGATATCGATCCCAAGGACCTCGACATTCGGGTGGAGAACAACATCCTGAGTATTCGTGGGGAACGGAAGTTCGAGAAGCAGGTAAACGAGGACAACTACCTGCGTGTTGAGCGCGCGTACGGTTCGTTCAGTCGCAGCTTTTCGCTGGCCAATACCGTGAATCCGGATGGCATCAAGGCCGACTATCAAAATGGCGTCTTGACGCTGGTTGTTCCGAAGCGTGAGGAAGCCAAACCCAAGCAGATCAAAGTGAACATCGGCACCCCGGCGGTCGCGGCCGCCGCAGCGGCAGGCGCGAAGTAAGTCAGCGGCTATTAACATGGTTGTGCAACGATAGCGGGGCTGGCGAGTCTGCCAGCCCCGTTTCGTCAAGAAGCGGGATGTCCAGCCGTCTCGGTAAGAAAATAACCCTGGAGGCGTCAGAGCCGTATATGGCCGATGGAGTTTAGTTTGGCGTTGATCGCTCCCCTCCGGCGTTTTGTGAAATAAGGAAAATATCATGGTGCGATTTGAAAAACTGACAGTGAAGGCCCAAGAGGCGCTGCAAAGCGCGCAGGAAGTTGCTGCGAGCCACGAAAATCAGCAGATCGAGCCGGTACATTTGCTGGCCGCGCTGGTCGCGCAGGCGGACGGAGTGGTGTCGCCGCTGCTGGCGCGACTTGGGATCCGCAGCGAAATGTTGTCGCAGGATCTCGAACGAGAGATGGGGCGGCTGCCGAAAGTGACCGGCTACGCGCAACAGAACATGAGTCGCGCGCTGAATGATGTCCTCGAGCGTGCTTTCAAGGAAGCCGAAAACTTCAAGGACGAATACGTCTCTACGGAGCATATGTTCCTGGCGATTGCGGGACAGGATCGCGATCCCGCGGGGCAATTGCTGAAGCGGCAAGGTGCCTCGCACGAAGCGATTCTGCAGGCGCTCACGGGCTTGCGCGGCAACCAGAGGGTGACCTCGCAGAATCCGGAAGCGACTTATGCAGCCTTGGAGAAGTACGCGCGTGACCTAACGGAACTGGCGCGAAGATCGAAGCTCGACCCGGTGATCGGACGCGATGAAGAAATCCGGCGCGTGATGCAGATTTTAGCGCGGCGCACCAAGAATAATCCGGTGTTGATTGGCGAGCCTGGCGTAGGAAAGACGGCGATTGTCGAGGGACTGGCGCAAAGAATTATTTCCGGTGACGTTCCGGACGTGCTGAAGACGAAAAAGCTGGTAGCCCTGGATTTGTCGGCACTGGTGGCGGGCGCGAAGTTCCGCGGCGAATTTGAAGAGCGTTTGAAAGCGGTGGTAAAGGAGGTGTCGGAGGCGGAGGGGCAGATCATTCTGTTCATCGATGAACTGCATACTCTTGTCGGCGCGGGCGCCGCGGAGGGGTCGATGGATGCCTCGAACATTCTGAAGCCGGCTCTCGCGCGCGGCGAACTGCGTGCCATCGGCGCCACCACGCTGAACGAATATAAGAAATATATCGAGAAAGATCCCGCGCTGGAGCGCCGGTTCCAGCCGGTCTTGGTCCACGAGCCGACTGTCGAAGATACCATCTCGATTCTGCGCGGCTTGAAAGAGCGCTACGAAGTACACCACGGCGTGCGCATCAAAGACGCCGCGATTCTGGCGGCCGCCACGCTTTCCCATCGCTATATCTCCGATCGTTTCCTGCCGGACAAGGCCATCGACCTGATCGACGAAGCCGCTGCTAGCCTGCGCATGCAGATCGATTCTCTGCCGGAAGAAATCGATGAGATTGAGCGGCGTATCATGCAGCTGGAAATCGAGCGCCAGGCCTTGTTGAAAGAGAAGGATCCGCACTCGAAAGAACGCCGCCAGCAGATCGAAAAAGAGCTGGCGAAGCTTCGCGAAGATTCCAGCGGACGCAAAGCACGCTGGCAGGCGGAGAAGGAGGCCATCGGCAAAATTCGCAAACTGAAAGAGCAGATCGAGCAGCTACGCGCGGAAGAGCAACGATACGAACGCGCGGGCGAACTTGCTAAGGTCGCCGAGATTCGCTACGGCCGCATCGCCGCAGCCGAGCGCGATCTGAAGCAAGCCGAAGAGCGTTTCGCGGCTGTTCAAAAAGGCGCGCCGATGCTCAAGGAGGAAGTCGACGAAGAAGACATCGCGAAACTCGTCAGCAAGTGGACCGGAATTCCGGTGGGCCGCTTGCTCGAAGGCGAAGCGCAAAAACTCGTGCATATGGAAGAGCGATTGAGGCAACGGGTGGTCGGGCAAGAGGACGCGCTGGAGCGCGTGGCGAACGCCGTGCGTCGCAGCCGTGCCGGCTTGTCGGATACTAAGCGGCCAAT
Organism: uncultured Acidobacteriota bacterium; assembly: GCA_963788915.1. Lineage (GTDB taxonomy): Bacteria > Acidobacteriota > Terriglobia > Acidiferrales > UBA7541 > Acidiferrum. The sequence continues at coordinate 2,167,542 of CAWBIY010000012.1, read as the reverse complement.
CGGGTCGTTCATTTTTCTCGGGCCAACGGGTGTCGGCAAAACCGAACTGGCCCGGGCGCTGGCGGAATTTCTCTTTGATGACGAAAAGCTGATGATCCGGATCGACATGTCCGAATACATGGAAAAGCACAGCGTCTCGCGCTTGATCGGTGCGCCGCCAGGCTACGTCGGCTATGAAGAGGGCGGCCAGCTCACCGAGCAAGTGCGGCGGCATCCGTATTCGGTCGTCCTGTTCGACGAAATCGAAAAGGCGAATCCAGATGTGTTCAACGTGCTGCTGCAAATTCTGGAAGATGGGCGTCTGACGGACGGCAAGGGGCGTACCGTCGATTTTCGCAACACTGTGCTGGTGATGACCAGTAACGTCGGTTCGACGGCGATTTTTGAGTTGTCGAAGACCAATCCGGAGCGCGCGCGAAAGGAAGCACTCGATGCGTTGCGGGCGGCGTTCCGTCCGGAATTCATCAACCGCATCGACGAGATCGTGATCTTCAATCCGCTCGCCGAAGAACAACTGGAGCGTATCGTGGATTTGCTGCTGCGCGGTGTGGAAAAGCTGCTCGCGGAGCGCCAGATCAATCTGGAACTGACTCCCACGGCCAAGGAGCTGCTGGTCCGCGAAGGCTACGATCCAGCGTATGGCGCCCGGCCACTGCGGCGCACCATTCAGCGAATGATCCAGGACCCGCTAGCGATGCAGATCCTGGAAGGTAAGGTGCTGCCAGGCGATCTGGTTCGCGTGGACCGCGATGGGCAGAAGGACGTGATGCGCTTCGAGCGTGTCACCAAGACAAAGCCGGCCGCAGCGGCGGTAACGCGGTAGCGCCTGGGCCGCCGCTCGCGCTGTCGGCGGCGGCCTGCTTGGCGCACCGCGCTCTGACTTCCAGGCTTTTGGCGCTGAATTTAGGCGCGGACAGAATTGTGGTGAATTTATGAAGATTTTTCGAACCGGCATTCTACTGATCCTGTTGAGCGTGCTCTTGGTGGTCGCGGGAGATGCGCTCGCGGGTCCCGCGGGCATGAAGATTGCCCTGGCGTTTGCGGTAGTAATGAACGCCGTATCGTATTTTTTCTCGGACAAGATTGCGTTGAAAACCAGCGGCGCGCAGCCGGTAACCCGCGAACAACTGCCGCGGCTCTACGCCGTAATGGAACGCCTGGCGGCTAAAGCGAGTTTGCCGGTGCCAAAGTTGTATGTAATTCCGGAAGAAGCGCCGAATGCCTTCGCCACGGGTCGCAACCCTCGGCACGCCTCCGTGGCGGTAACGCAGGGCTTGCTGGAGTTGATGAACGACGAGGAACTGGAAGGCGTAATCGCGCACGAACTTTCGCACGTTCGCAACTACGACATCCTGACGACCTCGATCGCCGCAACGATCGCTGGAGCGATAACCTATCTAGCACATATGGCCCAGTGGGGCATGATATTCGGCGGTTACGGGGGCGATCGGGACGATGAACGCGAGGGTGGCGGGTTTGCCGCCATTGCCATGATGATCCTGGCACCTTTTGCAGCCTTGATGCTCCAGTTGTTTCTTTCCCGGACGCGCGAGTATTCCGCCGACGAGACCGGCGCCCGCATGGTCGGTCAGCCCTACGGCTTGATCAGCGCGCTCCAAAAGCTGGGCGCTTACAATCAGCGGATTCCGACGACCGCGCTTGCGCCCACGACGGCGGCGCTATGCATCGTCAAGCCACTGATTGGCGGCGGAGGCTGGGCTTCCCTATTCAGCACTCATCCTCCGCTGGAGGACCGCATTGCCGCGCTCCGTCAGATGACCGTCGTGCCGCAGCGTTAAACGATTTAAGCTTGGCATTTTGCACAATTTGCCCATCCAACGTGTAAAGATTCCAAAGGAAATTCGTGCAACGCGGACGCGGTGTCGCTACTCAAACTCTAAGTGGCTGACTCGAATGGTATTAACAGACTGTCTCTTCGGACAGGCCTTTGGTAGACGAAATGCACCGATAAACGGTGTCAGGGGAGCACGACCGGGGACGTCCAGAGACGGGGAAATATGAGCTGTAGGGATACTATTCATCTGATTTGTTGGTACTTAGAACGGAAACTTTCGCCTTCTGTGGAAAGCGAAATTGAACGGCATTTGGGCGAGTGCCATGACTGCCACCTTGTTTTCGATGCCGCCAACACTACGTTAGACCGCTATTTCGGCCTAGCACGGACGCCCGAAGCGGATGTGGCGCGCACAGCCGCATAGACAAGCCAGATTAAGTCCTTCCGAAGCAATGCTTTGAGGCCGTGCGCAATAAAATGCACAGTTTTTTTGCTCTTTCTGGTCTTGCCATACGTACTATCACTCCATTCGTGTCTTTGTCAGCAAAATTTACCGGAGTAAGTTCGGGGCGGTAATCTTTACTGGTACTAGTACTCACAGGTGAAGCTAGAACATTGCCCCGAATCCGCCGCAACCCACTTTGGCGATTGGGATTACTTGGTTTTCCACAACAACTATGGTGTTTGGTGTAGGAGATGCTCCTCTCCAGGTAGGCACCACGGATTCAGCAAAAGGGGAGAAAGTCTATGAGCGATTTTCAAGAACCGATTTATCACACGAACGCGGGGGCCCCGCGTTGGGTCGGGTTGGCAGTTGCAGTATTGGGCGGCGTGTCGGTGCTCGGCCTTGGGGTGGGCTTGAGCGCTCTCAACCACGCGAACAGCATTCAGCAGACAACGGAAGCATCGGTAAGGCAGTCCACCGACGCATTGTCCCAGCGGCTTGCTAAGGAAGACGAGATCAACCAGCAACTGCAGAGCGACTTGAGGGTGGTCACCGATAAGCTGAATCTTACGCAGACGCAATTAATCTCCGCACGCAAACAAACCAAGGCGACGACGGTTGCCGTGGACAAGAAACTGAGCGGCCTCGAGAGTTCTGTGAACTCGCAACTAGCCACGAAAGCGAACACCGACGATGTTAATAAACTGAACGGCGACGTCAACGGCGTAAAGACCGACCTGGACGCTACGAAAAACAGCATTCAGATGGCGCGTAGCGAGATGGGCACCCTGATCGCTCGCAACCATGATGAAATCGATCAGTTGCGCCGTATGGGTCAGCGGGACTATTTCGAGTTCACCGTGACGCGGAAGTCCGGCGCGGAACGCGTGGGATCGATCCAGGTGGAGCTGAAGGACACGAATACCAAGAAGAACCAGTACACCATCAACGTGCTCGCGGACGACAAGAGCTTTGAGAAGAAGAATCGCTCGGTGAACGAGCCGATCTTTTTCTACACCGGCGGAAGCCACGCGGCACTGGAACTCGTAGTCAATAAAGTGTCGAAGACAACGGCGTCCGGCTATTTGAGCGTGCCGAAGTCGGCGGGCACAGCCTCCGCGAGCGCTTCGCCGTCGGGTCAGTAATTTACGGTTCGCTGTAACACTTGAGAGAGCACACCCGGGGAGGGTTCCAGAGAACCCTCCCTTTTTCTTTTGCCGGCTATTTCCGCTACGATGTTGTCCTGCCTATGAGCACAATTTTGCTGCACACCGCACGAGCGATCACCCCGGCAGCCGAAATTCCGGATGCGGGAATTCTGATCCGCGACGACGTGATTGAAGCGATCGGGCCGCGTGAGGGCATTAGTTTGTCGGCCGGGGCACACGAAATCAACGCCACGCAGCGGACCGCGATACCCGGATTCGTGGACGTGCACATCCACGGCGCCGGTGGCCGCGACGTCATGGAAGGCACCGACGAAGCGATAGCGCAGGTCGCGCGTACCATCGCTCGGCATGGCACGACTTCCTTCGTGGCCACGACGGTGACCGCCAGTCCTGACGATATTTGCCGCGCCGTGGAAGGCGTCGCGCACTTCATTTGTATGCAGCACCAGACTGACGAGCCGCGCGCCGAAGTTCTTGGCATCCACTATGAAGGCCCGTTTATCAGCCCGGCACGCCGTGGTGTGCATCCGAAGGAATGGATTCAGCTGCCCTCGGCGGAGATGCTGGACAGGTTTTTGCAGTCGGCTTCCGGAAACGCGCGTATTCTCACTATCGCTCCGGAGCTACTGGGAGCGGCGCCATGCATCGAAGCGGCACGTAATGCGGGATTGGTGGTCGCGATGGGCCACACGGATGCGACCTACGAACAGACGCGTGCGGCCATCGCGCGAGGAGTGCGTCACGCCGTGCACGTGTACAACGCGATGCGGCCCTTCTCTCACCGCGACAGTGGCGTTATAGGTGCTGTTCTTACGACTCCCGAGGTCACGGCTGAACTCATCGCCGACGGCGTTCACGTCGAGGAAGCCGCCATGCGATTACTGCTGCAAGCGAAGGGCACGGGTTGCGTGATTCTGGTCAGCGACGGCGTTTCCGCAACTGGCATGCCCGACGGCAAGTACATGCTGGGCAAACTGGAAGTGACCGTGGCGAACGGCGTGTGCCGTAACGCCGAAGGAAAACTCGCGGGCAGCACGCTGACTCTGGATCGCGCGTTGCGTAACATCGTCGCCTTAGGCATTCCACTTGCAGATGCGGTGCGCATGCTCACCGCGAATCCCGCGAAGCTGCTAGGCCTCGAGTTTAAGAAAGGCACGTTGCGCACCGGTGCTGACGCCGACATCGTTTTGCTGGATGAAGGCCTGCAAATCACGAACGTCTGGGCTCGCGGCGTCCCAATGAATTGAAAATACCTGAGAAGCCCTCGCCGTTCCAAGTCCCCCGTTTGATGGAATGCTCGCGATCGATGAGACTGCCTGGGTTTGTGCCCTGTGGGCTATCGCACTGGGCGGCTCGAAAAATGTACGGCTGTCCAGCACTGTGGAAGGTGAGTGTCGTAGACGCCATGGCGGTTCAACGACCAGCCCGGATGTGGCTGGACGTCAGCGCCGGCCACTCGCAGCAACTCAAAACGGCCGAAGAAAATCTTCCACACGTCGCCCTCCTTGGGAGGGAAAGGCCGATCACCAGCCAGCCACTTGGCGCCCTTCCAGGGGAACACCAGTTCCACGGTCCAACCTTTGTCAATGTCGGAGTTGTCGTTGAGTGTGCCGTCGACGTGCGTGGCGCTCTCGAGCCCTGGGTAGCCCCAGCCGAAGAACGCCCATCGAAGCCCGCGCGGATTCGTCCCTTTCCAGAAGGTTGATGCCTGGCGATCGTAGTCGCCGCCGAAAGTCATGGCGTTGTTATTGACAATATCGAACTCCGGCACGTCAAAGCGTCCGCCTTTGTGATACGCGTCGCGCCAGATGTAGAACATCTGATAGGTCGTGCCGCGAGCGTTGGTTTCGAATTCGTAGTAGGTATCACCGCCGTCGATGAATACTTCGGCGTCATTCTCGTTGAAGATCAGAGAGTTTTTCTCGGTGAGCTTGGCCTGAACCAATGGCTCCTGGATCCAGAAAGCGATGTAGAGATTCTGGTCGTCCCAGAGTACGGCGGCTTGCGTTCCGTAAATGGCGGGCTCGCCGGTGGCCATATCCACGAAGCGCGGCGACTTGTCCGCTTTCTGCCAGTCAGGCTCGTCGAGTAATCCATCAGCGCGGATGGGGCTTGTCGCGCGGCGAGCGGTGTAGTGCTTAATGTCGGACTCGGAACAACCGTAGAGTTTGGCGGGAGCCTTCTCGTTGGCCTCGGGCGGCTCGGGGACTGTGGTTTGACAGGGACTCCTGCTTGGCGATGCCAGCAAGAGTGTGAGCGCGAGGCCCAACGGTTTCGTCTTCTTCATGTTCCGTCTCCTGCCGGCCACAATTTCAATCTTGCTTTCGTGGCGACGCGAGTATAAACCCAACGCTCGCGCCTGAGTGGAGCATTTGTTGTCTTTCAAATTTCCTAGGGTTCATGCCAAAATCTGAGGGAAGGTATTTGGAAAACACAAGCTCTGAGCGGCATTTTCTCAAGCCCGGGTTCGGAAGCCCCGATCAGACTGCTAGCGGAGGAGTGAGACTCAGGTCGTGATGGGGTCAAGAACTGCTAGAAACTCAATACGGTGAGAATTTTTTGATGCTCTTGAATCTTCACTTAACTCTCTCAAATAGATATAAAATCAGGACATTAACTCCCGTGGGGCCCGTAGCTCAGCGGTTAGAGCAGCGGACTCATAATTCATCGGACCGTTCTGATCGGTTGTGAAAATCTTTGATTATATCTGTCGGGTCAACCTCTTACGCGATTCGCATGTTGATTTGATCTGATCCGTTCATCCCTGTTTTGAGCCGAGAACTATGACACTTTTATGACACTCGTCGATTCCGCCTTCGGTTCGGCGATCCTCAGCGGTTCAGTCTGAACTCGGAGTGTTGGAAGTGCACCCGCTGATTCAGGCGCACTTAACGTATCGAGGGTTAATTTCACACATTATAAAAGGGCTCCCTTTTTTTGGAGTAGGTCTTGAGTGTCAGCTCGAACCCCTCCCGAAAGGAGCACCCTGTATATGGATAGCGTGAAGTATATCGGTATGGATGTTCAGCAAAAAACGATCTCCATCGCAGTTCTAAATTCCTGTGGCAAGCTGGTCGTGGAATGCACTATCGAAACCAAAGCCAGCACCATCCTGCAGTTTTTCCAAGGGGTAAGTGGAAGCCTGTACGTCACCTTTGAAGAAGGCACCTGGGCGGCCTGGTTGTATGACCTGCTGAAGCCGCAGGTCACCGAGCGCGTAGTGTGTAATCCCCGAAAGAATGCCTTGCTGAAACAAGGCAGCAAGAGGGACCGCATCGATGCCCGGAAATTAGCCGAACTGCTGCGCCATGGATCGCTTTCCGCGGTCTACCACGGAGAGCACGGCCTGCGCATGTTGAAGGAATTGTCCCGAAGCTATTTGACGATTAGCAAGGATCTGGTGCGGGTGATGAATCGGCTCAAGGCCTTGTATCGGAGCGGGGCTATTCCCTGTGCCGGGACGCAAGTTTACACACCGCGTTACCGCTCGGAATGGTTGAGCAAGATCACGGAACCTGGCGTGCGCCGGCGGGCAGAGCTTTACTACCAACAACTCGACGCCCTGCGTTTTTTGCGCCAACCAGCCCGGACTGCTTGCGCGCGCCAACTTGGGGAGACACTTAGGCTTTCTCTGCACGTGCATGGAGCGGACTCGAAAATCAAGTTTAATCGGCCAGCCAAACTTCCGCCGTTGATGAGATGAGCGGTGTGCAGGCAGCGCCCCAGTAACGTCGTTTGCGGACCTTTGAATCCGTATCTTGGTTTTTTTCAGTCTAATGCGTATGAGAATTTAGGTCGCGGGACAACATTAATTTGAGAGTGAGTTTGTCCGCGCCACCACTCCAGCCTACTCCGATGCCAGTTTCGACATTCAGAAAACCACCCCTGCGATCCACAACGGCCCACGTCTCGTGAAATTGCTGATTTCGCGGCACGAAGCCGTGTAGCGGACCAAAGCCGTCGTACTCTTCCATTGCGACGGCCCATCTGTCGTTCAGATTGTAGGCGATGCGAGCCGCTGGGTTGTATTGCAGACCTTTCAGGCCACCAGTGTAGTCGGTATCGAGAATCGGATTGTAGATGAAATCCCACTGACGAAGATGGACGCCGATGATCGGTCGAAACTCGGAGGTGATGCGTCTTGATTCCCAATACAGAGCGTTGACGCTGAATTCGAAGTTCAAACCATAAAAGAATTTATGCTCCTGTGCGTGTGGGCGAACGAATAGCTCGCGAATTTTGAAGCCGTTGATGGTTGCACCGTGATTTTCCGAATGGATGCTATACACCGGAAGATACAAGCCTTGCTCAAACCAAGGCTTCACGCCGTACGCCCATTCCGCGGCTCCGTTGAGGGAATCGTTGGCGACTATCGCGCCAGGAAATTCGGACGCAGTTCGGCCGATCGGAGTGAAGTTGCTGTGAATCATAAGATTGAAGATGCCGGGCTCAGCAATTTCCGCGTCGTAAACCTGGATTTCGTCCGTTTGCGCCAGTGTACCTACCGGCACTGCAACCAACCCCACAGAGATCAACAGCAGGCGAGCGCGTATCGATACTCTTTCTTTGCGTGAGCTTCGAACAACGGCCTGTCCGTATTCTGGACACACTTGTTCTAGGGGAGTTATCGTTGCCCCGCAGCGCGCGATCTTCGTAAGGGTACAAGAGTCTGAAAACTGTTTGTTTCTGCCCATGCGTCTACACATCGCGTGTGTAGCGTCACCTTCATTTCACCCATCCCAGTCTCTGCCAAGAATGTTCGCCCATTCATAGAAGTTACGAGGTCATGGGCATCCCGGCACTGATGGCAGACAGATCGGGAAGGTCGTTCGCGTTTGAGAATGGCGAGCGCGTTGAGTGTTTTGACGATTGCGCTTCGCTCTGCCTCATCAACTGCGAGCGTTATCACACGTTGACCGATGGCGTTTTGCGCGACTTCGATGCGATTAGGCAAGCTTTCAGAGTTGGTTTCGAGCACAGCGGCTTCATAGAACTTCATCCACGCGTAATTTGCGCTCATTGGCGTTTCCCTTTCCGGGGCTATTAACGACGCCTAAACTTAGATGGTAGTTCGGTGGAATATGGTTACCTTTATTACGGGGACCGCTCAAAAAAGAATGAGATCACTGTGAAAGCACGACGAACAAAAGGTCGTTGCCAGTGGTTGCTTGCCCTCCGGTATCTCCAGCGGTACGTTTGCCCAATCCTCAGTTAATATGCATTTCCACTCGGAGGGTTCATGGACATTCGTGCAGCGATTAAGCGCGAAGAAGGAAAGCTCGAAAAGCAACGGGCAAGTTACAGCACCAATTGAGTGGAGTTCGAGCGGCTGCAAAAGCACTGGGCCATTCTGCGAACAAAGAGATAGCAGTCGTTAAGAAGCGTGCACTGTCGGCTGCTGGCAGAGCGGCAATTGTGAAGGCGGCCAAGAAGCGTTGGGCGAAGGTCAGAAAGCAGGCGAAGAAAGTAGGGGCGTAGCTGGAGCGAAGGAAGGGCGAAGAAAGCACCGGTTTTGAAGATCCTTAGGGGATAGGGCTTGGCCTGCCACTAAAATACCTCAGACTTAGTGCTACGCCCGAGTATTGGTGGGCTACGAAGGGGCAAGACCCGCAAAATTGATCTTCAGGGTCAATGCAAGGTGCTGATGGGTCAGCGGGCGACGGCATTCACTCTTCTGAATCAGGGCGAGGCTGCAACGAGAATCGACTTGATTGCATAACAATGCCGACTCCCTCGACTCGAGTAAACTTTGGTTGCATAACGACCAAGGGCTCGGAGGAAGGAGTCGGACATGATGTTGATAGGCCTAGATTACCACCCGAGCTTTCAGACGATTGCGTTTTTAATTGAAGAGAGTGGTGAGTGTGGTGAACAGGAACTGAACCACAGTGATGGACAAGCAGAGAAATCGAACTCTGCCAGCAGTCGCTCGAACCAACGTGAATATCCGGTAGCCTCCATGCCTACCCGCACGCAGATTCCTCGCTGCTTCAGGTCTCGATTCAGTATGTTGCTCGTCCACCGCTAAGATCGAAAACAGCACCAGTTGTGAAAGAATTCTCTTCAGATACCAGCCAGGCGACCATGGAGCTCACTTCATCAACCTCCAGAAAGCGTCCGCGCGGAATGCGGGACAGCATGAAGTCAATGTGCTCCTGGCTCATTTGCTCGAATATGCGAGTGCGCGCGGCTGCGGGAGTAATGCAGTTGACTGCGATGTTTTTGTTGGCAGTTTCTTTTCCGAGTGATTTCGTGAACGCTATCACTCCGGCCTTTGAGGCGCTGTAGGCCGACGCGTTCGCATTCCCTTCCTTGCCTGCAATCGAAGCCACATTAACAATGCGGCCGTAGTCCTGCTCCAACAGATAAGGAATGATGGCGCTACAACATAGAAAAACGCCCGTCAGATTTATGTCAATCACCTGTTTCCATGCGTCCAGAGGATACTCCCATGCCTTGAGGTTCGGGCCGGCGATACCAGCGTTTGCGACCAGGATGTCGATTCGGTTGTGTTTCTTCAAAGCGGACGTCGTAGCCTTTCTCACACTCTCAGCCGAGGCGACGTCCACCACTTCGCTAGACACTTCGCCTCTAATGCTGAGATCTGCTTGAGCTTTGTTCAAGAGAACTTCATCTCGATCCCAGAGCGACAATGTCGCGCCCGAAGCGATCAAACGGGATGCTATGGAGAAGCCAATGCCTTGCGCTCCTCCAGTGACAACTGCTTTACGTCCTTTTAAATCGATCTGATTCATGATCCCTCTCTGATGCTATCGATCAGGCGTACGAACGTTTGAATAGAGTTGAGGCACTCCGTGCGCCTGGTTCCTTATCCGACTAGCAGGGGTTAGCGAGCCGAGATTGGCACGAGGTCTTGGCGGTCACTGTTTCAACCAGCCTTGTAACTGCAGCCAGTCGGCAAACTGTCGATCCAATGATCCGTAGGGAGGTTCTGTTTTCGCATTCCGAACCCGTGACCGCCCTTCGCGTACATATGCAACTCGGCCGATTTGCGCGCACCCGTCCACTTCTCGTTCAGAGCGACGCTTTCGGGCGCCAGTCCGAGTTGATCATCGGTCGCCGCCACAACAAACAGAGGCGGCGCATCGCCGGGAACGGGAGCATCTTTAAACATCGCCGCGGCCCCATAGATCGGTGCTACAAAGGCGGGTCGGCCTTCGGGCGCGTAACGGAAAGCAACTCCGGCAGCGACCGTTCCACCTGCGGAGAAGCCGATGATACCGACGCGTTCGGGCGATACCCCCCCATTCCGACGCATGCTGCCGAACGTAGTTGACCGCAGCTAGCCCATCGGCTACGGACAAAGGAACGACCGTCGCTAACATCTCCTGAAATTTCTGCTTCTCTGCAAACATCGCCGCAAATTCCTGGGTGGCGTTGTCTCCGGTGTGCGAGGCGATACTTCAATACGAAGGCCGTGACACCTCTCTCGGCCAGGTACTTGGCTACGTCGGTACCTTCGTTGGTGATGGAGAGTGCCATAAAACCACCGCCAGGACAGATCACCACCGCCGTCCCGTTTCTCGACTCCGGAGAAGGCTTGAAAACTGTCAGGGTTGGCTTGGTCACGTTGGCGACGACTTCGGTGTTCCAAGTTTCCGAAAAGTACTCTTTTTCAGGATAGTTCTCTTGTGCCGAGCCCGGCGGCGTGCCGGGGTAGAGGGGCAGGACATCTTGAGCGGCTACGCAGGTCGCGAGGAACAACATTACGCAAAAGGTTCGAGCGAGGAATTCTTTCATGGCCGTAGAGTCTAGCAAAGAGTCGCGGGTTTGGTTCGTGGGGACATGGTTGCAACCGTCAAGGGACAATTTCTCGTTTAGGCATGACGAAAGTTATCCAGAAACACAATCTTGAAGCATCGAACGATCAACTCCTCCAATTCTTGATAAACACGCAAACTGGACAAGTTGCTTATGTAAGAATATCTGACCTAGAAGGAGATTTTTGCCGAAGACTAGAGCCTAATGCGCATAATGTACTGTTTGAGACTGGTGTGGATCGAGGGTAGGAAAGGCCAGGCCCCAAAAATTAGGCGACGGTCTCAAGAACTCTATGGCCACTAGTCTGAGCCGCCTTCCACCCAGCTGCATCGGCCCCAGATAGGCTACCTTGGAGTCCGCGGCTTCTCCTGTAGCCTGGTTAACCAGAAACAGTTTTTGGTCTTGATTCACAGTTGCCTTGAGACAGACAAGCCCGCCCCAGAGGCTAACCTTCAGAGCTGATGCCTCTTCGACCAGAAACCGCTTGTTCGTGCCCGGCTCATAGATTTTCAGCGGCACCCGTAGCGTCACGCGACTGCTGCGCCTGATTCCTGCGCCGTTTCTGCAGGGCATAGCTGACTCCTGGAGTAGTTACGGGTTGGAATGCAACACGCTAGAAATTAACACGATGCCGGGAATCCTCAATAGTAGGTCAGGACAGGCACTGGGCGTCGTACGCCGAAATCGGGGACATTGTTGACGATCTCCGCTAGCCCTGAGTGCTGACCTTTCTGGCTCTGAGGTGAGAGGAGCGCACACATTCAGTCAAAAGCGAGGAATTTCACACATTATACCCTTTTTTGGAGTAGGTCTTGAGTGTCAGCTCGAACCCCTCCCGAAAGGAGCACCCTGTATATGGATAGCGTGAAGTATATCGGTATGGATGTTCAGCAGGAAACGATCTCCATCGCAGTTCTAAATTCCTGTGGCAAGCTGGTCGTGGAATGCACTATCGAAACCAAAACCAGCACCATCCTGCAGTTTTTCCAAGGGCTAAGTGGAAGCCTGTACGTCACCTTTGAAGAAGGCACCTGGGCGGCCTGGTTGTATGACCTGCTGAAGCCGCAGGTCACCGAGCGCGTAGTGTGTAATCCCCGAAAGAATGCCTTGCTGAAACAAGGCAGCAAGAGGGACCGCATCGATGCCCGGAAATTAGCCGAACTGCTGCGCCATGGATCGCTTTCCGCGGTCTACCACGGAGAGCACGGCCTGCGCATGTTGAAGGAATTGTCCCGAAGCTATTTGACGATTAGCAAGGATCTGGTGCGGGTGATGAATCGGCTCAAGGCCTTGTATCGGAGCGGGGCTATTCCCTGTGCCGGGACGCAAGTTTACACACCGCGTTACCGCTCGGAATGGTTGAACAAGATCACGGAACCTGGCGTGCGCCGGCGGGCAGAGCTTTACTACCAACAACTCGACGCCCTGCGTTTTTTGCGCCAACCAGCCCGGAAAGAGCTGCTGGCCGAAGCGAGGAAGCACCGCGCAACGAAGTTGCTACGCCAGATTCCTGGTATTGGTTCGCTTCGGGCGGCTCCCTTGGTGGCGTTGATGCAGACGCCCCACCGCTTCCGCACCCAGCGCCCACGGTGGACCTACAGCGGGCTTGCGTTGGAGTCTCACGCCAGCGCGCAATACCGCTCTATGCAGGGACAGTTGCAACGTTCCAAGAAACCACCGCAACTTCGTGGGCGGAATGCGAACCATAACCACGATCTCAAGGATGTCTTCAAGGGTGCGGCCATGAGGGCGAGCACCTGCGCTGGACCGCTCCGCGATTTTTACCAGAACTTGCTCGCCAAAGGGATGCGACCAACGATGGCTCGTCTCACCTTGGCGCGGAAGATTGCCGCGATCACCCTGATCGTTTGGAAGAAAGGAGCAAGTTTCGACGCCCATTATTTGAAACAAGCAGCTTGAGCGCCTCTGGCAGAGAGTCCGTTCCATCCTGGGGATCATCCTTGGCGGTGGCCGTAGGATTCTTGAGACGCTTGGTTCGAGGGAGAGTATCCATCGGACAAGTCAGGCCACCGTGTTGTCAAAACACGAGAGTCTCCGATTCCACCCTACGCCCCCTTGGATAACCAAAGAAAGTCATAGGCCACGAGTCTCCGATAGGACCATGAGTTACCGGCTTGTTTGTTTCAAGAAACGAATGGTGCCGTCACGACAATGAAATGGAACCACAGGCGGGAAGACAAATCTCACCGTTTCGAACCGCGAAACGAAGCAACGACTTCCGGAACCAGAACACTCGTCGATCGCGCGTGCACGTTCAAACGATTGGGCTGAATGCCGAGACAAAAAAGCTTCGGCACCGAGCCGACGCCGCGCTATGTCTCTTGACATTCCCTTTTATAGGACTTGTCCGGTAACGCTGCCAGCTCAACCGGTCGATGCAACACTATCTAAGCTGCTGATTGGACAACGCTTCCTCGTAGAGAACCGAAATGTCTTGCGGTAGTCAATCGCACCTAGCCAGGATGGGTGTACCGCTTGAATCAGCGCTCGCGAATGATCCTTAGCTACCTGAAAGCGCTGCGCGTGGGCTTCGAGCAGTATTGCGTCGACCCATTGAGACCACCGAGCTAATCGGACATGTGTTTTCGGAACCGATTGAATTGATCTGCCAAAAAGCGGAACCCGGTTAGGATAGTGCGCAGAAGAGTTTGGTTGCGAGGAGGCCCAATGAGCGTCTATGCGATCGCGCAGTTATGGATTCACGATCCGGTGAAATACGGGCGATACGTGGACCGGTTTATGGAGGTATTCAAAAACTATAAAGGGCGCGTGCTGGCGGCGGACGAAAGCCCACTCACCATCGAAGGAGCATGGGACGGTGATAAGGTGGTCCTTATTTCGTTTCCGGATGAGGGGTCGTTTCGGAATTGGGTCGAGTCCCCGGACTATTTGGAGATTTCGAAGGACCGGAAGGCGGGAGCGAAGTCAGTTATCATTTTGGTGAAAGGAATCACGAGCCACCCCGAGGCTGCGAAGATATGACGATCCACCGCGGTGCCGAGCAATCTCTGATGCGCAGCCATCACGTTGTCGGCCCAACTCCTGAAAAACGCCCTTACCGGACATTGGGGTGCTGGACTACAAGACTTGAGTTAACGGTGATGGAGCCAGAGTAGAAAACCAACAACGCCACCGAGGAGCAAAGAACCACCAAAAAACCATCGTGCTTCCGGTATTTCTTACAATTCCCGCAGCGAATATGCCAACTACACGGTGGCACAAGAGATGGTCAAGGAGGAAGATGCCTCGGTGCAGGAATTTGTTAGGATCTGGTATTCCGAGAATACCTGGAAGAATCTCCATGCAATAAGAATCCATTCCTAATCCTGTAGGAACCCAAAAGACTCGAAGGGCATCGGGAATCGTTGACGGCACACAGGAAGCCCACGCGCTACGTATTAGAAAGAATAAACGTGCCCTAAGCCGCGGGAGGCATTGTGGAACCATTTGAGAGCAAAGTTCGAGAAAGCTTCGGGCGCCAGGCATTCATGACCACGCTCGGCGCTGAAATCGACTGTATCGCGCCGGGAACAGTAGAGATTCGCGTGCCGTTCAACCCGAGACACACGCAACAAGATGGCTTTTTGCATGCCGGTGTCCTCGCCAGCATCATGGACTCAGCGTGTGGTTACGCTGCCTACAGCGTTGCGCCTGAAGGTTTCAACGTCCTGACCGTAGAATTCAAGGTCAGCCTGCTGGTGCCGGCGATAGGAAAAAAGTTCGCAGCCAAAGCGCAAGTCAAGCGTCGTGGAAAGACACTCACAGTGTGCGCCGCCGACGCATTCGCCATCAATGGGGACCGAGAGAAATTGATCGCGACCATGCTGGGCACCATCATGACTCTTCCAACTACAGCATCATCGCCTTCTGTCTAGCCGAGGGCGTGGTCGGGGGCGAAGAAATGTCTTGAGAAGCCCCCTGTATTTCGATGAACGCAGCAGCACCCAAGTGGAAACACTTCATGCGGGCTTACGGACTCGAGGATGATGATAAGGACGAGCGCGATTGGCAGGCGGATCGCGTGCGGCCGGTCTCACTCCGAGTGGTCGGCAATCCGGAACTTATGGCCAAGATCCTGGTAAACGCTGCAACCGGACAAGTGGCCTCATTGTCCGGTTAGCAGCGCAAGGCAAGTAACTAGAACAAGGACAGAACACAACACGTTTTTCATAGATCCCATGACTCTTGATAACACACTGCTCACATTGGTTCGCATTGCTAATACTCGACTGGGTCTGTCGTTCCATCCGACCATCTGCCCACGGGAATCATGAATACGTCAATTGGTTCCGGATCGCCATGGAACTGTGGATTCAGCATGACAGGAGAGTGGGGCAGATCTGCACCCCAAACGGCACTGTCCGCGAGCGGAGTGTAAATCATCAGGTGAGCTACCCAGTGGTGATGGCCGTTATCGCTGAGGTACTGTTCTTTCGACATCATATAGCTCATGGCTCCAGGCTCCAGAGGCGGCAGCTTTTGCTTTATGAAGGTCTTGATGCCCTCGATGATCTGAGCTTTGGATTGACCGGCCAATACCATCTCCGTTCTTTTATACGTCATCGGCAGAATGGAGCGGGCAGCCGGAGGATTGAAGCAAAGCGGGCCTCGAAGTTTAGGGTTCCAAAAATTAGCGGCAAATTCGCCATCGAATGGGCCCATCCACCCTCGCTCCACGACACACACGAAATCGTTCTTACCTTTGACTGCGGTTTCGTAGCCCTGCCTTCCCAGGACGAGGACATCGGCATCGCGCGAGATGGACTCCGGGGCCGCGCTCCGCGCCATGGCAATCTCGGCGTCGCGATCCATTAGGTATTGATCAAGCGGAGCCATGCTTGGATAGGGTCCTTTGGCCTCCTTCGCGTGCGCTTGCCGCAACGCGCCGAGCCCGATAACCAGCGCAGAGGTTCCCAATGCGATCATGGCGACTATTTTTCCCATTTGGTTCATTGACTCCTCCTAGAGAACTAAAAGACCAATAGATATAAATGAAGCACCGGAGATCACCGACGAACGGATGCTTTCGTGCGTCGCTTGAAAAAGCAGAAGACGTCCGAAAATCGGGACGCCTTCTGCGAATCTGCTGCTTCATCGAGAAGCGAAAGGGTTAGGTCTAGAAGAAAATCTTCAGGGAAAGTTGCAGCGCACGAGCTTCGCTCGGGAACACCGCACTAAAGTTGTTGAAGATTCCGCGTTGCGGTTCAAGGGCATTGCGCGGCGAACCGGTAACGGCCTGGGCAGTCACCGCGTTGGTCGCTCCACCGAGCGCACCGGGGCCAGCACCCGCGGCGCAGCATGGAATAAATTGTGGATGATTCAACAAGTTGAAGGCCTGCACTCCGAACTCAACTTTGTACCGCTCGGTGATCGTGAAGCGCTTGATCGCCGTGGCGTCGAAGTTGTTCGTCGGGGGACCCAGGATCGTGTTGCGGCCAGTGGTAGCCAATGCGCCGTAATACGCCTGAATGTACTTCGCACTGGGATTGGTTGCGGCATAGCCGACCACCGCGCTCGGGAAGGTCAGCACGTTAGCCAAGGTGCATTCTGACGCTGGGATGGCAGTCGTGCACAGAGGTACGACGCCGCTGCCGGTCACTCCCACGCCCGTGGGGTTAGTGATCGTACGGTCACCGGCCTGGTCGCCGTTCAGGTTGGCGTCAATGCCGCTTTGCGCGGTCATCCACTCACCGGTCTGATAGGTGTAGATTGGGGCGATCTCCCAATTACCCAAGACGTTCCGAGTGAGCGCGTTTCCGTTCTTGAAGAACGGTACGTCATACAGAACTGCCATTGTGAAGCGGTGCCGATGGTCCAACGCCGAGTTCGAGCGATCAGCGTTCAAATCTTCGAAGTCCTGTTGCCGGCGTGGCGTCAGGTCTGTGGTGTGGAAGTCTGCGGTGCTGTTATCAATTAAGTGGCTGTAGGTGTAGGCGCCCACAAATTGCAACCCGTGGCTCATCCGCCGCGTTAGTTGCGTCGCCAGCCCGTGATAAATCGACGACCCTGTCGGAATAAAGGCGGTGAGGGCGTTTCCGTTGAACCCGGCAGCGTCGTACGCGGGAACTATGCCGTCGCCGCTACTCAGAATAGTGTTCAGGTTGATAGGCGAAGCGTTCAAAGCAGCCTGCGACGGCACATTGTTCGTGTACGTCGGCAAGGACAGCGACGGCGTCACCAAGTTCGCCAGGTTGACGATCGACTGCACGTTGAGGTGGATACCGCGCGTGCCGATGTAGCGCACTTCCAGTGTGTAGTCGTTCCAGAAGGAGCGCTGCACGCCCAATGTCCAATCAATGGACTTCGGATCCTGAACGTCCGGAGGATAGTAAGTCGAAGTCGCGGCACGGGCTGACGCCGCATCCGGGAAAGTCGTCACGCCTCCGGTGCCTGGCGGCAAGCCACCGTTGGCGAGGAAATTGGGAATATTCGCGGTGAGCGACGGAGTATTTTCGGTAACGCTCAACTCCGGCGGCAGTGACAATATACCGATGTTGTCGTAGTGAACGTCATACGCGATGCCGAAGCCCCCGCGAATCGAGGTGCGGCCGCTGGTCCCGGGTGAATACGCAAACCCGATGCGCGGGCCCCAATCGTTTTTGGGTGCTCGCGGCTGGTCGAATTCCGCAAGGCCCGGAACGCTGGCGATCTCGTTCAAACTCTGCGAACGAATGCCGAACGGCGTTGTGGTGTATTCGTAGCGCACACCGAAATTCAATGTCAGGTTTTGCCGGATGCGCCAGTTGTCGTTCACGAACCAATACAGTGCCGATTGGTCGCCGTAGTATGTCGACTGTCCCACGCTTCTTTGCGCTAGAGCGTCGGGGCTCAGATCGTCCAGGTATTGCCCCAGCGAGTTGTACTCGTAGTCGCCCCGCGCTCGTTGGGTGAACGACTGAGGAGAGATGTACTTGCGACCCTCAATACCCACTTTCAAAGTATGTTTGTTGTGCGTCCAGCTGATGTTGTCGGATGCTTGATAGGTGTTGATAATCGTAAACTGCGGAGCGTTCTGATCCGGGCCAATATTCAGGCCGTTGAGGCTGTTGAGAACGATGTTGGGGAAGCTATCCAAACCCGGGAACGAAAAGGTCCCAGCTGGCGTTTTATTATCAAAGCGATTATAGCCAAGCCGGAACTCATTCTGCGTGTTGGCGTTAAACGTGTGGTATTCATTAACGGTCACAAGATGAAATTTAGTCGGCGCATTTAGATAAAAGGCAGGCAAGAATGCATTCGTGTCAATTCCCACAGAGCGGTTATACACATAGCGTCCGCGCAGTTGGTCTTTTGGAGATATATCGTAATCAATACTGCCTAACGCCGCCCAGTTGTTAAGGAAGTTGGGACCGGAAAAGCTAAGAATCCCTTCTGGCACCGACGCAGTCGCGCCGGTGTTGCCGGTTACGGTTTCTACCCCTTGGGCAGCGGCGTTAGGACCGCAAGTTCCGGTGGTGTCTACAGAGGCAGCCGGCGCCACGTATTTTTGCAAAATGGCTAGGTTGGTCGCTGAAATCCCCGGCAAAGCCGCCAAGGCACTATAACCAGCGGCTGTCGGCGCGCAGACGGGGGCCCCAAGCACGGCCGCTGATCCAATCGGGTTATATTCCAAAGCGCCAAAGAAGAAGAGTTTGTTCTTGATGATCGGTCCGCCAAACACTCCACCCATGCGGTTGTTGTCATAGCGCGGATTTGACGTGAGGCCGTTGTTGATGACGGATTGGTCGATGGCGTTAAAATTTCTGTTTTCAGAGTAGATGTAGGCATCGCCATGAAACGAATTCGTGCCGCTCTTGATGATGGTGTTGAATTGGCCACCGGACGAATGTCCGAAGTCCGGAGCGAACTGGTTTTGCAGAACTGAGAATTCCGCCACCGCATCATTCGGAATCGTGACCAACGGGCCGGTCACGGCTTTGTCATTGTTGTCCACACCCTCGATGGTGAAGTTGTTGTTTCTGGGACGCTGGCCACCGATGCTCGGACCGGTGCCTGCGCCGATTCCGCCGCCGGTGGCGACGCCAGCGCTCAAGAGCGAAAGATTCAGAACGCCGCCGGTGACAGACGAAACGGGCAGGTCCGCCGCGAGCTTCTGGTCAAAAGTGCTGGTAATCTGCGCCGTCGTCGTGTCCAAGGCGGGTGCCGCACCGGAGACCTCGATGGACGTGACCGTTCCCTTAATTTCCAGAGTGATTTGCAACGTACTGGTCTTATTCAACTCCAGCTGGAAATTGTTGATCGTCGTGGTTGCGAAATTGGAGGAGGAACCGGAGACACTGTAGGTTCCAACCGGTAAATTGTTGAAGCGATATTCACCGGTTTCATTTGCCTGAGTGTTGTACTCAACCCCGGTTTCGGAGTTTACCGCTTCTACTCTCGCGCCCGGTACCGCCGCACCCGTCTTATCTAGGACGGTTCCGACGAGGTCGGCGCTGATTACTTGAGCGCTCACGGCCACAACGATTGTCAGACTGAGGGTCAAGATGGCCATACAAGAGAACGCAAAAAATCTCCGAAACTCTTGGTTCACTGAAGCCTCCATTAATTTATGTACTAGTGATCTGAATAGATAACTAAATACATGCCCCGGGTGATACCCAGAACTGGAGCAAGTCGAGTTCCCAACATGAGGAGCTATTGGGAAGCTTACTTTTCAATGATTTACGTGAGCTGTTTTGTGCGGCTTTATGGGTTTGTGGAGGTGAGCTAGTCAGCCTCCAACCCCGTTTCTTGAAGGCTTGCATCGCATTCTCGGAAATCCGTCACGCTAGTTTGTGAAGACACACCAAAAAGCAGCCGCATGTCCACGAATTCCAGATTCTGTAGATCCTTGCGATGCACAAATTAAGAATCACTCTCATTGGAGGGCGCGCTCAGCGTCAAATTCAGGTCGAACTGGACGCGGAACGATCTAACCTTGGTGGTTTTTGTGTAAGAGAAAAGAGTCGGCGAGTCCTGGACGTTGCGTCCACGACGATCGGGAGCCAGTGGCCCTCTTCGTGTCTGGTTCTCTCGCGTGAAACTGGCGCGGCCCTAGTCCTCGACGAAAGTGTCAGCGCCAATCCAGAACTTTGCCAGGGATTTCAGATTGCTCTTGTAAGTGCGTGAGACTGTGTATTCCCTGCCCCCTTTGACGCGAAGCACGTACTCTCCCGTGTTCCAAGGCTGAATTTCCTCAACGAAGGAACGGTTCACCAGCACGGAGCGGTGTATTCTTATAAATCCGTACGGTTGTAGCTTTTCTGCCATCGTGGAAATCGATTCTCGGAGTAGGTTCGATCCTGAAGCCCGCTGTAACAATACGTAATTGCCTTGAGCTTCGATAATCACCACGTCGGCCGGATCGACAAAAAGGATCCTTCCTTTTGTCTTGATGGCGATTTTCGCTGACTTCGACAACAGTTCTTCAAGCTGAGGCAGTATTTTCACAAACTGTGCGGCCCGCTCGCCTTCCGTTCTGCGGATCGCCATATCTAGCGCTTCATGAATACGATTGTTTGAAAAGGGCTTCAGGACATAATCAACGGCATGCTTCTCAAATGCAGCAACCGCGTGCTGATGGTGCGCAGTGACAAACACAATCGATGGTATCGGTTGCCGCCGCTTGTTTAGCCGGTCGGCCAGCTCGATTCCCGATAACTCCGGCATTTGAATGTCGAGCAAAAGAACGTCGTAGGACTTCTTTTGTAGTAATTCCAGGGCATCAATAGCATCGTTCGCGCAATCGAGGGCTTGAATGTCGTTTCTCGCTCTCAACGCATTCTCGAGGGCGCGTCGCGAAAGTGGTTCGTCGTCGACAATCAATACCCGCACGATCTTTCCCTCCACTAAGCGTGCAAATTCGAGGCCAACATTTCTTTCGTCGCCTCCTTCTGTTGACCGATTGCCGGCAACACTAGAGTCGCGATCGCAACGCCATCGCTGCCTTGGTCGAAGCAGAGAGTCGCCTCGTCCTCGTAAAGGTGCTTCAATCGTGCTCTCACATTGTGGAGGCCTAGCCCCATCCCAGCTTGCCGCTTTCCTCCAACGCTATTGCGGATAGCGACCTCCAGCATGCCTCCCGCCCGCCGGGACGAAATTTCGATCCATCCACCTCCCCGGCAGCAAGCCACGCCGTGGAAAATCGCATTTTCCACGAGAGGTTGCATGATCAGTTGCGGGACGAGCAATTGCCGCGTGGCAGAGTCAATTCGCCAACGCACTTCGAGTCGGTCTTCCAAACGCATTTTCTCAATGCCGAGATAATCGTCGACAAACTTCAATTCTTCATCGAGGCTAATGACATCCGAGCTCCCACACTGCAAAGCAGTCCGAAGCAAGTTAGAGACCTTGAGAACCATCGCTTTGGCGCGCTCTTTCTCTGTATCAATCAGAGCTGAGATTCCCTGGAGAGTGTTAAATAAGAAATGCGGATGAAGCTGACTCTTCAGGGCCTGGAGCTCGCTCGTGGCCAGCGCCTGCTGCAGTTCAAGTTCCTGGTCCCTCGATCGCTTGAAATACTCGTATGCATGCGCGGCTGCCAGAACAATGATGTAGTTCCAAATGATCTCGGCAAAAACGTAAAAACCCGTAACCAATGCGTGCAACGAGCGTTGTTCGAACTTCTGAGCAGGAATACTCCAAGGCGGCGCTAAAATCCAACGGAGGCTCACGTAGGCGATGACGTAAAGGGCGATGCCAAGAACATACCCCGCTACGCGACCAAACCGAATCGGTTTGGTGATCGGATAGCGATGAACTATCGCGAAAATGGGAGGCGTCAACAGCGCCGCGCACAGTAGAAATCCGGCTTCGACAAGGAGTGCGGTCCAGTAAGATGTGTGGAGTTTCCTCTCCTTGAAGTGGAGCTTATCCTCCCCTGCTGCCAGAAAGGCAAGACCCATCCAAAACAAGATGGACCACAGGTAGGCAAAAGCGACCCGCGAGACCTTTTGCGAATCGGGTTCCATACAATCGATTGTATCCGGAATTACAAGATGCGGAGATAGAAGGTACGAAACGACAGAGATATGCTCTGACCATACCAATAACAGGGTTCAAGTTGCCTGACTCCTAGTTCAGTGCCTGATAAACGCTGCGCTTATGATAGAAACGGCCGAATAGAATGATGAAGTTCTCGGGCCGACGCCAGTAACAAGAAGCAGATCACGGGATCGAATCCAGCGTCCTGTCAAAGCGTTCCTTGGACCTCCGAATGGTTTGGGCCGGACGAACCGCCGGACGATCCCGCCGACACGCAGTCCTTTCGCCGCCAGCCATCATCTATTCGTTGTGGAGGCTCACATGGACCACCTACAACAGCTGGAGATAGAGTGCCCGTTTTGCGGAGAGACGCAACCCCGTGAAACTGCCCGGTGGGATGACGATGAGGTTGGGTACGCCACGATTTGTCAGACATGTGGCAAGGTGTTTTCTGGGCTGACGCTAGTCTCTGCTTACGTCGAATGCGTCTAGTCCTCTTCTGCAGCGCCAATTTTTAAAATCGCCAGTTCTCATCGCTCAGATTTGCACACATCGCCGTAGACCAACGGAGCCCCGTGTTCCCAGGGCTTATAGCTGTTGGCGAATTCGATACGTTCCCTGATGGATGGATGCGTTGCCTGGAAGATCGTGAAGAAAGTACCCCAATCGGGGGCGAGGCTGGTTTGAGCATCCCTGACGAAGATCATTGCCGCGGCGTGATTTTGATGAGTCAATTCAAGGCCAAACCGGTCGGCTTCGAGCTCGATATGGCGGGCAAACAGATTGAAAAACGGCAGAATGGCAAGCCACAGGAAGATCAAGGTGAACACGATAAGCGGAAGTGACGCTGGGTCGGAAAGTTCGCTGAACCCCCAGCGCCGGGAGAATCGGCGGATGGCGGCGCGGCCCAGGCGGTCCGTAAGCCAAAACCCAGCCAACAAGAAGGCAGCGATAATGGCCAGTGCCTTCCAATTGTCGCCCATAACGTAATGCTTCAATTCGTGGCCGATGGTGAATTCGATTTGGTCAGGTGATTCAACAGATGCCAGGTCACTCTGCAGAATGATCCGATTGGTCGGGCCGAGGCCGTCCACGCCTGTGCTGCTGCCGCCGACTAAGACGGGGATGTTAGCGACGCCGCACCGCGCGGCCAGCGTTTTGATCCGCGTTTCGAGCGGGCGATCGTCGAGAGGCTTATAGGTGGTCGTCAGTGGTTTGACCCACACCGGCAAAGCGACCAGAGCCAGAAAGGCGACTGGAATCAGCGCGAGGGCGCAATAGAGCCACCAGCGGCGCGGGCTTCTGGAGATCAATCGATAGGGAAGCCAGATTAGCAGTGCTGCGACGACCAATCTGACGACGAGTTGGACGCCTTCGCCCTTCACCCAATTCGGCAAGGTCTGGTTCGACCATCCAGCAGCATGCCCGCGGACATAGTCGAGATAAAAGTCGAAGGGCAGCGCGATCAGCGCGGCCAGGGCCAGGTAGGCGCAAGCGAAGAGCGTGACCGTCCAAAACCAACGGCAGCCGGAAATAGATTCGCACATCTGCCGGAGGCATGCGCCGAGACCGGTGAACAGAATCATCAGGGGAATTGCCAGCGCGAGAAGTTGGAAGGCCGCCCAGCCAATGTTCCAATCCCGAATCCGGGCGACCGCGGCCGCCGTTGTTTCAGGCACTGCCACGGGTAATTCGGCATGGGCAATCGTGGACGCCAGGAATACGCCCGCGATACAGACGAGCAAGGTTCTACCTGAGATAGTCCGCAGCGAAGCTTGGGATTTCAGCGCAAATGGAAGCTTCGTCATCGCTTCGACTTTCCGTCTCAGATGTCGTCGTTGGACCGTCTTAAGGCTCTCCGGCCCGCAACGTCTAGGACACTAACGAACCAAACAACGACTGTCTGTCCGGAATTGGACACTTTTACAAGGAACCCTAGAAGAAGTCACTATTCGGAAGTCGGCTGGTTGGACGCTCTGCCAACGAATTATGGGTGGATCACGAGCGGCTCGAAAGCAATCCCGCCAACGATGAATTCCACTTGGCTGGTAAGTCGTGCCGGACAAGTGTTCCTACCAGCGAAGTATGCAGTCGCCTTCTCAGAAAGCAGGCGAAAAAAGTAGGGGCGCAGCTGGAGTGAAGGAAGGACGAAGGAAGCGCCGATTTTGCGGTTCCTTTAGGGCTTGGCCCGCCACTAAAATACCGCAGACTTAGTGCTACGCCCGAGAATCGGTGGGCTACGACGGGGCAAGACCTGCAAAATTGATTTTCGCTATCTCAGCAGATTGATTGATGCAGTGGCTTTAGGGTTCCCGTTGCGATACCAAGTGCTAGCTTCCGTGTCCTCGCACGGCCGCCCTCCGCTCTGAAAACGGTCATTCCAAACATCTAATGACGTGGACATGCTGATGAGATCCGAGTATTACGATGCTAATCATTTAACTAATGTCGGCAGGACTTGCGTCAAGGCCTAAAACTCTGTATAAGGCCACCCCAAGAGTTAAAGCTCGCGACGACAAGATTGGGATCAACGCCAGGGAATCGCAGGGAACTGTTTCGTTGATCGCCGGGAACATGGCACAGCAGCTTTGTCGACCGTGTGTTGGCGCTAGGAATGGGCGGAGGAGGTGGTCTATCTATATGGAGGCCTCATGGACCGTTCTGCAGCGCTATCTTCTTCATTCGGCATTTTTTTGGTGTTAATAGCTCTCCTTGTTACGGCGTGTGGCGGTGGCGGTTCTGGTTCCAGCGATACCCAAACGTCCGGGGCTTCAGCGGTCGTCGTAACGCCATCCTCCGCTCTCCTGATGCCTGGGCAGACCTTGCAATTCAGCGCATCGCAGGGTGGAGCGAGTATTTCGCCGACATCCTGGATGGTCAATAACGCAGTTGGCGGCTCGGTAGCAACCGGAACGATCAGTTCTTCTGGCCTTTACATTGCGCCGACAACGGGAGCGCCAGCCTCAGTGCAGATTACCGCCGCGGTCACCTCACAGGCCGCTCCCTCCGCGCCCGCTCAAATCTCTTTCTTCAATCCCACCAACTTCAAAGCGGGCACCGTCGCCGGTACCGCTAACCCGCTGGTCGCTCTTTATACTTTCACCGCTCCGCAGGGCGCAACCGTCCAGGTCAAATTTGGCGCCACAGCACAATATGGCCTCACCACCTGGGCTCAGCCGGCTCCGATAGGGGGCGGCGACGTCGGCTTGCAGGTAGCCGGAATGCGTGCGAGCAGTACGTACCACATGCAGGCGATTATTCATCTCGAAAATGGCGGACTAGTGGTCGACGCAGACAAAGAGTTCACAACGGGCGCTATTTCCCCTGGGGTCTTACCTGACATCACAGTTCAACCAACTGCGGGTGCAAATCCGGCTTCGGGTGTCGAAATGTTGAACCTTTATACCATCGACCCGAACAATACCATCCAAACCGCCGTGGTCACCGATCTAGAGGGAAATATCATCTGGTATTATCCAAATCTGCCGTACGCCGCTTTTCCGCTGAAGCCCCTTCCGAATGGAAACATGTTGATCGGCACGGGTGGGGAGCTACGCGAGATCGATCTCGCGGGCAATACGATTTTTGACCTGCCCCTCGCCCAAGTGCAAAGTAGCCTTGCTGCGATTGGTTTAACAGTACCCACTCTTGTGACCATTCATCACGATATGCTGAAGCTTCCGAATGGCCATTACCTCTTCCTGGCGAACTTCAACAAGACCGTTGCGGGTCAGCCCCCACCCGGCTTAGTGCTCGCCGACATCATCGTCGATTGGGATCCTCAGCAAGGACCGGTTTGGGTATGGAACGCTTTCGATCACCTTTCCTTGTCCCATGCTCCCGAAGGCACGGCCGATTGGACCCACGCCAACGCCCTGGTGTATTCGCCCGACGACGGGAACCTAATTCTTTCGATGCGCAATCAGAATTGGGTCATCAAAATTAACTACGCGGACGGTGCAGGTGACGGCAGCGTGCTCTGGCACCTAGGCCCAGAGGGCGATTTTACGTTGCCCGCCGGTGTCAGCCCCATCGAGTGGAACTATGGACAGCACTACCCGGTTCTCCTGGGTCCTGGCGCCGGGATCTTTCCGTTATTGTTCTTCAACAACGGGACGGTTCGTTACGTGGACGCCAACAACACTTTGTGTGGGACCCCCGGGGTTCCTAGCTGCTACAGCAGCGTGCCAGTCTTTCAAGTAAACGAGTACGACAAGAGCGTTCAGGTGCTTTCCGAAATTAACTTGTCGCCCGTCTATTCTGTATGTTGTGGAAGTGTGGGACAGTTGGATAATGGCGACACGGAATACGATATCGCGGCAGATGTAGCCACCCCGCATACCTCAACGATCCAGGAAGTTACGTCGGCTCAAACTCCGGAACTTGTATGGCAAATGACCGTCAAGGGCATATTGGCCTATCGGGGCTTCCGCATTCCGAGTCTTTATCCAGGTGTGGTCTGGACGCGGCCCGCGCTGGCGACGGCTTATGGCGCTGCCAAACCTGCCGCTCTAAAAGAGCTTCCAACTTCTACGACTGACGGCCGGTCGACCGGAGCGAGCAGCACGTCGCGAGCGAACCAGAAATAAGAAGCGCACTGCTGACGGTCCGCATCCCGAACCTCGGCGGCAAGGCCTTTGTGTTCGAAGGATTCGGTGGCCAACGCGTTTGAGGTAGCATCGCGAGGAGAGCTCGGGAGAATTCAGACTCTACGGTACGGACAAATGTGTCGGCGTAATTGTCAAAATCATTTCGGCCCGACCCCTTCCTCCTATTCGCGTTGTCCGTTCTCCGACGACTCCGCGGACGAGCGGATGAGTGTATCGAAATCCAAGCTCGTGGTATTTGAGACATTCCGGCAGACTGAGTTCGTTGTGGCTGCGAGATTCGCGCTCGCGGCTTTGTGCGTGGGTTTGTTTTTTGTCTGCTGGGTTTCTGCGCAGAGTGCGCCGGTTCCCAAAGCTATTGTGGTTAAAGTCGTGGTGATTGCTGCGTTTGAGCGTGGCGAGGATACCGGGGATGCGCCGGGTGAGTTTCAGTTGTGGGTAGAGCGAGAGCATTTGGACCAGGTGCTGGAGCTTCCGGCTGGTTATCGCCATGTGCGGATGAATAAGGATGGCGTGTTGGGGATGGTCACAGGGGTGGCTACGGCGAAGGCGGCTGCGTCGGTGATGGCGGTGGGCTTGGACCCGCGATTTGATCTTTCGAAGGCGTATTGGATTGTGGCGGGGATTGGCGGCGGGGACCCGGCGGATGTGTCGTTGGGGTCGGCGGTGTGGGCGGATCACGTGATTGATGGCGATCTGGCGTTTGAGATTGATGCGCGACAGATTCCTGAGGGCTGGCCGACCGGGTACGTGCCGTTGCGGAAAGGGACGCCTTACGAGTTGCCGGTGCGGACTGATCTTGAAGGCGAGGTTTATACGTTAAACACGGGGCTAGTGGGTTGGGCGTTTCAACTGACGCATGACGTGGTTTTGGCGGACTCGGATGCGCTGCGAAATTCACGTGCGCGGTTTGCGGGTTTTCCTAATGCGGTCCGGCCGCCGTTTGTTACTCGTGGCGATACGATGTCGGCGAGCACTTTCTGGCACGGATCGAAAATGGACGAGTGGGCCAATGCGTGGACGAAGTACTACACCGGTGGGGTCGGGAACTATATGGTTGCGGCGATGGAGGATTCTGGCACATTGCAGGCGCTGACATTTTTGAGTCGTGCCGGGCGCGTGGATCTGCAGCGCGTGCTGGTGCTGCGCACGGTGAGCAACTATGACCGGGAACCACTTGGAACGGAGCCTGCGGAAAGCTTGAAGGGCATGGTGTTCGGGAACTATTCGGCTTATCTGCCTGCTTTGGAAGCTGCGGAGATCGTGGGAGACAGAGTGGTGCGCGATATCGTGGAGCATTGGAGTGAGCGAGTTGGCGCAATTCCTAAAGTGAGGTAATCGGCCGTAGGTTGCCAGGTGAATTCCGAGAGCTTGCCTTGCGGTTGGTGATGTGCCGGGGTTTACGCCGGGGTCACCCCGAATGGACCGTGCGAAAGGTGCCCATTGAGTTTTACCGAAGCAGGAGCTTTTGCGTCAGCGCACTTGTACGTCAGCGGAGGGGCAGGGTCTGCCAATTTTCTTCGTGTGATTCGCCTGCGCGGATGAGATGACAGGCTTCGTGACGATTTTGCGCATCGACCTGCTTCATGACGCGGTAGATGTGATTTTTGACGGTGAATTCGGATAGGTTGAGGTTTGCGGCGATTTCTTTGTTGCTGAGGCCCATGGCGACCAGGGACATCAGCTGGCGCTGGCGCTGGGTCAGCTCAAATCGCATGCCGGCACGCTGCTCGGCAATGGCGGCTTGCTGATTGGACTCGCTGGCCAAAGCCTGGAACAAAACCTTGCAGAATTTTGCGGGACAGACGGCTTCCCCCTGGGCAACGCCGCGGACGGCGTCAACGAGTTCAGAGGCCGAGGCGCTCTTGAGCACGTAGCCGTGCACCCCTAACCTTACCGCTTGCAAGAAGATGTCCGGGTCCTCATCCATTCCAAAGAGAACGACGCGGATGTGCGGGACCGATTCGCGGAGGTCGCAGATGAGATCGTCGGACTTGTGGTTGGGGCTCAGGCAATCCAGGAGCAGCAAGTCGGCTTGAGCGGAGGCGATGCATTCTGGCGTGGAATCGGAGTAAGAAGCTTCCCCAACGATGCTCAAGTCACCGCGCTTGCGGAAAAGGCGGACAAGCGATTCCCGGAGGAGACGATTCTCGGCGACAACAAAGACGTTCGTCGATGACGACGACTGCTTATCGTTAGTTTGTATCATTCGGAGCCCTCAGAGCCCTCTTCATATTAAATGGGAGTCTTCTCCGCCGGCTTCAACTCTTTGAATACGACCTAGTTATGCTTCGGGACCTGTAAAGAGTATACATTTGAATGAGTGTTTAGTATCCCTCAAAAAGTTGTTGCGGCAAAGCTAATTGGCAGCTAGATAAGCGTCAACGGATTTGCGGAGACGAAATGTCTCAAGGGTCACGTAGTACTCGCTCGTCCAGCCTTGGGAAATGCTTGGTACTTTTCGGTACAGCGGGCTGCATATTTCTGATGCTCGAGCCCAATGGTAGGTTGGCAAGCACAACAGGCCTTCTTTGAGTCTTCTCTTTGTCGCTCATTCGCCAATACTTAGCCGTACGAGGAGTCAACGATATGGGCAGGTCGATTCGCATTCTGGTGGCCAACCGGCCGAAGTTGATGCGTGAGCTGATTCTGGCAACCCTGTCAGATGAACCCGGCATCGAGATAGTTGGGGAAGTATCCGACGAGGCGGAAATTCGCCAGCGAGTGCGTCAGACGTCGCCGGACGTTTTGGTGATCGCCCTGGATGAGCCGGCGAAGAGACCTGACATCTGCGATACCCTGCTGCGAGACCAGCCAGGACTGCGGATCATCGCAGTTGCGTCGCAGCAGAATTGCAGTGTTTTCTACTGGGCGTCGTTCGACATTCATTCCAGCCAGATCGAGCCATCCGAGCAAGGGATTCTGAACGCAGTGCGCAACATTACTCCGGCGGGCGCCGGGGAGCGTGTTTAGTGCGCGGAATTTAGGGACGCGCGAGGACTGCGACGAACAAAGATGAAAAGGCAGGGTGGACCAAATCGAGTGACTTCCGAAATGCGAACATTAAAGCTTAGGTTTTGTGTCCTTGTGACGATGTTTCTTTGCGGGACGGCAGTGCGCCCACAAGAGGCGCAAGATCGTCAGCGGCCAGTCATGCCGAGTTCGGAACTGGGACGCGAGAATTTGAGCCGGGTGGCGGCGTCTGCAGCGGACATCAAAACGATCCTGGTGAAGGACCCAGGGCTGATGGTGGAGTTGAAGCGATGGGTTGCCAAGGACGCGACGTCGCAGGGGCAAATCATCAGCGAAGCCGATCTGACCGATGATGCGATTTTCGATCGTCTGCAGGCGGATGTGCAATTCCGGTCGATTGCGACGCAGCTGGTGCAGCGGTATGGGTATCTGGTTCCACAACTGAATCCAGATTCGGCGGCGGGAAAAGAGCAGGAACTGCTGGTGAAAGAACGCGCGAAATTGATCGCGCAGAGTGAACAAGAGGACGAGCAGGAGCGGATGCGGCTGCGACGGGCGCGCACCGGGCAGCAGAGTACAGTGAATTGCAACGTGCTTGATCCGCAGTGCGCTGAGCGCCAGGGTTCGAATGAAGAGCAGACTCCCGGACAACAGCGCGAGCAGGAATTTGAACCAGGGAATCCGCCGTCACGGATGGGGCCGGGAGAATCGACCCCCCAGAATCCTCCTCGAAACGACCAACTTCTGCGAGCGCAGTTAGACACATCAGGTCAAGGAATGGACCAGGGTGATGGGGGTTTTCCCGAACTGCCGTTGGGTAGCGGATTGGACTCAACGTTATTCCCTGGAGCCGGGGGCTCGAGTTTAACGGGTGGCTCGTCGCTGCGGGGGAGTAGGGGCGCGGACGGCCAGTCCGGCAGTTTGCAGCCCGTGGCGAATCCCGAGAACCGGAATATTGTGGATTCGTTTGCGGTCTACGGTGTTGGGTCGAACAGGCCAAGTGGAAACGCGACGGATTTGAATCGTTCGAACAGGCGTGAGGTCAATCCATCAACGACTGAGGGCTCGTCGTCTTATCCGCCCATGCAGCCTTTCGATCGCAGGTATCAGCCTAAGCCGCAGCCTGCAGCACCTGAGTTGGTTCGAGCCGCGAGCCCGTACAACGACATTCCATCGCTTTACGATATGTATGTCCAAGCCATTCCGCGGCCTGCTGTGCCGAGGCGATTTGGCGCGGAGGTCTTCGAGAACGGGACGCGCGATTCGCAACTGATTCCCATGGATGTGCCTGCGGGGCCGGACTACGTCGTGGGGCCAGGGGACGGTCTGTCGATTGACTTGTGGGGCGGGGTGAGCCAGCGGATTTATCGCGTGGTGGATCGTGAAGGTCGCGTCAGCCTGCCGGAGGTTGGTCCGCTATTGGTGAGTGGTAAGAGTTTGGCGGAGGTCCAGGCGAATTTGCAGCAAACGCTGCGGACGCAATTCCGCCAGGTGTCCGCGGAAGTGTCGCTCACGCGGTTGCGCACGATTCGCGTTTACGAGGTCGGAGATATTGCAAATCCAGGAGCGTATGACATCAGTTCGCTGTCGACGCCTCTGAACGCGCTGTTTGTCGCGGGTGGGCCGACGCAAAAGGGATCTTTGCGAATTGTGAAGCACTACCGGGGAAATCAACTGGTGCAAGTTGTCGATTTGTACGATCTCTTATTGCACGGTGTGAAATCGGGACTGCAGCAACTCGAGAATGGCGACAGCGTGCTGGTGCCACCGGTCGGGCCGCAAGTTACGGTTGAAGGAATGGTGCGGCGTCCGGCGATCTATGAGTTAAAAGACGAGAAAAATCTTGCGTCTGTTTTGGAATTGGCCGGCGGGTTGCTTCCGACGGCCACGTTGCGGCATGTTGAAGTGCAAAGACTGGTGGCGCATCAGAGCCAGACGATGATGAGTCTGGACATCCCTGAAGTTGACAGCGATTCCGAGGTTACGAAGAAACTCGAAGCATTCGAGATTCATGACGGCGATCGCATCCGCGTATTTCCGATCGCGCCGTACAACCAGGACGCTGTCTACGTAGAAGGACATGTGATCAGGCCGGGGCGGTATTCCTATCGCCAAGGCATGCGCGTGACCGACGTAATTACGTCC
The DNA here is from genome assembly GCA_963788915.1 of uncultured Acidobacteriota bacterium. Lineage (GTDB taxonomy): Bacteria > Acidobacteriota > Terriglobia > Acidiferrales > UBA7541 > Acidiferrum. The sequence goes on along the minus strand of CAWBIY010000012.1, from coordinate 2,135,643 downwards.
TACAAGGATCTGTTGCCGGAACCGGCCGGACAATACGCGGAAATTATTCGCCTGAATGCGCCTGATTTTCACCCGACGGTGGAGAGTTTTGATCTCACGAATGCGCTGACAAGTCCAGAGCAGGCGCCGGTTCTGCATGCGATGGATACGGTGCGAATTTTCAGCCGTTTTGATTTCGAGAACCCGCCGACAGTGTCGGTGCTAGGCGACGTGCGGGGGCCGGGAACGTACCGAACATCGGGGCAAATTCACTTGAGTGACGCGGTGCATTTGGCCGGAGGAATTGCTCCGGACGCGAAGATCGATGATGCGCAAGTGTTCCGGTATTTACCCGATGGCAAGATGAAAATTTTCAGCGTTAGCTTGAACTTGGCGCTGGAGGGCGACCCAACAGCCAACATTTGGCTGCAACCGCGGGACCGGTTGCTGATTCACCGGAGCCCGGACGCCATCCAGCCAGCGAGTGTCTATGTGCAGGGGGATGTCGGAAAGCCGGGCCGTTATCCGTTAACGACAAACATGACCGTGGCCGACTTGATCCGCATAGGTGGCGGATTAAAGCCGAGTGCGGACACACACGCCGCTGACCTGACGCACTATGCGTGGGCGAGCCAGGGGACCAACCAGGGAGAGCTTACCGGGCAGCATCAATCGGTCACGATTGCCGAAGCACTAGCGGGGGATCCAACCGCAAATGTGCCGCTTAGCAATGGCGATGTACTGACGATACGACAGCTTCCCAACTGGAACGATATCGGAGCCTCCATTAGCGTGAGGGGCGAGGTACGACATCCAGGAGCATACGGAATCCGGCCCGGGGAAAAGTTGAGTTCTGTGCTTGAGCGCGCCGGTGGGCTTGGGCCGCAGGCGTACCCGTACGGCGCGGTACTGATGCGGCGTGATGTCAGGGAGATCGAACTGAGTTCGCGCTTGGAAATGATTCGGCGGTTGAAGCAGGAGGAGACGAATCTAAAGGTGTTGCCTGAAGCGGATGTCGATCAGAAGAATGCAAAACTCACGGCAATTTCGCGAACGGAGACAACTATACAGCAACTTCAAGCAAATCCTCCAGTTGGCCGCGTGGTCGTGCACATTCCATCGGACTTGAGTGCATGGCGAAATACGCCGGCTGACGTGCCAGTGCGCGATGGCGACGTGCTGCTGATTCCGAAGAAGGCCGACTACATAATGGTGAACGGACAGGTGTTCAACCCCACGGCCGTCAGCTACAAGCCTGGGCGAAGTGCGAAATGGTATTTGAGTCAAGCGGGAGGGATGACGCCACTCGCGGATAAGAAGGCCGTCTTTGTAATTCGGGGGGACGGCTCCGTGCTGTCGGCCAAAAATAACAGTTCAGGTTGGTGGTCGGGTGATCCGATGGGAGGGACGCTGAAACCCGGAGACTCGATTGTGGTGCCGGAGGCCGCGCCGAAAATTGGATCTCGCAACTGGCAGACCCTTTTCCAGGCAGGGCAATTGGCGGCATCGGCCGCGTTGGCGATTGCATACATTCACCCGTGATGCGAGGACGTACATTTCGGGTCAAGGTGCTGGTGTTTGGCTGGATATGGACCTTGGGAAGCGCAATGGTTGCCGAAAGCACCATGGGTGCGGCGAAGCCTCAGGAACCCGAGGGGCAAAGCGGCGCGCAATCGGCACAGAACCAAAAGGAGAGGGAGGACGCCGAGAAAAACAAAAAGGAAACACCGAAGGATCCGGATAAATCGGATCAAGAGTCGACGTCAGGTTCAGATCATGGCGTGAAGGGTTTAGGAAAGGCCTTCTTGGAAGATCAGAAACAAATTTGGACGAGTCCCGCGCGGCTGCGCTTTGTGGACGCTGACTGGCTCGTGCCCGCGGCCGGTTTTACCGCTGGCCTTTTCGTCACGGATAGCGATTACAGCAGGCACCTGTCGAATAATCCGCAAACGTTGAGCGATGCCAAGACGCGTTCGGACGCAGGACTTGCCGCGCTGATTGGGGGCGCAGGAGCCATGTGGTTGTTGAGCTACCCTTCGCACCGCGAGCATTGGCGAGAAACCGGATTTCTCGCGGGTGAGGCGGCGATCAACAGTCTGGTTGCGGTGGAGGCGGTAAAATACACAACGCAGAGAGAGCGGCCCTATCAGGGTGATGGCAGCGGCCCGTTTTTTAGCGGAGGAACATCGTTTCCGTCAGAGCATGCAGCGGCGGCGTGGGCGGTGGCGGGAGTAATCGCACACGAATATCCGGGACCCATACCCAAAATTTTGGCATATGGACTCGCTTCATTCGTCAGCTATGAGCGCATCAAGGCGAAACAACATTTCCCGTCCGATGTGTTCGTGGGCAGCATGATGGGCCAAATGATTGCCCAGGACGTATACAGTCGACGCCACGATCCGGAGCTGGGCGGTGGGCAATGGGCATCGTTCACGGCGCTTGCGCGAGCGTGGGAATCCTCGGGGCCGCAGAATCTGGGCACGCCATATGTGCCGCTGGACAGTTGGATATATCCGGCTTTAGACCGTTTGGCGGGACTGGGATTGATTGATAGCGCGTTTTCGAGTATGCGCCCTTGGACGCGGCGTGAATGCATGCGGCAGCTGATCGAAGCAGAAGAAAAGGGAGTGGACCCGGGGGAGAACACAGAAGCCGGCAAATTAATCGAGGCCCTCGAACGTGAGCTTCGCCCAGAGACGGAAGCTTTGGGAGACGGGAGCGATGGTGGGGGATTCAGGCTGGAGTCGGTCTACTCGCGCACGGAGCACATTTCCGGGGCGCCGCTGACGGATGGCTATACGTTCGCGCAGACGCAGTACAACGATTTCGGACGTCCGTACAGTGAAGGGTGGAGTACGGTGAATGGTGTTTCCGCCTACGCGACCAAAGGCCCTTGGGTCGCATATGTGCGCGGCGAGATGGAAACCGCCCAGAGCATTCCGGCTTACTCGCTGGCGACGCGACAAATCGTACAGGAAATCAACCTATTTCCGGAGGTGGCACCGGGGACGGCCCAAGCAGCGCAGACTGACTTCCGCCTGTTGGATGCTTATGTTGGTCTCATGCTTTCGAACTGGCAGTTCACCTACGGAAAGCAAAGTATTTGGTGGGGTCCGGGCAATGGTGGCCCCTTAGATTTCAGCGACAACGTCCAGCCGATCAATATGTTCCGGATCAATCGGACCACGCCGCTCAAATTGCCCAGCTTTCTCGGTTGGTTGGGGCCGATGCGCACGGAGTTCTTCCTGGGTCAGCTAGATGGTCAGATGTTTCTCGTGAATCCAACAGGTTTTGTCGGACAATACGGGCAGACGCTCAACCCGCAACCCACAATTAATGGACAGTACATCGGCTTCAAGCCTACCCGGAATTTCGAGTTCGGTTTCTTCCGGACAACAATTTATGGCGGACCCGGTTATCCGTTTACGTGGCACACGTTCATCCGCAGTTTAGTCAGCAGCGAGAACCCTCACCAAACCGTGGGCGAACCAGACAAGCCGGGTAATCGAACGTCGGCTATGAGTCTCAGTTATCGTCTCCCACGGCTTCGAAATTGGCTGACGTGGTACGCCGATGGCTACACCGACGATCAATTCTCACCCGTTGCTTACGCCGACCGATCAGCGTGGCACTCGGGGCTCTTTCTTTCTCACGTTCCATGGCTCGACAGAATGGATCTGCGTGCGGAGGGTGTATACACCGATGTTCCGGCGGGCGGAGGGCCCATCTCGCCTGGCGACTTTTATTTCAATGCGACGTGGAGAAGCGGATACACCAACGACGGGAACATTATCGGGAGTTGGGTGGGCAGAGGAGGACAGGGAGCGCAGGCCTGGAGCAACTACTGGTTCAGTGCCCGCAATCGCATTCAGGTCAATTTTCGCCATCTAAAGGTTAGCCAGGTGTTCGTGCCGGGCGGGGGCACCGTCACTGATTTCGGCGTACGTGGCGACTACTTGTGGCGTTCCAACGTAAGCTTTTCCGCATCCGTGCAATATGAGCGTTGGCTGTTTCCCGTGATCCAGCCGAACGCTGAGAAGCCCGTATCGGCGACGATCGAAATCCAGTTTCAGCCGCAGAAGTTGTTCCAGCGTTTGGCGCAGCAAGGGCTGGAGAACGTACCCGAACACTGAGGTCCGTCAGGCGCCAATAGCATGCGACTTGAAATATAAGTTATTGAACGAAAACACAGGATCTAGTTTTCTTGAGCGAGGAAGCGCAATTGTCGCAGAGCGGCACAAGACCACAAATCGAGGAGCGACCCCAGCCGATGGCCGAGGAACTGGCTGAGGAAGAGGTGTTTACCCCCGAACTCCGTGCGAAAGCCGTGGGGCACTTGCGGTTGCTTTGGGGGAAGCGTCGGTTCCTTGGGAAAGTCCTGGTCACGGGATTGATCGTAGGCGGTCTTATCGCGCTCGCAATTCCCGCGCGCTACGAGTCTACGGTGCAGCTCATGCCTCCAGACAGCCAATCGACGACAGGGGCGGCGATGTTAGCAGCACTGACGGCTAAGGCCGGTGCCACCAATCTCGGAAGTTTTGCGGGGGATCTACTGGGAGTCAAAAGTTCCGGTGCGCTTTTTGTGGGTATCCTGAGCAGCAGAACGGTCCAAGACCGTCTCGTGGAGCGTTTTCAACTCAAAAGAGTCTACTCGGTGAAACTGGAGGAGGACGCACGAAAGAAGTTGGCGGCCAGGACCAGCCTCTCCGAGGATCGCAGGAGCGGCATCATCGGTATTTCCGTAACGGATCGCGATCCAAGCCGCGCGGCAGCTATCGCTCAAGCGTATGTCGAAGAGTTGAACCAGCTTGTAACTGAACTGTCGACCTCCGGGGCCCACCGCGAGCGGATGTTTCTGGAAGAGCGACTTAGTGCCGTGAAGAAAGACCTCGACGAAGCTTCGGTAAAATTCAGCCAGTTTGCCAGTAAGAACGCGGCTATCGACATTAAGGAGCAGGAGCGCGCGATGGTGGATGCTGCTTCGAAGCTCCAGGGAGAAAAGATTGCGGCTGAATCGGAGTTGAAAGGACTGGAGCAGATTTACATGCCGAACAACGTCCGGGTGCGGGCGGTGCAGGCGCAGATCTCCGAGCTTCAGCATCAACTTGAGGAACTTGGCGGAGGGGCGCAAGCGGGTCAAACGCCCGCTTCGCGCGGTGCACTGTACCCCTCAATTCGCGAATTACCAGTTTTGGGTGTCACCTGGGCCGATCTTTATCAACGCACAAAAATTGAGGAAACCGTCTACGAAGCGCTGACTCAGCAATATGAACTCGCGAAAGTTGAAGAAGCGAAAGAGACACCCAGCGTAAAGATCCTGGACCCCGCGCGGCTGCCGGAGAGGAAATCGTTTCCCCCCAGGACGTTGATCACGTGTCTGGTGGCATTTTCGTTTCTGGGGGCGGCAGTTGTCGGCCTGTTTCTACGAACGCAGTGGAATGAGACAGACGACAAGGATGCCGGGAAACTTTTCGCCCAGGAAGTGTTCCATTCACTGAACCAATACATGCCCTGGGCGACGCCAAACGGGTCGCAAATACAGTCAATGACGCACAAGATGCGGGAGCGGCTGACCCGCGTTCGGAATTCAGAGGAAAAGCCTGAATCCGAATTGAAATAGCGTAACTGATTGTAGATAAGCGATTTAGATGGATTCGATCCTGTGACTCACGGGGCGGAGCTGTACCCAGACCAATCGGTTGCCATGACCACAACGCCGACGCGGAACAAATCAAGCGAGCTGCACTTAGGGTGGCAATTGAAGTGGAGGCCGATATTGACACCGTTTGATTTCCTCGTGTGGCAATGGCTGGCCCAGCAGAAATTTCGCGCGGCCCGATAGTCTCAGGCACTTCAGTCCAGTTTCGTTCGAGAGAGGGATAGTCTGTTCGAAAGCAAACGCCGATGGACGTGACACAAGGATTCATTCCAAAGCGGTCGTTCGCGACCGAGCAAGTGCGGTGAAGCTGCTCACGCGAAGGGAAGGTGGATGGCTGCGCTCTCCACTGTACGTGATTCCGTCGAGATCGAAATTGGTGCACGTCGCCTACAGTTTTGCGGACCAAGCCTTGGCGGTTGGCGGCGGATTCCTGGTAAACGTGGCGTTGGCGCGTACACAATCCAAGGAAGAATACGGGATATTCGCACTCTCGTATTCGGTATTCGCGTTTCTGTTAGGACTCTATTACGCCGCGATTCTTGAGCCGTTCACGGTCTATGCTTCAGGCCGTTACCGCGAGCACTTCTCCGAATACTTGCGGCTGATGGTTCGCAGCAACACGATTCTCGGGTGCCTGCTAACCGCCACATTGCTTTTGAGCTGCGGGCTACTGTCGTGGGCAGCCCCACAGTTGTCGTCTCGAGCTCTATGGGGTCTCGCCCTAAGCGCGAGTGTCCTCTTGTCCGGCTACTTCCTGCGCCGGGTTTTCTACGTGCAGCGGCAGCCGGAATTCGCGGCGAGGAGCTCTCTTGTTTTCTTCGTTGTCCTGGCTTTTGGCGTCTGGCTCTTGGTGAAGGCACAGCGAATCAATAGCTTTACCGTGTTCGTCGTTTTGGCCCTTGGTTGGATCGTTGCGGGCGCAGTCTACGGACGCAAATTTCATCTTGCAAAGTCGTCACCGTCTTTCCTGGCAGCAGTACCTGGATATTGGGGCGAGCATTGGAACTACGCACGATGGGTCCTGGCCACGGCATTTGTGTTTCAGTTCACCCACCAGGGGTACTATTGGCTTCTCGGTGGATTTCTCTCCGCCAAGGAAGTGGCCAATTTGAGAGCCATGTATCTTCTGGTGGGTCCAGTAGAGCAGGTGTTCATCGCATTGTCTTATCTGATCGTTCCTGCCCTCTCCGCGCATTTCGCAGCGAAGAGAATGGACAATTTTATGGCGCTCTGGAAGAGATGCGGCATGGCTACGCTGGGAATATCGGCTTTGTACGCCGTCATCGTCCGTTTGGTTGGAAAGCGCGCGGTGCATATCCTCTATGCCGGAAAATATGATGGTTTGTCAGCTTACCTCTTTGTCTTGACGCTCGTTCCGCTCATAATGTGGGTCGGAGGCACGATGGGTCATGCGCTGAACGCGGTCGAGCGACCGCACTTTGTTTTCTGGGCGTATGTTAGCAGTGGAATCGCTACCTTCGTCGTGGGAATACCGCTAGTGATACATTTTGGATTGTGGGGGGCCGTTTATGGAATGCTGGTATCTGGCGCCGCCTATACGATTGCGCTCGCAATTAGTTTTCTGTTTCGGTTTCGGGGTGAATGGCGAGCGTTCGCGGCGGTGGCACAGCGGAAGACTTAGTCTAACTCGGTGGCGCGTAGTAGAAAGAGTCCGCCAGTGTAAATCCGTTTCTTGATCGACGAAACCCATATGCTCCCTGCTGTTATTCGAAAATTCGGGTGTAACCCTGCGGTTCGCAGACTTGCGAGCCGTCTTCACGTAACGCAGCTCGCCAGGGACGTTTACTGTCGACTGCTTACAAATGGTGGAATCTTGCCTGTTTCGCTTCTAGGTATCGAAGCTGTGTTTAAGACCGACAATAGCAAGCAGATGGCGTTTCTGGACTACACCCTGACAACCGAGAGGGACGTCATTGAAGCTGCGCTCGGTGACCTTAAGCCCACAGATGTCTTCTTGGATGTTGGTTCGCACTATGGAATTTTCTCCATCCTCGCTTCAAAAATTGTTGGGACGGCTGGCCGTGTGATCGCCGTGGAGCCTCATCCAGGAGCGTTGGAAGTTCTGCGTCAGAATATTCGGGTCAACCACTGTGAAAATATCCAGATCCTAAATCAGGCGCTGAGTGATACGACCAATCCGCTATCTCTTGCCTTTAATGAGAACGGTGCGGGCATCCAAAGATCGTCCGATCCATCGTCGGTGTTGCACATGGTGCCTGGTATATCGGGCGATGAAGCTCTGCGTGGCGCGCAGATACCCGCGGCGGTGAAGATCGACGTCGAAGGCCACGAATACGCGGTTCTGAACGGACTCAGGCAGACTTTGTCCAGTCCATGTTGTCGGCGGCTTTGCTTGGAAATTCACCCCACTTTACTGCCAGAGGGGATCGATCAATCTAGCATCATGACCTTCCTCGACGGCTGTGGCTTCCATGTACTGAGCGAGAGTTCCCGGCCACCGGCGGTCCACGTGGTAGCGGTAAAGCAGAACGTGCCCTGTTGATGCTTCTCGCTAGATCGTGCCAACAATGAAGCTGCTGGTAATAGGTCATGCGTTTCTACTCGCCTATGCCCAAAGGAAATATGTGGCGATGAAGCAACTCGATTCGGGGTTGCGCTTGCGCTTGGTGGTGCCGCGTAGCATGCAAGATCGTTTTGGCCGTACGACTCATGAGGTTCACCCTGCACTGTCACCGGAAGAAGTGGTGCCGTTGGAGGCTCGACTAACGGGGTGGCAAGGGCATATGACTTATATCCATAACCCACTGCGTTTGGCTGCGGTCTTTCGCGACTTCCAGCCCGACGTAATCCATATAGACGAAGAGCCCCAAGCCCTGTTGACGGTTGAAACCATTTTCCTCAAGGGAGTGTTTGCACCCGATTCCGCGGTGACGCAATTCACGTGGGACAACATTCTCCGGAAGCGAGATTTTCCCATCGGAGCGGCAAAGAGCAAATTGCGCCGCTACTCGCTGCAACGTACCGCAGCGGTTGTTTGTGGCAACAAACGAGCTGCAGAATTGCTCCGCTCCGAAAAATACTTTCGGGGCGCAATCGAGACCCTTCCACAATTTGGGTTAGATCCCGCGGAGCATAGCCCGGGCACCGAATCTGCATTACGCGCGGAACTAGGCTTGGACGGTGGCGTCGTCGTCGGTTACGTGGGCCGACTCGTACATGAAAAGGGTTTGCATCTGCTGATTGAAGCGCTGGGACGCCTTACCGCGCATCCCTGGAAATTGTTGCTGGTAGGAGCTGGGCCGCTGGAAACCGAAATCCGCGAGACCTGGACGGCAAAATTCCCGGGTCGAATTGTGCTGGTGCCCGCGGTCCCGTACGAAGGAGTTCCGCGGTACCTGCGCTGCGCGGACATTTTTACCTTAGCATCCTATTCAACGCCGACTTGGAAAGAGCAATTTGGTCTTGGCCTGGCTCAGGCCATGCTCTTGGGGATTGCTTCGATCGGTTCAACGTGCGGAGCGATCCCAGACGTGCTTGGTCCGGGCGGAATGCTTTTCGAAGAAGGCCAGAGCCGCGATTTGACGCGTGCGCTGGAGATTCTCCTGACTTCAGAGACTCACCGGCAACAACTTGGTTCGCTTGGCAGGGAGTTTGCCTTGCGAAATTACACGAGTGAGAGTGTGGCTGCAGGCTACCTCGGCGCCTTTGAGCGCGCGCGGCGCAGTTCGAAGGCGGGAAGGCAACTGTTGAACGAAACCGCAACCGAGCGAAAGGCATGACGTCGCATAAACTCGTGAGCCGGGAAATGCGAAGCCGATGAAGATTTTGCAAGTAGTCGCTACACTGGCGCCCCGTCAAGGGGGTCCTTCCATCGCATGTCCAGAGCTCTCAAGGGAACTCGTACGGCAGGGGCATCGAGTTTCGATTTACGCTAGCGATGTAGACGGGCCCGGGCATCTGAAAGTTCCGTTGGATCGTCCGGTCGTCGATAACGGCGTCGAAATTCATTACTTTCGCGGCTGGAGCGAACCGTCGAGATACATGTTTTCGCCAAGCATGTGGAGGGCGCTGGACGAGACCGTCGCCGAATTTGACATCGTTCACATCTACTCGGTGTTTGGGTTTTCCAGCAGTGCGACGGCGTATTGGTGCCGCAAGCGCGGCGTTCCGCATATAGTCCACCCTCACGGCTCGCTTGATCCATTTCTGCGACGCCGGCATCGTGGCCGAAAATGGATTCACGCAAAGCTGCTGGCGGAACGCGATTATCTTCTTGCCTCTGGGATTCTTTTCAATAGCGCCGAGGAGATGCGGCTAGCTTCGGATTGGTCCGGGTTGAAAAAACCGCGAGAAGGCAAAGCTCCGAAGCGCTTTGTGGTGCCAGTCGGCCTAGATGCGCGCTGGTTCCAGGAGCCTGATCGGGCCGCAGGACAACGGCTGCGGGATAAATTTCCTGAACTGCGAGGCCGGCGTCTGGTCGTCTATTTTGGACGCATCAATTTCAAGAAGGGTCTCGATATCCTGGCACGCGCTTTCGCGGAAATGGCCCGCAATTACCAGGATGTCCATCTGGTCTTGGCGGGACCCGATGCAGAGGGATATGGGCAACAGGTTCGAGGTTGGCTGGCCGAGGGCGGCGTCCTGGACAAGGCGACCTTCACGGGCCTACTCGAAGGTGAGTACCGTTTCGCGGCGCTGCAAGAGGCCGAGGTATTCGCGCTCCCTTCGTATACCGAAAATTTCGGCCAAGTCGTAGCGGAGGCCATGGCAAGCGGTGTGCCGGTCGTGATTTCAGACCAAGTGAACATTTGGCCCGAAGTGAACAACTGCGGTGCGGGCTTGGTCGTGCCGTGTGATGCGGAAGCAACCGCACAAGCCTTAGCCAAGGTCCTTGATAATCCGGAGGCAAGCAAACAGATGGGTAGGAACGGGCGACGCTGGGTGGCTGAGCACCTGCCGTGGAGCGTTGTGGCCGCACAAATGGCAAGCGCGTATGGTGAGCTCGTAGAAGACCACTCCGCCCGCGAGGCGTTTCATCTGGAAGCTCAGCGTGCGCATTGAAATTGAATCAACGCTGGAAGAGCAAAGCAAGAAGGAAAATCAGGAATGAATAGCCAGTCGCTGCGCCTGTACGCTGTCGCTGTGCGTAACATGTTGATGGGTGGAAACTTCGCCAGCCTTTCACTTTTAGCGAAGCCCCGCACCATGGTGGCTTACGCGACGGAAAACTTATTCTCGTTCCGCACCGTTTCGGACACTCGAGGGATTCCCCAAAAGAATGTATTTGATATATTTCCGCAAGCCCGTCTAGCCCAAATTAGACTTTGCAACACGAACGGAGAGACGTGGTTTAGAAATTCGGCTTCTTACGTCGCCGATATCGTTAGCTTGTGCCTGCTATGTCAGGCAATAAAGCCCCGCGTCATTTTCGAGATCGGTACGCTGACTGGATACACGACAGCGCATATGGCGCTCAATTGCGAAGATTGCACTATTTATACGCTTGATCTTCCGCCGGATGGAGAGCCCGCTTTGCCGACGACGGTGCTCGATAGCATCCACGTCAAGATGCATGAGGGAACAAAGCGGTACGTCTGGGAAGGAATGGATGCTGCGCGCAAGATTCACCCGTTAACGGGAGACAGCGCAAAGTACGACTACTCGCTTTATCATGGGCTCGTAGATCTATTCTTTATCGACGGCGCTCATTCCTATGAATACGTGCGATCCGATACATCGAACGCCATGAAATGTTGTCACCCAGGCAGCGTGATTGCATGGCATGACTTTGGCCGGGTGGGAGTTAACGGGGTCTCCAGATGGCTTCTAGAGTTCTCCAAGCAGCATCAAGTGTATTCCGTTCCGGGCGGATCGATCGCGTTCTGTGTCATCTAGCGGGCGGAACAACACCATCTCCTGTTTGGGAATGGAGAAAAGCGAGGAATGAGCAGCCAATCCGAGCGGCCAGCTATTGGCGCATCGCCAACGAGCCCGTCTAACGGTCGACAGAATAATTTCTGGTTTGTTTGCTCGGGCTACATTTTCCGTGTGGGATTGGCTCTGGTGACGTTCGAAGAGGTTCGCCCTCTTGGAATCATGTTGTCAGACTATTGCTTCTTGTTATCGTTGGCTCTGATTCCGAAATCTCGATTGTTCAAGTCAACAGGCTCCGGGGTTTTGTTGGCAGGATCTTTGATCCTTGTGGGGTCTTTATTGTCGCTACACGATACTTCCAGTTTGTCGGAAGCGGCGGGATCCTTGATGCGACTCTTCCTGCTGTTTGGATTGATTGCCCCGCTGGCCCTAAGTCATTCGAAGCAAATTCATAAGAATTTGTTCTATCTGGCCGGCGGAGTCTTTTTAAACTGCATTGTTACTCTGCTACAAGCTTCGATATTCCCAGGGATTGTGGATGCCTTGTCGATTAATCCGCCCCAACCGGACGTCGGTTTTACCGGTCGGTATCAAGGACTGACCGAATTTCCGGTTACCCTGGGGCTTTCAGCCGCACTCGCGGTGTTGATTGGCATTGGGTTGTTCACCATGGAAAAAAGCAAAGTTGTCCGGTGGTTTTTGGCGGCCCTCGTTCTCGTATGCAGTATTGCGGCGCTGCTGAGTGGGTCGCGTACATTTCTCGCGTCATTGATCCCCGGGTTGATCGTTTTTGCGCTTTTGCAAAAAAAGCGGCGACTGGGATTTGTATACGCTGGAGCCATCGTCATGGTTCTTTGGGGCGCTGTAACGTATGTCGCGCCCGGTGTGCTTTCACAATATTCGCAACGACTCGATACCGTGGGGTTAGTCGATTACAGCCGTCTGGCTTCAGCGGCGCAGGCGGTACTAGAAATCTCGGAAAAGCCTATTCTGGGTTGGGGCGTGGACCACTTCGATACAGGCGGTGTCATCTTGATTCCTGAGACCGGTGAAATCGCCGGCGCGCACAACACATTTCTAAGGTATTGGTACGCTGCGGGTCTCTTAGGAGCCATGGGCTTCCTGGCGCTCTTTGCAATTCCATCTTGGCAAACACTTCGTATGCTAAACGAAAAGACTCTCGGTAGATCCGGACAGGTAGTGCCTTTGATATTGGGCTTGTATGTTTTCTTTTTCATCATCTCCAATCTTGGTCCCTACCTCTACAATCGATATTTGTATGTGCCTTTGTTCATCCTCGGCGGGTTCTCCATGCATGTACTGACCCCGATCAAGGTGCAGAAAACGGAATCGAAGGCAGTTCTCGATTCGCCCGGCGACAACGCCATCAAGGCCACGTCATGAACGCAGCTCCGGACGTGACTGAGGTGGAAAGTACGTTTCCTCGGTCTCATGTAGCGAGCCAAAAAGCTTTGGTTCGACTGAACCTAGGGTGCGGACCCAATGCTCCGGCTGGCTGGCTGAATTTGGATGGATCATGGAATGCCTGGTTCTCGCACCACCCTTATCTTCGAAAAGTGCTGACCGTAAGTGGGGTAATTCGGCGCGACGCAGGCGCGCACTGGAAGGTACGTCCCTTAGTGCACGATCTGACCAAACCTCTTCCTTTTGCTACGAATTCAATTTCGGCAATTTACGGGTCCCACGTGCTAGAGCATCTTTACCGCACGGATGCACAAAGACTCTTGTGGGAGTGCAAGCGAGTTCTCAACCCCAAAGGGATGATTCGACTGGTCGTCCCTGATTTACATGCGATTGTGATCGATTACCTTGAGAAGAAGAATCACGATGGGGTTTCCGAAGGCCACAAAATTCCTGCTGCGGACCAACTGAACGACAGCCTTGGGTATCGCAGCCCGCGTCCTCCCGGCGGAAACTTCCTGCTCAAGTTGTATGCTACTTGGAAGGATTTCCATTCACACAAATGGATGTACGATTCTGACTCGCTGATACATTATCTGTTGCTTACGGGCTTTGAAGAGGTCAGTGAGAGGAAATTCCGCGAGAGCGCTATTCCGGGAATTGATGAAGTCGAGCAGGGAGATCGAGTCCTGAACGGGGCAGGGGTCTGCGTGGAAGCTAGGAAGCCGTGAAGATGGTGCGGTAAGAGAGCGTATCTTCATTTGTCTACAATGTTAAGGCGAAGATGAAAAAAGCGCTAATCACAGGGATTACGGGACAAGATGGTGCTTACCTTGCAGAATTCCTGCTATCCAAGGGATACGAGGTACATGGAATCAAGCGGCGCAGCTCGCTGTTCAATACCGGCCGCATCGATCATCTCTATCAGGATCCACATGATCCGGACGTGCATTTTCGCCTGCACTATGGGGACATGACCGATGCAAGCAGCTTGCTCCACGTGATCCAAAAGGTGCAGCCGGATGAGATTTACAACCTGGCAGCCCAGAGCCATGTGGGAGTTTCGTTTGAGTCGCCCGAATACACCGCCAACGTCGACGCGCTGGGCACGCTGCGAGTGTTGGACGCGATCAGAGTCCTGGGAATGACAGAAACCGTACGGTTCTATCAGGCTTCCACTTCCGAACTCTTTGGTCTTGCGCAGGAGGTACCGCAAAAAGAGACCACCCCATTCCATCCGCGCTCGCCCTACGGGGTCGCTAAGCTGTACGGCTACTGGATCACGGTCAATTACCGGGAAGCTTATGGGATGTATGCGTGCAATGGAATTCTGTTCAATCACGAATCACCGGTGCGTGGTGAGACCTTCGTGACCCGCAAAATTACGCGGGGCTTGGCGCGCGTTAAGGTTGGCCTGCAGGAGTGTCTTTTCCTCGGCAACTTGGACGCGAAACGCGATTGGGGGCACGCCCGCGACTATGTGGAAATGCAGTGGCTCATGCTGCAGCAAGACGCGCCCGACGATTATGTGATTGCAACAGGACACCAATACCCCGTACGCGAATTCGTGAAGGCGGCGGCAGAAGACTTAGGGATGGAATTGACCTGGCGAGGTGTTGGTCCCGAAGAAAAGGCGTTCGATCGTGATGGGAGATGCGTCGTTGCAGTCGACCCGCACTACTTTCGGCCCGCCGAAGTGGACACCCTGATGGGGGATTCCAGCAAGGCGAGTAGTAAGCTTGGATGGAAAGCCAAGACGACATTTCGCGAACTCGTCGCCGAGATGGTGGCAGCGGATTTGGAATCTGCTCAAAAGGATCTGCTCGTGCATAACTCGGGTTACCGGGTTCACAGCCAATTCGACTAAACCGTGGAACAAACCTCTAAAATTTACGTCGCGGGTCACAGTGGCTTGGTGGGTTCGGCCATCGTGCGACGATTAAAAGCACTGGGATATTCGAACTTGCTGCTGCGTTCGCATCAGCAGCTCGACTTGACGGATCAGCGCGCGGTTCAGCAGTTTTTTACGGCAGAGCGCCCCGAGTATGTTTTTCTCGCGGCGGCAAAAGTCGGCGGCATCCTGGCGAACGATACGTATCCAGCCGACTTTTTGGGTCAGAATATCCGGATTCAAACCAGCGTAATCCATGAAGCCTACCGCGCCGGAGTGAATCGGCTGCTCTTCCTGGGCTCGAGTTGCATCTATCCGAAATTCGCGCCGCAACCCCTCAAGGAAGAATACCTGCTGACCGGCCCGCTGGAAGAAACGAATCGAGCCTATGCGGTGGCGAAAATCGCGGGGATCGAAATGTGCTGGTCGTACAACCGGCAATACGGTACGCGCTTTATCGCTGCGATGCCTACAAATCTGTATGGCGAAGGCGATCGCTATGACCTCCAAAGCTCCCATGTGATTCCCGCGATGATTCGGAAATTTCATGAGGCCAAGGTAACCGGCGCCGGCAAGGTTGTTCTATGGGGAACGGGAACACCGCTGCGCGAATTTCTCTATAGCGACGACGCCGCTGACGCTTGTATTTTCCTGATGAATCTGGGGGACAATGAAGCAGATGCCATTCTAGCGGACAAGTTAACGCACGCCTTGATCAATGTGGGCTGTGGCGAGGATCTGACCATCCGGGAGTTGTCCGAACTCATCGCGAGCGTCGTTGGCTTTCGAGGAGAGACTATTTTTGACCCATCGAAACCCGATGGCACGCCTCGTAAGCTCATGGATATTTCGCGGTTAGCTGCGTTGGGATGGAAACCGCATATTTCCCTGCCAGAAGGCCTCGCCATAACCTATCGATGCTTTCTCGAAGAGCATGAAGTAGCGCCCGGCCCGGCTCGAATATCGGCGGGTCTTGTTTAGTCGATCGGATTACGTCGAGCGTAAATCGACTTCGGAAGAACCTAAGAAGAGAGAAAGCGTGCCGCAACGAACGGTCCATAGCATCGGCGAGCGAGACGATTTGGCGCCGGCTTCGAGCATCGGACCCGCTCCGGAAGCAAAAAGAGCAACAGGATGCCTGCTTTGCAGCGAGCCGTTGGAACAGGTTCTCAGCGGCGTAACTGACAATCGCCTGGGTTCGCCGGGATCTTATGAAATCTGGCGCTGCGTCGCGTGCGGATTCGAGCAAACCTATCCGCTGCCAGCGCAGGCGGAGCTGACCGAACTCTACACGACGAACTACAATTTCGGCGGACAGACAGACTCGCTCTATACCAGACTGAGAGAATGGTTTCTATTTTCCTTCGCCAACCGTTTGTGGGTTTGGCTCGACGGCGACGTGGCCTTTCATCGACGCCGGGGAACAGGTCGGCTGTTGGATATCGGCTGCAATGAGGGGCGAGGACTACGAATTCACGCGTCCAACGGTTTTCGGGCGGAAGGTCTGGAGCTAAACGAAAAGGCCGCCCGGGTAGCCCGTGATGCGGGTTTTGAGGTGCAAACCTGCTTGTTGGAGGATTATCGCCCCGAGGAGCTTTTCGATGTGGCGGTGCTGTCCAATGTGCTCGAGCACTCGCTGGAACCGCGGCAAATGTTGGGCGATGTGTATCGAATCCTAAGACGGGGAGGCCAGGTCTGGATCAGTTGCCCAAACAGCCAGAGTTGGCTGCGCGGAGCATTCGGCAGGTCCTGGATTAATTGGCACGTTCCCTTTCACATTTCGCACTTTTCCGCGAAAACCATGCGTCAGCTATTGGAGCAGGTAGGCTTCGTTAATATCGAGATCAAGGACATCACCCCCGCATTATGGGTGTCCCAGTCGTTGATCGCCTACCTGTTTGCAAAACCAGGCAGAAAGACCTGGCAACTGCGTAATCCGTTCCTGACCCTGCTATTTATGACAGCAGCAAGGTTCTTGGCATTTCCGGCACTATGGTTAGGCAATCTTCGGGGACAAGGTGACTGTTTGCAGGTGACAGCTACCAAGGCCTGAAGACACCTCGCTCGGCTGATACCAAGCGATCAAACGTGGAGTTCGACAGACCGACGCCACGTTCGATGACTTAGTACAAATCTCTAAAGGGCCGCGCGCAGTATGACTGTGCGGTAATCTTCGCGACATTGATTCCAGGTTGTTGGTTTGGAGACCCCGATGCGGGTGCAGTTCCTGTGCACAAATTACACGCCGGAAAAGAACGGGATGGCCCCCTTTGCCACTGGTTTGTGCGAGCGTTTCGCCAAGCAGGGGCACGAAGTGACGGCAATCGTCGCTTTTCCCTATTACCCGGCTTGGCGCGTGTGGAATGGCTACAGGGGGCGGCTCTCTCAAACAGAGCACATCAATAACGTCAGGGTCCGCCGAACGTGGCATTTTGTACCGAAGCGTCCGAGTGGCTTGCTCCAGCGCCTGACCCACGACCTGACCTTTACGTTAAGCGTGTTCCTGTCAGGGCTGTTCAGCGGTGGATTCGATGTCATTTGCTGCGTTTGTCCCCCTCCCACTGTGGCTCTCGCTGCCTATCTGCTTTCAAAAATCCATCGGAAGCCCTACGTCATCATACTTACGGACCTCGCCTCCGACGCCGCCTTGGCCACTGGAATCCTGAAGGACGGATTAGCCGTGCGAATGGCCCGGGCGATCGAGGGGTTTGGGTATCGGCAGGCGGACCGAGTAGTTTGTATCTGTGATGGGTTTGTGGAGAAGCTGACCCAACGGGGGATTGCGCCTGATCGCCTCAAATTGATTCCGCTTTGGGGCGACACCGAGAAGGTGGTTCCCATCGCGGCTGCGACAAAGTTCCGTCAGGCAAACGAAATCACGGGAAACCAATTTCTGATCATGCATACCGGAAACATGGGAAAGAAGCAGGACCTGATGAACGTAGTTCGGGCGGCGGAGCTGTCCAAGGATCGGGAAGATGTGGTGTGGCTCCTGGTGGGGCAAGGGGAAGAGCGGGGCGCCCTCGAGGAAGCCATCCGACAGCGCCACCTAAGAAATATCAGACTCTTGCCGCTGCAACCGGAGGATAGTCTGGCGGAAATGTATTCTGCCGCCGATATCCTTCTTCTTCATCAAAAGGCTGCCGTTGTTGAGTCGGTCATCCCGTCCAAGCTTCTGACCTACATGGCTGCCGGGCGGCCGGTGCTCGCAGCGGTAAGTGACAAAAGCGAAACAGCCCGTTACGTTGAGCGTGCGAAATGCGGACGAATCATTCATTCTGAGGATCCGATGGCGCTGGTGGAAACTGCGCTGTCACTTCGGGCAGACGGCGCTCTTCGGAAAAAACTGGGATCGAACGGCAGAGCGTACGTTCTGGAGCATTTCACCAAAGACAAGATATTGCGGGAATACGAACTGCTTTTCAGCCGTTATGAAGACGAAGTTCGGCCAGGCGCGGAAGCGTCCAAGAAGGCTGTTGCAGCGAATTGAGTTTTCGAAGTTGTCCGGAAAATAGGAGGAAGCATGCGAGTGTTCGTTGATTCTGCGGATCAGAAGCAAATCGAGCATTGGCTCGATCAGGGCATCGTCGACGGAGTCACCACGAACCCTAGCATCATGTTCAAAGACGGTGCGACCGACCTGGAGGAATGCGCGCGCAGGCTGGCGGGCCTGCTGGGCGAGCGGCCGCTGAGCGTCGAAGTGACCTCCAACGATTGCGAGGTCATGATCGAACAGGCGCGTACGTTCGCGACCTGGGCCCGGAACATCGTCGTCAAAATCCCGATTGTAAATGAACACGGGGAATCCTGCCTGGGCGTGATGCACAAGCTCTCCCAGGAAGGCATTGGAGTAAACGCCACGGCCCTCCTTTCGTTCAATCAGGCAATGCTGGCGGCAAAGGCCGGGGCTACCTACGTGAGCATCTTCGCTGGTCGCGTAGCCGACGAAGGAAACGATCCCGCGGTGACGATCCGCAACGTTCGTCACTGGCTCGATGATTGGGATCTCTCGTCCCGAATTATCGTAGGGAGCATTCGTACCGTTATGGACATCCAGAACGCAGCGTTGGCTGGAGCGCACATCATCACGGTTCCGCCTCAATTCCTGCCCAAAATGGTCGATCATCGATATACGCGGGAAACCGTCAGGCAGTTCGTGCAGGATGCCGAGAAGACCATCAAGAGCATGAAGAAAGCAAAAGCCTCCGTAGCGTAGCCTGGAACATTGGGCGCTGGAGACCGCCTCCTGGTCAACCCGAAATAGATTCGTTCGGAGCCAGGCCGTCTATACCAAGCGGACCTGGATTGTAGAGTCCGCAGCCCTGGGAGAAGGAGAGAAAATTAGTGTCCGTCGAGAATCGAATTCGCGTGGCAGTGGTGGGCGCCGGGAAGTTCGGAACCAAACGTGCCACGGCGATTGCCAGAAACCCTGCGAGTGAAATAAGAGTCGTTACCGACACAGCATTGGAGAGCGCCCGCAGTCTCGCGGAAAATGTCGGTTCCGAGCACTCGACCAATTGGGAAGAGACGGTAGCGCGAAAAGATATTGATGCCGTCGTGGTTGCAACCTCAACGCAGTCTCTTTCCGAGGTGACGCACGCCGCGTTGGTCGCTGGGAAACATGTCCTGTGCGAAAAACCGTTTGCCCGAACTGCCGACGAAGCTCGAATCAGTGTTGAAGCAGCAGCGAAAAGAGGCTTGTTGCTCAAAGTCGGATACAACCATCGCTATCACCCTGCGATTGCGAAAGCTCATGAACTCTTCAAGCAGGGATTGATTGGAGACATCCAGTTCCTCCGCTGCCTCTATGGGCATGGAGGCCGGCAAGGCTACGAACGGGAATGGCGGTCCGACCCCAAGTCTGGCGGTGGGCAGTTGTTGGATCAAGGCGTTCACGCTCTGGACCTCTTTCGCTGGTTCCTCGGTGACTTCACTGAGGTCAAAGCCTTCAACAGCACTTCCTACTGGCCGATTGCTCCCGCGGAAGACAACGTATTTGCTCTCCTTCGCACCGATCAGGGTCAAGTGGCCACGTTGCATGCGAGCTGGACAAACTGGAAAAATGTTTTTACCTTCGATATCTTCGGCGAGACGGGTTTTCTCGCCGTTACAGGTCTAGGCGGTCACTATGGTCCCGAACGCCTCTGCCTCGGCTTGCGGCACACGATTGGCGTCAAGCCCGAAGAGCAGTGGTTTGACTATGAAGGCCCCGACGAATCTCTCGGAAAAGAATGGAAGGATTTTCTAGACTGTATCGTTGCGGGACGCCAGCCGGCGAGCAATGGAGACGAGAGTCTGAGAACCCTTCAATTGGTGCAGGCAATCTACCAGGCTTCGGACAGTGCCCAGGGAGTAATGGTGCCATCGAGTAGCGACCGATCGCTTTCAACTAGCGCATCTGTCTGAGGACACGGTATGGCTACAGAACCAATTCTTCATCACGGCGCGGACATAGATCGCAGTCAGACGGTGCGCCTGCGTGCCGCCGCTCACCAGCCAGCCCAGATCACCGACCTGATGAGCCATGCTTGGTTGAAGAAGCTCCTGTTCCTGTCCGCGGATGCCATTGCCATCGTCTCCGCGCACCGCTTGGCGCAAATTCTGGCCGTGCGTTGGATCAAGATGCCGCCAGCAGCCTTGAATCCCCCGGGTTACGTTTTCTTTTACGTACCCTTTTTCATCGCCCTTCTGTATGTATACGAAGGGTATAAATCGCTGGAGCTGCGCCGGCCTGAGAAAGAGCTGGAGCTTGTTTTTAAGAGTATTTCCGTCTCATTCGTCGGACTAACCTGCGCAAACTTTGTTTTCTTCAAAACGCTGATATTTTCCCGATACATCGCGATTGAATGGTACGTCCTGACGCTGGTGTTCGTGCTGATTGCGCGATTTGGCCTGCGTGCAATGTACGGGGCTCTATGGCGCCGGGGACATGCGCGCCAGAAGGCTCTCCTGCTCGGCTCTGCGGAAGGACTGATGGACTTGCAACGGCGCCTGTCCATTCAGCAGCACCATGGGTACGACATGGTTGGCGTTCTCATAGGCGTCGATGACCGTCCGACGGCGAAAGTTGGACGGTTCCAGCCGCCTTTGCTCGGAAGCCTTGTCAACTGGGAAGAGATTGCCGAAACCGAGGGCGCGCGGCTGGTTGTTGTTCATCTGGAACAAACCGTGGCAACTGGCCACCCGTCGGTGCTCGACATCGTTCGTCGCTGCCATGAAAAAGGAATCGAAGTCGCAATCTATTCCACGCTATTCGGCGCTGCCGACGTGCGCTACGAGCGTGATGAATTTTCCGGCTACTTCCGTTTTTATACGCCTCCTCGCTGGTCTCGCGCTGTTCAGCACGCGATGAAGGCTTTGATCGATATATGCATCGGGCTCGCGGGCAGCTTCGCTGCGCTGATACTTACTCCTTTCATCGCCATTCTTTTGAAATGGGAAGACGGCGGCGCCATCTTCCATCGTCGCGAATATATCGGTACCGACGGCCAAGTGCATCATTTCCTGAAGTTTCGCACCATGGTTGAGGATGCCGAATCTATCCTCAAAAATGACGTGGCGCTCAAAGCCGAGTTTAATTGCTCCTTCAAACTCAAAAACGATCCGCGCGTCTTGCGCGTTGGGCGTACCCTGCGAAAATACAGCCTCGATGAATTTCCGCAGTTCTTTAGCGTGCTCACCGGTCAGCTCACTTTCGTCGGCCCTCGCGCAATTACTCCCGAGGCGTGCGAACGATACGGCGAGCTGCTGCCCAAGCTCCTGTCGATGAAACCAGGCCTGACGGGTTTTTGGCAAGTCATGGGACGCCAGACAACCTCGTATGACGACAAGATTCAGATGGATATGTTTTACATAGACCAGTGGTCCATTTGGCTCGACCTTGTAATTATCGGTAAAACGTTTTGGGAAGTGGCCCGCGCGAAGGGTGCCTATTGAGCCAGTCGTCCGCTCCAGGCGAACTGCAAGACAAAGTTTGTTTGATCGTGGGCGCAACGGGAACGCTTGGTGCGGCTGTAGCTGATTGTTTTGCTCAAGCAGGAGCCCGTCTTGCGATCACCGGACGAGCCACCACCCCGGAAGCTCCTGATCAGCCTTCGCAAGCTCTGCGCTTTAAGCTCGACGTTCGTAACCGGAATGAAGTGCTTGACGCGATGCAGCGAGTGCGCCAGGAGTTCGGTTCGCTCGATGTAGTTGTCAACTGCAGCGGCGTCCAGGGTCCGATTGGCCCGGCGCAGACGGTGGACCAGGAAGAATGGGTTCGCGCCGTCGAGATTAATCTCTTCGGCTGCTTCTATCTGGCGCACGCCGCGGTCCCCATCATGCTCGGGCAAGGAGCCGGGAAGATTATTTTCTTCTCCGGAGGTGGCGCAACCTCCGCGCGCCCCTTTTTCAGCGCCTAT
This sequence comes from uncultured Acidobacteriota bacterium, assembly GCA_963788915.1. Classification (GTDB taxonomy): domain Bacteria; phylum Acidobacteriota; class Terriglobia; order Acidiferrales; family UBA7541; genus Acidiferrum. The sequence continues at coordinate 2,113,433 of CAWBIY010000012.1, read as the reverse complement.
GGGGCCGCAAAAGCAGCGGTAGTCCGCTTTACAGAAACCCTTGCCGAAGAACTTCGCGAGCAGGGTATCCAGGTGAATGCGATCGCCCCGGGCGCGGTTCACAGCCGTATGTGGAACGAAATGCGGGCGGCTGGCGCAGCAGGCGGCCAGAAGCTTCTGGATGAGCTAAAGCAGATGGATCGCACGGGCGGCGTTCCGCCGGAACGTGCTGCCTCTCTCGCGCTTTTTCTGGCCTCGGATCGATCCAGAAATCTCACCGGACGCTTGATCAGCGCGGTTTACGACAAATGGGAAGAAATGGAGCCACGCATCGCATCGATCATGTCAACCGAGGCCGGTACTCTCCGTCGGGTTCCGCTGGGGTGAAAGCAGCTTGCCAAGGTGCGCTATACTCGGTCGCAGTGTTCGATTCCGCTACTCTCAGGACCGTTCGTCGATAAAATGCCTGGTCTCGATATTCCCTTGAACTCTATTCTTTCTATCGCAAAGGAGAGTTGACACGTGCAACGCCGCGTCGTGGTAACCGGTGTGGCTGGCTTTGTCGGCAGCAATCTAGCCAAAAAGCTTCTCGAGAAGGGCTATGCCGTCATAGGGCTCGATAACCTGTCGGCTGGAACGATTGAAAACGTCGATCCTCGCGTTGATTTCCATCAAGGCGATATTCGCTCGCAGAAAATCTACCCTCTATTCGAAGGAGCGGACGGAGTATTTCACCTTGCGGCGAAGACTTCTCTGGTCGACTGCCTCGCTAATCCCCTCGAAGCGGCAGACATGAACGTGTCCGGCACGCTGAACGTTCTCGAAGGGGCTCGCAAGGCGAAGGTGCGCAAATTCATTTATGCCGACACTTCCGCTGAGTACGAAGGCATCCACGAGTTTCCCACGCCTGAGGATAGGATCCAGCCGATTGGCGTCTACGCTGCCAGCAAGCATGGCGGCGCGACATTCTGCGAAAGCTATCGCCGACTCTACAAAATGAACGTCGCTATGGTCCGCTATTTTAATGTCTATGGGCCGGCACAGGATTGGCGCAGGGTGATACCACCGGTCATGAGTTCCTTTATCATCCGGATGCTCCAGGGAGAGAATCCTCTCATCTATGGAACCGGAGAAAAGCGGCGAGATTTCATCTACGTCGACGATGTTAACGACCTGCATGTTGTGATTCTCGAAGATGATCGGGCGGACGGACGCGTGTTTAACATCGGCTGTGGCGTTAATCATTCCGTAAACGAAATCTATCAGTTGGTCGAAGGCTTCTTGAAGACCGGCCTCAAGCCAATTTACAAGCCAGATCTTCCTGGCGAGGCGGAAATCACTCTCGCAGACATTGCCGCCGCAAAGAGTTTAGGCTGGAAGCCGCATATTGACATCAAAGAGGGGTTGAAGCGGACGATCGATTACCTTCAAAGCAGGGTGCCAAACGCCAACGCAAGTCTGAGCGGGCGCGTCGCTACCTGATGCCCTAAGTAGCACATGCAACAGATTATTTGTGGGCCAATAGCACTTAGCGTCGTCTGGGTCTAGAATCTCATCGTGGAGCGCTGATGATTATTACGAGAACGCCGTTTCGAGTGACCCTGGGTGGTGGTGGCACTGACCTTCCGTCGTTCTATCAGGAACACGGCGGATTTATTTTGGCTGTGGCGATCGACAAATATATGTTCCTGAACGTCAACACCCCCATCGTAGACGACAAGATTCGCGTTCGCTACACAAGTTCCGAGATGGTCGACCACGTCGACGAAGTGAAGCACACCTTGGCGCGCGAAGCACTACGCTATTTCGGCGTTGCCAGCGGCATCGAAATCGTTTCCATCGCGGACATCCCCGCCGGCACAGGCCTGGGCTCATCGAGTTCCTATCTCGTTGGCTTGCTGAACGCCTTGCATACCTTGATGCAGGACCAGGCGACACCTCAGAAGCTAGCCGAAGAAGCCTGTTTCATCGAGCTGGAAACGCTCAAGAAGCCTATCGGCAAGCAGGATCAATACATGGCCGCTTTTGGTGGTCTGACGACGCTTCACATCAGCCCGGACGGCCGGGTGGACGTAACTCGGTTGGATTTGGACGTCGATCTTGTCGAAAGTCTCGAGCACAACATCTTGATGTTCTACACAAACGAAATGCGCGATGCCACCGCCATCCTAAAAAGGCAGGATGAGGCAACCCGCACGAAGGATCGTGTTGTGGTCCGAAGCCTTCGAGAGATCAAAGACATCGGTCTCGAGATTAGCGAGTCCATATCGAAGGGTAACTTGCGGCGTTTTGGAGAATTGCTCGACGTTCACTGGCAGTCAAAGAAGCAGCTCTCCAATGGCATTTCCAACCCACAGATAGACGCCTGGTACGAACTCGCAAAGCAAAATGGCGCCATTGGCGGAAAAATCTCCGGTGCCGGTGGCGGTGGCTTTCTGATGCTGTATTGCGAAGAGAACAAGACGCGCCTACGCGAGGCAATGCGCTCGGCAGGCTTGCGCGAATTGAAGTTCCGCTTCGACTTTGAAGGAAGCAAAGTTGTGTTTGACGTCGTTTCTCGAGACGGCAGGCTCGCGCACAACCATCGCCATAATAATCACGACGAGAAATTTGCCTTCGCTCAGCGAAACTCCGCTTAGCATTCATCGCCCGGCTTTCCAACTCTCCACGGGCGCTGCAAAATTCGATCCATTGCAAAGTCTCCCCACATGAAAGCTGTTCTCCTCGACCGCGACGGGGTCATCAACGCCTTGGTCCATCACCAGGAGTCGGGCGTTATCGATGCTCCCTTTACGCGCTCCCAATTTAAGTTGCTGCCCCGCGTCCCCGAGGCCGTGCGCCTTCTCAACGATCTCGGGCTCGCCGTCGCCATCGTGTCCAATCAGCCGGGCATTGCCAAGGGGCACCTGAAGGCCGAGATGCTGAAGGCTTTCGAGCGCGCGATGCTGAAGCAGATTCGGGCTGCTGGTGGACGAATCGACCACATCTATTACTGCCTGCATCATCCGGAAGCGAAAATACGCAAACTGCGGCGGCATTGTGATTGTCGAAAACCTGAAATAGGCATGCTGAAAAATGCGGCGGCGGACCTGCAAGTAGCCTTGGACGAGTGCTACATGGTCGGAGATGGAATTACCGATTTGATGGCGGGATCCCGCGCCGGTTGCCGAACCGTTTTTGTCGGTCGTTGGAAGTGCGAGATCTGCCAGTTCACGGAAGCTCCGCACCTAACCCCCGCTTTTGTTGCGAAGGATCTGTGGGAAGCCGCAAATAAGATTCGCGCGGAATTGACCGGATCCGGCCGGCTGATCTCCGAAACGGTATGCATCCCAGCCTCGGCATGAAAACTCGAGGCTGCGGTCGCTTTTGAACTTACTCCCGTAGCAGGAAGAGGCGAATAGCATGAGCTATACAGCTCAATATTTTGAGGAAGCCACGAAGATCTTGAGTCTCCTCGATCAGTCGGCCGTCGAACACACGGCGGACTTGCTTCTCGAATTGCGGGAACGCTCCGGCAGGCTCTTTCTTCTGGGCGTGGGAGGAGGCGCGGGGCACGCCTCGCACGCAGTCTGCGACTTCCGCAAGATCGCCCAGATCGAGGCATACGCGCCATCCGACAATGTCTCCGAACTTACCGCTCGCGTGAACGACGACGGCTGGGACACCTGTTACGCAAATTGGCTTCGCGGCTCCCGCCTGAACAAAGAAGACATGGTCTTTGTTTTTTCCGTCGGCGGCGGTGACGCAAGAAATAACATCAGCGCCAATCTGGTGCGTGCGCTGGAACACGCTCAAGAGGTGGGAGCCACTATTTGTGGAGTTGTCGGCCGCGACGGGGGCTACACTGCGCGGGTTGCGGATTCATGTGTACTCGTTCCGGTTGTTAATCCCTCCGGCATCACTCCCCATACGGAGTCCTTTCAGGCGATGATCTGGCATCTGTTGGTCTCCCACCCAAAATTGAGAGTCGCGGAGATGAAATGGGAATCCGTCCAATCGGCAGCGAAAGTGTAGCAGTCCCATTGTCATCGAACGATTCGACTCTGGCCTTACATTCTGACAACCAAATTCGCAAAGGCTAAACCTGTGTCTGATCGGGACAAAATTTTGACGGCCGTAATTCCTGCTGCGGGCCTGGGCACGAGAATGCTTCCCGCGACGAAGGTTCTTCCGAAGGAGATGCTTCCGGTAGCGGGCAAACCACTGATCCAATACGCAATCGAAGAGGCCGCAGCAAGCGGAATCGAGACCGTCATTCTGGTAGTGAGGAACCAGAAATCTCTTGTCCAATCACATTTTGAACGAGATCTCGCGCTGGAGTCATCTTTAGAAAGTCGGCATTTGCCTGCAGCTGCGGAAGAGATCCGCCGCCTCAAAGACATAGCTAATCTTCAGTATGTGGAACAGCACCAGCCCCTCGGACTGGCCGACGCGATCTGTTGTGCGAGACCATTGATTGTAGACGAGCCTTTCGTTGTTCTGCTTCCTGACGTAATTATGGTTAACGACGATCCGGTCGCTCGGCAGATGATTCGGGCGCACACAAATCATGAAGGAAGTGTTGTGGCCATTCGGGAAATAGAGCCGTGGGAAGTCGATCGCCACGGCATCGTTGAAGTCGACCATTCGATGGCCGCAGCCTCGGACGCCACTGTCCGTATCACCGGATTGGTGGAAAAGCCATCGTTGGGAACCGCGCCTTCCCGACTCGGGGTCTTTGGTCGTTATGTATTGGAACCCGCTATCTGGGGCGCCATCGAACAAACTAATCCAGACGCACGCGGAGAGATTCAGCTCACCGATGCTTTGAACTTGCTTTGCAAACAAAATTCTCTATTTGGACTGTGTTTTGAAGGTCACCACTATGATGCTGGTGATCGCCTCGGTTACTTCAGGGCCAATGTTGACCTATCGCTCCGTGACCCTCGCCTTCGTCAGCCTTGTCTAGAATATTTGTCGCGTCTGCAGACGACTTATGGCAATTGACTCCTGGAAAATGACTGTTTGCAATGCCGTGCTGATGGTTGTTCGCTAGCTCCCAAAGCGAGCGTCGACGCCTGTTCCACATTTATCGCGATAAGTTGAGGCCTGGGTTTACTGCATTGATGGACGGAATGTTTTGGATAATCGTCGTTTCAATTGGATGCAGATTACCTGGCACCCATCCGCGGAAGGCCTTGACGTCACTATCGCTGAACAGTCGTCTGATCTGATCCGCTAACGCCTGAACTGTATCCGTATTGTCAACAACGAGGATGCCGTCATGGCTGAGATACGGTCTCGCTAAATCGAGGCATTCCGTGCGATATAGACCATCGATGAGTATCAGATCAAACTTATCGCCCGCCGTCGCTATGGCCTGAAGATAGCTCTCTTTCGAGCTCGCGAACACCAGTCGCACATTGCGTAGTCCGTCCGTCTTTTGAGTCATTGATCGATGCCAAGTGGAGTCGCTCTCGACCGACACTACCTCTCTGCATCTCTCCGCAAACCATAAAGTCGACATGCCGCTGCCAAACTCGAATACTCTCCGGCCGGGAATCAGCTCTTCCAAATAGTCAACCGCAGAAAACGAGAGCCACGGAGTTCGTGCGTATCTCTTGAGTACTAGTCTGTTGAAGGAAGTTCCTAATGCTCTCAGGATTTCAAACGGATTAAGACACAAATGTCCGTTACTTGTATGAAATCTCGTCTTTCTAGTATCATCTCCTCTAATGACTCGAGTTAGCGGGTTCATAAGGCGCGATTCGCGGCCGTTCTCCACGAAATCAACAGTCTCTTCGATCTTTCTAGGAACTTCAATAAACGTCCATGCGTGGATGGCTGTGTCAAATTCGCAACGTCAACTTTCAGATTTGCAAAAATCAATCGAAAGATCAAGCCCACATCGGAAACAGAACCGCTGGAAGGCATAGATACTTGACTGAGCAGGCGTCGGCGTTCACCCAAGTCTTCGACGGTCCTGCTGATTTTCATATCGCCCTCCGGGCGATGATGGGCGAGGCATTGCTGCACCTCGTACCGAGTCACTATGGAGGCATCATTGAAAACATGCGTTCTGACGATTGTATTGATAGTTCTAAGTTCACTGGGCAGCGCATTCGGGCAAACATCTGTGCGAATTCCTTCGAGGTCTCAAGCAGTCGACACTTGCTCCATAAGAAGAACATGCATCATTAATCCCGTCTTTGCTACGGGGATGAAGTGCGATGGCTCCACGGATGACTCGGCGGCGCTCCAGGCGGCGTTGGCGTCTGCCACCGCCAGTTTGGGAAATGCCACGCTTATCATGCCACCCGGCACATGCATCGTCGATCCAGGGGCGAGTGTTTCAATCAACGCAGCTATTTGGTTGCAAGGTGCAGGAAGATTTGGCACCACGTTGAAGCGCAAAAACTCTTCGAGTGGGGGCTCGATACTACTGATCAACTCCAGCGGCGTAACGCTCTCAGACTTCGCTATCGATGGCAATAAAGGAGGCACCGGCATTGGCACACCGGCGGATAGTGTCGCAGCCGACGCCCCATTCAGCAATATCACCATTCAGCGAATGCGATTCATGAATTCCACGAATAGTGATGTCGCGTCTTACGTTTCGGGTGCAGGCAACTATACGGCCGACTGGTTGATCGTGGACAACGACTTCGAAAATCAGGGAAACCCCTTTTCATCGTGCATCGCCTCTATTAAGTGCGCCAATCTTCGCCTGCTTCAGCCACTGCGTTTGCGTGTTACTGACAACCGGTCCAATGGTGCTCAACAGTTTATTTTGCTCGCTTCCATTCCAGGTGGAGGGCAGATAGACGTTGGGCAGAACACGATAAGCAATCTTGACGGCTTCGGTGTGGCGCTAGGCGGAGGAGTGTTGGGTTCTGCCGGAGCGCATATCCATCACAACGTCATTGATTCGACAAACACGAACGCAGATAATCTGATCGACTTGGCCTTCTGGAGTGACTTCCTAGTAGACCATAACATTATGTATCACAATGGGATGGTACCGAATAACAGTGGTTTAGCTATCGGATGCATCGGAGATTTTCCGCCGGCAAATCACGGCGACGTAGATTCAAATATTTGCTACATAGCCCCTAATCGGACGATTGACGTGGTCGGCATCGGTCTGGGAGGTTCCGACGTAAGTGTGACGAACAACTTCGTTCAAGGTGCGAGCAGCGCAGGTATTAGCATCGCAGTGAGTAATTTGGGGCCAGCAAGGGGAGTAAGAATTATTGGTAATACTACGAAGAACAACGATCAAGCCCAGGTAACCCTCGGCCCTCACGCGGGCATTGAGCTATATTTGGGTGTCGGAGCGTCCACCTCGGCTGGATTATCGGACGTAATTATCCAGGGCAATCACTCATATGATGATCAGCCGGCAAAGACCCAAGCGTACGGCATCGGCATTGGCTTATACGGACAGCCGGCTCCCTACGCGAACATCCTCGTGGAAGGCAATGACGTGACCGGGAATCTCCTCGGAGGCGTTCTCAGTAACGCTACTCCTCCTGTCCCGGGCCTGGTTATTCGCAACAACCTCGGCCATAATCCAATCGGCTCGATCACGGCTCCAGCTTTTCCCGCGAGTGGTGCCGGCGCGCTGGTCAATACCACCGGCTATGACGTCACCATTTACGTCACTTCGGGGACCAATCCCATAGCCATCGCTATTAACGGCATCGTGTTGACGGGTGTCTCCGTGGCTGGTGGCGGCGCGGTCAGCAGTCCAATACGCCTTCCCGCAAACCAGAGCATCACGCTGACCTATACGGCTGGCGGTACGCCCAGTTGGCAGTGGATTGCCGACTAAACCCGCGTGGGTTTCTTAATCGTCCGTCATCATCTTATTGAGCGCCACTCTCCTGTAGCCACAACCGCCAAAAGGTCTTGCGAGACTTAAGGACTCTGGGAATGACAAGCAAGCTTCATTATCGGAGTTGCCACCCCGCGTGATTCAGATGAACCCACGATCCACGAATGTTCCGCCTGATGGTCGTCTATCGTCGACCGAATTGGATGTGTTCGGAGTGCTGGAGGTCTTATGTGGTGGCGCATCTTTTTGATGGCCGAAATGCTCTTCATCTGTTTGAGCCAGGCATATGCACAAGGGCCAGAGACATTTCCTCGCACGCCTCGCCATAGGCCCGATTCTGAAATCATCGCAAGGGGGGGCGTCGGCCCTGTTTTCGCCACCGGCATGAAGTGCGATGGCTCTGCGGATGACTCCGCGGCTCTGCAAGCGGTACTGGATTCGGCCTCGGCCGTAAATTCTGGTTTGGGCAATGCCGCTGTGATTATGCCACCTGGCACCTGCATCATTGATCTTGCTCAGATTTCCATCAACGCCCCCATTTGGCTGCAAGGTGCTGGAAGATTGGGTACCATCTTGAAAAGAAAAAACTCGTCTAACGGCGGCTCGATTTTGGCGATCAACTCCAATGGCGTAACTCTTTCAGATTTCGCGATCGATGGTAATAAGGGAGGTCCTGGCATCATCGCTCCAGCAGACAGCGTCTCTGCTACAGGCCCGTTCAGTGACATCACCGTCCAGCGGATGAGATTCATGAATTCCACCGATAGTGATATTGTGTCCAGCGTGACCGGCCCAGGGAACTTCACTACGAACTGGACAATCGAGGACAATGATTTCCAAAATCAGGGAAATCCGTTTTCGTCGTGTGTCACGTCAATCCAGTGCGCCAATATAAGGCTGCTTCAACCTCTCCATGTCCACGTCCTCCGAAACCGTTCCGATAATTCCGAGCAATTTGCTCTCTTCGGTTCCATCCCTGGTGCAGGGCAGGTCGATGTTGGAGAAAACATCGTCACCAATCTTGGGGGCTTTGGTGTAGCGCTGGGCGGAGGTGTCTTGGGCGCTTCTGCCGCGCGTATCCATCACAATTTCATCGCCACTAACAACTCCGACCCTCACAATTTGATCGACGTCGCCTTTTGGAATGACTTCTCGGTTGATCACAATGTCCTGCACCACAACGGTGTGGCGCCCTCCCCAGTCAACGAGCCCAGTGCCTGCATAGCGGACTTTCCTCCGGCGGACCACGGAGAGGTGGACTCCAACACCTGCTACGCTACGCCTACTGCCAATCTCAACGTTGTCGGGATTTCGATGGGTGGCAACGATGTCAGCATCACTAACAATTTTGTACAGGATTGCAGCACTGCCGGGATCGGTGTTGCCGTCGGCAGCCAAGGGCCCGCCAAAGGGATAAGAATCATAGGCAACACAGCGAAGAATAATGACCACCAAAATCCTGGCTCTCACGCAGGCATTGAGTTATTCCTCGGGCCTGGATCGCCGAATTTGGCAGCACTGTCGGACGTCATCATTCAAGCCAACCACTCTTATGATGATCAGCCACTGAAAACGCAAGGATATGGTATCGGCATCGCTCTGGCTGGTGTGCGAGTTGGCTTTCTGAATGTAACGATTGAAGGGAACAACCTCACCGGAAACAAGGTCGGACCCTTCCTGAACAACGCTATCGCCTTCAACGGTTTCGTCATTCGTAACAATGCGGGCCTCGATCCCATAGCGATCACGGCGCCTGCCTTCCCACTGAGCGGGGTCGTCTTGGTAAATAACACGAGCTATGACGTGGGCGTCTATATCACGTCGGGGGTTCACCCAATAACGATTGCAATCAACGGCACTCCTCTCACGGGTGTGGTCGTGCCTGGCGGCCGAGCCGTGAGTGCACCCGTACCCCTGCCCGCAAATCAGAACATTACGCTGACTTATGCGGTCGGCGGCACTCCTAGGTGGCAATGGATCGCCCAATAGGTCCGTGCTTCGGCGTGGCGCCCAAAAGCAGTCTCAAAAACTGGATGCCTTCGCGGTTGTCGGAATCGGTGATTTTCGTTTGGAATTACCATGGACCGACGCCGATACCCAATGGCTTGATCTCGGTGTGAGTCAGAGGCATTCCGACCGCTATTGCTTCCCAGGTGGCGTAGGTCCGGAATTCGAGAAAGAACTCGTGATCAATCATTTCGCTGGTTTGTCACGCAAATTCCGTCGAGGGGACTTCCTTCAAGGATTTCTTCTTGGATTCAGTTCGGGAGCCATCCCAGACAATATAAGAATGGGAGCGCAAGTTGATGGGTTTATTGCAGTAACAGATCAGTTTGACGTACCTGGACTGTTCCCATATCTTTGTTCGCGGATCGATCGCAAAAAAATCGCAGGCGTCCCCGGAGGAATCTTTCACGGGAGAGTCTGTTCAGTAAGTCTGATGTCTATGCAGGCTCTAATTTTTCATCGACCCGAAGCTGACGTAGTTGGTTGGCAATCAGGACAACGATTCTACGTGTACTGATCGCAGCTTTTAGTTCACGTTCAGCGTGCGCAGCAACCACCCCGCCAGCATCCCGCCCACCAACGGCCCAACCACCGGAATCGTCGCATAGCCCCAATCCGACCCACCCTTCCCCGCCACCGGCAAAATCGCATGAGCCACGCGCGGCCCCAAGTCTCTCGCCGGATTAATCGCATAACCGGTCGTGCCGCCAAGCGAAAGCCCAATCCCCCAAACCAGTGATCCCACCAGGTAAGGCCCCAAACTCCCAGGCCCACCCGCCGCAACGCTCTTCGAAAAAATCGCTCCCACCACAAAAACAAGCACGAAAGTCCCGATAATTTCGCTGATCAAATTCGGAATCAAGCTACGAATCGCCGGCGCCGTGCAGAAACAAGCTAACTTCCCCGGAGCATCCGGCGTCTCCTTCCAGTGCGGCAAATAGTGCAGCCACACCAGCGCGGCGCCAGCAACGGCCCCAAGCATTTGCGCCGCAATATACGGCGTCACCTTTCCGAAATCCCCAGCCCGCACCGCGAAACCCAACGTCACCGCCGGATTCAAGTGCGCGTCGCTGCTCCCGCACGCAATCGCGGTAAACACCCCCGCCATCACCGCGAACGCCCACCCCGCGGTAATGACCATCCAGCCACTCGCTTCGGCCTTCGAGCGTTTCAGCACCACTCCCGCCACCACGCCGTTACCCAGCAACACCAGCACCATCGTGCCCAGGAATTCACCCAGGACTGGCGAAGTCATTTTCGGCTCTCCCTCTTAAGCATCGACCCAATCCTGATTTTCAGCATCGATTGGAACCGCGCAATCATCCAAAACGTGCATGAGGAAGCACATCCTTGAGAGAACCACAGGAATGTACGCGATTTCCTCCCTTCATGCATCTAATAAACAGGGATGAGAGGAAGGATACTTTGATGAGTAGAATATCTCGGTCGGAGCGGATGTTCGCGCATTTGGCGCTGTCCGCTACATTGCTTGGGTTGATGGTGGCCCCGCCAGCACGAGCGGCGGCGGCCGGCGGTTTCGGTACCACCACGGTAACCGCCGTCGGAAAAAAGCAGTCACCGCCTCCAATCAAGAAGGACGATGTAGAACTGTTTAAAAGCAAGGAGCGCGTACCGGTGGCCGATTGGAAGCGCGGTGAAACACTCTTCCTGGCCATTCTGATCGACGACTCGCTGGATTCAGAAATTGCCAGCCAGTGGAACGATCTGAAAGCCTTCATCGATGCACAGCCGCAAACCACTTACATCGCGGTTGCGTATTCTCGCAACGCCTCCGCCAGCGTTGTGCAGGATTTCACCAATGACCACGCACTCGCGGCCAAAGCGTTACGCATGCCCATCGGTTCCGGCGGCGCGTTCAGCAGTCCCTATCTCTCGGTCCAGGACTGGGTCAAGCGTTGGCCCGACAATGGCGGTGATCGCCGTTCGATCCTGATGTTTTCCTCCGGCGTGGACTACTTCCGGGGTGGCTTCGACCCGGTCGATCCGGATCTGGATTCCACCGTCGAACAAGCCCAGAAAAAGAACATCAATGTCTGGACCATCTACTATCCCGATGCCGGACACGTCGGCCGCCGTCAATTCCGCGTTTTCAACGCACAATCGAATCTCAGCCGCCTTTCCGAAGAAACCGGCGCCGAATCCTATTATCTCGGCTCAGGCGTGCCGGTAAACTTGAAACCATACTTTGATGAAATCCAGGAGCACCTCCAGAACCAATACTTGCTTTCGTTCGCCGGCGACGGCGGAAAGAAAGGTAAGTTCGAGCGCATCAAAGTGAGCACCGAAATTCCAAACGTGGAGTTCATGCTGCCCGCGTCAGTCTTTGTTGCTCCATAATAACCGACCGCAGCAATCAAAATGCAGCGGCTGAATGCATTCTGTCGCCGCCTTCCAACTTGGTCGTGCAGCCGCGGGTTCTTCCTGTATCGCCGCTGTTGTGCAAAGCCAGCGCGGGCCACTCGGCCCGCGCTTGTTTTTGTTCGCCGGTAGTACCCAATGAATGTTTTCAGGGGGTCGGAGCTTTAGCTCCGGCATTGGGTCCGAAAAGGTTGGGCTTTAGCCCCTGAGGAAACTCTTCGAGACACGGAATCAGGCCTATCAGTCGTCTGCGCTCGCAAGTGAGACCGCCCGCGTCGACTCCCGAATCACCAATTCCGGACTCATCTTGTGATTGACGATATTCCACTCCCGCTTTTCCAGTGACGCGTTGACCCCTTCCATGATGATGTTCACGGCCAGCTCCCCCATCGCTTCCATCGGCTGCCGCACGGTCGTCAACGACGGCGCCGACAACGACGAGAGCGCCACATCATCAAAACCCGTCACTGAGCACTGTTCCGGTACCTTAACGCCCGCCTTCGTCAAAGCGCGGATCGCCCCAAGCGCCGCCAAGTCATCAAACGCCATCACCGCGGTGAATTTCTTCTTGCGTTGCAGTAAGTCTTCAGCGAATCGAAACCCGCTCTCAAAGCTGGAATTCGGATCCAGCGATTCCGGCAACTGCTGGGTGAGCGCCGGATCGATCTCCAACCCCGCACTCTGGGCAAATTTCTGAATCCCGCGCCACCGCGGCCCACTGTCGATTAACATCTTGGGCCCGCGGATGAACGCAATCTTCCTGTGCCCCAGCTGGTACAAATGCTCCAATGCCAATCGTGCTCCAGCTTCGTTGTCCACCATCACCGAACTGATCGTGTCCCCCGGCAATTCACAGCAAATTGTTGCCGCGGGAATGTTGCGCTTGCTGAGATCCGCCAGCAGTTGAATGTCGACGAACAGCCAGTTGGCGACGACAATCAATGCTTCCACATGCCGCTCCAGCAGCATTTCCAGATACCGTTCGAAACGGTTTCGCTGGTTATGCGCGTCGGCGAAAATCGACACGTAGGAGGCCTGATAAAGCGTATTCTCAATACCGCGCATCACCAGCGTACAGAAGGGATCCGTGATGTCCGAAAACAATACCCCCACGCTGTGGGTCCGCTTGCTCCGTAAAAAACGCGCCATCACATTCGGGCGGTAACCCAGCTTCCTTGCCACTTCTTCAATTCGTTTTTTGGTTGCCGGTGCGATGTACCGCGCCAGCGGCGCATTGTTCAGCACGATCGACACCGTAGCCGGCGAGAACCCACTCTGCGTCGCCACGTCGCGCATCGTCACAGCCGCATTCTTCCCGCTGGGCCGCTTCACCGGTAGAGGTTCCTCCGCGGGCATCATCATCCTGCCAGAGTCACCCAATTTGCAATCTCTCCTGCACGCCCAAGCTCCTATTCCGCGGGCACTTCAAATGACAGCGGTTCCCGGAACCATCTCGTCTTCCACACCCCGAAAGCGATTCCCACGGCCATCCAGATACTCCCTACGATCATCGCGGGCCGGCTAAGACTTCCCCACAGCCCAAGGCAAATGAAGAACCCGATCACGGGCGGGATGAAATTCCACGCTTTCTTGTCATTCGCTCGAACGAAGTACCGTAAGAACGCCGCCGCGTTCACTCCCATGAAAGCAATCAACGCGCCGAAATTCAGTAGCTCGATCCCTCGCCCGAAGCTCAGGAAAAAAGATCCAATCAGCGCGATTGCGCCGACGAAAATAACGTTGTTGCGCGGCACGCGGTTTTTCTCGTCCACCATGCCAAAAAACGACTTTGGCAGCGCATTACTTCTACCCATGCCGAACAGTAAGCGCGCCGCCCCGATCTGCGCTCCAAGGCCTGAACCAAAGTTCGCGATCACCAGCGTTAACCCGACGATGCCGAACAGTGGCGCCCAAGTGCGCGCCGCGGCGTACACATAAGCGGTATCCGGGTTCGGAAATGGTTGCGACGCTGGCCAAATTAGTTGCGCCACATACACCTCGGCGGCGGACAGAATCCCAATCACCACGCAGGTCAGAACTGTGGCCAGAAGAATGTTGCGCCGGGGATTCTCCGCTTCCTCGGAAAGCGTCGAGATGCCGTCGAAACCGATGTACGTCAGCACCGCGATCGACGTGCACCCAAACAGTCCGCCCCATGTAAATGTCTGGGGATCGTAGAACGGTCTGGTAAAAAATCCCGGATCGCTATGTGGGTGGCCCAGAATATAGCGAATCGCGGTCACGAAAATTACGATGATGACCACGCTCATTCCCGCAGCCATTCCCGCGTTAACCCGGGCGGATGTCTTGATGCCCCGAAGATTCAGCAGCGTGAAAACCGTGGCAAAAATAATCTTCCAGCCCCACACCGCGATTCCTGGCGCGAATTCATGCGCCTGCTGTGCGCACCAAATCGTACAGATCAGCGGATTGAGCATGTAATCCATAACCATGCTCCAGCCCGTGACGTATCCGATCGAGGGATGAATCTCTTGCGCCACGTACGTGAACGCAGAGCCCGCGCTGGGGTACGCCCTCGCCATTCGCCCGTAGCTGATTCCTGTGAAAAGCATGGCGACCATGGCGATCAAAATCGCCGTCACCACATGGCCTCGCCCACGGTCGCTCAGTGCGCCAAACGCTGACATCGGCGCCACCGGCTGAATCACAATCACGCCATATAAAATCAAATCCCACAGCGTGAGCGTTCTCCGCAGACCCGGCCCGGTACTGGTCACCACCGCTGCTTCGCTAGCCAAAGGATCTCCTCACATCACCGAAAAATACGAATGTCACCTATCCGGTAGCCGCCTTCTTTTACCCTGAGCTTCGAAGCGCCCGGCGGGGTTTAGACAACACAAAGCCGCAACCATAACGTCGAAGCCGGTCCGCCCAACGCCTGTCCGCTTGTCCAATATTGAATCGTTTGAATAAAGCATTTTCCGAAAATCCCACCCTCCGCGCAAGGTCAATCTTTTCCTCAAGCCACCTCCCAATTACTCCGTGCGATACTGGCTCACTCCCATGTACCGCTTCAGCCAGCTCTGCGAATCCATCGCCGCAACCACCAAGAAAACCGAAAAAATACGCCTCGTCGCAGACTATCTCCGCTCTTCTTCCCTGGAAAACGCCGCGTTAGCCGCCCTCTACCTCTGCGGCCGCGTCTTCCCTCGCCGCGAAGAGCGCGTCCTTTCCATTGGCTTCTCCATCCTGCTTCGAGCCGTCGCCGCCATCGCCAAAAAAGACCCGCACGAACTCGCCCCCATCCTCCGTCACCACGGCGACCTGGGCGCGGGCGCCGAAGAAATCCTGCAAGCCCATCAAACTCCATCGCCTCTGACGCTCACCGACATCGCCGCAGTCTACGGCTCCCTAAGCCACCAACGGGGCCCCGCAGCAAAGCAAGCCTTGTTCGAACAAACCCTCCGCCAACTCTGCGCCCTGGAATCCAAGTACTTCATCAAGCTCTGCACCACCGACCTCCGTATCGGCCTGAAAGAAAGCCTCGTCGAAGAAGCGATCGCACAGTGCTACGACCATCCTCTAGCCGCGGTCCAGCGCGCCAACATGCTTACCGGTGACATTAGCGAAACTCTTCGCCAAGCCGCCGCCGGCCGTCTTGCCGAAGTCCAACTCGAACTCTTCCGCCCCATCTCGGTAATGCTAGCCAGCCCCGTCGACACCGCAGCCGACCTGATCGCCACATTCCCCACAGGCGCGCTGATAGAGGAAAAATTCGACGGCATCCGCGCCCAAGTCCACAAGCGCGGCGAGCAAGTAGAGATCTACTCCCGCACCCTTGACCGTGTCACCGAATTCCCCGAACTCCTCCCACCTATCCGCAAAATCCCCGCCGACTTCATCCTGGACGGCGAAATCATCGGCTGGCGCGACGGCCGAGCCATCCCTTTCACCGAACTCCAGCAGCGCCTAGGCCGCAAGCAAATCGATCTCTTCACCACAACGCTGGTCCCCGCAAGCTTCGTAGCCTTCGACCTCCTCCTCCTAAACAATCAAACGCTCCTCGACCTCGAACTTGCCGAACGCCGTCTGAAACTAACCGATCTCCTCACCCCGCACGAAAAACCCGAACTTCAGTTCACTCGCGCCGACCTCTGCACCACCACCAAAGAAATCGAGACCGCCTTCAACTCCGCGCTGGCAAACGGCAACGAAGGCCTTGTGGCAAAAGCCCCGCAATCCCCGTACGTTCCAGGCCGTCGCGGCCAATTTTGGATCAAGCTAAAGCGCCCGCTAGCCACGCTCGACGTCGTAGTCACCGCTGCCGAATACGGCCAGGGCAAGCGCCGCGGCTTACTCTCCGACTACACATTCGCTGTCCGCGACGCCGACCGCCTCGTCAACATCGGCAAAGCCTACTCCGGCGTAACCGACGTAGAAATCCGCGAGCTAACCGAATTTTTCCTGGCCCACACGATCGAAGATCGCGGCCACGTTCGCACCGTCGACCCGCTCATCGTGATGGAAGTGGCCTTCAACAATGTCCAGCATTCGAATCGTCACAACAGCGGCTTCGCCCTGAGATTCCCACGCATCATCCGTCTTCGCCCAGACAAGCCCGTAAACGAAATCGACTCCCTCGACCGCGTCCGCGAAGTTTTCTCAAGCCAGCATCACCTCGACAAGCCCGAACCATAAGCACGCCCGGAAAAAATAGCCAGCTCTCCTGTTTCTCGCCAAACAAAAAGACCTGTACGTATGTACAGGTCAACAAATCCACTAGTACGGTATCTTTTAGTGAAAACATTCTCACATTCCCCCGCAACGCTACGGCCAAATCCGGAGTCTAATAAAGTGAGAGGGGCCCGGTCCCAGCCGAGGTCAACAAAGCAAATATGGGCAAGGGCTCACTCATCTCCGACCGCAACGGCGCGACACCTTTCCTCTCGCACGCCTCCGGCTTCCTCGTCGTCTTTTTCCTCTCCATGTGGCTGCGCGTCGTGCCCCTGCAATCCGATCCCATCCTCCAGGGATACCTGCAAGTCACCACCGGCCTGCTAGCCTTCGTTTTCGCCGCCGTCACCCTCGTGCGTTTCCAAGGCACGCAGGACCGCATCTCCCTGATCCTCGGTTCCGGCTTCCTGCTCTCCGGCACGCTCCTCACCGCCTCGAGCCTGCTCTTCTTTCAATTTCTCCAGGAAGCCCCGGTGCATCTCCGCTGGGCCCCAGTCTCCTGGTGGGTCGGCCGCATCGTCTTGGGCCTCTTACTCGTTGTAGCTCTTCTCGTCGAGCATTTCCTCCCACGCTCTCGCCGGCCGCGCCTGGAAATTGCGGGCGCACTGCTCACCGTCGTCGGCCTCACCTATCTCATCACCGCCGCGCTGCGCCGTCTCCCTCCAGAGACCTCGCCGCACCCGCTCGCCTTCATCCCCAATCCCCAGCAGCTCCTGCCCGCTGCACTATTTCTGATCGCTCTCGTCTGGTTCCGCCGCCGTCTGCAAATCGAAGACTCCGCATTCGACCGCGCGCTTTACTCCGCCGCCTGGATGAACGTCGCAGCCCAGCTGGCCGCTTCGCAGTCCGTGCGTCTGCTGGACTCTCCCTTCGTCCTCGCGCAAGCCCTCACGGTCACCAGCTACGCCGTAGCACTTGGCGGCGCGTTACTCGACAACGCCCGTCTCTTCGAACAAGTCCAGCACCTGGCCGTCAGCGACCCGCTCACCGGCCTGGCCAACTACCGCCGTCTCCTCGACGTCCTCGAAAGCGAAACCGAGCGTACCAATCGCAACGGCCGTTCCTTCGCCGTCCTGCTTCTCGACCTCGACGGCCTGAAAAAAATCAACGACACCTACGGTCACCTGGTTGGCAGCCGAGCACTATGCCGCCTCGCCGACACTCTTCGCATACACTGCCGCGCCATCGACACCGCCGCACGCTACGGCGGCGACGAATTCGCGCTAGTCCTACCCGAATCGCAAGAAACCGAAGCTCAACTGGTCGCAGGTCGCATCCGCGAGGTCCTGGCCGCCGACACCGAGACACCCCCGCTCTCAGCCAGCATTGGAATTTCAATTTACAATGGGGATGGTGAACGTATCGAAAAACTGCTCTCAGAAGCCGACCAACACCTCTACGCCGAAAAAGCCCGCCGCGTCAAACACCCCGAAACACTACATCACCGCCGTCGCGCCCACAAGGCCTAGCCTCGTCCTTCAACTGCCGCCGCCCCGTCCTGTAGCCGCCGTCTCCGAGACGGCGGGGTTTAGATGCCACACAACCCATCCGATAGCGACATGCAATCCGGCACCACAATCGAGCAGCCCCCGCGCCATGGAACCGTATCGCCGCTACAAATCAAAACCAAACATCCCCCACAATTCTCCCTATTTCCCCGCACCACCCGAATACTCCGTCAGCTGCTCCGCAACCTTAGCCTTATCCCCCACCACAACAATCGTCATCGACTCCGGCTTAATGTACTTAGCAGTCGTCGCCGAAACCTCCTCCGGCGTAACCGCATTCACCCTCTGCACATAAGTCTTCAAATAATCTTCACCCAACGCCTGCAAATCCACAAACCGCAACTGCCCAATCAAAGCCTGTCGCGTGGAATTCTGAATCACAAAAATCCCCGATAGATAACTCTGAATCCCCTTCAACTCATCCACTCCAGGCGCTTCCTTTTGCAACCGGGTAATCTCTCCGAATATTTCCTTCAAAGAAGCCCCGGTATCTTTGGTCGTAACATCCGCAACCTCCACCCAATAAGCATCGTGATATCGATTGGAGACCTGGCTCCGTGGCGAATACGTATAACCTTTCTGCTCGCGAATATTCGTGGTAATCCGCGAAGCAAAAGACCCACCCAGCAGGGAATTGCTGACAATCAACCGCACATTATCCGGACTGGTCGGGCCTGCCACTGGCAACCCCACATATAAGGTCGACTGCGGCGCACCGGGCCGGTCGGTCACATCCAAAATCCTCTGCGTCTTCGGAGAAGGCACCTTCTCCACCGCCGCCGAGCCCTTCGCCCAGCCCGAAAAATTTTCCGCAATCGCCTTCTTCACTGCCGCGGCATCGAACTTCCCCGCCACATACAAATGCGCCCGCCCAGCCCCATAATTCGCCGCATAAAATTTCTTGGCATCCGCAATCGTCAACTTGTTGACGGTCTCTTCGGTAGGCAAAACATCCCCATAAGGATGATCCCCGTACATCAATTTCCGAAACCGCGCCAAAGCAATCTGCCCGGGCTGCGTCTTCGCCACCGCGATCTCCCGCAGCATATTCGTCTTCAACCGCGCCAACTCCGACTCCGGCAACAGCGGATGCTCCACCACATCCGCCAGCAGTTTCACCGCCCCAGGTCCACTCTCAGACAACACATCCATCGCCACGGTTGTCTCATCCGCGCCCACGGCAACCGCGAGCGTGGTCCCCATGCCCGCCGCCGCCTCCGCAACTTCCTTCGAACTAAGCGAAGTCGTGCCTTCCTTCAGCAACTCTCCCGTAATATCCGCCACCCCAAGCTGTTCCTTAACCTCATCAATATTCCCGCCACGCAATGCCAGGCTGACGGTGACCTTCGGAATATTCCCATAAGGCACGAGCGTCACCCTCATCCCGTTCGCCAACGCATAAGTCTCATGCGCAGGCACCGTAAACGCCTTAGGCGCCCCACCCAAAGGCGGCGTCTGTTTCTGTGCCATCATCGGCGGCGCAACCAGTCCCGCCACGATGCCCGCCATTCCCAATCCCACCAAAATCCTCATGCGACTCATCGGTTCCCTCCAAGAATCTCCGCGACTCTCCGCGTCCTCAGCGTCTCTGCGTTATCTTTTTACTCTGCGCCCTCTGTGGTGAAATCTCTTTCACTTCTAATTCCGCTCCCACGCCCCGGCTCTCATTTCTTCTCCGCCGGCTCCACCACCAAAACCGTCCGATTCGAACTCCTCAAATACTCCGCCGCCGTCTTCTGCAACAATTCCGGCGTAACCTTCTGAAGCTCCCCAGCCAGCGAATTCACCCGCCCCGGATTATCATCAAACAAAGCAAAACTAGCCAAAATATCCACCAACCCAAATCCACCCTGCTGCCCAAACGTGTCATACATATCCGACCGCGCCTTCACCAGAGCCCGATCCAAAGTCTTCTGATCCACTGCCTTCTTCCGCAAAGGCTCAATCACCCCATCGATCGCCGCCAAAATATCATCCGGCTTCGTCGAAGGATCGTACATAAGGTTCGCAATAAACAGCATCGGTCCCTGATAATCAAAAGGATTCCCCAGTAAATTGATCCCGCCTTCAACGCCGCCTGTAATCCCGCGCTTCTGCACCAATTCCTGATGCAACAAGCTGTCATCACCCTCAATCAAAATCTGATCCAGCAAAATCATCGCGTAGTATTCCGGCGTATTCCGCTCCGGCACATGGTAAGCCACCGCAATGGCCGGCCGCTTCGTCAGCGCATCAGTCTTCGTCTCCCTCTTCTCCTTCTCCTGCCGGGGCTCCGTCAAGTCCGGTTGCGCAGGCAGCTGCGAAGCCTTCAAAGACCCAAAATATTTCTCTACAAATCGTTTGGCCTCCGCGGGATCGAAATCCCCGACAATCGCCAAGGCTGCATTGTTCGGCGCGTAGTACGTCTTGAAAAACTCCTGCACCTCGGTCAACTTCGCCGCCTCAATATCCTTGATATCTCCATAAAAATTGTGCGCGTTATACCAGTTCGTGTTCGCAACCTGCGGCATATCCAGCCATGGGAATCCGCCAAGTGGCCGGTTCAAAACGTTCTGCTTCACTTCGCTACCCACCACGCCCTGCTGGTTCGTCAGGTTCGCATCGGTAACCGCCAACCCGCCCATCCGGTCCGCCTCCGCCCACAAAGCCGTCTCCAATTTATTCGCCGGCAAAACCTCAAAATAATTCGTGAAATCAAACCGCGTCGAACCATTCAGAATCCCGCCATTCTGCTGCACCAGCTTCACAAACTCCATCTTCCCCAGATTCTGCGACCCCTGAAACATCATGTGCTCGAACAAATGCGCAAACCCGGTCCGATCCCGCGGCTCAATCCGAAATCCAATGTGGTAATACACCCCTACACAAATCGTCGGCGCCGTATGATCCGGCGAAAGCACCACCCGCAACCCATTCGGCAACTTGTAATACTCAACGGGCACCTTAAACTCCGCAGCCGGGACCCCCGCATTGGTCGGCCCCGCGTAAGCGCCAACCCCGCACGCCAGTGCAATAGCCACCACGCCCACGACGCCAATCACCACCCGACCCACTCGACCCATCATCAATCCCATCGTTCCTCCAATACCCTTGTACAGACGCAATCTCCACCCATAAGTTTCAGCCGCACCAAGGCCACTTGTACGGGCGCAGCACTGCTGCGCCCCAAACGCCCAGCCCAAACCCGCGAAGTGCCAACTGCTCCACGCTCCGGCAAGCTAAACCGCGCCCCTAATAAACCGCCCGCCGCTGCACCGTCTGCTTACTCTCCAAAGAAAATCGCGATTCCCCCCCAACCCCATCCAAAATCCGCCCCGCCACATACTCCCCCACCGCCGGTCCATGCTTAAACCCGTGCCCCGACCCACCGCCAACAAACCAGACATTCTCCATCTCCGGATGCCGGTCAATCAAAAAATCACCGCTGGAAGTATTCTCATACTGACAAACCCGCGTCTCCACAATCGGCGCATCCCGCAAACCAGGAAATCGCCGCCCAACATACCGCCGCACTTCCTCCGCAACCTCTTCCCTAACAATCCGCGACTGCGTATCCGGATCGACCCGCACACCATGCCGGTCGAGCGCTATCTTAAACCCACGCCCCTCCAAGTCCGGCATCCCATAACTCTCGTCACCTTGAAACAAAAAGGTAGGCAGCGCCGCAGGCGCAAACCGCGCATCCCCTGCCGGAACCCCAAAGAAAAACACTTCCTGCCGGCTGGGAAAAATCCGATCGCCAAGGACATCCGGAAACACCTTTCCCAGCCAGGACCCGCAAGCAAACACAAATTGCTCCGCCACGATATGCTCACCGTTCCGCGTAGCAATCGACGCGAGCCCGCCAGACCCAGGCGGACGACGAGGCGTCACAATTTCAGCCACCCGATATTCCACCCCGCGCCCAACCGCTTCCTCTGCAACCGCCGCCACCGCTCTCCGTGCCATCAGCACGCCGCTATCCGGCTCCAGCAACCCCACCGCAATCCCATCGAGCCCTATCTGCGGATACCTCTTCTCCAACTCTCCACGATCCGGCTCTTCAAACCTCACACCGCATCTCTTCAGCGTAGACGCGGTGTCTCGAATCCGCGGATCACCCTCCGCGCCAAGCCACAATACCCCCGTCTCATGAAACAAACCCGGCCGCTTAATCCCAAAAAACTCCTTCCACCGCACCAGCGACCGCTGCGACCATCGCGTATAAATCTCGTCCGCTCCATACCCCATCCGAATGATCCGCGATTCCCCACCCGAACTAGCCCGCGCATTCCCCGGCCCATAAGCATCCACCAACAAGACGCTCCGCCCCCGCCCAACCAAACACCAAGCCACCCAAGCCCCAAACACCCCAGCCCCCACGACAACGACGTCATAGCGCTTCATCAGGCGCGCACCCTGGCATTTGTACCGGCATCTCTAACGGTATTTGTAGCGGCCGCTTTCCGAAGCGGGCGCCTTTTCGATCTGCGCTGTAACCAGGATTTCCCAATCATTTCGCGTTTCCGTCCTGAAACGCCACCTCCAAGGGACCCACCCAATGCGACAAATGATTCAACGACTCCGTATCCGTAGGATCCAGATGCAAAGGCGTCACCGACACCTCCCCCGCGAAAATCGCCGCATAATCCGTATCCGGCGCCACATCCCGATCAATCCTCTGCTCAAATAACCAAAAATATGTCCGACCCCGCGGATCTTTCCCCTCTCTCAATTGATTACGCGTAATCTTCTTCGACTGCCGCGTAAACTTCACCCCACCCTTCCACGGCTCCGGCACATTCACGCTCAGCAGCACCTGATCGGGCAGTCCCTCTTTCAAGATCATCTCCGCCGCCGCACGCGCCACCCGCGCCGCTCCTCCAAAATCCACACCCGCCTTTTTCGAACATAGCGACATCGCCAGTGCCGGAATATGATGCAGCGCCGCTTCTCGCGCCGCCCCTACGGTCCCCGAGTAATACACGTTCTCGCCCAGATTCGCCCCGAAATTGATCCCTGAGATCACCAAGTCAGGCTTCTCCGGCAAAAGCTTGTGCAGCGCCACGATCACGCAGTCCGCTGGCGTCCCGTCGACCGCCCACTCGCGCTCCGCCACGTTGTGGCAAACAATCGGCTGCCGCAGCGTCAAAGACTGCGCCGCTCCGCTCTGTTCCTGGCTCGGCGCAACGATGCTGACCGTCGCGAACCCCTTCAATACCTCTGCAAGCGCCCGCAGGCCATCTGCTCGAATACCGTCGTCGTTCGTCAAAAGAATATGGGTCATAGTCCTCGCAATCTTAACAGCAGCGTGCGCCGCGACACGTCCCCGTCGCCGAGATGCTTTGCGCGGAGCGACTTCCCGTATCCATACGTGGTAGCGAATTCCCTTGTAGGGGAGGGGCTTGCCCCTCCCGGCGTAGCCTTCAAGCGTGCAGCATCCGCACAAGCCAACCCAAGCCGCGGGACCCGAGAAATCCCTATTCCGTCGACACCGCTCCATCGCCTTTCGCAATTTCTTCGTACGGAGTTCAGTGTAGTACAGCTTTGCATCAGCGTGCCCTATCATGGGCGTTCGATGCGACGTGCATCTATCTTGGTCTCTGATACCTCTAAGCGGCTGAGGGGCACCATGCATGTCACCTAGAAAAAAAGCACGCCTCGCCTTCGTCTCCGCGCTGATTCTTCTCGTGGCCTGCGCAGTTGCCGCCTCCATCACCGTCGTTCGTTTTTTGCATGCCGACCGATGGGTCGCTCATAGTTACGACGTTCAATTGGCGCTCGGCGACCTTCAGTCCACACTCTCCATCGCCGCCCGCGAGCGCACCAGTTTCCTGAATTCTGGTGACCCGTCTGGCCTGGTTTCCTACGAAGCCTCGAAAAGCAACGCTCACGAGCAGCTCGTCCTCATTCGCGACCTCACCAACGACAATCCCATTCAACAGCATTTGTGCGCACAACTGGAAGACAACGTTCTTCGTCGTCTCGAATTGCTGGACGCGGCCATCGAGATGCGCAAGTCCGGTCCCTTGGATGAATCGACGCAACTTCGCCTGAGCCGCGAAAACGTGACCGCCGCAGCTGAGTTTATGGACGCTATTCAGAAAATGGACGACGAAGAAGAGAGACTTCTGCGCCAACGCAAGGAGATTTCCGGCAACCTATTTGGCGCCACGCTGATCATTGAATTGGCCATGTTCGCCTTCGCGATCATGCTCCTCTGGATTCATTTCCGCCTTCTCAGCAGTGAGCTCGCGCAGCGCGAACGCGCCGAGGAAAGCTCCCGCCGCCTGAGTGTTCGCGTGTTGCAGCTGCAAGACGAAGAACGCCGCAAATTCTCGCGCGAACTCCACGACAGCCTCGGCCAGCTCCTGGCTCTAGCCAAAATGCACATGGCCGTCCTGCGCGACAAAAACCCCCAAGACGAGCTTCTCAAGGAGATCGACGAACTCCTGACCCAATCCGTAACCGAAACGCGCACCATCTCTCACCTCCTGCATCCCCCGCTCCTCGACGAAGTCGGCCTCGCCTCCGCCGCCCGCTGGTATGTCGAAGGCTTCGCCAAGCGCAGCGGCATCGAGCTGACCACCGACATCCCCGACGAGCCGGGCCGTTTGCCGCGCCCCGCCGAACTCGTGCTGTTCCGCGTTCTCCAGGAATCGCTCACCAACATTCATCGCCATTCCAAGAGCCTCCGCGCGGAAGTCTCGCTGCACTCTTCGCCTTCGAACGTCATCCTGCAGATCCGCGATTACGGCAAGGGAATGCCGCGCGAGATGCTCAGCAATTTCCTAAGCACCGGAACGAACGTAGGAGTTGGCTTGGCGGGCATGCGCGAACGCGTCCGCGAGCAAGGCGGCCGCTTCGACATCCAGTCCGACAAAACCGGAACCACAATCACAGTGACAATGCCGGTCGTAGTTCCCAAAGTCACCGGAGACGAGCTCGCGTCCGCAGCCTCCGCGGACTAGCCTCCTCGCAAGTATCCTCGCGGATCGAATCGCAAATTCTCCTCAAGCCGTCGAGCCTCTCTCGTCTCGAAGTTCTTTAGGGTCGAACTTCGTTAGGGGTCGGAGCTTTAGCTCCGACATTGCGAGTCAGGAAGATCTGGCTTTAGCCACTGAGGAAACTCCAGTCTTTCGGTGAACCAGTTAAGTAACGAAATTGATTCCGAAGAATTCAAGACAGAAAAGTTAGTAGGGAATCGATCGCGACACAGTTGCAGTTCGGCGGAAAAAACTGAGAAGAATCTCCAAACAAGCGGAGCCGGAAAAGAAGAAGAATGGTCGGGACGACTGGATTTGAACCAGCGACCTCACGCACCCCAAGCGTAAACTACGGACATTGGCACGGTTTGTGACGGTGAGCTACCAAGTGCATTGGACTAATGTTTCTGCGGGCTTCCGCGCCCTCGGCATGCCTGCGCGACCCCTACTGAGTGACACCGATAGTTACTGGGGTGTGCACCAAATTGTGCACCAACACTTTCACCGCGAAAACTGAGGCTTTTCGCGATTCGAAATCATGAGGCATCAGTCAAGAAAGTCACAATGCCTCCTGGGACGCCCTTTCTCGCGCACGCGGGCGCTTCTGGCGCACGATCTCGCTGCGGATGTGTTGACTTCCGCACGGACCCGATGCGATTCGGAACCTACCACCAATGTCGGACTGTTGTTGCGTTCGATGAAAGCCGTACGAACGCGAGCGACAAAGGGTTTGAACAGAAAGATAGTAACGAGCGCGTAGCACTCCGATTGCGGTTGCAAAATCAAGAACGGAAACGAAACGCTCTTAGATCGCGGCCGATAAAGCTAAGCCGCGTCGTCCGAACCAGTGAGCTTTTTGAGAACCGCTTCTATCACATGAGGTTTGAGCGGCTTGTCAAAAACAACGATTTCTTCCGGGCAAGCGTCGAGTTCTTCCTGCGACGTAAAGCCGGGAACGAGCACCCGACCATTGCCATGGGCATCAGTCTTCCGCTCATGGCCAAGGCATCCCGGCTGCCCACACCTGCACACGTCATCCTGCGACGAGTTCGAGAGTTCTTGAGGAAGTACTTTGGTCTTGGCCATTGGGCTCCCTTCTGGCGATGGAGTAGGGCGTCAGCCGGGTCCATGCCTTTTCAGGAGCTGCGCCAATCTCGCCGAGAGAGAAAGAGCCGTCGAGTTCCGGTTTCTCTTTCTTCGGCATCTTGCAGAAAAGCAGCCACATCGCGGTTATGTGCGCGTCGTTCATCGGGTTTCCCCTTTGCTAGCGCGGATCGTATCTAAAAGTTCCTTCCACTTGGCTGTCAGGAATCGCTTGGCGACATAGAGCAGCCATGTCGCCAAGATGAGGAGGCCAAACTTATCCGCGAATTTATCGAAGAATCCCAGTGCGATGAGCGCGACGGCCGGATGCAGCGTGACCTCAAAAGCAAGAGCGCTAACGGTTAAGCCAATCACGATTGTAAGCAATACCCGTTTCCACGAGGGCTCGGTCGTCGCAACCGAAACACCCTTGCACACTCGACAGTTACGCGAATCGTGCTTCGGCAATGCGCATCCTGCAATGATTCGCGCGTCAGTAAGATTCATGCTTACCTCACACGGCAATTATCGTAATGATCTACAAAGGACTCCATAGAGCGGTAGTACCAAACTCACTTCGGAGGATTCTTCCAGCACCTTTTGTATTCCTTCCAGAGCTTTGCCCGAATGGCACAATCGGGCTGGATGGTTGGCTGAGGAATCGATTCGGCGAAAAAAGTCTCCAACTCGAGTAAGCAGACGAAGCGCAGGAACAGCTAACGATGTGTTGACGCGCGAGACAATACGACCTAAAACTTTACTGCGACGCACGTTCCGAATATCAGACTATTAACCTACTTAACTTAGCGGTTCTACTAAACAGGTCTCTATCCGTTTTCACTGGTTCCATTGGAAGTACTGCTTGGCGCTGAAAATTTCGTTTTTGGTCGTCACCGATCACGCGGTCGGAGTAAACACTTATGACACGCTATCGTCTTGTCCTTCTCATCCTACTTAGTCTCAAGCTGGCCGCCTGCGGCGGTGGAAGTTCGGCTCCGCCCCCCAAGCAAACGCCGAGTGCGCCTCTTGCAATCAGTGCCGGCGGCCCGCCGGTTGGTGTCGTCGGAGAACTATATGTCGTCCAAACGTGCCAAGACGCTACCGCTGACGGTCAGGCCCTCTGTACTCATTTTTTTGCACTCATCGCCACGGGAGGAGTCACACCCTACGCCTGGAGTTGGACGCCTGCACCAGGTTCATCCTTACCCCCGGGCCTGAATATCCAATCTGGTGTCATCGGATACAACGGCAATATCAATGCTCCAATCCAAGGAACCCTGATCGGTGGCACTCCAACCGCCGCCGGAACGTACAACGTCGTCGCCATAGTAACGGACTCAGAGGTGCCCGCTAAGAAGTCATCTACACAATATTCATTCTCGATCGTTTTGCCTCCAGCAGCCGTCGTGTCTCAGCCGCCAGCTCCCTTTTACGCCGTAAATCAACCCTATCGGCTCGAGCTTTTTGCGGCAGGCGAAGCGGATCCCTATACGTGGAGTGAAACTGGAGCTTTGCCCGCTGGCTTGACGATTGGTGCCTTGTCTGGCGCCACTGGCGTAATTTCGGGAACGCCCACGGCGGTCGGGTCTTTCCCCATCGAACTAACGGCTAAAGATAAATACGGACAAACGACCGCGCCGGTCGATTTCACCGTTCAGATTTATCCTCACGGCTTCTACGCCACAGGCAGCATGGCCGTGCCGCGTTCTTCTGGACACACAGCAACGTTGCTTCCCGATGGAAAGGTTCTGGTGGCGGGGCTACCGGATACCGGTGTGATCAATGCGGAGGTTTACGATCCCGTTGCAGGCTCGTTTTCTCCTACAGGGGACGTGATTGACGGTCGGTCCGGCCACGGAGCGACTCTCCTCAACAATGGGAAAGTGTTGCTCACAGGCGGATTTCATTTCCAGATTCTCGCGACCGCGGAATTCTTCGATCCAGCGACGGGCACTTTTTCTTCGACAAATGGACCGATGGCGACTGCGCGCAGCCAGCATACTTCGACCTTGCTCAATGACGGACGGGTGCTCGTGGCCGGAGGTACGGACGAATCCAACAACGCGATTTCCGGGGCGGAACTGTTCGATCCGGTCGCGGGGACCTTTTCATCGACCGGGAACTTGGTTGTTGCGCGCACCGGTCACACCGCGACGCTGCTCAATGATGGAAGAGTCCTGATCGCCGGCGGCGAATCGCCAGGTGTACTGTCGCCTTTGATTCCCGATGTGCAGATTTACGACCCGACGGCAGGTACTTTTTCTGCCGCGGGCAACATGGTCAGCGCCCGTTTCGGCCACACGGCTACGTTGCTTCCCAATGGCAAGGTTCTGATCGTCGGTGGCTCGCTCTTGGAGACTGCCGAGCTATTCGATCCCGCGAGCAACTCTTTCACTGCGGTGACCGGCGTCATGGAAACGGGCCGAACAACGCACACTGCAACCTTGCTGAATGACGGTACCGTATTGATCGCCGGGGGAGACATCGACAAGATCGGCTTCATATTTCATCCATTCTCCGCCGAGATTTTCGACCCAGCCACAGCGACGTTTT
Source organism: uncultured Acidobacteriota bacterium (assembly GCA_963788915.1). Classification (GTDB taxonomy): domain Bacteria; phylum Acidobacteriota; class Terriglobia; order Acidiferrales; family UBA7541; genus Acidiferrum. The sequence goes on along the minus strand of CAWBIY010000012.1, from coordinate 2,084,448 downwards.
CCTCCACCGGCGGTTCATTGACAGCCGACCGCTACGGTCACACCGCGACAATCCTTCAAAACGGGCGCGTGCTCATCACCGGCGGTTTCGGTGCAGTCACATCGCAAGATGGCACCGAAGCCTCCGGCCCAACCGCCACCGCCGAGGTCTACCAATGACGGACTCTAAAGCCCAACATTACGTAGAAGCCCCGAGAAGAATGTATAGATCGCTCGCGTTGTTGACTACGATGATCTGCTACAGCGTTGATTTTCCGCGCTAGCGATGGTTTCTGATTGAGGGTGGGCACAAAATAGGGCCCAGCCTGCTTGAACCCGTGGAACCCGCCTCCCCAGGGGGTCCAGACGCGGGGAAACGCCATTCGGGAATCAAGTGCATACTCTCCCGATGGATCATCACGACAATTCTTACGCTCACGAGTTTATGGCCGATGCTCAAAAAGTCGATCGTTGCGAGCCGCGGGCAACGAGGACTAAGGCCACGCCGCAACATCGGCACCGGTCACTACGCAAGGCACCTGCCCAGTGCCGCTACTGCACGACCAGAGTCAATTTTGCGGCATGCGTCAGGGTAGTCGCGCCGGAGGTAAAATTCCCCGTGACCGTAACCGTGTACGTTCCGGCCTGTGGGTTGGTGCCCCCGCTGCCACTCCCCGAACCTCCACCACAGGAAGTCAGCATCAATCCCAGCGTGACCAGCGCTGCAAACCCAACCACTCGAATCCAGGCAAGACTTTGCTCTCGCCGCAAAAATTGCGACGCTACGACCATCAGCAGGAACATAGCCGCTACTGTCAAAATCATCGGCGTCTGCCGATATCGCGCATCCCTGGGCCAACCACCGCGAAACGGCAGGAGCCATCCATGCGCCGCAGTTGTAACCGTCACCATAGCCGTTTGCGCCGCCGCACCGCTGAGTGCAATCGTACTCGGTGACACCGCGCACGCGGACCCCGCCGGTCCACCGCTGCAGCTCAACGCCACGCTAGCCGCAAACCCACCCGCCGGCGCCACGGCGATCGAATAGCTCGCCGTTTGTCCGGCGCTAACGGTTGCGCTCGCCGAACCCGGCGTCATGGAAAAATCCAAACCGCTTCCGGTGAGCGCTACTGTCTGCGGGCTATTTCCCGCGTTATCCGTAATCTTCAGCGTACCGGTCCTCGTGCCACCCGCTGTGGGATTGAAGAAAACGCCGATGGTACAGTTCAAACCTGGCGCGACCGGATTGGTGCAGTTGCTGAGCACGCCGAAGTCCGCCACACTGGCGGTCACTGCGGTGATCGCGAGTGTGACATTGCCGGTGTTCGTCACCGTAAGCGTTTGCGGCAGCCCTGACGTACCTACAAATTGGGAAGCGAAGGAAACGCTAGTCGGACTGAAGGAAAGCGCCGCGCTGCTACTAGTTCCGGCCAGGGAGATCGGCTGCGGGCTACCCGGGGCGTTGTCCGTGATCGTCAGCGTAGCACTTTTTTGACCGGACGTTGCCGGGGTAAAAATGACCTGAATTATGCAGGAACCGTTAATGGCAACGGAACTCCCGTTCGTACAGGTTGTGCCGCTCCCGACGACAAAGTCGCTGGACCCTCCCACCGCTACCGTTTGAATGTTTAATGCGCTATTTCCAGAATTGGTCAGATTAACAGTCTGTGGTGCACTGCTCGTTCCCGCCGCTTGAGCTCCGAAAACGAGCGTGCTGGGTGAAAGACTCACGGCGGGCGGTCCGACAAAGCCTATCCCGCTGAGAGGAACCTTCAGAGAGCTCGAGGAATTGTTGTTGTTTACGATCACCACGTTGCCCGCTCGGGTGCCGGCCCCACTAGGCGTGAAGGTCACCGTGATGGTGCAAGTCGCACCGACCGCGATGCTTCCCAAACAATTATCGGTTTCCGCAAAGTCGGACGGATTCACCCCGTTGATGGTCACCTGCGTGATGTTGAGCGCGGTGGACCCATAATCATTTCTGAGCGTGACAATCTGCCCGTTCGTATTCGTAATCCCAACGGTCTCGGTCCCAAACGACACGAACGAGGGGTTCACACTGACGAAGGTCGTTTCGAATATCTCAGCCGAAGGGTTGGGGACGTCAACTTCATTAAAGGCGGTTCCGCCGGCAATGAGCACTGTCCCATCGTTGAGTAAGGTCGCCGTATGCGATTCGCGTGGGGAAAGCAAGTCGGCGGCCTTTGCGAACGTTCCCGCCGCCGGATCATACGACTCAGCGAAACCCAGAGTACCCGGCAACGTTAGACCACAATCAGGATTGGAGGTTGGGCCCATGTCACCAGCAGCAAGCAGGACAAGGTTGTTGTTCAACAACGTCGCGGTGTGCAGATAGCGAGGAGCGATCATGTTCCCAGTGGCCGTAAACGTTCCAGCCGTGGGATCGTACAACTCACCCGTGTTCCAGACGGGGCTTTGCTCACAGCTAGGAGGTGTGGCGCCCCAGCCGCCGGCCACGAGCACTTTTCCAGTATTTAATAGAGTCGCCGTGTGCGAGTAGCGCGGGTCCGTCATGCTACCCGTAGTGCTAAACGTTCCGGTTGAAGGGTCGTAAACCTCGGCGCTGGCCAGTTCGCCGGATGTCGAGTTTCCGCCGGCGATCAGCACTTTTCCATTGCTCAAGAGGGTAGCCGTGTGAGCCTGGCGAGCGGTACTCATGCTGCCAGTTAGCGTGAAGACCCCGGTTGTGGGGTCGTACAATTCGGCGCTCGCCGAAGGAATCCCACTCGAATCGTAGCCGCCGACGATCAGCACTTTTCCATTGCTCAAGAGGGTAGCTGTGTGAGCCGCGCGACCCGTACTCATGCTGCCCGTTGCTGTGAAGATCCCAGTCGTGGGGTCGTACAATTCCACGCTCGCCAATTCGGCCCCGGTGGTACCCGCACCGCCGCTGATAAGGACTTGACCGTTGTTCAACAGCGTCGCTGTGTGAGCGCTGCGGCCGGCAGTCATATTGCCTGTGGCTGCAAAGGCTAACGTCGTTGGATCGTATAATTCCGCGCTCGCCAAAGTACTAATAGTGGGCGGGGTCGTCGTTGAGTAGGTAAGACCCCCGGTGATGAGCACTGTTCCGTTGCTGAGCAGTGTAGCGGTGTGCTGGTAGCGGGGACTACTGACCAAGTTTCCAGTAGCAGCGAAGGTATTTACTTGGGCGCGCGCGGAAGTCGCAGCGACCGTGAACAGCAGCGCAAAAAGAAATGTCGGCCGCAGAATCTGACGCGAGATTTTCCGCAACTGGACGAAGTGGCCAGCAATGCTATCGAGCATCGGTCACCTTACCTTAGCGGCATCTGCGGGATGCCCCAACCTGCTTTACGCCTCAGTTCGCGATCTGGAAGGACTACACGATTGATATAAGCCTATGCCAATGAATTGATTGACACAATAGCTCTACAGCTCAGCCAATCGCACCAAGCCCCGCGAGTGCACTAGTTCCGCTACTGCACTACCAACGTCAGCTTCGCACTATGGTTCAACGTCGTCGCGCCAGAGGTAAAATTCCCCGTGACCGTAACCGTGTACGTTCCGGCCTGTGGGTTGGTGCCCCCGCCGCTACTCCCGGAACCTCCACCACAGGAGGTCAGCATCAATCCCAGCGTGACCAGCGCTGCAAACCCAACCACTCGAATCCAGGCAAGACTTTGCTCTCGCCGCAAAAATTGCGACGCTACGACCATCAGCAGGAACATAGCCGCTACTGTCAAAATCATCGGCGTCTGCCGATATCGCGCATCCCTGGGCCAACCACCGCGAAACGGCAGGAGCCATCCATGCGCCGCAGTTGTAACCGTCACCATAGCCGTTTGCGCCGCCGCACCGCTGAGTGCAATCGTACTCGGTGACACCGCGCACGCGGACCCCGCCGGTCCACCGCTGCAGCTCAACGCCACGCTAGCCGCAAACCCACCCGCCGGCGCCACGGCGATCGAATAGCTCGCCGTTTGTCCGGCGCTAACGGTTGCGCTCGCCGAACCCGGCGTCATGGAAAAATCCAAACCGCTTCCGGTGAGCGCTACTGTCTGCGGGCTATTTCCCGCGTTATCCGTAATCTTCAGCGTACCGGTCCTCGTGCCACCCGCTGTGGGATTGAAGAAAACGCCGATGGTACAGTTCAAACCTGGCGCAACCGGATTGGTGCAGTTGCTGAGCACGCCGAAATCCGCCGCACTGGCGGTCACTGCGGTGATCGTGAGTGTGACATTGCCGGTGTTCGTCACCGTAACCGTTTGCGGCAGGCCGCTGGTCCCAACGAACTGGCTTGGAAAAGTGACCGTCGAAGGCGACAAACTGACGACAGGCGCCGGAGGAGGAGGGGGAGGAGGAGTGACGCTGCCTTGGATGGATATAGAATGCGGGCCTCCGGGCGCATCGTCGGAGACGGAGAGCACGGCGGTTGGGTTTCCTTGCTGGGTGGGTGTAAATGTCACCGTGACTTGACAGGTGGCCGCTGGAGTAAGGCTGACGATGCAATCGTTGGTCTGAGCAAACTCGCTAGGATTGGCTCCAGCAAGCGTGATGGCCGATATCGAAAAGGGCGCCAGTCCGCTGTTGGTCAGAACGATTGTTTGCGAAGGGCTAGTGGTGCCGACAGCCTGTTGGGGAAAAACGAGAGGATTCGGAGCAGCACTGAAGCTTGGAAAGCTGCCCTGAAGCAGCGTGGTCACCGTCGAAGTAGTACTTTTGGCGGACAAGAAGTTGGTAAGAACCAAATCGAGTTTGCCATCGCCGTTAAAATCGCCGGCAACAATGGCACCGTCAGGAACCGCAGAGGGAATGCTCAAAGGAGGATTCACAAACGAACTGACGCCGTCGCCAAGCGCAATGGAAACCATTCGATTGGTCGCGTCAGGTAGAGCCATGTCGAGCTTCCCGTTGGCGGTGAAGTCTCCAAGAGCGAATGCGTAGGTTGCGATCGGGAAACCGGTTTCCACGGGGCTCTGGAAAGTACCGTCTCCATTTCCAAGCGCGACTGAAGGAGTTCCATCCAGGCCGCCAAATACCAGATCGAGCTTGCCGTCGCCGTTGACATCTGCAACAGCCATTCCGGTAGCTACGTCCGCTACAGAAAGGAAGAGGGGCGTGGGGGTTTGAAAGCTGCCGTCTCCGTTGCCGAGGAGAATGGTAACTGCGGGACCCAGCGCGCGGGTTGCGAAGACGGGTATTGCAAACGGTATCGCCAAATCGAGCTTGCCGTCGCTATTAAAGTCGCCCACGACGATCCCGAATGGGCTATAGAAGTTCGGGGCAACGCCCGAATTGTACTCTGCGGGCGTCTGGAAGCTCCCATCTCCATTTCCCAGCAGGATCTCAACAGTCGTTGATAGTGGGACCGCGAGATCCAACTTGCCATCACCATTTAAGTCTGCCGCAGCAAGATACATGATGGAGTTTGAAGTCGAGCATGGATTCGGACCCACGAAACCAAGAGAGATCGGTCGAGCGTTCTGAAACGTACCATCACCATTGCCAAGCAGGATTGAGACACTCGAATCGCTTTTGGCGACTGCTAAGTCAAGCTTCCCATCACCATTGAAATCCGCTGCCAGCACAAAGGTGGGGCCACAGCCGACCGTGTAATTGACGGCTGGCGCGAAGCTGCCGTCTCCATTGCCTAGCTGAACGGAAACAGAGGTCCCGGTATTTTGTGGCACAGCAATGTCCAATTTTCCGTCGCCATTGAAATCGCCTACCGCAAATACAGGGACGGAAGCTAAGGGATTGGTGCCGAAGGCTAGCAGTGGGCCGACGGTCTCGACTGGGGCCGTGTTCGGATTGATGGTGGTGAATGTCAAGACAGGATCGGGGCTGGTGATCGCGAAGTAGGCGACGTTGGAGGTGCCACCTCCAGGGGTCGGATTGGACACTGTGATGGCTGAGGTATTCGCAGTGGCGATGTTGGCGGCGGGAACTGTCGCGGTGAGTCGCGAGCTGCTCACGAACGTGGTTGTGAGCGCGGTTCCGTTCCAGTTGAGCGTCGCGCCGGAGACGAAGCCTGTGCCATTTACCGTCAGCGTGAAGCTTGGTCCGCCTGGGGCGACGCTAGTTGGCACCAGGGGCGTGTTGATCAGGGGAACGGGATTGGAGGCCCCAAGCGCAACCTGGGGCGCACAGAACGAGACGAACAGACACACCAGAAGGACCCACGCACTTCGAGGCATAGACGTCAAAGTCCGACTCCTGAGCTAGCGGCATCTGCGGGGTGCCACGAACCTGCTATTCGACCTCAGTTCGCGACCTGGAATGACCAAGCGATTGACTAACGCTATACCAATGAATTGATTAACACAATAGACCGACGAGGAACTCAGCCTGCCTAAGCCAAGGTGAGCTTCGTCGTGTGCGTTAACGTTGTCGCGCTTTAGAGGTGATTCTGGCGCACAATCTCGTCGAGGCGGGGGTCATCTATCGAGGTAAACACGTAGGGAAGCCAGGACTTCGGGCGAGGCAAGTTTCCTAAAGCGCGAAGCCTGACTCCGAGTAGCCCAAGCCGCCCGAGGCCAGTTGGGCGCAGATAGCCACCTTCGGAGGAGTAGCGCAGCCGGGCGCACGAGCGGCAGCGCCAGTTGATACTCTTCACTATATTTGACCATCCCGAAGAACTATCCCACTCCCATCCGTAGACGTTACGGCGTGGCGTGTTGCAGTAGGAACAAACCAGCAACAGAAGCCGCGCACCGTTCCGGGGAAGCATACGCCAGACGAACCACAAGACCGTCAAACTCCCATCGGGTCGCTTCAGCTCGACGTGGTTTTGCGTTGCGCTGGAATCATGCGGATCAACGTAACGCGCGAGCCGCACCTGAATACCGCGATGCGGTCGGACGAAATCCGACGGTTACGGTGGTCGCAAATTGATCTCGAGAAGCGCACCCTTGTAGTCGGCCACTCCAAGTCGGAAGCCGGAACCGGTCGCGCCATTCCGTTGAACGTGACCGCGTGGCAGGTTCTTGTACGGTGGGCAAGTCGCTATCCTGGTGCCTTGCCGGAGCACTACGTTTTCCCAGGGTGTGAATCCAAACGAATCGATCCCACCCGCCCGGGGAGCTGGAGATCAGCTTGGCGCTCTGCTCTCAAACAGGCTGGGTTCCATTGCCGCTTCCACGACCTACGGCATACCTGCATCACCAAACTAGCTGAATCGCAGGCGAGCGAGCAAACCTTAATGGCAATTGCTGGGCACGTCTCCAAGAGAATGTTGGAACACTACAGCCACATCCGAATGGCAGCGAAGCGGACGGCGCTCGATGGTTTGGTGCCAATACCTGAACGACCGGTTTTTGAGGAAGGTGTGCACCAGAATGTGCACCAAGTCCAAGTCGGGATTTTCGAGGCTTCCCCTAAGTCTTTGAATTAAATGGTCGGGACGACTGGATTTGAACCAGCGACCTCACGCACCCCAAGCGTGCGCGCTACCAGGCTGCGCTACGTCCCGACCGGGGTAAAACACCGCAAAAAAACTACAACCGCATCTTAAACGAGCAACCAGATGGCCAATCAAAGCCAGCCCAGCCAACGAACTTCGAACTGACCAATCGGCCTCGAAAGTTCACGCTTCTCTCTATCCAACCTCGAACTTCCGACTTCTACCGTATCACCGGCGTTCGAGAAGCGTCAAGAAAGCGCGCAGCGTGTCACGCAGGTCTAACAGCATCTTGCGGCTCAGCAGCTCACCGGCATTCTCGGGGTGCCCGCCATGGGCGCTGTAGCTTCCGCTCAACCCGGCGCTCGTTCCGGCGCCGACCCCCGTGCCCGGCCCGGTAGTAGTTCCGGATTGGGCAGCGTGTGCCGAATACGCCGAAGGTTCCACCCCGATCGCGCCATTCGTTTCGCGCAGATGGCGCCTCGCTCCGGCGATCGTAAATCCTTCGTCGTAGAGCAGGCGCTTGATCTTGAACACCATGTCCACGTCTTGCTGGCGGTACATGCGGTGTCCGCTGGGACTCTTCACCGGCTCAAGCATGGGGAATTCGGTTTCCCAGTAGCGCAGCACGAATGGTTTCAGCTCGGACAGGCGGCTGACCTCGCCGATGCGATACAGGCGTTCTTCGCTAGCGGTTTGCGTTGCGGTTCCGGTGCTCGTCATCGTTCTCTCAACTCGTTCAGCTCGCTCGATTTTTTCAAGTCTGTCGGGCGGGGGACCTCTTCATCCTAGGCCAAATTTCCTTCCTGTCAACGCGTCTATGCTCGTCAATCGTCATTCGTCGTCGCTCGCGCTCGTGCCCGTCATTCCGAACGGAGCAGGCCGAGTTTTTCTTTCCCGTTCGCTTCCTGCGAACGGGTCGGCCTGCGCAGAGAGGAATCTCTCTTGGGGTTGAATTCAACCGCGCGGCACTTGCGAATTGGCCCAGCAGCAGTGATCTTCATCAGGCTATTCGTCGTCGTCCTTATTGCCCCTGTGGCTCCGTTCGCTCGCCCCGGGACGCGTGTCGCGTTCGGGCTTGCGCAAGCGCTGGAGAAACCGGATGGGCGCGCCGGGGAAGTCCCACTTTTCGCGAATCTGGTTTTCCAGGAAGCGCTGATAGCTGAAGTGCAGCGGATCTTTCTGATTGGTGAAGATCATGAACGTTGGCGGCGAAGTTTTCGCCTGCGTCATGTAGTAAATCTTCACGGGCCGGGCCTTCGGCGTGGTCCCGCGCTGCAAATCGACTTCTTCTTTGAGCCAGCGATTGAGTTCCGGCGTGGGGATGCGCTTTTTGCGGGCAGCGGCGACCTGATCGATCAGCGGAAAAAGTTTGCTGGCGCGGTCTCCGGTCTTGGCGGAGAGAAAAACGATGGGCGCGTAGCTCAGGAATTTGAGTTTGTCGCGAACCATCCTTTCGTAATCGTAAAGGAGGCGGCTTTTGTCGAGTTCGCCGAAAGCGTGGACCCCCGCTGATGCACCCACAGTCGTTCCATCGCCTTCTCCGAAGTGGGCTTGCCCGTGAGATTGCCCGCAGGCCTGAGCCTTCGCTTGAACCTTCGCCTTGGCAATCGTCCGCGCGCTGATCCTCGCTCCAGCTCTCGGCCTCTGCGTCTGGCGCGCAGCAAGCTTCGCTTTCCCCTTGGTCGTCCGCGAGTCGCGCTCGGCGGCTTTGCGCGCAGCTTCGGTGGCCAGATCCCACTTGTTCATCACGATGATCACGCTACGGCCAGACTCTTCGGCGTAGCTGGCGATTTGCGCGTCGCCCTGGGTGACGCCCTGCTCGCCATCCACAATCAGCAGCGCGACATCGCAACGCTCCAACCCGCGCCGCGCCATCACCACGCTGAGCTTTTCCGCCACCAGCGTGGTCTTGCCCTTGCGGCGGATCCCGGCGGTGTCCACGAATCGGTAGAGATGCCCATCGTGCTCAACCTTGGTGTCCACGGTATCCATGGTGGTGCCGGGCACCGGCGAAACGATGGAGCGGTCTTCGCCGACCATGCGATTGAGCAAGGTCGATTTGCCGACATTAGGCCGCCCGATGATGGCGACCTCCACGGTGTCGGGTGCCTTTTCGTCTTCGGTCGCTGCCGCGTCGTTCTCGGTTTCGGCTCCCTTTTCAGTTTCGGCCAAAGTGGCGTCCAGCAGGTCGTCTACGCCGGTGCCATGCTCGGCCGCAATGGGAAACACCGGCACGCCGATGCGGTGAAATACGCCGGCGTTGTTCTCCTGCGACACGGCGTCCACCTTGTTCGCCGCAATCACGAAAGGCTTGCCGGTCGTGCGCAGCAGACGCGCCAGCTCTTCGTCCATCGGCGTAAGCCCTGCCTGGCTGTCCACGACGAGCACGAGCAGCGCAGCCTTGCGGATGGCGATATGCGCCTGCCGCAAAATCTCCTGCGGGATAAGCGCCTTGTCGTCCGGAACGATCCCGCCGGTATCGACAATTTCCAGGTTGCGCCCGCGCCATTCGGCTTTGCCGTAGATGCGGTCCCGCGTGATCCCCGGCTCATTGGTGACAATCGAGCGCCGCGTCCCGGTAAGCCGGTTGAACAGCGTGGACTTGCCCACATTGGGGCGTCCAACGATAACGAGCGATGGCAGTTTTTCGGACATAGTGACTTCGAGATGATGTCCTGATCCAAATATTGAAGTCGCCGGGCGCGCAGAAGCTAATTCTGGTGGCGGAACGACCTTCCAATGTAGCGCACTCAGGAGGCAGTAGCGAGCGGCGTCTGCCGGTTCCGCCGCGCCCGTTCAATCCAGCGGCAGCAAGTATCCGGGCGTCCCGCCCAATCGTCCGCCAAAGGCCTGGGCGTCCAGCGCGGCCATATCCCACGTGAACCACGATTCCGGCGTAAGCCGCAGGGTGACATCGTCGAACGAGGCAAACACCGGCTCGATTTGCGGGTCGGCGATGGCCGCGGCGCTGAGATACCGGGTGTGGATCCGCCGGTTGATTTCGCGCGACGGATCGCCTGCGATCAAATCGGCGCGTCCCGCGGCGGTCACGCCGCGCTCCGCTCCCGATTTTCGCACGTCCACCATCAGCGAAGCCTTCGGTTGTGCCGCCACATTGCGAGCTTTGCGGCTCTTGGAAGAAGTTGCGACGAACAGGCTGCCATCCTCGAACAGATACCAGACCGCAGTCAGGTGAATGGATCCATCCGCGTTGGTGGTTCCCAGTGTTGCGACAAAGCGCCTTTGCAGTATTTCCTGAAAGGTCGGATCCAATGTTTGCGCCGCCATTTTCCCTCCGCCACGTTCGCTTCGTTTGGGCGGGGCCAATTCTCTCACTTTCCGGCGCCGGCGGGTGCCGCACCCTTGGTTTGTAAGGGTGCGGGTTTTGACTCTGCTTCTGATGCTTCCTCACTCTTTCGAAAGCGGAGTCCTGGCGCCGTGGCGTATGTGAAGCACATTCACGATGTGATTTCGTTTATCTATTGCGTAGATGATTCTGTAGATGTGAGGTTGATTGCCAAAAAGAAGTTGCCGCAGTTTCTTGCTTTGGAGAGCATGGGCACCGCGCTCCGGGAACCTCTCGAGACTGTAGACCGCGTCCGCGAGGGCGTTGAACCATGCGAACGCCTGGCCGGCAGTATCGGCGCCAATGAACGCAAATAACTCTTCGAGATCCTGGAAGGCACGGTCGGTCAGTCTAACGAGGTATTGCACGGGAGCGCCGGAATTTTTCCAGGGCCTCACGCGCTGGACGTACCCGGCCCTTCCTTACATCTTCAAGTCCTTGGCGTATGCCTTCGGTCGCGTCGGCTAGGGCGGCGATGTCCAACAGGCGTTGGTAGGCTTCGGCGTCCTGCACAACCGCCTCGGCTTTGCCGTTAATTGTGAGAATCAACGGGCGCTTTGTTTTCTTCAGGTGCTTCATGAACTGTCCCGGGTTGCGGCGGAAAGTGGTCATGGCCTGAATGTCTTTTTTGATGTCGAGCATGAGCGCCTCTAGCCGCATATGTTAGCACCCTTTAAGGTGCTCGGAAAGTAGTTGACATCTTCCAGGTTCAAAAACCGAACCTGGGTACTCTGCTTTGGTCGGACACTGAAGACCGTAATTTCCGGGGGCGCAGCTTGGGTGTCCTCTCTCCCCGCGTGCCGCGCGCCTAGTCTTGTACTCCAAGTGCGCGATCTCTGACACGCCTTCGCCTCGCTTCCCTCAATCTCAGCGCCGGCCTTTCCTGAGCACTTTCTTCCTCCCTCCGTAGTCATCCTGCGCCGATAGCGTAAACGCCAGTGCCTCAATTGATTCCATTGCAATCAAGCGGCAGTGGATCTTCCGCCGACTGCGGATCCCTGCCATGGCCAACGAATCACAGAACAGGACGTCAACTCCGCGCAGATCGCTTCTACTCCGAGGCGTAAGCGGGAACTCCTCAAAGGTATGCCGTTTCTCCAACGCCGATGCCAGTAGCCCTCGCGCCGTTTTTCAGCAACGTCTTGCTGATCGAGGCCACTCCAATCACCGAAGGCTCCACAAGCTCCCGAATCAGCCGGATATGCTCGTCCGCTCCCGAAAAAGTCAACGAAACTCACGGCCGATCTTTAGGCACAAACGCCCCAACCAGCGAAATCGCATACTCCGGAGCAGCGACCTGCGCCCCGATCGCTAGTTCGGGATTCTTCCCCAATTCTGCGGGCGAGCAAGCCTTGACTGCCTTCCCCACTCGTGCAACGACCTCCGCCCGAATAATTTCTCGCAGTCCAGGGTCGGGTTCCACCACGAGAACGTCGTCCGGTGGTGCCGCGAAAACTCGTTCCATCACTCTCTCTTGCAAGGCTTGCAGCGAATGTCCCATCGCGCGAGCACGCTGAATCGTTTCATTGATCAATTCATCCAGATTCCCGTTGACTCCCGGTAACTCCGGACCTCCGATCGGTCCGACGTAGAGACGACTGCCATGCCGCCGCCGTAACCAGTCCCGCCGCACCAATTCCCCGTAGGCTTTACTGACGGTGTTGTGATGAATTTTGAGTCGAACGGCCAAGGAACGAACACTCGGCAGCTGTTGACCCGGTCGCAACTTACCGGTGCTGATCAGAAATACGATCTGTTCCGCGATCTGGCGTTGCAGCGGAACGTCACTCTTTCGGCTGAGCGAAATCTGCATTGTCGCGATTCCCGATTCTACCCTCCCCCGCCGATCCCTGGAACCCGCGTCGACTGTGACAGTCGCGATTCTGTCACTCACTGCGACCACAACCCCCCGGACTTCCCTCACTCTCATATCCATGGAACCGTTCCACACCGTATCTCACGGAACGAAGAAGGGAAAAAAGATGCTTCAGATCGCGCTGATCATTGTGACGACGTTGTTCTTCTTCATTCTCGAACGCGTCCTTCCCGGAAGAGAATTGCCAGAGGCGCCGGGCTGGTATTTTCGCGCTGCATTCCTGAACGCCTGTCAGATTGGCCTAATCCTTCTCGCCGGAGCCGTCTGGGATCACTGGTTCCAACGATGGTCTCTATTTCATATGGCGGGCAGAATGACTCCGATTCTTCAAGGTCTGCTCGGATGGTTCATCGGAACCTTCGTTTTCTATTGGTGGCACCGCCTGCGACACGACTCCAACTTTCTCTGGCGTGTCTGCCACCAGATTCACCACAGCCCAACTCGCATCGAACTCCTGACCGCCTTCTATAAACATCCCTTGGAGATCACTGCCGACTCCATGATTGTCAGCGCCCTGATGTTTTCATTCCTCGGCACCTCGCTAGCGGGCGCAGCCTGGTACAACGTATTCGCGGTTATAGGCGAATACTTCTATCACAGCAATCTGCGCACGCCTCACTGGATGGGCTACTTCCTACAGCGACCCGAACACCACTCCATCCATCACCAACTCGACCTGCATCGCTTCAACTACGGGGACATCACCTGGTGGGATCGCCTCTTCGGCACCTTCCGCGAAACCGATGAATTCGCCGCCTAATGCGGCTTCCCCAAAGGCCATGAACGCAATCTAGGCCCCATGCTACTGTTCCGCGACAGCTACTGAGCATTCAACTTGAACGACAGAATGAAATTCTCGTTGGGCACAGAATTCCTGTGCCCCAAACTCCCATGCCAAAACTGCTCGATCGTCTCTTCTCTGCGATACCTCAGCGCACTCCGCGTCTCAGCGTTATCCCTTTTTCTCCTCACTTTCGATTCCCCCTCCTTTGATCCGCAAGATGCACCGGCTCGCAACCGCTTAACACTTCGCCTGTGCCATTCACCTCCGAATTCTCTCTATTCCCTACATAATACTTAGCCAATCAATACTCACGTGCTAAGCTCGTCAAAACCAGCACCCTTGGAAGGTCGATGGTGCTGCAGCCCGGAGTAGCACCCGGCTCGGCCTCCAGTGGTCATATCGGAACCGTCGCATGTGGTTATTGCGCTCGGAAAGCGGAGAGGCGAAATTCTCTTGCTGCCTTAGGGACTGTGCGTCGATAGGTGTCTGCCTGGGCCACCCTTCGGTCGGTGCACGCTGGGATCCGTGAATGTGGGGAGGGTACCGCTGATGGAAACCGATGTTCGTTTGCAGGGCGTGAACTCTTCCGACGCGATCTCGGCCGTGGGGTCCGGGCTCGAACGGGCGATGGATGCGGCGCTCCGGCTGGGCCTGCCGGTGTTTGCGCTTGCGAACGTCGCTTTGGGTGTCGAGACGTTGGTGGGCGCGCATTTCTCCGTTGGCTCAGGTCGATATGTCGTGATCCCGATCCTTCCTTTTCTTCCTCCGATCCCTTGGCTGGCTTACGTGTTCGGCGTCGTCTGGGTGGCTTGCGGCGCCGGACTTTTGTTCCGGGGCTCGATGCGAACGGCTGCGATGGCGCTGGGGACTCTGCTGTTTCTGTCGACTCTGGTCCTGGAAGTGCCGAGATATGCCACGGAGCTGGGTAACATGGGGTCGCGCACGGGGGTGTTTGAGCCTCTGGCGATGGCGACGCTGGCGTGGCTTTTGCCGGGACCGGGGACGATCCCGGGTTGGCTTGGGCGTTTGAGTCGCTATCTGCTGATGCTGGCGCTCGTCGTGTTTGGCGTGGATCATTTTCTTGGCCTTGCGTTTATTGCGTCGTTGCTGCCGAATTGGATTCCCTGGCACGTGTTCTGGGTTGCGTTGTTTGGCGCTGGATTCATTGCCGCGGGTTTGAGCATCGGCTTCGATTTTCTGGAACGCTGGGGCGCGGCGTGTCTTGGGTTGATGTTCGCGATTTGGGTCTTCACACTGCATCTCCCTCGAGTGCTTGGGTTGTATGGCATTCCGGGGGCTCCGCACAGTCCTGCGGAATGGTCCAGTTTGTTTATCGCGGTCGCTTTGTGGGGAGGCCCTTGGGCGCTGGCCCGGCGGGGGCGCTCCGATCTGGTTGCTGGAGAATAGGCGGCAATTCCGCGTCGTAAGAAAAAACCGCACCCTTAGAAACCAAGGGTGCGGCACCCGCGCTGACAGTTGATGCGGGAGGCGCGCGTAGAGAGACCGATCTGAAGATCGGCCACTATACGAAAACGCGGGCAGCGATGGAGATCGCTGCCCGCGATTGTTGTGCGCTATGCGCGATGATGGTGCTTGGGTTAGAAGGGGCGCACCGCTGAGACGAAGGTGCCCCAGTTGGCGTTTACTGTGCGGCACAGGGGGGTGGTTGGCGTCAGCGAGGAGCACGCATTGGGAATATATTCGGCGGCAAACCAGATGCGGTTGCCGTCGGCGATGGCGGCTGAATAATCGCCCCAACGGGCAACTCCCGCGGCTCCGAACGCGACGTAGCCGGAGAAGCCGTCTTCGGGATCTTTGCCCGCGCCGGAGATATGCACGAAGGGCAGACCATTACCACTGACCATATCTGTGTAGCCGGCGCTTGGAAAGTACTTGGCGCCGGATATGGAGAAGGCAATTACGCCATTGCCGTCATCGTTGACCCCGATGGAGGGAAAGTAAACGTCGGCTCCGGCGACGGCTACGTAACCCTGCGTGACGACGCGACCCGTGAGGGTGGGGCCATTGAAACGCGGATTGACGCCGAACCAGGCGATGCCCTGTTGTTCAGCGCCGCCCACCTTCAACAGCGAGTTCACTCCACCGTACAGAGTGCCGCCGGCAAAAACGACCTGGTTCATGCGGTCGTCATTGGTGGCGACAAACTCTTCGGACTCTCCCACGGAAACGCCGAGGGGGATTTCGCCAACCTTTTGAGACGCGGGATTGGGTTGTCCATAGGTTTCAGAATGAATCACGGCAAACGACAAGGTGAGCGTCGGAGAGCTCTTGCTGAGTGATTTGGTGTTGGTGATGGCCCACACGGCGATGCGGTTGTCGAAGGTGTCCACAAACTGGAGCGCGCTGAGGAAATACTCCACGCCGTTCTTTACGGAGGTGTCCGGGTCGTTATCCCAATCATTGCTAGCGGGCGCGGTGGCGGGCTGGATGGAATACGAGAGGCCGCCAAAGGGAACCAGCTGTTGGGAAGCGTCAATGTGAACGACGACGGGCAAGGGTGCGGTAGAAGAACCGGCTGCGGCTTCAATTTCCGATTTGGAAATGGCGTAGATCTGCGAGCCATTGAAGGTGTCGCCGAATTCATTAGTGGTCTGATAGACACCGTACTTGTCGGCGCCGAGCAGGGGTTGGTCGCCAAAGCAGGGGCAGCCGCCGTGATTGGGAGTGCCGTTGAGGCCGTCGTCGGTGACGTCGTACATGAAGATGGTGAAGGCACCGGAGGGGTGATCGGTCTGGCTGACGGCGAGGAGATTGAAGCTGCGGCCGGTCGCGCCGACGTTGGTGCCGTCGTCGATCATGAGTTCGCTGACGAACCAGCGGCGGGTGGATTGGTCAAAGGAGCACTTGGGATCGCTGAGCTCTGGGCCGAACACGCCGGTAGTGCGGTTGATCGCGGCGGGCTGTCCGAAAAAGGTGGCCATGTCCTCAACGCCAGTCAGAGGATTGCCTTGGGTGTCGAAAACACGGACGGCATCGTTCACCGCTTCCATGACGTAACCATTGCCTACGCAGAGGCCCTGATCGGGCGGCTCGACGCTGAACTGATTGCCATTGTTGGCGGTGCGCGAGTCAATGTGGCTGATGCCGTTGAAGCCCTGGAAGCCGATGCTCTGAAAGGGAACGACGAAATCACTTGGGACGACAGGCTCTGGAGGCGGAAACGTAGAACTGGTGTTAGCGGCGGCGGTGTTTGCGACGAAGCCGAGACGCGCCGCTTCCTTACTGGGAATCGGGCGATTGAAACGGTGACCCCGCGCAGCGGGAGCAACGGTCGCCCGTACCTGAGCAGACGCACCACCCTTGATACCGATGTCGTCGCCGAAATCGCCGTCGGCGGCGATTTCAGGATTGGCAACAGCGCCACTGCCGATGGGTGTTCCGTGAACTGTAGTGGTACCGACAAGGACCAGGCTCTGAATTGTCTGCGTGGCCGTTGCCGGGGACTGCGCACCAGCTACAGCATGCTTCTGAGTAACTGCAAAACCAACTGCGAGGAGTACCAGCGCAACCAGACCGACTCGCGGAAGAGTGGAATGGACGTGCAGGCTCCTTGTAGGCTTTTCAGCGGACATGTGTTTCCTCCTGAAGCGTCGTTGAGACATTGAATTTATGTTGAGTAAGCTAATATTACAGTTAGTACTACGCGACGCTCAGAGGCAGGGTGTCCGAGCGATCAACCGGTGGCGGGATTCTGCGACCGCCGTTGTCGGGTGTCAACAAGAATGTTGACCGCGCGGCGACTTTAGCAGAACGACATGTGGTGCATTCAATCCGTCAGCGGAATTCGGGGCGAGGTGGAGAGAGTCGGGTGGCGGGGACGAAGACAAAACGAGAGTCGAAATCTACGACGAGGAAATTACAGTCAAGATCCCCAGATGCAACTTCGGCGCCCGGCGCACTTGCGGCGGGAAACACAGTACGTCGGTGAGTGATCGTCTATAAGGTTGGGACGCTCTTTGGGTTTTTGAGGATGACTGGGTCGATGGGGTACGAGAAGGTGTCGGCTGGCGTTGTTATTTTTCCGGTGCGATCGATCTCAGTGGATTGACCGCTGATGGATTTCTTGTCGATGGTCAGGGTGAGGTAACCCCAGGAGACTTTGCCGTAAATTAGTTTGGCTTTGGTGTCGGCGGCTACCGTGCCGTTCGCGGAGTGGATCTGGTGGAGGTTGTGGTAGCCACCGTTGCCGGAGACGATGAATGGCGTGGGACCGTCGGGGGCGATGTTTTGCTCGATGCGCTGGTAGTCGTGGACGTGGCCGGAGAGGACCAGGTTCGGTACGCGCCCTGTGTCGCGGATGGCGTTTTCGAGGGCGTCGGCCATTTTGGAGCTGCCGCTGTGGAAGATGTCGAAGGAATAGACGGGGTGGTGGAGGGCCAGGATTAGCGGGAGGTCGTCGGGGGCGGTAGCGAACTCGTTGGTGAGCCATTGCTGCTGGGTGGAGTCGATGGAGCCGTGCTCGGGGACGTTGGTGTACATGCCTACGAAGGTGGCTAGCGGAGTGAGTAGCGTCCAATAGGGATTGGGAAGATTCAGGCCGACGCGAGGAGCATCTTTCGAGATGGGATCAACGTCGGGACTGGCCTGCATGAAGTAGTCGATCCAGCCGTCGAGGGAAGTTTGCACGGTGGGATCGTCGACCTCGCCGTCGTGATTGCCGGGGATGGCGAAGATGGGCGGGGTGTACTGCTCGTAGGGACCATAAAATTGCCCGTAGTAGTCGTCGTGCAAGCCGGTGAAGTAGACGACGTCGCCGACGTGATAGCAGAATTGCGGGGCGTTTTTGCCGGCTTTCACCAGCGCAGCCACCATGGCGTCAGCTACATCGGATTGAAACTGGCCATCCTGGACTCCGCCGGAGTCGCCCAATACGTCGAGGATCATTTTGCCAGAACTGTTGATGTGCTTGGCGATGGCCGGGAAGTGATCGGCGAGGGCGTAGTGATAGGGAGGCAGGCCAAGCGGTTTGGGCAACGGCTGGAATCCGGTGTTGCGGTGGGTGAGCGGATTGAGCGGGCTCACGCCGGGATGCGATTGCGAACTCCCCTTTTTTACGTGCGCGCGGACTGCACCAGGTTGCAACATGGTTTTGGCCTCCGAGCCGAAGTTGGCGAGCGCTCGACGATAAGTCTGATGCATTGAACGGTGAGGGCGCTCTCGACCAATTCAACAAAGCATATATATGCAGCCAATCAATATCATATTGCAATAAGATTAAGGTTGGGATACGCGGGCATCTGCTGGGCTTGCTGTCCGCCTCGGAAGGCGGCCGCTACACAGAACGGCGAGCCGGCAGAAATACGGGAATGCGTGGTTGGGGACGGGGGCCGCCACGATGACCGCCAAACAACGAGAGGGCAGGGAGAGTGGGAGCGGAAGAAGCTGTGTGCGAAGAGGTCGGCCCTGAGGCCAGCGGCGCGTGTTTGAAGAGCGGCGCGTCTCTGTAAATGAATGTGTCTCACTAGAAAATTGCGTTTTTGTTTTGACACGCGCACCCTTGTGGGCTAGGATGCGGGCACTGAGAGGCCATTTTGGCCTAAGCGGATTTGTGAACCGCTTCGTTGAAGTGGAAGTTCTGCTCAAGGAACGCTACCGGTGCCCGTTAACTGTGCGGATTATTTCTTCCAGCCAGGAAGAAATGCCGACAGGCGGGGCGTTTGAGCAAGTCGTAGTGCAATCCTGACGCGAGTGGATGTTGAGTCGAGGGTTGAACTCAAATTTGATTTGAGGGGGATATCCATGCGGCGACTACTCTTCGCAGTCATGCTGACACTGGTTTTGGCAATGGGGGTGAACGCGCAGACGTTTCGGGGAGCGATCAACGGGACGGTGACGGATCCTTCGGGGGCGTCGGTGCCGGGTGCGCAGGTGCGTGCGATTGACACGGCCACGGGGATCGACCACACCACGGTAACGACGAGCGACGGCGAATTCTCATTTCAGGACCTGCCGCTGGGGACGTACAAGTTAACCGTGGTGGCGAGCGGATTCCCGAACAATACGGTAGATAACGTCCAGGTGACGGCGGGGTCGATTTACACGCTGACGGTGAAGTTGTCGATGGCGCAGCAAACGACGGCGGTGGAGGTTTCGGCGGCGGCGGTAACGATCGATACGACCACGCAGACGCAAACCATGACGCTGACGGATACCGTGGTGCAGGACGTGCCGCTGAACGGGCGGGATTTTACGCAACTGATCACCATTTCGCCTGGATATGCCGGTTATGCGGTAGGCGGATTTGGGTCGCTCAATGGGACGCGGCCGAACCAGATGGATTGGCAGATTGATGGCGTGGACAACAACGATTTCTGGCACAACATTCCGGCGGTGAATCAAGGCGGCGTGTCGGGAATTGCGGGCGTGGTGATGCCGATCGATGCGATTGATGAGTTTTCGGCGCAGACGCAATCGAACGCAGAGGCAGGCCGCAATGCTGGAGGAACTGTTAATTTGGCGTTGAAGTCCGGTACGAACGGGATCCATGGTTCGGCTTACTACTACAACCGAAATGAATTTTATGCCGCCTCGTCGCCGTTTTTCACGCCGAGCGCGCTGACTCCAAATCCACCGCGACTGCGGAACGAGAATTACGGCGGCACTGTGGGCGGGCCAATCATCAAGAACAAGACGTTCTTCTTTATCGGGTTCGAGAAGCAGGACTACATTATCGGGTTGTCGGGATTGGCTACGGAGCCCTCGACAGCCTGGGTGACCGATGCCCTGGCGTTGTTGAATGCGCATGGCGTGCCGGTGAGTCCAATTTCGCAGAATATGCTGGGCGCCTTATTCCCGGGCAACACCAGCACGATTCCAGGGTTGTGGCCGTCGAAGATCGCGGGGCTTCCGGCGACGGTGAACAATTTCTTCAGCTCTTCGCCGTCGACGGGGTACAGCTACAACGGGGTGGCGAAGATCGATCACAACTTTAGCGAAAAGCACCGGCTTTCGTTGCGCATGTTCATCGGGCAGGGGAGCCAGACGGCGCCGCTGGGGACCAGCACGGCGCTGGCGACGGCCAGTTCGAATTTGTCGTATTACTTCGAAAAAGCGCCGCTTCACGTGCAGAACTATTCGGCGATATTCAATTCATCGTTGTCGCCGCGATTGACGAACCAGATTTTGTTTGGCGTCAACTATTTCAACCAGACGTTCCGCGACGCGAACGCGAGCTTCGACACCAAGGCCATGGGCTTGTTCCAGAGTCCGGACGCGTTGATTAACGGGCAGCCGATTCTGGGCGCGCCGAACATCGCCATCACGGGTTTTGAGCAGGTAGGTATCACGCCTCCGGAAGGACGCAACGACGTCACCGGAATGCTGACGGACATCGTCTCCTATTCCGTGGGACCGCACCAGTTGCGCTTTGGAGGGGAAGTACGCCAGGGTCGCGTGGATGAATTTTACTTCCGCCGCTCTCTCGGGAACTTTATCTTTGACGGAACGCAGGGACCTTGGGCAGGGACATGTGCCACAGGGGACACGCAGTGCAACAGTACGCTGGCGCTGGCGGACTTCCTGGCGGGCGATGTGTCCACCGGCAATTTGTCGGTGGGAGATGCGGAGCGCAAGGTAACTGTAAATGCCTTCAGCTTTTTCGGACAGGATCAGTGGCAGATTACGCCCAAGCTGAACCTCAACCTTGGACTGCGTTACGAATATTTTGGGCCGCTGCATAACGACAACAAGGACCTCGCGGTATTTGTCCCTGGGAAAGGCCTCGTCGTTCAGGGGAACGGGATCGATTCGATTTTCCCGCCGGACAGGAACAACTTCGCACCACGGGTCGGCTTCGCGTACCAGCCCACGAGAAGGAATGACTTGGTGGTGCGCGGTGGAATTGGAATTTACTACGACCAAATCAATATCAACCCGTTCCTGGATTATCGTCCGCCGAACAGCGCGTCAGATGGCCTGGAGGGCAATCCGGCGGGACCAAGTCCGGTTTCCAGCTACAGCCTGACAGGATTCACGTGGCAGCCCAACACGTATATTTTCCCGGGCGTGACCACCTGCGTCAACGGCAACCCGGTTACCGAACCGAGTTGCGCGAACGGCCCGTTTGGTATCTATGCGGTCGGCCAGAATTTCCGGACGCCTTACTTCTACAACTTCAACTTGCAGGTGGAAAAGACGCTGGGCAACTTCGCGGTGTTCCAGGTCGGATACGTAGGCAGCGCGGCGCACAAGTTGTCGGTGATGCAGAACATCAACCAGGCGCCGCTGGCTGGAGGTCCTCGACCGTTCGCGGCGCAATATCCGGCTTTCGGCGACATCAATCAGCTGAATAGCGCGGGTAATTCGAACTACAACTCGTTGCAAACGACGTTCAAGATCAGGTCGTGGCACGGGTTGGACTCGCAGTTCGCGTACACCTATGGCCATGAACTGGATGAGGTGACCGAGTATCGCGGAGTCATCCCACTGGACAGCACGAACCTGAAGGCCGAGTACGGAAACGGGGATTTCGATACCCGCCACAATTTCACGGCAACGATCGCGTAC
This sequence comes from uncultured Acidobacteriota bacterium, assembly GCA_963788915.1. Taxonomy (GTDB): domain Bacteria; phylum Acidobacteriota; class Terriglobia; order Acidiferrales; family UBA7541; genus Acidiferrum. The sequence continues at coordinate 2,062,554 of CAWBIY010000012.1, read as the reverse complement.
AGCATCCCGGGTTCGTCATGGGGACCGAAGATACTGACGCATGGATGGCAACTGAGCAGCTTGTTTTCGTTCCACACCGGACAACCGTTCAACATCAACGGGGGGACAGAGCGTCCGGGCTACGATTTGATTGGAGATCCGTTTGCCGGGGTTTCCCATACGTTCTCCGCAGCGAATGGCGGTGAGCAATGGGTCAATCCGGCTGTGTTTGTGGCGACTCCTAATAGTCTTGGCAATCTTTCGCGCAACAAGTTCTACGGGCCGAGCTTCAAGGACGTGGACTTTTCGGTGTTCAAGAACATCCCCATTACCGAGCGGGTTAAAATCCAGCTCCGTGCGGAGATGTATAACTTGTTTAACCGGATCAACCTGGCGTCAGGAGCAGGCTCGGTTGGTACGAACGGCATAGTCAGCGACACCATCGGAGACTTCAATGGAGCGCCGGGTCTTGGACCTGGCGAGCCGTTCAACTTGCAGCTGGTGGGGAAGATCATCTTCTAACGCCGGGCTCCGCCGGAGACATGGATAGAAAAGGGTTGGATAGAAAGGGGTCCGGCGGCTGACCGATCTAAACATCGGCCACTACCTGGACCATCCTCGCCGGTGGCTACGCGCAACAGAAAAAGGGGCTCGACGGGCAACCGCCGGGCCCTTTTCTTCTTGTGCCTTCCTTAGACTGGCTGGCATCGAAGTAATTGGACCCTGCAGGAGGGCTGCAGCACGACAGCGGCCTACGCGTTGGCCTGTGTTTTCTATCATTTTAAAGAACGAGGAAGAGGGATACATGACGGAAGCAGCTCAAAAAACAGCCGTGCAGAGTCAAAAACCGGAGACTTTTGCCGCCAAGGGATTCGCGGCGCGAAGTGCCAAATCGGGACTCGCGCCTTATAGCTTTCAACGGCGCTCACCGAGGCCGCAGGACGTGCAGATCGAGGTCTTGTATTGCGGCGTTTGCCATTCCGACCTGCACCAGACACGCGACGAGTGGCAGATGGTCATGCCGACGGTGTATCCGTGCGTTCCGGGGCACGAGATCGTTGGGCGCGTGGTGAAGGTCGGGCGCGATGTGAAGAAATTGAAAGAGGGCGACATCGCTGCAGTCGGGTGCATGGTGGATTCATGCCGGAAATGCGCGAATTGTCTTGCGGGCGAAGAGCAGTACTGCGAGAACTTCATGACCTTGACCTACAACGGTGAGGACAAGATTCTTGGTGGCGTGACGTATGGGGGCTACTCGGACAGCATCGTGGTGGACCAGAATTATGTTTTGCGCGTGACCAATGGACTAGATCCGGCGGGAGCCGCGCCGCTGCTTTGCGCCGGCATCACCACGTATTCGCCGCTGCGTCACTGGAACGTTGGCAAGGGGCAGAAAGTAGGCATCGTGGGACTCGGCGGGCTGGGTCACATGGGATTGAAATTCGCAAAAGCGTTTGGCGCGCATGTGGTGTTGTTCACGACGTCGCCGAACAAGACTGCGGATGCGGTGCGGCTTGGCGCGGACGAAGTGGTCATCTCCAAGAATGAAGCGGAGATGCAGAAACACGCCGGGAGCTTCAATTTTATTCTGGATGCGGTTTCGGCGGATCATGACCTGAACGCGTACCTGCAATTGCTGAAGCTCGACGGGACGATGACGTTGGTCGGGGCGCCGGAAAAGCCCGCGGCGGTGTATGGATTTAATTTGCTGATGAAGCGGCGCCGCCTTTCGGGTTCGGCGATTGGCGGGATTCGCGAGACCCAGGAGATGCTGGATTTCTGCGCGGACAAGGGGATTACCGCGGACATCGAGATGATCAAGGTGCAGCAGGTCAACGAGGCGTATGAACGGCTGCTGAAGAGCGATGTGAAATATCGGTTCGTGATTGACATGGCTTCGCTGCAGTAGGCGGGGGCATTGCGGCAGCTATTTGGCAGGGAAGGGGCTCGACGGGCAACCGCGAGCCCTTTCCATTTGGGGAGTAGTCGGGCTGCCTCAGCGAAGTACCCGTTTGGCGGGGTCGGCGGCCGGGGGCTGACCGGGCTAAAGCCCGGCGCCTACATAAGCTGGCTGCACGGGTGGGGTATTCTGGTAGAGTGCTGCGGCTGGGTCGTGTGGGGGCGTGATCCGGCTAATCCAGTGAAATTGGGTGAAATTGGGGTTCCGCGCTCCTGCTGACTGGCCAAAGGTGACCCGGACGCTATAGATTGGGGCATTGGCACGGCTTGTTGGGTTTGTGTAAGTTTTTCATGCTCCGCTGCGTACTAGTCTATGGATGCGCCGAGACCAGATCGGATGAGCGCGCCGGGGAAGACGGAACCGACGGAGGCTGTTGCACGGGCGCGGGCAGGGGATGCCGACGCTTGGGGCGACCTTTACCGGGACTTCGCGCCCGCAATATTCCGATTTTGCCGGAGGGCGCTGCCCACGCGGGAAGACGCGGAAGACGCCACCATGGAAATCTTCATGAAGTTGCGAGACAAGCTGACCCAATACGACGAGACGCGATCTTTCAGCGCGTGGTTATACAAGGTGGCGGCGAATCATTGCTGGGACCTGTTGCGGCGGCGGAAGATCCGTCAGGACAAAGAGACCGATGACGTGGCAGACGTGCCGCTGGAGCATCCGGACCCCAACCAGCTGGATCGAATGATCGAGCAGAGCACGAGTGATGAAGTGCGACGGGCGCTGGCGAAGCTGGGGCCGCGAGCGCGCATGGCGCTGGTGATGCGCTACTACTCGGATATGAGTTACGACGAAATTGCCGATGCGTTGGGGGTGCGGCGCGCCTTTGTGGGCGTGGTGTTGCTGCGCGCGCGGCATGAACTGCGACAGGCGCTGGGTAACACCGGAGCGCTGGCCGCGGGAGGAGCATTGTGAGCGATAGAGACAATCCGGCGGATGACCGGGCGTCGGGCGATCGTCAATCAGACGAGCGGGCGACGAAGCATCTTGACGAAATGGTTTGCCTGCTCTATATCGAGCGGCAACTGGACCGGGCACGGGCGCAAGAGGTTTCGGCGCACACGCAGGATTGCAATCAATGCCGGACGCTGTTGCGCGCGATGGAGCGCGAGTCCCGGCTGTTGACGCGGGCGATGTTGGAGGAAGATGAAGCGCTGCCGGCGAGGCTGGCGCACTTCCAGGAGCGGGCGCGGAGGTCGATGCAATGGATTTGGGGCGTGGCGTTCGGGCTGGCGGCGACGGGCGTGTATGCGCTGTACACGGGGTACATCGAGCCTTGGGAGCAGCAATTGACGCAGGCGGGATTCGGGAGCACGAGTTTGCTGAATCTGCTGATTTTTCAAGGTGCGTTCTGGAAAGGGTGGCAATCGGTGATCACTCTGCTGGAGGTGGTGGCGATGCTCACACTGAGTGGCTTCGGCCTGGCGTTCTTCCGGCGCCGGTTGCGGCGCGGGTCGACGGCGCTGGCACTGGTGCTGACCGGGTTTTGCGCGGTGGGAGCGCTGATGATGCCTGCAGCGGCCTCGGCCCAGGACGTGCGCAGAGGCGACACCACGGAAGTGCGCTCCGGGGAAACGATCAAAGGCGATATCTTTATATTCAGTCACCACACGCGGGTTGACGGGACCGTGGACGGCGACGTGTACCTGTTCACTCAGGATGCCAACGTAGGAGGCCATGTCAAGGGAGACGTCATTGCGTTTGCGCAATCGCTGCGCGTAACCGGCGATGTGGATGGAAATATTCGAGCATTCACCAACAATCTGACGGTCACCGGGAACGTCACGCGGAATGTGCTGGCCTTCCAGGAGATTATCAATCTGGATCCATCCGGGAAGGTTGGCGGTAGCCTGACGGCGTTTGCGCAGAGTTTGAATCTGGACGGGCAGATCGGGCGCAACGTGCTGTTTTTCGCGCAGCACGGCGCAATCTCCGGGACCGTTGAGGGCGGGATTAGCGGAAGAGGGGAAAGCCTGCGGATCAATGGTTCGGCCAAAGTAGGAGGGCCGATTCACATTGAGGGAGAGAATCCACCGGACGTTTCCAGCGATGCGAAATTGGCTTCCCCAGTCAGCTTCAAGAAAGTTGAGCACAAGCCGAAGTACGAAGAGGGCGGCTACTATGTGTGGCAGGTGATTTGGGCCGCGGCCTTTGTGCTGTTTGGATTGGTGCTGTTCCAGGTGATGCCGGAGTTTTCCAAAGAGGCTACGGACAACGTGGAGCACTACGGGGCATCGTTTGGGCTTGGGGTATTGGTATTTTTTGGCGTGCCTATTGCGGCGTTGATCGCTTGCGCCACGGTGGTGGGATTGTTTATCGGAATTTCGACGTTTTTCTTGTGGTATGCGGCGCTGTATTACGCGCAGATTATCGTGGGGGCGCTGGTAGGGCAATGGTTGCTAGGACGCACGAGGGAAGCTTGGCCGCTGATTGGGCGGATGGCGGTGGGGGTCGTAATCGTGAGGTTGTGCACAACAGTGCCGCACATCGGAGGATGGGTGAAGTTTGGTGTGATGTTGTGGGGTATCGGGGCGATTTCCCTGGCACTGTACAGGCGATTCCAGCCGGCGATATCGGCAGGATTGCCTGGTGCGCCGGTGGTGCCGACGCCGCTGCCGCCGAATACTACGATTGGTGGGGCAGTGCCTGCCTGAGATAACTGGGAGAAGAGAGGAGGCGCTGAAGCGCGCCTCTACATGATGCGCGGCACGAAATCAAGCGGCCCGGTCCGAGTATTCGGATCGGGCCGGCTCATTTTTATGCGTATCGACAGCCGAGGGTTTTCTAGGTCACCGTCAGTGATGCGGTCACCTGGTGTGTCAGGGTGCCTGAGGTGCCGGTAATGGTAATGGTGTAGACCCCCGCAGGCGTACCTTTGTGAGGCAAACCGCTGCAACCTGCCTGAGATAGGGCCAGCAGTGCGGCGAAGGCCCAGGCGAGCCTCTTGGAGGTCGGCTGACGGCGCACGATCCAGGCTGCCATTAAGATCAATGCGAACAAGACAGGCCAGCCGGCGATTGGATAATGCGGAACCGGACGGAACAAAACGATTGGTGGCGGGACCATACTCCGGACCGTGGTTACGACCGAGCCACTGGAGGTGGCGCCGCTCGCGGTGGGCGTCACCGAGACAGGGGTCAGCATGCAAGTGGAGTCCACCGGGGCGCCCGTGCAGCTTAGGGCGACCGGGGTGGTATAGCCGTTGAGGCCGGTGACCGTCACGGTATAGGCGGCGGTGCTCCCGGCGGCAACAGTGGCGGACTGCGGCGAAACGGTGAGGCTGAAATCAGGGTTGTTGGTGATTCCTGTGCCGGAGAGTGCCACTGTTTGCGGGCTGTTGGGGTCGCTGTCGGCGACGCTCAGGGTAGCTGTGGCTGGGGAAGCGACCGTGGGGGCGAAGGTGACATTAATCCCGCAGTTTGCGCCGGCGGCCAACGTGGTGCCACAAGTGGTGGTCTGCGCGAAAGATGTTGCCGACGCGCCGGTGATGGAAATGGCGATCCCGGTGAGGGCGGAGGTACCATTGTTGGTCAGCGTGGCGGTTTGCGCAGCGCTGGTGGTGTTGATGTTCTGGTTGCCGAAAGTGAGCGTCGCAGGGGTGAGCGAGACCAAGCTGGGGGCTGCGGTGCCAGTGCCCGTGAGCGGCACGGTCTGGGGACTGCTGGGATCGTTGTCGGCGATACTAAGTGTGGCGGTCTCGGTGGCTACCGTTGTGGGTGTGAAGATCACGCCGATGCTGCATGTTGCGTTCACGGCTAAGGTCGTGCCGCAGGTGGAATTTCCCTGACTGAAGTCCGACGCATTGGTTCCGGTGAATGAAATTCCAGTGATGGACAGGAGGTTCTTTGTCAGATTCGCGAGGGTAACCGTTAGCGTGGGGCTTGCCGTGCGGACGACCTGGTTCCCGAAAGCGATCGAGAGTGGGGCAGTCAAGACGCCGGTGGCCGCAGTCGGAGAAAGCTTCACAACGAAGGGCCCACCGGTTTTGAATGTGGTCTGGAAGGCGCCCGGAGTCACTGGGAAATTCGCTGAAGCGGTCGTGCCGGTAATGTAGACGTTGGGCGTGGAAGGGGAATCGATGGCGATGGCGGACCCGAAATCACCGTTGTTACCGCCGTAGTAGGTAGAAAACGTCAGGCTGGAGCCGGTGGGATCGAGTACGGTAACGAAGGGATTCTCATTGGGGCCAGAGTGGGTAAGTTGCGGAGCACCTGGCAAGACCGGGAAGTTCTGAGACTGGGTGCTGCCCACCAGGTAGGCGTTACCGACAGCGTCGACAGCGATGCCCCCGGCCTCTTCAAAATTCACTCCCCCCAGCAAGGTCGAGTAGACCAGCGAGCTGGCCAGTGATTTTGTCGTATCGAAGCGTGCGATAAACACAACCTGGCTTTTATTTGTTGGTGTGGTCTGGAAGGCGCCCGGGGTGGTGGGAAAATCAGCGGACTCGGCGTTGCCGATGACATAGGCGTTAGAGTTCAGGTCCAGAGCGATTCCAACGCCGTTGTCTCCAAGGCCGAGTTGGCCTGGATTGTTGGTGGCGGTACCACCAAAATAGGTGGAATAGACGAGATGGTCGGGTGTAGTCGTATCGATTTGGGCAAGGAAGGCGTTGCCGGCGGTGCCCTTCATGGCGGCTTGAAAGGCTGTGGCCGTCGTGGGGTAATCTGGCGACTTCGTTTCACCCGTAATATAGGCGTTGAAGTTGGCGTCGACGGCAATACCATGGCCGATGTCGTAGACCGAACCTCCTAACAAGGTTGAGTAGACGAGTGAAGCGGAACCGCTTTTGGTGGTGTCGATCCGTGTGACGTAGGCCGTGGGGTTGCCCGTTTTTGTGGCGGTTTGAATGGCGGTCCCGGGGGTAGTCGGAAAATCGTTCGAGGAAGTGAAACCAGTAACGTAAGCGTTCGCATTGAAATCCAGCGCGACGGCGTAGCTAGCGTCACCCACCGAGCCACCCAGATAGGTGGAGTAAAGGAGCATCGAGCCGGTGGGATCCAGCTTTGAGAGGTAACCGCTACTGAAATTGTTTTTGTTGACGATTTGAAGCCCGCTGGAGGTGAACGGGAAATCGACGGAGTGCGTTACACCGACGACATAGACGTCACCGCTCGCATCCACCGCAACAGCGTCCGTGACGTCCCCTTCCCCCGTTTTCCCGGTACCGCCCAGGTAAGTGGCAAAGAGCAACGCCGTGCCGTTCCCGTTTAGTTTTGCAACAAATCCGCTAGCCCCTGACGGGTCCTGGTTGACGCTCTGGAAGGCCCCGGAGGTCACTGGAAAGTCCGTGGCACTTGTAGACCCGACGATAATGGCGTCGCCGGTTAAATCTACCGCGATGCCGTTGCCGAATGTGGCGCCGGTGGATCCGCTGAGCAAAGTTGCATAGTCGACCACCGGATCGATTACGAGCGTTTGGCGAGAATCATAAGGACCAACCTGGATGCCGAGCAGCCCGGAGCCGCGCAGGACGTAGTTTGCGGCGACTTCCTGGCGGCTACCGTTGGTTTCCTGATAGGCGAGCGGTTGGTGGAGCGACAATTCACCGGCGGCGGTAGTGATAATGGCGTCTCCGCGGGAGTTCACTTCCATGGTGTCGGCGCCTTCGATGCGAACTGCAATCTGGTGAGCATCGGCGCCCGGGGCGACGATGTAGTCTGACTCCAAGTGCCCCTGATTGCCGTAGTAGATGAGGTCCACGCCAGGGTACACGCCGTCGTATTTCACCCGGGCGAACTGCGGAACATCGCGGTGCCATTTGGCGGGATCGTTGCCAACGAAATAGTTGCTATGACCGGGTTGAATTTCCAGACCGTGAACCTTGGGGTGCGGGTTCGAACTGGCCAGGGTGAGACGCACAGCAACACTGCTGGTCCTTTCGGAGCCAGCGGGGTTCGATGTGCCAGCGAGTTTGCTCGCGTTGCTCTTTGAAGCCATATCCAGGCGCAGGGTCGCTTCCTGGTCCGTTAGAAAGACCGTGTAGCCGCCGCCATGCGCCAGAAAGCGCACGCGCGAGTCCGTTTGTCCGGAATTTTCTTCGAAGCTGAGCGGCAACTTGCCGTAGGCGTCAAGAATCGCGTCGTGCCTTGCGGCGTCCAGCGCTGAAGCAGGAAGCTTGGCGGTAACCTTCGAATCTGCGAAATGGCGCCGGACACTTGCGAATGCGAGGATGGCGAGGCAGGTCACGCCGATTGCGAAGAGCGAACGTTTCATCGAATCCCCCACTTCGTGGACTCCTGCGAACCCAAGTTCGCGCACAATTAGAGGTGGAGTCCCGTGCATAGACTGTACGCGGTTGTGGCGTGGAATTTGGCCTGAACCCCAGGAGTATTGCTCAAAATTTCAATGGCCAACTGAGGACAGGTCCTGAGCGACAGCGGGTGGACATCGGGCGTTGAGAGCGTGTGCTATCGTTAGCGGTGGAGCGCCGGTTGCGAGCAGGCGGCGCGCGGAAAGAATCACTTTGGCCAAGCGCGAAACGGCGACATCGAGACGGCGGGAGAGTGCTGCGTCACTAGCGAAATGCGTTCCGGCGGAGCGCGTTTACGCGCCCTTCGACGAAGATTTGCCGCGGCGGCGAGAAGTGGCTCAGACGGTGAACGATACGGGCTCTGCTTCGCGGGAGAATGCTTCCGGGCCGGCCATGCACGAGATTTTCGGACCAGGCGGGCTTCTAGCGCGCAGCATGATTGGCGGGTACGAACATCGCGCTGCGCAGCTGGAAATGGCGGAGTTGGTGCAGGATGCGTTCGCCGCGAAGCAGCATGCTGTTGTCGAGGCGGGAACCGGGACGGGGAAGACTCTGGCGTATCTGTTGCCGGCGATTTGCAGCGGACGGCGGGTGGTCATTTCCACTGCCACCAAGTCGCTGCAAGAGCAGCTGTATCAAAAAGATATTCCCTTTCTGCAAAAGCACTTTGCACCGGAGCTGAAGGTTGCGGTGATGAAGGGGAGGTCAAATTTCCTGTGTCGCGTCAAGGCGCACCAGATGGCGGATCAGCCGATGCTGAAGGGGCTGGAGGAGATCGACGCTTTCCGGCAAATTGGCGATTGGGCGAAGCTGACGGAGACAGGCGACCGGGCGGAACTTACGTTTTTGCCCGATGCTTCCGATTTGTGGACACGGCTGGATGCGCGGCGGGATACCTGCTCGGGGCAGAAATGCGCGGAGTTCAATCAGTGTTTTGTTACGGCAATGCACCAGCGGGCCAAAGACGCTGACCTGATCATCGTGAATCACCACCTGTTCTTCGCGGATTTGGCGCTCAAGCAAGACGACTTTGGCAGCATCCTGCCGGAATACTCCGCGGTGGTGTTTGACGAAGCGCACGAAATGGAGGATGTGGCCAGCGATTATTTCGGGCGGCAAATCTCGAACTACCGGTTTGAGGAGTTGGCCCGCGATGCGGACCAGACATTGCGCCTGCTGCGGTTGGGGTCAGCGGCCCTGTTGCGCCGGACGCAGCGGATCCGCGAACGGGGGCGCGCGTTTTTCGACAGCTTTCCGGCGCGCGACGGGCGATTTCCTTTTTCGCGGGCCGAACGCGAGGCATTTCTCGAGCAGCACCGCGAAGCCTACGACGCGCTGGCGACGGCGCTGAAGGGACTGGAAACCGAATTTGCGGCGATGACGCAGAAGCCCGAAGAGCTTACGCGGATTGCGCGACGGAGCTTCGAACTGCGCCAGGAACTGGCATTCCTGTTCGAGTCGAACGAGCGGAACTTCGTGTATTGGTACGAGCGCAGGAATAAAGGCGTCTTTCTGGCGGCCACACCAATCGATGTCAGCCAGATTCTGCGCGAGCGTTTATTCGAGAAATTCGACACCGTGGTGCTTACCTCGGCGACGCTTACGGTCGGCGGGCGCTTCGAGTACATTCGCCAGCGCGTGGGATTGGACCACACGAAAGAGAGCGCGTTGCCCCCCGAATTTGATTGGGCAGAGCAAGCCCTGCTGTACATGCCGCGAACCATACCCGACGTTCGCAATCCGGGCTTTGCGCCGGCCGCAGCGGACGAGATGGTCAAGCTGCTGGAGCTAACCCAGGGACGTGCGTTCTGTTTGTTCACCAGCTATTCGCAGATGAATGATTTGTTCGAGCGAGTGCGGAACCGGGTATCGTTTCCGCTGTTGTTGCAGGGGACGGCGCCACGGTCGGTGTTGCTGGAACGATTCAAGAACACTTCGGGGGCGGTATTGTTTGCGACGTCGAGCTTCTGGCAGGGCGTGGACGTCCCGGGGGACCAGCTTTCTTGCGTGATTGTGGACCGGTTGCCGTTTGCGGTACCTAGTGATCCGATAGTTGCGGCGCGGGTTAGTGCTTTGCAGGAGGAGGGGCGCAATGCTTTTGCAGAATTTCAGGTGCCGGCGGCGGTGTTGGCTCTGAAGCAGGGGTTTGGGCGGTTGATTCGCACGAAGACGGATCGCGGGATTTTGGCGCTGCTCGACAGCCGAATCGAGAGGATGCCTTATGGTAAGATTTTTTTGGAGTCGTTGCCGAAGTACGCGACGACGCATGAATTGCGCGACGTAGAGCGGTTTTTGGGGAAGAAATAGGCCTAGGTTTACGGGCTAAGTGCGGCGAGCTTCGTGGGTTGGTTTGTGCCTGGGTTTCGTCTAAGCCCGCCCCTCTGGTCCCTCGAAGCTCGGGGTAGAAGAGGGCGGCTACAGAAGTCTTGGCGATGAGTTCCGCTCCCCTAACGGGGGGCGCCCACATTTGGCGGATGACAGCGGCTGTAGACGCTGAGGGGGAAGCGAATAGGAATGTTTCAGGTTAGTGTCGAAGAGACATTTTCGTCGGGTCACGCGCTGCGCGGTTATCGCGGGAAATGCGAAAACGTGCATGGGCACAACTATCGGGTGCGCGTTACGGTGGAAGGGCCGCAACTGGATTCGATCGGGCTGCTATGTGACTTTACCGAGCTCAAGCGTGTATTGCGCGGAATCATCGGGGTGCTGGACCACCAGTTCATCAACGATCTGGAGGCGTTCCGCACGGTGAATCCGTCCGCGGAAAATCTGGCGAAATATTTTTACGATGAGGTGACCCGGCAATTAACGGGGTTGCCGGCCGGGGCGCAGGTTACCGACACGATCGTATGGGAAACGGATACAGCCAGCGCGCAATACCGGCCTGGCGTTTAGTCGAGGCGAGCAATTTCAGGGTCAGCAATAGGAAAAGAATGAATCGAGCCATCTATATCGTTATGATCCCGGTCCTGCTGGTGGCGTTGGGCTACATACTAGTTTTTCGGTCTGTGGGCCTCGCACCGGGATATGCGCGATTGATCATCGCGGTGACGGTTTTTTTCCTGGCGATCTGGTGGCTGGCCCGCAGGACGGCGCGCGCAAAGTCTGGACGCCAATAAGAATTAAGAACGCAGGTCATGTTCATCACCGAAATATTCAAGTCGATTCAGGGAGAAGGAACCCGCGCTGGCCTGCCGTGTGTCTTTGTGCGGCTCACCGGCTGCAACCTTCGTTGTACCTGGTGCGACACCGCGTACGCGTTTCACGGCGGGAAGAAGATGAGCGTAGAGGAAGTGTGCGCGCGGGTGGATGAGTTGGCCGGCCGCGGAGATGGGCGGCACGCATCCACCGCCGCTGTGCCGTTGGTGGAGTTGACTGGCGGCGAGCCGCTGCTGCAGGAAGAGATTTATCGCCTCGCGGATGTTCTGCTGGCCGACGGTTACATGGTGATGATCGAAACGAGCGGGGAACGGTACATCGGACGGCTGCCGGAGGCGGTGATCAAGATCGTCGACGTGAAGTGCCCGGACTCTGGAGAGGCGGAAACGTTCGAGGTTCGTAACCTCGAAGCGCTGGGCCCGGCCGACGAAGTGAAATTTGTCATCTCCACGCGGCGTGACTATGAATTCGCGCGGGAATTTGCGGCGAAATATCGGCTGGCAGCGCGCGTCCGGCAGGTGCTGTTTTCGCCGGTGTTCGACGATCCAGAAGGTAAGTGGCAGGGACTGGAGCCGCGGCAGTTAGTGGAGTGGATTCTCGCCGACGGATTACCAGTGCGGTTGGGACTGCAGCTGCACAAATTTGTCTGGCACCCGGCGACAAAGGGCGTCTAGGGAAAACTCCCGGGCACGCTCGAATGACAGGGCCTGCCGAAAATAAAATGACCGATTCACGTAATGCGATCGTGCTCCTTAGTGGTGGGATGGACTCCTGCGTCAGCGCGGCCATTGCCCGCGAACGGCACGGGGCCGGCAATATCGCATTGCTTCACGCTGGATACGGACAACTCACGCAAGATCGTGAACGCCGCGCCTTTACGGAGATCGCCGATTTCTACGGCGTGCGGCAGCGGCTCATCGTGCAACTCGATCATTTTCGCGCGATAGGTGGCTCCGCGCTGACGGATAAAAACATAGCCGTGCCGGAAAACCAACTCAACGCTTCGGCTTCGCAGGGGAGCAGTATTCCCGTTACCTACGTGCCTTTTCGCAACGCGCATTTTCTGTCGGTCGCGGTGAGCTGGGCGGAAGCGATAGGAGCCGGAGCGATTTACATCGGAGCAGTGGCGGAAGACAGCTCCGGATACCCAGATTGCCGGCCGGAGTACTATCGCGCGTTTCAAAATGTGATTCGTGAAGGGACGCGGCCAGAGACGGAAATTGAAATCGTGACGCCGGTGATCACGCTGAAGAAAAGCGAAATTATCCGGCGCGGCAGCGAGCTGGGGGCGCCGCTGCATCTAACCTGGTCGTGCTATCAGGGGGAGGATGCGGCGTGCGGGGCATGCGACAGTTGCTTGTTGCGGCTGAGGGCGTTCGCCGAGGCGGGAAGGAAAGACCCGATTCCGTACCGTCAGAGTGTGGCCGCCCGTTGAGCTTGGATTCCGGCGTAAATTAGGGATAATAGGGCGCATGCCGCCCCGGGGGACTTCGGGTAGGAGTCTGTCGGTGACAAAAGGAGATCAGCATGAAGCTATTTGATTCGGCCGCCCTGCGGTCATACGCGAAGAAATCAGGTGTACGCGTCGCGATGGTTATTGCGGCGCTGCTGTGCACGATGGCACCGCGCGCTGCCGCACAACTCGACGGCTCGCTGAGCGGCAACATTGTGGACGTCGCTGGGAAGCCATGGGCAGAGATGGTGATTGATGCGGTGAGCGATCAAGGCGCGAAACTTACGACCAAGACGGACAAGGATGGAAACTACTCCTTCCGCAATCTGCGCGCGGGCGTCTACACGGTCACGATTGAACTTCCCGCGCCTAACAAACCGTACGAATTCGCGCAAGTTCACGTGTCGAGCGGCGCAGAGACACCGAAAGTAAACGCCAACTTCAAAGACATTATGTCGAAGCAGGGTGCGGCCGCCGTGGAAGCGCAGAAAAAGCAGGAAGAAGAGAAGACGAAGTTTCAGGGCATGAAGCAACATTTCGATGCGGGTGTTGCAGCGCTGGCGCAGGCGACTCAGGCGAAGGCGGACTTAGCCAAGGCTCCAGCGGACCAGCGGGATGCGCTGAAGACGCAGGTGACGGACCTCTCGGGAAAAGCGGTAACGGAATTGGAAGCTGCAAAGGGCGCGGCACCCGATAAAGATCCCAACCTGCATCTGATCTGGGCGCGGTTGGGGGACGCGTATGACACCGCGGGTCGCGCGGATGATGCGGCGAATGCGTACAAGCAGGCGGTCGCGTTGAAGCCGACGGCAGCGTACTACAACAATCTTGGCGGCATCCTGGGACGCGCCGGCAAGATTGATGACGCGATGGCCGCGTACGCGAAGAGTGCGGAGCTCGATCCCACAAACGCCGCGCAAGCGTACCGGAATGCCGGAATCACCATGTACAACGCCGGCAAAATGAAAGAAGCTGTCGAGCCATTGAAGAAGGCCACGGAGCTCGATCCGAAGAGTGCGCAGGCGTGGTACTTGCTGGGCGCTTCACTGGTTGGGGCGATGGAGTACAAGAAAGTGGGCGACAAGATGGAAGTGGTGGTTCAGCCGGGTACCGTGGAGGCTTACCAGAAGGCCGTGGAGCTTGATCCTAAGGGGCCGTATGGGGAGCAAGCCAAACAGGGGCTCGATGCGCTTGCGCAGATTGCTCCGGGAATCGACACCAAGACTAAGGTGAAAAAGAAGTCCTGATCGACGATCGGATCTAGTTTTGGGCCAGCTCCGCAATGAGCTGGCCCTTTGTTTTTTGAGACGGTACCTGTTTACACAATTCAACGATTTCACGGGTATCCGCTTGGGACGCATGCGAAACAGGCGCAGACAAGAGTGTCTGTGCTACCTCGGCAGCTGCGCGTTCGAATCGCTCAACTGTGCGCGAGAGTGCCGGTGGTCTTGGTGCGGCGGAGAGCGCGGGAAAAAACGGCGATCGAAATGGGGAGCAATATCGCGGCGATGAGAAACAGTACCGCGACAGAGCGCCACACTTCGGCGAAGGTCGCGCCGGAGAGTAGCGCCGCCCGCATCCCGTTCAGCGCGTAGGTGACGGGGTTGAGGCGCGCTGCGAATTGCAGCCAGTCAGGCAAGATGCTCGTTGGGAAAAGCATGCCCCCTGCTACGTTGGAGAATGAGAGCAGCAGCCACTTCGCCGGGTTTCCGCGTTTGAACAGCAACACGTAGCTGGCAGAAAGAATGCCGAGGCCGGAGAAAGCGAGCAGCGTCGCCAGCAAAACGACGCAGACGGCGATCCAATTGGCGTTTCGCAACGGAAAGCCGAACAGCGCGGTACCCCAGGCTACGTAGACGGCGACTCGAAGGAGCGCGGCCAAGAATGGATAGAGCGCGGAGCCCGCGAGCATTACCGGCAACGACGTTTGGGTGATCAGGAGTTGCTCGAGGGTGCCGCTGTCTCGCGCTTCTTGAATACTTTCGTCGAAGGTGTCGATGGCGGTGTGCAGGTATTCGAAAAATATCCAGCCAACCAGCGCGAAAGCGAAATAGCTAGTGCCTTGGGGCAGCGAGTTGCGGAGCTGCGGACTGTCGACGAATCGCGACATGTAGTAAAACATCGCCGCGCCGAAGAGGGCTTCAATGGCTTCGAGAATGAATGGCGCGCGATAAGTCCGCGCGATGGTCAGGTCGCGCCAGAAGAAGAGCCAGAGATCGCGAGCGACGCGCATCATTGGTGGGAGCCTTCGTCAATGTGGGCGGCGTTGCGGCCGGTCAGCCGAAGAAAAACATCCTCGAGAGTTGACGAGTTGGTGCGTTTCTTCAATGCAGTTGGCGTGTCGCAGGCCAGCAAGCGGCCCCGGTCGATGACCGCGATGCGGTCCGCCAGCAGCTCGACTTCGGGTAGCGTATGGGAGGCAAAGAGCAGGGAAGTTCCCGCGCCTTGCACGATTTCTTTTTTCAGGAAACGCCGGAATTCCATGGCGGCGATGGCGTCCAGACTTCGGGTAGGTTCGTCCAGTAACAGCACGCTCGGCCGGTGAACCAGTGCGCGTGCCAGACTCAGACGCTGGACGGTGCCTGAAGAAAGCGTACGTACCTGGCGATCGAGCGCTTCGGTCAGGCGAAATTGCTCAGCGAGCTCCGAGATGCGTTGTTTCGTAGACGCAGAGGAGAGATGGTTGAGGCGGCCGAAAAATCTTAGATTTTCGCGGCCGGTCAGGCGGGCGTAAAACCCGTGGTCGGTCCCGGCGTGATACCCCAGCTTTCGCCGAACCTCTTTTGGTTGGCGAACGGCATCATATCCGCCGAGGCGAGCGGTGCCGCGTGTGGGGAGCAGGAGCGTAGCCAATATGCGCAGGAGCGTCGATTTGCCGGCGCCATTCGCGCCGAGGAGCGCCAAGGCCTCGCCCTCGCGCACCTCGAAGGAAACGCCGGCTAAGGCTAGCGCAGTCGGCTTCTCGAACGGTTGCAAGAAAGTGCGCCAGCCGCTGCGCGTCGGCGGGAAGAATTTTTCGAGGGACTCGATAGCAATGGCAGGTTTGGGCACGCAAGGATTTATAGCGTGTCTTCTTTCTGAAGACAAATGCGGCCGTGGTGCGCGAGCAATCCAGTGGACCACCTCGAGAACGGAGGGCGCATCCAACCGTCTTTAGAATTTCGGGGCTCGATGGTATGGTGGAACATCCCGAGTGGGTTGGAGCGCTCTATTGGACGTTGGCCAAGGAGAAATGTTGTGACGGTTTCGTTTGCAGATCGCGTCGCGGTGCCGCCGGACGTGATGGTGCGTCTGCTCGATAGTGAAGCGGTGCTCTTGAATCTGGAAACGGAAAAATATTTTGGCCTGGACCAGACCGGCACGCGGATGTGGCAGCTTCTGACGTCGACGCCGGCGATCGATATCGCGTTTCAGCGGCTCCTTGAGGAATACGACGTTGCTCCGGAATTACTGCGGTCGAATCTCTCCGAATTGCTGAGCCGGCTGGTTGAGAACGGCTTGCTCCAGGTTGTGCCCTCGAATGTGGAAACTCCTTCAGCGATTTAGCGCCTTGGACACGGCGGCGCAGAGCCTCTTGCTCCGTGCCGCCGCGCTGCTGCCGGTGATTGCCGTTAGCCTTCGACTTCGCGGCCTTCGCGCAACGCAGGCGACGCTCGAACGCTTTCTTTCGACTCCCGCTCATCCCGCGCGCCAAGCCAAAGGGAACATGGCCAAAGAGGCGTCGCGCACTGCACGGATGGTGCATGCGGCTGGGCGTTACGGGCTTGTCCAGCCCACGTGCCTGGAAATATCCTTGGTACTGTGGTGGTTTCTCGGGCGCCAAGGCATTCCGTCGAACTTGCGCATCGGGACGCGGAAAGCCGCCGGTCGACTGGAAGCGCACGCTTGGGTCGAATTTGGCGGCAGTGCATTGGATGAAATTGGCGGGGCTCATTGCAACTATGCTCCCTTCGACGCTCCCGTCCCCGCAATGTCACGGAAGTAGGCGTCGCTTTCAACGGGATTCGCCCTCGAAGGTATTCGTCGCGATTGACACTTACTCGCCCCATCTATCCTCAGCCACTAGTGTGCGCTGATTGGCTCGCGTATGCTTCGTGGAGCAGCCAAGAGTTACGGAGATTTCTTGCGGCTTAATTTTGCAGATCAATTGAACGCACTGTCAGTGGAATGGCTGGCGATGTTGCCGTGCGCGAATCCACAAGTCACTACGGATGGCCTCAACGAAGTCTTTCGCAAACCGCTGGATTGGGCTCGATTTCTGAGACTCGCGGAGGAGCAGGGCGTGTTGCCGCTTGTCACGAAGCGGCTTGGCGAATTAGATGAGGGCATGGTGCCGACGGAAATTCGCCGCGAACTGCGTGATGCGGCTCGCGCACAAACACTTTTCACATTGAGTTTGACCGCGGAACTGTTCCGCGTGCTCGCGCGTTTCGCTGAGCTCGGTATCGAGGTGCTGCTGACCAAGGGACCCGTTCTCTCCGCGCGATGCTATGGCGATCCTGGCTTGCGGCAATATACCGATCTCGACCTCGTTCTGCGTGACGCAGACATCGAACGGGCGACCGAAACGATGATTGCGCTCGGCTACGATCCCAAAGTTTCGCTCAAGGCCATTCAAGCGAGGAAAATTCCGGGAGAATATGTGTTTTCGCAGCGAGGCACGAACCTGCTCGTCGAACTGCATACGGAGCGCACATTCCGGTATCACCCCAGGCCGTTGTCGGTAGAAAAGCTGTTTCAGCGGCGGGCTCGAGTGCGCTTTGATGGCCGCGACGTTCCTGCGTTATCCACTGAAGATGAGTTGATTCTGATCTGCATTCACGGTGCGAAACATTTTTGGGAGCGCCTGATGTGGATCGCGGACGTCGCGGCGCTGGTGTCACGGCAGCCTGTTGATTGGGAGGCCACGAGATTGGCAGTTCGCGAAGTACGCGCGGAGCGCATGTTGCGGGTGGGACTGCTGCTCGCAAGGAATGTCACCGGCGCGAGTTTGCCTGCGGAAGTCTTGCACGAAATTGTTTCCGATGCGCCCGCCGTGCGGATTGCTGCGCGAATCGCACGACGGTTGCCGGTTGTCGATGACGAGCCGTTTGGCTTGTTGGAGCGAGCGGCCTTTCGCATCCGGATGCGCGGCGGATTTCCACCGGGTGTGGCTTATTTGTGGCGGCTTTCGGTTTCACCGACGGAAGAGGATTGGGTGGCGGGCGCTGAGGAAAAGAGAGCCGGAATGCTGGATGCGATCAGCCGGCCGTTCCGACTGGCGCGGAAATATGGACGGAGCGGAAAGGGATAGCGAGCGAGTGCGGCATCGCCGGGGTGGCGCCGGGGAGGCGGAACTGGCTTGGTTGGGCGGCGGGTTAGGAGCGGGAGTGCGGTGAATGGTGAATGGGCCCGGCTCCTTCGCTCGCAGGGACGCGCTCAAGCGCGCCCCTAAATTTGATTCGCGCGGGTGTTGTTGCGTCTGAGAGAGCGCTGCTCGCGCTGCTCCGCAATTAAATGTTTGTGCTGCGGGCGACCTTTTGCTTCAGTTTCTGGGCTGGCGCGGGCAGATCTACCGTCAGGGTAACCTCGCTCTTGTTGCGCAGCACGCTCAGCTGCGCTGGCTTGCCGTCATTGTTCCCAGCAACCTTTTCGCGCAGTTCACCCAGCGACCGGATGCGCTCGCCGTTGAACTTGGTGATCACGTCCCCGGCCTTCAGGCCTGCCTTCTCTGCGACGGAACCGGCATTCACGCTACGCACCAACACACCTTCGCCATCGGGCGCGCCAAAGTAGCTGCCAAGCTGACCGTTGATGTCTTCGGCATCGATTCCCAATCGCGGATGGCCGCCCGGCAAAACCATCATGTCACCGTTGTCCCATTCGATCGCTGGTATTTCCGGCATATCGGGAATTTCCACTACTTCGGGCATGCGAAATGCAAATGATCCTGGCGCCGCCTTCAGCATCGCGCGGTGATTCTCCTCGGCCTTTCCGAGCGTTGCGCTGATCGATTGCGTGTGCCCATCGCGCCAGATCGTAAGCTGTACGGTTCGCCCCGCCGGAATCTCGCGAATCATGCGGCGAAATTGCGCGGCGCCTTCCACGCGCTGGCCATCAACTTCGGTGATGACATCGGTTTCCTTGAGCCCGGATTTCGATGCAGGACTCTCGGGTGCGACGCGACCCACGACCACCCCACGTTCGGCGGGGAGCTTATACTCTTTCACGTTTTCCGGCGTGACTTCGCGCGCCTCTACGCCCAGCCAACTCGGCCCCTCGCTGTCCAGCAGAACTTCGACGTTGCCGGGACCTTGCTCCAGCAGGTCTTGAAAGTCCTCAATGCCGGGTCGCACTTTCTGACTGGCAGGCTCCGCTTTGTCCGGCTCCTGGCCTGCCGATGATCGCCCGGGAAGCGCCATCAGCACAGGTGCCAGCGCCACAATTCCCGCCGCCGCAATCCAACCATTTCTCTTCATCGTCGTCCCTCCGACCTGTTTAGACGTAGCAAACGCTAAACCGTCGACCGCAGAGCGACGACTCGAATTCCGCCATTGATGGTGTTCAGGTGTATGGAAGCACCGCCCTTCCCGAGCTTGCCGTGCGTTTCGCGCGGGCGTTGCGTGCTTGCCAGCGCCAGTGGCAGCTCGGAGTAAAAGCTTCCGTTCAAGCACCGAGCTTCCAGATTTGCCTGAGTGCTTGCTGGGAGAGCCAACAGAACGGAACCGTTCGTGGTCTCCGCGACTGCCCCGTTCTTATCCTGCAGGTGTAGCAACTCCAAATGCACGTTCCCATTTGTCGTATGCGCGTGGACTGCGCCGCCACTCTCGTAGACCTCGATGTTGCCGTTCACCGTGCGCAGATCCTCTACGTCTTCGACGCCGGCGACCCGCAGCGTTCCGTTGACGGTGCCGAGGTGTTCGACGTGCGCGAAGTGCGGCACGTGGACCGTATACTCGACAGCGACCTCAACGCCTTCATTCTGCGGATAACGCGTGGTGACCGAGACCGCATCGGGCTTGGCTTCGACCTCGATCGACACAAGGTCCAGATCTGACTCCTGATGCTTCGCCGTTTTTACCGCGCGCACCTCGACCTCATCGCGATCCCAAGTCTGCACGTCCACTGTGCCATTTACGTTTTGCAGTTCGAACGAGCCGCCTTGTTGCAGGGGATAGGTCTGATTGAATTCTTTGCTGATTGCAAAGCACGGCACGGCCGAGGCTGTTGCCAGGACCAACGTGAGGAATGCAGCGATACCAAGAGCGCGGCGAGCCATAAAAGTTCCCCCTTCGATGATCTTTCCGAATGACCCGAACCGAAAACTCGCGCGCATTCCGCGCCAGCGCAACCGCTTGCGTCAATGCAGGATAAAATTAAACGTTACCGTCGAAATGACATCTCCTCGTTTGGCAAGCACCCATGTCGGATTCACTCGCCACTGCTTCACTGCATCGATCGCCGCATCTGCCAGACTCGGCGCACCGTCAATCAATTTCTCCACCTCTACGCGGCCATCCCGCGTTGCCCGCACCTGCAGCTTCACCAGCCCTTGCACTCCCGCGCGCATGGCGATCTCGGGATACACCGCCGGGGGCTGGGCGATCAGATGCTTCATGAATTCGTCCGAATCCTCACGCACCCCACCGACGAACGCAATCTGCAGCCGGTCCAGCCAACTGTCGAGCCAATCGCCCTTGTCGGGCGCTGCCGATCCGGGTTGCACCTGCGCCGAATCGGACGCGTCGAATCCCGTGGCCATCAGTTGGACTCCATGCTCGCTGAGGCGCTCTTTTTGTTCGCGAATCAGCGAATCACGTAAAGCAACTTCCGAGTCTAGAAATCGCAGATGAATCGTTCCCGAAGTGGTGCGCAATTTCAGTGGCGCGCCACCGCCATTCAACGCACCCACCACGTGCACCGCACCAGAAGCGTGCGAGGCTTGCATCGTAAGCCCCAAGGCAGGGTCCGCCTCAATCCGGCGTTCGCCGCCGGACTCGACGGTGGCGTCGATGTCGGCCGCGAGATTTCGCGGAAGAAATACGATGATGTCGCCATTGCCTGAAGTCAGCTGTGATACACCCGCCAGATGAACGGTGCCGCCCGAAGAAGGCGTATCGGGATTGATCCACGCGCGAATACTCCCGCCCGCGGTAGCTGCGCGCACAGTGCCTGCCACGCGCGTCAGGCAAATGCTTCCTGCGCTGGACTCCACTTCCATTGGCCCGGAAACATACATGATGCGGATTCCACCGCCGCCGGTTTGCGCGCGAACCGAGCCGCGCACCTCGCCAAAATCAATCTGGCCTCCGCCAGTACGTACGCTCGCCAGGCTGCCTGCCTGGCCT
The DNA here is from genome assembly GCA_963788915.1 of uncultured Acidobacteriota bacterium. Classification (GTDB taxonomy): domain Bacteria; phylum Acidobacteriota; class Terriglobia; order Acidiferrales; family UBA7541; genus Acidiferrum. The sequence goes on along the minus strand of CAWBIY010000012.1, from coordinate 2,041,420 downwards.
ACCGTGATGTTGCCGCCATCGGTTTGGAGATCGGCGCGCCCGCCGATCTGTTCGGCGCGAATGTGACCTCCGCCGCTATGCAGCAGCGCGTCGCCGGCGATATTTCCAGCATTGATGTGCCCGCCGGCAGTAAACGCATTCAGATCCCCCGCGACATCGAGGACTTGAATGTGACCACCTTCGGTGGCGAGTTTCGCTGCCAGATGCCCCGCGCGCGCGTCGCGCGAATTATTGACACCGATACGTCCGGTACGGATGTTTCCGCCTTGCGTGGAAAGATTGGCGGTGCCGCCAATGTCCTGCGTTTCGATGTCGCCGGCCTCGGTCTTCACTTCGACGCTATAGCCGAGCGGCACTGCGATCTCGAATTGCACCCAAAATTGCACTCCTGCGGGCGATGAGCGAGCGATCTGTGGCGGCAGCGTTCCATTGATCTCCACGCCTGCCTCGGTAGCCTGGGCGGTAAGCGAGTATCGGGCGAGCAGGCGCTCCGCGAGTGACGCGCGCGCGTCGGTTTCAATATGGACGGCATAGCGGACTGCGGGAGGCGCGCCCGGCGGCAACGGAACGATCTTTACCGAACCGAGATCGGTCGTGAGCCGCAGCGTGAGGCGATCTTTCGTGGGAATAAATCCGCTTCGATCGGCGGCTATACGTCCTGCGGATGGCTCGCCTGGTTTCGTGGGCTCCACGGGAGCGGGTTCGATCTCGCTCGTCGCGGCCACTCCCGCGCAAGCCAGCATTGCGCACAGTAATATCACAATAATTGTGGCGCGCGCTTTTGCTTTCGACGAGGCAGCCCAGGACGTTGGAATCGGTCGGGGGTTCACGAGTGGCTTATCGATGGCGGAGTTCTCAAATTCGACGGGAACCCGCTGGAGGCCGCACGTAATCGGTTCATTGCACATCGCGCGTGCCAATTTGCCGCAGCGCCGCCGCGCTGCGCAGACGGACATACCGGTTGGGGTCGCTCCGCTCCAGATCCTCCAGCGCGCGAACCACGCGTTCTACTGAAGAATCGCCAGAAAGCGAACTCACTTCCGTGGCGGGTAGTTCGCTCGCGGATCCCGGCCCATCCTGCGAATCGCCTTCCAGCGACCGGACCAGCAAATTCACGGCCTCCACGCGCACACCCGGATTCGCATCGTGCCGCAACGCTTCCAGCAAAGTCTCGCGCACCGAAGCTTCCCTGGTTGAATCGCGAAGCGCATCCAGCGCTTTCAATCGCACCGCGGCGTTCTGGTCTTTCCGAGCCGCCACGACCAGCGCGCGCCGCACCTGCTCGTCATCACTGCGGGCTCTCAGGGCATCCAGACAATCCAGCCGCACGCCCGGATCGAAACGCTCGCCATTCGCCACGACGTAGGTCAGCACACGACGAACGTCCGTATTGTCCACGCTTCCAATCACCATCAGTGGTTGTTCGGTGCGAACTTGGACTTGTAAAGTTCCCGGTGCCGCATCCGGCGTTGGATTGAAATTGATACCCGCGACGGCCATCTTCGACAGATCCTCATCGGTAATCCGTGCGGCCATCACGTTCACAGCTTGTCCAGCGCCATCGCCGGAGCCGTCTCCGCCGTTCAAGGCCAGCCACGGCGTCACCTGTGTGCCGACGCCAATGCCAACCAAAATCAGGGCCGCGGCGCTCCACGCCGGGCGCACCGCCATCCACCGACGCACCCAACTGAAGGGCACCCAATGCTCTTGCACCGGCGGAGCTTGCATATCGTCGAGATGCTCGGAAAGCTCGCTGCGGCATTGCGCCAGCAATGCCCCTGTCGGGTCCAATTCATCCGCGGGCTGCGATGCGGAGGAAAACGTCGTCTGAAAAACGGATTCTTCGCTAAGCTGCTGCGCGCACGTAGGGCAAATAGCCAGGTGCGCGTCGATCTCCTTACGCTCCTGAGGATCGACCTCGTCGCACGCATAGAAAACCAGCAGCGGAGCTACATCTGCACACCGCGTTAACGGCCGCCCGCTCATCGCAACTCTCCCAACTGGCCGCGCAGTTTGCGGGTTGCGCGGAACAGAGAATTTTTAACGGTCTCTTCGGTGGTGCCTAGCGCGTCGCCGATCGCGCGCAGCTTCAATCCCTGGTAGTGCTTCATCTCAAAGACAACACGCTCCCGTGGTGACAGCAATTCCATCGCGGTGGCGATGCGTGCTTGAATCTCTTTGCCGAGCAGGCGCCGCTCGGGATCCTGCGTGGGACGGTGCTCGCGCTGCCGCTCGAAGAAGTCGGTGATCCCTTCTTCGTGATTTGCGGAATTCATTTCTGGGGCTTGATCTTCCGGCCGGGCCTGGCGGCGCCGGAGCTGATCGAGGCACACGTTGGTAACGATGCGATAGAGCCAGGTGTAAAAGCTGCATTCGAAGCGGAAGCGATGGAGGTTACGGTAGACCTTCAGGAAGGCTTCCTGATAAACGTCGCGCGCGTCCTCGGGACGCTTCATCAGGTTCAGGGCCAGCCGCAAAACGTCGCGGTCGTAGCGGCGCACGAGTTCCTCGAAGGCAACGCGGCTACCCGCTTGCGCTTCGGCCACTAGACAGCGCTCGTCGAGCTGGGGCAAAGAAGCCACCGTGGCCAGAGCGGCCCCGGTACTGGCAGCCTGGCCGAGAACATTTGCCAAAGCCAATCGAGGAAGCGGCATGTTTCGCTTTCTATTCGCGCTGTTCCGGAGTTATGGCTTTGACCATAACACCTTAGCCCAACTCTAAACCTTCATCCCGGTGATGAGCCCACAGAGTAGCACCCAATTTGGACGCACTCCAGCGCGGTGGGTAAGCAGCCGCTTCCCATAGTTATAACGAGCCAGCCCAACAGTTTGTTTCTCAGTTTGATGGTTGCGGAATCAAGTAGTCCAGTATTGCGCTTCGCGGGGGGCTTCGCTCCAACTCTGGCGCCAGGAAGATGCGCCATGAGGAGGACTTCAGCTCTGAGGCCCTTTCGCCTGTTTCTACCGCACAGAGTTCAACGAAAGCCATGCCTTCATGCTGGAAACGGTACGGAAGGTCTTCGAGTTCAGCTTGGCTCCAGTGGTTTCCCAGTAGACGGTGGCGCTGCCGGTCAAACTGTCGATGCACAAGCGCTTGTGGACCTTGGACTCGGGGTCCGGCAGATCGTTCCTGAACCAGGCAATGTTTGGGTCGTCGCTTTCCTCTACTTCGACAAAGCCATCTACGCGAGCCGCAGCTTGAAATTCCTGGAGTTTTTCCATGGCACTTTCAGCTTATGCCACTTCCTGTCTCGGAACCCGGAATTGAAGGGAACCGATTCCCGGGAGCAACTATCGAGTCGTGTACTATCGAGCGTGCGTCACTCAATTGCCAGCTTGTCCGGAGACCTGAGCTGCAATGGTAGGCATCCTGGTTCATGGAAACAACCACTTCATCCTGAGCGGGCCGCGGCCCGATGAAGCCGCCGCCCTCGCTCTGGCGCGACATTGGTCCATGATCCAGATTGGCGCCTCAAAATCGCAAAGTCTCGATCAGTGGCAGATTCGCACGAGAGAATTTCGCGAAAATCTGGAATGGGCGGTCATCGTACCCGGCGACCGCGAAATTTCGCCGGGCGTGTCCGAATTGCTGGCAGAACTCTCCGCCCGCGGCGTAGCGATCGACCGGTGTACCCGAGCCTGGTAAGCTCCAGTTCGATACCGTCTCGCTCAGAACGGGTTCACAGCCGACGCCACTTAGGTCGAATCTGCCCTCCCACGCACCTGCCACGAAAAAAACACCCATATCATTAGCAGCAGAAGCGCAACACTCACCACATATCCGTTCAGTCGATAGAAACGATCCGGCTGCCCCGTCAGTCCGGCTCCGCTTGTCGTGAGTGCGGACATGGCCAACACCAGGAAGCAGCCGAGAATGTTAAATCTCATTACGTAGCGCACACCGAAAACAAGGACGCTGAGTAAGATCAACTCGGCTATCCACTGTTTGGCGAAATCCGCCGGGCTGCCCCAGTTACCGGGCATCAGTGCCAGCGTTGCCAGCAAAAAGGCCACAATCCGCATCCAAGGGGCACGAAGCAGTGCCGCGACGAAGGAGGCGATCAACGCGACGCCACCGGTGTACAGCAAGCTATGCAGCAGCGATGTTCCTAGAATGGATGCGGCGGGAATGAACGCGTCGTAATTCGACCCAAACGAAGCTTCCGTGGAACGATGCGCCGTGACCAGGTGCGCCGAGATCGTCTGCAGTAACGTCTGCAAACCGATCAAAGCGCCGGCTCCGCCGAGTCCGATGAACAGCGCATCTCGGAAGTAAGACGCGGGCATACCGGTCCAACTAGGGAAATTTTCTTCCGCGAACGCCCGTTTCGCGAAATACCATGCTGCTCCGAACACCAAGGCCAGAACCCCGTAATAGAACGGCCCTCCAAGAATTGCGCCGATGGCTAGAGTGCCGAGCATGACCTTAAAAGGGATTGCGGTATTGTACGCGCCCAAGAAAGCTGGAATGCGGTCGCCCAGCGCGAACACCACCACGTAAGCGGCGAGACCCCACAGTGCCCACAGCGATAGCCGCCTCCAGGGAATCGATCGCGCTTCCTCCGATCGCAGATTCTTCAGGAAAATAATCAGCGCGGTGATGGCCAGGCCGCCGAGAAATAAGATCGGAATCGCGATGGTAAACACCATCCGTGAGAGGGTTAGATCTTCCTGTTTGAGGCGCCAATCATTAGGGATTTTGATGTACGTACGGTAATCGGTGACCTCCTCGCCCTGCACGACCAACTCCATCCGCGCGTAGGCGTGCCCGCCCGGCGTCACTTCCGGGGCCGTCGGCGTATCCAGGGACTCCGTTTGCTGCCATGTCAGCGTGTGATCGATCCGCTTGGGCCGCTTGTCGGACTGCGCTTCGACGAGCGTCCACTTGCTCAAATCGATTTTCTTTTCGTCGTGCAGGAATTTCTCCGCGCGCGCCACTGCTTCATCCTTGGTCAGAGAAGCCCCGGGCGCCGCTTCCGCCAGCGTATGCCGCACGGAATGCAACGAGCCGTCGGGCTTGAGGATCACGGCATACTCCTCGGGCTGGCTGTCACGGAAATAGCGCACGCGCCACAAAGCTCCGGGCACTTGCTTAGCGTATATTTCGTTGACGCGCGCGACTCCACCGCGCTGACGCAGAAATTCGTTCGCCACCGGATCCGTCACGTTCACAAACATTGTGGTGTGAATATACGTGGCAGGATTGAGTCCTCGCTGCGTAAGGATTTCGTCGGCGTCAGCTCGCGCGGTACTGGCGTTCACCGGAAGTTTCAAGTAGTCGCCAATCGCTTCCGGCTTCAACCGCCACGCGAGCAACCCGCCTGCGACCAGGCACACCGCAAGTAATCCGAGCATGGCTGGCGCGAGCGCATCATATCGCCGCGCCTGGACTGCGGCGGATGTCGTCGGCCGAGCACTGACCGCGGTTAGGTCGGGAGCCTGCGCAGCGCTGTTCAGCAAATCTTCGTCCGTCTCGAATCGCCCCCGGGCCAAATACGAAATTCCGGAAAACGCCAGCGGAGCGACTGCCGCCGCCGCCACGACCACGCCGGAAATCTTGAAATAAAGGCTGTTCGAGCGCACCAGAAACAATCCCACCAGTGACGCATCCACGGTGTAGTGCCAGATCAACGTCGCCAGAATGCCCCAGCGCAGCATCACCAAGCCGGCGACGATTCCGATCAGCCCGATCTCGATTCCGCGAATGTACGCAGGCTCTTGCGGATAGTTGCTGTGCAGAAAGCCCCACAAAAATGCCGGCACGATTACGGCGATCCATCGAGACTTCGTCAGCTTCGCGAAAAACGGAATCGCAAATAGACGAAACGTGAACTCTTCGTTCGTGGAAGCAAGCAAACCGATGGCCGCGCCGGATATCCACGGGAACGCCGTGTTCACGGATTCCTCATAGTTCAATTCCTGCGGAGCCCACGCACCGTAATGAGTCGCAACCACGTAGAATGCCACCACATAACCGATGTGCGCCGCCGCAAAGGAAAGTCCCACAACCGCCGCCGAGAAAAATTCCTTCGACCGCAATCCTCGAAGCGTAAAAGTTTTTGCCAGTTGCAACTGCCGTGCTTGCGACGCGCGATAGAGCGGTTCGGCGGCAGGAAGAACCAGCGTGATAGTCAGCGCGGTCAATACCGAAATCAGCAGAGCCGAACCGATCTTCAGCGCGATGAAACTAGCGTAGGCGGTGTTGGTGTCGTAGCTTGCGCTCCACAGCGGCCAGCTGTTCAGGTTTTGCAGAAAGAGCAAAGTGGCGGCAATCGCGCCCAGCAAAATCGCTCCGCGCCACGACGCCTGCCCTCGATTCGTGAGGCGAATCGCGAGCCAGACAGCCATCGCCAGGATCAGAATGTAAGGCACCGTGAAGGCTGCCGCGAGGGTGTCGTTGCCAGAGCGCAACCGCCGGAAGTCGCGCTTCCACGCGTCCGGAACCTGCAAAAACTCCTCGCTGCCGCTGACCTTGTCGCCATTCAAGGTGGCCTGCAGCCGGTAGGGCGCGTCTTTGGCGCGAAATCCGTGCTTTTCCCAGGTAAAAGACCAATCCAGGCGGTTTGGCCGCTTATTCGAGTTCGCTTCTTCCGGCAGAAAATCCCATTTGTTCAGATCCACATTCAGCTTGGCGCTCAGGAAGTTCTGCGCCTTCGCTTGCGCTTCGGCGCGTTCCAGCGACGCGCCCGCGCGCGCTTCTTCGATCTTGTGTTCGTATCCGACTATATTTCCCGACGGGCTGACTCTGACGTCAAACTCTTCTTCCTGCTCCGGCCGGAAAAAACGCACATCCCAATACCAGATGTTGAGCTGCGACGACATCAGCTGGTTCGCTTGCTGCAAACCGAGTTCGCGCTCGAGGTAAGTCTTCGCGTTTTCGTCCACATCGAACACGATTGACGAACGATATCCACTGATGTTCTCGCCAAGTCCGTCCACAAAACTTTGCGCGCGCTTCAACGCCTCTCCGCGCGAAACACGAAAGTCCACAGAAGCTTCCGGGAAGGCTCGAAAGAAGTAATGGTGCGCGAACCACACGCCCACGATGCCAGCCAACACCCAGAGCAGCAGTGCCCGTTTGTCGGAACCCGTCAGCCGATCACTAGACAACCGAGCCTCCTCAAGCAGCGGCGAAGGTCTTTCACTGTATAGACACGCCAGCCCAGGGCGCAAGCGTGGAGCGAGCCAACGGTTCGAAATTCCTGTAGCCGCCGTCTCCTGACGGCGGGGTTTAGACTCAACAGGAGCACCGCGATGCAGGCGCCGCACCCCTGCGATGGTATAAAAGATGTAGCGATGAACACCGCCGCTGCCCCACGACGAATGCCGCCTCTAACGCTCCGGACGGAAGTGCGCATGATCAAAGGCGTAGGCCCGCAACGCGCCGAACTTCTCGCCAAGCGTGGCCTGCACACGCTGGAAGACCTCCTCACGTATTTGCCGTTCCGCTACGAAGACCGCATTCATTTTTCAAATATCAAGGACATCCAGCCCAACGGCACTTACACCATTCGCGCCAGGGTGATGAGCGGCCAGGCGATCCGGGGGATGCGCCGCGGCGATGCTATTTATCATCTGCTGGTGCAAGACGCGGCGGGCGGTTTGCTGCCCTGTAAATTTTTTCACGGCGGCTACCTCGAAGGTCGGCTAAAGCCTGGACAGTGGCTGGTGCTGCACGGGAAAGCGGAGATCGACAAATTGCGGCCAGCGCGGCTCGAAATGGTCAATCCGCAAATGGAAATGCTTGGCAGCGACGAAGCGGACTCCACCGAAGTCGGCCGCATCGTCCCCATCTACGAAGCGATCGGCACGTTCGGGTCGCGCTCGATTCGACGCGCAATTTATGCTGCGCTGCAACTCATCGATCCGCGCATGCCGGAAGTCTTGCCGGAACAATTGCGCGCGCGATTGGGATTCCCTTCGCGGTGCCAGGCGATCGCCCATACGCATTTTCCGCCGCCCGGCGAATCGATCGAGGCGCTCAACGCGTATCGCTCACTGGCGCAGCAGCGGCTCATCTTCGAGGAATTTTTCCTGTACCAGCTGAGCCTGGCGTTGGACCGGCGAACGACGCGAAAAGAAAACGCCATTGCATTTAGGTTGCGCGAAGAAAGCGTGCGCGAAGCCATCAAGCGCATCCTGCCGTTTAAGCCCACGGCAGCGCAGAAACGTGTGCTTGGCGAAATCGCCGGCGACCTGGAGAAGTCCGCCCCGATGAATCGCCTGCTGCAAGGCGATGTTGGCAGCGGCAAGACGATTGTTGCGCTACAAGCGGCGGTCATCGCCATCGCCAACGGCTGCCAGGCGGTGCTGATGGCGCCAACCGAAATTCTCGCCGTGCAACATTATCTTTCCGCTCGCCGTATTCTGGAGCACGCCGGTCATAAAGTGGAACTCCTGATCAGCGGAATGAAATGGAAAGAAAAGGCAGCCGCTCTCGAGCGTATCCGCAGTGGCGAAGCGCAGCTTGCTGTCGGCACGCACGCCTTGATCGAAGACAATGTGGAATTCGCGAAGCTGGGCTTGGTGGCCATCGATGAACAGCATCGCTTCGGCGTGCTGCAACGCAAGCGCCTGATGGATAAAGCCGCGTCACACGGCCACGCGCCGCACGTCCTGGTGCTGACTGCCACGCCGATTCCACGCACTCTCTCACTCACCTTATATGGCGATCTCGACGTTTCCATTCTCGACGAACTCCCGCCAGGCCGCACGCCGATCGAAACGCATCTCACCAGCGAGCCGCACCTCAACGGCGTATGGGGCGGTGTCCGTCGCGAAGTCGAAGCCGGGCACCAGGCCTACATCGTCTATCCGGTGATCGAGGAATCGAAGCTCGAACTCAAGGCGGCGATGAAGGAATTCGAACGCCTTTCGAAGGAAGTGTTCCCGAAGTTCAAGGTGGGCCTGCTGCATGGGCGCCTTTCCAGTGAGAAAAAAGACGACGTGATGCAGCGCTTCCGCAGAAACGAAGTGCAAATCCTCGTCGCGACCACGGTGGTCGAAGTCGGTGTGGACGTTTCCAACGCAACCGTGATGGTGATCGAACACGCCGAGCGCTTCGGGCTCTCGCAGTTGCACCAGCTTCGTGGGCGCATCGGCCGTGGCGCAGCGAAATCCCACTGCGTCCTCGTCGGCCCGGTGCGCATGACCGACGAGGCCCGCGCCCGTCTGGAAGCCATGGTCCGGACGTGCGACGGATTCCAGATCGCCGAGACCGATCTCGAGTTGCGCGGACCCGGCGAATTTTTCGGCACTCGCCAATCCGGCGCGCTGGGCTTCCAGATTGCCAACCCTCTTCGCGACCGCGAAGTTCTGGAGCTAGCCCGCCGCGAAGCCTTCGCCATCGTCCAGGATTCCGCCGAGGGTCGCGAGCTCGATCGCATTCTTCGTCTCCTGCCGGGTGAATGGCAGCGGAGATACCACCTGGCCCGCGTTGGCTGAGGCACTCTCACAATTCCATGCGCGTTATCGCCGGAACCTACCGCAGCCGCATCCTCAAAAGCTTGAGAGGTCTCGCGCTGCGCCCCACCAGCGACCGCTTACGCGAAACGCTCTTCAATGTTCTGAGCCTACGTGTGGAAGGCGCACGCTTCATCGATCTCTTTGCGGGAACCGGCGCCGTGGGCATCGAGGCACTGAGCCGCGGCGCAAGCGAAGTCGTTTTCATCGAAAATCACGCGCCCGCCGCGGCGCTGATTCGTCGGAACCTGGAATCGCTCGATATTCGCTCGGGCGCAACCGTGTTCTCCATGGATGCGGTGCGTGGTCTGGAAAAATTGGCGGCGAAGGTCACACCCGCCAAACCAGGCTACGATCTTGTTTTCGTCGACCCACCCTATGCGGAGGCCGAGGAATACTCCCGCGTACTTCGCTATCTAAGCGGGTCGCCGCTGCTGCGGCCGGGGGCGATCGTGATCGTGGAGCACCGCTGGGATTTCGCCTTGCCGGAATCGGGTCAGTTGAGACGCACCCGCATGCTGAAGCAAGGAGAGGCAGCGCTCAGCTTTCTTGCTATCCAGAGCCAGCCAACCTGAGGATCCGCGTTTGGCCTGCACAGCCTGTCGCGGCTCCGGCTCAGGCGTGGTGTCGGGCAGGAGACACGCCGATGCTCTGGTAGTCGCCGCGATCATTCCGTTCGATCTGCGAGACTCGGCCGTCTGATTTATGCACGATGCGCGGCCGGCCATGGATTGCGCGCCAGTCAGCGCGGGCCGTGCTCCTCTGCGAATTGCCTCTGCTGGAAACGTAGTACAGAGGTGTCTGTGAATGGGCCGCGTGCCTGCGTGCGGCAGAACGGCGGAACCGGTTGCGGTTCTTCTCGCCATAGAGCCATTGGAACAACACGAAAATCATGAAGTCCAGCCCCAGCACGCAAATTGCGAGGAATACTGTCAGCGACATGTGCGTCTCAAAACTCGACCGCTACCGCGGCCTGCGAGTCGTAGCCTAAATCGCCCCCGCGAAGAAAGTCCGGAGAGAATTGTGAAGAAAGTATTAAGAGGTCTGGCGGCGAACGAAGTCCTACCCTAACGAAATGCTAACGGACAATTCAGGGTTTTTGAAGGAGCCTCCTCCTACCCTGTCTGTCTGAAAGTTGAAGACTGCGGAATGCCCGCACCGGAGGAATGTCGATGTCATGCGGTCCGAAGGGTAGTGAAGAGCCGTCGATTCCGGCGTGTAGCGTTTGTGGACGCGCAACGGAACTTTTTGAGCTTCCTGGGCGGATCGAAAACTATTGTCTGGAATGCAGCGCTGACGTGGCGACGTCGATCCTTCTGGCTACCGAAATTGATGTCGCGAAGGTCTCCGGACAGGATACAGAAGATTTAGTAGTGGAATTTGCGGAATTGAGCAGCCGGATGTTGGAGAGAGCGCAGTCGGCGCAGAGCTGAGCGATAGCTAAAAGGTAGCACAGACACTCCTGCTTACGCTGAGTCTCGAAGCGTCTGTGTCCCCCCTAACCCGGCCATTGACTGTCCGCGAAGCACCCAACTCACTGCCTCGACAGCGGACCCCTTCTTCACTCCCGAGGCGGCACGCGGAACGGGATGTGGACAATAGCCTCGAGCTCTACAGGCTCCCCCGCCTTAGCCCCGGGCCGAAATCTCCACTGCTCCAAAGCATCTTTCGCGTTCGCGTCGAGCTGATCGTCGACTCCGCGTACTAACTGAATCTCCCCCACCGAGCCATCCTTACGGATCACCGCGTACAGCACCACTTCTCCTTCAACGCGCTCGCTAACCAGAGTCGGCGGATACTTCGGGTCAACTTTTTTTACCGGCACCGGCCCGGCCAAATCCGTCGAAGCCACACGCGGTCCACTCTGGTCCCGGTGCAACTCCGCAAAATTCAGTATCCAACTCCCGGTCGCGCTGTTCAGATTGGGCATGTTGACGTTCAGGGTGTACACCCGCTTCGTTGTAAATATTTGTTCCGGCTTCGCGCCCGGCGGCAGCGTCTTGAAATCCGGAGGCCCAGTTCGCTCCGGCACCTCATCCACCGGCGAATCGTGCTGACGCGCGCTCAACACCCGCAGCGAAGGCGAACCGAGGCCGTCGCCCAGGCCAGAAATTCCGCTCTTAGCCGTAGGATTTCCGCCGCTGATGCTGATTCCCACCGGACTCTTGCCGCCAGCACCCGCTGCCTCCGATCCACCCTTCTTCGCGCCATCCGGTGAAATCGAGACGCGTGCGGCCAGGTTTCCTTGCGGCGGCACTACCGGTGCCGGTGGGCCTGGCGTCGCTGACAGCGCAATCAATGTCGACGTGCTGCCATCCGCCGCGCTCGGCTGCGTTGCGCCCACCTCTGGCGCCGGGCCAGCATCGCCCGCTTGCTCCCGTTTTGCCACTCGCGGCGCCGCCCCCGCGTTGATCTCCAACTTCGGCCTTGCCGGTTCATTCGGCGCCACTGGCAAACTCAAGTCGCCTGCCACTTGCTGCTCCATCGCAGGCGCGTCCAGCGGAGGTGCCACCGTCACCGTCTTCACTTTTCGTTCGCGTGGATGCAGTTTCTTCAGCGCTTCCTCGCTGATCAGCAGCCGTGGCTTCACCGGCATCGCGGTCTGCTCCAACTGCACCATGTTCGGCAGCTCCGGGACCAGCTTCGGCGCCTCCATCGGCGCTTTCGGATTGATTAGCGTTTGCTTCAGATGCGTCGGCCGCACCGGGTCGGTGAAAATCCGCTGGCGCGGATGAAACGCGTCCGCGCCCTTCTCCGGCAGCGGCTGGTTCGGCGAGCTGTGCGGCGCAGGCTTGGCACTTTGTTTCGGGATTTCGAGTAACGGTAGGTCCTGAATCGGTCCTGACCAAGTGAGCTGAAAATTGTCAAACGCCGGATTCTTCTTTGGGTTGAATGTCCCCTCAGGAAACGGCATCGCGATGAAGGCGATGTGCCACAGCGCCGCCGCCACCAGGGCTCGCCGGGGCAATCGCCGTTCAATCCAGCAATCCTTGAAGTAGCCCGAGCTGAGGAAGCCTTTGGCCGCACCGCGCGTGAACAAGGCCCGCACGCTGCTGCCAATCCCCTGATGGAAATCTCCCCACGCGACGCCCAATTGCGGTTCCGGCACTCCCGGCAGCCGCGGAGACACCAGCGGGGTCGAGGTCTGCCCAAGAAGGTTCAAAGCACCATGGAGATGGTTCGCTGTCATCAGTCGTGTTCTATTAGGTTCCTAGATTGACGGCCCAAGGTCAACCGCATCTCGCACCCGCCCTCAAACTCCCCGCGAAGCCATCGCAAGCCTGCCAAGTCCCAAGACCGCCTGGTGCCCCCCCCGACGTTGATTCTCCAACGTTTATCCCCCAACGTGGGTTCCCCTAACATTCCCACTTTGATGCCCCAATGCGGTTTCGCGCAGCCCGGTAACTCACCGAGTTCCGTTTTGGGCCGGTCAAGACCCCCGGACCGGGACCCCGGCCATTCCTCAGCGCTGAAACCCGTTCTTGACAAATAGTAACTAATATGTTATCGTAGTTTGTGTAGCTAGAATCGTGAATTCGAACGCTCCCGGGCCATCGTCGGCTCTCCGCCGCCAACTCGCATAGACCCTCTCAAACCGTAAACCATTTAGAATCAGCACTTACAAAAAATTGGCGCGTAACTCCTTTGGAATCCGCACTTCCAAAATCATTAGACTTAAAGTCCTTTAGAATCCGCACTTACAAAAAAAGGCTGGGGGAGGGTGGTTTGGCAGGGCCGTTGTCCAGATCCCGTTCCGTATCCCTCCTGGGGAGTGAAGAAGGCTCAGGTGGCACAGACACTCCTGTCTGCGTCCCCCGAACCCGGCCATTGAGTGTCCGCGAAGCACTCGAATTGTCAGTGCTCGACAAAACTTGCGCGCGGTGCTTTAGGATCGGGACTCGGCTAGCTTTACCAGAGCGAAGAGGGCGTGATTGATCGGAGTAGGGACCCCGAGGGTGGCACCGCGGCGGGAGATATAGCCGTTTAGCGAGTCGATCTCGGTCCGTTTGCCACGGAACAGGTCCTGGGCGGTGGACGAGAGGGCTTCGGACATTTGATTGGCGCCTTTCAGCGCGCTGGCTAGCGCGACTTGCGGATCTTCCAGTCCAGGTGGGTGGATGTTGGCGGCGCGGGCTACGGCCAGCAGTTCCTGGACTACTTCCGCGACAACTTTCCGAGCATTTTCGTTAGCCGCGATCTGGCCGTACTTCGCGCGGCCCAGCGCCGAGACGGCGTTGAGCGCGCAGTTCCAGGTGAGCTTGACCCAGAGCTCGCCTTCGATGTTGTCGGAGATCCGGCAGGGGACGCTCGCGCGCTCGAAAAGGCCGGCAATGTGTTCGGTCCGTGCGTTGCTCGGTCCGGCAACGAGGTCGCCGCGGCCCACGTGTTTGACGCTGCCGGCCTGGGGCACCGAAGCGGCAACGTAGACGACAGCTCCCAGGGCATCGATGCCGGACGCGGCGCGGATTTGTTCGGCATTGTCCACGCCGTTCTGCATGCTGATGATAATGGCGCTCGGGGAAAGCAATGGAGCGAGGGCGCGAGCAGTTTCCGCGGTGTCCGTCGTTTTCACGCAGAAGAGAACGACTTCTGCGCCGCGCACGGCGCCGAGCTCGGTTGACGCTTCGACGCGCACACTCTCTTTGAAGTGCAGCGTGTCGAGCAGGAGGCCATTCTGGTTCACCGCTTCAACGAAAGGCGCGCGGCCGATCATGACGACCGGGGCTCCAGCGCGAGCCAGCATGCCGCCGAAATAACCGCCGACGGCTCCGGCGCCGACCACGGCGATTTTGGGCCAGGCGACGGGCTGGGTCATGTGGTGATCACGGAAATCAGGCGGTCGATGTCGCGTTCGGTGTTGAACAAATAGGGCGAAACCCGAATGTTGCCTTCACGCAGGCTGACGATGATGTTTTCCTTGCGCAGCCGGTCGTAGAGCGCGGCGGTCTTTTCCGGCGCTCGCGCAGCGAAACACGCATACGGCCCGCGATGTGCTGCGTCCAGCGGGCTAGTGGGCACGCAGCGATCCTTCGGTAAACGCTCGTACAGCAGCTCGATGAGATTGCGATTGTGTGCGGCGACGGTCTCGGGTCCCACCTGTAAAACAAGTTCGACCGAAGCATCGAGCGCCGCATGGTTGAAGTAGTTCGCGGTTTCCGCGGCGTCCCAGCGCCTGCCGCTTGGCGCAGCCGTGGGATTGGCAAAATCCATCGATGCAAAATTACTATCCACGCCCTTGCCCGCCATCCAGTAAAACGGACCGGGCCGCATGTTGGCGACATGCTCGGGCTTGGCCCAGAAGAAACCTGTGCCGAACGGACCGAGCAGAAATTTGTATCCGGCGGAAACCAGAAAATCGACGCCCATCGCGCCAACATCAATCGGAACCGCGCCGCACGCCTGGCTGGCATCGAGCAGCAACAAGGCGCCCTGCGCATGGCACGCAGCGGCAATGCGCGCCGCATCGAGTAGCACGCCGTTGTCAAAGCGCACCAGGCTGATGGAAACCAGACGCGTCTTCGGCGTCAGCGCGGCGATCACGTCGTCAGCCGTCAGAAAGCGTTCGCGTGGCGACACGATGTTGAGCTTGAGGCCCTCGCGTTCTTCCATCGGCTTCCACGTTGCGTACTGAAGAGGGAACTCGCGAATCGCCGTAAGGATTTCATCGCCAGGACTCCACTTCAGACCGTAGGCGACCGCCGACATTCCTGTGCTCGCGCCGGAGGTGAGCGCGATGTCCGCGGGCTGCGCGCCAATCAGCTTGGCGATGGACGCGCGAATTCGGTTTGGCAGGTCGAAAAATGCCGTGTCCGGCATGCGCTGCGGAAACTTTTTCCACTCGATGGCCGCTTGCACTGCCCGCACGGCAACCTTTGGCATCGGGCTTTGACCGGCGACATTTAGATACGTAGCTTCTTCGTTTTCGAACCATTCCTGGCGCCAATCAGAACGAGGTAGAGTTGTGGCGGTGGCCATGAAAGCACTCCTGCGTAGGGTTAAATCGTGGTTGAGTTTCGGGGAGACGACGGGGAGCCGCAACATCCAATTTGGAAGCGGCGGATTGTTGGAAGAAAGGAGGAAGGGCGACGGTGCATCTTCATGCGTCGCGGGTTGACGCCGGGCGGGGCCCTTCGAGGCTCAGGGTAAACAAGCCCCGCCCCTACAAACGCTTTAGGAAGACGAGAGTGGGAGCGGCGCTTCAGAGGTCAAAAGTGGCCGCGGAGTTCGCGGAAGGCTGGCAGAATCACGAGCTTGCCCGAGCCAGCGACCACCGGTTCGTGCTCCATTTGCCAGGTGTGCTGGTGCGGGATGTAGACCGCATTCAGACCGATCTTCATGGCGGGGTTGATGTCGCTACGCGGGCTGTTGCCGATCATCCACGCGTGCGTCTTGACGATTTTGTGTTTGTGCACCAGCACGCCGTAGGTCTCCGGATCTTTCTCCGAGACAATCTCGATAAATTCGAAAAACCCCTGCAATCCCGAGCGTTCCACTTTGGCGGCTTGCTCGGCAGGCTCGCCCTTGGTGAACAAAATCAAGCGGTGCCGCTCCGTCAGATAGGCGAGCGTTTCCGGCACACCATCCAGAATCTTCGGTGGCGTGCGTTCGAGCTCGACAACGCGGTCGTGAATCTGCGCCAGCGTCTCGCGGCGCACCATCTGCTCGGCAAGCTTCAAATACGTTTCTTCCAGCGAGCGGCCGAAACTGCGCACGCCATAGCCGTACTGTCGAATATTCTTCCGCTCGGTTTCGTTGAGAATGTGCCGCACATAGGCGCGCGTGTAGCCGCAGGATTCCACGAGCCCGATGAAATCCTCGATGAGTTTCTCGAAGAAGACGTTATTTTCCCAGAGGGTATCGTCCGCGTCGATCAGAAGTGTGTGGCGTCGCATCGCAAAGGGCCGGCGCGTGTTTGGCGCCGAGCGCAGATCAGTCTAACAGCGTCGGCACGTTCTCCGCGACCCTGGCGCAAGGAGAGTCATGCGGACTTGGGATTTCCTGTGGCGAGCTTTTCGAGGATGCCGCGCGCCAGTCGCTGAATCTCCCCGAAACGTGTCAAATAGTCCTGGAATTCGTGGTTCATCACTTGCGCTTCCTTCGGCTGGAGTTTGATGCGCAGGATCATGTCGCGCAGCTTTACGGGATGCGGTAAGAGCGCGTCCTCTTGCAGTTCTTCAAGCGCTGTTCGCGGATCGTAGTGATACATGGCTCCTCCCAAAGCGACATCGTCTCTCACGGAAGACCCGAGAGGGGCGCGCCCTTCCTTCGTCAGGGTAAACTGAAGCGCACACCTACGGTGCGTGAAGACAATATGCGGAGAAAATTTTCACAGGGCATTGTACTCGGGTACGAGGGCCGGGCGCGAGGCTAGCCAGGTGCCGACGGAGATGGCTGGGTGATGAAGAGGGCGGGTTCAGGCGGCGGAGGCGGTGGCGGGCAGGAATTCGTATCGCTCGATCTTGGCGGCCACGCCGGAGTGCCCGTTGGAGGTCGACTCGACGCGCACGATTTGTCCGCGGCAGCGAATATCCACTTCACCGGTCTGGGACGGCAGTTTCGGTAAGGTCAATACGAATTCGATCTCCGTGCCAACTTCAAATTGATCTTCAGCGACGAAATAGAGTCCTTGATAGCTGACGTCGCGAGTCTGCGCGCGCAGTTCCTGGCTGCGCGACGCGCGCGGCAGGACCCGTAGCGGCAAGCTCATGGTGAATCGCCGGGCTACGCGCCTTTCCGAACCGTCTGCCATCAACGCTCCAGTCCGCTGCAAGTAAAAGGAAACGTAACATCGGCATTCGCAAGTTGCAATGTTAAATATCGGTGTTTCTGTCCTAGTACGCGACGTTGGCGGTTTGTGCAACCTGGAGATATACTTGGAGTTACCCCCGAACTCGGTGGCTCTATTGTAGGGGTTTATGGACAGGCGCGAGCATCACCGCGTCCAGCTCCGGCTTCCCGCGCGACTTCGCTGGACGACGCCCTTCGGCCAGAAAATCGAGATTTGCCACACTGTGAACGTTTCGCGTGGCGGTGTGCTGGTGCCTTGCCAGGACGTTCACGTGGAAGGAATGTCGCTGTGGGTGACGTTCCCCTACGACCCGGCGATTTCTTATGGTCAGCCCGAGATCTCCGCGAAAGTCGTGCGCTTCGTGGGATCGGCACAGCAGGCAATGGGTGACGCTGGAACCAACGCAAATGGCGCGCGCCGCATGTTGGGCGTTGGTGAAAGGGAGAGCGTTGCTGCCACCGCTGGCAAGGCATCGGGCGCGGCGCAGCAGTTGCTCGAGGCTAGTCATACACTGGTCGCGGCGCTCCGGTTTGAGGTTGCCCGGCGCCATCGCGCAAACTCAAATGGCAACGGCCACCGCCGGGAAGTGGAACGTCGCGCGTCGCCCCGCCAGCAGCTTGCGGTGCCCGTCCGCGTGCGGCCCGAGCATGTACCTTGGTTTGAAGAGACCATGACCATCGACTGTTGCGCGGAAGGCCTGAAATTCCGCAGTAATCGCGAGTACGCTCCCGGGCAATTTCTAGTGATCTCGTTCGAGAGTACTGATAACTCGCCTTGGCCAGTTGCCGCGGAATTGGTCTTGATGGTCGCGCGAATTGAAAAAATGCCACAGAGCCCTGCCTTGAACGTAGCCGTCTGCCGCTCTGGGCAATTCAGTCTCCGATTTTGAATCGCATCCGTTTCGCCGCCGCTGCATCAAACGCTCACTACTTTTTCATCAGGATTTTTTTGTGACCAAAGCTCACGAATCGCGGAATTTCTTCCTTGAGGGCCCGGCCGGGCAGCTCGAAGCCATCCTGTGGAAGCCTCAGAGCGTAGCGCGACCACCGATGGCTACAGTCATTTGTCATCCGCACCCGCTCTTCGGCGGCACGATGCACAACAAGGTGATTTATCAGACCGCGAAATCTCTGGATGCGTTGGGCTTGGCGGTACTGCGATTCAATTTTCGAGGCGCTGGGAAGAGCGCCGGAACGCACGATCGAGGACGCGGTGAACAAGGAGACGTGCGCGTGGCGGTGGAGTTTCTCGCGAGCGAGTTTCCCGGCGTCCCACTATTGCTGGCGGGTTTCAGCTTCGGCTGCTGGGTCGGTTTGCGAGTTGGATGCGAAGAAAACCGCGTGGCGGAGTTGATCGGACTAGGTACGCCAGTAAACAGCTCCGACTTCTCATATTTGGAGAACTGCGCCAAGCCAAAGCTATTCGTGCATGGTGAGAACGACGAGCATGGCGACGTTAGAAAGGTCGAATCCCTCGTCGCTTCGTTGCCCGGCGAGAATCATTTCGTAGTTGCGCCCGACACCGATCATTTCTTCGCCGGCAAGCTCGACCAGTTAGATCGTGCCATAACCGAATGGCTCACCAGGCGGCATCCAGAGTTCATCGGTTAGACCTGGCATAACAAATCCCAAGCTGCGTCCTGCCTGCCCGTTAACCGTGGCACAGCCATTCCTGGCTGTAGTCGCGCTAGCCAATGAAGCAACTACGCCCCCTCCCCCCGAGTGAAGAGTTTGGTGAATTGATCGACGGTAGCCGGCGCCACCCCAACCAGTTTTGCATTCTCGCGCACATGCTCCACGTGCGACATCCCCACCAGCGCCGTAGTGATTCCCGGTGACGACCGCACAAATTGCAGCGACCGCTGTGCATCATCCTGCAACCCCAGAGCCTCAGCAACGAACGCTGGTAAATTTCGCGCCACCTGCCCCTGCAGCAGCGAAGCGCTGGCGACCAGCGTGATATCGAGTTCGCTGGCAGCCTCCATCACAGTTTTGTCGCGGCCGCCGATCGATTGGTTGCCCAGCGTCAGCGCTTCAGTCATCGCCAGATTGAATGGCAGCTGCACGAACCGGAAGCGATGCTGGTCGGCTGCAATGTCGTGCGCGAGGGTGGCGAGTTCGGGGAGTTGCATGGCATCGCGGGCGCGCGCTTCCTGGCGAAAACCGTTCCACGTGGCCATGCCATAAAATTGAATTTTTCCCGCAGCCGCGGCGGATTCCAGAAAAATGAAAGCATCGCGTACCCGCTCCAGAAAATCAGGGCGCGACACCTCGCTCAATTGCGACTCCGGATTGTGCAGGTAGTAGACGTCGATGCATTCGACGCCTAAATTGCGCAAGCTGCGCCCCAACTGATCTTCCAGAAAGCGCGGCGTCATGCAGTGGCTGCCGCCCACGAGGTCGTTGGGATTGAAGATCCCGGGCTGAATGTATTCGCGATAAAAATATTCGGTCGGGTCCGAGGGCATCGCGCCATCGGGTGTCAAGTAGCCGCCCTTGGTGCAGAGCACAAATTCCTCGCGCGCAATGCCTTGCTTGGCGAGGTATTTGATCGCCGCGCCGATGCTGCGCTCGCTTCTCTGGAAACGGTAGTTGATGGCCGCATCGATAACGTTGATGCCGCTCTCGACCGCCGCCGCAACCGACGCGGCATAGCTCTGATCAGTCTTGTCGTCGGGCTGGCCAAGGTAGGTGCCGATACCCAACGAAGAAAGCACCAGGCTGTGCGCTTCGCGAAAATGGCCGTCCGCGGCTCGACCCGCGAATCTTTTTGCATATTGCGCGGTTCCGTGCGGCGTTGCGGATACGCTCATGAGGCTCCCTTTTCCGAACTTGTCTTTCCTACGTTCTTCGCAGCGTCCAGTGCATTGGGCTTCGGAACCAGCAAACGCGAGCAGGCGCGCAGGATTTTGCGGTACGGCCAGTCCTTCTCGTGAAAGAAGATTTCGCCCTCGCGCGGATTACTGTAATACCATCGCGCCACCAGCCACAAATGTTCGCCGAGATCATTTTTGCCCGGCGCTATGTCCGCAGGGTGTTCCAGATAATCGCGGAAAATCTGCTCGGCAGAGCGCGGCTGCCCGGCAATCTCCGCAAAGCGTACGAAACAAGGCTCCGCAAGCCGGCCTCCGCGGACGGCGTATGCGGCGATGGTCTGATCTTCGGCGGCACGTTGCAGGATCACGGCATTCAGGTCCTGGATGCGGCGCGCCAGGTCCGGCTTGCCTCGCAACACGTCATCGATCTTTTCGATGCGCTTGTGGATGGCGGCGGCACGCTCGAAGTCGAGATCATCGCTGGCACGTTCGCGTTCTTGTTCGATCGCCGCGCGCAAAGAGTTGCCGTCGGTTTCCAGGAACTGCACCAATCGCTGCACTTCGGCGTCGTATTCCTCTTTCGAGCATCCCGCAAAGCAGGGGGCCAAGCACATTTTCATCTCGGAATAAATACACCCGGGAAAGGTGGGGTCGCGGCGGATTTTGATTTGGCAACGGCGCACTTTGAAGAAATCGAGCGCGCGCTCGGCGAAAGCTTCAGCGGATTTTCGGGATGGGAAAGGGCCGTAGTAGGCGCCCGCCTTAGCTGCTCCGGTGTCGTCTACAGGAATACGGCGCGTGACAAAGCATCGCGGATAGGCGTTGCGCAAGCTGACTTTGAGAACGGCGGGTGGGCGGAGCCTTAATATTTTGGTGTAGCGATGGGGAAGAAACTGCTTGGCGTTTTGATAGTAGGTGAAAGTTTGCTCGAGCGCCGAGCCGGTAAGGCGATAGCGCACGCCGCGCGCAAACGACTGCAGGTTCAGACGTTTGTTGCTTACGTCGAGCACGCCAAGCAATCGCTGCAGCCGGCGGCGCAAATCCTGGGTGCGGATCAGAAACGGGTCGGCTTTGTCCTCGCGCGGCTCGATCAGACAGACTGCTGGGCGTGGTGGCAGGGCCGCGAAAAAGTCCTCCCGCCGAGCAGAATCGAATTCAAGTCCGCAGTCAAGTTCGAGCACGCTGTCAGGATACTACGCTGAACGCCGTGCCCACTGGAGAGTCAATTTGCGGTTACGATTTCAAAACCCAGGAGGAGATCACCAGGCGCTGGATTTCGCTGGTGCCTTCGTAGATTTCGGTGATGCGCGCGTCGCGGTAGTTGCGTTCGACGGGATATTCGCGGCTGTAGCCATTGCCCCCGTGAATCTGGATAGCTTTGTGTGTTACGCGAGTGGCCATTTCACTGGCGAAGAGTTTGGCGATGGCGGCATCCATGCTGAAGCGCGCGCCGGTGTCCTGCTTCCAGGCGGCTTTGCGGATGAGCAGGCGGGCGGCATCGATTTCGCTGCTCATGTCGGCGAGCATGAATTGAATGGCTTGAAATTGCGAGATGGGGTGACCAAAGGCCATCCGCTGCTTCGAATATTCCAGTGCCGCTTCAAACGCGCCTTGCGCGATGCCCACGGCTTGTGCGGCGATGCCGATACGCCCGCCATCCAGCGTCGAGAGCGCCACCTTGTAGCCTTCCCCTTCGTTGCCGATGCGGTTGGTCACTGGCACTTGGCAATCTGTGAACACCAACTCGCTGCAAGCGGTCGCATTGATCCCAAGTTTCTTCTCTTCCTTGCCGACTTTGAAGCCCGGCGTGCCCCTTTCAACGACCAACGCTGTAATTCCTTTTTCACCCTTAGGCGGGTCGGTGTTCACATAAACGATCGCCGCATCCGCTGCGCCCCCGTTGGTGATCCACGCTTTCGTGCCATTGATCACATACTTGTCCGCCGACTTCACCGCCCTGGTTTGCAACGCCGCAGCGTTAGAGCCCGCTTGCGGCTCCGTCAAAGCGTAGCAACCGATCTTTTCGCCCCGCGCGAACGGCAAAAGAAACTTCTTCTTTTGCTCGTCGGTTCCGAAACGATGAATGGGATCGCAATAGAGTGAGTTCTGCACCGAAAGGATCACGCCTGTCGAGGCACAGCACCGCGAAATCTCCTCGATGACGATGCTGTAAGCGATGTGATCGAACCCAGCCCCGCCTTCCCGCTCTGGCAGCGCCACACCCGTCAAGCCAAGTTCCGCTGCTTTCTGAAATAGCTCTCGCGGAAACCGACCAGTTTCGTCATTCTCGCGCGCCAGCGGTTTTACCTCGGCCTCCGCGAACTCACGCACGCTCTTCTGCAGCAACTTCTGATCTTCAGTCAGGTCGAGGTTCACCGCGGTTCTCCCGATTGGCCGGACGCCAGGCTTCGGTGTAGTCGCTCGTACGTGGTCCGCAAATCTTCGGGAAGCACGCGCGTCTCGCCGGTGACGGTCATGAAATTAGAATCGCCAAACCATCGCGGCAAGACGTGCAGATGTAAATGCCCAACCACGCCGGCGCCGCCAGCCCTGCCGAGGTTCATTCCCAGATTCATTCCATCCGGTCGGTAGCTGGCACGAAATGCGGTCTCCACTCGCTGAGCCAGCGTCATCATTTCGGCCAGCGCCTGGGGGTCGCAACTCTCCAAATCGGAGACGTGTTCGTAGGGCACGATCATGATGTGGCCGGATGTGTAGGGGAAGCGGTTCAGGATGACGAAGACCTTCGAGCCGCGATACGCTACCAGCGTTTCGGCGTCATCGGTGCGCGATGCCGCATCGCAGAAGATGCACTCCGGCTGCTTCCCACTCTCCACTTGCTTCATGTATTGATAGCGCCAGGGTGTCCAGAGGTAGTCCATCGAACAGAGCGCCTTTCGCCGAGATTGGGCAGAGCGTCAATCGTGCCCGGCAAGCATAACGTAAAATGCCGAGCGCGAGGCACGGGCTTGCGCCGGCCGGCTACATCTCAAGACAAGAGGCTTATGGCCAGAAACTCCGCCAGTGAGAAAGACCGTGTAAACGTGAAGGCTGAACTAGGAGGCCGCCGAAACTCCATCCGCGGTGTTCACGAAATCTTTTAATTCCTTGCTGGGCTTAAAGAAGGGAATTTTCTTGGGCGGCACTTCCACTTTGGCGCCGGTCTTGGGATTCCGCCCGACGCGCCCGCGTCGCTGCCGGGTGCGGAAGCTGCCGAAGCCGCGAATTTCGATCTTGTCGCCTTTTTGCAGCGCTTCGATGATGCTCTCGAAAATCGTCTCGACGATGGTCTCCGACTCCTTCCTGGGGAGCTCGGTCACGCGCAAGACCTCTTCGATGAGGTCGGCTTTCGTCAATGTAGGTTGCTTGGTCATCGTCCCCTTGCCTCGTCGAACTGCCACTTGTTGCGCTAGGGCTCATGGCATTGCCACCCGAAAAACCGCCGCAGCTGCGTGATCTGAAACGGTTTACAGGGGCAGCGTCGCCCAGTTGCCCTTCTTCCTATCACTAAATTGGCCCGGAGGTAAACGAAATTAATGTCGCTCCCCGGTCCCGACCCCGAGGCCGGGGAAGCGCCTATCGTGTTGACAGCTTGGATTTCATCACGTCGCCGATCGTCGCCGTCGAAGAGGACTTGGTCGTCGAGCGGTACTGCTCGATCTCGCGGCGCTCGATCTGCTTGGTCGCCGCGCGGTAACTCAGCCCGATGCGCCGAGTTTCCGGGCTGATCTTGATGATCTTGAAATCGTATTCCTTGCCCGGCTCAAGCGGCCCCGCGCTCTTCAGCGGCCCGGTCGAGGTCCGATGCATCGATGAAGGACCCTCATCGCGCCGCTTGCGCTCTTCGATCTCGGTGTTATGGCAAAGCGCTTCGATGTTTTCGCCCAGCTCCACGAACGCTCCGAAGGTGGCGATGCGCGAAACCTTGCCCTTCACGATCTGGCCGACTTTGTGCTGCTTGAACCAGTCGCCCCAGATATCGTTCACCTGCTTGATGCCCAGCGATACGCGCCGATTCTCTGGATCGATCTTCAACACCTTCGCGGTGATGGGCTCGCCCTTCTTGAATACTTCGTGCGGATTCTTCACGCGCCCGGTCCAGCTCACGTCGCCGACGTGCACTAAACCGTCGAAGCCGTCTTCGATCTCAATGAACGCCCCAAACTCCGCAATGTTCCGCACTTTTCCGGTCACCACCGTGCCCACCGGATACTTCTCCGCAGTTTGCAGCCATGGATCCGGCAGCGCCTGCTTGATTCCCAGCGAAACGCGGCGGTCGCTGGGCTTGATGTCGAGCACCACCACATCAACTTCGTCGCCTACCTTCGCGATCTTCGAGGGATGCGTGACCTTCTTGTTCCAGCTCATTTCCGAAACGTGTACGAGTCCTTCGATTCCCTGCTCCAGTTCGACGAAGACGCCGTAATCCACCACGCCAACGATCTTGCCCTTCACTTTTCCGCCGGCAGGATATTTTTCGGCCGCGTTCACCCACGGATCGGGCATCAGCTGTTTCAAGCCTAGCGAAACGCGCTGCTTCTCTTTGTCAAACTTCAGAATGATGACGTCAAGCTTCCTGATCGGGCTTGACGATGTCCGACGGATGCTTCACGCGACCCCAGCTCAAAGTCGGTGAGGTGCAGCAAGCCATCGATGCCGCCGAGATCGACGAACGCGCCGTACTCAGTCACGTTCTTCACGTGCCCGTGAACGGTCTGGCCTTCGCTCAGCGTCTCCATCAACTGTGCGCGCTTGGCGTGCAGCTCTTCTTCCATCAGTGCCCGCCGGCTCACCACGACATTGCCGCGTCGGCGGTTCAGCTTGGTGATGCGCACCTGCACTTCGGTGTTCAGCAAGTTGTCGAGGTTCTGCGGCGGGCCGCAGATCGTATTGCGATCCCGGGAGAAACGCGCGCACGCCGATATCCACGACCAGGCCGCCCTTGATGCGATCCACAACTTTGCCGGTGACGGTTTCTTTCGCCTTGTACGCCGCCTCGATCTTTTCCCACGTGCGGCGGCGCAGCACCTTCTGGTACGACAAAATACGTGAAGCCGTCTTTGTGCTCGCCGGTGCGCTGCACTTCGATCGTGGCGTTCGGCTCGGGACGCGGAATATCCGTCTCGGAGAATTCCGCGGCGGGGATCAGCCCTTCGGTCTTGCCGCCGACGTCAACCACGACGCCGTGCTCGGTGTACGCCACCACTTTCACTTCGATAATCTCGTTGTTCGCCGCGCCTTCCTGCGGCTCGCTGTACTGCTCGATCAGCTTGCTCATCTCCTCGGAGCCGGCCGCCTCTTCGGCAGCGGCGGCGGCCTCCGCATCCACAGGCGTAGTCGCCTGAGCGTGAGCAGCCTCGGCGTGAGCTTCCGTCCCGTGAGCTTCCGCCCCGCCCGACGCAGCTGTAGCAGCAGGGGCAGTCGCCTGCTCCGGGCGTGGATCGCCGTCAGCCTGCGCCACGGGAGCGGCTGTAGCCTCTTCCTTCGCGGCGTTTACAGTGGCTTCGGTCTCGGTCGTGCCACCGTGAGCTTCGTTTCCTGTCTTGGGAGCTTCTTTTTCGGAATCCTGAGCGGGTGCGGCAGCTGCCGCAGTCGACGGGTTGTCATTGTCGGAAAACATGGTTGATGGCCTCCAGAAGATAACTTCAGTCGATTGTCTAGTTGACCCGGCCGGGCCGGAGTCACAGGTGATGCTCGCGAGAATCCTCGCAATTTCCCATCTCGACGGGTCGATGCAAGGAGGTCAATCGCTTCCGCAGTTGTCCACGGCAATGACCGCGATAGCGGTCGACAAATCAACGACCGCTTCCCAAGTCACCGCAAACAACCGTCTATGTGGTCCGTTGCTGAAACGACCGTTATGCGCTCACCGAGGACAAGTGCTGCGGGCGTCAAAAACGCTGCAACAGCCAAAATGATACGCGCCGCCTCAACCCCATGTCAATGCACGCAGATAAACGGACTTGGACAATTTGCTTCACGAGGGAATGCTCTGTCCTAAGCACTGGCGCGGCCGGCTTGCCGAACCTCACGACGAAAATCGGGGGCGAACACCTCCACGGTACGGCACATTTCGTAGAGCCGGGATCGCATTCGATCGCCTATTCGATCTTCCAGCCAATCCTTCCGGGTGACGATTGTTCGCCCGGTAGGCAAGACGGCATTCTTTTCCTCGGCGGAATCCAGGTAATTGGTCGTGATAATCGTGCATCGAGGTCGGCTGAGGTCCCGAGAACCATCAACGTACCGCGTATTTAAGATGTAAGCAATCATGTCTCGGACCCAGTCGGAAGGCTTGATACAGCCCAGATCATCGATGACTAAGACTTCGACGGAAAGGATTGGACTGAGCAGCTGGATCTCCGAAACCTCACTCTCAGATCTGTAACTGTTCTGAATCTCTCTCAGCAGAGCACCATACTCACAGAAATAGCCTGTGTGACCGCGCTTTAAGAGTTCTTTTAGGGCTGCCACCGCAAGGTGCGTCTTGCCCACACCTGAGTTGCCCATCAGCATGAAACCAGCTTGGTCTCCGCCGGGATAGTCCCGTACGAACGATTGAATCATGAACTTTGCCCGCTTCAGCGATTCTGCGTGCTGCGGAGCGTAGCTCTTGCCGTCTGCTAGGTCTGTTTCGTAACTCTCAAAATCACAGTGCTCGTAGCGCTTGGGAATCCGCGCCCGCTCCATCACACGCAACGCCCGTTCTTCCATGCCACAATCGCAAGCTACAGCCACGCGACCCGGCGCGCCATCCGCGCGTGCTACCAGCTTCCAACCGGTCCCGCGGCAAAGTGTGCAGTTCTCTAGCGCCATTTCGTATCCATGTATACCCGACGTCGACAGCATACGAGGCCGCGAAGTCGGCAGCAAGCGCCGAACGCGATCGTTCAGTTCTTGTCTTGTGGATTACAGAGGAAGAAACCGAAAAACGTTTTCGGCGCCTAGGATTCCCGGACGTTGATCCGCCCTAAACGCGGCGGCACCGCGCGCACGATCGCATTCCGAGGCGCCGGTTCCATCCGCAGCGAAGCCACTCGGGCCAACTCCTGCTGCACGACGGTCGCGAACTCTGTCATCTGCCGCTCCATCTCCACCATCTTCTCGCGCATATTCAAAATAATCTCGATGCCTGCCAGGTTGACACCCATGTCCCGCGCCAGGGTCAGGATCACGTCCAGCCGTTCCAAATCCTCATCGGTATACAGCCGCGTGTTCCCCTGCGATCGCGAAGGCTTCAGCAGCCCCACGCGCTCGTAAAGCCGAAGCGTCTGAGGATGCAATTTGTAAAGCTCCGCTACGGCACTAATCATGTACCCAGCCTTCGCCCGCTTTCTTCCTTTAGTCGGCATATCCGTAATCGATCAAAGCCAGCCGCGCACCGCCACTACTATTCCTTGCCAGCTATCCGCTCGCTTTGCTGAACAAATCTGCCCGCGGATCTTCCGGCTCAATCGTCTCAAGTTCTTTCATCAAATTGCGCACGCGCTCGTCCGTCGGTTTCGGCACGACCACCTGGATCTCCACATATTCATCGCCGCGCACCCCGTCCCGCGCGCTCGGAACGCCCTTCTCGCGCAGTCGCAGAGTGGTCCCGCTGTTGGTTGCCGGCGGAATGCGCATCAGCGAACGTCCATCAATCGTCGGCACTTCGATCTTTGCGCCCAGAGTCGCTTCGCTTACTTTAACCGGCACCTTTACGTACAAATCGTTCCCGCGCCGTTCGAAAAATGGATGTGGCTTGACCTCCACGCGCAAATACAGGTCGCCCGGCGGCGCCCCCATGGTTCCCGCGTTACCCTTGCCGGGAACCCGCACGCGCGATCCGCTGGCCACGCCCGCCGGAATGCGCACGTCAATCGTTTCGGTTCGGCGATTACGCCCTTCACCGCCGCACGTCTTGCACATGGTGCGCAGCTTGCCGGTGCCGCCGCAGCGCGTGCACGGCACGTTAAACTTCATTTTGCCCGCAGCCTGCTGAATCGTGCCGGTGCCGCCGCACGCCGTGCACGTTTGCGGCGAACCGACCGCGCCCGTGCCATGACAGGTTTCACAAGTCTCCATGCGCGTGATCTGAAGTTTCTTCACCGCGCCGCGAACCGCATCCCAGAAATCGATTTCGATCTGATATTCCAGATCGCCGCCCGGTTCCTGCTCCACTTCCATTTCCGCGCCGCGCCCGCCACGAAAGAACTGGCTGAACAAATCGCGAAAGCTGGAACCGCCGGTGCCTCCAGTACCCGGAGCGCCCGCGCCAGAGTTGAAATCGAACCCGCCAAAATCGAAATTGACCCGCGCATCTTCGGGATCGTTCCCTGGTGGCGGAGCCCCGGGCTGATAGTTATCGCTATAGAAGCCATGCTGGTCGTACATCTGCCGCTTCTTCGTGTCCGACAGCACATCGTACGCTTCCTGCAATTGCTTAAACCTTTCTTCGGAGGATTTGTCGCCGGGATTCAGATCGGGATGATATTTCCTTGCGAGCTTGCGAAAGGCCGAACGAATCTCCTTGGCATTCGCCTTCCGCGAAACCCCCAACAATTCGTAAAAGTCCTGTTTAGTAGTAGTAGCCATCTCTGTAGCCGCCCCTCTTCAGAGGGCGCGATGTAGATCAAACACAACCCAGTTCACAAGGCCGAAGCGCGATTCCAAAACTACCCTCCATGTTCGGCCTCCAAAAGCGTCAAAGAGGCACCATGTCGCTGTCGACTCTCAACTGTTGACTGTCGACTCGCCCCATAGCGCCTCCCTGTATATTGCCGCACTTAGTTCGGCCGCTTATTTTCATCAACGTCGACATACTCGGCGTCGATGACATCTCCCTGCTTCTTGTCGGCACCCGAACCGGTGCCAGGCTGGCCCTCATGTGACCCGGCCCCTGCCGGACCCGCGCCCGCCGCACCTGCAGCCGCGCCAGCCTGTTGGCCCGTCTTGTAGAGCGTTTCGGCGATCTTGTGCAGCGTACGTTCCACGTTCTCAGTCGCCGATCGCAGCCGAGCTGTTCCGCCTTCGTTCATGGCCTTTTTCGCGTCATCGACAGACTCTTCAGCCGCCTTGACGTCCGCCTCGGCGATCTTGTCGCGGTTTTCGCGTACCAACTTCTCGGCCTGATAAACCAAGCCATCCAGTCGATTGCGCGCCTCGACCTCTTCCATCCGGCGCCGATCGTCCTCAGAGTGCGATTCCGCCTCCACTCGCATCTTCTCGGCCTCTTCTTTCGTCAAGCCGGTCGAAGACTGAATGGTGATCTTCTGCTCTTTGTTCGTCGCCTTATCCTTGGCACTCACATTCAGGATGCCGTTCGCGTCGATATCGAACGTCACCTCGATCTGCGGCGTGCCACGCGGAGCAGGTGGAATTCCGTCCAGCTTGAACGTGCCCAGCGAGCGATTGTCCTTCGCGAATTTGCGCTCGCCCTGCATCACGTGAATTTCCACGCCGGACTGGTTGTCCGAAGCCGTCGAATACGTCTCAACCTTGCGGGTTGGGATTGTCGTGTTGCGCGGGATCTGCACGGTCATCACGCCGCCGAGCGTCTCAACGCCCAGCGATAGCGGCGTTACGTCCAGCAGCAGGATGTCCTTCACTTCCCCGCCCAGCACCGCGCCCTGAATGGCCGCGCCGACCGCCACGACTTCGTCCGGGTTCACGCCCTTGTGAGGCTCTTTCCCGCCGAAGAAGTTGCGCACCAGTTGCTGCACCTTCGGAATACGCGTCGAGCCACCAACCAGCACCACTTCTTGGATGTCGTTCGGCGACATCTTCGCGTCTTCCAGCGCTTGCTGTACCGGCTTCATCGAGCGGTCCAGCAGGTCGCTCATCAGTTGCTCGAGCCGCATACGTGTCAGCTTCACCTGCATGTGGATTGGCCCGCTCGCGCCCGCGGTGATGAATGGCAGGTTGATGTCGGTCTCCATCATCTGCGAAAGCTCGATCTTGGCCTTTTCTGCTGCTTCCTTGAGGCGTTGCAGCGCCATGCGGTCCTTGCTGAGGTCGATGTTGTTTTCTTTCCTAAACTCGTCGATCAACCAATCGACGATTCTCTGGTCAATGTCATCGCCGCCCAAGTGCGTATCGCCGTTGGTCGACTTCACTTCCACCACGCCGGCGCCGACCTCCAGCACCGAGATGTCGAACGTGCCGCCGCCCAAGTCATACACCGCAATCGTTTCGTCGCTCTTCTTGTCCAGGCCGTACGCCAGGGCCGCCGCCGTCGGCTCATTAATGATGCGCACTACTTCGAGGCCGGCAATTTCGCCCGCCTGCTTGGTGGCTTGCCGCTGCGAGTCGTTGAAGTACGCCGGAACGGTGATGACCGCCTTGGTCACCTTCTCGCCTAGAAAATCTTCCGCGGCCGACTTCAGCTTGCCCAGAATCATCGCGGAAATTTCGGGAGGGCTGTACACCTTGCCGGAAATCTCAATGCGCGCGTCATCGTGGTTACCTTTCACCACGTGATACGGTACACGCTTCATCTCGTCGGCGACTTCATCGTACCGGCGCCCCATAAATCGCTTGATCGAATACACCGTGTTTTCGGGATTCGTCACCGCTTGGCGCTTTGCGACTTGTCCAACCAGCCGCTCGCCGCCCTTGGTGATAGCCACAACCGACGGCGTCGTGCGCGCGCCCTCCTGGTTGGGGATCACCACCGGCTCGCCGCCCTGCAATACGGAAACGACCGAGTTGGTCGTTCCCAGGTCAATTCCAATAATCTTGCTCATGCCTACCTATCCTCCTGACTCCAAATCTCAGCGGCCGCAGCCAAGTAGCCAGACACGGTTGTCTGAGCATGCCGTTCCGGTCGAAAAACCGTGCGACCGAAGGCCAATATACAGGTTGAGTGTTCTTTTGTCAAGTTTTCTTATAGCAACTTTAACTATATATGGAATCAATCAATTGCAGACAGTTCCAACTGCCCAACCCCACGCTTCCGTCGCCGACGCTCCCAATCAGCTCCAACATCTCCCAGACCGGTGCATGCCGAACTCACTGCTCCCTTTCAAGCTCTTTTCGTTGTCCCATCGCCAGAACCGCTGCAGTAACAACGTGGGAAAATGCCGATTCCATAACCACCTTAGATTGATGCTGTTAGAGAGACCTTGCCGCTCTGCAGGGTAACCAACCAAAAACCCCAAGTTCGGCTCAGTGCGCTGAGTCGAAATCCTGTGATAATCTCGCCCAAGCCATCTCGGCCTAGCGGTCAAAACAGGCATCTAAATTCGTAGTGATAGAGGGGGTAGTCGTGCGTCGTCGAGCCAACATATCCAGACCGAGACATTTTGTATCGTGGGGCGCAACTTTGCGCACGCTGCTCTTGCTCGCCAGCTTGAGTGCGCTAACAGCACTCTCAGCCGCTCGGCCGTATTCGATGCCTCAGACGGCAGCCTCGATTCCAGATGTCGATCCCCACGAAGCTCTTGGCTCCAAGTCCGCGCCAGTCGTGGTCGAAGTTTTCAGCGATTTTCAGTGCCCAGCTTGCAAGACCTTGTTTACATCGACCAATCGCCAGCTGATGGACAACTACGTCAGCACCGGCAAGGTCTACCTGATCCACCGAGACTTTCCGCTACCCATGCACGCCCACTCCAAAGTCGCCGCGCAATATTCCCGAGCCGCCGCTCAAATCGGCAAACTGGAACCCGTCGAAGAAGTGCTGTTCCAGAACCAGGAAAAGTGGGAGCAAACCGGTGACGTCGATGGCACGGTAGCCAGCGTCCTCTCCCCTGCGGAGATGGCGAAGGTCCGTGCCCTGGTAAAAGGCGGCACGCTGGACGCGGCAATCGCGAAAGACCAAGCCCTGGGCCAGGGCTATCGCGTAAATCAAACTCCAACAACGATCTTCCACGCGAATGGCCAGACCTTCCCGTACGCAGGCGTAATGAACTGGGAAATCCTGAAACAATTCCTGGATCAACTCCTGAGCCAGAAGTAGAACCTGTAGCGGCCGCTTTGGGAAGCGGGCGCCTTAAGACTCAGCAACCGGGTCCTTGCCCGCGGGAGCACAAAAAATGCGATGTGCGGCCGAAGCGAAATGATGCAATCCAGCCCACTCAATCTCGGCCGCGTCGTGATCTGGATCGGCCGCCTGGTCCTCGGCCCTATCTTCCTGTATGCCGGCTACTCGAAGGTCTTCCTTCCAAATACAAATCTGTGGCCTCTCTTTGTCCTGAAATTTTCTATCTCCGTGAACATCGCAAACTTCGCCCGCCAGGTGGACGCGTTCCAATTGCTGTCGCCGTCGGGCGTAGCTTTTGTAGCGCACACTTTACCGTTCACGGAAATCGCCCTCGGCCTGCTCATGCTGATCGGCTGGCGCCTGCGCATCTGGGCTTCTTTGCTCTCTGTAATCATGCTGGGATTTCTGGTCGTCGTCACCCGTGCCTATCTCTTGCACATGGACATCAACTGCGGCTGCTTCGCGACTCCTGAGCCGATCGGCCCGAAGAAGATTCTCGAAGACGCCGCGCTCTCGATCCTAGCCGTAGCTACGGCATACTTCGCCTGGGTCGAATCCCGCCGGCCACATCCGTGGACCGCATCCGAGCCAGCCCAAACGCAGACCCAGGCCTAGTAGCGCCACCGAACTCTCGCTTGTAGACTGAACTGGTGAAGACGCTCGACGAATATCTGGAGCTTGCCGCCGTAGCCCACGGCCACCTCTGCGCCGGCCAAGTCCTGGGCGTCCGCCTGGCCATGTTGGGCCT
Organism: uncultured Acidobacteriota bacterium; assembly: GCA_963788915.1. Lineage (GTDB taxonomy): Bacteria > Acidobacteriota > Terriglobia > Acidiferrales > UBA7541 > Acidiferrum. The sequence continues at coordinate 2,008,648 of CAWBIY010000012.1, read as the reverse complement.
GCGCGAACTGGGCATCGACGATCCCATCGTCGAACGCAAACGCATCGTCACCTACGTCGAGATCGACCGCTGCATCACCGACGCGATCGCGCTCGTCTCCAACTGCCGCTTAGGCAAGCGCGCCCTGAAATTCCGCGACTGGGGCAAGGTCGCGGCCACTTTCGTCGATCTCCAAACCGGCCGCGCCATCCGCGTCGCCGCCAAAGAATCCAGCAAGCAAACCGCCCGCGAAATGTTTCCGGAAATGCCCAAAGATGCAGGCCAACAGAAAGCCTATGCGCAGCTCTCCGAAGAAGTGCTGTTCGACAAAAAATGGGTAAAGGTGGAAGTCAAACCGGAAGACCTGCCCGGTTTCAAAGGACCCAGGGTAGTCTGCGCCGAATGCGGCGAAGGCATAAATTTCAAGCGCGAGGTGTTGCGAGACGGACGCGCTCTGTGTCGCTCCTGCGCGGGCGAGCGGTATTACGCACACCTCTAAGTTGCCTGATTTCAATAAGCAGTCTTCCCGCTGAATTGGATAGGCGCGTGCAACTCTAAAGCCGGGCTGTGGGGTCCGTTCCGGCGATGGAAACTTGAAAAAAGCAGTTCGGCCCGCAAGGCCGTTCATATGCGCTAAAATTGGATTTTCATGCTGAGTCTGCCTCCTATTACATTGCGACTGCGCGGTTGGAAGTTGATCGACCGTGTGGCTCTGGCGTTTCTGCTGCTTTGCGCGATTGCGCTGGGTGCAGCGTGCGGGTTGCTCTTTGTTTACGCCAGCGATTTGCCGGAGATTCGCGCGCTGGAAACATACCGGCCCACGGTGGTTACGGAAATTTACGCCGACGATGGGCAGTTGGTCGGCAGCTTCGCTCTGCAGCGCCGCATTCTGATGACTTACGAGCAATGTCCCAAGGTGCTGTACAACGCGGTGACCGCGATTGAAGATCAGCACTACGAAGAGCATTGGGGCATTGATTTCCCGCGTATCGCCGGTGCTGCTTGGCGCAACGTGTTACATCACCGCATCACCGGGGGTGCCAGCACCATCAGCATGCAACTCGCTGGCAATCTTTTCCTGGATCGCAGCGACCGCAGCTTCCGCCGCAAGATGCAGGAGATGCTGCTGGCTCTGCAGATCGAGCGCCGCTACACCAAGCCCCAAATCTTTGCGATGTATGCGAACCAGGTGTACCTGGCCCACGGCAACTACGGTTTCGCAGCCGCGGCCGAATTTTATTTTGGCAAGCCCGTCACCGATTTGAAGCTACAGGAAGCCGCGCTGCTGGCAGGCATGGTGAATGGCCCGAAATTCTCGCCGCTGACGAATCCAACCGGCGCTCTGTCGCGCCGCAACCTGGTGCTCTACCGCATGGAGGAAGAAGGGAAGATCACCACGAGCGAGTTGGAGATTGCCAAGAAAACGCCATTGGGATTGCACGTGCAATATCCGCGCAACGATCTGGCGCCGTACTTCTTTGAAGAGGTTCGCAAGTACCTCGAATCCACGTATGGCACGGAAGCCGTTCATGAACGCGGCCTGCGCGTGTACACCACGCTGAACATCGCCATGCAGCGCGCCGCGAACCAGTCTATCCGCGACGGCCTGCACAGCTACGATCGCCGTCATGGCTGGCGTGGCGATCTCCCTAACATTGTGCGCGACAATCTCGGCAAACTGGACACTTACGAGGACGAAGACTGGCGCCATCCCATCGAGAAAGGCAGCTACGTCACCGGCCTGGTTCTTTCCGTCGACGAAAAAAACGCCACCATCAAGATCGGACCGTACCGCGCTATTCTCTCCCCATCCGATTTCGCCTGGACCGGCCGCAAAAAGCCCGCGGACCTGCTAAAGATCGGCGACCTGGCGCAGTTTCAGATTCTCGAGTTACGAGAAAATACGGTTCGCGTCCAGCTTGAGCAGCAGCCGGCTCCGCAGGGTGCAATGCTGGCCATCGACAATCCCACCGGCGAAATCAAGGCCATGGTCGGCGGTTACAGCTTTGAGGATTCCAAGTTCAATCGAGCCACGCAGGCGTACCGCCAAGTAGGCAGCTCGTTCAAGGTTTATGTCTACGCGGACGCACTCGAAAAAGGTGCAACTCCCTTCGACACAATTCTGGACGCGCCGTTCACTGTGATTAGCGGTGGTCAGCCCTATTCGCCCCACAACTACGACGAAAAGTTCGAGGGCACCATCACGCTGCGCCGCGCCTTGGCCGGTTCGCGCAACGTTCCCGCTGTGAAGTTGGCGGAGAAGGTGGGTATCTCCTCGGTTGTGGACGTGACGCGCCGATTCGGCATCACCACATCGCTTCCGCCGTATTTGCCGCTCGCCCTCGGCGCCGCCGACATGAAGCTGATCGAGCATGTCTCGGCGTTCACCGTCTTCCCGAATGACGGGATTCGCATCGACCCGCACATGATTCGCCGGGTGACCAGCTATGACGGCGCACTGCTCGAGGAAGCCCATCCCGAAGTCCACGACGTGGTGTCGCCGGAAGTCGCGCGCACCATGACCGCCATGCTCGAAGAAGTGATCCAGTTCGGCACCGGCATGCAGGCCAGGGCGTTGGGTCGCCCCGCCGCAGGCAAAACCGGCACGACCCAGGACTACACGGATGCCTGGTTCATCGGCTTCACACCACAACTCACATCCGGAGTGTGGGTCGGCTTCGACGACAAGCAAATCTCGCTCGGCAAAAAAGAAACCGGCGCCCGCGCCGCGCTACCCATCTGGCTGGAGTTCATGCAATCCGCGCTGAGCGGCGCACCCGAAGTCGAATTCGCAAACGTGGTCCCGCTCGAGCAAGAAGCCCACGACCACGCCATTCACGTGGACACGCCAGACACCGCGCCAACCGAAGACGAACCCACCGAGCGCAAAGCAAAGCCGCCAGCCGACTCAGCGCCGCCGACAAAGACCACGGCCACAAGCGCGGCTACCGCCCAAGCTGGCACCGCGCCGCATCCTTAAGTGCGCGCTCAGCTTACCCGGGCTATCAATAAAACCTTAAAACCGAATACCAAAACTTGTCCCCGTATCGAGCCGCAGCCAGGCCAAAGCCCACGGTAAGGGCAAAGACACCGAAGCCAGCGATGAGCGGATATCGCATGGAAGTGGCAGGCACCTCTGAAAGAACCCACGCGACCCCCGAAAATATCCCAAAGAGCGCTCCACAAACAAATCGAACCCAGAATTCCAACCTGTCGACTCGGGGCGGCTTGAAAGCGTTGATCTGAATGTTGATGGTGGGTCCAGACGGCGTTTGCGGTTGTCGTGGCGCTCGGCCAATACCACTTGAACTAGAGGTATATCGCAAGGGAGCATGCGCAATCCCCGAGTACGCCTCATTGATCAGCATGGACATCTGCGTCGCATCCGCGTGTTGTGAGGTACCCGGAGTATAGAGATCGGGATGCCATCGTTTGACAAGCTTTCTGTAAGCAGCCTTGATGACATGCGCTGAAGCGTCTTGCGGGACGCCGAGCAACTGGTAGGCGTGCTTCCACTCCGCGATTTGGTCGTCCATCGTGGGCATAAGAGAGTCGTTGATCCAATCGTAGAGACGTGCCGCTTTCGCTGACATAGAACTTAAGTTTTAGAGTGACGTGAAAGTATCCGCGCTTCCACGGTGATCCGCTGGTTGGAAATCTTGGGAATGATTCTATGTTGTCCTGAAAGGATCCCAGCCGCCCCCGCGCAGAGCCGACTCCTTGTGGTTGAGTCGGATGAGTGTCAGGCGAGGTTCGAGGGAGATTTCTCCTACGGCGGTGAGCGCGACGCCTTGGAAGGCGCGCGGTACTCGGTTGGTCTTGCTGGGGCGCACGGTGAAGAGGAGTTCGTAGTCATCGCCGCCGTTCAGTGCGAGATCGAGGGCGTCGACATTTTTGACGCCGAATCGCTGCGGCTTGCTCGCGGTGGGAATGCGCGAGGCTTCCAGTCGCGCGCCGACTCCGCTGGCTGCGCAAAGGCGCGGCAGGTCAGTTGATAGGCCGTCCGAGAGATCCATCATCGACGTGGCCAGCCCATAATGGGACAACCATCGGCCGAGGCTGATTCTTGGTTCTGGATAGAGATGCTTGCTGAGCCTAGCGTCACCTTTCGCAATTCGGCGCATGCTTCGGAGGCGTCGCAGCCCGAGCTCGGCCTCGCCGAGGCGGCCGCTCACATAAATAATGTCGGCGGGTCGAGCGCCGGAGCGCAGCAGCGCGCGACCGGATCGAACTTCGCCGACCACGGTGACATTCATTAGAATTTCGTCGCGGCGTGTAGTATCGCCGCCCGCTAATGGGCACTTGAATTTTCGCGCGGCCCGACGCAGACCAGATAGGAATTCGTCCAACCACCGGCCGGCATGAGTTTCGGGGAGAGCGAGACTCAGAAGGAAGCATCGCGGCTCGCCACCCATCGCCGCAATGTCGCTAACCGCGCGCGCCAGACATTTCCATCCGACCGAATCGGCGGGATGTTTGTCGCGCAGAAAATGAGTTCCCTCCAGAAACCAGTCGCAAGTTAGAATGGTTTCATAGCCACGCCGCGGAGAAAACAGGGCCGCGTCGTCGCCGATTCCCAGCTGAACTGCCGAATCTCGGCGCGAGTTTTCCTCTCCAGCGGAGCGAATGCGGCGGATCAAATCATTCTCTGAGGTGTTCCGGGTATCCATGAGCGCGTTGTAGGTAATTTCCTGTAGTGACGATCGCCGCCCGTATACGTCTAGTTTAACGTCACAAGCTGATTTCACCTGTCCATTCGTACAGGAGCCAGCCTTTCAACACCTGACCCATGACCAGGAAAATACAGGATTGACTCTAACACCTACAGAATTTAGTATGTGCCACGGTCTCGGGGCAGGGTTCAACCGCCCGAGCTAACGAATCAGGGTGCTGTACGGTGTAGCGGACCCAGGGCAAAAGGTTCGCGTCCAACATTAGTAGGGACTGAGGTAGTGGGGACTGAGGGTCCCAACTGGAATGAAGGGTAAGACTTACACTTTTTTCATCGCGTCGACGCCGGGTAAGCTGCAAAAGCTGATCATTCCCGCGTACGTGCTGCACGCCATTGCGGTGCTCGCGTTGATCGGAAGCATCACGGTTGTGGCTGCGGCGGGGTCCTACTCGCGCATGCTGTGGAAAGTCGGGAACTACAACGCTCTTCGCCACGATCAGGAAACACTGAAGAAACAATACCGGCAGTTGCAGAACACCGTCGAGGACACCAACCAGCGTCTGGACTCGTTGCAGTCCTTGGCCACCGAAGTGGCGATGACCTACGGTGTGCTGCGCTATCACCCGGCGGCTTTCGACCAAAGCGATGACCCCATCGACGCCCAGGACGCTTTCGACCGTTCCGTGGAGCAATACACCTTCTTGAAGAGAAACGCCGCGACGATTGCGATCTCGAGCGGTGGCTTGCGCCTGATGCCGGTGATGAGTTTCGCAGACTCAACTTACACGCCTTCGATGTGGCCGGTGATGGGTCACATCACCGACGGCTTCGGCGAACGCCTCGACCCGTTCAGTGGTGAGGGCGCGTTCCATACGGGTGTCGATGTGTCGTCGGACTATGGCGCGCCGGTTCATGCTACGGCTGATGGAGTCGTGACGATCGTCGAGAATCACGCGGGTTACGGCAGGCTAGTGGTCGTCGATCACGGATTCGGTATCACGACTTGGTACGCGCACCTTTCGTCGTTCTCTACGATCGCCGGCACGCGCATCAAGCGCGGCACGGTGGTCGGTTACACCGGGATTAGCGGGCGCTCGACCGGGCCACACGTTCACTATGAAGTGCGGGTGAATAATGCGCCGGTGAATCCTTGGCGGTATATGAAGGCGACGCCGGCTGGCGATTAGCTTCCTGGGGATTTCGCGGTTCTATCGTTGTTCTTCCACCCTTAACTTGAGCGGTCTTTGTCCACGCTATCGTGTGAGTAGCATCGCCCTGTGCAGCGCCCGTCGAAAGACAGGCGCCTGCATCATTTCTTTTGGGTTGGTTGCTGCGGGACAGTGGAAATGGCGCTGCGGCTGACGGCTAGGAGTTTTGGGGTGACGTCGAAAACTACCCGGACGGATTTCGTATCACCTCGATCGATGCGGGAGATGTCCGCGCCCTTGAGGATTTCGAGATAGGCTTCGCGGGCTTGCGGGGCAATTTGCTCGCGAACGCGAGGGCCGTTCAGTCCTGCTTGCGCGAGGATCAAGGCGCCACCCAGGAAATCGGAAAGTTGGCGCGAGACGGCGTCAGTAGGACACTCACCTTCGACTACCACCCGAAGGCGGTCACCCTCCGGCTTTCCTGCAATGGTGACCCACTGAAGCTGTTCGATCAGGGCGGAGAGTTGAGGTGACTGGAAGCCTCCGGGAGCTTGCTGTGCCAGAGTGGTGCTGGTCGCGGAGTCCTGGCGGATGGCGGCGAATAACGGCGAACCGGCAAGCCGCTCGAATCGCGCGTGCCACTCCTTTTCATCTTCGCCCTTCATGTGTTGAGCCAGGACTCCGGGCAGGTCGGCGTTATCGGTCAACGCAATTCTGTTCTGGCGGGGGAACGCGAACGAGATTTTTCGCGTGCTGCCGCTTACCGGCACGGTGAAAATTTCGCGGCCGCCGCGGCTTTCGTGCGCTCCGAATTGCGAAGTGTAAGTGTTGATTTTTTTGCGATCGAAGCGTCCGTCGGCGACGACCAGGTAGGTCGTGCCTTGTCCTCGATGGATGAAGCTGATGGCGATGCGATCGAGGTCGCGCTCGTAATCGAAACCGGTGTCGCGCAAAAACTGCGCGTACTCGGGATCGACTTGTTGCGGGGTCGGCGCCCACTCGCGGAGTCCCGCGATAAAAGGCGTCTGACGCAGCGCCGCAACATCGGCGTAGATGATCGAATGCGCGTCCGACGGCATCGTTGCCAGCGCACTTTCTCTCGCGGAACTTTCGCCACTGCTCCAGTGCAGCACGGCGTAGAGTGCGACTCCGCCGAGCGCAACGACGGTGGCGATGGATACCATCCAGAGGCGTTTTTTCATCGAGGCTTGATGTTCTCCCGTGAAACTGGAATTGTTGCACTTCAAGGCCGGGATGCGGCATCAAATCGAGGCAGGTTAGCGAAGAATTTTGTAAAGATGCAGACAGCGTGAAGTTATGCACAGGGCTGTTCCGGGTGAATTAGGTAAGCCTTTTAGGATCAGATAGATAAAGGTTGCCGTAGACGCCACCAATAGCGTGCTTTTCCACAGAGCTGGCCACCCGCGTGCTGGAATTTCGATGGGCGCCGCTTGCAATTTGAGTACCCTATCTGCTATTCTTTGTCGGTTTGAGAGCGCTGGCGTAGCTCAGCTGGTAGAGCATCTGATTTGTAATCAGAGGGTCGGGGGTTCAATTCCCTCCGCCAGCTCCACCGGTTAGCTTGCGGGGGAATGAGGCGGAGCGAATCCTCAGAGACAAAAACGACGGGCTGGTGTCTTTTGACACGAGTCCTTTTTGTGTTTTTGCTTGTGCCTGCTGCGTTTTCCGACAAATGTTTGCTGGACTTGGACTTGGCGTGAGGGACGAATTTTCGAGGACGGGTGGGTGAGTGGCTAAAACCAGCAGACTGTAAATCTGCCGCTCCTTGCGGGCTACGGAGGTTCGAATCCTCCCCCGTCCACCATGTACTCGCAGCACGTAGATGTTGGGCCTTTGGAAATTCGGGCCGGTAGAAACAAAACGCAGGCCGACCGGGCTGGATCGGCAACAAGCAGTGAGTCGTCGGGAGCAGCTCGCAGCAACCGCAGGGCAATCGCATGAAGCGATGTTCGAGCGCGGTCTAAATCGCGGCAAAGGCGCCGCCAAGGAAAAGTGCGCCGCGAAGATGGAGTTGATGACTGCGCAGGAGTTAGCGGTTAAACGAATTTCTAGGGGGACACGGGTTGGGCCTGGGTAGCTCAGTTGGTAGAGCGCGTCCTTGGTAAGGACGAGGTCACCGGTTCAATCCCGGTCCCAGGCTCCAGAATCGGAAGCCGGAAGTTGGAAATCGCAGGTTAGATGAAGCGGCTCGCTAAAAGGATCTGGGACTTTGTAGGACGAGCCGGGCGGGGGTAACTCAACGGTAGAGTCTCACTCTTCCAAGGTGATGGTTGCGGGTTCAAATCCCGTCCCCCGCTCCACTTAACGTTGCGATGAAGCGCGACGGGTAGTCGTCACAAGAGTTTAGGTAGCAAAGAGCAAGAGCCGAAACAGATCTTACGCTGAGGGCAGGAGAACATGGCCAAGGAGAAATTCGAGCGCAACAAGCCGCACTGCAACATCGGGACGATTGGTCACATTGACCACGGCAAGACCACGTTGACGGCGGCGATTACCAAGGTGTTGTCGAAGCACAACCCCAAGGTGCAGTTCCGCGCGTTTGATTCCATCGACAACGCGCCAGAAGAGCGCGAGCGCGGGATTACCATCGCGGTTTCGCACGTGGAGTACGAGACCGCGAACCGGCACTACGCGCACATGGACTGCCCGGGACATGCGGACTACATCAAGAACATGATCACCGGGGCGGCGCAGATGGATGGCGCGATCCTGGTGGTGGCGGCGACCGATGGTCCGATGCCGCAGACACGGGAACACATTTTGCTGGCGCGCCAGGTCGGCGTGCCGGCGATCGTGGTGTTCCTGAACAAGTGCGACATGGTGGAAGACGCCGAACTCCTGGAACTCGTGGAACTGGAAGTACGCGAGTTGCTGAAGAGCTACCAGTTTCCGGGCGACACGATTGCGATGGTACGTGGTTCGGCGCTGCAGGCGTTGAATGGCGACGCGAAATGGGAAAAGGCCATCGACGATTTGATGGAAGCGGTAGACAAGAACGTGCCACAGCCGGTGCGTGACATCGACAAGCCGTTCGCGATGCCGATCGAAGATATTTTCTCGATCTCGGGCCGCGGAACGGTGGTGACCGGACGTGTGGAACGCGGCAAGGTAAAGGTTGGCGAGGAAATCGAGATCGTAGGTTTCCGTCCAACGCAGAAGAAGGTTGTGACCGGCGTGGAAATGTTCCGCAAGCTGCTGGACGAAGGCTTGGCGGGCGACAACGTTGGGTTGCTGCTGCGCGGCACGGAAAAAGAAGATGTGGAGCGCGGGCAGGTGGTGTGCAAGCCGGGATCGATCACGCCGCACACGAAGTTCAAGGCGGAAGCGTACGTATTGACCAAGGAAGAAGGCGGGCGGCACACGCCATTTTTCACCGGCTACCGGCCGCAGTTCTACTTCCGGACGACAGACGTGACCGGCGACGTGAAGCTGCCGACCGGCGTGGAGATGGTAATGCCGGGGGACAACGTGAGCTGCGAAGTGAGCTTGATCACGCCAGTGGCTCTGGAAAAGGGCTTGCGCTTCGCGATTCGCGAAGGCGGGCACACGGTTGGCGCAGGCGCGGTTACGGAAATCATCGAGTAATTGCCTGGAATGCAGGCGCTGGGTTTTAGCCCGGCGAGCCGCACTCCAAGTGAATAGAAGGGAATCAGGTCATGAGGGAAATCATCACGTTGCAGTGCGGAGATTGCAAGAACCGCAACTACACAACGACGAAGAACAAGAAGAAGCACTCCGAACGCGTGGAGACGCAGAAGTTTTGCAATACGTGCCGCAAACATACCGGCCACAAGGAAGTGAAGTAATTTCGGGACGGATTGTTGGAGGGACGGTTTTGGTTTTAGGGGAGTCGTCCAACGGCTAGGACTCCGGTCTCCAAAACCGGGTATGGGGGTTCGAGTCCCTCCTCCCCTGCCAGAGATTGAAGCTACCGGTGATGCACCGGCGAAGTGAAGAGGAACGATGGCCATGCAAGCGGTCAAAGTGAAAAGCGAAGACCAAAGCGGAATCGCCGCAGGAGCGAACAAGCTCGGCGGAAAAGTTTCCGGGACGTTCGAGGACGCGCGCGAGTTTTTGCACGACGTCCGGCTAGAGATGAAGCAGGTCACCTGGCCTAGCCGCGAGGATGTGATTTCCACGACGACGGTCGTTGTAGCTACGGTGGCTTTCTTTGGGGTCTTTCTGGCGGTGGTCGACTGGCTGGTGCAGCGCGGCGTTACGTACGTGTTCAAAGTTTTCGGCGTCTGAGAGGGATTAGAACGCGATGGGAATGCAGTGGTACATCATCCATACGTACTCGGGCTTTGAGAAGAAAGTAAAAGAGAGCCTGGAAAGCCGCGTGGAGGCGTTCACGCTTCAGGACAAGATTGGGCGCGTGTTGATTCCGATGGAAGACACCATCGAGATGCGCGGCGGCAAAAAAGTGATTTCGTCGCGGATGTCGTACCCGGGCTACGTGCTGGTGGAGATGGATCTCGACGAGAACACTTGGCACATCGTGCGGAATACGCCGCGGGTCACCGGTTTTGTGGGATCGGCAACTTCGCCGTCGCCGCTGTCCGAGGCGGAAGTCGACGCGATCATCAATCGTGTACACACGCCGACGGACCGGCCGAAACCGAAAGTCGTATTCGAGCGCAACGAGCAGGTACGGATTGTGGACGGGCCGTTCGCGAATTTTAACGGGACGGTGGAAGAGATTGACGGGGATCACAGCCGGTTGAAGGTTTCGGTTACGATTTTCGGACGGTCGACACCGGTGGAATTGGATTTTGCGAGCGTTGAAAAGCTCGGATAAAAAGAATCTTGCTGGAAGGGATTTGAGGCAGGGACATGGCTAAGAAGATTCAAACGACGATCAAGTTGCAACTTCCGGCAGGCAAAGCTACGCCTGCGCCGCCGGTCGGCACGGCGCTTGGTCCGCATGGCTTGAACATTATGGATTTTTGTAAGCAGTTCAATGCCAAGACGGCTAAGGAACCGGATGGGATGATTTTCCCGGTGCTGGTGACGGTTTACACCGACCGCACGTTTACGTTCATCCTGAAGACGCCGCCAGCGTCGATTCTTTTGCTTCGCGCTGCGGGCATCGTGAAGGGTTCCGCTGAGCCGAACCGCAATAAAGTTGGAAAAGTTACGAAGAAACAAGTGCAGGAAATCGCCAAGATCAAGCTTGTCGATCTCAACACCACAAATTTGGACTCGGCTGTGAAGACCGTGATGGGTACGGCGCGCAACATGGGCCTGGAAGTCGTGGAAGCCTAGGAATTCAGGCGCCCCGAGGTCGAAGAGGTAAAGGCATGAAGCAGGCAGGAAAACACGTCGAGAACGCGCGCAAGAAAGTGGAAGCGCGTCCCTACAAGCTCCAGGAAGCAGCGGAGCTGATCAAGAAGACGCACCACACCAAGTTCAACGAAACTGTTGAGCTGGCCATCAATCTGGGCGTCGATCCGAAGCATTCCGATCAGGTCGTACGCGGAACTGTCGTTCTGCCGCATGGCCTGGGCAAGTCGGTGCGTGTGCTGGTGATCGCGAGCGGCGACAAGGTTCGCGAAGCGACGGAAGCCGGTGCGGATTTCGTTGGCGGCGAAGACATGGTGACGAAGATCGCCGGCGGATGGACAGATTACGACGCGGTGATCGCGACGCCGGACATGATGAAGTCCGCCGGTAAATTGGGAAAAGTTCTCGGCCCGCGCGGGTTGATGCCGAATCCCAAGACGGGCACGGTCACCTTTGACGTCGCTAAGGCGATCAAGGAGACCAAGGGCGGCAAGGTGGAATTTCGCGTCGATAAGGCCGGAATCGTCCACTGCGGCATCGGCAAGATTGATTTTGACGCCACGAAACTGGCAGAGAACGCGCACGCGATCATTAACGCGGTGATCAAGGCCAAGCCTGCGGCAGCGAAGGGCAAGTACGTCAAGAGAATCACGTTGACGTCAACAATGGGCCCGGGCATTCCGATCGATCTGGCGGAATCGGAAATTCTGGCGGCGGCCGCTTAGTTCAGAGGATATGGGGATAGCGAGATTATGAAGAAGCGCAGCGAAAAACAGGAAGACTTAGACAAGTTGAAGATCGCGCTGGCCAAGGTGTCGAGCGTGATTCTGACCACGTTTCAGGGCATCACCGTGGAAGACGACACCAAACTGCGGCGCGCGGTGCAGGCTGCCGGCGGCAAGTATCAGGTGGTGAAGAATACCCTGGCGGAGCGCGCGGGTTCCGGCACCCCCGCCGAAGGTTTACTGAAGAATTTGACCGGCACGAATTCGATTGCCTACACGAACACCGATCCTGTAGCGCTGGCGAAGGCGCTGACCAAGGTTGCCAAGGAAGTACCAGCGTTTCAGTTTCGCGCGGGGCTCGTCGAAGGACGCGTCATTTCGATCGCGGAGATTCAGCAGCTCGCGAACCTTCCGTCGAAGGATGAGTTGCTCAGCAAGATCATGTTCCTGCTGAACGCGCCGGCGCAGCGTCTGGCGATGACATTGAACGCACTGCCGCGCAACATCGCGGTGGTTGTGAGCGAAGCAGTCAAGGCAAACAAGTTTGGGTCCGGCGGCGGGGCGAGTGCGCCAGCAGCCTCTACGGAAGCAAAACCTGCGGAAGCAGCACCCGCGGAAGCGCAACCCGTGGAAGCAGCGCCCGCACCAAGTCCCGAAGCGGCCCAGTAAGATATTTTAATTTCGAGAGGAGAAGGAACAGTCATGGCGAAGGTAGATTCAATCCTAGAAGAAATCAAGGGGCTGACGTTGCTGGAAGCGTCGGACCTGGTGAAGAAGATGGAAGAGACGTTTGGCGTCTCGGCGGCTGCGGCCACGGTTGTGGCGGGCGGCGGCGGTGGCGCAGCGGCTGCGGCTCCGGCGGAAGAGAAGACGGAATTCACCGTCGTGCTCACCGACGTGGGCGGCAACAAGATCAACGTCATCAAGGCGGTTCGCGAAGTCACGAGCCTGGGCTTGAAAGAAGCCAAGGACCTCGTCGATGGCGCGCCAAAGACCGTCAAGGAAGGCGTGAACAAGGACGAAGCCGCGACCATCAAGAAGAAGTTCGAGGACGTCGGCGCCAAAGTCGAAATCAAGTAACTGTTGTCCGGCAGTCTTCCGGCAACAGCAACGAGCATTGGCAACATGTTTTAAGAAAAAGGCTTCGATAGGGGGCGCGGCTCATTGAGCGGACCGCGCCAAAGGATTTCATCACGCAAGCCGAGGCTGGGTTCTACCACAACTTCAAGCGCCTTTCATTGGCGCTCTGCGGTCGTGTGCGCGCTGACTTTTTGGGCGAAAGTCGCGGGCACACCGATTCGCTGTCTTCACACAATCTGTCCGCGTATTGCCCACAAGGGATGAGGTAATTCATGTCGACTACCAATCAGCACGTCCGGGAACGTCAGCGTCTGGATTTCGCGAAAATTCAGGGCTCGATTCAGATTCCCAACCTGATTGAAGTACAGATGAAGTCGTATCAGCGCTTTCTGCAGATGGATCTGCTGCCGAGCGAGCGCGATGACGGCGGGCTTCAGTCGGTGTTCACGTCGGTGTTTCCGATCAAGGATTTCCGCGAAATGTCGCAGCTGGAATTCGTGGACTACTCGATCGGCAACTGGGAGTGTAAGTGCGGCAACTTGAAGGGTCTGCACCACCTGCGCGCGACCTGCCGTAATTGCGGCGCGTCTGTCGTCACCAATCCGTACCAGACTGGCGACGTGATCTGCCACAAGTGCGGCACGTTCAACAAGAACACGCCAACATTCTGCAACAAGTGCGGCGATCCGGTGGCGATGCAATTGAAATATGACGTGAATGAGTGTCAGGAGCGCGGCATGACGTACTCCGCGCCGCTGAAAGTCACCATAAGACTGACCATTTACGACAAGGATCCGGACTCCGGCGCGAAAACTATTCGCGACATCAAGGAGCAGGAAGTTTTCTACGGCGATATTCCGCTGATGACGGAGAACGGCACCTTCATCATCAATGGTACCGAGCGCGTCATCGTCAGCCAGTTGCACCGTTCGCCCGGCGTGTTTTTTGAGAGCGCCAACAACCGTTCCTACTTCCTCGGGAAGATTATTCCGTATCGCGGATCGTGGGTGGAATTCGAATACGACACCAAGAACATTCTCTACGTCCGTATCGACCGCAAGCGCAAATTCCTGGGCTCGATCTTCTTGCGCGCGCTGGGCATGAAGTCGAACGAAGACATCCTGCGCACCTTTTACCAGGTAGAGCGAATTTCGCTGCGCGACAAGGATCTGTACTGGAACATTTCGCCAGGCATCGTCGATCGCAAACTGACACACGAGATCAAGAATCCGAAGACAGATGAAGTGATCATCGGCGCGCACAAGCGCATCACCGAAAACCTATTCAAGGAACTGATCAAGGCGAAGATCTCGCAGGTTCGCTCGACGCTCGCTGATCTCGAAGGCGCTTACAGCGTCGCCGACGTCGTTAACCGCCAGACGGGCGAAGTTTTGCTCGAAGCCAACAAGCCGCTGACCGCGGAGTTGTGGCAGGCGTTTGGCGAATCGGGCATCACCGAAGTGGACGTATTCTTTCCTGAGCGCGACGACATCGGTCTGGTGCTTTCGCGCACGCTCGATAAGGACGGCATCCGCTCGTCGAAGGAAGCGTTGATCGAAATTTACCGCAAGCTGCGTCCAGGCGATCCTCCGACGCTCGAGACGGCTACAAACCTGTTCCGCGGCATGTTCTTCGACCCGCGCAAGTACGATTTCAGTCGCGTCGGCCGCTTGAAGTTCAACATCAAGATGGGTCTCGACACGCCGCTCGACAATCGCACGCTGGACACGCCGGACTTTGTTTCGGCGATCAAGTACCTGTTCAAGCTGCGCAAGAACATCGGCGTCGTAGACGACATCGACCACCTCGGCAACCGCCGCGTTCGCGCGGTTGGTGAGTTGCTCGAAAATCAATTTCGCATCGGTCTCGTCCGCATGGAACGCGCCATCAAGGAAAAGATGAGCGTGTACCAGGAAATGTCGACGGCGATGCCGCACGACCTGGTCAACGCCAAGCCGGTCATGGCCGCGATCCGCGAATTCTTCGGTTCGTCGCAGCTTAGCCAGTTCATGGACCAGACCAACCCGCTCAGCGAAATCACTCACAAGCGGCGTCTGTCGGCCCTTGGGCCTGGCGGTCTGTCGCGTGAACGCGCCGGATTCGAAGTGCGCGACGTTCACCCCACGCACTACGGCCGCATCTGCCCGATCGAAACCCCTGAAGGCCCGAACATCGGTCTAATCAGCTCGCTGTCCTGCTTTGCGCGTATCAACGACTACGGATTCATCGAGTCGCCGTACCGCAAAGTGAAGGGCGGGCGCATCATCGACTACGTCCACATCGTGAACGCCGGCGACAGCGAATTCAAAGCCGGCGAGATCGTGGAAAAGGATCGCGTCGAAGAGCTCAACGAAGAGCTCAAGCGCCGCAAGGTCACCGTCGAACCGTACTGCTTCTACTTGTCGGCTTGGGAAGAAGACAAGTACGTGGTCGCGCAGGCCAACGTTTCGCTTGACGATAAGTTGAAGATCACCACGGAACTGGTGAACTGCCGGCAGGCCGGCAACTTCGTGCTCAAGAGCCGTGATGAAGTCGATTACGTTGACGTGTCGCCGAAGCAGCTTGTGTCGGTGGCCGCCAGCTTGATCCCGTTCCTCGAGAACGACGACGCCAACCGCGCGCTAATGGGTTCGAACATGCAGCGCCAGGCTGTGCCGCTGATCCGCGGAGATGCTCCGCTGGTTGGCACCGGTATGGAACGCGTAACCGCTCGCGATTCCGGCGCGGTCGTGCTCTGCAAGCGTGACGGAATCGTCGATCAGGTCGACTCCGAGCGCATCATCGTGCGCGTCGAGTCCGATCACTCCGGTGTACTCAGCCGCGAAGTGGGCGCGGACATCTATCAGCTCATCAAGTTCAAGCGCTCGAACCAGAACACTTGCATCAACCAGAAACCGCTGGTTCGCGTCGGCGATCGTGTGAAGAAAGGGCAAGTCCTCGCGGACGGTCCTTGCACGGAACGCGGCGAACTCGCACTCGGACGCAACGTGCTCGTGGCGTTCGTTCCCTGGCGCGGATACAACTTCGAAGACGCCATCCTGGTCAGCGACAAGCTGGTCAAGGACGACTACTACACCTCGATTCACATCGAGGAGTACGAGATCGAAGCGCGAGACACCAAGCTTGGCCCCGAAGAAGTTACTCGCGACATTCCCAACATCAGCGAGTCCTTCCTTCGCAATCTGGACGAAAGCGGCGTCATCCGTATCGGCGCCGTAATCAAACCAGGTGACATCCTGGTCGGCAAAGTTACGCCGAAGGGTGAGACCACGCTGACGCCGGAAGAGAAACTGCTCCGCGCGATCTTCGGCGAAAAAGCCGGAGACGTTCGCGACGCTTCGCTCTACTGCCCGCCGGGCATCGAAGGCACCATCGTCGATGTCAAGATTTTCACCCGCAAGGGCGGCGAAAAAGACGAGCGTCACAAGGCCATCGAAGCCACGCAGGTTTTCAAGCTGGAGAGGAACCTCGCCGACGAAATCCGCATCCTCACGGATGAGCGCCTGAAGCGCTTGTCGGATCTACTCGGCGGCAAGATTCTCCAAGCCGACCTGCACGACGAAAAGACCAACAAGCGCTTGTTGTCCAAGGGCGTCGAGCTGACCCGCGACATCATCGAGAAGGTTTCGACGCGTAACCTCAAGCGTTTGAAACTCAACGAAAAGGATCCCCTGCTCATCGAGAAAATCGAAGAGATTGAGGAGATGACTTCTCGCCAGATCGATGTGCTTCGCAAGATCACCGAGGAGCGCAAGGAAAAGCTGAAGAAGGGCGACGAACTGCCACCGGGCGTCATCAAGCTGGTCAAGGTCTATATCGCGATGAAGCGCAAGCTGTCCATCGGCGACAAAATGGCCGGACGTCACGGGAACAAGGGCGTGATCGCGCGCATCGTTCCTCAGGAAGACATGCCGTACATGCCGGATGGCACTCCGGTCGAGATCGTTCTGAACCCTCTTGGCGTTCCGTCGCGTATGAACGTCGGCCAGGTTCTGGAAACGCACCTCGGCTGGGCCGCGAAGGAACTCGGCAACAGCCTCAAGCGCCTGCTCAGCAAGGAAGTACGTGCCGAGGCCGTGCGCCGGTGGTTCCGCGAAGTGTTCAGCGACACCACCATCTGGAAGACGCTTGGAAAGCTCGACGATGATGAGTTGCTGGAGTATGCCGAAGGGTTCCGCGAAGGAATTCCATTCGCCACGCCGGTATTCGACGGCGCGCGCGAAACGGAAATCCGTCACCTGCTCGAAGTCGCGGGCTTGCCTCACGCCGGCAAAATCAACCTGTTCGACGGCATGACCGGCGACCAGTTCGATCAACCTGTCACCGTCGGCTACATCTATATGCTCAAGCTGTCGCATCTCGTCGACGACAAGATTCACGCGCGTTCGATCGGTCCGTACTCGCTCATCACCCAGCAGCCGTTGGGCGGCAAAGCGCAGTTCGGTGGCCAGCGCTTCGGCGAAATGGAAGTCTGGGCGTTGGAAGCATATGGAGCGGCGCACATTCTGCAGGAGCTGCTCACGGCAAAGTCCGACGACGTCTACGGCCGCGCGAAAATCTACGAGGCCATCGTCAAGGGCGAACCGGGCATCGAGCCCGGCGTGCCGGAGTCGTTCAACGTGCTGGTGCGCGAGCTACAGTCGCTCTGCCTGGACGTCGAACTAATGAAGCGCCAAAAACCACCAGAAGGAAAAGCAGCCGACTAGAAAGCACTCGTAGGGGAGGGGCTTGCCCCTCCCGCTTTCAGCAAGATCGAATGATGAGCAGTTCTTCAGCAGTTTGGGTTCTCAGCCGGTCCGGTGCAAAACACCGGATCGCGTCCCCGGTGAAAGCCGGGGAGGGAGGAAACAACCTTGTACCGAAGCAGCCCTTATGATCGCGCCAGTTTGATTGCCGATTTCGATTCCATCCGGATCAGCCTGGCCAGCCCGGAAAAAATCCGTTCGTGGTCTCACGGCGAAGTCACCAAGCCCGAGACCATCAATTACCGCACGTTCAAGCCGGAACGTGACGGTTTGTTCTGCGCCAAAATCTTTGGCCCGGTCACCGACTGGGAGTGCCTGTGCGGCAAGTACAAGCGCATGAAGCACCGCGGCGTCATTTGCGACAAGTGCGGCGTGGAAGTCACGCTCAGCAAGGTTCGTCGCGAGCGCTTGGGGCACATCGAGCTGGCATCTCCCTGCTCGCATGTCTGGTTCTTCAAGGGCTTGCCCAGCCGCATCGGTTACTTGTTGGACATTTCCATGCGCGACCTTGAGCGCATCCTTTATTTCGAGGCATTCGTAGTCGTGGACGCCGGCGAAGTTGCCGTGCTGCGCGAGCGCGAAGTGCTTCTCGAAGACAAATACCGCGAGCTCCAGAAGGAATATCCCGGCCAGTTCACCGCCAAGATGGGCGCCGAAGCGATCAAAGAGCTTCTCCGCCGCGTCGAGGTAGAAAAACTCTCCGAAGAGCTTCGCGAAAAAATGAAGGTCGATCCATCACTGCAAAAGCGGATCAAGTTCGCCAAGCGCCTGAAAGTGCTGGAAGCCTTCCGCAAGAGCGGCAACAAGCCGGAGTGGATGATTCTGGACGTGATCCCGGTGCTTCCGCCGGAGTTGCGCCCGCTCGTACCACTCGACGGCGGACGTTTCGCCACCTCCGACCTCAACGATCTCTACCGCCGCGTCATCAACCGCAACAACCGGTTGAAGAAGCTGATGGAACTCCGCGCTCCGGACGTCATCGTCCGCAACGAGAAGCGCATGCTGCAGGAAGCCGTTGACGCGCTGTTCGACAACGGACGCCGCGGCCGCGTGCTTCGCGGAACCAACAACCGCCCGCTCAAATCCTTGTCCGACACGCTCAAGGGCAAGCAGGGCCGATTCCGCCAGAACCTGCTCGGCAAGCGCGTGGACTACTCGGGACGCTCCGTCATCGTCGTGGGCCCCGAACTGAAGCTCAACCAGTGCGGTTTGCCGAAGAAGATGGCGCTCGAACTCTTCAAGCCGTTCATCTATCACAAGCTCGAAGCGCAAGGGCACTGCACCACCATCAAGCAAGCCAAGGAAATGGTCGAGCAGCAGGATCCCGTCGTATGGGACATTCTCGAAGATGTGATTCGCGAACATCCCGTGCTGCTGAACCGCGCGCCAACGTTGCACCGTCTCGGCATCCAGGCGTTCGAGCCGGTCCTCGTGGAAGGCAAAGCCATCCGCATCCATCCGCTGGTCTGCACCGCGTTCAACGCGGACTTTGACGGCGACCAGATGGCGGTGCACATTCCGCTGTCACCCGAATCACAGGTCGAAGCCTCGGTGCTGATGCTCAGTTCGCGCAACATCCTGTCCCCGGCGCACGGCTTGCCTCTCGCCGTTCCGTCGCAGGACATGGTGCTTGGCATCTATTACCTGACCAAGGCTCGCACCGGCGCCAAAGGCGAAGGCCGCGTGTTCGGTGCCACCGATGAAGTGGTGCTAGCGCTCGAAGCCGGCGAGGTCGAACTCCTCACCCCGATCCGTCTGCGCTACACCGGTGAAGTCATCGACCTCACCACCGCCTACGACGATCAGGACGTGCCACACACCGTTCCTGTAAAAATGGAACGCCAGTTCATTCAGACCACAGTCGGACGCGTGATCCTCAACGATCACCTGCCGAGCAATTTCCCTTACATCAACGGCTTGCTCAAAAAGAAGGGCGTTCAGCAGCTCGTGTATTACGCCTACTTGCGCTTCGGTCTCGAAAGCACGGTTGTCCTGCTCGATCACTTGAAGGAACTTGGCTTCATGTATGCTACCAAGTCCGGCATTTCGATCGGCATCGACGACATGCTCATCCCTGGCGATAAGCCGAAACTCGTCGACAACGCCGAAAAGGAAGTCGTCAAGGTGCAGCAGCAATACCTCGACGGCGCCATCACCAACGGCGAGCGCTACAACAAGGTCATCGCTATTTGGGGCGACGTAACCGAAAGGGTTGCCGACGAACTGTTCAAGACCCTCGAGAACCAGGACAAGGAAGGCGGTATCAACCCCGTCTACGTCATGGCCGACTCCGGCGCCCGCGGATCGAAACAGCAAATCCGTCAGCTTTCCGGCATGCGCGGCCTGATGGCCAAGCCGTCAGGCGAAGTCATCGAGTCGCCGATCACGTCCAACTTCCGCGAAGGCCTCAACGTGTTGCAGTACTTCATCTCCACGCACGGCGCGCGTAAGGGCTTGGCGGACACGGCGCTCAAGACCGCGGATTCCGGCTACCTCACCCGCCGCCTCGTCGATGTGGCGCAAGACGTCATCATCAACGAGCGCGATTGCGGCACCACCGACGGCATTTTCGTCGAACCCATCGTCGAAGCCGGCGTCGAAGTCGAACCGTTGCGCGACCGCATCGTAGGCCGCGTTTCACTCGACAAGATCAAGGACTTCGAAGGCCACGTCATCGTCGACGTGAACCAGGAAATCACCGAAGAGCTAGCCAACTCGGTCCAAGGCGCAGGTATCGAGCGGGTACGCATCCGTTCGGTGCTCACTTGCGAATCACGGCGCGGTGTCTGCGCGCTGTGCTACGGCCGTAACCTGGCTTCCGGCCGCATGGTCGAGCTCGGCGAAGCCGTCGGCGTCATCGCCGCCCAGTCCATCGGTGAACCTGGCACGCAGCTCACCATGCGCACGTTCCACATCGGCGGAACCGCCACCCGCGTTGCCGAGCGCTCCACACTCGAAGCGCGTAACAACGGCGTCGTCAAGTTCGTGGACCTCAAGCACGTTCAGGGTCGCGGCGGCACCGCCATCGCCATGAACCGCTCCGGCCTCATCGCTATCGTCGATGAGAAGAACCGCGAAAAGGAGCGCTACCACGTCGTATACGGCGCGCGCCTCCGCGTTGCCGAAGGCGACACCGTCAACCACGGCCAGATCCTGGCCGAGTGGGATCCGTTCACGTTCTCGATCCTGACCGAAACCGCAGGCTCCGTGAAGTTCGACGACCTGCGTCCCGGCCTGACCATCGAAGAGCAAGTCGACGAAGTCACCGGTCTATCGCAGGACGTCGTTACCCTGCCGCCGGGCGACGAGAAGCATCAACCTGCGATCCTTGTCCGAGACTCTTCCGGCAAGGTCCGCAAGAAATACCTGATGCCTTCACGCGCTCACTTGATGGTCAAGGATGGCGACGAAGTGCAGGCCGGCGACGTGCTCGCGAAGATCCCGCGCGAAACCACCAAGACCAAGGACATCACCGGTGGTCTCCCGCGCGTCGTGGAACTGTTCGAAACCCGCAAGCCCAAGGACCCGGCCGTCATCAGCGAAATCGACGGCGTGGTTCGTTATGGCGACATCGCCAAGGGCATGCGCAAGATCTACGTCGAAAGCGAAGACCGCAAGACCACGAAGGAATATTCGATTCCTCGCGGTATCCACATCAACGTGCAAGAAGGCGACCACGTCAAGGCCGGCGAGGCCCTGATCGACGGCCCGCTCAACCTGCACGACTTGCTGGCGGTCCTCGGTGAAAAGTTCACGCAATCGTACCTGGTCAACGCGATTCAAGAGGTCTACCGCCTCCAGGGCGTGAACATCAACGACAAGCACATCGAAACCATCTCACGGCAGATGATGCGCTGGGTCAAGGTCGAAGACGTTGGCGACACCTCGTTCCTCCTCGAGGAGCAGGTGGACAAGTTCCGCTTTCGCGAAGAGAACGACCAGGTCATCAAAGACGGAGGCCGCCCGGCAACGGGCCGCCCGCTGCTCCTTGGCATTACCAAGGCGTCGCTCTCGACCGACTCGTTCATCTCCGCCGCAAGCTTCCAGGAGACCACCCGCGTCCTCACCGAAGCAGCAGTCGCCGGCAAGGTGGACTACCTCCGCGGCCTGAAGGAAAACGTCATCATGGGCCGGCTCATCCCGGCGGGTACGGGCCTCGAACACTACCGCAGCATTCAGTTGTTGACGGAAATGCCGATCCCCGCTCCGGTCGAGGAGATTCCGGAGGCCGCCGAACTTACCGCCGAGGAAGCTGCGGCTCTCGATTTCCTCCAGAAGGATACCGAGGCCGACGCCGCCACCGAAGGCTAACCCATATATCGGGCGGTCATTTCGCGCCCACCAATGCCCGCCACCAATGATAGATAGTCGGCGCCTCCGACCCCGGTCGGAGGCGCCGATTCCTTTTGTATGCAATGCGTATCGGTATCTGATCCGGCACTTCGGGGAATCCTGTTGTTGCTGGCGGGTTTCCGGCGTTCCTACAATGGAAGGTATTGATCATAGGTTAGCTTGAGCGCGGAACCCAAGGCTCCCGTAAAGTCATGTCAGAAAACAGGAAAAACGCTCTGGGTACCGCCACCAGCTCTGAGCCGAGCAGCCAGCACCGCTCCGCCATTTCCGATCGACTCGCGCAGTTTGAAAAACGCCAGAGCGAGCTCTGGCGGCTCACCTTTTTCCTCCTGCTTGTAATTTCAATCGTGTTTGCAGTTGTCTCCTGGAACAGCATTCGTTCGTTTGCCCTTCGCTTCGAAGCCCTGCCCATCGGACTGGTTATTCTCGTGGCGCTGTTCGGTTGGTACACCTGGAAGCGCACTCGCGAAATTTCCGAATTGCGCGGGCTGGTGCGGGGCCTGGAGCAGCGCGACTCGGAGCCACCGAGCGACCGGCAACTCGATCAGCTCTTCTCCGTCATCGAGCGCTCCCAACAGGGCTACCGGGACCTGATCGATTCCTTCGACGACGTTCTGCTGGCGCTCACCCTGGAGGGCGAAATCCGCGCCGTGAACCGCAGCTTCGCCGATCTAGTCGGGTCTTCCTTCCAACAAATCATCGGCCGCCAATTGACGGATTTTATAGAAGACGCCTCAGGCGACGCTCGCAACCTCATCGATCGCGCCATGCCCCGCTTCCTGGAACGTCGCCACTGGACCGGCGTCGTCCATGTCCGCATCAAGAAGCAAAACGCCATTTTCTACTACGAGTGCGTCGCCCATGCGATGCTCCGCGGCGATCAGGTGCACGGCGTCACCGTGCTCGCGCGGGACATCACCGCTTCGCGTAAGAACGAGGCGCGCTTTACCGAGCTGTTTGAAACACTCCAGGAAGGCATCTACATCGTCACGCCTGACGATCGCATCCTCGACGCGAATCCAGCGCTCGTGCGCATGCTGGGATACGATTCCAAGGAAGAGCTTCTCTCGCGCACGCTTGCCGATCTTCTGCCCGATGCGGAGCAACGCCGCCTGCTGCGTCTGGAAGTCGACACCCAGCCTATGCTGCAGGGGCGCGAGATGACCCTGTACCGTAAAGACGGCAGCCCGATCATTTGCCTGAACACCGCGGCGGTCGTGCGCGACACCATGGGCAAGGTGGTGCGTTATCACGGCGCGCTAATGGATATCACCGAGCGCCGCGAAATGGAGCGCCGCCTCTACCAGCAGCAGGAATTCGCGCGGCGCCTGGTGGATAGCTTCCCGGATCTCATTTTCGTCTTGGACGCCGCGGGTCGTTACACCTTCACAAGCCCGCGAGTCAAAGAAATCCTCGGCTACGATGCCGAAGACTACGATACGCAGGAGCTCGGCGAGCGCACCCATGTGGAAGACCGCCCTGCGCTCCAGTCCCTGTTCGCCGAAATGTTTGATGGGCGCCAGTCCTTCGCTTCGCTGGAAATTCGCGTCCGCCACAAACTTGGCGAGTGGCGCCGCATTCGCTGCCATTTCAGCCCACTCTGCGACGAAACCGGCAAGATCGATGGCATCATCATTTCCGGCCGCGACGTAACCGATCTCAAGCGCTTGGAAGAGCAGCTCATCCAGGCTGAGAAGCTCGCCGCCATGGGGCAGATGCTGGCCGGCGTCGCGCACGAGCTGAACAATCCCCTCACCGCCATTCTGGGAGTAACCGAACTCCTGCGCGAGCGCGAAGGCTTCGACGATTCCACCAAGCGCCAGCTCGATCTGACGCATCGTCAGGCCCGCCGCGCGGCGCGCATCGTCCAGAATCTCCTCGAATTCTCGCGTCCCGCATCGCCTCAAAAGAAGCCGCTCAATGTCAGCAACCTGGTCGAGCGCACCCTTCAGTTGCACGACCATTCTCTGCGACGCAACAACGTGCTGGTCGAATTCCAGCCTCAGCCTGGCCTACAGACGGTCATCGGCGATTCCAACCAGCTCATTCAAGTTTTTTTGAACCTGATCAGCAACGCCGAGCACGCCATTCGCGAAGTCCGTGAATCCGGCCGCATCCAGATCCGTATCGGGCGCAT
The DNA here is from genome assembly GCA_963788915.1 of uncultured Acidobacteriota bacterium. Lineage (GTDB taxonomy): Bacteria > Acidobacteriota > Terriglobia > Acidiferrales > UBA7541 > Acidiferrum. Next base: position 1,984,505 of record CAWBIY010000012.1, on the reverse strand, counting down.
TGGCTCGAACATTGCCGTCACCGTGCAGGACGACGGCGTCGGCATTCTGCCCGAAGCGCTTCCGAAACTCTTCGACCCGTTCTATACCACCAAGCGCCCCGGCGGAGGCACCGGTCTCGGCCTCAGCATCTGCACCGCCATCATCCGTGAGCACGGCGGCTCGATCGACGTCGAAACTCTGCCGGTGGGCGGATCGGCTTTCACTGTCTTCCTTCCGGTAGCCTCGGAAAAAGAATCTGCCGAACCCATCGCCGATGGAACCACGCCAGCTTTTCCGAGGATGCGTGCGCCAAGCCCCGAGCTGCTAAAGGGTCGTGCGATCCTGGTTCTCGACGACGAAGAGAGCATCCGTATGCTGCTCGAAGAGGGCCTGACCGCGCACGGATTGCACGTCGATTGCGCTTCCACTCCGGCGGGTGCCGTGGAATTTGCGAAGGGCTGCAACTACGACATCCTCCTTTGCGATTTGAATCTTTCCGCCAACGGCTTTTCCACCGGCGGACGTGAAGCCGCGCAGCAAATCCTCTCCGCCGCTGGCACGCACAAGCCAGCAGTAATCTTCATGACCGGCGACCTGGTCGACGCCGCAGAACCCAACTCTTCGGAGCCTCCCCACCTGCAAAAGCCGTTCCGCATCTCCGAAGTACTCGCGATGTTCCGCGACGTCCTTGCCGCAGGCCCCGCCGTAAAGCGCTGATTCCCATTTTGAGACCAGAGTCCTAACTTCAAGACCGGTCAGCACGGGCCAAGAAGGCACTTGTAGCGGCGCGCATTTGCAGCGGCCGCTTTCCGAAGCGGGCGCCTTCACCGAACCTCTAGGCGAACCTCCTCCCAGGCGTAACGTCCCGCGTTACGTGAGTAGCGGTACGCCCCCGTTACCTTTAGTCGACACGCCTCATTTTTCATCGAGACTGCACTTCCTCGCCGTAAGAAACTCATTCCTATAGAGATTTCGCCTCGGGCGACACTATGACCACACCCCTTCCATGGGGCGGGCGCGTTGCCCTGCTCCTGTTGTTGCCCATCGGCCTGCTGCCCCTGTTCGCGACGGTACAACGGTCCGTCCCCCAAGCCCCTGCGCATCGGTTCCAAGATTGGAGTACCAGGCACGCCATCTATTCCCAAAGCGGCACTTCCGCCGCGCTAGAGGCCGCCCGCAGCGACCCCAGAGCCCTATTCCGCTGGCGCGAAGTCGAACAACGAGAAGCCCAGCAACGCCAACCTCTAGCCTATCCTCGAGTTCCGCGGTCGCCGCTTGCCACACCGTTTCCCTAATCGAGCAGCCGCGGACTATGCAGCGGGATTGGAGTATTAGCCTTGGCACGGCCGGCACTGCGAACGTCGATGTACCCCGCGAAATTTGGTTTTAATGCCACCGCGACACCCAGCTGCGCCAATGATTTCGTTGTCTTTCCGGTGAACGCGGCGGGCAGCGCCACCCAGCCCAATATCGTGGCTTTCAACAATCTCTACAGCGGCTCGGCTGCGGCAAATGGCTCAAACGGCTTCTGCAATCGCACCCCCGTAGCGGGTAAGGACACGGGAATCGCCGCGACGGTCCTGTGGTCATATAACGTAAGTAAAATTGGAGGCGCGGTCACCACCTCCCCCGTAATTTCCTTCGATAATACAGGTAGCAAAATCGCCTTCGTCGAATCTCTTGCGGGTCAGCCAGCGCACTTCCACGTCCTGGCATGGAAGTCTGGCGACGGCCAAGTGAGCAATTTACAGAGTGTGCTGACCCCGGCGACAATCAACGCTTTTGTCGCTACCGCTCCGGCAATCGGGTCAGGAACAGCCACCGACCTGGCATTGGGTGCGTTGGCCACCGGCAGTGACACCCTCTCTTCTCCCTACGTCGACTACGGCGAATGATTTGGCCTACGTCGGCAACGACATTGGCGTGCTCTATCGCATCAAGAACGTCTTCTGCACTACCACCGCCTGCGCGAATGCGGCCCCGAGCTTGGATGCCAGTTGGGGAACCGGAGGCGCTCTCACAATCGGCGGAACCTGCACTGGAAAGCTGACCGCGCCTGTTCAGGATGCCATCAATTTCAACATTTATGTGGGCTGTTCCGACGGCAAACTCTATTCCATCTCTCAGACCGGCACGATCAAGTCGTTGGTGGTCGGCGACGGTGTCACCGCCAAGGTGTTTGGTGGCATCGTCGATCCGCCACTCGTTGATGGGATAAATGGCTTCATCTATGCCGTTAGCGGCTCAGCGAACAATGGTGCGAACGGGGTGCTGGTTCAGGCGAAAGCCGATTTTAGTTCGTCCGTGGCCGTGCCGATTGGTTCGGCAACCAGTGCAACATTCACGTACCCACTCCGAACAACGCCTATTTCACCAGATCCAACGGCAGCCGGAGCCCTAATGTACGTTGCCGGCACAACGGGAACCGTGGGTCCTTGCACTTCCACCGGTGCCACGGGTGGCACCGGAGGTATCTTTACGGCTGCACCTTCGGCGCGGGCGGAGTCATGACCGCTGGCGCTCCGGCACACAAATCAAGCAGCCTAGCAACTCCCGGGAACGAATTCGCCCCACTGATCGAATTCTTCAATCCACACATCGGTGGCGGAGACGATCTGGCTTTTCTTTGCAGTGCTCTGCACCGTGCGTCAGACATGCTTCGCTATCGAACATCACCGCTGGCTTTCCTACCACTACTGGTTTTTTCGCGACTCCGATCGCTGAAGGTGTTGGTACGAGCGGAATCGGTGGTGGACAACTCCGCTGTGACAACGGCGGCACTTTCCGCAGGCGGCCAGCCTCTATTTCAACGCGTTAGGCAGAACGCCACATGCACTGGCAACACCGTGCCAACACAACTCCAGGAACTCTTGGCTGCGCTGTCAAACTAACCCAGGCGGCGCTGCAATGAGCGAAGTCCGCAACGACCGATCCGCAAAGAAACGCGACGCCACAGCCTCGTCCGCGAAAACCAAGCGCCCCTATACCAAGCCCGCTTTCCAGCACGAGAAAGTCTTCGAAACCATGGCCCTCGCGTGCGGCAAACTCTCCCCCACCCAGGCCCAATGCCGCTTCAACCGGAGGAACTCCTGACCCGCACGCACACTCAGGCTGACGCTCTCCAATCGATGCACGAAGCCCGCCTCGATCTCGCGCAAGAAGCGCGGTTGAATCTTGCCGCTGAAGTGTTACATCGTTTCGGCGAGGTCCGCTTCGTCGCCCACGGCAGCAGCATGATTCCCTCGATTTATCCGGGCGACCTCCTCACGGTCCGCTCCGAATCCATCGCCGATGCCCGTTGCGGCGAGATCGTTCTGTTTCTGCTCGGTGGACGCTTCTTCGTCCATCGCGTGATGCGCAAATGGCCGGAGCGAAACCGCATCGTCTTCGCCACCCGCGGCGACGCACTCTCCCAGGAAGATCCCTCCGTCGATGGCAGCCAACTGCTCGGCCGCGTCACCTCGATTCTGCGCCACGGCAAGCAGGTAAAGCTTGCGACGCGCCTCAACGCCTGGACCAAACTCCTTCGATGGGGAGTGCAAAACTCCGATACCTTTGCCAAGACTCTTCTGGCAGCGCACCTGTTGCGCACGCGCATTCTTCGCCGTGCGCGCCATTCCGCCGCCACTTCCAGCGACCAGATTCAGGAGTGCGTCTGATGGGGGCGACGCTCTTTGCGAATCCCGAATTATCCCGGCCTCCGCAGCGCGCTTCGCAATCCGTCACCGTCGAAATCGGCGGCATCCCCATTCTCCTGCAACCCAACGATCCGAAATTTTGTGAAGTCCTCGAAGACCGCTACGCCGGCTTCCTGAGCCCACACTCCGACCCCGCCTGCCAATTCGAAATTCACCTCGATCCCAAGGGCCGCCCATCCGACGAAGACGCCCGCGTAACCCGGCACGGCACTCTCTGGAGCTTTCAGCGCGGCGATTTTCGCGCCACCTGGGACGCCCGCGCAGGCCGCGGCCACATTCGCCAGTGCCCGAATCCTTATTCCATCGACACCGTCCTGCGTATCACGCACTCGCTCGTTCTCGCCGAAGAAGGCGGCTTCCTGGTACACGCCGCCAGCGCCATACGCAATGAACGTGCCTATCTGTTCGCGGGTGTTTCCGGCGCAGGCAAGACCACCATGGCCCGCCTCGCTCCCCCCGACGCCACTGTCCTCACCGACGAGATCTCCTACGTCCGCCGGATCGGCCATGCAGGCGTCTGGCTTCAGCCAGGTGTTACCCGGCATCGCAACTACAAAGCGTACGGCACCCCCTTCGCCGGAGAATTGGCACGCGTCGGCGCCAATGCTTCCGCGCCCCTCGAAACTCTCTATCTATTGGTGCAAGGCCCGGAAAACCGCATTCGCCCCGTCGCTAAAATCGACGCAGCCCGCGCCCTGATGCGCCACGTTTTGTTCTTTGCCGAAGAAAAGGAAATGGTAGCCCGCGTTTTTGATTCGGTCCTGGAATTTGTATCTCACATCGAGGTTGCACAACTCGTTTTCACACCGGACGCGCGCGCCTGGGAGTTGATCCGATGAGCGAAATTTACATCTCGAGAAGCACGGCCGTCGCTGCCCGCGAACTCGGCGGTGAAATGATGATCATGTCCGCCACCGATTCCACGCTCTTCAGCCTGAACGAAACCGCGACGATCATTTGGAACGCCGCCGACGGCCAAACCCCGCTCGCCGAAATCGTCGAATGCAAAATCTGCCAGGAATTCAACGTCCAGCCCGCAGAAGCCTACCGCGACGCCAGGGAACTGGTCCAAGAACTCGCGGCCCTCGGTATCCTCCATCTCTCCGAGCAGGCCGTTGCTGAACCGCTTCTCGAGGTCACCCAGAAATCATGAGCCTGATGTCCGACCTCAATCAAAGAGCTCTCCGCCGCGGCGTCCCGCTCAGCGTGCACCTTGACGTGACCTACCGCTGCAACGAGCGCTGCGAACACTGCTATCTCGATCACGAAGGCGACGGCGAAATGAACACCGCCGAGATAAAAACGGTTCTCGACCAGCTAGCCGCCGCAGGCGTTTTCTTCCTGACCATCAGCGGCGGCGAACCCCTGATCCGCGCAGACTGCTTCGAAATCATCGAGCACGCCCGCAAACTGCGCTTCAACGTCAAGGTCAAGACCAACGCCGTCCTGATCCGCGAAAAACAAGCCAGGCGCCTTCGCGAACTCAACGTCGAACAAGTCCAGATCAGCGTCTATTCCCACAGATCCGAGGTCCACGACGGAATCTCCAAAGTACCGGGCTCGCTCAAACGTACCATCGCAGGCATTCGCCTCCTGAAATCCCATGGCCTGAAAGTCACCATCGCGAATGTACTAATGAAGGGCAATCTGCAAGACGCCGAAGGCGTCCGCCAACTGGCCGCCGAAGTCGGGGCACACTACACCCTCGATCCCACGATCACGCCAATGATGAATGGAGACACCGGGCTGCTTCGTTTGCGGATCTCATCGGACAGTCTGCGCACCGTCTTCCAAAATTCAGATCTGGTCGGAAACGTCGAAGAATTTTGCGCCCCGCCGCCGCCCGTCGATGAAGACGCTATGGAAGGTTACCCGTGCAGCGCAGGCCACACCGCCTGTTACGTCTCGCCGCGCGGCGAAGTCTATCCCTGCGTGCAATTTCCAATCTCGTGCGGCAACATTCGCGAACAAGAGTTCCTGGACATCTGGCAAAACTCCCCGCAACTCCTCGAAGTCCGCGCCATCCGCGGAAAGCACCTCACAACGTGCTCATCGTGCAATCACCTCGGCACCTGCACCCGCTGCCCAGGCCTGGCCTACATGGAAGGCAACATGCGTGGCCCCTCCACCGCCGACTGCGAAAAATCCTACGTCCGCACAGGCATAGTCTCCGCAGCCATGCTAGCCCGCGCCAACTCACCCTCTCTCTTAGGCCTCATCCAGATCCGCCCATACGCCGACTAACCACCTTCGGCGCCCACGTAGCACTCACTCGTGCCGTAGCGCATCCACGCCCGCCCACCGTTCGTTTCACAAAAAAGATTGAAAGTGAGGAAGGTTCAAAAAGCTGGGCTCGTGCCTGAAACTAAACGGGGACTTGAGTCGGAAACAGAAGGGCTGTATGCCGAATTCGTCGAGCGTTCCTGGTGCCCGGCGTCAACGTTCACGACTACAACTTTGCGTACTCCGCCTTGGCCTCCTTTACATCCCAGTCGCCATCTCGTACAGCACCACTCCAAACGAGAATAAGTCCGAACGCACATCCAATTCTTTGGCCCGCACTTGCTCCGGCGACATGTACGCAACCGTGCCTATCGTCGCGCCGGGACTGGTCAACTGGTGTTCCGGGGTCAACGTCTCGGTGTTATCCGATGCGATCTGGTTCGACGAGCTGGTCGTGGGCGCAACCTTTGCCAACCCAAAGTCCAGAATCTTGGCGTGTCCACGTTTGGTGAGGAAGATGTTGGCCGGTTTGATATCGCGGTGGACAATCCGGGCAGCATGAGCGGCATCGAGCGCGTCGGCGATGTCGATTGCAATCGGGAGAAGAATATCCGTGGCCAACGGGCGTCCCGCGATGCGGTGCTTCAGCGTCAGTCCATCCAGAAACTCCATCACGATAAAGGTCTTGCCATCACTCTTGCCTATTTCGTGAATGGTGCAGATGTTGGGATGGTTCAGAGCAGATGCGGCACGAGCTTCCCGCCGGAATCGTTCCAGAGCCCCAGGATCTTCTGCTACATCTGGAGGTAGAAACTTCACAGCCACGAAGCGGCCAAGCTCCGTGTCCTCGGCCTTGTAGACCACGCCCATCCCGCCGCCACCGAGCTTCTCCACAATGCGGTAATGCGCGATAGTCTGGCCAATCATGAAATGTTGAGGGGCTTCCGAGTGGTTTCATCTTAAAGACGCGCCATTCGCTAGTCAACGCAGGAGAGTTTGCGTCTCCCTGTTTTCCCGCCATTTCGCATCAGCGAGGACTACAGATGTATCGATCTGCCGCTCGGGGATCTTCCAATACTTCCTGAGCAGGCGGTCCTTCGCTTCGGGATCAACCACCTGAAATCCGTTTCTCTCATAAAAGCGGATCGCCCATAAGGCATCCGCCCACGTCCCAATCAATACCGGCTCTTTCGCTATCTCCTGCAAGTGAGACAGCAATGCCTCTCCAATCCCACGTTTCTGGCTGCTGGTGCGAACATATGCGTGCCGAATCAACGTCACGTCCTGGACCGGCTGAATGCCCATTACGCCAACCAGCGAACCGCCATCCTGGTAGCCCCAGAACACAACGCCTTCGTCAATTTCATGCTGGAGCTTCTCCCGAGACATGTATGGTTCCGTCCAGCGATCGGCAGGTATGACGCCTCTGTAAGCTCGCGCGCCATCGTTGATAATTTCCCAGGTCAATTCGAAATCGTGGTCGTCACAGCGCCGGATCATAAAAAGTTGCTCACGAGGCAATAGAGCCCATTAGGCGTGGAGAATGTCAGCGCTTTTCAGGTTTCGGCCCGTCCACGCCGAAATCCCACACAAAAAGATTCAATCCGTCAGGCAAAATCTCGGCCAACGCATATTCCCCCGGCGGCAGCGGCTGGCTCAGCGTATACCGGTAAACGGTCTTCGCTACTTCCCATTGCTGAATAGAAATCGTGTTGCTCTCCCGACCTACCTCTTCGCCGAACATGCTTCGGATCGACTCCAGGATGCGTTTGTTTCCCTTTACGGTTGCGCGAATCAACTCCACTTCCGGTCCACTGGTCCCTTGGCGATGCGTGCGTTCCAGAGTGGAGTCTTTGTCGTAGTCCGGTTGCACCTCGCGCAGGTAAAACTCCGGGTTCTGCGTGTTGATCCGGAGCGTGGCTTTGCCTCCCGGGATTTCTATGTTCTGCTTGGCAGGTATGATCGGAATCGGCGAGAGGATCCGCTTGATGGTGTTCTTCTTGTCGTTTTTCACCGCCGAGCCCACCTGCGGTATCGCTATCACCGATTTCCCCTCAAGTGCAAACATCCCCTCCCCCGGAGGCAGGAACACACCGCTAGCCACCTGCAGACTGGCATCGACGTCCAACGTAGTCTCGATCTTGGTGGCCTCTTCCTGCTTGTGAATCTTGCTGACCAGCGCCTCATCAGCCTTCGCAGCGTCGTGTTCCGCCTTCGCCGTTGCGTCCCAGTCGATCAGCGCCGACGGAATCTCTTCCCAGTCACCGCGCTCAATACTGTAATAACGCACGCGGTCACCCTTGCGCTCGTAGCTCCGAGCAAGCTGAAAGCTGCCGTCCTTCAATACCAGCTTCTTGCCGCGCGTGATCCGTGCATCCGCCGCCGCGTCCTGTGCTCCGGTCTTCTTGGTGTCAGCTTGCGGCGCGCTCGCGGTCTGTATGTCCGTCTTGTCCGTAGACTTCACTCGAGGAGTCGGCACAGCCAACACAGCCGCACCAACGCAACACCCGCCGCCAATACAAAGCACAAGAGTGAGACTTCGGGACAGGGCGGACTTTCGGGATAAGCTCATCGGATCGTAAGAGTGCGATGCGTCCCCACAACAGTAGGTTTGACGCAACTTCGAGGATAAGCCACGCCCCGCGCCCCCGCAACCACAGCGCGAATCGCCCCAGCTTGCCCGGGCCAGAAGTGTAGGCGCCGGGCTTTAGCCCGGCGCCTACACATCCTGCATTCACCTCTTCGAGTCCACGCGCTCACTTTGAGAACGAAGAAAACTCATGGTTGCTCCGGCGAACGAACCGGTAAAGGATTCCTCTCGGTAAACTGCCGCTGATGCCAGTAAGGATAAATCGGCGCCCGCTCGCTAGCCTGATCCAGCTTCGCAACCTGCTCCGGCGTCAGATTCCAGCCCACAGCCTCTAAATTCTGCCGCAGCTGTTCTTCATTCCGTGCCCCAATCACGATATTCGCCACGGTCGGCCGCTGCAAAAGCCAATTCAGAGCGATGACCGGCACCCGCTTTCCCGCCTCCTTGGCCACTTCGTCCAAAGCATCCACCACCCGGTAGAGATATTCGTCTTCAACCTGCGGACCGAAATCGGCGGTCTTATGAAGCCGGCTGGTTTCAGGAAGCGGCTGGCCACGCCGGACCTTTCCGGTTAAACGGCCCCAGCCCAAGGGACTCCAGACGATGGTTCCGACGCCCTGATCGATGCCCAACGGCATCAATTCCCATTCGAACTCGCGCCCAATCAGTGAGTAATACGCCTGGTGCGCCGCATAGCGCGCCCATCCATATCTCTCCGATATCGCCAGCGACTTCATCAAATGCCACCCGGAAAAATTGGAGCACGCGATATAGCGCACTTTGCCGCTCTGCACCAGTTGGTCAAGCGTTCGCAATGTCTCTTCGATCGGCGTCAGCGCGTCGAACCCGTGCAGATGATAGATGTCGATGAAATCTGTGCCGAGTCTTCGAAGGCTGTCCTCGCAGGCCCGCAGCAGGTGATACCTCGACGAACCCACGTCGTTCGGCCCCTCACCCATGCGAAACGTGGCCTTACTGGAGATCAAGACGTCATGGCGGCGCCCGGCAATGGCCTTCCCAAGGATCTCTTCCGCCATACCCCGCGAGTAGATATCCGCGGTGTCGAACAGGTTGACGCCCGCGTCCAGGCATACATTCACAAGACGCGTAGCCTCGACGACATCGCTGCTGCCCCAAGCCTTGAAGAATTCGGTTCCACCGCCAAACGTCCCGGTCCCAAAGCTAAGAACCGGCACCTTCAAACCAGAATGACCAAGTTGTCGGTATTCCATACTCAGAGGATGCTCCAATCGATGGCACGGTGAGGGCGAATGTAGAGGTTCGCCGCGGAGGGAAGAATACCTAAGAGTGGGGTTCAAACACAAAAAAAGCTCTCCGGACAATCCGGAGAGCACAATTCTACCGTCGATTTTTCCGGCGCAATTAGTGCGTGCAGCGCGGAAACAGGGTGACCAGTACCATCAGGTCCGAGAGCGTGAACAGCCACTGATCCGCCTGCAGGCCAGCGCGTTCTGCCGCGCGCGCGATGAAACCCAGATGGCGGCTCTTCGCGAAATTATGCAGGTGATCCACGCAGATCCCGGTAAGCGTGGCGACTTCCGAATCCGTGAAAATCTTCTGACTGGATTTTACGGTAACCATGGCCTTGGCCCTTTCTGTGTCCCGCCGCTTCTGCGATCCACACTGCGTTGGATGCTGCGTGTATCGTATTAGCTGCACGGACACAAGAGCAATAGTAGGTCCGTTCTATTTCCCGAAAACTGAGCCCTAGTACTTTTGGCCCAAAAGCCTGTAAAACAAGGTGTTTTCGGCGAAAATACGGCGAACGGCGGCATTACTAAAAGGGTGCGAAACGGTACAACGTGTAGGTAAAAATGTCCCGTTTTTGCAAAGTTGCTATGGCTTTCGGTAGGCCTCTGCAATTTCACGCATCTGTTTTTCGTGCCGAATTTCGTGACACGCAATCATCCGCAGCCAGTCATAGATATTCAGCGAACCCAGGAACGCGTGCCGCCAGCGATACTTGCCGAGGTCGCGGCCCTTGGTCTCATCCACAAAAGCCAGCGTGCGCTCGCGCACTTCCCGTAGTTCCGCGAGCATGGTTTCCTTTTCGCGCACGAGTTCGGGATCCAACGGAATGGGAGTTTTTCGACGAATTAGTCGAGCTTCGACGAGCGCCAGAGGAAGATGAATTTTTCTTAACAATGAGAAATGCTTAGGAGCATGCTGCATCACGCGATCGGCGCTGCCGAGGACTGCCCGTTCAACCATGATGAGGTGCGCGATTACTTCAGCGGCGGACCACCCGCCGCGCGCGGGGCGCGTTTTCCATTGGTCTGGGGGAACGGAATCTGCGGTGTGCAGCAGACGACTTTGGGCGTGAGCTAGTTTCTCCAGGATGGGTGCAAGTCTGGTCGCGAACTGGTGGGACATGCCGTCAACGCTACCGGTGCGATGCAACTCCAAGCTGGGGACGTCCAAGCCGAGTTGCGATTTCATACCGAAGCACCGCCTGCTTGCTCGAAAGCGTGCGCCAATTGCAAGACACGAGCCTCGCCAAAAGCAGGGCCAAAGATCTGCAGGCCGACCGGGAGCTTACCGCAGATCTTTCCGCAGGGCACCGAGATTCCCGGAATGCCCGCGAGGGATCCTGTAACCGTATATATATCAGCAAGATACATCTGGAGGGGGTCATTCGTCCGCTCGCCCAGTTTGAAGGCGGGCACCGGCGAGGTGGGCGTTACGATCGCGTCTACCTTCGTGAAGGCATCGCGGAAATCCTGTGCGATCAACGCGCGAACTTTCTGGCCTTTCAAGTAATAGGCGTCGTAGTAGCCGGCGGAAAGAACGTAGGTACCGAGAACGATGCGGCGTTTTACCTCCGGGCCGAAGCCCGCGCCGCGCGTCTTGCGATACATCGACAAAAGGGAATCGTCGTTCACGCGAAGGCCATAGCGTACGCCATCGTAACGCGCGAGATTGGAGCTCGCTTCCGCTGTTGCGATGATGTAGTAAACGGCGATGGCGTAATCGGTGTGGGGCATGCGAATCTCGACCATTTTGCAGCCCAGCTTTTTCAGGACTTCGATACCGGCTTCGACTTTTTTCCGGACGTCAACATCCATGCCTTCGCCGAAATATTCCTTGGGAATGCCGATTCGCAAACCGGCGGCGGGCTTTGCAATTTCCTTCACGTAGTCCGGAACCGGGGCGGTTGTGGAGGTTGCGTCGTTGGGATCGCGTCCCGCGATGATTTGCAGTACGGCGGCTACGTCGCGCACGTTGTTCGCGAAAGGTCCGATGCGGTCTAGCGACGACGCGAAGGCAATTAGCCCGTAGCGCGATACTCGGCCATAACTTCCCATCATTGCGGGAACGCCGCACATTGCGCCCGGCTGGCGGATTGAGCCGCCTGTATCGGTGCCAAGCGCAGCGACCGCCAGGCCTGCGGCAACCGCCGCTGCCGATCCGCCGCTCGATCCGCCGGGAATTCGATCCATGGCTTCCGGATTCAACACCGGGCCGTAAGCGGAATTTTCATTGGAGCTGCCCATGGCGAATTCGTCGCAGTTGGTTTTGCCGAGCAGGACGGCTCCGGCCGCTTCGAGTCGCTCGACGGCGGTGGCATCGTACGGCGGGATGTAGTGCTCCAGAATTTTCGATCCACAGGTGGTGCGGACACCGCGGGTGCTCAGCACATCCTTGAGAGCAATTGGCACGCCAGCCAGTGGCGGAAGCGGTTTTCCGGCGGCGACCAGCGCATCGATGCGATCGGCTTGGGCGTAGGCGCGTTCTTGCGAGAGAGTGAGAAAGGCATTCAGCTCGGGATTGCGCGCAGCGATGCGCTCGTAATGTTCTGCGGCGAGCTCGCGCGCCGAAACTTTCTTCGCTGCAAGACCCTCTTTTACGTCGTCAATCGTCCAGTTCGTCATGTCCGTTTAAATTCATCGAAAGCGCCGCCCTAAAGGACGGCGCCTACCCTTACGAGCGCGCTATCGTTCGATCACCTTCGGCACTCGGAAGTATGGTGGTTCGGGGTCGGGAGCCTGCTTCAGTAATTCGGCGGCGGCGTGGCATGGGACCTCGACATCTTCGCGCAGCGTTGCGTCAGCCGTTTGATCGTCGGTCAAAACTTGCGCCATCGGCGCAATGTTCGTGGTATCGAGCTCATTCAGCTTCCCGATGTATTCCAGAATTTCGTCGACTTGCTTGCGATAGGTTTCGAGTTCCGATTCGCTCAGATCGAGGTACGCCAGTTCGGCTACTCGCACGACATCCTCGCGGCTGATTTTCAAGAGGACACCTCGGCGGTTTTACGCTGATAATGGGTGTTGATGTAGTTGTCGACAAGGGATTGGAAGGCGGCGGCTAGTTCGTCGTAGGTGCCCTCTAGCGTGACGTCTTTTTTGCCGTCGATGTAGACGGGGCAGCGGGGGGCTTCGCCGGTGCCTGGGAGGCTGATGCCGATGTTGGCGGCTTTGGATTCGCCGGGGCCGTTGACGATGCAGCCCATCACCGCGAGGGTCATGGTTTCGACGCCTTCGTATTGCGTTTTCCAGATGGGCATCATGTCGCGGATGTAGCCTTGGATGCGCTCGGCGAGTTCCTGGAAGGTGCTGCTGGTAGTGCGGCCGCAGCCTGGGCAGGCGGTTACGCTGGGCGAGAAGGAGCGCAGGCCCAGCGCCTGGAGCACTTCGCAAGCGGCGTAGACTTCTTCGCGGCGGTCGCCGCCCGGCTTCGGGGTGAGCGAGATGCGGATGGTGTCGCCGATGCCTTGATGGAGCAAAACACCCAGGGCGGCGGCGGACCAGATCTGGCCTTTCATGCCCATGCCGGCTTCGGTCAGGCCCAGGTGCAGAGGTTGCTCGGTTTTGGCGGAGAGATCGCGGTAGACGGTGATCAGATCGCGCGGGCGCGAAGTCTTGCAGGAGATGATGATCTGGTCGTGCCGCAAACCGGATTCGAGCGCTAGTTCGGTCGACTCCAGAGCGCTCAACACCATGCAATCGTTGATGATCTCTTCGGATTCCTTGCCGAGATTCTGGTCAGTGTTTTCCTGCATCTTGCGCATGACCAGCTCTTGATTTAGGGAGCCGCCATTGACGCCGATGCGGACGGGTTTGCCGTTGTCGCGGGCGATTTTGCAGATGGTGGAGAACTGTTCGTCGCGGCGCTGGCCTGCGCCTACGTTTCCGGGGTTGATGCGGTATTTGTCGAGCGCGACGGCGCATGCGGGATATTTGGTGAGCAGAACGTGGCCGTTGTAATGAAAATCGCCGATGATCGGCACGTTGCAGCCTGCGGCTAGCAGGCGTTTCTTGATTTCGGGTACGGCGGCGGCCGCTTCCGGGACGTTGACGGTCCAGCGCACGATTTCTGAACCGGCTTCGGCTAACTCCGTCGTTTGCGTGAACGTGGAGTCGATGTCGGCGGTGTCGGTGTTGGTCATCGACTGGACGACGATGGGAGCGTTGCCGCCTACGCGGACGTGGCCTACGTTCACGCCGTAGGTTTTGCGGCGCGGATGGCGGCTGGCTGCCGCGTCAAAGCCTTCGATTTGGGTGAGCATGCTCATTTTATTTTAGCAGAGAGTGGACGGTGAATTGTGGGTAGTGAGTAGTGGAAGAACGGAGGAATCGACCTGAGGGCTGGTTGGTCCGGGATCGGCTGTTGCGCCACCGAAGATCGTTGTCGTTCGAGCACAGGCAGGAGTGCTCGTGCCACTGGGATCGTGGTCGTCCGAGTATGGGCTGAATGTCTGTGCTACTGAGCTCCTGGTTAACAATTTGCCTCCCCTGGTTTTTCCGTAAGTGCGGATTCTAAAGAACTTTAAGTCTGATGAATTTGTAAGTGCGGATTCTAAAAGAGTTATGGACGCACTTTTTGTAAGTGCGGATTGCAACGGGGTTAGGCGATGGAATGGAATGCGGAGGGTTGCGCGAAGGTTGTGGCTTACGTTGATTGACGAGGAGTTTCGAGGATACACGTGAAGGTATAGCATGGAACGGGTACTATGTCAATATCTAATTCTATGGGTATCATTCGAATGACGCGTTGTCGTTGCCTGTGGGAAAGGTCTGTTCTCTGGAGTTTGGCGCCGGCGTCATCCAAGCGAGGAGAGATTCCTCTCTGCGCAGGCCGACCTGTTCGCGGGAAGCGAACGGGAAGAAAAAGTCGGCCTGCTTCGTTCGGAATGACGGTTTGGGTGGTGTGCGGAATGAGGCGTCGTGTAGGCAACAGCGGAGATAGACACATGATGTGCGTTCCATCAATCGTCGATCAGGAGGACGGCGATTCGAGGGTTTGCACCAGGGATTTTGGGGCGGTGTTGCGCCAGGCTGCTTCCATGGCTCGTTGCAACGTTGCTTTGCTTACGGACTTCAGGCGGACCGTCGTGCTGCCTTTTCGGCCCCAGGCGCCTGCGGCGGGGACGAAGGCTTTCGGCTCGTCATGCATCAGCTCGGCTTGCTGTTCTGGGGTCAGTTTGATCATGCCCCAGGATTTGTCTGGGTAGCCTAGGGTGGCGAAGATTTTTTTGGCTACGCGAAAGTCGGGGTGGTCCATGTGGGAGCGCTCTTCAGTTTCGGGGAAGCTTAGGGCGAGTTGGCGGAATTGTTTCGGGGTTACGGGCATGGTGGCGTGCCTCTGGGCTGGATGATACATCAGACGGATCTGTCACAGTGCCGCGAGGGGGGCTCAGAAATGAAAGCGGGCACAATGTCGTTGCGCCCGCGGAGGAAATTGAATTTGTGGACTAGGCTTTGGCTGGGTTTTCGCCGCGGGTGAAGCCTGGGGCGGGGCGCAACTCGGGTCGAACTACCTTGGGATCCGTGCTTGGGGCGCCTTGGGCTGGTGGTGGCGGCGGAGTGCGGACCTTTTCGGGTAGCGGCTTGTTTTCCATCAGAAGTTTGACTTCGGTGGCGTCGATGACTTCGCGCTCCAACAGGGCTTGGGCTATGCGCTCCAGGGTTTCTTTGTTGTTGGAGAGCGTGGATTTTGCTTTCTCGTAGCCCTCGCTGACGATGCGCTTCACTTCTTTGTCGATCTGGATAGCGGTGTCTTCGGAATAGTCGCGGTGCTGATTAATCTCGCGGCCCAGGAAGATAGCTTCGTCTTTCTTGCCGTAGGCTAGGGGCCCGAGTTCGCTCATACCCCATTCGCAGACCATGTTGCGAGCGATTTCGGTGGCGCGTTCGATGTCATTGCCGGCACCGGTGGTGATGTGGCCGAGGAAGATTTCTTCCGCGGAACGGCCGCCCATTAATACCGCGAGCATTGTTTCCAGATAGGTTCGCGTATAGGTGTGCTTGTCGTCTTCGGGCAATTGCATGGTCAAACCGAGAGCCATGCCGCGCGGAATGATCGTTACTTTGTGGACTGGGTCGGCGCCGGGAGTCATGGCAGCGACGAGTGCATGGCCCGCTTCGTGATAGGCGGTATTGCGCTTTTCTTCGTCGGACAAGATCATCGACTTGCGTTCGACGCCCATGAGGACTTTGTCCTTGGACATTTCGAAGTCGACCATCATTACGAATTTGCGGTTCTGGCGCGCGGCCCAGAGAGCGGCCTCGTTCACGAGGTTGGCGAGATCGGCGCCGGAGAAGCCTGGGGTGCCGCGAGCGATGATGGAGAGATCGACGTCGTCGGAGATGGGAACTTTGCGCGTGTGGACGCGAAGGATTTCTTCGCGGCCTTTCACGTCGGGGCGCGCTACGACTACGCGGCGGTCAAATCGGCCGGGGCGAAGAAGAGCTGGGTCAAGAACGTCTGGGCGGTTGGTGGCGGCGATCAGGATCACGCCTTCGTTGGATTCGAAACCGTCCATCTCGACGAGTAAGGCGTTCAGGGTTTGCTCGCGCTCGTCGTGACCTCCGCCGAGGCCTGCCCCACGGTGGCGGCCGACCGCGTCAATTTCATCGATGAAGATAATGCAGGGCGCGTTCTTCTTGCCTTGTTCGAAGAGATCGCGCACGCGGCTGGCGCCTACGCCTACAAACATCTCTACGAAGTCGGAACCGGAGATCGAGAAGAACGGAACGTTGGCTTCGCCGGCGATCGCGCGTGCTAGCAGCGTCTTGCCTGTTCCTGGAGGTCCGACGAGCAGCACACCTTTGGGGATGCGGCCGCCGAGTTTTTGGAATTTCTGCGGATCTTTCAGGAACTCAATAATTTCCTGGAGTTCTTCCTTGGCTTCGTCGGTACCGGCGACGTCTTTGAAAGTGGCTTTTTTCTGTTGCGCGGAAAGCAGACGCGCGCGGGACTTGCCGAAGCTGAGCGCTTTATTACCGCCGGCTTGCATTTGACGCATGAGGAAGAGGCAGAAACCGACGAGCAGAAGCAGTGGGGCGGCGTTCAGCAGAATCAAAACCCAATCTCCGCTGCGCACTTCCTTCACCTTGACCTGGACGTTCTTGTCCCGCAGCTGCTTGGTGATGTCTGGAGCGGCTTCCTTGAAGATGGGCACGTGAAACTTACGGTTCGCGGGGGTGACATATTCGCCCTGCAGCTCGTAGCTGTTCGGCGACAAATAGATGGTGACTTCCTTGACCTGATTGGCGTCGACTTTCTGCAGGAACTCGCTGTAACTGGGTTCATCTTCGCGAGCGGACTGGCCGTTCGCGGACACCAGCTTCCAGAGCATGACGCCCAGGAAGACGATGGAGATCCAAAAAAGAATGGTTTTAACCGTAGAACTAGAATTCACGTCAGCCTCACTTCTATGCGGAGCCCAACTAAGACTTAATGCTGGCCCAAAACCCGGATCTCTGGGCCGTTCCCCTGAACACTGCCACGTTTCGTCGACCGCCCGCTTGCCGAAAGAACTGAATGACTACGGCTCTGTCGTTAGACGCCGCACAACCATTCCCTGGCCCTATCATATTAGATGCAGTCAGGAAACCAAAGTAATCAGGCGTTAGCCTTCCCAGCGATCACGAAGTCTGTTCCTCCGCGATCGATATACCAACCTGGGTCCTTTCGTTCGCCGCGAATTGCGCCGCGACCGGGAATCCTCGGGCCCAGGCAAGAACTCCGGCGCTCGTCAGAACCGGCCAACCTTCGCGTTCCCACCGGCTTACACGCTTCTCGTTCAACAAGCGTTTCAGCTTGTGCGCTTTGCGATGGCCCGCCGGCTGTAACCGGTCGCCGGGACGCCAGTTTCGCAATACGAGTGGGGGACGAAGAGCATGTCGATCCAGCACCGGCCCGGTGCTACTAGTTTCTCCCCTCTTGGCTGGCCAGTCAATCATTGTGAAGCGGAAGATACAAGCTAGATACGGTACTTCGAGGACGGTGTCGGATCCAGAAAAATCGATTGAGTACTCAAATTCTTTGGCCGGCTTCGGAGCTGCTCGGGGGCGCTGTTTCCCGGCGATCCTGTCAGGATTGGGTTGACGGGACCGGGCGGCGGCTCGAAACACGAGCGAATCTCGCTCGCGCCGGACTTCCACTCCGCCGGGTAACTGCAACAGCTTGCCACTTTCGGCGCGTTCGGCCAGATCAAGAACCGCTTCCACATGCCGGGCGCCCAGTTCGCCCGCACGGGTCTTCACGTGTTTGACGATGTGACGGACCATTCGTCTGGTCAAGCTCCTGGTTCTGAGTTTGAGGAGAGGGTCCACGTCGCTTCGTTTGATTGTACCGCGCTTGGGAAGGCATTGGAGATCGCGGACGTGGATGCTGAGTGTGCCGTCAGTCTTCTTCGACAGCACTCTGGCGCGCATTGCGGCTGTGAACTCAAGATGAGCGTCGTCTTCGCGCGCGAACTGCGCGAGCGCCGAAAGATGTTCAACGGCGGAGGGCTGGAAGTGCTTTTCGAGCATGGGAAGCAGCTTTTTGCGGATGCGGGCGCGCAGCTTCGCTGTGTCGCGATTGGTCGCGTCTTCGCGCCAGGTCTGCTTTCGCGCTTTTAGATATACGCGCAATGCGGCCCGGCGGATTTCCAGCAGTGGGCGTACGATTTGCTCCGAGACGGGGTGAATTCCGCCGAGACCGGCAAGGCCGGTGCCACGCAAGATATGCGCGAGCACGGTCTCGGCTTGATCGTCGGCGGTGTGCGCGACCGCCATTTGCGTCACTTTCCCTACTTTGACGAGGTCTGAGAAAAATCCGTAGCGGGCGCGGCGCGCCGCATCTTCGAGATTTAATTTCTGCTGCTTTGCCTTCGAGGTGACATTTGCGCGCCCAACGTGAAATTCGAGCCCGTGTCGCTCAGCGAGCTTCGAGACAAATTTTTCGTCTTTGTCGGATGCTCTGCCGCGAAGTTGATGATTGAAATGCGCCACGCTCAGGACGACGCCAAGTTGTCGCTGGAGCTCGAGGAGAAGGTGGAGTAAGGCGACGGAGTCCGCTCCGCCCGAAACCGCGATGCCGATGCGGTCACCGGGCCGAAACAAGGGCCTGCCGTAGACGCCGCGTCGAATCATGCCCAGCACGGTCTGGGCGAGTATCGAGCGCTTTTCGCGGGGTCTCGTGATGTCGGTATCTGGTCTCTTCGCAGCCATCGGCCGTTGAACGCTCGCGCCGAATCGTAGCATGTTGGATTGCCGTCGCGCCGCGAGCAGACTAACCCGCCCCCACAGAAAGGCTTAGTCGGTCGCTGAGGATTCTTGTGGAAATTACGAAAAGAGTGTTGACAGATTGGATGCACGTTCGTATACTCACTAGGTTGTTCGGACGCCTTTCTGCTGGACAGGGAGGTCTTGCTCTTTGACAATCGATACGATGTGCCAGAATCCGTTCGAAACCATTCGGCCTTTTCGAGCCCGAATGGTCTGAGTAAATCGAGCGACAATAATTCGCTTGGGCAGGCTGGCTCTCCAATGAAAATTGGAGGGCATTTTTTTTCGCCCAAGCTTCCAGTTTCAAACGAGAGTTTGATCCTGGCTCAGAGCGAACGCTGGCGGCGTGCTTAACACATGCAAGTCGAGTGCGCGCCCGTAGCAATACGGGTGGCGCACGGCGCACGGGTGCGTAACACGTGGGTAATCTGCCCTTCGATGGGGAATAACTCGCCGAAAGGCGAGCTAATTCCGCATAACATTCCGAGGACTTTGGTTCTTGGATTCAAAGGCGTAAGTCGTCGGAGGAGGAGCCCGCGCACGATTAGCTAGTTGGTGAGGTAATGGCTCACCAAGGCTATGATCGTTAGCTGGTCTGAGAGGATGGCCAGCCACACTGGAACTGAGACACGGTCCAGACTCCTACGGGAGGCAGCAGTGGGGAATCTTGCACAATGGGCGAAAGCCTGATGCAGCGACGCCGCGTGGGGGATGAAGCTTTTCGGAGTGTAAACCCCTTTCGACCCGGACGAATGCCTCGCAAGAGGACTGACGGTACGGGTATAAGAAGCCCCGGCTAACTACGTGCCAGCAGCCGCGGTAAGACGTAGGGGGCCAGCGTTGCTCGGAATTACTGGGTGTAAAGGGTTCGTAGGCGGTGTGGCAAGTCGGGAGTGAAATCTCTGGGCTCAACCCAGAGTCTGCTTCCGAAACTGCTGTGCTTGAGTGTGGGAGAGGCGCGTGGAATTGCAGGTGTAGCGGTGAAATGCGTAGATATCTGCAGGAACACCCGTGGCGAAAGCGGCGCGCTGGACCACTACTGACGCTGAGGAACGAAAGCTAGGGGAGCAAACAGGATTAGATACCCTGGTAGTCCTAGCCCTAAACGATCAGGACTTGGGGTGCCGCCCGTTCGGGCGTCGTCCCGGAGCTAACGCGTTAAGTCCTGCACCTGGGGAGTACGGTCGCAAGACTGAAACTCAAAGGAATTGACGGGGGCCCGCACAAGCGGTGGAACATGTGGTTCAATTCGACGCTACGCGAGGAACCTTACCTGGGCTCGAAATGCTTATGACCAGCTGTAGAAATACGGCCTTCCCGCAAGGGACATGAGTATAGGCGCTGCATGGCTGTCGTCAGCTCGTGCCGTGAGGTGTTGGGTTAAGTCCCGCAACGAGCGCAACCCCTGCACGTAGTTGCCACCCGAAAGGGGGAACTCTACGTGGACTGCTCCGGATAACGGAGAGGAAGGTGGGGATGACGTCAAGTCCGCATGGCCTTTATGTCCAGGGCTACACACGTGTTACAATGCAGGGTACAAACCGTTGCCAACCCGCGAGGGGGAGCTAATCGGAAAAAACTCTGCTCAGTTCGGATTGCAGTCTGCAACTCGACTGCATGAAGCCGGAATCGCTAGTAATGGCGTATCAGATCGACGCCGTGAATACGTTCCCGGGCCTTGTACACACCGCCCGTCACATCACGAAAGTGAGTTGTACTAGAAGTCGTCACGCTGACCGCAAGGAGGCAGACGCCCAAGGTATGACCCATGATTGGGGTGAAGTCGTAACAAGGTAGCCGTAGGAGAACCTGCGGCTGGATCACCTCCTTTCTAAAGTAGTCGTGGCTCAACCCGCTATGGTGTGCGAGCTATGCCACGCAAATGCATGCCGAAGCTCTCACGGGCCTAGGGATGCACGTTCGGTTTGCAATTTGGGCGGATTCTGACAGATCGTATCGATAGTCAAAGCGCAAGTACGAAGGCGCAAGAAATTGAAACGGCGGGCCTTTGGCCCGCCGTTTTTGTTTGGTGTGCCGAGCATGATCGACAGCTTGGAGGTGCAAGTCCTCTTCACAACGTGATGGACGTGAAGTGATAGCGAAGCGCAAGGGTGAAATAACACTCGCCGCGAGGCGGGGCCTGAAAGAAGCGCGGAGCAAAGACGCGAGCTGATGAACAAGAACTGGATAGGAGGCAGGCAGTGTTCGGGCGAGCTGGCAAATGGCAGCGAAGCCCACATCCATCAAGGGCACTGAATGTAAATCCAGCGGTTGCGCGTCGAAGGCGGTCGAACTTACCTCGGGAGATCTGCTACCGGTCTCGCATTCGAGACTGAGGAGCGAGAAATCGTTTCTGACCCGGTGGCAGAAGTCAGCAGAGGGCGTAGTAGCTGCGCGAGCAGTGAAGGCCCGAACGGTCCCCGCAAGGGGATAAAGGGAGCGATGAGTACGCGGGGCAACTCAACCACCGACAAGCGGCAGAAAAGCCAGTATCGTCTGGTCTTCCCGGAGGAGAGCAGGGGTGCAGCCCCGAGGGCCTTCGTAGAAGGGACCGAATCGGAGTTGGCGGAGCGCAGAGCAGAAAGTCCGGCTACCGAGCAGTGGATGGCAGAAGTCTGCGAGCGGGAAAACTGCAAGCAGGCGCTACGACGAGTGAAAGCCAACAAGGGGAGTCCGGGCATCGACGGGATGACTGTCGAGCAGCTGCCCGGGCACCTGAAAGAGCACTGGCCAGCAATTCGTGAACAACTCTTCAGGGGAACCTACAAGCCGCAACTGGTAAGAGGAGTGGAAATCCCGAAGCCGGACGGCGGAGTGCGCAAGTTGGGCATTCCGACGGTGCTGGATCGGTTCATCCAGCAAGCGGTGATGCAGGTACTGCAGAGGAGCTGGGACGGAACGTTCTCTGAACATAGCTATGGGTTTCGGCCCAAGCGATCGGCACATCAGGCGGTGGAGCAGGCTCAACAGTATCAGGCCGAAGGCTACCGCTGGGTGGTGGATTTGGACCTCGAGAAATTCTTTGATCGGGTCAACCACGACCGATTGCTAGCAAAGATCGCCGAAAGGGTCAGCGATAAGCGGTTGCTGAGACTGATTCGTGCGTTCTTGCGAGCTGGAGTAATGGAGAACGGGCTGGTGAGTCCGGCCGAGGAAGGAACGCCGCAAGGCGGTCCTCTTTCGCCCGTGCTATCGAACATCGTACTCAACGAACTGGATCAGGAGCTGGAGCGGCGCGGACATCGGTTCACCCGATATGCGGATGACTGCAACATTTACGTCCGCAGTCGGCGGGCCGGCGAACGGGTCATGAGCAGTGTAACGAGGCTGCTCACGACGAAGCTCAAGCTTCGAGTGAACAGCGAGAAGAGTGCAGTGGCTCGACCATGGCAACGAAAATTCCTGGGATTCAGCTTCACGAATCACAAGCAACCGAAGAGGCGCTTGGCGCCGAAAACGGCGGCACGGTTCAAGGAGCGAGTTCGGGAGGTTACACGGCGGACACGGGGCATAAGCCTCGCCCGAATGATCCATGACTTAGCGGAGTATCTCCGCGGGTGGATCGGTTACTTCGGCCGATGCGAAACACCGGAAGTGCTCAATAAACTGGAGAAATGGATCCGACGTCGACTTCGGTCGATGGTCTGGAAGCAGTGGAAACGAGGAACCACAAGATATCGGGAGCTCCGCAAGCGCGGCATCGCTGCGCAGGACGCCGCGCAAACGGCGGGCAGCTCCGATGGACCGTGGCACCTTGCCAACACGCCAGCGCTGAAAATGGCTCTGTCCAACGCTTTCTTCGCCTCGCTCGGACTTCCCGAGCTCACAGCTCACGGGTAGCTCACCCCGCCGAACCGCCGGATGCGGACCCGCAAGTCCGGTGGTGTGGCAGGGGAGAGTGGGCGACCACTTCCCCTATGCCGATTACCCTGCCACCCGTTCTTCTCTGCTCCGGGCTATGGCTTTCGCAGATCTTAGGCGAACAGCTGTGTTACCGGGCCTTGCAATAGGCCGAGTTGACGGGCCATGCCCATCTGATCCCAGACGTTCCAGCCCTCGGTGATGACTCCGTTCTCGGCGCGGCATGCGGACATCCCGCGGATCTCGATCCTTTGGCCGTTCGGCGATACGCCCAGGCCCTCACCGGTGACGGTCATGATGGCGGTCCAGCGTGCGAAGGCGGTGTCGTCCTGATGGACGACGTGGTCAAGAACGATCTTGACGTCTGGGCAGGCGCTTCGCATGCTCCGGTGAAATTCCTTGAAGACTGCGGGGCCCTTGGTCGAATCTTCGGGCCGGCCTACTCCCCACATGACCGAGGTTTCGGGAAACATTTGGTCGATCGTATCGGACCTTCCCTGATTCCAGACTTCGTCGAACCAGCGGCGCATCAATTGTTCGGCATTCGGGATGGGTGCTGCTCCGGCTGCGTGCATGACGGTGCCTCCATGTACTTCGGGCGTACTTTAGCACATCAATACCCCGGCGGGTTCACGGCAATTTGAAGCGAGCCGTTGTGGGGCTCCCGGTAGGCTGGAATGTTTACGGGCTGAAGCCTGTGCCACTGTTTGCCGGCGCGCGCCAGGGATGCTTGGTTCTCGCCACAGTGTCGTAAGATTGAAGGAGACTCCACCGGCACCGCTGTTACGGCAAGCCGGATTTCACGCCACACAGTCAGGATTTCTTGGACGCTTTCCTTCGACATTTATTTCGTTTGGCGTATCACACAGGGGCATTTGGCTTGCTCACCGTGGGCATCCTCGATTCCTCGTTTCTGATGTTGCCGCTGGGAAATGATTTGCTGTTGCTTGGTCTTTCGGCTCGGCATCACGACCGCGTGCCGCTTTATGTTGTGGCTGCTACGGTAGGCTCGGTGTTGGGCGTTCTGCTGACGCTTTGGCTTTCGCGGAAGGGCGGGGAGCAGATGGCGAAAGGCCGCAAGGGGCGGACCTGGAAATACGTCGAAAGGCAGATGAAGGAGAAGGCCGGGTGGGCGCTGACGGTGGGCAGCCTGATGCCGCCGCCATTTCCGTTTACGGTCTTTGTTGCAGCGGCCGGTGCGTTGAAAGTGCCAATCAAGAAAGCGTTGCCCTTTGTGGCGGCGGGAAGATTGGTGCGGTTCGGAATCGAAGGCGCCCTGGCGGTTTACTACGACCGGTGGATCTTGTCGCTGGCCAATTCGGCGGCGCTGAAAATTCTTGTGGTCGTCATGATCGTGATTGCGGTCGTCGGTAGCACGTACTCGATCTATAGCTGGACGCGCCGCTAGCGTCTGCAAAGCTTCCTAGGCGTTTGCAGTCTTGGCAGAATCAAGGCGCTTGAGCAGGTAGAGGGGAAGCGCGAGCGACAATCCCACAACCAAATTGCTCAGGAGAACGAGCCACCATCCTTCGATCTTCTTCTCTCGGGCTTCGCGACGCGACCAGCCCAGAAAAATCACTGACGACAGAATAAGGTCAGCGGCGAAGAAACTCGAGATGCGTGTCGCGAAGATCTCTTCGACGAACAATCGAAAATTTGGTCCGTGAATCAGAAAGAAAGGCAGCGCGAACCAGTAGGGAATCACAATCCCGGCGATGCAACAGAAGATCAGGGAGGGTTTCATGGGCGACAAAATAATATGAAGCGACGCCGGAGTCTTGTCTTTTCTGCCGGAGCGTTCAGAGCCTAAACTGTGAGTTTGGGCGCTGCGAAAGCCTGCTTTCGTCGTACGCCGGGCAGGGCAAGCCCCGCCCCTACAAAGTGGTGCCAACGGCAAAAAAAGACAAGATCAGTGTTCGCGACTGCTTTTTGGTTTTGCCTCGAGGATGCGCTCGATCTGCTGGAGGTGGTTGAGGTCGTGGCCGGCCATCATGTGCAGGATGCGCTCGATGGTTTCCTGGCCGCGTTCGGAGTGTATGCCGTGATGCTTCCACTGTTCCGGCTTCAGCGATTTCAGCACCATCAGATTTGCTTCGCGCACTACGCGGAATACTTCCAGGCACTGGCGGGGATTGCGTTCGCTGTAGCGCCCCGCGGCGACCCATGCGTCCTGGTCGTAAGCCTGGATCGGCGTTCCCGGCGCGCCCAGGATCGAGCGGATACGCCACGCGGTGACAATCTCTGCGTCGCCGAGGTGCGCCAGGATCTCCGTTACCGACCACTTATCCGGTGCCGGGCGTTTGCGCAATTTCGACGGTGACACATTCTTGATGAGCGCCGCGAGCCTCTTCGGCG
Source organism: uncultured Acidobacteriota bacterium (assembly GCA_963788915.1). GTDB lineage: Bacteria > Acidobacteriota > Terriglobia > Acidiferrales > UBA7541 > Acidiferrum. Next base: position 1,959,278 of record CAWBIY010000012.1, on the reverse strand, counting down.
TGGTCGCCTGCACCTTCATGGCATCTTTACCTTGGACGTGGCCGAGGATGCGCTGAATGTACTGCTGCGGTGTTTCGTTCATGTCGACGGTTCTTCCTTATCTACTGAGCGCCGGCGTATGCCAGCGTAGCGTGCACGAGGGTTGCGCGGAATCGGCCTTTTCGCAAAGACCAAATTGGATCTTCGTTCTCCTCAATCGCGGGCCTTTTTTGAAGATCGGTTGAGATCCTTCGCTCCGTTCAGGATGACATAGCTGGGTGCAGCCAGTGCGGCTATTCGGACAGTGAATGGGTGACCCTGCTAGGGCAGTGGATACAATTGAACTTCCGACATCGGAAAATCCTTGCGATTGTCAGTCACTAGCATGCAGCGGTGCTCGATCGCCGAGGCAGCCACGATCGTGTCGACGAGCGCCAGCGTTCGCCCTTTCTTAGACCAGGTATTTTTCAACTTTCCACCAAATCGGGCAGTTGGCCCGGTGACCTCAAGACACTCCAGGCCTTGAAGAAATGCTTCCGTCTGGATTTCTTCTCCGGAACGCATCCCGGCATAGAGTTCCGCGATATTCAAGGTCGTAGTCGCGAGCACGTGTCCCGCGCGGACAGCCTCACCAAGGAACTCGCGGCGTCGCTTTGAGGCGCGAAGAACATCGACCAAAACCGTCGTGTCGAGCAGCAGCTTCATTTGCTCTCGGGCTTAGGCTTTTTCCGAAGCCGGCTTTCGTTTTCGCGCCGGAGCTTACGCACCCAGGTTGCTGAACCGTGTTTCAACTCTGGGTGATCGGCTTCCTTCCATATGGGTTCATCGCTATCGAGGAATTGCAGCATCCGTTTTCGGCGAATGGCCTCGCGAGCGGTCTCGACCAGGAACGCGCTTCGTCCTCGCGGACCGACGATGGTGTCGATTTCTCGGACGAGATCCATGGGCAACAAAACGTGAGCGCGCTTCGTTTTCATAAAGACACATATCCTGTGTGCATAGCGAGTGTATCATAGGTATGTGCCTTAAGATAGTTCGAGCGACCCGGCTACTCTTCGGAAATCGCCTTGAGCAAGCGGGTCACGAACTCGAACTCCGTGGGGTGCATTTTTTCGCGGGCGGCTTCGACGGTGAAGAATGCGGCGCGATCGATTTCGGGGAATTCGCGCGTCTTGCCGGATCGCGGCGGCCACTCCATCTCAAAAGTGTTGCTGCGCAGCGCGGCGGGATCGCAGTCACCCTCGAAGGTCCAGGCAGACACTGTTTTGCCGCTCTTGTGCTTGACGCTGCCAAGCGGAAGAAGATCGGAACCCGGCGCCAATCCCGTTTCTTCTTGAAATTCGCGCTTGGCTGCGGCGAGTTCGTCCTCGTCGGGGTTGACTTCGCCTTTCGGCACGAACCATGCGCCTGCGTCTTTCTTTGCCCAGAATGGTCCGCCCAAATGCACCAGCAGAACTTCCAATTGCTGATTCCGCTTGCGATACATCAGAAGCCCTGCGCTAACTTTAGCCATATTGCTGGTCCGTTCGTTCGATTGAGGTCGGAGCAATGTATCGCAAAAATGGAAACGTCGCACCGCGCGAGTGATCTTCGCAACGAAGAGGAGAGAGTTCTTACAAAACGACGTGATTTTGAAATTGAGTCTTGTTCGCTACATACGAGGAGGGATTGATGCCCGAAAAGCTTCGAAAATCGTGGATGAAGTGAGCCTGGTCGAAATAGCCGCACGACAGCGCGATTTCCGTCCAATCGATGGCCTCGGCGCTGCGCGCGATTTGCCGCAGAACTCCCTGGAATCGCTGCACGCGGCAGAAAAGCTTGGGGGTCAATCCGACTTGCTGAGCGAAGAGTTGGATGAAGCGTCTTTCGCTCAGTCCAATCTGATCCGTCACGCTCGAAATCGCGCGGTTCGGAAGCTGACGGAAATTGCCGACGGCGAAGCGCACAGCCGGATGTGGAGGAACGGGAGGCTTGGCGATCCTGGCGAGCAGCGCACGCTCCAGAACGTCGAATTTTAGTTTCGGTGTTCTGGCGTCGAGCAGTCGTTCGCGCAATTGGCCGCCTACTCGGCCCCAGAGTGTATCGAGAGAAACGTCAGTGTCTTGCAATTCATCGGCCGGCAGCTTGAAGAACGGAACTGAGCCGCCTGGCTTGAAGATGACGCCCATGGTGGAGCGCTGCTCGGCGGTGTCGATCACGGTGTACCCCGAGTATGCGCCGACGAGGATGGCGCCGCTCAGCGTCTTACACTTGCTGGGATCGTTGGGGTTGTAGACGCGTGAGCGATCCTCGTACAGATTGATGATCAGGGAAATGTCTCCCGTGGGAAGCACGCGTTCCAGCCTGTAGGGCACGATGTAATCGTCGCCGAACCACATCATCTCGATGAAATCCGAGAGTGGCGGGCACGGAACGTGGTGCTGGAAGATCATTGATAGTAGGAAAGCAAACCCGCAGGTCTCGCGTCAATAGGCTGAAGGCCCGAAGCTGAACTGCCTAAAGACGTGTTGTGGCCGGCTTTGCCGCTGCGTTGCATCCTGGTCTTAGCGGTAGGCTTTCCACATGTCATCGATGAAGGAATACTGCGGAAATTCTCCTTGCAGCCAGTACTGCGTCTGCTTCTGGCGTTCCCAATTAGTGCTGTGGTCGAACCTTCTCTGGGCTTTGATCTCGGCGACGGCTTGCGTGTCGTCTTCGGTCATCCAGCGATCGACGTAATCGAGGAAGGCCTGCTGGTTCCAGGTTGTCTCAGCGTGCAGGATATGGATCGTGAGCGCTTCGCCCACCCATGAAACGGATGTGCAACACCGGCGGTAGGCCTCGCCCAATTGCTCGGTCGGGCTGATGAGCGGCCAGGCAGACGGCTGGAGTTGTTCTTACGGGCCGTAGAGCCCGGCGCTGACCGGCGTGCCGTCGGTGGTGACGCCGTAGTGGCCGCCGTAAATCACCGTGGCGCCTTACCATGCCTGCTGGTAGGTGCCCGCCGGCGGGAGCTTGTTGATGTTAAGGGCTTGCATGTCTTCGCCGAACTGGTTCGGGTACGTCGTGGAGACGTTCTTCATGCCGTCGTTGTTCAGCAGGATTCCGGCGAAGACGATCGGAAGCTTTCTGCCGCTGCGATGTCCCCCGAATGCCGGCCACCCATACCCTGTTTGCACGCAGCCGTACAGGTCGATACCGTACTGCGGGGAAATTCAGCATCAGCAGAAGCGTCGCGTAGGAGTCGGCGAAAGCGATGTGCTGGCCGTAGCTGGGCATGTACAGCGCCGGCGCGTCGAAGAGGAACGCGTTGGTGTCGATCCAGGGTTGGCGGTACCAGGTTTCAAATTGCGCGAGGGTCGGCGTTTGCGAAGGATTTGGAGGCACGACCGAAGGCAGCAGGTTTCGCTGCAGCGCGTTGGCGCGATAGATGGTCTGGCTGCGGTCGCAGTAGGACGGCCGGAAAGGCGTCGGATGAGGGTGCGGCTGTCAACACGGTGAGCACGGAGATCGTCGCGACCGGACTGGCGCTCATGTCGCTGGAGCGCATTACTTCGGGAACAGAGTGAATTTGCGCGAGGCTGATCGAGGAAACAAGGGAGTCCGGATTTCGCACAGTCGCCGGGATAGATCGCTTACTTCGAGGTTGCGGGTGAACCGGCAAGAACGCTGAACACTGGCGAGGCCTTTTTCGACCCAGCCAAAGTGAAGATTCTGCATTTTGACAATGCGTCGCAGACGGAGCCGATGACTTTCACCGCGGTTTACTTGCTGGGCCAAGACGAACGCGAATTGATTCGCATGCTCAAGTGAGCAACCTTGATGCGGCTCCCTCTAGACCCCGCGGTCTCGAAGACCGCGGCTACAAGGGCTTTGCGCGGAATGTGGCGACACTACGATCTAGGCGTCACTCGACGAGGCTAGCGGATGCCGTAGAGGCTGACCTTTGGGCGATGCTCCCACTTGTCCTTGCCATACCAGAGCTCGACGCTCTCGATGACGCGGCGTTCGCCGGGCAGCTCGATCGCACGTGTTGATTCGCCGGAAGGAATGTGATCGCGGATGATCAGCTCTTCCTGGGTGCCATTGCCAAAGTGCACGACGACGCGCTCGAAATAGATGCCGCCACCGCTGACGCGCAACTGAATGGCGTGGAACTTCCCGTCGTGGTGCCCCACGTGGATATTGTCGTGATCTTGAGTCCCGTCCACATGGGCATTACCGAGATAGTCCCAGCGCCCCTCCTGCGCATACAGTGAAGCGCTGAACGCCAGAACCAGCAAAATACCGACGATCGATAGTCCGGTCTTCCTTAGCATATTTCCTCCGTCATTCCCGTGGGGTTACGCGCCCACAGCGCAAAAAACTCTATCTTCGCGGGGTGTCCGCGACTACCGGAACGAATATGGGCTTGCACTATGACTAACCCGGAATGTGGCGTGTGGTTGCGGCAGAAAAAAATGCTCCGTCCCAGGAAGACCAGGACGGAGCAATTTTCCGGGGTTTACGAAGATTAGTGAGACTGAGCGGCGGCTGCTTTGGACTTCTGCGTTTTCACTTCTTCAGAGAAGCGGCGCTGCATTTCCGCGGGCGCCACGTCTTCGATGTGAGTTGCTACACCCCATTGGTGGCCAAAAGGATCCGTAAACGTCCCGTAACGGTCACCCCAGAACATGTCGGACGGTTGCATGTCTGCGCGGCTGCCAGCTTTCACGGCGCGGTTGTATAGGGAATCGACATCCTCGGTGTAGACGAACAACGAGTGCGAGTGGATTGCGGCAGGAGCCGGGGCCACCGCCATGCCGGGTCTTTCGTCGTTCAGCATAAACCGGGAATCGCCGATCTTGAGCTCGGCATGCATAATTTTGCCGCTGGGATCGGGCATTCGCGAGATCTCCTGGGCGCCAAAGACGTTCTTGTAGAACTCAATGGCCTTGGCAGCATCGCGGCAGGTAATTTGCGGGGTAATGGAATGATAGCCCTCTGGGATGGGACGCACGGCATTCGGCATAAGGACCTCCTTCGGAATTGGATACGCGGGTAGCGGGAGGACTGGGGGCCGTTTCGGGCGGTTCACGCTACGCCCAAGGCCCTAGATACTCCTGGGGGCTCGCGGAGTCAACCGCGCATTTGTTAAAAATGGGTGTTAAAAATCGGCGAGTCGGGGGCGCTGGCCCTCCGGTTCGGTGGAAAGTCCAGGCAGCCTAATTTTCGCGATAGAGCTCGGGAAATTCTTTCTTCAAGTGCTCCAGCTTTGGCAGATCGTTGTAGACGATGTAGGGCTGGTCCGTATGGCTCTTCAGGTAGTCCTGATGATATTCCTCGGCCCGATAAAAAGCGGTGAACGGCGCGATCTGCGTAACGATCTTGCCTGGATAAGATTTCGCCGCATTCAGTTGCTCAACGTAGGCGGTGGCGATGCGCTTCTGTTCGTCGCTGGTGTAGAAGATCGCGGAGCGGTATTGCGATCCGCTGTCGGGGCCTTGGCGATTAAGCTGCGTGGGGTCGTGGGCAACCGAGAAGTACACCATCAAGATTTGCCCGAAAGTGACTTGCGACGGATCAAAGGTGACGCTTACCGATTCTGCGTGACCTGTGAGGCCGGTGCTCACCGCTTCGTAGCCGGGTGAATCGACGTGTCCGCCCGCGTAGCCCGAGACGGCAGAGTTCACTCCCTTCAAATGCTCGAACACCGCCTGCACCCCCCAAAAACACCCGCCGGCGAGAACCACCTTTTCTTCTCCCTTGGCGGTCGCAAGCGGCGCGTCCGCGCTGGGCTTGGGGAAGGGAAATCTCGGTTCGACAGGGCGCGCTCCGATTGAGCGGACAGCAGTCCAGGCGATGAAAGCAACGATCAGGGCGATGGCCAGGCCTCTGCCGATGAACGGGCTGCGCATGGGTAATCTCCAATGGCCGACTGCAACTAGGAATACGTACAGAACGATTCGTTGGATGCAGGCTGGAATGCCACGGTTACCCTAGGGAATTGCAGCGAGAAGAAAAAGGGCCGCGCCATGGAGGCGCGGCCCCTGTTTTCGATTGGGCGCGCGGCTGGTGCGTGCGCCCGGATCGAAACCCTTATTCAGGTTTGCTGATGATCGCGCAGGCGATGCGCGGAGGAGCGGTGCTAGAAGCGCCGGAGGCCACCGCGTGGATCACCATGGCGGTGCCGCCATTGCTGAATACGGAATGATCGTCAGCGCCGAGCGTAACGTTGGGAGCGACGACTGTGGCGTGAGCTGTGCCATCCGCCGCCACGATCAGTGAAAAATCCGGGATGTCACCCGCCGGAAGGCCGGCGTGTTCTGCATGATCTCCCCCACTCGGGTTGAAGTGGGGTCCGGCCGACTTGAAGTCGGGCGCCTCGCATTTTGCGAACTGGTGGATATGCAAGGAGTGCTCGCCGGGCGGCAAGTTCTTGATATCGAGCTTGATTCTTACGCCGTGAGGCGCTTCGGAAAGGGTTGCGGTGCCAACGCTCTGGCCTTGGGCGTTTTTAATATCGATCATGAATGGTTTGGTTGCGGGATTGGCGGAGGATACAGCGGCGCTGCCCGCCAGGATAAGCAGACACACAAAACTCGAGACAATTTTCATCGTTCCTCACTTTACTTGCCAGATCAGCCGCTTCAGTCCGACGGGAGCTGATCCTTATCGTCGATCACTGTTACTGTACCCAGACTACGAGTTATTTCGATACAAGCTGTAATCATTCAGGTACTAGGGCAGGCGTTCGCGTGCTACGCCAAGGATCCTCGGCCACGCAGGCTCGCTTGCTCCAGTAGAACCGGAACCTGCCTTGAGGCATCCTAGGGGTGTCTGTTGACGCGAATCCCTGAGGAGCCTGAAGAGAATGACCATGTCCGCGTTTTTCCCGCGCTTTTTTCCACGCCTTTTTCCACGCATTGTTGCGTTCGGAGTTCTGCTGGCCGTCTCCCCGATGCTCTCGGCGCAGGTTACTCACGGAGTGAAGCCGCAATTGCCCGCTCCTTTCGCGACCAAATCAGCCGGGAATCCGCCAGAAGAAGAGAAGCCGCCCAAGGGATTTCTGCCGACGGTACCGCAGGGCTTTCAAATCAATATTTTCGCAGCAGACTTCAAGCAGCCCCGCTGGCTGACCGTGTCGCCGAACGGCGATATTTTTCTTGCCGATACTCACGGCGGAGCGATCTACATCCTGCGCGATCCGGCGCATACGGGCGGGGCGCAGCAGCGCGAAGCCTTTCTCAAGGGACTCGACGAACCGTTCGGTATCGTATTCCACGACAACTACATATACGTGGGCGATGAGGGCGCGGTTGTGCGGTACAAGTTTGATCCGCAGACATCCAAGCGCCTCGGTGAGGCTGAGAAATTAATGGATCTTCCGCGCGGCGGGCACTCCACTCGCGCGTTGGTGTTCAGCGGGGACGGCAACCATCTTTTTGTCAGCGTAGGGTCGAAGTCGAACGTTGATATCGAGAGCGACACGCGACGCGCTGCTATTACGATCTGCGATCCCGATGGGAAGAATGCGCGGCTCTATGCCACCGGCTTGCGCAATCCCGTGGGGCTCGCGCTTGAACCCACCACGGGTCAGCTCTGGACCAGCGTCAACGAGCGCGACGGCCTCGGAGATGACCTGCCGCCCGACTATTTTACTTCGGTGAAAGACGGTGGCTTTTACGGCTGGCCGTACAGCTACATTGGCGACAATGTGGACCCGCGCGTGAATCCGCAGAAGCCCGAGCTGGTGGCGAAGGCCATTATTCCCGATGTGCTCCTGGGCTCCCACCGCGCGCCGCTGCAGTTTGCTTTCTACACCGGGAAGCAATTTCCGGCTAGCTATCAAGGCGGAGTATTTCTGGCTGAGCATGGCTCGTGGAATCGCTCGGCGCGCGCGGGTTATCAGGTCGTCTTTATTCCCTTCAAGGATGGCCAGCCTTCGGGCGATCCTCAGCCGTTCTTGACCGGATTGGTGCCGGACCCGACCAAGGGCAACGTGAACGGGCGGCCTGTGGGCGTGGCGGTGGCGCCGGACGGCTCGCTTTTGGTTTCCGACGACGGCGCCGGAGTGGTGTACCGCATTACGGCGACGAAATGACGTGCACGGCGCTAGTTCACGATAAGCGTGAGCTGCGTTGGCGCGATTGCAGGGAGTGACGCTCCGGCGGAAGGCATTCCCGTGATGGCGATCGTGATCGTCGAAGTCCCCGGTGGGGTAACCGCTGCTTGCGTGATCGGAGCGCTCTGCGCGGCGGTACTGCCCCCGCCGCATCCCGCCACCGTGCCAAGCGCCAATGCCACCAGCGGAACAAACACTCCTCCCCAGACCACACGCGAGTGCGTTCCTATTTCTCGCCAGCGCCGCAAAGCTTGCGCCGCGATTACGCACAACATTACTTTCGCCAATAAGCACAAGAGCACCAGAAGAAATTGCAGTCGCAAAACGTCGAGTGGCGCGCCCCTCGGCGTGTCTCTGAGTCGCGAAGCACCCGAGCTTCCTGTGGTTGTGACGCTAATCTGGACCGGCACAGGCGTTCCGCTCGTCACCGTGGTGATGCCAGGTACCGTGCAGGTTGCGGCTTGAGGGGTCCCCGAACACACGAACGACACGGTGCCGTTGAACCCTGCAGTGAGTTGCAGAGAACGCGCAAGGACGGCGCAATCCGCGAGGAAGGGAAGAGATGAGGGTGCGCTGGGTGTTACAGAATTTTAATACTCATTCTCGGTCCTTTGGGCTACCCTCCATAAGTTATGCAAACAACTCAACTTAATATCGAACGCCAGCCGGCGTCCAACGGCGATACCTTGGTTACCCGTCTGACTGGAAAACTCAGTCTGGAGACCGTTCACAATTTCATTGCCACCATGCGGCCCGAGCCTGCTACGCGTCTTGTGCTGGATATGGGCGGTTTATCGTTCCTGGACTCCGCGGGGGTCGGCGCGCTGGTTTCGTTGTTCGTTAGTCGTCGCAACAATAGTAAGACTCTGGCGCTTGCCGCTCTCACCCAGCAGGGCAATGCCGTCATGCAGGTTTCCGGCTTGCTCAAGCTCATGCCTGTGTATTCTTCTGTGGAAGAAGCCGTGTCGAAGCGCCCCTAAGCGTTCACTGCTACAACTCGCGAACGTCGGTTGTCCGCTCTCAGCTGGGAATCCAGTTCGGATGATTCGTGAACAGCCCGTCCACGAATCCGATCTGGTAACAAACAAACAAGCCAAAACCCAGGCTCAACAAGCCCGAGCCGAAAATCAATCCTTTGTTAAGCCACGCGAATTTGTAGCCCGCGAATGAAAAGGGAAGCGAGATCGCGACGGTGATCAGCATCATTCCGGCAATCGTACCCACTCCGAAAATGAGCAGGTAGAGCACCGCCCAACGTGGCTCCCGAATCGTGCTCAGCACTAACAGAGCGACGGCAGCAGATCCCGCCAGTCCGTGAACCAGCCCAACAAACAATGGCCGCAAAGTGTGGAACATCCCGAGGCGCGTCGATTCGCCGCCAAGCCATTTCGGCGGCGTCAAACTCTCGCCGTGGTGATCCAGTCCCCGACTGTGCGAATGCCAGTGCAGGTGCATCCTCGAGTCGTGCTCGTGAACGTGAGCGTGGCTGCCGGTCACCTGCGGATGCGCGGGTGAAAATTTCTCGCTGATCCACGCCATCGCGCCCGTCAAGTTCAGTACGCCGAGAAGAATCAGCATCAGTCCGACAGAAAATTCCATCGTGAGCCCCACGCGTGTGGGAATAGCAAGGTCAAAGAGAATGATGCCCGCGCCGACCACCAGGATCGTCACCGTATGTCCCACCCCCCAGAGAACGCCGATCATCCCAGCCTTCACGATCGAGCGCTCGCGGCTGACAATCGTGGAAACCGCGATCACGTGGTCCGGGTCGGTGGCGTGGCGCATGCCTAAGACGAATCCGATTGCGAGAATGGCGAGGCCGCTTGTCATTGTTTCGTTTTCTGACGGGTGCTTCGAAAACCAACGCGTCCTAGGTAGAGATGCGTAGCCTGCACCGAAGGTCTCATCCTATCTCAGTGTGACCACAATCGGGTATCGGCAACGGGCGCTAGATCGGTGGAGGGGGCGCGCTGAAGTGCGCCCCAGCATGAACAAGGATTTCGATGGAAGCGGCGAGTTGGCTGGCGTGGTACGGCTACTCTTCGCGGAGAATGCGCATAAGTTCTGCGGCGGCATGCGGCAAGCGCGCTCCACGCCGCGAAACCAGATACACGTGACGTGGCATGCTCATCTGCCGCACCTTCACTTCTTTCATCCAGCCGTGCTCGATTTCCCACCGCACACACATGCGCGGCACGATGGCCACGCCCATGCCCATCTGCACGAAGCGCTTGATGCTTTCGATGGTCGGCATTTCGATCGGCATGTTCAGCGTCGCGCGATGCCGCGCAAACAACTCGATGACGCGCCTGCGGAACGGCGATTCCACGATATGCCCAACAAAGGTCTCGCTGCCCAGATCGGCGATATCCACTTCCCGCTTTTTGGCTAGGGGATGTTTCAGCGGCACCACTAAGACGAGTTCGTCCTTCACGATCTCAGTCGCCTGCAGCTGCGCCTCACGCGGTACATACGAAACCGCGCCCACATCCAAACGGTAATTCAACACTTCATGCGGAATGTCCCGCGAAAACATCCGGTGCACGCGAACCTGGACGCCCGGGTGGGCATTGCGAAATTTGGCCAGCGCCGGCAGCAATGCGTGGATCGAGCTTTCATTCACTCCCAGCGACAACTCTCCGCGTTTTAAGCCCTCCAACTCGGTTAGCCCCTTGGTGACCTCGTCGCGCAGGTTCAGCAACCGCTCGGCGTATTCTTTCAGCAGCGTCCCGGCATCGGTCAGCCGCACCGGCCGCGAGCCCCGGACAAAGAGCGGCTGGCCCAGCGAATCCTCCAGCTTGCGGATACCCAAGCTAATTGCCGGCTGTGTACGGTAGAGACGCTCCGCCGCCCGCGAGAAGCTACCCTCCTTCGCAACCATTAGAAATACCTGGAGTTCCCCCAGATCCACCGCGAATCCTCCAAGCGCAGTATAAGGCAGGATTATCAAAAGCAGAATAAAGATAAATTTGACTAGTAGCCAGCCCTTTGCGTTACTAGGGTAGGGGGACCCGCATGGACGTCGTACGTATCTTCGACACAACGCTTCGCGACGGCGAGCAATCGCCCGGCTTTTCCATGAATACCGAGGAGAAGATTCGTCTGGCGCGTCAGCTTGCGGTTCTCGGCGTGGACGTCATCGAAGCCGGTTTCCCGATCGCGTCGCGCGGCGACCTCGAAGCCGTCCGCATGGTGGCCCGCGAAGTCCGTACCGTGCCCATCGCCGCCCTCGCCCGCGCAAAAAAAGATGACGTAAGCGCCGCCATCGAAGCCCTCGAGCCCGCGGCCGCCTCCCGCCTGCACATCTTCCTTGCCACCTCTGACCTGCATCTCCAGGTAAAGCTGAACATGACCCGCGAGCAAGCGCTCGAGGCCATCGGTTCCATGATCCGCTATGGCCGTCAGCACGTCGGCGAAGTGGAATTCTCCGCCGAAGACGCCGGGCGCACGGACATCGATTTCCTATGCCAGGTCTGCCGCGTGGCCGTCGACGCCGGCGCCACCACCCTGAATCTGCCCGACACGGTAGGTTACGCAGTGCCCGAGGAATACGGCGCCATGTTCCTGCGTGTCCGCGAATATCTCGGCGATCCCCAAGGCATCACGCTCAGCGCCCACTGCCACGACGACCTCGGCATGGCGGTAGCCAACTCGCTGGCCGCCGTGCGCGCAGGCGTCCGCCAGATCGAATGCACCATCAATGGCATCGGCGAACGCGCAGGCAACGCCTCGCTCGAGGAAGTAGTCGTGGCTCTGGCTGTGCGCAAGGAAAGCTTCGGCGTCACCACCAATATCAATCTCGAGCAGCTCTTCCCCACCAGCCGCATGCTCACCGAAATCACCGGCGCGCAAGTCGCCCCCAACAAAGCGGTCGTAGGCGCGAACGCCTTCGCTCACGAAGCTGGCATTCATCAGGACGGCATCATCAAGAATCCGCTGACGTACGAAATCATTTCGCCGCAAGCGGTAGGCGTACCCGCGCGTTCGCTGGTACTCGGTAAGCATTCGGGGCGCAACGCTCTGAAAATGAGTCTCCGCGACCTCGGCTACGAGCCCAGCAGTTCCGAGCTAGCCGAATGCTATCGCCGCGTCACCGCGCTTGCCGACAAATCCAAGCAGGTCCGCCAGCGCGACCTGGTCGCCATCGCGCACGAAGTGATGCGGCGCGGCAGCAGCGCCGTCCCGAAAGAAGCGACCTCTGCGGCCTAGTCTCTCCGCAGCATGGTCTCCGTACCTCCGAGCGCAGTCGCCTTAGACTCACCGGAGCGCGAATCCGCCGTCCAACAGCCAAGCGGCGTGCTACGATTTTCTTGAGCGGCATTTTGCACCAGGGTTTTTTCCGGTGGTTTTTTCCGGTGAAGGTTGTTCCATGAAGAAAACGATCATCCTGCTGCCAGGCGACGGTATCGGTCCGGAAGTCACGAAGGCCGCCGCGACAGTTCTCCGCGAGGCAGGCCACGAATTCCATCACCAATTTGAATTTGAAGAGCACCCCATCGGCGGCACAGCAATTGATGCCGCGGGCACACCGCTTCCCAACGCCACACTAGATGCCTGCCGCAAAGCCGACGCTATCTTCCTCGGCGCAGTAGGCGGCCCAAAGTGGGACGCCCTCCCGGTAGGCAAGCGCCCGGAAAGCGGCCTGCTCGCTCTGCGCCAGGGACTCGGCCTTTTCGTTAACGTGCGCCCGGTCAAGCTTCTCGAGCCACTGCGCCTGATCTCGCCACTCAAGCCCGAACGCCTCGGGGAACTCGACCTCGAAATCGTCCGCGAACTTGCGGGCGGCATGTACTTCGGCGAGCGCGGCACCACGCACGAGAAGGGCGTCGAGCGCGCCTTCGACACCGAATCCTATTCCACTCCAGAAATCGAGCGCGTAGCCAACTTCGCCTACGCCCGCGCCGAAAGCCGCTCCCGGCGCCTCTGCTCGGTGGACAAAGCCAACGTCCTGGCGAGTTCGCAACTCTGGCGCCGCACGGTAGTCTCTCTAAGCCGCAACTACCCCGACATTGGCCTCGAACACATGTATGTAGACAACGCCGCGATGCAGCTGACCCTCCGCCCGGCCCAGTTCGATGTGATGCTGACCACCAACATGTTCGGCGACATTCTCAGCGATGCCGCGGCGGCGCTGGTGGGCTCGATCGGCCTGATTCCCTCCGCAAGTTTCGGCTCCAGCGCTCCACTCTTCGAGCCCATCCACGGCTCCGCGCCGTCGTTAGCCGGTACCGACTCCGCCAATCCGATCGGTTCGATCCTAAGCGCCACCATGATGCTGCGCGACGCCTTCGGTCTTAATCTCGAAGCCGAATGGGTCGAGCAATCGCTCCACCGCGTTCTCGGCGGCGGCTATCGCACCACCGACATCGCCGGACCCGGTGGCCGCACCGTCGGTGGCTCCGTCTTCACCGAAATGCTTCGCGAAGAGATGCAACGCACCCTGGAACACGCCGAGCGCTACGGCTGGGGGGTTTGAGATCGATGTCTTCCGTCGTCCGTTGTAGTGGCAAAGCATTGCTGTACTCCAACTCGCCCTGACGTAAGAAATGAGAACGCGAGCGAAGGCGCCTGTATGTCCGTAAATCTCTGGTCTAACGCCGAACACTCCTTGGGGTATCTCCAACGCGCCGACTCCATTCCCCATCGCCGCGAAGGTGAATCCGTCCTGCTCGAATTTCTGCCAGCTAAAGTCGAGCGCTTCCTTGACATCGGCAGTGGCGGCGGCCGTCTCCTGAACTTGGTGAAGTCAACGCACCCAGCCGCAAGCTGCGTCGCGTTGGATTTTTCGCCGGCTATGCTGGAAGAACTGGGCAAGCAGTTCGCCGGCGACGTAAACATCACGATCGTGGCCCACGACCTCTCCAACCTGCTCCCGGACCTGGGCTCGTTCGACGCCGTAGTCTCCAGCTTCGCGATCCATCACGTAACGCACGAACGCAAGCGCACTCTCTACGCCGAAATCTTCATGCTGCTCAGGCCCGGCGGCGTTTTCCTGAACCTCGAACACGTAGCTTCGCCCACGCCCAGCCTCCATCGACAGTTCCTGGCCACCATGGATCTCACGCCCGAAACCGAAGATCCCTCCAACAAGCTTCTCGACCTCGAGGTCCAACTAGCCTGGCTCCGCCAAATCGGCTTCTCCGAAGTAGACTGCCATTGGAAATGGCGCGAACTCGCGCTGCTAGCCGGCGCCAAACCGGCTCGTTCCGCCTAACACCTTCCCTATAACCATGGTCCAGATCCAACTGGTCCTTTTTGTTTGCCCAGCGATAACATACTGACCTCCTCTACCGAATTCCAAGCCGAGCACTTTCCTCTCTCATGGTCGCTTTGCAACGATTGCGGGCGGATGTATGCTCCCATGTCTTATTTATCCACGCCAATTTCCAAAAGGGGACCCCTGATGCGCAAGTTTCTTTTCGGCCTGGCTCTGACAATGCTTCCATGCATCGCGCTTACACCGCTGGCGAGTGGCGCACCTGGCGCTGTGCGCTGTGGCCAACTGCTCGACGTGCGCACCGGCAAGCTGCTCAAAGATCAAGTCATCGTCTTCGACGCCGAAGGCACGATCACCGCCATCGGTCCGGCCGGCTCCCCGCTTTCCGCGGGAGCCGCGACCACCGTTGATCTTCCCTCGGCGACCTGCCTCCCCGGCCTGATCGATGTGCACACGCACCTCACCGGCGATCCTAGCCACAGTGGCTACGCCGGCCTGGGCGTCTCGGTGCCACGCGAAGCCATCATCGGCGCCAAGAATGCGCGCCTCACGGTGCACGCCGGATTCACCACCGTCCGCAATGTCGGCGCCAGCAACTACACCGACGTCGCCCTGCGCGATGGCATCAACGGCGGCGACGTTGAGGGTCCGCGCATGTTCGTCTCCGGTCCGCCACTCGGCATCACAGGGGGCCATTGCGATAACAATCTTCTCCCCTTTGAATTTCACTTCAAGGATAGCGGCGTCGCTGACGGCCCATGGCCTGCGCGTGCCAAAGTCCGCGAAACGATCAAGTACGGCGCCGACCTCATCAAGATCTGTGCGTCTGGCGGCGTCCTCAGCAAAGGCGATCAACCCGGCACACCGCAATACACGCTCGAGGAAATGACCGCCATCGCCGAAGAGGCTCACAAACTCGGCCGCAAAGTTGCCGCTCACGCTCACGGCACGCAATCGATCAAGGACGCCATCCGCGCCGGCATCGATTCCATCGAGCACAGCAGCCTGATCGACGACGAAGGCATCGCCCTCGCGAAAGAACACGGCACCTACCTGGTCTTTGACATCTACAACGACGACTTCATTCTGCAGGAGGGCGCGAAAGCGGGCATGCTCCCCGAATCGATCGAAAAGGAAAAGAAGATCGGCCGGCTCCAGCGTGAGAATTTTCGCCACGCCTGGCAATCCGGAGTCACCAAGATGGCCTTCGGCACCGACGCCGGCGTGTATCCCCACGGCGACAATGCGAAGCAATTCGCAAAAATGGTGGAGTGGGGTATGAAGCCCATCGACGCCATTCAAGCCGCCACACTCAAGGCCGCCGACCTGATCGGCCAACCCGACAAAATCGGCGCCATCGAAACAGGCCACTACGCCGACATCATCGCGGTCTCCGGCGATCCCACAACCGATGTCCGCGTGCTGGAATCCGTGAAATTCGTAATGAAGGGCGGCACCGTCGTTCGCAACGACTTCGCCGCCAAGTAATCGCTGGTCTCATCCAATACTATGAACCGGTGTGTGAGGCGCGGCGTCGCACGCGTTAGCGCAGCACTAAAACATGTTCGCCCTATTGTTCATCGATCATCGCCTGGCATTTCTAGCGCTGGCCGCGCTGCTCATCGCTGCAGCCGTCCCACTCGCCTTTGCCTGGGCGCGACTTCTTCCGGAAGAGCCGCCGCCGTTTCCAATTCAACCCGGATCGTTTCCCACGATCGACCAGGGGCCACAACAACCCGCGGCGCGTAAGCGCGATCTCGTCGTTTCCGTCGCCCTTCTGGTCTGCCTCACGCTTGCCTACTTGATCCGCTTTCCCGCTTTTCCCAGTGCCGTTTTACTTCGCTGGCTTAACGCGCTCGTCTCTGCGCCGGTCGAATACTGGACAGTCTTTGCCGCACGCACTTTCGTGATTGCCTCCTCGGGAGCTGCCTGCGTCTACGCTGCCCTCCGGTCCGGCCCGCTTCGCATTCCACTTGCGGCAGCCGCCGTATTGGTTCTACTCCTGTGGTTCCTCGGCCCGGTGCTACAAGTAGCTCTTCTCTCCTCTTCATAGTCGGAAGGCCGGATTGCGTGGTGTGACTGGAGGACGCTTGCATTGGGCTAACGCCGGGAGGGGCGAGCCCCTCCCCTACAGAAAATTGCAACCACTAAAAAATGGGCGCGAGCCTCGCGGCCCACGCCCTGTAGAACCTTCTTAGCTCCAACCTCTCGGTTCTTCTTTTTCCGGCTTAAGCTGTCGCCGCTTTAACCTGTCCAAGAGCTGACGCCACTTCCTTCACATCCGGTACTACCGGAATATCGTAGTTCTTGAACCACGCGACATTCCCGGCCTTGTTCACGATCGCAATCGCCCGCCCGGTGATCCCCTTATCTGCCAGATAGACGCCATACTTGTCGCTGGCGGCTCCCTTCGGATGAAAATCCGCCAGCAGCGAATACTTGATCCCCATCTTTTCCGCATAGGCCTTGTGCGACCACACGCTGTCCACGCTAATGCCCAAAACTTCGGCGTCCAAAGTCTCGAACGATTTCATCTCATTCACAAAGCAAACATGCTCGTTGGTGCAAGTCGGGCTCCAGTCCAGCGGATACCACACCAGCACGACATTCTTCTTCCCCGCGAAATCCGACAACTTCACATCCTTCTTATCCTGATTCTGCAAAGTAAAATCCGGCGCCTTCTGTCCCACGGAAATGCTCATGCTCTTTCCTCCCGTCGATCTAAAGTCCCGCTCAGCATCTTACCGAATTCGCTCAACCCAAACCAAATCGACCCGGTAGATGGTAGATCAGCCGCACGTACTCTTAGGATTTGCTGGACGGGCAGCAAGTGTCAGTACCGCGTCATCTAAACCCCGCCCTCTCAGCCCTTCGAAACTCAGGGTAAAAGAGGGCGGCTACAGGGGACTATTCCCGTGTACTCTTTGCTGAAACTCGTTTCCGCGGAGCCAGCGCGAGAGTAGACTTGTACCAGGAGCACCCATGGCCGCCGAACCGCGTCGAGCACCGATGATGTCCTTGCAACAACTCGTCGCCAACTATCGCACTCTGGCTGGCGAATTCGGCAAGCCTGTAGCCATCTCCGCCTTTGCGCTAACCACCGAAGAAACGGAACGCCTGTTCTCCGGTTACGATGAGGACTACCACATCAGCCGGTTCTTCGATTTCTCCGAGTCCACCGGCGAGAGCTACTCCATCAACGGCATCCCCGCCACGCACGTCTCCATCGACCCCGAAATCGAAACCATTCTTTAAGTAGCACCGACAATGCGGCTTGCCTTGAGCTTTGAAGAGTCTGCGCCGGCCGGTGGCCACGCTACCTAGACGTCTGGGCCAATACTCAACACGAAGCTGCCGGTTGCGACGTTCCCGCCCGTATCTGAAACGGTTTCGATTTCAATTCCATATATCCGCAGCGCATCGCGGAACGCCTCCGCGCCGGGAGGCAAGCGGTGATCTCTGCTCACAAGCGCGAGTCCCGTGGTTTGCGCCGTGGGCCGCTCCGCGGATTGCGTGTCGCTTACGCTCCACCCAACGGACTTGAAGATTGTGAGGAAATCCCTGGCATACGCGAGCGCGTCGCCCGCTGCGTCAGAATACTGGACGGTAACACGCTGCTCCGGGAAGGCCAGTAGCACCTGAATCAGGACAACCTTCTGATGCATGGTGAGTTTCCGCGTGGTCATGCCATCCGAGTCGTTAGCGGCGAGTCACGCCAGCCGCGCTCTCCAACCGCCCCGACAACTTCTCATGCTCCTCGCGAATTTCCCGCGGTAACCGCTCGCCAAACTTCTGGAAAAATTCCTTGCTGTCCACCAACTCCTGCTCCCAATCCTCCGGATCTACCCGGAGCAACTCGTCCACCGCGTCCGCGGAAATGTTCAGGCCATCCAAAGTAAGCGCATTCCGCGCCGGCACATACCCGATCGGCGTCTCCTGTGCCGTGCCGCGCTCCTCAACGCGCTCCAAAATCCATTTCAAGACACGCACGTTATCGCCAAAGCCCGGCCACAAGAATTTTCCGTCAGCCCCCTTGCGGAACCAGTTCACATGAAAAATCCTCGGCGGATGCGGAATGCGCTTCCCCATCTCCAGCCAATGGCGGAAATAATCCGCCATGTTGTACCCGCAAAAGGGCAACATGGCCATCGGATCGCGCCGCACGATGCCCACATTTCCGGTCGAGGCCGCGGTCGTCTCGCTAGCCATCGTCGCGCCCACAAAAACACCGTGCTGCCAATCAAACGCCTCATATACCAGTGGCGCAACCCGCGCCCGGCGGCCGCCAAAAATAAACGCTGAAATCGGCACGCCTTCGGGGGCTTCCCACTTCGGCGAAATGCTGGGTGACTGGTGCGCCGGCACGGTATACCGCGCATTCGGGTGCGCCGCCGGACCTTTCGAGGAGTCCCACAGCTCATTCTTCCAGTTGATCAATCCGCTTGGCGGCGGCCCATCAATCCCTTCCCACCACGGCTCGCGTTCCGCTGTCATGGCCACATTCGTGAAGATCGTATTCTTGTGGAGGGCCTCCATGACGTTCCGGTTGGTTTTCATCCCAGTGCCCGGCGCCACGCCAAAAAATCCCGCCTCCGGATTAATCGCGTGCAAGTAGCCGTCGTCCCCGATCTTCATCCACGCGATGTCATCGCCCACGGTCCACACGCGATAGCCCTGGCTCTCCAGCGCCGACACCATCATCGCCAAATTCGTCTTCCCGCACGCGCTCGGGAAGGCCGCGCCCATGTACGTCACTTTGCCGTCCGGCGCCTCCAGGCCCAGAATCAGCATGTGCTCCGCCATCCAACCCTGTTCCCGTGCCATCACGCTCGCGATGCGCAGCGCAAAACATTTCTTTCCCAGAAGCGCGTTCCCGCCGTATCCCGAACCCACGCTCCAGATCAATCTCTCGTCGGGGAAGTGCGCAATGTATCGGCGCGTGGGATCCAAGTCCCCGAGCGAGTGCAGCCCCGGCACAAAATCGCGCGAATTCCCGATGCGCTCGGTGGCCACTTTGCCCATCCGCGCCATGATCCGCATGTTCGCCACCACGTACGGGCTGTCAGTCACCTCAACTCCAGCCTTGCTGATGGGCGAATTGACCGGCCCCATGATGTACGGCACAACGTACATGGTGCGCCCGCGCATGGCCCCATCCAGGAGCGCTCCGACCTTGAACTTCGCGGCGTCCGGATCCATCCAGTTGTTCGTGGGGCCGACCTCGTCTTTATTCGGCGTGCAAATGAAAGTTAAATGTTCTGTGCGGGCTACATCGTTGGGACTACTGCGGTGAAGGTAACAATTCGGGTAGGTCTTTTCGTTCAGGGCGTTCGAGTCGGCATCCCGCAACATCTCCGCGACGATCTGCTGATTCTCCGCTTCGGACCCGTCGCAATACACCACTCGATCAGGTTTGGTGAGCCGCGCCGATTCCTCAACCCACATTTCCAGTGGCGTTGCCAATAGCTCCTCTTTTTCCAAACCTCAAACGGACTCGTTGCCCGGAGCCCGTTGCCCAGAGGTCGAACCGCAGGTTTTTGGCGGGGAACGTCCCTACCCGAGACGTCCAAACATAAAGTCTATGTTACCCGTCCGCACCCACGCAAGATGGCGCCTACGGGCAGGTTCGTAAATCGCCTCGGCGCCGGCGTCTTAGCCCAAATCTCATGTCCGCTGGCGTACCTCCCAAGACCCGTGTACTTTTCGCTCTTCGCCTCCAATTCGCCTTGTCACACCTGGTTTTGCCGACTAACCTTGATGAAATCTTCTCACTAGCAGCTACGTATACCCGACAAGGAGCGGCCATGGCTACCTCGGTCTGGAAGGGCTATCTCACCTTCGGCTTGATCTCCATCCCGATCCGTCTTTTTTCCGCGGCCAGAACGGAGCGCATCAGCCTGAACCAGCTCCACAACGTCTGCAAGACGCGCATCCGCATGCCGCTGTACTGCCCGCAGTGCGAGCGCCAGGTTCCGCGCAACGAGATCGTCAAGGGCTACGAGTACGAAAAGGACCAATACGTCCTGTTCAACGAAGATGAGCTCGATAAAATCGAGCCGCAGTCCGCGCGCTCGATGGAAATTTTGGAATTCGTCAAGGTCGACGAAATCGACCCGCTCTATTACGACGCCTCCTACTACGTCACGCCCGAGGATGAAGGCAAGAAGGCCTACCAACTCCTGCTGAAAGCCATGGAAGAGTCCGGCTACGCCGCCATCGCCAAGCTGACGATGCACCAGCGCGAACACATCGTGGTCGTTCGTCCGCGGGCCAACGGCATGACCTTGCACACCATGTATTACACCAACGAAATCCGCGAAGTAGCCGAGTACGGCCAGAGCGATTCATCCGCGGAGCCCAAGCCGGCTGAGAAGAAACTAGCCGAGCAACTGATCGAAAGCCTGGCGGCAAAATTCGAGCCCGAAAAATACAAAGACCAATACAATGAAAGCATGCGGGCCATGATCGACGCCAAGCAGCAAGGCCAGGAAGTCGCGGCCGTCCAGCATCCCAAGCTCGCTCCAGTCATCGACCTGATGGAAGCGCTGAAAAAGAGCATCGCCGAAAAGCAACCAACCACCTCGGGCGGAAAGAAACCTCCGGTCCGCACCGTGCCCGCCGCGGCCCAAGCCCAAGCACCGGTGCAAAAGCGCGCCAAGCGTTCCACGGGCGGCTAGTCGGCCGTAACCTTTGCATCAACACACTTCGCCGTGATACATGTAGCGCAGGGCGTAGTCCGCGGAGCCCTGCGGGATTCTCCCAGGAAACCCGAGTAAGCTGTCAGCGGCCTCTCCCCCAATCCGAGCGTTCCTTCACCCGCTCGTGAGAAATGCGAGCAAGTTTCTCCCGATGGGCGCCACCGAACGATTTACACGCCGCGAGTTCCAGCGCATCCTCGACGTCACCGACAAACAATTGGCCTATTGGGAGAAGCTGGGCTTGGTTTCCCCCCGCAAAAACGGCTCCGACAAATTCTACGATTTCCGCGACCTGATCAGCCTGCGCACCGCCAAGCAACTGATCGAAAACGGCGTCTCCGCCAACCGCCTCCGCCGCTCTCTGGTGGCCCTAAACCAAAAACTCTCCGAGGTGAAAGCGCCGCTAACCGAACTGCGCATCCTCTCCAACGGCCGCGACGTCATTGTCGAGCACCGCGGCGCGCACCTGGAGCCGATCTCCGGCCAATTCGTCCTGAATTTCGACACCCGCGAACTCCGCGAAAAGCTCCGTTTCATGCCCGAGCGTAGCCCCGAGGACTGGTACGCCTTGGCCCTGCAGTACGAAGCCGACCCCGAATCCCACGCCCAAGCCATCGATGCCTACCGCCACGTGCTGGCCACCAGCCCCACGCACGTCGACGCCCTTATCAACCTGGGCATGCTCTCCTACGAACAGGGCGACCTCGAAAACGCGTCTGCCTGCTTTCTGCGCGCCGTAAAAGTGGAACCTGACAACGCCGTAGGGCACTTCAACCTGGGCAGTGTCCTCGACGAACTAGCCCAACTCGAACTGGCACGCCAGCACCTCCGCATCGCCGTCCGCCTGGACCCCCGCTACGCAGACGCCCACTACAACCTGGCTTTCGTCTGCGACAAACTCGGCAGCACCATTGAAGCCCGCCAACACTGGCAGCAATACATCCACCTGGACCCCTCCTCCCCGTGGTGCGCTTACGCACGCCAGCGGCTAGCCATGCCGTTACCGTAACGGCTTTCGCAGTTTGCAATTCCGATTTTCTGGGTGCCCTGAGACTCGAACGGAGGCGGCCTTGACCGCATAGCGGTCGATCGACCGATCACGGGGCAAGTCCAATCCGCGTTCTACCTTCGGCTGCCTTGGCTCCGCAGCCGCCTTCTCCCGAGAAAAAATAGGACAAATAGCCGACATTCGTCGGGTGAATCCCCTATGGACATGTACGCCCCAGTAGTGTTGAAATGATCCCCGCGCAGAAGTGCTTTTGTCGTCCCCGGGTCACTGCCGCGCCAGCGTTCGCGACTGCTCTCTCAGCCAGCTTGCTGAGATCCCCGCAGACAGCCGCGCTACGCGCGATCCCTTACAAGCTGTATTGGACAACTTTGAGTACCTCTCCCAGCATGGGCGCCAGGGTGTCCTTTCGGATTGGGCCGCTGCCGTGCGGTCCGACGCCGAGCGAGAACTATTTCGCGTTCCGCGAAAACCCCTTCAGCCTTACACCGAATCCCCGGTTTCTGCATCGCACCCGGCACGCGCATGAAACGTTGGGCCGGCTTACGCGCGGCATTCTCGACCGTAAAGGCTTGATCCTGCTGTCCGGCGGCGTGGGCACGGGCAAGACAACCTTGCTCTACACCGCGCTTCACTTGATGAGCGTGAGTCCCGCGATTCAGAACGAGATTGGCACCGCGGTGATTGTGCATCCCACCTTGACGCGCGACGAGTTTCTGGAGGCGGTGCTCGACGAGTTTGAGGTACCCTGCGATTCCCCACACAGGCAGCGTCGGTTGGAAGCGCTGCTGAAGATGTTGTCGGAGGTGCGGCGCAAGAAAGGTGTGGCCGTGCTGGTGATCGACGAAGCGCAGATGCTGACCATCGATTTGCTGGACGAAATTCGCTCACTCCTGAGTTTGCAAAGCTCGAGCGAAAAATTGCTGCAGATCGTTCTATGCGGGCAGCCAGAACTCGAAGCCAATCTCGATGGCATGACGGTGCGCCGCGGAGAGTCGTTCGTGGCGGTGCACTGCAAGACCGCTCCGTTGTGTTTGAAGGATACCCACGATTACGTGCAGCACCGGCTGCGCATTGCCGGCGCGCGGACCGATGCGCTGTTCATGCCGGAGGCCGTGAACGCGGTCCACGTACATACGAACGGGATTCCGCGGCTGATCAATCTTTTGTGCGGGCAGGCTTTGGCGGTGGCCGCAGGTTACAAGGCGGGGCGCGTTTTCCCTTACATGGTCGACGAAGCGGCCGCGAGAATTTGCTGTGGCTCGCAGATGCCGCCGTCGTCGCCGGATTCATCAGGAACACCGACAGGCACTGCGCTGCCGCCGTTGTTGCTACTCAATCCTTCCTCGACGCCATTGTTGTCGCGGTCACTGACAACCCTCTACGCGGTGCCGGAGAGCTGCGAACCGGTGCCGACGGAGGCAGCGCCCCCGACTTCGGAGCCGCCTAAGCCGGAGCTGGCGGCGCCCGTGGATCCTAGCCCGGCGGATGGGACTTCTCCAGACACCGGAACAATGGCTGCGAGCCGCGTGGCTGCGAGCCGCGTGGATGCGAGCCCCCTGCGTGCAAGCCCTGAACATCACAGTCCGACGCACCCGCTCTCAACGCGTCCTGGAGGCGTGCATCCCCACGAAACCGGGCGGGGAGATTCTTTGCAAGCGGCGCGCAGGAAAAGGCGCGCGTTGCGGCGCCGCGCCAAGTTTGCAAAGGCCGCAAAACGAGCGCAGGCGGGAGGACGGCCCGCGTTGAAATGCGACTTTCCTCAAAATGGTGGCCCAAGTGTGGCCGGTTTTCGCAGGCCAAGCTTTCGCCCGTCACCATTTCGTCGCGGAACGATCCGTGGGTCGCAGCATCGTCCGGCTGGTCTTCGGGGTTTCCGGCAAGTTTCGGCGGACTGGATAGCCGGCATTGTGGCGTCGCTGCGGACTGGGAACCAGTGGTTGAATCGCTGGTGTTGGGAGCATTTCACCAGCAAGAGTTGCGGAAAGCCGCTTTTCCGACTAGGACTGGCGGGAACGCTGTTTTTGGCGCTGGCGCAGACGCTCGCGGCGGGATTCCCGGACCAACGCGTTGCGCATGTCGCGTTTGGATTTCTTGGAATGCTCTTCATCGATATTTCCATCGGACTTGGCACGTACCTCCTGGTGATCGAACGCCGGCTCCCGCGCCGGCGACTGGGCTGAGGAAGCAAGCCGGCGAGTTCTACCCTTTGAAACTCAACACAGACCCTTGAAACTGAGCAGAGAGCGCGGCCCTCTGGGATTCCGTGCGGCGACGAGCAGCATAAAAATGACGCTGATGCCGCCTTGAGTTCGCGCTTGGGAAGGTGCCCCCTTCGGAAAGGGACCGCTACAGCAGCCGCTGCAGGGGGTTAGGCATTTATTTCGCCGCGCTTGGCAAGATCGCGGATGCGGTCGGCCGCGCGGAAAGCGAGCGCTTCGATGGTCATGGTGGGTTGACCGCGCCCAGAGGTCACCAGGCTGCTGCCGTCGCAAAGGAAAAGATTTTTCACGTCGTGCGTGCGATGGTCGGCGTTAATCACCGAAGTCTTGGGGTCGTTGCCCATGCGGCAGGTACCGAGCAAATGCACGGCGAATTGTTGTTCCTCGATCGGGAACGACCACTTTTTCTGAGCTCCGGCGGCATCGAGAATCTCCAGCGCGCGAGCGTTGAGATATGTGGCGAGCTTCAGATCGTCGGGATGATCTTTGTAGGTCACGCGTAACGCCGGAAGGCCCCAGGCGTCTTTCAGTTCCGGATCAAGAGAAAAACTATTCGATTCCACGGGGAGCGAAGTGCCGTGGGACATCAGTTCCATGGTACGGGTGAAATTGTGCGCTAGCGTGTCCTTGAACTCTTTGCCCCAGCGCGGGGTACCCGGGGGCAGCCCGCCATTCGCAAAATTGATCGGAGTTACATCGAAGCGCGCATCGATGCCGCCGCCGCCGTAAAAGCCAACCTTGTGAGGTTCCATCTCGTAGAAATCGTGAAGGATGCGACTGACAGCGAAGCCTTTGTAGTCGTTCAGGGGCTGGTCGAAGACTCCCACGGCGATAGCGCCGCTGTTGAACATGAGATATTTGCCCACCAGGCCGCTGGAATTGGCGAGGCCGTTGGGGAATTGTTTGTTGGCCGAGAGCAGCAGCAGGCGCGGGGTTTCGGCGCCGTTCGCGGAGACGACAACGGCCTTTGCCTTCTGGAGATGGACGTTGCGCTGCGCGTCGAAGTAGACGGCGCCGGTCGCGCGGCCGTTGGCGTCGAGTTCGATGCGATGCACATAGGAATTCGGCCGGATTTCGCAGCGGCCGGTTTTTTCGGCCATGCGGATGGCGGAAGCCAGCGAACTCGATTTCGCTCCTACTTCGCAGCCGAATGCCAGGCAGAAGCCGCAGTTGATGCAGGCGCTGCGACCGGGACGTGGCTGCGAGAGGATGGCCATCGGCGCAGGAAACGGATTCCAACCTAACTTGCGCGCGGCTTGTTCGAAAATTACGCCGGAAGCCTTGGTGGGGAGCGGCGGCATAGGGTAGGGCTTCGAACGCGGTGGATCAAACGGACTGGCACCGGCAAGGCCGGACACGCCGATTTCCCACTCTACTTTCGTGTAATACGGCTCGAGATCGGCGTAGCAGATAGGCCAGTCGGTGAAGCCGGTGCCGGAGATCGGACCGAGTTTGGTGCGCTCGACGAAATCGATTTCGTGGAGCCGCCAGAAATTCGCGGTGAAATGGACGCTGGTGCCACCGACCAGGCGGCCGTAAACCAGCGCACGCTGCGGCTTGGCTTTTTCATCGGGAGTTTTGCGGAAGGTGTTGGGCTGCAGTTTGGGGTGATTGGTCAGCAGATCTTCGTTCAAAACTTTTACTTCGTTGTGAGTGAAGTCGGCTTCGGTGAGATACGGGCCCTGTTCCAAAACCACGACGCGAAATCCATTTTCGGATAGTTCCTTGGCGATGATGCCGCCCGCGGCGCCGGAGCCGACAACCACGAAGTCGACTTCTTCAGAAGTCTTGTATTTCGGTTGCTCGGGATTCATGACTTGGCCTTGTCCGAGCCCGAAGGAGGCTGCCAGCCGAGATAATTTTTGTCGTAGTAACCAAACGGCGGCTGGAACATGTGCTCGCGCGCGCGGCCGATGACTGTCCAGCCGACACCGTTGGGGTCGCCGCCGGCATCCGGGTCAAGCAGAAACGCAACGATCGTATGGCTGCGAACCGTCTCGAAGAAAGTCTTCGCGGCGGGGCGCGGGCGGTTCGGGCGGCGAATCGACTTCCCTTCGACCGGTTCGTCAAACGAGTGCAGGATTTCGTCCTGCTGCTCTGGCGTGGCGGCAGAGAATTTGTCGACCGCGGGGAAAATTTCGCGAGTGCGCGCCTGCATTTCCGGGAGGCCTTCGCGATAGCTTTTCTGATCGTCGATCGCGAATGTCGTTAAGGCACGATCGATGAAATAGACGGCGCCGGCTTCTCGCGCGCCCGGGGTCCCGTCCGTGGGGATGATGCGAGCCGTGATGGCGTCGATTTCCTTGGCTTCGTCGGCGGTGAAAAATTCAAGCTTGGGAGCGGCGGGCGATTGCGCGGCGTTTCGAGCGTGGCTGGCGGCGGAGAGCAGCGCGGGCCAATGGGCGGAAACCCAGACAGCGGTCAGGCTACTACACGAACGCAATAAAAAATCACGACGGCCGAGATCGTTAGTCATAAATGAAGAGACGCGAGGCTGTTGGGAATGTAAGCCGCGACCCTATTCGCGTCAAGGGAAAACGGCGAATCGAAGATATTCAAAACTCGCATGGTAGAACGCGCCAAAATGGCTGGTTTGCGGTGCGGAGCGCGGCTAGTGTACGATTTCGCGAACCCTAAAAGGCGAAATTGTTCGAGAGCCGGAGTCCGTTGAGGGACCGGATTTTCTTGAGGTAAGTGACGCACGCATGGCTACGCTCACAGGCGGAATCGGTAAGGGAAGCAAATGGCTGCTCGACAA
Source organism: uncultured Acidobacteriota bacterium (assembly GCA_963788915.1). Taxonomy (GTDB): domain Bacteria; phylum Acidobacteriota; class Terriglobia; order Acidiferrales; family UBA7541; genus Acidiferrum. Next base: position 1,932,315 of record CAWBIY010000012.1, on the reverse strand, counting down.
AATTGTTGGCGCGCTGGCCGCCACAGGCGTCAATCCCAACTTCCTGACATTCCTGGGCCTCCTCGTTAACTTTATTGCGGCGGCGACCTTTGCCGTCGGCCATTTTTTTACCGGCGCGCTGATTATTTTTTTCGCGGGATTCCTCGACATGCTAGATGGACAAGTGGCGCGACGCCAGAACCGCGTGACCGCATTCGGCGCATTCTACGATTCCACTCTGGATCGCTACGCCGACATGGCGCTTGTACATGGGCCTGTTGGTTTATTACTCCGTCAGCGGCCGCACTCCATACGTAGTGCTCGCAGCGGTGGCGACGGCGGGTTCGGTGATGGTCAGCTACGCCCGCGCCCGAGCGGAATCGCTGATTCCACTATGTAAAGTCGGATTCATGGAGCGGCCCGAGCGCCTGGTGCTGCTGATCATTGGCGGCATTTTCAACCGCATGGCGCCAGTGTTATGGGTGATCGCAGTCGTTTCAACGATCACGGTGATTCACCGCATCGTCTACACGTGGCAGGAAACTCGCGCTGGTCGCACTCTTCCCGGCATTCGCCTTTCACTCTAATCAGGCTCACTTCTCTCCCTTTAGACGAGCTTCGAGAGGTGCGGACATGATTGCCCTGATCTTTTCCCGCAATGCGGGTACGTGTTCTTTCGACAGGCCCTTGGTTTCAAACGTGTCGTGCAGAACGACGGTGACCGTAGCAGGCCACAGCATCCAGTGCCCCGTGCGGTGATGTTGGAACGATCCGACCAGGCTGACAGGAACGATGGGGACGCCGAGTTGTTGCGCGACGCGGAAGCCTCCGTCCTGGAAGGGACTCAAGTGCCCGTTACGCGTGCGCTTCGCTTCGGGGAAGATGATCAGGCTGGTGCCGCCGTCGATGGCGTCTTGCGTCAACCGCCACAAGCGTTTCAGATCGGACGAACGGCGCACATCGGGGACGGGCACGTTGCCGAAGCGCTTCATCAGCCAGCCATACGCCGGAATTTTGAAATGAGATTCGAGTTCCCAGCCGCGGACGTATTGCGGGATGGCGCAGTAGAGCATGAAGGGATCAAAAAGATTGACGTGATTGACCATGAAGAAACAGGTGCGCTGCGGATCGAAACTGGGAGAGCGGCGCACTTCGACTCGTGCACCGGAAAGAAATGCTATACGTCGGCAGAAACTGCGTTGCAGCCAATCATGCTTCCGTGGATCCAGGAAGATGCCGAGAAACACGAGAGCGGGTGCTGCAATAAAAAAATGCAGGAGGCTGAGAACCCAAAGAAAGGCGCTACGAAGCACGAGCAGTGCGCGCTTCATATGTAGATATCCACGGCAGCGGGAAGTATATCGAGTGAGCGGCATTTCAACGTTGCGATTTCGCCATCGATCATCAGGTCCACAGGAACGGGCACGTTAAATTCGACGTGGCGCACCCCACGGCGCGAAGCCAGCGGGTGATGGATGTGAGTGCCGTCGTACAGCCTTGGAAGCATGCGCATCAGCTCGAATCGGCCGATCGGCCCCCAACGAACAAATTCGATGAGCCCATCGGTGGGATCGGCGTCCGGAGCGATCAGCATGGTGCCGCCGGTGTACTTGCTGTTGCTAAAGGTAAGGAACAGACAGCGGCGCGCGTCCCAATCTTTGTCGTCGTCGCAGCGGAGCGCGAAGGCGCGACGCCGCAACTGCGCGACGCGCACAAAAACGCCGAGCAGATAACCGAGATGGCCCAGAGATTTGAAGTAGCGATTCGTAAGCGCACCGACGTCTGCGGTGAAACCCACGCTGAGAAGATTGATCGAATAAATCTGGCCGCCTGCATGTGTCAGGCGGAGAAGATCGACAGGACGCTTGCGATCCGCGAGAATGGCTTGCAAGGAAGATTCCACGCCGTCATTTGTGAAGTCACGCAAGAAAGAATTGCCGGTGCCCAGCGGCAAAAAACCCAGGGAGACGCGCTTCGGCGGGCTGCCCCCGGAAAAAACGCCGTTAAGGATTTCGTGCGCGGTGCCGTCACCACCGACGGCGATGAGACGCCGATAGCCCTGGCTGTACCCTTCGCGCGCGAGATCGACGGCGTGGCCCGGGCCGGTGGAAGCGATAACGTCGACGGCGATCCCTCCTTCGCGCAGGCGCGCCAGCGCCGGTCCGGCGAGCTTCGCGGAGCGGCCGCCACCCGCAGCGGGATTTACGATAGCCAAGAAGCGAGCCAACGAGCGTTCCATCGATGGGCGGTAATTTCCCCTAGTCTCAGAGTCCCCAAGAAAAGCAAAAAGAAAAAATCAAAACTCATCGCCGCGCGCTCTACAGCAACTGTAGCCGCTCTCTCGGAGAGCCCGGGGTTTAGACGCATCTTCAACCCAGCTGCAACAATGCAAGCAGGAACTCTACAACCTCACAAAGGCTGAATCGCGGTGGCACGATCGAGCTTGGCCAGCCGCTCCGCCAGAATGTTCCTTTTAATCTTAAGCGAAGCCGTGCGCGGAAAATCCTCTTCGTAAAGGATAATTCCATGAATGCGCTTGTAATTGAGCAGGCGGCTGTTGAGGAGCGAGATCGTTTTGAGCAAGTCTTCGGTGACAGTTTGGCCGGGCTCCAGGTGAATCAGCAGGACGAGTTGTTCGCCGGTCATCGAGCGCTGTGGCCAGATGTAGTTAGCTGCGAAGACGCAAAATTCCTTAACCAGCAGGCTCTCGAAGACGGCTTCAATATCTTCGGGATAGATGTTCTTGCCTTCCTCGGTGACGATCATATTTTTTTTACGGCCGTAGAGTTGCAGATGGCCCGCGGCATCGAAACGTCCGAGATCGCCAGTCTTGAGCCAGCCATCAACGATCGCTTCGGCGGTGAGTTCCGGCTCGTTGAGGTAACCAGACATCACCGTCTTGCCGCGCACGAAAACTTCCCCAATACCGTCTTTGTCGGGATCGACGATGCGCACTTCCATGCCCGGAAGCGCCTTGCCCACAGTGTCGGCGCGGAAGGGGCGCAGATCGTTTACGGTGATCGCGGTGCCCGCCTCGGTGAGGCCATAGCCATTCGCAACGGGGATGCCCAGGTCGTAGAAAAACTGGAGCGTTTGCGGTTCGGTGAACGCGCCACCCACGATGATCGCGCGCAGTTCGCCGCCGAAGCCCGCGTGGACCTGCTTCAGCAGGAGGCGGCTGAGGCCGAGGCGCGGTTTACTCTTTGTCAGAGCTCTGTTCGCCGAAACCAGTGCGTTGAAGAGTTTCCGTTTGCCCGGAGGCAGCGCGTCAAACCGCGCTTGCAAACCCTTTTGCAAATTTTTCAGGATCAGCGGCACCAGGCTCACGTAGGTGATTTTATATTTTGGAAAGGCCTCGCGCACAAATTCGGGCCGCAGCGTTCGCAGATGAACGACCGTCGCACCGCAGATGAACGGGCCGAAGAACCCCACCATAAAGTCGATGGCGTGATTCGTGGGCAGAATACTCAGATAGCGAAACCCGGGCGCGAAAGGATACAGCGAGGTGAGCGCAACGCATTGTTCGAGATAATTTTCGTGCGTCATCATGCAGCCCTTGGGGCGCCCGCCCGTTCCAGAGGAATACACAATCGTGGCTACGTCCTGGCGCGTGCGTGAGACAAACGAGGGCGCCACGTTGTTGGCAAGCGCGTCTTCCCATCGGCCGGCGCCTGCCAGATCAGCGTTTGACGGAGCTTCGGTGACCAGGATGGTTCGCAGTTTTGTCGCGCTCGCGCGGCCAGCCGAGGCTGCGAGCTGGCGCCAGATCGGATATTCGGTAGTCAGCACGCTTGCGCCCGAGTGAGTCAAGAGTTGCCACTGCTCTTCCGGCGTCAGCTTGTAGTCGAGCGGAACCAGAATGCCCCCGCGGAAGAAAATGGCGTAAGCCGAGATGAGCCACTTAGACTGATTCGTCATGATGATCGCGGCGCGATCGTTCGCCCCTAAACCTGCTTGCTGCAACGCGCTGGCAAGCGGCAACGCTCGGTCTTTGAAGTCGCGATACGTCAGGCGTTCTTTTTCGCGGTCACGATCCGATTCAATCAGGCAGATTTCGTTCGCGAATTGGTCCAGCGCATCCTTCAGCGCCGCGCCAATGGATTGGTACTTGGCGAGATCCAGCATTACAGGCGGGATTGGATCCGCGACGCGAGGGTGCGGAAGTCACTGACGCCTTGGACTTCGTAGTCGGGCAGCTCGATGTTGAAGTGGTTTTCGATGCGACTCAGAAGTTCGAGCGTTTGCAGGCTGTCGATGCCTAGCTTTTTGAAGAAGTCATCGTCCGGCGAAAGCGCGCCAGCAGGCACGTTGAAGTGCTTGGACGCCAGATCCAGAATTTCCTGTGTCGTTTGATCAATAGTCCTCATGTGGATAAGTCAATTTATCACTCTCGCGGCCGGAAGGAAAACAACTCGGCCTAGAGGTAATGGTCATTTTCCGATCATCCGACGGCATCCGGCTGGCTCCAAGTCCTTAGAACAATGATTTGGAATCGTTATTAACTCGCCGCGTTAACGCCGGTGACGGCACTGTGAGACGAAGGCGATTTCAGGTTACCTTTAGTACTCTAGTACCAGATTCAGTTAATGACGTTCGTGGTACGGTACCGAATCTGCATGATCTTTCCGAGGACAAATGTATCCAAATGAAGCCTTACGGCTTGTTGTGATTCTTGGCGCCCAGACCAAGGATCCCCGCTGACGCCTATGAGGCCTTGCCCCAAGAGCATTCCACTGCTCGGCCTCTGCCTGTTTCTTTCGGCTGCTCATTGCTCTGGCCAAGCCACAGTACCGACCTCTCGAATTATCAGAGCCACCGATGAGAACAAACTGGTTACGCTCGCAGGGAACGTACATCCGCTTGCGCGTCCCGAATTCGACCGGGGCTCCGTTAGCGGCGCCCAAGCTCTGCATCGAATGTTGCTTCTTCTGCAGCGTAGTTCGGAACAAGAGTCGGCACTGCTCCAATTGCTCGACGACCAACAAAGCAAAGCTTCGTCCAACTACCACAAGTGGCTCACGCCAACTCAGTTTGGCCAACAATTTGGACCCGCGGACGCCGATATTCAGACGGTCACGCAATGGCTCGCCTCACGAGGGTTTACCGACATCAAAGTCAGGTCTGGCCGGAGTATTATCGAGTTCTCGGGTAACGTCGCTCAAGTTCGTAGTGCGTTTCATACGGAGATTCACCAATACGTAGTCAAGGGCGAGACCCACCTCGCAAACGCCCTCGATCCCCAAATTCCGACCGCCCTGGCCCCAGTTGTCGCCGGCATCGTCTCGCTCAACAACTTCCCAGTGAAGTCACACTTGCATCGTCTTGGCACGTTTCAAAAATTGCGAACCACAGGTGAAATCAAACCGCTCTTCACCTTCTCGGGCTGCCAGTCTGGAAATTGTTTTGGTGTGGGCCCTGCGGACTTTGCGACGATCTATAACACGACACCCCTCCTCAATGGTTCCCCAAAAATCGACGGCTCTGGCCAAACAATCGCAATCGTCGGCGAAAGTAACATCGACGTTCAGGACGTCATCGACTTCCGCACCATGTTCGGCCTTCCCCAAAATTTCTCAAGCAATAACGTGGTCCTCAACGGACCAGACCCTGGAATAAACGGCTCGGAAACTGAATCCGACGCGGATGTGGAGTGGTCCGGCGCCGCCGCTCCTGGCGCAAACATTGACTTTGTCACCTCCGCGCCCACGGAAACGACTGCGGGTATCGATCTTTCGGCCGTCTACATCGTCGACAACAATCTCGCTGGAGTAATGAGCGAAAGTTTCGGTGCGTGCGAACAAAACCTGGGATCCACCTTAAATCAGTTCTATAACTCGTTATGGGAACAAGCGGCGGCGCAAGGCATTACCGTCGTTTTGTCCGCTGGTGATGGGGGCTCCGCGGGTTGCGATAATTTTGATACTCAGCAGACGGCAAGCGACGGCATAGCAGTCAGTGGATTCGCTTCCACGCCCTTCAACATAGCCGTCGGTGGAACCGATTTTGACCAAGCCGGAAAACAGTCGCAGTTCTGGAATACGACTCCCACGACCACTACTCCACCCGTTCCGGCCTCCGCCCTCAAGTACATACCCGAAGTACCCTGGAACGACTCGTGTGCACATCTCGGGCTAACAGGATGCGGTGCCGGGGTGAATCCCAATCTACTGAACATTGTCGCCGGTAGTGGCGGGGCAAGCACGATATATCCTAAGCCCGCGTGGCAAATGGGTGTGCCTGGGATGCCCCCTGACAACCACCGGGACTTACCGGACGTTGCATTGTTCGCCGCCGATGGCTTTAATGACAGTTTCTATATCATGTGTGAGCATGATCTAACGCCTGCAATTTCCTGTAACCTGAGTGAGTTTAACTTCACGTTTCAGGGAGTTGGAGGAACCTCGGTTTCCGCGCCGGCATTTGCCGGAATCATCGCCTTAGTGAATCAGAAACAAGCAACCGCCCAGGTTCCCGCTCCGCGTCAAGGCAACGCGAATCAGGTGCTCTATGCGCTCGCAAAAAAACAGGCATCCACAACTCCAGCTCTCAACTGCGTTTCATCGGCCCCGCCTGCGTCAGCTTGCACGTTCAACGATATAAATAAAGGCAACAACGCCGTGCCGTGCGCAGGCAAGTCTCCCAATTGCAGCAGTGCAGTTTCCGGCGTTAACGGTGTGCTTGTGGAGACGGGGAACTCATCCACGCCAGCGTTTCCAGCGACCTCTGCTTACGATTTGGCCACCGGCTTGGGTTCCGTCAACGTGTCAAATCTGGTGAATAATTGGAATACTGCGAGTCAGGTGGCGACGACTACGTCGCTGACTCTAAATAACAACAATGCCGTGAATATTACGCACGGCTCTTCTGTACCGGTGCAAGTGAATGTGACGCCGAGCAACGCCACAGGCGATGTGTCATTGATCGCGGACCTAGGCAGTGGCAAGACTGTGGGTTTTGACACATTGACTCTCGGAGCAGGCGGAATCGCAACTGGGACAACGACGGCACTCCCGGGCGGCACAAGCTACCTGATCCACGCTCATTACACCGGCGATGGCACAAACGCTCCCAGTGATTCCGCTCCACCCGTGTCGGTAACCGTAGCCCCCGAAATCAGCAAAACGTTCGCAAACCTGGTAACCCTGGATATGAATGGCAAACCCACAAGCTTCGCCGCCACCAGCGCTACCTATGGATCCGGCGGTTATTTCGGATTACGGTTGGATGTGGGCGACGCCGGCGCCAGCGTCTCCCCGACAACGGGAATTGCCAGCAATTGCTCGAAGCGCATAGCCAACTGCCCTACAGGCAATGTTGTCCTCACCGCAAACGGTGCGCCCTTAGCGGGCGGAAGCCTGCCGCTTAACAGTGATGGTTTTGCGGAAGAGTCCATCCCGCCCGGAGCCTACTCGATCCTCGCGGCATATCCAGGTGACGCTAGCTACGGACCAAGCTCGAGCACCACCAACTTCACAATCGCTAAGGCCCCGACGACGACCAGTGCGGGCATCGGAGGCGTGCCTGTGCAATACGGAAATTCCGAACAAATCGCCGCCGATGTAGCGACCACCAGCAACGGGGTGGCTCCTACAGGGACCTTTATTTTCTCCGTTGATGGCTCTCCGGTTGCAGGTCCGATTCCGGTATATGAAAGTAATTCGTATTTTCCGAACCCGCCTTCCTACGCCTGGGCGGACGCTCAGTCGACTACGCATTCCCTCATCGTCGGACCACACACTTTGACCGCGCAATATTCCGGCGACGCAAACTATGCCTCGTCAACCAGCGCGCCCGCGTCCTTCGCTGTAACACAGGCTCAGACTTCACTCGGTCCACCCTATGCCTTCCAGTCGTCGATCCACGTAAATCAACAGATAACTCTCACGGCGAACCTGCAAGGATCAGAGGTAGGCGTTCCTCCGACGGGCACGATTACGTTTCTCGATGGGACGCAGCCTATCGCTGGCACCGTAACCTACACGCCGGTCCCCTCGACTCCTACTACTATCTCTGCGCTCCAAGCCAGTATGACCTATACCCCTACCACGGTTGGCGTGCATAGTCTTACGTCGAACTATTCCGGTGATAACAACTATCTGCCTGCTACATCTTATCTTCCCGCGGTTCTGACGGTTGTAGGTCCCGACTTTGTCCTGACTCCACAAGTACCCAGTGCTACCGTCACCGCTGGCAGTTCGGCCACTTACACGATCGCTGTTACAGGCACGAACGGCTTTAACTCCAATGTCACGATAAGCTGTTCGGTTGCCGCGACAGCCGCCGCCTGCACGCCCACTGCAACCAGTCCGGCTTCTGTAGCCGTGGGAGCTACTGCTACCGTGACGGTCACGACCACCGCACGTGGTTTTCTGCTGCCGATCCAAACGCCCCGGCGATTCGATGTTGTGCATACACCAATGCAGTTGGCCATTCTAGCCGTTCTGCTTCTGGTCCTGCTCGCGTTCGCTGCCCGGGCCAGTCGCCACCGCGTTCTACTCTCGCTTCCTGCCGCCGGCCTCTTTCTCTTCTTGGTCTTGGAAGCCGCCGGTTGCGGCGGTGGCGGCGGGGGTAGTGGCACCACAGGTCCGCCTCCAATTGTCGGAACTCCGGCTGGTCTTTACACCGTCACCATAACCGGAACTTCGGGTGCCACCACGCACACCGCGACGACGACGTTGATAGTAAATTAGCGCAAGAGATGACCCACTACCGGGCTTGATGACTCGGCTTAGAGAAGCACAAGGCCGCGGCGGATGCCTAGGGCCACGGCCTCGGTGCGGCTTGCGGCGCCGAGTTTGCCGAGAATCGAACCGACGTGGAATTTTGCGGTGTGATCGGAAATGTTGAGTCGCGCGGCGATTTCTTTGTTGCCTAGCCCGGCGGCCAGCATTTGCAGGACTTCGCGTTCGCGCCGGGTTAATGGTTCGGCGAGGTCGCTTAGTGGTTGGGAGGCAGGTGTTGCAGCGGGTGCGAGGGTGTCGATTTCCGCAGGATGCAGCACCAGAAGTCCCGCGGTGACCGCTTGGAGCGCGGCGAACAATTGATTGGAGGTGACGTCGGCGGGCAGGACCGCGCGGACTCCTGAGCGAAACGCGTCGCGAGACGCGGAATGAGATTCGGCGTTGGGAGCTTCCGCCGGCCAGCGATTCCCAGCGAGTAGGACGACGGGAATTTCCGACGCGAGGTCAGACCGCGCCAAGGAATCGAGCATGGATTCGGTGCTTTCGCCGGAAGCGTCGACAACGAGCGCATCGGCCTCGCTGTCAGGGAACGCGTCAGCAAGACCATCAAGGTCGGAGAAGCTCCCAGCCACTTCAACGCCGCGATGTGCGAGAAGATTTTGCAACCCGGCACGCGCCAGCGAGGAAGCTCCGACGATGAAGACGCGAATCACGCCGCGACGCTGCTCCCCGAAGCCTGGCGACCCGTAGCCTGGCGACCCAGTTGAATCGTTACGCGGCGGATGCGGGTGTAGTCTCCACGAAGGAATTCGAGACGGAGGAGACGCGGGCCTTCCCCGCGGAGCGCTCGGGATAAATCGTCAAGCAGTGTGAATGGGCGGCCTTCGGTTCCCACGAGGATGTCGCCGGGCAGAAGCGAGGCCCGGGCTGCGGGACTCCCCACTTCGACTTCGAGCACAACCAGCCCGAATCGCTTTGCCGCACGGCCACCGCAATTGGGAACTTGCACGGGATACAACGTGACGCCCAGCCAGCCGTCCCGTGGTTCATTATTTGGACTGGCGCAAGAGAGAAAGTCGGAGACGTCGTTACTGGGGATCGCGAGGGCCAAGCGGCCGGCGACCATCGTGTTGATTCCGATGACGCGGCCGGCAGCGTCGGCGAGCGGGCCGCCGGAGTTTCCGGGCGCCAGGCGAACGCCAGCCTGCACCCACGATTGCGGGCCGAGACCCGGAAGCGGGCCGACAGCATGGACCACTCCCGTGGTGAGCGCCCCGACAAACCCCAGAGGATTGCCGATGGCGATCGCGAGTTCGCCGGGCCGCACACGCGAAGAATCCGCGGGCGTTGCCGCAGGGAGATTCTTGGCATTGACGCGGAGCGTGGCAATGTCGCGAACTGGATCGGACGACACGAGTGCCGCGTCGAGTTCGCGACCATCCCAGAGCTGGACGCGGAGTTGCGCACGGCGCGCGACGTGAGCGTTGGTGACGATGACGCCGCCGCTCGACCAAATTACGCCCGAGCCGTTGCCGCGCGGGCCCGCTTGAATGAGGACCGTGGAGCGGCGAAGACTCTCCGCGATATCCCCGAAGCTGGTGACGGGCATTTTATTCGCTGCCTCGGTGGGTGCGCTCGCCCACCGCCACGCTCGTTTCCTGAAGTGCCCCGCCGCGTACGAAGCCTAGCGACAGCTGTTTGCCGATCGCCGCGCCCTGGAGTTGCGAGTGGATATCTTCGAGGCGAGCAACGGGTTGACCCGATAGGGAAACAATGATGTCGCCGATGACCAGGCCTGCTCTGTGGGCCGGACTGTCGGGCTCCACTTCCAGGACGATGGCGGCGGTTCTCACTTCGCGGTGCAAGGAATGGCGAAGGGCGTCGGGAAGGTGCACAGGTTGCAGGCCAACGCCAAGATAGCCGCGCGGAATGCGGCCTTTCTCCAGAAGCGTGTCTACTACGGCTTTTACGGTCGAAGCGGGAACCGCGATTGCGCCGAAGCGCGCGAAGCGCGGAGTGGCGATACCGAAGACGCGGCCGTGAGCGTCGACTGCTGCGCCACCCGCAGCGGTGGGCTGGATGGCGACGTCTAGGCGAATGTAGGGAGCGAGCGATGCGCCGGTCCAGGTCTTGCGCTCGGCGGCCACGAGGCTGACTACGCCGAGTGCGGCGACCGGGCCGCTGGCGCGCGTGCGGCCGACCACGAGGGTGAGACTTCCGGGCTTGATTGCGGCAGGGTCGCCAAATTCGGTTACGGGCGTCGCGGCTTCCGCACACTTAAGGACCGCGAGATCGGTCGATGGATCTCGGCCCGCTAGAGTCGCGGAGACGACGCGGCCGTCGGCAAGCGTGACCTGAATTTCTTCGTCGCGGCGGAGCGCGTGTTCGGACGTGACGATCACGCCTGCCCGCCAGATGACGCCGCTGGACGATCCACGCGCTTCGGCGTGAACGGCAACAGTGTTCGTTGCGGCACGATCCGTGGCTTGCGCCAATGCGTCTGATAGTTCAATAAGTTGGGAAGACATGTACAACCTCCATGAACAAGATGCCGCAGTCGCAGGGGCGTCTACATCCGCCGATTGGCTAGGTAGGAGCCTGGAAGAATGGGTAGGTTTTCCTGCTTGGGCGATCTCTCGCCGCAAGACCGGAGGAAAATGGACGATTCGGTGCGATCGAGATTTTACGGACTCGTGCTTTCCATCAGTTCGAGGCGGTTGCCAAAGGGGTCGAAGACGTGGACGCGGCGAAAATTGTTGAAGGAGGTGTCAGGTCTGGTGGGAAGGCCGGCGCGTTCGCAAGCGGCGACGATATCGTCGAGACCATCGACAACCAGCGCGGGGTGAGCGCGCTTCGCTGGATGGAAGTCGGCCTCGATACCGATGTGGAGATTGACAGGGCCTGCCACGAACCAGATGCTGTTGCGTCCCGACATTTCAGCAGGCTTCTCGACTTCAGTTAGACCGAGGATCGCGGTATAGAACTCACGTGCGCGCGCTTCGCCGCCCACCGGAATTGCGATCTGCACGTGATCGAGGCTAAGGATGGGCATGCGCTTCCGGAGGTTGCGCAGGGCCGTCGCCTGCCCAAGGAGAAACACAGAAGTAGCTGCCGTGTTGGCCGGAAGCCATAAACATGAGTGCGGCGAGGACCAAGAGCGCTACCAGATGGAGGGTTCGGCGTTTCACAGCGGCACGCTCGTTTCACAGCGATACACTCATTGGATTCGATTCGGAGATATTCGGTTACTCAGGGCAGGTAGGGCATGGCTTCGGTGGACTCGACGAACTTTTTCAGGGCGGCCATCACTTCCTTGCGAGTAAAGAGCCGGCAGAAGAGGTCGATTTCGTGGCGGAGATCTTCGAGAGGGATGGGCTTGATGAATTTCTTGGCGGCGGTGCGGGTTACGGCGTCGAATTTGGTGATTTGCGCGGCGGTGGCTTGAGCGATCTTGCGGGCTTCGCCTTCGGCTGCGAGTTGCGCGACGAGACCGACAGCCTGGGCACGTGTGGCGTTGACGCTGCGGCCGGTGAGCAGCAGATCGCGGACGAAGGCGTTGCCGAGATCGCGCTTCAGGCGTGGTATGCCGCCGAAGCCCGGGATGAGCCCGAGGCGCAGCTCGGGAAAGGCAAAGCGCGCCATTTTATCGGCAATGATGATGTCGCACGTGAGGGCGAGTTCCAGGCCGCCACCGAAGCAGACGCCGTGGACTGCGGCGATGGTCACGAAAGGGGCGGCGTCGATGGCGTTCAGGACCGCGTGGATGCGTTCGAGGAATTGGCGGACGCCTGTGAGGCGCTCTTTGGCGGAAAGCGGTGCGGCGCCCTCGTAAAGTTCGCGCAAGTCGGCGCCGGCCGAAAAACCATGTTTGCGGGCACTGCTGATAATGCACGCCGAGGTTTCGGGGGCTAGCGCGGGAAACGCGGCGACGAACTGCTCGAGTTCGGCGAGCATAGCAGTGCCGATCTCGTTGACGGGCTCGCGGTCGAGGGTCAGCTCAAGGATGGAATCGCGTAAGTCCCAGCGCAGCGTTTTACCGGCGAAAGATTTCATGTTCGAGGGACCACGATCCGCCTCAGATAAGGGAGAGTAGCCAAGCTCACGATAGGAAGTTTACAGTCGACAGTTGAAAGTTGAAAGCGACGCCCTGGGTGGATCAAGGATAGAGCTGCTCAATTCCAGCGCTGCGTTGAACTCGTGAACGATTTTCATTTAGCGGCGATTAAGTGCAAAAAGAAAACGAAGGCGACTAAGCCGACTACCGTTCGGATGGCGTGGAGATAACTCCAGCGCACCAGAAGCTCGCGGGCGTGCTGTGAACTCCGGTCCAACGATGTATCGAGAAGTTGTTTGTTGGTGGGCTGGATCACGAGCAAGGTGTAGGGGACGATCGAAACGAACAACGCCGCACCTGCCAGCCAGGCCATGCTGCCCCCGCGAATCCAGACCAGCGCTGCTAACAATGAGCCGAGCACGGTCAGCAAAGCTTGCATGATCGCCGCACGGCGATAACTGGGGCGGAATTGCGTAGCGGCGAGTTGCGTTCCACATTCCATGCGGGCCGGATGTTCAACCAGCGTGACGTAGAGAGCGGCACCGGAAAAAATGCCGCAGCAAGTCACGGCAAGTATTTTCGCGAGTGATTGGAGATCCATCGCTCAGTTGTTCCTTGCAGCGTACATCCCGTCAATTTGCGCGGCGAAGCGGGAGTTTATGGCGGCGCGGCGCGGTTTGCCCATGGCGGTCAGGAGGCCGTTGTCTGGCGTCAACGTTTCGTTGAGCAGGGCGAAGTTGCGGATTTGGCGGTAGTGCGGGAGTTCGGGATTGATGGCGTCCACGGCGGATTGCGCTGTGGCGCGCTCGATCGGTCCGGTGATCAGGGCGCAGAGGTAGCCGCGGCCGTTACCTACGATGACGATGTGCTGGGCGCCGGGGAGGAGCTGGGCTAGTTTGTCTTCGATTGGCTCCGGTGGGATTTTGTGGCCGGAATTCAGGATGATCAGATTTTTTACGCGGCCGATGATGCGCCAGTTGCCATGGGCGTTTTTTTCGCCCTGGTCGCCGGTATGGAACCAGCCGTCCTGGAGGACGCGGGCGGTTTCTTCTTCGCGATTCCAGTAGCCGGGGAAAACGTTTGGGCCGCGCACTATGATCTCTTCGTTTTCGGCGATTTTCATTTCGATGCCAATGATGGTGGGACCCACATGGCCGGTGTCGACTGCTCCGTTGGGATCGTCCATGGTGCAGATGCCCGTTGTTTCGGTCAGGCCATAGACCTGGAGGATCGAAACACCGAGCATCGCGAAGAAATTTTGTGTTTCCGGAGCTAACGGTGCGGAGCCGCAGATGAGGGCGCGGAGATTGGGGCCGAAGCGTTCTTTGATTTTGCTGAAAATGAGATTGCGGCCCAGGGCGAGCCATGGCTTGTCGAATCCTTGCGGAGTCTTGGTGAGATCGCGCTGTGCGGCATCGCGGGCCTTTGCGTAGAGCGAGCGAATCGGCGCGGGCCGCTTGGCGATGGCCTCGTCGACGCCGCGTCGCACGCGTTCGAGGAGCGTGGGCACGTTCAGGAAATAGTGCGGGGCGGAGAGGCGAATCTCGTCGGCGAGTTTGTTGAGGTCGGTTGAGAGAGTGACGACGCTTTCGCGCGAGAGAAAGGATAGGGTGGCAATCCAGGACGCGGCGAAGTTAAGAGGAAGATAGTGGAAAACGCTGTCGGGGCCTTGCGAGCCGCGCATGAGCTGGTCGAGGCGTTCGGTAGTGCGTTGCAACATGAAGGAGATGTTGCCGACGTTGAGGCAAACGCCCTTCGGTTCGCCGGAAGTACCGGAAGTGTAGACGATGGTGACCAGATCGGCGTCTTGGCGCGGATTCGCGGCCACGAGCGTGGCATGTGCGGATGCGCTCGTGGGAGGAAGCAGTTCGTCGAATAGGACTTGTTTGGGGACGGCAAACGAATCGCCGGGCCAACCTTTTGTGATGGCATCGCCTAGCGACGCATCGCCTACGACGAGTAGTTGCGGCTGGCAGTCTTGCATCGCGGCGCCTAATTCGGCGGGAGCCTGGCGCGAATAGAGAGGAACGACGATCAGACCTTCGGCCATCAGGGCCAGGTCGATAGCGATCCAGCGGATGGAGTTGGCAGCGAGCAGGGCACAGCGATCGCCGGGCTGGAGATTGTGCCGACGTAAGGCTTCGCGGGCCAGTTGGATTTGAGCGAGCAGTTGGCCGCCGGTTACGTTTGTAAATTGATCGCCGTGGATTTCGCGAAGGATGGTGCGGGTGGAGTTGCGGTGAAGTTGTGCGAAGAGGTTTTCGAGGAAGTTGGGCATGGAGTTTGGCGAGTTGAGCGATGGGTATTATGAATTGTGGCGGTGGGGCAATGCAATTCGAGGCAGAGGTAGGTAGTCGATCAGTTTCCGGTTAGACGTGCCAGCTCAACCGGTCGATGCAACACCATCTAGTCAGTTGATCCGACACTACTTCCACTGCATTCAGGATGCAGGTGCCTTTTCCCAGGTGCAAGGCTTCTGGACTTGACGATGCCGATTGATTACCTGCGATTCGCGCGGCCACTCCGCGTATCGGTAGGCCTCGCTAACGCGCGTACTTTAAAAGCGCGGTGAAACGTTGAATAGGTCTTGATCTTGCCGAGATGGGGCGCAGCAGTGCTGCGCCCGTACAGGGAAATAAGCTGCGATGGTTTGGTGTTAGCGGGTTGTGGATCCGGCTACGGAGTGTTGTGTTACTGGGGAGATGTCGTAACGGTCGGCCAAGTCGACCAGCGTCGGGCTTAGTGGGGGGAGGTAGTCTTCCCAGCTCAGGACGCCGGAGCGGAGGGGGAATTCGGGGTAGGTGCGACGGACGGCGTCTTCGAGGATCGTGCCCATGCGGGCCATCACCTTCAGGTTGCGGATTACCGTGCGGCCTATGCCTTCGCGGACGCTGTCGGCTTCCGATACCAGCGTTTCCATGACTTGCAGGAGTTTGGTCTCGAGGTCGGGGTCTTCGACGGTCAGGAAGAGATGTTCGTGGCCGCGTTCGCGCATCAGGTTGCGGATGCGTTCGTCCATGGTGACGCCGGCGGAGGCGACCAAGCTGGGCATGCACGTGACGATGCCGTGATAGCGGGACGAGACCATGTAGGAGCCCGCGCGGAGGATCGAGACGAGTTCAAACATGTTGTAGTCGTCGGACGTAAAAATCGGAGTGCCAGGAAGAAACTCCAACATGGAGCGGCAGGCGACGGCGTCCAGGCGCTCCATCGCTACCAGAATGGGAAACACGCGATGACGCTGGCAGAAGGCGGCGGCGGCTTTGCCGAATCCGGAAATATAGTGGCGATATTTGCTGTCGACTTCGGGACCTGATTCGTGGAAGTAGACGGTTCTGTACTGGCTCTCTTTGTAGGCGCCGGTGGTCACCCGGGCGATGTATTTGGCTATGGACGCTTTCACGGGCCAGACGAAGGGATGGATGGGACACATCACGAGGACCGGCGTCTTTTCGTCCCAGCCCGCTTCGCGAAGAACTTTGCGCGCGTATTCGGGCGGGTTGGGGTCGAAGGTCCAGGCGGTGTCGGTGCCGAGTTCGGTGGGAATGCCGAGCTTGCGGAGGAGCGTTTGTGATTCGACGTTGCGGGTGATGACCAGCGAATCGTGAACGTAGCGCGCGCACATATCCTGGACCAGGCGGTCCATGTGCGCAGCCTCGCCACCGTAACCCAGGGAGAGTTTGTTCTCCGCGGAAGCCAGGCCCAGCGAACCGATCATCATCGTTGTCAAGGCGTTGGCGAATTTGCTCTTGAACATCGACCCTTCGCAGGCGATCACGCCGTGATTTTGTTGCACCTCGCGGAACAGGAACGGCGGGAAAACGTCGGGCAGATGGACCTGACGTGTGCCGTCGAAATACCCTGCCGAACGTTTGAAATCCTGCGACATGACGCTGAAGTCGACGTTGTCCGCGCCGAGGACGTGGCGGACCTGGCGGAGCATTTCCTGGACGCGCACGTCGGAGCCGGTGTTGCGCGTACCGTTGTAGCCTGCGAAGAGGAGGCGAAGTTTTTCCCCGGGTGTCCAACGACGGCCGAGGCCGAACATCCATGCGAAGCGGCGGAATTCGATGAGCGCGCTGACCCAGGTGACCAGTAGGAAGTCGGTCATGCGTGGGCGCTCCCCGCGACGATGGATGGCTGCACGACGGGCGCGGACGAGGGCCACGGCTTCGCTGGGTAGTGGAATTTGTTTTCGCGGCTGAATTTTAGAAGCGGATAGGCGTAGGAGGAAAACTTCGCGGGAGATTCCGCGAGTTCCGCTACGACGCGCGAGTTGTCGAAAACGGTGTTCCAGTCGAGATAGGGCCAGAAAACTTTCAGAAGCGAGGCGCCGCGTCCGACCGAGCCGCTGCCGTGGGCCAGGCGATCAACCGTCGCAGAGAACGGTTTGCCCAACGACGGCACGAAAGCGGGGCGACGACCGCCGCCTGCGCTGGCGAGCGCCGTGGTGATTTCGCGATAGGTCTGCGAGCCTTCGCCAGAAGACAGATGATAGATGCCATGCGCGGGCGTGGGCTTCTGATGAATGGTGACGATGGCTTTGGCGACGTAGTTCGCGGGCACGATGTCGATTCTATCGTCGGGACGCAGCGGAAGGACCGGGAGGCGGGCCAGGACGTCGAAGGCTTGCACCATGTCGAATTGAGAGGTTTCGGGGCGGCGGCTGTCGCCCATTACGATCGCGGGACGGAAGATGGTGCGCGGCACGTCGGGCAACAGCTGGTGCACCATGTGCTCGCCGAATTTCTTGGTGCGCGCGTAGGGATCGTAGTCGGAGCGGGTCCAGTCGATCGAAGCGTCTTCGGTGACAACCTCGTTTTGGCGCTTGCCGGCTACGGCGACGGTGGATACGTGCGAATAGCGCAGGAGACCGTTGCGATTTTGCGCGCGGCGGGCCAGTTGGATTACTTCCAGGCCGCCGCGGAGATTGACGTTGAGGCACTGCTTTTCGGATTTGCGGTTCAGAGAGGCGGCGCAATGAATCAGCGAGCCGGTGGTGTCGACCAGCGTGTGATAGTCGTCGTCGGGGAGCCCGAAGCGATCGGTGGTGAGCTCGCCGCGAAATATGGTGATGCGGGAGTTGAGATAGTCGAGAAATTCGGGGAAGGCGAGATGGAGTTGCAGCGATTGCCAGAGGCGCTCGCGCGCTTCCTGGGTAGATTTTGCGCGAACCAGAAGATTAAGCGGGTCGTGGTATTCGGTCAGCAGGCCCGCTACGAGGTAGCTGCCCAGGTAGCCGGTGCCGCCGGTTACGAAGATCGCCATAGCGGGTCAGACGGCGGCGCGGAGCTGGGGACGGCTTGGGCGCGCGCGGCTTGCGTAGACCAATCAAGTTCTCGGGGCGTGCGGGATTCGAGCGGGCGTCCTTCCATCAGTGGATAGCACCAGCGGCGCAACGCGGGAATGTGAATGTTGATCCAGTAGTTCCACCAGTCAATCGATTCGGGGTCGAATTCGAATATGGGGCGCTCTTCCGCTGGAAGCGCGGCGGAAAGCAGGCGGGCATTTTCGCACTCGAAGACATGCTCATTGTGGAGAATGAACGGCTCGTAGAGTTCGATGAGCTTTTCGGCGCGTCCCAGATCGCGTTCCTGCTTAGCCAGTGGAGCTTTTTTCATGTGCAGGGTGACAGCGGCGCGGTTGATGCGGGAGACGACGGCCTTTTGCATGGGGATCGACATGCGCTCGTAGCGCTGCTTGGAGACGGGTATCGTCTCGAATTTCAGCTTGAACCAGTGCTCGAGGCCGGGCTGGCGGCGGTAATACTTGCGATGCGCCAGGCCGGTCAGTTCAATGCTGCGGCCCATGTTCACCGGATTGATGGCTGAGGTCGCCAGCTGATACATCCTCGCGTTCTTTCGCGCGATTACGGCGGCGGCGATCAGGGTCATGCCACGGCAAGCCATGTCCACTGGAATTACATCGAGACACTTTCGCTCGTTCGTCGGGAGCTGGCGAAAATTTGTGCCCAGCAGGTACGAGAGCGGGCCGGAGGTGTTGATGCCTTCATTCCAGCCGGCGAAGGGAGAACGCGTGGAGCTTTCCACGATGGAGGGGCGAACGATGGCGATCGGCAGATCGCGCCCGCGGCGCGAGAGCATCGATTCACCGAGACTCTTCGTGAAGGTGTAAATGTTCGGCCAGCCGAGATGCTTCGCGCGGCGCATTCCCGCGCGCACCAATCGATTGCGCGACCAGCGGACGCGATTGCGTTTCAGCACGCCGTCCAACTCTATCGCAGGCACGGCAGATGGATCTCCACCGCGGCCCAGGGCCTGACGTCGAAGTGCTTTCGTCAGCTCCGGGCTTTCGGAGCGTTCCTCGACGCGCTGAATCATTTCGCGCAGGGAGTCGATCTCGCGGTCCGCATCGAAATCGGGATCGCTGGCTGGGTTGTAGTTGTTGTGGAGTTCTTCATCGACACGGCCGTCGCGCATGCCCACGACGTAGCACGTGGAGAGATGCATCAAACCCGCGTGATCGCACTTGCGGAGAAAGTCGAGCAGGTGCAGTGTGGAATCGACGTTGGAAGCCATCGCATCGCGAAGATCGGGATTGAAGTCGGTGAGGCCCGCGCTATTGACGATGAGGTCGAGCGATTTGGCGAGGCGCGCTTGCGTGGACGCGTCCATGCCGAGACCCGGGCGGCTGACGTCGCCCTCTACTACTTCTACTTTTTCTTTCAGACATTGGCCGAGGCGGCGGCCGTAGCGTTCCTGCAGGCCATCAAAAGTGGGCGATTCTTCGACGATTTTTTCGAAACGGCGTTGTGCGGAGGTGGTGCGATTGCGGCGAATCAGCAGGGTGATTTTGCCGACATTGGAGACATTTTCGAGCAGATCGACGAGCCAGACTTTGCCGATAAAGCCGGTCACGCCGACCAGCAAGATGTGGCGATTCGCGAGCGTTTCGCGGACGGAGAGGCGCTCGACGCGGGGGACGTCGCCCAGCGCGGCGACCGCTCTGCCGGTAACAATCGCCGGATGCGCGCTGGATTGCAGCGCTGATTGCAGACGCTCTGGCGTTTTCGACCAGCCGAGCTGGCGCAGAAGTTTTTCTTTCGGAATGCGGCCGTCGAGCGAACTGCCCGCAATCCAAGCGAACGGACCGCGAGGGCGCACGATCGGATTCAGCAACCTGCCGGTAGCGTGGCCGTCGCGAAATTCCATGCGATTGGAGATGAAAAATTCGATGCCGAAGTGGTTTGCCAGCGGGCGGAGGATGTGGTCGAGGAGTTGGCCTACCAGAACGACTCGTTCATCTTTACGTACGGCTTCCAGAAGTTTTTCGGTAGCCTCGGGACGCAGCGCCGGCTTCAGCACGTAGTCGAAATACTCTTCACCCAGGAGGTCGAGGCGGTCCTGGCTGACGCCGCGCAACAACGTGTGTAGAAAACGCGTTGCAAAGGTTCGACTGGCGGCATAGGCAAAAGGCCGCGACAAGGCCATGCCCGCCATCCCGGCGCGGCGCGCCCAGCGTTCCGCAAAGCTCTGCGCGTTCCAGGTGAAGAATCCGACAGGGCGCAGCGCACCAACTTCGAGAAGCGAGCCTTCCACGCGCCAATACGTGGGGCTGCGCGAGTCGTCGCGTGCGCTGGAAACATGGCGCGCGGCAACACTCGTCGAATTGGGCTGGCGGTCACTCATGGGCACTGCGCAGCTGACTCAAGGATGAACCAGAATGCAAAAATCTCCCCCGACGCGCGTCAGGATTATGGCGCACGTTTACCCTGGATGACCTGAAACGGTTTCTCAGCCACGGCGCTCTTTCACACGGCGGTCTGGCACCAACCGCAGTGGTCGTCAGCAGTTGAGAAAGTGTAAAATTAGCATTATCAGCGGGTTCCCGCAAGCAAAGCAAGGGCACTGATTTAGATGATGTGGCCCTTGGTTTCGGGCTTGGAAATCGACGCACACCGAGGGACCGGCACTTGGCTCTGTCCCTCGACGTTGATTGCGGTTGCTGCTACTTCTTTGCGGCGTTGGCGGCTTCGACCTTTGCAGCGGCGTCGGCGTACTT
The DNA here is from genome assembly GCA_963788915.1 of uncultured Acidobacteriota bacterium. Lineage (GTDB taxonomy): Bacteria > Acidobacteriota > Terriglobia > Acidiferrales > UBA7541 > Acidiferrum. Next base: position 1,911,579 of record CAWBIY010000012.1, on the reverse strand, counting down.
CTTCGTGAAGCGCTCGACACGCCCTGCCGTATCGATCAACTTCTGTTTACCGGTGAAGAAGGGGTGGCAGTTCGAGCAGATTTCGACGCGCAACATGTCGCCTTTGATCGTCGAGCGCGTTGGGAAAGTGTTGCCACAAGCGCAATGTACGGTTACTTGGTGATAGTCGGGGTGAATACCGGGTTTCATGGGGCTCCAGTCTGTCGCGTCCGGTCTGCACGGCTTCCCGGGTGGGGCACTACAGCCGCGTCGCTAGGTCGCGAGACAATCTTTGATTATACGCGAAGCGCCGAATCTTTCAAAATGGGCATTCCTTAATGCGACGGCTGTTTCAAACCCGCAACTTTATCTTTGCGGCTGCGTAGTTATAATCATCCGCGTCCGAGGGAATCGCAATGTCCACAGATACGACAGCCCACTTTGCCGAAATATCGGTTCTGATCGTCGGCGCAGGCCCGACCGGTCTTACGCTCGCGTGTGAGTTGGCACGCCGCGGAGTCGATTTTCGAATTGTCGACAAAGCCCCGGCTTTTTTCGCGGGGTCGCGCGGCAAAGGTTTGCAGCCGCGCAGCCTGGAAGTCCTCAACGATCTTGGCGTGGTGGAAAAGATTCTCGCGAATGGCCGCTTTCACTTGCCGTTCCGGGCCTACGATGGCACGACCGTGCTTGGCGATCACGATATGCACGAAGGCCACCATCCGACACCCGACATTCCTTACGCCAGCCCGCTGATCATTCCGCAATGGCGCGTGGAAGAGATATTGCGCGGGTGTCTTGCGGAATTGGGCGGCAAAGTTGAATTGGCGACCAGGCTTGTCGCGCTGGAGCAGGACGCGGAGATCGTCACCGCTACGCTGCTAAACGCGGACCAACCCAATCAACTCCACGCAAGGTATGTCGTAGCCGCCGACGGTGGCCGCAGCTTCGTGCGCAAGCATCTGAACGTCGGCTTTGAAGGTGAGACCTGGAAAGACGAACGTATGCTGGTCGGCGATGTCCACGTGGATGGGCTGGATCGCGACCACTGGCACACGTGGACGAAGCACAAGAGCGGCGTGGTCGCTCTCTGTCCATTTTCCTCCGCCGATACATTCCAGCTCCAAGCGCAAATTCCGCCTGACATGGAGACCGAGCCCTCGCTGGAACTGTTTCAGAGCATCGTCGACGAGCGTACCGGACGCAGCGACCTGAAGCTCTACGATCCCACCTGGCTGTCTCTCTATCGAGTGAACGTCAGAATGGTGGATCAATATCGCATTGGGCGGATCTTTCTGGCTGGCGACGCGGCACACGTTCATTCCCCGGCCGGTGGGCAGGGCATGAACACTGGAATTCAGGACGCCTACAACCTTGCATGGAAGTTAAGCGCCGCCTTGAACGGTGCGGACGGGGCGCTCCTGGATACTTATGAGGAGGAGCGGCTTCCGATCGCAGCGTCGATGCTTGGGATCACCACACGATTGCATCGGCAGGCTGTGGTCGACGATTCGCAAGCGGTGAAGCGCGGCCCGGAGACATTGCAACTGGGATTGAACTATCGCCAGTGTTTCCTAAGCCAGCAACAAGACCCGCCAGCAACGCCGTTGTGTGCGGGAGATCGCGCTCCCGATGCGCCTCTGCGCGACGCGAAGGGGCGAGATGTCAGCCTCTTTGACGTGTTCCGAGGCCCCCGGTTCACCTTACTGAGCTTTAATGTGCATGACCGCGAAGGGCTGGAGAGAGTAACCAGGAGATATGAACGCGAACTTCGGACCTACACCGTGGATCGCAACGCGCCGGACAGGCAAGCGTCTGATACGGCGCTGTTCGACGTTCACGGCCACGCATCTAATGCCTATGGTGGCGAGAACGGCGCCTTATTTCTGATCCGGCCCGACGGGTATGTGGGATTCATCGCAAGCGACAAGTCGATTGGCGCGATCGATGCCTATCTGGAACGCATTCAGGGTCGCGAACAGACCGCGCGGCGAGACGTGAGATTTCGATCGTCACCCGCCTAGCCTCGCACTTGCGAGAAGTGCCAGCGCGTGGCGGATTCGACAAAGTTCGCAGCATGCTCGTCCTGGCCGAAGGCTAGTTGCGGTTCGACGCGAAAGATGCAGCCCCCGGAGGATTCCAGTAGCGGCAGGAGATTGCCGCCGTATTTGCGATCGTAGATTTCTGCCATCTGCTTCCAGACCGAGCGATCTTTGATTTCTTGCACGTTGCCCTCGAGGATGACTGCTTCATCCGCTTTTTCAGTCGCAATGACGCAGTAAGGTTGCGATTCGATGTTCTTTGCTTTCCGTGTATGCGGGCCGGTGCTGAACCAGAAGGCGTCTTCCCACCAGATGCCCCAAACCACCATCAGATGCGGGCGTCCGTCCGGACGCGCGGTTGAGATCCAATAGTTGTGAGATTTCTCGAGACGCTCAAGAGCCCATGACCATGGTTTGAGACCCGATGTGGCGTCGGGCGGATTTTGCAGCGCGTCGGGCCAATAGGGGCGGTTTGCTCGCGGTTCGGTCATACCGGCTCCCTCCGAAAGTTTATTGTTCGCTCGGATTCTAGCAAGATTTAGGACGAGGGTTTACGATGATCCGCGCGATCCGAAGCCCCAACGCACTTGTAGGGGCGGGGCTTGTTTACGCTGAGCCTCGAAGGGCTCCGCCCGGTCGCCGGATCCTGCCGCGAAATGTAAACGTAAGGCGTTCAGCAACGTTCGGAGCATCAAAAAAACGTGTAAACGACGTTTTTAAGAATCAGCAAGCGAAGTTTAGGAGAAGTTTAGGAAACGAAGGCGCAGCCGATGCGATAAGCGCCCTGCTTGGTTTGTTGCTTCCAGACAGGCTTCAAACTCACGCGCACGGGCGGAAGAATGGGAACATGCAGGATCGCCAGGATGCTGTCCGGAAGGTTCTCTGGTTTATCGAGCTCAATGGCAACGCCGCCAAAGCCGAGATCAATGACGCGAGCACGACGCGTGTTTTGATCGCCCAGCATGGCGTACGCATTCGTTCCGGTCATGGATACGCGTTCCGCCTTGCGCTGCATGGCGTAGACCTGTTGCGAAGGCGGAGGCGTCGGCTGGCTCGACGAAATTTCCGCGGCGCTGGCCGAAGCGGCGGCCGCCATCGTGAATTCTGGCTTTTCTGGCGTGCGGCGAGATTCGATCGAAATAGGCTTCGTTGTAGTCCCGTTGCGTTCGGTTGGCGCGACCGCTGTAGCCGGAGGCTCTGGGGGCGCTGAGGTTGCTGTTGTCGTCGCGGGGCCGAGGGCCGGGGATGCCGCGGGGGCCGGCTTAGCTCCGCCATTGCCGAGCTTGCGATGATTCGCATGCTTCAGGCGATAGAGACGTTCGTCGGCAACCCGAATTAACTGGTCCGCCTGTTCACCGTCTTGCGGGAACGTGGCGACGCCGTGATCCATGTTCACGTTAACGCTAAGCGGCAACGATTGCAGCGTTTCGGCGAAAACGGTTTCGATACGCCGGCTGAGCGCGAGAGCTTGCTCGGCGTCGGTCTGCGGCAGCAGCACGGCGAATTCGTCGCCACCGATACGAAAAGCGGAGTCCGAAGTACGTAACGCTTTTTTCAGCGTGGCCGCGGCAGCTCGCAGTACCTCGTCACCCGCTGGATGACCGTGCTTATCGTTCACTTCCTTAAAACGATGCAAATCCAGCATCACCAGGCCGAGCGGCAATCCATAGCGGCGGGCGCGGTTGAGTTCCTTTTCAAATCCTTCGCCGAAAAGGCGGCGATTATACAGTCCCGTAAGCGGGTCGGTAACTGCGTTCACCTGCAGGACTTTGAGCTCGTCGTACTCGAGAATGATGGGAACACGAAACAATCCCGCTGATGTAAGAACATCCATCAACGCGGTCTTCAGTGCTACTTGCCGGCCAAGATGGTCCGTCAATTCGCGCCGGCGCGTAAGCATCTCGTCCCATAGCTGAATGCACTGGCTTTCGCGTAGATCAAGATGCGTAATCGCGCGAATATATCGCTGTAGAAATTGTCCGCGTGCGGAGACGTCAAGGCCGTCGAGCGTGTCGGCCAGGAGTTCGAGGTACGAATCCTCGATTGGCAAACGGGGGGGTGCGCCGCCAGGATTGGGCATACGAGATAGACACCTAAACTGCTTGCCCCGCGGGTTGGGGAGTGAAACAGGTTGCTTGTACACCGGGAGCAAGTTGGAGTCCATCCGTATTTCGGCTTAGAAGGGCATGGGAGGAATGGAGGAAATCTCGCCTCCACCCTATCAAATTGAAATTAAAGCTGATAACAGCAAAAAGTGGCCTACCGTAGCTCCCAGATAGCGCCCGGGGCCAGCCCCCAAACGGGCCCTGCAGTCGGCGGGGAGCCGAGAAACGGCATAAATTTACTCAAGAGGTCTGAGAAATTCCAGTCCAAACAGACGCATATCCCCAACAACGTCCTGGCGCAATATTTTCGCGGCGATCGGAGGAGTTTCGTTGGGTACCAGGCTGGAAGAGGCGGGGGAAGGAGCGGGCACTGTCAAATGAACGACCTGATCAATCCTCAGAATATGGGTCGAGGTGATACAGGCGCCGGCAGATCCAATATTCAGCGTCTTGGTCAGCTCAATGAATTCCACGCCTGAGGCGTCCGATCCACGGAGAAAAACCGGGACCTGGAGGCGAATTCGGGGCGTACGGCGCCGCTGAGATTGATCCAAGTGCTGCCCTTCCTTAAGACCTTCGACTCTCACTCGGCTGGCCCCATAGTACTCGCGATCTAGTACGAGAATACCGAAGAATAAGCAGATTCGATGCCAGATGTCGGCACGCCTAACCTCCGGTTAAATTATTATAAATAATAGCGTTAAACGACTCAAGGGCAACTGCGCTGACAGCGGTCGGCAGATGACCGACCACTTAGGCCCTTGGACTTCCGCAATTGTGCAAATGGCACGCATGGCACGCTTTTACCATTGACAGCCAGAGAAGTGCTCTGCCACGATGGCCACGCGCCGATTAGGGAAAATGTTTTCCCGTCCCCTGGCGGAATGGGTGGTCCGATGAGTGGAAGTGTCATCACATCTCCTACACACGAACCACCACCTCCCGGCGATGTACCCCTCGAGTTGGTTGCTCGCCTTCTGGATACTTTGGATAAGTCACTCCTGGTTTCTGCACGCAGTGGACGAATTCTGATGATCAATTCGCTCGCCCGCAAGTGCCTGGATTCGCTGCAACTCGGTGAGCCCAGTCGGTTGAATCTATTCAGCGATCTTTTGGAAATGGATCCCAAACGGATTTTCGCGGACATCGAAAGTGGCCAACACGAAATCAAGCTGGACCTGACTCGGGGCGAGAAGCGGGCCCGCGCCACCATTCAGTGGGTGCCGGAACCCGACTGGCTGGTGGTGAAATTCGAACCGCACACCGAGATGCACCCCGGCCCCGATCCGGCGACGCAAATTACCGTGCAAGAGTTGCTGCAAGAGCGCGAGATCACCTATCGAAATCTGTTGGCCGCCTATTTGAAATTGCAGGAAGTGAACCGCCAGAAAACCGTCTTCCTGGCTTCGGCTGCGCATGAATTAAAGACTCCACTGGCGGTAATCAAGGGATATTACGATCTCTTGCTCACCAGTTCGCTGGGACGTTTGTCGGAAAAGCAGCGTGACATTCTCGAAGAATCGAAGGAAAGCTGCGAAAGGCTCGTCCGCCTGGTGTCGATGTTCCTGAACTATTCCGCGCTCGAGAGCGGAAAGCTGGTCTTGCAGCTTCGCGAAAACGACCTGCGAGATTGCCTCGACGAACTCTCCAAGCGCTGGCTGGAAGCCTTCCAGCGCAAAGGCGTGCGGTTGGACGCGGCCTTCGATCCGTCCATTCCGAACTTTCGCTTCGATTATCAGAAGGTGCAGCAGGCCGCCGCGAATCTTCTGGACAACGCGCTGAAGCACACCCCGGTCGGGGGTTGCGTTACGCTCCGGGCGCTGCCTCATTTCTGGGAGAGACGCGTGTCCGAGGCTTCGCCGCCTCAGGAACGCCGGCGCTTCCGTTTGCCCCGTCCGAACAGCGTGGAAGTATCCGTCGCTGATACAGGACCGGGAATCGCGCCGGAACACCACCAGGAAATTTTCGAGGACTTCGTCCGCGTGGACCGCAATACTACGGGCATGGGGCTGGGCCTCGCTATTGCCAAGCGCTTGGTGCAAGCCCACCGCGGGAAGATTTGGGTGGAGAGCGAAGCCGCCAACGGCAGCAAGTTTACGTTTCTATTGCCCATGGATCAGACGTAACTCATACGGATCACGCGTAGTTGAACGGCGTTAAGTAGTGGTATGCAAAGGGAGAGGTCAATGGCTGTGAAAGAAAAGATTCTCGTCGTGGATGATGAGCCAAGTATCCGCAAGTATTTGCAGACGCTGCTGGAGGTAGACGGCTTCGAGGTGGAGACCGTGGGCTCCGGTAAGGAGGTGCTCGCCAAAGTGAGCGACGGCGAGCGTCCCGACCTGATCATCCTCGACGTCCTGATGCCGGAAATGAACGGCATCGATACCCTGAAAGAACTCCTGCAGCTCGACCGCACCCTCAACATCATCATGCTGAGCTGCTCCAATGAAGTTGGCACGGTCGTGGAAGCGATCCGCATCGGCGCGCACGACTACCTGACCAAGCCGTTCGAGAAAAGCGACCTGGATGCGGCGATGCTGAAGTCGCGCCAGAAAAAGCACATGACCCAGGAGAACCAGGCACTCCGCGATTACTGCGACCAGGTAACCGAGGATCTGAGTTTCCTGGCGGCCAGCCCGCAGATGGTGCGCATCCGCCAACAGATTCTGCAGATCGCCCCGGTCGATGTGCCCGTGTTCATTTGCGGGGAGAGCGGCGTCGGAAAAGAAGTCGTCGCGCGCATGATTCACCTGCGCTCCAAGCGCCGCAACCAGGCGTTCATCAAAGTCAATTGCGCGGCCCTCCCTGGCGAATTGCTTGAATCCGAGTTGTTCGGTTTCGAACAAGGTGCATTCACGGGAGCGGTTCGTGCCAAGCCCGGCAAATTCGAGCTCGCCAACAAGGGCACCATCTTCCTCGATGAAATCGCGGAAATGAGCACGCACCTGCAGGCAAAGCTCCTGCACGTGCTGCAAGATCATCAGTATTCCCGCCTCGGCGGCAGGCACATGGTGGAGACCGACGTGCGCGTGCTCGCCGCCACCAACGTGGATGTCCAGGACGCCATGAAGACCGGCCGCTTCCGCGAAGATCTTTATTACCGGTTGAATGTACTTTCGATTCTGGTTCCTCCGCTGCGCGAGCGCGCGACAGAGATTCCGCTCCTGTTCCGCCATTTCCTCGACAAGTACAGCGAGAAGTTCGGGAAGCCTGCGACGTCACCGTCCAAGCATCTCCTGGATGCTGCCGCAAACTATCCGTGGCCCGGCAATTTACGTGAGCTGGAAAACTTCGTGAAACGCTACGTGATCCTCGAGGATGACGAGGGCAGCCTCAGAGAATTGATCGAAATGTCTTCGGCTCGCCAGCGCACCTCGCCTCGCCAGGAAGCGACCATACCGCGCGAACAGGGTCTAAAAGCTCTCGTGCGCGGGCTCAAAGACGAAGCCGAGATGGAAGCGATTGCCGATGCGCTGGAAAAGACGCGTTGGTGCCGCAAAGATGCCGCGAAAATGCTGGGCATCAGCTACAAAGCGCTGCTGTATAAAATGCGCCAGTTTAATCTCGACACACCGCGTACCCGCCGCACGGCTGCCGCAGCCCCCGCGGTCGAAGAGCCCGCGGGAGTCGGAGCGCTTCGCAACGAGTAGTTGGACAACCGCGCTTTACGGCCTGGCGGTTAATGCGCGGACAGGTCGCGCTCCAGTTTTGACCATCGCTCCGCCCGAGCGCGGATGACTGTGGCGATGAGCGGCAACGCGGAATTTTTCCATAGCGTGAAACAAGTGTTTCCTGTATTGTCACCCGAACCGGAAATGACAAGGACTTGGTCGAGGTTCGTGGTGCGCCCATCCGAAGGATTTTCCAGTTCTGGACTACTGTTTAACTCAGGCCTGCAAGGATCCTAGTTGGAGTTCGCAAGAGCACGTGGAATTAGGCGAAAGGGGCGCGGCGCATGACCAAGGGCCGCGGGCAGAGTGGAGGATGAGCATAATGACGGAACGTCGCACTGCTCGACGCTATGACTTGTCGTTACCCGTAATCATTCGAGTCCCGGCCGAACGCCTGCCTGATAGCCAAAAAGGAAAGACCCGGGACATCTCCACGCGCGGCCTTTACTTCGTTCTAGACCAGGATCTCGAGGCCGGCTCAGAACTCGACATTACCTTGACACTTCCCGCCGAAATTACCCATGGTTCCGAGGTGTTTGTGCGCGCCTTGGGTAAGGTTGTGCGCGTCGAACGCCGCATGGAAGACGGCAGTGCGCGGATGGGCGTTGCCGCGGTAATTGAGCGGTACGACATCATCCGCGGAGAGAATGGCAGAGCGTAAGAGCGCCCCGTTCCATTTTGAGACCCAGTCCCCACTAGTAATCACTCGCGTAAATTTCCGTTTTCCTTCGCCAGCCCCGCCCGATCGCCATCCAATGACCAGAAACGAGGCAATATTTTGCCGTTTACGGAGACATTTTTCCGCTGATTCTGGCCGTTCCTACCGACTGTCCCGCTGCCCTGCGCCTTAGTCCTATAACTGTGGGAATGGCCGGTAAGTTCCTGCCTCGGAATGAGTTAAAAGAACTCTTGGGGAATCATCGGTCAGCTGCGATCTTGCCTTGACTCCGCCCCGGCTTTGGTTCCAGGTATGCAAAGTACTCCAACGTGCGAGTTCTAGGCCTTATCGGGGGAGTGTCGGGATGTCTGTCTCGGGGGTAGGAAGCGCAAAGGCAGTTCCGAAGGCGAGCGTCCTGCCTTCCGAAGAGATCATTTTTGGCCGCTCGGCGGCAATGCAGCCCATTCGCCAAATGGTCAACAAGGTTCTGGGCACTGACCTGCCGGTGCTGATCCAGGGAGAGAATGGGACCGGCAAGGGTCTCCTCGCTCAATATATCCATTCGCGCTCAAAGTTCGCCTCCGGTGCGTGTATCAAGGTCAATTGCGCGGCGATTCCCGGATCGCTCTTGGAAAGCGAGCTGTTCGGCTACGAGAAAGGCGCTTTCACCGACGCCCACACCTCGAAGCCGGGTTACGTCGAAATGGCCGGCAACGGCACGCTCTTTCTCGACGAAATCTCCGACTTAGATCTAAGCCTGCAGGCCAAAACATTGCAATTGCTCCAGGATGGGCAGTACAACCGTATCGGCGATACGCAGGAAAGACATGTCAATACCAGGGTGATCTGCGCCACAAATCGCAAGTTGGAGGACGAGATTGCAGCCGGGCGCTTCCGCCAGGATCTCTTCTATCGAGTCAACGTCGTGACCATAAACTTGCTCCCGTTGCGCGAGCGTCGCGAAGACATACCGGGGCTGGCGAATTACTTTCTGGAGCAGTTTAATGTGCGGTTCGAGCGCGAGGCCCCGCCCTTCCCGCAAGAGCTTCTCGAAGCCCTGACGCGTAAGGAATGGCGAGGGAACATACGCGAACTGGAAAATATAGTCGCGCGTTACGCGATCATGGGTGCTCTGGACGGCGTCGCGGCAGAGACTCATTGGAAGCGGCCCTCGACTCCGGCGAAGCTTTCCGTTGACGGCTCGGTGTCGCTCAAGCATATCGCCAAGCAGGCCGTCCGGGAGATGGAGAGCAACGTGATTCTTCAGGTCCTCCGCGAGAACAAATGGAATCGCCGCAAGGCCGCCCATGCGTTAAACATCAGTTACCGGGCACTCATTTATAAAATTCAGGAGGCGGGCCTGGCGCAAAGGCACCATCGAAAGAACAGTCAGGCACCAGTCGACCCGACAGAATCCACACCATTGCCGGATTAGAGGCGTGCCAATCTCGAACTGGGTCAAGTCGCCAGTAGGTACTTTCCTGCATCTAACTACGCGGGGGTGGTGCATTCGGGGTAGGACAGATTTGTGAAAGGCTTTTCCGTCCCGCTGGAGGGGCTCACTTCGGCTTGCATTTTGCCGACTTTTGCCGGACGATTTAAGTCGCTCATAGTGCTGATCTTAGCCAAAATGCCACATGCTCTTCGACAGTTAGAACTCTGGTAAGAAACTTGCTCATCTCTTACCTGTATTCGTCTGTTTAGCTTCTTGCATTTGGTTTTTGGGTCCATGGGAGGAGCGGTTTGTACACGGCTTTTTACCAGTTGAAGGAAGAACCGTTCCGCCTTACACCGGACCCTAGATTCCTGCATCTAGCCGACCCTCACCGTACCGCTCTCAAGGTGCTTCTTCAGGGTGTTCTTCAACGCAAGGGTTTCACCGTCGTTGCTGGACCGGTAGGAACTGGCAAGACCACTCTCCTGCACACGGCCCTGCAAATCCTCACGGAAAAGTCCGAAGGGCGTGGCCGGCTCGTCTCCGCATTCTTGGTTAATCCGACTTTGGCGCCCTCTGAGTTGCTGGAAGCGGTTCTTGACGAATACGAGATCACCTGCACCGCCACCAGCAAGCCACGGCGGCTAGCGGCGCTTCATCAGATGCTCTTCCAGACCCAGCAACAGGGCGGCACCGCGATCCTGCTGATCGACGAAGCCCACTTGATGAGCGTCGAATTGCTGGAAGAAATCCGCCTCCTGGGTAACACCGACACTTACCAGGAAAAGCTTTTGCAGATCGTGCTCTGCGGCCAGCCGGAGTTGTTCGCGGTCCTTCAACGCCCGGAATTGCAGGCGCTGCAGCAGAGAATTGCCAGCACGTGTTTGTTGCGTCCCTTGAGCTTGCCCGAAACGCGCGCCTACATGGCGGAGCGCCTCCACGCCGCGGGCTTGCGGGGATCGAGCCCATTTACCGGCACTGCGGTGGAGGTCATTCACCGGCTGACTACTGGTGTTCCTCGCTTGATCAATCTCTTGTCAGACGCGTGCCTATTGGTTGGCTTTGAACTGAAGCGCAAGCAGATCGATCAGTTCCTCGTTGAGCAAGCGTCGGAAGACGTGCTCGGCCTGCTGAAAGGACCATTCGCGCCCGGTGGCGCAATGGGTGCCAGCGCAAGCGGAAAGAGGGACGCGGGAGAGTCTCAGGAAGACAAAGCTGGCGCGGAAAATGGTGCTTCTGGTTCCTGGCCAGACGATTCCCCCCTGCAAGCCCGCGCCACTGCCGCGGCCGACGGCTCTGCAACTTTGGCTGCTAGTTCAAGCTTCTCGTCGTCGGCAACCGCAACCATAGTGGCGGACGAACGCCGCGCGACGAAGCCCTCACCTCGCGACGGCAATCGGACCAGATCGACCTTCGATGTCCTGATCGACGCTCTCAAGCAAGGCCGCGCCGTCGCTCGCGAGTAGTCACCCGACCCGCCACCTCCAACCCTCCTGCCACCTCGAACCTGCTGCCACTTCCCGATCCGCTAACCATTCTCCCCGCTCTGCGGCCTCTTTGCCCTCTGTGTTAAATCTCTTTCTTTCCTTCTCGAGGCGCCCTTAAGGGCGTCCGGTTTTTCTAGGCGGGCACTTCCATCAAATCCCCAACGGAGAAATAAGTGCAATCCGGATGATGAAACGCCAGTGCGCTCACGCTAGCTTCCGGATCCATCATCATTCCCTCAGTAAGCTGGACGCCGATCTCTTCCGGCCGGAGCAGTTTCCACAGAGGAGCCTGGTCGTCTAAATCCGGACATGCCGGATAGCCGAAACTATAACGCTTGCCGCGATAGCGCGAAGTAAACCGCTGCGCCATGGTCATCTCCGCCGGATCGGGGAAGCCCCAGTCTTCGCGGATACGCCGATGCAGCCATTCGGCGCAAGCCTCGGCAGTCTCGATCGCCAGCGCTTGCAGTCCGTGCGATTTCAGATAGTAGCCGTCGTTTTTGGCCTTTTCCGACCGCTCGCGAACACCCTCGCCAGCGCTCACCACGAACAACGCCAGATGATCGCGCTTTCCCTCTTTCGGCGCGAGTACGTAATCGCTCAGACACAGGAAGTCACCGCCTCGCTGTCTCTTGAATCGGAACGTGTGCGACGGTTCGGAACCCCCCGGCGCGAACAGTCGTATCGCGTCGCCTTCGGGCTCCGCTTCAAAAAACTGCCAGACCGCGCGTACCTTCATGAACGTTGCCGCTTCGCTCTTCACTTCTTCCATGCGCTCAAACAGTTCCAAGGCTTTGGGGTCGCGTTGCGCGAGCCGCTTCTCGAAATCGCCCCTGAATCCCAAGTGGCGCCCGAAGAGCATGAATGGATTGATGTAGCTCCACACTTCGCGAAGGTCCGGCACCAGACGCACCTTGCGCTCAAGACTCGCCACGCCCGGAATCGGCAAATCGGCGCGAACTTTCGGCGAGCGCGCCACTTCGGCAACTTCCGCCAACCGCACCGTGGTTGACACCTCGAACCCATTTCCCGAAGACGTGTGCGCGCGCACCACTGTTTCCCGCGTAGCCGGGTCCATCAGTTCGTTCATCAGCCGTAAACCAGTCATTGCGTCTTTCGCGTAGCAGACCGCTTTTCCGTAGCTGGGCGCGATCTTCTGTTGCGTGAACTTCGCCGAAAGCGCCGCTCCGCCCACCAGCAGTGGGATGACCACCCCGGCTTCCCGCAAGTCGCTCGCGGTAATCACCATCTGTTGCGCGCTCTTCACCAGCAAACCAGAGAGCCCTATAGCATCCGGTTTGTGTTGCTGATACGCGCGGATTAAATCATCCGGCGGCACCTTGATGCCCAGGTTCACAACGTCATAGCCGTTGTTCTTCAAAATGATTTCGACCAGATTTTTGCCGATGTCGTGAACGTCGCCCTTTACGGTTGCGAGCACCACCTTGCCGCGCTTCGCCGTGTCGGCCTTCTCCATGAATTGTTCCAGATGGCTCACGCCCGCCTTCATGGCTTCGGCGGACTGCAACACTTCCGCGACAATCAGTTCATTCGCGTTGAATAACCGTCCTACTTCGGCCATCCCGGCCATCAGCGGCCCATTCACGATGTCCAGCGGCGAGACGCCCTCCGCCCGCTTGCGGTCAAGATCCTCAATCAATCCATCGCGGCTGCCTTCGATGATGTAGTTGGCCAGCCGCTGGTCGAGCGGCATATCTGCCGTGCGGGTCTTCTCTTTTTTCGTCGCCGTGCGAAAGTGCTCGGCAATCGCGGCGATATGAAATTGGTTGACCGCGGCGCGTTGCTCTTTGCGTTGCTCGCGCCAGTCCGCGGGAACATCACGCAACAGCTCAGCCCCCGAATGATCGGCCGGCACATTCGACGGTGGATGCGAGAACAGCAGATCTTCCGCCAGTTTGCGCTCGTGATCGGGAATCGACGCAAACCGCTCGATTTTTTCGGTATTGACGATTGCCAGATCGAGCCCGGCCTTTGTGCAGTAGTACAAAAAGACCGAGTTCACCACTTCGCGCGCGGCCGCCGGCAGCCCAAACGAAACGTTGGAGATTCCCAGAATCGTGCGCGTATCCGGTAGCGCCTGCTTGATCAACCGGATTCCCTCGATGGTTTCCACCGCGCCGCCGATGTAGTTTTCATCACCGGTCGCGCACGGGAACACTAGCGGGTCGAAAACGATGTCTTCCGGCGCCAGGCCATATTTCTCGGTCAACAGCTTGTAGCTGCGCTGCGCAATCGCCAGCTTGCGGTCACGGGTAAACGCCTGCGCCTGCAAGGGATCTTCGTCGATGCAGCCCACGACCACCGCCGCGCCAAAATCGTGCGCGATGGGCACCACACGCTCAAACTTTTCCTCGCCGTCTTCCAGGTTGATGGAGTTGATGATCGCTTTTCCCTGGCAATAGGTCAGCGCCTGCTCGATCGCCGCCGGATCGGTGGTATCAATCATCACCGGCGCCTTCACCTTGCGGATCAGCTTTTCGTAAAACGGCGGGATATCCTTTCTTTCGTCGCGATCCGTGCTTTGCAGGCACACATCCACGATCTGCGCGCCACCCCGCACCTGCCGCCGCGCAATCTCGCTCGCCTCTTCCCACTTTTCTTCCGCGACTAGATTCTTGAACAGCCGCGAACCAATCACGTTCGTCCGCTCGCCCACCAGCAACGGCCGCGTGCTGTCGTCCGATTCGATCGTCTCGATGCCCGAATAGATCGCGCGATGCGCTTCGGCGGGCCGCTGCCGTGGCTTCTTGCCCTCGACCATTTGCGCCATGGCGCGAATGTGTTGTTCCGTCGTCCCACAGCAGCCGCCAACGATGTTCAGCCAACCATGATCGACAAATTTCTCCAACTGCGCCGCCAAAGATGTCGGCGTCTCCAGATACTTGCCTTCTTCGTCCGGTAAACCCGCGTTCGGATAACAGGAGACAAACTCGCCGGTAAGCTGGCTCAAAGTCCGAATGTGGTCGGTCATGAACTCTGGCCCGGTCGCGCAATTCATCCCGAACGCCAGCGGCTTGGCGTAGCGCAGCGAAGCCCACATCGCCTCAATTGTCTGACCCGCCAGCATCGAGCCCATCGCCTCGATGGTCACGGAAATGATCACCGGCACCTGCGTGCCAATTTCCTTCGACAAATTCTGAATGGCCAGCAGCGCGGCCTTGATATTGCGCGTATCCTGCGAAGTTTCCACCAGCAGCAAATCCGAGCCGCCTTCAACCAATCCTTTTGCCTGCACGTAGTAGGCTTGGCGCAGTTCCTCGAAGGTCACGCCGCCGGTAACGGTGATAGCCTTCGTTGTCGGACCTATGGATCCGCCCACAAATCGGGGTTTCCCGGGTGTGCTGGCCTCATCCGCCGCTTGCCGCGCCAACTCCGCCGCCCGGCGGCTCAGTTCGTAAGCATCCGCTGCCAGGCCGTATTCGGCCAGAACGATCGACGCGGACCCAAAGGTATTGGTCTCAACGATATCCGACCCTGCCTCGAGGTATTTGCGATGGATATCCAGGACCACATCCGGCCGCGTGCGCACTAGATTCTCGTTGCACCCTTCCAGCGCAGCTCCGCCAAAGTCCTCGGCAGTCAGCTGTCGTTGCTGCAGCATCGTGCCCATGGCCCCGTCCAGCACCAGAATGCGCTGGTTCAGCAGCGTGCGTAAGGCTTTCGCAGATTCGGTCAGATTGCGCATCCGCTTGAAGGTAACTCCTCTTACTTTCCAATATTGCCGGACTTCCTGATGCCCTGTGGGAGGTGGGAGCCAGCAGAGAAGGCCGCACTGGTTACACCCCTATTTTACGCAGGTTCGCCGCGATAATCGAACGCCCTTCCATTGAAATGGTGCTTTCCAGCCGCGAATGGTTACTACTGCCCGTCGAGCTTCATTCAACCCGGAGGTCATGTCCTTCTATACCCTAGGATAATGTTCTCTAGGAGGCCTTAGGAGAGCGCTCTTTAGGAGACCTTGGAGAATGCTCGTTAGGAGGCCTTAGGAAAATGCTCTTAAGGGGGTCGGGGCTTCAGCCCCGACATTTGCAGCCAAGCACAAATGGGCTTTGGCCCCTGAAGAACCCTCATTTAGGAGGCAGCTTCGAGCCTATCAGGCACAATTTCACCGGTTGGGCCAGGCAAAGCTTCCAACATGTCACGTAACAATTCGAGAACAAGCCCCGGAATGCCCCTTGCCCGTCCGTACAGTTTTCACTACGCTGGGAATATAGTGGCTACGAAACGCGCTACCAGCAAACTATCAGTCTGCATTCTCTCGCCGCACCCTCTGGTGCTGAGCGAATTCGAGCGCTTGCTCGCGAAGCCCCAGTTCAAGGTTACCCTCAAGCACCTCGAATCAACGTTGGCACCCGATCTACGCAATCTGGAGCCGCCGCAGGCGCAGGTCTACGTCATTGACGCCCACGCTGCGCGTCCCGCGACTGGCGCTCTGCTCGCCAATATTCTTGAGCGCTATCCGGAAGCTCGCCTGATCGTGGTCGGTGAGCAACTCAGCGACGCCAACAGCTATTCACTTCTCCGCCTGGGTGTAAAGGGTTTGCTGACTTACGTCGAAGCGCGCGAGCAATTAGTCCGCGCCCTGCCGCTTGTGGCCGTAGGAGGCTTCTGGGTCCCCCGCTCTGTGTTATCTGGCTTCGTGGATTCCATTCTCACCGGCCAGGGACGACGCCTGAAGACCGATGCGGTCACGAATCTGAGCCGCCGCGAACAAGAAGTTCTCGACTCGCTCCTCGAAAATCTCTCGAACAAAGAAATTGCCAGCAAGCTCAACATCGCCGAGCGCACCGTAAAATTCCACGTCTCCAACTTGCTCAGCAAATTCGGCGTCCGCCGCCGCGCCGACCTGATCCTGCTAACATTTCAGCGCCGCATGGCCCAACCCTAGCCACGAAGAAACGGATAACGCTGAAATGCCGGGAGCGCAGAGACCCTGCGCGAACGTGGCTCTTTGCCCGAGCCACTCTGCGAGGTTAACCTCCCTGGAATGAATACTTACAAAACTCTATCAAAACAAAGGACTTCAACGGGGGAGGGGGCAGTTCACAACCAATTACGATTTAATCTGAAAAGGTAAATCGGACGATGTACCAAAGTGCCTTCAATCCATCCTTCCAGGTGATCTTCTTACCCTCTTCGTACGTTCGCCCGGCATAAGAGATCGGCACTTCGTAAATCCGCCAATTGCGCTTGGCAATCTTCGCGGTGATCTCCGGCTCAAATCCAAACCGGTCCGACCGCAGTTGTATCCCTTGCAAAACTTCCTTGCGGAAAACCTTGTAGCAGGTCTCCATGTCCGTCAGCTTGAGGTTGGTAAAAATGTCGGAAAGCAGCGTTAGAAACTTGTTGGCGACGTAATGCCAGAAATAATGCACGCGCTGCGGCCCGCCCAGAAATCGTGAGCCGTACACCACATCCGCCCTCCCATCCAGAATGGGTTCCAGCAGTTTGGCATAGTCGCGGGGGTCGTATTCCAGGTCCGCGTCTTGTATCAGTACGATGTCGCCGGTGGCTTGTGCGAATCCCCGGCGCAGCGCCGCGCCCTTACCCTGATTCTGCGCCTGAAAGAAAAATCGCAAGTCGCGCAGTGCGATGGAATCGGCGCCATCCTGAGCCGGTGCCGACGCGTCGCCTTTCGCCTGCCGCGCCGCCATGTTCTCTAGGATTTGCTTGGTCCCGTCGGTCGAGCAGTCGTCAACTACAATCACTTCCTTGCCAGGCTCCGTGTCCAGCACGCGCCGCAGAATTTCATCAATAGTGTTTTTCTCGTTGTAAACCGGAATCACAATCGAGAGCTTGGGATCAATCAGTGCGGAAGCAGAATACCGTTGGCGCGCCATGCGTGAAGGAATTGTAGCGGCCACCGTGCAGCGAGTAAAGGCGGCGACCTCTGCCGTCTTTTCTTCGAGCACAACCTTTTCTTTCATCACGACTTTGCTCCGATTTCCGAAGCAGTTATCATAAGCGGGCGGCAGTTAGAGCCACTCTAAGACTCCTGCTCTTCTTCCGCTCTGTACATCCGGTGATCTCTGTACGGAGATCACCTTTTTGCCCTTGCTGAACAGATGACGACCTTTTACATTGAACAATTCGGCTGCCGTGCCACGCAAGCCGACGGCGCCGCGATCGAACGCCAACTGCGTGATCGAGGATGTTTGGCCACGGCGGATTCCGGTGCCGCAGACGTCGTCGTCGTAAACACTTGTACCGTGACCGCCGCGGCCGATTCGCAAGCTCGCGATGCCATCCGCAAAATCCACGCTCGCAACCCCACCGCCCGCGTCATCGTCACCGGCTGCTACGCGCAACGCGCCCCAGAGGAGCTCGCCGCGTTACCCGGGGTCTCCTGGGTGGTCGGCAATTCGCACAAGCCGCACATACCTGAACTGGTTACCGATCATATGCAGGCCCGATCGCACTCGTCCGCCGCCGGCGCTTTCATTCCTGCCGAAGCACTCCTCGCGATCGATCCCTCCGAGCACGAATCGTTTCCTCTCGCCAGGACTCCAGCCAAAATCCTCACCGGCGACATCTTCGCCCAGACCGATTTTCTCACCGCGCCAGTGCTCGGCGGGGAAGGGAATCACACCCGCCCCACGCTGAAAATTCAGGACGGCTGCAACAGTCGCTGCTCCTACTGCGTCATTCCTTTCGTTCGCGGTAAAAGCCGCAGCCTTCCGCCCAACGAAGTTATCGCAGAAATCCGCCGCATCAGCGAATCGGGATATCGGGAAATCGTCCTCAGCGGCATCAATCTCGGCACTTATGGCCGCGATCTTGCGCCGCGCGTGGAATTCGACGATCTCTTGCGTCGCATCCTGGACGAAACGCCGCTCGACCGTCTGCGCATCAGCTCGATCGAGCCGCTCGACGTCACCCAGGATCTGATCGCGCTGTTCGCCTCCACACCGCGCATCGCTCAGCACTTCCACATGCCGCTGCAGTCCGCCTCCGACCGCATTCTTGCCGCCATGCGCCGCTGGTATCGCGCCGAGCATTACGCGCGCCGCGTGGAACTCATTCGTGAGCATCTTCCGCACGCCGCCATCGGCGCCGACGTCATCGCCGGATTTCCCGGTGAGACCGATGAAAACCACGCCGCCACCGTCTCTTTCATCGAGCGATTGCCTTTCAGCTACCTCCACGTTTTCTCGTTCTCGAAGCGCCCGGGCACGCGCGCGGCCACCCTTCCCAACCAAGTACCAGCCGCCATCATCCAACACCGCGCACGTGAACTGCGAGCGCTCGGCGAGACGAAGTCGGCAGCATTCCAACGCACGCAAGTCGACACCCCACTTCAAGTTCTTACCCTGCGTCATACATCGCTCGCAGCCAGCAAGTCGGCCGTAAATCCACTCTGGACGCCCGCCATCTCCAGCAACTATCTCCAGGTCCGCCTCTCCGGCGAATGGCCCGCAAACCAAATGATCCAAGCGCGCGTGGTTTCCGCCGCCGCGGGCCATCTCGATGCAAATCCGGAAACGTCCGAAATATTTGCCGTTCAGCACGCTTCGTGAGGGTGAGAAGCTCTCTCTATGCTCGTTCTTGGGATCGCTAGTCTCGACCAGGACTCCGGCGTCGCGCTCGTCGACGAAAAATCGATCCTGGGCGCCATCGAGGAAGAAAAACTGAATCGTTCGCTGGGCATCGGCAACGGTCCTAACCTCGCGATGGCGCGAATTCTCGAGCAACACGGGGTCCAGCCAGCCGATCTCACTGCAGCCGCGCTAGCCGACCTCCCGCAGCAAGCTCGCCTCCGCGAATCGGGCCTGGGCTCGAAATTTTCCGCCAAGCGTAAGCGCCGCTCTACGCGCGACCTCCGCAAATCGACTTCAATTCCGCAGCTCCGCCAGCATCTCGATCGCGGCGTCAAGCTCCAGCAATACGAGCATCACCTGTGCCACGCTGCCAGCGCCTACTACACATCCGATTTCGATCGCGCTCTGATCCTCACGCTCGACGGCGGCGCGGCGGGCCGATGCGGGCAAATCTCGCTCGGCGAGAACGACGAAATCCGCCCGCTGCGCACCATGCAGTTTCCCGATTCCCTGGGCTGGTTTTATTCGCGCATCACCGTCCTCCTCGGCCTTCGGCCGCTCTTCGACGAGCACAAAGTCCAATGGCTAGGCCGCCAGGGCCAACCCGAATATCTCCCCGTCTTTCGCAAGTTATTCCGCACCGATCGTGACGGTTTGCCCGTGCTCGACAGCCGTTACTTTGCCGCGGGACCCGACGAACGCGGCACTTTTTCCCCGCAGTTTTACCGTGAGCTGAAAATCCACAAAGACAAGTTCCGCGAAGATCCCGCGATTTGCGCGGCATTGGCCCGAAGCGCGCAGCTCTTTCTGGAAGAAACGGTCCTCGAAGTCGCGCATCACTTTCAGGCCCAGACCGGCGCGGATTCCCTGTGTGTAGCGGGCGGCGTTTTTTTGAATGTTTTGCTAGTTCGCGCCCTGGAAACCCGCAGCACCTTCGACCGAACTTACGTGCAACCCGTCGCTGGCAACGCGGGCACCGCTCTGGGCGCCGCTTTCCTCGCGCGCAAAAAACTCTCCGGAAAATCCGGCCGCGCTCCAATGACCACGCTTGCGCTCGGCCCCGACCTGGTCTCCCAGGAAATCAAAGCGGTCCTCGACAACTGCAAAATCATCTACAAATATCTTTCCGGCGAAGAGCAACTGATCGCCGAAAGCGTAAGACTCCTGCAACGCGACAAAATCGTTGCCTGGTGCCAGGGCCGCACCGAATTCGGCCACCGCGCGTTAGGGAATCGCAGCATCCTGGCCTCGCCGTTTTCCGAATATGTCATCGACAACGTGAACCAGTACATCAAGCACCGCGCCGATTTCCACCCGTTCGCGTTGTCCGTTCCCGCCGAACGCGCCGCCGAATTCTTCGATTGCTCTCCGAACTGCCGTTTCATGGCTTCGCTCGGCACACTCCGGAATCAAGTCCCGGGCCTCGAGCAATTCGCCTTCAACGGCCGCGAAGTCCGCGTCCACACCGTCGACAAAGACTCCAACCCCAGCTTCTGGCGCCTGCTCAACAAGTTCGGCGAAGCCGCTCCAGCCCCGGTCCTGGTCAACACCTCCTTCAATTTATTCGGCGAGCCTCTAGTCTCCGACCCCCGCGAAGCGGTCCGCAGCTTCTACTGCTCCGGCATCGATGCGCTGGCCCTCGGCTCGTTCCTCGTTGTGAAGTAGCTCTCTTGGGAGATAGTGCGATATGTCCGAACCAGAATTTACGTTTGTAGGATATCTGGTCCAGGAACCTTATGTTCGCGGATGGTGGAAGCGTGATGGGAAGACCATGGCAAGCCTTGAAAACACGGCTCATCCGTCATGGGAGAAGCCGCAATACCTAAGCATAGGGGGAGTAACAAACCTTACGGAATCCCTGCTCACCCCTCCCGATATGTCCAATTTTCGTGGTTGGGTCTTATGTGGCTATGCAGTCGAGAGAGACGCAATCCGCCGATTGCGATTCGAGATCTTGGATCGCGAAAAAGGTGTAGTACCCGGCCCGCTCAGGTAGGAATATGCGCTCCACTTGAAGTGGCGCGACGACGGACTGGAGCTTCTAGGATACGAGGTCATCGATTCAGTCATCCATCGGTTGTCTATCCTGAATAATTGCGGGTACACCATGGAACAGGTTGAAGCGAACGTTGGACCGTTGAACAGATTCAGTTTGTTTAATTCGGCACGCGGCGCGCGAAAATTCCAAGAGTACATAAAGACCGAAACAGAAGACCACCACGTCGATGATGCGCACGCCGACGGGGTCATTTTTGAAGTGTGAGGTAACGTGACTGACGTGTGCCACGAGCACGAAAGGAGGAAACGCTGAGTAGTGCGCAACTGCTTGACTGATGAGGGTAGGCCCCTCGGAACCGGTTTACAGGAACAGGTTCCAAACCACCTTCGGCGGCTGTAGCCAAAAGCTATGGTCGTGAACGCGGAAGGAAAAGGCCTGGCAACGACCAGGTCAGGTGACCGGCAAGAAGAGGACCGCAAGGGAACCACTGCTGAAGTGTCGAAAGGTTATAGACGATGTCAAAACCGCAGGGGGTTAGTTACTGCGGGATTAGCTCCGACGAAACCTGCTTACGGGCGGAGCGGCATCCGGCATGAGAGGTGGCCTGAGCTTGCCAAAGAGGCGGTTGAGCGGAACGTGGGAACCTGAGACTTTGATGCAAACGGAGAAGCCACAAGTGGAAGAACCACGAGGGCGAGAGTACGGAAGCGAAGTTTCAGGGTCGGACTGCCCCATAGTAGTGCAGAAGCGGGGTAATTCCCGTGGAGCGAAGGGGACAGGTCACTCGCGTCCTAACCAATTACGGTCAACTGGAAACAGGAGGAACCGAGCGGTTAAGACGGAAGGTTGTCAAAACCTTTAATGGGTGGCACGAGCCGTGTGACTGGAGACAGTCAAGCACGGTTCTGTGAGGGGCTCGGGGTGAGACTCCCCGGGCCTACTCGGCCGCTCCTAGATTCGGAAAAGGCATCCTGTCAGGCCAAATGTCGGTGGCCTTAAGCCCTACTCGCGCGATGGCCGCCGAAGGCGTGGATCGTCCTGGTTCCGGCCAGCACTTCGCCGCTGTGGGACACGCCGCGCGGGATGAAATGCTCCTGTCCAGCATTCACGGGAATGCGTTCGCCGTCGATGATCAGGGTGTAGCAGCCTTGCACTACGATCATGTACTCATCGAAGTCGTGGACGTGTGTTGCTGAGGACGCCGTCTCGCGGCACGTCCAGAACGTCATCTGGCTGCCGTCCGCGCCGTCGAAGACATAGCCTTCCCCGCCGGGAGTCGCCTGGCTGGTGGTGACGATCCGGTTTGCCGCGTTCTTCATGAATTGCGGGAATTCGTTCATTGTCAGCTCTCAAAAATGACTTGGGCGAAGGCTTGATCGGCGGTGTGCGTGATGCTCAGGGCGATGTTTTTCACGTTTAAGCGGCTGGCGACATTGGCAGCCTCGCCGGCGAGCTTGATCGTCGGTCGGCCGCCTTTTTCCCGCACAACTTCGACGTCCACCCAGCGGACGCCGCGGCTCCAGCCAGTGCCGAGCGCTTTCATGGCGGCTTCTTTCGCGGCGAAGCGGCCTGCATACCGCTCGTACTTGTTCTTGAAACGCTCGCAGTATTCCTGTTCCTTGGCGGTGTACAGGCGGCGCAGGAAGGTTTCGCCGTGGCGCTCGATAGCGGCCTTGACGCGCGCAACTTCTGCGATATCAATACCTAATCCGACGATCAAGGTGCCTCCAAACAAAAGGCGCCCGCCACGGGTCGGCGGCCGCTACAACGTGTGTCTGCGCGAACTGCGATTATACTGGTAGGCCGTGGCTACCGCGAAGACCTCGTCTACGAAGCGCCGCATTCGCAAACGGGCACCGGTGCGCCCGCGAGAGGAAGCGTGGGCGGAACGGAAGCTGCGCGGCGTCGGCGTGCTGCAGGTTCCCGCGTTTACGAAAATTCCGTGGCTGGTTCATGGTTTTAGCACGCGGCCTGGCGGCGTCAGCGACGTCGTTGGCGAAAAAGTGCTGAACCTCGGCGCGGTGGAATGGGACACGCGCGAAAACGTCGAGGAGAACAAGCACAGATTTCAAGCGGCGCTGGGTGCCGCGGACCACACGCTAATATCGTTGCACCAGATCCATTCCGACGTGGTGCGTTCCTTTGAGTCCGCGCCGCCGAAGCAGTGCAGAGGTGACGCGTCTGTCACTAATCGGCCTGGTTTCTTGCTGGGAGTGCGCACCGCCGACTGCGCTCCGGTGCTGGTGGTGGATCCCAAGAGATGCGTG
This sequence comes from uncultured Acidobacteriota bacterium, assembly GCA_963788915.1. Taxonomy (GTDB): domain Bacteria; phylum Acidobacteriota; class Terriglobia; order Acidiferrales; family UBA7541; genus Acidiferrum. The sequence continues at coordinate 1,888,380 of CAWBIY010000012.1, read as the reverse complement.
GTCGCGGCAATTCACGCAGGTTGGCGAGGGACGCTGGCGCGCATCGCCACAAAAACAATCGGGCAGATGCAGATGGAGTTCGGCAGTCGTCCGCAAGATCTGCTGGCAGCGATCGGACCGACGATTGGTGGCTGCTGCTACGAAGTGGGCACCGAAGTGGCGGCCGCGTTCGCCGCGAAATTTGCCAACGCCTCCGACTTTTTCGATGAACTGCGAACCGGCGACGAGCCCAATCCGCTCCAATGGCTCAACATGATGCCGCCTGGGCATCAACCGCCGCCAAACAAGGTGCTGCTCGATTTGAAGAAAGCAAACCGGGCGCAGCTTGGGGAAGCCGGTGTTCGCGAGGAAAACATCTTCGTTACGGAACTTTGTACTTCGTGCGACGTGGATCGCTTGTTCAGCTATCGCAAAGAAGGTGCGTCGAGCGGGCGGCTGATGGGTGTAATCGGCATCCGATCCACCCGAGAAACCTAAACCTAATCGGTCACTCCCGCTTGGCCAATCTCCGATCGCGTCAGATCTTGCTTAAGGTCTTTTCATCGTGTTTCCCAGCAAAATACTTCCGCAACGCCTCCAGAAATACCCCGTTTTCTCCCCCGACCACCGCAAATAACGTCATCGAAGAGTGAAACTTGAGATCATCCGGGAAACCAAATATCTCACTGACCATCCGGCCTCCCACCAAATTCACAAGGCGCGTACATTCCCGCAAGCGAGGACCCAGAACGGGGTGTCCGCTATACGCCGCAGCTTCCTCTCGCGACGAAATCGCGAACCGCTCCGCCATTGGGCTGTGCCCTAGCCCCTGAATCTGCGGAAAAATGAACCACATCCAATGACTGCGCTTCTCGCCGTCGCGCAGTTCCTCGCAAACCCGTTCAAACACGGGATTCTGCGCCTCGACAAAACGCCTCAGGTTGTAAGGATCGTCTCTCACGGGATTCGTTCCGCCGGTGTCAGGGCAGGACGGGAAGCGGAGACGTGGCCACTTCGTTGAGCGCAAGCTGCCCGCAGGCGGCCATGACGTCACGGCCGCGCGAGTGGCGCACGAAGGTGGGAATGCCGCGCTCGATGAGCAGCTTCTGGAAAGCGTCGATGACTTCGGGCGGCGATTCGTGATACGGCAGTGCGCCGGGATTCCAGGGAATCAAGTTGACCTTGGCCGCTTGCAGCGGCGCCAGCAGGTTCACTACGCGACGCGCATCGGCTAGCGAATCGTTTACGCCGCCCAGCATCACGTATTCGAACATCAAGTATTCCCACGCGCGCAGCGGATATTCCAGGCAAGCCTTCATCAGTGCCGAAAGCGGGTATTTCCGATTGATCGGCATGAGCGTGTTGCGCTGCTCGTCGTTCGAGGCGTTCAACGAAATCGCCAGGCCCGGCCGCACTTCTTCCTTGCCGAGGCGCTCGATTCCCGGGACGATTCCGCTGGTCGAGAGCGTTGCATGCTTCGGGGAAATCGCGACGGCTTTTGGATCGAGCAGAATTCGGAGCGCCGCCATCACGGAATCGAAATTCAACAGGGGCTCGCCTTGCCCCATCAGCACGATGTTGGTATTCGGTGTCAGCACCGCTTGGTGTTCTTCCAGGGGAAGCAGCACCTGGGCCACAATTTCGCCCGGGGTCAAATTGCGAATCAACCCGAGCTGCGCCGTCAAGCAGAACTGGCAATCCACCGCGCAACCAGCCTGCGTGGAAATGCAAATCGTCTGCCGGCCCTCGCTGGGCATGAATACCGCTTCGACCGACGCGGGGCGAGCCGTGGCCTTGTCTTCGCCGACGGGCAGCGCAAACAAATACCGCACCGACCCGTCCTGTGACGCATAGCGCTGCCGCACGACCGGCAAAGTGATCCGCGCCTCGTTCGCCAATCGATCGCGCAACGCCGCGGGCAAAGTGGTCATCGATGCAATGTCGAAGATTCGCTCCACGTATAGCGCGTGATAAAGCTGCGCGCCGCGATACGCAGGCTCGCCCAGCCCCACGCAGAATCCCGTGAGTTCCGCTTTCGATTTGCCGAGAAGTTCGATCATGAACCAGCCATGCTGTTCGCCAGGGCCTCACCTACGCTAACAGATTACCAAGTTTCGCTTTTCTTTACTTTGTTACCTCGTTGCGTCCTTACCTCGCTCTTTTCCATCGGAAAGCGCGCTATACTTCTTTGGCAATCCCCCAATTCTCCGGATTGCCGTTCGGAGGCGCGCTATGCAGAAGCAATTGACCACGGATCAACGGACCATCGCCGATTGGGTGAAGGGTCTCGCGGCCATCCGCGAGCGCTGAATTCACGCTGCAAAACGTGCAAGACTACATCCTCGCTCACGTGGTCCGCCCGGAAACGCTCGACAAATATCTGTTTTTCTCCAAGGGCAACTACACCCGCAACCTCATTTTCAAGAACGAGGTCTTCGAGTGCATGGCCATCTGTTGGGAGGTCGGCCAGGCCAGCCGGATTCACAATCATCGCGACCAGAATTGCTGGATGTCCGCGCCTATCGGCCGCCTGCGCATTCAGAACTTCCGCGTTAACGAGCGCGACGCGGCGCTGGGCACGTGTCACCTGCTGCCGACCGACCTTTACGACATGGACGCCGCGCATCCGGCCTATGTCAACCCGCTGGAGCCCGTGCATCAGGTTCTTAATCTTCCGGAGTTCAAGCAGCGCGCCGTTAGCATCCACGTCTATTCCAAACCGTTCGAGATTTGCGAGGTGTACCAGCGCGAAAAAGGCACCTACGCCGACGTTCCGCTGCACTACACCAGCGAATTCGGCAAGTTAAATCCGGACGAGAAACTGATTTAAGGTTGCGTACGACTGTAAATCGCTGTCTCCCAAGCAGTTAGATTACTTTTCACTTCTATTTCTACTTTCACCCAGCCTATGTCACAATTCCAAGATGCCGACCGAAGCGCGCGACATCCAAAAACGCGTACTACCCAACGGTCTCGTGGTGCTGACCGAGACGATGTCACACGTGCGCTCGGTTTCTGTTGGTGTGTGGATTCGCAATGGCTCCCGGCGGGAAGTGCAGGAAGAGAACGGGCTCGCGCACTTCATGGAGCACATGGTCTTTAAGGGCACCGAGCGGCGCTCCGCGGAAGCGATTGCGCGAGAGATGGATTCGGTAGGCGGGATGCTCGATGCCTTCACCTCGAAAGAGCAGATCTGCTTCAACGCCAAAGTGCTGGACGAACACCTGCCCATTGCGTTCGACGTGATCGCTGATCTCGTCCTGCGCCCAAAATTCGATTCCGAAGACGTCAAGAAAGAGCGCCAGGTGGTTCTCGAAGAGATCAAGATGGACCTGGACAATCCAGAATATCTCCTGCACGAGATCTTTACACGCGGGTTCTGGCCGGAGCATCCGCTGGGCCGGCCGATTCTGGGGACGCCGGAAACGGTGAAGAAATTCAATCGGGATGCGTTGCGCCAACGCTTTCAACATTGGTTCGCGCCGGACCGCCTGGTGCTTTCGGCGGCCGGGAATGTCAAACACGAGCAGGTGCTGGAATTAGTGGAACGCGAATTCGGCAGCCTGAATCCCTCCGGCGATCCGGAGGCACACGATGCGCCATCGACGCACGCTCCTATTCACATTGAATCCAAGCGCGAGCTGGAGCAGGTTCACGTGTGCATCGGTGTACCGTCGGTGCCGCTGGCGGATGAGCGGCGGTTCGCGGTTGCGGTGATGAATAACTTGCTTGGCGGCGGGATGTCGTCGCGTCTGTTCCAGAATATTCGCGAAAAACAGGGCCTCGCGTATGCCGTTTTCAGTGAGCTTACGCCGTACTCCGACGCGGGCATGATGACCGTCTACGCCGGCACCGCCAAAGAAACGGTCGGGCAGGTCATCGACCTGGTGATCCAGGAATTTCGCGCGCTGAAAGATGCGCTCGTCACGGAAGAAGAGTTGCTGCGCGCCAAGAATCACCTCAAGGGCTCGTTGATGCTTTCGCTCGAGTCCACCAGCGCGCGCATGTCTAACCTCGCGCGCCAGGAACTCTACTTCCGCCGCTTCTATTCGCTCGACGAAATCCTCGCTGGCATCGAAACCGTGACCCGCGAAGAGATCCAGTCGATCGCGCGCGAATTCTTCCGTCCCGAACAAATCGCCGTGACTGCTCTTGGTCCCCTCAACGGATTTACTCTCGATCGCTCCCGCCTGGCCTGCTAGTTCTGGCGAACGATTCAGATCGAATTACGACAACTTTTCATCTTCTGCATTGACGCTCCGTTGCCGCTCTGCCATGATTCAGGAAATTCGTGCAGCAATGTGCTGCAACGAGCTTGCTTCACACTGAGGGGGAAGCGATCGGCTTGCGGGTTACCATTCTGGCGTCCGGCAGCTCGGGCAACATCACCCTACTCGAGACAGAGCATACCCGCCTCCTCATTGACGCTGGGCTCGGCAAACGCGAAACGCTGGCGCGGCTCGCCGCCATCGAAAAAGACGTCGAGCACCTCGACGGCATCCTGATCACCCACGAACATAGCGACCATTGCAACGGCCTGCCACAGATGCTGGGGATGTGGAAAGCGCCGCTGTACGTCACCGAGCAGACGATGGACGCGCTGCATCGCGCGCTGCCCGACCGGCTGGGCAAGCGCTTGCGCGGCGTCGAGACGATTCACACGGGGCAGAGGTTTTGCGTCGGCGATATTGAAGTGCATGCGTTCGCCATTCCTCACGATGCGGCCGATCCCATCGGCTTCACGTTTCGCACGGCCGGCGTAAAGATGGCGCTGGTGACGGATCTGGGTTACATGCCGGAGTTGGTCAAGGTGCACTTGCGCGACGCGGATTGCCTGATGCTGGAATCGAATCACGATCTCGACATGCTCAAAGTCGGACCGTATCCGTGGGTGGTGAAGCAGCGCGTGTTGAGCCGCACTGGGCATTTGTCGAATCACGCAGTCAGCGAATATCTCGCCGACCCGGACGGCTTCGACGCGCGGGCTCGTTACCTGGTCCTTGCGCACTTATCGCTCGAAAATAACAATCCCGACGTGGCGCGGATTTCGGCGGAAGAGGCTTTGCGGCGCCGACCCGTTGAATGTGCCTTCACCGGCGAGCTCCTCGTCGCTACGCAGGGTACGCCGATGAAGCCTCTTGAGCTGTAACAGCAAAAGACTTAACGCAGAGGGCACGGAGATCGGAGCACAGAGGTCACGGAGAATTCGTCGCGCCAGGATGGTGTCTCCGTGACCTCTGTGTTCCTACCTTTGCGCCCTCTGTGTTGAATCCTGCCTTTGAAGCTGCGTTCGCCAAGAAAACCCCTCGTTGACACTGCGCCCGCCGTTCCACTAGACTCAAATTGTTCTTGGTAGAGGTGCGGAGGCCATGAGTAGCTGGGCTAGTTTTTCCGAGCAGCTTCGGATGCCTGAGCGAAAGGGGCGTTGTTCTCTCCGCCGAAATCGTTGCGGTAGCTGAAACCGCGGCGGTTGGGGGTCAGGGCTAAGGCCTGACCACTGTCATCCAGTTGTTGCAGTTCGTGGATGAAGCGCTATCGAGAGGCAGCAGCCCGAGTTTTTCCCTCGCGGTTCCTTCCTTTCTTTTCGCTTCCTCCCAAAAATTCAACGGTTAGAAAATTCGGCGGACATGAATCTTTTCGAACTCACGCGCGCGCTCGTGGACATCGAGTCGGTGACCAACAATGAGAAGCAGGTTGGCGATTTCCTGTTCACGCATTTGTCTGCGCTGGCATCGCGCCACGAAGGGCACATCGAGCGCATTCCCGTGGCACTGCAGCGTGAGAACATTTTCGTCCGCTGGGGCGACCCGGTCGTCACGCTGTCCACGCACATGGACACCGTGCCGCCGTTTTTCGCCTCCAATGAAGATCCGGAGTTCTTGTGGGGACGAGGGTCCTGCGACGCCAAAGGCATCATCGCGGCAATGATCGCGGCCGCGGAGAAATTGCTCGCGGAGCGGACGCGCAATTTCGCGTTGTTGTTCCTGGTCGGCGAAGAGCGCGATTCCGCCGGCGCCAAAGCTGCTGCGGCGGAACCGCGTGGCTCACGCTTCCTGATCAACGGCGAGCCTACGGACAATCGCATCGCGTTGGGCTCGAAAGGAACCTTGCGCTTCGAGGTCACGGCGCGCGGAAAGCTCGCACACTCCGCGTATCCCGAACTTGGCCACTCCGCGATCCACACGCTTCTCGATGTACTGCAAGAGATCCGGCGAGTTCCTTTGCCGCGGGACGCCCTGCTTGGCCCCAGCACGCTGAACGTCGGAACGATTTCGGGAGGCCGCGCGCCCAATGTCGTTGCGGACGAAGCGCGAGCCGAAATCATGTTCCGCACGGTCGGAGATCCGGCGCAACTTCGCGAAGGGGTCGCCGCCGTCGTCGCGGGCCGCGCGGAAGCCCGCGAAGTCTTGCATACACCTGCGATTCGTTTGACGGGTTTTGACGGCTTGCCGACCACAACCGTGGCCTTCACCACGGACATTCCGGCATTGGGCAACGCGTGGGGCAGACCATTTCTCATCGGACCGGGCAGTATCCACGTGGCGCACACCGCGGAAGAGCGAATCTCGAAAAAAGAATTGTCGGAAGCGGTGGAGATTTACACGCGAATGGTCACTCACCTTCTATCGGAGGAGCGGGTGTCGGAAGGGCAGGAGCGCGTATGACGCTGGGTCTCGCGATCGTGGGTTACGGAAAGATGGGGCGTTTGATCGAGCAGCTGGCGCCTGAATATGGTTTCGAGGTGCGCGCGAAATTCGATAGCAAGAATAATGCGGGCGGCGATGGGTTGACGGGCGAATCGATGCGGGGAGTTGATGTCGCGGTTGAATTTTCCACGCCGCACGTTGCCGCCGGAAACATTCGGCGGCTGGCCGCTGCTGGAGTAAACACGGCAGTCGGCACGACTGGTTGGCTGGAACATCTTCCGGTGGTGCGCGAGGTGGTTACGCAAAGTGGTACCGGGGTGGTGTGGGCTCCTAATTTTTCCGTCGGCGTGAGTCTTTTCATCCAGGCGGTGGCTTACACCGCGGCTCTCTTCGCATCGCAGCAGGAGTACGCCGCGTGGGGCTGGGAGATACATCACTCGGCAAAAAGGGATGCGCCGTCGGGCACTCTGCGCAAGCTGGCGGAAGAGATGCGCGCCGGAGGGTATGCGCGTGCAATTGAGTTGAGTTCCAATCGAGCGGGCGCGCATCCAGGGACGCACGAGATTGGGTTTGATTCGTTGGCCGACACGATCACGTTGCGGCATACGGCTCGGAGCCGCGACGGATTTGCGCGAGGCGCGTTGCAAGCGGCGCGGTGGGTAGCGGGGAAGAAGGGCTTGTTTGAGTTCCGCGAAATTCTAGCGGAGTTGGGTGAGGGGCTAAAGAGTGAGAGGCGAGCGACGATGTCGCTAGGACTGTGACAGTGGTCGTCTAAAGCCCGCGGTCTCGCCGTTCGCGGATCAGGGTAACGAGACCGCGGCTACAGGTTTGTACGGAACGTGGTTGCGGATTTTTGGTGACTGAACGGGAGGAGAAACGAACATGTTTACAGGATGCGGTACGGCGATGGTTACACCCTTTCGTGCCGATGGCTCACTCGACGAGCCAACGCTGCGAAATTTAATATTGCGGCAGATCGACGCGGGCATTAATTTTCTGGTGCCTTGCGGAACGACTGGCGAAAGTCCCACGCTGACGCACGAAGAGCATTTGCGCGTCGTCGAAATCACCGTGGGGCTCGCGAAGGGAAGGGTGCCGGTACTGGCCGGCGCGGGCGGCTATAACACCGCGGAAGTGATTGCGCTCGCGCGGGAACTTGCGGCGATCGGCGCTGACGGGATTCTTTCGGTGACGCCGTACTACAACAAGCCGACGCAGGAAGGTTTGTATCAACACTACCGTGCGATTGCGAACGCGGTGTCTCTGCCGATTATTTTGTACAGCGTGCAGGGGCGCACTGGTGTAAACATCGAACCGGGTACTGTGAAACGTCTCGCCGGAATCGAGAACATCATCGGCATTAAGGAGGCGTCCGGCAGCATCGGGCAGATGGCGGCCATTCTGAATATCGCCCCTGACGACTTCATCGTGCTTTCCGGCGATGACGCCATCACGCTGCCGCTGATCGCGCTTGGTGGCCGCGGAGTCATTTCCGTGGTGTCCAACGAGATTCCAGCGGAGATGACGCAGCTCGTACGCCTCGGCATGCAGGGGAACATCTCAGGCGCTCGCGAGATTCACCGGCGATTCCATTCGCTGATGGAGGTCAACTTCGTGGAGTCGAACCCGATTCCGGTGAAGGCGGCGATGGCGGAAATGGGCTTGCTCGGACCTTGCTGGCGGCTGCCACTGGTGGCGCCGAAGGCGGAAAATCTGGCGCGGGTGCGCGACGTGCTCGCTTCTCTAGGACTTGCCGAGAGAGTGCATGCTGCCGTCGCAAATTGAGCGGCTGTTTGACGAGCTACCCGCGCAATACAGCGAAGAACATTTCCGGCTGTTTGGCGAGTTCAAGGACGCGCTGAATCGCGGCGAAGTGCGCGCGGCCGAGCCTGATCCTGCGGCAAAAACGGGGTGGCGCGTAAACGGCTGGGTGAAAAAGGGGATTTTGCTCGGCTTTCGCATGGGCTCCATCGTCGACATGTCCTCGGGAAGTTTCGACGGCGTATCCGCGACCCGCGCCGCGGCCGGCGCGGCGCAACAGCGCTTCATCGATAAATCCACGTACCCACTACGCGCGACCGGGATAGCCGACGGCGTTCGCATCGTGCCGGGTGGTTCGAGCATTCGTGATGGGAGCTTCATCGGCCGCGGCGTCGTGTGCATGCCACCCATGTTTGTCAACGTGGGCGCGTACGTCGGGGAAGGCACGATGATCGATTCGCATGCGCTCGTGGGGAGCTGCGCGCAGATTGGGCGCAACTGTCACATTTCAGCGGGAGCGCAAATCGGCGGGGTGCTGGAACCGGTCGGCGCGCTGCCGGTGATTGTTGAAGACGACGTTCTGGTGGGTGGAAATTCGGGCGTTTACGAAGGAACAGTGGTCAAGCGCCGCGCAGTTCTGGGCACCGGCGCGATTCTGAATCGCTCGATTCCGGTTTACGATCTGGTGAGAGAGGCGGTCTACAATGCGACGGACGACGAGCCGCTGGTGATTCCAGAGGAAGCCATCGTCGTGCCTGGATCGCGCGCTGTGTCGCATGCCTTCGGCAAGATGCACGGACTGTCACTGCAGGCGGCGGTGATCGTGAAGTATCGCGATGCGAAGACCGATGCGCGCATCCGGCTCGAAGATTTGTTGCGCTAAACGAGCCCGGGGTCTTCGCTTCAAAACCGCACTGAAAAAAGAAAGTAACGCGCAGAGCGCGGAGGAAGCGTTCACTGCGACAACACCTTTTCAAAAAATGCGAGTGCCCGCGGGTCGTTTGACTGGCCCAGCCAGAACATCGCTTGCTTGCGCACCGCCGGATTGCGATTGTTTTGCGCGACTTCAATCAATTTCGGTACCCCTTCATCTTTCGGCATCTGGCTTAGCGCGAAGACCGCCTTCTTTTTTACTTCGGTGTCGGGGTCATTCTCAATCGCGCCGGTGATCGTCGCCGCCGCTTTCTTTCCGGCTTTTTGTGCCAGCCAGAACAGCGCTTGTCCCCGCACGTGACTGCTTCCGTCTTCCTTGGCCATGCGGATCATTTCGTCAACAGCCGCTGGCTCGCGACTTACGGAAAGCGCGAAGGCTACCTGGGAGCGAACTTCCGTGCTGGGATCGCTCTTTGCCATTTGTTGCAGCGTCGCGAGTCCGGCCTTGCCGCGGGCTTCGCCGAGCCAGAACGCCGTCTGCTTGCGTAATTCTTCGCGTTCGGTGGGCCGGACGAACGATTCGAGAGCACGATCGGCGGATTCGTCGGCATGGAGTGCGATGGCCGTGAGCGATTCGCGGCCAAGTTTCCTGTCGTCGCGTTCGTTAAAGTTTTCGCCGCGCACGTAGTTAGCGAGGTACGCGACGCTTTCCGCGGGTTTCACGCCGGTGATCCAGACGAATGGCAGGCCGCCGGCATCGATGGTACATGCCGCGGACGCCACGCGAATCTTCATGATTTTCTTGTTTTCCACGCGAAACAAAATCGCGATGGCGCGGGGCGCTTCGAGATTCACGGAGGCGTCGCGCGAATTCATGTTGCTGCCGTGGTCGCTGCTTTCCAGGCGACACAAGCCGCAATCCTGATTCCAGCTTCCATTCGAGCCGGCGCAGCAGACTTCACGATCGCCAGCGATTTGAAGAACGCTGTAACCGATCCATTGAGGTTGCGCCGATTGGGCCTCGAAGGCTCTTAATTCGGCTGTCAGGGGCCCCGCTAGTGCCCGTGTCTCCAGGCGCGCATTTTGCACATTCGGAGTGTCGCTCGTCTGCGATGGTGGCGGTGCTGCGTTTGCGTTGCCCGCAGGCATCATCGCCAGGAAGCCGCCAGTTAGGATCACCGCCATGCCGGTACGAAATGCGATCGATGCAGTGCCCATCGCGTTCCTCACTTTTGTAGAATTTCCATCAGATAATCGGTGGCTTCCTTGTTGTGCATCAGCGCCAGCTTGGACACCGCTTCTTTCTTAAGCTCGGGATCCTTTTCGCCCCGCGCGACAGTCACGAGTCCAGCTGCGTTCCCCTGAATGAAATAAGCGTTCAGCACTTCTTTGCGCACGTCGCGATCGGTTTCTTTGCTGTAAATTGATTGAAGCGCGTTCGCGGAGTCAGCCGAGTTGATTAGACCCAGATTGCGCACCGCCGTGCGCCGCAACTCTGGATCTTTCTCGGTTCGCGCCGCTTCGGCTAACCGGTTCGAATCTCCCGCCAGAAAAAGCGCCTGCAAGATCTCGCGCTTCACTTCCGTCGAGCTTTCTTTCTGGTAGAGCTGCTGCAATTCGTCGACGCCGTGGACGAGGCCTAGTTGACGGATGGCTTCGCGTCGCAGCGTCTCGTCTTTCTCACTCTTTGCGGCCGCGAACAAATCCGCTTTATCGCCGGAAATCATGTAGCTCTTCAGAATCGCGCGCTTTACGGATTCATCGCTGGTTTTCGCGTAGACGTCGGCCAGCGTCTTCCGCGCCGCGCCACCCCCAAACATTCCAAGATATTCCACTGCTTTCCGCTGCAGTTCGGGATTACTCTGCCCGCTCGCGATGCGCCCCAGGATTTCTCGCGCTTGCGGCGAGCCACTTTGCGCAATCACAAATAGCGCTTTGGATTTCTCGCGCGGCGTGGCTGTGCCGTTCAGGACTTTTTCCAGCAGCGGCATGGCGCGTTCCGGATCGCTGTTCATCAGCCCCTGGATAGCAAGCATTTTCAGGTCGTCGTCGCTTTGCGACTCCGGATGCGCCGGTTGCCCGGCTCGCTGCCGTACGTCGATCTCCAGGGCACTGGCGTCCTTCAGCCAGCGGCTTTGTGGAAAGCGGTGTTTCAGGTCCGCGATCGTCGCCAGCGCGGCATCGCGCTTGCCGAGACGATTCTCCGCATACGCTTTCCAATAGAGTGCGGCGTCGGTTTGCGGCCCGTTGAGAGCGGCAAGTTCCGCGAATTTCGATTCGGCCTTGTCGTAACGGTCTTCGTCGAGGGCTTCGCGGCCATCGTCGTACAGTTCGGAGTTGCGCTCGATACGTTCCTGTTCGCGGTCGCGTTTTTCTTGTTCGCGATCTCGCTTTTCCTGCTCACGATCGCGCGCTTCCTGTTCGCGATCACGTTTTTCCTGATCTTGATCTTGTTTGTCGTCGCTACTCTGTTCTTGTTCCTGCGGAGCTGCTTGTGCCGCGCTTGGGAAGCCTACGTCCGGCGCGTCTGCGTCCGTTCGTGCTCGTACGGAAGCCGGCGCCAGCAGCAGCGCTGCGAGCGCGATGCACGTCGCGCCTCGGAAGATCGTGATCTTCGAGCGAATCGGCGAGGGTCGCTGTATCCATTCAATCTGCGCAATCTCAACAACGTTCATGTCTTATTCCTCTCCTGCTTCGTCGATCCGTCTGGCTTCGCAACGGGCGCCGAGGTCTCCTCGCGCTGCTGCAATTCCTTGCCGACCACGCGCACCTTGAACAAAATCCCGCGCGTATCGATGTGCTGGCGAATAGTGTCCAGTTGCGCCGGGGTGACCTCTTGAGGGCTGTGAGCGACGTCGAGCAGCACGCGTTCGAGTTCATCCAAGATATTGGCAAGTCCCGTATCGCCTTGTTCCAACGCCGTTTGTCGATACAAGCGGTTTTCTTCCAGCAAGTCTTCGGCGCGCCGCTGTTCGGCGGAAATGTTCACCTGTTTTTGCTTCGCGTCGAGCGGTTCGGCGTTCGCCAGGTCCACGAGGACCATCTCCGAGCGGCCCAGGTGCTCGCCGACGGCCATGATCAAAACACGCTCGCGCACATTGTCTGCGCTTATGTCGGCAGCGATTGGCTCCGGAGTAGCTCGCTTCGTCACACGCCCTGCCAGAAACGCAACGATGACCACGGCCGCGATTGCGCCTACCGCTGCCCAACGGCGCGGCGTAAACCACCCAGCCGTCAGGCCGCGACCTGCGGCAAAGCTCCACCAGGGCGCTCGGCGCTCCGGAAGGCGCGGAGCGATTTGCTGCCAAACGCGCTGGCCATAGTCGTCGCCCGGATCCAGAATCGGCATGCTACTCAGCGCCGCAAGAATCGCGTCGATGCGCTCCAGTTCCGTGCGACATTCCGGGCAATCCGTCAAATGCTTCGCGATCGCGTCGCGCCGCAAAACCTCGCCGCCGTGGTATGCGATCAACTCGTCCTCATTTGGGTGTTTCATAGTTCTGTTCCCATGGCCTTCGCTTGCCCGCGGCGCTCCACGAAGGGCTCCAGCGAGCGCCGCAACTTTTGAACGGACCGGAACACGGTGTTCTTCGCCGCGCTGGAACTCGACTTCAGCGCTTCGGCAATTTCTTCGATTCCCGAGCCGCCCCAGTGGCGCATCACAAAAGCCGTGCGTTCGGCCGGGGTCAACTCATTCAGCGCGCGCCGCATATGGACGGCCAACTGCTCGCTTTGCGCCAGGCGTTCCGGCGATGGCGCGGCATCCGGCACCAAGCTCGCTGGGTCTCGCTCGATTCCATCCTCCGACGGTCTGCCTGCGGGCTCCCGCTGCGCGTCTTCGCTTTTGCGCTGACGCATCCGGTCAATCGCGTAGTTGGCCGCGATGCGGTACACCCACGTTCCAAAATTGGCGCGCGCCGCAAACTGGCCGAGCTTCTGATACGCCCGCAAGAACGCCTCCTGCACTACCTCTTCCGCGTCGTGCTGATTGCCGGTCATGCGATAGGCGAGGCGGAACACGTTGCGGCTGTGCCTCTCCACCAAAATGCGGAAAGCGTCGCGATCGCCCGCGAGCGTTCGCTCGACGGCGATGGCGTCGCTTTCCCCAGTGGTCTCGACCCTCTGCCTCATCCGCTTCATTAGACAGGTTTTCAGGCTTGCGGTTAGGTCTGTTTTATCAGGAAGCAGGAAGGGTTATCTATGTGGCACAGCCATTCCTGGCTGTGGCTTCCGGGCTGGACACCTTCTTGGCCCGGGCCAGATATGGTTTCCCGCCGTTTTCCCTATTCGTAACGGAGCGCGACCATCGGGTCGACCTTCATTGCGCGGCGAGCGGGTATGTAGCAGGCCGCCAGCGCCACCATCAACAGAAGAGCCGCCACCGCAGCGAAGGTCAGCGGGTCTGTCGGCCGCACTCCGAACAACAGGCTCGACAGGAATCGGGTTAGGGCTAGGGCGCCGAATATGCCGGCTGCGATCCCCGTTAGCGCCAGGCCGACGCCGCGTCCTAGAACCAGAGCGAGCATATTTTGCGGCTGGGCTCCCAGTGCCATGCGGATGCCTATCTCCTGGGTACGCTGGCCGACCGTGTAGCTCATCACGCCGTAGATGCCCACGGCTGACAGGACCAGCGCTAGCGCCGCGAGAACGCCGATGAGTACGGCCGAGAATCGGCGCGGTGAGATCGAACGGGACAGCAAACCGTCGAGCGTGGTGACTTCGGTGACCGGCAAGCTGGGATCGACTCGATGCACGACTTCGGTGGCGGCCGCGGCGATCGCGACGGGATCGGACGACGTGCGGATCACCAGGTGCGGAGTCCAGCCGCCCGTAAAATAAGCGTCGTAAGTTGGGCCAGCCTCCAAGCCAAACTGGTGCACGTTGCCAACAATTCCGACAATCGAAAACCAGCAAGGCTGCGGATCGAGCGAACAGAAATTGACGCGGTGCCCGATGGGATCTTCATTGCCGAAGAATCGCCGCGCCATCGTGTCGTTGACGACGATCTTGTCTTGTTGCACCCAATCATCGCGTGTCAGCAGGCGGCCTTTTTGTAGGGGAATGCCCACGGTTGCGAAATACTCGGGGCTGGCCGTGCGGATCTGCGCCACGGGACGCACCCCCGTGGCCAAGATGGGCTGCCCTTCGATCAAAAACCGCGAAGCTTCCCGCATATCGGTTGCCAGCGGAAGAGTGCTAATGCCTCCCGCCGATTTCACGCCCGGCAGCGCACTCACTTGTTGAATGATCTGATCGAATTGCAGCGACTGCTTCTTGCCGAGCTCGATTTGTTGATCCTGAGAGAGCTTCGCAGCTTCGACGGGCGGAATCGCCGCTTGCGTAATCTGCATGCTGAGCACGCGCTCGGTTTGGAACCCGGGCGCGACATCCAGAAGGTGGCGGAAACTTTGCAGCAGAAGGCCGGCTCCCACGAGCGGAACGAGTGCGAGTGCGATTTCGCAGACGACCAGGACATTGTGGACGCGGTGGCTTCCCGGCGCGCCGGTGCCTTTGCTTCCTTGCTTCAGGATGTTGTTCAGGTCACGCATGCGCGCACGCAGCGCGGGCAGCAAGCCGCAAATAATTCCTGCGGTCAGGCAGACACCGATGGTGAATGCCAGAATGGGAACGTCGATGCGCGTCTCTCGAATGACCGTTAGCTCCGCCGGTGCAAGCGCTCCCAGCGCTTGGATTCCGGCTGCGGCCAGTAGCAAGCCTGCGCCTCCGCCACACAGAGAGAGGAGTATGCTCTCCGTCAGCAGTTGCCGAACGAGCCGCCCCGGCGCCGCGCCCAACGCGGTGCGCAGTGCCATCTCCCGTTCACGGGCGGCGTTGCGCGCCAGCAGCAGATTAGCGATGTTGGCGCAGGCGATCAGCAGTACGAGTCCCACCGCCGCGAAAAGCACCAACAGCGTGGCCCGCAGCTTGGCGGCGGAAGGGTCTTCCATGACGTGTACTAAGGTCCCCCAACTCTTGTGCGAATCGGGATAGGCAACGGTTTCCTGCCGATTCAGCGTTTCAATCTCGGCGCCTGCCTGTTCTACGGTCACGCCCGGCCGAAGCCGCGCAATGGGGGCGATTCCATGATGAATGTGATCGTCCAGTGAGCCTTGATAGCCGTTGATAGGCAGCCAGAGATCCATCGTACGCATAATCTGGAACGTCTCTGGCAAAACGCCAACCACGCGAAATTTCCGGCCGTCCAGCGCAACCTCTCTTTCTACGACTGCTGGATCCGCGCCAAAACGCCGCTGCCAATATCGATGGCTGAGCAATACAACCGCATCGCCTCCCGGCTTATCCTCTTCGGGTAAGAACGTGCGACCTACTACTGGTCGAACGCCAAGCATCGAGAACAGACTGGAACTTGCCACGCTGGCCTGAACGCGTTCCGGCTCGCCCACACCGGTCAGGTTGAAGCCTTGGGAGACTTCTCCGTAGGCGCCCATGGCGGAAAAGCTCTTGGCAAGGCGATGGTAGTCCATGTAGTCGCCCGCGGAGATGCCGACCGTCTGGAATCCCGGGTAGGTGTTCCAGATTTCGACCAGTGATTCCGGATGGTTGTAAGGGAGGGGCCGCAGGAGGACGTTTTCGACGACGCTGAAGATGGCGGTGTTCGCGCCGATGCCCAGGGCGAGGGTCAGGACCGCGATGGCCGTGAATCCGGGGCTCTTGCGCAGGGTGCGCAGGCCAAACCGCAGGTCGTCGGCAAAATCGCTGAGCCATCGGGCTTTCGACATCGCTCAAACTCCCTAAACTCTTACGACGAAATGACGCCACTCGAACTTCAGCGCTCTACGGACTGCCCTCTATCCCAGACGCGCGAGGCTCGGATAGGTAATCACGGGCGGCGCAGGTCGAAAACGCTTCTCCTGCGGTATGATGACACTCTGGAAGTGAGCGGTTTCACCAATTTTCAGCAGGGGGTTGGTTTTGATTCCACGATATACCCGCCCGGAAATGGGCCGCATCTGGAGCGACGCCAACAAGTACGCCAAATGGCTTGAGGTCGAGCTTGCCGCGACCGATACGCTGGCCGAAGCGGGCCTGGTGCCGAAACAAGCGGCCGTGGCCTTGCGATCGCGCGCCAAGGCCGACGCCGCGCGCATCCACGAAATCGAATCGCATGTAAAGCACGACGTCATCGCGTTCACGATGGCCGTCGGCGAATCCATCGGTGATCCCGCGGCGGCGCGCTGGCTGCATTACGGGATGACCGCCAACGATGTCGTGGACACCGCGCAAGCTTTGCTCATTCGCGACGCATCCCACTTGATCGAGCGCGACATGGTGCTTTTCGCCGAAGTCCTCGACCTTCGCGCTCACCAGTTTCGCAGCACGCCACAAATCGGCCGCACCCACGGCATTCACGCCGAGCCGATTACGTTTGGCCTGAAGATCGCCAACTGGTTTGCGGAGAACCAGCGCAACATCAAGCGCTTTCGCGATGCCGCAACCCAGATGGCCGTCGGCAAGATTTCCGGCGCGGTTGGGAACGCCTCGCATCTCGGCCCAGAGATGGAAGCGAGGATTTGTAAGCGCCTCGGACTAGCGGTTACGCCGGTGGCCTCACAGGTGATTCAGCGCGATCTTCACGCGCAGTACCTCAGCTCCCTGGCGCTGATTGCCGCCACGCTCGAAAAAATCGCAGTGGAAATCCGCCATCTTCAGCGCACCGAAGTGCGCGAAGCCGAGGAGCCGTTCTACGGAGAGCAGCGTGGAAGTTCCGCAATGCCCCACAAACGGAACCCGGTCAACTGCGAACAAGTGAGTGGACTGGCGCGTCTCGTGCGTTCCAACATGCTGGCTGCCTACGAGAACGTCGCACTCTGGCACGAGCGAGACATCTCGCACAGTTCGGTCGAGCGCGTGATCCTGCCGGATTCCACAATCCTCGTCGACTACATGCTCGCCAAGATGACCACTATCATCGGAGAAATGCGCGTGTTCCCGGAGCGCATGCTGCGCAATCTTGAATCCACGCATGGCCTGGTGTACTCGGGTCAGCTATTGCAGGACCTCGTCGAGAAGGGCATGCCTCGCGACGAGGCCTACAAAGCGGTCCAGGAAAACGCCATGGCCGCGTGGGAGAGCGATTCGAGTTTCCGCAATCAGGTAGCAGGCGATCCGCGAATTACAAAATATATGGATGCCACCGCGCTCGCGCACACTTTCGATTTGCAGCGACAGCTTCGTTACGTGGACGCCATCTTCGATCGCGTATTCGGCGCCCATCCCGCGGGCGAAGAACCCGCACTCGGAAAATCAGCTGCAAAACAGGGGTAGATTGCAGTTCGAGTCAAGCGCGCCAACCCAGAAAATTTGGCGGTGGGGTCAATTTCTGATAACCCAGGAAAACGCTGCAAATGATGCGACTGAAGGAAATCTCGTTGCTTCGTCAGCGTGTGACCGAGTGGAACGAATATCCATTTAACATTCCCGCGATTGCGTCGCTGCACTCCCTTGAGATCAGCAGCCGAGTGTGTTTCTTCGTCGGCGAAAACGGAACTGGAAAATCCACGCTGTTGGAGGCGACCACGTCTCACTATGGATTCGGACTTGAAGGCGGCAACAGAAATTTCTCACCGAACACAACCGCGAGTGTGAGGTCCATAGAGCCTTTGGTGAAGGCTTTAAGGCTGTCGTTTTCAAAGAAAACTGGACTTGGTTTCTATCTCAGGGCGGAGAGTTTTTTCAATGTCGCGAGTCACGTCGATGGTCTAGGAGTATCGCACAGCTATGGTGGCAAGAGCCTCCACGACCAGTCGCACGGCGAATCGTTTATCTCGTTGCTGCAAGTGCGCAAATCCTTTCCTTTGATGGGGGCGCGGTCCATCAAATCACCTATTGCGAGAGCCACCCATTTCAGCTTGTGAGTCGGTTCGTAGCTGCGCCGGAACGCTACATGCATGCTTTGTTTTCCGAGCTACCATTCAACGAGGACTAGGCGGGGTTGCGCCGACCGATTGAATTGGCAGCGCTAACTGGGAACTACTATCGGAAATTCGGCGGGGAAAAAGCGAAGGCGCGATCGAGTTGCCTCGGCCGCGCCTTTTCGCCTCTTCTGAATTCAGCATGCGCTGAGCTCAGCTGCGGAGGCGGAAGTCAAAGTGTACGCTAGATAATCGAAACTGCACTCGCAAATTTCCCAGATTATTCCACGCGCTGCACGTACCGCGCTTCCGAAGTATCGACCTTGATGCGGTCGCCTTCGTTGACGAAGGGAGGTACTTGTACTACCAAACCCGTTTCGAGCGTCGCTGGTTTACCGACCGCGCTGGCAGTAGCCTTTTGCAGCGTCGGCTCCGTTTGAATGACTTTAAGGTCCATGGTGTCCGGCAAATCGACGCCGATAGCTTTTTCCTCAAAGAACTCCACTTTCACCACGGTATTGGGAATCAGGTAGAAGACGGTTTCGCCCAGCAGATCGCGGGTAAGGTGCATCTGCTCGTAAGTTTCGGTGTTCATGAAGTGAAAATCATCACCCTCGTTATAGAGGTACTCGAATTCCACTGAGTCCAGAATCGCGCGGTCCACGAATTCTTCCGCGCGGAACCGGTAATCAATCATCGTGCCGGATTTCAGATTCTTCAGGCGCGTCTGCATCGAGCCACGCTTGTTTCCCGGAGTGCGGTGATCCGTACTGAACACCGTATAAAGCTGGCCCTCGTGCTGGATGACCATGCCGGGGCGAAGTTGTGTGGCCTTGACGCTGCTCATGTTTTATTGCGAACCCGGATCGCCGGGCTCGACCGCTCCCTGTCAAAAGTGCTGAGTTTCGGAAATTCCTGCTAGCGGCCAGTTGACTTGCTTACGGCTGCGCGCGGAATGACTCGAGGCACGCGGGGGCAAATTCCGCTTCCAGCGCGGACCAACAGTATAGCGGCCCGCATTCAAGCGGGTCAATCACCCTGCTTCTTGTTGTCGACGCCCTTGGAGCGCAACTTGGCCGCGTCCGCCATGATCGTTTCAATTTCATCGGGATCGCGCGGCAGGCGCTCACTCAAAAGCTTGTAGCCGGTCTCGGTAATCAGCACGTCGTCTTCGATGCGCACGCCAAGATTTTCTTCGGGGATGTAGATGCCGGGTTCCATGGTGACCACCATGCCTGGCTCAAATGGGGTGCAGTAGGTACCCGGGTCGTGCACATCGAGTCCGATGTTGTGACCAAGGCCGTGAATGAAGTATTGACCGAGCGGTTTGCCGTGCTGATCCTTGCCGTGCGAATTGATGTAGTCGTAGGAAATCTTGAAGACGCTCTTGTCGCCCTTCCCGCACATATCCATGCCGGGCTTCAGCGCGGCCATCGCCGCGTTCTGCGCACCAAGCACGATCTCGTAGATTTCGCGTTGCCGCGGCGTGAATTTGCCGTTCGCGGGCAACGTGCGCGTGATGTCCGCGGAATAGCCGGAGTACTGCGCGCCTACATCCAGCACCACGATGTCTCCGTCGGCAATCTTGCGCGAAAGCTTGTCGTAGTGCAGTACCGTGGAATTCGGGCCGGCGCCCACGATGGGCGCGTAACCCTCCGCTTCCGAGCCGCCCATGGCGTGGACCTCCACCATTTTCGCGGCGATCTGATATTCGTAAAGACCTGGCCGCATCATCTTCATCGCTTCAAAATGCGCGTCGAGCGATAGCTCAATCGCCTCTTTCAGAAACCCGATTTCCCCCGGTGATTTAATCCGGCGAAGCGCGTAAATCTGCTGCCGGACGTCTTTGAGCTTCAGTTGCGGTGCTGCAAGCTGCAGCCAATCGACCACTTGCTTCTCGTGCGGATACCCACCCAGCTCCGTTTCATACGGAAGGATGGTGTAAACCCCAGGATAGCTCTTGGCCAGCCTTTCGACATTGGCGCGCAGTTCGCTGAATGGTTTTACCGTGGAGAAGCCGGTGCGCGCTTCAATGCCCGGATCGGACGGCGACGTGCGGATGCCGTTCCATTTTTCCTTGGCGGGATCTTTTGCGGGAAGAAAGAGCGTGGCGTTCCCAAAGTCGCTCGCGGGTGCGGTGCCGCCTCCCTCGCTGGCGGCCTTTCCGGCAGGCAAAATGATGAGCGCTGCGCCCTCTTCGTTGTGCCCGGTCAAGTAGTAGAAGTTCTCTTCTTGGGCGAAAACATAAGCCTGCGATGACTCCTCGCGCCCACTGAAACCCCAGAGCACAATGGGAGCATCGACCTCAGCCGCCAGTCTTGCGCGGCGCGCAGCATACGCGCTGTTCGGTTCACGCTCGCGCCGCTGTTGTGCCTGGCTGATCGGGGCCGCGCAAGCAAGCGCAAGACCCGTAAACGCGAACGCTAAACGCAAGGCTACCAGCTGACACCACGACCATCGCGCCACCCAACCACTCATCCACTCACCTCGCCACCACTCAAATTCATGTCCCGCTGGGAGCAGCACCCCTTCACCGCATTCGGATACTGGCCCCCGAGCCGGTACCTGCGCGGCAGGCATTGTAGCCGAGATAGGCCGCGAGAGGTCAAAAAGCGCTTGTACACGATGGCTCCTCCGTGTCATCTAAGAGGGAATGAGATCTAGGTTGATTGTGTTCATCGCTATTTTTCAGTCCGTGTTGTTTTTGGGGCATATCTTTCTGTACGAGACCTGGAATTACTTCTGGCAGGCGCCGGATTCGCCCGGCGTTTCCGCATTGCAACTGACCCTGGCGATTCTCTCGGTCAGTTTTCTGGCCACTTCGCTGCTCGCGTTTCGCTATAACAATATTGTATTGCGGTGGCTCTACACCGTAGCCGCCATCTGGCTGGGCGCCCTGAGCTTTCTGTTTTTCGCGGCATGCGCATGCTGGGTGATTTATGGTGGCGCGCGCCTCGCGGAGGCGAACATCAATGGCCGTTTGCTGGCCGCGGTGGTGTTCGGCACCGCGGCAACCATTAGCGCGTACGGTGTGATCAACGCCGCGTGGACCCGCGTTCGACGCCTCAGCATCAAGTTGCCGAACCTACCTCCGGCGTGGCGAGGCAGGAAAGCGGCGCTGATCACCGACATGCACCTCGGGCACGTGAAGAACATCGGCTTCGCGCGCAGGATGACCGCGGCCATCAATCGACTCAAGCCCGACATTGTCTGGATCGCCGGCGATTTGTACGATGGCACGGCCGTGGACGCCACCCACGCCGCATCTCCATTGAAGGGATTGAACCCGCCCCTGGGCACGTTTTTTGTTGAAGGGAATCACGAGGAGTTTCGCGATCCCGCGAGGTTTCTGGAAGCGGTGCGCGCTTCAGGCGTGCGCGTGCTCGAAAATGAGAAAGCCGAAATCGACGGCTTGCAGATCGTCGGCGTGCCCTACAAGCACGCCACGCATGCGACCCACTTTGGCTCGGTGCTGGAGGCGATCGGCCTCGATCGCGAACGCGCCAGCGTCCTGCTGACCCATGCCCCCGATCACGTTGCCGTGGCGGAGGCCGCGGGATTCGGGCTGCAAGTTTCTGGACACACGCACCTGGGGCAATTTATTCCGTACACCTGGCTCGCCACGCGAATGTACCGAGAGTTTGTTTACGGGTTGAATCGGATCGGGCAGATGCTGGTGTACACCTCGAGCGGGGCCGGGACCTGGGGTCCGCCGCTGCGTGTGGGTTCTCAACCAGAAATTGTGCTGTTCGAGTTCGAGTAGCGCTCGGTTCCTACAAGTTGTGTCTATCTGAACGGATAGAACGCCTATCCGACAGGTTAGCTAAAAACCTCTAGCATTCTTGGGGTCGTCAGGCTCACACTAGCACCACACTTGGCGCAAACATCAACAAATCAGTAACTTACAGGATCAGCTGCAAAAAGAGCGGTCCGCAAAAACGCTTGGCCACAAGCTTGCTTCTCTCCTCGGCGTAAGTCGGAAAAGCCAAAACGAAAGAGGGAGTAGCCACAATGAAAGTACAAGAGATTATTCGAGGGTCAGTGGTGGTGATGGGGCTGGGAATAGCGCTGTTCTTCGCGAGCCCGGTCCGTGCGCAACAGGAGATGAGCCCGGACACATTTGACATCAATCCGGGCACTCCGACGGAGGTAGCCGTGGCAGTCCAGGTTCCGGCTCCGGTCGCTGTTCAAGACAATGGCGTGGCGCAAGCGGCGATTATGCCGGCGTCGAATTGGGATGGAACCTTTGCGGCACCGTTGAATGCCATCGACGTGACGATGGTGGTTATCTTGGCCGTTGGAACAGGTTTGGTTGCGCTCTACACGGTGGCCGCGACACGCCGCCAGCGTCGACGCGCATCCCCCGTAAGCAACAGCGCATATGTTGCCAGCTCTGGCGCGACGACCCACTGAACAGTTTCGCGCGCCATAGAGCTCCGGGAATCGCACCCTCACCCCGTCGCGATTCCCGGAGCTTTTTCTTTTCTGGTAGCGCCGGCATCTTTGCCGGCTCCAGGCCGATGAAACTAGAAACCTGGAGCGCCCGAAGCGGCGGGTCGCATCTCAGGAGCATTCACATCAAATCGCAGGTGCGCAAAGTAGCTCTGGCCGAGGGACATGAAACCCGTGTAGAGGTAGCCCCACACGAACAGAAGAAGAAACGGCACGGTAGCGTAATTTTCATTCAGCACCGCGTAGACAACCGTCAAAGCGAAATAAAACCCTAGAAGGACTTCCGCGTAGGGCATCAGGCCGGCTTTGTTGCGGTACTTCTTCGAAACGAAAGTATCGCCCTTGCCCTCGATCTTGTATTTCGGTGTCCGCGCAAATTCAGTTTTCTTACCAGCGATCGCTTCCAGCACCGCCTGGGCGTTCCGCACCGAAATTCCGATTCCGGTGGCCATCACAAAGGGCATGTACAGGAAGGTGCGCCACCAGGTCTTCGGGTGGATTTCCTTCTGCGCCACCAGATAAAAGCTTGAGATCGAACACGTCGACGCCAGAAACAGCGGCAGGTCGATGACCAACATTTGAATCCAGCCCTGATAGAAACGCACGATCATCGCAGGAAGCAGCATCGTCGACAGCAGCACCATCAACGGATAGCTGATGTTGGCCGTAAGATGAAAGAAGGCCTCGGCCTTTACGAAGAACGGCACATCCGACGCGAAAACCTTGGGCAGGATTTTCTTCGCGGTCTGCATCAACCCTTTGGCCCAGCGCGCTTGCTGCGCTTTGAAGCCGTTCATGTCGATAGGCAGCTCGGAAGCGCACTCGATGTCTGGCAGATACAGAAATTTCCAACCAAAGAGCTGCGCTCGGTACGAAAGGTCCGTATCCTCGGTGAGCGTGTCGTGCTGCCAGCCGCCAGCGTCGTCGATGGCTTGGCGGCGCCAGACGCCCGCGGTTCCGTTGAAATTGAAAAATGCACCGCGTCGCGAACGGCCGCCATGCTCCACGACGAAGTGCCCATCCAGCAAGATTGTCTCCACCTGCGTCAGCAGCGAATAGTCGCGATTGAGGTAGGTCCACCGCGCCTGCACCATGCCGATTTCCTTGTTTTGAAAGTAGGGAATCGTGCGCCGCAGAAAATCGGGCTCGGGAAGAAAATCCGCGTCGAAGATCGCCACGAATTCTCCGCGCGAGGTTCTTAGCCCGTTTTCGAGCGCCCCAGCTTTGTAGCCCGCGCGGTTGGAGCGATGGATATACGTGATCAGCAAGCCTTGCGCGGCAAAGCGATCCACCACCGAACTGGCGACTTGCTGCGTTTCGTCGGTTGAGTCATCCAGGACCTGCACGTCCAGCAACTCGCGAGGATAGTCGAAGCGCGAAATCGCTTCGACCAGTCGCTCGATGACGTAGCGTTCGTTAAAAATGGGCAGCTGGATCGTGACACGAGGCCACGAAGTGGCCACCGGCGGCGGGCCCGGAACATTCTTCGCGTACGCGTAGTAGTCGTAGACCAGCAAATAACGGTGCAGGCCGTAAATCGCAAGGATGAACAGCACGATGAAGTAAGGAACCATCATCGCCAGATCGAAAAAATTGGCGTGGTAGATCCCGGTGAACGTCTTGTCTGTCAGTTTGTGCCAGTACTGGCCGATGGAAGCGGTGTGCGCGGCAAACAGCACCAGCATAGGTAAATGCGCGTGCAAGATGAGGGCCTCGAGTCCGTAATGCCGCTGAGCGCGACGCTATCGATTATACGGGCAGTGGTCGCGAATCAAAACACCTAGGGCGAACGTTGGCGCACCGCCTAATGATTACCGGCTTTCTTCGATCCCTCCTCCGGCAGAGAATTCAGACGAATTTCCCACTTGGTTCAATCAAATGAAGAGGTTCAATGGCAATGTTGCGGGCCGATGTGGTTATCTGAACGAGAGACTCCCGCCGCGCATCGAGTTCCGAAGCCGTGGCAAATGCCTGGTCCAATGTCTCGAGCGATTCGACATATTTGCGCTCACGATAGTAGACGAGTCCCAGATAGTACATGTCCAGGGCCTTAGCCCGGCGCGCGCGGTTCAGGCCGTCCGTGTCGTTGGCGCCTTTGAAGTGCTCGATGGCCTTGTCATAGGCGCTCATGCCTTGTAGGCAGGATTTTTCGGATGCCGGCCAATCTTGCTGGATCATGTGGACGGCGGCGGTTTCGACATAGTTGTGGGGGAAAGAATTGTCGAACTCGCCTGCCCACGCCCGCAGGACGTCCGCGCGACGCACGAGAATTTTCTCCGCTTCCGCGAAGCGCTTCATAAGGATTAAGGTGTCCGCCTCCTGTTCCAACACGCCTTGTAGCGCCCCGTTTCTCATGTCGCCGAGGGTCAGCGGGCCATCTTTCAAAGCGCCGGTGAATACTCCTTGATTCGGTCCCGGCAGCATCTCGGGGATGCGTTCGGCCTCCTGAAATTTCAGCAAGGCGTCATCGTATTCGTCGTCCTTTTTCAACGGCCTGGAACACCTTGTCATATTGCGATTCTTTCTGAAGGACGTCTGCGGGGATACCGGCCTTAACGGTGATCGAATCGTGGGCTATCACCCGCGGCTTTTGGGCAGCGTCCGGGGGTGGAGGAGTCTGCGCCCAAAGTATTGGAGACAACGCAAGCGCAGCAATAGCGGGCATGAGAAAGCGCTTCACGCTGACTGTATATGTCAACTGAGCCTTGCGATCAACCCTTACGGCACCAAGATGATCTTGCCATGTGACCCCGGCGCCAACACTTCCGTGTGCGCTCGCGTGGCTTCGGCGAGTGGAATCTCCTTGCCGACCACAGGCCGCAGCGTACCATTCTCGAAGCCCGCATACAGCGCCGCATGGATTTCGTTGGCTTCCGCATCGGTTACCGCCCATAGCGTAAAGCCCCGGGCGGAAGCGCGGCGAGCCATCAGGTCACGCGGGTTGATGGTGATCTCGCCGCGGTTCCCAATGATAATGACGCGCCCGTGTGTGGCGAGCATTTTCAGGTCAGCGGCAAGATTCACATTCGCGAGCATCTCCAGAATGATATCGACGCCGCGACCGCCGGTGGCTTTCATGATTTCGTCGGTGTAACCCGTCTTCGTATGATTGAAGGCCTGGTGCGCTCCTTCGCGCTTGATCAGCTCGAGGCCTTTGTCGCTTCCAGCCGTGCCGAAGACGGTCAGGCCCTCGGCGCGTGCAATCTGCACCGCCGCCGTGCCCACGCCGCCGCTTGCTCCGTGCACCAGCACAATCTCTCCCGCACGCCCCTTCGCTTCCTGCTTCAAAGCGTGATACGCCGTGCCGTACGGCACCCAGATCGCAGCGCCCTGATCGAACGTGATATTGGCGGGAAGTTTCTGCGCCTGATCCTCAAGCGTGAGCGTGAATTCCGCGTAGGCTCCGGTCAGCGTCTTCGCCGTATACACCCGATCCCCGGGCTTCACTTTAGTCACGCCACTACCAACAGCTTCCACCACGCCCGCTGCATCCGACCCCGGCGTGTAGGGAAGCGGCGGCTTGATAGCGTACGTTCCCGAGCGCATGTACGTATCGTAAGGATTCACGCCGGCCGCATGCACTTTCACCAGCACCTGCCCGGCGTCCGGCTTAGGCGTGGGAACCTCTTCGTACTTTAGAACTTCGGGACCTCCGAACTCGTGCACGCGAATCGCTTTCATTTTTTCCTCGCCCTCATTTTTCTCAATTGGTTTGCGAACTAGGGTCTTCCGAAGTTTCCGCCCGCACTCCGCCAAATCAAAAGTGATCGTCGACCGCGACCGTTTCCACTTTCTTGCTGACCAGCCCCGCACCCTCGCCCCACGCCGTCGTCTGCCAGTTGTCTTTTCCCTTGCCCTGCGGAATCCACGGCGGCAGCGTTTGGTTCAAATACGTCGCCAGCGCGTATATGTAGGGCTCATACATCTTGCGCGTGGCAGCCAGTTCCTGCTGGGCCTGTTCGCTGTCGCGAAGCCGCATGCCATTTTCCGCCAGCGTGGCACGAAGTCGCTGCGCATCCTCCGGCGAAAGCCGCTCGTAGGGCAACGCACGCGGCGGCGTGCCGAACACCTGTGCGAGGTCCGCCACCGCATGCCGCGCGATGGCAAACGTAAGCTTCGCCTGCCGCTCGCACGCCCCATCAATGCCCACTTTCAGCAAGGCGCAGGCATCCAGAATGGCCGTCAGCGCCGACACCCACGATTGGTTGTCATGCTGCGACTTGAAATACGCTAGCACCGGATACGAGAGGTGGCTCTCCATCAGCTCCGCGCACCACAGCTCCCAATCCTTCAACAACTCCCGCAGCGCTTCTCGTCCACCTTCGTAACTATGGCGACGAAGCAGCTCCCCCGCCGTGGGCGGCGTTCCCGCGCGCGAATCGAGCAAGGAAATCTCCACCTCGCGCTTCGAGAACGATCCATAAATGAAAGGAAGGTACCCGATGATCGCCGCAAGAAAACCAAATCCAAATCCAGCCTCGGACACCACCAGCAGCCGCGCCAGCTGCGAGCGTGGAACTACGTCTCCAAGTCCCAGGGTGAAAAATGTCGTCCCGCTGAGATAGATGTCAGTCGATAGACCGGGTTTCCCCCCAGTTATGTTCACGGCCGAGCCCGCGCCATACTGCATCAGGCCGAATCCGATAACGAGCCCTACCGCCCAGACTCCGATCAACACGAGCAGCGAAATCGGCCCGTAGAAACCCAGCAAAGTTTCGCGCGCTTTCCGCGAAGGGAGCAGACTCGCGACAAACTTAGCGGTTCGCCAGGTAATTTTGAAAAACGCTCGTGTCAGGCGAAATCTTCGCGTGACCCGGCGCGGCAGGATGATCGATTCGAACGCGTCCCAGATCACGATGAAAAATATCGCGATACCCGCCAGGAAAACGCCGGGTGCTGGAATCATAGGCGGCATTGTACTCGTTAGGCTGGTTGTGCCAAAACAGCGGCGGCTTACGATTCCAGTCGCGCGTTCACAGAGATTTCCGCTCGAAAGAGCTTCGACACTGGGCAGCCCGTCTCCGCGTTCTTTACCGCGGTATCAAATTTCGCTTTGTCCGCTCCAGGGACCCGAGCGACCAAATCCAAGTGGCTCTTGGTGATGCTGAAGCCGTCGCCCACTTTATCGAGCGTGACCGTCGCGGTCGTTTCCAATTTGTCGGCTTTCAGGCCCATCGCCCCCAGTTGCCCGGAAAGCGCCATCGTAAAGCAACCCGCATGCGCCGCTGCCAGCAATTCCTCGGGATTCGTCCCGACGCCATTCTCAAAACGCGTGCTGAACGAATACTGCGTTTGCTTCAGTGTGCCGCTGTCGGTCGAAATGGATCCCTTCCCACTCTTCAGGTCGCCTTGCCAAACCGCGCTTGCTTTGCGTTGCATTGTGTCGCTCCTTTTGCAGCCTTCATTTTTTTTGAATGCAGAGAATTCGATTCCCACGCTCTTCGCAAGGGTATATTGATCGTATGACGCTGTCGAGACGCGCCCACCGAGCTCGCCCACCGAGCTTGATGTCCAGCCCCTTGGATCGCACCACGCATCGTCCCTGGCCACTCCCCGGCGGGCCATGGATTATGGCGCAATCCTGGCACGACCTGTTGTTCGCTCATTGGCCGATCGATCCAGCCCTGATGCGTGCCTTGATGCGCCCCTACATCCCAGCCGCGCTCCAGATCGATACCTTTGATGGGCAAGCGTGGATCGCGGTTGTGCCATTTCGCATGTCCGGCGTGCGGGTTCGAGCAACGCCGGCATTACCGTGGCTCTCCGCTTTTCCGGAACTGAATGTCCGCACCTACGTCGTGGCCGATCGCAAACCCGGCGTATGGTTCTTCAGCCTCGACGCGCGAAACCCGGCAGCAGTCGCGATCGCCCGCGCCTGGTTCCACTTACCCTATTTTCGCGCCCGCATGAAATGCGAAGACCGCAGCGGATGGATTCACTATTCCAGCGAACGAACCCATCACCTCGTCAGGCCCGGTGCGTTACAAGTGAGCTACCGTCCAGTAGCAGAAGTTTTCGAGGCGAAACCGGGAACCCTCGAGCATTTCCTGACCGAGCGCTATTGCCTCTACAGCGCCGCCCCGCGCGGCCGCCTCTACCGCGGCGAAATCCATCACCAACCCTGGCAATTGCAAATTGCCGAAGCTGACTTCCAACAAAACTCCATGACCGAAACCTCCGGCATTAGGCTTCCATCGCAAAAGCCGCTACTGCATTTCGCCCGCCGCCAGGACGTCGTAGTCTGGCCCCCGCAGCGCATCAGCTGAGGATGCGGCGACTCTATGTAGGAGCTGGGCTTTAGCCCGGCAAGCCATTGCAGCTTCCAGAGATCCTCGATGTTCTCTCCTCACCACTTATGAAAAACAAAAAACACCCCCAAAACCATGCAACCAAAGCCCGCCGCGTAGTTCCATCGCAACTTCTCTCCCAGATACAGCACCGAGAAAACAGAAAAAACCGACAACGTGATGAATTCCTGAATCGTCTTCAACTGCGCAGTCGAGAACTCATACGACCCAATCCGATTCGCCGGCACCTGAAAGCAATACTCAAAGAAAGCGATCCCCCAGCTGACAAAAATCACCTTCCACAACGCCTCGCTCCGATATTTCAAGTGCCCATACCACGCAAACGTCATAAAGACATTGGAAACCGTCAACAGCAGGATCGTTCGCACGCGAGTTTCTCCCCTTCATGGGCACAATCTTCCGCTTGGGCAGCCGAGGATAGAAGCCGAATGCATGAGATCCATGCATTCAATGCAGAGTTCCGGATTTGCAATACGTGTTTCGGCACGAACCCCACGATCTTTTCTGCGGCCGCCGAACAGCCGCTATATCGTATTTAGATTAGGTTGGATTCTTCAATCGCTCCGAAGGACGGCGACACCGTGAACAGGCTCACCCGGCGATTCGTGCGTACGATTGGTAGTTTGCTTGCCCTCCTGCTGATGGGAATCACCCCCTGCGGCGAAGCCCAGGACACGATTACGCTTGTCGCTACCGGATCCTCTCTCCCCGAGCCTCTAAACGTGGCCTGGGGCGACGAATATCACAAACAGCATTCTTCCGTGCAAGTCCGCTATTTGCCGGCGGGTACTGGCGAAAGCGCACGGGAAATTACCGCCGGCTCGGGCGATCTGGGCGGCGGCGATGCCCCCATTGCCGATAAAGAATTGAAGGACGCCGCGGCACGCATCCTGCAACTTCCTTCCGTCTTGATTGCCATTGTCATTATCTACAACTTGCCGGACACGTCAGAAGAGTTGCGTTTGAGCGGACCCGTTTTAGCCGATATTTTTCTGGGCAAGATCAAGACGTGGAACGATCCAGCAATCGCTAAAATCAATCCCAGCCTGAAACTTCCCGCCCGCCCGATACAGGTCATTCATCGCACCGAAGGAAAAGGATCGAACTATATCCTGTCCGACTTTCTCTGCAAAGTGAGCCCGGAATTCCTGGCCAAAGCGGGGCGCGGGGAGTCTCCAAAGTGGCCAGTGGGAGCCAGTGCTGGCCGCTCGAAGGATATGGCCGATCGCGTCCGGAACATGCCCGGCTCGATCGGATACACAGAGCTGAATTTGGCGGAGCGCGCGTCGCTGCGCATGGCTCGCATCAAGAATGCAGCCGGCGAGTTCGTGAAGCCGAGCGAGAACACCATCGCCGCGGCCGCGCTGGCCGCCAAGATCACCGACGATTTTCGCGTCTCGTTGACAAACGCCCCGGGCAAAGAAAGCTATCCGATCGGTAGTTTTACGTGGTTCTATGTTCCGGAGAAAGCGAAAGACCCCGCGCGCGGCCGAGCGGTCGCGGACTATCTAAAGTGGATATACAGCGACGGACAAAAGATCGCGCAGGAACAGGGATACGCCACTCTGCCCAAAGAACTGCTCGCAAAAGTCGCCGCCTCCGCCACGACGGTGCACTAAACCTGGTTAGACGTTAAGCGTGAGGGAGACCAGGCCGGGTGGCGGCGTGGGCACGATCGGCGGCATCTTCGAACGATCGACTGGGCGATAGAGCGTGTCGCGCTCGACCGGGATGCGGCCTGCGGCGCGGATCAGTCGTTCGAGTTCAGCGCGTGGCGTAAACTCCGAGGTTCTCGCGCCGGCGTCGTGATAGATCTTCTCTTCTACAACCGTGCCGTCCAGATCATTCGCGCCGAAGCGCAGCGCGATCTGCGCGATACTTGGCGTCAGCATGATCCAGTATGCTTTGATATGGTCGAAATTATCCAGCATCAAGCGCGACACCGCGATGTTGCGCAAATCGAGATACCCGCTGGTCTTGGGAATGTGCGAGAGCGCCGTATTGTCGGGGTGAAACGCCAATGGGATGAACGCCACGAAGCCGTGGGTTTCATCTTGTAGCTCGCGCAGCTTCACCAGGTGATCGACGCGCTCTTCTTCCGTCTCCACGTGCCCATAGAGCATCGTCGCATTGGAATGCAGGCCCGCTTGGTGCGCTTTTCGCGCGGTATTCAGCCACATTTGCCCGCTGGTCTTGTGGTCGCAGATGATTTTGCGCACGCGCGGGTGAAAAATTTCCGCGCCGCCGCCGGGGCAGGAATCCACGCCGGCTTCCTTTATTTTCTGCAACACTTCCTCAACCGAAATCTTGGCAATGCGTGAGAAAAAATGTACCTCCACCATCGTGAACGCTTTCAGATGCACTGTGGGACATCGCTGCTTCAACCCGCGCACCATCTCCAGATAGTGATCGAAAGTCAGATCCGGGTGCAGCCCGCCAACGATGTGAAATTCCGTGGCGCCTTCGCGCACGCCCTGCTCGGCACGCTGATAAATCTCTTCGAGCGCAAAGGTGTACGCGCCCGGCGAACTCGCGTCGCGGCCAAAAGCGCACAGCCTGCAATGCGCTACGCAAACATTCGTGGGATTGATGTGCCGGTTGACGTTGAAATAGGTGACGTTGCCGTGGCGC
The DNA here is from genome assembly GCA_963788915.1 of uncultured Acidobacteriota bacterium. Classification (GTDB taxonomy): domain Bacteria; phylum Acidobacteriota; class Terriglobia; order Acidiferrales; family UBA7541; genus Acidiferrum. Next base: position 1,856,856 of record CAWBIY010000012.1, on the reverse strand, counting down.
TTCTCCCGCACATGATTCGCGAGCCACCCGACGGCCAGCAAATCCGGCGAGCGGTAGAGCAGGATGCCGTCATCGATCGACAGGCGTTCTCCCGCCAGCACTTTCCTGGCGATGGGCTTCAACCGCGCGTCGGTAATCGTCAGTTCAGCCATTTTTCTATTCAAAACTTCCGAAACTTTCAAACCCGCCAAACAGCGGCAGCAGCGCCCCAGAACAGCAGAAACGACATACTAATATAACCGTTCATCGCGAAAAACGCAGCGTCGAGTTTGCTGAGGTCGTTAGCTTTGACCAGGGAATGCTCCCAAGCGAGCAGCGCGGCCACGACGGCGATTCCCACCCACGCCGGCCAGGGAAGCGCAAAGCTTGCCGCGAGCCACACCAGCAAACCAACCACGCCAACGTGCATGGTCCGAGCAATGAGCAGAGCGTTCGCCACGCCGAAGCGTTTCGGCACGGAATACAGCCCAGCGCGGCGATCGTAGTCGATATCCTGGCAGGCGTAGAGCACGTCGAAGCCGCCAACCCACAGCGTAACCGCGGCGCACAGGATCAGCATCCGCAGATCCAGGCCGCTGGTGATGGCGATCCACGCCGCCGCAGGAGAAATGCCCAGCGCGAAACCGAGAAAAAGATGCGACCAGTTCGTGAAGCGTTTGGTGAACGAATAGAAAAACAAAATGCACAGCGCCAGCGGAGCTAGCTTCAGCGCTAATAGATTCAGTTGCCACGCCGCAACGACGAAAACCACAACGGCTATCAGCGTAAAAATCCACGCGAAAGAGACTGAAAGCGCGCCGGTCGCCAGAGCGCGCAACTGTGTGCGCGGGTTTTCGCGGTCGTAACGCAGGTCCACGATGCGATTCATCGTCATGGCCGCCGACCGCGCCGCCACCATCGCAACAACGATCCAAAGAATTTGCCGAAACGTCGGCCAACCTCGGGGCGGCTGATGCGTAGCTCGCGCCGCCAGCAGTGCTCCGGTCAGCGCAAACGGCAGCGCGAACACCGAGTGCTCGAACTTGATCATTTCCAGCACAGTACGAATGCGGTTCGTCGTCATCGGAGAGAAAAAGCTTTCACCACAGAGAACGCAGAGTACCCGGAGAAGAATTCGTTTCCGTCTCGGTGAACCCTGTACTCTCTGTGGTGAATTCTCTTCATGCCTTTGCTTGTTTCGTGGCGGCTCGCCCCGTCCAGCGATACATTTTTTCCTGTGCAAGCCCGATTTGCGCGAGCACGCGGCAAACATATTGCGTGACAAGGTCGTCGATCGTTTTCGGCTGATGATAAAACGCCGGAATTGCGGGCATGATCACTGCTCCGGCCTGCTGCGCCCGCATCATGTTTTCAAGGTGTACGCGATTAAACGGCGTGTCGCGAATACACAGCACCAGTTTGCGCGCTTCCTTAAGCATCACGTCCGCCGCACGCGCCACAAGGTCATCGCTGATGCCGTTCGCAATGGCCGCCAGCGTTCCCATCGAGCAGGGAATCACCATCATGGAGTCCACTTCGTAGCTGCCCGAAGCAATGGACGCGCCCACGTCTTTGTTGGCAAGCACCTCGATTTTCGCGGCAGGTTTGCCAAGGATCCGCGTCGCCAACTGTTTTAGATCACCCGCGGTAATCCCCAGTTCCTCCGCGAAGAGCCGCTGCCCGGTTTCCGTGACCACCAGGTGGATGCGGGCAACGCGCGCGTCCGCCTCCAGCAGCGCCAGCGCTTTTTGCGCAAGAATAGCGCCGCTGGCTCCGGTCACACCTACGGTCACGGTTTGTCCCTGGGCGTGTGGCATTTTTGTGTGCGGGTGAGATCAGTCTCGCAGCCGCTGTTTTGGATGTCAACCGCGCACCCACCGTGTCGCGAGCCTCGCCGCCGCCTCGCTCTTACAACCGATTGATGCAGGAAGCTACGCAGGCGGCGCCGAAGCCGTTGTCGATATTCACGACGGTAACATTCGACGCGCAACTGTTGAGCATGCCCAAAAGCGCGGCCACCCCGCCAAAGCTTGCGCCGTAACCCGTGCTGGTCGGCACGGCAATTACCGGCACGCCGACCAAGCCGCCGACAACGCTTGGCAGCGCCCCTTCCATTCCGGCGACGCAAATGACCACGCGAGCGGTCGTCAATTTCTCGCGATGCTCCAGCAAACGGTGGATTCCCGCGACTCCGACGTCGTAGAGATGCTCGACGCGATTGCCCATCATGCGCGCGGTTAGCAGCGCTTCTTCGGCGACCGGAATATCGCTGGTCCCTGCGGAAACCACGAAGATCGTGCCTTTACCGGTAATTTCTTTGCTGCGCTCCACGGTGATCACGCCAGACAAGGGATGGAATTGGGCTAACGGTTGTGTTCCCGATTCTTTCCCGCTGTTCTTTTCCGACGCTTTTCCGAAATTGACGCGGCGCACCGCCGCAAAAGTCTTGGCGTCCGCCCGCGTTACCAGAATATTTTGTCGCCCGTCCTTGTGCCGCAACATGGAGCGCACGATTTCCGCCACCTGTTCCGACGTTTTGCCCTTGCCGAAAATCACTTCGGCATAGCCCTGCCGCAACGCACGGTGGTGATCCACTTTCGCGAAATCCAAATCCTCGAACGGAAGATGCTTCAACCGTTCGAGCGCGCGCGCGGGTGAAACCTCGCCCGAGTGCACCGCTTCCAACATTTTTTGGAGTTCGCGTTCGTTCATAAAATTATGAAAGCAACGCCTTCGAGTTCAACAGCCCTTCGATTCCAAAAGCCTATGTGTTCCCGTGGCACGGCCATTTCTGGCTGTGCGCTTCAGAGTCTGCGTGAGAACCCGGTTTTCGTCAGGGCACGGCTTTAGCCGTGCCGCAAGTCGCGCCTCTCAACCGGCTTCAGCCTCTGAGGCCGCGACGTACTACGGCGCCTGGTCTCCCATCAACTTTCGCAGCGGCTGATTGTCGGCATAAACGCGCCACTCCGCAACAAGCCCGTCCCTTACCACCGCTAGCCACGCCGCAGGCACTTCCCAGAAATTGTTATTGGCTGCGCCGCCGCCGGTATATCTGCCGCTGGCCGTGCCAAGGATCGCCAGGCGATCCTTGGTCTGGAAAAACTCCACCGCGTGCACCTGGTAGTTGGCCACCAACTTGAAATACATGGTCCAGCCCTGGCGCATGGTTTCGCGGCCAATGATGCGCTTCCCCAGAGCGTCCTGAAAAATGTGTCCTTCGGTCATCAACTCGCACAGGGCGTTGACGTCGCCGGAGTTGATGCGCTTGATAAAATCCATCGCGACCTCGAGAGGTTGCGGATTCGCCATCCTATCTCCTTGGGGCTGGCGTCCCAGTATACCGTTGAAAGGGGAAGCTTTAGGAAGCACCACTGCGTTTGCCCGAACCTGCCTTCAGCAAAACTTTCATCACATTCGCCTTTTGCGCGAATTCGATCGCCGCGGGCGCTTCGGCCAGCGGAAACGTGCGCGTGATGAGCGGTGTGGGATCGACTTTGCCCGAGCGGAGCAGTGCAATGGCTTTGGCGAAGGGGCCGCAGCGCGACCCGACTACGGTGATTTCCTTCACTACGATGGGCCAGGTTTCGACCGGCGCGGCGCCATGGAATGTGGATTTTAGGACCAGCGTGCCGCGCGGCTCGGTCATTTGTTGGGCGACGGCCAGGCCTGTTGGCGAACCGGTCGCTTCGATGACCAGTCCAACCGTCTGCTTGATGCGTTTTTTGTCGCGCGCGTCGCCGGCCACCAGCCTGGTTTCGATTTTGGCGCGACCCGCCAGCGCTAGCTTGTCTTGATGCTTGCCGTACATCACCACACGCGGGAGTGCAGTCCGCAATACGCGCGCGATCAGTTGCGCGAGCTTGCCGTCGCCGAGGACGGCAGCCTCGAGGAATTCCGCCACCTCCACCTGATCCAGAATTTCGCACGCAGCAGCCAGTGGTTCGACGAAAACGGCTTGCTCGTCTGTGATCGAATCGGGGATGCGGTGAAGATTTTCTAGCGGGAGCGCCAGGTACTCGGCGAAGGCACCGTCGTGGTTGACAATGCCGAGGACGGTGCGCCGGGCACAGTGGGTTTTGAGCCCACGCCGGCAGAATTGGCAGACCGGACGATAACCGTAAGCGGAGCACGACACGTTGATCTCGCCGGTGACGCGGCGGCCGACCCAGCGGCCTCGCTCGGATTCGGAGAGGACCTCAGTCACTTCGCCGACGAATTCGTGGCCTGGAGTGCCGCGAAACGAGTGGTAGCCGCGTAGGATTTCCACGTCGGTGTTGCAGATTCCGGCAAGGCGTACGCGCACTCGCGCCCAGCCGCGCCGCAGCCTCGGAAGCGGCTTGCTGACCCGCTTCAATTTTCCGTTGGCGACCTGGAACGCCAGCACCGTCTTGGGTTACTCCCGGTGAGAGTCTAACAGGCGACGCCTGCCCGGCGTTATAACCGCGAGTTGCGGCGCGCCGGCCAGAACGGCGACACGGGCTCGTGGATTCGGTGGGAGTGGTCCGATTTGGCTGGCGAGGTTCCTTTCTTGGTGGTGGAAGATATGTCCTTGGGACAGGCATACTTTCTTATGGAAACGCAATCCGATCGGCCGACATGGAAGACGCTGCTCGCTTTCGGGGTTATTTATTTTGTTTGGGGATCGACGTATTTGGCGATTCGCGTGGGCGTGCGAGAGGTTCCGCCCTTTTTGCTAGCGGCGATGCGGTTTTCCGTGGCAGGGCTGGTGCTTTGTGTGTGGACCGCGGCGCGGGGCGAGCGTTGGCCGAGGGGACGCGAGTGGGCTTCGGCGCTTTTGCTGGCGACGCTGATATTTGTGCTCGACTACGGGCTGCTTTTCTGGTCCGAGCAGCGGGTGCCTTCGGGGATTGCGGCAGTGATGCTGGCGATGATCCCGGTTTTCATGGCGCTTTCGGAAATTATTTTTCTGCGAACGCAGAAATTGACATTGCGCCTGGGAATAGCGCTACTCATTGGGATTGCGGGGGTGGCGGTCCTGGTGAGCCGGTCGTTGAAGCTCGGTGGGGCGCCTATCGATCGGGCCGGGGCCGCGGCGCTGATTGTGGCATCGATTACCTGGTCCATTGCTTCGATATTTACGCGCAAGCTGTCGCTGCCACCTTCCAAGATGGTGAGTTCCGGCGTACAGATGCTTGTGGGCGGACTGCTGCTGGCCGTGGTAGCGGGACTGCTCGGTGAATTTCGCAACTTTCATCCGGCGAGCGTTTCGCGGGGAGTTTGGTTTGCGCTGCTCTATCTGATCGTGGCGGGGTCGATTATCGGGTTTACCGCTTATTTGTGGTTAATTCATCACGAGTCTCCGACAAAGGTGGGGACTTACGCGTACGTGAATCCAGTGGTGGCAGTGCTGGTGGGCTATTTCCTTGGCGGCGAACAGATTGGATTGCGAACCATGCTCGGTACCGTGTTTGTGCTCGTCAGCGTGGTGGTGATTACCACGACGCGAGAGAGGAAGCCGGCGGGGGCACTCATGGAGGAAGGTGGAACAGATGCTGTGGAGGCTTAGTGAACATCGCCACAAGGCGTGCTCGATCTCGGGCCCCGCGGCCGTGCCGGATCGGCAGCCCGATAAGAGCCATGGACGCCGACGTGCCTCTCATCTTCGTTTCCGGAACGATTGGCGAAGATGTAGCCACCGATGCCATGAGAGTGGGAGCGCAGGATTACGTGATGAAATCGAATCTCAAACGACTGGTCCCGGCAGTGCAGCGGGAGCTGCGGGACGTCGTGGAACGTAAGGAGCGCAAACGCCTGGACTATCGGGTACGGCAATTGCAGAAATTTGAAGGCATTGGAAGCCTGGTCGGAGGAATAGCGCATGACTTCAACAACATGATCTGCGCAATCATGGGCTGGGCTGAAATGGGCTGCGCGGAAACCCAACCTACGGCGGTGGTACACAATCGTTTTCAGAAGATTCGCGAGCAGTCTCTACGCGCAGGTAAATTGACTTCGCAGTTGCTAGCGTTCGCGGGAGGTCAAATCTTGCAACCGCGAAAGTTAAATTTGAATACGCTCGCCGAAGAGGAAATGGGTTTGCTCGCCAGGATCATTGGAGAGGACATCGAGGTCCGGGTTGTTGCCTCTTCAGAACCGCCAACGATATTCGCTGATCCAACTCAGATTGAACAAGTGCTCATGAATCTATCCCTCAACGCTCGGGATGCCATGCCGGATGGGGGGCAACTGGTAATTGAAACGCATAACGTCGAAGTCGATGCGCGATTCTGCGGCGAGCATGGGTTTGGCAAGCCGGGCAACTATGTATTACTTTCCGTATCGGACACTGGAATCGGAATGGATACGAAGACGGCGGAGCGCATGTTTGAGCCTTTTTTCACGACGAAGGACGAAGGCAAGGGAACTGGGCTGGGCTTAGCAACAGTAGACCGCATCGTCAATCAGCATGGCGGCTTTACCCTCGCAAACAGTGTGCTTGGAAATGGGACTACGTTCCGAGTGTACCTCCCTGCGGTGGATGGAATGCCCGTCGCCGGTAAGGGCACATATCACGACAAGCCGTTGACGGGTACCGAGACAATTCTGCTGGCCGAAGATCACGAGGGGTTACGCGACACGGCGCAGGAAATTCTGCAGAGTCTCGGATACCACGTTCTCGTCGCGTGCGATGGTAAGGCAGCTATTGAACTCTTCAAAACCAATGTCGATCAAATCGATTTGATCATTATGGACGTCGTAATGCTTCGGCTGAGTGGTCCGCAAGCTTACTTGGAAATGTCCGCGATGCAGATCGGTGGACCCGAACATCGCGTTGGTTCTTCATCGTCGACCACGAAGTCGAGAGCTAGTCAGCGGAGGGCCGCCGCGAGGGCCCTGACCAGTTGGGGCTCTTGTTCTGGGAACACGGTGCGGAGGTCGAGGACCAGGCGATCGTCTTCGATGCGGGCGATTACGCTGATGCCCGCGGGGGAGCGGCGGAGGCGTTGTTCGAGCTGTGCGGCGGAGTGGCGGGCGCTGGCGATGCGGATGATTTTCGTGGGGAGGGATTGCGTAGGGGTGGAGCCGCCGCCAGCTAGGGAGGCACCGTGGGTGATTTCGAGTTCGACTTCGCCTAACGGGACTTCGGGAGTCAGCTCGCGGAGAAAATTCTCGGCGCGGCGTTTAAGTTCTTGCGGCGTGAGGCGAATCATGCGGAGGGCGGGAATTTCTTCGAGCGAGGCGCGGAGATAGGCGCTTAGGGTGGCGGCTAGCGCAGCGGTGGTGAGCTTGTCGACGCGGAGGGCGCGGAACAGCGGGTGGCGGCGGATGCGGGTGACGAGTTCTTTCTTTCCGGCGATGATGCCGGCTTGCGGGCCGCCGAGGAGTTTGTCTCCGCTGAACATGACCACGGAGACGCCGGCTTCGATGCTATCGCGGACTACGGGTTCGGTGATTCCGGCGGCGGAGAGGTCGACCAAGCAGCCGGAGCCGAGATCTTCGATCAGTGGCAGGTTGGTGCGTTGACTCAGCGCGGCTAGTTCTTCGAGCGTGGGCTTTTCCGCAAAACCGGTGATCTGGAAATTGGACGGATGGACTCGCAGCAGCAGGCGGGTGCTTTGATTGATGGCGCGCTCGTAGTCGGCAATGCGGGTGCGGTTTGTTGTGCCGACTTCGCGGAGGGTAGCGCCGCTTTCGGCCATGATTTCGGGGATGCGGAAGCCGTCGCCAATTTCGATCAGCTCGCCGCGGGAGACGATGACTTCGCCGCCTTTGGCGAGCGCGGCCAGGACCAGCAGAACCGCCGCGGCGCAATTGTTGACGACGATGGCGGATTCGGCGCCGGTCAGCCGTTCGAGTAAATGCGCGGTGTGGACGTCGCGTTTGCCGCGGCCGCCGGCTTCGAGATCGTATTCAAGATTGCTGTATTGCGTGGCGGTGCGGCGGAATTCTTCGACGGCGGCTTCCGTGATCGGGGCGCGCCCTAGATTGGTGTGCAGGATCACGCCGGTGGCGTTGATGACCGGTTGAAGCGAGCGGGAGAGGATTTGCTCGACCGCGGACGTGATGTGTTCCTCGAGAGCCGCTGCGTCTAGCCTCAGGACTTGCACTTGCATGTCGCCGGCGATTTTTGCGCGTAGCTCGGCTAGCGTGGCGCGGGTTACTTCGAGAAGGAGCGCGCGATCGACGTGCTTTGCGAGGGAGGCTAAGCGCGGTTGGGCCAGGAGTTCGTCGACGGACGGAATCTGGCGCAGGAGATCTGCTCGGTCGGGGGAGAGGGTGCGCCTCGTCGGGGATTCCATAGGGTTATTTCAACATAGAACGTCTCGGAGTGGGAGGCTTGAGGAATTGCTAAGGGAGACTGCGGGAAAAAACTTAACGCAGAGGGCGCGGAGGTCGGAGCATAGAGGTCACGGAGAAATTCGGGAACAAGTTCGACTGGCCTTGGGGACAGGTAGGTGAGCGGGAGTACGGTGCTGCATCAGGCGCTTTTGGCGCGTGTACCGTTGACGGGAGTGTTGGCGGCTCCTAGCATGGAGAGAGCGAGGACCCGGTCCGCCCATGGCCACTATCGACGAAGAGCTGGGCCAACTAGAGCGGGATATCCGCCAGTTGAAGATTGAGTATGACCAGTATTTCGGTGGGGGCAGGAAGCGTCCGCCTACGGAAATTGAGTGGCGCATCGAGCTGATTGTGAAGCGCTACGGTGAACGCGGCGGCGAGCTGAAATTCGGGCAGCGGTTCCGGTTCAACAACCTCACCCAGACGTATGCGAAGTACAAAGATATTTTCCGCAAAAAAGTGCAGCTGAAGGAAGAGGGGCGGTCGCAGCGGCACTTTGGGGCGGCGGCGAAGGCCATCGAGGCGGAGCGCGCGAAGGCGCATTCCGAGTTGCATCCGGAGTTGCCGCCGAAAGTGGCGGCGCCTGCTTCCCATGCGGCTCCTGTAATCGAGGCTCCGCCGATTCGCCCAGTAGTCGCGGCTGAGGCTCCGCCGTCGGCATTTCGCGTGGTTTGCGCGGATCCTGAAAATGAGACCGAGAATGTGGAGCGCCTTTATCATGCGTTTGTCCAGGCCAAGACGCAGACGGGTGAAGAGATCCACAAGTTGTCGCAGGCGGGTTTCAAGGAATTTGTCCGAAAGAAGACGAAGGATCTGCAGGAGAAGCAGAACTGCCGCGACGTCGAGTACGTGGTGGAAGTCGTTGAGGGGCAGGTCAAGCTGAAGGCGCTGGTCAAGTCGTAGCCATGAGCCTAATCGGAACCTTAGCTCGCCGGCTACTCTGAGTGATGCCGGATTTTGCCGGCCGCTACGAGCAGCAGCCACGCTAACGCAATCCCCGCTACCAACCAAAAACCGATCACGCTGATGGGAATAACGCGGTACCTATCGTGAATGTGGATGTCCACGCCTACGCGGCCTAGCGGACCGAACCTTAGAAACAGGGCGGCTGCTACTAACGCTGCTACACCGGGGAAGTCCTTCATTTGGTTCCAAACGCGCATTGCAGTCTGTCTTCTTATAATGGCGCTTTGTAAATGTCCAGGGCCTCGGCCTTTTGCAGCACAGGTCTAAAGGAAGGTGCGTTCGATCGGCCTCTTGTTTCCCATTTACCGTCGTAGCGCTTACACTGTTTTGCTTTTCTTTTTCGATTGACCCTTGAGCGTGGAGGTACCGACGGCATTGACGACGTTGCGCGTCGGTCGGTTATGGGTTGGGTCTAAATCCCGCCCTCTCGGAGAGGGCGGCTACAGGAAGAGGGGGTTGAGATGGGTGTGGAGCGGGCGTTGATCAGCGTGTTTGACAAAACGGGGATTGTAGAGTTTGCGAAGCGGCTTGCGGCTTTGCGTATCGAGATTCTTTCGACCGGGGGCACGTCGAAGTTGCTGCGCGAGGCGGGCGTGGAGGTACGGGATGTGTCCGATTTCACGGGGTGGCCGGAGATGCTTGGCGGGCGCGTGAAGACCTTGCATCCGAAGGTGCATGGCGGGCTGCTCTACCGGCGCAAGCATGCTGAGGATGAAAAGCAGGCGGCGGAACATGGCATCGCGCCGATCGATCTGGTGGTGGTGAATTTGTACCCGTTTGAGGCGACCGCGGCGAAAGCGGGGCTGACCGCGGAGGAATTGATCGAGAACATTGACATTGGCGGGCCGACGATGCTGCGGTCGGCGGCGAAGAATTTTGAGAGCGTTACGGTGGTGACGGATCCGTCGGATTACGCGCGGGTCGCGGGTGAACTGGAGAGTGCGCGCGAAACCTCGCTGGCTACTCGCATGGATTTGGCGCGCAAGGTGTTTGCGACCACTTCGCGCTACGACGGCATGATCACCACGGAACTAGAGAGGCTTTCGGCGGCGTCGGGGCACGTCGCCCTGGCGGAGAAACCGTTACTGCCAGAGCGCGTGCATATTGCGCTGCGGCGTCAGCAGGAACTTCGCTACGGAGAAAATCCGCACCAGGCCGCGGCGCTGTACGTGCCAGCTGGCCGCGCGCCCGAGGGCCTGGCCGCGGCGAAGCAGCTTCAAGGCAAGGAGCTTTCGTACAACAATTTTGTGGACCTGGAAGCGGCGCGCAGCCTTGCCGCGGAGTTCAAGAAGCCCGCGGCGGTGATCATCAAGCACAACAATCCATGCGGCACGGCGGAGCAGGCGACGCTTCGGGACGCTTACCTGAAGGCGTATGCGTGCGATCCCATCTCGGCGTTCGGAGGAGTGCTGGCTTTCAATACCGTTGTGGACGCGGGTACGGCGGAGGAGGTCGCCAAGCTGTTCGTAGAATGCATTGTGGCGCCGGGTTTTGACGAGAAGGCCAAAGCGATTTTCGCGGCGAAGAAGAATTTGCGGCTGCTGGAATTGCCCGCGGGAGGGCTGGAACCCGAGCGGGAGTTGCAACTCAAGCGGATTCTTGGGGGGATGCTGGTGCAGCAGCCGGATCTTGGGGAACTGAGCGACGCCGAGTTGCGAACGGTGACCAAGCGCGTGCCTACCGCCGACGAGATGCACACGATGCGCTTTGCGTGGAAGGTTTCGAAGCACGTGAAATCGAACGCGATCGTGTTTGCTCGGGAGAGCGCGACGCTCGGAGTGGGCGCTGGGCAAATGAGTCGCGTTGATTCGGTGAAGCTTGCGGTGATGAAGGCGCAGGTGCCGCTGCAGGGTAGCGTGGTCGCTTCCGATGCTTTCTTTCCGTTTCCCGATGGCGTTGAGGAGGCGGCTAAGGCTGGGGCGACCGCGGTGATCCAGCCTGGCGGGTCGGTGCGGGATGGGGATGTGATCGCCGCGGCGGATCGGTTGGGGCTGGCCATGGTCTTTACGGGTATGCGGCATTTTCTGCACTAGCCATTTTCTGCATTAGACAGTGCAGGGGGCGTGCCTGCATCGGGGCGCCGGGCTAAAGCCCAGCGCCTACATAGGCTATGCGTCATTCCGGCTTCACCATGCATCCAAGCCTGCGACGCCCGATCGAGTGGTATGAACGGCGTGTGAGGGTTAGACATGGCGACGACCAGCGACGAGATGAAGATCGTGCTGCAGGTGGGAACGGAACTCCGGATCACCAATAAGGGCGAAGTGATTTTGAGCAATCCCGAACTGGAACTTGCACCCGAGGATCGTGCTGCCGATGCGGTGCTCATGTACAAGTTTAATCCGAGCGCTGCGGAGCATAGTTTCCGGCTCGTGGAACCCTTTGCCGACCGGAAGCACACGAACGTCCATCGGCTTGGCGATTAAGTTGATCGGCGATCGGACGAGTCGCTCGGCCACGTGGTTCGACCGAGTGACGTGTTAGCGGGTTAAGCCCGAGCCGATTGGGACGGAATTGCTGCTATTGGAACGTTTGGTCCTGCTGGTTTTCCACATCATCGTATTTGATCCTTTTCTCAACGCTTGTCTGCGTTTGCGCATCCTATTGGGGATGGACGACGTCCTGTTGCAATTTTGCTTCATGCTGATGGGGACACAGACCCCTCGTCTCTTAGGGCACGTAGGAGTGTCTGTGCTACCTGGAAAATAGCGATTTTAGGGTTTTGACCCTCCAGGGGCTGCGTGGGATACTTTTCGTTTAGGGGTAATTATGAACTTTTGCCGATTGACCGTTGCCGCAACCCTATTGGCCGCATTGGGCGGCTCGTGTGCTTGGGGGCAGCAGCCTGCGGAACAGCCGCAAAGCACTCCGCAGAGTCCGGAAGGAGTTACGTCTTCGGCGTCGGGTATAACACTGGCGGGCAGCGCGGCGGCCGCGCCTTCCGAGCGCGCCGAGGCTTACTACGACTTCACGATGGGGCACGTGTACGAGCAGCAGTACGAGAACACCAGCAAACCCGAATACGCGACGCAAGCCATCGATTTCTATAAGAAAGCGTATGCGCTGGACCCGAAGTCGCCGGTGATCGGCGAGCGGCTGGCGGAGATGTACTGGAAGGCGCAGCGACAACACGATGCGGTCGCGGAAGCCCAGGAGATCCTCAAGCGCGATCCGAACGACGTGCCCACCCGCCGCCTGCTGGCGCGGATTTATCTTCGCCTCCTCGGCGATTTAAGCGCCAACGGCGGCCAATCGGAGATCGCCGCGCGGGCCATCGAACAGTACAAGGAAATCTACCGGCTGGAGCCCAGCGATACGGAATCCGCACTGTGGCTCGCGCGGTTGTACCGTCTGCGGAACGACCACGACAAAGCGGAAGAAGTTCTGCGGGGCATCTTGAAAGGTGATCCCGACGACGAGCCCGCTATCGAGCAACTCACGCAACTCCTGCTGGACGAAGGCAAATCCCCGGAAGCCATTGCGCTTTTGGAAGGAATGACCAGCCATACGCCGTCGCCGGTGCTACTCGATCTTTTGGGTGACGCTTACACGCAAACAAAGGACCTCGCGAAAGCGGAAGACGCCTATCGCCGGGCTTCGGAAATCGATCCGTCAGAGCTCAGCCATTTGCGCGGATTGGGACAAACCTTGTTGGCCGAGGAGAAGTATCCCGAGGCTCTTGTCGTTTATCAGAAGCTTGCGGATTTGATGCCGGACGACGCGGACGTTTATCTCCGCACGGCGCAGATTTATCGCGAGATGCATCAACTCGATCATGCCGAAGAGAATCTGCTGAAGGCGAGGCAGTATGCGCCTGGCAGCCTGGAAGTGATGTACAACGAGGCGATGCTGTACCAGGCCCAGGGGCGCTACGAGGACGCGATCCGCGTTTTGTCGGACGCGATTTCGGGCGTGAAGGGGCAATCGGCGGTGCTGCCGTCGCGCCGGCGGTCGCTGGCGGTTCTGTATCAAGAATTGGGGCAGCTTTACCGTGATCGCCAGAGTTATCAGGCCGCGGCTTACACCTATGAGGAGTTGGGACACCTTGGCGATGAGGAAGATCGCCGAGCGCGCCTGCTGTTGATGGACACCTATCGCGAGGCACGGGATTTGCCGAAGGCCTTACAGGTAGGGAAGGACGCTCTGACGAAGTATCCCAAGGATCCCGCGATGCAGTCGCGGGAAGCGTCGCTGCTAGGCGAAAATGGGCAGACCGACGAAGCCATCAAAATGTTGCGTTCGCAGCTCACCAACAGCGAAGCGGACCGGGAAATCTATCTGAACATTGCGCAGGTTTACGAGCGCAGCAAGCGCTACAAAGAGGCGGAAGATGCTGCGCGCATGGCCGAAGCGCTCCCCGGTCAGCCGCGCGACAACGAAATGGTGTGGTTCCTTTTGGGCGCGATCTACGAGAAGCAGAAACTTTTTGATCGGGCTGAGGAACAGTTCAAGAAGGCTCTTGCGGTCGATCCCAACAATGCGACGGTGCTGAACTACTACGGCTATATGCTCGGCGATTTGGGGCAGCGGCTGGACGAAGCGGAAGTTCTGGTGAAGGGCGCGCTAAAGGAAGAGCCCTACAGCGGAGCTTATCTCGATAGTTTGGGCTGGGTGTACTACAAGCAGAACAAATTGGCTGATGCGGAGGCGACGTTACGCAAGGCCGTGGACCGCGACAGCCACGATCCCACCATTCACTCGCACCTTGGCGATGTGTATTCGAAGCTCGGGCGTACGGAGTTGGCCGCGGCGGAATGGGAAAAATCGCTGTCCGAGTGGCGCCGCTCGCTGCCGGCGGACATCGAGACCGACAAGATTGCGGAGCTTGAGAAGAAAGTCGGCCAGACCAAGCATCGCGTGGCGCAGAAGTCCGTGCCGCAAGACGTCAAGCACCAATAGAATCGCGCAGGGCATGTAGAATAGTCCGCATGCGCGAAGTCCGAATCCCAGCGTTCGCGAAAATCAATCTGTGCCTGGACATCCTTGGTAAGCGCCCCGACGGTTATCACGAACTCCGCACCATCTTTCAGACCATCTCCCTGCATGACAAATTGTTGCTGCGAAGTTCGCGGAAGCCCGGAATATCGCTTGCGATTCATGGCAACGAGCGGCTTTCGCAGGAGCCGGTCACCAAGAATCTCATCTACCGGGCCGTGGATGCTTTGAAGCGCGAGTTGAAGATTCGCGGGGGCGTCCAGATTGAACTGCACAAGGTAATTCCAGCCGGCGGCGGACTGGGCGGCGGATCGAGTGATGCCGCGGCCGCATTGCTGGGTTACTTGCGACTGACGCGGAAAAAGCTCGCGTTGGAGCGGTTGATCGAGATTGCGGTTTCGCTGGGCGCCGACGTGCCGTTTTTCCTATTTGGCGGGAGGGCGCTGGGAGTAAACAGGGGGGACGAGGTCTATCCCCTTGCTGATTTCGAGAAGCAATCCGTTCTGGTGATTACCTCGCCGGACATCCACGTTTCCACGCCCGAGGCATTTCGCTGGGTGAAAGCGCCTTTGCTGGCGGAGACGCCGTCGCGGCAATTGACAAAATCGGTCGGTAACTCTAAACTTTGGAGGTTCTGTGCTCTGTGCTGGAGCGCGCAGGTAAGCGGGCTATCGAATGATTTTGAGCGGCCCGTTTTCCGGTGTCACCCTCGACTCGCAACATTGAAGAGGGATTTGCTTCGAGCAGGAGCGACAGAGGCCATGCTGGCGGGTAGCGGTTCGGCGGTGTTTGGAGTTTTCCCGAGCCCAGCGTTGGCGCGCCGAGCCGCTGTTGGGTTTCCGAGCGACCAGACCTTCGTTTGCGAGACAATTTCGCGCGATCGGTATAAGCGTCTGGTTCAGACTGCGCTTTAGGCTGCGCGTGTCGCTTTTGTTCGACCCTCTCAGCGTCCTCGTGTGCTAATTCGTTTTCCCGGGCCACGTAGCGGAATTCGCCGTCACCTTGAGCGCGTCGCCTTGATCGAATGACGATCAAAGGCGTGGAGCCACGAACTCGTGCAGGACGATCGCTTCAAGATTTTCTCCGGGACGGCGAATCTGCCGCTGGCGGAGAGCATCTGCCAGCACCTGGGCACCCACCTTGGCAAGATGAAGCTGGGGCGTTTCAGCGACGGTGAGATTTATCTGCAGATTCTGGAAAATGTGCGCGGGGCTGATGTTTTTGTGGTGCAACCGTGCTGCTACCCGGTGGACAACCACCTGCTTGAGTTGCTGTTGATGATCGACGCGTTCAAGCGTGCGTCGGCTTGGCGTATCACCGCGGTGCTGCCGTATTACTGCTATGCGCGGCAGGATCGCAAAGACAAGCCGCGCGTTCCGATCTCCGCGAAGCTGGTGGCGGACTTGCTGGAAACCGCGGGTGCCAGCCGCGCGCTGACTTTGGATTTGCACGCTCCGCAGATTCAGGGCTACTTCGACGTGCCGGTGGATCATTTGTTCGGCTCGCCGGTGCTGGTCGAATATTTTAAGAGCTTGAAGCTGCCGAATGTGACTGTGGTTTCGCCGGACGCCGGTGGCGTGGAGCGCGCGCGTTTTTTTGCGAAGAGGATGGATGCGCCGCTGGCCATTGTCGACAAACGCCGCGTCGATGTGGACGTCAGCGAAGTAATGAACCTGATCGGAGATGTTCGCGGGCGAACCGCGCTGATTGTCGATGACATCATCGACACCGCGGGCACGCTGGTGAAGACCGCGGAGGCGTTGATTCGCGAAGGCGCCTTGCAAGTGTACGCGGCTTGCACCCATGCGGTGCTCTCGGGACCGGCGATCGAGCGCATTGCGAATTCGCAGATCAAAGAAGTCGTAGCGACCGACTCCGTGCCGATGTCCGAGGCTGCGAAGAAGATGGGAAAGATCAAGGTTTTGAGTGTCGCGGATTTGCTGGCTCGCGGCATTCGCTCGATCCACGAAGAAACGTCGATCAGCGAACTGTTTATCTAGCAAGTCAGCGCGCGGCCGCTGTAGTGGCGGGTCTTTAGACCCGCCAACGCGACAAGAAATTGCAGCGCAGGGCGCGCTTTAACGCGTCCCAGGCAAGATCGTAACGAAGGGAAGAAAGTATGGCTCAAGAGAAGATTGTCGTCGAAGGAGCACCCCGCGCCACGCGCGGCAAGAACGAAGCACGAAGGCTTCGCCTGACCGGGAAGGTTCCCGCCGTCCTTTATGGCGGCAAAGGGGAAGCCATCACGCTGGCGTTGAACGCCAAGCAGGTTGGCGCGATTCTGCGTTCCGAAAGCGGTCACAACACTCTCTTTCAAGTTGATCTCGGCGGAAAGCACGAACCCGCGATCCTGAAGGATTGGCTGGTCGACCCGATCACCGGCCGCTTGCTTCACGTCGATCTTCTGCGCATCGCCATGGACGTGCGTATGCGCGTCAGAGTTCCTATACACACCTTCGGCGAGGCTTCCGGTGTAAAAGTGGAAGGCGGGGTTTTCGAAATGGTCACCCGCGAAGTCGAAGTCGAAGTTTTGCCCGCGGACATTCCCACGGAGTTCAAGGCAGACATCAGCGGCTTGGCGTTGAACCAGGCCCTGCGTGCCGGCGACCTGCAGTTCGACACCAGCAAGATAAAATTGATCACTGACAAGGACCGCGTTCTAGCGCACGTCGTCGCGTTGAAGGTCGAAGAAGAGAAGCCCGCCGAAGCCGTGGCCGCCGATGCCGCAACGCCCGCCGAGCCCGAAGTCATCAAGAAGGGCAAGAAAGAAGAAGAGGGCGAGGAAGGCGAGGAAGGTGAAGCCAAGGGCAAGGCCGAGAAGAGCGACAAGGGCGAGAAGAAGAAGTAGTTCCATTTTGCGCCGGTTGTTTGTGCGGCGCGTGGACACAGACTTATGCGGCTCATCGTGGGGCTTGGGAATCCAGACCCGGAGTATCAGTGGACGCCGCATAACCTGGGTTTCATGGCGGTGGACGAGCTGGCGAATCGCGGTTCGATTCGCGTCGAGCGGCCTGAAGGCAAAGCGCTGGTCGGCCGTGGAAAAATTGCCAGGGAAGACGTCGTATTGGCAAAGCCGCAAACGTACATGAACTTGAGCGGCGTGTCGGTACGAGAGCTGCTCGGCAAGTACGAGTTGGATGTAAGCGACTTGCTGGTGATGTGGGACGAAGTGCAATTGCCGCTGGGCACGATTCGGATTCACCCGGACGGCAGCGCCGGCAGCCACAACGGCGCGAAGTCGGTGATCGGTTCGCTGGGCACGCAGCAATTCGCGCGCTTAAGACTAGGATGTGGCGCGGATCATCCGGTCAGCAACCGCAAGGAATATGTTCTGCGGCCGATGCGGAAGTCGGAGTTGGAAGTCGCCAGCGAAATGATTGGTGATGCAGGTGACGCGGTGGAATTGATTCTGACGCAAGGGATCGATGCCGCGATGAACAAGTACAACCGCCGCAAGCCGCTCGAGTCCGACGAATTGTAGTGACGGGTCTTTAGACCCGCCAGCCGTACGCCGAATTTAAGTGTCGGCAGCCTGTAGCCGCCCTCTCCGAGAGGGCGGGATTTAGACTCAAGGCTGCCCAGCCCATAGGGCGTGCAAGATTTTCGCAGTAACGAATTTACCGGGCCAGCGCCCGGCAGAGAAGGAAAGAGGCAATCATGGAAGAACGTCTATACGATCTGATCTTCATCGCCCGTCCGGCCACGCCGGAAGACGAAATTAAAAAGGTAATCTCCGGCATCGAGCACACCTGCGCCGAAAAGGGCGGCAAGATTGAGAAGACCGAGCACTGGGGCACGCGAAAGCTGGCCTATCGCGTCGCGAAACACCGCGAGGGCATGTACATCTATCAGCAGATCCGGACGTCGCATGCGGACCTGATCGCTGAGCTGGAGCGCCGCCTCCGCGTCCAAGACGTAGTCATCAAGTATCTGACCGTGCGCCTCGACGAAGACCTGAAGCGCCAGAAGAAATACGTGCACAAGCGCGAAGTCCGCGCCGCGCGCCGTCCGCGCCGCACACCGGCCCCGCAGTCCGCTCCTCCGCCGCCAGCACCTGCGGCTCCGGAGCAAGCCCCGGCGAGCTAGTCGGTGACAATGTAGCGGCCGCCGACCGTTTAGCCTGAGTTTCGAAGGGTGGCGGGCGCTTTGGACTTTGGTTTCTGGGTTTGGATGTGTGACTTGGTTTTTCTTTTTGGATTTTTTCTTTCAGGAGGTCGGGGCTTCAGCCCCGACGAAAACTCGCCGAGCGAGCGGGCTTTAGCCCCTGAAGAACAAAGCAATCGATAGCAGTGATCCGAAAGGTAGGCAGGTATGGCAGAAGAACAAAAGCAATCATCCGGACCCAGCGGTCCACGAGGTGGCGGACACGGTCCAGGCGGCGGTCATGGTGGCCCCGGTGGCGGACACGGCGGTCCGCGCCGCGAAGGTGGTCCAGGCGGCGGTCCCGGCGGACCGGGCGGACCGCGCCGCGGCAAGCGCCAGTACTTTCGCAAGAAGAAAGTCTGCAAGTTCTGCGTCGAGAAGATGGACTTCATCGACTACAAGCGCGCCGACATCCTGTCGCAGTTCGTGCAAGAACGCGGCAAGATTCTCCCGCGCCGCATGACCGGCGTCTGCTCGCGCCACCAGCGGTGGCTCGGCGAAGCGATCAAGCGCGCCCGCAACATCGCGCTGCTGCCGTTCGCCGGCAGCGCCGCCGGCACGCATGCCCCGCGCGTAGCGCCTCCGGCGGGCACGCACGTACCGGCACCCGCGGCGCCGCCTCCAGTTGCGGCTCCGGCCGCAACAACCCCGGCTGCGCACGCACCAATAGCCGAAGCCCCCAAGAGCTGAGCGCCGGTGGTTGGTTGAACCATGTAGGCGCTGGGCTTTAGCCCGTCGCACGAAACGAAGGCCACGGTTCAGGTTTTCTCCGAGCAACGACAGGCCGCTGACGCTCGCTACGGAATCGAAATCAGGAGCAAAGGGAAACGCAAATGCAAAAAGTAATCCTTCAGGAAGACATCGAAAAGCTAGGCCACCGCGGCGACGTTGTCTCCGTCAAGCCCGGTTACGCCCGCAATTTCTTGCTGCCGCACAAGCTGGCCATCGAAGCCACCACGGGCAACATGAAAGCGCTGGAGCGCATCCGCACGTCGCTGGCGAAGAAAACCGCCACCGAAATGGACGCCGCGCAAAAGCAAGCAGCAGCGCTCAACGGCATCGAAGTCCGCTTCACGCGCAAGACCGGTGAGAACGACCAGCTCTTCGGCTCGGTCAACTCCGGCGACATCGCCGGCGCGCTTGAAGCGCAAGGGTTCAAGATCGACAAGCGCCAGGTCCAGCTAGCCGAACCCTTCAAAGCTCTCGGCGAATATCCGGTAAAGGTCAAAGTCTTCCGCGACGTCATCGCCGAAATTAAAGTCTTCGTCGAAAAAGAATCGTAGTGGTTGTTCCAATCCTGAAGAGGCGCGAGCAAGCGCCTCTTTTTTTCGCGCTGAAAAAAGTTTTGCAACGTTTTCCGCAGCGATGCACAGCGACACAGAATTAGTTTTGTTGACGCTCGCGAGCCTTCCGCGCACAATGCGCTCACCAGTCTTCATTCAGGGTAGAGGGAACGGTCGAGGCCCCAGGAAAATTTCCCCGACGCAGTGAAAAATTAGACGCTTGAACCGCGTTCGCTGGGCGTGCTAGCCTAGGCGAATAGAAAGCGAAGAACAGCAGAGTCTGCATGCCTGTCGAATCCACTCTCGAACGCCCGCTGCCCAATAATCTTGACGCCGAACGCTCCGTTCTCGGCGCCGTCCTGCTCGACAACAACGCGCTAAACGCCGCTATCGAGAATCTGCGCCCCGAAGACTTCTTTCTCGATCAGCATCGCCGCGTTTTCCTGCAGATGATCGCGCTCAGCGAAGCGCAGCAGGCCATCGACCTCATCACGCTCACCGAAGAGCTGCACCGTCATGGCGAACTCGAGTCCGCCGGCGGCGCGCCCTATCTCGCCTCGCTTGCCGACGGCATGCCGAAGGTCTCGAACATCGAGCACTACGCGCGCATCGTCAAGGAAAAGGCGCTCCTGCGCAACCTCATCCACGCGACGCACAACATCCAGCAGCGCGCGTTCGAAGGTGAAGACGGCGCCGACGCTGTCCTCGATAACGCCGAGTCCTCCATCTTCGCGCTTGCCGAAGACCGCGTAAAAATCGGCCTCATCCCCATCAAGGACATCGTCCGCGACAATTTCGAGCGCCTCGAAAAAATCTTCCGCGAAGGCAAAAGCATCACCGGCATTCCCACCGGCTACACCGAGCTCGACAAGCTAACCTCCGGCCTGCAACCGTCCGAGCTCTTGATCTTGGCCGCCCGCCCCTCGCAAGGAAAAACCGCGCTAGCTCTGAATCTCGCCGAAAACATAGGCATCCGCGCAGGCCAACCGGTAGCTGTTTTCAGCCTGGAAATGTCGAAGGAATCCCTGCTGCAGCGCCTGGTGGCCTCGGTAGCCCAGATCGACGCCCACAAATTCCGCACCGGCCACCTCAGCCGCGAAGACTGGCGCCGCATGACCGAAGCGCTCGGCACCATCGCCGCCGCCCCCATCTGGATCGACGACGCCGGCTCCATCAGTGTTCTCGAAATCGGAGCAAAAGCCCGCCGCCTCAAGCGCGACAAAGGCCTCTCCCTGCTGATCGTCGACTACCTCCAGCTCATCACCGCCCGCGGCCGCTTCGGCAACCGCCAGGAAGAAGTCTCCAGCATCTCTCGCGGACTGAAAGGTCTGGCTAAAGAACTCCAGATCCCCGTCCTGGTCCTGAGCCAGCTGACCCGCGCACCCGAACGCGACGAACGCGGCCCTCAACTCTCCGACCTCCGCGAATCCGGCGCGATTGAGCAAGACGCCGACGTAGTCATGTTCATCTACCGCCCGAATTTCTTCAAAGCCGGCGCCACCCAGGAAGAACGCGAAGAAACCGAACTCCGCATCGCCAAGCAACGCAACGGCCCCACAGAAAACGTAAAGTTCGTCTTCCGCAGCCGCCTAACCCGCTTCGAAGAAGCCGCCCCCGACGCCTTCAGCAACCTCGGCCCGGATGATTTGTAGGCGATATGCACTCTTCTAACGCGCGGGACCTAATAAATATGTCAGAGCAATGGGCGTCGCGCGACTGTTCAAGTCATCGATACTTATCTGCGCAAGTGCGATCAGGAAGTTGTGCTTTCGTTTACTGCGAAAGATTCAGTCGAGGTCAGAGCGGATCGTGATGGGTGAAATTGTGTATCTTCAATGGGCGATTCTCTTGACGGCCGCTGTGGAACAGTCGAAAGAAACCCCTCCCACGACGCATTCTTCGATAACCGAGCCCTTTCTCAGCATTGTGGGCGGTGGCTTGGTCGCCGCGGCTCTCACCCTTGGGTTTAATGCCTGGTGGGACAAAAGAAAGCAGAAACTTACTGAGGATTGGGAATTCAAACGATACGAAGCCAATCAGATCCACTTTGCAACCATGGGGCTAGTGGAAGCTTTCTTCGCCGCGAAGGCTGAGATGTATTACCTGAACGCTGTTTTGGGAACTCTTCTCGGAACGTTGAATCAATTGGCTGCGCAGGCCGATGCGATCGTTCGTCAACAAGGAGGTCCACAGCTAACGGTCGGCGAGCTCGATGAGCGAAAACGGCAATTGCTAGAGCCGTTCCGAAACTTCAATCAGCAACAGGTCAATTTGCGATGGAACCACTCTTTGCGGGTTTTGCAAAGGGTGCGGTTTTTGACTTGTTTTCCGTTCTAGCTTACTACTTCCGCTTCTTCAAGACACTCATCTGCGTCGCCAAGCACTGATTGTACGCCGCCGGGCCCTGCGTCAACTTCGCAGTGGTGCAAGCAAAGTCCACCGCCTCCCGATCCGCGCTGCTCAGCTTGGAAAATCCCCGCGGCCTCGGCGACCGTTTCAAGTCCTCGACCTGCTTCCGCAAGCATTCATTGTATTTGTCCGTCCCTCCGTTCAGCTTGTCAGAAGCGCAGGTAGCCTCGATCGCTTCCCGATCCGCACTCCTCAGTCCGGACAAATCGGGCTCCGCGATAGCTTCTCCTTCAGCGGGCGGTCCAACCTGCGGCGCAACTTGTGGCGCAACTTGTGGCGCGACCTGTGGCACAGCCTCCGGGCTATTCAACGGCGGCGCGCCCATCTGCACTGTGTCCACCGGCGTCATCACGAACACGGGAATATCCTTGGTGCTGCCCTCCAGCCGCGTATCCGAAAACTGGCTGAGTGTCGCCATCGAGTCGTGCTCACGGTCACCCTGCAAATTCTGTTCCGTGCAAATACCCACCCAACTTTCCGTTCCGCCACCTGCTCGATGAAATTCGCACTTGGTGATTTCGCCGGTGCTCTTTCCGCCGCTGGCAATCGCCTCCAGAGACAACAGCTCGCCATCCAGGCGCGTGCGGTAGATCTGCCCATCCTTCAGATTCGTCCAGATTTTCGTCGGCAACGCCGCATCTTCTCCGCTCTCATCAACGACCGCAACGGTGGGACTGGGCGTTGCGTGGCGCGCAGCGGCGGCGCGTTGGGCGCTCTTCATTGCGCTGCTTGGAGGAGATGGCGAACTGCCGGCGACGCGCGAGCTGGCAAGGTCGAAATACGACGGCGACAGCAGGAACAACGCCAACAGAACAACGGCAATCAGGCCTGCGGTCACCAGGAGCGGTGTGCGCCCGCTGGTAATCGTGCCGTAAACGGGCCGCATGCCGTTCACGAAAGACAAAATACCCAAGCCTGCCGTGATGGTCGCCAGCCAGACGGGCGGCATTCGCCCGCTCCACACCAGCGCGGCCAGAAAGAAAATAGTGGACATGCCCAGAACGATGAACAGAAAGCTGTTCAGGTTTTTGATTTCAGGCAGGTGCGGCACAGGACGCGGGCGCCGCGCCGCGCCAGCGTTCGCGGACGAAGCACCCTTGCGGGAACGCGAAGAGCTTCGTGTGCGCGAAGCGTCCCACGAAGGCACGTTTGCCCCAACCGAACCTTCCGGATGCGGATCAGGCGGAGCTTGCTTTGCAACCCTCGAGGCGGCCAGACCTGCATCGTACTTTTGCCGCATCGTGGGATCGAGCAGCGCGGCTTTGGCCTCAGACAAGTCCTTGAACGCCTCGGCCGCAACCTTCCGCATGTAGGTATTTTCCGCCGGAACGGTGTCTGGATGGACCTCTCGCGCCTTCGCCTTGAACGCCGCCTCGATCTCGGCCGCCGTGGCGTTCTCCGCCACGCCCAGTATTTCGTAGTAGGTCTGTCCCATCGCCTATTTATTACGTTCTCAAAACAATGTTTCCACTCATTGCAACACAATGCGAGAACGGTAGTACATGAGGAACCGTAGTCGGCACGGCGAATCCAGCACCAATCTGCAACAACCATCTCTCGGACGTCGGCCCAATTGTGACACCAGCGAGCCCTTCACCAATCCAAATCCGCCAAAATCGTGGCATACACCTCGATGCCATTCCACAAATGCCCAAGCCGCAGATTCTCATCCGAACTATGCTGGTGATTGTCGTAGTTCACGATCGGCACACCAATCCACGGTACCCCCAAATCCTCGAAGATGTACATCGGCACGCTGCCGCCTAACCCCGGCGCAACCACGGTGTGGCCGCCCGTGGCGTCCTGAACCACCTGAATCAGCGCCTTCGATACCGGCAGATCCATCGGCGTACGCGACGCGCGATACCCGCCCTCGTCGATTATCTTCGCAATCAGCGAATGCGCGCGCCGCTCGTCCATCGTTGGCTCGCGATCGGTCACGAAGTAGCCCTGCTTGCGAATGAAGCCAACGATCTGCTCGAATTTGTGCCGCGGATCTTCGCCCTTCACCAGCCGCGCATCGATCGAGGCTTCCGCCTTGTCGGGCACCACGTTCTGCGCGCGATCTCCGACGTATGCGCTGCTCAGTCCGCGAATGTTCAGCGAAGGCAGTTGCAGCAATTCCACAAGTTTTTCTCCGCCGCCTTCAGGTTTCGCGATGCCCAGTTCATGTTCGAGTTCCGCGTCATTTTCCGGCATCTTCGCCAACCACTCTTTTTCGAGAGTGGTCAGCGGCACGACATCGTCGTAATACCCGTCGATCAGGACGTGCCCGTTCGCATCCTTCATTGCCGCCAGCAAACGCGACAGTTCCATCGCCGGATTGGGCGCCCAATTGCCGTAATGTCCGCTGTGCAATGCCCGCACCGGCCCGTACACCGTGATGTCTAGACCAATGTCCCCGCGATTGCCAAAGAAAACCAGCGGCCGCCCCGACGGATGGACGGGCCCATCTGCGGTAATCAGCAGATCCGCGCCGAGTAAATTATTATGTAGTTCAAGCGTCCGCTGGAGGTTCGTCGACCCGGCTTCTTCCTCGCCTTCAAAAATCACTTTCAGATTCACATTAAGTGGGATGCGTTTTGCCCGCAGCGCGTCGAGCGCCGCCAGCAGCGCCACAATCGGCGATTTATCGTCCGAAGAAGAACGCGCATAAATCCGCCAGTCATCTTTGTAAGCCGCCGGTTGCTTCGCCGCATTCTCAGGAAAGGGAATGCGTTTGCCGCCAGCTTCGATCGCCGCATCGCGCAGCGCGGGCTCAAATGGTTTGCCATCGGTCCAAGCCGCCGCATCTACCGGCTGCCCATCGTAGTGCGCGTAGAAAATGACAGTGCGCTTGGCTTCCGGCGTCATCAGTTTGCCGAAAACCACCGGTCCGCCCCCGGTGATCGGCAGCAGGTGCGTTTCAATCCCACGCGCCTCCAGCATCTCCACCAAGCGTGCCGCGTTCTTCTGAATGTTTTCCGTGTCGCTGGCCACGTTGGGTATGGCTAGAAATTCCGCGAGTTCCCGCACAATGCGATCTTCGTTGCCAATCCGGTAGTCGCGCACCTGCTCCACAACTTGAGCGGGACCAACGCGTGGCTTGCTGGCAGGGTTCTGCGCGCTCCCGGCCAAAGGCCAGAAGGCCATCAGGAAAAAGATCAAGCAAACGCTAAAGAAAATTCTCAAGACGGCCCCCTGGGATCTCCATCACGGCAGCCACCGCAGCCTGAATCGCGCCCCCGGGCGACGGAGTGCCAGATTGTATCCGACTCCGCATCCAACCGCTCGGCTCGGCCCGTGCCAAAAAAGGCGCGCGCGACCTCTTCGAGAGATGCTGACAGCGACCCACGCGCGAATCATCAGCGAGTACAGTTGCGATATTTATCCTAATAGTATATATTATTCCTGAACTCCTCTCCCGCCTTCAAGCCAGCTTGTGGAGGTCTAGAAATGAACTTCGTGCCCCGTCTAATCCCCTCGCTCCTCTTAGTCTCACTATTGACCAGTAGTGGCGCCCTCCCTCCCATGGATGTCTTCGGGATCGTGACGCAGGCCCGCAACGCCTCACTCAGCTATGGCGCAGTCTCTGCCGGGGCCTCCGTCTACGATGGCGATACGCTCGCAACCAGCGTTGATGGCACGCTGACGCTCCGCGCCGCCTCATCGCTGATCCATCTGGGCCGGCAAAGCCGGGTTACGCTGCGAAGCGCCGCAGGCGCCGACCGGTGTTCACTCTCAGCGCCGGCACCGTGATCTTCGCAACTCCGCAAGCTGCCGCCATCGAGATTCGTGCCGATTAGGCCGATATTCGTCCTGCGGCGCAAGTCCCCTCGTCCGGGCAAATTACCATCATCACGCCGTCATCGTTTGAGATTTTCGCGCGCCGAGGCGCCCTGAAGATTCAGTACCACGATGAGACCGAGATGATTGCCGAAGGCAAGTCCTACCGCGTTGTACTAGACGCTTCCAACGACGACGCCCCTTCTGCAAAAACCGCGCCGGGCGATCAACCCAAGTCCGTCAAAGCGCCTTCGCACAAGCGCAAACGCATTGCTCTTTTCGCGATCTTCGGTTCGGCTGCCGCCACTGCCAACGCAATCCCGTGGGCCCTGTCCAACGACTACAAGAGCCCGGATCATCCCTAAAACCGCTATGCGCCCTTTCGCTGGATTAGAGGGCGCCCAGACGCAACGCCGCTAAGACTTCTCAAAGTTGGTGAACGCCACCAGCGTCCCTAATTTCTCTCGAGCAGCGCCGGACGAAATCGTCGCGGCCGCTAGCTGCGCCGCTTCCAGAAAATTCTCGGCGACGCCGCAAGCCACCAGCGCGGCCGCAGCGTTGATCACCACGATATCGCGCGGCGGCCCAGTTTCGCCCCCGAAAATGCCGCGAATCGTCATAGCATTGTCAGCTGCCGACCCGCCGCGAATCGCTTCGAGTGGCGCTCGCGTCACGCCAAAATCCTTCGGCGTGACGGTATACCGGCTTACCGCACCGCGGCGTACATCCGCGACCAGCGTCTCGCCTGCCAGCGAAATTTCGTCCAGGCCGCCCGCTCCGTGCACCACCAACGCCCTCTCGATTTCCAGTTCCGCGAGCGTCGCCGCAACCAGATCGATCGCGCCGGCCGAAAACACGCCCAGCACCTGCGATTGCGCGCCTGCCGGATTCGTCAGCGGCCCCAGCAAATTGAAGACCGTGCGCGCGCCAATCTGCTTTCTCGCCGGCACCGCGTGCCGTGTAGCCGCATGCGCTGCCGGCGCAAACAAAAACCCGATCCCCAACTCGCGAATCGCGCTACCCATCCGCAACAGCGGTACATCGATCCGTACGCCCAGCGCCTCCAGCACATCCGCCGACCCGCTGCGCGAACTCGCCGCGCGGTTGCCGTGTTTTGCTACGCGCGCCCCAGCCGCCGCGGCCACGATCGCCGCCGCCGTGGAAACGTTGAACGCATCGAACCCATCGCCGCCGGTGCCACATGTATCGACCATCTGCAAGGGCCGCGCCTCACCTTCAGCGAACACCGGTGCCGCAACTCGCCGCATGACCGACGCAAATCCCGCCAGCTCCGCCACGCCAACCGGCCGCTGGTTCAGGGCCGTGAGCAAACGCACGATATCGAGCGTCTCCGCGCGCCCCGAGAGCAGCTCTTCCATCACCGCTTCCGCTTCCAAGCGCGTAAAAACTCGCCCTTTTTCCGCTCGTCGAAGCAACTCCAGTGACATCCGATCCTTATCCGCCACACCATCCGCGGCGCTCAGAAATTCCCGCTGTGGGGGCGCAGCACCGCTGTGCCCCACCTCGGCAGGAACTGCAATTCACGCACAAGCCGTCTTTTCCCTGGTTTTCAGCGGCCGCCTTGCCCCGTCCCCGGCCTTCCGGTTACACTTTGATGTTTTGCAGGCAGATAAATTCTAACACTGGCAGACTGCTCCAAGGTCACACCGAACACGGAACCCGATGAAGATTCACGAATATCAGGCCAAAGCGATCCTCGCTCGCTACGGCGTTACGACTCCCCGCGGTGAGGTTGCGTTCACCAAGGAAGAGGCGCGCACCGCCGCGCAGCGTCTCCGCACGCCCATTGTTGTCGTCAAAGCACAGATCCACGCCGGCGGGCGCGGCAAAGCCGGTGGCGTTAAGCTCGCTCACTCGCCCGACGAGGCCGCGGAAATCGCCAGCCACATGCTCGGCATGAATCTCGTCACTGTTCAGACCGGGCCCAGCGGCCGCATCGTCAAGCGCCTGCTCATCGAAGAAGGTCTCGACATCAAACGTGAACTGTACCTCAGCATTCTCGTCGATCGCGCCGTGGGCAAGGTCGTCTTCATGGCCAGCACCGCGGGCGGCATGGAGATCGAGGAAGTCGCAAAAGAGAATCCCGACGCCATTCTCCGCGAGACGATTCATCCGGCCGTCGGGCTGCAACCCTATCAAGCGCGAAAACTCACCTTTGGTCTCGGTTTGTCAGGCGACACCGCTCCGCAGGCTCCCCCATTTTTCCAGGCGCTCCACCGCGCTTTCGTCGACACCGATGCCTCCATGCTGGAAATCAACCCCTGCGTGATCACCGGCGACGGCCGCTTGGTTGCCCTCGACGCCAAGATGACCTTCGACGATAACGGTCTGTTCCGCCACAAGGAACTTCGTGAGCTCCGCGACCTCGACGAAGAAGATCCGCTCGAAGTCGAAGCCTCCAAGTACGGCCTGAACTACATCAAGCTCGATGGCAACGTCGCCTGCATGGTCAACGGCGCTGGCCTCGCCATGGCCACCATGGACATCATCAAGTACGCCGGCGGCTCTCCCGCAAACTTCCTCGACGTAGGCGGCGGCGCATCCGCGGAACAAGTGAAAAACGCCTTCCGTATTCTGATGAGCGACGCCAGCGTCCGCGCGGTATTCATCAACATTTTCGGCGGCATCCTGCGCTGTGATGTTCTCGCCACTGGTGTTGTCGCCGCTGCGAAAGACCTTGGTATTAAGGTCCCCGTCGTGGTTCGTATGGAAGGTACCAACGTCGAAATGGGCCAGCAGATCCTCCGAGATTCCGGCCTGAATTTCACCATCGCCGACGGCATGAAGGACGGCGCCACCAAGGTCGTCGCCCTCGCGGGAGGTGCGCGATGAGCGTTCTCGTAGACGAAAAAACGCGCCTCATCGTCCAGGGCTTCACCGGCCGCGAAGGCACGTTTCACGCGCAACAAATGATCGAATATGGCACCAACGTCGTGGGTGGAGTCACCCCCGGCAAAGGCGGCACCAAGCATCTCGAGCGTCCGGTATTCGACACGGTAACCGAAGCCGTAAAAACCGCGGGCGCAAATGCGACGGTAATCTTCGTTCCGCCACCCTTCGCCGCGGATGCCATCCTCGAAGCCGCCGACGCGGAGATGCCCCTGATCATCTGCATCACCGAAGGCATTCCCGTCATCGACATGGTTCGCGTAGCCGCCACCATCGACTTCAAGAAAACGCGCCTGATCGGCCCCAATTGCCCGGGCGTAATCTCCCCCGGCAAATGCAAAATCGGCATTATGCCCGGCCGCATTCACAAGCGAGGCCACGTCGGAGTCGTCAGCCGCAGCGGCACCCTGACTTACGAAGCCGTCCATCAACTAACCGAACTCGGCATCGGCCAATCCACCTGCATCGGCATCGGTGGCGATCCCATTATCGGCACCTCCTTCCTCGACGCCATCAAAATGTTCAACGAAGATCCCGACACGCACGCCATCATCCTGATCGGCGAAATCGGAGGCAACGCCGAAGAGCGCGCCGCCGAATACATCAAAGCCAACGTAAGAAAGCCAGTGGTAGGCTTCATCGCAGGGCAAACCGCGCCGCCAGGCCGCCGCATGGGCCACGCAGGCGCAATCATCAGCGGCGGGCAAGGCACCGCAAAAGACAAATACACGTCAATGAAAGCAGCAGGGATCCACACGATCGAAACGCCGGCAGACCTAGGCTCAGCAGTAGCCACTGCCCTGAAGTAGCGGCCGCCTTCCGAGGCGGGCGCCCTTGGTGTAAATGGCGCCGTTGTAGATGTAGGCGCCGGGCTAGCCCGGCAAGTCTTTGGTGGCACAGACTTCAGTCTGTGTCCGTTTCAACCTTTTGTTAAGAACCTGATTGTAAGAACTTTGGAGGAATTTTCCTTGGCTCTCGAACGCACCTTCGCAATCATCAAACCCGATGCCGTAAGCAGTAACCAGCAAGGCGAAATCCTGGCCCGCATCCATAAAGCCGGCTTCACCATCGTCGCCATAAAATCCATGCGTCTCACCAAGGAAGAAGCCGGCGGCTTCTACGCCGTCCACAAAACCCGTCCGTTCTTCGGCGAACTAACCGATTTCATGTCCTCGGGCAAAATCATCGCCATGGTCCTGGAAGCGGAGGGCGCCATAACAAAATGGCGCGACACCATGGGCGCCACCGATCCGAAAAAAGCCACGCCCGGCACCATCCGCTGCGACCTGGGCACCAGCATCGGCACCAACTGCACCCACGGCTCCGACGCCCCAGACACCGCCGCCTTCGAAATCGCCTACTTCTTTCCCGGCCTGGAGCTCATCTAACACCGACAGCTGGGCATATCATCTCCGAGCGCCCCGATGGGAAAGTCATCATTGTAGGGGCGACGCTTGCCCCGCCCGGCCACCGTGTCTTGCCACGGCGTCACATTCTTTGCGTCCTCCATCCGCTTTCCCTAAACTCCTGAAATGGACCCCACCCGCGACCTGGGCCGCCTCCTCGTAATCGTCGGCATTGTCCTGACGACCGCCGGCGCCCTTCTCTATTTCAGTGGCCGCCTCCCCTTCCGCCTGGGCCGCCTACCCGGCGACATCGTCCATCGCGGCGAACACACCACGTTCTACTTCCCGATCGCCACCTCGATCGTCCTTAGCATCGCCCTTACTCTGATCCTCTGGCTTGTGTCACACTTTCGCCGCTGACATGCGGAGCCCACGTATACTTCCCGAAATCATTTCCTTTCGCCCCGGAGACCTCGAATGAAACATTCGCTCCTCGTTTTGGCAACGCTACTTCTCGTGCTCACGTGCGCCCATGCCCAACAGTCCTCTCCGCCACAATCCAGCGTCCCTCAATCCCAGCCCGCACCCCCGCAGGACCTTTCCTCCCGCGTCCCGCGCGCCAAGCCCGACGACGTAAAATCCCTCGACGCCATTCTCCGAGCCATCTACGACGTAATCTCTGGACCCGCAGGCGGACGCGACTGGAACCGTTTCCGCTCCCTGTGCGTCCCCGAGGCTCGCCTCACCAGCACCGCGAAAAACGCCGCCTCCAGCGCGCCCCGCCTTCTCACGGTAGACGATTACATCCAACGCGCCGGTAAGTACTTCTCAACGCACGGTTTCTACGAATCCGCGATCGTCAATCGCGTCCAGAGGTTCGGTAATATCGCCCAGGTCTTCAGCAGCTACGAATCCCGCAACGTCCCAAACGAAAAGCCCCTTGCTCGCGGCATCAACAGCATTCAACTCTTCTACGACGGCTCCCGCTGGTGGGTCCTCAGCATCCTCTGGGACGAAGAATCCCCAACCAATCCGCTCCCTCCCGAAATGGCTACCAAGCCGTCAAGTCCCGTATCAGAGTGACCGACGCTATTCACTCAGCTTCTAACAAGCTGTCATTCTGAGGGCATCCGACAAGGATGCCCGAACAATCTCAACGTTAGCCCCTGCCGCGCAGGTCGCGTGCGTATACGGCCGACCCTCGTCGTCGAAATCGATCGCCATTCCCCAGCAGCTGAGGAACCCGACCTATCGAACAGAGCCCAAGCGACTTAATAGTAATTCATTGACAAACAGTACCTATATGCTATAATGTCGACTTGAATTCCGCGTTCCCATCTCGCGCTGCCCGCCCATCCCACGAGCCTTGTTCTTGGTCCTCACAGCTTGCGAGTCCGTCCGGCCAGCGAACAGGTTGGCTTGGTCCGATAACTTCTTTAGAATACGCACTTGTGGAAGTGTTGATTCCAAATGACTTCAACCTCTCTAGAATGAACACTTGTGAAAAACCCAGGGGGAGGGGCCGCTCACCAGTCCATTCCCGTTCTGGTCCGCCACCGCGCCGACGGATCGCCTAGCATGAGCCAGCTTCAGTTCAACCTCATGCCCGAGCGCCGCGTCTTTTCCGTCAGCGAGCTGACCGCAAGAATCCGCGATCTCCTGACCCGCAACTTCACCGACATCCTCGTCGAAGGCGAACTCTCCAACTGTCAATTCCCACAGTCCGGCCACATGTATTGCACGCTGAAAGACGACCGCGCGCAAATCAAGTGCGTCTGCTTCAGGACCCAACTGCGCCTGATGAAGTTTCGCCCCGAAAATGGCCTCCACGTCACCGTGCGCGGCTCCATCAGCGTCTACGAAATCCGCGGTGAATATCAGATCTACATCGAGAACATCGAGCCGGTAGGCCTGGGCGCGCTGCAACTAGCCTTCGATCAGCTGAAAAAACGACTGGAAGCGGAGGGACTTTTTACCGCCGAACGCAAAAAGCCATTGCCGCTGCTGCCGCGCTGCATCGGACTCATTACTTCTCCAACGGGTGCTGCTGTTCGCGACGTCGTCCGCATTCTCCGGCGCCGCTTCCACAACGTGCACCTGACGCTGTATCCCGTGAGGGTCCAAGGAGAGGGTGCCGCCGCCGAAATCGTCCGTGCGGTGCAATTCTTCAATCGCCAGCAGACCGTGGATGTGCTGATCCTCGCGCGGGGTGGCGGTTCGCTCGAAGATCTGTGGGCGTTCAATGAAGAAATCGTGGCTCGCGCGATCGCGCAGTCGACGATCGCGGTTATCTCCGGCGTCGGCCACGAAACGGATTTCACGATCGCGGATTTTGTCGCCGATGTGCGTGCTTCGACGCCGTCGGCTGCCGCCGAGCTCGTGGTGCAAACCCGCCGCGAATTCGACAAGCACGTCGCCGAACTCCGCGGCGCGCTTGCCGAGCAGATGCGCTATCGCATCCTGGTCCTCAGCCGCCGCGTCCACGAATTCGCCGCCCGCCGAGGATTCCGCCGTCCACTGGATCTATTGCGGCAACAGCGCCAGCGCGCCGACGAAATGACGTCGCGCCTCGCTCACGGCCTCCGAGCCAACCTCGAGCGCTCACGCAAACGTTTTACCGCTGGTCACTTGCGCATCATTTCTTTTGATTTCCGCCAGCAGATCGCCGCCTTCCGCCAGCGCTCGAATAGCTTCACCGCTCGCCTGGAACTCGCGCTCCGCGCAAGGATGGAACAGGGACGCCGTCGCCACGCCACTCAGCACCTGTGTCTGTTGTCGTTCGATTTCCGCGCAAAGATTGCCAGCCTGCATCGCCAGCTCGAAAAACGCGACCACGAACTAGCCGCCCGCTGCGAACGCATCCTCCGTGCCCAACGCGACCGCCTCGACCGTCTGCGCCTCCAACTCCAAGAGCGCAGCCCCGCCCGCGTCCTGGAACGCGGCTACACCATCGCCACCGACGCCGCCGGCAACATCCTCCGCGACGCCACTCAAGTCGCCCTAGGCGACACGGTAGCCCTGCAACTCCACCGCGGCCGCCTAACCACCGAAGTCAAAGGCAGAACCGAAAAATGACTATGCGTTTATCGCTATAGTCCGATGGATCCGGTCCCTGTGCTGGAGCCGTATTAAGAACGGAAGGCCACTACTCTTCGTCGCCAGTGGAGGTTACTTTGAGGACCGCGAGGAAGGCTTCTTGCGGGATATCGACCTGGCCTACGCGCTTCATGCGCTTTTTGCCTTCTTTTTGCTTTTCGAGGAGTTTGCGTTTGCGCGAAATGTCGCCGCCATAGCACTTGGCCAGCACGTTCTTGCGGATTGCCGCGACCGTTTCGCGCGCGATCACGCGGCTGCCGATGGCCGCCTGGATCGGCACCTCGAACATTTGACGCGGAATCAGTTTGCGCAGGCGATGTACTAGCTCGCGTCCCCGCTCATAGGATTGCTCTCGATGACAGATCATCGATAAGGCATCAACAGGCTCGCCGCCGACCAGCACATCCAGCTTGATCAAATCCGATTCAACATAGCCCGCGAGATGGTAATCAAGCGAAGCGTAGCCGCGCGATACGCTCTTGAGCCGGTCGTAAAAATCGAGCACGATTTCATTCAGCGGCAATTCGTACGTCAGCATCACGCGCGTGGGTGACAAATACTCAAAGCCCTTCTGCGTGCCGCGCTTGTCCTGGCAAAGCTGCAGGATTCCGCCGACGGACTCGTCGTTGGTGATGATCATGGCCTTGATGATCGGCTCGGAGATTTTTTCGATGTCGCTGGGATTCGGAAATTTCGCGGGACTGTCGACTTCGATGACTTCGCCAGTCACGCGGGTAATCTGGTAGCGCACGCTCGGCGCGGTGGTGATCAGGTTGAGCCCGAATTCGCGCTCCAGCCGCTCCTGCACGATTTCCATGTGCAGCAAACCCAGGAATCCACAGCGAAATCCAAATCCCAGCGCCGCCGAATTCTCCGGCTCGTAAAAAAACGCGGCGTCGTTCAATTTCAATTTGCCGAGCGCGTCACGTAACGGCTCGTAATCGTCGGCCAACACGGGAAAAAGCCCCGCGAAAACCATCGGCTTGATCTCTTCAAAGCCCGGCAGCGCAGGCGCAGGACGGTCCGCCTCCGTCAGCGTGTCGCCCATCCTTGCATCGGCGACGTCCTTGATGTTCGCCACCACGAATCCAACGTCGCCGGCTTCCAATTCGTCCAGCGCGACCGGCTTCGGAGTAAGCGTCCCGAGCGTTTCGACTTCATATACTTCGTTGCTGTAAACCAGTCGGATCTTGGTATGTTGCGTGATGCGGCCTTCCATCACGCGCACCAAAACCACTGCGCCGCGGTAAATGTCGAACCACGAATCGAAAATCAGCGCCTGCAAAGGATTGTCAGCACTGCCTTTCGGCGGCGGCACGCGCTTCACAATCGCTTCCAGTACATCCTCCACGCCGAGTCCGCTTTTCGCGCTGATCATCAAGGCATCCGACGCCGGAATCGCCAGCACGTTCTCGATCTGTTCCTTCACAAAATCAGGTTGCGCGGCCGGAAGATCGATCTTGTTGATCACCGGAAGAATCGTAAGGTTATGTCCCGCCGCAAGAAAAGTATTCGCGACCGTCTGCGCTTCGACACCTTGGCTCGCGTCCACCACGAGCAGCGCGCCTTCGCATGCCGACAGCGCGCGGGAAACTTCGTAGGAAAAATCCACGTGCCCTGGCGTGTCGATCAGGTTCAGCCGATACGTGTTTCCATCCTTCGCTGTGTAGTGGAGACGAATGCTTTTTGCTTTGATGGTGATGCCGCGCTCGCGCTCCAGGTCCATGGAGTCCAGCACCTGCTCGTGCATCTCGCGTGACGTCAGCGCGCCGGTCATTTCCAGCAAGCGGTCCGCCAGCGTGGACTTGCCGTGATCGATATGCGCGATGATACAAAAATTGCGTATGAACTTTGGATCCATGAGTGTTCAGTACCGGCAGGAGCTTCCCACGCGCGAAACCAGCGCCGCACGCATCGCAAAACCGCGCCGTGTAATCATTCAGTTTGCCACAAGACGAAGTAAAGAAGTAAGGAAGTAGGGAGGCAGAGAAAGCATGGAACAACGAGGCCATGAGCCCAGTTAACCGGCCACTGGAAACGCGCAGACAATCACGGCCTGAAGGGCCTGCCACGGAGCCTTGGCATTTTCCGCATCGGCGCGCGGCGTGTGTTTTGCCCCTCTTCGGCCAGCGGTATATAGTTACAAAGGACAGTCAAAAGAGGAGCCCGCATTCGGTAGCGCGTGGCTCGTGTCCACTTCGCCCGGAATACAGCACTGCAACAGGAATACGGTACAGAGATACAGCGCAGAAACACAGCGCTGGAGCAAGCAGGGAAATCGCAAGCCTTTCGCAACTCAGGGTAACCCTTCGTAGCTCAGGGTAAAGGCAAGCCGCACGGATGGCCGCAGACATCAGCAAGCACCTGGATCGCGCCAAGCGCTTCCTCGAGAAGAATCGCGTCGAGGATGCGATCGAAGCGTATTTGGCGGTGATCGACGCGGCGCCGCAGCACCAGGAAGCGACGCAGGCCTTGGGCGACTTGTACGCGCGCATGGAGCAGCCGGACCGCGCCGCGGTTTACTACGGACTGTTGTTCGACTTGTTGATCGAGCCGCGCGACGAAATCAAAGCACTCGCGATCTACAATCGTTTCCTGCGACCCGCGCCAGGTCACCAGCCGCCGGAACGCATCGCACGTTACGCTTTCCTGCAACAAAAGCAGAATCGCTTCGACGAAGCCGTCGAGCAATACAGCAAAGCCGCCGAAATGTTTAACGAGGCGGGCCGCGCCGAGGATGCGCTGTTTTGTTGGGAACGCACCGCGCAGCTCGCGCCCGAAAATATTGCGAGACAGCTGCGCCTGGCCGAAGCAGCCGAGCGCATCGGAAAAAACGCGCTGGCGGCGCGAGCGTTTTTGCGGACTGGCCAGCTGGCCGCCGCGGGCGGAGCGAAAACGGAAGCGCTGGAGTTTCTGGGGCGCGCGTACAAACTCGCGCCGCAGGAGCGCAGCGTCGCGCTGCTGTACGCCGATGCCACGCTGAAATCGGGTGACGCCGCACGGGCCGCGGCGCTCCTGGAGCCTTTTGCGACGGCGGAAAAGGACGCCAGCTTTCTGGATACCTACGCCGACGCGCTGATGGCGTCGGGGCAACTCGATCGTGCCCGCGAAGTCCTGGAAGGTCTGCTACGCGAAAAAAATGAGGGCGTGAGCCGTCTGTTCGAGCTGGCCGATCTGTACGTCAAAGCGGGGCTAGATGCGAAAGCGGTGGAAATTCTGACCGGCCTCAAGCGGCGCATGTTTGCGGACAAACGACAGAACGATTTCGCCACGCAGATGGACAGCGTGGGCGCGAAGCACCCGACATCGCAACCGATTCTGGAATTCTGGGCGGCGCTCTACAACGAATTGAACCGCGAATCGCAATATTTTGAAATTCTCATCAAGCTATTTGATGTTTACCTGAATAGCGGAAATGTGGCGAAGGCCTGCGATGCGATCGAAAAGCTCGTGGATATCGACGCCTACGACCATCGCAATCAGGAACGCATCGAGCGTATGCGCGGCCACGTCGATGAGGGTTTCCTGAAGCGCATGGAGGCACGACTTGCCAAATCCGGCTCCGTGGGCGCGCAGAATACCGCGCAGCCGCACGCATCGGGATCGGAAGGCGGCAGCGCGTCGCAAGCGGTCACCGAAGAGGGCCGCAAAATGCAGGCGCTGGAAGACTTGATCGTGCAAACCGAGATCTTTCTGCAATATTCGCTACAAGCGAAGGCTCTTGAGCGGTTACAGAAGATCGCGGCCATGTTTCCGGGCGAGGAAGAGCGTCACCCGCGACTGCGAAATCTATACCAGCTGGCGAATTGGTGGCCACAAGGCGCACCGAAGACGAAAGCGCCCGAACCCGCGGCCGCACCTCCGCCTGCACCATCGCGGCCCGAACCCGCGGCGGAGCCGTCGAGCACGGGTCTGACCAGCAGAACGGGCGTGTACACGGCCGAAACGCTGCGCGACCTCTCGAAAATTTCGGAGATCAACCAGAAAATATTTCGGCAGCAAACGCCGCGAGCCATGCTTAACACCGCGGTGAACGAGGTGGGTGGGTATCTGCGTGCCACGCGTGCGCTGGCCGTTGTCGGTTCTCCCGGCCGGCCACCGGAGCTTGCCGCTGAGTATTGCGCGCAAGGGTTGCGCTCCGCGCCTGGAGCTCAGGTGGTGTTCCTGCTTGCGCATATGGAAAAGGCACAGCCCGATGAGCTTGGCGCGCTGATGGTGGATGCAACGGAAGGCTCAATCCTGAGCGAGTTGGGCTTGGCGACAGCGTTGGGAGTGATGATCACCGACAAGGAAACGCAAGTTCCCGCGGGAATTTTGATCGTGGCTCACGCGGAGCCGCACATATGGAGGCCTAACGAAGCCTATTTTCTGCAGGCGATCGGCGATCAGATGCTGATGAGCGTGAGTCACACGCGGCTGAGGTCGCTGGTGCGCCGCATGGGTGTGTCGGACGAACGCACCGGATTGCTGAGTCGCAGCTCGTATCAAAGCTGCTTGCTGACCGAGGCGGACCGCTCGCGCACGCAAGGCACGCCGCTGGCGTTGGCGATCTTGCAGATCGATCGCGGGGCGGAGATTTTGCGGCAGCACGGCGAGTCACCGGTGGAGCGTTTTCTGGAGCAACTGGCGAGGTCGCTGCAGCCGATCGTGCGGCAGAATGATGTGGCGGTGAAATATACGTCGTGGTCGCTGGCGTTCATTTTGCCGGACACCACCCTGGCGGGAGCGCAGAATCTTGCCGACAAGTTACGTCGGGCTGCTTCGGGCGTGCGGCCGCCGTGGGATTCGACGCAGATCACCTTGAGCGCCGGAATTGTGGAAGCGGTGGCGAAGCCGGATTATGAAAGCGAAGACATTGTTACGGACTTGATCAATCGCGCGGAAAATTCCGCGGAAGAGGCGCGCAAGGCGGGAGGAGATACGATTGTGGCCTTGGAGAGTCCGAAGATTTGAGCAAGTCGATGGTCGACAGTCAACAGTCAAAGGAAACCGCGTTGACTGAAAATCTTGCTGAGCGTTGAAGTTTGAGGTACGTCGCGCATCTTCGCCGGATGCGCTCAGGATGACACTGCTGGACACGACGGACTCGCAATAGTAGGAGAGAGAGGATTTTATGTTTCCGACGGATGTGGTGATTGTGGCCGGAGCGCGCACGCCCATGGCGCGGTATACCGGTTCGTTTTCGGATGTGTCCGCGATCGACCTGGCGGCGCACGCGTCAAAGGAGGCGATTCGCAGGTCTGGCGTGGATCCCGCGGAATTCGACCACGCGATTTTTGGCAACGTGATGCAGACGAGCGCCGATGCGCTTTATGGCGCGCGGCATGTCGGATTGAAGGCAGGGCTCAAGATGGAGACGCCGGCGGTGACCGTGAATCGCTTGTGCGGGTCCGGAATTGAGGCGATTTCGCAGGCGGCTCACCGTCTGTTGCTTGGCGAAGCGGAGATGGTACTTGCCGGCGGGATGGAAAATATGACGCAGGCGCCGTTTGTGATTCGCGGGGCGCGTACCGGTCTTCGGCTTGGCGGCGGGGCATTGGAAGATTCGTTGATGGCGGGGTTAACGGATTCGTATTGTGGATTGCCGATGGCGCTGACCGCGGAGAAACTTGCGGAACAGCAGGGGATCACGCGAACAGATGCGGATGCTTACGCTTTGCGTAGCCAAAAGCTGGCCGATGCGGCGTTCAAGGCGTGCCGCATGAAGGAAGAGCTAGTACCCGTCGAGGTGAAGCAGGGCAAGAAGACGATCGTGGTGAGCGAAGACGATCACCGCCGGCCGGAAACGACCATGGAGATATTGGAAAAGCTGCCGCCATCGTTTAAGAAAGATGGGATTGTTACGGCGGGGAATGCCAGCGGGATTGTGGATGGCGCAGCGGCGGTTGTGGTGACGCGCGAGAAGACGGCTAAGGAGCGTGGGTTGAAGCCGATCGGGCGCATTGTTTCTTGGGCTGTGGCGGGGGTGGATCCGAGCATTATGGGGATCGGGCCGGTGCCGTCATCGCAAAAGGCGCTAAAACTCGCGGGGCTGACACTGGAGCAGATCGACCGCGTTGAGGTGAATGAAGCGTTTGCGGCGCAGTATTTGGCGGTGGAGAAAGTGCTTGGGCTGGATCGCGACAAGACGAATGTGAACGGCGGGGCTATTGCGCTCGGGCATCCTTTGGGCGCTACTGGCACGCGCTTGGTGATTACCATTCTTAACGAGCTTCGGCGGAACAATTTGCGGTACGGTTTGGCTACGGCGTGTATCGGCGGCGGGCAGGGAATCGCGATGGTTGTCGAAGCAATGTACAATTAGGCGGCCATTGTTGACGCCCTGCTGAAATGGGGCGCAGCAGTGCTGCGCCCGTACAGGTCGATTGCAGCGGATTTTCTCCAAGGAAAATAGAACTATGGCGATTGAGAAAGTGGGAGTTGTGGGGTGTGGCCTGATGGGTTCGGGGATCGCGCAGGTGTGCGCTCAAGCGGGATTCGCGACCGTGGTGCGCGAGGTTGCGCCGGAGTTTGTTGATAAGGGATTGAAGGGCATTGAGAAGAATCTCGGGCGGCTTGTGGAAAAGGGAACGCTGACTGAGGCGCAGAAGGGCGAGATTCGTGGGCGGCTGACGGGGACGACTGCGATTGAGGATTTGAGGGATTGCGACGTGATTGTGGAAGCGATCGTCGAGCAGTTGCCGGCGAAGCGGGAACTATTTGCCAAACTGGATGGGCTTTGTCCGGCTTCGACCATTTTTGCGAGCAATACCTCTTCTTTGACGATCACGGAAATTGCTACGGCTACGAAGCGGCCTGATCGTTTTGTCGGATTGCACTTTTTCAATCCGGTTCCGGTGATGAAATTGGTAGAGGTCGTGCGGACCATCGCGACTGATCCTGCGGCGTATGAGGAGATGGTGGCGTTCGGGGCGAAGCTCGGGAAGACGCCGGTGCGAGCGCACGACAGCACTGGATTCATCGTTAACAGGTTGCTCGTGCCATATTTACTGGATGCTATTCGCGCTTTGCAAGAAGGGGTTGGATCGATCGAAGACATCGACAATTCGATGAAGCTGGGTTGTGGGCATCCTATGGGGCCGTTGACCTTGCTTGATTTTGTCGGTTTGGATACGACGTATTACATCGCGAATATTATGTTTGAGGAGTTTCGCGAGAGGCGTTTTGCGCCGCCGCCTTTGTTGAAGAGGATGGTTTTGGCGGGGTGGAATGGGCGGAAGGCTGGGCGCGGATTTTATGATTATTCTGACCCGGCGAAACCTAAGGCGATGAAATTTTAGATTTTGCGGCTGGTGATCGCTAGATGGCTTACGAAAATTTGTTGTATGAGAAGCGGGACTCGATTGCGTTTATCACTTTCAATCGGCCGAAGGTGTTGAATGCGCTGAACCGCAAGACCGTGGAAGAATTGCGCGATGTGCTTGTGGATGCGCGAGACGATGCTGCAGTGCGCGTGCTGATTCTGACCGGTGCGGGAGAGAAATCTTTCGTCGCGGGCGCCGATATTGGCGAATTGGCGCAACGGACCGCGGTGGATGGTAAGGATTTTTCGCTTTTCGGGCAAGGCGTGTTTCATCTTCTTGAGACGATGGGGAAGCCTTCGATTTGCGCGATCAACGGTTTTGCTCTCGGAGGAGGGTGCGAGCTGACGCTTTCCTGTACGATTCGGATTGCGAGCAAGAACGCGAAACTTGGTCAGCCTGAAGTAAAACTGGGGATTATTCCCGGCTACGGCGGATCACAACGGCTGGCGCGGCTCTGCGGCAAGGGTGTGGCGCACGAATTGTGTCTCACTGGCGAGATGATTACTGCGGAAGAAGCGCAGCGGATTGGGCTGGTCAATCGAATTTATGAGCCCGCGGAGCTTTTGCCTGCGGCGGAGGCGATGGCGAAGAAGATCATCGCCAATGCGCCGCTGGCTGTGAAATACGCGATGGAAGCGATTGAGCGGGGTATTGAAATGCCGCAGGAAGAGGGACTTTTTCTGGAGGCGACGCTATTTGGGCTTTCGTGCGCAACGGAAGATATGCGCGAGGGTACGAAGGCGTTCCTGGAAAAGCGACCCGCACAATTCAAAGGAAAATGAGCGGGGATTGCAGTAAAGAGGTAAGGAAGTAAGGAAACAACGAAAAAGGCGAAGAGGATTTGACGGGCGAATGGCCTGAAATTCTAAAATGGCGGAAAAGCTACAACCTGGGAAAATCGACGGCGCACTCAGCGGTTCCGGGTTGCGCTTTGGGATCGTCGTGAGCCGGTTCAACAGTTTTATCACCGAGCGATTGCTTTCCGCGGCGGTCGACGCCCTGGAACGAGCGGGCGCCGCGAGCGAGGATGTTGATGTGGTTCACGTGCCGGGGGCGTTTGAGTTGCCGCTGGCTGCGAAAAAGTTGGCCGCTACCGGCCGGTATGACGCGCTGATCGCGATCGGGTGCATTTTACGCGGGGAGACCACGCACTACGATTATGTTTGCTCGGAAACCGCGCGGGGGTTGCAACTGGCGCAAATGGACAGCGGGATGCCGATTATTTTTTGCGTGCTTACGTGCGACACGCTGGAGCAGGCCATCGACCGCGCCGGTCTGAAGGGCGGCAACAAGGGATTTGAGGCGGGGCTTGGAGCAGTCGAGATGGCGCAGCTTTCGCGCCAGCTGCGCGCGGCCAAGCCTGCGTCGACTCCGGCCGGAAAGTCGCGGCGCAAGTAACCGTGTCGTCGCTACGCACAAAGTCCCGCGAGTTCGCGATGCAGATGCTGTTTCAGTGGGACATGAGCCATCAGGAGCCTACTAAGCTGGAAGATAAATTCTGGCGGGCTGCTAAAGCTACCGATTCCACGCGCGAATTCGCGAACCAGTTATTCGAAGGAACCGCCAGCGATGTGGTTGCGCTCGACGAGTTGATCGTGAAGCACGCCGAGAATTGGCGTCTGGAGCGATTGGCGATCATCGACCGAGCGATTTTGCGGCTGGCGATGCACGAGTTGCGCGCGACCGATACGCCGCCGAAAGTGGTGTTGAACGAAGCGGTCGACCTGGCGAAGAAGTTTTCGTCCGAGGAGTCCGGGTCATTTGTGAATGGTATTTTGGATGCGTTCCGCAAGACGATTGCCCGCCCCACACCTGACCAGCCTGCAGAAAAAGCCTGATCCCAAAAGCGTGCGGGGTTTGACGCCGGGCGGGGCCCTTCGAGGCTCAGGATAAACAGGCCTCGCCCCTAAAAGGGAAGAGCAGGATGGTTAGGGAAAAGTTGGATGGCTAAGCTTCGATTGTGCCTTGGAAAACTTTTACTGCTGCGCCGCTCACGCGCGGGACCAATTTCTTTCCGCTTTGCGTTACTTCTACCTCGATGTGACTTGGGCGGCCCATTTCCGCGCCTTGCAGGATGCTTAGCGTGTGGCCAGCGGTGAGTTTGCCCTGGCGCACCAAGTAGGCACCAAGCGAGCCTGCGGCTGAACCGGTGGCGGCGTCTTCGTACTGTTCCCATGGGAGCATGCCGCGCGAAAAAACTTTGCCGTTGCCGCCAGAGGTGAAGCAATAGGCCATGGTGCCATTTTTTCCGAGCAGCTTGCGCAGGTCCATCATGTTCATTGCGATTTTGCCGAGCGCGGCGCGATTGCGGAGCGGGACCATCAAGTTGAAAATGCCGGTGGAGACAAATTCGGGCTCGAGCTTGGGGTCGAAATCTTTCGGAGTCAGGCCGAGCGCGGCTGCGAGCGCTTTCTTATTGATTTTTGAGGGACGGAAGGCGGCTTCCATTTGCGTCATAGTGACGCGCTGCGGGCGGCCTTCTTTGAAGCGTATCTCAACGGGCAAAACGCCCGCGCCGGTTTGTTGTGAAACGTGGACGCCACCTTCTTGCGCGGGGACTACGCCGAGTTCGGCGAGGAGGAACCAGGTGCCGATTACAGGGTGGCCGGCGAGTTTGAGTTCGTAGCGCGGAGTGAAAATGCGGAGACGAGCCAGCGCGTTATCTTCGGTGGGTTTCTGCACGAAAACGGTTTCCGAGAGATTCATTTCGCGAGCGATGGCGAGCATGGCGTCGTCGGAGAGCCCGTCACCGTCGGTGATGACCGCGAGGGGGTTGCCTTCAAAGCGCGTGGTTGTGAAGACGTCGAGCGTGTAGAAGCGGCGTTCCATAGTGATCGATTGTCACTGCCTGAGCAGGATGATGCGTTCAGATGCGCTCGAGCTGGGCGACGGTCCTTTCGTTAGTGATATTACCTGTATTCAGGGTGGATTTGGGTTCGATCAAGACGATGTGGACTTCTTTGTCCGCTACCGGACAATGCTCCGTGCCTTTGGGCACGATGATAAATTCACCCGCGTTGACGACAGTTTCGCGATCGCGAAATTTCATGCGCAGCGTCCCTTTTACGACCAGGAACAATTCATCTTCACTATCGTGATGGTGCCAGATGAATTCGCCCTGGAATTTTACGGCTTTGACTTGTGAATCGTTCAATTCTCCGATTACACGCGGATTGAAATAGTCGGAGAAGCGGCTGAATTTATCGCTCAGGTTGACGGCTTCCATGGTGGTTCTCCGTGTGGTTCTCCGTCTGGCAATCGATTGCCCGCATGAGTGCTGGCTGGCCGTCACAAAGCCTGCACGGCTTGGGTCACCGCGCCGAGAACGCGGCGTGTCGTTTCCCGCTTGTTGGTTTCGGAATAGACGCGGAGAAGGTTCTCGGTTCCGGAGGCGCGAACCATGACCCAGCCGGTGTCGTCCAGGTATAGCTTGATGCCGTCCATGTCTTCGCGGCGGGCTACCGGGAAGTTGAGCAGCTTTTTGAGTTTCGCGTCGGAGAAATGCTCGATCGCTTTTTCCTTTTGCCCGGGTTTCAGATCCAGGTCGACGCGACCGTAGTGGTATTCGCCGAATTCCGCGTGTAGCGCGCCCAGCAGTTCGCCGAGTGATTTGCCGTGCCACGCCATTAATTCCGCCAACAACAGGGCCGAGACCGTGGCGTCGCGCTCGGGGAGGTACAGACTGGTGCCGATACCGCCGCTTTCTTCGCCACCGATGAGGATATTTTGCTCGAGCATCAGCTCGCAGATGTATTTGAAGCCGACGGGTACTTCGTGGAGCTTGCGGTTGAATTTCGCGGCGAGCTTGTCGATCAGCTTGGTGACGGAAAAAGTTTTGGCGATGTCTCCCGGGAGATTGCGTGTTCCGGCGAGGTGCCAGACGAGC
Organism: uncultured Acidobacteriota bacterium; assembly: GCA_963788915.1. Classification (GTDB taxonomy): domain Bacteria; phylum Acidobacteriota; class Terriglobia; order Acidiferrales; family UBA7541; genus Acidiferrum. The sequence continues at coordinate 1,812,533 of CAWBIY010000012.1, read as the reverse complement.
AACGCGAAGATTTGATGCGGGTTGACGAACGAGCCGTCGCGATCGATCGCGCCGATGCGGTCGCCGTCGCCGTCGGCGCAAAAGCCGGCGTCGTATTTACCTGCGAGGACTGCCTGGCGCAGCGGGGCGATGTGCGGCTCGATGGGTTCGGGATGCGCGCCGCCGAAGAGGGGGTCCCGAGTGCCGCGAATCTCGTCGCAGGCGATGCCGTTGCGCTTGAATAGGTCGGGCAGGAGTCCCGCTGCGGAGCCGTGCATGGCGTCGGAGACGAAGCGAAACTTGGCGGCGCGCAGGCGGTCCCAATCGACGAGTTTCTCGATGGTGTCCAGGTAGGGAGCGCGGGGCTCGAGCGGCTGAATCAAATCTTTGCGCGGTTGCAGCGGTGGCACGCCATCGCGTTGGACGGCGGCGAGTTCGGCTTCGATCTGCGCGACGATGGAGGGCAACGCACTGCTGCCATAGCTCGCTTTGTACTTGATGCCGTTCCAACGATAGGGATTGTGGCTGGCGGTCACCACCAGACCACCGGCGGCTTTACGCTGGCGCACGAGCAGCGAGATTGCAGGAGTTGGGCAAGGCTTATCGGTGACCCAGACGGGCGTTCCGGTGGCGCTGATGGTGTCCGCGAGGGCCGCGGCGATGTGGTCGGAAGCGAATCGGTGGTCGTAACCGATCAGCACGCCCTTGCGGGCATCTTCGCCGCGCACGACGTAGCGCGCGATCGCGTGCGCGACGATGCGCGCGTTGGCGAAAGTGAAATCCTCGGCGATGATGCCGCGCCAGCCATCCGTTCCAAAGCGAATGGAAGTCATAGAGATTGAGTATACGCGACGCAATATGGGGGAACACAGGCCGCATTGGCCGCGTTACAGTAAATTTTTGCGGTGCTCATCTTCGAGTTTTTTAACAATTTTGCCGACGTCCTGGGCGCGCTCGCGTGGGCAAATCAGCAAGGCGTCGGGGGTTTCCACGACGACCAGGTCGCGAACGCCGATGGCGGCGATGTACTTCGTGGGACTCCAAAGGAAGTTTCCCTCGGCGTCGATTGCGTGGCCCGCGCCGGCAAAGATATTTTCTCCGGCTTTTTTCGCCAGCAGTTCGTACACGGCGGTCCAGGAGCCGATGTCGCTCCAGCCCACTTCGGCGGGAATTACGAAGACTCGTGGGCTGCCTTGCTCACGTGTGGCGGGTTCGAGGATGGCGTAATCGACGGAAATATTTTCGAGTGTCGGGTACACGTCGCGCAGATCCCTGTCGTAGCTGCGCTTGCCGATGCTGGCAGCCAGTGATTCGAGCGCTGCGTGCGTTTTCGGCAAATACTTTTTCAGATTGTCGAGAAACGTTAATGCGCGCCAGAAAAACATGCCGGCGTTCCAGTGGTAATCACCGGAACCGGCATACTCTTTAGCAAGCGCCAGCGCTGGTTTTTCGGTGAAGCGCCGAACCGCGTAAACAGGAAATCCCTTGGAATCCAGAGCATTTCCCATGCGTTCGATATAGCCAAAGCCAGTGTCTGGGCGGGTCGGGGGGATGCCGAGAACGACCATGCGGCCGGGTTCACGCGCCATATCGAGAGCCGCCCGGACGATCACGCGGTAACGCTCAGGATTCGCGATGAAGTGGTCGGCTGGCAGCACCGCCAACAAAGCATCGCCGCGCGCGGCGTGACGAACATGCAGCGCTGCCAGAGCGATTGCCGCGGCGGTATTGCGTCCGATTGGTTCGGTCAGCACGCGACGCCGCGCGGGGGATGGAAGTTGCTTGCGCACTTCCTGGGCCTGCTCGCTGTTGGTAACCGTCCAAATGCGTTCCGGGGGAACGAGTGGCCGCAGGCGCGCGACAGTTTGCTGTAGCATCGTTTCTTTACCGACGATATTCAGTAGCTGTTTTGGCGTGCGCGTGCGGCTGCGAGGCCAGAAGCGTGTTCCGCGTCCTCCAGCCAAAATCACGGCGTGCGTGGTTAATTTATCCGCGGCCATGGGCATTCCATCTTAATCGAAGACCGTGCGGCTCGCGGCCGCGCGTTGCGTCAAATATTCCAATTCTTCGCGCAACTTGCGGAGGTGCGGCACATAGGTGCGAATGAATGTCGCGGGCCCGATTGGCACGAAATGGTACTCCGGAAGGTTCGCTGGGAGGAACCAGCATTCTCCTTGCTCGCATGGAAATGCGAAGTCTTGTGTTCGCACGACTCCTCTTCCGGAAAGCACGACGAGCAAGTCGAAGTGCTCGGGATCCATACGGATGGTGGCAGGCGACGCAACCTTCCATTGTTCGGTTGCAAAATAACGGCAGGCGGCGAGCAGCGAACGCTCCGCATCCTCGGCGGGGAGCGGAAGCTCGGACGTCTTGCCGGCAAGAGTCGGGCCGAATTCTGTTACTTCCAAAGCTTTTTCGATATGGAGTTCGCGCGGCTGCCCCTTGGCGTCCAGGCGGCCGAAATCGTAAACACGGTAGGTCAGATCGGAATACTCCTGCACTTCACAGACGATCATTCCAGGGCCAATCGCGTGGGGAGTTCCGGCAGGGACAAAGATGGTATCGCCGGCATGCGCGGGAATGGATTGAAACAAGGACTCCAGCGTGTGATTTTCCAAGCCGGCGAGAAAAGCCTTGTGGTCCACGCCGGGTTTCAGGCCCAGGAGGATGCGCGCTTCGGGCTCCGCCGACACGATGTGCCACATCTCGGTTTTGCCGCGGCCGCCCGCGGCGCGCTCGTGGATCGAAGCGTAGGCATCGTCGGGATGGACTTGGAGCGAAAGCATATCCTTCGGGAAAATAAACTTCACCAGAAGAGGGAAGTCTGTACTGTCTGTGAAGCTTGCACCTCGCCATTCGAGGGGCATATCGCGCCACGCCTCGGCGAGCGTTTTACCGCGAAACGCCGAAGCAACGATTTTGCAGTCGAGACCCGTGAGCCACGCTTCGCCTAAAGGCTCATCGAGGTCGCGTTTTTCAGGGAATAGCGGCGCAAGAGACCGAGCGCCCCAGATGCGCGGGCTGAAAATCGGCTCTAGACGTAAAGGCTCGGGGCGCAGCGGTTCGGATCTCACGAATCAGGCCGCGGCCTCAACTCGAGAAAAGAAGCGGTCGAGGCGGCGGAGTCCTTCGTCGATACGCTCGATGGATGTGGCGTACGAGAGGCGCAGATAGCCAGGCGCGCCGAAAGCGTCGCCGGGCACGAGCGCGACGCGCGCTTGATCGAGCAGGATTTTCGCGAGCTCGGAGGTGTCTTTCGCGAACGCGCGGCCGCCGCTGCCATTGGCCAGATGCGTGGCAACGTTGGGGAACGCGTAGAAGGCGCCTCCGGGCCACTCACAGGTCACGCCGGGAATCATGCGCAAGCCTTCGACGATACGCTTGCGGCGCTTCTCGTATTCCGCGAGCATGACGGGAACGGAAGCCATCGAGCCGCGCATCGCTTCGAGAGCGGCGTGCTGTGCGATCGAAGTGGGGTTCGACGTCGACTGGCTTTGCAGTTTCACGGTGGCTTGAATCAGGGCTTCGGGCGCGAGCGTGTAGCCGATGCGCCAGCCGGTCATGGCGAAGGTCTTGGACATGGAGCCGATGATAATGACGTGATCCTTTGAGCCCGACGCGCTCGCGATGGAATAGGGCTTGTGTGGATCGTACGTGAAGTGCGAGTAGCATTCGTCGCCCATCAGCCAAACATTATGCTTTTTGCAAGCGGCCAGAATGCGCTCGTACTCATCCGGCGGAATCACGCCGCCAGTCGGATTATTCGGCGAGCTGAGAATAACCATGCGCGTCTTCGGCGTGATGGCCTTTTCGATGGCCGCGGCTTTCACGCTAAAACCGTCTTCCGGCAGGCTTTCCACGTACACCGGCGTTCCACCCGCATACTTCACGATGTCGGGATAGCTCACCCAGTACGGCGCGGGGATGATGACTTCGTCGCCTTGCTGCACCAACACGCTGACCGCGTTGAAAATGGAGTGCTTGCCGCCGACGTTGACGACGCATTCCTTCGGTTCGTACTTCGATCCCAATTCGCGCTCGTGCCACACGCAGATCGCTTCGCGCAGCGGGAGGATGCCGCCGGTGGGCGTGTACTTCGTAAAGTTCTGCTCGATGGCACGGATGGCCGCTTTCTTGATGTGATCGGGGGTTGGGAAGTCGGGTTCGCCGGGGCCGAAGTCGGCGATGTCGACGCCGCGCGATTTCAACTTCTCCGCCTCGGCGATTACCGCGGATGTCGGCGAGATTTGGATGCGATTAATGCGGTCAGTGAGGTGCACGCTTTCTCCTTCTCAGCTCTTTGCTAGGTGGCGATTGCTAAATCCTGCTTGATTCCATCTTGGTCGAAGGCGACGGCGAGCCCTTCGCACCGCTCCTCGTCGCTCAGGGCAAGCCGCCGCACTTTGCTACGAAATCTTCGCGCGCAATCTTTCTTCGACGACTGCCGGCACCAGACCCTCGAGTGACGCGCCGAGCCGCGCGATCTCACGCACCAGCTTGGAACTGAGATAGCTGTAGGATTCGCCCGGGAGCATGAACACGGTTTCGAGCCGAGGTTCCAGCTTCCGGTTCATGAGCGCCATTTGCAGCTCGTATTCGTAGTCGGACACCGCCCGGATTCCGCGCAGGATTACGCCGGCGCCGCGCTTGCGAGCGTATTCCACTAGCAGGCCGTCGAAAACGTCCACTTCCACTCCCGGCCATTGCCTGGTCACTTCGCGCAGCATTTCCACCCGCTCGGGCACGGTAAACAGTGGCTGCTTTTCGGCATTGCGCAGCACGCCCACGATCACCAGGTCGAACATTTTCTCGCCTCGTTCAATCAGGTCGAGATGTCCGTTGGTGACCGGGTCAAACGAGCCGGGATAAATGGCGATCGATGTTTTCATCGTGACTGCCCGCTGGCAATATTCTAACCTAGCCCGCGCGGTGGTTGCGCCGCAAACTTTTCTGCGCTAGGGGGCCATTTCGGCCCTATTACAGATCTGGCACGGAATTGAGTTTTATGCGCAGCTCTGTCTGTGCGAGGATGCCTGTCGCTATTGAATCGAATTAGTTGCGGGTTTCCGCGCGGGGGCACAGGGACGATGATGCAGAACAGCGGGATGCGGGGAGCGATCAGGGTGGGTATGCTGGTGTTGGCGGGATTGCTTCCGTCATTGCCAATGAAGGCGCAAACACAGCCGCAACTGAATCTGATGCCTTGGCCGTCGAACGTGCAGCCAGCCGGCGGCAGCTTACGCATCGACGCTTCGTTTTCGGTGGTGCAGACGGGCCATACCGAAGCCAGGCTGGACCACGCCGTCCAACGGTTTCTGCGACAGCTGTCTCGTGAGACTGGAATTCCGGCCTTTGCAAAGGGTGCGGGTTCCGGGAAGGCAACGCTGGAGATCCATACGGATCATGCCAGCAAAGAAATCCAGGAACTGGGCGAGGACGAAAGCTACGTTCTCGAAATCGGTACTGATGGAGCGAAGCTGACGGCGCCCACGCCGCTGGGAACTCTGCACGGCCTGCAAGCGTTTTTGCAGCTCGTGGATGCCGGGCCAGATGGATTTGTCGCTGCTACGTTGAAGATTCAGGATCAACCGCGATTTCCGTGGCGGGGCCTGATGATTGACGTAAGCCGTCATTTTGTCCCGCTTGATATTTTGAAACGTAACATCGATGGAATGGAAGCCGTGAAGATGAACGTCTTCCACTGGCACTTATCAGAAAATCAGGGCTTCCGCATTGAAAGCAAGAAATTTCCGAAGCTACACGAGATGGGTTCGGACGGAATGTTTTACTCGCAAGACGAGGCGCGCGATCTGATCAACTATGCGCGCGAGCGCGGCATTCGCGTTGTGCCGGAGTTCGACATGCCGGGGCATAGCACCGCGTGGTTCGTGGGTTATCCGGAACTCGCGAGCGCCCCGGGACCTTATGAAACCGAGCGCAAATGGGGCATTTTCGACCCTGCGATGGATCCAACCAACGAGAAAACCTATAAATTTCTCGATGAATTGATCGCCGAAATGACGAAGTTGTTTCCCGATCACTATTTTCACATTGGCGGCGACGAAGTGAACGGCAAGCAGTGGGCCGCGAACGCCAAGATCCAGCAATTCATGAAGTCGCACGATTTGAAAAGCAATGAGGCGCTGCAGGCGTATTTCAGTCAGCGCGTGCAGAAATTGGTGACCAAACACGGGAAAGCGGTTGTCGGTTGGGACGAGGTTTTCATTCCAGGAGTCCCGAAAGACATCGTGATTCAGTCGTGGCGTGGCGCTGCTTCGCTGGCGCAGGCTGCTTCGCAGGGCTATCAGGGAATTCTTTCGAACGGATATTACCTCGATCTTGGGTGGTCGACGGCGCGGCACTATGCCGTGGATCCTTTGGGTGGCGCGGCAGCGAACCTGACGCCCGATCAGCAGAAACTGATTTTGGGCGGGGAATCTTGCATGTGGTCGGAGTACGTGAACGCGGAAAATATCGATTCGCGCATCTGGCCTCGGAACGCGGCTATCGCGGAGCGGTTGTGGTCTCCGCAGAGGGTTACCGATCCTGTGTCCATGTATGCGCGCTTGCACGTTATCAGTGCGCGGCTCGAGCTTTTGGGTCTTATGCACGAGAAATATTACCGGCCGATGCTGCGGCGAATTGCCGGGCCGGCGTCGCCTGACGAATTTGCTGCGCTGCGGACACTTGCCGACGTGGTCGAGCCGGTAAAGGACTATACCCGCGAACAACTCGCGCCGGCGGAACCGACTAGCGCGACGCCACTCAATCGCGTGGTCGATGCCGTGCCACTGGAGAGCGATACGGCAAGGCGCTTCGGCGAGTTGGTCGATAAGTACGTTGCGGCGGCGTGTCACAACACCGAAACCGAAGCGCGGCTTCGGGCTCAGCTAATTGTTTGGAGGGACAACGACGCGCGGCTGCGACCCTTGACCGAGCGCTCGTTCCTGGTAAAGGAAGTGGCGCAGACGTCGCAGGACTTATCGACGCTTGGGACGACGGGGCTGGCGGCGCTGGATTTCAGCGCAAAGGGTACGGGCGCGCCGGATTCATGGAAAGCGGAGCAGAACGCAACGATTCAGCAGATTCAGAAGCCTAAGGCGCAGCTGCTCCTGATGCCGGCCGCGGCGGTGCAGAAATTGGTCGACGCGGCGGGGCCGGGCGGCGGTTGCGCGGCGGCGAAGTGAGGAAGCGCGAAGGATAGCGAAGAGGGGAAAAGGCTTAACAAAAAGGGCACCGAGGCCGGGGCACGGAGTTCACGGAGAAGTTGGAGGTGCTCGCTTCGTGAGTGCTCGTTCCGTGCGCGATCGTGCGTGGGTTCTAGTGACTTGTGGAGCGGGCTTCCTGTGGGGCTTGGTTGTGGCAGACGCTTGCGCCCGAGTCGCGAAACGTCTTGCCTTCTTCCGGGATGAACTCCCAAGTGTAACTGTGCGGCGAAAGGGTGACCTTGAGCACGCCGTACGTGTTCGAGTCGCGCACTTCGCTGTTGGGTATTGCAAACCCCAGAGGATCGTGGCTCCGGCCGCCTGTCCCGACCACGATCTCGCGAATGCCATGTTCCAGATCGGCGACGCCGTCGGGATCCTGAGGGGCGAACCGCTCGTAAGAGTGCTCGTGTCCGACGAGCATCAAGTCTGCGTGCGCGTAGTACAGATCTTGCCAGAGAGGTCTTAGCTCGGGGCGCATCGCGTGTCGCCGGAAGATGCCGCTACTGAACAGCGCGTGGTGTCCGTAAGCTACGATGCAAGCGTTGGGATGATGTCTGAGGTCGTCGCGTAACCAGAGCTCTTGAGGAGACCCCTCACCGCAACCGCCAAGCTCGGGTGCCTCGCAATTGGTGTTTAGCGCGATAATGTGCCAGCCGCCGAGATCGTAACTGTAATATCCCTTGCCCAGCGGACCGGCCTGATCGCCCCAGTATTGAAAGTACGCGGAGGCGTGTGGGCCACCGTATTCATGATTTCCGGGCGCTGGACGGGTGCGGTTCTTGAAACGGCCCCAAGTGGGGCCGTAACAGTCTCGAAACTCGGCGGCAGTTCCACGCTCGTAGGCCAGGTCACCGGCGACGAAGACCGTGCCCGGTATTTTTTCGATGAGTTTGGCGGTGGCCTCAGCGCCATCAAGGGATTTGCAACCGGCGATGTCTCCCGCCCCGACGAGCGTAAACGTCTGATTCTGATCGCTTTGCTGGCTCGGCGGAGAAGTCCGTGCGGGTTCGACGGTAGGCTGGGACTGGCCGGTGGCGACTCCCTGAAGGGTCAGCCCAAGGACGGCGAAACCGAAGATGCCACGAACCCTGCCCATCAGATTGTAACTGCGCATCCACGACCTCCATCTAACGGTAGCGTATCATGTTGCGGTCTTAGCCGTGGGATCGTGGCCGGTACTATAACCTACACGAAATACAGGCTTTGCCGGGATTCCAGGCGGGATTTCATTTGACTTGCCGAGAAGTGCGAGATATTATCCAAGTGGGACTATTTGAGTCGTATTTCGCCGGGGGGCGATAGATTCGCTCATGTTTAAGCTGTCTAAAAAAGCAGACTATGGGCTGATTGCCGTGAAGCATCTGGCGACGCACCGTAACATGCGTGCTTGCAGCGCGAACGAGATTTCCGAAGAGTACGGAATTTCGACGACGTTGATGGCTAAGGTGCTGCAGAAGCTCGCGCGACAAGGTTTGGTCGCCGCAACGCATGGGTCTAGCGGCGGGTATCAGTTGGCGAAAGAGCCGAGCCAGATCAGCGCTCTGGATGTGATTTCGGCGATCGACGGGCCGGTACTGATTACTTCGTGCGTGACGAATCACGGGAATTGCGACGCCACGGATAAGTGCTCGGTTCGCGAGCCGCTTCGACGCGTCAACGAAAGCATTTTGCATGTGTTAGGCGCGGTAACGATTTCTCAAATGAGCGAAGACCCGCAAGAGCCGGCGCTCGTCGCACTGTCGGCTGCATCGCGGCCGTTGGTGAGCACGACTTAGGAGTAGGAGACAGAAAATGGCCGTAAAGCTGCCAATTTACATGGATAATCACGCGACCACGCCGGTAGACCCGCGCGTCGTCGAGGCGATGCTGCCGTACTTCACGGAAAAGTTTGGTAACGCTGCGAGCCGCAACCACTCATTTGGCTGGGCCGGCGAAGAAGCGATCGAGATCGCACGCGCGCAGATCGCCTCGCTGATTGGCGCGACGCCCAAGGAAATCATCTTCACCAGCGGCGCCACGGAATCCGACAACCTGATGATCAAGGGCGTTGCCGAAATGTACCGTGAAAAGGGCAACCACATAATCACGCAGGCGATCGAGCACAAAGCGGTGCTGGACACCTGCAAGCGCCTGGAAAAGTACGGCTACGAAGTCACCTATCTGCCGGTGCAGAGGGACGGACGCGTCGATCCTGAGGATGTGCGCAAGGCGATCACGCCGAAGACGATTTTGATCACCGTCATGTACGCCAATAACGAGATTGGGATCATTAACCCGATCCAGGAAATCGGCAAGATTGCCAAGGAACACGGCATTATCTTCGCCGTCGACGGCGTTCAGGCGGTAGGCAAGATCCCCGTGGACGTGCAGAAGGACAACATCGACCTGCTGGCGATCTCCGGGCACAAGATTTACGGGCCCAAGGGCGTCGGCGCTCTCTACGTTCGCCGCCGCAACCCCCGCGTGCAGTTGTCGGCAATCATCGATGGCGGCGGCCACGAACGCGGCATGCGCTCTGGCACGCTCAACGTGACCGGCATCATCGGTCTCGGCAAGGCTTGCGAAATCGCCCAACAGGAGATGGCGCAGGAGGGTGAGCGTCTTCGGGGGCTCCGGGACCGCCTAAAAGCGGGTCTTGAAGCCAAGCTCGACGAGGTCTTCATTAATGGCTCATGGGAACACCGCCTGCCGAACAACCTCAACATGAGCTTTGCCTATGTGGAGGGCGAATCGCTCCTGATGGGCATCAACGATATAGCGGTTTCCAGCGGTTCTGCATGCACCTCAGCAACCCTGGAGCCCAGTTACGTACTCAAAGCATTAGGAGTGGGCGAAGACCTGGCGCATACGTCGATTCGTTTCGGCCTCGGGCGATTCAACACCCAGGAAGAGGTCGACTACGTCATCGACAAGATGGTCCAGGTCGTCACCAAGCTCCGGGAGCTGTCGCCGCTTTACGAGATGGCCAAGGAAGGCATCGACATTTCCAAAATGAAGTGGCAGACGGCTTGAGAATTTAACTCATCGACTGAAGGACATGACATGGCAAACGAAGGGACAATTCGGATTCATCGCTTGATCGGCGGCGCGGGCGCGGCTTTTCGCGTGTCGTTTGTGCCGTACGACTCCGACGGGGAGGGCACCGCAGGTGTGCGCTCGTTCCACGAAGTCCAACAGGTTCGCACTTTTCTCAAAAGCATCGGTGTGAACTCCGACGTCATCAAGGAAGCTCTGCGACAACTGGCCGCGGGGCGCTCGGCTTCCGTGCCGAACGTTGCGCTTTCAGAAGAAGTTGTAAAGAGTTCCGGTTTGGACGCTACGGCCACCGTAGCACGGCGCTAAGACGGCGGGTGCCGCCGTCCTTCGGGGCGGCAGGATTTTGTGTCAGTAAACGACTTGGAGCGGCGAATTAGGATTAAAGGAGCAACACGCAATGGCCTATAGCGATAAAGTGGTCGAGCACTACAACAATCCCCGCAACGTCGGCAGTTTGCCGAAGGAAGACCCCAATGTCGGTACGGGTCTGGTCGGCGCGCCGGAGTGCGGCGACGTGATGAAGCTGCAAATGAAGATCAACCCCGATACCAAGGTCATCGAGGAAGCCAAGTTCAAGACCTTTGGCTGCGGCTCGGCGATTGCCAGCTCTTCGCTCGCCACCGAATGGGTGAAGGGCAAGACTGTCGAAGAGGCGCTCAACATCAAGAACACCGATATCGTGCGCGAGCTTTCGCTCCCGCCGGTCAAGATTCACTGCTCGGTGCTCGCCGAAGACGCCATTAAGGCTGCTATCGGCGACTGGAAGAAAAAGCACGGCATTGAAGTGCCCGTAGCCGAAAAGGCCGCGCACTAAATTCCGTCGGGCGAGACTCCTGCGCCCAGCCAGGCAACATTGCATGCGTTGGTAGTTGGAGTCGAGTAGCTGGAGCAAGTTATGGCCACAGAGACAATGAGCCCGAACGTAGCCGCGATCCACTTGACCGAGCGCGCCGCCAAGAAAATCCGCGCGCTGCTCGAAAAAGACGGTGTGTCGCCCGAACAGGGCGGCCTGCGCGTAGGCGTCCAGGGCGGTGGCTGTTCCGGGTTGTCTTACGCCATGCGCTTGGACACGCAGGCCCGCGACCGTGACAAGGTTTTTGAGGAACATGGCGCGCGCATCTTCGTCGATCCGAAAAGCTTGCTGTATCTCAACGGCACCGTGCTCGAGTACGAAGAAACGCTGATGCGCCAGGGATTCGTCTTCCAGAATCCACACGCCGCGCGAAGCTGCGGCTGCGGTAGTTCGTTCACCGCTTAAATTAGCACGGGCTTCAGCCTGTGCACGGTGTAAGCCAATCACATGCTGATCCGACAAGTGGTTGGCACCCGCACTCGCCAGCCACTTTTTTTGTGCTTATGCGAGTTTGCGATACGAGATCCGCGCGGTTCGGAGCAAAATGAGCACCCCTTCGACAGCATCGACCCCGCCTCTGGTTTGCTGGAGCTGCCACGAACGCACGCTCGGCACGCACTTTTGCTCGACCTGCGGAAAACTCCAGCAAGTCCCCAAAGGAATTGATTATTTCGCGCTCTTCGAGCTACCACGCAAGCTCTGGATCGAAATGGGCGCATTGGAGCAAAAGTTTCTGCAGCTGAGCTGGAAGCTTCATCCGGACAACTTTGTGAATGCTTCTCGCGAGGAGCAGGAGCTTTCGCTGAAATGCAGCTCGGAACTGAACGACGCTTACCGTGCGCTGCGCGATCCGGTCGCGCGCGTCGAGTACCTTCTGGAACTGGAAGGTGCCCGCAAGGAAGGCGAGCATAAGCAGCAAGCTCCCCCGGAACTCTTGGAAGAAGTGTTTGAGCTGAATGAATCGCTCGACGAACTGCGCGAAGCGAGACAAGACGGCACGGACCTGGCAGCACTCAAGTCGCGGCTGGAGTCCGCCCAGAAGAAGTTTCAGGAGAAATTGGGCGAAGTCGATCAGCACCTGCAAGTGTCGGCACAGCAATGGGACGCCGCTGTCGACGCAGACGCCGGCGACAACGACCGCAAGGCCATCATGGTCCGCCTGAATGAATTGCTGAATCGCCGTTCGTACATTCGGAATCTGGTCAACAACGTTCAAAAGGAATTACGGTAGCGCGCAAAGAATATGGGACGCATTGTAGGAATCGATCTCGGTACGACCAATAGCCTCGTCGCGTACACTGATTCCCAGGCGGGAGCGCCGAAGTGTATTCCGGGGCCGAATGGCAGCACGCTGTGTCCCTCGGTGGTAAGCCTGGATCCCGACGGCAGCATCATCGTAGGCGAGCCTGCCCGGCGTCGCTTGCTGACGCAATCGGAGCGCAGCATTTATTCCGTAAAGCGACTGATGGGCCGAGGCGTCGCCGACATCCAAAGCGAACTGAAACTCTTCCCGTTCCGCATCGATCCGACCAGCAAAAATGTCATTCGCATTAAACTCGGCGACAAATTTTTCACGCCGCCGGAGATTTCCGCGTTCATTCTTCGCGAACTCAAAAATTGGGCCGAGGCTTACTTCGGCGAGACCGTCGATCGCGCTGTCATCACGGTCCCGGCCTATTTCAACGACGCCCAGCGCCAAGCCACGAAAGACGCGGGCAAAATTGCTGGCCTTGAAGTTCTTCGCCTGGTCAACGAGCCAACGGCCGCCGCGCTCGCTTACGGGCTGCACGAAAAGCAGCGCGGCCGCGTCGCCGTTTACGATCTGGGTGGCGGCACTTTCGATATCTCGGTTCTCAAATTAATTTCCACCGGCGAGGGCGACATCTATCAGGTCCTCTCGACCAACGGCGACACGCATCTCGGTGGCGACGATATCGACAATCTGATGCAATCGCTCGTGCGAGAGAAGATTTTGCAACACCATCGTGTGGACGTTTCCGCGCAGCCGGAACTAGTGCAAGAGCTGCGCAAAGCGCTGATCACCGCAAAGCATCAGCTATCGGAAGCCGAATCCGCCAAGCTGCGGTTTCCGCTGCCCAACGGCGCCGTTTTCGCTTACGAATTCACTCGCGCTGAGTTCGATGCGCTGATTCGTCTCGATCGTCGATCGCACGATGGGCCCGGTGAAGCAAGCGCTTACCGACGCGCATCTCTCGCCATCCGAAATCGATGAGGTTGTCCTCGTCGGGGGCACCACGCGGACGCCGCTGATCCGTGCCACCGTCCAGGAATATTTCGGACGTAAGCCGCATACCGAGCTAAATCCCGACGAAGTCGTCGCGCTGGGAGCCGCCGTACAAGCGAACATACTCGATCGCGGCGTAAAAAACATGCTGCTGCTCGACGTTACCCCACTTTCGCTCGGCATCGAGACCTATGGCGGCGCGGTCGGTAAAATCATCCCGCGCAACTCCACGATTCCTGCCAGCGCGCAGGAGATGTACACCACTGGCGTTGACAATCAGACCGGCATCGACATCCACGTTCTACAGGGCGAGCGCGAACTCGCCAAGGATTGCCGCTCGCTGGCTCGCTTCACGCTGAAGGTTCCTCCTGCCCCGGCGGGACTGCCCCGGATCGAAGTTCGTTTTCTCATCGACGCGAACGGTATCCTGCAAGTCGCTGCGAAGGATCTTCGCAACGGCCAGCAGCACACCGTGGAAGTGCAACCAAGCTACGGCATCAGCGACAACGAAATCGAGCGCATGCTCGAGGAATCCATCGAATACGCTGAGCAGGATTTCGCCGAGCGCCAGGTCATCGAGGCGCGCACCGAGTCCGAAGCCATTCTTGCGGCAACGCAGAAAGCGCTGGGCACGCCGGAGTCGGCGACGCTTTCGAGCGAAGAGCAGGCTGCGATTGTCCAGTCTGTGGCGGCTCTACAGGAATCCGCTGCGGGCAACGATTACAAACTGATCCGCAAACGGATCGACGAGCTCAATCAGGCGACCACGCATCTTGCGGAACTGGTCATGAACGGCGCAGTATCAACGGCACTGGAAGGCCGCAAACTAGCCGAAGTTTAGGTAGCGCAGACTTCCGTCGTTTAGGGAGCACAGACTTACCGTCTGTGTCCCCAGTTGTTAGAGGAGAGAAAAAATGGGCGGCAGCAACCCCTATATCGAAGAAGTCAAATACAAGCCGGCCACGCAGAAGTATAAAGTCACGTTTCTTCCGAGCGGCAAAACGATCGAAGTCGATCCCGCGCAGATCCCTTACGGCCACAACGGCATCCCCGGCAGCATTCTCGATATTTCCGAAGGCATAAAAGCGGGGCTCGATCATGCCTGCGGTGGTGTCTGCGCCTGCTCTACGTGCCACGTTATCGTCAGGCAGGGTCTGGAGTCCTGCAATGAAGCTACCGACGCCGAACTCGACGAGCTCGACGAAGCCCCCGGCATCACGCCAAAGTCGCGCCTGGGCTGCCAGACGGTCCCCGACGGCACCACCGATATCGTCGTGGAAATTCCCGACTGGAACAAGAATTACGCTAAGGAAGCCGATCACTGAGGAGCGGAGCATGCCCGCAACATTCGACTGGAACGATCTCGACGACATCGCCATGGGACTAACGGACAAGCATCCCGACGTTGATCCGCTCACCGTGCGGTTTACCGACATGCATAAGTGGGTCACCGAACTTCCCGGCTTTGCGGGTGACCCGCAGGCCTCCAACGAAGCCAAGCTCGAAGCCATCCAGATGGCCTGGCACGAGGAATTTCAAGACCGCCAGGGCTGAGTTGCTTCAAATAGTTGCATCGCCGGTCACGAGAAAGATTTCTGACCGCACTGGCTTGTGGTTGGCGTTTTTCGTCCTGCTCACAGGAGCTGCGGCCTGCCAATCGGCGCCGCCCAGCGAATCACGAAGCGAAGCTGCCCGTCCCAAGAACGAGCCCACTCGAGCCCGGCAAGCGAACGATCCGGATCGCTACGACCTGGCTCGTGACGAACAACGCGGCGGCCACACACTCGACAAGCACGTGGGCCGCACCGATGCCGAACTTCGCGAACGTCTCGATCGCGAACGCGACATTTCGGCGGCCTCCACGTGGACGGATCGCGCTACGGCCGAACGCACCGTGGCTGCCGCACTGCGGGCCAACAGAGAAAAAATCGATCGCTGGATGGCTCGTGGCTATCCGCGGCCTAACCTTGCGCTGCACTTCGACGCGGGTCAAATCATCGGCCGAAGCCTGCGCCACGGCGAGTCTGAGGTCGTTCCGGCCACGACCGCGGTGGTCGTACTGAAAGCGGACTCGCCGGAGAGTTTCTACGTGTTGACCACCTACCCGGAGGCGCGTGAATGAAGCGCGGACATCCCAAGAAGGGTGTGACCATCGCGCCCGCGGATTTTCCAGCGCTCGCTGAATTCTTCGCGGCGTATCTGCATCAGGATTTTCACGACGAGTACGGCTCCGCCGCCAACGCGGCCAAGCAATATCTTGGCGACGCGACCCCGCAGGAAGCGCAAAGCGTTCGCTCGGAATGGGCGCGATTTCGATCCACGCTCGCCGGGCGTCCTCTAAGTGAAGTGCAGTCAGCCATGGGCAAATTAGGCGCTGCCTGGCGGCCCGATTCCCAGTCCGCGCTAGCCGACTTCGACGTGGCGCTCAAAAGCTAGCTGGCCTCGATACGATTCGGTGAAACGCGCCTTGTCTGATAAGATTTGTAGGTCGTTTCCACAAATTTGGCGCTATGGTGCAACGGTTAGCACGCGGCCCTTTCAATCCTAGTACTGCCTCTTCAACCAAAGGGCTTACCGTTAAAAATCAATAACTTAGGACGGAAGGGCACGGAGAGAAAAGGAGAGAAAAGGTCCTTTCTGGTGCAAATCTGGTGCAACTCGGAGTTTCGTAAAAATCCGCGAATTCAGTCCGGGAAAGGCCGCGTGCGATCTGGAATCTTGGGCTTAGTGCAACTCAATAATGTGAGGGTTGAGCACACGGCCTCTTACGGGCGGAATAAATCGTTGCACCGAAAGTTGCACCCGGTTGTGCTGTCTTTGCACCCGGCCTAGTTGCACCCAATGCACTCTAGCGCGGCCCTTTTCTTATCTCGGACCCGCGCCTCCAAACTTTTGAAGCTCCAGTCGGTAATTTCCGGGCATCGATGCGGTCCCTCTTGCTGCCTTGTTTCAGCAAGGCATTCTTTCGGGGATTACACACTACGAGCTCGGTGACGTGTGGCTTCAACAGGTCATACAACCAGGCCGCCCAAGTGCCTTCTTCAAAGGTGACCTGCAGGTTGCCGCTTAGTCCTTGGAAAAACTGGAGAATCGTGCTGGCCTTGGTTTCGATGATGCATTCCATCACTAGCTTGCCAGAAAAATTTCGAACCGCGATGGAGATCGTTTCCGTGTGCACATCCATACCGATATACTTCACACTATCCATAGACAGGGTGCTCCTTTCTGGAGAGGTTCGAGCGGACACTCAAAACCCTACTCCAAAAGAGGGGCGCCCTTTTTATAATGTGTGAAGTGCTACTTCACATCTCCGGCAATCCGACGCAATCGGGACTTAGCTCCGAGTGAGCTACGGGTCCGCACGCTTTGCGAGAGCTTCCGGGTCGAGAATTAGGTGGCGAGCAGAGCATTGGTCCCAAGCGTGCCAGGTGTCAAAACCAACGACGCGACGGACGCACTCGGGTACTTAAGCCTTCTGCGCTTGTTGTTTAGCGAGGGTCTCGCGAATTCCTTTTATTCGTTCGCGAAGCGTCGCGGTCCTCTTGCGTCCGTCCGGTGTGGCGTCAATCAATTTTTCAAGGCTGGCGGCAAATTGTGGACCGTAAGCAGCGCGGATCTCTGGGAGAAGTAGCTCGATATTCGCGAAGACGCTGATGTGCTCGCCGTTGCAGTCGGTGAAAAGTTCTGGACGAATTGCACCGTCGTTCACCAGGGCCGCCGCCATATCCCAGTACGTTATCACCATACGCAAATGACCGCTGTGGTCGCTAAACATCGTGTTATTGAAGTCCGCTATCGTCTGTGGATTGAAATCGCGAAAAAACCAGTCGCGTGCCTTGCGCATCGTTTCTTCGCGGCGCAGTTCGTAGAGCTTCAAGATGAGTCCGGCTTCTTCTTGTTTCGACATTGGAGACATCTCCCTTGTGAGGTGCGGCACTTGGGTTTGCGCTGCCAAGTGTAGCAATTGCAAGACGACGAATCCAAGGGTTCGGTGGCGACGCTGGGGTCGCCTGAGTGCTCCATAGTCCACAGAAGGGCTATGGAAGGTTCGCGGCGCGACAGGCCAGGCTTCAGTTGGACGATAAACGCGGTATCAATCGGAAACTTGAAGTACAGGCACTGGACTTGATTGCATAACAATGTCGGCCCCTCTCGACGCGATCGGACTTTTGTTGATAGGCTTCGGGAGGAAGGAGCCGGAGTTCGGTTCGTACGCGGGACAGCTCGGTACCGGACATGGCGTGCGATAAAGCGTCGTCCACTTGATGGAGCATCCCGCTCCCTCGTGAGAGGGAGTTCGAAGAAATAATCATGGTCGAAGTTTTGATCGAAGAGATGTTTGGGTCGGACTGAAACCGACCGCTAGATTACGAACGAACCGTGCTTGCCGGCGCCGATCAGAAAGACACGGAAGGAAGCGGAAGAAAAAACTCTTTTATGTGAATGGAGAAGTGTGCCCAAAAAGTGTTTGACAGGGCCGACATTGTTAGAGATGTCCGGTAATCCGTCTTATCGGGATCTGACGACGGCTACTCCGAACTATCACTTGACACCAGGTCAGAACGCTCGCCACGCTAGCCTTCCGAGCCCAACGTTCCCTGAAACATAGAGGCAAAAAGTATGAAGGTTATGAGCTCCGGTGCTGGCGCTATCCTACTTGCACTCATTTCACTGCCCTGTCGAAGTCAGCAGCCCACCGCGTCACCTAGCGGAGCTGCGATAGAGGCCAGCTCAGTAAGCCCATGTAGATTGGTGGTGAGTACCCAAAACGATCAGTTCACGATCAATTGCCAGGGAGTGGCAAAGGAGCAAGCCGATAAATTGACAGCAATTGTAAACAAAATCTTGGCTAGTAAACTCGATCCGCAACTCGTGATGACGAAGTTGGACGAAATGCCAAAGGCCTCAAAGCACGATTCGCCAGCAAAGATTTATTTCTGCGACGGAATGTGGCAAAGCGCGGGTCCCAAATCAGACTCTCTCCTGGACTCTAAAACAGGTGGGAACGACTACGACTTTCTGAACATGATTGAACTCTTTCGAAATAACCATTACCCGCAATTGCTAAAGGCCTGCGTCGCGAGTATCAACTCGGTCCCCGATTGGCTTACACCGCGGCTATTTTGTGGGCTCGCATACGCGCATCTAGATGAACCGGGAAAGGCGCGCACCATGCTGAAGGAATTCGAGTCAAGAGCTGGACCTTCGTATGATTCACCACCATGCCATGATATGACCGTGATTCTGCGCTCTCTAGTGAAGTAGGCAGCGCACTCTTACTTGGGTTCCTTACTCTTCTTCGGCGCGAAATATCCCCGTCTTGCTTGCACATTCACGCCGCTCCGATTCACCCTCACCGAGAGTGCATGATACGACTCATCGCGCTTCACGTCGGCCAGCGAGAACTCCAAGACGTACACGTACTCCGGCCCAGCCATCAATTGCTGTAGTCCGCCTTGCAAGTCGTTGCTGTTGTGGAAATAGGTGCCGCCCGTTCCATCGGCAAGTTCCCCGAGAACGTTTCCAGCACGCTCGGCGCTGTCGCTATGGTATTCCATGGCCATTCCATTGCTCAACTCCATTTGGGATCGAACGCCGCTGTCGCTGGCGTCGATCTCAGTTGTGTACAAGCCGCGTGCATCCAAAGCGCTGACCGTTACGTTCGCCTGGGCCGCCATATCTAGAATGATCGACTTTTCCGCCATCGATTCCGGCGTGATGGTTAGAAATCCCGGCGAGACCAACACAAGCGTGCGCCGCCCCGGCAGCGAGCGCATTCGGCGCACCACATCTCCAATGAACGAGAGTGAGATGCGCGCATCCTGGTCTCCTAGGTTCAGCTCATGCCTCGCGGCTCCTTCGACGGCCCGTTGCGCGATCTCGTGCGTTAGCCCAACTGAATGGGAGCAGGTAAGATAGTTTGCGATCGCGTTTTCCAGCGCGGCGCCATCATGCTTGTTCTGGATGCGATCCGCTTCGTTGTACCCGATCTCCGGACACTCGGGCCCGACCTTCTGGTACAGATTCTTCACACTGAGTTTCGCAACCGCTTCGCGCAATTTCGCGGAGTCCTGCGTGAGACCACTGTTGCTCCCGGACATGGAGACCACGGCCACGGCCTCCCGCGTGCCAATGCGCGTTGCCAGCAGCTTCGTGCCGACCACCTTGGCGCGCGCCAGATCGCCTTCGTTCAGGTGCATATCATCGAAGAGCAGGACGGTGCAGCGCGGCGGCATTGCATCCGGCGCCGGAATCACGGGTGGGGTAGCTGCACCACTCGCATCGGCGATAGGGGGAGCGAGAGCGGAAGTCGCGCTCTCGTTGGTCGCACGCGTCTCGATCGTGAAGGCGGAAATTGTCTGCGGCTTGCCGCGATCGAAAACTCGAAAGTCGTCTTTAGTAAGGGTGCCGACAGCGCGGCCTTGCGCGTCGCGCACGACCACAGGAACAAGTACGGAATCTACGGTGACCCGAATCGTCGAATCTTTGTCCGAAGACGCTTGAGCGGTTTGTTGCGCGGCGAGGTCGGAAGACAAAAATGATAAGAATAATGCTATGCAGCTGAGAGTAGCCGCGAACAGCCATGAGGAATTGGGCCCAACCATATTTCCGATTGTACTGCCAGATGGATTTGAAGGCTCCGAGCGAGACCCTTCGTTGACGTCAGAAGGTCCAAGTGTCGATGCCTGATCTAACGCGGTATCGGAAACTGACGTTCACCGGCTCCGATGCTGCAGCTACGCATTCCGAAGGGCCTTAACCGGTCGCGCCGGTCGTGGTGAGCGAGGCACTGATTCGGAAAGAATGAAAGAATTATCGCGGCAACACGAATTAATTCAATTTTGAAGAAGGGCGCATAGCGGCAAGGAGCATGAAACCGGTCCTAGTCCGGTAACCCGGGTGGTCTCAATGGGTCGACGCAACACTCAGCTCGAACCCACCTTTCAGGAATCGGTCGCTCGCCTCAGGGAGGAGGTAGCGCACTAAGTTGCTTGAACAAACTCCACGCCTCGTCTTTTGTTCTCTCAGTATAGGAAGCGGGTATGACGAAAAATTCATCGACCGGCTGGAAGGATATCGAGATAGGCGTGATTGTTGTGTCTACTAAGAGGACACTATCGCTATTGCGCGTCCAGATGGTTTCCTTTTGCAGAACAAAGCATCCCAAATCTGGTGCCACCCAGGTTTTGACGAGGGACGTAGCATCTCCCTGCGGATTCCCGGTGATCTGTAAAGTATCTTGGTTATAGTTTACGTACATGCCGAGTATTTTCTCGGAAGCAGTACCTTTGCATGACGCTGCCGGTGCCAGGCGGTGCTTGTATTCGTCAACAGGAATGGTCACTCGCACAACAGATTTAGTTGTGTCGTCTACAATGGTATGTACGCCGCTTTTAAAGTCGTAAATGTCTCTCTCATTTTGAATGGGAGGAGTGCCCATCGAAATTTTTACCCAGGAACCATCTTCACGAACTGCGCGAGCGCTTGTCCAGGTCCTAAGATACGGGCTGTCTTTCACCGGACTGCTCATAACCTCCGTTACTAAGAACGAAGGGAAGAATTTCGGCGTTATCTGGGAGCGGACTGAGTAGATGATTCCGCCTGCCGCAAACAGAACGGCAAGGGGCATGATGTGCTTTAGTCGCATAGTATTTCCTTCACTTCAACTTATAGGACTCTCAGCTGCCTCCGCCTGCGGGGCAACATTCGGCTAACGCTTTGCATCCATATCTGTAATCGACGCAACCGCCGCAAGCTTGGATTCTTGGGGTGCCAGCACAGCTTCTTCCGCATTCGCGACCAGGACAGGCGCTACAGTCGTCCATCTCGCAAGACCGAAACGTGCAGAGATAGAACTCTGGACAGTCATTTATAATTTACACTGTACAGTTAACATCACAGCCTACTGTGGCTTTCGCTGAGCAAGCCTTCGCAATCGTTGCAGACAACAAAATTAGTAGCACAGCAGATACTAATGTCAGAACGGCGGACTGAGCAGAAAGCTGCTCATTCATTCTTTTTTTCACTTCGATCTCCTTTCTTCCTAGGATGTTTAGAATTAAGGAAAATCTGCCGAATGTAATAACTTCATCGGTACGTGCATACCATTGTAGAGCGGATTAGTCCAGTAGATTTTGTGTTGCCTTTATTGGTCAGACCGTCGTTTGAAACGGGGAGCGCGATCGAGCCATTGCCACATGCCCCAGACGGCATCCCCTCCGCGAGCATAGGTCGAATAGGTGTGGTAGACGACACCGTCCTGAAGCGAAGTACCGCGTCTCTCGCCATTGCCACTACCGCAGCAATCCCATTCTCGCGATGCGTTGAAGGACAGTACTCGGTCATCTGGGGACGCCCAACCTTAGTCGAAATCCGAGGCTTGGTTGCTCAACTCCTCTGATTAACGCTGCTAATCGGAAACTGACGTTCACCGGCTCCGATGCTGCAGCTACGCATTCCGAAGGGCCTTATCCGGTCGCACCCGTCCCCGTGCAGCAAGCGCTGATCGGCTCGTGGACGGCGTGAGGATTACTTTCTACAACGACCCGGCCCGGCTGCTCATCGGAGTAATGTGATATCGCGCTGGCTATTGATAATACCGTTTATCAACCATATTATTATCCGGTGCTACGGGAACCCATCCAGAAACGGAGAACCACCATGAAAACCCATCGAATCATTTGGAGCGTAGTTTTGCTTGTGATGGCTCTTGGGACTTCGGCGTCACAACTCCCGCAGGATGTACGCACCAGCGGTGGCGAGAACTTGCAGGACGAGAGTCGCGCCACTACCCTTGGCTTCCTTAGGACAATCAACACCGCAGAAGCCGCAGAGTTCGCCGAGCAAGGCTCTTATGCGTCATGGCAGACACTTCTGGAGCATCAAGGAGAATATTTGAATTCATGGGTTGCCACTTATGTACCCAAGGCGCATTTCGGCAATCTGCCGGAGGTCCTGCCCGGAATGGATTTGCGTCTAAATGCACACGCGGATGGCCGTGGCTACGACGCTGTGGTTGAAGACTTGAAGGACAAGGACGGTTATGCGGGATTGAGCGACGAACGCGGAGTCATACGGGAATGCACGTTCCTACGGTAACAAACCCATCGGGGTGACCGACGCATTGTCTCGCGGTGCGTCACGGTTCATATAAACTTGGTGCCATGTTCAGCCGCGCCAAATTCGTCTTGATCGTATTTCTTCTCCTTTACGCTGGAAACGCTGCCGCACAATCGGTCGAGGAGGAGAAGGAGCTTGCGGTAGTTGAGGTAGGGGCCGCTGCCTTCCGTACTGTCACAGGGGATGCCACAAACAGCTTCGGCCCTTCCGTCGCCGTCGAGGTCACGCCAGTTAAAAATTGGCTCGAACTGGAATTCGGCACTACGGCGCTCTTCCGACGCCACTCCACCGAATGGGGAACCGACCTCCTGTTTAAGAAGCCGTGGGACCTTTCACCGAAAGTGGAATTTATGTTTGGTATCGGCCCGGAATGGGATCACTCGAACCAATACGGAATAAAGACCAACTCCGTGAGCGGAGAGGCCGTAGGAGATTTCATGTTCTGGCCCTCGCGCAAGCGCAGATTCGGTTGGTACCTCGAACCGACATACGAGTACAACTTTGCACGTGGCCATGAGCAATCGGTGGGCATAACCGGGGGTCTATTGATCTCGATCCCTTAAAACAGTGGGGCTACGAAATTCCAGCGCACCGGGCCAAAGCGAGGCGGGCAGAATGTTTCGTATTCCCCGCACGTTCTGCTACCGTCGTAGAAGGACGCATTAAGCATGCCCCGCTTAAAGAAAAAGGAGAAGCCGCAGCCCAAGCCGGTTGCGCCCGATCCCGCTGGAAAGAAGCCGCCCGTCCAGATCATCAATATGACGTTGAGGGACATGGCCACACGTCACGGCGTCCCCATCAAAACGATTCGAACCCTCGCCAAGAAGTATGGGATTGCCATCGCCCAGATGGGGAAGTACGGCACCATCCGCATCTCCGACATGGACGCGTTGCAAGCGAAGCTGGGGCTGTGCGACAAGCTGAACGCGGACCCGTACTCCTCAGGGATCACCCAAATCCGGCCATGTAGGGTCAGCTGAAAACCGGCCATAGTAAGGCCCGGGACATTGACTGCGAGAGGAGCCCTTATAGGCTCCTTCGGCATGAGCAATGTCTTGAGCGAAGAGAAAAAACAACAAGTCATAGCGCTGGGGAAGCTCGGATGGCCGTTACGGCGCATCGAACAAGCCACTGGTGTCCGTAGAGAAACAGCAAGTGCGTACCTAAAGTCAGCCGGGGTGGTGGTGTGTCTGCCGGGATGGGGACGCCGAGCGCCGGCAAAACCGGCCATACGAGTGACCCCCGACTCGGAAGCAAAACCGGCCACGGTGACCCCCGACTTTATAGCGCCTTTTTCAGAAAAACGGGGCGCCGCGAGTGACCCTTCTCCTCCATCGGCAAGTGTCTGTGAAGCGTACCGGGAGTTGATCGAGCAGGGCCTCGCCCATGGACGGAATGGCAAGGCGATCTGGCAAGACCTGGTGTCCGACCATGGTTTTGCGGGGGGCTATCAGGCGGTGAAGCGCTTCGTGCGCACGCTTCGAGGACCACAACGTCCAGAAGCGGCGGGCATTATCCTCACGGCCGCCGGAGAAGAAGCTCAAGTCGACTACGGCAGCGGTCCGATGGTGCGCGAACCGCAGAGTGGCAAGTATCGCCGCACGCGGCTATTCGTGATGACGCTCGGCTACAACCGCAAATCGGTACGCTTGCTGACGTGGCGTTCAAGTTCGCGCATCTGGGCTGAACTGCATGAGAAAGCGTTGCGCCGCTTAGGTGGTTGTCCGAGAGTGGTGGTCCTCGACAACTTGAAAGAAGGTGTGCTGGTTCCCGACATCTACGAACCCACCGTCAATCCACTGTTTCGAGATGTCCTCGCGCACTACGGTGTAGTGGCGCTGCCTTGCCGGATCCAAGATCCAGATCGCAAAGGGAAAGTAGAGTCCGGCATCGGGCACACCAAGAGAACCCCGCTCAAAGGGTTGCGCTTCGAGAGCCTGGAAGAAGCGCAGGCGTATCTGGATCGCTGGGAACAGCGCTGGGCCGACACGCGCATCCATGGCACCACCAAACGACAGGTCGCGGCCATGTTCGCCGAAGAAAAACCGCATCTGCTGCCATTACCCCTCGAGCCCTTCCGCTACTACCAGTACGGAGAACGCGTCGTCCATCTGGACGGTTGCGTGGAAGTGGAGGCCGCGTATTACGGCTTGCCGCCGGGATGGATCGGGCGGCCGGTGAAGGTGCAATGGGACATGCTGCATGTGCGCATCCTGCATCCCCACACCAGCCAACTTCTTCGCGAGCACCTACGCCAGAAACGCGGCGGATATCGCATCCAGGAAGAAGACCACCCAAAGAAGATGCCGCTGAGCAGGGCGCAGTTGTTGCGGCGCGCCGAGCACGCCGGAACGCAGATCGGCAAGCTCTGCCAGTTGATCTATCAGCGGCAAGCAGAGACCGGCATCCGCCGTATCTTGGGAATGCATTCCCTGATTAAAAAATACGGAGCGGCGGCGGTCGAAGACGCCTGCGCCACCGCTCTCGACATCGGCGTCTATGAATATCGCTTCGTGCGCCGTTATCTGGAGCGCCGCCCCCACCCGCAAATGTTTTTACGGCAGATCGATCCCCTGATTCGCGAGCTCACCGAGTATCGCGACTTCATCAATCTAAAAATCAAGGAGCAACCAGAATGAATCTGATCGAGTTGAATCGTTCCTTACGGCAACTGCGTCTCGGCGGCATCGCTGCGGTGCTGGAGACGCGCCTGCAGCAAGCCCAAGCGGAACCGATGGCCCCCATCGACTTCCTTTCCTGTCTGATATCCGATGAACTGACTCGTCGCGGCGACCGACTGCTGGAACGGCGCCGGAAACAAGCGCAATTTCGCGATCCGCAGGGGACGCTCGACAACTTCGATTTCAACTTCAACAAGAAGATGAATCGGAGCCTGGTCTTCGATCTGGCGACGGCCACGTTCATCGCTCGCCGCGAAGATGCACTTTTCCTAGGTCCACCCGGCACCGGGAAAAGCCATCTGGCCCAGGCCATCGGGCAAGCGGTCATCGGCCAGGGCTATCGGGTGATCTACCGTGAGGCGCACGTCTTGCTCGAGGAAATCGCCGAAGCGGCCCTCGATGGAAAACGCAAAGAGCACATGGAAGTTCTGACCGCCGTGCCCCTGCTGATCATCGATGACTTGGGGATGCGTAAGTTAGGGCCCACAGCGGCAGAAGAGCTGCTGGAGATCGTCATGCGCCGTTACGAACGCGCGAGTACATTGGTGACCTCAAATCGCCCGGTCGAGGACTGGGGAAAGCTACTCGGCGACAGCGCGGCCGTCACCGCCATGCTCGACCGCCTCCTCCACCACGGCCATATCCTCAAATGCGGGCCGAGGAGTTGGAGAACCAAAACAGGCTTGCCTGATCAGGAGAAAGCGGGATAAAAAGGATCACGTCCCGGACCATCTCATATGGCCGGTTTTGAAGTGACCCCGCATGGCCGGTTTTGCACTGACCCCCGAGGCCCGTACTTGCGAACGCTGCCTGTATCCAAACGTTGGAAATGGAGGGCTAGGAACCCGCCGATATGATCGCGCGAACACCCGAACAAGCCCAAGCAGAAGTCCGGGCGGTGGAGTACGCCATAACTGTGGGAATACCGTTTACCTCTCGCGCTGACGGTGCATTTATATTTCTAGATTTGCGAGGATTGATTTGCTTTCCGTCGTCAGAGGAACCACCGCCGCTGGGATACGCGGTCGCCAACGTTCCACTGGTAGACCGCAGAACTTGGTAGCCCGGACGGGAATCGACCCCGTAATCTATGAAGACCGCATATTCTTGGTCGTTTTACTGCCGTGCAAGAAGCTTGAACCCGCTCGCATCCATCGGCGTGTCCATGAATAGTCGCGTGTCCACGCTCTCAAAAAGGTCTTCTGGGCGTCCCTTCTGCTTTATCACGCCCGGAGAGTCACTCGGAAGGTGCGAGCGAATCGAAGCGAACAGTGTTTGCTGCCCAAAGTAAGCGGCTATGTTCTTGTACTCAGTTAGCAAAACAATTGTGTCTACCTCACCTATCCTGTAAGTGGGAGGCTTGGGAGGCTTCGACATCTCAATAATCCGATGGTAGGTGAGAACCGCACCTTGACGTTTGGCTTCCTCTAAAACACGCATCCAATCGTCATCCAAGTAGTCGAGCGCTTCGCCAAGTTTTTGAGGTTTCACCTTTACGAACTCAAGTGTCCAGACTGGCTTTTCTGCGTCATCTGCTGTGCGAACGTGGGACGTTGGAGTGCTTTGTGAGTTGCCTCCAACGGCGAAGAGAAAGGAGCAAAACAAGAAACCGGCGAATATACGGCCTAGCATGGGCACCTCCCGTTTATTGAGACGGCCTCAAACCGCAAAAGGTATCCTAGCAGGAACAGCCGAGTCGTGGCAGGGCGAGAAGGTGGTGCAGCGCTTGTTATCGGATTTGGTAGCCCGGACGGGAATCGAACCCGTAATCTTCACCTTGAAAGGGTGACGAGTTAACCAGTTACTCTACCGGGCCACGTGAAACAGTTTATCGTGCTTTGCTCACTGCACCAAGCGCCGTGCGTTGGACCGCCGTGCCGCCGATCTTGTAGCGCTTATGCGCTGAAGCGGTTTTGTGCCCGGTGACACTCATCGCCGCATCTTCGTTCACGCCGTTGGCCGCGAAGTTCGTGATCGCCGTGCGCCGAAAATCATGTGGTTGAGCGCCGCGATAAATTCGCGTCTTAGGATCAAACACCCCGAGTTTCAGTTTTGCACACGCCGCCCGCCACTCCTGCCGGAAGTTGGTCATGTCGAACACCGGAGCACCGTGTAGACGGTTCTTCATGTTCACCATGAAGGCGGTCTCCGCGTACGGCGTGCCACTTTCATCCGTCAACGCGAGCGAGTACGGCTCCTTGTTCTTGGTCAGGAATCCCGACATGCGAAGCACGTTGTCCTTCTCGATCATGTCCCATGTGATCGCGGCGGCTTGACCAGACCGCATCCCGGTCAAATATAGGAAGCGAATCAGTTGGGTGTACGCGGGAAGTTCCTCCAGCATGTTCGCCAAATCCTCCTCCGTAAACTTGCCTTGCTTCACGTTGTCGACCTTGGTACCGAGGATAGGGAAGTAAGGGATGTCAGCTTTCGAGACTTTCTGCGTCTTCTTGAAGGCGTGATAAAAGATAGCGCTCAGATACTTCAGCCGCTTGTCCGTCGTCGCCTTGATTCCATTCTCAACCCAGATCGTCGCATCCTTCTTGATCTTGGCCTTCTCGACATCGGAAAGCGCCCGTCGCCCAGCCATCGCCTTCATCGTTCGTAGAGCGATCTCCTTTTCGATGTCTTCGGATTTTGATTCGAGCACCCGCGCTTGGGACTCGCGCCATTTACGGAACTCGGTCAACCGTCCACCGATGGCTGACACCCTGATGTTTTTGAAGAAGATGTCAAGATCGCGCTGAAGGGCCGATGGGCCACCACGCTTTTGAGGGTGTCCGATGTTCTTGCCGCTGGCGATGTAGTCATCGCGAATTTCCTCGTATCGCAGGCCGGTGGTCTGGCGATGCCCGATCTTCGCTTGTATCTCCCACTCTTGTAGCTTGTCGATAGCATCGTCGTAGTCCGAGGTTTCGGTGGAGCGAAAATGCTTCTGGCCGTCGATGGTCAGGTACATTTGATACGTTTTTGCCTTCGCGCTGGGAAGTCGTACGCCGCCACCTTTGACCTCGTGCTCCATGCGTCCCCCTGTATTCGGCCCAATCTTCGGTACAAAAACAGTCTAGTGCAACCCAGGTGCAACTGTCAAGGCTAAAGTCGTAAAACCTTATGGGCAAAGGGGATACTTCGTTTGTATTCTGCCCTTTAAAGGCCGAAATACGGGTTCGATTCCCGTTAGCGCTACCAACTTCCTGACACCTCACTGGTTACCCTGATTGGAATCGCCTTCGGCAGAGTAGTACACTAGCTAAGTACACTTAAAGAGAAGCATGATAGTGCAAAGGAAATAGCCCATGCCGAATCCCTTTCGAACCGCAAATCCAGCTCTGAACGAGAAAGCTTTTCAAGGTCAAGTCGCCGTCGGTGAAGCGATGACCGTGCAGGGGACCGTCAACAAAACCGGCTTGCTCCTGCTCTGTGTGGTCGCCACGTCCGCCTGGACGTGGGGTCTCTCGCACTCCCCGAATCCCGAAGAGGCCATACCCTGGATGATGGGCGGGCTTTTCGGCGGGCTGATCACCGCTTTCGTCACCATCTTCAAGAAAACTTGGGCCCCGTTTACGGCGCCGCTCTACGCCCTTCTGGAAGGGCTTGTCCTCGGCGGCATTTCCGCCATCTTTGAGAAGTCTTATCCGGGCGTCGCTTTCCAGGCGATCGGCCTCACGTTTGGCGTGTTGTTCGTCATGCTGCTCGCATACAAGACAGGCGTCATTCGCGCGACTCAGGGCTTCCGGCTGGGTGTGATCGCCGCGACAGGCGGCATCGCCGTCTTCTATCTCGCCGAGATGGTTCTCGGTTTCTTCCACATTACAGTGCCGGCCGTCAACGGAAGCGGTTGGATCGGGATCGGCTTCAGCCTGTTCGTCGTGGTCATCGCCGCGCTTAATCTGGTCCTGGATTTCGACATGATCGAAACCGGCGCGCGCATGAACGCTCCAAAATACATGGAGTGGTACGGTGCGTTCGGCCTGATGGTCACGCTGATCTGGCTGTATCTCGAAATTCTCCGCTTGCTCGCGAAATCGCGTCGTCGCTAACGACTGCCGCTAGACGTCGTCGTTAAGGGGACACCGGCATTTCCCGATTTGGAACTCGACTGCCGGCGTCGTGCAACGCCTCTGTCCCGGTACGCTCCAGCGAATTGTAACCAGAACGCAACACCGCGTTCATTTCTTCCGTGGAAACATCTCCACCCATGTCTCGCGCATCCTATTTTCAGCTTCATGCTGTTTTCGACTGCGCCACACCGTCCGCATTCCTCCCCGAACTTTGCTGGCAACTTGGCGCGTTCTGCCGGATGATATTTACTGCGTCCTCCGCGCCGGCCGGACTTGAAGAGGGGCTAGCGACGAAACCTCTATGCTAATGACGGACCAACAAGTGACGAATCACCGGGAAAATCCAGAGCAGCAGTCTTCAGTCTTCCTGGCAGGATCGGCGTTTGTTACCGGCTCGCGCACGCTTCCCTCGGAAGAAATAGATCGCGCGTTTGGCATGCCCATCGGCAAGCTTCGCAGCCGAGCCGGCATTGAGTCGGTTGCCCACGCCGCAGAGGGCGAGACGGAGTTGACGCTCGGTACACAAGCCGCACAGGAGGCGCTTCTCGCTGCGGGCTGCGGCCCGGAGGAAATCGATTCAATCGTCGCCACCAGCGAAACGCATCACATTTATCCCTCGCTCGCGGCTCTACTGCACTCCAGCATTGGCGCGCGCGAGACCTGCGGCGCATTCGATGTCGGCGGCGCCTGCCTCGGTCTGATCAATGCCTTGGCGATGGCGCAATCCCTGATCGTGTCGGGCAAGGCGCGCACGGTTGCGGTGATCACCGCGGATGTCCACAGCCGTACGCTCGTGCCCGGCCGGGTCGCTGGCGAGTTCGGGGGATTATTCGGTGATGGCGCTAGCGCTTTTCTTCTGCGCAGCTCGGAACAGAAAACCGGGTCACTCGGATATCGCCTGCGCGAATTTCTTTTCGGTTGTGCGGGTCAGTATTCGGAGGCGGTGAAAGTCGAGGACCGAGCGAACGGCACTTTGGACGTGGTCTTCGACGGCGAAGCGCTCTCCCGCGCTGCCATCACCCGCATGGAAAAAGTTCTTTCCGCCCTCGAAAAGCTCAGCGCTATCCCACGCAGCGCCGTCGGTGCCTTCGCGACCCATCAGCCCAATCCGCGGCTGCTGTCGCTTCTTGCCAAAGTGACTGGCGTGCCCGTGGAAACCTTTCCGCCGATCGCTCGCACTGCCGGTAATCTCGGCTCCTCCACCTGCGGAGCGGCGCTCCACGCCGCCCTGCAAATGTTCAGTGCCTGCCCGCTGGCCGCGCGCAAACCTATCTTCCTTGCATCGCTTGGCCCCGGATTGATCTTCGGTGGGGCTTGGCTCGCTGCCGAGGCCTAGCCTATACGAATCTGCAGTATCCAAATCAAAATGCCGATCGGTATCCCTACCGCGACAATCACCATGAGTAACAGGACTGAGAGAAAGATCCAGTCCCGCTTGGTGTTCAAGCCGGGTTGCTCTTTCTCGCGGAGCAGCAGGCGATAGTTGCGTCGATTGGCTTTCCAAGCGATATGGAAGATGTCGCCTACGGCAGGTATTGCTCCGATGGTAGATTCCAGAAGAATATTCGCGACCATGCGCGTCAGCGTGATTCTCGGCGCGCCCCGACGCCATGACGCGAACACAATCAAACAGGATGCGATGCCGGCCATGGCATCTCCTATTCCAGGCACCCAGCCGATCACGGCATCGAGACCAAATCGAATCTGGGTTCCCGGGATCCTCCACATATCGTCGAGGAGCGCGGCAACGTAATCGAGGTGTTCGTTCGACGTAAGTTGGCGTGCGATGGAAGCTACTTTCATAACAATTCGAGTCCAGATACCGAGATGCGAAGGGCTGGTTTGTTTGAATCTACCGAATATCCACTTCGCGGAAGCCGAAGCCCTGCAACATGCTGGAAATTGTGCCGCGCGCGTTGTCGGCAGCGGTCTTCAGAATGCCGTCTTGCAGCGCTGCTTGCTGGATTTGCTGCTCGGCGACTTCGCGGACTTCGCTTTCGAGGTTGGGGTCCGGAGAAGAGAACAGGCCGGTGTCGCGGGAATATACCTTCGTTCTCGCATTATCGATTCGCGTGCTGAAGACCGCTGCCGCGGGCAAGCGAATTGAAACCTTGTGCCCCTGGATCAGGACATCGCCGGGCTGCAAGCCGCCGAGATCGATGCCTCCGACCACTTCTCCGTGCACCACGAGCAGCAGGCGGTCACCGGCTAGAAATTTCGGCAAATAGGGATTGGCGTGCTCGCCCGAAATAATCTTGTCCATCGTGTACATGACTGTTTCCAGCCGCCGGAGTTGCTGGATTTGACGAACGACGGTGGGTTGATCCACATTGAACTCCGTGTGGCCTCGCCGCAAGAGGTGCAGTAGCCCGAGCCCGGTCGACAGCCACACGGCTGCCCCGACCAAAATCACCGTAAGAATCGCGCCTGAGAGCATCCCCAGAATCCAGGAGATCCGCTTGTGGGAGTTGTTTTGCGGTTCATGCGCTAACGGAGGTGTTGTGACTGTGCTCATCATTGCCCCGGCAGCTTATCTTCGAGTTCGCTGGCTAGCTTGCTGACATCGGTTACGTCGCTGAAGCCCATCAGGGCGTTCTTTGACGATTCGACGTCAATGCCCAAGCGCTGACAAATCTTGTGCTGGAGTTGCAGCAAGGTGGTCAATTCCTGCTCCGCAAGCATGCCGACCTGGAGGTCCGGTGCGAGCGCCTTTCCGCCTGACGCATCATGCGATTTTGGCTGATCAAGACAAAGATCGTGAGCAACACGGCCTCGGACGATATGACCAGAGCTAAAATTCCAAAAGGAAATGGATCGAATGGCTTGATGCCGGGAACCAAGTTTAGATTGATGGCGTGCCATGCGAGCACAAGCAGTACCTGTAGTAGCAAAAACGCGATGCTGCCAATAAATTTAACGATCGTATCGCTCATTCGCTCCGTGGCGGTGCGTCGATCAAGCGCATCGTGTTCGAGTCGCGCGATCGCTTCGATATTGATTCTTGTTGGATGTACAGCCTCTTGATGAGGGGAGTTGTTCATGATCTCGTCCGTAATCTCGGGCCGTAGGGGGGAGTAATCAGTCTATCGGAATCTGTGTATGTTCGATAAAAAGGTTCTGCGTCTGGTCTCGCACCGACACCCTGAAGAACGCATTCGCCGGCCAGCAGACCGTTCGCCTGCCGTCTGTTGCCTTGCAAGGATCAAGCTGAGATGAAGCATTTAGCCTTAAACCTCTGGGCAGCAGCACAAAGGGTTTCGGCATCCAAGCACTCCGGACTTTCCGGCATGGTGGTTAGCGGCGTCGCAGAGGATTGAACAACGGTCATGCCCACTTCTTGGTGCAGCACCGCACTACGCCTATCCGCTCTGGTCGTTGGCCTCGCCCTTTTCTTCCGTATTTCTCTGCAAGCGCAGGACCAAGACCAAAGCGTCGTGCGCGTCGATGTGAACCTCGTCATGGTGGACGCGACCGTGAAAAACAAGGCTGGTCAAATCATGGCCAACCTGAAAAAAGACGATTTCGAGCTCCGCGAAGACGGCGTCGCCCAAAAAGTTGCCATTTTCAGCCGCGACGAATTGCCGCTCACGGTTGCGTTGGTATTGGATCTGAGCGATTCGATTGGTCCATTTTTGGGCCCCTTGCGTGACGCCGCCACCACCGCCCTTGCCGCGCTCAAATCCGAAGACGAGGTGGCACTGTTCACCTTTTCCACCGAAGCCGAGTTGCGCGTGCCGTTCACGAACGACAAGACCACCATCGCCAATCAATTCAATACGTTCCGCGCCGGCGGCGCCACAAATATCAACGACGGCATCTTTGTTGCCGCCAAGCAGCTCCTTCCCATTCCCCCGAAAACCCGGCGCGTGATCATCCTCATCAGCGATGACGTTGGCACGGATGCAGGCGGACAGGGAACGCGCGACATCATCACCGAAGTGATCGCCGCCGACGCGACCCTGTATAACCTGAAGATTCCGGGCTACAACCCGCCGTCAACACTGTTCGCCGCGAGCATGATTCCGGGGCTGGTGAACATCCGCAAGGTGACCGATCAGACGGGCGGGGAAATCTTTGACGTCCTGGATCTGGCCCATCTGGACGCCGCGTTTCGCGCGCTGATCGACCGTATCAAGACCCGCTATACCTTGGGGTACTACACGAACGCCACCGGAGCTGCGGGCAAGCCACACAAACTGGATGTGCGCCTTGCATCATCGTTTGGTAAGAAGGGACGCGATTACCTCGTTTTGGCCAAGAGCGGCTATTACGTGCATTAAAGGCACGGCAAGGCGCGCGCAGAGCTTGCTTGAGGCGGCCGAACAAGCGACTCTCGTTTCGCGTTCAGAGATCTCGACGGACAGCGCCAGTGGGTCCTTACCAGACCAGAGTCACGATCGAATCTGCCTCGAGCGTGAGCGTCAGAGCATTTGTCCCAAGCTGGCAAGCAACATCCTGCCGTTCACCGGTGTTGGTGACGACCAAGATACGCGCGCCATCGGGATTTTCCAGCGCCACATGATGGACGTCCGTGAAATCACCTTGCGAGCCGATCACGTGCGCGCCTCTTTGGATCGCTTTGGAGAAGTGCGCGAACCCCCAATATTGCCCGCTGCGCGATAGCTGTCCGGTCTTGGAGTCCACCGTGACCAGGCCGCCGCAAGGGAAGGGCCCGATGTTCGGATTGCCCTTTTCGTCCAGCAGAAGATTCCAGCCCACGATGCACTGCGACCAGTTTCGCAAGATGTCCGTGTACAGGCGTCCCCACTTGCTCCAGTCGGTCGCGTAGTCCGGGCTGGTGATGTCTGGGCCGCCCTCGGTCCAATAGGCTCCCTTCGTGGGAAACGCGTCGTGGACCTTGGTCATCGCTTCAGCGCCGCCGACGTAGCCATGCCACGCGACACCGTCCACGTATTTGAACACGAGGGAGTCGCTCAACTCAGCGATCGCGCGTCCCCAGAGGTTGTAGTTGTGGTCGAGGATCCAGACTTTGGTGTCGAGCGATGCGCGTTCCAACGCCGGACCCAGATGGCCTTTCACGAACTCAATTTCATATTCCTGCCCCCAAAGTGCGGCGGGCATTCTCCCGTCCTGGTCGGTGTCCACTTCGTTCTGGACGGTAACGGCATTGATCTTCACGCCCTCAGTCGAATAGCCCTGCAAAAACTTGACGAAGTATTCCGCATAGGGTGCGTAATACTTTTTCCGCATGGATCCGCCGAGCATTGAGCCGCCGGCCTTCATCCATCCCGGCGGGCTCCACGGACTGGAAAAAAGAAACAGGTCGGGATTAATCTTTCGGGCCTCGCGCAGCGTCGGAAGAATTGTTTCGCGGTCGCGTTCGATCGTGAAATTCTTGAGCTCCGGGTCGGGTTCAGCGCTATCGTCAAGACTGTACGCTTTAGTTGAGTAGTCGCTCGCACCGATGCAGGTTCGAGCCACCGACAAGCCCAGTCCCGTGGAGCTAAAGAGGTCCGAGAGCAGCGACTGCCTGTCCGGTGCGCTCATCCTATGAAATAGAAAGCAGGATGCTTCCGTGAACGCCGCGCCAAATCCCAGAATGCTCTGGAATTTCTGCGCTGGCTCCAGGCGAATGGCTTTCGCGGAATTACTCTCAACGCTTCGCCAATTGGGAACGCTTGCTGGCTGAAATTTGCGGTCCTTCGACGTGACCCACGCCCGAGGCTGCGCGGTGGGACTCGCCCCCAGCAGAGCTCGCGCAGGAGCCGACAGCGCCACCGCGCCCGCAGCTCCAAGCTGAATGAATTCCCGACGTGTACTATGTCGCATCCAGATCCCTCCCGGCACGCAGCCGTTTCGACTGGCGGCAATCGTCCTTCTCACTTCCATCTCGATGAGGCGTGTTAATCCTCTTCACTAATCCTCTTCACCCCGGATTCATGCAGAATGCCGCCTATTCGTCGCGAAGAGCAGTCATCGGTTCGAGCGCCGCCGCTCGCCGCGCGGGGATAAGCGCTGCTGCGCTTCCAACCAGCAGCAACAGTAAAATGACACCGGAATAGGTCCAAGTATCCGCCGGCGTCACCTGATACAGGAAGCTTTTCACCAGATTGCCGGCGAACACCGCGGCGACTATCCCGATAGCCAGGCCCGCTCCGACAAACACCAAACCTTGCCGCAGCACCAGGCCCAAAATTCCGCCTGGCGTGGCGCCCAGCGCCAGCCGTATTCCGAATTCGCGGCGACGGTAGCTCACCAGTTGTGCCAGCACGCCGTACAATCCGGCAATCACCATCAGCACAGCGAGCCCTGCGAAAGCACCGGTGAGATACAGCCCCATGCGCGAGCTGAAATTGCTGTGGTCCACGGACTCCTGCATGGTCTGGAAATTATCGAGGGCATAGTCCGGAGCAAGCTCGTGAAAGACCGAGCGCATGGCGGGCGCCACCGCCATTTCGCCACGCGTCTTCACGACGAAATTCACGATCGTCTTGATCAGAACCTGATAGTAAAGCGAGGTGGTGGGCACCTGCCGGTAAGGGATAAACAGAAATGGCTGCGCCGACTGAGAAGTGCTGGCATCCACTTGATCCCCGAGGATGCCGACAATCGTGAACGGCTTCAGCATTCCCGTGTCCTTGCCTCCCAATTCAAGTTGCGTGCCTAGAGGATCTGTTCCGGAGAAATACTTTCGAGCCAGCGCTTCGTTGATGACGATCACGTACGGGGAATTTTCGGTATCGTCATCGGTGATCATGCGGCCTGCAATCACGGGGGTTCGCATCAATTTCGCGTAATTACCGCTCACGGCAGAAATGCGCGCGGCCTGATCGCGCCCGGTATCTTTGGCTTTGGGTTGCCCCACGATATCAAAACTGGAGTGCATATCGATTTCCGAAAATGGTGGCGCGGTATCCAGCACGGCTTCTTGTACGCCCGGGGTATTGCGCATGCGTTCCAGAACCGGCTGGTAAACCAGTGTGGCAATCGACGTGGGAGCGTGCGCTGCGTCCGAAGAAACCGTCATATTCGCAAAGCCGGACGCGTCCGAAGGCATTGCCGAGAAAGTGGTGACTCGCTCCACGTCGAAACCCA
The DNA here is from genome assembly GCA_963788915.1 of uncultured Acidobacteriota bacterium. Lineage (GTDB taxonomy): Bacteria > Acidobacteriota > Terriglobia > Acidiferrales > UBA7541 > Acidiferrum. The sequence goes on along the minus strand of CAWBIY010000012.1, from coordinate 1,776,294 downwards.
GCCGCACGTGTTCGAGGTTCCACAACGTGTGAAACAACAGACCGGTAGCAATCAAAAGCAACGCCGAGAGAGCTACCTCGCCGGCCACAACCGCGCCGCTCAGGCTTCGACGCACCGACCGTGCTCCCAGACCCCGGGAGGCGCCCTGCAGCGCCCGCTGCGGGTCGGACCGCGAAACCATCCAAGCGGGTAAGAACGCCGAAAGTATCGTAGTCACGGTTGCGATGGCCGCCAGTACGAGCACGACCGTCCAGCGCAGCTCGATATCTTCTGCCCGCGGAATTGTATCCGGCGGCAGCTTGTGGACTAGCGCGATTGCAAAGGCGGCCAGGGCAAATCCGATCGCGCAGCCGATGGCGCTCAACAGCGCCCCTTCGACGATGAGCTGCCGCATCAAACGCAACTGCCCTGCACCAAGCGCGGCGCGCACCGCAAATTCCTGCTGGCGCACAAGGCACCGGGCGATCAGCAAATTCGCCACATTCGCGCAAGCAATCAGCAAAACTAACCCAACCGCCACCAGCAGCGCCACGAATACGGGAGCGGCAGGGCCCGTCAGCGATTCCTGATAAGAGAGTACCCGGAAGGAGAGATCCCTCGCGGCCTTTGAATCGATCTCGTGAATGCGCTGCACGATGGCGAGCAAGTCGCCGCGATTCTGTGCCAGGGTCACGCCGGGTTTGAGCTGGCCCAGGATGGCGAAGAAGCTCTCGCCACGCTCGTCCTGCATCTCCTTCGTTGGCGACAAAGGAAGCCACAATCCCTTTTGCATCTCTTGCCCCATAGCTTCGGGGAATCGAAAATCGCGCGGCATCACGCCGACAACGGCGCGCGGTTGTCCGTTGACGGAAATGGTTCGATTCAATATTTCGGGATCAGCGTTGAGGACGTTGCGCCACAATCCTTCGGAGATCACAGCGGTGTTGGCTACGCCGGCCTGTCCCTCGTCGTCCGTAAACGTGCGACCAAGAAGCGGGCGCGCGCCGAGCATCCGGAATACGTTGGGAGTCACGCCGGGAGTGACCACGCTCACAGACCCTTCCTTGCCGCGTACCACGCCGACGTCCTCGGCATAAAGGCCCACCATGTCCATGGTCGTGGCCATATCGCGAATGTCGCGGTAGTTCAGCCACGACGTGTTGTTCAAGCCGGTTCCATTTGGCGGACCGATGCGGACCAGGCGGTCCGGATGCGCGTAAGGCAGGGGTCGGACGAGGACGCTCTCCACGACGGTAAACATCGCGGTGTTCGCGCCGATCCCAAACGCAAGCGTCAGCACAGCTAGGGCGGCAAATCCGAGGGAGTTCCGCAACTGGCGAAGCGCAAAGCGAAGATCCTGCAAGAGCGTTTGCATGCAGACCCTCCTGGTTCATCCTGACGCTGACGTAATCCGGACGGAAGGAGTCAACCTGCCGTGGTCAGGTGGGAGAACGATTGACACGGCAATCTAACACAGGTAGCGGCGCGCAGTGTCCCGGCCGCAAGACTCGTCACGATCCAGGTCGCGTTCGAGTCGTAAAGCTGGTGTCCACTGCGGGCACAACGCAGTCTTGCAGGAGCGGCCAGCCGGCGTCTGTCGTGGAGTTGCGGCACAATGATGTGATCGCCGGGTTGATTTGAGCCGGCGACACGACGCCGTCCAGCGGTTCGGCATACACGGTGTAGGTGTGGCCCACCGGGAGCCGCTCGATGGTATAACTCCCATCGAATTGCGCTGGGCCTGGATCGCTGCAGCTCCACCCGCCGATCGTTCCGGCGAACACCGCGCGCTAAACATATGTGTATTCCCTAGAATCACCGTCGTGCTTGCCGGTGTCACCGTTACCGCAATCGATCCGGTAGGGGGAGCCGGCGAGGGAGTCGGTGTCGAAGTCGAAGTCCCCAAGGCCGAGCCAAGGGCGGAGCAGCCCTGCAGCCAGGTCGTCACAAGAACGACAACCAGCAGCGCCGCAAGCCGCGCATGCTCCGACTTCGTCCTCGGCAATTTCCCTGGATCGTCATGCGGAAAGGGGCGCATACCCGTGGCAATGCAAGCGAACAACCAGCGAAAACGCGCAAGCCCGAAAGCGACAAGATCTGCGCGACTGTTTCCGTGGGCTGGCCCTCGTAACTTGTTTTGTATTAATTAGTTACGATGCCTCCCTTGCGGACGAGATTCGGCAGAAGGTGCCAGTATGGGTGCTACGGACGAAGAAAAGCTGGCGTCGTACCATTCCCGCACTGGAACGCGTCCCGTTCCAATCCGGCACGAGATTCCTCGGACTACCCCTATTTGGCCAGGTTCAGGTCGGTTCACCGACCACGCGGCGAACCATTTTCCGCATGGCGGCGTCTGGTAGCTGTACGGGGAGGGCGAGCGTATTTTGCTCGCACACACGAATGCAGGAGCTGGTTCTGATCCAGCCAAGCCGCGCGGCAGAAACCGAATGGGCACGCGAAGCAGCAAGCGCGGCCCTTCGACGTGAGTTCGAAGAGCGGCTCGCGGAGTGTGGCCCGCTGGCGTTTCGTGTTGCGCGCGGTGTTCTGCGAAACACCGCCGACGCGGAGGACGTAGCGCAGGAAGCTTTGCTTCGCGCCTACCGGAAGTTCGGACGTTTGCGCGAGCGCACGCGTTTTCGCGCGTGGCTGGTGCGCATCACGTTCCGGTTGGCGCTAGACCGCGCGCTCTCGGCGAAGCGCCGCGAGCAGCGCGAAACACAGTGGGCGCAACCCGTGCCACGGCCTACGACCGAAGACCTGGCTGCGAGCAGCGAATTTCAGGAGCATCTCGCCCACGCACTCGATGAGCTGTCACCGAAGCTGCGCCTCGTGCTGCTGCTCGCCGCCATGGATGGTCACACGCTCGACGAAGTGTCCGCGCTGCTGGGCTTGCCCATTGGCACGGTGAAATCAAGATTGTTCGTCGCTCGCAAACAATTAGCGGAGAAGTTGCGATGCCATGTGAAAAATATCAAGACGCGTTAATCGACCTCGCGGCGGGTGGATCAGAGGTCATCAGCGCCGTGCGGGAGCACCTGAACGTGTGCGCGTCCTGCCGATCGTATCTGGAGCAGGAACAAGTACTGTTCGCCTCCGTCGATTCCGGCGTTCGCCAAACTATAAACGCCCCGCTCCCAGCGTCGCTCCTGCAACGATTCCAGCCACGCCTCGCGCAGGAGACGTCGGTCAAGCTTGCTCCTAGGATGAACTGGACGTATGCAGCCGTTGCTGCGTTCGCCTTGGTTGGGTTGACGCTGCTGATCCTCGGACCGCAGAGTACACCGGAGCGAAGGGCATCAAAAGACTCCCCCGAAATGTTTGTGGAGGAAAATGCAGCCGCGGGCCCAACGCTCTCAGCACCTCTGCCGTTGTCGTTTCCACCTGGCACCTCGAGGGCTGTTCGGCGAACGTCCCAGACTACACAACCTCTGACGCGGCCTGCGAGGATCGAAGGTCCTCAGATCTTGGTTTCTCCCGAAGAGCGCGATGCCTTCGCGAGATTCATTTCCAACGTAAGTGAACGCAAGGAACTCGCGGCGGCTTTGGTGAGCCCTTCTCCCGAAAAGGAGACCGAGGCGCTGAAGGTAGAAGCGCTGCAAATCAGCTGGCTGGAAATTGAGCCACTCCAAGAGCCTCGGATGTCCCCGATCTCAGAGCGATAACGAAACGACGTATGCCGAAATCAAAGGATTCAGACTCGGAGGACAAGCATGAAACGAATGGCGATCTATCTGATAACGGCTGTGCTGTTTAGTGCGGTGGTGCCGCGATGCTTGGCGCAAAACAAGGCCAAAGGCGACGAGATCTCGAAGGCTGAAGTTGCGACGACTCCGATAAAGGTGCAAATCGTGTTCACCGAATTCGAGGGCGACAAGAAGGTGAAGAGCCTGCCTTATACGATGTACCACAATGCGCCGCACGGTGCGGAGCTGAGACCAAACGGAACCAAATTAAGAATTGGCAGCCGTGTCCCCATCACTACCGGTGGCGGACAGATGCAATATATCGATGTGGGCACAAACCTGGATTGCCGGGCTGTCCGGCACGATGATGGTCATTTCGTGCTGCAGCTGAGTCTCGAGCGTTCTTGGGTTGAAGGCGAGGTGCCCGTATCCATGGACAAAACCTCCGACCGCTCCGAGAGTGCCACGACCACATTCAAGGAGCCGGTCATTCGCGATGTAAGAACCGACCTCGACCTTTCGATGCGGGATGGACAGACGATTGAGAGCACGATGGCGACCGATCCGCTTAACGGCAGAGTTGTGCGAATCGAAGTGACGCTGAACGTTTTGAAGTAACGCAGCGGCTTTTCACGTGGCCGACAGCACCGCTGCTAGGGCGAATCTCAAATCCGGATGTCGGAAAGCGTAGCTGGCAGCGACTAGTCGTGCGGGCTCGACGCGTTGGCTTGCCAGCAGCATCGTGTCCGCCATCTCTTGGCCAAGGGCAAGACGTAGCGCGAACGCCGGGGCGGGGAATAGAGCAGGGCGGTGCATCGTTCGCGCCAGTTCGCGGGTGAAGTCCTCGTTCCGGACCGGCTGCGGCGCCACCACGTTCACCGCACCGCTGACGCTTTCGTTTTTCAACGCATAGCCTAGAATTCCGATCACGTCCTCCAGCGTTACCCACGACAGCCACTGTTGCCCGGAGCCTAGCTTACCGCCCACAAAGAACTGCATCGGGCGCATCATTGCCGGCAAGGCGCCGCCCTGCTTGGCCAGCACGACTCCGAGCCGAGTAAGCACGACGCGCATTCCCAGCGCTTCAGCCTTTTTCCCCTCGACTTCCCATTCGCGTGCGAGATCCGCCAGAAAATTTGTGCCGGCTTTGCTTTCTTCCGTCAGCACCTCGTCTGCGCGGTCGCCGTAGTAGCCGATCGCCGACGCCGATAGCAAAACTTTCGGCGGAGTCTTCAATCTGCCCAGAGCCGCCACCAGCGAACGCGTCGTCTTCACCCGGCTCGACCGCAGCACCATCTTTCGCTGCGTGGTCCATCGCCCGTCCGCGATCGGTGCGCCCGCCAGATTGACGACCGCTTCCGCGCCAGCGATATCTCCCTGCGATTCCGCGAACGATAAGCCATTCGAGGCTTCCGGATCCCAAGGCACGTCGAGGACTCGCGGCCCGCTAGACTGCCCTCGAGGATCTGATTTCCCCGAGACGGTTTCCCGGCGAACTAGTCGACAGGCAGTGTGTCCGTCTGCCACCAGCGCCTTGATCAGGGCGGTGCCCACCAACCCAGTCGCGCCGGTAATCAAAACCTTCATGGTGAACCCCCTGCGCAACTATACGATGAGGAGCGGGTTTAGTTCCCAGTGTCATGACCTATTTTTCGCAAGCCACTCCGCTGGCCGCAATGCCGCACCGGGGTTACAATTTCCCTGTGCCAACCGCTGCGAAGACCATCCGCGTAAAAGTGTTGTTTTTTGGCCGCTTGAAGGAAATCGCGGGCTGCGCCGAAGACACAGTCGATCTGGCCGAGGGCTCGCCGATCGAAAGCCTTTTTGCGCAGTACGAAGCACAGCACCCCGAACTGACGCGTTATCGCGGCTCCGTGGTCGCGTCTCGCAATCAGGAATTTGCCGCCTGGACCGCATCACTGAGCGCCGGCGATGAGGTAGGCTTTCTCCCGCCTGTGAGCGGCGGCTAATCCCATGTCCATGCCCAGCACTTCTCCCAGTGACGATCTTTTTCTGCTGATTCGGGAACCGATCCATCATATCGCGCTGGTGAACTTCGTCAGGGCTGGCGAAGACGGCGCCGTGGTCACCTTTGACGGCTGCGTGCGCAACCACTCCCACGGACGCCGCACGCTATACCTCGACTACGAGGCCTACGAATCGATGGCGCTCGCTAAAATTCGCGAGATTGCCGCAGCCAGCCACGAGAAATTCGCGATCCACCGCGTCGCCATCGCCCACCGCCTCGGTCGGCTGGAAATCGGCGAAACGAGCGTGTTTATCGCCGTCAGTGCGCCGCATCGCCCCGCTGCTTTCGACGCCTGCCGCTTCGCCATCGACACTCTGAAGAGCACTGTGCCAATTTGGAAAAAGGAATACTTCGAAGACGGTGCCGTTTGGGCCGATGGCGAATTGCCTCCCGCGCCTCCCGATACGCCGATCGCGAAGCCTGCATCCTAATAATTCGATGCGTCCGACACCTACCCCAGCGCACTTCGCCTTCCTCGTATGCCTGGCCACGATTTTTCTGGTAGCCGCCGTGCGCGCGCAGGACGGCACCGATCGCCCGCCCTGGGCGCGCAAGTCAACTTCCAGCCCTAGCACCACTGCCGCACCGGCAGGCCCGGCCGCGGCGCCTGTCAATCCTCTAGACAACCCCTCCGCCCCCCCCGCTCAGCAACAACGCGGCAAAATCCGTGTCAATGTCCAGCTCGTCAGCGTGCTGACCAGCGTGCTCGACGACCACAACCGTCCCGCTCCCGACCTTCCGCGCGAAGCGTTCCAAATTTTCGAAGAGGACGTGGAGCAAAAGCTCGCCGTCTTTGAGTCGGAAACGCAGCAGCCGCTCGATCTGGCGCTGATGATCGACGCCAGCCTGAGTGCGCACAAGGAAATCAGTTTCGAACAAGAAGCTGCCGCACACTTCATTCGGCAGGTGCTTCGGCCGGGCGATCGCCTCTCGGTATTTTCGGTCGGCGAAGACGTCACGCAACTTGCTGGCTTCTCTGACAACGTCGGCACCTTGGAATCGGCGGTGCATCGCATGCCCGCCGGGTCGGGCACATCGCTCTACGACGCAATCCTGCTGGCTTCGCGCCAACTCGAGCGGCGAGGAGAGGACCGCCGCCGCGTCATCATTCTGGTCACCGACGCCGGCGAAACCACCAGCTACGCCGACTTCGACGCCGCCCGCAAAGGCGCGGTGAAGTCTGGCGCGCTGCTCTACACCATCGTCGTGCGCCCGGTAAAAAATGAGAGCGGCCGCAACACCGCCGGCGAGCACGCCCTCGAAACCATCACCGACACCATGGGCGGTGCCATGTTCTATCCCGACGCTATCCAGGAACTCGACGGCATCTTCGATCGCATCAACCGCGAACTGCGCACGCAATACCGCCTGGGCTACTATCCCGAGCCTCGCGGCCCCGCCAACACCTACCGCAAGATCGAAATCAAAGTGGCCGGCAACTACCAGGTTCGCCACCGCAAAACCTACCTTACCGGCCCGCAATAAAGACAAACGCAATACGCACAAACCCGCCGCCGGGGGCCAATGTAGGTCGCACTTTAGCGCGTTTCCTACGGTGTAGGATTCACGCCGAAACGCAAACGTACTTGGTCGGTGAAAGAGCGGGCTATTAGCCTGATGTAAGGAAGCCTGGCGATGAAATTGCCGAAAAAGGTTGGTCAGAGGAGGCGCGGTTATCTTTACCTACAACGATCGCGATTCCGGAACATGCCTAGGCGGATTCGTTTTGCCACATCTTGGACTGCCGATTAATGGAGGCGTAGCACTCGCAAGTCGCCGATTCCAACCCGGCACGGTCCTTAATTGTGACTTGGCCGCGAGTGTAGCCAATCAACCCGGCCTTCTGCAGCGCGCCCGCCGCGACGGTCACGCTCGCGCGCCGCGTCCCCAGCATGTGCGCCAAAAACTCCTGCGTCAGGCCCACGACGTCGCCACCGACGCGATCTTGACTCATCAGCAGCCATCGCGCCAGCCGCTGATTTACATCGTGCAACCGATTGCAGGCCGCCACTTGCGTGGACTGCAACGCCATCGATTGCGAGCACTGCTGCAAACTTCGCTCCAGCACCGGGCACTCGCGCAAGAGGCGAGCCAGGTCTTTGGCGCTGATTTTGTACCCGCTGCCGCCAATTTGCATGAGCACCCGCGTGGAGCTGCTCTTGAAGCCTGCCACCAGGGGCAAGCCCACGAACCCTTCCACGCCGGTGAGGCCCACTTCCACGCTTTTCCCATCGACGAGCACGGTGAGGATGGAGGCCAACCCGCTGTTGATGAAGTAGCCGTGCTCGATGGGCTTGGCCACCTGATTCAACACGGTAGGCGCGGGCAGGTTCACCCATTCCATTCGAGGAAATACGGCGTTGTATTCCTTGCGCGGCAGCTTGCGCAGGATCTTGTTGGCGACGACTGGCTTGTGATTGTTGCTGGAAACTTCTGAAGATAGAGACGTTGGTTTGGTGACGGGAACCGCGGTGGACACGTTGCGACCTTTCGGCAACTCGTCTGGTTTCGCACGAAACTGGTAGCGCGAAGAGGGTACGCAAGATGGCAGACGAGACATTCCTACCGTACGCTCTTTTAACGTCCACGGCTAGTCTGTTATGTTAGTTTATCCTTCTGGCCCCTTGGCCTTGCGCTCTCTAGTACGCTGGCGTACATTTTGTGGCTTGAGAAGTAATGCAATGTTGCGGAAACTAACTCCCTCCGGCCGCCCGCCCTGGGCAAAAGCCATTCACGCTTTACGTTCGCGCCTGAAACTAAACCAAGCGGGTCTGGGCGCCAGAATCGGATTCTCCGCGATGACCGTGTCGCGCTGGGAGCGCGGCGCGCAAGAGCCTCCTTCTCACGGCTACATCGGGCTCGGAAACCTGTCTCGCGACGCCGACTGCTGGTATTTCTGGGAGCGTGCCGGGCTGCGCAGCGAAGACGTGCTCCGCGTCCTTCCCACGCTCCAGCGAAGCACCAGCACCTCCACCTTGCACAATTTGGAAATCGTGTCCGCAGGCAGCGGCCGCAAGCGGCCCAAGAACAAGCTGCAGCTCGTGGCCATTCCGCTGTTCAAAGTGGCCGCGGGCTCTGTCCGAAAGGAAGGCGATAACCTTCCGTTGCTCAGCGACGCGCCGGTCGAGAGCATGATCGCCGCGCCCATAGATTGGTGCCCCAATCCTTCGTATACCAGTTGCCTGCGTGTACGCGGGAACTCCATGTTGCCGCTGATCCAGGATGGATTCGTGGTGGCGGTGGATTCCTCGGAAACCGACTTGAACAAGCTGGACGGAAAAATCGTCATCGCCTGGCACAAAGACATCGGCCTGACCATCTCACGATTCCGCCGCTTCGACCACACCGAGGTTCTGCAAGCCGAAAACGCCGAATATGAAGCGGTCACCTTAGGCCCAAAACAAACCTGGAAAATCGTAGCCAAGGTCCTATGGTGGGTAGGCAAAGCCCCCTAAGTTGCACAGACACTCCTGTTCACCCTGAGCCGCGAGGGGTCTGTGCCTACCCCGCGAGTAGCCCGCCACAACACACAAGCAGCCCCGATCCAAAAGGGTTGAGTAGCGGCCGCTTTCGGAAGCGGGCGCCTCGAGCTTTCAACTTCTGTAGCAAACCCTCCACGTCGCCTACAACTCCACAACCGTCGCCCGCTCCAAATAAGCACAAAATGCATTCGCCAACTGCATCTGCCGCGGACTCTTGCAATCCGGCTCAAACAACCTCGGATTCCCCACAACAATCACCGCGGTCCTCGCCCGCGAAGTAGCCACATTGAACCTGTTCAAGCTATAAAGAAATTCCATCCCCCGCGGCGCATCCTCCGGCGAAGACGTCGTCAGCGAATAAATTACCACCGGCGCCTCCTGCCCTTGAAATTTGTCCACCGTCCCTACGCACGCGTCCGGTGGTAGCTTCACAAGTAGATCCAAGACCTGGGCATTATAGGGCGCCACGATCAACACATCCTTCAACTCCATCTGCTCGCTTGTCGTCCTGGTGCGGGACCACGTCACTCCGTCAGCCGTCAAGCTCCGAACGATCTTGTCGATCACATCCACCTCCTCGGGCGATGAATTGCGATTTCCCGAGTGACGCACCGGAACAAACCACAGACCCGCCCCATTCAGCCACGGATGACCTGCCAACACTCGATGTTGTAACGGTTCGCGCGACTGCAATCTTCCCTCGTAAAACATCTCCGAAGTGAATTCGCAAACCTGTGGATGCATTCGCCATGTTTCCGGCAGCAGCATTCCCATCGACGGCGGAATCGTCTTGTGCTCCCCGATCAAATGCTCCAGCGCCGATTTCTCCGCCCCGGCCGGGTGACTACCTTTCAGCGGCCGTTCGAGTTGCTGCGGATCGCCAATCAGAACAAGATTCCCCGCCGCTTGTCCGACGGCGACCACGTCGGCTAGCGCCATCTGCCCGGCCTCGTCGATAAACAACGCGTCTACCGTTTCGAAATATTCCGGCCGCGTCCACAGCCACGAAGTGGCGCCCACCACATTCGCATCTCCGGATTGCAAAGCGCGCAGAGGAACCTCGTTGTCGGTAGCGATGGCAATCTGTTCCAACGGATCCAAGTCCTCTTCATCATTCAGCTTTTGCATGCACTTCACACCGCGGGTGCCGTCTGCACCCGCCGCCGTTACGATCTCTTCCAGCAATTTGCGAATGACTTTGTGACTCAGCGCCGTCACGCCGACTCTCTTTCCTTCAGCCACCAGTTGACAAATCATCCGCGCCCCGGTGTAGGTCTTTCCCGCTCCCGGAGGCCCCTGGATGGCAAACACGGAATGGTCCAGCGCGCTCGCAACCCGGCACGCCGTCACTTTCGGCTCTTCCCCGGGCAGAGACGCGATCGTCTCTCCGCGCAAAAGCCGTGGCGCTCGGCGTAGCAGCAAATCACGCGGTGCGCGAAATTCTCCGGGCGCGTCGATATTGCCCGCATTGACCCAATCGCCTAGGCGCAGCAGCGAATCCGCGTGTCCGTCCAGGTTCATGGGCCGGTCCCAAACGTAAACGGCCGCCGGGTGTAACTCCGCGGTCTTCTTGGTCTTCTTGACGTCGATCGTCATCTCCGCCAAATCCAGTTCCACGACGCACCCAAACCTCTCACCGCGCCAGTAAAGATCCTTGTCGCAGCGAACCTCGGTCTCCTGCTTCTGAAAACGATAGCGATCAGTGGGGATATTTCGGTCCACGCCGAGTCGCCTTACAAAGCACAGCCCCGCAAGCCCCGCGCGATCCTCCAGCAATTCGCCATCGTCCAACTCCGCAAGCCGAAATCCTTCCCACCAGGTGGCCTTGTTCTCTCGCCGGTGCCAGTCCAGAAGCTGCGCCAGCATCCACACTGCCGCTTGCTCAGGCGATCGCGCCGCTGCGTCTGCGGGAACATCTCTCGTGAGTTGAGCAGTCAACGCCGCAACACGCCGTTGTCTGGCATCCAATTCCTCCGTCGCCGCCCCATCTCCGATCGTCGGCCGGGCAATCGCTGTTCCGGCGTCCACTAATTTCCGTCGCTCGACCTCCAGCCAATCCCGCAACGCCGCCGTGGAAAAACAATCCTCCCCGTTGTATCCCTCCATAGCCTCCCGAAACTTTTCCGGCAGCTCCTGACGTTCCCAACCCAGCTCCAGCCGATGCTCGATGAAGCGCATCGCCGCCCGCGACTCCTCCGGCGGAATCTTCCTCTTGAATCCGTAAAATACTTCCAGCTTCTTCAGCGAATACTCCTCTACGCTGGCCCGCAGCGCCTGCTTGAAAACGGTATGCAGATCGACGAACAATCCGGCCCGCAGCATGCTGTCGATCTCTTCCTCCCGCGTCGCGTACTTTCCCATCAGGCATTTAAACGCACCCGGCTCGTACGCTCCGAAGTGATACACATGCATCGCAGGAAATTTCTTCCACCGAGCCATGGCAGCATCCACGAACCACTCGAATCCACTCTTCTCTTCCTCCGCCTTGAAAGCCCAACGTTTCTCGTAGTTCAGCGTCCCGTCATCCCCCGCCGCCACAAACCCAAACAAGTATTGCTGCCCGCCTCCGGCGTCGAGATCCCCTGCAAAAGGATCGCCCTCCAAATCCACAAACAAATCTGCCGGTGAGGGCTGCGGCAATTTGCAAAATCCGGTTGCCTCCACGACGGGCAGCAGCACTTCGTGCACAGGCCTGCCAAGCGTCCGCCCGTCGACTTGCACGCGCGCCTGCTCCCGCACCCGCTCAATCCCTTCTCGCGAGCCATGTAGCGGCTTCTGCCGCAGCGGCACGGGAAGGACCGCCAATTTCGCGATTGTCTCCGTATCCCATGCGACCAACTGGTCCCGCTGCTGCCGCCGAATCCCCGCCACTAGTGAAAGGTGATCGTCGCTCCGACGCCGCGCCTCGCACTCGCGAAACCACCGGCAAACATCACAGTGCGTACAAGGCTCCGGATACGTCTCCGCCCCGTTGGCGCAAGCCTTCTCCAGCTGCGCCTTCACATAACGGAAGTACGCCGCATACTCCGCAACGCGATAACGCTCCGCAGCAAACGCCCCCGGAGGCACCACCCACATAAATTCTGGCAGCGACTGCCGCGTCCCACCCTGCATCTCCCCCAGCAACTCCGAATAAAACGCCAGCTGCAAAATCGTAGTAGCCTTCGTCTCCCGCGCCAGCTTGCAGTCGTAAGCCTCATACGACCAATTCCCGAATCGGCTAGGGCGAGCCACGCGCCGCAGCAAATCCGGCCGCCCAAACCACCGCCCACACCGCACCGCCCCCTGCGCAATCACCTCGACTCCAGCCTCCATCGCCCGACGGGTCTCCTCCACAATCCGCGCCTCGTCCATCCCCGCCAGGTTCAGCAGATCCAGCCCATTCTTCTCCAGAAACGCGAAATATCTCGCCTCGTGCCGCAACCCCAGCTCGCGGATCACCGCCAAATCTGGCGCCTCCCACTGCGGCCGCTCCCTCTCCCCCCGCGCCGCGCTCAATTCCAACTGCGTAAGATGATGGCAAGCCAGATGATTACTAACATCGGTAGCCGCCAGCCGCACTTCGCCAGAAACAATGCGCATGGCCAAGCCTACCGCGTCCTCGCCGCCTCGTGTAGTGCCGGATCCTTGGACCCGTCAAGCAAAGCCAAGTCCTCACGAGCGAGCGAACTGCCCCGACTTTCCTGTACCATTAGCGCTTCCATGAGCGTCCCCGCACCAGTCGAAATCACCAACCGCCTCCGCGCCATCAAAAAGCTCTGCGTCTTCTGCGGCTCAAGCATGGGCAACCGCCCTGTCTATCAAGAAGCAGCAGCTCAACTCGGGAAACACCTCGCGAATTTGGGAATCGCAATGGTCTATGGTGGCGGCCGAGTGGGCCTGATGGGCGTTCTGGCAGATTCGGTTCTAACTGCCGGCGGCGAAGCCATCGGCGTCATGCCGAAGGCCCTGGTCGAGAAAGAGATCGCTCACGGCAGACTGACGCGTCTACACGTCGTCGAGTCCATGCACGAGCGCAAAGCCCTGATGGCCGACCTGGCCGACGCTTTCGTTCTTCTACCGGGCGGATTCGGAAGCTGGGAAGAGTTCTGCGAGATCGTCACCTGGCTGCAACTCGGAATCCACCGGAAGCCCTGCGGAATTCTGAACGTAGCGGGTTATTACGACGCGCTACTGACGCTGACCGCCCATGCTGTCGCGGAAGGATTTCTCGCAACCGCTCACAAGGAGATGGTTGTCGTGCAGAACACTCCCGACGAACTGCTGTCCCAACTGATCAGCACACCGCTACCCACGGAATCCAAGTGGGTGTCGAATCGAGAGCGATGAGCGCCGCAGCCACTTCCGTAAACGCCAACTCCCACCCAAGAGTAGGGACCGGTGTCCTGCTCGTTGACGAAGGCGGCCGGGTCCTGTTGACGCTGCGAAAATTCCCCCCGGAAGCGGGGTGTTGGAGCATCGTCGGCGGCAAGGTGGAGTTCCTCGAAACCCTCGAAGCCTGCGCAATTCGCGAGGCCTTCGAAGAGGTGGGCCTGAAAATTGCCATCGACCGCCTGCTGTGCGTCACCGATCACTTGCTCCCGGACGAAGGCCAGCACTGGGTCTCCCCGTCCTACTTGGGATGCATCTTGGAGGGCACGGCGCAAAACTGCGAGCCGCACAAGACAAGCGAAGTGCGCTGGTTCGCCACCCACGAACTTCCCGACAACCTCACGATGACTTCGCGCAATGCGATCGAAGCCTACAAGCGAAGCGCACACCTTCTTTCCAGCACGTAGACTCAGCGGTGGTTAGCGAATCCAGGCAGTCATCAGCGGCACAATGGCAAAGCCCACCAGAAAAAATGCCATTACACACAGGACATAGTCGAAGAGACGGAAGGGTTGTGGCATGGAGCGAATCGTTTCTTAGTAGCGCACTCGAAGAGTACCACGGTGTGGGTCACGTTTCCGCTTGGCGCCTGTTGAAAACGCGCCCGTGAAGCAATCTCCTATTTGACTTTCGAGTCTCCACCAGCCGCGATCGATTTCGACTTGCGCTCGCTCGCTTTACCCTCATTGGGGAAATATCGCTCCCCTCGAAGCAGCGCCGAAACTGCAATCACCAGATCCTCCGTAGCGCAAGCCTTCACCAGAAGCCCCTGCGCGCCACAAGCCACAACCGCAAGGGCATAATGCGGCGACCCATCCATAGTCAAAATCAGGATCAGCATCTGCGGGAATAGAAGAATAATCTGCCGGGCCGCTTCCAGCCCATTCAGCACAGGTATATGGATATCCAGGATCACCAAATTAGGCTTGAGCACAACGCATTGCTCGACGCCCGCCTGCCCATCGGCAGCCTCGCCGCAAACCTGCCAGCCTTCCTCGGCTTCCAGCAGTTCACGAATCATGCCCCGGAGGTGCTCGTGGTCATCAACAATCAGAATACGAATCATAGGAGGGCCTCGAAGGGGAGACCCTCACTTCTAGGGTAGGCCTTCAGTGGAACAGGCTACTCCGGCTACGAGCAATGCATGTTTCTATGTATCTTGCGCCCGAAAGCCCTTTAGCAGTTTGTTGAAAATTCCCGGGTTCATTTGCGGCAGACTCTGCATTTTAGGTTTATGGGCCCTGACGCGGAGGTGATTGGGATCGACTTTGATCCGCTTCAGCTGGCCCGCTTCGAGACGTTACTCATGCTTGGGCCGTTAGGTTTCGCAATCGGCAGAGGTTGTAGGCGGCTCCCGTAAAGGTGAACAGCCACCCAACTTTATCGATCCCTCGCAACTTCACTTTCTTTAGCATCCCCACCATCTTCATCCACCCGAACGACTGCTCTACTCGTTTTCGCTTCCGCTGACTCACTTCATACCCGACATGCCGTGTGGTCCGCTGATCCACCGCGCTCCTGCGGTTCGTATCGTTCTGCGCCACATGCGGGGTGATGTTCATCCCGCGAAGTTCCCGCACGAATTCCTGTGTGTCGTAGTTCTTGTCGCCACCCAAGGTCACTCGCTGCCCACCTGGGATCGTTTCCGCCATCAGCATCGCGGCATCTCGTTCCGCTCTGCCATTGGCCTCGGTCAGAAAAGTCTGCACCAACAACCCATTGCGGTTCTCCATTAATACATGTCCCAGGTAGCCGAGCTTCGCCTCGCTGCCTTTGGACTTCCGGAACAGCCGGGCATCGGGATCCGTCGTCGATGCGTGGGTCTGGTTCTTTCGCTTTTCCCCGTGGAAGTCGACCTCTCCTCCCGGTCCGGGCGGCTTGCCTTGGCCGTCCTTCCGTCGGAAGCTTTTCTGGCTCGCCCAGGCCTCGATCAACGTGCCGTCCACCGTGAAATGTTCATCCGACATGTACGGCTTCGCGTGTTCCAACACCCGTTGGAAAAATCCCTCCGCGATCTCTTCGTTCAGCAAACGCTCCCGATTCTTGCTAAACACTGCGTGATTCCATACCTCCTCGTCCATTTCCATCCCCACAAACCATCGGAACAGCATGTTGTACTGCAGTTGTTCGATCAGCATGCGTTCACTGCGCACTGAATAAAAGATCTGCAACAGCAACGACCGTAACAGACGTTCCGGTGCAATCGACGGCCGACCCACTGGCGAATACAACCTGGCAAACTGCGGTGACATCTCCTTCAAAATGTCATCCACCATCTTGCGGATCGGCCGCAATGGATGGTCACTCGGAACACGCTTCTCCGGAGAGATGTAGCTGAACATGCCTTCTTGCTGGTCGTCATCGCCGCGCATTCACTCGCCTCCTCACTTCCTCACTAAGACGAGTTCTTGTCATCCAAAGTTGCAGTTGAGAGGAATTTTTCAACAAACTGTTAGGCGTTGGCCGCCTGCGCTTTTGTGGAGAGCAGTAAGCGGACGTGTATCGACGCACCTTTATCACTGGAGCGCACGTCAAAGCTCCCGCCCATATCCCGGACCCGTTCTCGCATCCCAGCCATGCCCACACCCAATAGGTGCGCGCCAGAGAGAAATCCGGTGAGCACTTCGGGAGAGAATCCATGCCCTTCATCGCGAATTTCCAGGTTCACAGCGTGGTCGTCGACCTCTATGCGTATGACAGCCACGGGGCTCCCCGAATGCCGGTGAATGTTGGCCAGACTTTGCTGCACCACTCGAAACAACGCCGTTTCCGTCTCGCTCGGCAAGCGCCCAAGATGCTCTGGAATCTGCACCTCAACGCGTATCCCACTGCGCTCCGCAAAGCCTTCGACGTACCACGATATTGCCGAACGCAGTCCAGTTTCATCCAATAGCGGAGGGTGCAGCAAGTACGAGATCGTTCGGATTTCTGTGGTGCAAAGTTTCGCCATGTCCATCGTATCGGATACACGCGCTCGAGCCGCATCTTGAAGACCCGAGTTTGGCCGCAGCAAAGCGCTCAGATTCATCTGAATCCCGGCGAGATATTGCCCGGCGCTATCATGCAACTCGCGCGCCAGGCGTCGGCGCTCTTCGTCTTGCAAATGAATGAGTCTTGCGGAAAGCTGTTCCAGTTGGGCGGCGCGCGCGGCGCTGTCGACTTCCATGCTCGCCTGCATTTGCCGAAGTTCCGTTTCCGTGCGTTTGTGCGCTGCGATCTTCTTGTCGCCTTCCAGGCGAGCCGTTTGCCGCATCTCCGACACCCGCGTCATGCGCAAAGCACAGCTGGTGAACTCGGCCAGCCCGTTCATGATCCGGGCATCCTCCGAATCAAATTTCACCTCATCGTCGTGGGACACCACCCAGATCGTTCCAAGTATTGCGCCGCCCAGATCCACGGGAATCACCAGCGCCTCGACGATCGGCGAATCCAGGCCGTTAAAATATTGAAAACGCCGGCCAGGGTGCGCAAATAACTGCGGCGCATTCCGATCGAGCGTCACCCCGCAAGGACTGAAATTCCGCGGCGTAGTTCCGCCAATGTGCTTGGATAGCGCTCCAGCCAGGTTCGTCCATCGAAAGATGGCATCACCCTGCGAAGGTGTCTCCAAGAGGCTCAGGCCGGCGGTGCCCGCGCTGCACAGCTCCAGCGCCGTCCGCAGCAACGTGTCGACCAATTCGTTGGGCGCCGTCGCCATTACCCGCGCAAGGCCATGCAGTGCCGCGTTCTCCGCGTGAGCATTGGGTTTTCGCCGCCGCCGCGACTTCAGCTTCTCGGTGATCAGGATGTCTTCCAGGCGTACCGGTTCGCATGTCACTACCGCGGTCTGTCGCTCGGACACGCGAGACATTCTCGCAATCCGGCGTCGCGAGCTTCGGTGGAGGGGTCCGGGAGTGTCCATCGCTCGCTCCTTTCTGGGAGGCAGCTTTCGTGGAGAAAACGGCCTGGGCCCTCAGCCACAAACGCAGCTCGGACTTGTTCGTGGGCCTTTTTGGAGGCGGGGGTACCACTGACACTGTAGGCTAACGTACAGCACAAAGATACGGCAATTTAGTGTCTTTTGGCACGTTTTTCGCAACATCCGGGTAGGTTTTGAAGGAATGGCGCACCACACGCATGATGGTCCGATAAAGACCTGAAACCGAGGCTAGGATACAGAGCTGCGGGCAAACGCGTAACCACTAAGCCAGAGCGCAACGCAGTCGGAGTGACATGCGAGCGCAGCGGCTATCGCGATGATGCCAGTCCTTGCCTTCTTCAACGAATTTATGGGGGACAAGGTCCAGACGGACACCCTCTATATGTGATCATCGTTGGTGTACACTTACCAAAAGGGCAATCCTTGTCGTCGCAATCGATCCTGTAGCTGATATAAATGTTAACCGTCCCGTTCACTTGTTCGTATCTCGCCTGCAGGTGTTTCGATTCCAGGTGTTCTTGCGTGGGATCCAAATCTTGTTGCTTGGGATCCAAGGCCGAGCCGGTTGCTTCCATGTTTCCTCCATTAGAGAGAAGATTTGACTGCCAGGCCGAATTATTGCCGTTTTGGGAATTAAAATCAGTGCATCATGGCGTTCACCCTTTCGCGCTCCATCCGAGCCAGCCGAAGGGATGGCAGGTCCGGGTCTCCTTTCCCCCATAGATGAAGAAACTCGTCGTAACGCTGAACAGACTGTGGAGCGTCACCCTGGCGAGCCAAAGCACGCGCCACCCACAAATGTGCCAAAACCCAGTCCGATGGCGTGTCCTCCTCGAGAATTTGCCCCTCGAAGCTCAGATACTTGTCGTAGGCCTGGACGGCCTTGGGCCAATCTTTGCGGGCGGCATAGTCGTCGGCCACATCGAGATACGTTTGAAAAGAAGGGTAGAAGATCGCGGCGCGGCGCTGGCTGTCGATCGCAGCGTCCGGGTGTTCTGCGACGCGCTCGAGGACGCCCTTCAGATTGTAATAACAACTCTGCGTGTAAGCGCTTTCCGACAGCGAGGGAAGCTTTTCGATTTGTGTAAGCATCGTTCGCGCTGACGCAACTTGCTTCAATTCGACACCCAGCTTACCGGCGCGCCGCATTCCATCGGGATAGCCATCTTTCAGCACTGCGGCATTCAGCAGCCGGGACTCCGCTACCGCAGCGCTCCTGTTGCCTTGAGCCTCAAGAATCTTGACCAGCAAGTATCGCCTCACCGGTATATAGGATTCGCTGTGCAGCTTTTCGTCCGTGAGCAGCCCGGAGCGCAGAGCGTCGGCTGCCTCGCGCAGGTGTCCCTCGTAGATGAGCACCCGAGCCATGTAAAGGGAAGAAATATTGGCTTCGTATTCTCCCCCTCTGCGGAGCTGCTCAAATTCGCCGCGAGCCATCGGAACGTTATCTTCACCCAGGTAAGCGAGTCCCGTGCCCCAGTGGAACAGCGGGCTCTTTACTCCCCGGCCTTGAGCTGATTCGTAAGCCGCGAGCGCTTCCGGAAACTTATTGAGGCGGACGAGCGCCCAGATAACGAACCAATGATTCAGGGGCGTTTGCGGATCGAGTTGCACGGCCCGCTGCCCGGCAGCTAACGCGTCCTGCGGATGTCCAGCCCACGTCAACGAATCCGCCAGGGAGCGATAACCTTCGACATCGTCGGGATACAGATCGGTGAGCAGACGATATTGTTCCGCTGCTTTTTCGTAGACGCCCTGGTTTGCGAATCCGTAGCCAAGAATCATGAAGCGCTCGCGCTCGGTGACTCGGTCGATTCCTTTGCGCGCGTTAGCCATCTCCACCTGTGCGTTTTTCTCATCGCCAAGGTCCCCATAAGCCCGGCTGAGATACAGGTGGGCCATGGCAAAGTCAGGGTCCATCTCGATGGCGCTCTTGGCCAAAGGCACAAAGGCCTGAAGATTGCCGGCGGCATAGAGCTCCATCCCGTGGGAATAGCGCTGCAGCGCTCCAAGGGAAGAGGTAGTAACGCGGGCGAGCGGTTGCGTGTGCTCTTGAATCTGCTTCAGGGACTCACCCAACTCTCCGCGCAAACGGCTGCTGAGCTCATCGATGGCGGGATACAGGTCCGAAGGCGATTTGAAGGAGGCTTCCTCGACGAGCACGGTGTCTTCACGCCAGGGATCGACGACCTGGGCGGTCACTTTGTAGCGCGAGCCCGCCGTCGTCACGCGGCCGACGAGCAGCGCGCGAAAGTTTTCTCGTTTACAGATTTCGCGCCCAAGACTCAGGTCGATCGGCACAATTTCGGTGCGGCCCATACGGTGTTCGGCATCCACCAACTGCGACCGCGGCACCAGCCGCATATAGCGGGACTGTTGCAGTGATTGCCGCACCGCCTCGGTAACCGTCCCGTCGAAAATCGGCTGGCCGGTCTGATTATCGAAGTTGCCCAGTAGGATCGAATCGTGCTCACTCAGGATGGGAGTGCGCAGGCGGCGGTAGGTCAACGCCGCACCAACCGCCGTGGCGGCAAGAAGGGTGGCGCCGAGCGCTGCGAGCAGCACCCCTCGACGGCTGAATTTTTTTGTGACCGTCCGATAGGGCACAGGCGATGGAACGCTTGACGCGCTTTGCCGCACCGCTTCGAGGTCCAGGCAGATGTCGTCAGCAGTGGCGTAACGCACGTCGTGATCTTTCTCGAGCATTTTCTCGACGATGCGCTCAAGTTCTTCGGGTACCTCGGAATTGTGCGTGCGCAGCGAGGGCAAGTCCTCGTGGAGAATAGCGTTGCAGCCTTCGAGAAGGCCCCTTCGCTGGAAGGGATGCTTGCCGACAAGAGCTTCATAGAACACGACGCCGAGCGAAAAAATGTCGGCTCGCCTGTCGCTATCTCTCTCCTGGAGAACTTCGGGAGCCATGTACAAGAACGTTCCGGAAAGGCTAACGGTGTCGACAGTGTCTTGCCCCGGCGTGTCTTGCCCCGGCGTGTCGTGAGACCTCGGCAGGTCACGGGCCAGGCCGAAATCGAGTACCTTCACTTGCCCATTCGGCGTGAGCATGATGTTTTCCGGCTTGATGTCCCGATGCAATAGCCCGGCGCGGTGGGCAGCGGCGAGCGCGCTGGCGCACTGCGAAGCAATGGGCAGGAACTCGCGGATGGTCAACGGGCGTCTCAATCGATGGCGCAGTGTTTCGCCCTCGACGTATTCCATGATCACGAAGATTTCGTCGCCGTCCTCAATTACGTCGTAAATCGAGGCGATGTGCGGATCGTTCAGGCGGGACGCGCATTCCGCTTCTTTCCAGAGGTGTTGGCGCGACTTCTGGCTGCCGCGAAGCCTGGAAGCGATGCGCTTCAGAGCGACTTGGCGTTTGAGGCCCGTGTCCTCGGCGAGGTACACCTCGCCCATACCACCGCCGCCGAGACGTGCCTGAATAACGAAACGTCCGACGACTTTTCCGACGAAGTCGGATGGGGGGACGGCGACCGAATCGCGTTGTGCTGCTTGGTCGGCCATTAAAGTGCCAAGGACTTGAGTACCTAAGTAATCTCGCGGGAATTAAGGACGGGAATGGTGCAAGGTAAGTCCCTTGGCCTCCGATTGGAAGAATAGTACTCCGCACCCAGGCTTTCTCCTAGCGTTTTAAGGGCCAGTACCCGAGCCTTTAGTCCTTGTGATCGAGCCGGGTGCCGCACCCTTCCGGTTCAAGGGTGTGGCTTTTTCCGCTCACGAATTCGCTAAGTGGATGCGAACATCTCGAATGCTAAAATGGAGACAGCGCCCGCGACTCCGCAGTCAGCCGAGCCCGCGCGCCGCCCATCTCCCATGACCAAAACCTATCTCGAAGCCGCCGTCGAAATTGCCCAGGAAGCCGGCAAGATCCTCCGCGAGGAGTTCGCTCGCCCGCCGCATATTGACTACAAAGGCGAAGCCGACCTGGTCACCCAAGCCGACAAGCGCTCTGAGCGCGCCATTGTCGAGCGCCTTAGCAGGTATTTCCCCGACCACGGCATCGCCGCCGAAGAGGGCACCGGTCACGAAGGTACTTCCGAATTTCGCTGGCACGTCGATCCGCTCGATGGCACCACGAATTTCGCCCACGGCTATCCCTGGTTCTGCGTCTCGATCGCGCTCACGCAGCGTGACGCCATCCTCGCCGGCGTCGTCTTTAATCCCATCTCCAGCGAACTCTTCACCGCGGCACGCGGCGAAGGCGCCAACCTGAACGGCAAGCCCATCCACGTTTCCAAAATCGAGACGCTCGCCACCAGCCTGCTCTGCACCGGCTTCCCGGCGCACAAGCGCATGGCCAGCCCCAACATTCATTACTACTGGGATTTCACCCTCCGCTCTCACGGAGTCCGCCGCGACGGTTCCGCCGCGCTCGATCTCGCCAGCGTAGCCGCGGGCCGCTTCGAGGCCTTCTGGGAATTTGGCCTCAACCGCTGGGACGTAGCCGCGGGCATGCTCCTGGTCGAAGAGGCCGGAGGCAAAGTCACCGACTTCTCGGGCCAGCGCTACCGCCTCGGCGGCCCCATGATTCTCGCCACCAACGGCCTAATTCACGAGGAAACCCGCAGCATCGCCGAAGAAATTTCACAACGCGATCCCAACGCCCCTTTGCGAAAGGAAACCTGAGCGCACGAGATGCCTGGGTTGGTTTATCCGCCGCCCATGCGACGACCGAGAGGCCGACACAGGTTCCTTATAGGGGCGCAGCACGGCTGCGCCCCAGCTTGGCAACCAACGCAACCTCGAGCACAGACCGTACCACACGCGCGCCGGACAACCAGTTGCCGCATAGGTTATCGCAGTACCTTTGACCTATGGCCGCCAGACGATTTCGCGCGCGAGCATAGCAGCGGGAAATTACGTCTTCCGGCAATCTCGTTGGCTGGCGGCAATCCCGACGACGCCAGTAGCCGTTCCCGGAAGGCGTTCCTGCAAGGATGACGCGGCGGAGGTAATCGTGGTGCGGAAATTGACGTCACTAAAATTGGCATTGCGAAGATTGAGCTTGCTGTCGGCATGCGGATGTTTCCTGGCTGCGTCCGCGCCGATACGCGCGCAAGATGCGCCGCAGCCCTCTGTCGCCGACGCGGCCCGCGCGGCCCGCAAGGACAAAGACAAACCAAAAGACAAAGACGCGCCTTCGTCGAAAACCGTCATCACCGACGAAAATCTAGCCGCACCCGCATCCTCGAAATCGGGCGACGCAGCCGGCGGCGCAACCGCTGCATCCGGACGATCCAGTTCGCTCGACCCAGCCTGGGCACGCCTGCAAGCCACCGAAGCCTCGCTGGATCGCTTGGAGCCTCTGGGCCGGTCGGAACTGTCCCAGACCGTGCTCAACGGCAACGCCGCGGACTTCCCGAACCGCGGCGAATGGGAAGAGAAGCTTTATTCCGCCAAAGGGATTTACGTCCAGCGTTCGCGTCAACTCATAGGAGCGATGAAACAAGTTCTCGCGGACATGGAAGCTTTGCAGTCCGGCGGGCAGGGAAAAATCGCCGACAACGATCCGCGCGCGCAGGCGCTAATACGCAAAACACAACAAATCATGCAGCTCGCGGCCCGCACCGAAGCCGCGTTCCAGTCGGTCGTCACCGAAGGCCAGAATCTGGCTCTGCAAGCCCCGCGGCGCTAACAAACACATTGCAGAAATATTTGCGGATCGCCAGGCGCGATCGTCCCAGAGGGGGTAGTAGCACAGACACTCTTGTCTGTGTGGGGTGCGACCTCGTCGAGGTTGCGCAATGTAGGAGATCGGAGTTCGTGCGAGTTGCTCCTACGCGCTGGGCGCCTCCGGATCGATCTTCATAGGCGCTCGGCTGGCGATGGACTTCGGCGATGTCGGCAACCAGCTAGTGGACGCGCTTCGCCTCTGATCCTACGTTTTCGGCTGACATTGATGGCCGTTTGCGTTTGCGGCGTATTGCGTTTGCGCGTCGATAAGTGTGACGGAGAGGACCAGAATATTCCTGGTGTCGCTGTAGAAGCGGCACCTGATTTTTACGCGGTGGCCTTCGCGGCCGGCGACCATGCTGGGATTGGTAATGGACCAGGACCGCGTATTTTTCGCGACCAAGGTCCTTCCGTCATCACTGACGGTCCCGAAGATCGTCATGATTCTCGAGGACGGAGAAAGGGCCGGCGCTTTGTTTTGCGCGGCAGCGGTGCCGGACAAAAGCAGGGCGACCACGACAATGTGGGGGATGAGCCTATTCATCGCGAACCACCTTTTGAGACAGGGTTAGGGATGAGAATAGTAATCGAAATGTCGGCGCGGTCAAGCTCGAAATCCCGATGTTACGGATGCGGATAATGCGCCTGTTGGGTGCTGCGAGGCCAAGTCACTTCGCGACACGATCAGCCCGTTTGAGCCGTGACTCACCGGAGCCCTGAGTCGATTGCAACGAGGTACCGCCTGAACGGAGTAATCTGTTCGTCCGATTTTCGAGGGTGACATTCGATCGCGCGTGCCTAAACCGAGACGCGTGCGACTACGCTTTGGGACGCGGCAAGATCGGAGGAATCCCCAGATAGCGTATGCCCCACGCACAGAGTGCGCTCATGGGCTCGATCAATTCTTCTCCCGCGGGTGTCAGGGAATAGGTCACCTGCGGCGGTGAGGCTCGTTTGACCTGACGATGGACGATCCCGTCGCTTTCGAGCTGGCGCAGCTGCTCGGTCAGAACTTTTTCGCTGACGCCACTCATTAGATCGCGCAGTTGCGCAAAGCGTTTCGGCCCGAAGCCGAGATGCCAGATGGCCAACACCTTCCATTTGCCGCTGACGCAATTAATGGTTCCCGATACGGGGCAGCCGTGATTACTCTTCATCGGACGAACCTCCAAGCCTGACCAGCTTACAAAATTGTGCGTACTTCCGACGGCCCTCCGACGGTTATACCATCCAGGTGAAGTGAAGAAAATCAGTACGAAGGGAAGAGACGGCCAAGGATGCGGCTAGCCTTCGCGGCCGCCCCGTTCCGATCTGCCCTTCGGGGGAGAAAGACAAATGATCTTGATTACAGGAGCAAGTGGGAGTGTTGGGAAAACAGTGCTGGCGGAAATGACGCGGAGCGGACAGAGGCCCCGCGCGATGTACCGTTCGAATGAGGAGGCGGCGAGAGCCCCCGCGGGGACCAATACGGCCATCGCGGATTTTGCGGACAAAGCGGGCCTTGCAACGGCGTTGCGCGGTGTTGAGAGTGTCTACCTGGTGTGCTCGCCGATTCCGGACCTCGTGCAACTGGAGAGCAACGCCATCGAGGCTTGCGAGGCGGCCAGAGTGCGACGCATCGTGCTGAACTCCGCGCTGGGTGCGGGGGACTACCCAAAATCGTTTCCGAGTTGGCATCGGAAAGTGGAAGACAAGCTGAAGGCCACGAAGTTGGCACATTGCATCCTGCGGCCCAACAGCTTCATGCAGAACGTGCTGACGTACTATGCGCCGAGCATCCGCGCGCAAGGCGCATTTTACGGCTCGATGGGAACTGCGCGGACCAGCTACCTCGATGTGCGGGACATTGCGGTGGTGGCGGCAAAGGCGCTGCACGGTGGCGAGCACGACGGGCAGACCTATGAACTCAACGGACCCGAAGCGCTGACCTACGCGGAAGTCGCCAAAAAAATTTCGCAGCACGCCAAAGTATCAGCAAAATATGTAGACATCCCGGTGGAAGCGCAGCGTAAAGCGATGCTCGAGCAGGGAATCCCGGAATGGCAGGTGACCGCGCTTCTCGATCTGCAGGAATACTACACGAACGGGAACGGCGGAACTGTGGACGGTTTGCTGGAACAATTGCTGGGACGCCCGCCGGCCCGTATGGATGCCTTCCTGGAAGAGTACGCCGGCGAGTTCCGTGGACAATCCGCGAGAGCCTGAGGAGCAAAACCGTGGATCCAATCAACGCGAAAACAGGAATGACGCATGCTGAGGCGCGAGAATTTATCCACAATCACTTTGAGGAATTCGTCAACAAGAAGAACGTGCAGATCGGGAACGTGAACTTCGCCGCGGACTTTGTGGACCGCGGCGCCGATGTACCTCCGGGAATGCCGCCCGGGCCCGCGGGAGCGATTCAGTACGTGGGCGGGGCGCTGAAACGGTTTCCGGATCTGCATGTGCAGATTGAAGACATGATCGCGGAAGACGACAAAGTGGTGGCGCGCAATCACTGGACCGCGACCGATTCGCAGAACGGAAAGAAACTGGAATTTCGCGGGATCGTGATCTGGCGGGTCGCGAACAAGAAAATCGTCGAGAGGTGGGCCTACCTCGAAGCGCCTCATCCGGTTTGACCTCGCGCCGCGCCCGCAGCGAGCGTTTGGTTGTAGCACGCCCGGCGCAGATCGAGGCGCTTTCATAGTGCTATTCTCTTGCGTTACGCTGACGCCGTTCCATTGGCGGCGGGGGCACGCAGGTGAATGGTGGAAAATGAAGAAGCGCGAAAGGTCCAACCGCCGCATTACGAAACCCGCTGAAAAAGGGGCCGCGAAGCGCCGCACGGCCTTTTCCGCGCTCGCTGCGGAACTGGCGGCTCTAGGGCGCAACTTCTACGACCGCGGCTGGGTGCTGGGGACCAGCGGCAATTTCAGCGCGGTTCTCTCGCAAAAGCCCATGCGGCTTGCCATTACCTCCACCGGTCTGGACAAGGGCGGCTTGACGCCAGCGCATTTTCTGGAGATCGATGATGCGGCAAGCGTCGTGCGCGGCGAAGGAAAACCGTCCGCGGAAGTGTTGCTGCACCTTGCCATCGTGCGCGCGTTGAACGCAGGTGCGGTGCTACACACGCACTCGGTGTGGAGCACGGTCCTCTCGGGAACCCTGGCCTCGCAGGTAGGACTGGCGCTGGAAGGCTACGAAATGTTGAAAGGCCTCGAGGGCGTGCGCACGCACCAGCATCGCGAGTGGCTACCGATTCTGGAGAATTCGCAAGATATGGTCGAGTTGTCGCAACGCGTGACGCAGGTTTTGCGCGAGAATCCGGGAACTCACGGATTTCTTTTGCGCGGGCACGGCCTGTACACCTGGGGTTCCAGCTTGCCAGAAGCCAAGAGGCATGTTGAAATTTTAGAGTTCCTCATGGAAGTGCTGGTTCGATCCGGCGGCGGGTTGCGCGCGATCTAAGAGTCAACGCCGGTCGAGAGAGGAAGACACGACCATGGCCGTCCTTCGGGTACCCGACGAGCAACGCACATTGTCCGAGCAGTCCGAAATCCGTGACTATCTAGCCGGCATCGGGATCGAATACGAGCGCTGGCCGCTTGCCGACGACGTCACTCCGGAAGCATCGGCGGAGCTAGTCTTGAGCGCGTATGCGCCGCAGGTGGAGGAGTTGAAACGGCGTGGCGGATACATGACCGCCGATGTGATCGACGTCCATGCCGATACCCCGGGACTCGATGCCATGCTCGCGAAGTTCAACATCGAGCATCGCCACGATGAAGATGAAGTGCGTTACATCGTCGCGGGGCGTGGACTGTTCCACATTCATCCGCCGAATAGTCCTGTTGTCGCGCTCGAGGTCGAGGCTGGCGATCTGATTCGCGTTCCGCGTGGCACGCTGCACTGGTTCGACCTGTGCGGTGACCGCCGCATCCGCGCGATCCGTTTGTTTCAGGATATTTCCGGCTGGACTCCGCACTACAGCGGAAGCGGCGTGGATCGAAAGTACGAGCCGGTGTGCTGGGGTCCGCGCTATATCTCGCCTCAAACAGCTGTGCCGCCAGCAGTACTAAAGTAGCGCGCGTGGCTCTCGACGAATGGAGCCCGGTCCGCATTCTGCTTCTCGACATCGAAGGCACCACCGCGCCCATCGACTTCGTCTACAAAACTCTGTTCCCATACGCCAGCCGCAACCTTGAGCCGTTTTTGCGGGAGCATTTCTCGGGACCTGAGATTGCCGCTCTCGTTCAGGAGCTGAAGGCCCGGCACGAACGCGACAGTGCCGCGGGACTTCGGCCTGCGGCTTGGCTGAGCGGGTCCGATGAAGCTGAACTGAGATCCTGCGTTGCTTATGCGCAGTGGTTGATCGCCAGAGACAGCAAATGCACGCCACTCAAAACGCTGCAAGGAAAAATCTGGCAGCGAGGATTTGCGAGTGGGGAATTGCACGGCGAGGTGTACGCGGACGTGCCTCGCGCATTTGAGCGCTGGCGCAAGCAGCAACGAGACATCTGCATCTATTCGTCGGGCAGCGTCCTCGCGCAGCGGCAGCTCTTTCAATCTGTCATCTCTGGCGATCTGACTCCGTACATCAGGGCCTTTTTCGATACGCAAACGGGAATCAAGACTGCCGGCGAAAGTTACAAGAAAATTGCTGCGTCGCTGGGCCGTTCGCCACGCGAATGTTTCTTCATTTCCGACGCGCCGAAAGAAGTGGAAGCCGCGCAATCCGCTGCCATGCTTGCCGTGCTGTGCGACCGCAACGCGCCGGCGGCCTCAAATAGCCTCGGCGGCGTTGAATCTAAATCCCGCCCTCTTGGAGAGGACGGCCGCAACATCGAGTCCTGGGCCGCTCAACGGGGGACGGGCGAAGGCATCCATACCTTCGACGAAGTTTTCCCCGGTTAGCTGATCACCGATCTAAATACCGCATTCAAGCCATTCAAAAAACTCCGCAAATCCTTACGAGCAGTTTTGGAAATCCTTACGAGTTTCTTAGGCACCGAGCCTTAGCCTCTCCCCACCACGAGGTTCCCCGTCCGAACCAGCGTGCATAACGCGCTCCGTCCTCGACACAGAAGCGCAATCAGCATTGACCGAAGGGGGAAACTCTACATGCGTATCTCTCGAATGATTTTGGCGTTTGTTTTTGCATTGGGACTTCCCGGATGGGCCGCCGCGCAATCAACGTTTGGCGGAATTGTTGGCATCGTGAAAGATCCCGGCCAGGGCGCGGTGGCCAACGCGCAGCTCATGCTCATCAATCTGGACGACCGCACGCAGCGAGACACCAGTACCGATACCAACGGCGCGTTCGAGTTTATTAACCTGAAGCCGGGACACTACGAACTTGCCATCCACGCCGACGGCTTCGCGGATTACAAAATGACCGCGTTGCAACTGGATGCGCGGCAGATGCTGCGCGCGGACGCGCAACTCAAGCTGGCTTCGTCGTCGCAGACCGTTGAAGTGGAGGGAGATACCGGCCCGATCATCAACACGGAAAATGCCACCATCGGCGACAGTAAGGATTTTCAGCAGATTACCAGCCTGCCGGTGAACTACCGCGGAGCGACGACCAGTCCGTTGGCGATGCTCGCAACCGTTCCTGGAGCGCAGCAGGACGCGAATGGAAACGTGTCCATTGGGGGCGGCCTGCCGTCGCAAGTGCAATATTCGGTCGATGGATCGTCGACGGTGAACATTCGGCAGAACGGAGCGCTCGGGAACATGAACCCTTCGACGGAGCTGATCGGAGAGTTCAAGGTCACGCAATTCAACAACAACGCGGAATTCGCGCAACTGGGCGACGTGACCATCAGCACCAAGAGCGGCACCGAGCATTTTCATGGGAGCATGTTTGAATATATTCAGAACGACGCATTCGACGCCGAAGTCTGGAACTCGGGCGATAAGCCGCACAAGGCGTTCAATACCTTTGGGGGCAGTCTTGGTGGGCCGCTGGAAATTCCAAAGTTAATCCGCAAGAAATCGCAGACATTTTTCTTTGCGGATTTTGAAGCCAACCGGCGCCGCTTCTCGACACCGTTGTTTCTATTTGTGCCGACCACCGCGATGCGCTCGGGAGATTTCTCGGCGCTGTCCACTCCTCTGATGGATCCCTTCACGGGCAAGCCGTATCCGGGGAACAAGATTCCGAGCGGCAGCGCGTGCACCAGCACAGCCGATTGCATCAATCCGGTCGCGACTAACCTGCTCAACAATTATCTTCCCGCGCCGAATATTCCTGACGCCCAGTTTGGAGTGCAAGCCAACTACTTGCAGCAAACGCCGACGCCGAGCAACACAAACGGCTTCGATGTCCGCGTCGATCGCACTCTCACGGCGAAGCAATCGCTGTTCATCCGTTGGAGCTGGAAACACGTTGACTCAACATCTTTGACAGACACCGCGCTGGCCACGGAGAACAGTTTTCTGCCGCCGGACAATGATCTAGAACACAACAACAACGTGATTGTGTCGCATAACTATGCGATCACTAACCATCTCGTAAATGAGGCCCGGTTTGGCCTTTCGTTCTATCAACTCCAGGTAGCGTTTCCGATTCAGGGCGCCACCGCAATCTCGACTTTGGGCTTGCAGGGCTTGGATATCAGCGATCACCCGACCACCGGCGCTTTTCCCATTTTCAATTTCAGCGATGATGTCGGCAACTATTCGCCGATCGGCCGAGATAAAGACGGAACCACAAAATCACAAACGATCCAGTTCACCGACAACCTGACGTGGATCAAGGGCAAGCACACCATGAAAGTCGGCGCCGACGTGCGGCGCGTGGCTTATGTCGATCTCGAGAGCTTCGGCGGCGCCGACGATTTCGGCGACTTCACGTTCGACCAGGGCGTTTTCACCGGCAATGCGTTCGCAAATTTGCTACTGGGCTTGCCGACGAAGACCTACGTAGCGCAGTCGGGCCCCGATGTGCATGCGCATACGATTCAGACCGGCGTGTACGGTCAGGACGAGTGGCGCGTAAGTGACAAGCTCACGCTGACGTTTGGGCTTCGTTGGCAGGCGCTGCCTCCGTTCGTTAGCGATCAGGGAAATCTGACGGCGTTCGACGTGCGCAACGGCGGGATCATCGTCCCGGATGGCAACACGCCGCGAGCCGGCTTCCTGGCATCGGTCAACACATGCGTGCCTGGAAATGTGGATGCGCCTTGCGGCGGGCCGACCGATCCCGCGCTGGGCTGCGCGCCCGTGAATCCAGCGCTTCCGTGCGCGCCGGTCGAGACCGCCAGCGGCGCCGGGCTGGGGCCCGGACTTCGTCAGTTCTACAAGAAAAACTTCCAGCCGCGCGTGGGCTTTGCGCTTCGCCCGTTCGGTAACAACAAGACGGTGGTGCGCGGCGGCCTGGGAATCTTCACGATGACCAATCTCGGGCAACTTTCCTTCAATACGACAAACATCGACGTCTCGGTTGTGCGCACCACATTTAACGCCGATCCCACGACAGGCCTGCCAACATATCAATTCCCGAACGTTCGGACTCCTGACGTTCCGCTGTCGATCGCGGGGACTGGCGATTTCTACCAAAATACCTTGACGAATTTCCGGGATCCGCAGTCGGCTCAGTGGAATTTGACGGTGGAGCGCGAATTGGTCCGCGATCTTACATTGCGTGAAAGCTACGTCGGCATGAATTCCTATCGCATGAGTCAGACAGTGGACCTGAATCAAGTCGAGCCCAGCGCGATTTCTCCGAACCCCAATCCCAAGCCGTATCCGAATTGGGGCAGGATTCTTTCCACCACCAATCAGGGCAATGTTAATTATCAGGCTTTGCAGTCGGAGTTGAATCAGCGCTTGCGAGGAGGGCTGACGTTGCAAGCGAGCCACGTTTGGGCCAAGAGCCTGGGAAACGTGGGCGGCGACGCACCGACGACGTTCAATCCGGAAGTCATCTATGGGACGCCGGTGGCCAACCGTTTCGATCTGGCCGCGAATCGCGGCAACGTCGCGGACACGCGGCGAAACCGGCTGCTGATTTCCGCGCTCTACGACCTGCCGGTCGGCAGCAATCGCCGATTTTTCGGTCACATGCCAGCCATCCCCGAAGTGGTGCTGGGTGGCTGGTCCGTCAGCACGGTGAGCTTGTGGGAGACGGGGCCGTATCTGACGCCCACGACGAGCCCGAGCTACGATCCGGGAAACCTGAATCTTTCCTATCGCGGTTCGTTCCAGCGGCCGGATTGCGTCGGGAATGGAAATATCGCCAATCCTGCCACCGGCAGCATGTTCAACATTGGAGTGTTCAATCCGATCCCGTCGGGGCCCGTGGGTAATTGCGCCGTGGGAAGCTTAGAGGGGCCCGGAACTACCGCCATCGCGGCGGGGTTGTCGAAGACGTTCCGTTTCAAGGAGCGGCTGCGTTTGCGGTTTGAAGGTACGTTTACTAACCTGCTGAATCATCCAAACTTCGCTCCACCACCAACCAACGTGACGTCGTCGTCGTTTGGCATCGTGCAGAGTGTGCAGACGGCGGAGAATAGCGGCAATCGGACTGGGCAGCTGTCGCTGCGGTTGGATTTTTAGCGCTTAGTGGAAGAGCACATCCAGGAATGGCTGTGCCACAATCAATAAGCTTCTCCGGCATAAGCTTCTCTTGCTAGCTTCTCTGACTGCCCCCCTGGGGTTTTTGCGTAGTGATGTGAAAACCAAGGAGATACGCGATGCTTTGGCGCAGTGATCAGATTCTAAAGGGTTTATGCGCTAAATCTCGCCTCGTTTGAATGCTACGCGCTTGGCCCGCCAGAGCTTGGAACCTGACTAGCCCGGGCTCTGTTAATCATTTATAACTATATCTTATTCGGTTATTTCTGTCCAATGGAAATCCAGAGGTTTGGCGCTCTCGGCGCTGGTTGGCTCAGGCGAATGTCTCGAATAGAGGGGACCATGCCTATTTGTGTTGCCATTCCTCGTAGAGCTTGGTGACGGTGGGGCCGATGGTGAAGTCCCAGGAGTAGATCGGGAAGTTCTTGAATTTGTCGGGGACTACGTAGCGATCAATCGCTTCCTGCACCGGGATTCCGGCCTGATGCATTTTTTCGGCTTGGGCGGCGATATCGTCAAAAACCTCGCGAGTGACGGCAATGCCTTCCTGGCCGCAGATTTGACCGTGGCCGGGGATGAAAATGGTGTCTTTGTCGAAGGCGGCGAATTTCTTGAGGGTGTCGCGCCAACCGGAAATGGTGGCCATCTGGTCGATGGAGACCGGATACCAACCGCTGAATAACAGGTCTCCGGTGTAGACGACGTTTTGTTGCGGGACGCGCACGATGATGTCGGTGCCGGAGTGGCCCGGGTGAAATTCGAGGATAGCGGAAAGCCCGCCGAGGTCGATGGTCATGGGAAGTTTTGCAGGGTCGATGGAATGATTGGGCAGTGCCAGGACGGAGGCTTCGACGGCCTTGAACATGCCGGTGTGGGCGGCCAAATCGCCCTGTGCATGCTGGCGCTGGATGTCTGATTTTGCGCCGGCGACACGTTTCTCGTACGGCGCGAGGGTAGCCGCTTGGCCCTGGGCCTGCATCGACGAATAATTCTCTGCGATGCGGCCGGCGACGGAGGCGTGCGCCCAAAGCGGGATTCCCTGGGCGCCGTAAAATGCGTTTCCGCAGGAATGGTCGTAGTGATAGTGGGTGTCGAGGGCAGCCTTGACGGGGGCTTGGCTCACCATGCGCAACGCATCCATTTGAAAGGAAGCGCCGGGCGCCGAGGCGAAACCCTCAATGAGCAGAACGGCATCCTTCCCAACCAGGAAGCCACCGTTGCTGATAGTGATGAAACCCTTAAATGGATCGGAAATCGTGGCGTAAAGCCCGTCACCGACTTTCCGCACCGACGCAAAGCCTTTGTCCACGATGGGCGTCTGCGAGACGCGTGAGTCAATGGCGACCGCTTCGGCCAGATCGGGCAGGCGGATCAGTTTCGCCACGCCATAAAAGGCCCCGAAGCACGAGCCATAGGTGATGAATCTACGTCGCGAAAAGGCATCAATTGGGTCGACCATCATTATTTCCCCTCCATTGCAGTAACGGCATTCAATTTGTTCGGGCGCATCCGTGAAGGCGATTTGCGCCCCGCAATTCTAGCAGACGAGACTTTGCATCGTTGCGCACCGGCGACCACACCCTTTTATAACCTCTAAGATAACCTACCATAAATAGTAACTGATGCCATTCGACCGCTGAAGGGTCGCTGTTCCAAAACTGGCCTAGGGGACAGGTGACGCAAACCTTACGGGTATCTAGTATCTCGCTCCAACCAGCTGCCAGCCCGACGCTCGGATGTTCCAAGGAAAAGCGTCGTCTTTGCTTAGTTAGTCGGAATCCCAGCGTGTTTGTCCTTTGTAGGTCGGATGCCCGAAGTGTGTCTACCGCCAGCCCGGAGCGTTGCTCTGGGGACCACCGCGCTCCTTTTTTAGAGAGGAGTAAGACCGATGTCATTGGAATCAGTAAGGCGTTTCGCAAGGCACTGGCACGTCGCCGGCAAGCATAAAGCAGCGCTATCGATTGGAGGCCTGCTGGTATTGTCGTCAGCAGGGGTCATAATCGGCCAATCGCAGGCCACCGATCCTGGCGTGCGTACCGGCTCGATCGACTCAGGCAACGCGCTCGATTCGGTAGCCGCAACACCAGGAGCAACGGACTTCTTCACCAATGGACAGGGTCGGTTCGAGGAAGTGGAATCGGTTCGGGGAGGCGCCAACAATGGCCTGGGTCCGCGGTATAACAGCAACCAGTGCTCGAGCTGCCACTCGCAACCCGCGATCGGCGGAAGCAGCCCGAGTGCAAGTATCTTTCCGATGGTCGGGGCAAATCCGGAAACGCTGGTCGCCAATCTCGACGGCCAGACGGGCCAAAACAGCATCCCTTCGTTCATCACTCCGGACGGACCAGCGCGAGAGGCGCGGTTCAAGTTCTTTTTGAATCGCAACGGTTCGCTCAGCAATACGCCGGATGGCGGGGTGCATGACCTGTTCGTAATCAGTGGCCGCGCGGATGCCGGTAGCTGTTCGATCAAGCAGCCCGATTTCAATCGTAACCTCGCTCTGAACAACGTCATCTTCCGCATTCCCACTCCGACGTTCGGAGCCGGTTTGATCGAAAACATTGCGGAAGAGACGATCCTATCCAACATGAATTCCAACGAATGGGCCAAGAATGCGCTCGGCATTTCGGGTCACGTCAACCGTGACGGAAATGACGGCATGATTTCGCGGTTCGGCTGGAAGGCACAGAACAAGTCACTGGAAACGTTCTCTGGTGAAGCGTACAACGTGGAAATGGGCGTAACCAACGAGATCTTCCAAAATGAGCGCGCGAGTCCTGACGAAGCGCAACAGGGTGGGCTGCCGGCGAATTGCAGGTTAAACCCGACGCCTGAGGACGTCAGCAACATGACGGTATCGCCGGACTCCGCGGTCCCCAGTGACGTCGTGCAATTTGCGATGTTCATGCGCTTCTTGAAACCACCGATCGCGTCGACTACGAATCCGGGAGGGGCGGCGTCCATCAGCAATGGCAGCCAGATGTTTAACGCCATCGGATGCGCGCTGTGCCACACACCATCGCTACCGACCACGCGGTCTTCCCTGACGGCGGATTTGAACAACGCTAACGCCAACCTGTTTTCCGACCTGTTGGTCCACAATATGGGAAGCAATCTCGCCGACGGCGTCTCACAAGGCACCGCGGGGCCGGATGAGTTTCGTTCCGCTCCGCTGTGGGGTCTCGGGCAGCGCATTTTCTTATTGCACGACGGCCGCACCACGGACCTGGTGGATGCCATCAAGGAACACGCCAGCCAAGGCTCAGAAGCGAACGGCGTGATTCGCAACTTTAACCACCTGAATCCAAGGCAGCAGCAAGATCTGTTGAACTTCCTGCGGTCGTTGTAGCACCCGGGCCGCCCGCTTCGGAAAGCGGCCGCTACAACTGCTCGGCGAGGGTCGTTATCTCCGGCGAAGGGCGTCTCATCTACGCGCAGTGGGCACGCGCAGTGGGTGAGGCGCCTCTCGCTTTTCATGAATTGCGCGCGTGCTCCTCCCTGCTATCTAAATCGTCACGAACGATAAAGAATCTGCGAACCCCCGGCTGTTCCCATACGAAACTCGTATACTCGCCGATAGTTGCTCCGGTGACTCCCATGCCATGATGCTGACAGGAGGCATCTGATGCACAAGCTCGCGGCGCTGCTCCTCGTTGGGCTAGCGCTCAATTTCGGATGGCAAGAGCAGGACGAGCCACCGCCCAACCCGGAAATGCAGCGCCAAGAGATCATCAACCTTGAGCACGAGGCCGCGCGCGCGATCCAAACCAACACCGGAACCTTTTTCCGGCGCGTATACAGCGATGACTTCAGCGGAACGATGTCCCACGGCCAACCCGTTAATAAGACGACATTTATCAACGCGGTGCAGACGTACGAAGTCAAATATGACGGTTTCAATGCTTCGGACATCAATGTGCGTCTATACAAAGACACGGCCGTTGCCACCTGTCTGTGGACGGCGCGGGGTACCTTCAAGGAGCAGAAATTTAACAGCCAGATGCGTGTGCTGCACGTTTATATCAACACGCCGCGAGGCTGGCGTGTGGTCGCTGGTCAAATAACGCTGCTCCCTCCGGGCGGGCAGCTGCCGCTCTAATCGGCGCAGCTCGCCGGGCTAAAGGCCGCCCCTAGCCTCCTGCCGCGAGAAATGCTACGCTCCCGCCTCACCTTTACATACGCATGCGCGCCGTTGACCTGATCCGAAAGAAACGCGACTGCGGTGAACACTCCCGCCAAGAGATCGAATTCCTGGTCTCCGGCTACACGCGCGGAGACATTCCCGACTATCAGATGGCGGCGTGGCTGATGGCCACGTGGCTGCGTGGATTGTCTCTCGCGGAAACAGCCGCGCTCACCGAAGCCATGCTGCATTCGGGCGAGGTCCTGGATCTTTCCGCGCTCCCAGGCAAGAAAGTGGACAAGCATTCCACGGGTGGCGTGGGCGACAAGACCTCGCTGATCCTTGCTCCCATCGTGGCAGCGGGTGGCCTCACGGTGCCGATGATCAGCGGGCGGGGTCTTGGCCACACCGGCGGCACGCTGGACAAGCTCGAATCCATCCCCGGATTTAACGTGAATCTTTCGCTCGATCAATTCCGCACGGTGCTCCGCGAATGCGGCATGGGCTTGATTGGGCAGACCGCGGAGATCGCTCCCGCCGACAAGAAAATCTACGCGCTGCGCGACGCTACCGGCACGGTCGAGAGTATCGGCCTGATCTGCGCTTCCATCATGAGCAAAAAACTTGCCGAAGGAATCGATGCGCTGGTGCTCGACGTCAAGACCGGCTCGGGCGCGTTTATGAAACGGGAAGAAGACGCCGTACGCCTGGCGGAAATCATGGTTGATACCGGCAAACGCATGGGCAAGAAAGTTGTCGCGCTGATCACCGACATGGACCAGCCACTCGGCCGCGCCGCGGGCCATTCCTCCGAAATCATCGAGTGCATAGAGGCCCTCAACGGCAGCGGCCCTGTTGATCTTCGCGAGCTGAGCATCGAGCTTTCGGCGTGGATGTTCTACCTCGGCGAACGGACCGAGTCTCTGGTTGAAGGGCGCCGCCTCGCAGAGGCAATGATCGCTAACGGCCGGGCCCTCGAAATATTCAAACAGGGAATTAAGCTGCAAGGCGGCGACGAACGCGTGATCGATGAACCCCAGCGTCTACCCCAGGCGCGTTCGCATGTGGATGTCCGGAGCGAAAGTGACGGCTACGTCAGCGGAACAAACTGTGAAGCCTTCGGAACCGCGCTGGCCATGCTGGGCGGCGGCCGCGAGAAAAAGGAAGACGCCATCGACCCCGGCGTCGCCCTGCAATTTCACAAGCGCATCGGCGACCCGGTAAAAAAAGGCGAGTCGCTGGCCACCATCCATTACAATGCCGACGCCAAACTGAGGGAAGCAAAGGATATGATTGCCGGCAGCTATCTGCATCGCGCGCGAACCACCGCGCGAGAAGTCACCGGCTGATCCGGCCGGGTGATCGGCGAACACCATGTAGAAAGAGGCAAATCGGATGGGACGTTTAACGGGCGTGCTGGGCATTGCCGCGATTCTTGGGGCCGCCTATTTGTTCTCCACCGATCGCCGGTCGATTAAGCTAAAAACCGTGGCTTGGGGACTGGGCCTGCAATTCGCGCTGGGCCTTTTTGTCCTCCGAGTGCGGTGGGGCCAGGCCTTGTTCAGCGCGCTGGGTTACTACGCAAAACACCTGCTCGATTTTTCGTACGTGGGCTCGACATTTGTCTTTGGAGAACTCGGCAAGGCGGATTCTTCGCTGGGGTTGATTTTTGCGCTCCAGGTTCTACCCACGATCATTTTCATCGCCGCTTTCTTCGCGGTTCTCTACCACATTGGCGTTATGCAAATTGTCATTCGCGCCGCGGCGTGGGTCATGACCGTCATTATGGGCGCAAGCGGCGCCGAATCCCTCAACGTGGCGGCGAGCATTTTCATGGGCCAGACCGAAGCGCCGCTCACCATCCGTCCGTTTCTTCCTAAACTCACGAAGTCGGAACTGATGACGGTAATGACCAGCGGCATGGCGCACATCTCCGGCGGCATGATGGCTGCTTACATTCGCGTCGGTGGCGCGGACGCCAAGAGCCTGCTCACCGCGGTAATTATGACGGCTCCTGGGACGTTGTTGATGGCGAAGATGCTGGTCCCGGAAACTGAGCAGCCGCTCACCGCCGGGCGGGTGCAAATGCCGGCCACCGAGAAAGAATCCAACGTCCTCGGCGCCATTGCCCGCGGGACCGTTGATGGCCTGCATCTGGCGCTCAACGTCGGCGCAATGCTCATCGTGTTTCTCGCTCTGCTCGCACTGCTTAACGCCATGATGGGCTGGGTGCACCTGCACGTGGGCTGGTTCCCTTACAACTTGCAGGAAGTTCTGGGATGGCTTTTTTCGCCGGTCGCATGGCTTATCGGCATCCCCTGGCACGATGCCGCGGCCATCGGGAATCTGCTGGGCACGCGCATGGTGCTGAACGAATTCGTGGCCTTTGCGCAGCTTGGCACCATGAAGGGCTCGCTCGACCCGCGCAGCTTTACGATCGCGACTTTTGCGCTCTGTGGCTTTGCAAACTTCAGCTCCATCGGCATCCAAATCGGAGGGATTGGCGCGCTGGCGCCGGAACAACGCGACCAGTTGGCAAAATTCGGCATTCGGGCCATGCTGGCGGGCACCATGGCCAACCTGATCTCCGCATCCATCGTCGGCATCTTCAGTTGAGCGCGTGTCTTGCGCTAAATTACTCAGCGACCATGCCCCCAAAAATCGCCCATTCCGAATTCTCCCAGGCCACCCGCGCTGCTAGATTCATCCTGTCCAAAACGAAGCTACGTCCGCGTATCGCCCTGGTTCTCGGCTCCGGGTTGGGCGCCTTCGCTGAGGAATTCGCGAATGCCATAAGAATTCCTTACAAAAAAATTCCGCACTACCCGCAATCCACCGCTATAGGTCACGCGGGCCAACTGGTAATCGGCAAAGTTGGAAATGTCGCGGTAGCGGGCATGCAGGGCCGCGTGCATCTCTACGAAGGCTACTCCGCCAAACAAGTCGCTTTTCCGATACGCGTGTTCAGCAGAATGGGCATCCAGGCGGTCATCGTCACGAACGCCGCCGGTGGGATTAATTTGAATTATTCCGAAGGCGCACTGGTGGCGCTGCGCGACCACATCAATCTGCAAGGTGCGAACCCGCTCATTGGTCCCAACGACGACCACTGCGGTCCTCGGTTCCCGGACATGACCCACGCGTACGATCCGGAATTCCGCGGCTTCGTCGCGGAAGAGGGAAGAAAGCTAAAGCTCAATCTGCACGAAGGCGTTTATCTCGCACTAGCCGGACCGAACTACGAAACGCCCGCGGAAATCCACGCTTTTCGCACGCTGGGCGCCGACCTCGTCGGTATGTCCACAGTTCCCGAAGTCATCGCCGCGCGTCACAGCAACATACGCGTGATGGGAATCTCCTGCGTGACCAACATGGCGGCGGGCATCACCGGCGCTCCGCTGACAGCCGAAGAAGTCTTCGAAACGGGAGCGCGCGTGAAAAACGATTTCATCGGCTTGCTGAAGGCGGTAATTCCTCGGATTGCGGAATCTTGTAGCGGGTGATTCTGGGGTTTGTGCCGGCGCCGGGCTAAAGCGCCTACATTGGTTTTGGCGTAGACTCACGGGGGATTCGGGAGGATCATTTCTTGTCCGACTACGATCATCTGATCATGATAGCCAGACAAACCCGCGAAAACGCGCATGCTCCTTATTCGAACTTCCGCGTGGGGGCTGCGCTTCGCGCTGTCTCCGGCCGGGTGTTCGGGGGCTGCAACGTCGAGAACGCAACCTACGGTTTGACCATCTGCGCCGAGCGCACCGCCATCTTCAAGGCCATCAGCGAAGGGGAGCGCGGGTTTGACGCGATCTCCGTCGTCACGGACACCGACACGTTGACTCCGCCGTGCGGCGCCTGTCGTCAGCTTATCTGGGAATTCTGCGGCGACATCCCGGTCATCCTCTCCAACCTCAAGGGTAAGACCGAAGAGCTGCAAATGCGCGACCTGTTTCCAAGGCCTTTCGACAACTCCAGCTTTTAGCGATAGCTTGGTTCGAGAAATGTCTGTGCAAGCGATCACATTCCATGCTGCTCAAAGCGGGAGCTTTTGCAGCAAAGCTTTGCCCTCGACGTCGGTCAGCACACGCCTTTGGATCAGCATAAGAATGAGCTCGTTCAACACATTGCGTTGCTGGTGCGTGGCGCTACCTGCGTTCCGAATCGCCTGATCAATCTCCGCGGCCTGGGGCTCGGGCGCCACTTCGCCGCTTGACTCTCCGATCCAGCGGTCCAGCAGGGGTCGCTGGGCTGGATCGATATCGGTGAAGGCGAGGCCCATTCCGACGCCCCGCCTTCGCCAAGATCGCTGATGCGGCCACTGATGCGCGCGTGTGATTCCAATTCCACGGCTTCGGCAATCGCGGTGAACGCGTACCGCGGCAAGACGCGACGCTCGCTGGCGGCGACCCTTATGGGAGAAACCGATTTCTTGATTTCAGGCAGCATTCTTTACAAGCACTCTTGACGCACGGACGGGAAAAGGGTTGACGGGGGAGGGGGAAACTTGCGTGCAGCCGGTACAACCTAAGTCA
The DNA here is from genome assembly GCA_963788915.1 of uncultured Acidobacteriota bacterium. GTDB lineage: Bacteria > Acidobacteriota > Terriglobia > Acidiferrales > UBA7541 > Acidiferrum. The sequence goes on along the minus strand of CAWBIY010000012.1, from coordinate 1,735,929 downwards.
AGTCTAACTTTCTTTGCCGAAGGCGACAAGGCTTCGGGCGAGTCGAAATGCCGTACTTGCAACATTTATCAGCCGCGTATCAGCCGCGTGAAAATCTTTTGGCACAGCCGTTCGTGGCGGTGCCTTTTCAGCCGAGTCCCTGCGTCGCACGGCCCGCTAACGAGTCCGCCGCTTGATTTCCCCGGTCGTGGGGCCGTCGAGGACCGAAACGCTCTGCGATTCGAGCTGCAGGCTCGAAACAATCTTCTCCATGTGCCCTAGAATCTTTCTTTCGTCGGGTGGACGTGGGCCATCCGAATCCTCCGCGGTGGCGACGCCGACCCGCAGGAAGAACTGGTAGCACGTTCCATTCGCAAAGCCTGCGTAGTCGCGCTCGAAAAATTCCGTGCTGCCATCTCCTTCGTCGCTGTCCACCCACGCAAACTCCACACCCTGAATGGTCAACGCACCATTCCGCCCATTCGAATCACCCAGCCGTGAAACCAACTCCCGCCGGCAACTCCCAGCGGTTTGGTAGCGATTCACCGCGAACTGCAGCGATCCCCCGGCAAAAGTCGTGTTCGGATACGCATCATCCGGCACGACTACGGTAGCGACCAAGACCGCGCCCGGCTCCTCCTGCTCAAGTTCTTCTTGGCTCCGTGCACCAGAAGCGTCCAAAGGTGCGCCGTCCTCCGAAGCGTCCTGCTCTGCCAGAGCTGCGCGCTCCACTAAAGCAAAATTCCGCGGATACCGGAACGTCACACCATAGTCCGGATTCGCGTAGGTAGAGAAAGAAGATTCCCGCGCCACGGGTTTCGCCGCGCGCTCAGGCTGACGGCTTGGCGCGGTCCGTGCCGGCCCGGCCAGCGGCGGCACCTTCTTGGCAGGCAAAGCTGCCTTACTCGAGCATCCAGCCAAGCTAACAGCAATCAAGCTCACCAATAGGATCGCATGCCACCGTGTCATCGCTGCCTCCTGGCGCCGTCGGCCTCGGGATGGCATATGGCACATGGGCGTCCACGTCTAAGCCATTGATTATTATAAGCTTAGTCCTGTTCGTGAGAGTTGCACTGTGGTGCCAGTCACACATACTGTGGCCCCAGCGCCCAACCGCATTCTTTCGCGCAAGCGCACCCGAAAGGTATACTTTCGGCGATCAAATCGAATGCAGAACGTCAGCGAAGCAAGTCCCACTCCCTACCGCTATGCGGAAATGCTGCGCGTCGCCATCGAAGAGGCGCGCGCGGGCCTAGCCGAAGGTGGCATTCCCATCGGCGCGGCGGTGTTCGACCGCGGAGGCAAACTTCTTGGGCGCGGACACAATCGGCGGGTGCAGGAAAACGACCCGTCGGTGCACGGGGAAACCGACGCGTTTCGCAAGGCCGGGCGGCAGCGGAGCTATCGTGACAAAATCATGGTGACCACCCTTGCTCCATGCTGGTATTGCAGCGGGTTAGTGCGGCAGTTCGGGATCGGCACGCTGGTGGTCGGCGAGTCGGTGAATTTTCGTGGCGGCATCGACTGGCTGCGAGAAAATGGAGTCGAAGTGATCGATCTGCAGTCCCAGGAATGCGTCGAGCTGCTCGCCAACTATATTGCCGCGAATCCCACCGTGTGGCACGAAGATATCGGCGAAGAGTAGACTGGATTCGCGCGACCCGCGAAATCTTCCAATACGTTCGAGGCGCGCGGGTAGTCTAACGGCAGCGCTTTCGGAAGAGGCAGTGTGCCTGATCCTCGCGGTGAATACTCGAAGCGGCTGGAAAACTACCTGCAGATTGTCGGAGCGAAAAACCGTCTCCACATTCAAGTGGGAAATAGCAAGTTGGCGGTAGTCGTCGCCGGCCTGGTGCTTGCCTGGTTCTGTCTCCACAAGGAAGCCCTGCCTGCTTACTGGCTGACGATACCAGTGGTTTTGTACCTTGCCCTGGCGTTTTCACACGAACGAATCCTCCGCGCGCGATCGCGGGCGGAGTCCGCAGCGGCCTTCTATCGCCGGGGTATCGCGCGAATCGAAGACCGTTGGGCTGGCACGGGGCCGACGGGAGATCGTTTTCGCGATCCCGAGCACGTTTACGCAGACGACCTCGATCTGTTCGGCCGTGGCTGCCTTTTCGAATTGCTATCGACAGCGCGTTTACCCATGGGCGAGAACCAGCTGGCGAAGTGGCTGTGCGCGCCATCATCCGCGGCTGCGATTCTCGAGCGCCAGGGCTTGGTAGCTGAACTACGCGAGAAATTGGATCTGCACCGCGACATCGCGGTGACCGGCGACGAACTGCGCGCACGGTTGAACCCGGAATCGCTGATGGGCTGGGCCGAAACCCAGCGCGTGATGCCGGGGGCTGCTACTCACCTCGCGGCGATCATCCTGGCCATCGCCGCCGTCGCTACGAGCGTGTTTTATCTGGCGACATTCACGTATTGGCCGCTCTTGGTCGTCTTGATGATCGAAGTGTTTTTCCGGCGTTCGCTGCGACGCCAGGCGCACGCGGTGATCGAGGGGATCTCCTGCAACGCGGAAGGCTTGCTGCTCTTCGCGAACATTTTGCAGCGCCTCCAGAAAGAGCCTTTCGCTTCGCCGCGCCTGCAAGGGTTTGCTGCAGAGCTTAATCGCGGCGGGGAACCGGCTTCGCATTTCATTCGGAAGCTCGCGCGAATCGTGTATTGGATCGACGCGCACCACAGCCTGCTGGGACACCTCGTCGAGTTGCCTCTGCTGTACACCGCGCAGGTGGCATTCGCAGCGGAATCCTGGCGGCGGCGCTACGGTGCTCGCATGCGCGCGAGCGTTGAGATCGTGGGAGAGATTGAAGCGCTGATTTCGCTGGCGACCTATTCCTACGAGCATCCTGCCGATCCGTTCCCGCAACTGGTAGAGCCGTCGAATTCGGCCGCGCTTTTTGATGGAGAAGAGCTAGGACATCCGCTGATCCTAGCGGCAAAGTGCGTGCGAAACTCCGTGCGGCTGGATCAGGAGACGCGCGTGATGCTGGTCAGTGGGTCGAACATGTCCGGCAAAAGCACATTGTTGCGGGTCGTCGGAATCAACACGGTACTGGCCATGGCCGGCGCTCCGGTTCGCGCCAAATCGCTGCGTTTGACGGCACTCAATGTGGGCACACGCATCCATAGCACGGATTCGCTTCAGGAAGGACGATCGACGTTTTACACGGAAATCCTGCACATTCGGCGCGTCTTTGACTTGGCTGGCGGGGAGGTTACGAAACGTGACGCCGCGAATGGCGATTTGGCTCCAGGCAGCGTCGCCAACCGGGGTCGCACGGTTGCCAACGAAAACCGGCCGCTGTTATTCCTGTTCGACGAATTATTGGAAGGCACCAATTCCAAGGACCGCCGGATCGGCGCCGAGAGCCTGATCCGCGCGCTGTTGCAGCGTCGCGCGATCGGCATCGTGACAACGCATGACCTGGCGTTGACCGAGATTACCGCGGCGCTGGGAAATTCGATCCGCAACGTGCACTTCGAGGATCACGTCGAAGACGGCAAGATGCGTTTCGATTACAAACTGCGAGACGGCGTGGTAACCAAGAGCAACGCCATCGAGCTGATGCGCCTGATCGGCCTGGAAATGTGAATCGGCTTTGGAGTGTGACATCCGCGCCGCCAGGCGCAGCCTTTGGCGTCCCAGGAGATTCGGTGGGCTCGTTGAGGTCCAAGCCCGGGTTGAGTAAAGGCGCCCGCTTCAGAAAGCGGCCGCTACATCTACTCGGCAAAGGTCAGCGAATAGCAAATGCGGCACGGCTGAAGCCGTGCGCTTCCGTTGCCACACAGACTCTGAATGCTCCACTTGAGGCAGCTCTCTACATACTTCGCTGATGCGGATAGCGGATGACGTAGGGGCGTTGTGGTGCCGGGAACTGCGGGCGTCGCTGGATGCGTTTCACCGGGCGCTTGGGATTCAGTTCGTCGCGCAGCCAGTGAAAGAACACATAGATCAGGAAAGCACAGCCAAGCAAAGCAAGCGTCGATAAAATGAGTGTCGGCATATGAAACCGGGGGACGCGAACTTCTGCGGTCGCAACGAGGAGCGAACGCTGCAAGTGGCCTGGAAGCCGGCCGCATCCCCTCGGACGGAAGACTAAGGGGCGAAGGCTTAGAAAGTCCTGAAGCTCGCGTAAGAAAATTGTAAAAGTTAGCGCGCCCGGCAAAAGCGGGATGCGCGATCTTAGTAGCTAGGTAAAGAGGCGAAATGCGATTCGCGAGCTCATGGAGATTTGCCCCGGCGCAACACCGGATGCTTTGTTTGGCGATCTGCGCGATGGCCTGCGCGACGGTGGGGAGTGCAAAATCGCGCCAAGCCAAGAAGCATCCGGCACCCAAGACGGCGGTTTCGGCCTGGAGCAAGTACGACTGCGGTGAAGGCATCGAACTCCGAGTGAGCGCCGCGTCTGCGAACCAGGGGGGCTTGCTGTTGCTGGAACTGCGCAGCGCGAAGCCGCTGTCGGAAGTCGCAGGCAAGTGGACGGACAAGGGCATTCCATTCTGGCAATCGGACGCCGCGGCGCCAAAGGGAACCACGGTGTGGCAAGCGCTGCTTGGAGTGGATCTGGAGCAGGCGACTGGGGAGTATAAACTCAACGTTTCCGGAAAGTCTGAGGCCAGCGAAGCGGTGCGTTGCGACGCTGGCATCACCGTAAGGGCGGGAAAGTTCGCGACCGAAAAACTGGCAGTAGCGCCAAATTTCGTGGAGCCGAATCCGGAGCAAGAAGCTCAGGCCGCGGAGGACAGCAAGAAGTTGAAGGCAATTTACGCGACGGTGACCCCCGAGAAATTCTGGACGGGGCGGTTTCGAGTGCCGCTGGATGGCGTCAAGACTGGTGGAAATTTCGGCAAGCGCCGCGTTTTTAACGGACAAGCCAGACCGCCACACACGGGCGTGGATTTTCCGTCGCCGACGGGAACGCCGGTACACGCGGCGCAGCGCGGGCGCGTGGTTCTTGCCGAGCCGCTCTATTATTCCGGGAATACGGTGGTGGTGGACCATGGCTTGGGTGTGTACACGCTGTATTGCCACTTTTCGGAGATCGACGCGAAGGTCGGCGACGTGGTGGATAGGGGCGCGGTGATCGGCAAGGTTGGCGCTACCGGGCGCGTCACCGGACCACATTTGCATTGGGGCCTAACGGTAAATCGGGCGCGCGTCAACGCATTGGCGATTGTGGGCAAGCAATAGTCAGCAGCAAACAAAAAGCGAATGACAAACCTGGCCAACATCGCAAAATGGACACTAAATCTCTGTGTTTGGTGTGCTTGTTACCGAGGGCTAGGTACAACGGTACTGTTTTCGGGCAGGGCATTGTGGTACCGACATGCCATTGCGCCATCATCCGGCGGCAGGCAGAATCGCTGGTGTGCGGACCTGGTTCGCACGGCACCTTTCGAGTGCATCGTCTGGTTGAACGTCTGAATTTGCATGAGAGGCTAGTGTCCCATGGCCATTCTTCATTTTCGTTGTAAAGAGCGACGCCGCACGATGAGGGTGATGTTGAGCGTGCCGCTCAAGGTGCATGGAATCACGGCAGAGGGCGAGACCTACGCGATCGAAACGAAGTCCCACACAGTGAGTTTGCACGGCGCGTCCATCGAGCTTGAACATACGGTGGCACTTGGCGACATCCTGCTGCTGGAAAACGAACTGACGAATCAGCAAGCCGAGGGGAAAGTCGTCGGGATCAAGCGCTCCCGCGATGGCAAGGTTTACGTGGGCATCGAATTCACCGATCAGCATCTCAATTTCTGGCACATGGCCTTCCCGGCCCCGGGAGCAAAGCCGTTGCGCCGACGATTCGCGGAGAAAGTCGTGGCGCTGAGTTAGTCCTTCTTTCCATTTCCTGATTCTTCCTGTACTGCAATTCACCCATAATCTCAGCTGTGGGAAATCATCCGAAGCGCATTGGCCTGATATCGGATACGCATGGACTCTTGCGCGAAGAGGCGTTACGCGCGCTGCGCGACTCGGAAATGATTGTGCACGCGGGTGATGTGGGGACCCCGGAGATCCTGGATTCGCTGAGAGCGCTGGCCCCGGTGGTAGTGGTGCGCGGCAATGTAGACACGGCGGAGTGGGCGCAGACGCTGCCTGTTACAGCCGTTGCCGATGCTGGGGCGGTGCAACTTTACGTGCTACACGACGTGAAGACCCTCGATCTGGATCCTGCGGCGGCTGGCTTTCAGGTCGTCGTGAGCGGCCACTCGCACAAGTTTGGGCGCAGCGAACGGTCGGGCGTGTTGTACATCAATCCGGGGAGCGCGGGCCCGAGACGGTTCCAATTGCCGATTACCGTGGCGCGGCTGAATTTGCGGAAGACCCCGTGGGACCTGGAGTTTGTGGATTTAGAAAAGTTGAGATGAGGCAGCGATCTCGACGAAAGTGCAGGGGCGACGCTTCAGCGCGTCCCTTCTTCGTCAGCTTATTGGGATTGCGTGGTGAAAAACCAGGTGTGTATTTGCGCCAGGCCGCGCTGGTGCTAGACTCCGGATATGGCTAAGAAAAAAGCAGCTCCGAAAAAAGTGAAAAAGTCACCGAAGGCGGCGACCTCGAAGAAAGTCGCGCACAAGGCGAAACTCGCAGCTAGCGCGAAGAAAAAGCCAGTTGCGAAAGCCAAGGTCGCAATCAAAGCGAAGGCGGCTGCGAAGAAGAAGACCGTGCCGAAGAGGGTGCCACCCAGTTCGGAAGCGAGCATTGTCGGGGGAAACCAGGACGTCGAGACGGTACGGCTGAAGCCTAAGTCGCGGGTGGCGCGGGCTGGAACCGGCGCGGGTGACCTCCAAGGCATCTCGATCGTTGAGGATGTGGACTCGGAGAGCGCGGACGAATTGCTGGAAGAGGGCCAGGCTTTCGAAGCAGGCATCGTCAGCGGGGTGGAACGAGCCGGGAACGCCGAGGAGTCGGAAGTTGTGACGCATGAAGTGCTGGAAGATGACATTCCCAAAGAATACGACGACGAAGACCAGCCGTAGTTCTCATAAGTGGCACAGGCCTTTCCTGTCTGTGCCGAACCGCCACTATTTGTAGGCCTACCGTACCCCAACGACGTAACTAGCGTCGTTTCTTCCTTTTCGTAGATTTGTCACCGGCCCGTTTTCGCGGCGACGTCTTACCCTTCGGCGTGCCGCCTCGAGACAGGATCTCACGCGTTCCCTTCGGCAGCTTAGCGACGACCAAATCGTAGGATTCGTGCAGCAGGCGAGTGAGTTCGTCTAGCGGAAGCGCGTCTCGTGTTTCCAGCGCGACCCATTGGGCGCGGGCAAGATATGGCGCAGGGATGATTCCTGCGCGTTCGGTGAGTTCGGCAAAATTTTCCGGCGAGCACTTGAAGGAAAGCCAGACGGGCGCGACCTCAAGGACCGTGTGCGCGAACATCTTGTTGGCAACCTTGAATGTGAGATCCCCTTCCCAGACCGTCTGTTCAGTCGCGCCGGGGAAAGAGAGGCAGAGTGTGCGGAGCTGATCGATGTTCATGACGGCGTGCTCTGCTTTGCGTGACCACTAATTTCCGGCCCAGGCCATCCCGTCCACCCCGGGCGTCAGGTCGATCGAGGGTTGCATTTGCCACGAGTGCAGATCGAGAACCTCGATTTTTCCCGCCGTGAGGAAAGAGACGTACGCAACGCCACCGTCAGGCCGGACGAGAACTTTGCCGAGGGCTGTCGGGGCGTCGAAGGTCTTGGCCAGCTTGCGTGTGTTCAAGTCGATCACGAAAATATGCCCCTTCAAGCCGGCGGCTACCAGCCAGCGGCCATCGGGCGTGGGCTCGGAACTATAGACGGACTCTGGAAGATCAATCCACCCTGATACTTTGTTGGTGGTGGTGTCGATCACGGCGATTCTCGGCGCGTCCTGGTCGTGCGTAAAGACGTAGCGGCCGTCGGGCTGTATGGTGATTCGCTGCACAATCTTGGAAACGGGAATCGTGGTGATCAAAGTGTGATGAACAAGGTCAAGAACGCTGAGGGTACCCGCATGCACGTTGGCGGTGTAGGCGCGACTCCCATCGGGAGTGATGACGAACATGTGGGATTCCGGCTGGCCCGTGGGATTCTCGGCGATTACTTTGCGGGTGGCGGGATCGATCACGTCGAGCGATTGGGAGAGCTCGGCGGTGACGTAAAGCCGGCCGTCGGGGCCAATGGCCGGCTCATGCGGGCGCAGAGGCTTTCCGAGATCGATGGTATAAGCGAGTTTGCGCTCGCGAATATCAACCACATCAATGCTGGTGCCGTCGGTACCGGGCTTGCCGACGCCGGCGTTGCCATAGATGGGAACGTAGGCAAAGCGGCCGTCTTTGCTCACGGCGACTTCGTGGCCGTTGACGCCAACGACGATTTTGGCGACTTCACGCCGGCTTTCAGGATCGACAAGCAACACGGTGTGTTCGAACTGATTCGCGACAACGAGGAGTCCTTGCGCCGCCGGGCCTGACCGGACTAGCGTGGAGACGAAAAGCAGAATAAAAGACAGCGAAGCGATGACGGTCAGAACACGCGCGTGCATGCGGCACCTCGGTCGCCCTACGAGCTGAACGAATTCCACGAAACACGCGGATTATAGCTGCCGAACCGTTCCCTTACCAACTTTCTTGCCTTGTCTGCCGGTTCCGCAAGGCGTCTAATGCGGTTTGACACGAATAGGCGCGGGTGTAGGCTAAGGCTCTCAGCTACCAGGAGGAGACGTATATGTTCGACGACGACGCTAAGGGCGCGAAAGACGGAGGCATATCGAGGCGCGAATTTGTCGGCATGGCGGTGGCGGCGACCGTGGCGGCAAGCGCGGAGAAATTGGGTTGGGCGGTCGACTCGAAAACGGGGATGACCTACCGGACGCTGGGACGCACCGGCGAGAAAGTCTCGATGATGGGCCTGGGCGGCTTTCACATCGGGGTGCAAAAGGACGAGCAAGAGAGCATTCGAATCATTCGGACCGCGGTCGACAACGGTGTCAATTTTCTCGACAACTGCTGGGACTACAACGGCGGCGAGAGCGAAGTGCGCATGGGCAAGGCGCTGCGCGACGGCTACCGGCAGCGCGCCTTCCTGATGACCAAGATCGATGGGCGAACGCGGAAGGCGGCGACCGAACAACTGGAAGAATCGTTGCGGCGATTGCAGACTGATCACATCGACCTGCTGCAATTCCACGAGGTGATTCGCATGGGCGATCCCGACAAAATTTTTGCGTCAGGCGCAGGCATGGAAGCGATTGTCGAGGCGCAAAAGGCCGGCAAGGTGCGCTACATCGGTTTTACCGGGCACAAGAACCCGGACATCCACTTGAAAATGCTCGAAACGGCGGACGCGCATCATTTTCACTTCGACGCGGCGCAGATGCCGTTGAACGTGATGGACGCGCACTTCAACAGTTTTGGCAAAAAGGTGCTGCCGGAGCTTGTGAAGAAAGAGATCGGCGTGTTGGGAATGAAACCGATGGGCAGTGGATGGATCCTGCGAAGCAACGTCGTTAAGTCCGAGGAGTGCCTGCACTACGCAATGAATTTGCCGACCAGCGTGGTGATCACCGGGTGCGATTCGCTGCAAATTCTGGAATCGTCCCTGCAAGCCGCTCGGAGCTTTCGTCCAATGAATGAGACCCAGGTCGCGGAGCTGCTGGCGAAAACCGCGGACCCCGCCCGCGATGGCAAGTTCGAAGGATACAAGACAACTGACAATTTCGATGGCACCGGCCATAACCCACAGTGGCTGGGATGATCTTGTAGGCCACAGCACGGTGGTGCCCGGCTTGGCGTTCTACTCGCCAGTTGCGTAGCGGCGGAAGAACGAGTCGGGTTTCCATTGGGGCCGGGCGTCAGCGTCGGCTACGGAAATGAGCAACTGGCGAGTGATATCTTCGTAGGTCGCGGCGGTGGCGCGGTCTACGGGTTGCGCGAGGTCGTCGGAAGGCGCGTGGTAACGGACCGTGAGCCACTCTTTGAAAATTTGTTCATCGGGTGACCCTGGATCGAAACCGACGTCGAGTTTCACCGCAGGTACACCGTGGCGGATGAAATTGTACTGATCGCTGCGAATGAACGCGTTGCGCAAAGGTTGTGGGTCGGGCTGCACGCGCACGCCGAATGCTTGTGCGGCTTCACGTGCGCGATCGCCCAGATCGGATTCCGCCAGTCCCTGCACCTTCAGCACTTTCAGGGGCACGATCGGCAAAAACATGTCGATGTTCACATCGGCGATTATGGATTTGGAAGGCACGGTCGGATGAGCAGCGAAATACTTTGACCCCAACAGTCCTTTTTCTTCCGCTGTGACAAATACAAACAGGATCGACCGCCGGGGATGCGCTTCCTTTGCTTTCCAGGACGCCGCGATGTCGAGCAAAACGGCGACACCGGATGCGTTGTCCATCGCTCCGTTGTAAATGCGATCGCCGTTGATCGGCGCACCGATGCCGACGTGATCCACGTGCGCCGATAACACGACGTATTCGTTGTTCACCGCGGGGTCGCTGCCCGGAAGCTTGGCGATTACATTGGCGGACTCCACGGAAGTGGATTTCACCACCGCGTGGCATTTAAGCGAAACGCCGAGAGGGAAGCGCGGCATCGGCTTGCGATCTTTGCCAAGCTCCGCGATTTCGGCGAACGTGTGACCCGATCCTGCGAAGAGCTTTTCGGCTTGCGCGGGATTGAACGTCAAGGCGGTCTTGAGCCCAGAGGTCTCGTTGAACTCTTCGCCGACCAGATCCATCGAGGGGTGCGTGCGGTTCACCGACATGCGCGACCACGGGATGTCCATCGAAGCGGGATTCGGTATTCCGATCGTGCCGATGACGCCGGCCTGCTTTAGAGCTTTCCAGCGTTCGCCGATCGTCTGGTAGTGAGCCGAGAGCGCAGTAGGAGTTTCCGCCGTGGACCCCGCGATATACACGACGATTTTGCCCTTCAAATCGAGCGCGGCGAGATCGTCGTAGTTCATCTCTGGAATTCTCAAGCCGTAGCCGACGAATACAAGCGGAGCGGAGATTTCTTCGGTTGCCAGGTCGACGCGGGTGTTGAAGTACGCATCTTCGCCGAGCACCAACGGCGCTGCGTTGCCGTTTGAAACCAGCGCTGCCGAGGAATCCTTCTCCACGATTTCTCGGGAGACAAATTTGACCGGCTGGTAAAAACCATTGACGCCTGCAGGCTGAAGACCCGCCTTGGTAAGTTGATCGACGACGTAAGCTTCCGCGGTGCGCAGACCTTCGCTGCCAGTCTCGCGTCCCTCGAGTTTGTCATCGGCCAGAAACTGGACGTGGCTCCACCAGGAGTTGCCGTTAAAGGGCTTCGCAGGCGGTTGCTGTGCGACCACCGTGACGCCGAGAGCAAAAATTGCGCCGAGAAAAACCAAATTTCTTCGCACGGTAGCACCTCCGAAATCACTACAGGGCCGGAAGGATAACAGGCGTAGCGCATATCGGCCTAATCGACATTTGTCAGAGCACTGCGTATTGACCGGTAGGACAGCACGACGTACGATGCCGCTGCCCGTGAACTCCTAGCAAGCAAATCCGGAGGTATCGCCGTGTACTGTTCGAAGTGTGGAAGCGTCATCGCGGATGGCTCTACCTTCTGCAATCAATGCGGACAATCCACCGGAGTCGTGCCAGTGACGGCGACAGGCACGGTGCCCGCGCCGATGGCGGCGCCAGGTGCTACCCCGGCGACCGTGGCTGTGCGCATGCCGGTGCCCCCTGCGGTTTCCGTGGCGTATGCTGGATTTTGGCTGCGTGTTCTGGCGTATTTGATCGATGTGATCATCTTGGGAGTTTTCGCGATTCCGATCGTGGTCGGTGCGGCGATGGCCATGGGCATCGGTGGGGTCCTGGCAAGAATTCCCCGCGACGGAGATCCATTCATGAATGGGCTGCCTCCCATGTTTCTGCTGTTCATTTGGTTCTGCGTGCTGATTGGAGTGGGTGGCACGTGGCTGTACCACGCGCTGCTGGAAAGCTCGGAGTGGGAAGGCACCGCCGGCAAGAAAGCGCTGGGATTGATCGTGACCGACATGGAGGGACGCAGGGTTACGTTCGCGCGGGCGTCGGGCCGCCACTTTGGGAAAATCGTCACGAGTTTCATTCCCCTCGGCATCGGGTACGCCATGGCTGGATTTACGCAGAAGCGGCAGGCACTTCACGACATCCTCGCAAGCTGCCTGGTATTGCGCAAAAATTAAGCTCCGCGCTGGCCCCGGAACGGCCAACGAAGTCGGGCTCTCCACCGCGCTACACACTCTCCCCTAGGCGACTCTACAGCTAAGACCGGATTGTGGTTGTTCCCGGGCGCTCCTACTGTGTGTACACGCTTCGTGGATTGCGTGCGATGGAGGAAGGGTATGCCGAATCTGGATAGTCCCCTGATGAAAGTGGCGTACGTTGCCGGAGTCACGACGTTCTGCACATTTTTGGGATGCTGGGCGGTACTAGCGCACCAGGAGAATTCGCAGCAGCCGGCACACACCGCAGTGAGCGACACGCAATTTGCAAAGAAGGCCGCACAAGGCGGCATGGCCGAAGTAAAACTCGGGCAGCTGGCGCAAGAAAAGGGAACCAGCGACTCCGTGAAGAAATTCGGACAGCGGATGGTGGAAGACCACACCAAGGCCGGCGACGAGCTGAAGCGCGCGGCGGCTCACGAAAATATCACTCTACCGGATGACATCAATGCAAAGGACAAGGCCACGTACGATTCGCTATCTAAGTTGTCGGGGGCGGCATTCGACCGAGCTTATGCGCGCGACATGGTAAGGGATCACGAGGAAGATATCGCCGACTTCAATAGGGAAGCCAACGGCGGAAAGAACGCGGCCATCAAGGATTTTGCAACACAGACGCTGCCAACTTTGCAGGATCACCTGAAAGAAGCGAAGGAGATGCGCCAGAACGTTTCCGCATCGAATCCAACAGCACCGACGACGGGAAATTCCACGGGACGCTCAGGTCGCCGGTAAGTCGTCAAAGTTTTACGAAATAAAAAAGCCGCTTTATCATTCGATAAGGCGGCCTTTTTTGTCGAAATACGAACGGCGCGCATTCCGCGAATTGATCAGGCGATTCACCGATGTCCCTTTTCGACGGGATAGCCTTTATCGACCCAATCCGACGCGAAGCTGTTTGGCATAACCAGAACGCGCACGTGCGTAAAGCCCATTCCGTGCAGGGCCACGAAGGCGGGTCGAACGTTGGGGCAAAACCCGAACGGGCAGCAGCCGCAATAGATGACGAGACTCGTCGAGCGAGGTTGGGCCGAAGCCCACTTTTTCAAATCGGCCATGCCTTGCGGGGTGGACGCGGTGCCGTGAAAAACGGCGCCCGCGACGTGGCCGCCCTCGAAGAGCGGGGTAAAGCCGACGTAAAGAATTGTGGCGTGTTCGCCCCCGGTTGCGTGCGCGAGTTCCTCCACCAAGCGGCCAGATTCAATCGCGTCCGCAGGTGCCCAGGGAGTGGCGTCAGAGCGCTGCGCTTGCGGACGCGCGTCGCCCCAAGTGATTGCCATCAACAAAAGCGCGGCGCAAAGTGTGAAACGCGATCGCCATTGATAACGTGAATTCATTTTCCGCCTTGATTGTAGTCTGGCAAGTAACGAACCGCCACAGGGGTGACCGTCATCCTAGAAGTAGAGTTATCCCTTTTTGAATTCCTGGCGCTGCCGCTGGAGCTTGATAGCCGTCGTGCGTAGCGTCTCCGGAACGTTCTTGTTGGTACACAGACGCTTGAGGTCGATGGGATTGATCATGGGCAGCATGTGCAAGCTTACGTCCAGCGGAGTTTTCGGATTGTTCAGCAAGTTGCGCACAACCGAGTAGTTCTTCCGGAAATTTCGATTGTTGGCGATCAGCCGCAAAATCTCGTCGGTCAGTGAAGACATCGCTGCAAAAGCCTCGACCTCCTGATCGGTCAATCGCGGCGATTGCAATACGGCACGCTGCACCACTTTGTTCGAGTCACGAATCAGCGTCCGCCGCGCCTCGGAGCCTCCCTTGATCGCGAATTGAACCCGCTGAGCCACGGTCATCTTTGCCAGCCGCTGCAGAAGAGTTTGCCGTTTGACGACATCAGGCTCCGCCTCTGCTGCGGCTTCGGCAAGCGCGGCTTCGTCGATGTGTGCCTCGCTCAGAAGTTCATGGAGCAGGTGTTTTTGCTCCGCGGTAACCGAAGCTGTATTCGCGAGAGCGACCGCCAGGGCCGGCGATTCGCTTACACGCCCTAAGTCCTCCATCAGCGTTTGCACGTTGGAAGTCGAGAAATGGCGAGCCGCGGGAGCGAGATGATCACCATCGCAGGCCTTGTTGTCGATCAGAGCGTTGCAGACCGCCGGCTTGACGGCCAGATTCCTCGCAGCATAGTCGAACAGCGGTTCGAGAGCTTCTTGCCGATGCAGCGCTTCCAAAAAGTATTCGATGGGCAGCGCGAGGATGGCTTCCTTGGCGCGCTCCGCAATCACTTCATCCGGATCGAGGGCCAGGATGGATAGGATTTCCGCACGGTCCGCAGCGGGCAAGTGCGCGCCGGTCGAACACACCGCAATCTTGCGTTCGCGGGTGGCGCGTCCGCGACGCAAATCGTCTACGACTTCAGGGCTGAGAGTTTCCACTGGATGGCTGCCTCAAATTCTTTTGGCTAAGCACTATTGTACCGGAGGCGCCGCCTGATCCGAGCTGCGGCATTGCTTGCCCGTTCAACTCCAGCAACACCGCGGAGGGGTGCGCCGCGGATACCACGAACTGGTTCCGTGCGGAAAAGTGACGCGTCTCAAAGGCCGGCAGCCGGGCATCCAGCAGGACCCTGCCGTCGGCAACCACGCGAACTCGCGTGACGTCCGAAGTGGAAACCGAGAGATCCAGACGCGCCGGCGCGGAAGAAGCGGAGGCTGGCGGACCGGACGCGCTCGGCGACGCCGGCGAAACGGAATTGCCGTTGCGATTCGCTAGCCCCGTGGCAGATTGAGGCACCGCGGTCGATGCTGCGACGGCGGCGCGCTTCGCCGCACGGTGCGCGTTATACCGGCGCCACCCGTACACGCCGCCGGCTATCACAGCTGCGATCACAACCACGATACCCAGTGCCGCCACCGCAACAATCCATTTCGGTGGCGTCGGTATAGGATTTTCAAGCAGAGCCGAGGCGGCCGCCTTTTGCTCACCATAGGCCAGGTCATATTCCGACAGCAGGTTTTCTTCGTTCAGTCCAAGGTAACGCGCAATCGCACGCACAAAGCCACGGTTGAAGACTCCGCCGGGCAGCTTTTCCCACTCTTCCCGTTCAAAAGCCTCCAGAAACCGCGGAGGGATGCGCGTCGCGACGGTGACCTCGTTCAGGGTCACCTCACGTATCTCGCGCTCGCTCTTTAGTATTTCGCCGAAACTCCGCTTGGCCATGAAGCTGTGTCCATATCCCGTTAAGCAAGTTAGATGCCACGGTTGGGGCGGGAAACACCAGGAAGATCGCGACCCGTCGGAAAATCCGCCGGCCGAGCCCCGCGCCCAGCCGCTTCCAGACCTGATGTCTGGGTTGTGCGCCTCAAGTCTAACGGCACTATAAGAGGGGGCGGAAGGCCTGTCAAACCATAGCGAGCTTTGGCGCCGGAGCCGGAATCGAGATATCTTCCGGGGTGATGGCGACATAGCAACGCCTGTACCACGAGTGTGTTGCGAAGCTTTTTGACTGGCGCCTATACTGGCGAGGATTCGCGAACCTTGGCCGAATCGCGTCCGCAGCGGACGCCGAATCTATGGCGGCGGGCAGTCCCCGGATGCAACTATGCCTCTAAAGGATCAGGTCCAACCGAACGTGGAGGAAGTTAAACAATTTCCCGCCGTCGAACGCCGCCGCAACCCGGCCGTTCCCTACGAGCATCGCGAAGCAGGCGAAGTCGCTGTGTTTCAGGAACTTGGCAAGGCGCTCACGTCTTCGCTGCAGCTCGATCAAGTGCTCCGCACCATCATGGAGAAAATAGACGAGTTTCTGCGCCCGGATAATTGGTCGCTGCTGCTGCTGGATGAGACCACGCAAGAGCTTTACTTCGAGTTGGCCGTCGGCAAAGCTTCGCAAGCGCTGAAAGATGTGCGGGTCAAGGTAGGGCAGGGCATCGCCGGCTGGGTCGCGCAAAATGGGGAAGCGGTCGTGGTCACCGATACTTCCAAGGACACGCGTTTTTTCGGCAAGGTCGACGAAAAAACGAAGATGGAAACGCAGTCGATCGTTGCCGTGCCGGTCAAGTTTCGCGACACCTGCCTCGGAGTGATCGAGCTGATCAATTGCATCGGCCCGGATGGATTCGATCCGCGCGATTTGAAACTCCTCGAAGCGCTCTCCGACTTCGCCGCGATTGCGCTCGAAAACGCCCGCCACGTCAAGCGCATCCACGAACTCACCATCACCGATGATTGCACCAGCCTGTACAACGCGCGCCACATGGGCTTCATCCTGGAGACCGAGATCTATCGCTCGCAGCGCTACAACTACGAATTCTCGCTGGTCTTTATCGATCTCGACCACTTCAAGCAAGTGAACGACACACACGGCCACCTGGTTGGCTCGCGGCTGCTGGCGGAGATCGGCAACGCCCTCAAGTCTCATTGCCGTTTGATCGATTTCGCATTCCGCTACGGCGGCGATGAGTTCGTGATCCTGCTGCCGCAGACCTCGAAGGAAAACGCTCTGAACGTGGCCCGCAGGCTCCACAAACTAATTCGCGGCACGACCTGGCTGGACGATGCGGGGCTGCGCGTCCGTGTCACGCCGAGCGTAGGCGTGGCCTCGTACCCGGTAGACTCGCGCACAAAAGAAGGTTTGCTGCACCTCGCCGACGAGGCCATGTACTTAGTCAAAAACACCAACCGCGATAGCGTAGCCGCTGCCAATATCGGCATCCTGCCCGACACGGCACCCCCCGCCGCCGAATCAGCTGGCTAGTTCACCATTCACCGTAAGCCATGTACCGGCCGCTTTCCGAAGCGGGTGCTTGCTTTCGGGTCGCCTAAGTCTGACTCGACGAAAGCTGCGCCTATACACCCTGAGCCAGGTTTGCTTACACTGAGGTCATGCGGAGAAGTGAAGCGGCGCGTTACGCGCGCTGGTCGGCGGCCTTGGCCCTGCTCCTTGCAGGGATCACCACCCTTGTTTATCTGAAGCGCGATTGGGTTCGGCACATCGAGCGCGCCAAGGCTCCGCCGCCCACTCCTGTAGATGTCACCCGTCAATCCTCGGGTATCACTTTTAAGAAATTCAACGAACAGAACCGCGCGATTTTCGAAGTCACGGCGTCGAAATCCACCGATTTCAAAGGCCAGGACGCCAGCCTGCTCGAAGAAGTCCAGATCACCATCTTCGGGAAGACCGGCGATCGTCATGACGTTATTCACACCCATAGTTGCCAATATGCTCCGAAGGACGGCAACGTCATATGTGGTGGCGACGTGCGATTCGACCTCATGAGCGCCGCCGACGCCGAACTTGTGACGCAAAATCCGGCGCTGGCGGAAACTCGTGCCACGCGCGTGGAGACTCGCGGTGTGACTTTTAACCGCTCCACCGGGGCGGCGCAGACCGACGAACGCGTGACCTTCGCTTTTCCCAACGGAAGTGGGGACGCTATCGGTCTGGAATACAAGTCTGAAGAAGGGACGCTTCACCTGCTTCGCGATGTGCGCCTGCGGCTGACACAGCCTGTGGCTCCTTCGAGTAAGAAATCAGCGCCCGTTGCAGTGGCAGGCAAGCCCTCCCAGGATGTCCGCGTTCGAGGGACTAGCCTGGACTTTGCGCGCGATAGCCGGCTGATGCACCTTCACGGACCTGCGGAAGCCGTGACGGCCACGGAGCGGCTCACCGCCGGCGAAATTTCACTCCAGCTCGATGAGCAATTTCGCGCGCAAACTCTCGTGGCTACGACTTCCGCTCCGATCAACCGTCCACAGATAAAATCCACAGGTACAGCCGATCAAATGGACCTGGACGCCGACACTTTAACGGCGCACTTTGCGCCTGAGGGCTGGATTACCAAGCTGGATGCGTCAGGCGCGGTGTATGGTCTCCGAAGTGGAGCCGCTGAAACGGACGAAATGAAAGCCGATGCGGGCACCCTCGACATGTGGCCACGATTTAACGAGCCAAGGGAGTTGCATTTGTCCGGGAACGTGCTCCTGAAGACCAAACTTGAGAAAACCGGAGATGCGCGCATCCTCCAGACGGCCGCTTTCCGCATGCAATTTAGCGGTGGCGGGGAGCATAAGCCCAGCAAGCCGCAAATGGCCGAGACTCTGGCTGCAGGCGTCATGGAGTGGACTGACTCTTCATCCCAGTCTGGCGCCTCTGCCCCTCCGGCACGAACTAAACTTCAAGCCAATAGGCTGGTCATGGACTTCGCTGACACCGGCAAAGCCAGGCAACTCCAGGCGAACGGAAACGTACAAACGGAGCGATGGGTGACCGGCCACCCCCTACAAGTCGCCACCGCCGGGAACGGGCTTGCTCAAATGTCCGCGGACGGCGGCTGGTCGCAAATGGACCTGCAAGGCGAGGTCAAGCTGAAGGAAGGTGATCGCAGCGGCCAGGGCGATCGTGCAACCTTCCAGCGCGCCTCGCAGACGGCTACGCTAACAGGCCAGGCTGTCGCACGCGATTCGACCACCGAGACGCACGCGCCCCGCATCACCTTCGTCCAAAACACGGGCGAGATTCTCGCGGACGGCGGCGTGCGTTCCACGGATTTCTCGGGCAAGAGTAGCACCGTGCAGCTGGCTCCGGTGCCTGCCAACATCACCTCCGATTCGCTGCAAGGAAACTCAAAAACGGGCCGCGCCCTGTACACAGGCCATGCGCGACTGTGGCAAGGCGACTCTGTCCTGGAAGCCAACTCCATCGAGCTGTTGCGTGATTCCCGCGTGCTGCATGCTTCCGGGAATGTGCGCGCGGTGTTCCCGCAAGCCTCGAGCCCACCGGCCGGCCAATCCACGCAATTCGCCAAGGATGATGCACTCGATCCCGCACCGAAGCAGGTCAATACCTCGCAAGTAGTGCCCAAGAAACCGCAGTTGTGGCATGCGACCTGCGCAACCCTGACGTATGACGATAAAGAGAGTCGCGCGCACTTGGAGCAAAACGTAGTCGTGCAGTCCGCCGACCAGAAAATGCGCGGCCCGGTTTTGGACCTTTATTTCACCCGCAGCCAGCCGCCCAACCCTCCAGGAAGCGGTGCAAGCTCCCAGGGCGGCGCGCAGCAAATTAGCCGCGCCGTGGGTACGGGCGGCGTGATCGTTGAAGAAGGCGACCGCAAAGCGACCGCCGAGCACGGTGAATATACCGCCGCGAACGGCAAGTTCGTCATGACCGGCGGAAACCCCACTCTTTACGACGGTTCCGCGGGCACGACCGTCGGCCGTCAATTGACCTTCTTTTTAGCGGATGATACGATCATCGTCGATTCTGAAAATGGATCGCGGACGTTGACGAAACATCGAGTCCAGTAGTGCCTTGGAAAGGCTCGGCGTCTTGCGCCAACGAACGGGGAGATGTCGACCGCCTTTGCGGTCGCAAATGAATTGACCGCCCCGCGGTCACGAATGAAGAGGTATGCTGAAGCTCCAGGCCGTCGAGTTGAGCAAGTCGTATCGAGGACGCAAGGTCGTCGACGACGTCGAGCTGGAGATTGGTCAGGGTGAAGTTGTTGGGTTGTTGGGCCCCAACGGCGCTGGAAAAACGACAACGTTCTACATTATCGTGGGTCTTGCCCGCCCCGATTCCGGCCATGTCCTGCTGAACGGCGACGAAATTACGGACCTCCCCATGTACCTCCGGGCCCGCAGCGGAATCAGCTACCTCCCCCAGGAACCCTCGGTGTTTCGTCAATTGACCAGCGAAGAGAATCTTCTTGCGGTCCTGGAGACTCTGCCATTGACGCCGGAGCAGCAACGCGACCGGCTGGAGGAATTGTTGGTGCAAATGGGCCTGGAGACAGTTCGCCAAAGCAAAGCCTATACCCTCTCCGGAGGCGAACGGCGCCGTTTGGAAATTGCGCGGTCGTTGACCCTTCAGCCGTCCTTCATTCTATTGGACGAGCCCTTCTCCGGGATTGACCCTCTCACCGTCAAAGATCTTCAGGAGATCATTCGAGAGTTAAGCCGCTCGGGTATTGGCGTTTTGATCACGGACCATAACGTGCGGGAAACACTGAACGTCACCGACCGCGCATATATCCTCAGAAATGGCAAAATCTTCAGGAAGGGCCGCCCGGACGAGTTGAGCAACGATCCGGAAGTCCGGCGGGTTTACCTGGGCGACCACTTCCGACTGAACTAAAGGACGTCGAAAAGGGAATAACAGATACCTATGGCTTGGCAGGGATTAAAACTGAATCTGAAGGTGTCGCAGCGGCAGATTCTGACGCCAGGTCTGGTGCAGATGGTCAGTGTGCTCGCGCTCAATCGTCTGGAACTGCGTGAGATGATCAACCAGGAGATGATCGCCAATCCCGTCCTGGAAGAGCAAAGTGAAGAGCCCACGCAGACCGACAACTACAGCGATGAGACTTTTCTGAAGGCCGAAACTGAAAAAGTTCCCGAGAAGCCCGAGCCCAATCCCTTTGATGAGTTCGACGTCGGCAGCTTCTTCAATCAATATCTGGACTCCGGCGGCGACGGCGGGCAATCTCAGGAACGGGAAGTCTCCGAGCGGCCCTCCTTCGAGAAATTTTTGTCGTCGGCCACCGGCCTCACCGACCACCTTACCTGGCAGCTGAGCGTCACCATTTGTTCCGACACCGTGAAGGAAATCGCCGAGAGCATTATCGGCAACCTCGACGAGAATGGCTACTTAACTGCCTCCACCGAAGAGCTTGCGCAGCAGGGCAAGTATTCGCAGGATGATTTGGACGATGCGCTCGCCGTCGTGCAGGACTTCGATCCCATCGGAGTCGGCGCCCGCGACCTGCGCGAATGCCTGCTGCTGCAACTCAAAGCTTTCGATCCGCAAAACACGCTCGCCCAGCAGATCGTTTCCGACTATCTCAAGCAAGTGCAATCCAACCAGCTAAAGGATGTCGCCCGCGCACTCAATCGTCCGCTCGATGTCGTCAAGCGCGCTCTCGAGGTCATCAAGAAGCTCGACCCCCGCCCTGGGCTACGCTACAACAAGACCGAGCCGCGTCTCGTCGAGCCCGACGTCTACTTCCGCAAAGTAGACGACCAGTGGCAGGCCTTCCTGAACGAAGACGACATGCCGCAGCTACGACTCAGCCCCACGTATCGCCGCCTGCTGGTCAAAGATGCCTCCGACCGCGACGTCCGCAACTACGTCAAGGAGCGCTTCACTGCCGCGATCCAGCTGATGAAGAACATCGAGCAGCGCAAGCACACCATCTTGCGCGTGTGCCAGTCGATCATCGCGCGCCAGGGCGATTTCTTCATTCACGGGCCCGACGCGCTGAAGCCCATGATGATCAAGGAAGTCGCCGAAGAAGTTGGCGTGCACCCATCCACCGTCAGCCGCGCTGTCGCCAGCAAGTACGCGCACACGCCGCAGGGCGTGCTGGAGTTGCGCTCCTTCTTCAGCGAGTCCGTCAACGGCCCCGAAGGCGGCGGCATGTCGCTGCTGACCCTCAAGCGCCTGGTCAAGAAAATGATCGAGGAAGAAGATTCCACCAAGCCGCTTACCGACGATCAAATTGCTAAAAAGCTCGACGACAACGGTATCCACGTCACCCGGCGCACCGTCGCGAAATATCGCGAAGACATGCGCATCCCCAGCACGCACCAACGCAGGGTAAAAAGCTGAGCAGCCGGCCCGTGTCCGTGAAGCAGCGGTCCAGAACCGACTCACGTCAACTCGTCATCCTCACTGGCCTTTCTGGCTCTGGAAAAAGCACCGTTCTTCGCGCCTTTGAAGATATGGGCTTCTATTGTGTCGACAACCTGCCCGTCGAGCTCATTCCCATTTTTGCGGAGCTGCACGCCGCCGGCGAAGCGGATTTCTCGCGCGCGGCCCTGCTTGTCGACGCCCGCGAAGGCGCGCAACTCGCAAAGCTGCCGGCGCTGCTCAAACACTTGCGACGCCAGCATCCCATCGCGCTCGTGTTTATCGATGCCGGTGAAGACGCCCTGCTGCGCCGCTACAGCGAAACACGCCGCCCCCATCCCTTCGGCAAGCATCTTTCCGTGCGCGAGAGCCTGGGCCACGAGCGCAAACTCATGGAGCCCATCCGTAAACTCGCTGACGTGGTCATCGACACGTCCAAATTCAACGTCCACGAACTCCGCCACTTCATCACCGAGCGCTTCAAGAATCCCGAGAAGCGCCCCATGCTCGTTTCCCTTGTCAGTTTTGGCTATCGCTATGGCGTCCCCAGCGATGCCGATCTCGTCTTCGACGTGCGCTTTCTGCCGAATCCTCATTTCGTTCCGCGCTTGCGCAAATATACCGGCCAGGATCCCAAGGTCCGCAGCTACATCCGTTCGTTTCCCCAAACCGGCGAATTCCTCAAGCGCATCGAAGGCCTGCTCGTATATTTGATGCCGCACTATATCGGCGAAGGAAAAAGCTATCTCACCATCGCGTTCGGTTGCACCGGCGGCCGGCACCGCTCCGTGATGCTCGCCGAATCCGTCAGCGAAGCTTTGGCGAAACGCGGCTATTCCACCAAAGTCGTTCATCGCGACATTGAGAAATAGGGACCACCAGATCATGCTCCATCGTCATCACCACGCCCGCCCAAACTTGACACACCGCGATGCGGCGAATAGCGTACCAAGTGCACTACGCATGGGAGCTTGACGCGTGGCATCGCTGTTTTCACCACAATTGAAAAGATTGCTAGGTTATGTCCGGCCCTACGCGTTCCGGCTAGCGGTAGGCATCGTATTAGTTGCCGTCGTAGCGCTCGCCGAAGGCCTCATCGCGTTGATGATCAAGCCGGCCGTCGACTACGTGCTCGATCCGTCCGTGGTCGGCTCGAAACTCCCGCTTGGAAAAATTCCTTTCACCGATCACGTCGTTTACCTGAACACCTTCTTGCCCGCTGGCTTTCACAACGTTAAGACCATTTTCGCTCTCACGCTGCTCATGATTTTCGGTATCAAAGCGGTCGCCGAATATCTGGGCACCACGCAAATCCAATTTGTGGGACATGCCGCGGTCACCGATTTGCGCAACGCCGTCTACGCCCGGCTCATTCGCCAACCGATCGGTTTTTTTCAGCACCATCCGACCGGGCGCCTCCTCTCCGTAGCCATCAACGACGTCGAGCGCACGCGCATCGCCCTTTCCGAATATCTGGCCGACCTTTTTCGCGAAGGCTTCACTCTCCTGGTTTTTGTCACCGTGGTCTTCTGCTTGAACTGGCGCATGGCGCTCGGCTCCATCGTGCTGTTGCCCATGGTGGTTTTGCCGGTCAACAAGTTCGGCCGCAAAATCCGCCGCTCTGCGGAAAACAGTCAATCCCGCCTCGGTGACCTCGGCCAAATCCTTCAGGAAACGGTCACGGGAAACCGCGTCGTCAAAGCCTTCGGCATGGAGGACTTTGAAATCGCAAAATTCCGGCAAACCGCGCGCCGCCTCCTCCGCGAGAACATGCGCTGGGTCCGCGCCGCCGTCATCACCTCACCGATGATGGATCTACTCGGCGCCATTGTTATCCCGGTGCTCATCCTCTTCGCGCGCGATCAAATTCATCATGGCGTGATGACCCTCGGCGTGTTCTTCGCGTTCATCTTCGCACTGCTCAAGGCCTACACCCCACTCAAACGCATGGGCACCGTTTACCAGCAATTCCAGGCCGCTCAGGGCGCCAGCACCCAGGTCTTCGCGTATCTTGATCTCGACCAAGAGCACACCGAAGAACCTGGCGCGAAATCCCTGCCTCCTTTCTCGCAGGAGATCACCTTCGACGATGTCTGCTTCTCCTATTCCGGACCCGCGGCGGTTCTGCAGAACATCCGCCTGAAAGCCCGCCGTGGAGAAGTCATCGCGCTGGTCGGCTCCAGCGGCGCTGGCAAAACCACGCTGGTCAATCTGATTCCGCGGTTCTACGAGCTGACTTCCGGGCAGATCCGCATCGACGGCACGGACATCCGCTCGGTCACCATCCGCTCCCTCCGCGAACAAATCGCCATGGTCGCGCAAGAAAACATCCTCTTCCACGACACCGTCTGGAACAATATCTGCTACGGCCTCGTCAACGTTCCGAAAGAACGAGTGGAAGCCGCGGCCAAGGCCGCTCTCGCTTCGGACTTCATCATGGAGCTTCCACAAGGCTACGACACGATAATCGGTGAACGCGGCACTCGCCTCAGTGGTGGCCAGCGGCAACGCATCGCCATCGCCCGCGCCATTCTCAAAGACTCCCCGATTCTCATTCTCGATGAAGCCACCTCCGAACTGGACGCCGAGTCCGAAATGTATGTGCAGAAAGCCCTCGCCAACCTGATGGTAGGCCGCACCACTTTCGTCATCGCCCATCGCCTCGCCACCATCCGTCGCGCCGACAAAATCCTCGTCCTCGAGGATGGCCAGATCAGAGAAAGCGGCACCCACGCCGAACTCATGGTTCGCGGCGGCACGTATGCGCGGCTCCATGGCCTCCAGTTCGCGGACGACAATATGCTCACCCCCGCGCAAGCGGCGACAAATCTAGCGACCCCGGGCAAGATCCTATGACCCAGAACACTTCCGCTCAAACCAAACAGACCCCGACGAAAAAAGCCGAAGTCGTTTCCATGACCGGCTACGCGCAAGCTCGCGCCGAGGCCAATGGTTGGGCCATTCGCATGAGCGTCAAAAGCGTCAACCACCGATTTCTCGATATCAAGTTCCGCTTGCCTGAAGGTTTTGATGTTTACGAGCTCCGCTTGCGCCAGATCGTGCGCGAAAAAATCCATCGCGGCCATTTGGATGTGAACCTCAACGTCCAGCCAGGCACCGCCTCGCCCGTGCAAGTAAATCGCGACCTTCTGCAAACCTATCTGCACGCCGCCGAAGAGCTGCGCCGCCAGATGAATGCTTCCAGCGAATTGGATGTCGTGTCCCTGCTGCGCTTACCTGGTGTCATCGGCGGTCTGGCGCCACCGCTTCCGGAAACTGACGAGGAACAGGATCAGCTCGGACACGCGCTCGATACGTGTCTGCACGAAGCGCTCACCAAGCTCGACGAAATGCGCCATGCCGAAGGCCGCCACCTCGCTGAAGAATTGCGCATGCGTTTGGCGCGCATCGCCGAACAAACGGAAAAAGTGCGTGAGCTCGCGATTGCGCTGACGCCCGCGTTCGCACGCCGTCTGGAAACCCGCCTGAAGGAGTTGCTCAGCGGCACCGGAATTGAGCCGGCGCGTCTGGCGCAGGAAGCCGCGTTGCTCGCCGAACGCAGCGATATCAGCGAAGAATTGGACCGCTTGCGCAGTCATCTCCAGCAATTTGGAAAGTTGCTCGATGGCGCCGGAGAGCTCGGAAAAAAACTCGACTTCCTTCTTCAGGAAATGCATCGCGAAGCCAACACCATGCTGTCGAAAACGCCGGGCGTCGAGAACGAGGCGCTCACCATCACGGCGCTGTCACTGGAAATTCGAGCGGAGATTGAAAAGCTGCGCGAACAGGTGCAGAACATCGAATGAGCACCGCGCCAGATATTGAACCGCTGATCCTGATCGTCTCGGGTCCGTCGGGTTCGGGGAAATCGACGCTGGTGCAGCGCATTCTGGAGCTGCCGGGCACCATGCCCTCGATCTCGTGTACTACCAGGCCGCGTCGCGCGACCGAGGCCAGTGGGAAGTGTTATGCTTACGTTACGGTAGAGGAATTCGATGCCATGGTTGCGCGAGGGGAATTTCTGGAATACGCGCGCGTCTTCGGCAAGCATTCGTACGGTTCGCCGAAAAAATGGCTCGAAGAAGCTCGCAGTAAGAATCTCGATCTTGTCCTCGAGATCGACGTGCAGGGTGCCGCCCAGGTAAAACAGAAACTCCCGGAGTCGGTGGCTATTTTTATTTTGCCGCCGTCCCGCGAGGAACTTGAACGGCGCTTGCGCAGCCGCGGTCAGGATTCGGACGAGGAAGTCACGCGCCGGCTGGCAAAGGCCCGGGACGAGATTTTGGCGTTCAGCAAGTATTACGACTATTGTGTGGTGAATGAAGATGTGGAACGTGCGGGCAAGGAAGCGCAGGCCATCGTAGTTGCGCTGCGTTGCCAGAGCGCGCGTCGTCGTAAGCGGGTCGAACAACTTCTGGCATCGTTTGGAGGGAAGGACTGAGATGAATGTGCTGACGAAAGCTCCCGAGAGCCAGTTCGCGTATGTAGTGCTGGCCGCCAGGCGCGCCCGGCAGATCATGGCCGGAGCCCCGCCCATGGTCGAAAATCCAAGAACCCTGAAGGCCACACGAATCGCGTGCGAAGAGCTGGATCACGGTTACATCG
Organism: uncultured Acidobacteriota bacterium; assembly: GCA_963788915.1. Taxonomy (GTDB): domain Bacteria; phylum Acidobacteriota; class Terriglobia; order Acidiferrales; family UBA7541; genus Acidiferrum. The sequence goes on along the minus strand of CAWBIY010000012.1, from coordinate 1,709,540 downwards.
AGTACGACTTCACGGAGCCAGACTCGATCGACACGGACAAAGACGGCAACAAGCGCCGCAAGTAGCACCCGGCGCGGCCCAGGCATCCAAGTATCTGCGGCCTATAGCACAGTGGCGGCGGTACCTGCGTGCAGTGCAGTTGTAGCGGCCGCTTTCCGAAGCGGGCGCCTTGGTGAGCCAAGGCGAGAACGTGAACGCAGTGGGAAAATCGCGATCGCGGCAGAGAAAATGGAGGGGGCGCTTTAGCGCGTCCCAGATTCTCTGGGTGGTACTGTCGGGGGGGCACGACTTTAGTCGTGCCGTTAGACCCAGCTAAAAAATCGGCTTTAGCCGCTGAGGTCCGATCAACCTCGGGGCGCGCAAGACGACCATGACTCAACTCCGAATCACTCTAGGCGTAACCGGCGGAGTGGCGGCTTACAAAGCCGCGGAACTCGTCCGCCGCCTCCAACAAGACTCCTTCACCGTCCAGGTTGTGATGACTCGCGGCGCCCGCGAATTCATCACCCCGCTTACGTTCGCCGCTCTGAGCGGCCAGAAAGTCATCACCGATCTCTTCGCCGAATCCAGTGGCGAAGCCAATGTGGAAAGCGCCATCGAACACATCGCGGTGGCGCAGCGTACGGATCTGCTGCTAGTTGCGCCAGCCACTGCCGACATCCTCGCCAAATTCGCACGCGGCATCGCCGACGATTTTCTGACCACCCTCTATCTCGCATCCGCCGCGCCGGTGGTAGTCGCGCCCGCGATGAACGTAAACATGTGGAACCATGCGGCAACTCAGGAAAACGTGGAAATGTTGCGGGCGCGCGGCGTGAGAATCGTCGATCCCGACGAAGGCTATCTCGCTTGCGGGATGACCGGCGCGGGCCGCCTCGCCAGCCAGGAACAGATCGTCGCCGCCGTGCGCGAAACGCTCCATTTCCGCCGCGATCTCGAGGGCCAAACGGTTCTGGTCACCGCCGGCCCGACCTGCGAAGATCTTGATCCCGTGCGCTACTTAACCAACCGCTCGTCCGGAAAAATGGGTTACGCGGTTGCCGAAGCGGCCGCGCGTCGCGGCGCGCGCGTCACGCTGGTCAGCGGTCCAACTTCTCTCGAGGCCCCAGCGGGAGTACAGCGAATCAACGTGCGGACCGCCGATGAAATGCATCACGCGGTCACGGAGAATCTCCCCGAATCCTCGATCGCCATCTTCGCCGCTGCGGTAGCTGACTATCGTCCGGTTCAGACGTTGGACCAAAAGATCAAGCGCAACAAAGAACCTCTGACGCTCTCGCTGGAAGCGACGCCGGACGTTCTGGCCAGCGTAGGCAGGAATAAGGGCGACCGCCTCGTCGTAGGCTTCGCTGCCGAAACCGAACGTGTTGCCGAAAATGCGCGCAAGAAGCTTGCCGCGAAAAATGCCGACATGATCGTGGCCAACGATGTCACCGCGGAAGGCGCGGGCTTCGACCACGACACCAACATCGTGACGCTGTTCGCTCGCGACGGCCGCGACTTGCCGCTGCCCCGCATGAGCAAGAGTGAAGTGGCGCAGCGTATTCTCGACGAAGTGGTGCGCCTGCGCTCCGTGCTAAACTCCCCGCAGCGCTCCGCGCCTTGAACATGCCAGATCGCCTCTCCGACGCTCTCAACGATAAACTTTCCAGGCGCTTGAGCTACTACGAAGACATCGGCATTCGCCTCTTCTACCGCGATCGTGTTGTCGCGCGCGCGGCCGAGGGGCTCGAGCAAGCCATTGCGACTATTCCGATTCCCCAAGAGGAAACTTTGCCAAAGACTTCGCCCAAGCCAATCGTGCCGCTGGCTCCAAGCATCGTCGCGCCCACCACGCCGAAGGTCAGCGTCTTGCCGATAGCCCCTAAGGTTTCGCTGTTCGATGCTGTCAACAAGATCGCAGACGACTCCCTGCTGAAAATTCGTGAGGACTACGGCGAATGCACGCGCTGCAAGCTGCACACCACACGAAATAAACTCGTCTTCGGCGATGGCAACCCCAAGGCTGACCTTGTGTTCGTCGGTGAAGGGCCCGGTCGCGACGAAGACGCGCAAGGCTTGCCTTTCGTCGGCCGCGCCGGGAAGTTGCTCACACAGATGATTGAAGCCATGGGCTTGCAGCGTTCCGATGTCTACATTTGCAATGTCGTAAAGTGCCGCCCTCCCGAAAATCGCCTGCCCGAGCCCGATGAAATCAAAACCTGTTCGCCGTATTTACTGCGCCAGCTCGACGTCATCGCTCCGAAAGTAATCGTCTGCCTCGGAGCCTGCTCGGCGCAAACGCTGCTCGAAACCAATCGCGGCATTTCTCACTTTCGCGGCCAGTGGCTCGACTTTCGCGGTCGAAAACTGATGGCCACCTATCATCCGGCGTATCTGCTGCGAAATCCCGCCGCAAAGGCCGACGTGTGGAAAGATCTGCAAAAGGTTATGGCCGTCCTCGGCCTGGAAGTAAAGAAGGGCAAGCCCGCCGGGACGCAAAACCCCGCATAATCCCTCATGGGAATTTTACTAGGCCTGCTCACCGCTCTTTCCTGGGGCAGTTCGGATTTCCTCGCGCGCTTCGCATCGCGGCGCATCGGTTCCCTCCGCACCACACTGTACATGCAACTGATCGGGCTCGTTCTGCTCACGATTTTTCTGCCCTGGATTGGTGGTTGGGGCCATTTGTTCGATGGCTCCGGCTGGAAGCCGTGGGGGTGGGGCGCCCTCGCCGGGGTGCTCAACGGAATCTCGACGCTTTCGCTGTACCGCTCCTTTGAAGTCGGGAAATTGTCGGTCGTCGCACCTCTATCGGCCAGCTATCCCGCGCTCACCGTAGCTATCTCGGTTTTCACCGGGGAGCATCTGACGGTGATGCGCGCCGCCGGAATTGCACTCATCCTGGTGGGCGTCATCGTCGTGGTACGCGGCGAAGTTGAGCCGGACAATGTTGAGCCAGACAATGTCGAGCCGGCCAGCATTGAGCCAGATAGTGTCAGCGCCCCATCGCCAGTTGCGCCGAAAAAGAAAGCAGCCAGCGGCGTAGGCGCGGCGATGATCTCAGCGGCAGGATTCGGAGTGCTGTTCTGGCTGCTCGGTAATCGCGTCGTGCCGCGCGTAGGATTCGCCTCCACGGTTTGGATGATTCGGCTGACCTCGTCGGCGCTCACCGCGATCGTCATAGTCGCCATGAAGCAGCCAATCGCGCTGCGACGCAAGGACTCCGTCTCCCTCTGGCTATTGGGCATGGGTGTGCTCGACACCGGCGCGTTCGTCCTGAACAATCTAGGCATGCAACTCGAGCAGGTCTCCATCGTGAGTGTCCTCGCCTCCCTGTACGGCGCGGTAACCGTTCTTCTCTCGACCGTCGTCCTCCGCGAGAAAATGTCGCGCTGGCAATGGCTGGGCATCGCCGCGATCTTCGCGGGCATTGCGCTGATCAGCCGCTAGCACGGTCCACGTCTCGGCAACTGTAGCCGCGGTCTCTGAGACCGCGGGATTTAGACGAGTGTCGGGTATACGTCTCACCGGTCGTGCACGGATGCCTCCTCAAATTTGGTCGCTCGAGCGCGAGGTGCCGGGTAGCGCCCGCGCATCACCTAAACCCCTCCCTCCGAAAAGCCCTCCCTCCGAAAAGATGGAGCGAGGCCGCAAGTACGTCACGCGATCGCGCTGAGACTTGCCGCCAGGCTGCCCAGTCACTTAAGGCCAGTCGGAACCGTGCTGGTACACTACACGCCGGTATGAGCCTTCCTTTTTGCAATGTTGCGTTGCCCGTGCCGTTGCGCACCACGTTCACCTACGCCGTGCCGGAATCCCTGCGCGAAATCGTGCAGCCGGGCGCGCGGGTGATCGTCCCGTTTCGCAAGAAAGCGATGGTCGGCGTGGTCGTAGAGCTCACGGACCACGCGCCGGAAGACACGAAGATCCGCGAAATCACGAAGGCGCTCGATCGCGTGCCGGCACTCCCACTGAAACTGATCGAACTCGGGCATTGGATAGCGAACTACTACCTGGCTCCCGTCGGTGAAGTGTTTCGCGCCATGCTGCCGCCGGTGATCGAAATGCGCACCCAGCGGTTGATCGTGCTTACCGAAGCGGGACGCGCCGCGGTCGCAAGTTTGAGCGGTGGCGAGCTGACGCATGGACTCAGCCGCAACGAAGTCGAATTCCTCGCGAAACTCGCTGTGAAAAAAGAGCCTTTGCCGCTTGGATCGGCGGCAAAGCTTGGCGTGGACGCAGACGCGCTCGATCGCCTGCGCCGGCAGGGCTTGATCGAGATTCGCGAGACGATGCTCGGACGAAAAGCAAAGACGCAGCGCGTCATCGCACCAAAGAGCGGCGCACAGATAGCAGGCGGCGACCTGGATGAAAAATCGTTGCGGGTGCGATCGACGCTCGCGGAGCGCGGGCCGTTGCCAATGCCGCTGTTGTTGAAATTGGCCGGTGTATCGCGAGCATTGGTCGAGCGTATGTTGCGCGATGGCCTGCTGGAGAGCTGGGAAGAGCGCGTCGATCCCGCGGAGGATCCATTCGACGCAGGTTACGAAGCTCCCGCGAACGAGCTGAATGCGGAGCAGGAGAGCGCATTCGGTGCGATTCGCGCGCGCTTTGAACTGGGCGAATTCGGCGTGCTGCTGCTGCACGGCGTGACCGGCAGCGGGAAGACCGAAGTGTACATGCGCAGCGTGCAGGAGACCCTGGCCCGCGGCAAGACCGCGATCGTGCTGGTGCCGGAAATTGCGCTGACACTGTGGGTTGGCCGGCAATGTCGCGCGTGGTTTGGTGCGCGTTTCGAAGGCGTCGCGGTGCTGCACTCCGCACTGAGCGACATCGAGCGGGCGCGCGAATGGTGGCGGGTGCGGCACGGCGAGGCGCGTGTGGTCGTGGGAACGCGCTCGGCGGTCTTTGCGCCACTGGAAAATCTCGGGCTCATCATCGTCGACGAGGAGCAGGAAAGCAGTTTCAAGCAGGAAGAGACGCCGCGCTATCACGGGCGCGACGTGGCCATCGTGCGCGCGAAGATGGAAAACGCCGTGGCCCTGCTGGGATCGGCGACGCCTTCCCTGGAGACCTATCATCATGCGCGCAACGGAAAGTACGAGTTGCTGACATTGGCTTCGCGAGTGGCGAACCGCTCGATGGCCAGCGTCGCAATCGTCGACTTGCGCGAAGACTTTCAACGCACGCACCAGGCCAGCCCTATCAGTTCAGCGCTGTACGCGGGCATACAAGAGTGCCTGACGCACGGAACCCAGGCGCTGGTGCTCATCAACCGGCGCGGTTATTCGTGGTCGGTGCTCTGTCGCAGCTGCGGGGCTTCCGTTCAATGCATGAATTGCAGCATCTCGATGACCTATCACAAGCACCGCAACCGCCTGGAATGCCATTATTGCGGATCGATCCAGCAGGTGCCCAAAGAATGCCCGAAGTGCCAGTCGAAGTACGTTTATTTCTTCGGTGAAGGGTCTGAGCATTTGGAAGAGCGATTGCGTAAGGAATTTCCGGGTGCTCGGATTGCCAGGCTTGATCGCGATACGGCGCGAACCAAGCGGCAATATCAGGAAACATTGGGCGCATTTGCCGGCGGAGCGCTCGACATTCTGGTCGGGACGCAGATGCTGGCGAAGGGCCACGATTTTCAGCGTGTGACGCTGGTCGGCGTGATCAGCGCGGACTCCTCACTACACTTGCCCGATTTTCGCGCCGCCGAACGCACCTTTCAATTGCTGACGCAGGTGGCGGGTCGCGCGGGCCGCGGAGAGTTGCCGGGTCGCGTACTAATTCAGACGTATTATCCGGAGCACTACGCGATTCAGGACGCGGTGCGCCAGGATTACGCGTCATTTTTCGAGCGCGAGATGCACTTTCGGCGAATGATGCAGTACCCGCCGTTTACGTCCCTCGCCAACGTGATCGTGCGCGACACTAATCTGGAAAAGGCGATCCTTTGGTCGCGGCGGCTCTCGGAATATTTCTCGCCGCACGACGGAAAAGGCGCGCGAATCCTGGGACCCGCGACCGCGCCTTTGGCGCGTCTAAAGAAGGAGCACCGCTTCCAGTTTCTGCTGAAGTCGCCACGGCGCTCGACGCTGACTAGGTTGCTCAGCGGGGCATTGGCTTACTGCGATGCCAGAGAGATTCCCCAAACGGCCGTCTTGGTGGATATGGACCCGTTGAGCCTGTTATAGGCCCGGTTTGAGACCTGGGCGTTCGGCGCAGGATGGTGCTCTTCCTTGTGGGGATATTCAGAGCAACAAATTAGCCGGCATGACACAGCAGCATCCACCAATAGCCAAAATGATTTAGAGCCGAAATTTGAAGCTCTTGTATGGATCGAACCTCGTAGCATTGACCACGAAGGTGCTACCCGCGCCCCCGGCAACCGCATTCAATTCCTCGTTGCTGAGTTCCGGATTCTGACTTTGCACATACGCGACCAAATCATCTTGCGTGATTTCATATCCGTGTTGGGTCGCAACCCCCAGGACCGCGGGAATTCCATTCTTTCCTTCAAGCTCATCCCGTAGTGCCGGATTCTTCTTCACATCGTCCGCAAACCGCTCGATATCGGCCTTGCTCATCACATTCCTCCAAATCAAGACTCAATGCAGACCCTGAAAAGCCGCGCTCCACAAATCCCGCTGCCTGCTATATACATGATTTCGGGCCGCTCTTCCAGCGGCCTTGCAGATCAAGGAGACGCATTTTTCGAAAGTCGCCGCTGTCCATGCTATTCGGATTCTCCCGGTCCGGAGCGGCAGCCTTGCACGTTTGCGGACTGCGCTTTGAGGGGCTGAGCCGCGCGCAGTTCGATCTCCAAGCGCGCGTTGTCGGAACGCATGCCGACGGGGCCGTCGTAGCTAAGCGCCTCTGCTCCCACGGAGCCTTCCCAAACAAGCGCGTTGTCGGCGAAGACTTTCATTTCCACTCCATTCATTTCGGCGCGAAGTGAGTGGGCACTGCCCGGGTGTAGAACGGGAACCGGCTTGCTGCGCGCCGGTTTGACGTTACGATAGCCGCGATTCCCGCATTGCGCGCTGGAATGCTGGCCGGGATTGCTCTTCACGGAAACGACGAGCTTCGATTCAGGCTCGATGCGCCACATCGCATAGACGAGGTTGCAGATGTCCTGTGCGCGGAGCTTGAGGCCGAATTGGCGGCGAAGTTCGCCGGAGCCGAGACGGGCTTCGTTGCCGGTGGAGCCAAGGTAGGTGAAGTCGGCTTCGACGGATTGCGAAGTGGACGCGTTTAGGTAAGCGCGCATCTTGGGGACGCTGACCGAGAGGCGGTGATCGGGTCGTTCTTCGATGGCGCCTTCCGTAACGCAGAGACTGGCGCGCGACACCGGCGATAGTTTAGTTGCAGAAGGGGGAGGCGACGCATTGACGCTCAAAACAGTCAGAGAAATCAGAGTCGATTTGACGAGAGTGATTCGGGTGCGCATGACTGCTCCCTCCGCGAACAATCCTCAGCCTTGGCTCCGGCTGTGCAATTTAACACACCCTTCGGGCTGCAACCTGCCTAAGCAATTGGGCCGCTACAGGATTGTCGCCGACAACTGCTTTGCGATTAAAAACCTGAAGAGGGGAGGTCTTCGAAGATTAGCTGCTTGTCCATTTCTAGCATTTGTTTTCTGTAGGCATATAAGACCGCCAGGGTGATCGCGAAAAGCGGAACAAAACAGGTGACGCGGAGAGGATCGGCGAGCGACCAGCGTTCCAGGTCGGGGATCGTGCCGGTGAATACGAAGAAGCCAAATAAATAGGCGATCAGAATGACTCCAGAATTGCTCTCGAATGTTGGGTGCGAACATGTGAATGGAATTTTACGGAATTTTGCCAACAGGATTTCGACCAGCAGTACGTTGGAAATGGTCACGATCGTAGTGTGCAACAGAGCGCTGGTCCAGCCGAAGGGAAACAGGGTGATCGTGAAGCAGGCTGGTGCGATCCAAGCCAGAGTTGCGGCCAGGAGCACGCGACGCGCGATCGGTCGGGCTTGTTGATCGTCGGGGTTCAGCCATAGTTTGAAAATCCAGTTGGCGCGCAAGTCGGCGGGGATTTCGAAGGCGAAGCGGATGCCTACGATCAGGCAGTAGCTGAGGATGAACGGGATGGAAAGAAAGTCGGCGGACGGGTAGTGGCGGGTCAGGAAGAACTGGTCGGTTCGGATGGACAGGAGAGATTCGGAGGCGGCGACCAGTCCAAGCGCGGCAAAGGCTGAAACAATTTGCAGATGCGCGTCGTTTCGCAGGAGTGTGCGGACGATGAAGTGATAGCAGGCCTGCTGCGAAGGTTCGCTCAGGAATGCTTTGTGGAAGAGAGCGAGGGGAGAGAACGAGGAATGCACGCGCGGGAGTGGGCCTGCGTCGGCGGTTTCGGGAATCCTGAGAAACGACCGGCGAAAGCTGAGCGCATAGGTGATGACGGCTACCAGGACAGCCAGGACGAACGCAAAGAGGGCGGCGTGAGTCAGGGCGGCAACAAAAGGATCGTCGCCTTTGCCCCAAACCGTTCGCGCCACGCCAAGGAATGAAACCGGCGGCAGCATTGCTATGCGGTGAGCCCAGCCAACCGCCGTTTGCAGAAGCAATGACGGCACGGTAAAAACGCTGGCCAGCAGCACGAGTAGCACGACCGCGATTGCGAACCGCGCGAAGAGCGAGACTCGGCGAAACGCGGCGGCGGGCAGCATCGCCATCAAGAGACCCGCAAGAGCGAAAACCGCGAAGAAGCTGAACGCGCTTGCAGACAGGACGGCGACACCGTGTCCCGCGGCAAAGCGAACGAAGATGGCAAAGGAGCCTTGGCTGCCAACGACGGCAACAGGAACCAGCACGATCGAGGCGGCGTTGACGACGAAGGTGAAGACCATCGCGAGAACGAGGATGGCCGAGAAATTCGCGAAGAAGATGATGCGGAACGACACCGGCAGGGGAACCAGATTGGTGTGATCGCGGCGGTCCAGAAAGATGGCATCCCAGCGCCAGAGCGCGGCAGCGCCCGTGACGGTCATGGACAGAACGATGAAGAAGTATTCGTCCGGGATCGTAGCGGTGAATGGATCGAAAATGCCGTCGCCGCGTAAGAAGCGGATGAGCGAACCGTATTTCTCAAACATTAGCAGGGAGACGAGCAGGCCGGGCATCGCCAGCAGCGTGAGGATCGCGCCGATGCCGAGACTCAACGCTTCGGCGCCGGGTTCATCGCCGCCGTGAAACATGCGGCCGACGAAGAGGCGGAAGAGGCATCCGAATCGCGTGCGCGCGAATACCTCCGAGCGATTCTGGACGAATCGCATCAACGGTTTCCAGGGGCGCATTACGAGACCATTACATCCACAATGTCGTTTGCGATTTGAGTGACGTCGCGATTCTCGACGAGCTGTAGGAACGTGGCTTCGAGCGTGGCCTGGCCGATGCTTTGCAACACCTCGCCGGTGGGTCCGTGGGCGATGACCTGGCCCTTTCTGAGGATGATCAACTGGGTGCAGATTTTTTCCACAACTTCGAGGACGTGCGAGCAGAAGAAAATGGCTTTGCCGCGCGCGCTCAACGTTTGAATGAGATTTTTCAGGACCAGAGAAGAGGTCACGTCAAGGCCGGACATGGGTTCGTCGAAGATGAGGACATCAGGGTTGTCCATGAGGGCGCTGATGAGCAGGATTCGCTGGCGCATGCCTTTGGAATAGGAGCCCACGGTGACGTGGCGATGGGGTGCGAGCGCAAAGAGCTGCAAGAGAGAGTCGATGCGGAGCTTTCTGAGCGATTCCGGCATGGCGCGGAGCGTGCCGGTCATTTCCAGATATTCTTCGCCGGTCAAGTAGGGATAGAGGTTGGCTTCCTCGGGTACGTACCCCAGCCGCTTTCGATACGCGACTAAGTTCTTGTGGATGTCTTCGCCGTCTTGCGTGACCTGACCGCGGCTGGGTTGCAGCAGTCCGGTGAGCATTTTAACCGTGCTGCTCTTGCCGGAACCGTTGGGGCCGAGATACCCGAGGATTTGGCCGGGTTCGAGGCGAAACGTGACGTTCTGAACCGCTGGCACCGAGCCGTAGTACTTGGAGAGCCCCCTTGCTTCGAGCATTGGCCGTCCTTTGAGCGTCCAGACAAACCTGTGCGAACCGCGAGTGTTCTTTGGACACCATACTACGTTGAAAAGTTTCTAGGCACCGCGGCAACCCCGGCGCGCGCGACACTGAAGAGCCCTCTTCCTTCCAGCATTGGCCGTCCTTTCAGCGTCCAGCGCATCTAGACTCGCGGTGCTGCTGTTTTAGTGGTCGGAAGGTGCTGCCACTTTAGGGGTCGGAGCTTTAGCTCCGACATTAGAGCCAAAAAAAACGGGCTTTAGCCCCTGAGGACACTCCGAAACAGCCCTCCCCATCGCCTTCAAGCGCTGGGCCGGGACCTCGCCCCGCCCCAAGATGCTTAATGCTGGAACGTGAGAATCGACGAGCACCTCGCTCCGCACTTCGATCCGCTTCCGGTGATGTATATAAAGATATCAGTTAAAAAGAGGTAACTTTTATGGTACCGTTGGTTGTGCATCTTGAAGCACAGCCTTTCCAAATTGTGCCTCTTCCGCGGCCCTAACAAACGCCCGCAGGAAACGCCCTATGTTTTCATCCACCTGCAAACTCCGCTTCCCGCAACTCCTTTTATTCGACATTCATGCAAATTCCCCGGCTCGGGGCTCCAAGAGCGGACATCAGGCGAAGCCCAAAAAGCTAAGCCCCTTAGAATCCGCACTTCCGCAAAACGCGCCCATAACTCTTTTAGAATCCGCACTTCCAAATTCATTAGTCTTAAAATCCTTTAGAATCCGCACTTCTGGGTATGCATCTCTGAATGCCAATGAATTCGATGTATTTGCTGATTCTACTAAGCTTAGGGTCGTCATCGGATACCAACGCACGTCACCAAGTAGCATGAAAAAGCACTAGATTGGTAATACCGGTAATAAGTCCAGACCTAGGGTGGCGCTGGGCTATAGGCTAGCCTGGAAACCGTTTCTAGGCTAACTTTGCTTTCAACGCGACGGATCACACGCTTTCACTCAACGGCAACTTGGAATGACGACGTTTCCATTCCAGCCGCGCTTCGTCTAGTTGAATTCTGAAGCTGGGGTTCGACTTGCCGTGGTCAGTCATGTACCGCGCGGCTTGGCCGTAACGCAAGAGTTCGATATCGCTCATCTTCAAGATGCGTTCGCGGATTTGTTCGATGGGTTCGGGGCTGCTTTGAATCATAGGCCCTCGAAGGTTTAATCGACTCTAGCATCGCAAATCTCTGGGACACGCTGACATCCGCACCACTCGCGGTTATCTGGCAGAGCTTGCGATCGCGTATTTATGGCGTATGATCTCATTGTTATGGGAACGGCGTCGCCGATTCAACGTCTGGCAGCTTTTTTGTGCTTGCTATTGGTGTTATTTCTGGCGCTGACGCCGAGCGTTGCCAGCCATGCGGTCGCCATCCTGGTTCTTTTGTTATGCGTCCTTCCGATTACCATATTCGTATACCTTGCGCATCGTAACGACGAGAGTCATCCAAGGCAAGCGCCCGCGATACTCGCATTCGCACCGCGCCCTCCTCCTGCGCTAAGTCTCAATATTCCGTAGCTATCACCACCGCATTCTTTGACGCCAACATCGCTTGCGGCGTGAGTTGTTATCCGCACCTTCGCGCCATTCCCTTGCCGCTGTTGTTCGCGACAGCGCGTTATTGCAGTTCCATGACTGAGATACGAATGAGGAGGCTCACATGCACGTAGGCCGAGTAATGCGATTCTGGTTCGCCACAATTCTGTTCTTAATGCTGTTCGTCATTGCGCCGATAAACCAAGCCCAAACACAACAGCAGAAAAGACCGGCAAGTTCGGAACCGATTCCTGAACCTGCGATATCCGCCATCCTCGCTGCGTTCGACAAGTACGAGGTTGTCGCTATGCCGCAAGACCATGGAATGCAAGATCTAGATGCTTTGATTTTCTCTTTGATCCGCAACCCGGCTCTTTCGGAGAAGGTGAACGTGATCGTATTCGAGAACGGTAATTCACTCTTTCAGCCCATCCTGGACCGTTACATAGCAGGAGAGAATGTCCCATTCACGGAAGTGCAGAAAGTATGGCGCAAAATGGGCCAGCCGGCAGCTGGAGCTTCACCGTTCGTCGAGCAATTCTACCCGCTGGTGCGAGCGTTGAATCAGAAACTTCCGCCGGAAAGGCGCTTTCGGGTGCTGGCGGGCGATCCTCCCATCGACTGGGATCAAATCAAGGGCCCTGCGGACATCATGAGACTTGTTCACCGCGATGAAGGCATTGCTACCGTGATGGAGAGAGAAGTCCTGTCAAAACATCGCAAGGCCCTGATGCTTTTCGGAACCATGCACCTCATGCACAATACAGGCGGCAGTGCTGTGTCGATTTACGAAAAGGACTATCCAAACCTCACGTTTGTCATCAGCGAACTCGGCACTTTCGACACGGACCTGCCTACCCTGTTTGACAGTAAGTTCGTGAAGTGGCCAATCCCCGCGATTGCACGCGCGAAGGGCACGTGGCTGGGCGCATTCGATCTAAGTCACTTTCTCCCACCACCGAACCGGGTCGACCAGGATTGCAATGTGCATCACGAGTTCCCCGAAGCGCTCCTGAAACCGGTGGAGGACTTAGTCGATGCGTTCCTGTATCTCGGCCCTCAAGACTTGAGGTTGAGGGAAAAGATCCCCGCTGATATTGCCTTGGATGCCAGTTACAGAGCCGAACTGCAACAAGGTGGCGCAATGTTGGGATTTCCCGATGCAGCTTCGGAAAGTCCCAAGGACTTCGACGAGCAGATTGTGAAAACTGCCGAAGACCCCATTTTTGCGTTCCCCAAACAACTGCGTGATCCCAAGGGGGAGGAGCTGGCTGTGCAAGCTTGTCGCGAGTACAAGAGCCGCGCTAACGCGCCTCGATAAACTGAATGATTCAGTTCACAATCACGGGTCGTGCCTGATTAGCACGGATAACCAGACAAGTCCTTTTTACAGGTCGGACAGCCGGGTACCACTACGCCCTTCCCGCCTTGCGCGATGGACGGCGGCTCGTACCTATTAAATCAAGGGCAACCGCTAGTTGATCTGGTTTAGAACGAAGTCCGTGACGTGACCCGCGCCGCTGGTTGGTTCGATGTGCGGTTGTGCGGAGAGCCGATCTTTTTCAGGCGTGAGTGTCAGCGTTGCGGACACCGCGCGTCCCGTGCCGCCTGACATCGTCGCTACCGGAAGGTCTTTGGGAGGCTTTGCATCGTTCTCAGTGTGCGGCTGTGAATGCGTTGCGTCGTGGTGATGCTCGCTAACAGCCTCGGTTGCGAACGCGACAAGCACAACGAGTGTTGGAATCTTCTTGTCCATACAGCCCTCTTGCGTGAATCGGTCCACAAGCGCGGGGCAGTGTATCATACCAGCGAATACAAAGCGAAATATCTATGTTAGAGTACAGATATGGCTTCGCCATCGAAATCCATCGAGCGGTCTGAGCAAATTGGAGGAGCGGTTTTTCTTAGTATTCCCGCCTTCGATTCATTCGTATGGGCGCTCGACAATTACGCGAGAATCGAACTACTCGTGAGACTACGCGATCATCTGCCGCCGTTCTTGACTAGCCCTGTTACTGGTTTCATTTGTACATGTATCGGGCTAACTCTATTGTATTTGTCCAGTGTACGCCAGTTGAAGCGAGTAAACGAGAATGCTTCTGCCGCACGAAGAGTGGTCGATGATTCCGGTGCCGAGTATCACAGTACCGAAAAGCCGAAGTGGTTGCTTCCGGTTTGCATTGGGTTTTCAATCGTACTGCTAGCAACGCCCATTCTCGCAGTCGCCTACTCCTTAGCTTATAAGGGGAAGGCACCGCTAAGGCCAGTCGGTCCACCTCCTCCTTATTTCGCCTACAACAAGTCCGAACTGCCCAAACGACAGCGGGAAAAGTTGACCTATATTCCTCCGGTAATGGCGATAGCCCCAAACGGAATAGCCAATGCTGCTCCAAACTTTGGAACTCAAACGGTGAACAACAATGCTCCAGAACCTAACGTTTCATGGATTCAGGAAGTTTTGCCAGCGTACTCCCAGGGGCCAGTGGCGGCACATGGACCCGAAGCCCTAATCAAGCTGACAGTTGATCATTCCATGGAAATTCCGGCATTTATGGCCGAATGTGATCAGCCATGTACCACGAGAGTAGCGAGTGTGTCAGGGGGGAGTCAGTCTATTCCCTTTCACTTTGATGGGAAGCCAAATTTCACTGGTTTTATCTTTGCTATACCTCGTCCTCTTGATGCTGGAGTTCAGGTATCATGGGAGGTAACAGCCGATAGCGGACAGGCTCCCAAGATTACCGCGGTTTACAAGATGCCAAGGTCCACCCTTCCTTCACAATGAAGAGAACTAATTTCATGCGGCATCTTGGACCTTAAAGACGCGGCCCCGAAAAGACCGCACGTCGAGTACGAACAGTGAACGAAGAACGACGGAGTGAATATGAACGAAACCCAGCGCATCGCGGAGCTTGAGGAACAGATACGCGGTCTGCTCGTAGAAAAGCGGCGGCTTGAAGAACAAGTCGAGGAACTTACACCGCGCAAGATATATGTCGCAATGTCGAATGAGTGGTTTTGGCGCGAGGTCGAACATGGGCGCGGTTGAAAACTTCAAGGTCGGACATTTTGCGGAGACGGGCGCGGATTCGTTCGAGGTCTTCGGGTTCTGTTTGGATCATGGGTCTTCGAAGGCTTAATCAACGGACTTTAAAATGGGCCAGTTGTTGACTGTATCAAACGTCCAGATGTACGGGAACTTCGCCAGTATCGCTTCATTGTTCATATCGATCATCAATAGCTCAAACGGAAGATCAGATGGGATGGGGCACTGGTTCGTCCAGTCCATTTCCGATATTGTATTGGTTGTGTAGTTGTCCTTCCTGTGATTCAGTACGAAACTCCAAGTCCCTGTTTTGGAGTCCTTCCCCACGGCCACTACAACAGTCTTCGTCGCCCATGTCTCCAGGTACACCAAGTTGGTGAACTCTTCCAGCCACGGGAGCGGAGAATAAGTACGCACCCTTCCACCGTAGTCCATACTGATTGCAGCCCTTATCGCTGCCTTCGCGGTGTGCGCCTCGTCGGTCGGAACGTTGGAAACGTCCACGAGAATCGCACGGTAACGGTCCTGTCGCTCCCATCCGCCAGACTTCGGCCTCAACGTCCAGATGTCGAGTTGGAGATAAACTCTCGCTGCCTTGATCCCTTCGACGGACAAGTTGGGTTTAGTTGCAGGCGCTGGAACGGGCGGAACAACTTCCAGCGGCAAAGGTGTAGGCGCAGCCGCGCTAGCAGCCGGAATGGCTGCAGCCACATCAGTTTTCGGCCAAAACTTCTTGATGGCCCACCACAACACGGCACCGAGTGCGCCCAACGCGGCGATGCTGAAGCCGAACACCCACTGTTTATTCTGGACGATCCAATTCCACACCGACATCGTGAGTATTGTACCGCAGTTCCAGCGAGCGGAATTTAGGCGATAGGGACCCGGGAGCGATGTTGCGATGCATGTTCCCGTTCGCCAACCCCCTTCTTTTCCCGTTCGCCGCCACAGAACGTCTCGTCGGTCACCGGATTCCGAATCACTTTCATAGCCATTTCTGATCGTGGTCCCGAAAATCGTGTCGCCGATTGGATATGCAGGGTAGTAGAATCCAAGAGCAGCACCAACCAAGCGACTTCAACCTTCAGGACGCCGCCATGAGCATCAGCCTCGACACAAACGATATCGTAAGGATGTTTCAAGTACGTGCCACAGCCGAACTAAAGCGAGAACTCGACGAAGTTAAATGGTGGGAAGACCGGGTCCGTCGCGGCCTTGTAAAGCGAGAGCATGCGGAAGGCTATATTCAAATCTCGAAGCGCATCATCAAGACGAAGCGGCACGTTCTGGGCTTTCCAGAATTTCCTTGCTGAAGTTCGAGCACTGTAGGACTTAGCGGAGAGATCGATCAGCTTCACAGATTGCCGCTCAACCACTTTTCCGATTGCCGCGTTTATCGTCCGAGTGATTCCAACTACTTCGCGCAGATCTAACCGGCGCTACTCTTACTTAGTGATCGCTTATTAGCTACCGATTGTGTTTCTTAGGATTGCGGATACGCACGCGAAAAAGGGACCACCCCGCAGCGATAGCTGGTTCCTGAAATATTCGCTTGACTCCTAAGCCGCGCAGGATTTCAATATATTGCAGTGCCATATATGGACCAGACAGCCTCACAAGTAGAATGGAAAAAGGGTAGCGCCGAACTCCTCATTCTTTCGCTCGTCGAAGCCCGTCCGCGCCACGGCTACGAAATCAGCAAGCTGATCGAGCAGCGCTCTGGCGGCGCGGTTCGGTTTCACGTCGCGTCGCTTTACCCGATGCTGTACCGGCTCGAGCGCCGTGGGTGGCTGAGTGGACGCTGGGTTGAGAAGGACGGGCAGCGGCGGCGCCGCTATTATCGGCTGACGCGCGAGGGACGCAAAGTTCTCGCGTCGCAGCTTCGCGGCTGGCAGGAATTTGTAGCCGGTATCAATCGCATCACCGAGGCAGAAAATGCCTGACTGGAAGCCAGAAATTCTACGCCGCCTTGCTCCGTTGAAGCTGTCGCCGGAGCGCGAAGGGGAAATTGCCGAAGAGATCGCGCAGCACCTTGACGATCGATACGAGGAACTTCTCGCTGATGGGCACTCGGCGGACTCAGCCTTTCGCGCGGCTCTGGACGAACTGAAGGATGAAGACCTCCTCGCGCGCAACTTACAATCCGTCGAGAATGATTTGTATCGCGAGCCTGTAGCGCCCGGAAAAGTCAGCAGCAAATTGTTCGCAGGCATTCTTCACGACATTCGCTACGCATTCCGCATGATGAGGAAATCCCCCGGCTTCACCGCGGTTGCGGTGCTTACCCTCGCGCTCGGAATCGGCGCCAATACTGCGATCTTCACGATGATGAACGGCCTGATGCTGCACACGCTCCCGGTGCGCGATCCAGGGCGGCTCGTCGAAATCCTCCATCACTATCCCGACGATCCTGAACCTGGGTTCAACGGTTTCTCGTGGGATGAATACCAGACCATGCGGGACGGCAATCATGTCCTCTCAGATCTCATCATCGGCTCCCTCAACTACTACGTCGTCGGTGGGCAGGCGCTCGAATCGCAAACCGTTTTCGGCGGCAACGTCGGCGGAACGTACTTCGAGTCGCTCGGCGTGCGCCCTGCGATCGGCCGACTGATCGGCCCGCAAGACATCACCGACTCTTCGCCCGTTGCTGTCGTGAGCTATTCCTTTTGGAAATCGGGCTTCAATCTGAATCCCGCCATTATCGGCCAGAAAATCACCGCATCTGACACTCCGGTCACCATCATCGGCGTAACGCAACGCGGATTCTACGGTCTCAGCAATCAAGCGCAGCAGGACATCTGGCTGCCGTATTCGCTGGGGCATCGTGCTTTGGGGGATTTTGCGGTGGCGTTGCTGGGACGCTTAAAGCCGGGCGTCACCATCCCTCAAGCCCGCGCAAAGTTAGCGACATTGTTCAAAACCGCCAACGACCGGCCCGACGCAAATCCTTTCATGCGTCAAATGGATCTCCGTATTGTGCCGGCGGGAAACGGAGTTTCGACTCCTGTGACCCAAATGCTCTCGACACCGCTGACGGTGTTAATGGCGACGGTAGGCTTGCTGCTGCTCCTTGCGTGCGCGAATTTAGCGGGGCTGTTGTTGGCACGTGGAGCGGCCCGGCAGCACGAGATGGCCGTGCGAGTGTGCCTCGGGGCGGCGCGGGCTCGCCTGCTGCGGCAGACGCTGACGGAGTCGCTGCTGCTGTCGCTGATCGGGAGCGCGGTCGGTATTTTTCTGGCGTACTTCGCGGCGGACGGGCTGATCCGGCTCTTTGCATCCGGCAGGTTCATGATGGGATTGCCGGTGCGCTTTGATGTGCTGAAACATCCGGACTCACGGGTGATGTTGTTCACGGCGGCGATCGCGCTGCTCACGGGACTTTTGTGTGGAGCGGCGCCCGCTGTGAGCGCGTCGAATGCGATGCCGGCGTCGGCGCTGCTGCCAGGGTCGAAGATCGGAGAGACAAAGCGCCAACGCCTGTTCGGCAAAGGGCTGGTGGCTGCGCAGGTGGCGATTTCACTGGTGCTCGTAAGTTTGGCGGGGCTATTTGTTGGATATCTGGCGCAGCTTCGGAACAATCTGGGGTTCGAGCGCAATAATCTGCTGTTGGTCACGCTTGATTTCGCGAAGAGCGGCTACGATGCTGCGCAATTTTCGCATCTGTCGCAAGAGCTGGTGACGCGCCTCGGCGGCATTCCCGGCGTGAGTTCAGCGAGCTTTAGTGAAATGAGCCCGATGGAAGGGCCCGGGGCAGCGAGCTTCGCGGCTCCGGACGATCATCCGGACAAAACGACCGCGGTCTGGATGAATTACATCGCGCCACGTTATTTTGAGACATATGGGACACCATTTCTCGCGGGTCGCGACTTTTCAGCACGCGACCAGGCCGGTTCGCGTGTCGCAATCCTTAACGCGAGCGCCTCTCGTGATTGCTTCGGGAACGAAAATCCGATCGGAAGGCACATTACGCTCAGCCATATCACGATGACGGAGGGCGAGAAGACGTTTGAGATCGTTGGAGTCGTGGGCGACGCGAAATACAAAGACCTCAATCAACCCGCGCCGCCGACGATTTACGGGGACCTGTTTCAAGCAGGCTTCCAGGGTTCCCAACTGGCGATTCGCACGAGAATGGATCCGGGCGGAGTTGCGGGCGCGGTGCGTCAAACCGAGGGCGCTGTGCTGAAGAATGTCCCCATCGTTCGAATGATGGAGATGAACGAACAGATCGATTCGTCGATCGTTCCACAGCGGTTGTTTGCGGCGCTTTCTGCAGGGTTGGGCGGGCTGGGCGCGCTGTTGGCGGTGATCGGGCTGTACGGGCTGCTGGCGTACACGGTCGTGTGGCGCACACATGAAATTGGCGTTCGCGTGGCGCTCGGTGCGGCACGAAGTGACGTTGTGCGGATCGTCCTTCGGGACGCTCTGTGGATGGTCAGCGCCGGTCTTGCCATCGGCACACCTCTTGCATTCTGGGGAAAACGGCTAGCCGCTCATCTGATCCCCGACCTGCCAGTCGCCGGCCTCCTACCGATTCTCGTTGCCGCTGCAATAATGATCGCGGTTGGTTTGATTGCTGCTTACCTGCCCGCGCGCCGCGCCATGCGTATCGATCCCATGGTCGCACTGAGATACGAATGAAAAGCGGCGGCGTCGAACAGCACTAGCAGAACTTTCCTTTCAAACGGCTTGAGCGTCTTGACTGAGAGCCCGTTCCATCCTAACCAGTGGCCAGCATGAGGACAGATCAACATGATTACTCGCATTTGGCACGGCAGGACGAAGGCGGCAAAGAGCGATGAGTATCTCAATCTTATGCGTACTGTCGCCATCCCCGATTACCGCTCGACCCCTGGCAACAAGGGCGCATACGCTTTGCGTCGGATCGAAGGGGATACCGCGCATTTCCTGATGCTCACATTCTGGAAATCTGAGGACGCAGTTCGGACCTTCGCGGGAGACGACATCAGCGTGGCGAACTACGGTGAGCTTGGAATACTGACCGAAACTAGTGTTTAGAGATCGGACTTTTTACGTCGACGCCAGTTCTCAGGCAGGACTCCGCTGCTCCCCAGCAAACCGGCTAACATCCCGAATCGAAACGCGATTCCGAAGACGAAAACGCATACCCATCCGATACACAGTGCGGTAAACATTCAGGCCTCTGAAGTGGAGCGTACGCCCGTAAGTTGCTGTATATGCAAGATTGTATTCTCGGATTAGAGCTTAGTTTTATCGCGAACGGCGCTTACGACCTGATTGATCGCATCCACAACCAAGTCGGGTCTATCAATAATGACGAAATGTCCGCTCTTATCTGCCATCAGTCGCTTGCTATTCTGGGAAAGGGACAACAGTTTCGTTTGCAACTCGGTGTATCCGGGGATGCCGTCGCCACCCGTCGTGACATCGATTAGGGGCTTGTCGCCGAACGGGTGGTCTTGCTCATTGGTGATTGAGTCGACCTCTGTGACACATCCCTGCGTCGTTTCATGGTTGGATTGCAAAGCAATTTGATTTCGGGTTTGCGCCATCGCCCAAAGATGAAGTTCACGATCTTGGGCGGATAGGTTTGAGAAGTTTGGGTCGCTCTCAATCCCAATAGTAACGGGTGCTCCCCCGTTGAGAGTCAAAGGCATCGGAGGTGGGTTCATAGCAGGGGCCTTGGGATCGACAGAACGAGGAGAATGGATCGAGAATGACATTGCGTGATCGACAAAAACTATGCCCGCCGCTTCGTCTGCATATCGCGTCGCAAAGATTCGCGCAACCAACGCACCAAGTGAGTGTCCAACCAGCACATACGGTCCTCTAATCCCCGCGTTCTTCAGAGCGGTGTGGACCTCATTAACCCGTAGCGAGCAGGAGTCTTTCGGGCCAGAGTCACTCCATCCGATTCCTGAATGGTCGTATGAACATACCTGAGTAACCTTTGCTACTTCCGGTTGGACAAGACCCCAATCGAAGGAAAATCCCGCACCAACGATAACGACGGTAGGATTTCCCGTGCCGATGCAATAGAGATGAACTCGATAGCCGCCGACATCGACCAATTTGCCTAAAGGCGGCGGTGTTTTCTGAGGTGCGCTAGGTGTTTGCGCTAGTGTTGCCAATTGGAAAGTAGTAGCAAGACCGAGGACAATGGCTAGACGGCTGTAGACAAGCATGCGTTTTCTCCAACACTCGAACCCTCGGATTCTAGTTCCATCAACTTCGTTGCCCGATCAAATTAAGTTGGCCATAAAGACAACTCAGCGACGAGCGCTCGTCAAATGGTAGACGCCTTTTCCGCATACAGTGCATTCGTACGCCCGGCATTCCAGACGGTTGATGCTCCGCGTCTTTTGGGCTCTGGCCAAAGCCAACATTGCCCCGATCCGGTCAAACTTCCGTTTTCGGCATGATGGTTTCACGTTTCCAGCTTTCTTCGCGGAGGATACCACTGGAACGCGAAGCCAGTCTTGTCTATGAGAGACACACCAGGAACACTTGAGGACACTGAAGAGGCACCAAAGTTCTTGACGTGTCGCGCCGGTGGGGGCGACTAGCCGGAAAATGACCACTCTGGGATTCCGCACGGTTGATGTTCAAGACTGTGGTGACACTATCTGTGCGTCGAGGCGAACTATTCGTCAGTCCGTGGCGTCTTGCAGGTGTAGGAAATGATCAGTCTTGTCAGCACATAACAACGAGCTTAGATTACTTGTGGGAGTGTCAGCGTGAATCCACAGATTTTTCGGGATGGCGTGCGCTGGCTAATCGCGAAACCAATTCCCACACTGCTAGCCGGTATCGTGTTGGCGTTGGCCCTCGGTATTGGTACCGTCGCGTTTTCGGTTCTGAACGCAGCGATACTCAGGCCAGCGCCATATAAAGATGCCTCGCAGATCGTTGCGGTTTCCAATTTTCATGCGCAGCGAGGGTCTGACTTCGGAGTATCACCTGGACGCTTTCAAGATTTTCGTCGAGACAACCGCTCGTTCGAAGATGTCGCGGCCTTCCGAACATTCAATCAAACCTTTGTGCTGACGGGAGTTGAAGAGCCAGAACTTCTGCGTGGCGCTCGTGTTTCCAAAGACTTCTTTCACTTGCTTAGGGTTACTCCAGCACTCGGTCGAACATTCGAATCAGAAACGGAAACAGAAGAAAATCGAACCGTCATTCTCAGCCATTCACTGTGGTGCAGGCACTACGCGTGCGATCCAAATATATTAGGGAAACCAGTCGTCTTTGACGGTGCGGAATATATCGTGATCGGCGTGATGCCCCGATCGTTCAAAACCTACTTCGACAGACCAATGGAGTTATGGTTGCCACTCCTGGAAAAGGGCCAGTCAGCTTCTGAGCGTGGACTGGGTGATCTTCATATTCTGGCTCGTTTGAAGCAGGGCATAACCTTACAACAAGCTCAAACGGAATCGGCAGTTCTGGATCATCGGCTGGCCGAACAATACCCGGAGACCGACAAAGATTTGTCGTTTCGCATGTCTTATTGGTGGCCATCGATCACCGGAGGTGCGCGTCCCGCCCTGGCGATACTGTCTGGTGCGGTAGCGCTGCTGCTCTTGATCGCATGTTCGACCATGGCTTTTGTGCAGCTCGCCAAAGCATTCTCTCGCGAGAAGGAAATCTCGATTCGCCTGGCTTGTGGTGCTAACCGTTTACGACTGACGGGTGCGTTTCTCGTCGAAGGGTTTCTGTACGG
Organism: uncultured Acidobacteriota bacterium; assembly: GCA_963788915.1. GTDB lineage: Bacteria > Acidobacteriota > Terriglobia > Acidiferrales > UBA7541 > Acidiferrum. Next base: position 1,687,164 of record CAWBIY010000012.1, on the reverse strand, counting down.
CGCCCTCGCGGGAGGCTTAGGGATACTCTTGGCCTTTTGGGGAACCCATTCAATCATCGCGTTAGTGCCGGAAAGTGTCTACATTCCGCGTCTAAATGAAACAAGTCTCGACGGTCATGTTTTGGCCTTTTCCGTTGCTATGGCCATTTCTGCCGGGCTGATCTTGGGACTGATCAGCGCGTTTTCGATGATTCGTACGGACCCTTTCATTCATCTAGGCGGCGGTGCCGGCACTGTCATCCAGAATACGCTCCGAAAAAAGGCGCGAATCTCGCTCGTCGTCCTTCAGATGGCGGTGGCCATCATCTTAACGGTCGGAACCGGGCTGATGTTAAAGAGTTTAGTTCTGACGACGCGGGTCCCATTGGGATTCAACTCTGACCATCTCCTGATGTCCGAGATTCAGCTTTCCCCGGCTGTAATGAGCCATCCAGATACGTGGCGCAACTACTATCGTGAGGTTACGGAGAAACTCACTTCGACGCCCGGCGTGGAATCCGTCGCAATTGTCAGCCCGCTACCGTTCGGCGATGAGGCGTTCCTGGGAACGATTTCATCACCAACTTCGACGAACAAACGCGATGCAGTCATTCGGTACATCAGCACCGGTTTTGCACCTACTCTTGGGCTTACCTTGACGCAGGGTCGTCCATTTCTAGAAAGCGATTATTCGGCGAAATCTGAAGCCGTGGTTGTGAATGAGGGTCTTGTGCGCTTGTTCTGGCCCGAAGGCAACCCGGTGGGAAAACGTATTTCCGTGGATTCCAAAGATGCCTACACAGTAGTTGGAGTGTTTAAGGATTTCAAAGATTTCAATCGGACGACACCAATTCTACCAGAGATATATTTGCCCTTTGGGAAGGACGTGACGCCATTTGCAGCCGCAGTTGTGAGGATCAAATCACAAGATACATCCTTTGCTGCGGTTATCCGCGATCAGATCAGAAGCGCGGACCGAAACCAGCCTCTGCCGAAGGTCAGGCCGCTGGCCTCTTTTGTGTCGGATGACTTGGCATCATCGCGCTTCTTTTCGGTTTTTCTGGGCGTGCTAGCCTGCGTGGCTTTACTGCTCGCCTTGATTGGAATTTATGCCACCCTTTCGCTTTCGGTCTGGCAACGTTCCCGAGAGTTTGCTATACGCATGGCCTTAGGCGCAGATCGACGGAATGTCACCACCCTCGTGATAAAAGACTCCTTACTGATTATCATTGGCGCCGAAGTATTGGGGATAGCGGGTGCATTGATCCTAGCGAAGTTCCTGTCAACGCTGCTGTTCGGCGTGAAGCCAATGGACCCAGTCACGCTGGCAGCGGTCGCCTTGATGTCAGGTACAACTGCACTTGCTGCGTCGTATGTACCAACTCGCGCTGCAACTAACGTTGATCCGGCCATCATCTTACGTAGCGAATAGTCTCACCGGTCTCCTAGACACGTGACCACGTTACTTGTCTCAGCCGTCACGTCTAGCCTTGAGACTTCCGTTTGAGATAGATTCTCTGCGGAGGATTCATGAACATTCTTGCAGCGATCAAGCGCGAACAAAGAAAGCTCGAAAAGCAGTTAGGCAAGCTGAATCACCAATTGAATGGAGTTCGAGCGGCTGCAAAAGCATTGGGCCGCTCTGCGGAGCGTGATGTCGTCGGCGTGAAGAAGCGCGTCTTATCAGCTGCTGGCAGAGCGGCGATAGCGAAGGCGGCGAGGAAGCGGTGGGCGAAGGTTAGGAAGCAAGGGAAGAAAGTAGCAGGATAGTCTGATTTTCAATGCTGCTATTGCGTTTCAGAACGCAAGGGTTCTATTGCAACTTCGCGTACTCAACCTTGGCTTGCTTCAGGATGGGAATGTCGGGGTCGGCGTCCTTCCACAGAGTGAGGAAATCCCGATACGCCCCCTTGGCTTTGGCGGTATCCTCTTGCAAAACATAAGCGCGTGCCAGACCAAGGTGAGCGAGAGCGCCGATTGGCTCGTTGATCACGACTCCGCCCCAATCCACGATTTTCTGAAACTCAGCTGAGGCTGGCCCACCCTGCTTCGCGGCTAGATACACTCCCCCTCGCACATAGACAGCATACAAGTTGGTCGAGAATGCAGTGCTGCCGGCGAGACCCAGTTCGTACGGTGCGGCGGCCTGCAGCGCCTCTGCAGCCTTTGCGGCGTCGTTTCGTTGGAGAGCGAGTTGGGCGCGGATGGTGGGTAGGTAGTTGAATTGTACAACCGTATCCTCGGGAAAACGCTTGGCCAGCACTTGCACAATCTCTTGAGCCCTGGAAGAGTCGCCGGCCAATGCCAATGCCAGCGCCGCGACATACTGACCATCTTTCCCGATCGATTGCGCGGTCGCAGCCGTGGGGAGTTGTCGGGCTTCGGCTGTATTTCCGAAGAGCGATTCGAACAGCGCCGCGGTGGCTTCAGCGCCCGCCGCCCTATCTTTCTCTCCCGCACGCTCGGCGGACGCCACCGCCTGCCGGGTGAACTCTACGGACTTATTAAGCTGGCCGGAATAGGCAGCCGTATTGGCTTGGAAGTATTGCAAGAGGCTTTCCTGTCCGGGTTTGCCCATTGCCCACTTTGTCTGCTCCGCCATCATCTCTGCATCGTGTTGCAAAAAGCCAATTTCATATAGGTAAAGGTGCAGATCGGCGGAATCGAGATTCTTTGTCTGAGCTTCTTTGGCGGTCGCCAGAGCTTCTTTCAACCGATTCAGGCAGATATAGGAAATTACGAGGTTGCCGTACGTCAGAGCATCATCCGGGGCCAGGCGCAATGCCTCACGGAATTCCTCAAGCGCCTTGTTATATTGCCCGAGGCTCTGGTAGAGCACGCCCAGGTTGGCCGGTGGCACCAATTCTCGTGGATAGGTCTGCGCCCAGAGTTCATAAACCTTGCGCGCTTCCTCCAGGTTGCCGGTGACGAAATGATAGTAATGAGACTCGATGTAGTATTTCTCTCGCTCGCTCACTCGCGCCCGCAGTTCGAAGCTCTTCTTTGTGCTCTCCGTCGCGAGGTTTTTCTCGCCGAGGTTGTGATAGGCAGTTCCAAGCGAGGCATATGCCATGGCGAAACGCGGGTCGAGGTTGATAGCGCGCTGGAATTGTTGCGACGCCGCTGTGAAATCGCCTCGCACCACCATCATTTTCCGTCCCAGGGTGTAGGCCTGCAGGGCTTGAAGCGAGTGCGTGGTGGCCTGATCCACCGGCGTGTCGTACTTCTCGATCGAACTGAGGGATTCACCTAGCTGTTTGCGCAACCGTGTAGCTGCCTGCGAGAGCGCTTTGAGCACCTCCTCTTTGCTTGCTACCTCCTCCTGTTCGTGCGCCACCACCGCGCCGTTGTGCCCATCGACCGCCATCAGAGTGAGTACGTAGTGGCTGCCCAAAGTAGCAATGGTTCCCGCGACGAACACTTTCAGTCCCTGGCGTTCGCATAACTCTCGCCCTATCTCCGATGTGATTGGGTCATCGGGCGAGTGTCCCATCATCTGCAATGTCTCTTGTACCTTTGCTACCGGCAGGAAACTTAAGAACGGTGATTGCTGCAGTTGCACGGCCAGAGCCTGACTTAGCGTGCCGTCGAAGATGGCATCGCCGGTCTTGTTCTCGAAATCTGCCAGCAGAAGTGTGTCCTTGGCCGTAAGGCCTACCGGCGGCCGCGAACGCAAGTAGAAGCCGCCAAGGGCGAGGGCGATGAATACCGCCAAAGCAAGCAGAAGCTTCCACGCTGGATGCCACGAATCTTTAGCGACTAACAGTTGCGAAGGTACAGTCTTCTTCGAGCGTGGACCGTTCCTGGTCGGCAACGGAACAAATTCCTCTTTTTCGTCCTCCTCTATCCTGGGCGCTCGGTCCGAATGCGTGTCTCGCATTAAACGCTGCAAGTCTGTGCGCATTTCAGAGACGTTCTGGTAACGCAGATCGCAATCCTTCTCCATCGCTTTGTTAATGATGTATTCAAGCTTCTGCGGTGTATCCGGGTTCAGGCGAACCGGCGCCACCGGAGTGCGATTCAGTATGGCTTCGGTAACTATCCCGGAACTCTCTCCTCGGAACGGCATCCTCCCAGTGGTCATCTCATAGAGGACCACTCCGAACGAGAACAAATCCGTGCGGGCGTCTAACTCCTTGGCGCGTACTTGCTCGGGCGACATGTAATACACCGTGCCAAGTGCAGCGCCCGTGGTAGTCAGTTGCTCTACACTTGTTAGTGTTTCGTCACCCGCGACCGCTGCCATGGCAGCTTGACGGCTGCTTACGTAGGACACTTTAGCCAACCCAAAGTCTAGAATCTTGACGTGACCACGCGTGGTCACAAATATGTTCGCGGGTTTGATATCGCGATGAACGATGCCTTCCGAGTGTGCGGCATCAAGACCGTGGGCAATCTCGATCGCAACCGCTATGATGCGATCTATGTCCAGAGTTCGCGCGGCGACGAGGTATTTGAGAGTCACGCCATCCAAGTACTCCATGGCGATATATCGCTCTCCATCGTGCTCCCCGATCCCATGAATCGTGCAGATGTTAGGATGATTCAGTGCGGAAGCGGCCTGCGCCTCCCGACGGAATCGTTCCAGCGCTTGAGGGTCATGGACCAGATGGTCCGGTAGGAACTTCAAAGCGACAAACCGATGAAGGTTCAAGTCTTCTGCCCTATAAACCACACCCATGCCGCCGCCACCGATTTTTTCTAGAACGCGATAGTTGGAGATCATTTGACCTGTTAGGGGCTTCGATTCGGTCATACTTCATGGTGGGCCAGTCTCAGCTGCTCCCCTACTGGTAATGTTGACAGTTGCCTCGGGAGAGGCGAACTCGTGATTGCGCTCAAATTGGGGAGCAACGCGGGAACAAAAAACCACCATTACCCTGGATCAAGGCGTTTTTGACTGCAGAAAAGTAAGGTAGATCCCCGAACTTAAAGCGCTTATAGGCACACATTGCGTCTTCCTTCGTTTTGCGGAGGATTCATGAACATTCTTGCAGCGATCAAGCGCGAAGAGAGAAAGCTGGAAAAGCAGCTAGGCAAGCTGAATCATCAATTGAGTGGGGTACGAGCGGCTGCAAAAGCATTGCGCGGCTCTGCGGAGCGCAAAGTGATCGTCGTGAAGAAGCGCGTCTTATCAGCTGCTGGCAGAGCGGCGATTGTGAAGGCGGCGAAGAAGCGGTGGGCGAAGGTTAGGAAGCAGGCGAAGAAAGTGTAAGACAGCGTTTGAAATTGGCCGCGAACTGCGCGTAGACCTCGAACAGATTCTGGAGTTGAAACACAAGGCGATAGACTCGCGCCAGATCGCCGCAAACCTCGTGGTCGGCTACGGGACGATCCGCGCCAGGCTCCTCACCTCGCACAAGATTTGACCTCAGACGCCCTGTCTCGGAAGCAGACGGTGGCTTCCGAAACTACCGCCGGACAAATCGGATCCGAAGGTAACTTCCGAGAATACCATCCGGGGGTTGATCGGTTCGGTCAACACAAGCGCTAGCGGTTATCAGGATGAACCGCCGGAAGAACTATTGAGTGATTGCGAGTATTTGCAACTCGACTTTCCGGAACCCCGTTTACGGTTAGTTTCCGAATACGCGACGATACGCCCGGACTTTCGGGCACGAAGGGCAATTCTACGTCCAATTCGGTCAGCCGCTTGTAGACGCGGTCTCCTTCGACTTGATCTCGTACCTGAAGCCGTCCGGGTCGAGGCAGTCGAGTCGCCCATCGTGTGTCTCTGCCTGTGGATACATGAAAAATCCTATAGGCGCACCACTCGATCCTGGTAAAGCGACATCGTGCGCAAAGTTGTACGCCATCCAGTTCATCTCCCAGGAACCGAACAGCCGCGCGCGGGCTTTCTTCACCATGTCGTCGTCCAGCGGGCGATTCCCGGGTGGCTCTTCGAGCACCACCTTGCGTACATCTGCGGGATCGACCGGAACCCAGCCGTAGCCGCTGAGGTATACCTCAGCACGGCAGTGCTGCGCTTTCGTGACGATCTCCGACGAAGGGCCGAGACTCTTGTATCCCATCTCCGACTTGGCGGTACGGATGCCATAGACATCGCGCGCTGGGAGGCCGGCCGCCCGTGCGAGGCCAACGTAGAGGGCGTTAAGATCGGCGCATTTGCCGCCCAAATCTTTGGTCTCGAGCATGAAACGGATATCGCCGAGCCCGCAGCCACGCGTCTTCGGATTCCGGAACGTGTTATCCACGATCCATTCGTAGATCGCGCGCGCCTTCTCGACGTCCGTCTTCGAATTCTTGGTGATCTCTGTGGCCGTCGTTTTCACAAAGCCGTCGGTGGGCATCAGCTTCGTCGGCCGGAGAAAATGTTTCAAGTCCGCCTGGTCCTCTTTTGGCGCCGTGCCCGGTGCGGAGAGGTCCACCGCAAAATTCCTGGTCGTGATCCGGCTCGTCACCGTGAGCACCGGCACCATGCCCGCGGGAAATTCCGCTGCGATGATTCCCATCGAGTCGGCGCTGCTCTCGATCAGGTTTGCGGTACCGCCCTCGGCCTTGAAGTCATTCGCGAGCGTCTTCTGGAAGGGTGTTGGACTGACGAGTGCTGCCGGTATCCATATCCGTGTCGTCCCGGAAGGTTTCAGGACTTGTGCGCTGGTCGTGACGTCGAACGTACGCCAAGCGGCCGGCGCTGTTCCCTGTGCAAATAGTCGCCCCGCCTCTGGGAATGCCATTGCTGCTGACACCACCCCTGCAGAGCGCAGGAAATCGCGACGGTTCATGATTCACCTCCCAGACTTGTACCGATTTGGAGGTAACGCATTAGCTCACATAACGACGCGCGAGAGGACACGCTGCCGCGCCACACAACCAATAACAATAAAATGGAGGTGACCCGAGCCAACATCCGGCGTGGGAGCCGGCTCGAGTCACCGCAATGCTGTCGCCCGCATGGAGCCACAGGAAACTGTTTAGGGGAAGAAAGCTCCATTCCGCTCATGAGCCAGCAGTGAGAACTCGTTCACGGAAGTCCCCGACGGATCGGATACGAACTGTGCCGTTGCTGTTTGCCCGGACCAGGCAATCTGCGCAACGTTCTGCACAAAATCCCCAGCAAAATTATTTTCCACGTCACGGATCTTTGTCCGGCCCATGGCGTGACCCCAGTTGATGTCAAAGGAGACTGTGGCTGGGACGGACGGGCCATCGGTCAGCGCATTAACGATATCGTGGTAATCCTCAACGTCAATGTCACTCGCCCTAAACGAAGCTTTGCCAGCTGCGAAGTTCACGGAAATTGCGTTCTCCGGAACCGCGATCGTCCAAAACAATCCGCTCTCGGTTATCCCTGGATTGAAATCATGGATTTGCAAGTCCTCAGCGGGACTTGTGTATACGTCCAGTCATATGAACGCAAAGGCTCCGTGGTGGTTCCGCCCGTCCGTGCCGACGAACTCGCCGAGCATGAAGCGAACGTCCGATTCGAACGGAATATGCGCGGGCGCCTCTCCGACCGGCGTGTGTGTACCCATTCCCCCGACAGCGGCCCATCCAACGAACCCATTGAAGTCCGTGATCGTGGAGGGCTCAACTCCGGTCGCCGGCAGGAACACATGGAACAGGGGCCCAGAAGGGCCGAGCAACTGCAGTCCTCCCGGTATGGGTAGGGGCGTGGCCGAGGTTGTGGTTTTGCGCCCGGAATTGATAGATGCTGCGCTATTGAGCACTGCGGCACGCGAAACGCCCGTGAGCAGGCCCGAGCCCGCAAGGGCTCCGAGAGTCAGGCCGGTTTTTTCAAGGAAACCTCTGCGGTTGAGCAGGCGTTCCGCAAAGTGTTGATGGCCGCGATGGCGCACTGCTGCTGCCGCTACACTTGAGGCGATTGGGATTGACGGAAGCTTCATGATTTTCTCCACCGAAAAGTATTTCACAGAAGGGAATGGCCGAGTGCGGTTCAGCTATTTATCGTCGAGGCAAGAAAAAACCCGGCTTGCCAAAGGAAGCGCTCCGACTCTCACTTCCTGTGTTGCCGGAATAGCCGCAATCCGTGGAGGATGCTGCCCGTGCCGTCAATTGTCAAGAACCAAGCCTACCAGTACCTGTGCAAATCCCCAGGCGATCCGAGAGTGCCACGGCTCCTATCTCCGTGTCCCCGGCGAGTCGCTCGGCAACGGACTGGCAGCTCTCCCTCAAGCTTGAACGAGCTTTTTGTCCGTAGGCCGCCAGCTTTTGCTGAAACCTGACGGTAGTTTCGAGGCACCCACGGGGGGTTCTCCACGGCAAGCCTATAGCTGACAGCAAGAACCGAGCCACAGACAAGGCCACGGTGCTCCCTCGAAAGAGGATACGGCCACAGGGGCAAAAACCCACCTGAGCGTCTCCCAAACTAAACTTTCGCGGGCATCTTTCTCGTTAGAGGATCGATGTCTTCGCACTCAGATTCGTCGTGAGCAGTACCCCGGCAGTACTTTATAACTCTTATCTTACAGCTACTATGTGTTACACTGTAGCCGTTTGTCGGAGGCGCGGTGATGCGTTCGAATCCCAGATCGTTTCGATTGCGGGCTAAAACCCTTGAGGCGTTGCAGAAGATTGCCGATAAAGAACAACGCAGCATCAACTGGCTGATACAAGTCGCCGCGGACAAGCTAATCGAACTATACAAACGTAAGGGCGTCGATGCGTTGAGGGATTGAGATGGAACGGATGCCTCAACCTGAGGACCGGAACCATACTGGCACCAAGGACTACAGCCTTATGGATTGGTTCTTCTATTTCATCTTCGGCGGGATTCCGCCACAGGAGAACTAATGACTGGAAACGAACTCATCGAGAAGAAGAAAGCCAAGGTCATCCCGTTTCGCCGTCGCACGCCAACCGAGAAGCACGACTTCACCGTACGACGCGAGGGCGGGCTCGTGCTCCTCGTCCCCAATACCAAGCTGGGGATCAACTGGGCGAACCACAACATCGGCGCAGACAATGGATATCAACCTTACTGGCCCACGGTCATTCTCGAAGAGCGCTACATCGATAGCGTGCTCGCCGGGATCAAGAAGCTGGGACTGGTGGCTCGATGAGCAAGGAACAAACGTCTTCCGTCGTCTTTCGCGTGCCATATTTTATCGACGCAGACGGGATCGAGTACACCGACATCGAAGTGATCGTGGAGATGGACGGCGATATTCGCGAAACCGTTCAGCTTGTTAAAACGCTGGAGCGCCCGTTGAAGGAGCGCAAATGAAGGCCGCGAAACGGAAAGCTTCTCGCCGTGGAAAGAAGCGGGTACGGACGCAGCCAGTGCTTGACTGCGTCTTACGGGTCTTGATCGAGCACGGGTTGCCGCTGACTCAACGAGTGTGGGGCGGACGGATTAAGTGATGACGTGGAGACCTTACGGCGTCAAGCTCCGCACCTCGACGATGGTCGATGGTCGCAAGGTCCCCGTGTCCATGTACTACGTTGGGCGCGGGAAAGACGGCCAAGTGCAAATGAGCACGAAGCCGCACAGCGCCGCGTTGATGACGGAAGCGCTCGCGGAACTTCTCGTGGCCAAGCTAAACAACACCGGCGACCATGCGGAAGTTTGCGAACTCCTCGCCGATGAAACCAGTACGATCCACGATTCGCTTGTGGACATCGGTGACGCTTACGGACGAGTGGAGTCCCCCGGTAATGCGACTCTCCAGGAACTTGTTGATAAGTCCTTTCAAATCAAACAGTCGTTCTAGACAAGTTCCTGGCACTAGCGACGCGTCGAAGACGCAGTCGGGGCTAATCGGGACTTATCGGAGGTTTCGTCCTAAATAATTCGTTTCGAAGCTTCAGTGTCAGCCAATCTTCTGGTAATTGGAATTTGTGGTGGTTACCACCAACTGCTTAGCGGTTGCGTTGAGAACAGTCTGCTGCTCATAGTTCGTGCCATCGGGCAGGCTGCCCATCTGGACCTGAAGCGTCACGACATCCTTTTCCTTACCCATGTAGGTATTGATGTTCAAGCCGGTAATTTTTTTGGTGGCAGTGTCAAACGTAAGGGTCATCTTATCGCCTGGCTGGGCATAATCAGTGAAAACCAAGTTCACCGCACCACCTGCAGGATTCAAGGAGACCTTTTTTGCTTCAAACGCCGCCTGCATTTTCTGAGGGTCGGGTGGCACGTACATGGCGAGGACGGCCTTCACGTCTTGCATGTAATCTTTCATTTCCTCTTTTTTGTTTTCAATAATTTTTTGCTTCGCCCGCCCGCCGCTTGGTTGTTGCGGTGGAGGACCGATCGGAGTCTTTTGGACCTTGCCGTCGGGACCGTACACGCAACTGTTCTTCGTCGGGGGCTTCGCGTCGCCCTTCAAAGTAAGCTGCGTTGTTTCCATCCATTGGTACTGGCGGAGCTTCTGTTTGTTGTCAGCTGCAGCCTGCTTGACGGCTGCGAGCTTTTCCTGAATTTCGCTATTCTGAGAGATAGCGGGCACTGTGATTGCGAGCGCTATCGCACCGAGCATCAACAGGCGCTTAGTTACCTGAACGAAAGCATTGGTGATAAAATGCTTTTCGTCGGTCATTGACAGGCTCCGATTCATTTGGACTCTCCTTCGTCTTAGTTCCGCCATATTCACGGTCCTAAAAGTAGTGCTGAAACATTTGCTGCCGTTCTCCGAAAAACGTATTTGAACAGTTAGCGCACCAACCTACTACGGGTTGGCTTTTTTCACGCAATCTTTCATGAACGACCGACGATCCGCGCCCGTTAGGTTCTTCTTATCCGCGAGGTTGTTGCAGGTTTTAGCTTTGTCCTGCTCGCTGACGTTGGCGCTGGAGCCGGTGTCTGCTGCCTTATTGAGGCAGCTCTGCATGAATGTTTGACGATCCTTATCCTTAAGTCCCTTCTTGTCGGCTAGATCGTTGCAGGCTTTCGCTTTGTCTTGTGCAGATGCATTTGAACTCTGTGCTGGTTTGGGCTGCGGTGTTTTAGCGGCGGCTACACACGTAAGGCTCGTCGCTAGCGAAAACAACATTACCGCCGACCGTACCTGACATGAAATTCCTAACATGGAGAATCTCCTTCGTTTTGAACTTTAGCTGTCTGAATCAAGCTCTAGCAGGTAGTTGCCACCCTTTCACGAGGCGAGCTGTCTGCCTGAACGACCTCAAAAACCGGAACCTGTGCTCGGCTTGTGGACGCGAGCACGGCAGAAACTACGAGGCACACGGCGGCCAGTCGCATGGAATCCCTCGCTGAACGGGTGAATATAGCGACGAAACTTTACGAGGTTGTCACTCAATGGGCAGGCGATCCTACTGTCAAAAGTTACAGGTCATTGCACTCAAGGTCGAGAATGATGGAGGCTGATCAATCATCGGCGGACTAAAATCGCGAAACCTGCGGTAAGCGAGAATTGCGCACCAGCTAAAGTTTGGGCTCCCCTATACTACCGCCGCGGTGGGGTAGAAACGGGGTCACAATCCTGTCAATTCTGACAGTATGAGCGCAGCTTGCATTTCCAGAGACTCGTTTGATGAAACGTGAGAAAGACCTCTATGCAAAATTACTCTCAAGCGGAACAGCAGCTGGTTCATCGCTGCTCGTCCCGTCCACTGCTCTTCTCTTTTGTCGTCAGTTCGTTGTTGCTTGGTTTAGCCTGCGGCTGCGGTACAGGAAAACCAACCGCCGCCACCAATGATCCCGATCAACTGCTCCGGCAAATGTCCCAGAAGCTTGCTCAGGCAACAAAGCTGAGCTTCAAAGTCGACCGCAAGCTGGACGCGGCTTTGGTTGAGGGACGAAATGTCCCCGAGAACGCGCAGATAGAAATCTCAGTTTCTCGACCCGTCAAGTTTCTGGCGAAGTCGGTCAGTCAGGACACGGAGCGCCAATTCGTTTTTGACGGTCAGAATCCTTCGGTCTACGACGCAACGATGAAGCTGTACGCGACTGTACCGGAACCGGGCACGATTGATGAAGTGGTGGCGAGGATCGACGAGAAGTACGGATTCACACCGCCTTTGGCCGAGTTGATTCTCAGCGATCCCTATGGAGCACTGAGTCCGCAAATCAAAATCAAGGCTTACAAGGGTAAAGAGACTGTCGGCGGCGTGGAGTGTCATCACCTGAGTCTGGGCGGCGAAGTGGCGGACTCAGAACTCTGGATCGGCGTCACTGATCTGCTGCCGCGCAAACTGGTGGCGACGTTCAAGAATCGCGAGGGCGATCCGCAACTCCAGGCTGATTTTTCAGATTGGAATCTGGCTGCCACGCTCGACGACAAATTTTTCACCTTCGTGGCTCCGCAAGACGCCGAGAGCGTCGAGATGGTAACCGAGGCCCAGATGAAAGAAACCGCGGCAAAAGCGGCTGCGCGGCATAAATCACCCGCACCAGTCTCTAACAAAGAATGAGACGAAAGGACCATAACAATATGAAACCAGCAATTGGCCGATACCGCGGGACGATAAGCGCAGGTGAACTAAGCAAATTCCTTGTGAGGGCTGCTATTCTTGGCGCCGTGTTGCTGACCAGTGTGTCCGTTGCGCGGGCGCAGGTTTACGGGGTCGCCAAGAAAACGACGGTAGTGAGCACCCCGCATGGGACTGCGGCAGTTAGCAAAACCACGGTCGTCGGAGCAGGTGGGACAGCCAGCAAAACTACGGTCGTCACAACAGGAGGCGCCCTGCCTCATGGCTACATCGCTGTGCTGCCTGGTGGTTATCACGCGGTTACTGTTTCGGGCGTGCGCTACTACACCGTGGGAGGCATTTATTACCGCCCACAAATGTACCAGGGCCGCACCGTGTATGTAGCAGTCCGCCTCTAGTTTGATGTTCTCCGCCGAGTACTACGAAGAGAAAACGATTAACCGACCTTTTGTCAGTTTTCTTGAGGCCTTCAAAACTGCCGAACTAAATTCACATTTCTGATCCTTAGGTCTTTGCCATCGCCTGCTTCGTGCGTCCTGTTAGCGCTCGGGACGCCGCGTAGGGGAAGCAAATGAAAAGCGGCCCAACCAGCAAGGCCGCGCCCGGATGCACCGCCTTGCCCGTAGTAAATCGACTTAGTTATTTACTCGGTTCCACGGGTAATCGGATACCCAACCCCACGTTCTTCTTTTCACTGTTCTCCCCGGGTGCTTCATTGAGACGCTAGAGCGCCCAGATGCTAGGCCAGCACGTGAAACGGGACTGTTGTCAATAATAACGAGGCGGCGTTGGCCTTATATGCGAGAAACTAGCCCTGGCTATTCCTTAAAGACCAATGGAGGCCCGCTGACTCGCTTCGCCTTGAGGTCGACGCTGACCTCGACGCGGTCGGCGATCTTGATGAACGGAATGCCCTTGTTCATTCCGTAGTCCTTCCGGTCGAAGGCCATTGTCCCTTTGATCTCGCCTTCGCCTGACCCCTTGACGCCGGAAGCCGTAAACACCAGCGTCTCGGGTTTAGACACTCCACGTATCGTAAAGGTCCCCGGAATATCAAAGGTCATGGGGCCGGTCTGCACAATCTTGTCTGAATGAAACGTGATCAACGGATTCTGCTCGACGTCGAAGAAGTCTTTGCTCTTCAGCTTGCCGTCCTTCATGCCGCTTCCGGTATTCACGCTGTCGGCCTGAATCTTGATGTCCATAACACCTGTCGTGACGTCGGTAGAGGGATAGGTCAGGGTCGCATCCCACTTATCGAACTTACCTTCCAGGGCTACCGATGCCTTCACACTGAAATTCACCGAGCTTTCGTTCTTCGTAAATGCGAAAACAGGAACCTGTGCTCGGCTTAATGACGGGAGCACCGCGGACGCAACGAGGCACAAGACAACTAATCGCATGGACTCTCTCCTCTGAACATGTTGACTTTACGAATCTGGTGAGGTTGCCACCAGGGGCCAAGTCGCCCAACTGTCAAAAGTAACAGGCCATTCGCTCGTTCAAGAACGAAGGGGACTGATCAATCATCGGCGGGCAAATCGCCAAACCTGGTGATGTCGCTGACGATAACATCAGGCTCCAATCTCATGGCTTCCTAAAGCAACAGTTGACATCGAGGACCTTCCCTACAACCTCGAACTCTGGTTCCAATTGAGCTTCTACCGTCTTCAATAAGTCCGGGTGGTCGTCCGCCAGCAGTATTCTTGCTCTGCGATTGATCGCGTGCAAAATTCCATGGCATGGAACATCAAGGCTGTCAAAAGTGACAGTATTCGCAGCAAGGCCCTCTCCCCGAGCATCACTGCAGTGGGGGCATCCATGCCACTACCGCGAGTCATACTCGCTGATGATCACACGATTCTTCTCGAGGCACTTCGCAAGCTCTTGGAGCCCCATTGCGAAATTGTGGGCACTGTAGCGGATGGCCCCCGAATGAAGCTCATCTTCTTGACAATGAACGAGGACCCAGACTTGGCGGTGGAAGCCTTTTGCTGCGGGGCGTCCGGCTATCGGGAAAATCGTACGTTACACCGCAGATGGCGAGGAGAATGCAGATGCCATTCAATAAGAATCCTAACAACGGACCGAAAGCGCGCGGCAAGATCCTGACCGCTCGGCAACGGAAGGTCATGCAACTGTTGGCCAGGGGAAAATCCATGAGGGAAGTGGCCAGCGTCTTGAATGTGACTCATCGGACTGTGATTCACAAATATCACATCATGGAAGTACTGAATCTTAAGACGAATGCCGACTTTATTCGATTCGCCATCGAATCACGGATTCTCAAACCCTGAGATCTGCGCGCCCTGGTGGCCCAGACCACCGCGTGGCTAATAGGGAATTAAATACCGCCCTAGCAGGGACAGCCTATGGGAGGTGAATGAGGCTCTCCCATCGCCCATGCTTTTACTTCGCCGCGTCCGAGTCATGACGCAACCGCCAGCGGCCACCTTCAAGTCGTTGTATCAAAAGCGCGCAAACACACCGTGCTCGTGCGTGCAGCTTGCTCTCGCGCTTCCGATACAACACTAAGACTTATCGGGGAGTTGGGGCTTGGAGTTAGCTACTGTTCGCGAAATTTCGGCCAGCCAATCCACGAATACTGCCAAGCCACAGAGACACTCTGATAGTTGCCGCCGAAGCGTACATAGGCTCCATCGCTGTAACTGATCTTCAGGGACTGGTGCTTTTTCAAAGGAACGGAGAACGTCCCTCCGATCCGCGAACTCGTCTGTCGAGTGACGGTGTTGGCAATGCCACCTAAGCTCGTGGTGCCGCCGAACCAGAAATTTCCATCCAGCGATGCCCAACAATGCAGCTTGCTAAAATCATAGCTCAAGTGCCCCTCGAAGGACCCGATCGGACTTTGGGTCTGCGGCTGAGGATTGGGTACGGAATAGAATGCGTTGTTCGTGCTGTAAAACCAGGCACCTCCATAGCCATCGAGAACCCAATTCCCCCAGCGTCGCGAAATACCCAACTCCGGTTTGAGCGCCCAGCGATTGATGCCCCAGTTGATGAGGTGAGTCGAATCGTATTGGCCGGTGGGAGCAACGACGGTCAGGCTCGCTCCGACAAGAGTCTTTTGTTTCCACTTCACGAATTGGGGCAGGGCCATCGCTGGCCCGCCCTTGAGGTTGACCGAGAGACGTAACGTAAGGTCCAGCAGACCCGAGCGATAAACCTGCCGCTGGGTGCCTAGCACATTCCCCTGAAACGTTCCTACACCGTAGGGCAAAAGCGCCGTGACGTTTGCCGAGCGTCCCAAAAAACCAAACGAATGATAGTAGCTGACGACCGGTATGCTGTAGGTTCCCGTGGCTCCGGTAACGGGGATCGCTCCATTGAAGTCCAGGCCGCCGCTAAAATAGGACCAGGAAAACGTAACCGCGTTGGCGGTCGTCGGCGTGATGACATACGCGCGAGGGGCCAAGGTCTGCGCCATCGCAACGTGTCCAATCGCCGACCCTCCAATACAAAGCACGGTGCAAACAACAAGCTGGCGAACACTCATGATTTACGCAAAGGGTGCTGCCTGCGGCTCAAATGGAGACCCGCCGCCTGTCATTCTGACGTAATTGCGCGAACTGTCAAGACTTACAGAGAACCGGGTTCAATGGACTTAGCAAGTCCTGGTAAACGCGGAAACTGACGTTCACCGGGCCCCGATGCTGCAGCTACGCATTCTGAAGGGCCTTAACCGGTCGCGCCCGTCCCCGTGCCAACCTTCACGGCGAACCTCGTCATTCCAATCAGGGCACGAGAACAGTCGAGTTGCGGTCAACCTACCGGGCCACGGTGGAACCGAACTTATACAGGCACGGGGCGGCGAGTGATCCGCCTATCTTCGACGAGATTTATGAACAACCAGAACAAGAAAGACGATATCGAGGGAACGCCACAAGCTGGCACTCGCGATCCGAAGAAGAAGCAAGGGCAGCTGGCACGCATCGCCAATATAACGCTCGAATGACGGGGTCCATCAGCGATCGGCTATCCGATCAGCCATAACGCGTCGACCCAGCCACCAGTGCCTGTCGGGTGAAGCGGAATGCGAAAAGGCGCACCGTGCCGTCACAGAGCGTCTTCGTGGACGCTCGCCAACGATCCGAGATCGATGCCTAGAAAGGACGGTATTATAAAACGGCGGCAATACAGTCCACTTCAATATCAAACCCCCCGTACCAAGCAGGAACATTGATAAAGATTCGAGCAGGAAAATTCTTCGGGAAGTAACGCCTATAGACCTCGTTAACAGCAGGAAACATATCTACTGAAGTTACGTAGACATTCAGTTTCAGGATGTTTTCCAAGGACGAACCCGCCGTTTCGACACAGAGCTTAAGCTGGTCTAAAACGATCTCGGTCTGGCGCTCAATAGGCCCTCGGAAAATCTCTCCGGTTTTCGGATCGAACGGCGGAGAGCCTGAGACGTAAATAGTGTCGCCGTGTTTAGTCACCATCGAAGCGGGCGCCTTGTACTTTTCGAGGTAGGTCGCCAGTGGCTCCACCCGAATGATTTTCCGTTTCATAGTTTTCCTCCGATTGCTAGGTTCAGCTCCGAGCGATCACGACACAGGGTGGCACGGATCTGTTGGATCGCATCTGGACACTTTACCACTCAGCAGTTCAGAGTCCGCGCCCGTCCCCGTGCCGCAAGCGCTGATCGGTTCGTGGTCGGCGTGAGGCAGAAATTTCGTATTTCCACGGAGTTGTGCTAGTTAAGGGGTTGTGTTGTGATTTGTGCGGCTAGACGCGGCGACCAGCCTTGTCTAGAAGACTACCAGCACCTGATGTCGTTCTGATCCCACCTGAAAATCTGATCGCTACTGCCTTGTCGAAGAAGGGTCAGGCTCTGCAAGCACGCCTGCTCAGAGCGCAGCGGAAGAACGCCCCGCGCCACCCCAACGTCAGAAGCGGCGCGTCCAGAGGACCGCCCGAAAACTGGACTGGACGATGTTTGGGGGTCATGCTTTTAGGGTCCGGCGATGACCATCTCGGGATGCCCAGCCGGGAGATTCAGATGAAGGCACGGAAGAACTTGTTTCGCAAGCTCGTGAAAGCGGCCAAGCATGCGATGAAGCTGCAAGAATTCACCACCGATGGAATTAACTGGCGGCTATCCGGCGCTGGCGACGAGCTTGATGCCGCCATCCGTGAGGAGAAATTCACGAGGCTGCGCGGGCGTCAATGACCAGAGCCTGCAAAGATTGGATCGTATGAAGAAGAAGAAGAACCGCAGCACTAAGATTGCGACCAAGACCCGCGCGGAGAAGAATCGCATCGTCGAGATCGCGACGTACAAAACACGCGCGGAGATCATCGCGGAGAATCCAGTTCGTAAAGGTGACGACGAGTTCTTGACCGGCAATCAAGTCTGCGCCGTTCTGGGCATCTCTTCGTCCACCTTAGGACGATATCGCCAGAAGAAGAATATCCGTTTCACTATGTTGAGCCAGAGCAACTACCGCTACCGCAAGTCCGATATAGAAGCCTTTATGGCGAGCCGTCAGATCGACCAGCGCAAGGTCGACCGGCGTAAAGACAACATCGAGTCCCCGATCCAGCGCAGAACCGGGGACCGCAGATTTGCCGACCGAAGCTAATCACCGAACGCATCGAAGACAGCCCCCATCGCCTCTGCGTCGGGTTTGGTATCCACCGCAATATAAATCAGGGTGGTCGCGATGTCAGCGTGGCCTAGGAGGTCCCGCACGAGTAGAATATCTTTCGTCTTGCGATACACCGCCGTTGCGAAGTTCTTACGGAACTTGTGCATTGTCACTTCCGAGCGTGGGTTCCATTCGAATCCGGCTTCCCTAGCCTTGGCGACAACCCTCTGGATCGTTTCATCCAGTGCAAGGTTGGGACGGTTCAAAGAGTTCGGAAAGATCAAGTTGGTGAGAACGTCCCGCCCATCTTCCTTCGCACGCGCTTCCAGCCGTGACCTTCGCGCCTTCAACCTTGCAATCAACTTAGGATTCAACGGCACGGAACGCTTCTCCTTGTCCTTCAACTTCCACTCGTACTTCGGTTTATCCTTCAAGTGCAGATAATCCCCGTCGATATCGTCCCACTCTACGTGCGCCGCCTCCTTGTCCCGTACTCCCGTCTCCAACAAGAACTTAATCAGGTCAGATTCGTCCTTGGTTGCTGCGGAGAGCATCGCTTTGATTTCCTCGTCCGAGTAAATAATCACAGACTGGGTGAGCCTAGCCTTCGCCTCCCGGAGCTTCTTTGCTTTGTTCGTCCGAGGCATATCGTTCCGGCGAAGGATTCCACGACCGTCGCGTGCCTTGGGACTCTCGCAGATCAGCAGATTGTGGAACGAGAAGAACACAGAGAGGCAACGAAAGCGCGAATTGATCGTGCCTTGCCGGTCCTTCGCCTCGCCGAACTGAGTGTGCTTCACCTTCAAATTCTTCCTGAGTTCGCTCTGGTACCTCGTGAGGATATCCGCGTTGACTTCCTCGCCGGTTTGTTCCCCAGTGCGATCCGTCTTGGGCATAAAGTTGACGCCGAGGAGTTCACAGTACGTTAGAAAGTCTTCGGCGGTCTTGGTGTACGCTGCAATACTGGCGGGGGAAAGACCGTTGTCGTCGTTACCGTTGTATCTCTCCAGACGTTCCGGGAAAGTCGCCAGCCACTGACCAACGGCGTCTCGGATGGTCAGCCGTTCGGCCTTCGCGGTCACGGGGGCGGCGACAGGTTCTTGGTTATTGCGGATCGCGCTCTGATTGTTCTTGATGTTCAGTGCCTTGACCACGGCAGCGTCGTAGTCTTCGCCAGCGGGCACTGTAACCCGTTTCTTGGTGGCGGCATCTGTGTAACGCAGGTAGTAGCACAGCGCATCCTCTGGCTTGATGAAGCCGCTGCGACGGTTCTTCTCTAAGGTCACCAGACGGTATTGGTAACGTTCACCTCGCTTGGGAACTCGCGCTAAGATTGCGACGGTAGCTTCCATTGAGGTCTCCTTGATGGCGTCACATGGTGCCCGATAGTGCCACTTGATTATGGTAACAAAAGTTGGTGATAGCTTCATAAAAATGCACGATTTGCAGGTAAATACGCAAACTGCTTCTAATCCTCACTTACAAAAAATGGGGGGGGAGGGACCACCTGTTAAGTCTTAGGCGGCCCGACGGCGCCAGAAATAATAAGCGGGCAGGCCGAGCAGGAACAGGACGATAGCAACTGCGAGATGGCGAAACTGGACCGGGTCGCGGAAGGCCAGATAGATAGCGTTGGCAACGATGGCGGTGGCCGCCAGGACGAAAATGAACGGTGTGAATGGGTAGCCGGGGACGCGATAGGGAATCGGCCTGCCTTGCGAGGCGCGACGTAGTGGGAAGATCGCGGCGGCGCCCAGGCCGTAGAAAATCCAGCCGATGAAAATGACGCCACCGATGAGCTCGGCGAATTTCCCGGCGCAGGCCAATACCGCGGACCATACACCCAGCGCAATGACGGCGGCGGCGGGAGTTCGGAAGCGTGGGTGGACTTCGGCGAGACTCTTAAAGAAGAGATTGTCGTTGGCCATGGCGTAGAAGACGCGCGGCGCGGTGAGGATGACCGAGTTTGTGGAGCTAAAGGTCGAGATCAGGATGGTGAGCGCGATGATTTTGCCGGCCCACGGGCCGAGGACCGCGGTGGCCGCCGTGGCCGCAATGGCGTCGCTGGCGGTGGCGGCAGCGGGACCCAGCGCGACGAGGTACGCGACGTTCGCGATCAGGTAAAGCCCCACCAGGATGAGCGAGCCGAGAAGAAAAGCGCGCGGGAAGGACTTTTGTGGGTCGAGGACTTCGCCGGCGCTGTAGGTCCCGAATTGCCAGCCTTCATAGGCCCACAGCACCGCGATCATCGCGAGGCCAAAACTCGAAAGCAGCGCGGAGCTTCCTTGCGTGGTGCCCATGGCTGACGCGAGTTCACCGCCATGATGACCGAGAGAGAGCAGGAAACCGCTGAGCACAACGATCAGTAGGGTTTTGACCAGCGTGGTCCAGTTCTGGAGGTCGGAGCTTTTGCGCGTGCCCCAGACGTTGACGGCGGTGACCACGGCAATCATCAAGACAGAAACGACGGTCGCGCCTGTGGCGGAGAGCGGGATGATTTCGGCCAGATAGCGAGTAAAGGCGCGCGCCAGGGCTGCTATCGTCCCGCTGGCGATCACGAGAAACAGCGACCAGCCGTAGAGGAACGCGGCCATTCGCCCGAAGCCGTCGCGAATGAAGCAGTAGAGCCCGCCGGCTTCGGGATTGGTGGCGGCGAGCTCCGCATAGGTGAGCGCGCCGAGGAGCGAGAGAACTCCCCCGACAAGCCAGACCAGAAGGGAAAGGCCGACCGAGCCACTCAGTTGACGCAGGATAAAGCCGGGGGTAAGGAATATTCCGGAGCCGATGACCGAGCCGATGAATAATAAGAGGAGATCGCGAAGGCGCAGAGTACGGACGAGGGGAACCATTGATCGCGGTCGATTCTAGCGGGTGTTCGGCGCGGCGCAAGCGGAGACTTCACCGCGCCTGGCTATCACTCGATGAACGGGGCGGGCATGAAGCAAAGGATGAAAATCAGCAGCGTAAATGCGGCGGCGAAGCGGCGACCGTTGTCGAGGGGAACGGGATTGTAAATAGGGATGAAGCGGAAGAAGCGAATGATGAGCAGCAGCGCTCCCCAAACGTACCAGCCGGCCCAGAAATGGAGCAGCGCGAGGCCCACGAGGAGCAAGGGAAGCATGATCGAGGAATAGCGATGAGCGCGGGCACTCAGTGACCGAAGGATGTGGCCGCCGTCGAGTTGCGCCGCCGGAAGAAGGTTGAGCGAAGTGGCGAACAGCCCGACCCATGCGGCGCGCCCAACGGGATGGAGCAGCAGGCTGCTAGCAGGTACGCCGGGATGAAGCAGCCCCGCGAGAAGGCGCAAAATCAGCGGCGTGCCGAGCACGACGCTCGCATGAGCAGGGTCGCCGAGGCCGGGAACAAACTTGGCGTGCAGTATGCCAAAAATCAGCGCGGGCACGGCCACGATGAAGCCAACCACGGGCCCCGACGCGCCGACGTCGAAAAGAGCGCGAGTCGTGCGAATGGGCGAGCGAATCAGAATAAAAGCTCCGAGCGTGCCGATCAACGTTGGAAAGGGAATGAAGTAGGGATAGCTGGAATGAATGTGGTGGTGGCGGCACGCGAAGTAGTGACCGAGCTCATGCGTGAGCAGTATGGCGAGCAGTGTAAGCGCGAAAGGCAGGCCGCTAACCAGCGCGGCCGGCTGGCGATAGAGCAACGTAAGCGCGCGGATGAATTCGTCCCAGGAGACGGCTTGATTTTGTGCGTAGGCCGCGGCGAAGTGCGTGCCTGCGACGAGACAGGTACAAAGCGTGAGGAAAAACAGCGCGCACGCCACAATGAGCGTCTTCACCGGCGGATGCCGCGGTACCGGAGAGTAGTAGGAGGGCGGGATATTGGCCGCTCGCCAATCGACAGGATCTGGTGAGAGAACGGCGCTGCTATCTGGAAATGAGTTGGTCACAAGGTCCGGAGAATCGAGACAATGCGAGAAATTGTCTCGATTAAGTACAGCACAACCCCATGGTTTGTGCAAAAGCGAAGTCTTGTAGCCTTCAGGCTGCGTTGCGCAGAAAGGTGAGCGCTGTTTGCGCAAACTGCGCGGCCGCATCCATGAAAACGGGTCCGTGACCGCCGTTGGGAATGACCCACAGCGCGGATTTTGGAATAGCGCGATACATCTCGACTCCCATTTCGATGGGATACAGGAAGTCGCGATCGCCATAGACGATGAGTGTCGACGCCGTGATCCGCGACAACAGCGGTGGCGTGAAATTCATGTCGTCGTAACTAACGCTCATGCCCCGCCCCCATTCCCAAAGCGCCATGATCTGGTCATCGCCGAGCCTGTGACGCTGACGCATCGGTTCCCACTCGCCGGGTGGCTGATTTTCCACCGGGATCTGGCGCATGATCGCGCGCGCTTGCTCCGGAAAATACATCGTCGAGCTGACCGTCACCATGGCGGCGATGCGCTCGGGCTGCATGGTCGCCATGTGCAGAAGAATGTTGCCACCCATGCTGATGCCGATGGCGCGGCAGCGTTGGATCCCAAGATGGTCGAGCAGCCCGAGCATATCCAGTGCGCACTGCCGGTGCGTGATAGTTCTCTGCGGGTTGGTCGACCGGCCATGACCGCGGGCGTCCGGCGCAATAAGCTTGTATTCGCGCAGGAACTGGTCGCGCCCCGCGTAGGCCCAATTCTCGTGGGTTCCGGTACCCCCGTGCAGTAGCAACAGTGGCTCGCCCGCGCCTTCGATTTCGTAGAAAAGGTCGATTCCGTTAACGTGCACAGTCGACCCGTTGGCTTCATTCGCCATGTGGATGCCCTCCAGGACGCGCTAAGCGAGCAGAATGGAACGGTAGCCAGGAACGTGATGGATAACGTGTTCGATGAAAGGGTTAGTGTCGGATCCGAGACGATCCGCTGCGACTTGAACACAAGCGGAAAAAACTATTCCGCGGGTTTTGCTGGGGCTTCCAAGCCTTGGAGTTCCTTGCCGGGCTTGAAGCGCACGGCTTTCCCCGGCGGGATGTTCACTTCTTCACCGGTTCGCGGGTTGCGGCCAATGCCGGTCTTGCGAGGCTTGACGCTGAACACGCCGAAGCGGCGCAATTCGATGCGCTGGCCGCGGCCGAGGGCGCTCTTCAGCGATTCGAAAACGGTCTCAACCGCCTGCTCCGCCTTGGTGCGGCTGATGTTCGGCGACGTGGCGTTGACCACGGCGTTCACGATGTCTAACTTAATCACACATTCCTCCAGCTTTATACGTGGGCAGATGCTAGAGGGTACGCCCCGGGTTGTCAAGACGTGGCGGGTAATCTACACTTGGCCTTCTTTTCCGCTGCCATGCGTTGAAATTTCCTATCGAAGCCCATCGAGGAGGCCTGGATGTCCGTTAAGCCCGACAAGTGGATCCGGCGTATGTCGCTGGAACATAAGATGATCGAACCGTTCACGGACCGGCAGGTCCGCGAAGGGGTGATCAGCTATGGAGTGTCGTCGTATGGCTACGACATCCGCGTCGCGGACGAGTTTCAGATCTTCACGAACGTGAATTCGACGATCGTGGACCCTAAGCATTTCGATCCGCGCTCGCTGGTGGCGTACAAAGGCGACGCGTGCCTGATCCCGCCAAACTCTTTCGCACTCGCGCGCTCGGTGGAATATTTCCGAATTCCGCGCAACGTGCTGACGATATGCCTGGGCAAGTCCACCTACGCGCGCTGCGGGATCATCGTGAACGTGACGCCCTTCGAGCCGGAGTGGGAAGGCTTCGTGACGTTGGAAATCAGCAATACCACGCCGCTTCCCGCCAAGATTTATGCGAACGAGGGGCTGTGCCAGGTCCTGTTCTTCGAGTCCGACGAGGAATGCGAAGTCAGCTACAAAGATAAAAAGGGGAAGTACCAGGCGCAGGGCGGGATCGTTTTGCCGAGGCTATAAGCCTCTTAACGGTGCCGAAGCACGAGCCTACGGTTGCCCCAAAGCCTCGCGTTTCCGTGCGGCTAGCGCAGCTCCGGTCGTTTTGTTTAGTGCTCGCGGCTAAGTGGTGCATCTCTTATACGCCGGGCGGAGCAAGCTCCGCCTCTACAAGTGCGCAGAACGGCGCGGATGACGGGCGCAGAAAGACGCGGATAACGCCGCGCCCTCCCTTTGCCGCACGGGCTCGATGTGCGCCCGCCCTACGGCTTGGGCCGCGGAAACTCTTCGATGAAACTCGCCCTTGCGGCCGAAGTAAATCACCTTCTTACCCGTCAAGAACGCCCAATAGGCGATTACGCCCGCTGCCGCCGAGCGCTTGAAGAATTCGGGATAACGGATGGTATCCGTTTGCGCCCCGCGAATTGCTGCAACCAACTCGGAAGAAGAGAATTCCTCCGCAATGGATTCCGCGGGAAGTGTCATCCTTTGTGAATGCGTTTTACCGTCCCGCATGTAGAAAGTTTCTTCGAGTGCCGCAAGATCGCAGAAATAGGATTCGACGTCCACCTCTAGCAGCCTGCGGACAACCTCAGGGAAGATCAGTTCGCCTGCCTGCGTCTCCGTCATCACTTGGTGGATCACGTCCGAATTCATGAGCTTCTCCTTGGCACAGCAGTGCTGTGTCTTTACAAGGTACGCCCCCCCAGATGCAGCTAAGTGGTGATCGATGCGGTGGTGGCGCTGATTTGGGTGAGCGTGGCATTGTGAACCGGGTACCCGAGTTCGCGCCACGCATCCAGCCCACCCTGCAGCGGCCGAATTTTACGCACGCCCCGATTTCGTAACAGGAGCGCCGCACGGGCGCTCGTAGCTTCGTTTGGTCAAGTGCAATAGAGGATGACTTCGCGGTCGTGCGGCAACCGGTCGTTCTCCTCCAGTTCCTTGGCGTCCATTCGAAAAGCACCCGGGATGGTTTCGGGGTCCGCTTCGAAATCCAGTTCGTGTCGCAGATCCACGATGATCAGGTCTTCGCGAGCGTCGATCTTTGTTTTCAGTTCTTCCGGCGTAATCCGGCCGATGCGCAATTGGCGCATGAAGCGTTGGCGCGCAATAAATTTATAGGAGATGTAAGAAACGAGCGCGGCGATCAGCAGCACCAGCAGCCATCCGCCCAGGCTCATCGCATGTTCGGCAATGAGCTCAATCTCTCCGGTAAAGGCGAAGCCAATCCCCAGGAAAGTGCCGGCCCAAAGTAAGGAACCGCACCCGTCGAAAAGCAGAAACCGGCGCGTTCGCATATGGAAAATTCCGGCCAGTGGCGGCGCAACGGTGCTCAGACCGGGAAGAAATTTTGCCACCAGCAGCGAGCGTGCCCCTTGCCTCGAGAAAACCCCTTCGGTGCGACGCACGCAGGAATCCGGTTCCATCGAAATCTTGCACAAGAGCTGAAGTACTTTGACTCCTTTGATACGCCCCAACGCGTACCAGATGGAGTCCGCGGCCACCGCGGCAAGAACACACAGGAAGAGCGAGAAAAAGAAGTTCATGCGGTGGGTGCCGGCCAGCGCACCGGCCGCCAGCAACAGCGGCAGGGAAGGGACCGGTAAACCGATCTGCTCCGCAAATACCCAGGCCAGCAGAACTACGTATCCGTGACGTAGAAGAAATTCCAGGGTGCTGTGCATGGCGTCGGGCTGGGATTCCTCACTCGCTGGTTGCTTTGGATCGCTACTTCGAAACGAAAGGAGCAGTATGACCCCAGTGGCCCGTCATGACAAATTCGGATAGCGGCTTCCGTGTGCGGGGAGCCAACTCGCGCTCGCGTAGCTTGTCAGGCAGCGAAGCAGGGTCGCCGGGATAACCGATGGCCATCGCTGCGACCGCGTCCCAGTCGTCCGGGATGTGAAAGACTTGCCGCGCCTTGTTCGGATCGAGGCCAGCCATCTGATGAACGTAGAGCCCCCGAGCGACCGCTTCGGTTGTCAGCTGCGCTGAAGCGCTGCCAACATCATGAAACGCCCAGCGATTGGGCGCGCCGTCCTTAGGATTTTTCACCTGCGCTACCGAAAGAGCCAGAACCGGCGCGTTCTTGGCCCAGCCCTGGTTGAATTCCACGAGCGTGCTCAGGACTTTATCGAAATTTTCCTTGTCATCCTTCGTGCCGACAATGTAGGCCCAAGGCTGCATATTCGAGCTGGATGGCGCCCATCGTGCCGCTTCAAACAGGCTGTGCAGCACTTCCGGCCCAACCACTTTGTCGCTAAATGCGCGCGGACTCCATCGTTCACGAACAATGTCATGGATCGGTACTTCCGTGGGTGCAGGACGCTTCATGACCTTAACCTTTCACTTCGGATACTGGGCTTCAGTGTTTTTGGCGCAATTTGACGTCAAATAGGACAAGCACGCAGGCCTATGCCGAGTTCAAACTCGCCTGGCCGAACACGATTCGCCCCGGCCAGACATCAAAATCGCAAAGGGAAAGACTTTATTTACGCGACGCCTGGCGAAGAGCCCAAGATACTCTTCTATTCGCTACACCTTGGATGAGCAAAGCCCGGCGAGCGGTGCATGAATAAGACTCGCCGGGCGATCGCGTTTAACGACGATTTTGCGGCAGCGAGGTCAGTTGCTGGACTTCGCGGCGTTTTTCTGAATCATTTCCGCATCTATGTTGATCGAAACATCATCGCCAACAACCACGCCGCCGTTATCCATAGTGGCGTTCCACTTCACGCCATAATCCTGGCGATTGATTTTCGTGGTGGCATTGACGGCGACACGCTGGTTGCCCCAGGGATCTTTCACCGGCGCCGTGGGGCCATCGACGTCAAGAGTGACTTCCTTGGTCACGCCGTGGATGGTCAGATCACCGATAACCCTCAACTTGCCGGGACTGGCCTGCTCCACCTTCTTCGACTTGAATGTCATCGTGGGGTAGTGTTCCACGTCGAAAAAGTGATCGCTCTTCA
Source organism: uncultured Acidobacteriota bacterium (assembly GCA_963788915.1). Taxonomy (GTDB): domain Bacteria; phylum Acidobacteriota; class Terriglobia; order Acidiferrales; family UBA7541; genus Acidiferrum. The sequence continues at coordinate 1,660,351 of CAWBIY010000012.1, read as the reverse complement.
GGTCCTTGTCGCGATTGGGTTCACGAGTGTCTACCGTGGACACGTCAATGGTCACATCCACCGTCGATTTGCTGACATCCTTGTCGTCAACAAGGACCGTGCCGGTTACTTTGCTGAAACCTCCGCGCACGGTGGAAATTGCCAGGTGCTTCACGGAGAATTGTGCGGCGCTGTGTTGCGGATCGATCTGCCAGGTGGAAGTTGCCGCGGAAGCCGGCAGTGACAGGATGGCTGCGAGGCCTGCGGTGAGTGCGATGCGAGGTAAAGAATGGCCCATGGTTTCGATCTCCTTTTGATTTAGTGTTTTGATTTCACTCTGAATTTGGCGGCTGCTTCGATAAAACGCTTACTTCTCTCCAACAACGAGAACTTGATCCAATAAATCGGAAAGAGCTTTCAGACGCGCCGCCGGCATATGCCGGAATTGGCGCTTGTGAAGCTCGCGAACCGGTTGGTCCAGGCCTTTCAGGAGCTCGAGTCCCTCGGGGGTGATTCGCGTTTTCACCACGCGCCGGTCGTCCTTTTGCCTCTGGCGCGTGATTAGAGCGCGCTTTTCCATGCGATCGAGCAGGCGGGTCATATCCGGATCGTGAGAGATCATGCGGTCCGCAATGGTGCTGCAAGCCAGGCCTTCGGGTTCCGCTCCGCGCAAGATCCTCAGCACGTTGTATTGCGCGCCGGTCAGCCCGTTGGATTTAAGCAACTGCTCGGCCTCCTGGCCCAGAGCGTCGGCAATTTTTTGCAGGGTAACGAAGATGTGGGCCTCCAGTGAGGCGGGTGGTCGCGCCGGTGCTTCGCGTGAACTCATGCGCGTACAATAGTCGTTACAACGATTATTGTCAAGAGGGAAAAGCGCAGTGGAGAGCCATTCCTGCCTATGTTCCCAGCCAGCTGACCATTCTTACTTTAAAGATGGCTTTGCTTATGCCTTCCGCAACGGCCGCACGTGAATCTCGCTGAGAAAACTCTGCGGACCCTGCGTCACCACCATCACCACCGCGTGCGCTACGTCGTCCGCCGTAAGTACCTTCGACGGATCCTTAGGCCCTCGCCCCGAAAATCCGGTCGCCACGCTGCCGGGGCAAATGACACATACGCGAATCCCGTGCTCGCGCAGATCTTCCGCCATGCACCCGGACAATCCCTGCACGCCCCACTTCGACGCGCAGTAAAGCCCTCCGCCGGGAAAGACGCTGCGTCCCGCCAGTGAACTTATGTTGATGATGTCTCCGCGCCCGGCGCGAATCATCGAGGCCGCGACCGCACGAGAGACCAGGAAGACACTCTTCAAATTCGTGTTCAAAACGCGATCCCAATCCTCCTCGGATTTTTCGTGCGCCGGCCCGAACCCGCCGACGCCCGCATTGTTCACCAGAATTGAAATCGGCCCGAGAGCGGCTTCCGCCTTCGCGACCAGCGACTCGACATCGGCCGAGCGTGTGACGTCCGCGACGTGAGAAAATACTCGCTTCGTCTTCGCCTGCAACTCTGTGTCGACCGTTCGGAGCGCTTTGGGGTCCCGGCCACAGACCGCCACGGACGATCCCAGCGTCGCCAACTGCAACGCGATCGCCCGGCCGATCCCGCGACTCCCACCCGTAATCAGAGCCACCGAGCCGGAAAGCGGGGCATAATTACGCGGCCCCGGATTCGTTTCAGCCATCACCGCCATCGGAATTTTTCCTCATGTAAGAAGCTAGGGCAGGACACTATAGCGCGCGGGCCCACAGACTTTCCACAGCCCCGCCAGCGCAGGCCGATCGACGGACGAGGATCCGCGGTGGTACGCCCGCCTGTGAATTACGAGTAGGCAAATCAGCTAGGACGCCATGAGGCGCCGTTGCACGACACCGTGTGCACGAGCGAAAAGCCGGTCGATGTACGGACATCAGGGTATGTTCAATTTTGAATAGTTCAGGCACTTTCATGTGATGTCTAGCGTCCTGATTGTCGACGATAGCCCGACGATTCGCTCGATAATTCGCGCGTACCTCGAAATCACAACATCTTTTCGGGTATGTGGAGAAGCCGGTAATGGCACTACGGCAATTGAAAGGGCACAAGCGCTCAAGCCCGACGTAGTTCTGCTGGACTTCGTGATGCCACAAGTGAACGGTGCTCAAGCAGCGCCGATCATCAAACGACTATTACCGGACACCAAGATCATTCTGTTCTCGTTTCTCACCGACGTACCTAGCAATTCCTTAGCGGAGGCTGTCGGCGTGGACGCTGTCCTCTCGAAGCCCACCGACCTGACGGGAATTGTCGAAGCCATTCGAAAAGTTACGTCCCGTATCGTCAGCTGAAAACGCTCGGCGTCACACCGTGTACTCCTCAGCTGGACACCGGAGGACACCAAAACATAACATTGCGCTGGACACTGGCGGAAACCTACGCCAAACTCACGACCCACTTGTGGCGCATCTGACCGGAGGCCCCACCTGTAGGATGGATATCGCTCGTGAAAGCCGCAAATTTATGCGACACTTCTTAACAACATTCGGAGCGAGAGACATTTTCGCCTCGATGATGCTTCGGGTGTGGTTGCGTGGGCGCACTGAGCTGACAGGTGCATGGACAAATACCCGTAGATACATAGTTCCCTGTAGGGTACTGCCTTGCAGATGTCACCCTGCTTTCCCTATAATCCCGAAGTTTTATAACATGACGGCAATTCCCGGCTGAGGCATTCCGGGTGCGGTAGGAAACCATGACAATGGCTTGGAGTTTGAGCGAGGGAGAATCGGAATGAACGGATCACGGAGACTGGCGAGCCTCGCGATGGCTGCGGCGCTTTGCCTGATGGTCGGGAGCATAGCCAGCGTGAAGGCCCAGGCACCTGCGGGACAGGACGCCGGCGCGAAGCCCCAGTACACCATGGCGGAGTACAACGCCTACACCGCGGCGCAAGCCACAAAAGATCCAACGCAGCAGATCAAGCAACTCGACGATTTTGTCGCCAAGTATCCGAATTCCGCGCTGTTGATTTACGTTTATCCACTCTATTACAACGCTTATAGCCAGCTGAAGAATTTTCCGAAGGTGATTGAGTACGCCGACAAGCTCCTGGCGCTCGGCGACAAGATCGAGCCGCCGGTCAAGTATCAGGCTTATTACGCGCGGGCTTTTGCCTACAGCAACATTAATCCCCCGCCTCCCGATCCAGATATGGCCAAGAAGGCGCGGCAAGGAGCGACCGACGGCCTGGCCACGCTAAATGGTCTCAAGAAGCCTGACGCCATGAGCCAGGACGACTTCGACAAGCAAAAGAAAGCGCCGGCGATTTTGTTTAACTACACCGCGGCCAACGCGTCGATGACCCTGAAGGATTATCCCGCAGCGATCGAGTCCTATAAGGCGGTTCTCGCACTGACGCCTGATGATCCGATCACCGCCTACCGCATCGGCCAGGCCTACATGGCAATGACCCCGCCGCAGCAGATGGATGCCTTCTGGTATTTCGCCAAGGCCACGAAGAACCCGAACGCGGCGCAAGCCAACCAGGTGAAAACGTACCTGCGTAAGTTGATCGTGAACTACCAGCAGGCAGCTTGCGACAACTTAACCGACGCCGAGCTCAATGAGCTGTTGCAGCTGGCGGGGAGCTCCGCGGATCGTCCCGCGACCTACACGCTACCGAGTTCCGCGGACCTCGATGCCGCGCGCAAGGATATGACCATCGCATCGGTGATCACCGACTTGAAGGCCGGAGGCAACAAGGCCAAGGTAACCTGGCTAGCTTCTTGCGGCTTGGAATTTCCCGACGTGCCGGGCAAGTTGATTGAAATCACTCCGGGGGGTGACGGCGCAGTGTTGAAGGTCGCGTTCGTGACCAGCGACGCGGAGTTTGACGCGAAGACGACGCCGGACATGGATGTGAAGGTGGTTGGTCAGCCGGATGCCGCGAAGCTGGAGAAAGACAATCCAGTTCGCTTCACCGGAACGCTGCTGACCTACGATCCCGATCCTGCCTTCATGCTGCACTGGGACAAGGCCAAGGTAAACGCCGAGGATATCCCGAAGGAAAAAGAAAAGGGCAAGAAGAAGCGGCCGGCTACGAAGAAGCAGCAGTAACGTCGGCTGAAATCGGACGGAATCAGGGACGGCGCCGCGACTTTGTCGGGGCGCCGTTTTCGTTTCTTAGAGGACTACCGAAAGCAAGGCGATTGCGCTCAGCGTGACGCGTGACGCCGATGGTCGAGCTTATATTCGGTGAGTTTGCGGCTGAGCGTGTTGCGGTGGATGCCGAGTACGTCCGCGGCGCGCGAGCGGTTGCCGTCGACGCGGTCCAGAACGCGCTTGATGAATCGTTTCTCGAATTCTCCCACGGCCTCGTCAAAGAGTATGCCGTGTTCCACCATCTGACTCACAAGCCCTTCCAGTTGATCCTTCAATTTGGCACGCTCCAGAAATCTAAACGCTACGGTTTCCCGGGCCTACTTTCCAAGTTAATTTGTCTAATCTAATTCGTGTCCTACCAGGATGCGGTAGGCTTCGCGGTATTTTGCGCGGGTTGCGGCGACGACATCGGGAGGGAGTTCTGGGCCCGGCGGAGTCTTCGGCCACTGAATGCGTTCAAGGTAATCGCGCACAAACTGTTTGTCGAACGAAGGTTGCGGCCCGCCCGGATGGTACTGCGCAGCGGGCCAGAAGCGCGAAGAGTCCGGGGTAAGTGCTTCGTCGATCCAGATGAGTTCGTCACCACCGGCGAAATTCTTGAGCAGGCCAAACTCAAATTTTGTGTCCGCCAGTAAAATGCCGCGTGGCTCGGCGTATTTCGCTGCTCGCTGGTAAATTTCGATGCTGACGCTGCGGACTCGTTCGGCAAGTTCGCGCCCGATCAGCGCCGCGGCTTGCTCGAAGGAGATATTTTCGTCGTGACCGCTGGTGGCTTTCGTCGCGGGGGTGAAGATCGGCTCGGGCAGCCGGTCCGACTCTCGCAAGCCCGGCGGCAGCGGGATGCCGCAAATCTTTCCAGTGGCGCGATAGTCTTTCCATCCGGAGCCCGAGACGTAGCCGCGCACGACGCACTCAATCGGCAACGGCCGCGTCTTGCGCACGACCATGGAGCGGCCGGCGAGTTCCTCGCGATAGTCATCAAACGGGGCGGGAAACTCGGAGGCACTCAGCACGTGATTCGGAATTACGTCATTTAGGCGGCCGAACCAGAAAAGCGAAAGCTGCGTGAGCACGCGTCCCTTGTCCGGAATGCCGGTGGGCAACACGACATCGAATGCCGACAACCGATCCGACGCGACGATCAACAACTTGTCGCCGAGATCGTAGATGTCGCGCACTTTCCCGCGAGCGGCAGGTGAGATGCCCGCAAAATTCGTTTCGCGCACAACGCGCATGGCTGCACCAGAAGGCAAAGCAAATTCCCCTGAAGAGAGTGAAATGATCTTAGCGCAGCGCGACGCGATGTCAAACGCGCGTACGGTGGATTTCTCTGCAAAACTCGTGCAAGGCAGAAAATTTTTCTTGCACTGGGTCTATTTTACAACACCCGAGCACGTCAGTTGCAAAACTCCGTTCCCAGGGCGCTCCGTCTTTGTACGGCGATCGAACTCTAGGCGGCGGATGCCGCTGCGGCGCGCTGCTTCTTCGGCGGCGCTTCGTCGCCTTCCCAGCGGACGCTGACGAGTTTCGACACACCGGGTTCCTGCATGGTGACGCCGTAGAGGACGCTGCCGGTTTCCATGGTCTTGCGGTTGTGGGTCACGATGATGAACTGCGTCTGGCTGCTCATCTCGCCGACCAGGCGGGTGAAGCGGCCGACGTTGGCTTCGTCGAGCGGGGCGTCGACTTCGTCCAGGATGCAGAACGGGCTCGGCTGGTACTTGAAGATGGCGATCAGCAGCGCGAGCGCGGTCATCGCTTTCTCGCCGCCTGAGAGCAGTAAGATGTTTTGCAGGCGCTTGCCCGGTGGCGATGCGACCACGTCGATGCCTGCGTCGCCCGAGCTGTCCACTTCGGTCAGGCGCATTTCCGCGGTGCCGCCGCCAAAAATCGTGTGGAAGGCATCGGAGAAGTTGTGGTTGATGGCGTTGAAGGCCAGCTCGAATTTTTCGCGAGAAACCAGATCAAGCTCGGTGATGGCTTGCTGGGTGTCCGCGATCGACTGCAGCAGGTCGTCGCGCTCACGCGTCAAAAACGCGAAGCGCTGCTCGCACTCGTTGAACTCTTCCAGAGCCATCATGTTCACCGCGCCCATCGCTTCCACGCGCGCTTTCATCTCGCGGTAGTTGGCTTCGGCGATCGCCAACTCTTCGCCGGTGATGAACGCCGTTTCCGTGGCGATCAAGTCTTCGGGTTGCGCGTTAACCTCCGACATGCAAGTTTCACGCAAATGCTGACGATCGGAGTCGTTGCGCGCGCGGTCGACTTCGGCGTGGCTGCGCTGATCGCGCAATTCCTGCAGCGACTGACGCCCCAGGCGCAACTGATCTTCCATTTGTGTCACGCGGGTGCGGCCGGTTTCCCATTCCGCCTCCAGCTCACGCTGGCTTGCTTCCAGGCGTGTCTTTTCGGCGCGCAGTCCCTCGAGTTGCTGTGCAAGCTGCTCGCTTTGCGCGGCAAGCGCGGCAGTCTCCTCGCTGATTGACATTTCCTGCTGGCGCAGCGCAGCCTCGCGGCGTTCCATCTCCGCACGCTCTTGCTGCAAGCGCGCCGCCACGGCTTCGGCCGCGGACAATCGCTCGTTCAATGCGGCCAGCTCGGCGCGCGCCACGGCCAGCTCGTTTTGTTCCAGCTGGATCGACCCGCGAAGTTGCACGAGTTCTTCTGCGAGGCGGGCGCTCTCGGCCTCCGCTTCCGCTCGCGTGGTAGTGGCCGCGGCCAGCTGATGCTTGGCGCGCTCGGCGCGAGACCTGGCGATGTCCACATCCTGGCGGATATGACTCAACTCGTTCTGGCAAACGGTCAATTCCAGGCCGAGTCGTGCAAGGTCGGCTTGGGTCTGTCCGTGACGATGCTTTGCGGATAAAACGTCGCGCTCGGCCGCGCGCTGCTGAGCCGAGACTTCTTCGAGCGTTTGCTCGGCCGCGCGAAGCCCGCCGCCGATGGTTTCGAGCACGAGTCGCGTGGTCTCCGCTCTCGCTTCCAGCGCTGCGACGTCCGCGTCGAGAGCGCGCAGTTCGCGTTTCATCACCAAGGGTCCAGCCTCATCGGCGCGGCCGCCGGTAACCATGCGTCCCTGATAGCAGGTGCCGTCGGGCGTGAGGAAAGCGAACTGCGGATTGTCGCGGGCCAGCTTCTCGGCTGCGGTCGCGCTATCTGTCAAATAAGCGGAACGCAAACGCGGCAAAAATTGTTTGGCGGCGGCACCCAGCGGATCGCGGAATTCGACCAGTTTATCCAACCGCGACACCACGCCCTGTTCCGCGCGGAAGTGGATGATCGGTTCGTATTCGTCCAGGCGCAAGTTCCGCAGCGAATCGACGAAAAAGGTAGCGCGACCGCCGACTTCGTCACGCAATAGCGACACACCCGCCCGCGCGTGATCGAAGGTTTCCACGACCACATATTCCAGCTCGTCGCGCAGATATTGCTCGATTGCCGCTTCGTGTTGCTCTTCCACTTCGGCATAGTCCGCCAGCACGCCGACAGCGTGGAAATCGTGCCCGCCGCCGCGCTCGTTGGCCGCGAAAAGCTTTTGCACCGCATCGGCGGTGTACGAGCGGTCGTTGAGAACTTGCGTCAGCGTGGAGTGCCGCGCGCGCGTCGCCGAAAGGGAATCGCGCAGCGCCTCCGCTTCCTTCGCGCCGGCTTCGCGCTGTTCGCGCAGACCGGCGATGCGCGTTTGCAGTGACGCCGCCTGTCGTTGCAGCGCGCTAAGCTGTGCGTTCGCCGCTTCCCAGTCAAAGGCGGCGCGCTCGGCGCTGTCGCGAATCTGAATCGACGATTCCAGCAGCGTCGCTTCGTTGGTTTCCAGTTTTTGCAGCGCCGCCGCCTGATGCACCAGCGCTTCTTCGGACTGCTTCTGCTCACCGTGCAGGCGCAGCAAGCTCTGGCCCGCTTCCGAAGCGCATTGCCGTAGCGCCTCGATGTGCACTTCGGATTCGTGAATTTGCGTGGCGCGTGTTTCGGCTCGCACCGCCAGACCGTTCACTTGTGTGGTCAGCGTGCTCGATTCGGCTCGCAGCGAAACCACGGTTTCGTTTTGCGAAGAGTTACGCGATTCCCACTCTGCTGCCTGCGCGGCCGCTTGCGTAATTTCCGCGGTAATCTGTCCGCCACGTCCCCCGAGTTCTTCGGCGCGTTGCCGGTTGAAGGCAATGCGGTTCTCGCTGCGGTCCACTTCCAGCGCCGTCAGATTCAGATGATTCTGGTTTTGCCGGATGCCGGCGTCCAGTTCGTAAATGCGCTGATTGAGAAGGTCCTGCTCGCTCTCCTGCGTCTGAATGCTCTGCGCATGCTGCGCCTCTGCCGCCGACAATTCTTCCAGTCGCCTGGTAACGCGCTCGGCCTCGGCATCCAACTCTCGCGCCTTTCCAGCTAGCATCTGCCGTACGATGCCGCGCATCTGGTCGCGAATTTCTGAGTAGCGGCGCGCCTTGGCCGCCTGGCGCTTTAGCGAGCCGAGTTGTTTCTCGACTTCCACAACGATGTCGTTGACGCGCGACAAATTCACCTTGGAGGATTCGAGTTTCGCTTCCGCCAGGCGCTTTTTCGTCTTGAACTTCGTCACGCCGGCCGCTTCTTCGATGATCGCGCGGCGCTCCAACGGCTTGGTCGAAAGGATCAGGCCGATGCGGCCCTGTTCGATGATGGCGTAGGAATCCGGGCCCAGCCCGACCCCCATGAACATCTCTTGAATGTCGCGCAGGCGGGCCACCCGGCCGTTGATCAGATATTCGCTCTGCCCGGAGCGATACAACCGACGGCTCACGACGACTTCTCCGGGCTTCGAGGCCAACGTCAGTTTGTCCGCGGACTTCTTGCGGCGCTTGCCCTTGAGGAACTCGGATTCCGGCACCACTTCCGCCGCAACTTCGGGAATATCTTGGTTGCTGGTGGTCTCCGCGTTATCCGCAACCGGTGCGGCATCGAGCGGCAGGATTTCGGTCGTGGTCTGCGTTTCCGTGGCGGGCGCAGAGTCCGATCCTTCCGCCAGCAGAGCCGCGGTGGCATCGGTTGGCAATCCGGCTGCGGCCGCCGCGCCTTCCAGAACGAACCGAGCCGCCTCGGCCAATTCCGGATCTTCCATAGTAATCGTCACTTCCGCGAGGCCCATCGGTGGGCGCTTGATCGTGCCGTTAAAGATGCAGTCCGCCATGCGCTCCGCGCGGAGGGACTTATGGCTCTGTTCGCCCAACACCCAGGAGATGGCATCCACCACGTTGGACTTGCCGCAGCCGTTGGGGCCGACGATGCACGTCGTGCCAATGCCGCTGAACGTCACAACGGTACGTTCGCAGAAGGACTTGAAACCGATAATTTCGACTTTTCGCAGCTTCAGCAAGTTATCCCCTTTTGTTAGTCCCAGTTGCGGTGTTTCCCCCGGCATTTCCGGGCTCTCGCACGATCAAGCCTGTGCTAGTCCTATCGGCACGGGCCTGCAGCACTACACGCGAAACTGGACCACGACGTGTTTTTCGAGGGGAAGGGGCTTGAGCCCACCGCCGGGCGGTGGTGCGTACTGTCGGCCGCTGCGTGGTCGCGCTTGTCGAAGACCGTTGTCTGGTCGCCGTTAGCGAATACAAATCAACCGGTTCACGGTCGCCCGTCAAAACGTATGGCAGGTTCTCGATCAGAGGCCCAGCCGCCTGGCGCGAAGGATGGCGGTACGGGGAATGACGGTAACACGATGCGCGAAACCTGTAAAGACTTACGCTAAAGGTTGTGGTGTTTTTTATACAGGCACTAGTGAGCGGCGAAATTACCGGGCTCCGCCCAGGATTCGCGGGAGGAGATTGTGCTGGCCGATTTGTTCCGTGCCCTGGTTTACGGGGGCGCAGACAGAAGTGTCTGAGCTGGTTAGAAATCGGCAAGCATGCCGGCCGCTACCAGTTCGATTTACTTTGCAGTGGCCGAGGCGCTGGGTGTGGCGCCGTGTAAGTATTTGTCGTACCAAGCGAGGATGCGATTCAGCCGGTCCAGCATATGCTTTTCTTCGTGGAAACCGTGCGGCTCGCGCGGATAGACGACCAGTTCTGCCTCGACGCCGTACCGCTTTAGGCCTCGGTACAGCTCCTGGCTTTGCCCCAGCGGATCGATGGTGTCTGCGTCGCCTTGCAGGACGAGCGTCGGTGTCTTGGCGTTTTTCAAGTGAAGGAAAGGCGAGCTGTTGAGAAAGCCTTCAGGCTTTTCCCAGGGCACACCGTAAAACCACTCATCACCCGCGGGATGATCTTCCATGCCGAATTCCGAGATCAGGTTGGCCATGCCTGCGCCGGAGACTGCGACCTTGAAGTCATTTGTCTGCGTGATCGCCCATTCCGCCATGTAACCGCCGTACGACCAGCCGCCGATGCCCAGGCGATTGGGGTCGGCGATGCCGCGGTCGACCAGGTCTTTCACCCCGGCCATCACGTCTTTGAAGTCGCCGCCACCCCAGTCGCCGCGGTTGGACTCCACAAATTTCTGACCATAGCCGACGGATCCGCGGATGTTTGGATAGAAGACGGCGTAGCCGTGCGTTGCCAGCAATTGTCCCCAGGTCTCGATCGAATCCGACCAGCGACCTGTGGGTCCACCATGAATCAGTGCGATCAGCGGCAGCTTGGCCTTAGGGTCGGCTCCCTGGGGCCGTAGCAAAGCAGCTTCGATCTCTACAGCATCGAAGGATTTGTACTTGTAGTATTCGGGGACGCTCAAGGTGAACTGCGTCCACGAATCATTCAGATGCGAGATCTGCTGCGGCGCGGTTTTTTGGTCCCACAGCCAGAGTTCCTGCGGATGTGTCGCGTTCTGAGAAATATAGGCGATCTCGCCGCCCGATCCGAGCGCAACGCTGCCGGTAGGCACAGGTGATGCCGCCAGATCTTGCTTTGTGCCGTCACCGGCATACTTCACGAACAGGCTCCCGAACCCGTTAGCGGCCACCAGCACGATCGAGCCGTCCTTTTGCCAGTGATAGTCTTCCACCGGGCGGTCCAGGCTCGCCCCCGTCAGATTGCGCGCCGCTCGCGCATTCAAGGGCAACAAGTGAAGATCGTGCGGCTCGGGGCCATCCTCGCGCGAACCGACAAAACTCAGCGTAGTGCCGCTCGCCGAGAGACGCTGTTCGTTGAACGGTCCGCGCGGGGCGAGCAGCAGCTTTGTGGCTCCATCCGACGCCTGCACATTGAAAATACGCTCCGTATTTTCATCCGATTGCGGTCGGTCGGTAGCTTTGATAATCAGGTGCTCCCCAGTCGGCGCCCATGCGACCTCGCTGACGTCCCACGTCGACGGGGTCAGCGCACGCGCCTCGCCCGTGGCCACATCGGCCAGCCACAGGCGCGCGCGCTTGTCTTCCTTGTCCGCAACGTGCGCGTCATCCTTGTCCTTTTCCCTCTTTTCTTCGGCGTCCGTCTTGGCATCCGGCGCAAGAAACGCAATCTGCTTCCCATCTGGCGACCATTCGAAGCTCTTAACGGCGCGCTTGCCCTTGGTCAAGGCAATGCCTTCGCCCACATCCGCGCGCATCAGATAGATTTGCTGCTGCTCGCCGCGATCGGATAGAAACGCCAACTGCTTGCCGCCCGGCGACCATCGCGGTGAGCTTTCCGATTTCGCCGAGAATGTGAATTGGCGCACGCCGCCCATCGTTTGATTGTCATGCACCCAGATGTGGCGGTTGCGACCCGTGCCTTTCGGGGGTTCGGTCACGACGAAGGCGAGGCGCGTCCCGTCCGGCGAATATTGCAAATCCGATATCGTGCGCAGGTTTAGCGAGGCCTCAGGTGTCAGCAACTTGCTTTTGTCCACCGCCGCTTCGCTTTGCCCGCGCGCTGCCTGCGCCGCTAAGGCCAACGCGAGCAATGCCTGCGCACCGATCCGGAACCGCTGCAAATCCCAGCGCTGCTTTCGTGTGAAGTCCATAATGGAGGCTATCCCCAATCTAGTCGCACCGGTTCAGCGCGACTCGCCACTTTATGAGTCGTCAAAGCATTCGTCAACAGGCCGGTAACATTGGCCGGTTCTTACGAAGGGAGTAGCATCGAAAAATTTTCACGCGGCCGCGCATCATGTAGACTGTCCCGCGCCAGTCTCGTGAGCCTGCAGGCCGCTTAACTCCCAGAACTCCCAGGGCTCATGCACTGGATTGCAGCGCCAGAGGATCACGATGCCGCATCGCCGCTTGCTCCTCAGTCTCGTTCTTTCACTTTGCGTCGGCCTGACGCCGCTGCGCGCCCAGCAATCGCCCAAGCCCACGCTACTCGTCGACGTAGATCATCGCACTAGCGTCAGCCTGAACGGCGACTGGCACATCATCGTCGACCCCTACGCTACCGGCCTTTACAGTTTTCATAATCAACCCCGCAGCGATGGCTATTTCATGAACGCTCACCCGCAGGCTCACGCGCTGGTCGAATACGATTTCGCCAAATCACCCACGCTGAAAGTCCCCGGCGATTGGAACACGCAGCGCGATTCGCTTTTCTATTACGAAGGCCTGCTCTGGTATCAGCGGGATTTTCAGTATGCGCCGAAGCCGCACACCCGCGTCTCCCTGCACATCGGCGCCGCCAACTACCGTTCCGACGTTTGGGTCAACACGAAGAAAGTTTGCGAGCACGACGGCGGCTTTACTCCGTTTGATTGCGAAGTTACCTCCGCGCTACACGACGGGTCCAACTTCGCGGTCATCGCTGTGGACAACACACGGCTCGACGACGGCATTCCTACGCGCAAGACCGATTGGTGGAATTACGGCGGCCTCACCCGCGACGTCTCTCTCGTCGAAGTCTCCGACCAATTCGTCGACGACTACGACCTGCATCTGAATCGGGCCGATCGGTCGGAGATCGACGGCTGGGTTCACGTCGAAGGCGCCGCTCCTGGTGCGTCGGTCCAACTCTCCATCCCGGAGGCAAAAATTTCTGCCACGGAAACGCTCGATCCCCAGGGAAGAGCTGACTTCAAATTACACGCCGCGAACCTGCAGCTCTGGTCGCCCGATAATCCCAAACTCTACAAAGTCGAACTCCAATCTGGTTCCGACACCCTCACCGACGAGATTGGTTTCCGGACCATCGAAACGCGTGGCACGCAAATTTTGCTAAATGGCCAGCCTATTTTTCTGCGCGGAATCTGCATCCATGCCGAAGCCCCATTTCGTACGGGGCGGGCCTACAGTCAGAACGACGTCGACGTGCTGTTCGGCTGGGCGCGTGACCTGGGCGTAAATTTTGTGCGCCTCGCGCACTACCCGCACGATCAGCGTATGACGCGCACCGCCGACCGCCTTGGCATTCTCGTCTGGTCCGAAATTCCCGTGTACTGGGCGGTTCAGTTCGACAAACCGGAAGTCCTCGCGAAAGCCCAGCAGCAGTTGAACGAAATGATTCGCCGCGACCGCGATAAAGCCTCCGTCATCCTCTGGTCGGTGGCCAACGAAACGCCAAACACTCCCGCGCGCACGCAATTCCTGAAAACGCTGGCCGCCAACGCTCGCGAACTCGATCCCTCGCGCCTCATCACCGCCGCGCTTCTGGTCCGCGGCGAAGCCAACACCAAAATCGTTGACGATCCGCTCGGCGAAGCCCTCGATGTCCTCGGCGCCAACGAATATATAGGATGGTACGAAAAGAAGCCCGAAGACGCTGCCATCACTACCTGGAAAATCGCTTACCAAAAGCCAATGATCATCAGCGAGTTCGGCGGCGACGCCAAAGCCGGTCTGCACGGCCAGCCCTCCGATCGCTGGACGGAAGAGTATCAGGCCAGCATCTATCAGAACCAGCTCATCATGCTGAACCACATCCCGCAGCTTCGCGGCATGACTCCATGGGTCCTTATGGATTTTCGCTCGCCCTCACGGCTCCTCCCCGGCATCCAGGATAATTTCAATCGTAAGGGCCTGGTTTCCGACCAGGGCGAAAAAAAGAAAGCCTTCTCCATCCTGAAAGATGCCTACACGAACCGCACCGTAGGCAAACCCAACTAAGCTTCTTCGTTCCTCAGCTCGCCCAAACCCCCGAGCGAAGCCACTCGGGCGGCCCGCGTCCAATCCCACGTCCGAATTACCTGACTTGACAACCCGCTAATAATGTGATAAACTATATGCCGGGAGCGTTGCTCTACCTGCTCAGGAACCCCACCGTGCACTGACGTTCCTGCCGGACGAGATCGCGCGCCTTTGACCACTTCTCAAAGCGAGGCCATCGCATGACCAATAACAACGCAACGCCCCAAAAGCTCTATCTCCTACAGTTATCAGCCACGACCGTCCCCATCGGCCCCAATCGTACCCTGGCAATGTCTCTGGGCTGCTACCTGATCCAGACCAGCGACGCCAAAAATATCCTGATCGACACGGGCATCGCGCCTGAGGCGCCTCTTCCACCAGGCGCGCCAAAGCGCAACCACGAAACCAACGTGATTGAGCAGCTCGCCGCCATAGACCTGCGCCCCGGGGACATCCACACCCTCATTTGTACCCATTTCGACATGGATCACGCCGGCTACAACGATGCCTTCCCCCAAGCCGAGCACATCGTGCAACGCGAACACTACCAACTGGCCCGCAGCGGCTATGAGCGGCTAGCGGCCGCTCGCACTCACTGGGACCGCCCAACCATCCGTTACCGCCAAGTCGACGGCGATACCGAACTCCTCCAAGGCCTAACTCTGCTCAAGACCAACGGCCACGTAGCTGGCCACCAATCCGTCCTCGTGCGCCTTCCGCAAACCGGCTCAGTCCTCTTAGCCATCGACGCCGTAATGATGCAACACACCTTCACGCCCGACCGCAAAGCGTGGCCCAAAGACGACAACGAGGAGCAGTTACGCGCCAGCACCGTGAAGCTTCTCGACCTGGTCAAACGCGAAAACGTCCAACTAGTGGTCTTCGGCCACGACGGCAGCCAATGGAAAACCCTAAAAAAATCTCCCGACTATTACGCGTAGCCAAGAGCTCGTCGCTGCAACGTGCGCCGTACAGTCCGCAGACCGTTTCCCGATGAACTTCCCACTGCTCGGATGCCCCACCCTTTGCCGTTCTGTCTTTCGCAAAGGGTGGGCCATTCCGCTCTTCACCCGTTCAACCCATCACTCAACGCTGGACCGCCACCCCAAACCGCGCATGCAACTCCCGCGCTCCCAAATGCGTAATCCGCACCACTCGAGTCTCCCGCCCTCGCGCAACCCATCCCAGCCTCACAATCCGCGCCAGCATGGCCGCTCCCAAAGCCCCCGCCAGATGTGGCCGCCGCTCTGTCCAATCCAGACAGCGCCGCGCAAACGACCGCCGCGTCTGCCGCAGGCCGTCCACATCCACTCCCAATTCCGCAAACCAACTCCGCCCATCCCGTCCCAATTCGTATTCTCGCTCACCAAAAGCCCTTATCACCTTGGACTCCTCCAGCGCCCGGGTCATCTCCACCGCAACGCGCCCCGCGAGATGGTCGTAACAAGATCGCGCGACATAAATCTCCGCATTCATGCGCCGCGAAATCGCCCCCGCCACTCCCGAGCGAGATAATTTGGACACAGGTCGCGTAGCAATCGACCCCAGCGTCTCGATCGCGTGCGCCACATCCGCACCCGCCATGCGGTAATACCGGTGCCGCCCCGAACTCTGCACCGTCAGCAAGCCGCCATCGACCAGCTTCGATAGATGTCCGCTCGCCGACTGCGCCGAAATATTCGCGATCAACGCCAGCTCCCCAGCCGTCCGCACCCGTCCATCCAGCGACGCAATCAAAATCGCCGCCCGCGCCGCCTCCCCAATCAACTCCGCGACCACCGCCAGCGGATACGTAGCACCCTCGGAGAAAGCGTCCGGATAGGTGTCTCGGGCAATCGACGCGCGAAGGTGCGAGCAGGCTGGATCCGCTGAAACGGAGTTCCCGCTCTTGGTAGAGGTCGTCTTCATGTCCCGATTCTAGCGCGATCCCCACGACGACATTTCATTCGTGGATGAAACATGAACACACCGCTCGGCCCTAACCTCACAACCTGGAACGATACATTCGCTTGCGTGGTGGGTCACGGCTACGGCCTCTGTGGCGTTCGGGAGGGCACGGTCCATGGCCGTGTGGCGTCGCGACACGGTACACCCCCCGCGTCGACGCTGGGATGGGCACGGGCTTACGCCGTGTGACGCCGCGAAGGGCGTAGCCTCCAACCGCGCGGTATCACGACTTCCCTTCGTTCATCGACAGATCGACGAGCTTGGCGGGGAAGTGACCGGCGGCGGCTACCGGAAAAGTCTTTCTTCAGGAGGCCGGGGCTTTAGCCCCGGCGTTAGCGCGTGCTACCAGGTGCCTTCAGCCCCTGAGTCTAAACCGCAAGCTCGACGGCATCGCATCGCCAACAAGGGGAATAAGAACAATCCATGATCACCGTCTGCATCTGCTACACCATCGACCTGCACAAGACCGCTGAATTCGAACAATACGCCCGCCGGTGGCCCGAACCCATCAAGCGTTGCGGCGGCGACCTCCTCGGCTATTTCCTCCCCACAAAATTCGCCGGCCCCACCAACGTAGCCTACGCCCTCATCCGCTTCGCCAACCTAACCGCCTACGAAAAATACCGCGAGGCCCTATCCAAAGATCCCGACGCCATCGCCACCGTTGCCGCGGCCGACGCTTCCCGCTGCATCCTCGTCGAAGACCGCAGCTTCCTCCAACGCGTTCCCGAGTGACCAGTGTGTGACCGTCTGGTAGCGCCGGCATCCCTGCGGGCTCACTCTTCGACTCAATGTGCCCTAGGGGCGCACGAGTCCCACACGCTCCACGATCCTCTGGAACTGAGGATTGCCTCGCATGCTGTCCCACTTATGGTCCCGCAAGAAGGTCATATGCACGTCGCGGTCTTCAAACGCTTGCTGAAGCCAATGTTGTGCGGACTCGGTTTGCCCGAGACCGGCAAACACCAACGCCAAATTATACGGGGGCACATACCGCTCTTTTTTGCGCTGCAGCATTTCCTGAACCTTGCTCTCGGCCTTCGTTTTGTTGCCGGCAACTGCTTGAACATAACCGGCGATCGACAATGCTTCGGTATTTCCTCCGGAAAAGTTCCAAGCGTTCTCGCAAGCCTGTAACGCCTCGGCGTACATTCCTTTCTGCTCATACGTTTTTGCCAGGCAGATGTGGGCAATCCAGAATCGGGATTCCATTTCGAGAGTTGCCAACAATTTATCGATAGATTCCTCAATTCTTCCCGCTTGATAGAGAAACTGGCCATACATCGCATTCGCGATAAGGGAAAATGGATCGAGCACGAGCGCCTGCTGGATCGCGTGTAAAGCCTCGTCGTGCCGTCCGACGTTCGAAAGAACGTGTGCGAGATATAGATGTGCCAGGGAATAGTTCGAGTTCAGGCTAACTGCTCTTCGCGCCGCTGCTTCCGCCCCTTCAAAATCCCAGTCAAACCAAAACTTAATGGCTGCCTCGGAATTGTGCGCTTCAGCGGAATCCTGGTCCAATGCAAGGGCTCGCGTTATCGCAGCTTTCGCTTCTGGAAATGCGTCTTTGGGAGCTACATCGCTGTTGATGGGCAAGCTCATCAGCGAATCGGCCAGTCCAGAAAATGCCATAGCAAATTCCGGGTCGCGCTCCGTTGCCTTGCGAAAGTATTCCGTGGCCTTCTGCATCTCAGGAAAGGTAAGTCGCTCCCAATGATAACGGCCGTGAAGGTAGTAATCGTATGCCTGGGGGGCGACATTCCGCACGCTTCGCAGTTGTCGCTCCCCTTCAGGAGTCAGCTCAAGTTTCACCTGCGCCGCGATCGCCGAACCGACTTCGCTGTGGATATCAAGGATGCTTTGAGATGGGCGATCGAAATTTTCGGCCCACAAGTGGATTTGATCGGAAACTCGGATCAACTGCACGGTAACACGAACGCGGCCCGCTTCGCGTCGGACGCTGCCCTCGAGCACATAATCCACGCTCAGCTCCTGCCCGATTCGCAAGACAGACTTATCGGAATGCTTATATGCCATGGACGAAGTGCGCGCGATTATGCCCAAGCCGCATAGCGACATCTTGCCTAACCTCATGATCGTTTCCTCGGTTAGGCCATCGCTGAAATATTCCTGGTCTGGATCGCCGCTCAGATTCTCGAAGGGAAGCACCGCCAGCATGATGCGAGGTCTTCCGGTGTCCACCTGTGATGAACCGATACCTGTGACGGTGTCTGTCGCACCTTTGAAGCGGTATCCTTTACCTTGGACTGTCTCGATGTACTGCGGCTTCTCTGGATCTTCTCCTAGAGCGCGCCGAATCTTTCTTATGGCGGTATTGATGCCGTTGTCCGTATCGAAGAAAACATCCTTGCCCCAGAGCCGGTCAATGATCTCATCCCGGCTGACTAATCTCCCATTCTCGCGGACCAAAAGGATTAATAAATCCATCGGGATACGTTCCATGCGGACCGGCTTGCCCGCGCAGGTCAATGCATAACGGCTTATGTCGAGCACGAATTGGCCCAGATGAATTCTTTCCGAAGACACAGCAGCCCGTCCAAAAAAGAGAATTTGGGTATTGTACAGCCTTTCGACAGAGGTTCTGCCACGCGTCCTACAGACAACCTACAGGCGCTCTCCATTGTGAGTTACGCGCTTAGGCTGCAACATCGGCCTCCAATATGGGTGAAGATGCACGCCACCCAAAAACACGGAGGCACTATGAAACTACGCACAACTCTTTTTTTGCTGGGCATGATTCTTGCTTTGTCGTCCGCAGCAAGCGCTCATCCCAATGAATGCTCAAATCTGACCATCAAGGGCACTTACGCGTTTACGGTCCACGGGCAGATCTTAACCCCTGGCGGACCGCTTCTTATTGACGGCATCGCAAAGACGACTTTCGATGGTCACGGCAACCTCACGCAATTGGACGCGGTCTCTGAAAATGGCACCCTTGCGCAGATTTGGCGTCCCGGCACGGGCGCCTATACTCTGAACTCCGATTGCACCGGAATCATGACGATATTCAACCAAGACCAACCAGCACTTCACCTGGCGATCCTAGTAAGCCACTCCGGCGATCTAATTCACACGGTTGTATCGGATCCGGGAGTTGCTGTTACCAGTGACGCCGAGCGTGTCGTGACGCCCAAGGACTGACGTCGTTGGGTTTTCGTAACCGGCAGTCTACCCGTGGAGAACGGGGCGCGCGCTGCCCCCTTCTCTGCTGGTACCGTCGTCGGACTCCTCCCTGCTTTTACTCGTGCCTGAGTGCTGCCATCGGATCAATTCGGCTAGCTCTCCGTGCCGGAATCCAGCAGGCCAGCGTCGCGACGCTCAACAGAAGCGCGGGTACTCCGAGGAAAACTGGAAGGTTGACCGGGCCATTCGTCACGTGAAAGGAGATCACGAGCGCGAGCACCCATCCAATCGCGGTGCCCCAGGTGATTGCAGCCAAGTTCTCGCGAATAATTTGCAGGACGACGCGGCCGCTGGTTGCGCCAAACGCCAGGCGCACGCCAATCTCTCTCGTTCGCCTGGCCACCGCGTAGGAAACCACGGCGTAGATTCCGATGGCGGCGAGGCCGAGCAGGAGTGGCCCGAGCACGACGAACATCCGCGCGGGGATTCGGCGAAGATAGAGGTTTCGTTCGATGTGCTGCGGGAATGTCCGCACGTCGTAAAGAGCAAGCATGGGATCGAGATCGCGCAGAACGCCACGCGCCTCCGAGGTGAGCGCGGATTCGTTCCCGCTGCGCGTCCGCAAGTGAATCTCGCCTTGGCCCGCTGGACGATCCCGGTACGAGAAATAGATCGCGGGCTGCGGGGGCTCGCCGAGTGCGTCGTAGGCCGAATCGCGCGCCACGCCGACGATCGCGAAGCTTTGCGTGCGCGTCTGCAAGCGGCGGCCGACGGCATCCGCGCCATTGAGGTAACGCCGGACAAACTCCTCATTGACGATTGTTTGCGCGGGCGCCGCTTTATCCCTCAGGTCGGCAAAGTCGTTTCCCTCGACCAGTGGGATGCCCATCACCTTGAAGTAACCCGGCGTAACCGTGTTGGAAATGGCTCGATCCTGCCCTGGCTCCGTGCGCACCCGGCCTTCCACAGTGAACGGCCGCCGCGGAATTCCATGCAAGTCCACGGGAACATTCGTGGCGATGGCGGCGGCCTCGATTTCCGGCAAGGAGCGCAGGCGTTCCAGAAGGCGCGCGGCAAATTCGCGCTCCGACGCGTCGTCGGGATTCCGTCCGCTTAAGTCGTAGGCGGCCAGCAAAACACCCTCGGGCCGGAATCGCGGATCGGTTTGCCGTGCCGACCGAAAACTCTGCAAGAAGAGCGCCGCGGCGATCAGAACGACCATGGCAAGTCCGACTTCCACGCCCATCAGAACTTTGCGCCCACGGCTGCGCTGCGGCGTATTGGAGCCGGAGCGCAGCGCATCCTGTGGATCCAACCGTGCCAGATGGACGGCCGGCGCCGTACTGAAAATCAAACCGCACGCGGCGCCGAGCATTATCGCGAAGGCGAGGGTGAATTGATCCACTTTGGTCGGAAACAGGATCGGAAATGCGCCAATCATGGGAGCGATGCGCAATGCCGTAGTGCCCCAAACGGCGAAAGCTGCTCCGAGGCCCGCTCCCAGCAGAGCGAGCAGCATATTTTCCGAGAGCACCAAGCTGACAATGCGCCAGCGTCCCGCGCCCAGCGCCACGCGCACGGCCATCTCGCGCTGGCGGGTGCTTCCACGAGCCAGCATGAGGTTTGCGGTGTTCCCGCAGACCGCCAAAAGCAGGAGCAGCATCACGCCTTGCAAGATGGCTAGCCCGCTGATCAGCAAGCGCTGAGGGCCGCGCGGTGCCTCCCAGAAGGCAAGAATCTCGCCACTAAATCCGGCGCTGGCTTCAGGATAATCGCGCGCCAGCTGCGCCATGGTGGTGCTGAGCTCAGACTGCGCTTCCTGGCGTGTCGCCCCAGCCCGTAACAATCCGATTAACGAAAAAGCGCGGGAGCTGCGATCTTCGAGGTCGCGTGTTCCGCCGAGCAAGGCAGGCGTCATCGTGGCCGGCACCCACAGTTCGAACTTCAAGGGGGGCGTGGTGCCCTGGAAATCCTTTGGCGCCACGCCGACGACGATCAGCTCGCGATCGTTAACGCGCAGTTTTTGTCCGATAGCCTCCGGAGCGCCGCGAAATCGCGTTTGCCAGTAGTCATAGGAAATGACAATGACAGGCTCGGTTCCCGGCTGCTCCGCCTCTTCCGGCCGGATAAACCGTCCGATTGCAGGCTTAAGTCCCAGCGCGGAAAAGAAATTTCCGGAAACCAGTTGCCCGTGCGTCCGCTCGGTCTGGCCCGGCTGGCCCACGTTGAAGGGCAGCATCTGAGAGGCCACGATATCCCGCAGTGCCGGCACGTGCGTTTGCAGGTCGCGGTATTCCAGCCAGGAAGCACCTGGATACCCGGCCGTGTCCGAGCGAGGCTCGACCAGCAGAAACTTCGATGCACCGGTCACTGCGGGCATCGGTTGGAACAGGATCATCTGAATCCAGGAAAAGATCGTTGTATTGACGCCAATGCCGATGGCCAGCGAAACGACGATCACCGCCGCGAGCCCTGGCATGCGGGAAATCGATCGCCCAGCGTTTCGCAAATCCCCCCGGAGATTCTCGATGAAGAGCAGGCCTCGCTCGGCTCGATAGTCTTGTTTCATCGCCTCCACGCCGCCAAACTTGACCATGGCTTGGCGGCGAGCCTCCACGGCTGACAAGCCGGCGCGAAGATTTTCGTCGGTTTGCAGAGTGATATGTTCCTCAATTTCTTGCTTCAATCGTTCGTCGTCTCGCCGCCTGGTCACCAAGTGGGCCAAACGCGACAGAAAGCGCCTCAGAGCTTTCATGACAAATCCTCCGCTTTGGCATCGAAGAACCGGCCGATGATCGCGGCCGTCTGCTCCCAATCCTTGGTTTCGACCTGCAATTGCTTACGTCCATCACGTGTCAGTCGATAGAAGCGCGCCCTGCGATTATTCTCTGAGGCGCCCCATTCGGATGCGATCGCGCCTTCCTGCTCCAGCTTCAACAGCACCGGATACAGAGTCCCTTGATTCACTGCAAGAAGATCTCCGCTGATCTGCTCGATGCGTCGCGCGATGCCGTAGCCGTGGAGTGGTCCCAGAACATCGAGAGTTTTGAGGACCATCAACGCCAACGTGCCCTGCAGGACATCCGTTTTTTTCTTCACAACACCGCCATTTGGGTTTCCAACAGGAAAGGTGCCACACTTCCTTTGGGAAAGCAACAGGTGCCGTGCGTGGGAAGTACGATCCTGCGTTTGGAACTTATCGCCGATTCCGCGCGGATCACGGGCTATGCGGAAGTTAGCAGCGGAGACAGGCCG
The DNA here is from genome assembly GCA_963788915.1 of uncultured Acidobacteriota bacterium. Classification (GTDB taxonomy): domain Bacteria; phylum Acidobacteriota; class Terriglobia; order Acidiferrales; family UBA7541; genus Acidiferrum. Next base: position 1,637,889 of record CAWBIY010000012.1, on the reverse strand, counting down.
ATAACTTCCGGATTACCGACCATCCGGAGATTGGGCGAATCGGGGACTCTCTGGTGCTCAAGCACTCTCTCGATCATGAGATGTGGTGTCCTCAACAGATAGGGACATTCTGTGCGCCGCTGAAGCCAAAAGTCCGACTGTATTGTTCCCTCGGAGACATGGCCCCCCTATTCTTCGCGCAGTGTTTTAGCCGGGTCGATCCTTGCAACTCTCAGGGTAGGCACCATTGTTGCGAGAAGCGTTACGGCAGAGAGCGTCAGCATCACGACAACGATGGTCAGCACATCGTACACACCTACGCCATAGATAACGCCACGCATGGCGCGAAGCGCCCCCCCGCAAAGCAGTAGTCCCAGGACCATTCCCACAGCCGAAGCCCCCACCCCCGGCGTGCCGATGTGGATCATCGCCTTTTGAATCGTCGAACCTAGGGCCATGCGGATTCCGATCTCGCGCGTCCTCTGCACGACTATGTTCGCCACCAGTGCGAAGATACCAACCGCACTCAGCAACAGCGCGAGCGATGCCATTGCGGTTAGCAGCGCGACCTCGATCCTTTGTGTCGCCAGTGTCTCAGCCATAAGGTCCTTCATGTCGTAAAACCCGGAAAAAGGTAGGTTGGGATCCACACTCGCGAGGGCACGCTGCATCTGGGCGGTCAAACCTTGCACCGGGCCAGCGGTTCGAACAATCCAGCTTGGCTGAAACCAGATATGCACCGTGGAGAGAAATCGGGCGTCGTCGACCTGTGCAGCGGGGAGATAGATTGTCTCTTCGCTCGTTAAAGGGGCCGCGTCTGTGGTCAATCTACCGGCGGAGGACCCTACTGTGTCCGCTACGATTCCTACGATCAACAGATTCTTGTTGAGATATCGTCCCACGGGATTCGCCGCATGGAAGAACTTGCGGGCGAATGTCTGGTTGATCGCAACGACATGCTGTGCATCCGGACTGTCTCTATCGGTGAACGTTCGGCCCTCGAGCACTGGAATCTGCAAAGTATCGAAATAGCTCGGGGTGACATACACCTCGTCAGTTGAAACCCCCTGCCCCGCCTCTTTGCCGTCGCTGAGGGTTACTCCATCGATTAGGGCACGCTCGTACGGCAGGGTCAATCCAACGGCGGCATTCTGCACGCCGGGAATCTCCCGCATGGCGGCGAGACTCTCATTGAGCAGTTTCTGGAAGTCTGCTGGGTCGTGGTAGCGGACATCATCCACGGACGCCTTAGCGGTGATCACTCCGCTTGGGTTGAACCCTGGAGGCATGGTCTCCAGGTGCACGAGCGTACGAATGAGCAGCCCGGCGGCGGCCAGCAGCACGACCGTCAGGGCCACCTCTCCGGCAATCAACCCTTGTCTCAGTCGAACGCTGCCCGCACCTATTACCGCGTGGCTGGCGATGGAAGACCGCAGGTCCAGTTTCCTCGTGGTAAGCGCAGGCAACATGCCGGACAACACGCTGGTCAACAAAGACAGAAACAGCGTAAAGACCAGGACGCGGCCGTCGAGAGGAACGTTGACGACCGGCAAAAAATGTTCCGGCAGGAGTAGCAACATCGCCCGCTGTGCAATGAAGCCCACTCCTATGCCAGCGGTTGCCCCCACCAGAGCGAGCAGCAGGTTTTCGATCCAGAGCTGTCTCTGAATCTGCCAGCGCGACGCGCCCAACGCCGCCCGAGTGGCTATCTCGCCTGTGCGGCGCAACATACGCACTAGGGTCAGCCCGGCGAGGTTCGCGCAAGCAATGAGCAGAATGAATCCCGACGCCATCATCAGCGCCAGCACCTGAGGCCTGAGCGCACTCGTTTCGCCTTTTTGCAAAGACACACAGTAATACGCTACCTGTTCGCCGGGATTGCTTTTCGCAAAACGTTGGGCGTGGAGGGACCTTGCCAAGGCAACGTTGACCTCCACATCTGCCTGTAGCCAGGTCGCGCCGTCGCGCAGCCGCATGATTGCTGCAAAGTTGGTTCCGCCGCCCTCGCCCTCGCGGCTCGGTTGCAGCGCGGTATACAGATCGGCATTCAAGGGCGTGGTTGCGCCCTTTGGCAGCACGCCGATGATTGTGTACGGCTCGCCTTTCAGCAGAACGGCTTGTCCCAGGACCTTCGGGTTCTCTCCAAATGCCGTGCGCCACAAAGCGTAGCTTAGGATGGCTGTCGTGGGGCCGTGCGGGCGATCTTCATCCTCCGAGAAATTGCGTCCCAAAATGGGATGGACAGCCAACACATCCAAATAATGCGCCGACACTCTTCCTGCATGAAGATATTGCACTTGGGACCCAGCCTGAAGGTTCACCCCGGATGTGAGAAAAGCAGAAACAGCGGAGACCACCGAGGGAACCTTGTCGCGCAGCAGCTCCCATTGCTCACCGTCTACATTTCTTCGCCCATCGTAGGATTCAGACCCCGTAGTCCGGGAATAGATTGTCCCGATGCGCTCCGGATGCGCGTAAGGCAGCTCTTTCAGCAGCAGCGCGTCCACCACCGAAAAGATTGCTGTGTTTGCCCCAATGGAAAGCGCAAGCGTAAGCACTACCGTTACGGTGAAGCCCGGGTTCCGCGCCAACATTCGTAGGCCGAAGCGAACATCCTGTCGGAGGTTATCCCACCACAGCCAGCGCCCCGATTCGTAGAAGCGCTCCTCGGCTTTCATGACGTTGCCGAAGGCGCGACGCGCGGCGGCTCGGGCTTCCTCCTCACTCAGCCCCTGCTCCCGCAAGCGCTCGCTCTCATGTTGTAGGTGTGCTTCAATTTCTCTGTTGAAGTCGCTCGCCTTACGCTTGCGTCGGAACATTGCGCTAACCCTCCTTTACCGGGCCTAGAATCTTCCCAATTGCTGCCGCCAAGCGCTTCCACTTCGTGGTCTCCTTCACCAATTGTTTGCGGCCAGCCGCGGTCAGCGAGTAAAAGCGCGCTCTTCGGTTATTGGATGAGGTTCCCCACTTCGCGGAGATCCAGCGGCGCTCCTCGAGTCGCTGGAGCGCGGGGTAAAGTGCGCCGTGTTCCACGAGTAGCTCTTCCTCTGAAGTCTGCTGAATGGTGCGTGCGATTCCTTGACCGTGCTGAGATCCAAAGATCAGCGTGCGCAGGATCAATAGGTCCAGCGTGCCTTGGAGCAGTTCGAGCCGCTCTTTCGTTTCTTGGGTAGACATTTAACCTGAGTATGCACATGTTTGGGTAAGATATCAACCCAAAGAGCAGGAGTGACATCCGAAAACCCGCCTTTCCTGGTCGCCGGTTGAAGCCTCTGGGGGTTGTGCCTGGATCACGGACAACCCGGAAGTCATCAGCTGGCCCGTTGGGTTAGTACCGAGAAATGCGCTTACCGGAAACTGACCCATTACTCGGTCGCGGATTTCGAACGTCAAAATCGGGACGTCTTAGTCCGAGTCCCCAATCATTCGACTGCTTCCTACAAAGTATTATTTGACATCGGATAACTTTCGTGGTATTCTTCCTTATGAAAGTCGGCTTCCAGCCTGTCCTCGCTCTCACTCCCGGCACGCCTATCCACTCCTCCTCGCTGCTGTCGGTCTGCTCGATCCCTCATTTTCAGCGGCATCCAACCTTCTTTTCTCGTAACCTTCCCTCTAGATCTATGCGAAATACCCAAAAAGCGTGGGCGCCAAGGGGCAAAACTGAGGTGCAAGCAAAGACCCTAAACCTTTTAGAATCCGCACTTCCGCAAAACGCACCTATAACTCCTTCACAATCCGCACTTCCAAAATCGCTGGGCTTAAACTCCTTTAGAATCCGCACTTACAAAAATAGGTGGGGGAGGGTCTGCTTGCGGTTAACTACCCTGCGCTCCGTTCTCTGGTCACTACCCACTACTCACTGCCTTCAGATAGAATCATCGTTTTGTTTTCGGCCTTTGACGACGACCGACTGCCCCATGAACGAAATTCGATTGCACAACACCCTGAGCGGCCAGACCGAGCCGTTTGTTCCGCAGAAACCCGGCGAAGTCAGCATGTACACCTGCGGGCCGACGGTCTACGACTACGCGCACATCGGCAACTACCGCACGTTTGTGTTTCAGGACATCTTCCGGCGTTTCCTGAAGTTGCGTGGATTCAAGCTCAACCACGTCATGAATCTGACCGACGTGGACGACCGCATCATTGCCAAGGCAGCGGCCGCCGGTGTCAGTATTCGCGACTACACGCAGAAATACGTGCAGGCTTTTTTCGACGATTGCAAAACGCTGAGCATCGAAGCCCCCGAGCACTGGATTCGCGCCACCGACTACATCGACGACATGGTGAAGCTGATCCAGCGGCTTCAAGAGAAGTCGTACACCTATGCGGGCGAGGGATCGATCTACTACCGCATCGCGAAATTCCCAGACTACGGCAAATTGTCGAAGATCGATGTGACCGGGATTCAAGCTGGTGCGCGCGTGGACAACGATCGCTACGAAAAAGAGAGTGCGCGGGATTTCGCGTTGTGGAAAGCGCCGAAACCCGGCGAACACTTTTGGGAAACGCCGATTGGTCCCGGACGACCAGGCTGGCACATCGAATGTTCGGCGATGGCCATGAAACTTCTCGGCGAGACCATCGATATTCACACCGGGGGCATCGATTTGGCGTTTCCCCATCACGAAAACGAAATTGCCCAGAGCGAAGGAGCCACAGGCAAGCAGTTCGTGCATTACTGGATGCACGCGGAGCATTTGCTGGTGGAAGGCGAGAAGATGTCGAAGTCGCTCGGCAATTTTTTTACGCTGCGCGACCTTTTCGCGAAGGGCTACAAACCATCGGCGCTGCGATTCGCACTCGCGAGTGTGCCGTACCGCCGCCAGCTGAATTTCACCTTCGATGGTTTGCAGCAAGCCGCCAGCGCCGTCGAGCGTCTGCGAAATTTTTCCGACCGCCTGAAGCAAGGGAAATTTCCAGAGGGCCAGCAGCCTGGCATGGCCGAGCGCATCGCCAAGGCCGCGCAGGATTTCGACGCAGGCTTGTCAGACGATTTAAACACCGCAGTAGCGCTCGCTGCAGTTTACGATTTTGTGCGCGAAGCAAACATCGCGATGGACAAAGGCGAGTTCAGGCAAGGCGATGTTGCCGCGGCACAGCAATTGTTGGCGTCGTTCGACCGCGTATTCGCGGTGATCGCCGACAATGACGCCGAGAAGTTGCAGGCGCTTGGCTATGGGGATGCCAGCGGCGTTTTGACCGACGCCGATGTGGAAAAATTGGTCGCTGAGCGGCAGGACGCGCGCAAGCGACGCGACTTCGCGGCTTCCGATCGTATCCGTAAGGAACTTGCGGATCGTGGTATAATTCTCGAAGATGGCCGGGACGGAAGCGTCCGCTGGAAACGCAAATGAAACACTCTAAATTCAGCAATCTCAGTCAGTTCACCGGCATTTCATCCCCGGCCGAAGTACGCCCCAACCTCTACGGCGTAGACTAACGAACTTCTCCCTTCAGGCCGCATCACCCGGCGTAAGTGTCCGTGCGATGTCGGTCGCCTGTAAGTTCCTCCGTTTCAATGAGTTAACCACTGGCCATTCTTCAACAAGGAGGAAGAAATGATTGCAACCACGGAAACGAAATTGCCCGAGCCCAAGGAAATTGCCACGAAATTCCCGAAGCTGAATATGCCGCTTCCAGGATCCAACGCGAAGCGCGTTGTGGAACTCGATACCAAATATGTGTCGCCGTCGTACACCCGCGATTATCCCCTGGTGGCCAAGCGCGGCCGCGGCGCGATGATCGAAGACGTGGACGGGAATGTGTTTTTGGATTTTGCCGCGGGCATTGCCGTCTGCGCGACCGGGCACTGCCATCCGGAAGTTGTGGCCGCGATTCAGAAGCAGGCTGCGGAGTTGATTCACTTGTCGGGAACGGATTTTTACTACGAGGGAATGCCGCAGCTCGCGGAAAAGCTCAGCTCGATTGCGCCAGGCAAGGAATCCAAGCGCGTGTACTTCGGAAATTCCGGAGCGGAAGCGATCGAAGCGGCGATCAAGCTGGTGAAATACCACACCAAGCGCGACAAGCTGATTGCGTTTAACGGATCGTTTCATGGACGCACGATGGGTGCGCTGTCGTTGACGGCGAGCCGTTCGGTGCAGCGCAAGGGATTTGGGGCGCTGCTTTCCGGCGTGTTTCACATGCCGTATCCGGACACCTATCGTGCAACTTACGGCGTGAATCCTGAGCATGCGTCGGCGGATTGCTTGAACTATCTAGAAATGGAATTGTTCCGGCGGCGCGTCGATCCGGAAGAGGTCGCGGGGATTTTCATCGAGCCGATCCAAGGTGAGGGCGGCTACATTCTGGCGCCAGCGGAGTTTTTGCAGGGTCTGCAGAAGATTTGCCGAAAATACGGAATCATGCTGGTCGCCGACGAAGTGCAGTCGGGAATGGGCCGCACCGGAAAGTGGTGGGCGGTGGATCATGCGCCAGGGATTGAGCCGGACATTATCTGCACGGCGAAGGGCATTGCTTCGGGAATGCCATTGAGCGCGGTAATTGCGCGTGAGACTGTGATGGACTGGAAGCCTGGCGCGCATGCTTCGACGTTCGGAGGGAATCCGGTGTGCATCGCGGCTTCGCTGGCGACCTTGCATTTGCTGGAAAGCAAGTACATGGAGAACGCGAGACGCGTCGGGGAATTTATTATGAAGCGGACCGCGGATTGGACGCAGAAGTTCAAAAACGTGGGCGAGGTGCGAGGTCGCGGGTTGATGATCGGCATCGAACTGGTCAAAGACCAGAAGACCAAAGAGAAAGCTCCGGAGATGCGCAACCGGGTTATTCAGGCGGCGTATCGCAAGGGTCTGCTGATTCTCGGATCGGGAGATACGACCGTGCGATTCTGCCCGCCCTTGGTGGTTGATGAGGAGCAGGCGGACTTTGCGGTGAAGACCTTGGAAGAATGCTTCCGCGAAGAGGGAACTAAGTAAGGACGCGATGAAGTAAAGAAACGGCGATGATCGACCGTTGAAAGTTGAAAGCGAAAGAAGAGCGGAGCGAGGACAACGCAGAGACGCTGAGGGCGCGGAGTTTCACGGAGAAGGCATCTGGAATTCAGAAGAGAAGTCTCGCGGCTGCCCGAGATGAAACGTGGCAGCCACGAGATTTTTGTTTATACTCGGACATCGGGTAGCGCCCGGCGGTCCCAACGGCTGCATGTGACGCGGGGTTCGCGAAGTTTGTAATTTCTGGCAGGAACGACACGTGCCAATCTTCGCGTCATTGATATTTGGAGCAGTCCGCTGGGCTGCGCGCAACGGTTTGCGCGGCGCGCGCGAAGATTCGTCCGCGGGTCGTGATCTTGCAGAACAGGGGTTTGCGGTAAAGAGGACTGCGGCGCAGAAGTTGGAGGCTGGGCGAACCGGAGTGCGCGGCGAAACTTACGCCTACTGGTATTTGCGGCGGAACGGTTACGTGTTCGTCGCTCGAAATTACATGCCGCGCGGGGCGAAGGAAATTGATCTGATTGGGTACGACGGGAAGACGTTGGCGTTTGTAGAAGTGCGGACGCGGACGGTGAGCGATGCCATGACGGCGCTGCCGGAATTGAGCGTCACGACGGACAAGCAGCGCGTGGTGGTGCGGACGGCGCGGAGGTTTCTTGGGGAGCGGCATGTCGGCGATTGTCCTTGCCGGTTTGATGTGCTCGCGATCGATAATTGGCCGGGGATGCCGCCGGAGGTGCGGTTGCGTAAGGATGCGTTTAGTCCGCAGATGTCATAGCGGGAAAGCCGATCTAGGAAAACATTTGGTAGAGAAGGTCTCGCACTCTCGAAACCTGGGAGAGAGCCCGCGAAGAGCTCAAGCACTTTACGGGATCTTGAAGCTTACGAAGAGCCCACCCTTACAAACCAAGGGTGGGGCACCCTCAAGTACTTTTGATCGTGCTCGTTAGGAATGCGCTCATTGGGAATGCGTCTGGTTCAGGTCGTGATGGGGTTGCTTCCTGGAAGAACCCACCCTTAAAAAGCAGGGGTGGGATACCCGAAGAGGCTGTTAGACGCGGTACAATTCAGGGTAAGGGTGCTCTTACCTCTAGTCTTGTCCCCGAGCACGTTTTGGGAGGATCGCTGTGCCGGAGCTACGAAAAGATCCGATAACCGGTCGATGGGTGATTATTTCAACGGAGCGCGGAAGACGGCCCATGGATTTTCTGCGCGAGACCGTGGCGCCACTTGGACAGAAAAATTGCCCGTTCTGTCCCGGGAGCGAAGGGAAAACGCCGCCGGAGATTTTGGTCTACGGGCGGAATGGCGGCGGAGCCAACACGTCCGGGTGGAGCATTCGCGTGGTGCCAAATCGTTTTCCGGCGTTGGGAATTGAAGGCGAGTTGGACCGCGAAGGTGATGGACTGTTCGACAAGATGAACGGCGTTGGGGCCCACGAGGTGATCGTGGAAACGCCGGAACATGATACGTCGCTGCCCAATCTGCCGGAGCGGGCGGTCGAAGATGTTTTGTGGGCTTACCGCGACCGCATGTTGGATCTGAAGAACGATAAGCGATTCCGCTACGTTTTGATTTTCAAGAACCACGGCGAGGGAGCGGGAGCGTCGATCGAGCATCCGCATTCGCAGTTGATCGCGCTGCCTATCGTGCCGCGGCGAGTGCGAGAGGAAGTAGATAACTGCTGGCACTACTACGACGAAAAAGAACGGTGCATTTTTTGCGACATCATCCGGCAGGAGCGGGATACCGGAGAGCGGGTGGTTGGGGAGAACGAACATTTCATCACCGTGGCGCCTTATGCTTCGCGGTTTCCGTTTGAAATGTGGCTGCTGCCCAAAACGCACGGATCGGCTTATGAGAATAACCAGAGTTCGATTTACGCGAGCCTGGCGAGAATGTTAAAGGATGCGCTGATGCGGCTGGATGCGGCGCTGGATAAACCGGCGTACAACTTCATGATTCACACGTCGCCGATCGGGGAAGAGATCAACGATCACTATCACTGGCACATCGAGATCATTCCGAAGTTGACGAAGGTGGCGGGGTTCGAGTGGGGAACAGGATTCTACATCAACCCAACCCCGCCGGAAGAAGCGGCGCGATTCTTGCGCGAGGCGAGAGTGGCTTCGCCGGTCGAAAAGAGATAAGGGCGCTTCGTGCAGGCGTGTTTTTAGAAAGCGCGGCCTTTGAGTCGTTTGATGAGGTTCGTTTGCGGCGATTTGGTGTCTTGCGGTTTGCAGGTTTTGCCGAAACGGGGTGGGGCCCTTCGCAGCTCAGGATGAACGAGCCCTTACCCTACAAGTGACCGAGAGGGGCAAGCCCTCCCCTACAAGTGATTTGCTATACTCGGTTGTTTGGCGCGGTACCCAAGTGGCCCAAGGGAGAGGTCTGCAAAACCCTTGTTCGACGCGGCGCTACGTGGTTTCAATAGGTTAGAACAGCGTGATCTGGCATAAATGAGGTGGTAATGGGGCGCGTTGGGCATAGAAGTGGGCATAGATTCTGGGCATAGGTGCATGAGACCTCTGTCTGTCTGGAACCGGCACTGAGGATTTTTCGGCATAGAATTAAACAAGGGCGCGGTACCCAAGTGGCCTAAGGGAATGGTCTGCAAAACCATCACTCGTCGGTTCGAATCCGACCCGCGCCTCCAAATTTTATGGACTGGAAACAGTGGGTAAACCTAGTCGGTGCCATCCTCGGCATCCTCGCCGCGCTGTTCACCATCCCTCCTATTATCTTCCGAGCATTTCGCCGCTGGGCTAACGAACAAGATTCACGAACGCGCAAGACAGCCACAACGCGACTCACCAAGCTGGAGAAGGAAATCTCCGAGTGGCGCGAGTCATCGCCCATCGACAAGCATCAAGCGATGTTCTACTGCTTTTCTCTGCTCTCGTTTTCCGGCATGGCAGCCGCGTTCGTCTGTCTAACTTGGATTGCGTACTCACGCGACTCCGCGCAGACCGGACACCCAAACATTTTCATGGCCGCAGCGTTTGTTCTGCTGCTGATCGTCACGCTGGTTTCGTTCGGGTTCGGAAATTACTTCAAGAAATATCTGCCGTGGGTTCGAGAGTCGCGGGTTAAAGAGATAAAGGAACAGATGGAAAGTGTGCGGGTAATTCTGATGAAGCTGAACCTGAAAGACGCACCGCTTATAGAGGTTAAGGCTCCCGGTCCAGAAGCACCCATCCCGCCTTCGAGCACACAGAAGTTGCCGTGAGTGCGACCGAGTGGATTGCTGGATATGGTGCGGTTCTGTCTACACTCGTCGCAATTTTGCAGTTGCGCGTCGCTCTTCGAGACCGCCGTTCCATTCACATCCGCGTCCAGCACAATCGAGGACTGCTTCAGTGGCGACGGCTGCAAGAACGATTGCGGCTGGAATTTTGGGATTCATGCCGCCCATAATATCGCGTCACGCCGCAATAGGACCCTAAGTGCCAATCGATAGCCCAAAATACGATGTCGCCATTTCCTTCCTATCGAAAGACTCGCATACGGCAGCGGCCCTCAACGACAAACTCAGCGAAGGGTTGAACGTCTTTTTCTTTCCGAGAAAGCAAGAAGAATTAGCTGGAACAGAAGGTTTGGAGTCGATGCGCGAGCCTTTCTACGACAATTCTCGTGTGAATGTGGTGCTGTATAGCGATGGTTGGGGCAAGACCCCTTGGACGCGCGTCGAGGAAACAGCGATAAAGGATGCCTGCCTTGCATTCGGGTGGCAGAGATTGTTCTTTCTCGTACTTGACCGAGTGGCTGCGTTGCCCGTTTGGCTGCCCCATACCCATGTGCGGTTCGACTACGCAGAATACGGATTGGAACAGGCGGTGGGCGCTATAAAGGCTCGCGTTCAGGAAATGGGTGGCGAGAGTACGCGCCTCACTCCGGCGAAGCGAGCCGAGTTGCTAAAGGCCGAAGAACAGTACTTGCAAGACAAAAGACGAATGAACACCGAGGAAGGCCTGAATAAAATCGTCGCCGCTGTACGCAGGCTATTCGATGAGATTGAGCGCCAGTGCAAAGACCTTAATGTCAGGTGCGAGAGTGTTTTCTCTGAACGGAGTACCGCGCAGACGTGCGTTATAACAAACGACGCGGTTACTGTGACCGTTGTGTGGAATCAGCCGTACGCAAATATCTTGGAGGGCACCGGATTAGTTGTGCGGGAATTCAAAGGTCGATTGATACTTCCAAGCGAAAGGAACAGGTATTATTTGGACCAGCCGCGAAAAGATCGTGAAGTGGTTTATGCGCCTGATTTGTCTCTCGCTCGCGAATACGGTTGGAAGCAAGAAGAGAAAACCGAGTTTTTGTCTTCGGAGGCGCTCGCCGAGAAGTGCATCATCTCGCTTCTCGATTTATCCTCTCGCACCATGAAGGACGGACGCAATAAGTAGCGGCGGCATTCAAATGGTCGAGAACTTGAGCTTCTCGATGGCGACTACGGTTGAGCCGACTTGGATTTGGTTACGCATTCATCTTTTCGAGGGGTCCTTGGGGTGCCGTCTTCTCCACTCAGCGCGGCCTATGCTACTGGGGGGTTTCCGGCTGTAGTGTTCATGGCCGCGTAGACAGAACAAGTTGGCTGGGTTATACCATTTGTCGATGGGAACCCCGATTCGACTTCTAATCGCTGACGATTCTGCAACCATTCGCCGCACCATCTGTTCGCTGCTTCAAGCTCAAACCGACATCGCGGTCTGTGGCGAAGCTGGCAATTATGCAGAACTGCTGAAGATATTTAACGCGACCTCTACCGATGTAGTTCTGATGGACGTGCGGATGCCCGGCGAAGAGCTGTTTACCCCTGCCACTATCAAAGCCCATTTTCACGGGTCATGTTTGCTTGCAATGTCTGTGTGGAACGACCCAGAGACCGCCAGCCTTGCCCGGAGCTTCGGAGCCACGAAATTGCTGGACAAGGGACAGCTTGGTTCTACTTTGATTCCCGCAATCGAAGAGTGCGTTCAACAAAGCAGCAGAGCACAGAAAAAAGTTTAACTAAAGCCAGCCCCTTGACGGATTGTCTGGTGGTATCGGGGTCGCATTGTTCGGCGTCTTATGTACGGAACGTATTTGTTATATCGCAGCAAAGCTGCTCCGAGTTGAGGTTGTTTCCGCATTGAACAGACCCGACTAGTTTTCTGTGCTAGGGTGCGGTATGCGAGAAAATAAAGAACGTTGGCGAGAGCTTTGTGAGCAAGCCGCTGTCGAGCAAGACCCCAAGAAACTCTTGGAACTTACGCGACAGATAAACGACCTCCTGTTAGGTAAACAGCACCGTTTGGAGGGCGAAGCCTCGCCCGACAAGCCTAATAATTAATTCTGATCGAGTAAGACCGTCACCGCCCGCAGCGCTCTTCGCAGGGGCTAAGACCTGAAAAGCGTTCGTGTCCGCCCACGCAGGTAAGCGGCCGGCCAGCGATGTTCAAAATTGAACACCCTACAGGGATTCCTGTATTGTTGCCCAGAACTCCTCGATCCAAACTCGGAAGGTGTCCAAGAACCTGCTGATTGTCGATGACGATCCGACTGTTCGTTTGGCTATCCGAGCGTCTGTGGAAGCCGATGGCTACAAAGTCTGCGGGGAAGCTGCGGACGGCTTGGAGGCCATAGAACGAGCTAAGAACCTTCAGCCGGATTTGATTCTTCTCGACCTGGCAATGCCACGTCTGAATGGCGCGGAAGCGGCAAGTATTCTAAAACGTGCGATGCCAAAGGTACCAATCGTATTGTTCACAATGTATGCGGAAAACCTCAACGGCAAACTCGCCTCAAGCGTTGGTGTGAATATTGTCCTGTCAAAACCGGGAGGTTTAAGCAATCTCCGTGAGCACCTGAAAGCGTTGTTGAGTCCGAACGACCAACCGCCTAACTAGAGATTAAGGAAGAACACCGGTCTAGAGAGGCCCGTATGGCCAAAAACAAAGTCAAGTCAAATAAGCCAGCAGTCACTAAGCCAGCCACCGTCAAGAAAATCATTGAATCCCCCCACCCCGAGATACCCGAGAAGGCAGAAGTTTCCATTGATGGTTGTGATCCTCTCTACCAAGAATTGCGAGTCGAAAACAAACTAACGGATGAGAAGGGCAACGAAGTGAAACTGAAGCAGGGTGCTCACATCGACGTAACCCTTGAAGCTGATCCGAAGGACACAACTCCGAAACGCTAGGCCGCGTGCCACCTTTCCTGGACGCTGTTCAGTGCAGCACGCATACTCAGCCTCACTAGGGAGAAATCCGTATTGCAAGTCTTCACTTAACGCCACAGCATGGCCGTAGCCTAGTCTTGAAGCCGAAATGAACGGAATTGTGGCTATTATCGGCGTGGTTTTGCCGACTCTTATCGTCGGCTTGTTCGCATGCTTTATTTATCTGAACGATGATGCGGAACGAGAGCGTCGGTAGCTAGCAGGGAAGGTAAAATGCACCGCTGTCCAGAGTGTCGGAGTGAGCGAGTTCGGCGTTCGAAGCGCAGAGGATTTGTTGAGCGAGTCCCCTTAACGCTACTGCTTCTCAAACCGTTTCATTGCGGGGATTGCCAACATCGTTTCTTTCGCTGGCCTACAGTCGGTGCCCGCTTTAACGCTATTCGGGCGAGGCTCTTCACAAGCGCCGAACTACTATAGATACTCACTGCCTACGACTCCTGCGGTAAAATAATGGGTACGCGGGCGTACGTACTGACCTACAGGAATCCCCGTATCGACGGCGCACAGCAGTTCTAGCACCATGATTGGCCTCGGAGGTTCCCAACATGGAGACGCTAATTGTAGGAATATTTGCAGTCATCATTGTCGGTGCAGCCGCCGCATTTGCGTACGTTGTATTTCTCTCCGAAGATAGAGGCCAAACTGGTCCGTAGTTAATTCAAGCAGTTCGTATTGAACCTTTGTCCCTCAACGTCCAGTAAACCTGCGTACCACGAAGACCCGATTGCGCTTTCAGTCGCGTGTTGGTACGGTGGCGTACCTTGAGGTGCTTCCAGCTCTTTGGCTGTCACCCAACGCGAGGTGACAGATGTCGAAGAGCATGGAACCTGAAGCACTTCGAATATTGGTTGTCGATGACTCCGAGATTTCGCGCCGTATTATCGGCACGATTTTGCGTTCCCGTCACTGGACGGTTTGCGGCGAAGCCGAGGATGGCAAAGATGGAGTCGAGAAATTTCAAGAACTCAAACCGGACGTAGTTTTGTTGGATTTGTCTATGCCCGACATGACGGGCATAGAGGCCGCTCAGCAAATGTCTGCGTCCAACCCTACAATTCCCTTAATCTTGTTCACGATACTAGACATTGAAGGACTTGATGCTGCGGCTCACAAGGCCGGGATTCAGGCGATCATTCCGAAGAGTGAAGCGTGGAACCTTATAGGGAGTATTGAGAGTGCCGCGAACCGGCATGTGTGATTGACGACGACTATACGCGCTGACTGTACCCAAAGTATAGAGGATAGCTATAGTAACCCACTGACCTTTATGGCGTCCAAATCATCTAACGTATGAGCTTTTTATGCTGAGAAAAAGCAGAGAGCGTTTCAAGGAGTTATGCGAGCACGCCGAGGTTGTGGAAGATACGAATAAATCAAGCAAAATCGCCGAAGAAATTGACAGCATCTTAGACGATGAATTGCGCCGACTGAAGAACAAACCGCTTTTAAGAAGTCCTAGGTCAAATCCAGAACCTCGATAATTTGCCTGGGGTTGATTGCCACGCTCTCTTTTCCGAACGAAATTCGAATCTTGCGACCAGTAGACTGCTTCACTATTGCCGTTATCTCGGCCCCGACAACTTTGCCGCTGTAAAGGCGAACCCGGATGCGGGAGCCTAGCATGATCAAAAGTTGTGCGTACTAAGCTTGCGCGACGCGACTCCGACCCGACGCTAGCTTTTGAGCGAAGGAAAACAGAATCTTGCGGTCCTTGTCTCCCGCCTTGCTGAGGCATTTCCTTAGTTTGTGGAGGTACGCCGCGCTTTTACCTGAGTGTCCCCAAACGATGTCGTCCGAGGTCTTACTCTTCAAGAGATTTGGGATTTGAGGAGGGTTTTCGCCATCGTAAAACACTTGGTAAAGGGGCACTTCCAAAGCTCGCGCCAGCTTCTCCAAAGTTTCGATGGACGGAACCGGGTGGCCATTTTCGACGCGGGATATGTGGCAGCGGAACAGTCCCGTTCTCTTTTCGATGTCCCCCTGCGACATATTTTTGCTTTCGCGCAATTCTCGTAAGCGATCGCTGATCACCATTTTCGTACCTCCTGATAGAGACGATGTTAAGGAGCATTGTATATGACGCGATGGCGAACAAGTGCGATGGGTCTCTATCAATCCGCTGCTGTCGGAGAGTGCGATTCAAATTAGAAAAGGAGCCTTTTGCCAGTCAAGAAGAGGAGTACAAACGCGTTTTACGGGGTATGCGACCGCCTGTGAGAATTGCCAGTTTCGCGGCTTTTGGCTTTCGCGTCACACTCACCTGCAAGCTATCACCCTTCCGACCATTTTAGGGACCCGGGAATCTCAAGCTCGGGTCCCTTTATTTTTGCGGTACATCGCCAAACAACCAACCATTACCCTTACACCGATTGCATATACTCCGGCCTTCCCAACCGGTCGCATGGCATGAGGGACACTCGTCCCAATCCTTTTCGCCAGTCGCGCTTTCAAAGACGCCCTTACAACCCTTACGACCACAGGGTAAATTAGCGAACTTAATCGCTGCGACCGCACCGCAGTGCGGGCAGCGGGCTTCCGGCGTGGGTCGTTTTTCCATCCTGGAATGATTCTACGCTCATTTAAGGTCCTGCTTTTGCACGTTCCAGGGGTGTCAGTGATAGGATCACCATCACAGAACGGCTGCAGGATCGCCATGTCAAACCAAGATAGCGAACGTCGTGTTTATCCTCGCTTTGCCGCCCCGAAAGGGACGATCGTCGCTTGGCATAGGCATAGGTTCAACAAAAGAGCGGTTTCGGCAGTGGACAACCTCGGCTTGGGCGGACTGTTCATCCGTACATCGGATCCGCCGCCTGTTGGAACCTTCATTCAGTTGCTTATTGATGCGCCTACAGGTGAGGTACGTGCTCGTGCTGCTGTCCAACGAAGTAGCCCTAAACAAGGGATGGGCGTGAAGTTCATCGCGATGGAACACGAACATCGGGCGCGATTCGCAGGATGGCTTAAAACTCTGTCCTCCTGACGCTGCCGGTCAACCTTTGCGCGAGAGACCCATTACTTGCTAGTTCTACTACGTGGGTACCAAATCTTTGACGCTTTCGGTCTATGGAAAGACTCCGTGCGCTCCGTTATTCTGCTAATGCTCCCGTTAGGTTGCTCATGGTTGCACTCATCGCCTTGTTGCTGGCATTTCCTCTGACGGGTCGAGGCTGCCCGCACGAAGGCTCCGACTACCGACTGCTTGGTCACCTAGGCTGTCCGGTCCAACGAAAGTTAACCATTGAGGGCGCTCGCCCTCCCCGAACGATTTGGCATTTTCATCTCCTGAAGGTTTCGGTGAAGTTTGATCCGAAGCATCCTCACCTGTTGATCGAGTGGCCCGCGCGATCCCGAAGACTGTGGCGGTTCCGGGTGGGCTACCGCTGGGACGCCAACGCGAATGCCTATATTTTCCCGTCCCTCGCGCTAAAGAGGGTGGAGGGGCCGATGCACGAGTACCAAACTGACTCGCAACGGCGTCCAAAACCGACTTGAAGGAATACATCTAATGTGTGCGTTTGGGACAGCCCGGGTGAGTCTAAACTTTGTAAAGTTACTTCTTTAGCGCTAGTCTAGCCTGAATTTACCCTTGGCCGACTCAGTTTGACTCAAGGGCGTCCCCAGCCAGGTGCAATAGTATGCGCCATATGCAGAGTGTTCCTTGGCAGTTGAAGATCGCTGCCAAGATCGTGCTGGCACGGCTACCTCTCTCGTATCATTTCTGGGAAAAAATCGGACTCTTCAAGCAGGGAGGAATGGATCGCCCAGAATACGCCCTGCGGATATTTCGTCGGCACTTTGACGCGGCCAGCTTAACGGGAAAAGCAGATGGCTTTGTGGGCCTGGAGTTGGGGCCCGGCGATTCGCTAGACTCGGCGTTGATTGCCAAAACGTTTGGAGCTTCAAAGACCTTCCTGGTGGATGTCGAGTCCTGCGCGTCGACGGACCTCGGGGTTTACCGCCAGATGGAATCCCACTTGCGCCAGCTGGGCATGTACCCTCCCAACCTTGATCATTGCAGAACGATCGACGATGTGGCCGAGTCTTGCGGCGCGGAATACCTGACCGAAGGCCTGACGTCGCTAAGGAGGATCCCGTCGGCGTCCGTGGATTTTGTTTGGTCGAATGCCGTTCTGCCCTACGTGCGGCGCAACCAGTTCGTTGCCACCTTGCGGGAACTGCGGCGCGTTCAGCGCGTGGGCGGAGTAGCTTCGCACTGCGTTCCGATCAAGGACATTATCGGGGGGAAGCTGAATGACCTGCGCTTCAGCGAGGGCATCTGGGAGTCTCCGCTCATGGCGAACTCCCGTTTCTACACGAACCGCCTACGGTATTCAGAGCTCTTGCGGCTCTTTCGGGAGGCTGGATTCGAGCCGGAAGTCGTGCGCAAACTGCAGTGGGAGACGTTGCCGACGCCCCGACGAAAAATGGCCAAGCAATTTGCCGTGCTCTCGGAGGAAGATCTGAAGATCTCTGAGTTTGATGTTCTGCTCCACTGAAGAGTGGTCGGGCCCTTGAGCCTACACCCAAGGGGCGTGAATGCAAGGACTCGTTCTCAGCAGCAGTGGCGGTGCGGATTTCCTAACCGGGTGCCTATTCGGCGCGGAGCATCGCAACAGGATCGGTCCGATCCGCGCGGATCTTAGCTGGCAACGCAGCAAGGAGCGCGACAGCGAGAAGCCTATATGCCGATAAGATAATTACTCGTTAGCGCGCCGCCGACCCACGTACTATTGTCATTCGCCATGCTGAACATCCATCCTTAGCGCGGCAGACAATCATCTCCGGAGTTAAGCAAACCTTGCTGATTGCTGACGCAAGACCGAAGACTACACAGCCAACTTTCGCTTTGGAGACGCCAGTTGTCCTCACGGAAAATTTGCAATTGCCACATTCCGGAGTTGATACATCGCGGCTAGCATGCGTGGACATGCTTCGAGGCGCGGCCATGATCCTGATGGCCTTGGACCATACAAGGGACTTTTTTACCGGTTCGGCATTCGCACCCGAAAATCTCGCCCATACGACCGCGCCGCTTTTCTTTACGCGCTGGATTACTCACTTTTGCGCTCCAGTATTTTTCCTCCTGGCTGGCACAGCCGGTTATTTATCTCTCACGCGAGGCAAATCAGTTGCCGAGGTTTCAAGGTTTTTCTGGACGCGCGGGTTATGGCTGGTGGTTTTGGATTTGACCGTTGTTGGCTTTGGCTGGACTTCCGTCTTTCCTTTCCTATTCGGCGGTGTGCTCTGGGCACTCGGATGGTCGATGGTCGCAATGGCGCTTCTAGTGCGCGTGCCGCTGCCGATGATCGTGGGCTTCGGTACAGGCGTGGTAGTAACTCACAACCTGCTTGATCGCGTGAATCCCGCCGCGTTCGTGAAATTCGGGGGTCTGTGGCTCATTCTGCATGGCCATGGCAACTTCTGGATTCAACCCGGCAAGGTCTATTTCTTCGTGCTCTGGCCCCTATTGCCATGGGTGGGAGTCATGGCCCTCGGCTATGCCCTAGGCGCTCTCTTGCGCAGAACGGACTGGAGAAAAATCCTTTTCGGAATTGGCGCGACTGCCACCTCTGCTTTTCTATTCCTGCGATTTTTCCATCTTTATAGCAATAGCGATCAAAGCCTGTTCGGCGTCGCGGCAGGTCCGTGGACGCTTCAACCAACCGTCACCCTGACCATTATCTCGTTCTTTGACACGCTGAAATACCCGCCTTCCTTGCAGTTTTTGCTAATGACCCTGGGACCGACTTTGATCGCACTAGCGTTGCTTGACAAGATCAACCCAAGGTTATGGCCGGCAAAAATCGTAACGGTATTCGGTCAGGTGCCACTTTTCTACTACGTGATCCACCTTTACGTGATTCACATACTCGCCGTTTACACAGCAATGATTTACAAGCAGAAGGCAGCCTGGCTGTTGTACGGAGGATTTATGATGCAACGGCCGCCCGAGGGCTACGGCCACGGACTGCCGTTCATCTACGGAATGTGGGTTGCGGTTGTTTTGCTCATGTACCCTCTCTGCAAAGGGTTTATGAAAATTAAACAACGGCACCCTGACTTGTGGTGGCTAAGATATTTGTAGCCAGCTCGTTACCAACCGGGCCGGTCTGGTGTCTATTTTCCTGTTTTCCGATGGTCTGGCCGATCAAATGAGCAGGTTCCACTATGACTGCATGTGTTAGGAACACGCAAAGCTCGTCGTTAACGGCAGACAACATGGCGCAACGCTGGCAGTGGGCGGATGATGGGCAACTCGGAAGTAATTCCACTTGCCTGGTTAGTCGTGCCAGCTCAACCGGTCGATGCAACACCATCTAAGCAGTTGATCCGACACTACTTCCTCTGGAGAACCGATCTGTTTGGCTGTGCCCAGTCAAAACCTAGCCAGGGTAACGTTCCGGCTGATCTAATCTAGCGAGCGATTTTGGCTTTTGTTTTCAATACAAGGTGGGTTCGAGCTGAGTGTTGCGTCGACCCATTGAGACCACCCGCTTAACCGGACATCTGAAAACCACTTGTCTGGTTGGCACCTTAGCCTGGAAGGATGAGCCTTTTTATCATTGCCGCGAAACGTGCCTGATCTTCGGTGTGAACAGTCTTGAATTTGAGACCCAGTCCACTCCCAGCCTTAACGTACCGGACCGTGGCATCGGCCGTGATCCCTCCGTCCTCTACAAGAAAATGAAGTTCAACCGTCGCGTCGGTAGGGCATACCTTCAAGGTTTCGATAAACAGACCACCCACACTCAGATCTCTAACTCGCGACGTATCTTCATTCCGGCCGCATCGCCAGACGACCCACACGCCCTGAGGCGTTTCAACTCGCCCGTGTTTCCTTCTTGAATGAAGAACTTGCTTTTTCAAGATGCGCTCGCTTGTGCATGTGACTCCTGTCATGTGCGGGCCGGGAACAGGAATCGCTGGGTCGGTCCGCCAGGAAAGCTATGCACTGTTACACCCAAGAGTGACAGGGAGATGCTTACTCTCGCCAGCTTTTCATGAAGAACAGTCAACACGGAATGCACAAACGGTAAGTAGCGGGATAGTTGAGCGTAGTAAGGATTGGATAGACGGAACGAGCGGTGAGAAAAAGCCACGCGCGACACGGGGATTTTGAGATGGCGGTCAGTATGAGGCTTGAAATGTAGTTAACCGATTAACCCCTGGACGCACTCTACGAGGCCGCCCACACCGTCTGGCTTGGAGAGCACTGCGTCAACACCGACAGCCGCCGTCAGCGAGTGGCCCACTAGTTCCTGGTACATCGTGAACCAAACTATTGGAACGTTCGGCATCATGGCCTTTAGCACCGACGCCGCTTCCACACCGTTCATCCTCGGCATCGCCACATCCAGCACGATCAAGTCCGGCTTCAGCCGTTTTGCCTTCTCGATGGCGTCAACGCCATCCACCGCTTCGCCGCAAACTTCAAAGCCTTTGGTCTCAAGGAAGAAACGAATGACCGTCCGAACGATGTCATTGTCATCCGCGATTAGGATGCACTTCGCCATGCCGTGAGTCCCCCGATATCATGTCTATACGGAAGATGCAGTACAAATCAATACAGCTTATCCCCTAGGACGGATGGTGTGCCGTCAGATGGCCGTGCGTAAATTACAAATCATAGACGACAAACCAGCACAATCTACGTACCGGGACTCGCGTTCGCCGACAGACAGCCTTCACGCCGCACGAATCTAGGTAGTTAAATGGCACCAAGAATGCAGTCAACAAAGGCAAAGGTAATCGGATGCCCGAGCCGGTGTACAACCTTTTCACGGAGGATGCTCGTGGAACACCGGTGTGGCTTGATGCTGTAGCGAACCTCGAAGTCGCACGCATCCGGTTGATGAAGTTAGCGTCTGCCAATCCCGGCGAATACTTTATCTTCGATCTACGCGCGCGACGGGTTGTCACGAGTCTAGTCAGCGTCCGCGAGGGCACAACCGCCAGTTCACAACGCTGATATTTAGGAGGTTCCATGAACCCGCACCACTACGACATCATCAGAAAAGACCATGACAAATTGGCGCTATGGCTGGAGGCTGCCTCGGACGTAGACAGCGCCGAATCTCGAATCCGAGAACTGGCTTCGTTTTGGCCGGGAGAATTCCGGGTCATAGACCAGCAAACTCATCAGATCGTTACCCAGGTGAGCGGCCCACCTATCGTGGAGTCTCCAAGGGTGCGACAAAATCAACGTGCGTAAGCGCCAGATTGCCCCGAATTCTCTGTCTCAACCTCCGTCCGGTCAAGTGTGGTTGGACATCGACCGTATTGCCTCGGTTGAGGTGACATCCGAAGAGGACGGTTATCCAATCGAATCCGCGCTGATAGGGACAGAGAATCCTGGTTGGCGTGCGGCTCATCCGGGAACTCAAACAATCCGGTTAGTTTTCGACGAGCCTCAGACTTTGAGACGTATCTGGCTGGTTTTCGAGGATATCGAACACACACGCACGCAAGAATTCGTCTTACGATGGTCGCAGGGCAGGGAACATTCCTTTCGAGAAATCGTCCGCCAAGAGTGGAATTTCAGCCCCAACGGTTCTGGGCGAGAGATCGAGGACTATGCTGTCGAACTTTTGGGCGTTACTGCACTTGAGTTGATTATCGTGCCGAACAAGAGTGACGCTGAAACTCGGGCAGCCTTGCGAAGTTTTCGTTTGGGGTGACACCGCTATCGCGACGCGCCCGACAGCCCTCGGAGCCCAAATCCTGGCTGCGATTAATGGTTTTCATCGAACCTCGAGTTGCCCGTTGAATGTTTGTGATCACAGAAACTTTCGCATGCGGTGACGATTCATGGCTTCCTGCAAGATTCAGATCCAGCGCACGCCATTTGTTGCGCTGTGAAGTTTCATACGGGCTATCCCGGATTGAGCGGGATCGACGTGCGGGGCCAAACTCATCGGTGAGGAGTTCAGAGTTGTGGGGGAATCTGGACCAGCCGCGTTGAAAACTACGGTCTCGCAGGTAAGGAGAGTATGGCAATGCAACGATCACTTTTGATGGTTCTTCCTCTCTTGCTTGTCGGAATCCTTGCAGCGTGCTCGAACACCGACCAGTCTCCGGACGTTACCGACAGCGTCCGTAAGTCTCTTGACCAGGCAGGATATAAGGACGTCCGGGTGAGCGAGGATCGCGACAAGGGAGTGGTGACTTTGACAGGAACCGTACTGACGGAGAGCGAGAAGGCCGAAGCGGAATCCATTGCCAAGACCGAGGCTGGCTCCCAGGTTGTGGCGAACGAGATCGCCGTACGTCCGCCGGGAATCGAAAGCGAAGCAAAGGCCGTGGACGCGGACTTGGACAAAGCTATCGAGAAAAATGCAGAGGCACTGCTCATCAAGAACAGATTGAGAAAAGACGTGAAATTCGAAGTAAACAATGGTGTGCTGACCCTAACCGGCGACGTGGTTTCGCAATCGCGCCGGGCAGAGGTTGAAAAACTTTTGACCGGAGTCCCCAACGTGAGACAAGTGGTCAACGAGCTAGAGGTTAAAAACCAGAGGGCCAGTTCCACGAAAAGCTCCAAGCCCGAATAGGGAGTAAGGCCTTGGTTCGGGAGTGTCGGAAACATCTTATGGATCTGCGCGTCGAAGCCATACACACCAATTGATTACAGCACAGAGTTGGCGAGTTGTGGATCGGTTTCGTTGGTACGGGATGTAGTCCTGAACAGCAAAGTCGCGTTCGGGGATGCGAAAATCGAACTCAATACCGTTTGTGGAATTTACCGTCGACTGCAAAACCACCGTTTTCGTCGCGCGTCACGCTGGCGGACCAACGCTTAGTGAGTTGGTATTCACCTTATGAGCTCCCGTTGGCTGGAAGACGGTGAAGCCGCGGCTTGTTGGTGGTTTGTCCTCGAGCGATGAGATTGCCAGCTCGCAATGAACTTCCTCGTTGTGCACCCGGCCAAAGCTTAGGCGCCATGGTTCGGTTTTGAAACCTGTTTCAGGGTGCTAGCCGCAGCTGGGCCGTCATGCTTCAAGGCCAGGTCGCTCAAGGACACAACGCCCACGAGGCGCTTTTGGCGATTCAGCACCATTAACCGGCGCACCTGTAGTTTGCTCATGTTGTGTGCCGCCACGTGGGTTGCTTCGTCTTCAAAAACGTATTTGATCCTGGAGGACATGACCTCGCGCACGCTACAGTGATTCGGTGCACGGCCCTTTGACACTGCGCGAAGTGTGATATCTCGGTCCGTGACTACGCCGACTAGCCTGCCATTTTCTCCGACGGGAAGCGCGCCGCAATTTGTTGCAGCCATAAGCTTCGCCGCTTTTTCGATCGAATCTTTAGGTGAAGCAATCTTTACGTCTTGGCTCATTACTTCGCGAACTTGCTGCATCGGGGTTCTCCTGTTCCGCTCTGATCCCTTGATCTTGTGTCGGGCACGCGAATTTGGAAAAGACCGGGAGCACACCCGGTTTTTGTTTTTCAGAAGTTGGGATCAATGTTGTGCTGCGCACAGCGCAGCCGTGCCTCTAGTGTTGTTACAAACGGATTCTTGCTGACCTGCACCAGTCGCGATGATCCTACGCTCTCCTTGTGAATGATGGGAGAACCTCCGGGAATGATCGCTTCTTTGGGTACTCGGTAAAGGTCGCCCGACCCACGCTCTACGTAGGCTCCGGGCTCGTTCAGTTCATCCCAGTTCACCTCGGGAAGGGCAAACCTGGTGTGCGGTTCGACCGATTTTGTTTTTACTTGTTCCATAGTCGTCTTCATCTTTCCAGGGGATCGAGGTTGTGTGCTCCCAGCTAGGTCCTTTCGGACCATTTCGTGGTGGTTACTCTCAGGTTCGCAGCCTGTCAAGGATATAAATGTAAAAACTGAAGACCCTGCGATTTTTCTGCAAGAATCCGTGGATCGAGCTTTCGAAAATAGGGTATTCACTGTACGGACCTCAATGGGTTCTGCAGGTCTAATCAGCCGCAGTTTTCTTGTTCCCTTCATGCGTAAGGATGGACACTATGGAAGAGGCACTTATCAGCACAGCGATTGTGCTCGCGCTCGGTCTCGTTGCCTCGTTGCCTGTCTTTTTTACCTGAGGGCTGGAATACAGAGACGATAGCTCAACAACGCGCGTGTTGTACGACAACGCGTTTTCCGCGACCTAACGTCTTCCCGGTAGAATTTCCATCACCACAAGCCAGGCATTTGTGCTAGCGGTCACGTGATCGGTAATCACGTTGCGGGTCGCTGGCCGACCGACTACGATGATGCGCATGCTCGAAACCGTTGGCCACTATCGTATCCGCCGCAAGATCGGTGAAGGTGGCATGGGCCCTTTCGATGTTGCGCGAACGCGACCGAATGCTTGGCGTCGGCTTTACATATTCAGCGGGTCCAAGCCGAAGGAGCACCCGGTGATCGGAGAGCACGACACATGTTAGGTTCAGCTGAGACCATCCAACCTGGGTGAGCGAAACAATGCAGTGAAAAACGACTGCTTCGATTCGTTCATTTAAGGACGTCCAATGGACTTCGAGTACAATGGCGGGCGAATGCGGATTTTACTCGCAGACGACCATGACATCGTCCGGTTGGGACTGAGGCAATTGCTAACAGCCCACCCAGGATGGGAGATTTGTGCAGAGGCGGCGACGGGTAACGAGGCGGTAGCGCTATCTGAACGGTTTGCGCCGCACGTAGTAGTGATGGACGTCGGAATGCCCGAACTGAATGGAATAGAAGCCACTCGCAAGATTTGCAAGCGTCACCCTCAGACGAAAATCGTCATTCTGACAATGCATTTTTCAGATCAGCTGATCGGAGAAATTGTGGAGGCTGGTGCCAGAGGTTACATCCTGAAATCGGATGCAAACCGCGAACTTGTAGCAGCCGTTCGAACGGTAGCCACCGGCGGCTCGTACTTCACCTCCGAAGCGGCTAACACACTACGTGGCTCCCACAGCATGCCCGATTCGTCGGCTTTCAAGAGACGAATAACGTCGCGAGAGCGCGAAGTGGTGCAGCTTTTAGCTGAAGGTAAGTCCAATAATGATGTTGCCGCATCGCTTGGGATCAGCGTTCAAACGGTGGAAACTCACAGAGCAAACGCAATGAGAAAGCTACAATTGCATTCGATCACGGAATTGGTCCGCTATGCGATTAAGAATAAAATCATGGAAGGGTAGCGCGAGATCCAATGTGAGGTTTCTGTTAAGAGATTCCGTTTCGCAATACCGGCACGACTGTTTTTCGCCACGTTTCACGGTACCGGCCTCACAAGAAAAACCCTCACGCTATCTAAGGGGCTTCGGAGTGCCGAGTCCGGTGGTTGTGAGAACCTCAGTAATTCGCCAGTATTCGCCATTGCGCTCGATCACTTCTCCCTTCACGAGTTTCGCGACTTCCTCGTCCTCATGAAGCTCTTCCTCACCCTCGATAGCATCGTAGTAGTAAATTACACTTTTCACCTTCGCACCCCGTTCTTGACCGCTTCCCGCTACTGTACGCTTAGGGTACAACGTACCTACCCGGTGATAGATAGATTTCATGCGGAGGGTTCATGAACATTCTGGCAGCGATCAAGCGCGAAGAACGAAAGCTTGAAAAGCAGCTAGGCAAGCTGAATCACCAATTGAGCGGAGTACGAGCGGCTTTAAAAGCTTTGGGCGGCTCTGCGGAGCGTGAAGTCGTCGGCGTGAAGAAGCGCGTTTTGTCGGCTGCTGGCAGAGCGGCGACAGCGAAGGCGGCGAAGAAGCGGTGGGCGAAGGTTAGGAAGCAGGGAAGATCGCTGTCTCTCAAGACAACCTCCGTCAGCCGATAGGTTCCTACCTCTTCCCTTGAGGTCCTTGTAAGCCGTGAAGTTGTTGTCGCAAGCCCTTAGGCAACTAGAATTTCAACGCCATAGGATGATTCTTCTCATCCACGCGAGAAATCGACTCTCATTGCTCTGGTTCGTTGCTGGCACTATTGGGGATCGGGTACGGGCACTCCCGACTTCACATCCGTGTTGTGATAGGCGGTGATCTTCCATTCGTTTCCCTCCTTCACCAAGACCTGCAACAATCGTGTGCGGAGGCGTCCCTTGTCATCGGTATTCGTGCCGGGAAACAGCTTTTGAATTCCGGTTACGGACGTGAGCACTTCCACGACGGCAACATCCGGCCGGACGAACTTTAGGGAAACAATATCCTGCTTGAGGGTACTTCCGTGGAAAGGTCCCTTGAAGAGGTTGTCATGCTTTTCGACAAACGGTTGGCGTCCGGTGAAGAACTCCCCCCGGATGTTCGTGAAGGTGCCGTCGGCAGCGAAATGACGCGAGTAGGCGGCGGCATCCCCGGAATTCCAGGCAGCAATCTCTTCTTGAACGATGTTCCGAACAGGAGTTTCCTCAGGCGAAGCTTGGGGAGTGGCGGCGACGGTCGCACCTAGTAGTACGGCGAGGAATAACAAACATTTCATGGCAGGCTCCGGACACCGCGAGGGCCGCGATTATAGCAAATCTCTTAGAGAAACGGATGCATCTAGAAATGCAGGGATTCGGGCTGTCACTTGAAGTCAGCTAGCTGGAGATGTCTCCGGGGCCTTTAGCTTGCGGATTGTGCCTGGGTCATGGGCAATCCGGAAGTGACCCAGCTACTTCCGGTTGCCGACAAACTGCCCAGAATCGCCCGGACCGACATTTATCGAGCTATAATCGCGCAGTTTTATGTTTCTGATTTCTGGACCGCGACTAGGGCACTGTGAAAGGGGTATGGGCGATCCGGGAGGAAACGTGATTGGCCTCTACCAGCATCCCGCCTAAGGCTGATCGTCTCTTCGAGGTTGCAGTGGGAATCTTGACCGAAGACATGAAGCGCGTGGTCAGCGAGCAGCGGCTCGGCTTCGTCGCGACCGTATGCCCGGATGGCACTCCCAACTTGTCGCCCAAAGGAACGACCGCGGTATGGGACGACGATCACATCGTCTTTGCTGATATCCGCTCTCCCGCGACGGTCGCGATCCGCGTCGTTGGCGTCCTCATAGCCAGCGATGATCTGGTAGAGGCGTTGACGGAACAACGACAACACGGAATGACGTACACGTTCCTCTTCGCGAGGATCACAGACGCGTTCTGCCAGCCCGTGAGTAAGACCATAACGCTGATCAAAAGCCCGCAAAGGTAGCAGGCCGGCATCACTGGTGATCTGACCACCAGAAAAATCAGCTCGAATGGGTTGATGTCGGTAGAAGGAAAAGGACAGCTGTGGTATACAACAAGATGTCATCTCTAGGATGCTCCGAAAGGGAATGCCGGGTTCGCCAAAACCCAGTGTTCATCACTCCTTTTAGAGCATCCTTTCTTTTTTCACCAGTAAAATCGTGAATAATCCAGGTTAGGTGAACTCCATGTGCCGCCCCCGCGCTTCAAACCCCATGCCCTTTCACAATGCTGGTAGTCGCCGTTTCTTTCTGTATTCCGAAGTTCGTGCATGGATCATGAACTCGCCGAAGGTTGTCCACTCCCCACATCGCCCCCGCACCAAGGACGAGATTGTGACTGCACAGGATGCAAAGACGAAGAAGAAGGTGGCGTAATTACTTGGCCTTCAGGTACGCCGCTTCGATCTTCTCCAGTGCAGCACGCATCTGCTTCATCGAGGCGCGGCCATAATGCTTGTCGGTGACGGTCCTCGGTTTGTGGCGCATGATGTCGGCGCGGAGCGTGTAGTCGATGCCAAGGTCTTTCATCGCTGTATTCAAACCACGGCGCAGCGCGTGAAAGCCGTGGAACTTGATACCAGCCTTGGCACACGCCGGATGCACCTCTTTGAGCACGATGGTTTCGAAGATGATCGGCGCTTGAGGGTCCTCCTTATGGAAGATGAATCCGTCGCCGGAATTCCGCTTTAGATGCGCTTCGAGTTCCTTCGCCACCGTCTTCACGACCGGAACTGGAGCCATACTAGAATCCGTCTTCGTCGTGTCTTCAAGAATTTGATGGTTCACTACGGTGCGCCGTACGTGGAGCACTTGTTCCTTCCGGTCGTAATCCTCCCAACGCAAGCCCTTGATCTCTTCCAACCGCAAACCCGTCAACAACGCCACCGTGAACGCCGCACGCATGGTGTGCTTCCAGTTGTTGCCACTCTCGCCTGTAAGCACCTTCATCAGTCGCTTCACTTCGGACAGGGTATATTTGTGCGTGTCCGAATCATTGCCGGTTAAGGTCATGGCGTCACGAACCGGATTGAAGTCTGCGAGACCGTCCCCTACGGCAGCGCGGAAAGCACCGGAAAGAAAGCTGCGGACGTTGCGGTACGCGGATGTGGCGCGAACCTCGTCGCCATCGGCAGCGATAAGCGCCTTGAAAAGTTTGTTGATGTCGGGGGTGCGAACGTTACGGAGTTGAATGTCGGGAATCAGGTCCGCGATCACCCGGAAGTCCCTGCGGTACGTTTTGAGGGTAACCTTGCGGACGGGACGACCATTACGACCGACACCGGCTTGGAGGAAAGATTCGAGGTACGACTTGAGGGAATCAGTGGAGAGGCCTTCGCGTTTGCCAGCATTGATCGGCGC
This sequence comes from uncultured Acidobacteriota bacterium, assembly GCA_963788915.1. Taxonomy (GTDB): domain Bacteria; phylum Acidobacteriota; class Terriglobia; order Acidiferrales; family UBA7541; genus Acidiferrum. The sequence continues at coordinate 1,609,203 of CAWBIY010000012.1, read as the reverse complement.
AAGCTTCTCGCCCGCCATGGCGCGGATCGCGGGAGGCGGCTCGCCGTTGGAGGAAGGACGGAACTGGGCTACCGGGGCGAGTTTGTGGTACATCGGCTTGCGAACGGTCTGGCCATTCTCGATGACGTTCTCGCGGACCTTGAGGTACCACCACCTGCCGCTGATTCGGATAGAGCCGTTTTGCATGGCGATCTCCTGTGCCCAATTCTAACATGGCTGGGCATAACGTGGGCATAAAAGCGAGAAATAGTCAATGTTTATGCGGTGCTTAGAAGATTGATAGAGGTCTGCAAAACCTCCATTCGTTGGTTCGAATCCCACCCGCGCCTCCAAGATTTTAAGTGCACTTAGTTGGGTTTGGTCTGCCTCTCGATTGCACACTCATTGCACAGTGCTTCTAGGAGTGCTTCGCGGTCAGCGCCGGATTTAGATACATCAGGGAACTGAGTTTGCATCGAACATCTCCTGTGGTTGAGTTAGGGCTTGCAGGAGCAAGCCCATTACTTACTCAACTTGGTAAGATGCTCCGCGCGCGGGGCAGGAGCTTAGGCTTGCTGCGAAACAGGGTGGTAACGGCAATCGAATTGGGTCCCCCCGACACGGAATGTGAATTTTGGATTTTGTCGAACTCGTTGAAGACGCTACGGAGGAGCAGTTTAAGCGACGTCCAATTTGATATAGTGCGCGCTAATTCGACTTAGGATTGACTGGAGGTCTGGTAAGTGCGACGACTCATCGTCGTGTTTTTGGCGATCGCGCCAGGAGTGCTCGCTCAGGAGCGAAGAGTCGAGCCTACGTGGCTGTATCGCGATGTGTCCGTACTCCACGAGCACGAGACTGACCTGACCAGCAAGTCGTGCCATTACACCCCGATCTTTGGTGAGGGAGACGTCGAGTCGCGGTTGCCGCAGAGTGTAGCCCGTTTCGGGGAACTGACGGTCGATGCGCACGGTGCCTGCCAGACGGTGGAGTATCCGCGCCAAGAAGAGCTCTATTTCGTGCGCGACGGGCGTGGAGTTCTCCTGTGCGGTGACGAATCGCGTCCCTTAGCCCCAAATGATTTCACGTATGTGCCCCCGACCGTTCGGCACAGCGTCTCCAATCCGTCCAGTCAACCAATCCGGCTTGTGGTCACCACCGTCAGAATCCCGGTCGATACTCCGATCTCGCCCTCGGAGAAGTTAGTGGTGGCTAACCTAGGGGAGCTGAAGGAACGGACGGTAGAGGGCCATCCGAAGTCGGTCCTCTACAAGCTTCTGATCGGACCTCGCACGGCTGCGCGCGACCGTATCAACGCGGCGTACACCGTCGCCGACTTTTTTCTGATGGACTTCGCGTCCGCAGGCACAAATTTTCCGCACCATCACGAAACCGCAGAAGAAATTTATCTCGTGTTGGATGGAGAGGGACAGATGGCCGCGGGTGGAGGGGTGGACGGAGTTGAGGGCCTACATCCTGCCAAATCGGGAGACGCCTATTATTTCCGTCCTAATTGCACGGTCGGCTTCTACAACCAGAATAAGCCGGGTGCGAATGCTCATATTCTCGCGGTAAGAGTCTTCGTCCCGATGCCGAAGAATCCGGAGTGAGTTGATGTCCTGCCCCGGCGTTAGGCTTCGTCGGCGACGACTTGTCCGATTAGTGCGCTGCCAGCTCAACCGGTCGATGCAACACTATTTAAGTTGCTGATTGCACAACGCTTCCTTGTAGAGAACCGAAATGCCCGGCTGTAACCAATCACACCTAGCCAGGATGTGTGTTCCGCTTGAATCCCGCGCAAGTACCATTCCCGAATTGCCGAGAATCGTTCAGACTTGTCCTACCAAGGCGCACCGACGCACCGCAACATCCAGGCTGCCCTGTTATTCGAGTTGGGGACCTTCGAGTTGGGGACCTTGACTTGAACTGACATACGCCCTAGGATTTTAGGCCTCAGGTGTTTCCCTTCCTAGGCATCGATCTATGAGCCGCCACATCCGCAAGTTTGTCGTGCTGGGGATCGCAATCGCGCTTCTTGTACCAGTGACAATGGCGCAGAAGCCCCCGGCTCCAGCTCCTGCCCCTCCGCCTGGCACACCCCCCAGCCGTTCCGCGACTCCCGCTCCCCCGAATTCGGATCCGAGCCAATCGAGAGAGGATCTTGTGATGTTTCTCCGGGGACGCGTTGCAATCCACGACGGCACAGCTGTTCCAAACGATCTTTTGGTTGAGCGGGTTTGCAACAACCGGGTGCGTCAAGAGGTGTATGCATCTCTTCACGGCGATTTCAGCATGCAATTAGGCTCGAGGACCGATTCCTTTCCTGAAGCTAGCGCCGAGCCGGCTTCACCCTATGGAGTGGCTAACAGAAATTCGGACATGGGAATTTCACGACGCGAGTTGACCAATTGTGAATTGCGGGTCTCGGCCTCGGGCTTTCAGTCCCGTGTCATCAGCCTTATGGGTCTCGATAGCGTCGGCGGCAGCATTGACGTGGGTGCTGTTGTGGTGCAGCGAGCGGGAAAGGTGGAAGGCGCGACGCTGAGCGCCACCCCCTACAAAGCACCGAAAGATGCCAGAAAAGCTTATGACAAAGGGCTGCAGGCCGAGAAGAACGGCAAACTTGACGACGCGCACAAATATTTTGAAACTGCAGTGGAGCTATACCCCAGTTCGGCGAATGCATGGTTTCAGTTCGGTACGGTTTTACAGAAAGAAAATCAGCAGGACGCGGCTCGTAAAGCCTACACCCAAGCCACCACGATCGATACCAGGTTCCTGCCGCCTTATCTGTCGCTCGCGTCAATGGCCTACCAGGCAGAACAGTGGACCGAGGTCCTCGATCTAACTGGTCACATCCTGGACCTCGATCCGTTGAATCGCGTCGCCGTCAACAATTACATCTTGGATCTCGATCCTTCGAACTACGCCGACGCCTACTTCTACAACGCGATGGCAAACTACAAGCTCAACAAGATCGAAGACGCTGAAAAGAGCGCTCTCAAGGCGGAACACCAGGACCTGGTCACCCATTTTCCACAGGTACATCTCTTACTGGCGGAAATCTTTGCCCGAAAGGGCAACTATGCTGTTGCGATCGGGCAGATGCAAACTTACTTGGCGCTAGCGCCGCATGCGAAAGACGCGGATCGGGCGCGGGAACAGTTGGCAAAATTGGAGAAGCTGAACGGTCCAGTGTCAAACAGCGAGAAAACCGATCAGAAGTGAGTATCGGCGCTGGCTCGCCGCACCCTGCTCGCGAGCCACCTACATGTAAACCAGTTCGCTGGTAGGGTTCGTGCCCTTGTAATGGACAGGCGGAAGTTGACCGTCCGCGACCCCAACGAAAGTGCCTCAAGTCCGGATAAGTCGGGTTAGTGGACAAGTGGAAATTTCAAGGCAAAATTTCAGTTCTGCGAGTGGGGGTAGACTGTTCAAGTGCGCGGTGCTGTCGCCGGATTGCGTGAAGGAATCGGAACTGAGCGCGAAACCCTCGCTCCCCGTTAAAACTATTAACATAGTTAACCTATAGCCCTTCCTGGACGGCAGTGCGACTATTTGGGTTGTTCGTCGTGTCTAAAGGGAGTAGAGTTCCAGCCGCCTCGGGAGGACTCTATGAATCCACTTCGCCTGCGGTCGCGGGGACTGGTTCTGGCAGCGGCGCTGTGTCTGACGGGCCGAATCATCGCATTTGCGGCGGATGACCCCAGCCTGACAAAGGATCAGATTAAGCAGTTCCTACTCACCGCTAAGGTAGTCGGTAGCAGGGAAGCCAAAAAAGGCATCACTCACACCTCTCGGCTGACGCTCTCTGATGGGACTGTGACTCATGATGCGTCCTTCCAAACGATTGACGAGCACAAAGCCACGAAAGAACTTTCGACCGGCGTCGAACTTAACTTCGTGGATTCCTACAAGTACAACATCGCCGCCTATGGCTTGGCCGAGTTGCTTGGCTTAGAAGACATGTTGCCCGTGTATGTCGAACGCAAGCTCGACGGTAAGCTGGGCTCGCTGAGTTGGTGGCTGCCTGTGAAGATGGATGAAGAGACGCGCTATACCAAAAAGATTACTCCGCCGGATCAGGACGCCTGGAACAATCAGATGTACAGAGTTCGGGTTTTTGATGTTTTGGTTTCCGATTCCGACCCTAATTTGACCAATGTGCTCATCGGTCAGGATTGGCATATTTGGAGGATCGATTTCACTCGCGCATTTCGGCTCAATAAAGACCCCAAGGACCCCAAGGATCTCGTGCGTTGCGACCGGCAGTTGTTTGCGCACCTAAAGGCGCTTGACGCGAACGCGTTGGCAGAAAAAACGAAGGGTTATCTTAATAAAGATGAAGTGAAGGTTGTAATGGCGCGGCGCGACAGAATCGTGGCGCAGTTTCAAAAGATGATCGGTGAAAAAGGCGAGAACGCAGTGCTGTATTGAATTCGTGATTCGTGATTGCAGGGTGCTCTAGTAAAATGTAATCGGCCTTACCCAACCCCGCCCGGCAGTTTGGTCTCGCCAACTTAGGGCTTCCAAAGATGTTTTCGGCACCTCAGGTGGTTGAATTGTTAGATTTGGAAAGCGTAACATCCAATTCCATCGAGGACACTCTGCGGAATCTCCACGATCTCTCTAAAACCAAGCGGGCTTTGACTGTAAGAAGAACTCGGAAGATCGTTCGAATCGTGGGCGATGCGTTTTCCGGCTCCGTGTGTGCTTCTTTCTTGCTTATCTTGATGGCTGTGGCACTGGTGTGGGCTCAACCAGCAAAGCTTCCACCGAACCGACCTGATGCTATTGTGGCGATTGCCGACGTTCATGGTGACTTTGACGATTTCGTTGCGATCCTCCAGCGTGCCGGCCTGACCGATAAGGAAAACCATTGGGCTGGTGGCAAGACAACGTTTGTTCAGGTCGGGGATCTGTTGGATCGTGGTCCCAACTCTCGGAAGGTTATGGACCTCATGATGGCGCTTGAGCAGGGAGCAGGGCAAGCAGGGGGTAGGGTCGTAAGCCTGCTAGGCAATCACGAGATGATGAACATCATGGGTGACCTGCGCTACGTGACCCCGGCGGACTTTGCCAGCTACGCTGACACGGATTCCGAGGCGCGTCGCAAAACTGCATACGCCACGTACGTGAAGTGGAGAGACAATCACGCAGCTTTGCTAGCCGAACTCCCTCAGCCCATGGAACTGACCGAACCCGAATGGATGGCACGTCATCCTCTCGGTTTACTCGAACAGCGAGAAGCATTCGCCCCTGATGGGAAATACGGCGAGTGGTTTCGAGGTCACCCGGCGGTTGCAGAAATTCAAGGAACTATCTTTTTGCACGGTGGAATTCAACCCGGTCTTGCCAAGACCACGATCGCCTCAATGGATAACAAGATTCACGATGAGATCAAAGAATTTGACTCAACGAAACAATATCTACAGGATGAAAATCTGATCCTTTCGTTTTTTAATTTGCAGGAAATTGCAAATGTGCTTCAGGCGGAAATCATCGCCGAGCAGAAGTCACGCGTGCCGGTGAACGCTCCTCTGCAAGACAGGATTCTGAAGTTCTCAAATTTCCAAGACTGGTTGAGTGTAAGGGTCGACGGCCCATTGTGGTTCCGAGGTTACGACCAGTGGAACGAGGAAGACGGCGCGGCGCAGATCACCACGATCCTCAAAGCCTACAACGCAACACATATAGTGGTGGGACATACGGTACAAAAGGGTGGTCGCATCCGGCCGCGGTTTGACGACAGAGTGTTTCTGATCGACACGGGCATGCTGAGCAGCTACTACCCTGGCGGCAGGGCGTCCGCTCTGGAAATTTGTGGTGACACCAAATTCACCGCGATCTATCGGGACCAGAGTGTTGACCTTATAAATTCGGCCGCGGCCTCGACGACAAACAGACTTATCGCGGGAAACCAAGCGATTCGAAATGGGGAGCCGATTTCGAATCATGCAGTCGCCCCACCGATCGACGGTGTATGCTCCGCAACAGCTTCCGCACCGAAATAGTACAGAGATGACGAAAGAGGTCTCAGCGGATGAAACGCTGGATCGAGCGCGTTCTGAACGTTGAGTCCGGAGATCTAGGGCGCGGCCTGCTTCTGACTTCGTGCCTCTTTCTGATCATCAGTAGCGTCGTGATCGGCAAGGTGGCGCGTGATGCGCTGTTCCTCGCACGTTTCCAGGCGGTGCGACTCCCGTACGCAGACATAGCTAGCGGACTCCTTGGAGGTCTCGTAGTCGCCGGCTACCTCCGCTTGGTACGCAGGTATCCCCTCCGAAACTTGCTCATCGGCAGCCAGATTTTTTTCGCTTCGAACTGCGCCGTGTTTTGGCTGCTCGCCGATCTTTATCGCCCGGTTTGGTTGTATCCCCTCTTCTACGTTTGGGTGAGCATTTTCGGAGTGTTGGCTCCGACGCAAATTTGGACGTTGGCGAGCTATTTAATGACGACGCGGGAAGCAAAGGGCATATTCGGAATGGTTGGCGGGGGCGCAATTCTTGGCTCGATATTCGCTGGCTTCATCACAGGGCGTGTCGCCCACGCGTACGGCACAGAGAGACTCATGCTGGTGATGGTCGCACTTCTATTGGCGTCTTCCGTATCGATCTACGCCGCCTGGAGGACAGCCAGGTTCAAGTTTACCGTCGGAAACAGGCCGAATTCCGAAGAGCCCGAAATTAAGCAGGAAAACATTCAGCGTGGGCTCCGGCTGATATTTTCATCGACGTATCTGCGGGCGGTAGCCGCGATTATCTGCATTTCGTCTTTTGTTACGACGGTCACTGGATGGCAATTCAAAGCGATTGCGCAGGAGTCTTACGCGCACACAGACCATCTCGCTGTCTTCTTCGGCGACTTCTATCTTTACACCGGGATCTTGGCGCTGATCTTTCAACTCCTGCTCACCACGCGTTTACTTCGGCGTTTCGGGATTGGAACGATGCTATTCGTACTTCCAGTCGCCATTTTTATCGGTTCGAGTGGTTTGCTGATTTGGGGAGGCTTAATCGCGGTCGTCCTGTTGAAGAGCAGCGATCAGATCCTGCGTTTCTCGCTCGATAAGTCCACCGTGGAACTACTCTATATGCCATTGGCTCATCGTGTGAAATTGGAGGCCAAATGGTTCATAGACACAGTTATTTGGCGGCTTGGAGACGGTCTCGCGGGCGTGGTCGTTCTCGTTTTTGTGGCCTACCTGCACTTAACTGCGCGCGAACTTAGCGCCATTGTTTTACTGCTGGTTGCAGCTTGGCTTGTTGCGGTTTATGTCGGTGGCAAGAACTACCTCTATCTCTTAAAGGAATCGATCAACCACCATCGTCTGAAGGCTGAATACGTTTCCGCCCTGGAACTCGACTGGTCCACATCCGAATTGCTGGCGAATAAACTCCAAGTCTCAAACTCCAATGAGATTCTCTACGCTCTCACCTTTTACGAGCCCGGCTCTGGCCGTGCTCCGCACCCAGTGATTCGAAATCTGCTCCAAAACCCATCCAGCGAAGTTCGACAGAAGGCACTCGCAATTCTCTCGGCTTCGCGAGACACATCCATCCTGCTGACGGTAGAGGGAATGCTCAAGGATCCTGACATCGCCGTGCGCACGGAGGCGATGCTTTTTCTGGTTCATCATGCTCATATCGATCCATTGATGCTTCTCCATGAAATAAGCGAAGTCGAAAACTTTTCGGTTCGTTCTGCGGTGGCCGCGTACTTGGCTCGTCCCGGAGAGGCACACAATCACGAAACCGCAAAGAAATTATTGGAGGGCATGGCGCGCGAAGAAGGGGAGACTGGCGAAAGAACGCGCCAGGAAGTCGCCCGGCTCCTAGGGGACCTTCCTGACGCTTTCGATCCCTTGCTCTCTCAATTGCTGGAAGACCCCTCCAGTGAGGTTGTGCGGGAAGCGATTCATTCCGTTGGGCAACTTCGCAAGGAAGGTTTCGCTCCCAAATTACTGCAACAGTTTCACGGTCCCTGGCATCACGACGCCGCCACAGAGGCGCTCGTGGAATATGGAGATTCGATCGTCGGACTATTAGGCGATCGTTTGGGAAATCCGGAAACCCCGACGGAAGAACGCAGGCAAATTCCTTCCGTCCTGATGGGAATTGGAACACCAGGCGCGGCCAAAGTGTTGCTGGAAAACATCATGGAAGGTGATACGGCTTTGCGTTTCAAAATCATCAGCGCACTGAACAAGTTGCACCGCGACCATCCCGAAATTCCGCTTGATCTCCAAATGCTCGAGGCCGTGCTGGCGGCGGAAATCCTGGGACATTACCGGACGTATCAAATTCTCGAGGCAATTTCGGGACCCACGGACACGGAAGATGCCGTGAGAAGATCGCTGGCAGATTCACTTCAGCAGGAGCGAGAGCGCATCTTTCGCTTGCTCGGACTCTTATATCCACGCGTCGATTTGCACGCCGTTTATCTCGGATTGCAGTCGAAGGACAGAACCGTCTACGACAACGCGTTGGAGTTCCTGGAAAGCATTCTGAAATCGTCGCTTCGCACCACCCTTGTACCACTACTCGACGGCCGGGTGACTCCGAAACAACGCGCGCGGTTGGCCAATCAGCTTGTGCGGACGAAGTTAGAAAGCCTCGAGCAGGCAGTTAACCTGCTCGTATCCAGCGACGATCCTTGGCTGAAGTCGTGCGGCGCATACGCAATTGGGTCCTTCCGGATAAAATCTTTGGCGACCGAGCTAGACCGTTGTTTGAGCCACGCAGACCCCCTACTGCGGGAAACCGCTCGAGTCGCAAAGCTTCGCTTAGAAGAGGGAGCTTGAGGGCAACAATCGCACTCGCTGCAAGACACTTCGTCGGTTCCCCGCTTCCCCTAGGACCTACTACAGCTACTACGCGCGTCGCTACGGTTCGTTGACTTGCCCCTGAGCGCAACCTAAGATGAGCGCCAATGGCGGACTCCCAATCACTGGTCGGGCAGACCGTCTCCCACTACCGCATCTTGGAGAAGCTAGGTGGCGGGGGCATGGGTGTGGTCTACAAAGCTGAGGACACCGAGCTCGGCCGCTTCGTTGCTCTGAAATTCCTTCCCGAAGACGTTGCCAAAGACCCACAATCCCTCGAACGTTTCCGCCGCGAAGCCCGCGCTGCTTCGGCGCTAAATCATCCGAATATCTGCACCATCTACGAAATTGGTAACAGCGATGGCCGTTCGTTTCTGGCCATGGAGTACCTCGAGGGCCACACCCTCAAGCACGTGATCGACGGAAAACCGCTGCCGCTGGATCAAACGCTCGACTTCGCCATTCAACTGGCGGATGGTCTCGCAGCTGCTCACGCCAAGGGTATCGTTCACCGCGACATTAAGCCCGCCAATATTTTCGTCACCTCAACGGGTCACGTGAAAATTCTTGATTTCGGGCTCGCCAAGATGAGTCCGTTCCTCCAGAACTTTGATGGCGAGTCCAAGGCTTCCCAATCCACCGTGGTTGTCGCCGCCGATCTCACCAGCCCGGGCACCACTCTCGGCACTGTTGCTTACATGTCTCCCGAGCAAGCCCTCGGCCAGCCGCTCGATGCGCGCACGGATATTTTTTCCTTTGGCGTGGTGCTGTACGAAATGGCCACCGGCACTCTACCCTTCGGCGGGGGGAGCACGGCGTCTATCTTCGATAGCATTCTCCACAAGGACCCTGTCGGCGCTTCACAAAAAAATGCCGACGTACCTTCGGAGCTTGAAAAGATCATCGACCGCGCGCTCGAAAAAAAGCGGGAAAGGCGCTACCCGTTCGCTCACGAAATCGTCGACGCACTCAAATCCCTGCGCCAGGCTTCTACGGGGCCGGTTCCCATCGCGCGCATGATCCGCAAACCCAAAGTCCTCGTGCCCGCTGTACTCGTCTCGCTCGTCGTTGTTGTTCTTGGAGCCTGGGTCGTGCGCCGCAATCAACGCCTCCGTTGGGTCCACGAAAACGCCCTGCCGCAAGTTCGCGAACTCGTCCTCGCGCGTAAGGGCTTCGCCGCCTACAAAGTCTTGCAACAGGCGGAACGCTACGCTCCCAATGATCCCGCCGTGGTCAAAATCAAAGCCGAGACCTTATGGCCTGAACCAGTCCGCTCCAATCCACCGAGTGCCGACGTCTACGCGCGGGACTATACGGACTCGCAGGGCGAATGGTATTACCTGGGCAAAACTCCCCTCGATCAGAATCGTTTGCCCCATGGCTTCTACGCCTTCCGCGTCTCAAAAGGCGGCTACGAAACTGTCTTCGCCACTAATGGTGGTGGCAGGCTCTCTCACATCGTTTTGGACCCTGTGGGAGCACTGCCTCCCCAAATGGTTCGCGTGCCTGCGGGCGAAGTCGACCCCACAGGGCACGCCCCAACCAACCTGGATGATTTTTTTATCGACAAGTTTGAAGTGACCAACGCGGAGTACAAGAAATTCGTCGATGCCGGTGGTTATCAAGAACCTAAATACTGGAAAATTCCGTTTGTGAAGGACGGCCGCACTCTACAGTTCCGCGAGGCGATGCAGCTTTTCCGCGATAAGACCGATCGTCTCGGACCCGCCACCTGGGAACTCGGCACCTTTGCCTCCGGTGAAGACGACTTCCCGGTCAGCGGGGTGAGTTGGTACGAAGCCGAGGCCTACGCCGAATTCATCGGGAAAAGTCTCCCGACTGTTTTTCATTGGTATCGCGCCGCCGATATGGGCATCTATTCCGACATTTTGCAGGCTAGCAACTTCTCCCGGAAAGGGCCCGCCAAAGTCGGCACTTATCTCGGTATGGGTCCTTTCGGGACTTACGATATGGCCGGCAACGTCAAGGAATGGTGCCTGAATTCCTTAGGGGATCGTAAATTTATCCTCGGCGGAGCTTCCACCGATATGCCATATATGTACAGCGAGCCGGATGCCCACCCGCCTTTCGATCGCTCCGCGACAAACGGCTTTCGACTTATAAAGACAGCCAGCCCGGAGCCTCTGTCAGCGAGTCTGACTGTTTCCCTCTCGTTTCAAAAATCCGACTACCGGAGTTTCAAGCCCGTTCCTGATTCCGTTTTTCAGATGTACGAACGCATGTACGCTTACGACCGTTCGGCGCTCGACGCCAAGATCGAGAGCGAAGACGACAGCTCAGCTTATTGGCGCGAGCAGCGCATTACTTTCAATGCCGCATATGGCAACGAGCGCGTTATCGCCCATCTCTTCGTACCTAAGAACGTTTCGCCGCCCTACCAGACCGTCGTCTACTTTCCCCATAGCGGCGCGCAATCGTTCCATACTCTCGAACCATCGCAATTTGCCCTGATAGACTTCCTCATGAAAAGCGGCCGCGCTTTGATGTTCCCCATTTATAAGGATACCTACGAGCGCCTCGGCAATCCTCCGGACGGCGGGACAGTGGCGGAGCGCGATGAGACCATTCAGCAGGCCGATGACCTGCGCCGTTCCGTAGATTACTTGGAAACTCGCAACGACATCGATCGAGAGCGGCTGGCCTACTTCTCCATCAGTTGGGGCAGCGAGATGGGATCCATCATGACCTCGCTCGAAAAACGCTTCAAAGTTGCCGTCTTTGCCTCGGGAGGCTGTGACCCCGATGCAGTGCTGCCGGAAGCTGACCCCATGAACTTTGCCCCGCACGTCAAAATCCCCGTGCTGATGATCAATGGCCGCTATGATTTTGTGTTTCCCTTGGACACCTGTCAGGAGCCGCTGTTCCGGGCGCTCGGCTCGCCTGCCCAGGACAAGAGCCATGTTCTTTATGATACCGGGCATGCCCCGCCCCTCCTGCCAATGATGAAGGACACCCTCAACTGGCTCGACCATTATCTCGGCCCCGTCAGGTAACCGCACCGCTTAGCGTGCAGCGTTATGTGTATCGGCTGGGTTCATCCCAGGTCCCAAGAATGCTTCTCTTAGAATAATCTGCCGCCCTGACGGATCGCGAGTAGAATCGCGCTACCTGCCCTCCAGGCCGTGATTGTCGAGGAGCACTTCACATGAATTCAGAAAATCGCCGGTCACCCCGCTTCGCCTTTTACGCCTCCGCCGAGATTACGGAGCTTCGAACAGAAACGCGATTGATCGCTCGGACGAGCGAGCTGAGTCGGCATGGCTGTTATATGGATATGGTGAATCCATTGCCATTCGGCACGACCGTAAAGATTAAGCTTATCCACCATGAGCAGACATTTGACGCCACTGGCCGCGTTATTTACTCCCAGCCGAATATGGGCATGGGCGTCGCCTTTGATGAAATTGAGATGGGCCAGGTCGTGACGCTTGAGAAATGGCTCAGCGATTTGAACGGCAGTTCGTAGCGGGAGTGCGCGAAGTTGCAGTAGGGCTCCTGACCGAACAGGCGGACCGCATTGCAACCCAAATCTTTCGGGAGTAGGCTCTCTTCAGCCTTACCCCAGCCTTTTCTCAACGAAATTCGTAAGGCACGGCCTCATCTCCAAAGACACCGGAGGGGGAGAGCCCACATGCCCACGGACAACAAGGCGATCGTTCGCCGCCTCTACGAAGAAGTTTGGAATAAACGTAGGCTTGAAGTTGTGGACGAGCTGATCTCCCCAAGCCACGCACTCAATGATCCCCTCGCGTCGGATTCGCAGGTAGGTCCAAAGTTGTACAAACAGCGGGTGGTTGAGTTTACGGATGGCTTTCCCGATTCTCGTTTCACGATTGAAGACATGATCGCCGAGAAAGGGAAAGTTGTTGCCTCCTGGACGTTTTCCGGTACGCACAAAGGGGAGTTCAGAGATATTCCTGCGACCGGCAAAAAGGTGTCCGTGGAAGGAATCACGATTCACCACATCACAAACGGGAAGATTCTTGATTCGTACGCGCGATGGGACGCTCTAGGCTTGATGCGACAGCTTGGCGACGTTCCACCTCTTAGACAGACGATTGTGGCGGAAGGTTCTCAGCAACCGGGCCATATTCCCCGTAAGTGGTCCTCGATGGACATGTATTGATTTAAACCGTGCGTTGCCCATCCTACACGGTTGGCTCGATTCGACGATGCGGCAGACAAGTTCGTGTCACTCCACGAGGAGTGTAGTAGCTGTCAGCGGGTTACTGTCCAGCTGTATGATTCTCGGGCATCTCCCCGGGTTTGGCCTACTACAGTTACTACAGATGGACTCTATGCAAGAAACGCGCTTGTATTGAGTGGCCCGGCCAACTTCGATGGGGACTCCCGTGAGCAACAGTTCGACAGCGAACGTCTCCGCCCTGTTTTGATAGGTGTCACATTTCGCACAGATTGTTCGACCGTTCTTTTGGTTCAATTGACCTGGAATCTCAAGAGGCCATGAAGTTTCATTCATCGAACGCAAGGCACTTTGGTGCCGGTCAGGATTGCCATGGGTCAAAAAAGCTTCCGAGCCGTACGGGCAGGAGAACGGACTAACGTCGACGGGAAGCACGTAAGCAATAGAGTGCTGTTGGCAACGCCCGATAATGAATACCAGTTGATGCGTCGTGACTTGACGTACGTCGATCTGCCGGACCATCTTTGCCTTCATGAGCCGACGCAAAACATCGAGTTCGTGTATTTTCCGAACCGAGGAATGGTTTCTCAGGTAGTAGTAACCAAGGACGGGCGAACCGTGGAAGTAGGAGTTGTGGGGAACGAAGGCTATGTCGGGGCGGGATTAGCGGTCGGCTTGAGCAGAAGTTCAGTGCGTGAAATAGTCCAAATCGCCGGCGATGGCTTCCGAATGTTAGGAAGTGCGCTGGAACGCATTCTGTGGTCGGCTCCACAGTTGCAGATGATCTTAAACAGGCACTCGGGGCTTCAAGGGATGCAAGTTGCACAGACTGCGGCGTGCAATCGACTCCACGATATACAGCAGCGTCTCGCGCGGTGGTTGCTGATGACTCAGGACAGGGTGAATTTGGGAGTACTTCCGATCACGCACGATTTCATTGCCACGATGATGGGCACTGACCGATCCACGGTGAGCCTGGCAGCGGCAGTACTGCAAAAGAAGGGGATCATAGAATACGTGCGGGGTGCAGTGAAGGTTGTGAACCGCAGGAAACTCCAAAGCTCCGCCTGTGAGTGCTACGACGTCATTCAACAGTTCGAAGATGACCTGGGATTGAGATAGCAATTCTCGCCAGTGTTGGATACCCCACAGACAAGCAGAGGCTTCAAAGGCGATGCTACGTCCGCATTTTGAAAGCAGCATAACCACACCATATCGCGAGGGTGTGCCATGGAGGCGATGCGTCGCAAGCTAGTATGGGTCGAAAGAGAGAATTTCCTGGGCTGGGCTTGCTCCGAATGCGCGTGGGCGTTCAACCCTTTGGGGCCGCTTGTTGGCGAATCAATCGAAGAGATGAAGATGCACTACGAACTGCAGCGCGACAAGGAGTTCGCATCTCATATCTGCGCCGAACACCCAAGAGCCACGAGGAGACCCCGTTAGCCACCAGGGGCGTCACCCGAGGAATCCCTTTTTCGACATTTCGAAGAAGGCAAACGCCGTGAATTTTGAATGGGTTGACACCATTCGAGAGTTGCAGACCGCCGCGGCGAGGATCCAAGAAATACCAGCACGTTCGCCTGGCGAATGCGTCGTTTCTGGCAAGCAGACAAACGTACAGACCTGCAGGGGCGGCAGCGGGTCGGGTGTTCCAAGTGAGATAGCCGGAAGACGGGCTGTTTACTTCCATTTTTCCCTTCCAGGATGAGTGCGCTTTTCCAAGGTGGGACCGAAGCTACGGGTTGCTCGGTACTGCTCGCTGACGATTCCGATTTAATGCTCCGGATGATCAGGCGTCTTCTGCAGGAGCGGCCGGAAATAGAGTTTCTCGGCCAAGCCAAAAGTTTCGCGCAGACCCTCCAGATGGCTGCCGAACTGAAGCCCCAAGTCGTCGTGATGGACCTGCACATGGCTGATGAAACAGAATTTGAACCTGAGTTCATCAAGTCCCAACTCCTGCGCTGGGCACAGCACATTGTCATAATGTCAGTTTGGAATGACGAAGAAGCGCAGGCTCTGGCGAATCGTTACGGTGCCACCAGTTTTCTGGACAAGAACACTCTTTCGTCCGATCTGATTCCCACGATCTTGAAACTTTGCTAGTTGTTTTCGTCGGGCGTCTCGCTCCTCTCGGGCCTCTCGGGCGAAGGCATGTTGGGGTCTAGCGAGTGGGCCACGTTTGAACTGGCGAGCCTCGATATAACAAGTCCGTGCGGCAGTAGACTGCGGCGTGTCCACAGTTCGGGCACGGGCATTCGACGCCTCTTGGCGGAAGGTCGGGTTTTGGTAGCAGGAACAAACTAGACATGCCTACGTCGTTGATCTGGGAATGCTCAAATCTAGATTTGCACTTCACGCATTCGAGAACCCAGTAGGGCAAATGTCACCTCGGAGGTTGGTGACAGCCAGAAAGCTGGAGAGCACCTTATGTACGAGACCGTACCAAGAGTGCAGGCCAAGAGCAATCGGGTTTCTAGTTTGAGCGTCCATTCCGTTAACCAGCGGCAAATGAGGTTGGCGCGCTAGCAGGCATGTACGCCCCCGCGGTTCAGACGATCCAATTCCTGGAACAATCCCAACCGCTCAAGGCTGTCCATGAACGTGGCCGCGAAGCACGGTGATGGAGGCTTTCGGCAGAACGAAAGTACGTTCACGGCTTTCGGGCACGATGGTTGCCAGCCGCGGCCCGTCGGGGTCGGCGTGACTGTTTTCCCCGTCATTTTTCCAGACGTATTGCTCACTGCCGAAGGTCGCCAGGGTGACGGGGCCGGAAAAGGTTGCGGCCGGTTTGTTCTTTGAATCGTCAAAGACTACGCGCACCGTGTGCGAGTTGTTTTCGTCGCGATTCACCAGCATCACGGCCCATTGGCCGTCGGGGCGATGCACCGCATAGGAGGTTACCAGCACATTTCCTTCGCTGTCGTTGATACCCGTCGAGGAAGGGAACATGCGATGTACTCCGGAGCGGTGCTGTACCCACTCCAAGTTGATCATGTGGGCGGCGAAGTATGGAGATGTGTACCCAGTGATGTTGTAATCGCGGTCGGCCAAGAAATTTGACCACGTGGCCCAACCGAGGCAGGTATCGTGCAGCGGCTCGGGTTGAATCGGCGAGTGGTAGAAGGCTGCACCGCCACCTTCAAAGAAGGAGCCGACATTGTCCGCGAGCCATAACGCGGCGAAGATCGTGCTCATCGGGCCTGTAAGACTCGCGGCGAGGTGATCCTCGGTTACCATCAAGGGGACGTCTTTGGGCACGCCGTCTTGTCTCCAGACATCGAGAATGTGCTTCATCAACGTTGGTTCCTGGTACAGAGTCTTCCAGGTGATGGTGCAAGGTTCGAACGGATAATGTTCGAACGATACGAAGGACAGATCGGAAAGACGGTCGTGGGCTTTGAGATAGGCTACGAAGCGCCCCATCCAGGAAGTTCGGCCTTGGGCGTCGGGCCAGACCGTGATGTCTTCATTTACACCCTCGAAAATCGGTCCTCCGAGCTTCAGCTTCGGATCAATCTTGTGAATGGCCGCGGCCCATTGGATGTAGAGCGCGCCGTAGTCTTCTGGGAGAGCGTGCTTTCCGTCGGGTTCTTCACCCAGCTCAATTCCGGAAATGGGGTAGCCGCGTTTTTCGATATAGGCGATTTGCGCGGCGGCATCGTCGGGTGTGCCGTAGAGCATGGTGACGGGAATCATCGCGGGAAGATTGTTGGTGAGTCCGCTGGTGAAGAAAATGTCGAAGCCGCTGTGCTGGCCGCTTCCGCTGGCGTTAACGTCACCCGCCGAATGCCAAGGGTCGATTGAGGAACTGCAGTAAGAGGTTATGGGTTTATCGGGAGTGTCAGTTACGGCTGGCGTAAATTGATCATTGGCGTTCGTGCTGCCAACTTGGATTTCTTTTATCGCGTATCCGACACAGTTGCGGATGTCGTCCACGTTGTGCTCATCGCACGTGTTCGACGATTCGGTCATCCATATCCGGAAGTACTCAGCCGAAATGGGGGCTTCGGTGAGCTTAAGAGTTACCGTGCCACCGGAGGCGTTTTTCAGCACCCCGGACGGGAAGGTCTTCCATTCTCCCTGGGGACCGCGGTCGAAATTGAGCGCATCTTTTCCAAGCCAGTATTCGACTTTATAGGTAGTGGCGTACGGACTGGCCCAGTTGATGCGAATGGCATTTACCGGTCTCTCGGATTTCAGATCCACGACGACCCATTGCGGGTGTAGCGCATCGCTTTCGCCGGTAAATTTGGAGGTGAGGTACGGATTGCTCTTCCAATAGGTGAGGTTTGGGCCTTGAATCGGGCGGTCACCGCTGGTCGAAAAACCCCGGTGGGGCAGCGCGTAAGAAAGGATGTAACGCAGTGGCTCTTTCAGCTCGGCGCTGCCGGTGAAGTATCCGCTCTTGTGGGCGGGATCGCTCCATGTTCCGTTCTCGGTCCAGTGCCACGCGGCCATGCGAAGCTCGCTGTTGTTGCGATACGTAATAGGGCCCCATCCTGCTGAGAGAGATTCCTGGATGATGTGGGGAGTGTAGACCTTATCGATCCCGGTGCGCGACAGGACATCGATGGAGCTCCCGAGTGCGGCGTCAGGGTCAAAGGAGTTGATGGCGTGACCCGGGGTTGCATCAACGTGTACCGTGGCCACGGGCTCTGGTACCTGGGCGCGGAGTCCGTGAGCGGAAACGAGAGATGCAATCGCGGTCGTCACAAGAATTCGCCGTGTCTTCATCCGACCCCCTGGGAATGATTGTTGTGGCTGCCATGCACCGGTTGTTTTAGAGAAACGCTGAACCGTTCGAGTGAGTCAGCTTCGCGGCCGCTTGCTTGGCGCCGGGGCTTCCGCGACACGAGAATACCGCAGTTGAATTCCTTCGCGCACACATCGTAAGAGCAGGCCGCCCCGACTCATGTCGCCGCGTCCGACAAACTCGGTGGGAAACATGAGTCGCGCACCGAAGAGGCCGAGCAGGGGTTCCACGTATTTCGGCGTGGCAATACTGCCGAGCAGTACGGCTTCACAGTCCTCGCCCATCGCTGTACAGAGGAGCCGCGCATCGCGTTCCAGAGGAATCCGGTATCGAGATTCGGTTGGCGCTACGGGGACAGAAGAGATCTCGCGTAATTCCTCGAGCGTGACCAGTTCGTCGGGCGGCACCAAGCCTCGAGAAGCGGTGATCACCATGACGCCCGGAACGCCCGGAGGTGGATCGGCATAGGCGCGCGCGTACGCCAGCTTCCCTCGAAAATACAGGCCACTGATGAAGCTAAAGACTTCGCCTAGAGGGGCTCCTTCGTCTCGCAGTCGCTGAGCCAAGGGCGAGCGTGCGGAGTCTCCCAGGATCAACCTTCCTCGCACGCCGGAAGCATTCGCGGGCGACAACAAGAAAATCCTGTGCCGCTCTGCGACGGAAGTTAACATCGTGTTCGGGTGCGCGTCAGGCGCGGGCGCGTGACCGACCAGCCTTATCCTTTTGCTCAGCATTTGGCGGGCATCAGGATTGTAAACGCGGGCGAGGTGCCGAATCAAAATGGGACACCGTGTTTAGGGAACTTCGTCACGAGGAGTTTACGCGTCATTTGACGGCAGGGCGATAAGGGCATTAAGCTGCGCCGGGAAAATGCAGATGCCGAAACGCGCTACCTCTCGCTACACCGAAATCGGCTGCCGGATTCCCAGAGATTATTTCTGGGTAATCGGTTGGGGAGAGAGCGAAGTCGGGGTCGAGACCGGCTCATATGACGCAGCGCTGCTCATGGCCGGCATCGAGAACTACAACGTGATGTTGTACACGTCAGTGCTGCCGCCCGAGGCTGTCGAGCTTCCCCACTTACCGGATATTCATCACGGTTCTGTACTGGAAGGAATCATCGCCATCCAGCACACCGACAAGCCGGGCACTCGGATTACCGCTGGTGTATTGCTGGCCAAGGTCTATCGCGTTTCCGATGACTCTTACCTTGGCGGCTTTGCGTGCGAGTATGCGGGATATGGATCGGTCGAAGAGGCTGATGCAAATTTACAGGAAGCCATGCGGCAGCTTTTCGCGCGGCGTTATTCGTCGGGGCTTTACAGGCTCGAGTTTGGAAAATCGGTCGTGCGGACATTCACGCCGGAGAAATCCTTCGGGACGATTCTGGTCGGCATTGGCTTCGCAAGCTATCTTGTTCCGGTATTAGAAAGCGAAGTGCGGGTCACTCCTTCTCACAAAGACAAATCGCACGTGAAATATACGACGCGATAGCCGTCGTCTGACAAACACCTCAGACAAACGCCTCTGACAAACGGCTGGAGCCCTGACGGGCTCAAACGATGGGGTGAACGCGCAGGAAAAACAGCGCCCGCCGCAGACGGCGGCCGCTACATTCGCAAAAACCTGCCAATGGAATTGGTCCGAGCCGGATGATTTCGAATCGAGGGCTATGAACATTGGAGTGAAAGCTGTAATTTAGAGTGCAGGATTTGGCCAGAAGAACGCGAGACTTTAGAATGGGAGCATCGTGAAGATAGGGATCGATTTTGGTACCACGCGGATCGTGGTAGCCGCCGC
This sequence comes from uncultured Acidobacteriota bacterium, assembly GCA_963788915.1. Lineage (GTDB taxonomy): Bacteria > Acidobacteriota > Terriglobia > Acidiferrales > UBA7541 > Acidiferrum. The sequence goes on along the minus strand of CAWBIY010000012.1, from coordinate 1,589,682 downwards.
GGACCGCGGCAACTACCCGCTTGTAAATTTCGAAGCGCCGGACGGACGGGTAAGGGACTGGTTTCCGTCCCTGTTGGCAGTGTCGGGAGACAAGCGCGTCTACGGATGGGAGGCATTGGAGCAGCAGGGCAAAGACGGCTGGACCGTGGTGCGTTCCATCAAGCGCCGGCTGAAGAGTGCGGGCCCCTGCACCGAGTTTGCAATTGGCGGGCGGCGACTGAATGTGAGCCAGGTCGTCACCGAGATGATGAGCGCCTTGCATCGCGAACTCATCGAACGATCTACGCTGGGTGCCAGCAAATATGACCGGCTCCAAGCCATGCTGGGGATACCCGCAAACGCCAACAGTAACCAGCGCTTCCTCACACAAGAGGCGGCCCGTGCCGCGGGGTTCGAAGTGCTCGGGCTGCTGAACGAGCCGTCGGCCGCCGCGGTTGAGTTTGCCTACCGCAATGGCAGCGACCGCAAGAATCGCGAGAAGGCCGGCCTGCTTGTTTATGATTTGGGTGGCGGAACGTTCGACGTTTCTCTCGTGACTCTTGGGGAAGCGGAGCATTCGGTGATCGCATCGGATGGTATCTCCGACCTGGGCGGCGACGATTTCGACGAGATCCTGGCCCGGCTGGCTTTGTCCGAAGCCGGAAAACCCGAACTGAACGAGGACTCGCTAACGGCGGCGGAATGGTACCTGCTCTTCGATGAAAGCCGCGAAAAAAAGGAATCGCTCCATCCCAACAGCCGCAGGATCACGGTCGACCTCGAGCGGGTGCGGAATAACTGGAGAGAAGTCTCCTTTAGCGTGGACCCTTTTTATGAGCTATGCCGTCCTTTGGTGGAAGGATCGCGCAAAGTCGTCGAAGATTTGTTGGCGGCCCACCCGGACCACGCTATCGATACGTTGTATTTGACCGGCGGCGGGTCGGAGTTGCCGCAGGTCGCGCGAGTGCTGCGCGAGACGTTCGGACGGCGAGTCCGGCGTTCTGCCTACATGCGTTCGGCCACGGCTATCGGCCTGGCCATTCGCGCGGAAGGACACGAAGACCTCCCGCTCCGGGACCAATTTACAAAGAACTTTGGGGTCTGGCGCGAAGCCGATGACGGCCGCAATGTCGTTTTCGATGTCCTGTTCCCGCGCGGAGTAAAGCTTCCCTCAAGGGGCGACGAACCTTTGCGGATCATCCGATCCTACCGCCCGATGCACAATATCGGCCACTTTCGTTACCTGGAGTGCGCGCAACTCGGCGCCAACGGCCAGCCCCAGGGCGAGATCAACAACTGGGACGAGATTCGCGTGCCCTTTGATCCCGACCTGCGCGATTCCTCCGACCTCGCCAATCGACCAGTCCAGCGTTACGTTCCTGCGCAAGACCGATTGATTCAGGAAGAGTACACCTGCGATGCCAATGGCGACGTAAGAGTGAAGATCCGCGACACGATCAGCGAAGAGACGAACGAACACCGCCTGGGCCGCTGGTCAAAGCATCGGAAAAGAACCCAACGAGCATAAGCAGAAGCACTTTTGGCTAGGAGGGGCGACCGCGCCGATCACGGAGTTCAACTGCTCGGAGCGTACCGGCTTCGCGAGGATGTCGAAGCGAGTCCTGGGTGGCGGGACTTTCGACAGAAGCGTTCCTCGTTTTCAGGAAAGCCGCGATCCACTGGGATCCGCAACTTTTGGCTACTTCCGGGAATCTTAGTGGGGGGATATTGGGATAGCGCGCCACCAGGAGTTATCCGTGCCTAAATCCGTGCTGATCGTGGATGATCATGAAGCAGTGCGAAGGGAGCTTCGGCGTCTGTTTTCGTCGCAACCCGAGTTCGTGGTTTGCGGGGAAGCGCCGGACGGCGCGGAGGCCATCTCCAAGGCCGAGGAACTTGGACCCGACCTCATCATCCTGGATTTGGCGATGCCGGAGATGAACGGACTAGAAGCCGCGACGGCGCTGCGATTCATGCTACCAGACGCTACCTTATTCCTGCTTACCGCCTATAAGAATCGAGAACTGGAACTTGCCGCGTTCCAATCGGGCGTACACGCGGTGTTCTCGAAATACGATGATATGGACGGCCTCCTCGCCCGTGCGTGCGCGGAACTCGGAGTTGCGCCGCGATCCGATCGTCATTCGAGAGAACGGCCGCAGGAATCCCCCAAAAACCCAGAGCGTTAGTCCGACTGCTCAATTCGAGCGATACGCTGCGATAAATCGAAACCAAGATACAGAGTCGTGGTCCGAGTCTTGCTACGTTACGGAACTGGAGTCTGGCGAGCCGACGGACGATTCCGAAAAAGGGGGCGCCCCGGATTTTCAGACTCGGCCTTCGCATTGTCGCGGGAAATGGCTCTCATCTTTTCCAGAGAAAATAAAAACGCCGTGCATAGCACGAGCGAGCCGAATGCCAGGATGATTCCGACGGCGATCCCAGCGGCGAAGGGATGCGTGTGCACAATCTCGATTACGGTCATAGCTTTCATGCTGGCCGTGTCTCGGCGTCCCCTGCCATACAGTGAATGTGGTAAGCGGGGGGTGGCCTTGTGGTAGGGCCCCCGAATGCTCCAATCGGGTTCGGCTGACGCGGCGACGAAGTGTGGGGCCGGAACGATGCGAATTAGTTTTCTGGGTCGGGAACGAATTGGTATCCGAGGCCGCGGATGGTTAGCAGGTGGCGGGGCTTGGAGGAGTCGCGTTCGATGTAGCGGCGGAGGCGAACGATGAAATTGTCGATGGCGCGAGTGTCGGTGTCTTCATGCAGATTCCAGACGTCGTGGAGGATAGCTTTGCGGGAGACGGGATGACCGCTGTTGCGGACCAGGTAGCGGAGAAGTTCGGCCTCCATCAGGGTGAGCTGAAAGGTTTGCTCGCCGCAATGCAGGTGTAAGCTCTGAAAATCGAAGAGCTTGTCATCGAACGTAAAGATCTCCGGTGATTCTGTCGAGGGCGCACTTGATGGCGTTGCCGTCGACTTAGAATTTTGTTGCCAGTTTTTGCGACGCAGCAGGCTTTCGAGGCGGGCTAGGAGTATCGCGAGATTGAAGGGCTTGGCTAAATAGTCGTCCGCGCCGGATTCGAATCCTTTGAGGACATCTTCGGGACGCCCGCGCGCGGTCAGCATCAGCAATGGAATGTAGTTTTGAGCTTCGCGGAGTTCGCGGGCGACTGTGAAACCATCTTTGCCCGGCAACATGACGTCGAGAACCAACGCTTCAAAAGCATTCTTTTCCTGGAGTAATGCAAGCGCTTCTTCGCCTTTGCTAGTGATTTGGACGGTATGACCTTCTGCTTCGAGGTTGAAGCGGAGGCCTTCGGCGAGGTGTGCTTCGTCTTCGACGATCAATATGCGGCTCATGCGCGATAGACCCTGGGGAGCCTCAGGGTGAACGTGCTGCCGAGCCCTTCGCCTTCACTTTCGGCGAAGGCATCGCCGCCGTAGCGGCGAGCGACGGCGCGCACGATGAAAAGACCCAGGCCAGTGCCTTTTACCTGGCCAGTGGCAGGGCTTTGTACGCGGTAGAAGCGATTGAAGATGCGCTTCAACTCGGGGGGAGAGATGCCGATTCCGTGGTCGCATACACTCAGGGAAATGCTATCGATATCGGGCGTGCGGACTTCGACGACGATATCCTTCTTTTGGCCGGAATATTTGATGGCATTGTCAAACAGGTTGAAGACTGCGGTGCGGAGTTCCTCAGGGTTGCCCATTACAAAAAGGTCGTCGCGCGCTGGAGCGCCGAAACGCAGCGCCTCCGCGGGCAAATGATGCCGGAGGCGAGCGAGTTCAAGGGTCTCCGCGACGATTGTTCCGAAGTTGACCTCCTGCCAATTGCGCTTGCGCGTGAGGTGGCGGGTCTCGCCTGCCTTCAGTACTTGCTCGACGGTGCCGAGTAGGCGCTCAGAATCTTCAAGCATGATGCGATAGAAGTCGCGGCGCTGGGCTTCGTCGAGGGGACGACTTTGTAGTGTTTCGAGGTAGAGGCGAATGGAAGTGATGGGCGTTTTCAGTTCGTGAGTAACCGCATTGAGGAAGCTATCCTGGCGTTCGTTGCGGCGGATTTCGCGGACGATGAAGATGGTGTTGACAACCAGGCCGGCAATGATAACGCTGAAGAAAACAATGCCGAGAACCAGCGGGACGACGCTGCGCCAGTGGTAGACAACCCAACTGACATTGAGAAATACGGCCAAGGCAACAAGGCAGGCGCCTAGCGTGATGAAAAAGGCGATCGTCTTGCCGCGGCTGGTGATGCGCATTGCTGGCTATTTTAGTGCATACGGGGGGCGGTATGCACTCGATGATGGATTCAGACGTGATGGTGGGGAAGCGCTTCAGCGCGTCCCAGCGAGCGCCCCGCGAGTCGGCCCGAAAAGAGCGGTAGCGTGAAAATAAAAGAGCCGCGACTCTAAGGTCGCAGCTCCTTGCGGAATTTCTTGAGAGCTTAGTCTCCCGAGACTACTGCTTCGGGCTCGACCGCTGCTGCAGTCGGAATGAGGAGCCCGCTGCTAGCGGGGGAATCAATCTCCTGCGGAGTGAGATTTAGCTTCGGCAGCTTGATGTCCCAGGCGAGACCGAGGGCGCGCAACGCGCAAATGCCGTACCAGTTCATGTCCACTTCGTACCATGCGAGACCGTGACGCGCGGCTTGCGGTGCCGCGTGATGATTGTTGTGCCAGCCTTCGCCGAAGGTCAGAATGGCGACCCAAAAACTGTTCGTGGAAGTGTCGGAGGTGATGAAGCGGCGTGAACCCCACATGTGGGTGGCCGAATTGACCAGCCATGTGGAGTGCAAGCCCAGGACCGTGCGAAGAAACACGGCCCACATCATCACTGAAAGGCCGAACGGGAGCGTGACGAGGGCGAGCACTGTGATCGGCACCCAATGGTATCTGCTGATCCACATATGAAATTTGTGCTTGCGAAGGTCGGGAACGTAGGGCAAGAGTTCCGCGGTGTTTTGGTGCATGGCTTGGCCGGTAATGATCCAACCCATGTGAGCCCACAGGCCGCCATCTTGCGGGGAGTGGGGATCGCCCTCTTTGTCGGTGTTCTGGTGATGGATGCGATGAGTGGCGACCCAGGCGATCGGACCGCCTTCAAGGGCGAGAGTGCCGCACGTGGTCAAAATGTATTCCATCCACACCGGCGTCTTGTAGCCGCGGTGGGTAAGCAGGCGATGGTAACCCATGCCGATACCCAGGCATCCGGCAACGCAGTAGAGCACGACAGTCACGATCAGCGCCTTCCAGGAAAACAGGAACAGAGCAGCGATGGCGCCGACGTGGAACAAAATCATGAATGAGGTGGTGGTCCAGTTCAGAGGTTGTCTGAAGGTGCGATCTGTTTGGGCAAGGCTCATATCTCGGGATCCTTGGTAGCGAGTTCGTGCTTGGTACGCTTACGAACGTAGCACGGGCCGCAGCGGGGCTCTGTAATACTTGTGTAATCGTGAGTACAGGTCGGGCGAAACTGTCACTAGTGAAGGGAAGTCGAAAGTCTGAGGCCGCACGTTAGACGTGCGGTTTGGGATGACCGACCTAAAGATCGGCCACTACAAGCGCGCAAGTTGTTAATCGCTAATCTTTTCCTTCGGCAGGGGCTCGCTTGCGGAGGAAGGGGATGGCCCGAGCGACCTTTGCCTGACCGGCTTGAGCCCAATTTGGGACCGGCCTGGGAGTTTCCGCGAGAAGATTGGAAATGTGAATCAGTGACGGGTGACAGTCAGCAGCGAGCTTGACGAACGCGGTGAGTGGCACGGCGAGGATAATTCCCATAACGCCCCACATCCAGCCCCAGAACAGCATTCCCATGGTCGCCGCGACCGGACCGATGTTCACGCGCGAGCCGATGAATTTGGGCACTAGCAAATTCGAAGAAATTATGTGCAGGCCAATTACTGTCAGCAGAATCATGGCGTACGGACCCACGGTATCGAACTGAAGTGTGGCCGCCAGCAAAGGTACGGCGGCGGCTAATACTGCCCCTATGAACGGCACCAAGTTGAGAATGCCACTCGCGACGCCGAGAGGCACCGCTCCCTGAAGCTTCAACTCGAGCAAGACAGCCACGGTGATGGTCGCCATTAAAGCGCCGATGACCAGGTTGCCCAGCGCAAAGCCGCGTACCATTTTGGTGAGGCCCGTGGTGAATTTAGGAACGTCCATCTTTGCGCCAAAGGCGTTTGCCAGCCAGTCATAGAGATGCGATTTGCGCACCAGCATGAAAAACATCAGAAATGGGACGATACCGCCGACGATGACAGCTCCCCAAGCCGAACCCACTCCGCGAATCAAGTAAGAAGGCCACGCGGGAGTTTCGCTGACCCTTACCTCCTGAACGCGTTTCGGCGAAGGAGTGGTGGTTATGCTCCCAGCGCTCTTTTGCACCTGCTCGATTCTCTGACTCAGCGGCTTGACCGCCTCGCGGATCCTTTCCGCATACTCAGGCATGTCGTCGATCATCACGGTGGCCCTGCCGTACGAAACGTAAATCAGCGTCGTGACGAGAAGAACGCCAGAAATTATGAGCACAGCGGTGGAGATGAGCCGGGGCACATGAAAGCGTTCAAAATACGTAGGAATCGGATCCAGCAAGATGGCCAGAAATCCGGCCAGCAGGAAGGTAATGCAAAGGGAACTGGCGAAGAAGCCGAATGCAACGACGATGGCAATGACGATGACCCAAAGGAGCGCGACCACCCGGACGGGTGGCCGCGACTGGGTCAAGAGTTGCCTGCTATCCGCCATGCGGACGTCGGGTTGCGGGGCTGGTGCGCTCAATCATGGTTACTGCCTTTTTGAACAGACTCCTTGTTTCAGCTAACCCGCCGCAAGGACCGACGGTGAGGAACCTTGGGTTCACGAGGTTCCAGGCGCGCGTACGTTCGAAAGGGCGATTATATGCGCCCGAGGAGCAAGAGAATCACGAGGACCAACACAACGAGACCCAAACCGCTGCTGGGGTAGTAGCCCCAACCACGGCTATAAGGCCAAGTCGGCAGCGCCCCGAGTGCTACCAAAAGCAAGATCACAACCAGAATGGTCAGCATGATTTGTGTCGCCCCAACTTGCCGTTCCAGGAAAACCTGGGGCTTTCGACCCTCCGACCGCGCATTAAACGCCGATCGGCAGGTTTAAACAATCAGTGCATTCATGTAGCAGTTAACGGACACTGCGGTATTTTTTGTGGCTTTGAGAAGAGCTGAATTTTTGGGGCTTTGGTGCTGCTAGCGCGAGCTGCTATGCGCGTGGCAAGATGCCAAACATTCGGCCTCGTGCTAGACAAAATACAGGGAAAAAGGTATGTCAATCTAAGGGTAGGTGCCCAATTATAACGTGGCACGTGAAGGTCCAAGAGAAGTCATCGGAGGATCGGGATTTTTTCCGCTAAATTCAACTAATGGCGCTGCGCATCGTAGTAGCTGACGATCACGACATCATTCGCCGCGGACTGAAGCAACTTCTCAGCGCACATCATGGGTGGGAAGTCTGCGCGGAAGCCAAAACGGGCCGGGAAGCGGTGGCTATCACCGAGCAACTGAAGCCGGACATCGTGGTCATGGACATCAGTATGCCCGACTTGAACGGTTTGGAGGCAGCCCGCCGCATCAAGAAGGCGCTTCCACGAACGGAAATATTGATTTTGACGCTGCACTTCTCCGACCAGCTGGTGCGCGAGATCGTGGAAGCGGGTGTGCGTGCATACATCATGAAATCCGACGCCGACAAAGATTTGGTGTCCGCGGTCGAAGCGCTATCGAATCACCGCTCCTTTTTCACGGCACGTGCAGCGGATATGCTGCTGGACGGATTCAACCGCCAACATGCGGCCCCGGACCCGCAGACGTTGCTGCGAAGCAGGCTCACGTCACGCGAACGCGAAATTGTGCAACTCCTCGCCGAAGGCAAGAGCAGTAAGGAAGTGGCGGTGGCTTTAGGGATCAGCGTGAAGACAGCAGAAACTCATCGCGCGAACATTATGAGGAAACTGGAATTGCATTCGGTCAGCGAATTGGTTCGGTATGCTGTGCGGAATCAGATCATAGAGGCGTAGAGTTCTTGGGTGAGTTTGATGATCCTTGCCTGGAGCAGGCGTATGGCGGCCTAAGGTCCCCCTTCTCCATCGGAAGATTACGGAGGGAACGTGCCGCGAGTATTGATTGTCGATGATCACGCCGCGATTCGGCGAGGAGTGCAGGGAATCCTTCATTCATTTCCAGAGTGGGAATTGTGTGGCGAGGCGGACAACGGGCAGGAAGCGGTGCGGCTTGCCGAGTCCTTGAGGCCCGAAATTATCATCATGGACGTTTCCATGCCGGTGCTGAACGGCTTGGAAGCCACGCGCATTATTCGAGACGCTCACCCTGAAACCAAAGTGTTGCTGCTGACGCTCCATTCTTCCACGGAGCTGGTACGCAGTGCATTTCGAGCCGGCGCGAGAGGCTACGTTCTTAAATCGGACGCCGAACAGGAGTTGGTGCGAGCGCTAAATGTCGTCTTAGGCGAAGGAACCTATGTAAGTCCGACCATCGACGCGAATGTCGCACAGAAGGTGGTTGAGGAAATCCGCCGCCAGCAGCAGAACTAGTCGTCACCTGGCTGGTTATTCGCTCAGTCACCGATCAAATTTATTTTGCGCAATCCCAGGCTTTCGCATGCAAAATCGACATGACAGTCTTGACGATCGAGGTGATCCGGTGTCGGACAAAGGGCGCGAATTCACAAGTTTGCTTTTGGGGTTTGGCATTGGTGTGGGATTGGCGATCTTGTTTGCACCGCAATCGGGGGATGAAACTCGCGAGTGGATCAGCGTCAATGTCGAGGATAGATTCAGACAAGTTCGCCGGCGGAGCCGAAGATTGATTTTTGAAGCGCAAGATTTACTGGATCGAGGGGAACACACCGTCAGCCGCGCCCTCAGGACCGGTAAAAACGTGCTCGAATCCGTGGCCGACAAACTCGATTAGATCTTCCGCAACCCAGTTCTTGGCACGCCGTAGCTCTCCAGCAAGAATTTACTCACTTCATTGCCTCCCCAAAATTTGCTTCAAGTCTTCCACACGTTCATCCAGTGAACGGTATGAACTTCGTTTTTCAGCGGATATCTTTTTTCAGGGGCAGTTTTTTGCGTCGTCAGCTTCAGAGCGCAGAAGTCAGGGGGGCTTAAATCGGCGCGAGGACGCTCGAAGATGGACGTTAAACACAATCGCGGCAAGACGATGATCAATTCTTACGACGGTTAATTCTGAAGAGCGACCGGGCCTGTTTGAGTGAGGTTCAGGAGTTGCTGACGGAGCCTAACGCGGGCACGGAAAACGCGAGACTTTACGGTCGAGACGGTGATTCCGAGAGCCTGTGCGAGTTCGCGATTGGTCCACCCTTCGGCCTTCTGCAGAATAAAAGTATCTTGCAGCGACGGATTCAGCCCGTGAAAAGCTTTTCGGGTCAGCTCCTTACTCATGTACTGACGTTCCGGATCCTGGCGACTGTCCTCGATTTCCGGAAAGGACCGTGGCTCATCTTCGGAATTGCTGGTGTCATGGTAATCGGAGATGCGTTCCGAATTGCGTTTTCGCAGCTTCATGAGAGCTTCGTTGATCGTGATGCGGACCAACCATGTGGAAAATTGCGAATTGCCTTCGAACCGATCGATATGATGGAACGCTTTCACCAACACATTCTGCAGGTTATCTTCGGCGTCTTCTCGATTTCGGAGCATGTTCAGGGAGAGTCCGTAGACCTGACCCGAGTGCCTGCGGACGAGTTCGGTAAAAGCTTCTTCATTCCCCGCCTGGGCTCTGGCGACCAACTGCCGTTCGGGAATACTCGTTTGGCTGTCCATGTTCGGAAACTCTCCTTGTAGAACGTTCAAGGTTCAAAGTTTGATGGAAATGTTATAGAGCGAGCGGCGCTAGTGAACAATACAGCGGTCCATGTAGTTCATCGACAACGAGCGTGTACCGATTTGAGTCGTTACGATGGAGAAAGCCGGGAAGATGTAAAAACAGTAATTAGAAACACTTAAGAGCACTGCGCGCGAATTAGAGAAGTCTGGCCCGGGAAGTCCAGGTTTGAGTCAGAACGGCTCGATGCACGCAAGAGCACTGCAAAGAGCTTGTTTCAGACCGGGAAACTACCTACTATCCTAATCCTGGGAATAAAGACACATTAAGGCATCGCCGTACGGGCGATAACCCCCATCCCATCAAGTGTTTGGTCAAGTCTGTACGCTGCGGTGTGGCACGCTGCTTGCGTCAGAGTCTATGCGGGAGTCCAGGTGTCTTCGTACTGGAGTGGACCGGAAAATTGTGACGGAGCGGTTGATTGAGGCGCGCCACGAGTGCTGGGGCCGGCAGTGGGGTGATGCGATACGCCTGGCAATCACTTTGACGATGCTCTTTGCCCCACACTTCACGCGCGCGCAAGGCTCTGTTCCCGCAGAGTACAAGACTAAGGCCAGCTATCTCGCCACGTTTCCCAGCTTCATTGAGTGGCCGGAGACCGCGTTCGCTTCGGAAGCTCCGTTTCTGGTCTGTGTGATCGGTGATTTCCGTTTTGGCACTGCATTGGCGGAATTCGCGCGGAATCCATCACCCTCTGGCCGGCGGATCGACGTCCGCTGGGCGCGCAAGAACGAGGACTTAAGGAGTTGTCACATTCTGTTTATCAGCAACTCGGAGGCAAAGAGCTACGCGAGGATTCTAAAAATTGTTCAAGGGGCGGGCATTCTGACGGTTGGCGAGACCAGGAATTTTCTGAGTGCTGGAGGAATGTTGAGTTTCTCGTTCCAAGACGATTCCTTACAGTTTGACGTGAATCTTGTGGCTGCCGATGAAGCGCATTTGCGAGTCAGTTCCAAGCTTCTGGCATTGGCGAGGCGGGTCGTAAGAATATGGATTGATCGAAAGATAGCATGATCGCCAAATGCCAGTCGCAGACTCTAGCGGCGCGGCGAAGCGTCTGGAATGGAGGCCCGAAGCCGCGCAGCGTATGTCTCGACGAGTCCTGGACGCCCGGCCTTTTGCATGCGGAAACCGCGCGGCCAGAAAAATGGCGAGCAGAAAGAAAGGTGAGCAATGCACAAAACACGCGGTCTGTCTCATACATCCAGCATTAACTTCCCGGAACTGCTCTCGCGCGTTGATAACGATCGCGAACTCTTGCTCGATCTCTTGAACATCTTCAAAGAAGAGTTTCCTCGGCACTTGCAGGTCCTCCACGATGCCGTGGCCCTCCACGATATGAATCAAACCGCGACGGTAAGTCACACACTGAAAGGAATGCTGTTGAATCTGGCGGTCACCAGGGCTGCAAAGGCGGCGGGACAACTGGAGCAACTTGCGCACGAAGGAGCGAAAGCACCCGTTCCGAAAGCCTTCGCAGCATTCGAAATGGAAGTGCAAGGGCTATTACCAGAGATGGAAATCTACATGGCCGAGGTGTGGCGTTGAGAATATTGGTCGCGGACGATGAGGCCCTCTCACGACGACTTTTGGAGAGGACGCTCGAGCGCGCAGGCTACGAGGTCACGGCCGTGGAAAATGGACGTTTAGCGGTTGAACAACTCACGCGGCCGGACGGTCCGCGTCTGGCATTACTTGACTGGGTGATGTTAGAACTCGATGGTCCCGGAGTTTGCCGGGCAGTGCGACGGCAACAAGAACAGCAAGAGCAAGCTTACGTTTACATGGTTCTGCTGACGTCGAAAGAATCGAAAGAGGACATCGTGACCGGCTTGGAGTCGGGCGCGGACGACTATCTCACGAAGCCGTTCCATGTGGATGAATTGAAGGCGCGATTGCGAACCGGCGAGCGCATTCTGCACCTGGAAGGCAGGCTCGTGGAAGCGCGCGAGATGATGCGCTTCAAGGCCACGCACGATGCTCTGACCTCAATTTGGAACCGAGGAGTGATTGTGGATCTGTTGGGCCGCGAATTGGCTCGATTGCAACGGGAATCGGGCTGCACCATCGTGCTGCTGGGAGATGTCGATCACTTCAAGAGGCGATCAACGACACCCACGGTCACCTGTGGGCGACGAAGTGTTAACGGAGATCGCACGCCGCCTCTTATTGTCCATACGTTCCTATGATTTCGTCGGCCGCTATGGCGGGGAAGAATTCTTGCTAGTCCTGAATAACTGTAATCCGCAATCGGCAGAGGCCCGAGCGGAGGAGCTTCGGAAAGTCGTGAACAGCCGGCCGATTCAGACGGCGGTCGGGGGACTACAAGTTAGCATGAGCTTGGGTGTGCTCTTCAGCAACGATTGGGGAGTTCGGCCGGTAGAAGAATTGCTTTATGAAGTAGATGCTGCACTTTACGCGGCCAAAGCCGCGGGCCGCGATTGCGTACGGATCGCAAAACCCAATGTTTCCGCCGCTGCAGGACATCTTGCCGCCGGGGAAACCGTTCACAGACTGCGCTAGATCACGGCGTTTTGACCTTGGGGGCGGTCTGCGACAGCATGCTTCGCATAGCGGCACTTGATCCAGGGGCCCGCCTTTCGCGCCACGCCTCCAGCCTCTTGCAGGTGTCTTCGATATTCGAAAACAAGTGGGGATTCTTGAATGCAGCCCGCCATGTCGGCACGATGCTGCGCATGCGGTCCCAAACTACCCAGATCTCGCCATTGCTCTCGAAAAACAGCTCATCGTCGATCAAACCGCGATTGACAATGCTCGCCACCATATCCCAATAGCTGATGACCATGCGGATGTACGTGTTTTCCTCACCCCCTTGAGGAAACTTCTGCATCATTTCTTCAGGCGACAGAGGATGAAAATGCTCGGTAAACCACGCCCGTGCTTGCCGAAGCCGCGGTTCACGCCTCATGTCGTACAGTCGAAGCATCAGATTTACTTCGTCGTAGCTCAATTGCGGCATCGCGTGCTCCTCTCCTTCTATCGTCGGTGCGCCTACACCTGTGTTTTTTCTTCTGGTTGGTGGAAAACAGAAGTCTGTTCGAGGTCCAGGGACCTTGATATCGAAATGCTTTGGCGCTGAAATTCAATCTGGATGCGGCGGCGCAACTCCCGCGAAACTTCATCCTGACGTGTAGGCGCCGTGCGAACCTGGACGCGGAATGTGGGACCACTGGGTCCATAGGCCTGTAAGCCCAAGACACGCGGGCCGTCGATGATAGCTTGCGACCAGGAAGGATCGCTGCGCAGAGTGGCCGAAGCAATTTCAAGCGCTTGGAGCGATTTCTCCAGCCGTTCTTCGGCGCCGACAGTGATGTCCACAAAAGCCTGGGACCAGTCACGACTGAGATTTGCTACGACACGAAGTTCGCCATTGGCCAGCGTAACCAGCGCTCCTCGAGCATCGCGCAGAACCGTGCGGCGCAGCGTGAGATGTTCTACTTTCCCCGAAATTGTGTGAGTCTGGATGGTGTCGCCAATAACGTACTGATCCTCGAAGACGATTTGAAATCCAGCAATAAGATCGCTAAATAGGTTGCGTGCCCCAAATCCGAGACCCCACATCGTCACGCCGATGATCACGACGGCTGGGACCACGTTGATGCCGAATTCAGGTAGAGCGGTCAGGAGGGCCACTCCCCAGATCACTTTGCTGCCGGCGCTCTGCAAAGTGCTGGCGAGGCTGCGAGTCTGTTGCTCGCGCGCTTGAGCTGCCCGCGATTGTGACGCAGCGGGGTGCATCAGCAAATTTGTCAACGCGCGCAGTAAACGATTCCCCAGCAGTGCCAGGATGAGGATCCCCAGGAGACGGAGGGCGTTAGGAATCGACAGGTTGAGCCACTGGACGAACAAGCTGGACATCATATTCGTTGGGAGAGAAAGTATAGCATTGACTGTGGCGCAAACGGTCTTGCAGGTCCCGCGCCTTACCCTACGGAGCAGCCATGTATCCATCCAGGCGTCGCATACTTGTCACCGGGGGGGCTGCTGTTGGAGCCTTCCTGTTGCCATGGCAGGTCAAATCAGCGCAGGATGCAACTCAGGATCCGCCAATTTCGCCCAGGACGCGGCGAGATGGTCCTGAAGATCCATCGCATAACCCGCTCCCGGCTGGAGCCACCACGAAGGCCGTGCTGGAGCAACACCAGAAGGACATCAAGAAAGATATCGAAAAACTCTACGACCTTGCCACGCAGCTGAAGGCGGAGGTGGAAAAGACGGACGCGACAACCGTGTTGTCTCTGGGCATGGTAAAGAAGGCCGAAGAGATCGAGAAACTGGCAAAGCAGATTAAGGATCACGCGAAAGGCAGCTGAGCGTCGCGAGGTCTGCAGGAAGCTAGCGCCCGACTGCAATCAACGATAGAATCACAATGATTGGATTGTTCTTCAACGGATTGACGGGATCGTAGCTCAGATGGATAGAGCGGATGCCTCCGAAGCATCAGGTCGGGAGTTCGAATCTCCCCGGTCCCACCATTATTCGAAAATCTTGGAGACGTAGCTGGCACGGATCGTTTTTGGTTTTGCCTCTCGGCCGCCTGAAAACGTTGCGAGTCCGCCTGTTATTCGCTTGGTGTCGGTGGAGTGCCGTCTAAACCCCGCCCTCTCACAGAGGGCGACCGCAGCTTCAGCGGGGGTTGCTAGTTCACTTTGGAGATTTACCGGATAGCTTGAATGCTTCGGGCGGATCCAGATAGCAGCGCTTCCAGAAATCCTCCGAAGTGAGCCCGCCGGCGGAGAATTGCTGGATATCGATGAGCGTGCCGCCGATCATTCCGCCATCTGCTGAGTCGAAAATGACGACCACGCCTTCGACGGCTGGAGCGGTAGGAGCGAGGTTGGCTGGCAGTCCCTTCAGCAAAGATGATGCAAAGTTCAGTTTTGCGTCCGGGCCGGTTTCCTTGGGGTCTCGCGAAGTAGGTTGCACCGTGAAGATCTTCACGGTTTTTCCGCGCAACTGCTGCCAATCTCCTGGAAACATGCTGATTTCTTCACGTTCCACGCGAAAAGCCTCGGGCGCGCCGTTGGGCGAATTAAAACGTTCGGCAACAAGCTCGGGCAACTCAAGACTGCTACGGCGAATATACCCGCGCGATGCGCCCGCGATTTGAACATGTACCCAGTCGCCCTTTACGTCCAGAAATTCGAACTCGTCGTCCGCGGCGGCCGAGAAAAGCACGGGAGAACCTTCGGCGGGCCGCGACACTACAGGTGTGCCGTTCTTTTTAACGACCACGAGATTGGGCGGGTGCGCCTGACCATGCTTGATTTCCTGAAGGTCTTTGAGCTCCGCAGACAGCTGACTCATGCGCTTCTCTTCCGCTTC
Organism: uncultured Acidobacteriota bacterium; assembly: GCA_963788915.1. Lineage (GTDB taxonomy): Bacteria > Acidobacteriota > Terriglobia > Acidiferrales > UBA7541 > Acidiferrum. The sequence goes on along the minus strand of CAWBIY010000012.1, from coordinate 1,574,444 downwards.
CCGCTTTGTGCGCAGAGAAGACACTTCGTCGCTGGAAGCGTCATTGGCCCCTGTTGTTGATGCGGGCGATGCTTCCACCGCAGCAGCGTTGTTCTTTCCGGACGATGACGGGATGCGGGGCAGTCCGGTGGACAAATCCAACTTCGGAGCTGGAGCCTGCACTTGAGACTTAAGAACAGATGGCGCTACCTTTTCGCCGAACTTTTCGCTCAAGCGGTCGAGTAAATCGAGCTCAAGACGTCCATTGGAAGGCAGTATTTGATAGCCCGACTTCCAGGGTTCGCGATCGGCATACCACGCCGTAATCTTTGCCGTGAGGCGCACCACCGTGCTACCCGATGAGCCGGGTACCAGATCGATTGAAAATTGATAGAAAGCACGCTCGTAGCGGTCAAGCGCACGATCACCGGTGGCTACGAACCCATCCACAATCGGGAGTTTCTGTCCGACGTAAGCGCCCAGCTCCTTTAGGGCTTTGTCGACATCCTCCTTCTCCTTGGGGTACGAACGCGCATACGGAACAGCTTGTGCGAGGGCATGCTGCACACCCAAACCGCCAGCCATGCAAACCAGTAGTTCGAAAAGGATAACCACCTGCCGCAGACCCAAAGGGAGTCTTTTCACGGAAGAGATTCCAGCTGATCCAAAGGCAGCCACCCACGCTGGCCGTCTGGAGTTTCAACTCCGAACCAACGCGGTGTAACGATCATGATGACCACGTCCGTATATGCGGAAAGGCTGGTTACGTTGGCTGCGGAACGAAAAGGAGCGGCCTTCAAGTTGGCGCCAGGAGCCTTTACGCGCCGCTGGATTTCCTGACGTAAGGAATGAACGCGCTGCTCAAGATCTTGATTTGAAGATTCGGCAGCAGATAATCGTGTGCTTTCGTCTTCGTGCTGAAAAGCGAGGGTTTGCTTGGCCAGGGCGATGCTATCGCGGCGGCGCTTGGCATCCAGAGCTTCCTGCTCGTCAAGTTGCATAGCTTGCAGATGTTCCTGGAAGACCTTGAATTCGCTGGACTCGACGGTGCCGTCGGATGGATGGACGTTGCGGCGTGCATTCTCGACAAAAACCGCATCGATTCTCAGACGCGTGCGGTTTTCATCCACGCTGGTCACCACGTATCGAACAGCAATGGTTCCTTGATCGGCGCTATCGACGAAGTGGCGCGGCGCGATGGCCTCCGTTCGTATCTTATAGTAAACGCTTCCTGCGCCTTTCCAACGTTCGAACAACGGTGTCTGGGAAACCATTTTCGCGCCCGTGAGGGTCCGCTCTTTGTCATAGATGTACGTTCCATGGATGGTTTGATCTTGCAGTAAGTCGTCCAAAGCCTGCTGCACCTCGCTCAAGGAAGCTGCGAGTTCCTGAACAAAACCGGGATTCTCCGAGCCTCGTTGTGGCGCGCCGGCGGGGAGGGGGCGAGAGCAAAAAACGATTAAGACGCAGACGGCGGTCGCCGTGGAACGCCAAAGGCGCAGTCGGCTAACTCTTTGGAGTCTTTGGCAATTACTTGCAGTAGTCGAATTCATTACGATAAATGTTCTTCAGAGCAGCAAATCCTAGATACCGTCGCTTGCGTTTTGGTTTCACCTTAGTGGAAACAAGTTCTTCTGTACTCTGCCGCGAGACGAACTGTCAATCCCGAAAGAAAATAGGAGTGATGCTAGTCCTAGAACGAATGCAGTGCTAAATGGCTACCTCGATGCGAAAATTTTAATGCGTAACATAAAAAATCTCTTGCATTCGTTTTTTTCGAGGAGTACATTCGCGCCGGTTCAGGGACTTAGGGCTTCGCCCCGCTCTCGCTCGCGAGAGAAATGGGGTGAGTTCTCTGTGGGCGTGCTCTCTCGCACTCGCGGATGCTTGGCGAGTGTCGAGTTGGGGTGTATCCCACCACTGTTCATCTGTTCGCACTCCCTTCCTGCAACCGACAGTTACCAACAGCTGTTGTTCGTTCCATCGACGAACATCAGCGCAGGGAGGCGGCATGTATCCAAGCTCTCCGAGGTTACGCAATCGGCGGCTCGTTTTTCTGACTTCGGGTGGTTCGTTCGTCCTTTTGTTCCTCGCTTTATTCCTTGTTTACAACCCCACTGCCTCAGCTTTGCCGCCGCCCGGAGGAAGCGTCAGGGCCATCCCAGCGTTTGCGCGCAAGTACGGGATGCCGTGCTCGTCATGTCATGAGGCGTGGCCGATGCTAAGCCCTTTCGGGCAAGCATTTAAGGACAATGGCTACCAGTTGGGGAATGATCGCGACGCCCCGATTTTCCAACAGCCGGCATATTGGCCTGTCACCTTCCGTATGACTCCGGTCTGGCACCGCGAGAACGAAAATCGGGCGGCTGTGGATGGACCGGCCGGGCCATCAAGCACTGAAGGCAACGTCACCACTCACGGATTCGACTGGAGCGGGCTGGACTTTCACACCGGCGGCACGCTCGCGAAAAACGTCTCCTTCTACGTGTTGCCTTCCTCGGACAACACCGGAGCCTTTCACTTTGAAACGGTGTTTGCTCGGCTGGACAATCTCGCTGGCACCAGTTGGCTGAACTTCAAGCTCGGCAAATTTGAGCTTGATAACCTCTTGTCGGAAAAGCGCATTCTCACGCTGACAAACGTCGCCGGCGTGTACACGAATTATCACTTCCAGCCTCTCACCGAGGGTGGCGGCGCCCTCCCGTTCGTGTTCGGAATTGGCGACAACCAAGTGGGTATGGAGCTAATGGGGCATTCCAAGGACGATCGCACCCGCTATTCGGCGGCCCTACTTAGTTCCAATGACGGATCGCCAGGTCTACCGACCAGTCGCACTTACGACGCGTTTTTTACCGCCAGCCAAGCCTTCCAAATAGGAAGTCTCGGCCTGCAACGCATAGGCGCGTTCGCCTATCTTGGACAAGCGCCCACCTACTTCCAATTCACGCAGACCTCTACGACCCAGGTGGGTACAGACATCGCCGGAAACCCGGTCAACCAAACGACCACTGTCGGTGTACCGGGCACGGGCATAGGCAACAAGAGCTTTTACCGTGCCGGCTTGATCGCCCAAATCTACATCAAGAAGTATGACCTTACCGCGATGTACTTTCACAGCGCGGACAGCGCTTTCTTAGGCACCGGCACAGCGGCGAATACCCCACTTCCTGCTGGCGCCCAGAAGCCGATCTGGAACGGCGCGCTGTTCGAAAGCCACTACATGACCAACCCGCAATTGATGCTGATCCAGCGCGTCGAACTTGTGCGTATGTCCCAGCAGGCTCTGCCGATTGTGCCTGGAACTCCCTATACCCCCGGCGTAAGCGTACCGACTTCGGACTTCGGCAACGAGGATGTCTACACGTTCGGCTGGCGCTACTACCCGTTCATCTCCAGTCGTGCGGGTTTCGCATTCCACAACGAGTATGCCTTCAGCCATCAGGTGGGCGCTTCGCCAGTGACCGGCCGAAACCTTGATTTCAGCAGCTTGCTCGTCGGTTTTGACTTCGCGTTCTGAGGGTGATGAATATGCGAACAATGAATATCTCAAAGTTGTTCCTGGGAATCGCCGCCCTCTTCGTTGTGCCGCTGGTCGTTTCGGCGCAAGAAGGGGAATCGCACATCGGAAAGCTTTCGGGACACACTGGCGCTGGCAAACAGCTCTATTTCCGCTACTGCTGGGGGTGTCACGGATATCGCGGGGACGGCAACGGCGAGAACGCTCCCTATCTCAACATTCTCCCGCGCAATTTCGTAGCCGCCACATTCAAATGCCGCTCCACGCCGACCGGTACTCTGCCGACCGACGCTGATTTGTACAACTCTCTGGGCCGCGGTTTCAACAATTCCAACATGCCTTCCTGGATTGAGTTGACCGACCAGAACCGCGCGGATCTGGTGGCCTTCATCAAGACTTTTTCGCCACGATGGAAGACCGACAAAGCAGGCGACCTGATTAAGGTTCCGGCCGAGCCAAAGCTAACAGTGGAGAGTATCAAGCACGGAGGGGAACTGTTTCAGAAACTTGAATGTTGGAAGTGCCACGGTCAGGAAGGCCGCGGCGATGGTCCTTCGGCGTCCACTTTGACGGACAGCAACGACCAGCCCATCCGACCCTATAACTTTGCCGCGGGCTCCCGCTTCAAGTGCGGCTCCACCAACGAAGATCTTTACAAGATCTTTATCACCGGCTTGGATGGTACTCCAATGCCTTCCTTTGCTGATGTCATCAAGCCCGAAGAAGCTTGGGACCTGGTGCATTTCCTGCGCACATTGCAAGTAACGCACAAAAGCCCCGAACTCGCTTTGTGGGGTTCGACGAAAGAGGGAGCCGATCAGATTGCCTCCCGTAGGATTACCGGCACGCCGACAGGCTCGGGAATCAAGCAGTAAGGAGTCTTAACTTCGTTGAGTTCTTGGGAGGAGCCCGAATCATGCGAGCAAAATTGGGATACATCGTGGGTCTGGCGGCGCTTGCCGCCTGTGCGGTCATTGTGCATGCCGGACCGAGTGGCGGCACCGTAAGCGGCAAAGTCACCTATGAAGGTACGCCGGCAAAACAAAAGCCAATTGATATGTCGAAGGAGCCGAGCTGCGCCAAGCAGCATGCGACTCCAATAACGACGGAGACCGTGGTGACTGGTCCGGGCAATGCCTTGGACAACGTGGTGGTCTACGTCTCGGCCGGCGCTCCCGACGAAGGTGCGCCCAGCCAGGCGGCCAAGTTCGAACAAAAAGGTTGTCAATATATTCCCCATGTCCTGGCCTTCCAAGTGAATCAGACCCTGGAAATCGCGAACGCGGATCAGACTTCCCACAACATCCATCCCCTGCCGAAAGTGAACCGCGAGTGGAATAAGTCGCAGCCGCCGGGATCCGCGCCGATCGTCGACAAATACGACAAGCCGGAATTTATTCCCGTGAAGTGCAACATCCATCCATGGATGCACGGCAACTTCGCGGTGCTGAAGAATTCGCACTACGCAATCACAGAAGGTGAAGGCGGTTTTTCACTGGCGAATCTTCCGCCGGGGAAATACACCATCACCGCGTGGCACGAGTCGTATGGCGATCAGTCGCAGGACGTCACCATTTCAGGAAGCGAGACCAAGACCGTGAATTTTCTCTTTAAGGCGAAGCCCTACTAAAGCATGGCCGCGGCTGGACTGGCGCGGCGCGATTTAAAATGGCTGAAGTCCAAGGAAGCAGGTGCTATGGGCAAATTCTTTGCCGTAATTCTGGTCGTCATTACACTCGCGTCCGCGTATCCCATAGTGACCCACAGGTTTGTCCAGCCTGAGGACATCTCCACACACGGCCACGCTATCGACGAGCAACTCGCGGACACTATGGCCGAGGGCGGGTTCGCGTTTGTCGGCGCACAGTTGCTGCTTGCCTTCTTTGTCTGGAGGTTCTCCAGCCGCAAGGACGGCTCGAAGGTCACGCACCTGCCAGGCGGCGCGAAGTTGATGGTTGCCACGGCATTCATTCTCGTTGGGACGGAAGTCCTTGCCCTCGGGGTACTCGGACAGAAAGCCTGGGCGGATGTCTATTTCACATCGCCAAAGCCAGACGCCTTGCAGGTCCAGGCCCAGGCCGGCCAATTCGCATTTTATTTTCGTTATCCAGGCGCGGACGGAAAGTTTGCCCCCCTTCATCCGGACAAGATCGACGAAGGAAACCAGAATTACTTTGGGCTCGACCCGGCCAATGACGTGGAAGCCCGCGACGACATCGTGACCGCGGAGATGACCATTCCCGTAAATCGCGAAATTCATCTCCTCATGCACGCCAAGGACGTAGGCCATTCCTTCTACGTCCGTGAGCTGCGCATTCAGCAGGATTTCGTGCCGGGCCTCGATCTGTCGCTACACTTCACCGCAACAAAGACGGGCAAGTACGAAATTGTCTGCACGCAGCTCTGCGGACTCGGTCACTACAACATGAAAGCGTATTTGAACGTACTGCCACAGGACGAGTTTGAGAAATGGCTAAAGGACAGAGCAGCGGAACAATAGTCCTTTGATGGAAAGCGTGGCAGGTCCGCTCAGTCGGACGGTAAACGCCAGAGGACGGGGTGATCATATGGAAGAAGCAGCAGTCCAGCCAGCGCATGTACATGCTCCGCCAGAAGGCTTCATCAGCAAGTACGTTTTCAGCCTCGATCACAAGATGATTGGGAAGCAATACTATGGCCTGGCACTCGTTTCCGTATTCATGGGCATGGTCCTGTCGTGGCTCATGCGCTTTCATCTTGTCTGGCCAGATGCGAAAGTGCCCGCGCTAGGCGCGCTAGCGCCCAGTGGCGCGCCGGGTGGGTTGATCACACCGGAGTACTACCTCTCGCTACTGACCATGCACGGAACGTTGATGGTGTTCTTTGTCCTGACCAACGCCCCGTTCGCCGGTTTCGGAAACTATTTTCTGCCGATTCAGATCGGCGCCGAAGATATGGCATTTCCTCGATTCAATATGATGTCGTTTTGGACCACCTTCGTGGGCTTCTTGGTCCTGGTTCTGGCTTTTTTTATTCCTGATGGTCCTCCCACTTCCGGTTGGACCGCTTACGCGCCGCTGAGCGCCGTCGGCAAAGACGCGGGCCCCGGCCTAGGGTGGGGGCAAAATCTTTGGGCGATTTCCATTGCCATCTTCTGCGTAGGTCAACTCTTAGGCTCACTTAATTTCATTTCCACGACCCTGGACCTCAGAGCAAAGGGCATGACCCTCATGCGCATGCCGATTTGCACTTGGGCATGGTTCATCACCTCCTGCATCGGATTGCTGGCGTTTGCCGTGTTGCTCCCTGCCTGCCTGCTGCTTCTACTGGATCGGATGGCCGGAACGAGTTTCTTCATTCCGTCAGGGCTGGTGGTGAGCGATCGCTTGCAGAACCACGCCGGTGGATCGCCTCTTCTATGGCAGCATTTGTTCTGGTTTTTCGGCCATCCCGAGGTTTACATCGCCATTTTGCCCGCGGTCGGCATTGTCTCCCATGTGCTCGTCACCAGCATGCGCAAGCCCCTTCTCAGCGCCAAAGTACTCATCTACTCGATGATGTCCATTGGCTTCTTGAGCTGGATGGTTTGGGGCCATCACATGTTCGTTAGCGGGATGAACCCGTTTTCGTCGCTTCTGTTTTCCTTCCCGACGCTGACGATCACGATTCCGGCAACGATCATCACCTTGATCTGGTTGGGAAGCCTGTATGGCGCAAACATCCAGATAAATTCTGCCTCACTCTTCGCTCTCGGCTTTGTGTCGATGTTCGTCAGCGGGGGTGTGAGTGGCTTCTTCCTGGCTCAACCCTCGATCGACATATACCTGCACGCGACTTACTTTGTCGTCGGCCACTTCCACATGGTCATGGGCGTCGCGGCGATCTTCGGAATTTTGTCAGGCACCTATTTCTGGTTCCCGAAAATGTCGGGCCGCATGATGAACGAGACGCTCGGCAAGCTCCACTTCTGGATTACCTTTGTCGGCACCTATTGCATCTTCATGCCGTTCCACTACTTAGGATTGGTAGGCAATGTGCGGCGGTATGCATCCTTTGTCGACGACTTCATGGCCCCGCTCATGCCGGTACACAAATTTATCTCCATCGCGGCGTTCATTACCGGCGCGGCGCAATTGATTTTCCTGTACAACCTGATTCACAGTCGCTTCCGCGGCAAAGTGGCGCCCGAGAATCCATGGAATGCGACCTCTCTGGAATGGAGTATTCCTTCGCCTCCTCCCTGGAATAATTTCGGAGGCAGGCACCCGGTCGTCTTTCACGATCCTTACCAGTACGGCGTGAAAGGGTCCAAAGGCGATTTTGTGATGCAGGATTCGCCTGAACAGATTACGAGCGGATAAGAAGGCAGAAGCGCCCCATTCAGCAACGAACGGGGCTTGGTCTAGGTTAAGAGTTCGGCGGGAAAAGGAAAAGCATGGCTTCAACCCCTCATCAGCATGTGGCATCTCGGTCGATCGCCGAAGGATCGGGGCACTCCCATGCGACGCGAAGCGGCATCTGGGTGGGCATTTTTGCCATCACGATGTCGTTTGCGGCGTTCACGAGCGCTCTGATGGTTCGCCAGGGTACAGGGGATTGGAGGCACATTGAGCTTCCTCCAATCATCTATCTGAATACGGTTGCCTTGCTCTTGAGCAGTATCACCTTGGAGAGGGCGCGAAGTCGGGCGACGCATGGCTCTAGATCCCAACTGCGGGACGCACTCCCTTGGCTCGCTGCTACTTTGGCACTCGGACTTGTCTTCATTGCGGGACAGTACTTTGTTTGGCGGCAACTTGCCTCAGCAGGCCTCTACCTTGCAACCACGTCGAACAGTTCCTTTTTTTACGTATTGACCGCCATGCACGCTCTGCATCTTCTCGGTGGCATCGTCGCCCTGACGTACCTGATCGCAAGAATCGCTCCTCGCCAGGCGCCGCCGCGGTGGAGTTTGTTCGAGGGCGCCGCGATTTACTGGCATTTTATGGGCGTTCTGTGGATTTACTTGCTCGTTGTAATCGCTATGCGACTCTGACCGGGAAGGAAGGGAACTGATTGTGAGTGAATCCGACCAAGCCATCCATGGATATGGAACGGCGGTGCTGGAGCCGCCACCGTACGCGATTCCGTCCCGCAAGCTGACCATGTGGCTGTTTATTATTTCCGACGCGATCACCTTTGGCGCCCTCCTTTTCGGTTATGGCTACTTGCGCACCGCGAGCAGCGATTGGCCCGCTCCCTTCAAATTTAATCCCAGCATTCTCAACGTGATGCTCATGACCGTGGTTCTGATCACCAGCAGTTTGACGATGCTCGGCGCAGTGGATTCGGCAAAAGCTGGAGATAAGGGCAAGGCGGGGCGCTTTCTGTGGTCTACGATTTTTCTCGGTGTTGTCTTCGCCGGTCTGCATATACGGGAGTGGTTTGGTCTGATCGACGACGGTGTGCGTTTGTTTCAGAATCCCTGGGGATCGCCTCTTTTTGGAGCGACATTTTTCAGCATCACCGGCCTGCACTTGCTGCACGTTGCGAGTGGCGTTGTAGCGCTGGCGGTGATTGCGCGCGGCTTTTCCAAAGGACGGCTGACGGCGGGTCACGTTGAGACTACCGGCCTGTATTGGCACTTCGTAGATTTGGTTTGGATGTTTGTGGTGCCTCTGATTTATCTGTTGAACCTTTCGCGCTAGGAAGGTGGGAGACATCCGATGGCGGCTTCGGAAACATCAGGGAACGTAATCGCAAAGTATTTGCCGGTGTATTTCGTTTTACTGGGCATCGCCGGGCTGGAGGTGTTTCTCGCCTACCAGAGCTTTTCGACGTTGACCTTGCTGGTCGTTCTCCTGGCGTTAGCCGTATGCGGTGCCGCTTTGGCGGTGATGTACTTCATGCATTTAGCGCAAGAACGCCGCAGCTTGTTTCTGTCATTGATCCCGGCCGTTATTTTCGTTCTGTTGATGATGAATATGATATGGTCGGACAGTTTCCGGCTGTTGCATATGCGGCCATTCCAGCATTAGCACGGTTGCGGTTTAACAGGATTTGCAATGAGCTCACCGTCGAATTTATCGATTCGCAGGAACACCAGGGTTCTGACTCTTCTTGGGAGCCTCTTTATTCCTGGAGTCACGCTTGCTCAGAATTGCTCGCTTTGTTATACGCAAGCTGCGGCAGCGGGAGCCCGCATCGTACAGGGGTTGCGCAGCGGCATCGTTATATTGGTCCTCCCACCGATGCTGATCTGCATCGGCCTCGCCGTCATGACCTACAGGAAAAGAAACCAGTTCAACGAAGAGTAGCTGTTACGAACACGCGAGGCATTCCTGCGGAGTGTTAAGGTAGATCGAGATCGAGTGCGTAAATGTCCGTGAGACCGCGTTCCAGCATTACGTAGAGCGATCCATCTCGTCCCAACCCGCTGAAGAAACAATGCGCGGCGCTGCCGCGAAGAATGTCCTCGAACCCGGCAACACGAATAACCTCATGAGTGGCTACGTTCACCCGAAATACCGACTCCCCCTCATCGAGTTGGTCCTGAAAGTAGATACTTGAGCCGTCCGCGGACCAATAAGGCCTCTCGAGAAGTCCACCGGAGGCAAGCGAAACCCATTTGCCTCGTTGCACGTCCAGTAAAATCAGATTGTGATGACTACTATCTATGCAGACAATGTAACGACCGTCGGGCGACCACCGCGGTTCCCCGAGCTCCTTCGAATCCGGCAGTTCCCTCCAGACCGCGGTCGTTGGCTCGAGCGTATACAGCCCATATTCCGGGTGGGTTTTTCGATTTCGCATTATGACCGCAATGCGGTAGCCGTCCGGCGACCAGTCCGCTAGCGCGCCCTCCCATCCTTCCGGAAGCACGGGACGCAACGCACCCCCATCGGACGCAACAATATAGATCTGACGAGCTTGCCCGGGCCGCACGCCCGTAAACAAAATCTGCTCGCCTTTGGGAGACCATTGCGGCGCCATTCCGCTTAACGGTGGGCTAGTCAGCCGCAATCGCTGCGAGCCATCCGTGCGGCTTCGCCACAACGACCCGTCCGGATGGTCCGAATAAACGACCATCTCCCCGTCAGGCGAGACGCTGGCCTCTTCTGTGTGCGTGTCAAGGCTCAAAGGCGTCGCACGCATGTTTCGAGGATCAAATCTCTGCAGTTCGCGTCGTGAACGAAAGCTGAAGGCAAATATGCGCGATCCCGTCTGCGCTGGCGTGGCTACGTTCAATGCATCCGGCCCGCTCGTTAAAGGAACGGGCGCATGGCGCGACCTTCTGAACCAGCTCCACACATCCCTCATCGCCCACAAATTGCAGTCATATTGTTCGCAGCCTGAAAAAAGGAAGTACTTGCCATCCGCCGTCCATGTCCCGGAAGACTGCCGTGACGGCGGATTTCCCGCCGCAAGGATCGGGTGCGGGTTATTGCCCTCGGCCGATGTCTCCCAGATCGACTGCGTACCGTATTCGCTGACGTCCACCGTGAACCGGACATACTTGCTGTCAGGAGACCAGGCAGGTGTGTGAGGATCTCCCTTGATATGTAGCAGCTTGCGGAGTTGGGTTCCATCACGCCGCACCGAGTACAGATCTTGCCCTTGTACAAAGACGATTTGCATCCCATCGGGAGACCACGCCGGGTCGTGCCCCGTCGCTTTACCCAAGCGGCGCGGCTCGCCGCCTTGTACCGGCCAGAGCCACAGGGGCATTTCCTCGTCGCGTCGCGCAAATTGTCCGATCAGAAACTGTGAATGGTCCGAGGAAACGGCGAAGATCCGCGTATTCTCGAAAGGCGCCGCGAGCTTCTCCGCGTTGCCTCCCTCGACCGAAGTTTGCATAAGGTTCCAGTGCCCGGCTTCCCGCTCCAAGAAAAATATTCGCGTACCGTCCGATACGATGCCTCCCCACTCATCGATCCGGCCGTCATTCGTTATCCGGTTCATCCGTTGCACGCTGGGTCTTGGGACCGGATATACGATGAAGAAGAGCAGCCAGGAGCCAAACAGGATGCCGGCAGTCAGCAGAAGGAAATCAAACCAGCGCTGGGTGCGCTCGGCGCGTCGCGCATCCCAATGCGTTTCTCCCGCAGCCATATCCTCCAGATATGGGTTTAGCCGCAGTCGTACTTCGATGGACTTGTCGCCATCCTCTCCGCTGGATACTTGTTCTGCTAAGGCGGCAGGCACCTCATTGATAACATGGACGGGGGCAACGAAACGGTACCCTTGGCGAGGCACGGTCTCAACAAAGCGTGGGTTTTCGGCATCATCCTGCAGCGCCGCGCGAAGTTTCTTGAGCGCGGCGTTGAGGCTTCCATCGAAGTTTACGTGAGTGCCCTCTGGCCAGAGAGCGCGCCGAAGCTCTTCCCGCGTAACAATCTCACCGCTTTGACGCAGCAGCAACTCGAGAATGCGAAACGGCTGCTCCTGAATCCTCAGCCGAACACCCTGTCGAGTCAACGCACTCCGTGCTAGGTCTACCTCAAACAGCCCGAACCGGATGATCGTTGTCGCGTCGATCTTGGCCATATCCGTGCCAATCGCAGAAGGGCAGCGCCCGTACTATACCATGTTTTCTGTTCATATGACCTGTTATGTGCATATAGATGCTGGTCTTACGAGGTCATCATATTTTCAGTCCAAAATCGTTTGACCCTTCAGTGTCTTTCGCTGTATCCGATCCATGCCCGGTTGCTGGCCGCTCTCGCGGACCAGCGCCGTCCTGTTTCGAGTGCGAAAAAGGAGGCCTTAGGAGAATATTTAGCCCATAGTCCTAAGAACCTTCGGAGCTCCCGCGTTCGCGTCCCTGAACCGCTTTACCCAAGACGTCCAGCGCGGGAGTTTCGAGCATTACCTCCAGGCAAGACCGCCTCTGCAACAAACCGCGAATCCTTCCTTGGCCAATCGCAAATCCCACCGACATCCGTAAACGTGATAGTTTGCGCGGGCAACCTAGGAGATGCATCGTCGCCCGCCGAGGCGCGGACCCATCGACCATGAGAGCACTTGTCATACGCAGACCCGGCGAAGCCGTCGTGGTAGATGTCCCGCAGTCCGGCCCGCTGCCGGGACAGATCTTGCTCCGCGTACGAATGATTGGGCTGTGTGGCAGCGATTTGAATTCATATCGCGGCAGGAATCCCTTGGTAAGCTACCCCCGCGTCCCAGGTCACGAAATCGCCGCCACCATCCTGCAATCACTTCCCTCGCGTCCCGACCTCAAGTCCGGAACGAACGTAACTCTTTCCCCCTATACAAATTGCGGCAAATGCTCGTCCTGTCTCCGAGGCCGCCCGAACGCCTGCCAATTTAACGAGACCTTGGGAGTCCAGCGCGACGGCGCGCTGCTCGAGCAGATCTGGATGCCCGCGGAAAAGCTCTACCCAGCGAATCTCAGCGTCAAGGAATTGTGCCTCGTCGAGCCACTCACCGTAGGGTTTCACGCCGTAGCTCGCGGCCGCGTGCGGCCCAGCGACATCGTAGCGATCTTTGGCTGCGGTGGTGTGGGCCTCGGAGCAGTCGCCGCCTCCCACTTTGCGGGCGCGTTGACGATTGCGGTCGATCTCGACGATCATAAATTGGGAATTGCCAAAAGCGTCGGCGCAACTTACACAATAAATACTGCCTGCGAGCCACTCCACGATCGCCTGCAAAAATTGACGGAAAACCGCGGCCCCGACGTGGTCATCGAAGCCATCGGCCTGCCTGACACGTTCCGCGCCGCGGTCGAAGAGGTCGCCTTCACCGGTCGCGTCGTTTACATTGGCTACGCAAAGGAGCCGGTCGCCTACGAAACTCGTCTCTTCGTGCAGAAGGAACTGGATATCCTCGGCTCTCGAAATGCCCTTCCCGAAGACTTCGCTCGTGTAATTCAGATGCTCGAGACCCGCGCATTTCCCGTCGAACAAGCCGTCGGAACGATTGTGCCCCTGGAGCAAGCTCCCCTCATTCTCAAACAGTGGAGCGAATCGCCGCAGCGCTTTACGAAGATTATGGTCAGTTTGGACTAAGTCGGATATACGTATACTTGATGCCTCCGATGAACCCTAAAACCGAAGAGTCCATCGCCTCATCGCCAATAGCACCGCAAGTCTCCTCCTCGCACCCCGCCGCCGCGGCATCATCGCACCTCTTCCCAGTGGGCCATCTCGTCCCGTTCATCCTCGTCACCGTCTTGTTTTTCCTCTGGGGCATTCCCAACAATCTCAACGACGTCCTCATCCGCCAATTCATGAAGTCCTTCTCCATCACGCGCTTTCAAGCCGGCCTCGTGCAATCCGCGTTTTATATGGGCTATTTTCTGCTGGCCATGCCTGCCGCTTTTCTAATGCGCCGCGCCGGATACAAGTCCGGTTTCGTCACCGGCCTCGTTCTCTTCGGAACAGGCTCTTTCCTGTTTTGGCCTGCCGCTCTCGCTGGCAGCTACGGCTTCTTTCTCTTCGCTCTGTTCGTAATCGCCAGCGGCCTCTCCTTCCTTGAAACCGCCTCAAACCCCTTCATCGCCCAATTGGGCGACCCGGACAGCTCCGAACGGCGCCTGAATTTCGCTCAAGCCTTCAATCCCATCGGCGCCATCACCGGAGCACTGATCGGCACCATCTTCATCTTTTCCGGCGTCGAGCTGACGCCGCCAGAAATCGCCGTCCAGCAAGCTCACCACACCTACGAAGCTTACCTGCGCTTCGAAACCCTCCGCGTAATCAAACCGTATCTAGTCATCGGCGCAATCGCCCTGATCTGGGCCCTCCTAATCCTGCGCACGAAATTCCCGCCCATCCACAGCGAGCACGAAGACGAATCCGGCGACCGCGGCCACTTGCGCAACCTCCTTCGCCACCCCCATTTTCTCCTCGCGGTAGTCGCGCAGTTTTTCTATGTAGGTGCCCAGGTAGGCACCTGGAGCTACTTCATTTCCTACGTTCAGGAGTACGCTCATCAATCCGAAAAAATCGCCGGCTACTTCCTCACCGGCACGTTAGCCGCATTCGGCGTAGGCCGTTTCGCGTCAGCCTGGCTGATGCGCTTCATCAACCCCAGCAAACTCATGGGCGCCTATGGCGTTGCCAACATCATCCTCCTCGCGGTCGCGGTGCTGATGCCGGGACGCCTGGGTATTTGGTGTGTATTCCTCACCAGTTTTTTCATGTCCGTAATGTTCCCAACCATCTTCGCACTCGGCCTCAAGGGACTCGGACCGAACACCAAGCTAGGCGGCTCGCTTCTGGTGATGGCCATCGTAGGCGGTGCCGTTCTCACACCTCTGATGGGCTTCATCTCCGAGCAGGCCCACAGCCTCGCGCTAGCCTATGCTGTCCCATTGCTTGCCTATGCGATCATCGCGCTCTACTCGTTCTGGGGATCGCAGCGCCGCAACTTAGCCGCGCTAGGCTAGGTCCAAAGGAACGAACAGGAGCATTCATGCCCACAACCTGCTGGCCCCGCGCGAACTCTCGATGGCTCTTTCCATTCCTGCTCGCCGTAATTTTTTCCGTGCTCCCCGTAGCCGCGCAAACCCAACCCAGCAGTTCCCAGGACGCCGAAACCATCGATCAAACCTGGCAGCACGCCAGTTCGAAATACGATTCTCAACGCGCCGCGCTCGTGAAAGAAGCGCGCAGCATCGGCTCGCAAGGTCCCTATCGCGCCGACTGGCAATCCCTGCAAAAATACGAAGTCCCCGACTGGTACAAAGACGCCAAGTTCGGCATCTTCATCCACTGGGGTGTTTACAGCGTCCCCGCCTTCGGCAACGAGTGGTACCCGCGAAATATGTACCGTCCCGACACCGACGAGTACAAACATCACCTCGCTACCTACGGTCCACCGTCAAAATTCGGCTACAAAGATTTCATCCCCATGTTCAAAGCTGAACATTTCGACCCCGCCGCCTGGGCCCGCCTCTTCAAGGAATCCGGCGCCAAATACGTCGTCCCCGTTTTCGAACATCACGACGGCTTCACCATGTACGACAGCGGTCTCTCCGACTGGACCGCCGCAAAAATGGGCCCCCACCGCGATCTCTGGGGCGACCTGGCGAAAGCAGTCCGCGCTGAGGGCCTCCGTCTCGGCGCCTCCTCCCACCGCGTCGAGCACAATTTCTTCCTCGATGGCGGCCGTAAAATCGACTCCGATGTCAACGACCCGCAATACGCCGCCTTCTACGGCCCGGCCCACACCTGGCTCGAAAGCAAGCAGACCCTGCTCACCGACTGGACCTACGTCAGCGACGCCTATCTCGACGACTGGCTAGCCCGTGACGCCGAAATCGTAAAAAAATACCAACCCGACCTCTTCTATTTCGACTGGTGGATCGGCCAACCCAGAGTCCGCCGCCACATCGCTGAGTTCGCCGCCTTCTTCTATAATGACGCCGCCCGCCGCGGCTCCGTCGGCGTAATCAACTACAAAAACAACGCCATGGAAGCCCATTCCGCCGTCCTCGACATCGAACGCGGTCAGCTCAACGACATCGGTCCCCTCTACTGGCAAACCGACACCTCCATCAGCAACAAATCCTGGGGATACATCGAGCACGACAGTTTCAAATCCTCGCAAACCATCGTTCAGCAGTTGGTCGACATCGTCAGCAAGAATGGCAACCTGCTCGTCAATTTCGGCCCGCGTTCCGACGGCACCATCCCCGACGAAGTGCAAAGCGTTCTCCGCGAAGTCGGCGCGTGGCTCAAGGTCAACGGCGAAGCCATCTACAGCACCCGCGCGTGGAAGATCTACGGTGAAGGCCCGACAAAAATCGTCGAAGGGGCCTTCCACGACACCGACGTCCAGGTCTTCACCGATCGCGATTTCCGCTTCACCACCAAAAATAACCAGCTCTACGCGTGCGAACTAGCGTGGCCCACCACCGGCGAAGCCGTAATTCACTCACTCACCGCAGCTCAACTTGACGCCCAAAAAATCTCCGCAGTCTCCCTGCTGGGATCGTCTTCACCGGTCACTTTCGAATCTCAATCCGACGGCCTGCACATTCACGTCCCATCAGAGCCCGCCGGTACATTCGCCTACTGTTTCAAAATCACGCTACAGGATGCGCATCCATGAACGACATTTTCCTAGCCGCTGTAGTGGCCGGTCTTAAGACCGGTTCCGATCACCACCACAAAACCGGAGAATGCAATTGAGTTGCAGACTAAAGGGGAAAAAAGCCCTCCTAACCGCCGCAGGCCAAGGCATAGGCGCAGCCACCGCCCGTGCCTTCGCCAACGAAGGCGCCCAAGTTCACGCCACCGATCTGAACGACCAACTCCTGCAAAAACTAGCCGCAGAACTCCCCGGCATTCAAACGCGCAAGCTAGACGTCCGTGACATCCAAGCCGTAAACGCCCTAGCCGCCGAACTAGGCGCAATCGACATCCTCTTCAACTGCGCAGGTTTCGTCCACCAAGGCACCATCCTCGATTGCAGTGAAGCCGACTGGGACTTCTCCTTCGATCTCAACGTCAAGTCCATGTACCGAACAACCCGCGCCTTCCTCCCAGCCATGATCGCCGCAAAAAAGGGCAGCATCATTAATATGTCCAGCGGCGCCTCCAGCATCAAAGGTGCCCCCAACCGTTTCGTCTACGGCACAACAAAGGCAGCCGTAATCGGCCTGACCAAATCCCTAGCCGCCGACTTCATTCGCCAAGGCATCCGCGTAAACGCCATCTGTCCCGGCACAGTAGAATCCCCCAGCCTGGAGCAGCGAATAGCCGCCCTGGGCGACGTTGAAAAAGCCCGCAAAGAATTCGTAGCCCGCCAACCCATGGGTCGCCTAGGCAAACCAGAAGAGATCGCAGCCCTAGCGGTGTACCTGGCTTCCGACGAATCCAGCTTCACCACAGGCCAAGTCCACATAATCGACGGCGGCTGGACCCTATGATCCTGACGTTGCTCACCGATCGAAATGCCCTCAGGCAATCCGCGCAAGCTGGGCAAATGTAGGGGCGCGCTTCAGCGCGACCTCTCCGGTTCGAAGGGGGTCGGAGCTTTAGCTCCGACATTACAGGTGCGCACCCAATGGGCTTTAGCCCCTGAGGAATTGTTCCTTTGAAGCAAGGCATTTGTTGCGACAAAGGAAGGCCGACATCACAAATTGCGAAATTTTCTTCTTTAGGAGGCTGGGGCTTCAGCCCCTGAAGAAAGCTTTGTCTTGATCTCTTTGCGTTTTTCCGCGACCAGTTCAGTCACGCCTCAGGCTCACCACGATCCGGCCTTGACCGCTGAGGGATCTTGATACAATCGCCACGACAAACTCAGGAGAAAACATGAAACTGCTTCGCTACGGCCAACCAGGCAAAGAAAAACCCGCTCTGCTCGACAAAACCAACCAAATCCGTGACCTGTCCGGCAAAATCCCCGACGTCGCGGGTGAAGCCCTATCCCCGCAATCGCTCCAACGTCTCCAAGCTCTCGACGTCACAACTCTTCCGCTAGTCGGCGGAAGCCCGCGCCTAGGCCCCTGCGTCAATCACGTCGGCAAATTCATCTGCATCGGCCTGAATTATTCCGATCACGCCGCCGAAACCGGAAATCCGGCCCCAGCCGAACCGGTCGTCTTCATGAAAGCCACCAGCGCCATCTGCGGCCCCGACGACGTGGTCGTCATCCCCCGCAACTCAAAAAAAACCGACTGGGAAGTAGAACTCGGCGTAATCATCGGCACCCACACCAAGTACGTAACCGAAGCCAACGCCCTCAACCACGTAGCCGGCTATTGCGTAATCAACGACCTCTCCGAACGCGCCTTTCAACTCGAAAGCACCGGCCAATGGACCAAAGGCAAAAGCGCCGACACCTTCGGCCCCATCGGCCCGTGGCTCGTCACCAAAGACGAAGTCCCCGACCCGCAAAATCTCAACTTATGGCTGAAAGTAAACGGCCAGCAACGCCAGAACGGCACCACCAAAACCATGATCTTCACGGTAGCCCACATCGTCAGCTATCTAAGCCGCTTCATGAGCCTGCACCCCGGCGACATCATCTCCACCGGCACCCCACCCGGCGTCGGCATGGGCCAAAAGCCCCAGGTCTTCCTACGCCCCGGCGACAAAATCCAACTCGGAGTCGAAGGCCTAGGTGAACAGAACCAAAACGTCATCGCCGACCCAGCGTCCTGACTGACGTTTTGGCTCCTAGAAGACGTGGAAAATGAACGCCAAGTAGCCAAGAAGAATCAATGGAAGCAGATTGGCGATCCAGTATGCCCAGAAAAACCTCGCTCTAGGCAGCCCTCGCCAGATCCAGTTGATAGAAAGGCCGAGCAAGAAAACCTCAAAGGCGAAGAACGCGATCAACCGTCGTCCACGCCCTCGGATCATCTGAGGTTTGGGATCGAACGAGGGCATGAGTCGCCGCGGCAAGTACGAGCGCGGGCTGGAGTGCGTTCGCTATGACCGATTGCTTTTGCTTTGTAGCAAGGAACAGTACTGCACTGACCGCTTGAAGTGCACCCAAGCAAACGGCAAATATTTTTAGAGCTGCGTCCGACAATTTGTCTCGACTCCCAGCGCCGAACTCTAAGCCATCTTATCGGGAAACCCACCAACGTTGAACTTCGCCGTCGCCGCGGCTACACTCCTACCGCTTGAAAGCGTTTACTCTCAGGAGTCTTATGACCATCGGTCGCCGCCAATTCGTCCGCAACTCCGCACTCGCACTCGGCGCAGCGGCGCTTGCCCGGAAAGCCTCGCTCGCGGCCTCCTTCGACGCCCGCATAGACCTCATCCTCAACGAGGAACTCGGCACTATCTCGCCAAACATCTACGGTCACTTCACCGAAAACCTCGGTGGGGTCATCTACGACGGCGTCTGGGTCGGCGAAAACTCGAAGATCGCCAACGTCAACGGTATTCGCAAAAGCCTCGTCGACGCCCTGCAGAAAATCAATTCGCCGGTGATCCGCTGGCCCGGCGGCTGCTTCGCCGACAGCTACGACTGGAAAGACGGCATCGGCGCCGCGGCCAAGCGTCCCCGCCGCACCAATTTCTGGGCCGGCGATCCCCTCGTCCGCAATCAAGGCAACATCCCGCAAAAATACGATCCCAACGAATTTGGCACCAACGAGTTCGTCCAATTCTGCAAACTCGCCGGCAGCCAGCCTTACCTCGCCGCCAACCTCCGCAGTCTGCCTGCCGTAGATTTCTACCGCTGGGTGGAATACTGCAACTCCCCCGCAGGGAGCACCACGCTGGCCGATCTTCGCGCCTCTACCGGAAGCAAAGATCCATTCAACGTCCGCTACTGGGGCATAGGCAACGAATCGTGGGGCTGTGGCGGCGAAATGACCCCAGGCGAATACGCCACCGAATTCCGTCGTTTCGCGGCATGGGTTCCGCAATACGGAACCGATCTGTCGTTCATCGCCTCCGGTCCCAACGACGCCGAATACAAATGGACGCGCGGCTTCTTCGAAGGCATGTTGCAAAAAGGTCCGAACGCTCTCAACAACATCTGGGGACTCTCGCTCCACTACTACTCGTGGAATCTAAGCCGCGGACGCACCACAAACTGGGATGCCGGCAAAGGCGATGCCGTAAAGTTCGAGCCCGTCGAGTGGTACGAACTGATGCGCGAAGCCGACAAGCTCGAGTCGCTCATCGCAGGCCATTGGCAAGTGATGAACGAATTCGACGCCAAGCGCCGCATCAAACTAGTCGTCGACGAATGGGGCCCATGGTACAAACCCGGCTCCCAAGTCGCCCCAACCCACATCCTCGGCCAGATGATCACCCAGCGCGACGCGGTGATGAGCGGCCTAACGCTGGACATCTTCAATCGTCATCCCGACAAAATAACCATGGCCAACTGCGCTCAACTCATCAACAACCTCAACAGTCTCTTCCTGGCAAACGGCGACCGCTTCATCACCACACCCGTCTACCACGTATTCCAAATGTACGCCGCCCACCAAGGCGCCCAGGCCATCCGCGCCGAATTCCTATCCCCAACGATCACCTACGATCGCGACGGGCAACCAGCCACCTTCTGGAGCCTGAAAGGCGCAGCCTCCCTCCGCGGAAAGGACCTGGCGATCACAGTAGTAAATCCAGACGTCAGCCAATCACGGGAAGCCGAAATCCATCTGCTAGGCGCCGAAGCAAGCTCCGGCCGAGCAACGGTACTCGCGACAACCGACATCCACTCCCACAACACCTTCGACAATCCAAACGAAGTTCACCCGCGCACCGAAAGCTGGACCCCAACTGGCCGCACTGCAAAATACACATTTGCCCCGGCCTCCGTAACCCTGCTACAACTCAAGCTCGCATAAGTGGCACAGCCACGCTTGGCTGTGCCCACTTCAGCCATAGCAGACTGCGCCAAGCAAGAATTGGCCTGTAGGGGCGGGGCTTGCCCCGCCCGGCGTCAACTCCGCCACAACCGTGCGGCAATCGGCGCCAATCCCTTTCTCAAGGAGATCCGAGCTCTCAAGCTCCAATAAAATGCTCTCAAGCTCCAAAGATATGCTCCCAAGCTCGAAAAATATCCCTTACTCCTCCGCGCCCCTCTGGCGCCTCAGCGTCTCTGCGTTATCCTTTCTCCCGATTTTTCTCCTGCTCCTCTTTGTCCCGCCGACCTCGCTCCAAGCCGCCCCACACCAATGGTCTCCGCAACACGCCGACGACTGGTACGCAAAGCAACCCTGGCTGGTCGGCAGCAATTTCATCCCCAGTACCGCCATCAACGAACTCGAAATGTGGCAGGCCGACACCTTCGATCTCCCCACCATCGACCGCGAACTAAGCTGGGCCGAAGGCCTGGGCATGAACACTATGCGCGTCTTCCTCCACAACCTGGCCTGGAAGCAAGACCCCGCAGGCTTCCTCAATCGCATGGACAAATTTCTGCAAGTGGCCGACAAACATCACATTCGCATCATGTTCGTATTACTCGACTCCGTGTGGGATCCCAATCCGCAAATCGGACCGCAGCGCGCTCCGCGTCCCCACGTCCACAACTCCGGCTGGGTGCAATCTCCAGGCGCCCAAGTGCTAAAAGATCCCGCAAGCTGGCCCATCGAAATCAAGCCATACATAAAGGAAGTCATCGGCCATTTCCGCAATGACCGCCGCGTCCTGATCTGGGATCTGATGAACGAGCCCGACAACGAAAACGGCTCCTACAAAGCCACCGAACTCCCGAACAAGGCGGAAGCCGCGCAACAATTGCTAACCAAAGTTTGGGTCTGGGCCCGCGAAGCAAAACCCTCCCAACCGCTCACCAGCGGCGTCTGGCAAAAACTCGTTTGGTCCGACGACGCCAAGCTCAGCCCCATGGAACACCTGCAACTCGAAAACTCCGACCTCATCACCTTCCACAACTACGATCCGCCAGACAGAATTCTCGCGAGCATAAAATCCCTGCGCCGCTTCCACCGTCCCATCATCTGCACCGAATACATGGCCCGTCCAAGAGGCAGCACGTTCGAAGCAGTCCTGCCGGTCCTGAAACAAGAAAAAGTAGGCGCCTATAACTGGGGCTTCGTATCGGGTAAGTCGCAAACCATCTACCCGTGGGATTCCTGGGAAAAGGAATACACCGCGGAACCACCGCTCTGGTTCCACGACATCTTCCGCCCCGACGGCCAGCCCTACGACAAAAAAGAAACCGACCTGATCCGCACCCTAACCGGAGAATCCTAACCCCGCGACCATCCATCGCCCACACGTTCACCCAACCGGCACCTCTCCGCGCCCCTCAGCGGACTCAGCGCCTCTGCGTTATCTTTAGTTTCTCTCGTCTCTCCCGCCTTCTCTTCCTTTCTCTCCTTTGTTCCTCTCCCGCCAACAATTTGACAAAAATCCCGCCCGTCCCTTAAGGTGAATCCTCCAGTAATCGTTTACTCGTCAGTTCGTGTAAGCGATCCGTAAGGTGCAAACACCATGGCAACTCCCAAAATGACAATGGGTTTGATCGTAGGGAATCGCGGGTTCTTCCCCGATCACCTCGCCAAAACCGGCCGTGAAGAAATGATTCAGGTCCTTCAAGCCGCCGGAATCGACGTCGTTGTTCTTGGTCCGGAAGCCAGCAAACACGGCGCCGTCGAAACTCACGAAGAGGCCAAGCGTTGCGCCGCTCTGTTCCAAGCCTCCGCGAACAAGATCGACGGAGTCATCGTTTCGCTTCCCAACTTCGGCGACGAGCGCGCGATTGCCGACACTCTGCGCCTCGCACGCCTCCACGTTCCGGTTTTGATCCAGGCGACTCCGGACACGCCCGCGAAGATGACCATCGCGCACCGCCGCGACTCCTTCTGCGGAAAGATGTCGGCATGCAACAACCTGCAGCAATATCGCATCCCGTACTCGCTCACTACGCTTCACACCGAAGCTCCCAATTCCGACGAGTTCAAAAAAGATCTGGAATGGTTTGCAGGCGTCTGCCGCGTCGTCAAGGGACTTCGCAATCTGCGCATCGGCGCCATCGGCGCGCGTCCCGCTGCGTTCAACACTGTGCGCTACAGCGAGAAAATTCTCGAAGCCAACGGCATATCCGTCGAAACGCTCGACCTGTCCGAAGTTATCGGCCGCATCGGCCGCATGAAAGACGACGATCCCGTCGCCGTTCAGAAATTGAACTCCATCCAGAAATACGTTTCCACCAGTGGCATCCCGCAGCCTGCACTAGTGAAAATGGCCAAGCTCGGTGCGGTCGTAGACGACTGGATGAAGTCCGCCGACGTGCAGATCAGCGCCGTGCAGTGCTGGACTTCGCTGGAAGAAAATCTCGGCGTCGTGCCCTGCACGGTTATGAGCATGATGAGCGATTCGCTGCTCTCCAGCGCCTGCGAAGTGGATGTTTGCGGAGTGCTCGGCATGCACGTGTTGCAACTCGCCTCGGGAACCCCGAGCGCGCTGCTCGATTGGAATAACAACTACGGCGCCGACCCCAACAAAGCCGTCTGCTTCCATTGCAGCAACTTGCCGAAGCATTTCTTCAAGGACGTGACCATGGATTTTCAGGCCATCATCGCGGGCACCGTCGGCAAAGACAATACCTTTGGGACCTGTGTTGGCCGCGTGAAATCCGGCGCGATGAGCTTCGCCCGTTTTTCGACGGACGACCTCTCTGGGAAAATTCGCGGTTACTCCGGCAGCGGCCGGTTTACCGATGATCCCCTGGAAACTTTTGGTGGCGCCGGCGTCGTCGAAATCCCGCACATGCAAAGACTGCTCCGCTACATTTGCGAGAACGGTTTCGAGCATCATGTCGCCGCAAATTTCTCGACCGTCGCGCCAGTGGTACACGAAGCAGCGACGAAGTACTTCGGCTGGCAAATGTACGCGCACGGCGCATAGACTCCTTTGGGCAACTAACTTGGGCAACTAAGCACGGAGAAGAAATCGCTTGGCTATTGTAGCCGGTGTCGATTTTGGAACTCTCAGCGTCCGCGTGACCATTGTGGACACGGCGCGGGGACGCCTTGGTTCGGGCGTTGCCGAATATCCGCTGCATCGGCGCAAGGACGATCCCAATTTCGCTACCCAAAGCCACGACGATCACATGCGCGCTCTGGCAGAGGCCACGCACAAGGCGATTGCCTCCGCGAAAATTTCTGGGGATGAGGTTGCCGCGCTGGCGATGGATACTACCGGCTCCAGCGTCATCCCGGTTGGTGCGAATCTCGAGCCGCTTGACGAATACTATCTGTGGTGCGATCACCGCTCGGCTCGCGAAGCTGCGCTGATCACCGAAACCGCGCATCGCGAAAAGCAGGAAGTGATCGATTGGTGCGGAGGAATCTATTCCTCCGAGTGGGGCTTCTCGAAACTACTCCACTGGCTGCGCCACAATCCCGACAAGCGCGACCGCTTCGTCACTGCGCTGGAGCATTGCGACATGGTTGCGGCCGTCCTGTGCGGCATCACCGATCCGGCAAAGGCGCCTCGTTCCATTTGCGCGATGGGCCATAAGTGGATGTGGAATGCCGCGCTCGGTGGCTTGCCATCCGAAAAGTTTCTCGCCGCCGTCGATCCACTTCTTGCGGGCGTCCGCGCAAAATTGAACGGACGGTATGCGGCCAGCGACGAACTTGCTGGCACGCTTGCGCCGGAGTGGGCCGCGAAGCTTGGACTGCGCGCCGGAATTCCGATTCCTGTCGGCGCGTTCGACGCGCATTGGGACGCGATCGGAGCGGGCGCGCGCACCGGTGACGTCGTGAACGTGGTCGGCACATCGACGTGCATCATCGCGATGAGCGATGACGTTCAACTGATTCCTGGCGTGTGCGGCGTGGTGCCAGGATCGGTGGATCCGAAGAAAACTGGTGTAGAAGCCGGGCTTTCCGCGACCGGCGATATCTTTAACGCGATCGCGCAGCGCGCCAACAGCACCGTTGCGGCGCTTTCGGTTGGGCTGGACTCTTACATCGCTGGCCAGACCGGTTTGCTGCGGCTGACCTGGGACAACGGGGACCGCACCGTTCTGGTGAATCCGGAACTCGGCGGCATCACGCTCGGGTGGAATCTTACGCATACGGCGCAGGACGAGCTGTTTGCCGCGATCGAGGGCACCGCGTTTCATACGCGCATCATTCTGGAGCGCATGGAAGAACACGGCGTGACGATTCACCGCGTCATCAACGCCGGTGGCATTCCCCAAAAGAACGATGTGCTCAATCATGTGTATGCCAATGTTCTGAACAAACCGATTCTGATTCCGCAGTCCGATGTGACCAGTCTGGGTTCCGCGATTTTTGCCGCTTTGGCCGCGAAAGCGTTCAACAGCCTGGAAGAAGCGCAGCAGGCGCTCTGCCCGAAGCATCGCGTGATCGAGCCGGATGCGAAAGCCGCTAGTGGGTACGAAGAGCTGTACTCGCTGTATCGGGAGCTGTACTTTGGTTTTGGCAAACCAGACGCAGCGCCCATTTCCGTGGGACGCGTGCTTCCCAAGCTGCGGAAAATTGCGGCGAGCGCGCGAGGCAACGCATGATCCTGAAAAGTCTGCGCGAAGAGGTTCTGGAAGCGAATCTGGAACTCGTGCGGCGCGGGTTGGTGCTGTACACCTTCGGCAATGCCAGCGGAATTTCTCGCAGCGACGCCTTGGTGGTGATCAAGCCGAGCGGCGTTCCCTACGAGAAGATGAAGCCGGAAGACTTGGCGGTCGTGGACCTGGAAGGAAAATCGGTGGAAGGGAATTTGCGCCCCTCGTCCGATCTGCCCACGCATCTGATCCTTTACAAAGCATTTGCGGGTATCGGCGGCGTGGCGCACACGCATTCGCGGTTCGCGACGGCCTGGGCGCAAGCCGGACGCGAGATTCCGTGCTTCGGCACGACGCACGCGGACTATTTCCACGGTCCAGTTCCGGTCACCAAGCCGCTGAGTCCAAAGGAGATTCGCTCCGACTACGAGGTCAACACTGGACATGCCATCGTGCGCCGCTTCGCAAAGCTGGATCCCCTGCACATGCCGGGAGTTCTTGTTGCGGGACATGCACCGTTTTGTTGGGGAGCCACCCCAGCCGAAGCAGCCCACATGGCGGTAGTGATGGAAGAGATCGCCGCGCTGGCAACCGTCACGATCACCGCGAACCCGAAGGCCCGATCTATCTCCAAGCATCTCCACGACAAGCACTTCCTTCGTAAGCATGGGAGCACGGCGTACTACGGACAGAAGAAGTAGAGGGGTGCGAGCCGCGCTGGCCGAAAGCGAAGAACATCGCACGCGTATTCAACGCCGAGGGAAATTATCGTGCAAATTCACCACGTATTAATTCGACGTCCCAATATGGGTCCAGCGGTTCCCGGCGGTCTGCTCGTGTGGCGAAACCTTTGAACAACTTCGGCCGTATGTGAGGCTAGACGCAACCCCTTAAAGGGGGGACTCATGAGCTCGACCCGCAACCCTGGGAGAGTCGCAGGATTCCTCTACCTGCTCCTCGCCCTCGCCGGCCCCGTACGTCTGATCTACATTCCCAGCAAGCTGTTCGTTCATGGCGACCCGACCGCTACGTCCAACAACATCGCCGCCCACGAGACACTTTTCCGTCTCGGCATCGCCAGTGACCTTTTCGTTGGGACCATAGTGATCTTCGTCGCGCTAGCGCTTTACCGCTTGTTCAAGCAAGTCGATCGGAACCTCGCAATGCTGATGGTAATCTTGGGTGGCTTGCTGCCAGCCGCCATCTACTTCTGCAACGTGCTGAACGACGACGCCGCGCTGACGCTCGCGCACGGCGCCAGTTTCCTGTCGGCATTCGAAAAACCTCAGCGCGACGCGCTGGTCATGCTGTTCCTGCATCTGCACGGCCAGGGATTCGTTGCTGGCGAGATCTTTTATGGCCTATGGCTCATTCCGTTGGGGATCCTGACCTACAGGTCGCGCTTCCTGCCTCGCTTCCTGGGCGTCTGGCTGATCGTCAACGGCCTCGCGTATCTGACCCTCAGCTTTACCGGCACACTTTTGCCGCGATACGAGGATCGCGTCTCCAACGTCACCTTCGCCCTCCTCACCGGAGAGGTGGCCTTCATGCTTTGGCTTGTGATCCGGGGCGCCAACCCAAAGCCAGTGGTCGCTCCATCCTTATCGTCGGCGGGTAGTTAGGCTGTATTCGGGGGCGTTTCGAAGGAATAATTGTGTTGTAGCTGGTGGCGCAGGATCGATATACTCCGCCCGCTGTCCCCCCGAAGGCAATTGATTCTGATCATGTAAGTTCTAGAGGCGAGCCGATGATCTATCATCCGCTGACGATTGGTGTGTCCGGGAACGATGCCTGCAGGGAGAATCACTCCCGCCATCGGGTTCCTGCAAGAAGCGCGCCGCTGTGCGCGACGCTGCTGCTTTGCGCCTTCAGCGCCGCGGCACAGACCAGCGTGGTCACGCAGCATTACGACATAGCGCGCACCGGCGCCAACACCAACGAAACGATCCTGACAACTTCCAACGTCAATACCGCCGGCTTCGGCAAACTTTTTTCGCAGACGGTGGATGGCTGGGTCTACGCCCAACCTCTGTACGTCCCTGGAGTAACCATGGGCGCGGGCACGCCCCAGGCTGGCACAACCCACAACGTCGTTTTCATCGCCACCGAGCACGACGGCGTGTACGCCTTCGACGCCGACACCAACACGGGAGCGAACGCCAACCCGTTATGGCAAGTTTCTCTCCTGACTGCCGCGTACGGCGCAGCCGCGGGCGCGACCACCGTTCCGAGTACCGACGTAGACGCGCCCAACGACATTAAGCCAGAAATCGGCATTACAGGCACGCCGGTCATCGACCCATCGACCAGCACCCTCTACGTCGTCGGCAAAACCAAAGAAAGCGGAACCTACGTGCAGCGCCTGCACGCTCTGGACATCACTACTGGAGCGGAAAAGTTCGGAGGCCCCAAAAAGATTCAGGCTTCCGTCACCGGAACAGGCAGCGGCAGCACCGGTGGCGTCTTGGCGTGGGACCCACTTTGGGAAAATCAGCGCCCAGGTTTGCTCGTGCTCAACGGCATCGTTTACGTCGCCTTCGCCTCCCACGGAGACAACACCCCGTGGCACGGCTGGATACTGGCCTATAACGCGGGCACGCTGCAGCAAACCGGCGTATGGTGTTCTTCCCCCAACAGCTTCGCCTCTGGTATCTGGATGTCCGGCTCCGGGCTGGCTGCAGTGGTCCGCGATCCCGTCAATCATCCCTTCGGGCAGATGTTCACGACCACCGGCAACGGCGCGTTCGACGCCGCGGCGCCCTACAACAACTCCATGGACTACGGCGATTCGATCATCAAGCTGGACCTGGCCGGCGGCATTCCCACGATGAGTGGTGCGATCCCGGGCGACGACTTCACGCCCCACGACCAGTCCACCCTCAACACCAATGACACGGACCAGGCTTCCGGTGGTGTGCTTCTGCTGCCGCCATCCGCGGGTGGTGGACAGCGCTTTTTGGTGCAGGCAGGCAAGACCGGACGCGTCTACGTGCTCAACCAGAACAGTCTAGGTGGGTACCACGTGAACAACACGAAAGACCCTGGAGAAACAGCCCAGGTGAACGGTGTGTACGGCATGCCCGCATATTGGAATGGAAACGTCTATTACTGGAGCAAAAACGATCACCTGAAGGCCTTCTCGTTCGTGAGTGGCGTTCTATCTACAAGTCCGACCTCGACGTCCGCCGAAACCGGCGAATACCCAGGTTCGACTCCCACGGTCTCCGCAAACGGGACCACCAATGGCATCGTATGGGATATCCGGCCGGAGGCGAACGGTTCCACTGGACGCGAAATTCTGTATGCGCATGACGCCACCGACGTCTCGAAATTGCTCTACTCCAGCGAACTCAATGTCGCCCGCGACAATCCCGGAAATACCGTGAAGTTTTCGGTGCCCACGGTGATCAACGGCAAGGTATACGTCGGGACTGAATATCAGATAAGCGTCTACGGACTACTGAACGGCGCGACGCAGGCAGCGAGTCCCGCGATCACACCGGGCAGCGAGTCCTTCAATTCCTCGGTGCAAGTCACCATGAACGACTCCACGTCCGGCGCGAACATCTACTACACGACCGACGGAGTAACAACTCCCACAACCAGCTCCGCACCGTATTCCGGCCCGATCACGGTGACCAGCACCGAAACCATTCAAGCTATCGCCGCCGGACCGGGCTTGCTGGCCAGCGCGGTTGCCAGCGCAACCTACACGCTCAACACCCAGGTGGCCACACCGACATTTTTACCGCCGCCAGGCACGTACTCATCCGCGCAATCGGTAGCGATCAGCACCACAACACCAAACGCCACCATTTACTACACGCTTGGTGGAACCCCGCCTTCAACGTCGAGCACCCAGTACACCGGCCCGGTCTCCATCAGTTCATCGACCACTCTCCAGGCTATCGCCACCGCCAGCGGCCTGAGCAACAGCAACGCAGCCAGTGGGGGGTACAGTATCAATCAAGGCTCGACGGCGATCAGCTTCACTTCAGGTTTCTCGGCGTCAGGTATGCAGTTCAATGGGCACACCAAGCTGAATGGCACGCGCCTGCAACTGACCGACACCGGCACCTATGAAGCAGGCAGCGCTTTCTGGACAACGCCAGTGAACGTGCAGTCCTTCACAAACGACTTCAACTTCCAGTTGACCAACCCCATCGGCAACGGCATCACGTTTACGATTCAGAACGCGGGCATTACCGCGCTCGGTCCCGTCGGGGGAGGGCTCGGATATGGTCCGGACTCGCCGGGCGCAACGCCCGGCGTCGCCAAGAGCGTGGCCATCAAGTTCGATCTGGTGAACAACGCCGGCGAGGGGAACAATTCCGTTGGCCTGTACACCAACGGCGCGTCACCCACGGTGCCGGCCACCATGCTGGGAGGAGGTGTGAACCTCCACAGCGGCGACGTCATGCAGGTGCATATGAACTACGACGGCACGACACTCACCATGACGATCACTGACACCACCAATAGCGCCGAGACGTTCACGACCTCGTGGCCCATCAATATCCCGTCGACTGTGGGCGGCAATACCGCGTTCGTCGGCTTTAGTGGGGCTACCGGAAAGTCAACGTCGATTCAGGAAATCCTCACCTGGAGCTACAGCACTTCGGGCTCGGGCTCGGGTTCGAAAACGCCGGTGGTCTATCAGACCGCGAACTTGCCGGCGGCCAGCTCCGGCCCGACGTTCCGCCAATTTACATGGACCGGCTTTCCAGATACCACGGGAACGATCCTCGATGCCACCAATGTGGGAGACAACGTCACCTTCACCGTCAATGTCGCCACTGCCGGAACCTACGATATTAAGGTTTCTGCGAAGGGCCTCAACACGCGAGGGATGTGGCAGGTCGCAATCAATGGAGCCAGCTTCGGCGCGCCGCAAGACGAATACCGAAATAGCGCCGCAGCAGGGATCTATGTTGTCCTCGATCTTGGTAACTTCAACTTTGCTACGGCCGGGAACTATTCGTTAAAATTCACAGTGAGCGGGAAGAATGCCGCCAGCACGGGTTACTCGATCTCGTTTGACGACATCACGCTGACACCCCAGTAATGGGCAGCGCAGTGCGTATCGCGCCATCCTGCTTGTGGACCGCTTAAAAGTTTCGAAGGGCTCGATTTTTGCCACGTGGGCAAACGGCTGGCGCTCGCTCGTGCGTCGGGCTGTAATTTTGTCAAGCCCCCAGTAAGCCAGCCCCGGCCTCGTTGTTCCCGGCGCCGTCTTGTTGCCGAGCACCCACATGCGTTCCCTCCACGGAAATCTGTGAGATCACTCGTCAAGGATTGAAGAAAGAGAAGGCCCAAGCCGTACTGGTACGTGTACTACGTTCACAGCGCGGTACCTTTGTACCTTTTTTCCGGGACGTGCGGTCCATTGGCCGAACGGACAGTAGAAGGCAATCTGCTCCTGTCCGAACGTACAGGGTCCTGCTGGGGCTGTCTCTGGAACGGGTCCCCTCGCCGGAAGCGAACGAGTGGAGCTGCGGCGAGGACCGGGAAACTTCGGCTAAGAGCTAGATATTGCAAGATTTAAAGGCATTGAACTACTTGAAAACGGTTATGGCGAACAAAGACTCCGCACGAAAAGAAGAGAAGAAAGAGAGAGCGTCATGAGGTTAGTAGCTCTGTTCCTACTGTTCGCATCGGTGGCCAGCGCTCAGGAGGTCATGGCCCCAACGGTCATCACCAGCCAAGACCGCGCTCCAAAAATCACGGGTATGGCACCATCGGGCCAAGGCAGCATGTGGATTGATTCGGGCGGAACCAGTCCGCTGGAAAAGGACTTCGCGGTACGGACGTTCGCAGAACAGAGCCTGGTCTTCCGCACCGTCGGCCCATTCGACCTTGGTGTTTACGTCAACACGACCGACAGCGTTGACCAGCACAGTCTGGACTGGAACCGCTTTGTTCGTGCCAGTGGTGGCCTGAAGTTAGCGAAGACCTTTGCATACAAGAGTGTCGGCGCCCTAGTAAGGGCCGACGTCGGGTACACCGCTGAACATCGCTTCATCAGCGGCGTAACGGCAGCGGCTCCCACTACCGATATCAACTATTGGTTAGGTTGGGGTCAGGGCGGACGCTTCCCGGGAAGCAGTTGGGGTATCGCCGCATTAAACATAAGCCCCACCGAACTGCACAACACTTTGTTCGTGGACTACGCCAAGCAGGGCGTCGTGGTATGGAAGGATAAGGACCACGGTACGAAAAAACTCCTGCCCAACCTGATTGCCTTCGGGCAGATCACGGCCTCCAAGGACGCCAAGCACTACGACTGGAACAACTTTACTCGCGAGGGCGGCGGCATAGAAATGCTGGTGCCGACGGAACACTCAACCTTCGAAGTGGGCGCGATGTACCTGTATGAAACGCGCACCGTCATGCCGCGAACGGGGACTGGTGTCGAAATATTCATAAGGTTCTGGCACGGCTGGCAAGACAAACATTGAGAAGCGTCAACGTCGCTTTGATCGGATTTTAAGTGGTCCCCCCGATTTGAATTTTTAGTTGTGCGCCAGGAACATCGCCAGATCGGGGCCGCATGCCAAGCAGTAAAGGACGCAAAACACGTTTGGGGCAGTGCTGTCGAGGAGGAAGGGTGAGCATGAAGGTGAGCATGAAGAAGATATCAATCGCGGTGACGATCTTGGCCTTTACGGCCACGCTGTACGGGTGCAGCTACTACAGCGGCCAACAAAAGATCACGCCTACTGCCAGCCCAACTCCAACTCCGACCCCGACGCCCACGCCAACGCCAACGCCGACCCCGACCCCGACTCCAACTCCGACTCCTACTCCAACTCCGACTCCTACTCCAACCCCAACTCCAACGCCGAGTCCGACGCCGACTCCGACCCCAACGCCAACACCGACGCCGGCTCCCGTGCCCATTCCGCCACCGGGAACAAGCGTCACGCAGAATCCTGCCACGCCGGCAGGTCAGGGAGTTTGGACGACGTCACCGAACTCGATGCCCATCAATCCGGTCCACGGAATCGTGCTGAACACAGGCAACGTCCTTTACGTCGCTGGATCGGGCAACTGCCCACCGGGCCTAGCCGGATGCCCGACGGGTCCTGGATCGGCCACGATTTGGAATCCTTCTAGCGGTACATTCAACACGATCCCGGTTCCTTTCGACCTCTTCTGTAACGGTGCGACGCAGATGGCCGACGGTAAGGTCTTCATCAACGGCGGTACCGATACCTACGCAACGGGCCCAGCGGCGGCCATCATGCGCGCAATGGGGCACGGCATTAAGGTTCCAGGCGGCAGGGCGACCAGCGCCATGGAAAACGCTCCCGGACACAAAGCACCCCGCGACATCACTACCGCGCAGGACCAGGGTTTCGGTGGAAGCAACTTGTCGGCGATTTTCGATCCGGCGACGTCAACGTTCACGGTTACCCCACCGATGGTGGCGGGACGCTGGTATCCAACCACGACCTCACTCAGCGACGGTCGGGTAATGACCTACGGCGGGCAGGATGAAAATGCTGATGATGATCCGCTGATCGAATATTGGAATGGCTCTTGGAGCACCCCGGTCATCCCGACCTGCTCCATTGGTGGGGGTCCGGTAGGAGATTGTCGCACACTGAAATATTCCGACGGCAGCCTGCCAGTACCTGGAGCGCCCGCACTCTACCCCCGGATGGTCTTGCTTCCAAATGGCAAGTTGATTCACGCCGGGCCCGAACCTGAAACTTGGGTGTTTGATCCCAATGCTGCCGCGGGCACCGCCAATTGGACGTACCTGGCAACAACACTCGACTCACAATACCGCTCCTACGGCTCGGTTGTTCTCCTGCCCCTTTTGCCGCAAACCAACTATCAACCAGTCGTCATGGCAGCTGGTGGCATGGGTAACTCGGTCGTCGCCACCAACACCACAGAACTGATTGACATGTCGCAAACAACCCCAATGTGGGTTGCTGGTCCGGCCATGTCCCGTCCGCGTGTTGAGATGAATGCTGTTTTGCTGCCCACCGGGAAGGTTCTGATGGTGGGTGGGAGCGCCAATGACGAAGACGGTACGACTGCAAGTCTGACGGCTGACCTTTATGACCCGACGACAAATTCCTTCTCCTCGGCAGCTCCAAACGTCTACCCGCACCTGTACCACAGCACGGCGTTGCTGCTACCCGATGCAACCGTGGTCCTAAGCGGCGGCAACCCGCAACAGGGAACATTCGAGCCGCACATCGAAATTTACCAGCCCGCCTATCTGTTCAATGCGGATGGCACGCTGGCAACGCGGCCTTCCCTGACCGCGGCTCCGGCTACCGTCGGGTATGGGCAGACGTTCACGGTGACGTCCAATGGAACGATCGCTGGCGCGGTGCTCATCCGCGAGGGAGCTCCTACCCATGCCTTCGATATGTCTCAGCGCCTGGTGGGATTGTCTTTCACCACGAACGGTCAGACGCTCACGCTGACCGGTCCTCCAAACGGTAACGTCGCGCCTCCGGGCATGTATCTCCTGTTCTTGGTCAACACGAATGGTGTTCCCTCGGTCGGACAGGTAGTCACCGTTCAATGAGAGTATGCGTACTGATTGCGGCGAAAAACGAAGCGGTAGCGATCGTATCCACGATTGACAGCATCATCGCGGCCGGCGTCGAAAAAGAAGACGTCTACCTGGTTAGCGACGGCTCTACCGATCAGACGGTGCAGCTGGCATTGACCCGGGACATTAACGTCCTCGATCTTTCCGTGAACGGCGGGAAGTCTTTGGCGATCGCCAAGGGCATCAAGCACTTCAATCTTGCCAGCTATGATTTGCTTGCGCTCGCGGATGCGGACACAACGTTCGAACCCGGCTACTTCGCCGCCATGGCGAACGCCTTTAAGAAGTTCCCCAACGCGGCGATTGCTTGTGGCAAAGTCAAATCTCGGCCCAAAAACTGGCTGACGGCTTGGCGTGCGCTCCAATATGCCGTCGGACACTGGCTGATCAAAGAGGGACAACACGCGCTAGGAACGATTAACGTTGCGGCAGGTTGTTGTTCGGTCTTCCGCATGAGCCTGTTCGACCAGATTTGGGAAAGCAGACCGAGCATTGTCGAAGACATGATGGCTACGCTGCGTGCCCATGACCTTGGCTACGACGTGATCTACGTGCGTGACGCGGTGGTCATCACCGCTGATCCTCAGGATTTGCTCCGTTCCTACAGTCGCCAGCTGATCCGCTGGAACGGCGGCGCGTGGAATTGCACCCGGCAACTCAAGATGTGGGGCAGCCGGCGCAAGATTGCTCTTGAGACCCAATTGGTTATGGGCGAAGGATTGATCGCATCCATCCTGCTCTTACTCGTGCCACTATGGTCCTACTTTTACCCCAGAACGGTGGCGACGTGGGCCAGCATTGACGGCGGGTTCATGCTGATCAGCGCCGTTGTGGTCAGCTTTAGGCACAAGCGCTGGGACATCCTGTTCTACGCGCCCACTTTTATTCTCCTGAGATTCGTCGATAGTTACCTCTTCCTTAGGGCCTTTCACACTGCCTTCTTCGGTCCCAAGTCCGAGAAGCTCTCATGGCAGAGCTCGACGCGCTACAAGCTGAGTTAGCGAGTTTCGGTAGCGATCTGCCGCGGTTCGTGTCCTGGTCGGCATGCCCAGCTCTCCTTAAAGTGGTTGGCTCTCACTCCCATTGGACACCTCCGAGGCACCGCGCGGCGCCCCTTTTGTAGGTACCGTCCTTTAGTACCAGCGGCGGAATAGTATTACTAATACTCAGTACCATAAAGCGAATAGGCCTGACGTTTTGATCGATGCAGAGCGGACGTACCGTTGGTTTAAATTCCGGAACCCTCTACGATTACCAAGGTTGCACTTCTTTGTGTGCTGTTCGAAGCGCTGGCAGCAAAGAGATAGTAGTGGTGAGGAGAAAGCATGTTTTATGGCGGGTGGTATCTCTCGGGTCCTAGTTCAATTGTGCATCTGTGCGCCAAGTACGTACTGCCGTTCTGGCGCAAGTTTCGATGAAAAAAGGCTTTGATGCCGGACGTCTCGAACGGCGTAAAGGAAAACTTCTGATGAGATCAGCGGTCTTACTGGTGGCGCTCCTGTTGCAGCTGGTCACCGTAAAAGCGCAGCCTGTGTCGTACGACTTCAGCAACGGCCTCGGCAAAGATTGGCGTATAGCCACGTGGCAGTCTCCTGATTCGAAGCCTGGCCTGAATCACGGCACCTACGTCCCGGAGAACGTTGACTTCGTTGATGGCGTGCTTCGCCTCAAGGTCGACCAGACACCGGGACCGGACGGGGTCATCTCCAAAGGCGCAGCGGTATGGACGCGGGCGAAGTATGGGTACGGCACGTATGAATTTGTTATGAGGATGGCCTCGGAATCCCCCACACCGAACGGCCCCGGCAAGTCACATTCCGGCACAATCTCATCGGCATTTCTGTATTTTCAGAATTCTGAAACCGAGATGGATATCGAGTTTCTTGGGAATAAGAATTCAATCTGGGCGTCGAACTGGCATAACCTGAACCTGAATACGCAACCCGGCTATACGGCGGATGTGCGCACCACCGACGAGGTTCGCAATGCGTCCCTGTCAAGCCAGTTCCACGACTACAAACTGGTCTGGGAACCCGGAAGCGTGAAGTGGTACATCGATGGGGTGCTGGTTGCAAATCATCACACCAATGTACCGGTCGCGCCTGCCTATATCATTCTGCAGATCCGTGGCACGAATAGCGATCAGTGGGGTGGTAAGGCGACCTTGAACGTTACGCGATATGCGTATATCAAGAGCATCAGGTTTTATCCCGCTTAGATCCGAACGCCACAGAACGCCAGTGCGAGCCGCCGGCGTGCCACAGCATTCGTTTCCGTCGCCTTAACCTTTACTTCCGAAAACATTCCGTTTCTGAACCCCACTTGACGCCATCAGCGATCAACGTGCTAGTTTTGGGGCTTGAGACCATTCACAACGGTATTTAGCAGCAGACCGTTGGTGAGGTCCTGGCTGAGGTTCCAGGCCATGACCCCGGCCAGACTATGGCTACGGACCCATTCCATCTTAAATTTGATAGCGGTGGTGTCGTCGTAGGTCCAAAAGTTATTGCCGTCATACAAGTACGGTGCGTCGGTGATCGAATCACGATGCAGCTGAAACTTGGATTCAATGTTGACGATGGAGTTGTAGGCAGCGCCTTGGCCTTTAGGAGCACCCGGTTCGAACAGTCCATTGTCTAGATTCGGAACGTTGGTCCATTCGTAGCCGTAAAACGGCACTCCAAACAGGATTTTTTCCGACTCGACGCCAGCTGCGAGATACCCTTCTACAGTCGCGCTGGCATTGTTGTTAGGGTCGGGGTCTTTGGAAGAACGGTACAACGGTGCGACTAATCCGGTATTGTCCTTCCAAGGCCCGTCATAGTCGTAGGTCATCAAGCCAAAGTAGGTCAGATACTGCTGCACATTTTTCAAATCAATGTACTGGTAAGCCCAATGACCATTCGGACCCGCAATGGAAAGCACGAGTCCCGAGCGAACCGCATCGAGCTGATGGCGGAATTCCGCGAGCAAGCCGGTGAAATTGGTCCGGTCCGCGCTGGAAGCTGGAAATTCCCAGTCCACATCGAAACCATCGAAAATGCCTGGCTGACTTAGACCCGATGCGAAGTTCCCTTGAATGTACATGGCTACGCAACTTTTTACGAAAGCCACTCGATTTTGGGGGAGTGCGGCGCTGCGAAATGCATTGGGGTCCGAGCTTCCACCGCCAATAGACATGATGATCTTGATATTCGGATACAGTTTCTTGAGTTCCTGGAGTTGATGAAAATTACCTGCCAATCCGCCATGGGCATCGGCGACTCCGCTGACGGCGTTCTGGGCGGAGACCGGAGCCTGGTAGTCAGCATAAGTGTCAAAACTGACGCATCGATTGTTGACCACGTTGGTGAAGGCGTAGTTGATATGGGTCAGCAGCTTTGCGGAGCCGCTGGTGACCAGGTTTTTGACAAAGAAGCTTGAATAGATCCCATACCGTGGAAAGTACCCGACAATTTTCATTGGGTTTCCGTCGTTCCCCGTGACTTGCGCTTCGACTGGAAGCTTTGGCGCGAAGACCATCGCTGTGAAAAAAAACAGTATCGCGGTAAGCATGCGGACAGCTTTCATTTTTGCTCCGATTTTAGAATTTAGATAGAAACGTTCAGTGTGGATCGCGCGGGGAGGGTGTTTGTTTAACAGAGACGGAAGCGAAGTGTCAAGCTATTCCGCTTTTCCGATAAGCGCGTCTGAAAAAAGCGTGTTGCTGGTAAGCGCTGGGATCGGCCGTAACTCGCGGCGATCTCGGCGTACTCGAGCGAGCGACCGAATAGAGTGGACCATTCAAAGAGACAGGAGGTATCCTTGGCGGCATGACTCTCTCAGCGCGTAATCGCCTCAAAGGAAAGATCACAGAGCTGGAGTTCGGTGGAGTTATGGCTCACATCGTCATCCGTGTTGGAGATAATTTAATCGAAAGCGTGATAACCAAACGGAGCGCGGATGAAATGAAGCTGAAGGTCGGCGACGCCGTTTCGGCTGTAATCAAATCCACAGAAGTTATGCTGGAAAAGAACTAACGGACTACGATCTTCCCGCACTTTTAAATCGGAGGCTCGCACGACGGATCAGCTTCGCTGAACTGTTCTTTTCGTGCTTTTTCTTCGATTGACATCGCCTCGCCAGTCGCACAAACAGAAATTGTACAAACTGGTCTCGTGGCTGCCCGGCTGATGGTCGGTGGAGCAATCTCGACGCCGCTTACGAATACTTGCAGGGCCAAGAGTTAACAGGTTCAGTGCGGGATTTGGTCCTGCAAAGCACGCGGCCTCGTTGACTTGCCCCAAGCCGCAACCTAAGATGAGCGCCAAATGGCGGAGTCCCAATCACTCCTCGGGCAGACCGTCTCGCACTACCGCATCGTCGAAAAGCTCGGTGGCGGCGGTATGGGCGTTGTTTACAAGGCCGAAGACATAAGACTTGGCCGCTTCGTTGCTCTGAAGTTCCTTCCGGACGACGTTGCGCACGACCCGCAGGCGCTGGAACGATTCAAGCGTGAAGCGCGCGCCGCGTCTGCGCTGAACCATCCGAACATCTGCACCATTCACGACATAGGCGAGGAGTCTGGCCAAGCCTTCATCGCCATGGAGTATCTGGAAGGCAAGACCCTGAAGCACGCCATTGCGAATCGGCCCATGGAACAAGAGATTTTGCAGGATGTGGCGATTCAAGTGGCCGATGCTCTGGATGCTGCTCACACCAAGGGGATCATCCACCGAGACGTCAAGCCTGCCAACATTTTCGTTACCGATCGCGGCCATGCCAAGATTCTCGATTTCGGTCTGGCGAAGTTAAGCACCGCGAAACGCGTGACCGGTGAAACCGACGTCCAGCCCACATTGGAAGTGGATCCGGAACACCTCACAAGTCCCGGAGCAGCGCTGGGTACGGTCGCCTACATGTCTCCGGAGCAGGCTCTTGGAAAAACGCTCGACGCTCGTACCGACCTGTTTTCCTTCGGCACGGTTCTCTACGAGATGGCTACCGGCGCGCTCCCCTTTCGCGGAGATACTTCGGCAGCCTCTTTCCATTCGCTCCTCAGCAAAGAGCCGATTTCCGCAGTCCGCCTCAATCCCGAGCTTCCTGCCGAGATGGAGCGCATCATTCAGAAGGCCCTTGAGAAGGATCGTGACGTCCGTTATCAAAGCGCCGCGGAGCTGCGGGCCGATCTGAAGCGCTTGAAGCGCGATACCAGTTCCGGAAAGATTACGGCCGCGGCGCCGCTCCCTCGGGCAGAGCCGGCGAAATTTCGATGGGCATGGATTGCCGCAGCTTCTGCGGGAATTGTCGTCCTTGCAGGATTAGTCGCCTGGTTCCGCCCTGCGCCGCCCCCGCCGAGAGTTCTGACCACGACGCAGCTCACGCACGACGGGTACTCTAAGGACAATCTCCAGACCGACGGTTCGCGGCTCTACATGGTAGAGACGAGAGTCGGAAATTTCATTCTGGCTCAGGTGTCCGCCACCGGCGGTGAGACTTCGATCATCCCAACACCGTTCACGAACATCCAGATTCACGACGTCTCACCCGATCGATCACAACTCCTGGTGCAGGGATTTGGAGGGACTGAGATCGAAGACCCATTCTGGACCCTGCCGCTGCCTGCCGGGGCCCCGCGTCGTCTGGGAGAGATCATCGGTCACGGCGGGGCCTGGTCGCCCGACGGACGGAAGGTCGCGTTCGCAAATGGTTCAGATCTCTTCGTGGCCGGTCCTGACGGGAACAACGCGCGTAAGCTGATCACCGCCTCCGGTTTCGTCTCAGGATCTCGTTTCTCGCCCGATGGAAGCCGCATTCGATTTACGGTCAACGCATCCGAGACAAATGCTCTCTCGCTTTGGGAAGTTCGCAGCGACGGTAGTGGTCTTCACGCGCTCTTTCCCGGGTGGCATAGTCCACCAGACGAATGCTGCGGAAGATGGACTGCGGACGGCCGCTATTATTTCTTCTACTCGCAAGGAGCTATCTGGGCGCTGCGCGAAGGGAAGGGATTTTTTCACGGGCGAGAAGCTGTCCCCATGCAGGTCGCGACCAGTCCATTGAATTTTTCCGGGGGGGCTCCCAGCGCCGACGGCAAGAAGCTGTACGTCATCGAAGGTCAGTCGCGAGGAGAACTTGTCCGCTATGAGCCGCAATCCAAACAGTTTGTGCCCTTTCTGTCGGGTATCTCAGCGGGAGAACTGGATTTCTCGCGGGACGCCAAATGGGTTACCTACGTTACTTACCCAGAGCGCTCGCTGTGGCGCAGCCACGTCGATGGCAGCGACCCGTTGCAACTTACCTATCCGCCCCTCCGAGTCGTGCTGCCCCGCTGGTCTCCAGACGGAACGCAAATCGCATACTCGGCGTCGCAGCCCGGCAAGAGTTGGAGGATATTTTTGATCTCGGCACAGGGGGGCACTCCTCAACGGTTGACAGCCCAGGAGAAGGATGAAGTCGACGCCACCTGGTCATCTGACGGCGTCCGAGTCGCTTTCGGACGCTCGGGCCCGGCGCAGGATTCCTCAATCTTCCTTGTCGACCTCAAGACCCGTCAAATTTCGACGATTCCCGGGTCCGAGAACTTGTTCAGCCCTCGCTGGTCTCCTGACGGCCAACATATGGCTGCGCTTTCCATAGATTCCACAAGACTCTTGCTTTTTGATTTCAAGAGCAACAAATGGTCGGAATGGAGCCATGAAACTGCGAGTGTTGGCTTCC
Organism: uncultured Acidobacteriota bacterium; assembly: GCA_963788915.1. Lineage (GTDB taxonomy): Bacteria > Acidobacteriota > Terriglobia > Acidiferrales > UBA7541 > Acidiferrum. Next base: position 1,533,774 of record CAWBIY010000012.1, on the reverse strand, counting down.
CGACCTGGTCGCGCGATGGAAGGTATCTTTACTATGACAGTGAGTTCACCGACCGCCCTGACTTTGGACGCGTCAAAGTCGGACAAGCGCACCGCGAAGTGTTGGTAGGGCTGAAGAGCATAAGCCTATATGGGGCTGACTTTATCGGTTCGTGGACGGGTCTTGCACCGGACGGGTCGCCCCTGTTTGTCCGCGATTTGAGCACCCAGGAAGTCTATGCGCTTGACCTCGAACTTCCGTAGTGCCGACGGGATTTCCTCGCTGGACCGACTTCCGGGTGAAGCTTAGAGGGAACAAGGCGAGCGTTACGGGAAGCGCTAGAGTTAAACTTGCATTCGACAAATAATATCGACCAGACTGGAGTTGCTTTACGCGGTCGTATTCATTGGCAGGAAATTTTCAGAGCGAGGGAAATCATCATGGCAACTGCGAAGAGAGCGATGCAACTCACGGAAGAACCCGACACTGTGACCTGGCCGGAAACTCATTACGTTTTCATCGAAAAGATTGGACCTTTCCTGGATTCCGCACCGCAAGCCTGGCAAAACCTGCATCAAGTTGTTCCAGGAATTTCCGAACACAACAAGATCACTGGATATACGAGCCTGTACAAGGTCGATCCAAAGATCTATCGCGCGGGGGTATCGCTTGCCGCGGAACCTAAAAATCTGCCTGCGAACCTGAAATATGAAAAATTCAAAGGCGGTAAGTACAGCCGTTTTGTTTTGACTGGACCTTATTCCAACTTGCCGGAAGCATGTGGCCGCGTTTTTGAGATTGTCGCGGAGAAGAAAATCCCAATGCGCGACGACTACTGCATCGAAAACTACACCAACGATCCGAGAACGACGCCAGAGGAACAGTTGGTCACCGAAATACTCATTCCCACGATGTAGGGGATTTGATGTCTCCCGCAGGCAACTGAATGGGACAGGCCACGGGTCTAAAGACCCACCACTTCCGTTTCGTTGGAGAAAATCGATGCGTGCGTTGCGGCCGTTTGCGCTTGAGGTGTTTTTTAGCAAGTGGGAGTTTACGGCGCGGCATCATCTTTGCGCTTCGGACATGCAGTCGATGACGCTATCGGAATTGCTGGCGTTGGCGGACGCCGAGGACCGGGCGGCATGGGATGCTCTCTATCTTGGTTACACAGAGACCTGGGGTTCACCTGGTCTCCGGGAAACCATTGCCGGGACTTACCAGAGCGTGGCTGCTTCGGAAATCCTTACCTTTGTCGGGGCCGAGGAGGGGATTTTCGCGGTGATGCATGCGCTTCTCGGTCCGGACGATCACGCCATTACAATCATCCCCAACTACCAATCAGTCGAGTCAGTGCCGCTGAGCATTTGCGAGACAACCGGCGTTGCGCTGAATCCGGAGCGCGCGTGGGAATTGGATTTGGGGCGGTTGCGGGACGCGATTCGGCCGAATACGCGGGTGATCTGCATCAATTTTCCGCACAATCCTACTGGGAAAATGATCTCTCGCGCGTTGCTGGACGAGATCATTTCACTGTGCCGGGCGCGCGGGATTTATCTGTTCAGCGATGAGGTGTACCGGCTGATCGAGCGGTGGCCGGAGATGACTTTGCCGCAGGTGGCGGACATCTACGAGCGCGGAATTTCGCTGGGGGTGATGTCCAAGGCTTACGGCTTGCCGGGGATTCGGGTGGGTTGGGTGGCCTGTAAGGATCCCGAAGCGCTTCGGCGTATGGAACGGATGAAGCACTACACATCGATTTGTGGGGCGGCGCCAAGTGAATTGCTGGCGCGGATCGCGTTGAAGGCTCGCGAACCGATTTTGGCTCGGAATCGCGCCTTGATTGTAAGGAATTTGGCGCTGTTGGACGCGTTCTTCGCCGAGCACTCGGACTTGTTTGTGTGGTATCTGCCGGACGGCGGCTGCATTGGTTTTCCGAGGTACCTGGGCAGGGAAGGTGTCGAGGCGTTTGCGAGCAGGCTGGTGGAACAGAGCGGAGTATTATTGCTCCCGAGCAGCGTGTACAAGTCGGATTTGGGTGCGACGCCCTTGGACCGGTTTCGGATTGGGTACGGGCGCGACAACATGGAGGCGGGACTCGCTGCCACGCAGGCTCACTTGCGCAAACGCGCGGCGTGACGTCCTTCCGCGGTGTCGCGCGGGGGCGAACACGATCAGCCTCGGTAGCTCACGGTCACACAGGGCTTCACGTACTTCGTGCTTCGCCATCGGACACGCGGTACGGGAGCATTCGGTCGTTTCCGTGGTAGCGCAGACACTCCCGTCTGTGTCCCCTTAGGCCGCGCCCATCATGCAGCCGCTCACCGAGCTCCTGAGGATGTTGCATTTTGAGACCTTTTGGAGTCGGACTCACCCAAAATCATGTATCTGATCGGAGACGGGTTCCTCGCGAGCTGTAAACCTGGCGGCAGCCTATAATCTAAAGGTCTTTTGTTTTCATTCAGTTGGCGGATTTCCACAGCTCCTCTCATCTGGAATTCGACGTGCTCCTACCTTGTCTGGCATTTTGCTCCCAGTACGCCCCTGAAGGGGCAGAGCGCCGGTGGAGGGACCGAAATGGCAACCGCAAGCGAACCGCACACTACGGATCGAGCTCTTTCTGACGTCGAATTCGAAGAGTTGCTGCAACGAACTTGGGAAATGGTGCAGAACCAGAAGCGTATTCCTCCCCTGGATCAAGCCGCAGAGTCACCCTCATGGACCTAGACGATACACAGACAACCAGCAAGGGCTCAAATCCCGGAGTTTTCCCGGCAAAACCAGGGGACGATCAGAAGGAGCTCGCTTGGGCTTTCCTTGGATTAATACTCTGGTCCGGCGTGGTGCTGATCGGCGTCTTCGGCGCCGGATATGTGGTGGGCCACTCAGTGCTCCATCTGTGGTAGTGCTACCCGTCTTTGGAATCGCCCTCGGACAGAGCTAGCGCGAAATCGCTGGAGGCTGTCTACGGCAAAGGGCATCTCGCTACCTTAGCGGCCTCTATTTCCCCCAGACGCTATCCAGAAAGACGTAACGATCGCGGTGAGCGTCCTTCTCGACCTTCAATTCGGCGTTTAGATGCATGACTTGCCACTCGCTCGTGGAGTCGTAGACCGGCCATTTCTCCAGACGCGGCCCGTTCGGATCGCCGCTACGCGCGAAATTCGACCAATACTTGCGCATTTGTTCGCTTAAGGTTCGATCTTCGGGCCGCCAGCTCACCCAACTCTGGGAATCGAGCGCGCCGAAGACGTACTCGATCTCCGCGGAATGGTAGGCGCCGGCGTTTGGCGGGCGCTTCGGATCGGTGGGATGTAGTATGTCGAAGCGGTAGCGATACACGGCCGACTTGCCGGTGCTTTTCTGCGCTTCCAGCCATTTCCAGGTGGAAAAGGCGATGAAGCGGTCGCCCGCGAAGTCTTTCAGCGCGCGTTCCGCCTGGGCAGGGTTATCAGTGGGATAGTGCTTCAGGAATTCTTCAGCCTTGTCGCCGAAGTCCTTTTGCGCCATTTCCTTCGGCGTGGCGGCCGGGTCGTCCTTGGTGTTGGCGGCTGTAGAGCCGCCTTCATCCATGTTCCAACCAGCCAATAGAGGCACGTCGCTTTGCTTTCCGGCGGCGAAGATTGCCGCTGGCGTCTCGGGGAGGAAGTAGCCGTCGATGTTGGGCGCAAAGCGTATGGTCTTGGTGGCCGTAGCGGTCTCGAGAATCTTTTGCGCCGGCAGGGCGCGTAGTTCGGCCAGCGTCTGCGCTCCTAGTGCGTCACTGGCAAATTTGGTGCCGGCTTCCGAGCTCTCCGCCAGTGTGTGGAAGGGCAGTCCTTGGCTGGCAAACGCGCCACCACTCTCGCCGATCGCTCTGTGGAACAGTCCCTTGGCCACGGGCGAGGCCATCAATTCACTAACGGAAAACGATCCGGCGCTCTCGCCGAAAATCGTAACGTTGCCGGGATCGCCGCCAAAGGCCGCGATGTTGCGCTTCACCCATTCGAGCGCCGCGACCTGATCGAGCAGCCCGTAGTTGCCTGCGGAATTCCGACCAGACTCCTTTGCCAGTTCGGGATGCGCGAAGAAGCCAAAAATGCCCAGGCGGTAGTTCATGGAAACAACCACAACGTTTTCCTTGGCGAGGTTGGTTCCGTCCTGTCGGGGCTCGGAGGTTGCGCCCGCGACGAATCCGCCCCCATAAACCCAGACCATCACCGGCAGCTTACCGCCGGGGCGCTTCGCCGGCGTCCACACGTTGAGGTACAGACAATCCTCGCTGGGTCCGGGATCGCGAAAAATCATGTCGTCAAAGACGCGGCTCTGCACGCAGCGCGCGCCAAATTCCGTGGCCTTGCGCGCGCCTTTCCATTTTGCGGGCCGCGCCGGTGGCTTCCACCGAAACTCTCCCACGGGCGGTGCGGCGTACGGAATGCCCAAGAACGCGTTGATCGTTCCGTCCGATTTGCCTTCGAGCTTGCCGGTATCCACTTTAGCGTGCGACTTGGAACTCGCTCCTCGCAGAGTTGTGGCCGCCAGAAGTACGGTTCCCATAGTTGCCGCGAACATTAGCCAGGGTCCCACCTTGCTCATGCGTTCCCTCCAAATGCCCGGGGGACAATACCATAGTCGGAAGTCGACCTGAAATGGAGTAGAGGTCGAATCGCAGCAAACGGCCGGAGACGTCGCGCAAGCGGCGGCAGCCCTTCGCATGTTGTCCTTGACGCGATTTGGCATGGAGGACTACGCTTCGAACAGTTTGTGACAAGCCTATGCGTCCTGCGAAAAAACGAACAGCGTTGGGCATTGCGCGATTCGCGCTGTCTTTGTCGGCGTGCGCTTTCTGTGTGTCACAGCCGGCGCGCTGCCAGGACAGCTCGGCGGAAATGAACATGACTCGCGGGGACCGGCCGGAAATTGCGGTCACCGTACGCGATGGTTCTGGCGCGGAAATCTCCGCGCCCGCGATGGTGAAGATCTACAAGTCCGGCGTTCCGACCGGGCAGGAACCCACGCGAAAAGGCCGGGCGTTCTTTATGCTGAGCGAAACGGGAGAATATTCCGTCTCGGTGACCGCTACGGGCTATGAAGCGGCGCAAAAAGAGGTGTCGATTCCGGTGGCGTTGAAAACCGAAGTCGAGATTATTTTGAAACGCTTGCCGAATTCCAACGAGACCTCGGGAGTACCCGGAAAACCAGTGCTCGCGCCGAAAGCTCAGGAGGCGCTCGACAAAGCATTGCAAGCGTTGAGTGCGGACAAGCTCAACGATGCAAACAAGTACGCGGCTGAGGCGATGAAGCTCGCGCCCGGGCATCCGGACGTGTTGTATCTGCAGGGAGTGTTGGACCTAAGGCAGCGCAACTACGCCGATGCGCAAAGTGTCCTGGAAAAAGCGACGCAGATTGATCCGTCGCACGCGCACGCCTTTGCGGCCCTGGGCATGACGCTCTCCGATGAGGGGCAATATGGCGCCGCCATCGCGCCACTCGAACAGTCACTGAAGCTAGACGCCAAAAGCGGCTGGGAGACGCATTGGGCGCTGGCGAAAGCTTATTATCATCAGCAGCAATTCGACGGTGCGGTGAAAGAGTCGCAGGCGGCAGTGGCGGTGTCGAATGGTAAAGCACCGGAAGTCGAGCTACTGCTCGCCCAGTCGCTCACGGCTACAGGGCACTACGAAGAGGCCGCACAGGTTTTGCGTAACTTCATCAAGAACCACGGCGACCGGAAGGAAGCGGCAACCGCCCAGCACTGGCTGGATCGACTGACGGCCGACGGAAAAATCCACAAGTAACAATGTAGGGGTGCGCTTTAGCGCGTCCCTCCTTCTTCGGCCACTGCCGCCGAGCAACGAAATGGCCCTCAGCCGCTGGGGCAGAACACAGGACTCAGGGCGCAGACCGCGACCCTCAAAACCCACTAAGCTGTTCGCACGGCCGTCTTTCGTCGAGAGCCAACGAACGCATAGAACGCGATATAGAAGTAGCAAAGGATCGGCAGAAAGAAAGCGTGATGGATGCCGATGCGGTCGGCGATGAACGCCTGCAGTTCAGGGATGATCGCCCCGCCGATAATCGCCGCCACCAGCAAGCCGGAACCGTCGCCGGTCAGCGGCCCCAGCCCTTCGATGGCCAGCGTGAAGATGGTCGGAAACATCACGGAATTGAACAGGCCGACGGCGATGATGGTCCACATCGCGACGTGACCGAACGTAAGCATCGAAGCAGCAACAAGCACAGAGGCAACCAGCGCCGCCACTCCCAAAATTTTGTTGGGCGAGATTTTCTGCTGCAAAGCCGATCCGATAAATCGGCCGACCATCGCGCCTCCCCAGTAGAAGGAAACGAGTCCCGAAGCGACTTTTTCCGAAATATTGCCGATCTGAGGGTCAGCGAAATAATTCACCAAGAAGCTGCCGATGGAAACTTCGGCGCCCACATAAACGAAGATGCCGACCGCTCCCAGGATCAGGTGTGTGTGCCGCCAGATGGAATCGTGCGCGGCATCGCGTTGCTCAACCGAGGTGATGCGCGGCAATTTCACCGATGCGATGGCGATGCCGAGCGCCACCAGCGCCAGCCCGAACACCAGATAAGGTAATTTCACCGAAGAGGCTTGCTGTACACGGTATGCATGCAGATCCGGCGCCGACATCTGATGCATGACTTCGATGGCCAGCGGAGCACTGCTCAGAATCAGCAGGCCGCCGAGCTTCGGACCAATGGTTGTGCCGAGGGAATTGAAGGCTTGTGCAAGATTGAGCCTGCTGGCCGCAGTTTTTTCAGAACCAAGTATGGCGACGTACGGATTCGCGGAAACCTGCAAGATGGTCATGCCCGCGGCCAGTACGATCAGAGCGCCCAGAAACAGGGGATAGGATGGCACGCTGGCTGCCGGGATAAACAGGAACGCACCCAGTCCCATGGTGAACAATCCCGCAACCATGGCTTTCTTGTAGCCGACCGCGTCAATCAATTTTCCGGACGGGAGGGAAAAGACAAAATAGGAAGTGAAAAAGGCGAACTGGATCAGAAACGCCTTCGTATAGTTGAGATCGAAGACCGACTTGAGATGGGGAATAAGAATGTCGTTAAGGCTGGTGAGAAATCCCCACATGAAAAAAAGTGTGGTCACCATCGCCAAGGGGCGGCGGTAGTCCTGGCCAGTGTCGACGCCCGCAGTCACAGACGTGGTGCTTACGGTAGTTTGGGCCATAGGTTCACCCACCCCCTGTTGTATTGCTTTTAATTAGTATCACAGAGAGCGGCGGCGCCAGCTATCCCAGCATCTTCCTTATAGTGCGCAAGTACCAACGGGATATCCTGGGGATAGGGGTTTAGGCATGCACCTGTCCAACGATCGCGGATTTCTTCGAGAAATGGCGCGAGCATCGAAGACACTCCTCCGCCAATCACAATGACGTCGGGCTCCACCAGGTCAACGACGTTGCCAAGCCAGTAACCGAGGAGGTCCAGCGTTTCCTTCATGACCTCTTTCGCAACGGCATCCTCCGCCCAATATGCTTTGGCCACCATCTCGCTGGTGATCGCCTGCGGATTGCCTCCGGCCATCTCGAGCAATACCGACTTCGCCGAGTGCGAAAGCTTCTTGCGGGCGCGCCGCGCAATCGCCGGCCCAGAGGCCAGAACTTCAATGCAGCCGCGCTTGCCGCAGGGACAAAGTGGGCCCCGGGGGTCGATGCCCAGGTGACCCCCTTCGGTCGCGGAGCCCGTTCTACCGTGGTAAACCTGACCGTCAAAGACCACGCCCGTCCCGATGCCTGTTCCGATCGTCGCGTAGAACATGATGCGATAGCCGTGCCCTGCGCCCCACTTGCTTTCCGCCAGCGCCGCGGCGTTCGCATCATTGTCGATTTTTACGGCGGTGTCAGGATAAAGGCGGCGAACTTCATCCGCCAGCGGGTAGTTGTGCCATGCCGGCAGATTTGGGGGGTTAATGACGATTCCGGTGGTGGGATTTAGCGGACCGGGTGCGCAGATGCCAATGGGTGGGGTATGTCGCATGCCGGAAGATTTAAGGAGTTCGTTGATGGCGGTGCACACCGCCGCCAAGCCGCGGGCGGCGTCATTGGCGACCATAGGGGTGCGGCTTTGCGCGTGAATCTTCCCGGAGCAATCGACCAGGCCTGCTGCGACTTTGGTTCCCCCAACGTCCACACCCACAACCAGATTATCTTGCATCTACGGCGATGCCCTCCGTCCACAAATGGGTATTCCAAGCGAGCTCTGGAAAACCCAAAACCATTGAATATTACACTACAATATCGATTTTGGGCGACAACGTGACCCACTTGTAGGGGCACAGCGCGGCTGTGCTGTGCCCTAACTGGCGCGGGCGTCGCCGTCTGTCGAGAGCTTCCTTAGGCAGCGTGGTAATGTGCCCCAGTCCGCCGCACACCTGCTCGCCGTTCGTGATCAGTCGCGGCCGACTCCCAGCGCATCCGCCACGCGGTTAATGTAATTAAACCAAGCGGTGATCAGCGTAATTTGCAGAATCCCGCGATCGTCGAATCCCGCGGTGCGCAGCGCCTCGTGATCCGCGGGAGAACATCGTGTTGCATCCTTCGTAATTTTAACCACGTAGTCGAGCATGACGCGGTCCTGCTCGCTGATCGGCGCGGTCCGGTAATCCTGCCTCAGTGCTTCGACGAGTGCATCATCCAGCGAGGCTCGACGCAGAAACTCTGCGTGAGATTCGATTCAATAATGGCATCGGTTCGTGACCGACACCAAGGTGGTGATCATCTCGTGTTGCCGCCGCGTTAGCGGCAATTCCGGCGACATCATCGCTCCAAACGCGCTGAAGGAGTGGAACAATGCGTCCGGAATCAACGAGTGCGACGCAACTATTCCCGCTTCCATACCGTGATCGACGGCTGGCACGGGTGTGGCATATTCCACCGGATACAACTTGCGCTGGTCGAGTATGGCCTTCTTTACGCGCTCGTCGTCTTCCATGCTTACCGTTTTGATCCACGTCATCTGCACCCCTCCTCATTTCGTACCTGGACTCTCGCTCGCGGTCGCGACACTCGCGACCCAGACTCACGCCGTTGCAAAATTATGTCAACCTGAGCAAAGCGAAGGACCTCAACCTACGCCGTACCCAGGTCGAAGCACGACTCCAGCCATTCCATCGTTCTGCTCAGACTCAAAAATATCTCGCCACAAAAAATCAGCGGCCGGATGGGTGTGCATCCGGCCGCAGGTGTTTGGGGTGCCTCCGGGGGGCAAACTCTTTGGCCTCGCTGGAAGCGATGTAGTGCACCCTTTATAAACGCACCCCGAAATCATGACAATACTGCAAAAGAACTAGGCCTTTGCTTCTTCGATAAGTCCTTTACCTTCAATGCATTGGTACGCTTTTCCAGTCTGTAGACTCTTGAACTCTTCGCTGCGCCCACTAGGCCAGTCAATCGTCGCCCGCTCTAGTTTGTCCCGCTCGCCCGTCCCGAAAGTCACTGGCAGCTCCGACTGCGAAAGATAGCTCGACCCTCCGCGCACTGTCCGGCTCTGCATCTGCCCATTGTAGAAAACCCTCACCACCGCTCCGACACCGTCGCGATTCGATTTCGTTCCCACCAGTCGAAAGCGCACGCTGCGGTTTCCCGCAGTCTGATCGTTGCGATACAAAAACGCCGGACCGTTATTTGTCGTCACCAAGATATCCAGGTCGCCATCGCGATCGAAATCGCCGTAAGCCAACCCGCGCCCCACCTTCGGCTGATCGAATCCGCCTCCAACTTCGCTGGCCACGTCGCGGAATCGCGCGCCACCCTGATTGAAAACGCCCTGATTCAAAAAAAGCTGCGGCGCCTGCGCGTAGCCGGTGTTGCCGCGAATGTTGCGAACCGTTTCGTCGATGTGTCCATTCGCCACCGCCAAGTCCAACATTCCATCGAGGTCGGCATCCAGGAGAGCGCAGCCAAATCCCAGCGTGTTGCGCGAAGCGAGCCCAACTCCTGACGCGGTCGCAATGTCGTCGTAAACTCCGGGCCGCGTCGCCCGGTACAAACCGATCATCTCATTGTCAAAATTTGTGATGGCAATGCCGGGCTTGCCGGAATTCTCGAAGTCGCCGACGTCCACTCCCATTCCGGCTCGTGCCTTGCCGTCCGCGCTGAAGGCCAGTCCCGCCTCCACCGCTACATCCTTGAATTTTCCATTCCCCAGATTCCGATAGAGCTTGTTCGGCTGCGTGTCGTTCGCCACCAGCAAATCCGGCCAGCCGTCTTGGTCAAAATCCATCATCGCCACGCCCAGCGATTTCGAGCTGCTGTCGAAAATTCCGCTCGTCGCGGTCACGTCCTCAAACGTTCCGTCACCACGATTGTGAAACAGCCAGCTGGTGTCGCCGCGATAGGCTTCCGGCGTGCAATACGACTTATGCGTCCCATCCAGGCTGCAGAAGACATCGTGATCCGGCGACCAGCGCACGTAGTTGCACACGAACAGGTCCAGCAATCCGTCGCGATCGTAGTCGAACCAGATCGCGGACGTGCTGAAAGCCTGTCGCCCCTGAAGCCCGCTTTTCTGTGTCGCATCCACGAACGTCCCTTTGCCGGTGTTCCGGAACAACCGGTTTTGCCCCACGCAGGTAATCAGAATGTCCGGGAAGCCGTCGTTGTTGTAATCGCCGACCGCGACACCCATTCCATACAGCTCGATATCGAGCCCCGCGCTCTTCGTCACATCAGCAAACGTGCCATTGCGATTGTTGTGGTAGAGGCGCAACGTGGACCGCTGTCGCTTGTGTCCCGGCCAGTCCATCGCATTTACCAGGAGAATGTCTTGCCAGCCGTCTCCGTCGTAGTCCAGAAACGCGCAACCCGAGCCCAGCGTCTCTGGCAGCAATTTCCCCCCATAAGCCCCACTGTTATGTTGAAAGTGAATGCCTGCCTGCGAGGTGACATCGACAAGCCGGAAGCCAGGCCCGCCACCAGACGCCGGGCCCAGGCCATGTGGCACAGGCATCAGCCTGTGAGCATCGGCCCCGCCTCCCCAATCCAATAACTCCCGAGCGCCAACCTCAAACGGCGCCGCCCAGGCGAATCCCGCGAAAGCACTCGCCAGAAAATCCCGCCGCCTCACGGCAAAGTAACCAGGCCGTTGCGGATCGCGTACACCACCAGTTCCGCCGTCTTGTGAATCCCCAGCGCATCCATAATATTCGCCCGGTGCACCGCAACCGTATTCACACTGAGCTTCAATTCCGTTGCTATCTCTTTATTCGATTTTCCGGCCACAATGTGCTGCAGGATTTCCAGCTCGCGTACCGTCAACCCGGAGTCGCGTTCTCCTTTTAGAGCATCGGGCTTCACTAGTTGCGGATCCAGAACCGTTTTCCCCGCGGCCACTCCTTTCACCGCACTGATCAAGTCCAAATCCATCGCATTCTTCAAAATGTATCCGCGAGCGCCAGCCTCCAGGGCCTGCCGGATTAACGTGTCCTCCGAGTGCATGCTCAACATCAAAATCGCCGCGTCCGGAAGTCTCGCGCGGATCTGCCGCGTCGCTTCGATGCCGCTGATTCCCGGCAGTGCGCAGTCCATCACCGTAACCTTCGGCTTCAGCTCAATCGCCAGCTTCACCGCGTCGTTTCCGTCGCTGGCCTCTCCCACGACCAAAATGACCGCATCGTCTTCCAGCATTCGCCGGAAACCCTTGCGCACCAGCGCGTGGTCGTCCACCAGCAAGACGGTGATCTTATCCCTCATGACCCTCAGCCTTTTCGCGCGGAACCAGCAAGCGCACCAATGTCCCTCCGCTCTCGAGTTGCAATAGCTCCAACATTCCTCCGATCAATCCTGCTCGTTCCCGCATACCCACCAGCCCGATTCCCGGATGCGCGCCTTGCGTGGCAAACCCCTTGCCATGATCTTCCACGTCCAACTGCAGTGCGCTGCGCAGGAATTTCAGCCGCACCCACGCCTCCCGCTCGCCCGAATGGCGGCTCACATTGTTTAAGGCTTCCTGCAGCACGCGATAAATGTGCACGCCCGCCGCCGTATCCACGGGAAACGCCTCACCGGATTTTTCGTAGTGCAACAAGAGACCCATCTGGTGTGATGTCGTTGGAATATACCAATCGAGTGTACTCTCCAATCCTTGTTCTTCCAGCAGCACCGGATGCAGCGCTTGCGATAATCCGCGAATATTGCTCAGCGTCGATTGCGCGATTTCCCGCACTTCCTGCAAGTCCCGCCGCAGCGGCGATCCCTCCGGCGCTTGATTTCCCAATCGCCCCAGCAGCGACCCTATCGCCGTCAGCACCTGTCCGAACTCGTCATGCAACTCGCGGGAAATGTGCCGCAGCGTGGACTCTTGTGTGGAAATCAACTTCTGCGCCAGCTCGCTGCGCTGCTCGGAAAGTGCCGCCAACTTCGCGAAGATCTCCTTGTTCGTGCGGATCAAATACAGGCTGATGAAAACGATGGCCACCAGCGTCGCCGCCAGAAACAAATACACCTGCCGCTGCACCCGGTTGTAAATTTCTTCGATCTGCGCCGCAGCTTGTTGTTCACCTTCGTTGTTTTCCACCAGCAAACGCGAAACTGCCGTGCTCAGCGCAGCTTCTCGCGCCTGTAGCGAGAGCCGGATTTGCGCGCGCGCTTCGTCTTCTTTGCCGCTCCGTGCCAGCACAAACATGCGGTCCATCGCGTCCCAGAATTGCGTCAATTGCTGCCGCAGATAGTTCCGCTGTTCGGGCGTGCGCTGCGCCGCCGCATTGTCCTCCTCGATGTGCAGCGCCGCGTCCAAGTCTCCTCGCAGCCGATCGAACTGCGCCGACCACGCGCTCAAGGGATAGGGTTCCCCTGCATCCAGCATGTCCCGCATCGCCAGTGCCACCGAATTCAAATCGTTCTGCAACCGCAGGAGCTGCAGCGAATCCTTGCGGTTGCGATCCAACAAATCGCTCTGCAACTGCCGCAAGCCGGCGATCTGCACGGTAATGTAAGCCGAATACGCAACGATAGCCGCCAAAGTAATGATCAACCCCAGCAGCAGCGCCTTCGTCGGCGATCGTTGCCACGAAGAAGTCCTTTGCACGCGCCAAGAATACCTCAGACCCAACTCATCACATAAACGGGTTGCCCTAGGTAGCACAGACACTCTTGTCTGTGTCCCCGTGAGCCGCTCCTCGGTGTCTCCAAGAACGCCCAGGTCTCCAGAAATGCTCCAGTGGACAGTTTTCAGCGCGATCAGGCCGACTCCTTCAGCAGCCTAGCCGCTGAATCCCAATCGCTTCCGTCGCAGCATCGCCAACAAACCCAACATCACAATGCACTCCACGAGTGGCACCAGCAACCCCACCCGCAAACTCTTCGTCTGCGTCGAAACAAATCCCACCAGCCAGGGCATAGCCGCAGCTCCAAGCGACGCCATCGAGAAAACCACACCGCCCAGCCGACGCGCCGCGGCCCCATACCACTTCGAGAACCACGCAATATAAATCGGATAAATGCTGGAGCACCCCAAACCCGAGAGTGCGAAACCTTCAATTGCAATGCGCGGCGAATGCGCCGCAAGAATCAAACCGACACCCAGCATCACCACGCCTATAGCCATCAGCACGACACGAAGTTCGCCGATCCGCTTCAGGATCAACGGAACAACGCCGCGACCCAACATCAGTCCCGCATAAAAAAACAACGGCGCTGTGGTAGTCAGACTGGTCGCATGCCCCACGAGCCGCTTGGTGTCCTCAGCGGCCCAACCTCCAATGCTCGTTTCCGTACCGACATAAAAGAAAAATAGCGCGGATATCGCAATGGTGATCGCCAGCGCAGGCTCTCCGGCAGGCGCTGACGCTGATTCGGGGGCCGGCGTCGCGGGACCCTCATGCGGAAACGAAACGAAAAAGAAGCAAACCGCCAGAACAAACGCGCAGAACGCCACGATCCAAAGAAAAGCGGATAAGAAATCATTTCGCAACGCGAGCAAAATGAGCGGCGAACAACCGACCGCGCCGACGCCCCATGCGAAATTGAGCAGGCTCACCATACCCGCGCCGCCCGCTTCTGCCGCCGAAAGATTCGTCGGCGGCACAACCATGCCGTAGCCCACTCCGAACGCCGCGGTCGCCACAAGCGCCAACACGTGCGTCGGCGCATTCAGCATCGCCAAACCCGCGCCCGTTGTCATGTATCCGACGACGAGACTCGGCCGGTATCCGCGCCACGATGTCAGCGCCGTGCTGATCCACACGCCGCAGAGAGCCGCCATGAACTGCACGGTAAAAAACAATCCCGCTTGCGTATCGCTCAGTGACCACCGCGAGATAAAGAGCGGCAAAATCGGCCCAATGATCACCGTCGGGATTCCGGTCAGCGCAAATCCAGCGGCCAGTAAGGCCAGCAAGCCCGTGCCTTTGCTGGTGCGGCTTGCAACTGAAGTTGTGGCGGCCATGGGCACAGTCATTTTGAAGGAGCACAGAGTCGGCGGCAACGTCCAATCATGAAAAGTTAATGAACAGGGTTACGTTCGGTGGCGAATTCGGATACGCTTTTTGGGCCGGACATAGGAAGACCGCTCCCCAATTGCGGGACCTCTCAGATGCTTGCGATTTGATTTTCGTGATTCTTTATTTTTTATGATTCTCAACGCTCATGATTAATGTCGGACTTATCGGCTTTGGCCTCGCCGGGCGGTCGTTTCACGCTCCGGTCATCGGCGCAGTCCCCGGTCTGCGCCTTGCTGCGATTTTGCAGCGCACCGGTTCGGAAGCTGCAGTTGCCTATCCGGACGCGCGCATCGTGCGCAGCCTCGACGAACTCTTGGCGATTCCCGACATTCGCTTGATCGTCATCGCCACCCCGAACGAAACGCACGCTCCGCTCGCGCGCCAATGTCTAGCCGCAGGGCGTGACGTGGTCGTGGATAAACCCTTCGCCACAAGTTACGAAGAAGCTGCGGACCTCGTAAAGTTCGCCCAAAAAACGGGTCGATTGCTCACGGTCTATCAGAATCGCCGCTATGACGGCGATTTCCAGGCAATCCGCAAACTGGTTGCTGACGGCACGCTGGGCCGTATCGTGCGCTTGGAAACCAACTACGATCGCTTCCGCCCGAACCTGAAGCCGGATGCCTGGCGCGAGCAGCAAGTTCCCGGCGCAGGCATCCTGTTCGACATCGGCCCGCACCTGATCGACCAAGCGATAGTACTCTTCGGTCTCCCCGAAGCGGTCACCGCGGACATTCGCATTGAGCGCGAAGGCGGACTGGCCGACGACGCGTTCGACCTCATGTTTCACTATCCAAACAGCATGCGCGCCGTTCTCAGCTCCAACATTCTAGCCGTGACGCAGCGTCCCCGTTTCCTGTTCTTCGGCACAAAGGGTGCCTTTCTCAAGCAAACGTTTGATCCCCAGGAGATGAATCTGCGTCGCGGCCAAATTCCCAAAGATGCGCCGTGGGGCGCCGAACCCGAAGAAAACTGGGGCCTACTCACTCTTTCGGACGGCACCAACATAACGCAGCGCCGCATCCCGTCCGCCACTGGCGATTACCGCGACTACTACGCGAATGTGCGAGATGTCCTGCACGGCGAAGCGGAGCCAGCAGTCACGCTGCCGCATTCCCTCAACGTAATGCGCGCGCTGGAACTATCCCGCGAAAGCAACGCCCGTCATTGCACCATGCCCTGGGCCGAAATAGATGGCCGAACATTTGAAGCAGCGTCGTTCCAAGTGCGCGTATAATTGAATCGTCGACCATGAACGCCGGACTCGTTTTCACTGTAGGGCCACGCTTCGCTTTCTTCCGCAAGGAGCACCGCGTTGATTGAACTGGCACCATCGATTTTATCGGCCGATTTCGCACGGCTTGGCGCTCAAGCGCAATCCGCAATCGATGGCGGCGGCACCGTTTTGCACGTCGACATCATGGACGGACATTTCGTTCCGAACATCACGATCGGCCCGCCGGTGGTCGCTTCGCTGCGAAAAGCCGTTCCCGACGTTCCGTTCGACTGCCACTTGATGATCGAGAACCCCGACGAGTTCATCGCCGCTTTCGCCGAAGCGGGTGCCAGCTGGATGTCCGTGCACCAGGAAGCGTGCGTGCACCTCGATCGCACTCTTCATTTAATTGCGTCGCACGGGTGCAAACCCGCGGTGGTCATCAATCCCGCGACGCCGGTGCATACGCTCGACGAAGTGCTGGACATCGTGCATCACGTGCTGGTGATGTCGGTGAACCCGGGATTCGGTGGGCAACACTTCATCGAAAACTCGCTGCGAAAAATTGAGACCCTCGCGCGATTGCGCGAATCACGCGGTTTGCGATTCCGCATTGAAGTGGACGGCGGAGTCGATCTCAACACCGTTGGCGATGTGGTGCGCGCAGGGGCTGACTTGCTCGTCGCGGGCAATGCCGTGTTCGGTCACGGTGATCCGCGAGAAAACGCCGCCAAACTTTTGCAAACTGCTCGCTCGGCCACCATGGCTCGCGCCTAAGTCGGGTGGGCGACCTCCAATTCTTGTGCGGCCTATTGTCGAGAAAGCCCGCGCCTTATTTTTGCTGACCGGTCTAAAGACCGGCCACTACACGAGTTTCCAGGATCCTCAAGGGGTTGCGGTGTGGCGCTGGAGGATGAACTTCTCCATGGCGTTAGCGAAGCCTTCGTCTTCGCTGGAGGTGGTTACGTAGGTTGCGGATTTTTGCACTTCTTGACTGGCGTTGCCCATCGCGATGCTTACGCCGCTCTTGACGAACATCAGCACGTCGTTGGGCATGTCGCCGATGGTGGCGATTTCCTCCGCGGGAATCTTTAGCAGGTCTGACATGATGCGTACGACCTCGCCTTTGTTGGCTTTGGGATGCGTCACGTCGAGATAGTAGGGCTGAGAGCGGGCGGCTGAAACGCTAGCTCCGCAGGCTTGCTGGACCTCTTTTTCACAGCGAGCAACACCTTCGAGATCGTCGCTGACGCCGACTACCTTTGCGACTTTGTCCACCAGAGTTTCGAGCTTGTCGGTGACGACGGGCTCAAACTTCACGGTCCACTGTTCGCGCGCGACGTGCGCCGCATTGATATCGCGCACGAACCACGTGGTGTCCGTGTATATCCAGACATCGAGTTTGTGATCGAGAATCTGCTGAACGACCTTCTTTACAACGTCGGGCGTCAAAACGTTTTGTGCCAGGACGGTCTTGAGATCCGGTTGAATGAC
The DNA here is from genome assembly GCA_963788915.1 of uncultured Acidobacteriota bacterium. Classification (GTDB taxonomy): domain Bacteria; phylum Acidobacteriota; class Terriglobia; order Acidiferrales; family UBA7541; genus Acidiferrum. The sequence goes on along the minus strand of CAWBIY010000012.1, from coordinate 1,516,618 downwards.
CACGCCGCCGTTGAACGCGGCGATCGGCTCGTTGAGCTTCAGCGGTTCGATCAACATGGCCATCCCCTTCGGCGGGCGCCCGCTGGTGATGGCGAACTGGATGCCGGCTTCGCGCAGTTTGAAGACAGACTGAATCGCGCGCTGGGTGAGAATTTTTTCGTGGGTCACCAGCGTGCCATCCACGTCGGCGATCACCAGTCGTACCGGCTTGCGGTCAATTCCAGAAGTTTGCGGCATCGTTTTCCTTTCGATCGCGGGATCTCTTCTGTTTACTGTTCCTCGTAGTTCCAGGTCAAACCACCATCGATGAACGTGGTCGTGCCGGTCATATAGTCCGAGTCCGACGAAGCGAGAAATGCGGCCACTCCAGCGACGTCTTCCGGCTTCCCCAGTCGATTGAGTGGAATGTTTTCCAAGAGCGGTTTCAGCTTCGCGGGATCGTTCAAGAGATTTTTGTTGATGGGAGTTTCGATGGCGCCGGGGGCGATGGAATTGATGGTGATGCCTAGCGGGGCGAGCTCGATGGAAAGGTTGCGGGTCATCATTTTGACACCGCCCTTGCTGGCGCAGTAGGAGGTGAAGTGCGGGAAGGGAAGTTCCTCGTGCACCGAGCTGATGTTGATGATCTTTCCGCCGGCTTTGGCCTGTATGCGATGCTTGACGAACGCCTGGCTGACGAAAAATGGCCCCTTCAGATTTACGTCGAGGACCAGGTCGTAGTCCTGCTCGGTGACATCCCAGAAATCGGCGCGGCGCTCGAGTCCGGCATTGTTGACGAGAATATCTAGGCGACCGAGTTGCGCTACCGCCTCGCCGATGAATCGCTGGCATTCGGCCACTTTGCCGACATCGGCCTGGATCGCGGCCGCTTTTCGCCCCATTTTCTGCAGCTCGGCGACGACTTCATCAGCGCCGGTTTTGTTTGAGCGGTAGCACAACGCGATGTCCGCACCTTCCGCGGCAAACCGTTCGACGATGGCTCTCCCGATGCCCTGGTTGCCGCCCGTGACCGCTGCTACTTTACCTTCCAGCCGATTCCCCACAGTGGACTCCTTGGCTCCTGTCAGGGATGAGATGCCGGCTGAGGAAATTTGTTTCAAGGCTTTTTCGGCCTTGTTCGATTGCGCCCGGCGAAACCCGCGCCGTGTTTTGGTTCTGCTCCGAAAGACTACGCCGGGCTTCGTTGGAAAGCACTTTCCGTTGAGAAGGCGCTAGGCTAAGGCCCGGCGTCTTCAGCGAATCTGGTGACAATAGCAGGATAAACGACGCTACGACGGCACGCGTCAGGCGTTTGCGGATTTGGCGTGGGCCTTTACGGCGCGCTCGATTCCGGGAGCGGCGTTGGCCAGATCTTGGGCGTTCATGGCTGGGCGGACTGTGACTCTCGCGTTGAAGGCCAGGAACCACGGTTCTGCGATGGCTGGGAGTTGGGAGGAATCTTTCATGTCGAAGAACACGTATCCGGTCCGTTCACCGTTTTCCTCGCAGAAATAGGCGGCTTCCGGTTTGAGGTCATCGAGGATGGATTTGATTGTGGAGCCTAGACTCGCGTTGCGAGCTGCCGCGTTGCCAGCTTCGACGGGGATGGACGCTCTGAGCATCATGCGCATATAGCTGCCCTCCTTGGGCGTGGCGGAGTATACACCCCGGTTTGGGTCGTGGTGCACAGGCTAGAGACATCGGTGAGATTTTAGGTCTGGGCGTTAGGGGCACAGCGGCGTGGTCCTGTGCCCCCACAACGGATTTACGTCGGAAGCGCTACGCTACCGTTACGTCGGGGCTCAGGTAAACGTCCTGGATGGCGTTCAGGAGTTGCACGCCTTCGGCCATGGGGCGTTGAAAAGCTTTGCGGCCGGAGATCAGGCCGGTGCCGCCAGCGCGCTTGTTGATAACTGCGGTGCTTACGGCTTCTTCGAAGTCGTTGGCCCCGGAGGCGCCGCCGCTGTTGATCATGCCGGAGCGGCCTGCGAAGCAGTTGATGACCTGGTAGCGGCAAAGGTCGATGGGGTGATCGCTGTTGAGCTCGGTGTAGATGCGTTTGTCGAATTTGCCGTAACTGGAATTGCCCATGTTGAGGGCCTCGTAGCCGCCGTTATTTTCCGCGAGCTTTTGCTTGATGATGTCGGCTTTGATGGTAACGCCGAGATGGTTGGCCTGGCCGGTCAGGTCCGAGGAGACGTGGTAGTCCTTGTCTTTCTTGAACGCGTTGTTGCGGAGATAGCACCACAACACGGTGGCCATACCGAGTTCATGCGCTAGCGCAAAGGCCTGGCTCACTTCGATGATCTGGCGGTCGCTTTGCTCGGAGCCGAAGTAGATGGTGGCGCCTAGAGCGGCGGCACCCATGTCATAGGCTTCCTTCACGGTTCCGAAGAAGACTTGGTTGAATTGGTTCGGGAAGGTGAGCAATTCGTTGTGATTGATTTTGACGATGAAGGGAATTTTGTGCGCGTACTTGCGGGCGACCGAGCCGAGCACCCCGAACGTGGAGGCTACCGCGTTGCATTGGCCTTCGATTGCGAGCTTGACGATATTTTCACCGTCGAAATATTCGGGATTCTTGGCGAAACTCGCGCCCGCGGAATGCTCGATGCCCTGATCAACGGGGAGGATCGACATATAGCCGGTGCCGGCGAGGCGTCCGTGATTGAACAAACGTTGAAGGTTCGTGAGCACGCGAATGTTGCGGTCAGAGACGGCGTAGATATCGTCGATAAAGTTGGGGCCGGGGAGATGCAGGCGTTCCTTGGGAATTTTCGGCGACTTGAAGCCGAGCAGGTATTCGGCTTTAGTGCCGAGATAAGTTTCGACTTTGCTTCCGCTAGCGATGGTTGCCATTTGAAATCTCCTCTTTGACTTGTGACCTCGGGGCGGTCAATTTGTTCTGCGACGGCGAAGCAGCCAATTTGTACTGCGACCGCGAAGCGGTCAACGTATTCCTTATTGTCGAACTCCAGTTCCGGCAGCGAGTTTGCTGGCGGCGGTCGGGTCCAGCAGCCACAAAAGCTTTCCGTTCTTTGGCTGGATCAATTGCGAAGGCAATTGTTCCGGCTCGTAGGGTCCTTCCAGCACGGCTTTCAGGGCCAGAGCCTTGTCGGCCTTGGTGATCATAAAAATGACGAGCGCCGAATTGCTGGCGACCGGCGCGGTCGTGGTGATGCGCGTGGTGAAGAACTTGCCAACCCAGTTGGACATCACCAAGCGTCCATTATCGTGCAGAGCCTTGGTCCCGGGGAAGAGGGAAAGCGTGTGGCCCTCATCGCCCATGCCCAGAAGCAAAACGTCGAAGCGCGGGAGTTGCCCATCGGAGAGTTTGAACCACGAGCGCAAAGTCTGCTCGTATTCCTTGGCGGCTTTTTCCGCGTCTTCGTATTCCGCTTTGATGCGGAGGACCTGTTCGGGCTTCAACGAGAGTTTCGAGAGCATGGATTCGTTGGCCATGCGGAAATTGCTTTCGGAATCGTCGGGTGGGACGTGGCGTTCGTCACCAAAGAAAAATTGGGTTTTGTCCCAGGGCATTTTGGACTTGAAAATAGGATCGGTGGCGAGCAGGGTGTATAGCGTCTTGGGCGTGGAACCACCCGCGAGAGAGATAGTGAAGACGCCGCGCTCTTTTACTGCGGCTGCGGCGGACTCGACGATTTGTTCGGCCGCGCGACGCGCGATGGCGGCGCCGTCAGGCAGGATTTGGACTTCGCGGTTCACGTTGGCTCCAGAGATGGCGAAATACTGCTCGCCAGTTTCGATTGTGGTATGCCTTCAGCGCGGGCCGGGCGAACCCCGCTACAAGCCACAAGTTATGCGCTCACGGCCTTGTCTGGCACGGTGACGTGGCCGAAGTGACGGTCGAGATCTTCTTCGCCGATCCGGCGCCAGGCGCGGCCGTCGCGTTCGAGCAATTCGTCGGCTTCGGCTGGGCCCCAGGAACCGGCGGCATAATTCGGGAATCCGCGGGCAGGCAGCGCATGCCATACGTCGATGATGGGCTGGATCACGTTCCAGCCGGCTTCGACCATGTCGGCGCGCTGAAATAACGTGGGGTCGCCGACCATGCAATCGCGAAGAAGACGCTCGTAGCCGGTGCTGTGCTCGACGCCGAAATAGTTGCAGTAGTCGAAGTCCATGTTTACCAGGCCCAACTTCATCAGGGAGCCAGGAACTTTCGCACCGAAACTCAGCGAGATGCCTTCCTCGGGTTGGATGTGAATGACCAGGCGATTCGTTTCAAGATTCTTCACGGTGGTGTTGCGGAAGAGAACGAATGGGGTGCGGCGAAACTGGATGACGATTTCGGTGGCGCGGGTGGCCAGGCGCTTGCCCGTACGGAGGTAGAAGGGAACGCCGGCCCAGCGCCAGTTGTCGATCTGGAGTTTCAGGGCGACAAAGGTTTCGGTGTTGGACTCGGGGGCAACGTCGGGTTCGCTGCGGTAGCGGGGCACGCGCTCGCCCTCGATGGCGCCTTCGTCATACTGGCCACGGACGGTGTTGGTGAGAACGTCCTCGGGCATGAGCGGCTGGATGGCGTGCAGGACTTCGGCCTGTTTGTTGCGGACTTCGTCGGCGTCGAAGGAGATGGGTGGCTCCATCGCGGTCATGGTGAGCAGTTGGAACAAATGGTTGGGAACCATGTCGCGAAGGGCGCCGGCGGTTTCGTAGAAGCCGCCGCGATGCTCGACGCCAACGATTTCGCCGGCGGTGATTTGCACGTGGTCGACGTAATTACGATTCCAAAGCGGCTCGATGATGTTGTTCGAAAAGCGAAAGACCATCAGGTTCTGGACGGTCTCTTTGCCGAGGTAGTGGTCGATGCGATAGATCTGATTTTCAGCGAGAACTTGTTTCAGGTCCTTGTTCAATTGGATGGCGGAAGCGAGGTCATGACCGAAGGGCTTTTCGACGATCACGCGAGCCCAGTGATGGTTGTCTTCCTTGGTGAGCCCTACCTGCCCAAGTTGCTGGACGATGGAGGAAAAGAAGCGTGGCGCGACCGCGAGATAGAAGAATTTGTTGCCCTCGGTGTCGTGGCGCTTGGATACTTCGTCGACTTCTTGTGCCAGGCGCTTATAGGCTTCAGGATCCTGAAAGTCGCCTTTGACGTAATAGATGCGCTCCTTGAACCACTCCCAATTTTTTAGATCGATTTGGGCCGGAGCGTACTTGGGAATCTCTTCGGAAAGGGAATTGCGGAAGCTCTCGGTGGTGAGGTCGTTGCCTGCGAAGCCAATGATGGCAAATTGTTTGGAGAGGAGGCCGTCGTTCGCCAAGTTGCAGAGCGCGGGGATAAGCTTGCGCTTGGTGAGGTCGCCGGTAGCGCCAAAGATGACCATGACGCAGGGTGAGGGTGCGGTGCTTGGGGCTTGATGGTTCGTGTTCATGAGAGGTCTTTCGTGCTCCTATGTTGCTGACTTTGCATGTCGAGTGCGTCTTGTCGCTTACTCTTTCTTTTCAAGGTGGCCGCCGAACTGGAAACGCATGGCCGAGAGAAGTTTGCTTGCGAAATCAGATTCGCCGCGCGACGTGAACCGCTCGTAAAGCGCGTCGGTTAGAACCGGGCAAGGCGCACCGGACTCGATGCCCGCGATGATCGTCCAGCGGCCTTCGCCGGAGTCAGAGACGCGGCCGGAGTAACGCTCGAGTGTGGGCTGTTCGAGAAGGGAGATGGCGGTGAGGTCGAGCAGCCAAGAAGCGACGACGCTGCCCCGGCGCCAGACTTCGGTGACGTCGGCGAGATTGAAATCATATTGATAGTGCTCGGGATATCGGAGCGGCGTGGTTTCCGCGTCAGTTTCGTGACTGAGCTTGCCGACGTTGGCGTGTTTAAGGATATTAAGCCCCTCGGCGTAGGCGGCCATCATGCCGTACTCGATACCGTTGTGAACCATTTTCACGAAGTGCCCACCGCCGGATGGGCCGCAGTGGAGGTAGCCGTCTTCGGCAGTGCCGCCGACCTTTTCGCGCCCAGGAGTGCGATCGATATTGCCGCGTCCCGGAGCGAGCGTTTTGAAAATAGGATCGAGGTGTTTGACGATTTCGGTCTCGCCGCCAATCATCTGGCAGTAACCCCGCTCGAGGCCCCAGACGCCCCCGCTGGTGCCGACGTCAACGTAGTGAATGCCTTTGGCGGAGAGCTCCTTGGCGCGGCGGATGTCGTCGATGTAGTAGGAGTTGCCGCCGTCGATGATGATATCCCCGATGTCGATCTTGCTGGTCAGTTCGTGGAGCGTGGCATCGACCACTCCCGCGGGAACCATGAGCCAGATGGCGCGGGGTTTGTCGAGCTTTCTAATGAAATCGTCGAGCGACGTGGAGCCAGTCGCGCCTTCGCCGGAAAGTTGTTTCACGGAGTCGGCGCTACGGTCATAGACCACGCATTGGTGGCCGTTTTTTTGCAGACGGCGCACCATATTAGCGCCCATTCTGCCCAGTCCGATCATCCCTAGTTGCATGGCGTGCGCTCCTCAGCGGCTCGATTGGTGGTGAATAAACTTTTCGCGCGTGCTTCAGCGCCCTGGCCCAGTTTCTATTGCAGAGCCGAACTCAGCTCAGCGAGAGTCCGCCGACATTCTTGAAAAGGTGCACGCGAAGTGACACCAAAGAATGCGGCTTGGAGTTTGTAGCTCAGCGATGCAAGCTCACGCGTGCACGCCGGCGGTCTTTCCCGTCGCTTCCAAAAGCGAGTGGAAGGCCTCGGCGAACAGCTTGACGCCGTCGACGACGAGCTTTTCGGTGGCTTCCTTCATCGAGATACCGGCCTTTTCGAGATTCGCCATGGTCGTGACCGCGGCGTCTACGTTTTCCGTCAGGCTGGCGCGCGGCTTGCCATGATCGCGGAAGGCGTCGAAGGTCGCCGGCGGAATGGTATCAACGGTGTCGGCTCCGATCAGTTCTTCCACGTAGAGAACGTCGCGATACTTGGGATTCTTGGTGCTGGTGCTGGCCCAGAGCAATCGTTGTGTTTGCGCGCCTTTGGCCGCGAGAGCCTTCCACCGCGCTCCGCCGAATAGCTCCTGATACTTTTTGTAGGTGAGCTTGGCGTTGGCAATCGCCACTTTGCCTTCGATCGACGTCAACAGCTCTCTTTTCTTGGCATCGGTTTCCGTCTTCAGCTTTGCTTCGATCTGGTTGTCGATCAGGGTGTCGATGCGGCTGACGAAAAAGCTGGCGACGCTGGCGATGTGGCTGACGTCCTGGCCCTTTTTGACGCGAGCTTCCAGCGCCGAGAGAAAAGCTTCGGCCACTTGCTCGTAAGCGGACTGGGCGAAAAGCAGCGTGATGTTGATGTTGATGCCGTCTTCGAGCAGTTGGCGGATGGCGGGAATGCCGGCGGGTGTCGCGGGCACCTTAACCATCAAATTCTCGCGGTTCACCGTCTTCCAGAGACGGCGCGCTTCATCGATCGTCGCCTTTGTGTCGTTGGCCAGCAAAGGCGAAACTTCCAAGCTAACGTAGCCATCGCGGCGTTTGGTTTCGGAGTAAACCGGCTTGAAAATGTCGGTGGCGTCCTGGACGTCGCGAATTGCGATTTTCTCGTATACGCCGCTGGCGCCGAGCTGTTTCGCGTCGGGCGCCTCCAGGATATCCGAGTAAAACTTGCTGCCCACTATGGCCTTCTCGAAAATCGTGGGATTGGAGGTCATCCCGCGCAGGCCGTCCTGATCAATCATCTTCTTCAGTCCGCCGCTGGTCAACAGGTCGCGCCGAATGTAGTCCATCCAAGGCGACTGGCCATACGCAAGCAAGCCCTTCAACGGATTCGTACCAACGTTTGGAACTGCCGATGTCGTGGTCATAAAGTTCTCCTTTGCCTCAGAATCGTCAAACTCTATTCTACGCCCCATGGGAGGGCTAGCGCTCTAAGTCCAAGGCACGAAGACTTCCTGGAGTCTGCTTAGACTCAGCTTAGCTATCGCAAAATTTGTCTTCGAGCTTCGCAACTTTACCCAGGCGCCGGACGTGACGCTCCTCATTCGTAAACTTGGCCCCCAGGAAAGAGGTCACGAGATCCTTTGCCAGCGCCACGCCGATGACGCGCTCACCCAGCACCAGAACATTGCAATTGTCGTGCTCCACGCCTTGATGCGCGGAATAGGTGTCGTGGCACATGCCCGCGCGAATGCCCTTGACCTTGTTGGCCGCCACGCTGGCGCCCACGCCGCTGCCGCAGATCAAAACGCCGCGCTCGGCCTTGCCATCCAACACTGCCCGCCCAACTTTTTCCGCGAAATCCGGATAGTCCGAAGGCGTTTCGTCGTAGGCTCCGACATCGACCACTTCGTGCCCCAGCGAGATCAGATACTCGCCGATGGTGGCTTTCAACTGAAATCCTGCATGGTCCGATCCAGTGGCAACCTTCATCACGCGCTCACTTTCCCAGTACTTCCTTTGCCGCCGCTACAACGTTCTCCGTGAGAAAGCCGAATTTCTTCAGCACATCTTTGAGCGGCGCCGAGGCGCCAAACGAGTGCATACCGATCATTTTGCCTTTTGGCCCGACGAAGCGCTCCCAGCCAAAGGTAGCAGCCATTTCGACGGAAACCCGCGCGGTTACGCTGGATGGAAATACGCTTTCCTTGTAAGCAGCATCTTGCTTTTCAAACAGTTCCCAAGATGGCATGCTGACCACGCGAGCTTTAATGCCTTCCGCTTTCAACTTCTCGTAGGCTTCTACGCACAAGTGCACCTCACTGCCTGTGCCCATCAGAATCACATCAGGCTTGCCGCCCTCGGCGTCGATCAAAACGTAAGCGCCCTTTGCCACTCCAGAGGCCGGAGCAAATTTCGTGCGGTCGTAGGTCGGTAGCGTTTGCCGCGTCAGTACCACCGTCGTTGGCGTATGTCGCTGCTGAATGGCGACTTTGTAGGCCTCCACGACTTCGTTAGCGTCGCACGGCCTCATCACGATCATGTTCGGCATAGCGCGCAGCCCAGCCAGCTGTTCGATGGGCTGATGCGTCGGGCCATCTTCTCCAAGTCCGATCGAATCGTGCGTGAAAATGAAGATGGAAGGCGCTTCCATGAGCGCCGCAAGCCGCATGCTCGGCTTCATGTAATCGCTGAAATTAAAGAAGGTAGCGCTGAAGGCACGCAGCTGCGACACGCTCAGCCCGTTGGTCGCTGCTCCCATCGCGTGTTCGCGCACCCCATAATGCAGATTGCGCCCATGGTATTCGCCAGGAAAGAAGTCGCCGGCGCCCTCGAAAGTCAGGTTGGTTTTGTTTGAATGCGCCAAGTCTGCCGACCCGCCGATCATCCAGGGAATATTCTTAGCCAGCGCATTCAGAGCCTTCCCGGACGAATCGCGGGTAGCCATGCCCTTGGCATCGGCTGGGAAGGTCGGCAAATCCTTGTCCCAACTCTTTGGCAATTTCCAGTGCTCCATTAAATCGAGCTGTTCGGCCAAATCCGGAAACTGTTTCTTGTAATCCTCGAATTTCTTCGACCATTCACCGCGGAATTCCGCGCCGCGCTTGCCGATGCCTTTCTTGAACTGGTCGTAAACGCCGTCCGGCACCAGAAACTGCGCATCCTCGGGCCAGCCATAGAATTTCTTGGTCAGTTTCACCTCTTCTGCGCCTAGCGGTTCGCCGTGCGAATCCGAAGAGTCCTGCTTGTGCGGCGACCCGTACCCGATGTGGCTGTCCACCACGATCAGCGTCGGCCGGTCCTTGGTCTTCAAGAATGTCTCGTAAGCGCGCCCGAGCATTTCCAGGTCGTTCGCGTCCGCAACCCGCGTGACATTCCACCCATATCCCACAAATCGCGTCATCACATCTTCGCTGAACGAATACGAGGCGGGCCCATCCAGGGTCACGTGGTTGTGGTCGTAGATCCAGCAAAGATTAGAAAGCTTTAAATGCCCGGCCAGCGACGCCGCCTCGCAGCCCACGCCCTCCATCATGTCGCCGTCGCCGCACATGGCGTACACATTGAAATCGAAAACTTCAAGTCCTGGCTTGTTGTAATTGGCGCCCAGCCACTTGCTCGCGATCGCCATGCCAACACTGTTTCCAACACCCTGCCCCAGCGGACCCGTCGTGGTCTCCACCCCCGCCGTCATGTGCGATTCGGGATGCCCCGGCGTCTTGCTGTCCAGTTGGCGGAACGACTTGAGATCATCCATCGAAATGGCGGGCTTGTCGGGCCTGACATTGCCATCGCCATCGACGTCGCGAACCCCGGTCAGGTGCAGCGTCGCGTACAACAGCATCGAAGCGTGCCCATTCGAGAGCACAAAGCGATCGCGATTGGGCCATAGCGGGTCGGCGGGATCGTAGCGCAGGTAGCGCTGCCACAACGCATAGACCACCGGCGCAAGCCCCATGGGCGCGCCAGGGTGGCCGGAGTTGGCCTTCTGTACGCCATCAATCGCCAGCGTTCGAATGGTGTTGATGCTTAGCTGATCGAGATCTAACTGACTCTTCGGCTGACTCACATTGACTCCTGCGCGGAAGGGAAGGGCTCCCGCAGCTGTTCAACGGATTTTAGATGCACCACGTCACGCGGTGGCTCAATTTTTCTTTCCAACGAAAACTGGTCTCTGGCTCGGGGATTTTCGGGGTACGTCCTTGCGGCAATACCTCCGGCTTTGGCTCGCCTCCATTTACGAAGTATCAGCCGGTGTCGAAATCCGCAGAGGGACAGGGACTACCGGGAGGGGAGGAGTAGTCAACGTATCGTGTCCCCGTGGGGAATGTCAATTCTGTTGCGGCAAATTAACATTGGTCCGGGTCTTGCGGTGCCGCTGGCGGCCCTCCTGGTTCAATACGCCTGGCGGCCGACAACGCAGGGCCAGAAATCATGCCGCTGTTTGCGGAGACTTATGTAGAATCTCCGCCCAGAGCTATGGCTCTCAATCCTACCCTGGTCAAAAGTACCGGAGTAGCCGCACTCGGCGGCTTATTGTTTGGCTTTGACACCGCAGTCATTTCCGGCACAACGGGTTCGCTCACTGAGGTCTATCATCTATCCCCATACCTCCTTGGCGTAACCGTCTTCAGCGCCATTCTCGGCACAATTTTCGGCTCCATGCTGGCAGGGATACCAGGCGATAAATTCGGACGTCGCGACAGCCTCCGGGTCCTCGCCGTCCTATACCTAGTGTCCGCTTTAGGCTGTGCATTCGCGTGGAATTGGTCGGCGCTGGTTTTCTTCCGGTTTATTGGAGGGTTGGGGATTGGAGGTTCCTCGGTTCTGGGACCCATGTACATAGCGGAACTGGCTCCGGCCAAATTTCGCGGACGCCTGGTGGGGCTGTTTCAATTCAACGTGGTCTTCGGCATCTTGCTGGCTTATTTTTCGAATTACCTCGTGGGCCTGGCGCATTTCGGCGTGGACGAGTGGAGATGGAAGTTTGCCGTTCCGGCCCTTCCCGCTGCGTTGTTCTTCGCCCTGCTGTTCGGCATCCCGCGGAGCCCGCGCTGGCTGGTCAAGAAGAAACGTGTGGCCGAAGCTCGCGACGTGCTGCGAGTGATTGGCGAGGAGAACTACGAAGAAGAGTTACAGGACATCGTGCGCTCGATCGACACCGAACACGCCTCCAGCGATGCGCTGTTCTCTTGGAAGTATCGCTTTCCGATTTTCCTTGCGGTATCGATCGGCATGTTCAACCAGCTTTCCGGCATCAACGCCATCCTTTACTACATCAACGACATTTTCCGGTTTGCGGGATTCAGCAAGGTTTCCGGAGACTTGCAGGCGGTGGCCATCGGCGGCACGAACCTCCTATTCACGATGATTGCCATGTCGGTGATCGACCGTATCGGCAGGAAGACCCTGCTGCTGGTGGGATCGGTGGGCACCGCGCTGTGCCTGGGCGGCGTGGCCTATATCTTTTTTACGCAGCAGCATCAAAGCTTGCTTGTCTGGCTACTCGTAGGATTCATCGCGTTTTTTGCCTTTTCGCAGGGCGCGGTGATCTGGGTGTACATCGGCGAAGTCTTCCCTAACCAGGTGCGCGCGAAAGGGCAAAGTTTGGGAAGTTTTTCGCACTGGTTCATGAACGGGGTCATTTCGTTGATCTTTCCGTTGGTCGCGCACTCCTCTGGCGCCTACCCGTTCGTATTCTTCTCGGCGATGATGGTGGTGCAACTTGTTGTGGTCGCCGCCTTCTACCCGGAGACCAAAGGAGTTTCCCTCGAGCAGATGCAACGGAAGCTAGGAATCGCGTAACGCCGTAGGAGCGATGCCGAAAATCCTGTTTCGCTTCCTCCGTCCCTCCTTCCCCCCCGGGGGGTTTTTGCGCAACGATTTGAAAATAAAGGAGATATGCGATCGAATGGCTCAACGATTTGATTCTAAAGGAATTAGTCGTTCGTTTGCGAAATATCGGCGATTGTGAGGGTGGACGGCGGATCTGAGGGCTAAATAACATATCATTATTATATTTTATTGGTTAACATTGTCAATGAGACTTATGGACAGTTTGCGAACGGGCTTGGGGGGAATAGACCCTCGGGTTGGTTGCTCTATTTTGTCACTTTCGCGATGACCGCCGAGTATGGCTCCATGGCCACTTGCCTGGAAAGCTGAGTGGCCTGCTGGGCAGAGCTTGCAGCCAACACATGGATTTTCGGCGTGGGGAATCCTACCTTCGCCAGATCGAGTGGCACGGTGTGACTTGTAGGGGACATATTCAGCACCACCAGGACTGCTTCCCCTTTTAGGCGTCGCACAAACGCAAACACGCTGGGATCCCCTGGGTTGATGGTCACGTACTTGCCGTCGCGCAACGCGGGCTCGTCGCGGCGCAGTTCCAGAATCCGGCGGTAGAAATTCAGAATCGAAATGGGGTCCACCGTTTCGGTGGCCACGTTGTGGGTCTTAAAGTTCGGCCCGACCGGCAGCCACGGGTTGCCATCTGTGAAACCTGCATTGGGCGCGTCGCTCCATTGCATCGGGGTGCGTTCGCCGTCGCGGCCCTTTTCCAGCGGCCAGCCGCGCCGTCCGATGGGATCGCGCACGTCATCCTTACTCTCGGGGTCGTTGTTCGCCATGCCGATTTCTTCGCCGTAATACATCACCGGCGTGCCGCGCAGGGCCAGGTACATCGCCGCCATCGTTTTGGCGATATCATCGTTGTGGACGCCATCGCCCCAGCGCGTGTAGGAGCGCACGATATCGTGGTTGCTGATGACGAAAACGGGCCACCCGCCGGCACTCTCGACCGCGCTGATGTGCTCGCGAAAGACCGGCGCCGAAGGCTGTTTAAATTCCGTCATCATCAAGTCCATGGGCATTTGCAGTTCGTCGTTGCGCTCGCCGTAGTATTCACGTAGTTGCGCGACATTCTGCGTCCAGGTTTCGCCAATTAGAACCGCGCCGTATTCATCGGCTACCTTGCGCATGGCGCGCATTATGTCGTGCACTTCCGGGAGCTTCTTGTTGTAAATCTCGTGGGTGTTGGGAAAGCCGAATTTGTCGTTGCCGGGAAACGGCGGATTGTCTTTGAGATCGGGGTCTTCGAATAAGGTATCGACCGCGTCCAGCCGAAAGCCTGCCACGCCGCGTTTGTACCAGAATCGCATGGTGTCCAGCATGGCCTTCACCACTTCGGGATTGCGCCAGTTGAGGTCAGGCTGCTCGGCGTAGAAATAATGGTAGTAATACTGGCCGGTCGCCAGATCGAATTTCCATGCCGAGCCGCCAAACGTCGATGTCCAATTATTGGGTGGCTGATTCGGACCCTTTCCGTCGCGCCAGATGTACCAATCGCGCTTCGGCGACGTGCGCGACGATTTCGATTCCAGAAACCACTTGTGCTGATCGGAGGTATGGTTGGGCACGAAATCGAGAATGATCTTGATGTTGTGGTTCTTGGCTTCAGCCACCAGCCGGTCGAAGTCGGCCAGCGTCCCGTACATCGGATCGATGTTCTCGTAGTCGGAGACGTCGTATCCGAAATCCACTTGCGGGGAGGGGAAGCACGGCGTGATCCAGATGGCGTTCACGCCGAGGTGCTCCAGGTAGTCGAGTTTCGAGGTAATGCCGTTCAGGTCGCCGACACCGTCGTTGTTGCTGTCGGCAAAACTCCGCGGATACGCCTCATAGAACACGGCGTGATGCCACCACTCGTGGCCTTCCGCATCAACCTTTTTCAGCTGCCCGCCAGCGAGGGGCGAAAATGCGCACATAGTGGCCACCAACAAACCGACAACGATCCAGATTCTGGACATGATGCTGCCTCCCGATGCCCGATTCGCCGTTGTAGGAAACACTTAGATGCTCAAGATAGATCGTTTTACTCGCCGTAAATCTGATTGCTCGGCCTGAACCCTAAGCTACGCTTTGGTGCGTCACCTGGCCGGTTTCCCCTGCTTGCCTTTGCCGTCTCTCGGTCCTGAAAAGTGAAACACGATTTTTCCGTGAGCATATTCGCCTGGCTCACTCGCTGGAAACCGCACGCGAACCTTAGCGCTTCCGTTCGCTGCTCCGAGCAATTCGCCTCCGTCAACCGTGGCGGTCTGACTGGGATTCCATACCGTCAATTCGTAGACTCCGCCCGCGACGCCGGCAATATCCATGGTTAACGTGTCGCGATTGGACGACCAACTTTCAGAGAGCATGCGCAAACCCTGGCTGGGCGATCCCAGTGGCGGCAGGCTCGATTCATAGCTGACTCCAAAATCATTGCGGACGCGAATTGTCAGCGTGTTCGATTTACCGGATGCAGAGACATGCGTCGCCACGTGTTGATCTTCGTCGTTTGCCGCGACCCGGAATGCCACCGGTCGGCCGTTCATCTCGACGCTGAAGACGTGCGCGCGGAGACTTACCGCCGGGGAGAATTCAATGGGACAGGGCGTGGTGCTTGTGCAATTCACAGTCAGCGTGATCCTGTCCGCCGATCGGGCGTAGCTCAGATCCATACGGGCTGAACCCGCTCGCGCACCGCGAATCGAGAAAGCCGACCAGTCCGCGGGCACATGAGGTGCAAACGTGAGCGTCGACGTCTTGGCATCTGAAGATACGCCGAACATTCCGCGCAGGATCGGACTGACGACCATCGCGGCGGACCAGATCTGATGCGGTGAGCTTGTCGAAAGAGGTTGGTAGGAATCGCCCGAGAGGACTTCGGTCACGTGGCCAAGCGAACCATCAAGCGCCAGCAACGCATTGGCTCGCAGATTCTCATATGCAGGTAGCGGCCGGTGATACCGATATTCACCGACCGACGCCCAGCCGGTGAACAGGGGCCATACCGAGCCGTAGTGATATCCACCGCCGCTGAAGCGGGTTGCCCGGTTGGAAATGATCCGCATGCCCCAATCGGTTTGATGATCGGCGTCTGCAAGCTGCGAGATCATTTGGCCAGAGCTTTTTTTGTCGAGAAGGCCGAACCACATGGGCACCGTCGCCAGCACGCTGGCTTCGTCCAGCGGCTTGCCGTTCTGGTCGAGTGCGAAGGCATATCTGCTTTTCTCCGCGAGCCAGAAAGCTTTTTCGACCAAGGTCCGCTGACGCTCGAACTCCTGGGTTAGCTCTTTGCCCGCGTCGTCCTTGCCAACCAGTTGCGCGAGATTCGCGAGTGCTCGCAACGCTTCCGCTCCGAGGCCGCTCTGGTAGAGTTCCGTCTTTACTGGCAGGAGCGGGCCGCCTTCGACCCAGCCGTGTCCGATTCCGAAATTCTGAGGAAAGCCTTGCGCGTCGTAGGTCGAGCGCAAGAATTGATAGGCCTTCCACACGCTCTCCCATTTTTCGTTTGCGAAAGTGGTATCGCCGCTCTGCGTCACATAGTCGTTCATCGCAATGATGTAGAGAGGCGTCCCGTCCGCTGATGCGTACCCGTAGGGAAAGTCCTTGAACCAGGGAATCAGGCTGGCGGTCTGCGCGATTTCGTGGGGGATCTTTCCATCATCTCGCTGAAACTTGCTGACAAACTCCAGCGCAGTGCGGGTGTTTGCAAAATCACCCGATGCATTCAACGCGAGGGAGGTCCAGAGCGAATCGCGCCCGAAAAACCAAGCGAAGCCCGGCCGCGCGCTCTCACCCGAAGTTCGGTATCCGGCGACGAGGCCCGTGCCAAGAAAGGGATTGCTGACTATGCCTTGCAACTCGCTGATGCGCGACCAGTCGTAGGCTTGTTGCAGTCGCGTGTCAGGCAGCGTGAGGCTCACCGTGTCGCGCAGATAATTTTCGTAGTATTCCGCTGACTCTTTCAGGAGTTGCGCGTAGTCGGCGGCAAGATGCCGATAGCAAGCGTCGGCCTCGGCTCGTCCCTTCACGGACGCGGCCATGACGATCATCTTCGTGACTTTGCCTTTGTTGGTAACGCCCAGACGGAATGAATTGATTTGCGACTGGGAATAGTTGGTCTGGTATTCCTGGCGCTCTTCCGCCGCCGTCGGCGACCCCACTATGGCGACGAACCTCTTCGTCTCCTCACC
Organism: uncultured Acidobacteriota bacterium; assembly: GCA_963788915.1. Classification (GTDB taxonomy): domain Bacteria; phylum Acidobacteriota; class Terriglobia; order Acidiferrales; family UBA7541; genus Acidiferrum. Next base: position 1,500,236 of record CAWBIY010000012.1, on the reverse strand, counting down.
CATGATAAACGCGCGGGCGTTCACATCCCACGACATGTACGTGCCGCCGATTGCGGCGGGCCACTCCAATTGGAAATCACGCACGAAGCTCGCTTCGATTTCGAGCGGCTGCTCGGTTTCCACATCGAGCAGGATGATCGCGCCCGGCTCTTTCACCGGGACAAGAAAGGTTTCGCGCACGGTGAACGTGTCGCTGCTATAGACGATGGTGCTCGATTCCGGCCGAACAATGACCGTGCGCGCCAGCGATTCCGCTGGAATGACGCGATCGCCCTCGTGAAATCGCAAATGGTATTCGCGCAGGAACTTCAGCGGGTAGACCCACGCTTCCATGCGTCCGGCTTCGTTCCCGAACAAAGCCGCGCGCGTTCCGAGTACCGGCAGAAACTCCCACGGCCGCACGGGTCGCGATAGTTCCAAGGAACGCGGTGGTTCATTCGGCGTTTGCCCTGAGGCGACCGAGAATGTGGATGCGAACAGTAGGAAAGCCGCGAGTGGAGCGAGCATGGGCCGCAGGAATCCCATTGAACGAATGGTTTGCCGGGCTAAAGCCCGGCGCCTACATATTCGCTGCATAGAGGAATTCATGTACTTGCGAGAATGACCTTTCGTGGCTACTTGCCCTCCGGTGAAATTGCAGAATCTCGACGCGCTTACGCTAAGATGAAAGCGAGTCCCATCGTAAAAATCAATGGTGGGTACCCCGGGTGCCCGCAAAGAACGACCCACCTTCGGAACCGGCCGGAAGCCGGCGCTTCCTGTTAGGTGGGAACTCAGGAGCGGAGTCGAGTACTGGGCTGAGAGCGTACCCAGTGCGGGAAGGTATCACAATTTTGTTTTCGTCGCGGCGGACATTCTTGCAATCGTTGAGTCGGTCCGCGCTGGTGCTCTCGCTCGAAAATATATTTGCCGTCGCTTCCCGAGCATCCTGGCTGCCCTTTCTGCGCGGACTACGGCTACCGCCTGTTTCGGGCGCCCGCGCTACTGGCAATCCGGTTAGCGGCGGCGCCGCGCCAAGCAACGGCCTGGGCGTGAACTTCGTGAACGTCGCTCGCGAGTCCGGGCTCAACGCGAAGACCATCTTCGGTGGCGAACACAAAAACAAATATCTGCTGGAGACGACCGGCTGTGGCGTTGCGTTCTACGATTACGACAACGACGGGTGGCTGGACATTTTTCTGGTCAACGGATCGCGACTCGAAGGCTTTTCCGGCGGGCAGGCGCCGACTTCGCATTTGTTCAAGAACAATCGCGATGGCACGTTTACGGACGTGACTGCCAAAGCGGGCGTCGGACATTCCGGTTGGGGCCAAGGTGTTTGTATCGGCGACTACGACAACGACGGCTACGAAGATCTGTTCGTCACTTATTTCGGCAAGGACGTGCTCTACCACAACAACGGAGACGGTACGTTCAGCGATGTCGGCGAAAAATCCGGTGTGGCGGGTTCCGGCAAGCGTTGGAACACGGGTTGCGCTTTTGTCGATTACGATCGCGACGGACATCTGGACCTCTTTGTCGCGAACTACATCGATCTCGACCTTGCTACCGCGCCTGTTCCGGAGTCGGGTCCTTGCTTGTACAAAGGGGTGATGGTGGCGTGCGGCCCTCCGGGACTGAACGGCGGCAAGAACATTCTTTATCACAACAATGGCGACGGAACATTTTCCGATGTGAGTGAGTCTGCTGGTTTGTTGCAGGCGAACGGGACCTACGGACTCGGCGTGCTCACTGCCGATTTCGACAATGATGGCTGGCCTGACATTTACGTGGCGAACGACTCGACCGCCAGCGCGCTGTACCAAAACAAGCATAACGGCAAGTTCGTGGATATCGGGATGGAATCGGGTTGCTCGCTGAGCGCGGACGGCAAGCCGCAAGCGGGGATGGGAGTTTCGGCCGGGGACTACGATCTGGACGGGAATCTGGACATCGTCAAAACAAATTTTGCCGGGGACACGCCGTCGCTGTATCGGAACCTAGGCGGAAGCACATTCGAAGACACGACCTTTGCGGCGGGGTTGGGGCGTCACACGCAATTTCTGGGATGGGGCTGCGGTTTTTTCGACATGGACAATGACGGGTGGCCGGATATTTTGATTTGCAATGGGCACGTTTATCCGGAGGTCGAGCAACTGAAGACCGAAGCGGGTTATCCGCAGCAAAAATTGCTGTACAAGAATTTGCGGAACGGCAAGTTTGAGGATGTGTCGCTGCAAGCGGGGCTGGGCATCACGGTTCCGGTCGCGTCTCGGGGTTGTGCGTTCGGGGATTACGATAACGATGGGGACATCGATGTGGTGGTGAACACGGTCAACGATTTTCCGCAGCTGCTGCGCTGCGATTCGCCCACCGGGAATAACGGTGCGGGGCACAATTGGCTAAAAGTGCGAACCATCGGTACGAAGTCGAATCGCAGCGGGATTGGCGCGCGCCTGCGGTGCGTCACGCAGCCGCCGGACGAATCGAAACCACATTCCCAGATCGACGAGGTGCGCAGCGGAGGGAGCTATATCTCGCAGAACGATTTGCGAGTCCATTTCGGTATTGGAAAGGCCGAGAAGGTCGATCTCCTGGAGATTCACTGGCCCAGTGGGCAGCTGGATACGCTGAAGGACATCAAGCCGAACCAACTGGTTTTCGTGAGGGAAGGTCAGGGAATTGTGCGCACAGTTCAATTCGAACGGCGGCAAGCCAAATCGGGAAAATGAGTGTGTTGTAGTGGCGGACAAAATGGCGCGGCGGACCTGGTCGGGATGCGGTGAAGGGCTTTCCGTGTCTGGCTGAGCTTCTGTGCTATTGTGCCGCCGTCGTGCGATCCGGAGGGCTTTCATGAAGCCAGTGCTGACATTTTTATGCGTGCTCGCTGTTTTTTCTGTTGCCCTAAGAACGCCCGCGACTCCTCCCGATGCGCCACCCGAGCGTCGAATCGCGATCACCATTGACGATCTGCCTGCGGGCGCCGCGAATACCATGTCCGCCGTACAGATCACCGCGATGACGAAGCAACTGCTGGAGACCTTGCGCGAGCAGAAGATTCCGGTTGTTGGTTTTGTGAACGAGCGGAAGCTTTATTTTAAGTGGGGCGAAGTTGACGAGCGTATTGCGGCGCTGAATATGTGGCTGGACGCAGGGTTTGAGCTAGGCAACCACACCTACGGGCACACCTCGCTGAACCGTGTGAGCCTGAGGGACTTTGAAGATGCAGTGATCCAGGGCGAGAGCGTCACGCGGCTTTTGCTGGCGCAACACAACATGAAGCTGCGCTATTTCCGGCATCCGTATCTGGATACTGGACGGGACTTGCAAACGCGGCGAGAGGCGGAAGCGTTTCTGGTAGAGCGCGGATATCGGATCGCGCCGGTTACGCTGGACGCCTGGGACTGGATGTTTGCAACCGTGTACGACGATGCGAAGAAGCGCGGGGACACGGCGCTGCAGCAGGAAGTGGTGCGTTCGTATCTTGCGTATACGACTGAGGTTTTCTCCTATTTCGAGAAGCTCTCTCGCGACCTGGTCGGGTATGAGCCCAATCAGATCCTGCTCATGCATGCGAATCAACTGGAAGCGGAGCATGTTGGCGAGGTTCTGGACCTGATCCGCAAGCGCGGTTATCGGTTTATTACGCTGGAGAACGCATTGGGTGATTCGGTGTACGGCCTGCCGGATACCTATGTCGGTGAGGAGGGATCCGGTTGGTTGGAGCACTGGGCCATCACGCGAGGGCAGCCTCCTTTGCATCAGCCTAGCGCGCCGCAGGATATGGTCGACCGCAGTAATGCGTTGCCGCATCCGCAGCCTTAGTGGTGGGTGTGTTTCGCGTTGGAGTGAGTCAAGACAGGGCCAGAAATGGCTGTGCCACGAGGATAAAAAAGGAGCGAAAATGTTGCAGAAATATGTTGCGAGGTTTGGTGCGGCCTTGCTTTTTGCGGTTAGCGTGTTAGCGAGCGCGTTCGGTCAGATGCCGAATCCCTACGGCGCCGCCATTAGCCTGGAGAACGCGAAAAAGGTGGCGGCTCCCGCGATCGCCGAGGCGGTGAAAAATAATTGGGCGATGGCGGTGGCCATTGTCGATCCGTCGGGGAACCTCGTCTACTACGAGAAGATGGACAACACCCAGATTGGGAGCGCGAACGTCGCGATCGACAAGGCGCGTTCGGCTGCGCTGTTCAAGCGGCCGACCAAGACGTACCAGGATGCGCTGGCCGCGGGGGGAGACGGAATGCGCATTTTGCGTTTGCAGGGCGCGGTTCCAATTGAGGGAGGAATTCCGATTCTGGTCGAGGGCAAGATCGCCGGAGCGATTGGTGTGTCTGGCGGGACCGCGCCGCAGGACGGACAGTGCGCGAAGGCGGGAGCGGACACGTTGAAGTAGGCAAGTCGATTGAAAGAGAACGGTCACAGGGCCAAGCTCTTTGTAGCCGCCCACTCTGACCACGCGATCTCAGTGCCTTCCATGCCGCCCATGTTAATTGTAACCTTATATAACTAATACTAAAGATATTGCTAACGCGAGAGTATCATTGCGCTGGCAAATCTCGCGAACTCGGCAGCTTCGCCGCGAAGTGCCTATGGAACGGCGTAGCCGAACAATCCGGGCGTTTGTCGCTTTCGGTTGCGATCCCAACCGCCACCGTTATGGAACGCCATGCTTCTTGGACCCCAATACAGAATTAGAAATCTCAGAGGGGTCAACGCTGGCCGTGGATTGTGCCTGCTCGCGGGGTTCGTCCGAGCAGTACCAAATTGAGTCTATGCGAATCCGTGGAACAAGCCCATTCTCTCAGCTACCCCCTCCGCGAGCGTTCTGCGTTCGCAACCCCCTACATATCTGGAGGTCTTCGCCATGGAACGTTTTGTAGATAGGTTCGAGCACGACCGACGCTTATCCCAACGGCACGATTTCAAAACGGACCTGCGCATTCGAGTGCGGAGGTCGAACGCCGGTGAGTTAAGAGCAGAATCAAAGAATTTGTCGCAGAGGGGTGTTTTCTTTGCGACGGACCTGGAGTTGAGTAAGGGAGCGGCGCTGGATCTTCTGGTGGAGATGCCGGAACAGATTACGGGCGTGCCGGCGGCGCAATGGCTGTGCACGGGCCACGTGGTGCGCGTGGTGCCGGGGGAATCGACGCAGGAAGAACGTGGAGTCGGAGTGCAGTTCGATTTCTATGAGGTATCGCGTCCGGAACGGCCGCAGTGGGCCATGGGCGCGGGGCTGCGTGGCCCTGTGATTGCACATGTTCATCGATAGGACGCAATGAGCGACACGGGTTCTCCAGTGAGGGCGGGCTGTTTGCAAAACCGACCGAGCGGGCAGAGAACCGGGGGTTGCGTGCGCGATGAAATATGCGCGATGCACAGGGGGGCTTCATGGGCCGGTTAAAAAAAGCGTGATGGTGGATGCGGGCGAAGATCTGTTTGCTGGATTAGCGGCGCGGGCGGCCAAGCTTATTCAGACGTGCTCAGCCGCCAGATTGCCTGGATTTCCATTGAGCCGGCGGCAGCGTGAAGTGCTTGCGAATATCGCGCAAAATCTCAGCAACAAGGAAATTGCGACGAAGCTAAACGTTTCGGTACGCACCATAAAATTCCATGTTTCCAGCTTGCTGGAGAAATTTGATGTGCGAGGGCGCGTGGACCTGATGCTAGAAGCCTCGGCGTTTCTTCCGGTTGACAGCATCCATAAGAGAATGAGCAGTCCGGAACCCGTCGCGCTCAGCCCTATGCGGGCCATGCCGTTGCTCCCCGGTCCGATGCCGAAGCTGCGCCTGGCAGCTGCGGTGGACCGCAGCGCAGGGCACTAATTTTTTGTAGTATTGGTTGCCGAAGTCCCGGTGCCTTCCTTCAGAGTATGAAACGCATCCACGGCGAGGTTTTCGAATTTTTCGACAAGGCCGCTTGGCCAGCGGATTTCGACCCAATCGATCGTTGTGGCGGAACCCAGACCGAAATGGACGCGTATGTCGTTGTTGGAGATGTAGCTTGAGCCGCTGCGCACCTCGTCAATGAGAATGCGCGCGCCGGCTTTAACTCGAATGCGCGCGCCGATGGCATCGCGATTGGATTTTGTGCCGGGCGATCCGGACCGCACCGAAGTTGTCGGCGATTGTGTTTTTGATACGGGAAAAGTTCCGACCGGGCGGATCGCGACCCAGTGATTTGCGTTGCGGATTTGATTTACCAGCAGGCCGGGTGGCGCATTCATGTTGCTGACCACCGCGGAGAGGTGTCCATCGTTCCACAGATCGCCGATGGCGAGACCTCGTGAAGAGCTGACGGTGTTGATGCCAGGTCCGGCGGAGGAAGAGAGGTCGGTGAAGGTGCCGTCGCCATTGTTGTGGTAGAGGATGCGCGGCTCTTGAAAGTTGCTGCCGAGATGCTGGGTGTCGACCTCGGGATAGACGTGACCGTTCACAAGCAGCAGGTCAGGCCAGCTGTCATTGTCGAAATCGAAGAACATGGTGCCCCAGCCGAGGTATTGGGTATGCAGGCCGAGGCCCGCGGGGTAGGTGACGTCGTCAAAGGTGCCGTCGCCGTTGTTGCGGTAGAGCGTGGCGGTGTCGTCGGAGAAATTGGTTTTGAAAATGTCGAGGCGGCCGTCGCCGTTGTAGTCGGCGGCGGTGGAGCCCATGCCGGCCTGGGAGCGACCGTCTTCGTTGAACGCGGCGCCTGCGGTGATGGCGACATCCTTGAAGGTCCCGTCGCGATTGTTGTGGTAGAGGATGCTTGGAGTAGAATCGCAGGCGACGAAGATGTCGGGCCAGCCATCGTCGTCGTAGTCGAGCGTGGTGACGCTGAAGGCGTAGTGGCCATCGGTCTGGTCGATGTGCGATTTCGTGGTGACGTCTTCGAAGGTTCCATCGCCGCGATTGTGGTACAGAATATTTTTTGCGCCAGGTAGGCCTTGCGGGCCGCACATGACCGGAGCGCCTTTCCACAGGCAAGTTGGCCGCTCCCCGGGACCTGGGGTCGTAGCTAGATCGAAATCCACATAATTCGCCACCATTAAGTCGAGATGGCCGTCGCGGTCGTAATCGACAAAAGCGCAGCCGGTGCCCCAGGCTTTGCCCGAGCCTGCGACGCCGGCTTTTTCGCTGACGTCGGTGAAGGTGCCGTTGCCATTGTTGTGATAGAGGACATTCTTGCCGTAGTAAGTTACGTACAGGTCCTCGAAGCCGTCGTTATCGTAATCGCCGACGCAGACGCCTTGGCCCCAGCCGCTGTGCGCGAGGCCGGCTTTTTGGGTGACATCGGTGAACGTGCCGTCGTGATTGTTGCGATAGAGATGATTGGTGGGAGCTTGGTTTGCGGGGAAGCCATCGAGCTTTGTGCCGTTGACGATAAAGATGTCGGGCCAGCCGTCGTTGTCGTAGTCAAAAATCGCTACGCCGGTGCCAGTTGTCTCGATGATGTATTTTTTGGCGGCGACGCCGCCAAAGGTGTTGGTCATAGTGAGGCCGGCTTGTTTCGCGATGTCGGTGAAGTAGGCGAGCGGTTTGAGGGCGGTGTTTTGAGGGCTGTCGACGGCGGGAAGGCGGGAAAGCGAGAGAACGACGGCGAGAGCAATCTGGAAGGTAAACAAAATCGCGCGGCGCTGACGAGGAGTCGTGAAGACCATGCCTTCAACGGATAGTAGGGTGTGGGCGGAAGCCGGTCAAGGCTGCGTGACGGCAGGTAGAAGAAGTGTGCGACTTGATGGCGTAACGAGTAGTTGCGCGGCATAGCGCTTACCGCGGCGTGTTAGGATTTTGAGGTGAGCGCACGCTTGGCAAAGTTTGCGGGATTTCGCATGCTCGTGGTGTACGCGCGGATTCTGTGCGCGTTACTACCGATGACATTGTACGGCCAGGATGGGTCCGCGCCGGTGACTGGGCGTGCTGCGCAGGCAGATGCGGTCTACCAGCAGGGGATCGTCTCGTTGCAGCAGGGTGATTTGGCGTCGGCGCGCACGGCGTTTGAGAAGGCGGTGCAGCTTTCGCCGCGAAGTCCCGAGGGGCACAATTCGCTCGGATGGGTCTTGCTGGCGCAGAAGCAGGTGGATCCTGCGATCGTGCAATTTCAGGCGGCGCTGGATTTACGGGCGGATTTTTTTCAAGCGCATATGAATTTGTCGAGCGCCTTTTTGCTGAAGGGCGATGCGAAACGCGCGGCGCGCGAAGGTCGCGAGGCCGTTCGGTTTGCGCCAACCGAGTCGGAGGCGTATCGGACGCTGGCGCGCGCGCTGGATGCTTCGGGCGATGCCGCCGGAGCGGTCAAGCAAATGCGTCGCGGGCTTGAGCTGGACCCAGGCCGCCCAGAATTACACGACGAACTTGGAACCCTGCTGGTGCGCCAGGCCGCGGGCCCCGCAAATTCATCTACCGTAGCCGAAGCGCCGCAGCGAGGCGGAGTCGTCCAGAAGGATCCATCTGGAAACACTGCCTCCAGTGAAACTCCAGAATCGCTGACAAAGCTTGCGGAGAAGGAATTCGCCGAAGCGTTGCGGCTGCAACCGGAATTTGCGGCCGCGCACCTGCATCTGGGAGTTTTGCAACTGCAAGAGAAGGCGCTGGACGAAGCGATTCCTCATCTGCAGGAAGCGGTGCGACTGGACGGAAACAATGCGCAGGCGCATTTTTACTTAGGGCAGGCTTTCCGTGAAAAGGGCGACCAGGACGCCGCACTCCGCGAACTTCTTGTCACAGTGAAGTTGCAGCCAGATCTGGTGGATGCCCAGAACCTGCTGGGCTTGCTGGAGCAAAGATTCGGAAACGTGGATGAAGCGGTGGCTGCTTTTCGGCACGTGTTGAAAGCGCAACCGGAAAACGCAGCCGCGCATAACAATCTTGGGCTTGCGCTGTTGCAGACCGGCGATGCGAATACGGCCATCAGCGAGTTTCAGAGCGCCCTGCATTTGCGTCCGCAAGAGACGGAATATCAAACGAATCTCGGAGTCGCCTACCTGCAGAAGACGGATTTCGATGCGGCGGCGAGCCAGTTTGAGGCTGCGCTCAAAGCGTCTCCGCAGGATGCGACGTTGCACTACGACCTGGGTTTGGCTCTGAAGCTGAAGGACCAATTACCCGAAGCTACTGCGGAGTTTCGAAAAGCGGAGGAGTTGGATCCGCAGCAGGCGGATGTGCACTATACGTTGGGTGTCACGTTGTGGCAGCAAGGCGATTTTCCGGCAGCAGCCGAGGAGCTTCGCGCGGCGATTCGGGCAAAACCGGATTATGCGGAGGCGTACTACACCCTTGGGACGGTTCTCAAGCAGCAGGGAAAGCTTGAAGAAGCGGCGAGTTCGTTGCGCGAGGCAATCCGGTTGCAGCCTGATTTCGCCGGAGCGCACACGACGTTGGCCGCGGTCCTGCGCCAGCTTGGCGATGCGCAGGGCGCGGCTGCCGAAGCGAAGGCCGGCGTCGAGGTCGGCAAACAGAAGACGGATCAGCAGGCGGCGCTCTTTGCTACAAACTCAGGACGTCGGCTGCTCAGCGCGGGAGACCTTGACGGCGCGATCTCGCAATTCAGATCGGCAATCAGCGCGACGCCGGGCTACGCGCCGGCGCACTTTCAGCTGGGATTTGCGCTGCAGCGCAAGGGAGACAAGGAAGAAGCCGCGAAGGAATTTCAGAAGGCTGCGGAACTCGACCCGCATCTGACTGTTCCACGGTGACGCCCGCAGTATTACTTGCTCGAATCCAGATCCAGTCTGCTAGCTGCTATTACGCAGGGCGACCAATTCGGTCGAGACGGGCACCCCGCGCGTCACTTTCACGCGAATCACCGCCTCAAACGGCTTGAGCTGGCCGGTCTGCGACACCGAAAGCCGCAGGAGGAGTTCTTCCACGGAGTTCTTGCGGCAAACATACTCGACGGCGGCCTGTGTGGCCATTGTAGTGTCGCCCGCTAGAATCAGAACGGCTTGGCCCGGGTCCAATCCTCTAACCAGTGCGATGACGCCATAGTCTTCGGTTACAGGTTCACCACTCGGGGTTCCCAGGAATTCCTTGAGTTCCCCCGGTTGTGGATGGACGTTTATAATTTCAGGATCGCCCTTCCGCGGCCCGGCCTCCACTCTATGAAACACGAACTCCTGCGTACCTGGAATTTCCAGCAGCGTCAGATTTTCTAGCGGCGATCCGACGAAAATCAGGTTGTTGTTCTTGGCATCATCGAGTGAAAACAGACTCCCGCGCTTGACGCGTATTTGGCGATTGAGCGTTGCAAACAGGTGATCGAGTTCGTGAACAGCCAGGACTTCGCCAACGCCCGTGTAGTGGTCAAAAATATAAGTGTTCTGATTGTCTTTGCGGGCGTCGTAGTAACGTAGAGCTATTTCGGGGCGCCCGACGAACTTGGCATTGCTGAAAATCACCCAGGGCTCTTCCTGGCCCGAGGCAAACGCATTCCAGAAGACTCGAAACGCGGCAGGCACGCCGTCGGAATCGTGGGCGATTCCCGCTTGCGCGGGGTTTCGACTGGAAACCATGCTCAGGATCGCGACCACCGAGACGGCCAGCAAAATCGCCAACAACGTCGTGGCAATGATCCAGTTGCGCCGGGGTGAGGAGGCAGACGTCTCGCTCCCCGTATTACCCAGAGAGTGCGACCGGGAGGGGGCCACCGCTCGGTGGTGGAAGGCGAGGACGTAGGTACCCTTGGGAAGTTCGACGAGAACGGGATCCTCGGCGCCATCCGCGCCGTAGTATTCGGTGAGTTTTACGCGGAGGCGCCCAGCCTGAACACGGACCATCGAATCGAGCTGAGGATCGAAGTCCGTGGAACGGCCAAACACCTCGGTCGCAATTTGATATTCCTTAATTGGTGAGCCGGGATGATCCAGGACGTGTTTGGCCAGATAGCGAAGGAGCTTGCACAGGGACTCTGACCCGTGCAAGACATGGCTGTTCACTAGCTTGTCGATCTGCCCGAGATATTGCTCTCTATCGGTCAAGGCAACCTCGTGACAACCCGGTTAAAGGGAGTGTAACAACCAGTCCATCTGCTTGCAAGATTTGGATTTAAGAAACGTAACCGTATCAGACGCCTTGAGACTTCAATCTAACACAGAAAAAAAACTAATAGTAGGCATCGTGATCTCTGTTCGGCCTGCCGAGGGTCCGAACCTGTGTCTCTTGTTCTTTCCTAGGTGGCAGTCTCAGGGAAGAAATTCGTTTGGGGTGCTTTTCAGTCGAGGGGTGGTCGTTGGAAGGGGTGTGTGTCCTGCTTGACCATTCCCCTGAACGATCCACTTTCTAACCTTTTCTAAATGAAGCGTCATTGCTCGGCGGCTCTGATTCGTGCCGGGTCAAGTTCCAAGATGGTCACAAGTCACCGGGTTCGGGTTGCGTTTCTCGAAGGAGGGTAAAATCGTGAGGCGATCGATTTGGGTGGGTCTGGTAGTTCTCTGTTTGGTGTGCGGCTTTTATACTTCGGTCACGTTGGCTCAAGCGGTGTTCGGCAGCATCCTTGGCACCGTTACGGACGCCCAAGGGAATGCGGTCAGCGGAGCGAAGGTAACAGTAACCTCGCTCTCCAAGAACACGGCGTTCGAAACGGCTTCCAACGAAAGCGGCAACTATTCGGTTACTCACTTAATTCCTGATAGCTACCGGGTTCACATCGAAGCCACGGGCTTCAAGGCCTACGACGTCGCAAGCGTCGCCGTATCCGCCGACACGTCTATTAACGTTGACGCCGCGCTTCAGGTCGGAGCGGTCACACAAACGGTTGAAGTCACCGGCGAAATTCCCCAACTCCAAACCGACCGCGCGGACGTGGACGTTCAGTTCAGTCAGAAGTACGTTGAAGATCTGCCGATCCTCAACCGCAACTTCACCAATTTCGAATTGCTCTCGCCAGGCACGCAAAAATTGCCCGGGTTCAATCACGCTGCCACCGAGAATCCTCAGGGTGGCGGGCAGATTCAGGTCAATGGGCAGCACTTCTCAGGCACCAACTTTGAGCTCGACGGCACGGATAACCAAGATCCCATCCTTGGCATCATCGTGGTGAACCCTAACCTCGATGCCATCGCCGAAACGAAGATCGCGCTTCAGGACTACGACGCGGAATCCGGCAAGGCGACCTCAGGCGTAATCCGGGTGCAGACTAAGTCCGGCTCCAACCAGTTCCACGGCAGCGGCTTTTACTTCTACCGCAGTAGCGACCAGGAGGCGCGCGATCCCTTTACGAACAAGCCCGGCGTTGGTCTCGCCCCCGCGAACTGGAAACAGTTTGGCGGCTCTGTAGGTGGGCCCATCCTAAAGGATAAGCTCTTCTTCTTCGGCGACTACCAAGGCACCAAACAGGTACAGGGCATCACCAACCTGTACACCGTCCCGACCCCGGAAGTGGTCAAAACGTGCAATCCCGCGACGAACGCCACCAGCGCTACTCCCGGCTTCTGCGACTTGAGCGAGTATCTGAATGCCTACGGGGCTCCAGTAGGTGGGGTGGCTAGCGGCCAAGTCTATAATCCCAACACCCCGGGTAGTAACCCTCTAAACGGCTCAGGTCGTGTCCCCTTTGTGAACAATATGATCCCTATCGCCGACATCGGCCAAAATGTGGGCAATGTGCTCGCTTTGTTTCCGACACCAACGGCCGCCGGCGTTAACAACAACTACGTCGCCACCGGTTCGGGTCCCTTTGATCAGAAGTCCTTCGATGTCCGTATCGACTATAGCGCCCCTCGCAACTTCCAGGTATTCGGCCGCTTCAGCCTCGACTACTTCTCGCTGTCCGGGACAGGAGGCCTAGGCGCTCTGGGAGGATTTGGTTTTGGTCCCGGCGGTTTGGCCGGCAGTTCCAACGTTCATAATTACAGCTTGGCCACCGGTTTCACCAAGCCTATAGGCGTCAAGTGGCTCACGGACTTGCGCTTCGGATACTTCAAGTACAATCCACAAACGGCGTATCCCGACCAGAACTCGTCGCCGATGACGGCATTCGGGTTTCCTGGGCTGAACACCGGTCCCGGAATTCAGGGCCCGCCTACTACCGGCGGACTCTCCGCCTTCCAATTCACCGGAAACGGCGTACTGGGTAACAACCAGAATCCGTTTTCGTTCGGTGATGGTTTGAACCCTGCCCGATGCAACTGTCCGTTGACCGAAAGCGAGCAGCAGTTCCAGGTCGTAAATAACTGGACGCGTACGCAAGGCAACCACACCATTAAGTTCGGCGCTGACATTCGCTATGCGGAGAACCTCCGTGTGCCTAGCGACCAGAACCGAGCTGGCATCTTGGCTTTCGACGCGGGAGGCACCTCGAATCAGGGATCCAACGGCTTGGCGTTGGCCACGTTCCTTCTCGGCGACGTCACCTCCTTCCAGCGTTATGTCAGTCAAAGCCTGGATGCTGCCGAACGCCAGAAGCGCTGGTTCTTCTATGGGCAGGATTCGTGGCGCATCAGCCCCAAATTCACGATGACCTACGGCGTTCGCTGGGAAATCTACTTCCCGGAAAGCGTCAACGCCAAGGGCAATGGAGGTTTTGCCAACTTGGATGATGGCACGATCCGAGTCGCTGGCTACGGCGGCGTCGGGTCGAACGGCAACATTGACAATACCTACAAGGCCTTCGCGCCTCGCCTCAGCTTTGCTTACGCGTTTGATCCCAAGACCGTGGTTCGCCTGGGTTACGGGCGGGGCTTCGACATCGGAGTGTTTGGCTCCAACTTCGGGCATGTGGTCACTCAGAACCTTCCGGTTCTTGCACGGCAGGACCTCTCGGACAGCAGTTTCAATCCCGCCGCCTCGAACAATCGCAGTCCCGTTTTCACTCTTTCCCAAGGACCGCAACCCTTTAATTTTGCACCGATCCTCGGCTCTATTTCTGGCAGTGGCACGTTGCCTATCAACGGTATCGACGGATTGACCTCGTCGGGAGCGCGACCCCTCGTCCAGCGGCTTCCCACCATCGACCAGTGGAACGCCACCATTCAGCGTCAGATCACTCCAACGCTCAACATTACTGCCAGCTACATCGGAAACAAGGGAACGCACGTTTTCGCCGGGTACCGGACCATCGTACAACTCCAACGAAGTCGCGGTAGGCCCCGGCACCAATAACGTGGTTTGTCCCGACTCCGACGACTTGCTCTCTGGCGGATTCGCCCCAGCGCAACCGCAAGCCGATCGCCGTAGGTTGTTCCTGGATGGCGTGCCGGCATTCACTTATCCAGGATTTACTTACGTCAATACCTTGGGTGTCGTGACGCCGACACCCCCTTGCTGCGCGGTGGATACCAGCTACTACGGCAACGACGCCGACAACAAATACAACGCGTTGCAGGTGAAGGCCGAAAAGCGCATCAGCGGGGGCCTTCAGTTCCTCGCGCACTACACGTTCTCCCATGCTTACGCGTACGACTCAACCTATTACTCCGTCAACAAGAAGCTTGCTTGGGGTCCAAACCCGTACAATCGTAACCAAGTGTTCGTGGCCAACACGATCTACGAGTTGCCCTTCGGCAGGGGTAAGAAGTACATGAGCGGCGCTAGTCGGATTCAAGACCTGGCTATCGGCGGTTGGCAGATAACCAACACGCTCACGTACGGCACCGGTCTTCCCTTTACTCCTAGCATCGGGGAGTGCGGCACTATTACCGACGCGGGACCCTGCCGTCCAAACAAAATCGGCAGCCAATCGCTCTCACACCGGTGTTACTAACACCGCGAACGGCACCTTCTGGTTCACGCCGGTTGCCCCGCTCGCCTACCCACTCTCCCCCGCCAATGCGGGACTCGACTCCTGCACCTTCGCGCGTCCGACATCCGGGCCGTTCGCTCTTCCGGGTTGCGGGCAGATCGGCAATGTCGGGTTCAATTCCTATCGCGGTCCCGCATGCGTTCTACGATGACATGGCGCTCTCGAAGACCTTCACGATCACCGAGCGCGTTAAGGCGCAATTCCGCTTCGATGCCTACAACCTGTTCAACCATCCGGTCCTCGCCGTCCCCGGCAACACCTGCGTGGATTGCGGCGGCAGCGCTGGCCAAATCACGGACATCGAGGCCGATTCCGCCCCGGGTTCACCCGTGGGCATGCGTCAACTGCAGTTCGGCGTCCGGGTCACTTTCTAACCTCTAGCATCGCCAAACAAAATGGGGAGCCCCTCGCGGGCTCCCCATTTTTTATGCTCTAATCGTTCTTCCGTGGTGTTTGGGATTCCGATGGAAAAATTCAGGTGGGTCTGCACGGTATTGGCAAGTACGCTGGTTCTCGTCGACGCCTCAATCTCGTCGGCACGCTCAACACCTTCAAGCCAGGCGCCCACATCTGTTCAAGCGCCCCAGCCAGTGCCGGAAGCATCACCCAAATCTACGCCAAGACCGCTGAGCCCCGAGTTCGAACAATCCCGGAAACTTCTGCAGCAGGGTAAGTATGACGAAGCCCTCACGGCGCTGAGCGACCTCCAGGAAAAACACCCGGAAACTCCGGGGCTGTCACATGAATTTGGCCTGGCGTTTTACAAAAAGGGCGACTATCTGAAAGCGGCCGCGTCCTTGAAGAAGGCCGAGGAAGAAAATACTGAGGATAGTGAAGCGATCCAATTGCTCGGGCTTTCCTACTATCTGGCCAATCGCCCCGCAGATGCAATTCCTGCCCTGGAAAGAGTGCAGACCTGGTTCCCCAGCGCCAACGTGGATGCCGCTTATATTTTGGGGATCTGCTATATCCAAACCCAGGACTATCCGCATGCGCGCGCGGCATTTGCGAAAATGTACGGCGTGCCTGACGAATCGGCCGCCAGCTATTTGTTTACCGCTCGCATGTTGCTGCGCCAGGATTTCAGTCCGGTGGCGGAAGAGTATGCACAGAAGGCCGCGACTCTGGATCCCAAGATGCCTTTGGTGCATTTTCTTTTAGGCGAGTTGAACCTGTATCATTCCAAGTTTCCGGAAGCGATTGTGGAATTTCGGAAGGAGTTGACGCTGAATCCGGGTTACGCAGCGGGCTACTACAAACTGGCGGACGCCTACTACCGCACGCAGAACTTCGACGAGGCGGAAAAGCTCTTGCAGCGGTCCATCTGGCTTGATGCAACGTCTACAGGGCCCTACATTCTGATGGGCAAGGTGCTGGAGAAAAAGGGCGAGACGGAATTGGCCGTGCGGGCTCTGCAACGTGCTCTTGCCATGGATCCCAACAATCCCGTCCCGCATCACCTGCTGGGACAAGCGTATCGCGACATGGGGCGCACTCAGGACGCCGAGCGGGAGCTCAACGCTGCGGCACAATTGGAGGAACGCCAGAACGCGAGGCCATGACGACTTCCCTGGAGCACACTTTTCCTTCGACGCCATTGTTCGCCATTCAAAATTTCGCTCGCTGGTTTCACTCGACCCATGCCGGATACTAAATCCTATACAGTTGTGGGCTTAGGCGAACTCCTTTGGGACGTTTTCCCGAAGGGCAAAGAACTTGGCGGCGCTCCCGCGAATTTCGCCTACATGACGAGCCTGTTGGGCGATCAGGGCATCGTAGCCAGCCGCGTTGGTAACGACGCGCTGGGACGCACCGCGGGCCGCCGATTGGAGCGGATTGGTCTCCGCAGCAAGTACTTGCAGATTGACACGAAATATCCGACCGGAACCGTGAAAGTGCACGTTGATCCGGCAGGGCAGCCTACATTTGAAATTGCCGAGTCTGTTGCCTGGGACTTTTTCGAGTGGACTCCGGAATGGCAGCGTCTGGCGTCCACGGCTGACGCCGTTTGCTTTGGCTCGCTCGCCCAACGCTCTTCGCAATCTCGTACCACAATCCGTTCGTTCCTGAAGGAAGTTGGCCGGGGTACCACCCGCGTTTTCGACGTCAATCTTCGGCAAGCCTTTTATTCCGCGGAGACACTCGCGGAGTCGATGAAGCTCACGGACATCGTGAAGCTGAACCAGGAAGAGCTACCGGTGGTTGTGAAGCTTCTGGGCCACACGTTTCAGGACGACGAACGGGCCGCACGGTGGCTGCGGGATTCCTATAATCTGCGGATCGTTTGTGTAACGCGCGGCGCCAGGGGCAGCTTACTTGTCAGCGGCAACGACGCGAGCGAACATCCGGGTTGTCGGGTTGTGGTGGCCGACACTGTCGGTTCCGGCGACGCGTTCACCGCCGCGCTGGTCTATCATTATCTGCGGCGTGGTTCTCTGGCCACGCTGAATGAGGCCGCAAACCGCATGGGGGCCTGGGTTGCCAGTCAAACGGGCGCGACACCGCCTCGCGATGACTACTACCTGCAACAAATCCGTTCCGCTGTAAGCGGGGAAGAATAGCTCAGCGCTAAGAGAACCGAGGAAGAACTATTAGCGCGCGGCACCTGCGGGCGCGGCGTTCTGCTCGGTCGCCAAGCGTGCAACTGCATCGGGCGGGAGTTCGTTCAGTAGCGCGAGGAAAACTCCGTTGGTCCAGCCAAAACCCACGATGTTCATGTGATAGCCTGCGGTCACCTGAGTCTCCGACGATCGCGTAACCGCATTGTATTTCTCGCGAATGGTGCCGTCGCGCCGGAAGTTTTCCGCCACCGTCGCGAGAAACTCGTACGAAACCCGGTCCGCATCATCCTTAAAGCCATACCGCCGGATGCCTTCGTCTGCCAGCAATTGATTCGGCGCCCAGGCGTAGGGGTAATCCCATTGTCCTCCGCTTTCCCGCGGGCTCATTACCAGTCCGCCGGGTTTCTCGAACACCGCAAGATTCTTCATAATCGCGCGCGCTTGTTCGGGCGTTGCGATGCCTGTCCACATGGGGAGAAATGTTGTTACATATTCGTACGACGATTGCAGCTGCTTTTCGAAATCGTAATCGAAGTACAAGCCTCGCTTGGCGTCCCACAAATAGGTCTGAATGTTCTGCTTGCGATCGTCGGCGCGCTTCCGCCAATCGGCGCCTTCTTTCTTGCGGCCCAGCATGTCGCTCATCAGAGCTAGATCTTCCTCGGTTTTGTAGAGCAAGCTGTTCAAACAGACGGGAGCGTAGTGATGGGTGGCCGCGCCGAACGGCCCGAATCGAAACGAAATGTCATAACCGGACTCGCGCATGGCGCGGTCGCCCTTGTAGTAGTCCGCGCTTAGCGTGGCGCTTCCGGCCGAAGCGCATCCTGACTGTGCCATCGTCGTGGTCGTCTCGCAGACTTGCAGCGCGAACAGTGGTCCGACCGGCGCTTGCGATCCTTCGCCGCTCTTCGTCGGCACCAGGTAGCCGCGGCCCGAGCCTGGATGCGCCAGGAAATACGCCGCTACCTGCGAGAGATGCCCGGTTTCATCTTTCAAGCTTTCCGGCGCCGGACCGTTGCCGAAATCGTAGTAGCGCGACAAACCCGTCGATCCTGCGAGGTGCGGTTCGCGCGTCCACAAGCCGTAGTCTCTCACCGCGTAGCCGTACGCTTTCTCCAGCCACGCGCGATCCTCATGACCGGCAGCTTTCTGTCCCTCGTACACCGCTAAAATCATTGACGTCAAAAACGGCGGCTGCGATCGCGTTAAGTAATAGGTACGATTTGCATTCAGCACCGCGCCGTAGTGCTCGATCTCGAAGAAAAAATTCTCCACCATCCCTTGCGCAAGATCAAGCCGGTTGTCCCGCACCAGGCCGCGAATGATGAAGTAACTGTCCCAGCCGTACATCTCGTTGAATCTGCCGCCGGGCACGACGTACTTGCTCGGCAGATACAGCAATCCCGCCGGATCAATCTTGCCCGGATCTACCTCGCCGAGATTGTGAATGACGATCGGCAAGTGCTGCGCCTGGACATTGCACTGTTTTTGAAGTTGCTGGACGGCGGCAGGGGTCTCGAAGTCCGCGGGAATGTACAATACCGAAGCCGTCGTTAGTTTCGTATCAACGATCGTCTTGCATTCCGTTAGAGATCGCGTAAGCGAGTCCCACCCGGCCAAGATGTAGCTCCGAATTGGGTCGAGGCCTTGCTGTCGCCCTGCCGCGGTTTGCGCGTTGGCAGTCCCACTCGCGGTACCGAGAGCCAGAGAAACCACGAGCACGATGGCCGATTTTTGCAAGGCGCTCAGGGCGCAAATCGCCCCCAAAAAGCCTCGCGGAGTTACGCGACGAATCGTTTGTGGCGGCATAGTCCTCTTGCGGGCAAGCGAAGGGTATCTCTTTTATCTAGAAGAGTATAGCAGGCAATCAGGCACCGGGCCTCGACCTTTTCTTGAGCTGTACGGCCGCGCCGAACCGGCCCCCACTGGCTGGGGGAACCCCATCGTTTCCCCTGAATTCTCGAGAGCCAAAATTCGGATCCCTAGTCGATCGTCCCGCGCACGCTCAAGTCCAATTCCAAAAATTTCGCGCCTGGAACCGGGTTCACTCGGTATGGCGCGATTTCTCTGAATCCTAACGAGTGATAGATCGTCATCGCTTGTGTCATCGAAGGGAGTGTGTCGAGGCGCATTCGCTGGTAGCCCATTTCGCGCGCGATTTCGATCAACTCGGCGATCAACATACGGCCGGCACCCTTTCCGCGAACCGACGGCCGCAGATACACGCGTTTCATTTCGCACACGGCGTCATCGATTGGCCGCAGCGCTCCACACCCAACCGCCTCTTGCCCCTCGAAAACGAGCATCAGCCGTCCAGCGGGTCTGGCATATTCGCCGGGTAGCCTGGCCAATTCGCCCGCGAAGTCTTGAAAGCAAAGATCGACTTCCAGCGACTCCGAGTACTCGACGAACAACTCGCGGGCGATACGAACGAATTCTGGCGTTTCCGCACTCTTGATGCGCATCATTGCCGCGCCTTAGCATCCTGCTACTTCGCTGGGCCCTGACACGAGCAAACTATCAGCGGCTCAGCCCAAGGCAACAGACAATTTGGCGGTCGATCGTCTACCCGGGGGCGCACTTCCGATTGGAATGCCAGATAACATCGGTCCCAGTAACCTCTACGTTCGCTCGCTTCGTCGGCTCAAACCGACCTGAGCAAGCTACGACGAGACTAGGCTTTACTTTCCTCGTGAGCACGCGTCCGCGTTCACCACAGCAACTTCAACCCAAACTGAATTTGGCGTGACGTTGTAGTGGTGGAAGTGATTACTCCCGCCGTGGGGGAAGGCCCTCCTGTCGCGGATGCGTACACGACTGGATTCGGGGCGTTGAAATTCGTGTGATTGAAGATGTTGAAAAACTCGGAGCGGAACTGCAACTTCAACCTCTCCGAAAAAGAGAAGACCTTAGTCAGAGAAAGATCGGTTTCCACGAGTCCTGGGCCTTGGAGAATGTTGCGGCCTGCATTGCCGTAAGTTCCAGGGAGCGGCTGCGTGAAAGCGGAAGGATTGAAATACTGATTGGGTCCGCCCTGAATCACTGGCCCTGAGAAACTGGGATTCCATGACGGCCGCACGGGATTGCGGGTGTCGCCGTCATTGGAGGGGTTATAGGAAAGCTGCGGAGTAAATGGCAGGCCAGACTGAATTGTCTGTATGCCGCTGAGTTGCCAGTTTCCGATCAGCTGTTCGACCCATGGGTGCTCCCGGGATAGAGCTGTGCGTCCGAACGGAAGATCATACGTGGCGTTGATGACCGCGGAATTCCGGATGTCGAACGAAGCTCGGCCGTAGTCCGCTTTTGGTTGAAGGGGATTCGCAACGAACGCGGGGGAGTTCGTGGCGACACTGGTGTTCATGTTGTCGCCATCGTCGAGCGTCTTCGAGAACGTATAGACGCCACGGAATTGCAATCCGCGTCCCGGGCGGCGGTTCACGTCCACTTCGAGCCCGTGGTACGAGCTGATGCCCTCCGAGAACCAATGCGTCGTATTCCAGACGGCATTGCTGGCAAGGGCCGCGCCTGACGGGTAGTAATACGCGCCGTCGGGATAACCTGCAGGGCAGGGCGACGCAGGGCAAATTGTCGGCGCTGGCAAGTTTGCATCGAGGGACAGCAGTTCGTGGTAACCGTGCGAGCCGATGTAGCTCACACCCAGCGAAGTCGTGGAAGAGAGTTGCTGCTCGATCTTCAAGCTCCAGGATTCCACCGTCGGTGTGCTCAGGTTCGGTTGCACGCCACTGGGAATCACCTTTGAAGTCGAATAGGTCGCGTCCGGCGCGATCTGCGAGAAGGGAATGTTCTTGACGGCGGATACTGTGTTGAAAGGACCATTTTGATCCAGGCGGTAACTCAAGTTGTCGAGAAGCGCGTAATACAACCCGAAGCCCGCCCTGATCACCGTTTTCTTAGTTCCGAAGGGAGACCACGCTGCTGCGATTCGCGGCGCCGGCAAGAACTTGGCACTGTTGACGGTGAAGGGGGAATTGCCAACGACCGGCTGGGTCAGAATTACGCCGTTCGAACCAAATGCGTAGTTCGACGCGCGTCCGTTCGCCTCGTTCCATCCATTTGTCGACTCTCCCCGGAAGCCGATGCGCAGTTCCAAAGAAGACCGGAGTTTTATGGCGTCTTCCGCGAAGAAGGCCCCTTCCAATGAACGCCAGGATAGCGGCGTGTAGTTGGGAGCGTACGTGTAGGTGCTCACGGTGCCTTGCAAGAACGTCTGCAGGCTGGTAAAGGAAGCTTGGCCGTACTGATCCTGGACAAGAACGTCGTTGGCCTGGATCCTCTGCAACCATGCGCCAAAGCTGAACAGGTGGATGCCGCGAGTTAGCGTGACCTGATCGGACGCGGTGAACAGATTGCGCACTGCGCTAAGATTGCTTCCTGCATTGGTGCCGCCATTTGTGATTTGCGACGCACCATTGAGCGTTGTGCCTCCGCCGACTACAACGGCACCGACGGGCTGGCCCTCGTGGATCCATCCCGGCAAATCTACCGTTGTGCCGCTGTTGAAATAAAATGCCCCTCGCGAGAATCCGAAGGTCGCCTTATTAAGCAGGCTGGGGGAGAAAACGTGGGTCTCACTCAGACTGGTCACTTGTTCTCGCAGAAAAACATCGACCAGACTGATTGGATTGCTGGTGGGCGAATGTGCTTCGCTGTCGTCGGCGGTGTAAACTGCCGAAAAGGAATCCTTGTCTGTGAAGAGCTGATCGAATCTCGCGGTTCCAAAGTCCTCGCGAATATTCTGTGGAGGATTGCTGAACGCTTCGGCAATTCCGCTTGGGGCTCCCGTGGAGGTCAAGAGTTCCTGGCCATTGGCAACAGGCCATAAGGCCAGAAGTGGCTGGACACTCGGCGCCGCCTTGGCCCGTGACGTAGCATCCGGTACGAGCGTCAGATCGCTCAAGCCCAGATCCTGCCGGAAGCCCTCGTAGTTTGCGAACAGGAAGGTCTTATCTTTCCTGATCGGACCGCCAAGCGAACCGCCAAACACATTTCGTTGGAAATTCGGGATGTCACCGTGATCAAAAAAATTCCGCGCATCTAGGGCGTCATTTCGCACGAACTCGTAGACGCTGCCGTGAAGCCCATTCGTTCCCGAAGCCGTCACGATGTTGACCTGGGCGCCCGGTCGCTTTCCGTACTCGGCACCATAGGTGTCTTTGACGACGGAGAACTCGCGCACGGCGTCGACGCCGAGAAGTTGTCCGCTGACTCCTCCAGGTGTGTTGTTGATCTCCGACGCGCTTGTAAATTCGACTCCATTCAGTAGGAAGAGATTTTCCTGCGGCCTGCGACCGGAAACCGCGAACATATTTCCGACCACGGAGTTGGAGGTGCCGATTCCTCCGGCTCGTTGCGAAGTGTAGTTCACAATGCCTGGGTTGAGAGTTATGAGTTGATCGTAACTCCGGCCGTTCAGAGGAAGTTCTTTGACCTGCAACTCGCCGACAAGGCCGGAATCATCTTCGGTCGTGATCTCGACGACGGTAGGCGCCGATTCCACTTGCACGGTCTGCCGCACGTCCCCGACCTGCAGGATCAAGTCAACGGTTTCCCGCTGGCCCAGCACGAGCGCGATTCCGTTTTTCTCTTCTGCGCGGAATCCGGGCTTTTCGGCTCGCGCCTCATAACGGCCGACAGGGAGCGAAGCGGCATCGTAGCGCCCCGCCTCATCTGCCAGCAGATTTCGTAACGCACCAGTCTCCAGATTCTTGATCCGAATTGCCACGCCGGGGACCGCTCCTCCGGACGAGTCGCGCACCGTACCTTGTATGGAAGCGTCTCCTTGCGCGAAGGTGGGAATCGCGACGCTTGTCGACAGCGCAAACAGCAAAACTCCAAACGAAAAACCATTTCTTAGGCCAAATTTGAAAACGCTTCGAGGGCGCATTTCTTTTCTCCAGATATGGATTGGTCCTGCTTAGCTCGGCTGAAACACCGGGCCGTCGGTTAGTTGTGAACGATTTAGAGGGACAGCGGCCTGCGCCTGCCGACGACGATTCAAACCACTCGAGCGAGGTCAACAACAACAACGACAGAGGGGAGCGAGCTTGCACGAGGCATCGAGCGCCAAGGTGGCGTTCTCTGGCGACGCCATTCGGAGAGAGTCTTTTGCGAGATAGCGGGGACTAGTGTGCACGGTCGATCCTGGCCTGTGCGGCAATTTTCGCGCTGTTCGTCGCGTGTCTTGCGGCAAGGGCGCGACTTCCGCTCCACACCAACTGCAATCCAGCAAAAATCGCTACCATCGCGACAGCCGTCTTCAGCCTTTTCGCGGGAACTCTACGTCCCAGCAGGCATCCGAGCACCACTCCAGGAATGCCGCCAAGCAGAAGTTGCAGGAGTATCGGGACACTGATCGTCCCAAAGGTCCAATGGAAGGCGCTACCGATGACCGCCAATACCAAACCAAAGAGCAAGTCCGTTCCCACAACTTGCGCAGGCGTCATCTCCGAATAGTTGAGCAGAAGAACGGTCCCAAGAGCTCCGGCACCCGCCGATGAAAAACCGGACTCAACGCCAATCGGCAAAGCCAGCCACGGAAGCCAGTGATGGTTTCGTCCGGCGAAACTGGGATTCTGCGCCCGCTGGAAAAACGTAAGGCTGGATGATGCTGCCAAGAGGACACCTAAGATAAGGATGACCAGGGGGCTTCCCGCGTCACGGTTCAGGAAGCGGAGCAACCAGATGCCGGCGAGAAGGCCGGGAATTGCTCCTTGCAACAGAAGCCACAGATAGCGCGAATGAATGTGCTTTCCCGCCAGATAAAAGGGGGCGGCGACCAGGCGCAGGACTCCGGCAAATAGGAAGGCGGTTCCGACGGCTTCTCCCGCTGTCAAACCCGCAAGAAGTACCAAGGCCGGCACGGTGAAACTTCCGCCGCCGATTCCGGTCAATCCCACCGCGAGGGCAATGAGGAATCCCAGGAAATAATTCATGGGCGACTCCTCTCGGAAGCCGTGTGAATTCCGCACTCTAACTTCGTTCCGCCCCAGCGGCCCGAACGCGGGTTCGCCGGGTCCTCTGGAATCGCCGTGCACGGTTCGCAACCGATACTCAGATAACCTTGGTCATATTGCGGCAAATACTTGATGCGATTCTTGGCGGTGTATTCCCAAACTCGTGTCCAGGTCCAATCCGCGAGGAGACTCACTTTCAAGAGCGTCTTTCCGCTCGGCAGGCGGTGTTCTTCCAGCTTTTTAAGGTTTTTCCGCGTCGGTGATTGTTCGCGCCGCAATCCCGTGAACCATAGCTCGTAAGGTTCCAGCGCCTGAAACAACGGCTCAACCTTGCGTAGTTGGCAGCACTTCGACGGAGCGCTGCGGTATAAAATCCCAAACTCCGATTCCTGTTGTTCCACTGTACTTTGCGGCACCACGTTTACGAGGTTGAGAGACCATTCCTTCGCGACAAGGTCGCGGTATTCGTAGGTCTGGGCGAAGTGATAGCCGGTATCGAGGAACAACACGGGAAGCGAGGGAATGCGTTCCCGCAATAAGTGGAGTGTGACCATGTCTTCAGCTTGGAAACTGCACGTGAGACACGCGGTCTTTTCGGGGTGAGCAGCCAGCAAGTCACCTAGAATCTCGTTTGGCTCGAGGGACTCGATGCTTTCGGCGGTAAATGTTGTGGCCATATTCAGGCTGCGCTCCCCGCACGATCGGTTCCACGTGCAATGCGCAGCGATTCGGCCAAGGTGCGCACTCGTTCAACGGCCTTCGCGTCGCCGTCAGATAGGTTCAGTTCGGCCAGGTCGAAGAAGAAATCTCCTGCAGTCGCTCTCAAGTCCAATTTCTCTTCGCTTCCGAGCGATGGATTCCAATAAATGATCACAAATCCCGCGGCATACATCGTGTTCCACGCAGCCTTGGGTGAATGAGAGGAAGCGCTCTTTTCGACAAGCATGACTTCGAATCCAGCTTCGAAGAGCGCGCGTTCTAGCCTCCTTGCAAGCGCGACACCCGCGCTGACCACAATGAGGGCGGGGAAGTGCCCATGGCGGCGATATCGTTCAGGAGCGGTGACCGGACCTTCCGAATCTGACGTTTCTTGCCGCGACAATTTGTCGTCGTCAGCAAGATCTTCGCGAATCATGCCCGCACCTAGAGTCGCGTTCGTTAAAGAATCAATGAGAATGAAACTTCCGGTGATCCGATTTTGTCCGTAGGAGTCGAAAAAGAGCGGTGTGTTCGTTTCCAGTTCCACGGCTGCGATATCATTCATGTGCAGCTGCTCGGATACTTCTGGGTTCATGGTGTCGATATTGACGCGGTGGCGAATAGTCGTAACCCTGCCGCGCACCTGTCGTGCGCATTGTTTGATCAGATAAATCCGTCCAATTTCCAGCGGCTGCTCGTGCATCCAGACAAGCATCGCCGCGAACCTCCGCGACACATGCGGCGGATCGTGGGGAGACACAAGCATGTCTCCGCGGCTCAGATCAATTTCATCCTCTAATTTCAACGTGACTGACATCGGGGAGAATGCTTGTGGGATGGGGCCGTCATAGGTGACGATCGACTGCACTCGAGATTGCCGGCCGGAAGGGAGCGCGGTGACCGCGTCGCCCTCGCGGATCTGGCCGCCGGCCAATTGTCCCGCGAATCCGCGGAAAGTCGCATCAGGCCTTATCACGCACTGAACGGGAAATCGGAAACTTTGCGTCTTTGCGGGCTGAACAATTGGCACCGTTTCCAGATGTTCCAGCAGTGTTGGGCCCGCGTACCATGGCATCCGCTCACTGGTCTCAACTACGTTGTCTCCCGCCAGAGCACTTATGGGAATGCACCGTACGTCGGCGATTCCCAATCGTGTCGCAAGCGCGAGGAATTCTTCTTCGAGGCGGAGAAACTCTTCTTCCTGATATTCCAGTAAGTCCATCTTGTTGATGGCGGCAATCACGCTGGAAATCCCCAGGAGCGAGGTGATATAGGCGTGCCGCAACGTTTGCGGGAGCAGTCCTTTCGTCCCGTCGACCAAAATTACTGCCAGATTTGCGGTTGATGCGCCGGTGACCATGTTGCGCGTGTATTGCTCATGACCAGGTGTGTCCGCGATGATGAATTTTCGCCGCGCGGTCGCGAAGTACCGGTAGCCCACGTCGATGGTGATGCCTTGCTCGCGCTCTGCGCGCAGGCCGTCCGTAAGCAGAGAAAAGTCGATAGGCCCGTGCGCGCGGTTGATGCCGCTTTTCTTTACGGACGCAAGCTGGTCTTCGTACAGCGTCTTGGAATCGTGCAGCAGTCTACCTATGAGAGTGGACTTGCCGTCGTCCACGCTCCCGGCAGTCGTAAATCGCAGGAGTTCCTTATTCAGGTTCTCCTCAAGGAACGCCTCGAACTCATCGTGTATCTCTACGAGAGGCGCGGGAGCCATCAGAAGTAGCCCTCCCGCTTCTTGATCTCCATCGATCCTTCTTCGTCGTGATCGATCGCTCGATTTTCCCGCTCCGATCGGCGGAACGAAATCATCTCCGCGATGATTTTGGGAACACTGTCGGCCTCCGACCGTAGGGCTCCCGTGCACGGGACGCATCCGAGCGACCTCATACGGCACATCAGCGGCCGAGCTTTCTCTCCAGTTTGAAGTTGGTCCTTCGAATAAATCAGGACAATGGAACCATCCCGAATCACCGCGTCACGTGCCCGGGCAAAATAGAGCGGCACAATCGGAATGTTTTCCGTGTAGATGTACATCCAGATGTCTAACTCCGTCCAATTGGAAAGCGGGAAGATTCGAATGCTCTCTCCCTTATTGATTTGCGAATTGAAAATATTCCAGAGCTCGGGCCGCTGGTTTTTGGGGTCCCACTGTCCATGTACGTCGCGAAAGGAATAGATCCTCTCTTTCGCCCGCGACTTTTCTTCGTCGCGCCGTGCCCCCCCGAAGGCCGCGTTGAAGTCGCCTTCCGCGAGGGCATCGAGCAGGGATTGTGTCTTCAATAAGCCGCAACACTTTTGCGTTCCCAATGAAAATGGATTGGTGCCCGCGCTTAGCGCCGCGCGGTTTTGGTGCACAATGAGTTGCGCACCAATCTGTTTTGGATACTGATCGCGAAATTCGATCATCTCGGGGAACTTATAGCTCGTGTCTATGTGCAGCAAAGGAAACGGAATCGTTCCCGGGTAGAAGGCTTTTTGCGCGAGCCGGAGCATTACGGAGGAATCTTTGCCGATGGAATAGAGCATGACCGGCCGGGAAAACTCAGCGGCCGCTTCTCGGAGAATATAGATACTCTCTGCTTCGAGAGCTCTCAGATGGCTCAGCCTTGGCTCGGCGGGGCCGGCGAGCGCCCGGTCCGATCCGTTGTCGGGCGCGGTGCCGATGAGTAGATCTTGCGGCGGACTTGGCATTTGCAATGGTAGGGCCCCCATGTTCGAATCCTTCGTTTAAAAGCAAAAAACCCACCGGCCAGTGCGTCTCTGGCGGTGGGTTCCTGAACTGCTAAGCTAGAACTAAACTCCTAGTTCGATAGCCTCCCGTTGCCAGAGGACACGAATGCGCAACATGGACAACAAATCTGCGCGGTGCTCTGGCACGTGAGGCTCAATAACATGACAGTGAGTGTACATGGCGTGCGGGCTCATGGCAATAGCGAGCCACGAGAGCGTTTAGGCGGCTGCACTCAGGGAAACCGAGTAAACGATTTGGCTAGGGCCATGGATGGTGCTGCGCCTCGCATACATCAAAGGAGGCGGACGCCACGCACTTGGTTTTGGTAGAGTGCTTCTGGCAAATCCGAGCAACAGCGTCCAAATCGTGCAGCAAATCCGGAGCAGCAAATGGATATTCACCAACTTCAGCTGTTCCTCGCGGTGATGGATTCCCCCAGTATGACTAGCGCTGCGGAGAAGATTCACCTGTCGCCGGGCGCCGTTAGCCTCCAGCTCCACAATCTCGCGGACGAGCTTCGCGCGGAACTTTTCGTGCGCCGCGGCAAACGGTTGGTGCCCACTCCCGCCGCCGAGCGCCTTGCGGAACGCGCGCGAGAAGTCGTTCGAATGATGAGCCAAATTCGGCAGGATTTTGAAAATGATCTGTCCAAGGATGTTCGCCCCTTCGAATTCGCGACCGGCGTAACGACCCTGATCTATCAACTTGGGCGTCCCCTGCGGCAACTCCGCGAAAACTATCCCAAGGCGGACATTCGCGTCACGGTCGGTGTGACCGAAGAGATGGTGGCCGGCTTGCTCGACCGGCGTTTCGACCTGGTGCTGATCTCCCTTCCGGTATCGGAGCAAAATCTAAGGCTGATACCGCTCTTCGACGAGGAGTTGCTCGTGGTTCGCCCTTCCACCAGCAAAGTTACGACGGGCCGCATCGGCTCCATCCGAGCTGCCGAACTCGCGGGTGTTCCATTTCTGCTTTATCCGAAGCGCAGCAATATGCGGCGCGTGATCGACAGCTTTTTCAGGGAGATCAACATCGTTCCCAGGGTCGCGATGGAAGCGGATGACACCGAAGCGATCAAGCGGCTCGTGGAATCGGGTTTTGGCTACTCCATCCTTCCGGAGCATGCTTTGAGCGACAAATCTCGCTTTTTCCACAAGTTTCGGATCGAGGGTCACCATTTGAAAAGAAGTTTGGCGCTGGCCACCGCTCGCACCGAGTGCCCGCGGAAGCTCACCGAATCGATCGCAAAGTTTCTGCACGGTGCCCTACTGCAAGAATCGAACGCCGGACGATAACGGCTATCCCCGTTGAAGCCCGGTCCATTGCTCGAAGTTTGTGCGAAACAGGCGGTTGACGTCGCGCTGAATATCCAGGCGCGTTACGCTGCGGCCATCGGCGGTCAGTGAACGATAAGTGTCGGCCAAAATCTTCGCAAGAATCACCCTGGTGTTTCGCCACTTGTAGATAACCTGCTCCAGAACGCGCGCGTCGGAGTGTTGCGGGATGAAACTCGCCCCCAGCATTTCGATTCGTTCGCGGGTGATTTCTTCCACGATGGAGCCGTTGTTCATGAACCACCAGCATCCGAACGGCATCAGATTGCTGAACTTTCGCGCATACACACACAGTTCGTGCTGATTTTCACGACTGAGCAGGCTGACCAGGAAGCGGTTTGCAGGGAAACTCCGGCACAGGTTTTCCACGGCACGCAAGTCGGCTCTTCCGACCGCGTCTCCGGCCAGGCGGATCGCAGGATTCACCTGGCGCCGCACGCCGATCATGAGCGACATCGGGAGACCCGCCTCCTGGCACGAGGGCAAGACGGCTTCCTTCAGTATTTTGTTCGTGATGCTTTCGTCCGGAAAGCGAAATGTGTCCTCCAGCGAAACCGCCATATACAGAGGCCGCATACGCCCGCACCAGTCCGCCAGAAACCTGCGAATTTCCTTCACCGAGTTTCCTGACGCCCGCTCGTCGACAGCGTATCCCTGACTCGCCAATTGTTCCCAGTGACCAGACCAGCCCCACAGGATCCGGTCGAGACGCAACACCGCGTGAAATGGTCGGTCTTTCACGCCCCCGTTCATCCAAACCGACGACTCACCGGGGTCCAGCGGGTCATTGGTCATCACCACCTCACTGATGCCGGCCAGCTGAAATACTCGTCGGACGTGTTCTTCCGCTGGTTGCGCCTCAAAAAACGCTCGCGCTTCACGCAAGTCCGGAGCGTTTGTCGGTAGTCCGAACGCTTGTAGCACCGCAACAATTCCGCGGGTCGCTTCGGAGATAGGGCTGTTCTCGATAAACAACGCCCGCCAGATGGCGTCGGCTTGCTCCCGCTTTGACAGCGCCCAGTACTGCTCGGGGCACATGGGTGACGAGCGAAAAAGCTCTGCTTCAAGGTAGTGATACGTCAGTAGTTCATCGATTCCGCGCAGGCCAAGCTTGCCGAATTCCGGAGCGAACAGATGCGTGTGGATGTCGATGAACTCGGTCGAGGACAGCACGTCTTCCACTGCGGACGGAATCTGATCGCTGGACAGCAACGCGCCCGGCGAGGGCTCACCGGTGACGCCGGATGGTTTGAACGATGCTACTCGCATATCCACACCTATGCTTGATGCGCCCGACTAGCTGCGCTTCCATTCGCGTAGTGATTAGCGGAACCGCTTACATCGCCCCGAGCACCCGCTCGGCAGCCATTTCCGCGTCGTGATGCCCAGCAAGTTCAGTTTCTTTTATGACGTCCCGCGAAAATATACGAGCGCATCTCGGGAGTGTCAAAGCGAAAAAACTGAGCTCAATATTCACTGAGACTCAACGAACCGCGGACGGAACGAGCGTTCCTCGACTGATCAAGGCCACCCTCCCCTCCACGGCGCGCACTGACCCTAGAAAAACAGCTTCGCGGCCAGTTGCGCCACACGCGGATCTCCGGCCTGACCGGCTCGGAACGTACCAAACGCGGAATTGCCGTTTAGTTTGTCGAACGAGCTGATCTGGTCCGTACTATTCACCGTGCCCGTGCTCGTACTTTCTGGAGCAAAGTTCGGGTGGTTGAAGATGTTGAAGTACTCCACCCTCAGCTGGAGCTTCCAACGCTCGGTAAAGTTAATGTACTTTGAAAGTTGCATGTCCCAGTTGAACGTGCCCGGCAAACGCAGCGCGTTCTTGCCGATATCTCCAAATGTGCCGAAGATCGTCGCGTTGCTCGCTCCGCCCACTTTAGTAGGCTCGAACGCCGCCGCATTCAGCCAGCTCACGCAAGTCGCGGTTACGCCCGCGCACGAATTGTTGCCATACGCGCTGATTCCTGGCTGACAGGTATCCCCCGCCGCGCCGTTCCCGGTGCAATAGGTCCCTCGGTCATTGCCGATGCCCGTGCCCGATATTTCCGTCCCCTGCAGCACGGTAATCGGCCGCCCGGTTGCCGCCGAGACGATTCCCCCCAACTGCCAATCGCCTAGTACATGGCGCATCAGTCGGTTGGCATGCTGCAGACTGGGTAACTGCCACACGTAGGAACCGCTGAATACGTGCGTGTGATCGAACGACGACGGTCCGTAGTCGAACCGGTGGCGGTTCGCATC
Source organism: uncultured Acidobacteriota bacterium (assembly GCA_963788915.1). Taxonomy (GTDB): domain Bacteria; phylum Acidobacteriota; class Terriglobia; order Acidiferrales; family UBA7541; genus Acidiferrum. The sequence continues at coordinate 1,468,984 of CAWBIY010000012.1, read as the reverse complement.
GGTTAGCGGCAGCGTCGAATACCCGGTGTCAAATCCAGAGACGCCTTCGCCAAACGGCAGATCATCCATGCTCTTTGAAAAGGTGTAGTTCGCCAAAATCGTTAGCCCGTGAGACATTCGCTTCTCGCCGGAGACTTGCAGCGAATGGTAGTTGGCATTGATGTCGGTGATGTCCGCCTGCACCGTCGAGAACGTATTCGTTTTGAACTCCCCGCCGCTTGCCGAGGCCACCAGCAGATTCGTGGAACCCGTGTTCGCTTTGCCCGTCGTCGTGCAACAAGCGCCGGCGTTGTAGTCCTGCGTCTCCAGAATGTGCAAGCTTCGCGAGCCCACGTATGCCACGCGCATCAAAACGCTTGCAGGCAGCTGCCGCTCGACAGTCAGGTTCCACTCATACACCGTCGGCACGTGGTATGTGCCACTTGGATCGTAGGTCACCGCGATCTGATTGAACGGGGGACTATAAGCAAAGTTGGTTGGCGCCGGAAAAGGGCTTGGGAATTTCGGATAGGCCGCCGCTTGGGCTCCAGTGCAATTCAGTGCTGCCTGTGTCGATGGCAGCGTGCAAAGGGGATCGCTGAACGAGCCCGCGGTCGACCCAGGTGTTGGTGCGCTGTTCCCCGCGGTCGACAAAATGAATTGCGGGCTGAACGGCCACTCATCCACATACCGGTTGCTCAACATGCCCATCGAGCGCGAGTCGTAGAAGATTCCCGCTCCGCCCCTTACGCTTGTCTTGCCGTCACCGAATACGTCGTACGCGAAACCCAGCCGTGGCATGACACCCTTCCAGTTCGGGTTCAGCGCGCTATCCGGCATCCCCGGGTCACTCGGAATCCCGTTCTGACCCGAGAACAAGATCCCCGGAGGCGCATTCGGATACACCTGAGACCTCACGTTCGCCGCCATCGCCGTCAGGTTCACCTGCGCCCACCGATTTCCATTGTCGCTCCACGGCAGTGCTGGCTCGTACCGCAGCCCGAGATTCAACGTAAGCCGCCGGTTCAGGCGGTAGTTGTCCTGCACGTAAACGCCTGGGAATTTGTTGCGGTTGGCCTTAAATTCCCCGGCGCCCTGCTGGAACGCATACCCATTGCCCGCCGGACCGCCGTCGCACATCGTGCCGGCAAGAAAATTCTGGTACGTGGGCAACCCTGTCGGTTGTTTCAGGTAGGTGTCTTGCGCGCAGAAATTCACGATCCCTGGCTGGTTGAATTGGTTGTTCAGGTCTACCTGGCTCCATTCGATAATTCCACCGAAGTGAAAGTCGTGCTTTCCTTTTTCCCAGCTCACATCGTCGGCATAGGTAAAATTATTCCGCGTGAAGGTGCCGCTCGGGTTGTCACCGAAGTTGAATCCGTTCTGCACGCCGATGCCCTGGATCGCATTCGGCGTTGGCTCGAACGGCAGCGCGACTCCGAATCCGGTCAGATTCACTGCCTCCGGTGAAGGTCCGCGAGTCGACACCTCGCGCGAATAGCTCATCCGAAAATCGTTGACCAGCCGTGGCGAGAAAACGTGCGTTTCGTGCACCAGCGCGTTCTGGGCTACGATCGAGAATGTGGCGTCCGTGTAAGCCACCAGTAGCAAGGGCTCGAAAACCGCTGCCTTGGTGAACCGGTCGAACTCGTACCGCCCGGTGATTCTGTCCTTTTGGCTGAAGGCGTGATCCAGCCGGCCCATTCCCGAGTCGTAGTTTTCGATGTCCGGCTTCGAGAACGGAACCGTGGGATTCGATCCTGCTGGTATGGGCCCGGCCAAGCTGAATTTCGCCGCCGATCCAAGATATGCTCCCGTCGTCGGGTCAATCCCCAGCATCGTCGCTACTGCGGGGTCGATCTTTCCGCCTCCTGCCAGGAACTTGCTGATGTCGGTCTGGCCCACCACCTTCGAACTGCCCAACACCAGGTTCCGAAACGCCGTTCGTTGATACCCCGCGAAAAAGAAGGTCTTGTCGCGAATGACCGGCCCCCCAATCGTCCCTCCGTATTGATTGCGCTTTACCTGATCGGGAGTTGTGGGTGTCGCGAAGAAATTCTGTGCGTTGAAATACGGATTGCGCACAAACTCAAACGCATCGCCGTGAAAGTTGTTGGTGCCCGACTTCGTGATCACATTCACGACTCCGCCGGCATTCTCTCCATACTCCGCGCTATAGTTGCTGGTCTGGACGCTGAATTCCTGCAGCGCGTCCGGAAACGGAAACGGCTGGTTCACATTTGTGTATTCGTCCACGTAGTTCCCGCCGTCAAGTTGGTAGCTGATCGTATTTTGCCGCGATCCATTGGCCGAATACGTCACTGCGGCTGGAAAAGTTTTGGTCGCTCCCTGGTCTGCCCCGCCATTTGGCGCGTTCACCGCGCCCGGCACCAGCAGCGTCAATTGCGCTGCGTTACGCCCATTCAGCGGCAATTCCGAAATTCTTTCCTGCTCGATCACCTGTTTCAGCGTCGATGTCGACGTGTCCACCTGCAGCGCGTTGCCCGTCACTGTAACCACTTCCGTCGTCGAGCCTAGCTTCATACTCATGTTCACCGTCAGCGTCTGATCAGCCAGCAAAACGATCCCGCTCTGCTTCGAAGTACTGAATCCAGGCGCGTCAGCGGTGATGCTGTAGGTCGCAGGCTCAAGCGATGGAATTACGTATAGGCCTTCCGCATCGGCGGTTGCCGTGCGTGAAAATCCCGTTCCCTCTTGCAAGGCCACCAGCCTGGCAGAGGCTATCGGCGCCCCATTTGGGTCGAGTACTCGTCCTACGATGCTTCCCAAACCTTGTGCATGGGAAAGCAGGGGACTCAACAGAAATGCGAAAAGCAGCTTGGCATATTTCGTTTTCATTTCCGCCTTTTCCTTTCGCGGCCGATCCGTTTAGCTCGACATTGCCAGTCCGGATCGGCCGTTTTATGTCCGTGACGCGGACGCACCGCTACGTACTGCGCACGGGGATCGACTCGACCTCGACCCTTGAGCCCAGAACCTACGATTGCTTTCCTCGATAATCGCTATCGATTACTTGAATGGGTGTCGTTGTTCGCACAGTAGGAGCGATGCGCTAATCATGTCAATCTGAAATATCTAAAGCGGTGGTTTAGCGGGACTAAAGTGATTGTTCGCGCACCGCTCCGCGCGGATGCCTGTTCATCAGCAATGCGCCGCTCCATTTCTCGTTTTGGTCAGATCAAATTGTTCCTCCACACTTCCGCGTTGACACGGGGGGCGCACGCGTCCGATCCCGCGGGCTCTCCGCCTCCGCCAATGTTCGACGCCGAACGCATGCGCGGCGTGTTGAAACTTCTCTCGGAAGGTCCGGCTGATGCGCTCGCAAACTCCCGAAGGACACGGCGATGGGCGCTGCGTTTCACTTCAGTCACCGCGGCCACTTCGCCGAGGTTCGCCCTGTGACCTTGCTGGAAAGCTGAAGTTCTCCTTGCGAGCTTTGATGGTGTTGCTGAATGGACCAGACTCATACATGATCGACAAGTGCTTGGCCATCGAACTTGCCTCGATCTTCATCTTCGATGTCATCACCCCTAAGAGGCTGATTCTTTACATACTTATAAAAATGAACTGCAGCATTGAACCCCGCAGGATCCTCAGATATGAACTGTGCGTAGTCTCATTACGGCAGACTGGGGGTGGTACACGAGGTGGGAACATTGTTATGGGACTTCAAGGGCTAGACAGGAACTCGAAGTCTGCTTCGAATTGCAACCAGAGTTCACATCATGACGGTTCGCTCGCGAGCATGAGTTCGCTAGTTTCCCGATACGGGACGATGGCGAGGATCGTCCCGACTCTCAAGCTACCTTCTTCGCCTGCTTCCTAACCTTCGCCCACCGTTTCTTCGCCGCCTTCGCAATCGCCGCTCTGCCAGCAGGGACAGGACGCACAGCTCGAACGTCAAAGCAAAGTCCAGCAACCATATGTTGACTCAACCTCTACGTCACCTCTAACATCGCCCCACACAGTGGCGTTCCAGCCATGATTGGCCAAACCATCTCGCACTACCGCATCCTCGAGAAGCTCGGCGGCGGCGGCATGGGTGTGGTCTACAAGGCCGAGGACACGCGACTCGGTCGCTTCGTCGCTCTGAAATTCCTACCAGAAGATGTTGCGCACGACCGGCAAGCGCTAGAGCGATTCAAGCGTGAGGCTCGCGCGTCCTCTGCTTTGAACCATTCCAACATTTGCACGATCCACGACATTGGCGAGGAGGGCGGCAGAGCTTTCATCGCCATGGAGTACTTAGATGGAGTGACCCTGAAGCACACCATCATGGGTCGTCCGGTCGAGTTGGAGCAACTGCTGAACATTGGCATTGAGGTCGCTGATGCTTTGGATGCCGCTCATGCCCAGGGCATTGTCCACAGGGACATCAAGCCAGCGAATATTTTCGTCACTAAGCGCGGGCACGCCAAGATTCTCGATTTCGGACTAGCGAAGGTGGAACCGCCGTCCGGGCCCCCGAGCCAAACGTTTGCGGAGGGGGAAACGCGGACGATTGATGAGCAGCACCTTACCAGTCCGGGTACTACGCTCGGCACGGTCGCATATATGTCGCCCGAGCAGGTGCGGGGCAAGGAACTCGACTCCCGAACGGATCTTTTCTCGTTCGGCACGGTGCTGTACGAGATGTCCACCGGTGCACTACCGTTTCGTGGCGACACCTCGGCGTTGATTTTCAACGCCATCCTAGAGCGGCCACCCGTGCCGCCCGTGCGTTTGAACCCGGACATCCCACCCAAGTTGGAAGACGTTATCAATAAGGCGTTGGAGAGGGATCGTAACCTTCGTTATCAGCACGCCGCGGACATGCGCGCGGACTTGCAGCGGCTGAAACGGGATACCGACTCTGGGCGTACCGCCCAGCACACGATGCCAGAAGAAGTTCCGGCCTCACCCTTTGCTGTCCCGTCGACGGCTCCATCAGAGGTTTCGACGAGTCAAAGAGGAGCACCTTCTGCTGCGCCATCCACGCAAGCGAGAAGGCCCATAGCGCGCGACTGGAGGTTCCTCATTCCTGCGGCGGCCATTCTGGCGGCCGTTACCGCCGGCGCATTCTATTGGCGCTCAACGAAGGCACATGCGCTAACTGAGAAAGACACGATCGTCCTCGCCGATTTCGTCAACACCACTGGCGATGCCGTCTTCGACGATGCACTCAAGCAGGCGCTGGCGGTACAACTCGAACAGTCGCCTTTTCTGAGCATTGTGCCCGAGCAACAGGTCCACGAAACTCTGCAGATGATGGGGCACGCCGTGACTGACCGGGTAACATCCGACCTGGCACGCGACATTTGCCAGCGTGTAGGCAGCAAGGCCATGCTGGTCGGCACAATTGCTCCGCTGGGCAGCCACTACGTCCTGGCGCTAGACGCGATCAATTGTGCTAACGGCGACTCCCTGGGACGCGAGCAGGTCGAGGCAGAAGGCAAGGAGCGCGTGTTGAAGGCCCTTGGCCAGGCAGCAACCGACATGCGCGTGCGGCTGGGTGAGTCGGTTAAATCCATCCAGCGGTTCGACACCCCTATTGAGCAGGCCTCAACCAGTTCTCTGGAAGCCTTGAAGGCGTTCAGCATGGCGCAAGCGCAGCGCGCCAGGGGAAAAGAGGCAGATGCGATCCCTTTGTTCAAACACGCTATCGAACTGGATCCAAATTTTGCCTTGGCCTACGCCAAGCTCGGGCGCGCTTACGGCAACGTCGGAGAGAATGGCCTCGCAGAGGAAGCGGCAAGAAAAGCTTACGACTTAAGAGACCGGGTCAATGAACTGGAGAGGTTCTATATCGACACGGGATACTACGGCCTTATAACGGGAGAAATGGAGAAGGAGATTGAAACAGCAGAGCTTTGGAAGCAGACCTATCCACGCGACTGGACGCCTAGGAACACCTTGGCTTTGGATTATGCGTTTGTTGGCAAGTTCGAGCAGGCCATCGAGGAGGGCCGCGAAGCACTGCGCTTGAATCCGGATCATTCGTATCCCTACGGAAACCTCGGCTGGGCTTATTTGCGTGTCAGCCGGTACGATGAGGCGAAGGCGACGTTCGAGAGTGCTTTGAAGAAAAAAGTCGATGACGTCGTTTGCCATGGAGGCCTTCTTCAAATCGCATTCATTCAGGGCAATGCTGCTGAGATGCGGCGGCAGGCCGCCTGGGGAAAGGGCACGCCGGACGAAGGGGAAATCCTTTTCGACCAAGCGGGCTTTGCGGCGTTTTCTGGGAGGTTGGCAGAAGCGCAAAAAATCTTCCGCGAAGCAGTCGAGAAAGAGACTTTCAAAGAGACGGCGGCACGTTACGCGGCTGTAGAAGCCCAGGCCGAAGCAGACTTTGGCAATTACGCTCAGTCACGCCAGCAGACGGCTACGGCGCTGGCGATTGCACGTGGCCGTGACTCCATGGCGATTGCAGCGCTGGCGCTCGCCACCTCTGGAGATGCAAATCAGGCACGAGGCCTGGCTCGGGAATTAGCCACGGCATTTCCAAAGGACTCTCTGATCAATCGTCTATTCCTCCCCTCGGTGAGCAGCACTATCGCACTTCAAAGCGGCAATCCTACGCTTGCAGTCCAACTGCTGGCCGCCACCGCGCCCTACGACTCGGGACTGTTTGGTAGTCGGAGCCTTTACCTGCGCGGTACGGCCTATTTGCATATGGGCGACGGAAAGGATGCGGCGGCTGAGTTCCAAAAAATTCTCGGTCACCGAGCGGGTTTTACAGCTGTGTGGATCTATCCTCTGGCTCGCTTAGGCGTTGCCCGAGCGCTGGCGTTGCAGGGAGATACTGCGAGCGCCCGCATCGCATATCAGGATTTCTTAGCTTTGTGGAGAGACGCCGACCCCGACATCCCCATCCTGAAGCAGGCCAAGGCGGAGTACGCCAAGCTGCAATAGAGCCTTGCTTACGAATCGCGAGTTACAAGTGAAAAAATCAGACTATCCCGCTACTTTCTTCGCCCGCTTCCTAACCTTCGCCCACCGCTTCTTCGCCGCCTTGGCTATCGCCGCTCTGCCAGCAGCCGACAAGACGCGCCTCGTCACGCCGACGACTTCGCGCTCCGCTGAGCCGCCCAATGCTTTGGCAGCCGCTCGCACCCTGTTCAACTGGTGATTCAGCTTCCCTAACTGCTTTTCGAGCTTTCTTTCTTCGCGCTTAATCGCTGCAAGAATGTTCATGAATCCTCCGGGTGAAATCTATCTCAACCGAGGGCGAGGCACCAGATATACTGCCGAAGGTAAGCTCCGCTGCAGTCTGAGGAACCGATGGCGTGTTTCCCTGAGGGCGATAAAGCATAGGCCCGGCATTTTTTCGTTAGCCCACTAGGCGGAAGCGGTTCTTATCGATTTTCAGCGACTTAATCTTCGATTCAAGCGTCGACCGCGGTATGCCCAACTTGGCCGCAGCCCCCGTGGGTCCCGATACGCGCCCACGGGTATCTTTCAGGGCAGCCTCAATCATGTCCTTCTCCTGCACGAGGAGTCTGCGAGGGAGCTCAACTTGCTGATTCGACTCTGGTGTCAGAGGCGGCGGCTGCGGTAACCAGTTTTCTTCGATCGAGAAAATCTCTGTTTCGCAAAGTATCACCGAACGCTCGATGACGTTCTGCAGTTCGCGAATGTTTCCCGGCCAAAAATATGACTGAAGCAATTCCAGCGTCGTGCTGGCTCTCGCCGCATATACAATCCTCGTTATTGCCATACTGAAAATATCCGTGGAACGGACCCCGCCGTGGCCAGCGCTTCTCGTGACGGTTTCCTTCCTCGTAGTGACGATCATCTCTATCTTCCGCCCCATGCGCACTCTGCAAATTGCAAACTGGCTGATGTTGTCTGTCTTTTTTGGCTATGTCTCGCTCGCTTTTTTCTCTTTTCTGGAAAAGGCAGGTCCGATCAACAGAGCCAAATTAGACGCGTGCCTGGGCCTTTATCTGATTCTGGCTATGTTCTACTACGCGATCTTCAACTTGATGCCACAGATTTATCCCGGGTCGTTTATGGAAGGGGGGCCAACTCCAGGCCAGGCTTCGCGCCATGCTCTTCTGTATTTTAGTATCGCCATGTTGACCACAGTGGGATATGGCGATGTAGTTGCCGCTTCGCGACCAGCTAGGATGATTGCCTCTCTTGAGGCAGTCACGGGTGTGTTCTACATCGCAATCACCGTGGCTCGTCTGGTCTCTGGGTATCAGCAGAAAGATCGTGAGAGCGCCTGATTCTGCACGATTTGCATACAGACTTCGAGTATCTTCCGGTTTTGTCATTTTCGTGCTGGGCTTGGTTATTGGTCTGGACACTACCGGCTTGAATTTCAGCAGCCTTCTAGTGGTGGGCGGTTCGCTGGGAGTGGGCATAGGATTCGGGTTGCAAAACATTGTGGCTAATTTCGTGGCTGGACACCCAAGCAGGGCACGGATCATTGCTCGTGCGCAACGACATCTCGCAGGTTCTAGCGGAATATCACTAAGATAAGGAGGGCAGAATCTGACGAGCACTCTGCCTTGTTCGATTTGTTTAGCCCAAGCCGGCGGCGCAACATCCCACTTAACCGTTCGCGTCCACATCCACGGCGGCCAATACGATGAGCAGTGCGTTGTCGTAGCGGGCTGCAGCCGAGAAGATGACGCAGTTTCTGCCGTACTCCGTCAAATTGATACCGACGATTTCTTCCGGCTCGAGACAGAACTACTCTAGCAGCGATCACAACCGATCGGTGATGACGTTTCGCTGAGGGGCAAGCTATAGTTGAAGACCCTGCCGCCGAGAATAACCCCTGGAAGGGGCTATTGTGGGCCTTCAAATTTCAATCCGAAAATCTGGCGACGTCACCGTACTGGACCTTCGGGGAAGATCGACCATCGGCGATGAGAGCGAGTTGCTGAGTGACCATCTTCAGAAGTTCGTCTCCAAAGGTGTGCGCAAGCTATTGCTGAACCTGGCAGACCTGACCCAGGTAGACAGTTCCGGTGTCAGCATCATTGTAGAAACATACGTTTCCCTCAAACACCGGGGAGGCGACCTAAAATTGGTGCGCCCCGAGGGTCGAGTGTTGGAGGTGTTCAATTTGCTGCACCTGCTAGAAATCATTCCGAGCTTTGAGGACGAGACCCAAGCACTCGCCAGCTTCCGGCCTCAGCGTTATTTCGCAAAGCCCTGACGAGTCCCGAACATTGTAATGTTGCTAAAAGAAGCGAGCGCCAGACCCATGTTACATTGTTCTTCATGTACTTCGCTTGTTCACGGTCCTGTGCATCGAGCACTTCCGATCGCACCGCGTAATTGGCTAGCTCTAATAAATGCGCAAATTCCTGTTGCGTAAGCAATCGTGAATCCGCGCAGTTGCTGGGGTTAGATTGGTCAACGAGCTCTATTGAAACCGGCAAAAGCGTCATCTGTGCTTCACCTCTTGAAAGCGGGAAAGGATGTCGATTCTGCAGCGCTGGTCAGCCTGTAAGTATTGCAAGCGTGTGAAATTTTCCGTAACTTGAGCTCCTTCAGGGCATCAGACCTAGGGATACACCATTACCCGCGGGCGGGGAGAGAGGATGAAATCTCTGGCTGCTGAACACGAACTCCAGGAGGGGGTGGTGGGACTGCAAATCTCACTCCGGAAATACGACGACGTCACCATATTGGATCTCCGGGGACGATCGACCATCAATGGCGGCGAGAGCGAACTGCTGAGCAGCCGTCTACAGGAACTCCTCGCCGATGGTTTCCGCAAGGTCTTGCTCAACCTGGCCAATCTCACCCAGGTAGACAGTTCCGGTGTCAGCATCATTATCGAGACGTACGTTTCCCTCAAACGCCAGGCTGGCGATCTAAAATTGCTTTGTCCGCGCGGCCGGGTGCTTGAGGTGCTAGACGTGTTTCGCCTCCTCGATACCATCCCGAGCTTCGAGGACGAGACCAAGGCTCTGGCTAGCTTCCGGCCGCCAAGTTACTCCGCAACGAACTGACGGAGCGGTTCAGACGGAAGATGAGCCCAGCGGCTAAGAAGCGATGGGCGGAAAAGAACAAATCGAAGTGAAGAAGCAAATTGAAATCGGCTCAACGGTCACCGCCCGTCTGCACAATGGACGCGTAGTTGTAGCCAAAGTTACAGTAATAGTTGACAGCGTGGCAGGCCGGAAGGTTCACATAACCTTCGGATCTTTTGCGCTGATTGTGGATGACACCCAGATTGTGAGGGAGTGCAAAGCTTAGATATGGACTACAGCGTAGGCTCCCGCGTGCGGGTCAAACTCTACAGCGGCAATAGACCTGCACTGGACAACGCACGAAGGCCCGGAATGTTTTCTGAGTCGGTTCAATCAGCTACGCTTCGCAACCTTTTGGGCGACATGCAGCAAGAGTTCTTGGTCATCTTGTTCCATTTTAGCGAGGAGCTTGCACAACTTCGAAAGATAAGCAGCATCATCACCGGTGTTTCCCCATGCGTCGGTGTTTGTCGGGCGTTTGAGCTTACGAATAGATGCCGCGGCTTCGCCTTCATGAAAGAGCTTGTACATCGGCACTTCCAGGGCTCGTGCCATCTTTTCGAGATTCGCAACTGCCGGGACCGTATGCCCGTTTTCAACGCGAGAAATGTAGCAGCGAAGCAACCCTGTCCACATTTCAATGTCGCCTTGCGAAAGTTCCTTTGATTCGTGCAGTCTTTCAAGCGGTTTCCAATTTGAGCGACAAAGTCGGGCCGGAGGGCAAATCGGAGATCCTTAAACACTATAACCGTGCCGCTTGTACTAGCGGTCAGAAATGCGAACGCCGGGGAGGAACAATCTCCCCGGGTCACACGCGTTCTGGTTTTACTATGAGGAGTTTTAATTTACTGGCCGGAAGTGATGACGCCGAAGGTCCCGTTACCGTAGTTGTTGTTGCCGGCGGTGAAGAAGAGTTGATTAGGATTGCCGTTGGCGCCAGCCATGCCACTTTGGCCGAACTGAATGGCCCAGATATCGTCGATTTCGATGGGTTTGCCGCTCGTGTCGCGGAGCGGCCCCAGGAAAGCGCCCGTCTTGGGGTCAAACGCGTTGATGCGCCCGCGAGGAGTGTTGTTGGTAATCAGCAGCGCATTGCTCAAGAGTCCAAAATCGTCAGGGGCCAGCGCGATGCCCCACGGCGAATGGAGAGGACCGTTGACATTAACGTGCGTAATCAAAGCGCCCGCGGGCGTGAAGGCGGCGACAAAACCACTCTGCGCTTTGTCGAGGGCCGTGTACGTGACCCAAACCGTTTGGGAGCCATCCGCAGCGGTGATGGTTTGAATGCCGTAGGGTGCGAATTTCTGCGGAATGTTGGGGTCGACGAAAGCGTCCGGGCCAAGGTCGAAGGGTTTGAAATTGGAATCGAAAACGTCGACCCGGCGATTCGGCCCGTCATCGGCGGCGTAAAGAAATTGTTGCCCATTGTTGGTGGCGATGGCCAAGCCCGTGTAAGTGGCGCCCACGGATGATCTGTCGGCGGTGAGCGTCGCGGTGCTGGCACCCGCGCTAACGACGTCAACCGCCGGATTCCATCCGCTGATGGTGCCATCCAGAGTGGCAAAGATGAAAAGGGCATTTGCGGAGACCGGCTTTCCTGTAGCCGGATCGACGCCGGAGACGGCGAATGCCGTGACACCCTTGGGGGTTTGCGGCGCGACGATTCCAGTGGGAGTCCCGGGACCACCGGAAACCGACGGGATGCTCACGACGAGGCCTATGGGCGTAGCCGAGACTCCGTTGGTGTTGCTAATGGAATAAAGCGTGGAGACTCCCGTAGCGTTGTCGCTGACCCAGAAGGGACTGGTCGTTGTGGAAACGAGGCCCCAAGCGTTGACGAGATGTAAGTCTGGGACGGTGCCGCCTGCGCCGGAATTGGTGACGAGGTCGGTGCGGGTATACTGCGCGAAGGTTAAAGCGGGAAGCAGAACTGCGAATGCAAAGACTGCCAGAATTTTCATTGCCAATCTCATTTTCTCTTTCTTCCTCCCATGTGTTGATGTTGTACATGCCGTATCACTGGTTGAAGGTGGCCTTGCGGTGTTTGCGAGCTGGCTCGAACTCCGCGAAGAACTTGTTTTTTCGCCCAGAGTAGCGTAGTGGCGAGCCGCTGGCGAGGTGTCAACGCGAAGTCAAATTCCTGTAGGGAAACCGTCTGTTCAACGACTTCTTTCGACGCGAAGGGAGGGTCACATCATTATCGGACTTTGAAGCCCGGCGTGATATTACCGCCTAGCGTTCGGTTCCCTGCGAATTAGAGGATTCAATGCATCCGACGTAGGCAGAGACCAGCGTCAGCCCGGAAAACACCTTGCCACACGTTTGACAAATCGTGACGTACCCAAGCCCTCGCTCATCCCAACGGGCAGTTTCACGCGGCTGCATCTCGCCATAAAACGGGCACTCTATCTCCAGTCGCTGAAGGTCTTCCTTGTGAACCTGCATAACGGATAGATGATGGCTGGCGGCGAAAGGACTGCGGGTCAGCGGGCTATAGCGGGGCAACGGCGGTCCTCAGCGCGACGGCGCAGTTCTTCTAAAACATCTGACGGATGATGTGCTGCATTGGCTTTGAAGGTGGGCGAACAGCGGTTTATGCTTGTTGGCTGGCGATGCGTTCGATACTTGCTACGAGGCTCCAAGCCTCGCTTTTGGACACCATTGTACGAATTCCCTACCATTTGCGGACAAGCGGAGAGCGGCCGAACTGGCGTCGAGAAATTTCAGAAATTAAAACCAGACGTAGTCCTGTTGGATTTGTCTATGCCTGACATGACCGGCATCGAAGCAAATGTCTGCGGCTGACCCTACAAGTCCCTTAATCCTATTCACGATCCGACAGACTGAACCTCTCGGGCTGGGTTTCCAATTCCTTCCAATGTCGCGAGCGCAATATCGTGCCGACGACTCGGCGGTAGGGACAGCGGGCGCCACTCGACTGCGGCGTGAGACTCCAGACTCTTCGTTCAGTTCGGAATTCCGGTCAATAGGATATCTCCCGCATACTGATCACCTGGTAGCCGCCATTGGACTGGGGTCCCAGCGCGCTATTTCTGTCGAAGTGGAATTTTCCATTTCCGCCATAGTCAATCGTCTTCGCGACGATGCGGCCGAAGAAGTCTCCGTTACCTGCAACGGCCATCGCGGCATTCGGAGCATCTACGATGGCATACTCCGATCCATTACCCCTAATACTCATCGTGCCGGTGCCGCCGTAGTTGATTTGAAAGTTGTTCGCTATAAGTGTGGGATTCGCGATGCCTTGGCCGGCGATACTCAGGGGATTGGCGCTGGCTGATGGAAAATTCAATACCACCACGCCTGGGGGATTTACTATCACAGTTCCCGATCCTCCTCCGATGGAAAGGCTGTAGATGTTGTAAACGCCTGGAGCCAAAGTGAGCGTGCCATTGGTAGCAATGTTGCCGTAGGTCCCAGGCAATAACGTACTGCCACCGGTATAGGGAGTATTCGGTGGAGCAGGGATGGGGTCCGGCGGAGTAGGAAATATATAGGGTCCTGCCTGCAGGGGAACGTTGCCTGGAAATTGGTTACCAGGGTTATAGACACCCGCGTTTCCACCGCTCGTGCTGTAATCGCCCTGTCCGCCGCTGCAAGGATTAGGTGCCGCAGGCGGCGTTGCCAGTAAGCTGGGCACAGCGATCGCACCACCAATCTGCGAATGTCCAGACAGGCTGACGCCGCCATTGGAGCCTATATCTCCTAGGGTATCGGACTGTGTGGTGGCGTATGTTCCACTGTTGGCGGTCGTAAAGCTGTCGGTGGCGGGATCGCTGTTGCCACCGCCATGGAAGTTCAACGACGGACAGGCGGTGCCGGTGGCGAACAGGCCGTAGGGGAAGGGCTGAGCTGGAGAAAGGGCCACCTCGGTCTGAACCATTCTTCGCGTAATACCGGAGGCATTGGCCGCCAAGCTGGTTATCATGTAGACGGGATTGGTGGACGGCGACATGGTTTGGCAGGTCACAGCGCCATTTAGAAGCACTTCTGTGGAACCATTCCAGCACACCTGGGTTGCCGTGGCGCCGTTAACGGGATAGAGCTGCACCGAATTGCTCTGCTTCAAAGTCACGCGAACCCATCTGTAGCTCAAAGCGGCGCTGGTGCCGGACCAGGGGTAATTGCTGGTCACGGGTGCCGCAAGGGTTCCCGCTACCAGATATGCGGAGCTCGGCGGCGTCGTACAGCGAACGTTTGGCGCGGGTTGTTGTCCTTGCACGACCGCGAAATCGTGGCACATTTCGTCGTCCATGTAGGTGTTCCCCGCAACCCAGGGCTGGACCGTACCTGGCGCAGCGCCTTCGTTTAGCACATAGAGCACACTGCCAGCTGCGGGGGGAAGGGTGGTCGGAAGCTTTGCAGCGGTATTGAGGGCGGGCATGCGGTCGCGAACCTCTTCCATGCCTGCTTTGGCGGCGAATGCGGACAGACGCTCCGAACGGTAGTTGGTGTTCACCGAGCTTTCCGTATTCGTCATGAACATGAGCGAAGCGGCAATTGCGGAGAGTAAGAGCAGGGTAAACAGAGCAAATAGCAAGGCGACGCCGCGTTCCGGATGGCGCTTTCGGTGTTTAGCTTTTCTCTGCATATCGTTCCTCCGCCTAAAACACTAGCGATTTCGGCTAGTTAAGGTTTGAGATCTTCGCGGCCGTGGACATGGTAATGGTGGGATAAGTTCCACTCGGATCCAGAACCGCCGAACGCACACTCAGGGTGATCTCGATGGCCGCCAGATTGTTGGTGGGCGCGCCATTCAGCGCAACGTTGTTTCCGGCGTTGTCGTAGCCCTGAAATACAACTGTGTTGTTAACGTTATTGACTTCAGTGTAGTAGAAGGGCTGTGTTCCGCCTTGCCACGATGCCTTTGAGATTGTTCCGCGCTGGATAAGGCAAGGACAGGGGCCATTGAGCGGACTTAACTGAATGAAGACCTCGCTGACCGTACCGCTTCCGTCCACATCCGCCTCGAACTGCAAGGAGCTCGGCGTCACGCTAACAAAGCCCTGAGAAACGCCGGGATCATTCAAGCCGAGAGGTTTTGTTGCCGGGTCGAACATCTTCAAGTTGGGGTAACCCGCTTGATGAATGTCGTTCACAATCTGGTCCAAGAATTCGCGCGACTCTTGGGTAAGGTCGACTTTCAGTGCTTCCACGGTGTTTCTCTGCTGTAATTTCGTCAGGCCCTCGACCACGACGCCCACAACGACCGTCAAGATGGCCACACTGACCATCAATTCGATCAAAGTGAATCCGTTCGCCCCCAACACCCTTTTCTCGTTTTGCCTTATAAGCTTCACGTTCTCGATTCCTCTCAGCTTCCGCCAACAGTGCGCAACGTTACGGGCACAGCAAAGTACAACCCGCTGTTACCGGTGGTTGCTAGTTGCCGCGCCGAGGCGGTGATCAAGCGAGTGCTGTTTGCGGAGACGCTCATTACGTTCCAGCGAACGTCATAGGTCGTTTGCCCGCCGTTCTGATTGCAGTCCACGTACTGCATACCAAAACCAGCGGGAACAGCGCCAATGGGCTGATTGAAGTCGATACCGCCGTAGTACGGGCTGCCCGCATTGGTGGCCAATGGTGCCCCTTGTCCGTTGGGGGCCGCGGCACCCTGGGTGGAAGGAATCGTCCAGGTATTGCCTGCACAATCGGTAAGGGTAACCGCTACTGTGGAATTGGTGCTCTGCGCGGAGAGCTCTTCAATGACCTTCTGGGCGAGAAGGGTAGCCGAGGTATCCTTGGAATTTCGATTGTCTGTAGCCATGCTGGCGACAAACAGGGTGGTCAGAGCCCCGAGTCCGACGGCCAGCACCAACATGGCAATCATCAGCTCGATAAGGCTGGTCCCGCGTTGGGAGTGCCTCTGAAAAACCGCCATAAGTTTACCTCTGTGGTTCATGGCGTCCCTTCCGTCCTATCAGTATCCGGTCAGTATCGGGCAATCAGAATCTTGCCCAAGTCCCGTTAGCGCCGCCCATAAAAAGCCATCTCTGAATTCTGCCGGCTGGAGTCACGGTGACTGCGCCCCAATTTTGGGTAACGCTGTCCTGGAAAAAAGCCCAATACGCTTGAGGTCCTCCCAAGGTGTCGCAGACTCCGGCGAGCGGCTTACAGGGAAGACCACGAGGACTAAACGTAGTGGCTGTGGTGGCAACACTCTCGTCCTGGGGCACGACGGGGGACGTTGCGGGCAATAATTGGGCCTTGAGAGCGGCTGTACTGGGCGCTCCTCCTTGGGCTTGCAGGACGACTTCTGGAGAGATGACCACTAGGGGATCACCAGCGTTGTAAGCCGCCCCGCCCGTGCCGGACGTTCCGTCGGCGTTTTGCGGGAAAATATCCACGTATCCTTGCTGGGGGTTGTTGCCGGCTGCGGCGAGCACATAGACCGAATAATAGCGGTCATCATCCACCGCCCTGATTCGCGCGGTCTGTAAGAGACTGGCGAAATCGGTGACTCCGCCCTTTAATCGGGCTGCATGCAGGGTGGACATGAAGTTGGGAATAGCGATGCCCGCAACGACCATGATAACGGCCATTGTAATCAGCAGCTCGAGGACGCTAAATCCTCGGGTTCTTTTCGCCGTCGAATTCCTGCTGTTCGCAATCACGGTGCCCTTTTGAAGTGCAACCACGAGACGTTTGACTGGCCCGCGCTCAGGCGCGCATTACCAATCGGGTCCCAAGCTGCATGCCCCACTCCAAACTGGCACTCTGGTATGTAGCTGATAACGGGTTAGTTAAGCCGTGCGATGCCAAGAGATCTCCCATTCCTACAAACGAGAAGAGTCAAAAGGTTACAGAGCGGGTAGCTCCCAAATGGGGCCGTGCCAGGCTTGGCTACAACTCAGGATTTTTCGTGGTTCTTGAGGCTTTTCCCGCGTTCACCCAGCGTTGTTTCAGGACCGACGTGCAAAAAAATTCGGGACGATGCCCCCATTTCTAGATCATCTAGCGGGAGATGTAATGCCGAGTCTGTTTGCTAGTCTGGTGTCAAAGCCTCCAGTAGGCAGGTAAGTTGAGGCGGGATAAACCCACAGTGACGAAGATCCGATCTGGTCGGGCACCTGTTCCGGTGGGAGGCCGCACTAAATGGAGCGGCCCGTAGTAATCCGCGCAAGCCACCGTTGGTAAAGCTGCTACAAATCACGACGGCCTAAGCGACGTCTCGCCGTCGAGGTAGGAGATTTTCCGGCATACATCTGGCCTACACAGCGGCGATTTCCCAGAATTCTTAGAATCTATAGCCCATTAAATCTGTAAGTTACAGACTTTAAAGGGCACTTAAGCATCTAGAATGAACACTTATGAGAAACACAGGGGAGGGTCAGTTACCGCTAACCAGCGATCCGAGGAGCGCAATGACTGTTCTGCGCGGGTCTGAGCATAGCATTGCGTTGAATCACGCGCGGGCGTCAGTACCCCAGCTTCTTGTCCACAACATTCAGCAACGAATCGCCGTTCCGGAAACGTTCAAATTGGGTGATGAACAACTGCATGGCTTGCTCCAGCCAATCCGGCGTGTTGTCGGCACAGTGGGGAGAGAGCAGGACGTTCTCCAGCTTGTAGTACGGGTGGCCCGCGGGTAACGGCTCTTGATCGAAGACGTCCAGCGCCGCGCCTTTGATTCGGCCAGTGGAGAGCGCCGCGATCAGCGATTGCTCGTCGATCACCGGGCCTCGGCCGACGTTGATCACCACCGCTGTAGGCTTCATGGCGGCGAACTCTCGGGCGGCGATCATTCCCCGCGTCTCCGAAGTCAGCGGCGTGGATATAACCACGTAGTCGCAGCGCGAAAGCATCTCGATGCGGCGCTCGGGAGTAAAGATTTGTTGCACCATCGGGTCCGCGCTGGGTCCCGGGGCATGCCTCTTCATCGCCAGCACGGTCATGCTCATCGCGGTCACTCTTGCCGCGACCGCGCGGCCGATGTCTCCGTATCCGACGATGCCAACCGTCTGGCTCGCTACGGGTAGCACGTCGAACGGTTCCCATACGCCCGCGATTTGATTGCGGATGAGGCGGCGAAAGTCTTTGGCGAAATATAAGATGGCGGCAAGCACAAATTCGCCCAGCGATGGACTAAACACACCGATTCCGTTGGTCAGCGGCACTCGGCTGTCCAGCAGTTCCGGGAACAGCGTGCGCTCCAGTCCGACGGAGCGTGAATGCACCCAGCGCAGATGGGGGCACATGGCGAAGACCTGTCTGAACAGCGGAAGCGCGCCGGACCAGTTGAAGAGCACGCTCGCGCGAGCAGCTGCCGGTTCAAATATTTCGGCAGAATTTCCAGCGATCGTTTCGACGCCAGGCAGCGCCCGCCGCAGCATGGCAAGCTGCGAAGCACCCACGTCGCCGAGCACCAGGATCGTGTCATTTTTCGTCGATTTTGGATCACTAGCGAGAGTCATTTCACCATTCCGAGAACAGGATGTCCGCAGAAGGACGATTTAGAAAAACCAAACCAGCCTTCCCGCGCTTTGAATTTGACACAGTTGAGCGAACGACTTCAAACTTCTACGCGTTCGGAAATCGCATGCGCTCAGTCCGTGGCTTGCGGAAGGAATTCTATGCCATCAAAAGACCCCAAGTCGTTGAGGAGTTATCGCTGGTACGGTCCGGACGATCTCCGCTCCTTCGGGCACCGTTCGCGCGCTGCCTCGATGGGTTGTACGCCGGCGGATTACGCTGGGAAACCCGTGATCGCCATCATCAACACTTGGAGTGACATCAATCCCTGTCATAGCCATCTTCGCCAGCGCGCGGAAGACGTTAAGAAGGGCATATGGCAGGCCGGCGGATTCCCGGTGGAGATGCCTGCATTCACTCTCGGAGAAACTTTTCAGAAGCCTACCACGATGATGTATCGCAACCTCCTCGCGATGGAGACCGAGGAGTTGTTGCGCTCCTATCCGGCGGACGGCTGCGTGCTCCTGGGTGGTTGCGACAAGACGACGCCGGCACTCTTGATGGGCGCAATCAGCATGAATCTCCCCGCGATCTACGTTCCCGCCGGACCGATGCTTCGCGGCAACTGGCGTGGAGAAATTCTGGGCAGCGGATCCGATGTCATGAAATATTGGGCGGAACGCCGCGCCGGCAACATCGATCAACAAGCGTGGACACAAATTGAAGACGGCATCGCCCGATCCGCCGGAACGTGCATGACCATGGGCACCGCCTCCACCATGACTAGTCTGACCGAAGTGTTGGGATTCAGTCTGCCCGGCGCGAGTTCCATACCCGCCGTTGATTCCAACCACCCCAAAATGGCCAATTGTTCCGGGCGGCGCATCGTGGAAATGGTTTGGGAAGACCTCAAGCCACGCGACATTTTGTCGGACGCGTCCTTTAACAATGCGATTGCAGCGACCTTCGGGCTAGGAGGTTCGACGAATGCCGTGATTCACCTTGTGGCCTTGGCAGGACGCGCGGGAATTAACCTCGCGCTCGACCGCTTTGACCAATTTTCCAGGAAGACGCCGATGTTGGCGAATGTTCGTCCGAGTGGAAAGTACCTGATGGAAGATTTTTACTATGCTGGCGGGTTACCGGCGCTATTGAAAGCCATGGCTCCGCACCTGGATCTAGGTTGCTCGACCATCACAGGCAAGACCCTAGGAGAAAACATCGCCAACGCTGAAATATTCAACAACGACGTTATCCGCGGCACCGATAATCCGGTGCTTCAATCCGGAGGATTAGCGATTCTTTACGGCAACTTGGCTCCTCGAGGTGCCGTGATCAAAGCCTCGGCCGCTGAAACCAGGCTTCTCAAGCACGCGGGTCGCGCCATTGTCTTCGATAGCTACAACGAAATGAATGCGCGTATCGATGACCCGGCCCTCGATGTCGACGCGAACAGTGTGCTGGTCTTGCGGAACGCTGGTCCAAAGGGCGCGCCGGGAATGCCCGAATGGGGAAATCTTCCTATCCCGCAAAAGTTGCTCAAAGAAGGTGTCCGGGACATGGTCCGCGTCTCGGATGCGAGAATGAGCGGTACGAATTACGGTGCTTGTGTCCTGCATGTTTCACCAGAGTCCTTCGTCGGAGGTCCACTCGCGTTGCTGAAAGAGGGAGATGTCATCGAACTCGACGTCGCCGCGCGTCAACTGAACATGCGCGTGAATGAAGACGAACTCGCGGCTCGTCGCTCAGCGTGGCGTCCGAAAGAGGGAATTTACCCAAGAGGATATGGAAAATTATTTATGGAGCACATCAAGCAGGCCGACGAAGGATGCGATTTCGATTTCCTGGAAGGCACCGCGCCTATCCCTGAACCTGAGATTCATTGAACTCCAACGGAGAAACGCGCCGGCGTCCCACTCCGACGGCCAGCATCAGAATGCCCGAAAGGCACAGGCTTCCCACCAAGTAGAGCAGTCCGGCGCGGAAGGAATGGGTCCGATGGACGAGGTAACCCATCACTAAGGGACCCACAAAGCCGCCGAGATTTCCCAGCGAATTAATTAATCCGATAGACGCCGCGGCAGCCGACTCCGTGAGGAAAGCCGTCGGAACCGCCCAGAAGCATGGATGAAACGAGAAATAGCAGCCTCCCACTACGGTGAACAAAATCACCGCGGCGGTCATGTTTGACGACCCGAAAGCGACCGCCAGGAGCAGACTTATTCCGCAAAGAAAAATCGCGAGTCCAGCGTGCCAGCGCCGCTCTTGTTCCCGGTCCGAATGCCAGCCGTTCACCTGTTGCAATACGAAGCCCGCCAGATACGGAAGGGCCGCAAACAAGCTGACGCGAATATCGCTTTGCCCGGAAAGCCGCTTCAGAATCGTCGGAAGCCAAAACGCGATCCCGTACCCTCCAGTAGTCGCGCAGAAATAGCAGCACGTCAGCAGGATGACGTCGCGCTGCACGAGCGCTTGCCAAATCGTGTACGAACGAATCTTCTGCTTTGCTTGATTTTCCTGGTTGAGGACGTTACTGATCCAGTTTCGCTCATCGTCTGTCAGCCAGTTGGCTTGACGCGGCCAGTCCGTCAGGTAAAAAAGCGTGACAACGCCAAATACGACTGCGGGAATTCCCTCCAATATAAATAGCCATCGCCACCCTCGCAGACCCCACCACGAAATCCCCAGCAGCAAACCGGCGAGTGGGGACCCGATGACATACGAAAGTGGGCTCGCAGCGTAAAAGCTTGCCACCGACTTCGCACGATCCGCGGCTCTGAACCAGTGAGAGATATAGACGATAACCGCTGGGAAGAAGCCAGCCTCCGCGGCGCCCACAAGAAAACGAACCACGTAAAAATCCCGGGACGTGCGGATGAAGGCCATCAGCACAGTCAGGATTCCCCAGGAAATCATGATCCGTGCGATCCACCGCCGTGCGCTCCAACGCTCGGCAATCAATGCGCCCGGAATTTCGAGGACCAGGTATCCGATGAAGAACATTCCGGCCCCGAGACCCACCACTCGGTCGTCGAAACCCAGATCTGCCGGCATCTGCAACGCCGCGGCGCCCACGTTCATGCGATCCAGAAATGCGATGATGTAAAGCAGGAAGAGAAAAGGAAGAATGCGCCACGCAATTCGTTTTCGCGCGCTCTGAGCAACCGCCGGATCGACCGCCATGACGGCCACCGCCCCTCGATTCACCAACGATTTGAGAGACTAGCAGAGTTATCGCGCCACTATTTATTTTTCTGTCGATCGGGTTTCGCGTCCTGTCAAATCAGGACTCATAAACGATCGCTTTAGCAGATCTCAACGCCTGGAACCTTTTCGTATGTCCGCTATAGGAGCGCAGCATGCTGAACGATCCGGTAGCAAATCAAAACAATGAACACCGAAAACGCAAACAACAGCGCGCCTACGTAACGAGTCATGCTTCGTGGTTAGATTTGCTTGAGGCTGCGGTGGACACAGGCAAGAGTGTCTGTGGTACCTCAGTTCTGGTGCGCCGCAGCTTAACAAGGTCGTCAGTCGAAGGGTATTCCGGTTTTCTTGGAGACTTCGCGCAAATCGTTCACAACGGGCAAAATCAGCGGCACGCCGTTCTCACGCCGGATAGTTTCCGCTTCGCGCTCAGGGTCTCCGGGGATTAACGGACCGCTGGTACTGGGAGCTGGCTTCGTGGCGCGAAAAACTCGGATGTAGTCATCGACCTGCGACTTAAACGAATCGGCGTCAATGAACCCGTCGATCCGCATGGCGCCAAAGAAATGTCCGATTCCTTTGCCAACGCTTCGAGTCGGAATGGTTTGCCGCAGAGCAAACGGGATGGCGAACGGCCCCCAATTAGCTCCACTCAGCGCTCCACTCAAAAGGTCGACCATCATGGCTAGGCAGTAGCCCTTGTGACCGCCACGTTCGCGATCCGATCCCAGCGGCATGAGCGCTCCGCCTGCGAGGACGTCGGCAGGGTCCGTCGTTACTCGCCCGAGGTTGTCGGTTGCCCAGCCAGCAGGAATTTTCTCGCCCCTCCGGAGGGCAATTTCGATTTTTCCGTAGGCAGCCGTGCATGTGGCCATGTCGATTACGATGGGCGGTTCGTTCCTTCCCGGGAACGCGATCGCAATCGGGTTGGTGCCCAGCATGCGTTCAATGCCCCACAAAGGTGCGACAATCGCCGTAGAGTTCGTCATCGCCCATCCGATCATGTCGTGGGCGACGGCCTTGAGAACGTAGTAGCCGGCGATACCGAAATGATTGGTGTTCATGACAGCAACCCAACCAGATCCGGCCTTCTCCGCGATTTCGATGGCCATCTGATTCGCCCGTGGCCCAACCACTAAACCCAATCCGTTGTCGCCATCGACAGTCGCAGTACTCGGCGTCGATCGGATCACCTCGACTTGTGGTTTTGGATTAATCCGCCCTTCGCTGAGCAGGTCAACGTAGCTCCGCATGCGCGCTACACCATGCGAGTCGATGCCCCGCAGGTCCGCGGCGGCGAGGACATCGGCGGCTTGCGCGGCATCGCTTTCGGGCACACAGAAATGCATAAACACGCGAGCGCAGAATTCGCGCAGCGCTTCAACAGGAAAGACCTTTTCCTCTATGTACGCCACGTATCAGTGCCTCACTTGATTCCGTCTGGATTTGGCATCCCACCACTTTGGACTTGGAATGAGATTGGTAACGATCGCCTGTCCACAAAATTGAGGCTGGGCGTCGACGAAAGAAATCGGCAGCATTCCGGGTCTCGCCAAAGTTAAGCATATAATCGCCGCAGGATGCTCCAGAATCCCTGCGAGAGACGCTGGAAAGTCAGGTATGCGCGTTTGTACCGAACATATACAATCCAAACTCCGGTGGCTACAATTGTCGAGGTCTTCCCGATCCTTGACTCTTTCCGCCCGCACGTGTACGCCATTGCAACCACTTGGGCTGTCGTGCGTTGGATCGTCGGACTCGCGACGACCGCGCTGCCGAAACTAGGAAAGATGGAATGAGCAACGTACCCATTCTGCGGCTGGGTTCGGTGAAGGATCCCCTCCATTTTCAAGCGCACCTGCGCTCACTGCAGGTCTCGATTCCTTGCGACACAGAACTTGCTCCCACAGCCGCCTCTCCGTTTTTCCTTCCGCTGCATCGCGACGGAATCAAAATCGGCAATCGCATCGCCATCAATCCCATGGAAGGGTGGGACGGAACGGCCGACGGCAACCCAAGCGAGCTCACTCTCCGTCGTTGGCAAAAATTTGGAGCCAGCGGCGCCAAGCTCATTTGGGGCGGAGAAGCGATAGCGGTCTCCGCGGGCGCTCGCGCCAATCCGAACCAACTGGTTATGGCACCTCACACGCGCGAAAATATCGCACGATTGCGCGCCGTGTTGATTGCGGAACACCGCAAGGCAATGAGCTCGGACGACGGACTGCTACTCGGACTACAGTTGACGCACTCAGGTCGTTATTGCCGCCCGCACGTTCACGATCGGATGGAGCCCCGCATTCTCTATCACCACCCGATCCTGGATCGACGCTTAAACTTGCCGAACGATTACCCGGTCCTGTCCGATGCCGAAATCGAAACTATCATCGAGAATTTTCACACCGCTGCCGGCGCATCCTGGGAGTTGGGCTTCGATTTCGTGGACATCAAGCATTGCCACGGCTATCTCGGCCACGAATTCCTGAGCGCCCACACCCGTGAGGGTAAGTACGGGGGAAGCTTTGAAAATCGCACCCGCTTCCTCCGCGAGGTCGTGGAAGGCATCCGCGCAAATGCGCCTGGCTTAAGGATTGGCGTGCGGCTTTCGGCGTTCGACACTGTTCCTTTCCGGCCGGACCCCGCGCCGTCGAACGGAAAGCGCGGCCCCGGAATTCCCGAGGATTGCGAGCACTTGATTCCCTTTAAATGGGGATTCGGTGTCGATCCGCAAAATCCGACACAGGCGGACCTGACGGAACCGATTCGTTTTCTGTCGTTGCTCGAAGAACTGCAAATTCCGCTGGTGAACTTGACGGCGGGAAGCCCTTACTACAATCCGCATGTCCAGCGGCCGGCATTATTTCCGCCTTCGGATGGATACTTGCCTCCGCACGATCCGCTGATCGAAGTGGGCCTGCAGCTCAACGTCGCTCGACAGCTGAAGCGATTGTTTCCCAATCTGATTGTGGTGGGCACGGCCTATAGCTATCTGCAGGATTTTCTACCTTACGTGGCTCAAGCCGCATTGCGCGAAGGGTGGGTCGACGCTATCGGCTTGGGGCGCATGACTTTGACCTATCCCGAAATACTTTTGGACGCTGCGCAAAAACGTCCCCTGCAGCACAAACGAATTTGCCGCACGTTCAGCGACTGCACCACCGCCCCGCGAAACGGCTTGCCATCCGGATGCTATCCTCTCGATAGCTACTACAAACACTCCGAAATGATGGCGCAGTTGTCCGCCGCGAAAGCGAAGCGATGAAAATCGAGACGCTGCTGGAACGCAAGATACCGAAGCGCAAGGTCCGCGGTATTGCCGCTGCGCTTTTGCCGTTTGAAGCGGAGGGTCGCGTCGCCGAGCAGGCCTTCGCGCTGCACCTGCAAGCCACGCAGCGTGCGGGATTGATGAACGCCGTGAACATGGATACCGGCTACGTAAATTACTTGACCGATGCGGAGAAGATGAATGTGCTGCGATGGACGCGCGATGCCCTCGGCAAAGATGTGCCGTTCGTAGCCGGCGCGTACATCGAGAACGAAAACGGCGACGTCGTCTCTCTCTACCGTCGCCAGATGGATCAAATCGTAAGTTACGGCGGCACCCCGATCTTGTTCCAAAGCAGCCGCCTCCACGCAAAATCATCGAGGGAAAAAGCGGCCATCTATCGGAGAGCTTGCAATGGATACCCGGAAGTGCTGGCTTTCGAGTTGGGCCAGATGTTCGCCCCCAATGGCGAGATCTTCGATCAGGAAACGGTCCAGCATCTAATGGACATCCCCGAGATCAAAGGAATGAAGCATTCTTCGCTCGATCGGCTGGTGGAACTCGAGCGTCTCGCGCTGCGAGACGCGCATCGTCCAGATTTTGTGATTTACACCGGCAACGACTTAGGCATCGACATGATCGAGTACGGATCGGACTATTTGCTGGGTCTCGCGACACTGGCGCCCGAAAAATTTGCCGAACGCGACCGTCTGTGGCAAACCGGCGACCCTAACTACTACGCACTTTCCGACGCTCTGCAATATCTCGGCAACGTCGCCTTTCGCGAGCCAGTGCCGGCCTACAAACATTCCGCCGCCGTTTTCCTGAAGGCCGCCGGCCGAATCCCCACCGACCTAACACATCCCAAAAATGCCCGCCGTCCTCTCTGGGAGTCGGAAATTTTGCGCGACTGCGCCCGCCGCCTAAGCGCTTAGCCTCAATCTCTCAGCGGTAAGCAGCGACAAATTCCTTATACGCAGCGTCCGTACTTTCGGCCGTGGCTTTACCCGACGAAATCAGCACCCGATAGCGAAACGTGACGCTTTCACCCGGTTCGAGCGTGAAGTTCAAGGCCGATTCTTTTCCGTTGGTGAAGACTTTGCGGCCCAGGGGATTGACCGCGAAAAGTCCATAACCTCGAGCGTGCCAATACGCAGGAAAATTCGTGTTCGAGGGATGATCGAAGATGCTGATCGTAACCGCTTCGCCTTCCACTTGCGCGCTAAGGTTGCACCACTTTCCCCTGGTGCCCCAGGCCGCGTCGCCGGTCTTTCCTTCACTGGTGAGATACACACCGTTTACGCCGGCATTGTCGAGCCTCGGCACGGTAGTCGGGCGGCCGCTGGCGTCCGTAAATACCTCAGGCTTATCCGAAGGCATCTCCAAAGGACGCGCCACGCGCATACCGAGCAACCCTTCCTTGTCGTCTTCAAAGACGACTTTTTCGCTCTGTGCTGTAAGCGTGGATATCCGGTCGATGATGCGGGTGTTCGCGTCGCCGCGGAAAACCAGACGCGTGCGCTCCTTGAGTAGAGTCTTCTGGTCTGCGGTGTTCCAATCGGCTTCGACTTCAAGGACCCCGCTGTCCGAACCTCCTTTCGCGGTCACGATTTTGCGGTGGTAGACCGTCCCCATCTTGTGTTTGTCTTCCGGCTTGATGGCGTCGGAGTTGTTCCAGAAATCGATTCCGTTCACGCTGCCGTAGTTAAACCACAATCCCGCGTGGTGCGGATGATCGGTGCGTTCGCCCGGGCGCGGCTCCAGAGGGTAGCCACGCGTCACCACCGTGCCGCGCGCAGTTCGCAGTGGGTAGAGCACGGGCTTGTCCAGCGTCGTGGGCCATATATATGAAGTGAATGGCTGATCGTTGATGAGAATGTCGACGCGGCGCTTGTCCTCATGCACGACCAAGCGAATCCGTTCATCGGCAGAGTTCTGCCCCACTGCGACGCAACAAGCCAAAAGCACTGTGAATAACAACAGCGTGAAGCAAACGCCGCCAATCGATGTGCGCATTCTCAGTAGGACCTCCTGCGATAACCACACCTTCGCGTGGTCAAGATCCGCCGCCACGCCAAGCGGAAATGCGATGATGCTGGCAAAACGGGCCAATACTAGAGCAAATGGTGCGTTTTTACCGTTGAAACTTACTAAAGAAATCGTTCACAACGACTCACACGTGCACCTCACGCTAAACACGGTGTCTCGCCTGAGTCAAGACGCAACAGCTGGGCGGGGCAAGCCCCGCAACTACAAACCCCGCCCTCTCGGAGAGGGCGGCTACAGGGTGCCGTATGGAAACTTTCACTTTGGGCGCGACTGTTCCACCAGTTCGTTCGCAGGAACTCGGGAAGCATCCGGCAGTTTAAGCGGAAACGCACATTGTACGGCCGCCACAATTTGCGTTTTGATGCTTGCCTATTTCAGGGCGGCGACTCCGGCTTGTGCGCAGATCGCGTCGTTCGATGCGGCGTCTCCAGAAACGCCAATCGCACCTATGATCTGACTGTTCACGACAAGCGGAAAGCCACCCTCGATGGCAATGGCACCCGGCAAGGACAAGGCGCGAAGGCCTGGGCCGCCGCCAGCAACCATGTCCTGGAACGCTTTCGTGGGGCGCTTGAAGAGGGCGGATGTGCGCGCCTTGTCGATGGAAACGGTCGTGCTTCCAATCTGCGTGTTGTCCATTTTCTCGTAGTAGACGAGGACGCCGCTGGGCTCGACGACGGCGACCGCCATGAACCAATTGTTTTTCCGAGCTTCTGCAAGTGCCGCGGCCGCGGCTTTCTTCGCGCTTTCCACGCCGATCGGCGGCCCGTAGGGAAGCGGCGGAGTCGGCGCGGAGGTGGGCGGCGCGGGAGCCTGTCCGGACGCCGTGATCCAGCACAAGAGTGATACGAACGCAACCAGAAGCTTCAGCGATCTTAGCGACATTGTTTCTCCTCCAGAGCAGCCATTTCTTCACAAGCAAGGCTGTTTGCGATGCTCGCGCTAGTAACCTTTCAACTTAATTACAAAATAGGTGAATTCATGGGCGCCGTCCAACAAGAGCTGATGCGGCGTCTTGGCAGGGATGCGGACAATATCCCCGGCGGCCAGTTTGCGTTGGATGCCGCCGCGAATCGTGCCGTTGCGCTTTTCGTGCGGTTCGGTGATTTCCGCGCCTTCCAGCGTTCCGCCGACGATCAAAGCCGCGGAACCCGACTCCACCACGAACACGTCGGCCTGATTTTCGTGCCATTCCGGGACACCGTCGGCCTCCCGTCGAGAAAGCATGTATAGGTCATTTGGGAAATCCGCTAGGTGGCGGAGACCAATGTGGTGAGCGTTCGTGGCAGCGTCTTTGGCGATTTCCTGATCGATCTGCTTCAGCGAAGCAGCGGTCCAGAGTTCGAAACCTTCGGGAACAACTTCCTGAGCGGTGCCGGGCAACAGGGCCAAGGCCGGCAACAACAGCAAGCAGAGTTTTTTCATAATGTCCTCATTTTGGCGATTCTGGTTTCGAATGGTTTGCATATTAATCGATTTCGCGATCGAATGAGCTTTTCGCTACCAGAAGTCACGGCGTGGTTGAAAAAGGGCTCTGCACGGCGTTCCTGGATTCGGGACGAGACTTACTAGGCAGAGTGTCGGGTCAACGAATATCAATCGCAAATGAACTTTGCTAAATAGAGGATTTGAAAAAACTCAATTGACACGACTCACGTGAACCTTGCGCCAGCCCACGTTTTAGTTTGGTCCCATTTACGGACAAATTCAGTGAAGACTATTGGCGGCTAGGTACACGCATAAGCCACCGGCGATATCTTACTCCGCACCTCGTATTTAAGGCTGGCGACACTATGACTTGGGTCCAACCCAATCTGGATCTTTTAAGTTCCAACCTCCACCGAGAGCTTTGTAAAGCTGCACGATGACGGTGCGTCGATTGAGTTCGGTCATGGCGAGAGCATTCTCTGCAGGGAACAATTGCTGCTGAGAGTCAAGAACTTCAAAATAGCTGGCTTTGCCTGCAACGTAGCGCTGCAGGGAGACCTTGACGGACTCCTGATAGGCTTCCACGGCGCGAACCTGTTCGCTGCGAACGGCTTCATATTTCTGGCGAGAGACGAGGGCGTTCGATACGTCCTGGAAGGCGCTCAAAGCCGTTTGTTCGTACTGCAATTTCGACTGTTCCCAGAAAGCGACCGTCTGGCGCTTTTGGGCTCTGAGCGCACCACCCTGGTACAGAGGGCCGCTAACGTTGCCAGCGATACTCCAAAGGTTTGTCCCCCCAGAGGATAGGTCGGAAAGCGGAGTACTCGCTTTGCCGAGCAAGGCGGTGAGGCCGATTTGGGGAAAAAATGCGGCTGTGGCAACGCCAATCTGGGCATTCGCTGCGCGCACCTGTTGCTCTGCCGCGAGCAGATCTGGGCGGCGCTCCAGCAATGCGGAAGGCAATCCCGCGGGTACGTCAGGGGGAACGATCTGGTCGAGGAGTTTCGCGGTATGCGTTATCCCGTGAGGGTTCTGACCCAGCAATACGCTGATCTGGTTTTCTGTTAGCGCTATCTGTCGTTCGAGCTCCCCGATGCTGGAGGCAGCGGTAGCCTGTGCTGCTGCCGCCCGTGATGTGTCCAGTTTTGTAGCAACGCCGCCTTCGAGCCGCTGAGTAAAAAGTTGCAAGGTCTGGCCGAATGAATCGGTGGTTCGCTTGGCGATCTCCAGTTGAAGATCCAAATCGAGAAGCTGGAAGTAGCCTTGGGCAACGTCGCTCACGAGAGAGAGCATGACGCCCCGCCGTGCTTCTTCCGTAGCCAGATATTGGGCTCTGGCCGATTCATTCAGGCGCCGGATACGGCCCCAGACGTCAGGTTCCCAGGCCGCGCTGGCTACGGCTATCAATGCCCCCTTGCTCGACCCGCCGGAGGCATTGGGATCGATCGTGCCAAATTCATTTTTGCCGTCGCTCGCGTGTACTGCATAACCGGCGGCGGGGAAATATTGTGCCCTGGCTTGCGCGGCGATTTGCCGGGACTGTTCGATCCGCGTCACTGCGATGGCCAAGTCGTAGTTGTTGGCCAGCGCGGTCTGTACGAGAGTTTTCAACTGCTCGTCCTTGAAAACGTCCCACCAAGGCAAGTCGGCAATGGAGGCTTGCTGGGACGCGCCCTCAGCGCCGCGGAATTCGGCTGGAGCATTCACCTTGGGGCGCTGGTAATTCGGGCCGACCGCGCAGCCGGGAAGGAGCAAGGTAAATGCACAGCTTAGGACGAGCGAGAGGGAAGAGAAGGACTTGGCAAGGCGTGCGGTGGTGTCCGCACGCCTGGCGATGACGGTATACGGGATGTGCCCGGAATGGCGGGCGTCCTTCTGAGTCGAAGTCGTGTTTGTCATGGCGTTGAGCGCCTCTTGACCTTGAGTTTGCCGAAGCTAGTCATCGCCAGCGGCAGTCCCATGCTCCGGAGTGGCTGTTAAGGGCATCTTGACCACGTGCTTTGCGCCGCCAAGCTTTTCAACGATGTAGAAGAGCGCGGGAATAATAAAGATGGCTATGCCGCTGGCAGCCCCCATGCCTCCGATGACCACTGTACCCATCACTTGACGAGAAACGGAGCCAGAGCCGGATGCCCTCCAGAGAGGCACGCAACCCAGGAGGAACGCAAGTGAGGTCATCAGAATGGGGCGGAGGCGGAGCTTGGCGCCTTCCAGCGCAGCGTCCACGAGCGGCTTGCCTTTCTCGAACTCCAATTTGGCAAATTCCACGATCAAAATAGCGTTCTTGGCCGCGAGACCAATCAGCATGACCAGGCCGATTTGGGCGTAGACGTTGTTCTCCAGTCCGAGATTTGCATAGTCATGAAAGACCAAAAGACCGACGATGCGGCGCAGGAACAGAACACAAAATGCGCCAAAGACGGCAACGGGCGTGCTTAAGAGCACGCTGAATGGCAACGTCCAGCTCTCGTACATGGCCGCCAGGACTAGAAAGACGAACAGGACGGAGAAGCCGAACACAACCGATGCCGGCACACCTTGCTGTGCTTTCTGTTCCTGGAAGGACATACCCATGTAGTCGAAGCCCATTCCGGGTGGCATGGTCTGGGCGAAGACTTCCTCGAGCGCTCTCATAGCCTGTTCGGAACTGAAACCCGGTTTAGTAATGCCATTGATCTGAACGCACTGGTACATGTTGTAGTGCATTGTGAATTCGGGGCCGAGCCTGGGTGCGATGGAAGTAACCGAGGACAGTGGGACCATTTGGCCAGCGTTGTTGCGCACATAGAAGCGGCCGACATTTTCCGCCTGTGTCCGAAAATTGCCTTCGGCCTGAACATAGACTTGCCAGACTCGTCCAAAGCGGTTGAAGAAGTTAATGAAAGCTCCACCCATAAAGGCTTGGAGAGTCTGGTATACATCGCTGAGCGGCACGCCTTGCTTCAATACTTTGTCGCGTTCGACTTTTACGGAGAGCTGCGGAACGGAAGGCAAAGCGGTGGTGAATAGAAAGCTAAACTCGGGCCGCTTTTGTGCTGCCGCCATAAACTTCTGTTGGTTGTCTCTGAGGAATTCGAGACCTCTTGCGGAGCGGTCTTCGAGGACGAAGGTAGCGCCGCCCGATGCCCCGACTCCAGGAATGGAGGGTGGCGGAAAGGATAGTGGAGTCCCCTGCGATATCTCTCGGAGAGCCTCGTTCAGGTGGATTTTGATGGGC
Organism: uncultured Acidobacteriota bacterium; assembly: GCA_963788915.1. GTDB lineage: Bacteria > Acidobacteriota > Terriglobia > Acidiferrales > UBA7541 > Acidiferrum. Next base: position 1,437,417 of record CAWBIY010000012.1, on the reverse strand, counting down.
CAATACTGTTCGTCTTCCGCCTTGCGTTCCTTCCACTCCCGCAGGGTGATCCAAAAGAAGGCGCTGTATGTATTCTGTATGCCACTCAACATGTTGTAACCAACGACGGTAGTGATGTGATCTACCCCCGGGGTTTTCCGAATAATGTCCTCGACTTTCATGGCGGCCGCGCTAGTGCGTTGCAGGGAAGAAGCATCAGGCAGCTGCAGAGCGGCGAAAAGGTAACCCTGGTCTTCTTCGGGCAGGAAGCTCTTGGGTAGTTTGGACCCAAAAAAACCAGCCAGGACGGCAAAGACGAGCAGCAGGGCGATGGTGAATCCCATTTTGCGGATGAGGACTCCACACCAGTTGACATATCCGTCAGTCATGCGGCCGAACCACCTGTTGAACCACGCGAAGAATTTTCCGAGTGGTCCGCGTGCCGGCTTTTTGGGACGAAGCAAGAGAGCGCTGAGGGCCGGGCTGAGCGTGAGAGCATTGAAGGCCGAAATAATGACGGAGACGGCGATGGTGACTGCGAACTGCTGATAGAGGCGACCGGTGATCCCGGGAATGAAGGCCGTGGGAATGAACACGGCTGAGAGAACAACGGCGATGCCGACCACCGGGCCACTAACTTCCTCCATGGCTTTGAAGGCAGCGTCTTTCGGAGACAGTCCATGCTCGATGTGATGCTCAACAGCCTCAACCACGACAATGGCGTCATCGACCACTAGACCAATAGCGAGCACGAGGCCAAAGAGCGAAAGAGTGTTGATGGAGAAGCCGAGGAGAGGAAAAAGTGCGAAGGTGCCGATCAGCGAGACGGGCACGGCCAGCAGTGGAATCAAGGTGGCGCGCCAGCCCTGCAGAAAGATATATACCACCACGAGCACAAGTACTATGGCTTCGAGAAGCGTATGGACGATCTCGTTGATGCCTTCGGTTACGGGAAGAGTGGTGTCCAGAGCGATCGTATAGTCCAGGCCCGGCGGAAAGCTCTTTTGGGCCTCCGCCACAAGATCCTTGGCGGCCTGCGCCGCCTTTATGGCGTTAGAGCCGGGGAGTTGGTAAATCGCGACAACCGCAGAGGGCTTGCCGTCCAACCTGCCCTGCAGGTTGTAGACCTGTGTGCCGAGTTCAACTCGGGCTACGTCCTTCAGCCGGACGATGGAGCCGTCGGGATTGGCGCGCACCACGATCTGGGAGAACTCATCTTCGGTTACCAGACGACCTTGGGCAATGACGGCGAAGGTAAATTCTTGCCCGTTTGGTACCGGCTCGCCGCCAATCTGGCCTGATGGATTTACATTGTTCTGGGCTTTGATGGCGCTGATGATTTCCGGGACGGTGATCTGTAGCTTGGCCAATTGGTCCGGATTAACCCAAAAACGCATAGCGTACTGACCGGCGCCAAAAATTGTGACGCTCGCGATGCCGTAGGTTCGAGTGAGCGGGCTGAGCAAGTTGATGTAAGCGTAGTTGGCGAGGAATTGTGCGTCGTATTTTCCGGTGGGGGAGTACAGATCGAAGAGCATGAGCGGGGCCATCGTGGACTTTTGCACGGTGACACCCTGGGCGTTGACCTCAGACGGTAGCTGCGAAGCAGCCTGGGACTGGCGCATCTGAGTGAGAATCAAATCGGTGTTGGCATCGGTCTTGATATTGAAGTCCACGGTCAAACGCATCCCACCGTTGTTCGGGCTCGTCGAAAACATGTATTCCATGTTGTCGACGCCGCTCATCATTTGCTCAATGGGGGTGGCGACCGATTGATCCAAAGTAAGCGCGTCGGCGCCAGGGTACATCGCGGTAACCTGAATTTGAGGGTCGGCAAGCTCGGGGAAAAGAGCGGTGGGCAAGGTGAGCATTGCAAGACCGCCCACGATTACCATGACGATCGAGATCACCATCGACATGATAGGGTTGTTGATGAAAAATTTAGACATGGCTGTACCTTGCTAGCTGCCGCTTCCTTGGTTGAGTTTCTCTGCTAGGGAAGAGTTTTCCTGGTAAGGCTTGGGATTGACCTGTGCGCCTTCCTTCACTTGTTGCGTGCCTTCGGCAACGACGCGCTCACCCGCTTTAAGGCCTTCATCAACGATCCACCACGTGCCGACCTTCTGGCCCATTTTGACTGGGCGAATGCTGGCCTTGTTGTCATGATCGATTACCGCTATGAGGTATCCACCCTGTAGCTCAGTCACGGCACGCTGTGGCACGAGTAGCGCACCCTGCTGGATCCGCGTAACCGTGCTGACGTTGCCGAAACCGCCTGGGCGAAGGACATTGCCTGGATTTGGGAATTGAATTTTGACGAGGATCGCTCCGGTGCGCACGTCAACTTGGCGGTCGATGGCATTAAAGCGTCCCTTGCGGGGAAAGATCGTGCCATCGGCGAGTTTTAGCTGCCACTCCAGGGTGCGTAGCGCCGCATCTTCCGTCAGACCACGACCTTGCAGCTTGTTTTGCTGCCTAATTTGATCAATCGCTCGGAGATACTCCTGCTCACTCACCATAATGCTGACGAGGATGGGATCGACAGTGGAAACCGTTGTGAGAGCGCCACTCTGGGGACCAACGAAGTCTCCGACCTGGGCAGTGGAGATCGCGGCAACCCCATCGATGGGTGAAACGATTTGCGTAAAGCCGAGATTCAATTTGGCGGAGTCCACCGCAGCGCGGGCTGACTCGATTGCTGCTTTTGCTTGTTCCGCCTGGGCCTTGGCTGCAAGATCGGCCTGGACAGCATCGTCGAGTTCCTGTTGGCTGATGGCACTCTCTTTGGCGAGGGGCGTGTAGCGAGCGACGTCCAGCTGCGTCTTACCGAGCTGTGCCTCTGCACGTTGAAGATTCGCTTTGGCTTGTTGCAGGTTTCCGTTGGCTTGGTCAAGAGCTGCCTGAAACGGTCTTGGATCGATCTCGAACAGCGGGTCGTCCTTCCGGACATACGAGCCGTTCGCGTAGTTCTGTTTCAGCAAAAGGCCATTTACTTGTGCGCGAATCTGAGCGTTAACAAATCCATCGAGCGTAGCCACCCAGTCCCTTGTGATGGGTACATCCTTTTGCACAACCTGGACGACTTCGACAGAGGGAGGCCCCGCTGGAGGGAGTCCCATCTTCCCGCATCCAGCAGAAAAGATCGCGAATATCGCAAGAGAACCTGAAAGTTTTAGTCGTTTTCGCATGGTACACGCTCCAGGAGAGGCATGGTGCTCCTCCCAGAAATCTTGTCGATCAGAGAGGTCCCAATTCTTAGCATTGCGCAATGTTCCTGTGGGGTCGCCTCACAGAGCGTTGATGCTAGGTGCGCCCTGGCGTGCGCGGAACTGTCAAAATTGACAGTGCTCGTCGGCCGAAGTCGCGGGGCGCTTACCGATTCGGCGACAGCGATCTCGACGAGTCAAAGCATTGAAACCAGGCGTGTCATAGCCGCGCAGCTAAACGGCACCCCGCATGGGCACAATGAATTTGCTGGCGAGCAGGTAGGCGTACAGGTGGCCCAATGGTGGCGGGGGATGTAGCTCGTCTGCGGAAATCCAACCGTCCGTCGCCTCCCATTGCCAGCTAGCATCCAACTTGAGATTTGGCGATTCCTGGAGGACCGAGACTGCCAGGGGAAAGACATAAACACGCACGTTCTGTGAGAAAAGCCTGGAAAGCGCTTCGAGCAACCGGCCTTCGAGATGCCCATACGCCTCCGAGAAGATGCTTATCAGTGCAGGAAGCCCAACCGCAAAACGTACCTGAGCTTGCGTGTAACGGTTAACGAACGCCGTCATCCCGTAAAGGTCGCTGTAGCTGGAAATGAGCACGTCCGCCCCGAGTGCGTGTAGCTCTTCCACACCGCTCGACAGATCAAAGGGATTGAAGGCCTCGTGGAGCAAATCAGGTCGCACGGTTGAAACAGCGAAGAGACCGAGCGGTTCGCGTGCCCCCTCTCCCGCTTCTGCCTTCAGCCTGCTTATCGCGCTGGACAGAATCTCCCGGTGGGTGGGTTGAAGATCAACGGCGATTGGCGCCAGGACGATTGGTCGCTTGCGCAGAAGTTCATTTGGCGGTCCGCTCCGGTTGCCCGCGGGGAGAACGACAGCTTCGGCCAGCCCCTCCAGGACGAGCGACCGGAGCAAGTCAGAGGAATTCCAACTCCCAAACGTGGAACCACGCACGACGATGAAATCGATTTCCACCCGCTGGATGCTGGCTTGATCCAGAAGAGCCTTCAAGAAAGTTTCTTTGGTCTCGCGCCGGTGAAAAACTGCATAGATCAGGTTAACGCCCAAGATGCCGGTCACATCTTGTTGGAGCACATTAGCGGGATCCTTTAAGCTGACGTGCAAGATAACGTCTTGTGGCTCGCCCTCGGGGCTGTCCTGAAAACGTATCCCTATCCAGCCGTGGCATTCGTTCGTGCCTGCGAAGTTGCGCGCTGAAACGGTGTTTGCGAATGAAAAAAAACGCGTCGATGGACCGCGGCTCTTTTGCAGTTGCATCAGCAGTTGGTTCCATTCGCGATCCAGCATCGCTTCCAGCCGCTGCATAGAGACGTAGCGCGTTCCCGTTCCATAAAGATCGTCGCTGACTTCTTTGTCGTAGGCCGACACTGTCTTAGCGACGGTGCCCGAAGCCGCTCCCACCTGTAGAAACCACCGAGCCACTTCCTGCCCGGCGCCGATCTCCGCGAACGATCCGAAGATGGTTGGATCCAAATTGAGTGCCAGAGCCTTTTCGTGAGTGTCGAGTTCCGTATGCGGCATCGGCGGGTCTCTTTGTCAGACCAAATCAAATATATTGCGGGCGCGGATCGAACGCGCGAATTGCAACGCTGATAGTAAGATCTGTTTGAGATGTGGGAACTGTCAAAACTAGCAGGTGAAAACACATCGACAGGTAGAGAGCTTCGACGACTTTCCTTTCGAGTTAGTCTCGGGACAAGACCGCGGTTACTTGCCGATCTTTACCCCGATGACTTCGCCCGACACGACAATTTCTACCCTGCGGTTCTTTTGCCTGCCCGCGGGTGTGGAATTGTCCGCGACCGGACTGGACTTGCCGAATCCTTGCGCCGTGACGTTCGCGTCAGCCAACCCCTGCTCAAGGAGATAGCTTCGTACCGTTTCCGCGCGCTTTTGAGACAGCGTCATGTTGATCTCATCAGTGCCCACGTTGTCGGTGTATCCCTCGACCGCAAGGTTCAAGCCGGGATGCCCGAGGACAATTCCCGAAAGTCTGGCCAGCTTCTCCCTTGCTTCCGCACGCAAATCATACTTCCCGAAATCGAACAGCACGTCGCCCATATTGACCACCAGCCCGCGTGGCGTATCGCGAGTTTCCAGAATGCGGTTGAATTGCTCCAGAAGTTGCGCACGTAGGGCGTTCGCCTGTTGACGAGCCCGCTCAGCGTCGGCGTTGGCCGCTGCTTCTTTTGCCTTCAGGGCATCCTGCTCCGCTTGGGCTCTGACAGCCGCTGCGTCCGCTTCCGCCTTCATCTGCGCTTGTTTTGCGGCGGACAGTTCAGCCTGGCGTTGAGCCTCCTCGTCTGCCTTCGCCTCGGCGTCCGCTTTGGCCTTGGCTGCTGCCGCGTCACGCTCCGCTGCTATGCGTGCTTGTTCCTGGCGTTGTGCGGCGAGGGCCCGGGCGTCCTCGGCAAATTGTATTGTTTCCCGGGCTGTGGAGACGATCTGCTTTTTGTCGGCCTTGCTCGTCAGGGCATTCTCGGTTTTTTGCAGACTGGACGCGGCCTTGGTAAAGATCTCTGGCGCATCCTTATCCGCTCCGCGCGACTTGGCGATGTCCACGGCGTTACGCGCTTCATACACTTCCAGCGGAACATTCTTCAGGTCCGGCGTCATGGCCAGCGGGTTCCCCAACTTCTCATACTGGGCCCGCCTCATCAGCTTGAAGTCATTGACCGGGAAGATCTGACCCTTGGTGTTCTTACGGGTCTCGTTTTCCAACACGACCATCTCACTGGGCACACGGACTAGAGAATAGGGTTCAGCAGTAATGATCAAGGCGAAGGTTTGCGCCGGGGTGGTCGCCTCAAGCTTTCCTTCGCCGTTCTTGTTGATTACGATTTCGCCCGTGTTGCCGGCACGCCCGTCGGGCGTGACGGCCCAGAGCACGTACGTCAGAAACTCAGCGCCCAGTTTCGAGGGCTGCTGCATGTTCCTAATCGAGACCTCAATACTGGTTGCACCCGTCTTCGCCTCGACTTTTGCCTCGCCGGTGGCTTGAGGCAGCAAGTCAGTGGCCGTCAGATCAACCTTCGTGCTTCCCCCGTTGACCTTATAGCCGATGGCTTTCACAGACCGACTAATCAGGTCGGATGCCGGCTCGGTTCGCGGCGATTGTTGGTCTGACTGGGCCGAGGCCGTGCAGACGGCGACACACAACAGGAGGCAGGGAAGAACAATTCTTTGTTTAGGACTCATATGACCCTCAGTTTGCTCCGTGGGAGGCTATGCTGCAGGAAACAGGATGTCAATGCCCACTGTCAAAAAAGACAGGTGGACCGAGTTCTGTCGGCTGCTGACTTCCTGGGACATCTGAGGGTTCCAATGCGCTGATTTACGGTCGATTGTCGGGCACCGGCCCTGTTTGTTTTGACAGTGTCCATTGACGCGCAGCGCCGACTACCGTTTCGAGCAAGGAGAAGTCTTACTCATGCGAATAGCGATTTTCTGCCTGGCGTCCGTCTTGTCTTCTTCCGCTCCTCGAGCGCAAGCCCCCCAGGGGGTTCCTGTTTTTGAAATTACGCCCGGGGAAAGCAAGATTAAATTCGACGTGGAAGCGTCGGTGGCGATTGAGGGTACTTTCAACGAGTGGGACGCCACCCTGAAATTCACGTCTACTGATCTGGCGACAGGTGTCTTGGACATCAAGATTCAGGCAGAAAGCGTGGATACCGGAAGCGGCGTGAAGGATGGCAAGCTGAAGGGCAAAGACTTCTTCGCCGTCAAAGAGAATCCGGTGATCACGTTCAAGTCAACGAAGATAGTCCAGACCGGTCCCAACACCTTTGAGGTGGACGGCGACTTTACGATTCGGGGCATGACGAAGGCCGAGAAGCTGGCGCTGACGGTTTCCGGCAGGGGGCAAACCACAGGCACGATCGTAGGGATAATGGCCTTCGACCGTAAGCAATATGGAATGAACAGCGGCATTCCCTTCATCAAGATCGCCGATCGCGTCGAGGTGAGTGTCAACCTCAAGGTGAAGCGAGTCAGTGATTCTCTAGTGGACCTTAAGCAGTAGTGCGCACAAGGCTTATACTCGCGATTGCGACAGGAGGCCGAATTGCTTCGTACCTCCTCAACCGTCATTCGTGATGCGGTCAAAGCTGGCACACTGAAGGTAGAAGCTGGAGTTTATGATCCTTTAGCGGCAAAAGTTACTTTGAACTGAAGACCATAGTTCTGATGGGCGCGTTAGGAGAGGTCCGGCGTATCATTTTGTTCCGACGACCTTGTCTTTCTTCAATTGCTTGACGAGCGTCTTCGCATACGCCTTCGCCAATTTCCCGAAGTCCTTGGAATAGACGGTTTCGGTTTCGCCACTCCAGAGGAGTTTTTCGTCCTTGGTGCTATAGAGGTTAAACTCGGCGTTGACGATCGTGCTTTCTTTGAGATAAGAGCTTGTCGTATGGACTTGGCCCCAGGCCATATTCCAGTAGGGCCAGAAATGGTAATAGGGCGCAGGAGGCACGAAGTAGGGGCCGGAGACGCTGGTGACCACCTCCTCAGTCTCCTTACGCACAGTCATTGGCCGGATGACCAGGACGCAATCGAAATCCCCTTCCTTGATACGCTCTTTAAGTTCACCCTCCATCAGTTCGTTGCGAGGTGGTAGGACCATGTGGCTCTTGACGCCTTGCACTCCAGACTCGGCGAGCAGTCTCTCCATTTCGTCTTCAAATTCCTGGCGTATGAGGTAATTTTCCAGGACCGCGATGACCAGGACCTTCTCAATCTTGGGCATGGGTTCGCCGGTGACCACCCAGCGGCGAACAATCTTCGTCCCAGCAAAGAGAGGAATCCCAGCCAGAGCAAAGAAAGCCACTAGAAAAAGCAGGCGCGTTCTGATTACGGAAGCGCGCGAGCGGAGGGGGCGACGCGGTTTGGCGCGATGCAAGTTGATTGGCACGGTCACCAGGCTCCTTGGAACTATTACTCCGTATACTGGGTCAGCAGAGCGCCCAGCACAATCAATAGCGTCGGCCAAACCTTTCTGAAAAATTGCTGCCACTTCATGGGCGTTTCGGCTAGTCCATTCGCTATTGCGATTCCGAAGCCCGTGGCGGCAAACCAGCGATGCTGCATCTGAATGTGCTCCATCGACTCCATGGCGTGGGGCGCCTGCATGTCGCCGCCATGAACGTGAAACAGCAGCAGGATCGCGCCCGCAGCCCCTACGACCGGGAAAAACCAGGCAGCCCATGGCACCTTCAGTCGCCCTCGCGCTCTTTGGAATTCAACGTACCCAAGAGCCAAAAGAATAACAGCGAAGATCTTGTGCTGAAGGTCTTCGGCGTTATGGGTGAGCGCATACCAGGGACTTTGAGGGCCGAAGGGCCAAATCTCGGTATCGCTAAAGACCAGAAGAAAGACCCCCGCGGCGAGAAAGCACATGGGCCAGGCATAGCGCACCAGGGGCCAGCGCTTCGCGAGTCGGTCCTGCCCAAGAATGAAAATCCCTGCGAAGACAACCAGGACACCAGCCAGGTGATGGTTAAACTCGCTCTCCTTTTTGTCCGCTAGCCGCTTGGCCGCTTGCGCTGGATCTTCCGGAGGCGCGGGCGCATTCATGTTCATTCCTGGCATGCTATCCATGTCGTGTTGTTGAGACAGAGCCAAGGGCGCGAACAGAAAGACCAACAAGACGTACAGTAAAATCGCAGACTTCAACTGGAGAATCCCCGAAGGGACTGGTCCTTGCGTGAGCTGCACAGCATTCTCCTTATGAGTGCCAGTACACTTCCAAGACGCGACCTGGTTATGGAAATTGGATGCAGTTTACATCGTTTGGTTAGGAGGTTGCTCTGTCAAAATTGACAGAGTCGGGCCCTGCAGAAAAAGCTAGAAGGCTTCGCCAACGACTATGCTCCAAGTGTGACTACCCTTGGGTGCTGAGCTGGAACCTCAGTCCCCCGCCGGCACTCCACGCTTGCCAACAGCCCGGCTAGGGTACGAGAATCCGCGATTTGATCGCGAACTGAATAAGGTCCGCGGTGGTCTTGAGGTTAAGCTCATCCATGATGCGATATTTGTGAAATGCTACGGTGCGCGGCGTCACGTTCAGGACACTGGCGGCTTCCTTCATGGATTTCCCCTCGGCCAACAGTTGCACAACTTCCCGCTGCCGGACGGTCAAGGTTTTGGCGCGCGCTTTCGGGCCAGGGTTGGGATTATGGATAAAAGCTTTCTGCATTCCCCTTGCTATCTGGGGCGTAACGTAGGATTTTCCCTTGAGCACCAATTGGATAGCGCGAATCAATTCCGAAGCGGCGGAAGTCTTCAAGAGATAACCGGACGCCCCGCAGCGCAAGGCTTCCACCGCCAAGTCCGGATCCTCGTTCATTGTCAAGAAGACGAGCTTCATTCGGGGCAGCACTTCCTTCAATCGCGACCCGGCTTCCAGACCGTTCATGAGCGGCATGCTGATGTCCGCTATGATCACATCGGGTTTAAGCTCCGGCGCGGTTTCCAGCAAAGTGCGTCCATCCGCTACGGTGCCCACAATTTCGCAGTGAGGCTCCAGGAGCTTACGGAAAGCCTCGACAAGAATCGTGTGATCGTCGGCGAGCATGACTCGCGGTCGTGCCATGAATGCTCCCACTTGTCGGGAATGCTAGAAAAAGCAGCATGCTGCGTATACTGTCAGTTCTGACAGGGCGAATTCTGACAAGAGAGCCCCGCTGGATTCGTGAGTGCGCCAGAAACGGCGCGCCGTGCGCGGTTGATCTGTCAGTATTGACAGTCTTGTCCCAGACGCAAGGGGTTTAGATTTTCCTTGATTTCCGTTCGACGGCGTCGTCAAGCGCCAGGGCCCTGAGACCGGGTAAATGCCGATGCGTCTTGCGATTACGGAACTTCTGGGTGTTGTGCTACAGCGAGGCGCCGAGCTCAGGATTCCATCATTCGATTGTCGACTCCGCAGTCCTCAAGCGTGCCTTCCTAGGAACTTGGGGGAGGAACTTTCGGGGAGACCCGTGCGCGCTTTTCGCCCTTGAAACCTTCCGACTCCTTAACTTCGCGAATCCCAAAGGCAGGTTCCTTATAATTCGTCGGTACGTATTCGTCGGGAATCGCGATGCGATTGCCGTCACGCAGGGTAGTGTAGTGGGGCGAATTGATCTCGATTCCGGCTTCATTGAATTTATCCTGAATGTTCTGGTGCAGGTCCGAATAGATATACTGCATATTTTCGGGATGTGCGGTGAAGGCGTTCAGTTCATAAGAGACGTAGAAGTCGTCAAGACTCGACTGCAGAACAAACGGACGGGGAGTTTCCAAAACGTCTTTGGTAGAGAGGGCCGCAGCGATAAGCATCTCGTGCACTTTCTTCCAGGGCGCACTATAGCCGATGGAAGCTGTCGTGTAGAAGATCACGCCGTTTTTGCGAGCTTCCGCGCTGAAATTCATCACCATTCCGCCGAGAACGCTTCCGTTCGGAATGGTGACAATCTCGTTTTTTTGTGTGCGGATGCGCGTCACCAAGAGATTCCTCTCCACCACCTCCCCAATGGTGTCCCCAATTTTCACGAAATCTCCCACGCTGAAGGAACGCATGTACGTCAGGATCGTGCCGGCAACACCGTGCGAAACGGCCGACGTTGAACCGAGGGAGAGCAGAACACCCAGGAACACGCTGATGCCGCGAAAGGCAGGACTGTTCGAGCCAGGAAGATAGGGAAACATGACCACGGCAGTGGCCGCGATGATCAAGAGGCGCACGAGCTTCGCGGTGGGGGCTCCCCAATCCGGGTAGAATCCGCGCAACGTGAGCTTGCCTTCTTGAATCTCCGCGAAGATGAATTTGTTCAATCGGATCAAGTAACGGGCAGCCAGCACGATCACAGCAACGACAACCAAGTTTGGGAGATAATTCCAGATCGCGCTCGCCAGTCCCGAGGATTCCGACATCGTCCACCGGCTCATTTGCATCGACACGTAGCGGGTGGATGGGAAGGAGCGCAGGACAAAAGCGGCATAGACTTGCAGCATTGCCAGAACCGCGACCATGACGACAATTACGCCGGTTCCCAGCAGGGGCAGTACAAGAAAGCGCGCGAGCCGTGAGCGGAAAGACTTCGGAGAATAGCCATCCTCGGTCACGCGAATCCACGTCTCCACCCTGCGGTGTATAGCCCGGCGGATGCGAAACAGCGCCAGCAAGACAAGCACGAGGGCTGCGGTGGCAATCAGGCTGGAGACTATCCCTCGCAGCAAGGCCCTCCAGGTATGTTCCCTGCGGTACGTTGTTACCGTGCGGCGAATGACCTCCGCATATTCGGCACCCATTTGACCGCGCGGCCGCCCCGCGGCTTTCGCGTCGCTCTCCGTAATCCCCATGATCACGTCGTTGCCGACAGTGATTTCCGTCCAGGCGACGTGGTCTTCTGCACGAATAGATTCGACCGCTATCGCGTCTCTCCTCGCTATACCAAGAATCCTCTTCTCAATGTTCGCTGCGCGTTCCTCAGGAGATATGCCGGCGACTGAGGAATATATGAGGAGGACAGGCCGGCCATCAATCTCTATCGGTGCACCGGCGGTCTGTGGCGGACCAACTTCCGGGGCCATTTGCGGGGGGGCGTCACCGGTCTTTTGGCTCGGCTGCTGAGCGAAGGAAATGCTGCTGAGGACCCACGTCATCACGCAGGTCAAAACAACTCGGGTAATGATCAGCCTCCAATCGTAACGGGAATATCCCCGCATCGAGACGCGAGGTCGCGGCAGCTTGCTTCGAGTGCGCGCGATTGCCACCTGACAAAAGTGACAGTTCCCTCCGCCACCGATGAACCCTCAGGATTGCACCCGAGAAAAAACGAAGTCCCGCGTCCTGGTGGGACCTTACGCAAATACGCGGGCTTCGCGGTACGTGGCCAAGAGGGCGAGACGCCCGTCAAGTCGTTCCGGAGGAACTGAACATGAATAGCTGGAATATAAAATGGAAGATGGGTCTCGCCATCCTCGTTGTTATATCAATCATCGCCGTGCAGCTCGGGCTGAAGATGTATTCGGTAGAAGAAAGCATCCTCGTGCTGCTCTTCGTTGCCGCGGCGGTCGTCGCTGTATTGCTTCTTCTCATTGCCTTTGTTCTGTTACAGGAAGGCGTAGGCCGCGGATTGCTATGGCTGAAAGCCAGGGTTGTGCCGATTATCGGCTTCAACGATCGCCACGAAGCGATAGGCCCTCCACCCCTACACCGCTGAAAATATACCAACTTCGGCATCCCGCAACGCGGGGGCGCCGAGCCGTGCTGTTAAATCATCCAGCCCGGGTTTCGGGTGTCACCCAGAAGAAGAAAATCCGTGAAAGCTAGCAAACAAAACTCACAGGTGGAGCAAGTGCTTCTCGAGAGGACGCGCGGCGGCAGTCGGGAAGCATTCGGCGAACTCGTGCAAATGCATTTGCCGCAGATCTACCACGTATCGCTTAGGATTTTGAAGAATCACGCAGACGCAGAGGACAACCTTCAAGACGTTTTCTGCAAAGTGTGTATGAACATCCATCGGTTTGAGGGTCGTTCGCAGTTCTCTACTTGGCTGATTCGCATCACGATCAACGAAGCGTTGATGAGGATTCGCAGACGGCGCTGTGAGCGTCTGACGCTTGAAGCGGATTTGCCGAAACCCGAAGGCGAAGAGATCGCGGCACTGGACATCGAGGACGGTGGACCGGATCAAGAGCGACGATACATAGCCAAGGAACTCGCGGCGAAGGCACTGCGTGGACTGCATCCGTCGATCGTCGACGTCTTCATCCGGCACACCGCTCAAGGATGGACGCAGCGCGAGTTGGCGCGCCAAGCCGGGGTCAGCACGGCAGCGCTCAAGTCGCGCATTTTTACGGCGCGGGCTCATATGCAACACCAACTCCGCGGCTCTGTTGAGCGGAAGCGCAAAAGAGCAGCATGACTCACCTGCTTTGGTCAGTCGCGGACGGGGAAGACCCAGAGCACCCCTCGAAGACCTGAAGGAGAAGGAGAATTCGTGAAAAAACCAGGGTCCCTCGGTTTGGCGCTCCTGCTGGCTTTCTTATGCGAAGTGCAGACGTCTAGGGCTCAGAGCGTCAAGACGGACTACGCCAAGGGTTATGACTTTGCTGTGCTAAAGCGTTTTGCGTGGAAAAAGAATCATCTTGTTACGATGCGACACCCGGAAGATAACCAGGACCTGGATCGGAAGATCATGCGCATTGTGACTCAGGAGCTTGCCGCTAAGGGAATTGTGGAGGATTCAGCCAATCCCGAATTCTACCTTTTCTATCACGCTGGGCCAGGCGATGAGGGCCTGCAGGCCGGTTCGGCGGCACCCGCAGGCCTCGACAGCATCCAGCCGCCCGATATGAGTCCACCTGGCAGCAATATGTGGAATGTCGGCGCGGGAACGAACGCGGGTTTCGCGCCGAGCGTCTGGTATTCCGTTCAGGGCAAGTTTGTCTTTTACGCCTTGGATTCCAGATCCAAAATCGTCATTTGGGAGGGCACCGCGATCAAGAAGTGGAATGATCCGCAGAAGGCACGCAAGAACGAGGATAAAGAGATCAAGCAGATCGTGACGAAGTCTTTCAAGGATTTCCCGCCGAAAGGCAGAAAGTAGGGAAAAGATTGGGTGGGCAAACGCTCGTGGGCTGGCTATCGTTAAAACAGACCTAGAACCCGGGTGCCTGCGCTCTCGTTTTCAGTAACTTTAATCGGTTAGTGGGAATGAGAAGTTCAGCGAAGCCGCAGTCCAAACAGACCACGACGTCTAGGCATACGTATAGAGGGGGGACCTTGATTGCGTCCAAGTCGGGGGCACTAGCTGTCAGCTCCCCGTCGAGCTTTTGCAAGTTCCCTGATTTGCATGCCTTGCACTGCATTTCCACCTCGGACCTGCCTCGAAGGATGCGCACCGGCGGCGGGGCGCCAACTCGAAAGACGTCTAGTTTATCTAGACCCGGATTCTAACACATTGTCGTGTTGGCTCCGTTTCTTGTGTTTCTCTCGACGTAACCGAGGAGGAAGTTCGACCTTACAGCTCGAGATCATCCTATTTCCACCGCTGGCACTCTTGACAGTATACAGAGACTGGTCCGGGCGATAGCTTGACGATGGCACCTGGCGTGGCCATACGAATCGACTCGTCTAATTTGCGGAGACGGATCGCGCGCTGGATTTTTCGGGATTCCTGTTTTTTTGGCGCGGTCCGTCAGGTGGGCAAATTGAGCAAGGCAAAAGTACTTTTGGCGGATGATCACCCACGCTTCCCGGACCTGGCAGAACATTACCTGGGACCGGAGTTTGAGATTGTGGGCAAGGTCGTAAACGGCCGAGCTCTGTTTGACGAGGCCATGAGGCTGAAGCCTGACGTCATCGTCACCGATATCTCCATGCCGATGCTAAATGGCATAGAGGCTGCCGATCAATTGAAAGAATCAGGCTGCCAATCGCGTATCGTCTTCCTGACCGTTCACACCGACTCCGATTTTGTGCGTCGATGTCTTTCCGCGGGTGCTTTCGGCTACGTTGTGAAGTCCCGAATTGCCACCGAGCTACTTCCAGCCGTTCGAGAGGCATTGGCCGGGAATATCTTCGTTTCCCAGAACCTGCCACTCAGCATGTGACGTTGACCTCTCTCTGCAAGGATCAGTTCCTCTCCTGACCAGCAAACGAATGGGTGGTTTCTCGAATGCTCCCAAACCCCAGAAAGGGCTGGAGTAGGGCCGAGTCTACCTGTCAAAACTGACAGTGTCGCGACCACGATCCTGTCTATTACCTTGCTGACCTGAAAATCAGTCGTGGCGCTAATTCTTGGCGTGATGGTATGGCGACACTGGCCCTCGAGTTCACTCTGGGTCATCGGGTCGATCATGGGTACCACCTTGGACGTTACCGGAATCACTCGTCTGATGACCCCTCGCTGCACCGCGGTTGACCGCAGCCTTAGCAATCTGATGCCATCCATCTTTCGTTTTTCCAGGGTTCCTACTAGTAGAAGTGACAGTTTTTCGCGGCAGCCCGGCAATATTACTTCGCCGGGCGCAGCATTTTAGGAGAGCACATGAGGAGATACAACGTTGTACTCGCGGTGACCGGGGCTTTTTGCGCACTGGCTGTCGGCGTCCGGATCGCGTATTCGCAAGCGAAACCTGCTTCCGGCACGGTGCAGGTTCACATGGTCATCACCGACGAGGCGGTGAATGACGATAGCGAAGTGCCGGCCCTGACTGCCGAGAACGTACAGGTGAAACAGGGCAAGGATGTCCTGAAGGTTGATCAGGTAATTCCGGCGCGGGACGACAACGGCGCGCTCCAACTATTCATCCTCATCGATGACACATGCGACACCGGAATCGGAAACAACCTCAACGACCTTCGTGAGTTCATCAACGCACAGCCCCCGACCGCCATGGTGGGTATTGCCTATATGTCCAACGCAACCGTCCAGGTCGCTCAGAATCTTACGGTTGACCATGCCGCCGCGTCCAAGGCCGTACGACTCCCCCGCGGGAATCTGTCCTCCATGGACAGTCCTTACTTGTCGCTCATCAGCTTGGTCAAGAGCTGGCCTCAATCAAAAGTAAGAAGAGAGGTTCTGGTCGTGACCGACGGAATCGACCGGCTGCGTGGGGAGAGCACGGCCAGCGGGTTTTCGTCGCCAGGTGGTATGGGTATGGGGCGCATGCCCGGACCTGCCGCAACGATGCCCACAACGATGCCCAGCATCAGCATGGACGCAGACACAGCGAGCACCGCGAGCCAGCGTTACGGTGTTATTGTTCACTCCGTTTACTCGCCAGGCGTCGGGCGGCACGGCCGGAACGCTTGGGAAGCACAGCTTGGCCAATCTGGGATCGCCAAAATCGCAGATGAGACGGGCGGGGAGTACTTCGCGCTGGGGACACAGAATCCAGTCAGCTTCAAACCGTACCTGGATCGTCTGCAGAAGATGTTCAACAACCAATACTTCTTGGTGTTTCAGGCTGTACCAAAAAAGAAAGACGGACTTCAGCGAGTCAAACTCTCCACAACAGCGGCGAACGTCGACATCGCAGCGGCTGATAACGTCTGGGTTCCGGGGTCTGGAGGCTAGTCCAGCGCCAGGGTTTGCATTAACAAGCGGATGATCTTTGCGCCAGGAGATTACATCGGTGGGAATGGAGGTGACGCGTCCGTGACATCTTTCATGGGTGATTCCTTTCACGGGTTCAAGCGTCACGGCCGTCGGCTTCGCCTCGGCGCACGCGCAGAATGGTTTTTCGCTGCCGTCCTGCTGGCATTGTGCTTTGCGACGACCGGGTTGCCCAATTCTGAGAAGCAGGAATTTGTCAGCTTTTCGAAGCCGCAAACGCTCTCCTTCGACGAGTTGGTGCAACTTGAGCAGACCGAGAAGCCGGAAGGACAACTCGCCACACGCTTGGACACGCTTCTTCACACCCCATTTCTGAGCAACGAAGCCTATCTGAGCGGTGCAAAACCAAACCGACCTTCCTCGGATTCGCTCGGGCCTTTCATCCGCGCAATCTGCTGGAACATCGAGCGCGGAATTCAGTTCGACGCGATAAGAACCGCGCTCGCGGAACCAGAGAAGTTTGACGAGATAATCGCGCAAAAGAGAGACTCCAAAGCGAAACCCCTGACTCCAGAGCAATTGAAAGTGGTAAAGAAGCAGCTCGACCTGCTCAAGCCAGCCGACCTCCTGATCCTGAATGAAGCCGATTACGGAGTTACCAGGTCGGACTATCGAGACGTAACCCGCGAACTCGCGCAGGCCCTCAAGATGAACTATGCGTACGGAGTCGAGTTCCTCGAGATCGATCCACTCAACCTGGGCCTCGAAAAAGTGAAGCTGGAGGACCAGGCCGCTCAGGAGGACATTCAGAAGTCCTTCGACGCCGATAAGGCGCGCTACCTGGGAATGCATGGCACCGCGGTGCTGAGCCGCTACCCCATCCTCAAGGCAAGCATCCACTCGTTTACGGTCTGTCATGACTGGTATGCCGACGAGAAGAAAGCCATATCCAAGCTCGAATCCGGTAAGCGAACAGGGGCTAATCTGTTGTTTACAGAAAGGATTACCCGTGAGGTTCGCAGAGGCGGCCGGATGGTATTGATCGTGGAACTTGCCGTGCCGGAATCGCCAACCGGTGCGGTCACCGTGGTTGCTCCACACCTGGAAAATAAGTGCAAACCGGAGTGTCGAAGAAAACAAGGAACTGAGCTGCTCTCGTGGATCAAAGGCGATGCCAACCCGATCATTGTTGGCGGAGACATGAATACGACTGCAGCAGACAATGCGCCAATGTCGGTCTCAAAGGTTATGAAGGACCGGGTAAAGGACTACGACAAGTGGGCGGTGAGCGCGATCAAGTGGTCCACCGGAGCCCCCACCATATTGCTAATGCCCGTGAACATGATGCGGAACAAGAATGACCCTACGGGCTTTGATGTTCCCCTGGTCTCGCGGAAGAAAGAGGCCAAGTTTTTCGCCGATCTCGCCAACTTTCACTTCAACGATGGCCACACATTCGATTTCCGTGGCGAGGAGGCACGCAGCGCGGAAGGACGCGGCGGAAATCTCAGCGATTCGAATCAACGCGCGACGAAGGGTTTCCGATACACCTACGCGCTGGCGCGCACCTACGGCGGCTTAGTGGGCGAGTACAAGCTCGACTGGTTCTTCGTCAAGGGCTACGGCACTGATTCTGGAAAGCCAGGAGGCAACTACAAGTTTGCCCCGCACTTCGGCTGGACTCTCCAGGAAGTTAACAACGCGCCCGACGAATCCTTGTCCGATCACTTTCCGATCACCGTGGACCTTCCCCTCACGGATCCGCCGTCGCAAGCCGGAAGCCCTTAGGCCGCTGGTTATGCCAGCTCCGGAACTCGCTACTGCAGGCGCAAACCTCAAGTCGAGATTTCTCGACGGCCTCGCTCCACGTGACCTCAAGATCGTTCTGGCAGAGGCCAGCCAGCGACACTTTATCGCCAATTCCATCGTCGTAAACCAGGGCCATCCTGCTGATCATCTGTTCCTGCTGACCAAGGGCCGCGCTCGATTCTTTTTCAATACACAGGAAGGCAAAAAGGTAATTCTTTTTTGGCTTATTCCCGGAGAGGTATTCGGCGGCGCGGCCCTTCTGTCCACTCCCTCCCGCTATCTCGTCAGTACAGAAACACTGAAAGATAGCAACATGTTGGTGTGGGACCGGGCCGCGCTCCGAGGTCTGGTCACACGCTGCCCAAGGCTGTTGGAAAACGCATTGCTCACTGCGTCGGACTACTTGGGCTGGTATCTTGCCACTCACGTCGCTCTAGTTAGCCATAATGCCCGTCAAAGGCTCGCGCGCGTTCTCGTTTGTCTGGCCGAAACCATTGGCAAGAAAGTCTCGGACGGTTTCGAGTTCGATGCCACGAACGAGGAGCTGGCAAGCGCGGCCAATGTCACTCCTTTTACTGCCAGCCGTTTGTTAAGCGAGTGGCAGAGCAATTCTGCTGTGGTAAAGCGTCGCGGTAAGATCTTGCTTCGTTCCCCCGAGCGTCTTTTTCTACATACGGTCTGACCAAGACACAGCTCCCATTCTTCTTCAATCGCGCTTTTTCTGTTGTCAGCAATTGCTCTTGCGCAAGTTCAGGATTGCTCCGGCGCAACGACGCAGGCGTACGACGGCTGCAATACTGATTGTTCGTCGTCACCGAAACGTTTTTACAGGAGCTTCAGCCATGAAAATTGAGGAGGTAGTCGATTTGCGAGCGTCATTCGTGCGCATCCTTGTTGTGGACGACTTTGCGCCGTGGCAGCTTTTCGTCCGAACGTTTCTAGGCCAGGATCCAAACCTGAGCATCATCGGCTTCGCGTCCGACGGATTGGAAGCCGTGCGGAAAGCAGGTGAATTAGAACCCGACCTGATTTTGATGGACATTCGCCTTCCCGGGTTGAGTGGCATTGAGGCCGCGCTTCAAATTCAAGAGCTTGCCCCTCAATCGGCAATACTCTTCCTAAGTCAGGATTCTGATCCGGAAGTGGTCCACGCTGCGCTTAGCGCGGGCGGATGCGGTTATGTTCTTAAGTCGAAGGTGGCACGAGATCTCGTGGCTGGCGTGGAGGCAGTTCTTGGCGGCAGATGCTTTGTAAGCCCCGGCTTAGTCGACGGCGACGACTGGACCTGATTCGGTAGATATGGGCGCGAACTCCGCTTGTTTTTTCGACGTCGCTTGATAATCACAGCGGGCAGATCGTCTTGCTGTTTGGTACCGCCGGAGAATGCAATCACCGCTTGATAGAGGTCAGAAATAAGCTCACGTGGAGTATTGTCCTTCGATGTGCGAATCACGTCTTGCATTCTTTGGACACCGAACAACGCCTCTCGTGCGTTTGCCCATTCAGATCACTCATGGCGCAACTGGCTGCCGCCGGATGAATTTAGATATTTGATGAGCAGCACATCGTTGCCCTTTTCGCCGTAGATCAATTCGTCTACATAATGCTGGGCAAGCAGAACGCCATACCCGCCTGGACGCAAACCGTGAGACTCGCGGTAGAGAGCGTGGTCGAACGGAGCGTCGAGGGGATTCGACTGAGCCGTGTGGCGGATTTCGTCAAGCGAAAAACCTTCCCCGGGGTCCTTGATGCGGCAGATGACCATGTGGCGTGCGCCAAGGTAGCCGATCTCAACATATTTATTGGGATCGAAATGCCCGCCATGTTCCATGGCGTTCAATAGCATCTCGCGGAAGGCCATGGCGACGTCATTGCTTTCCGCTTCCGGTAGATCAGCGACCTCGTTGATGAACTGAGTTAACCTTTCGGCAGTGCTGAGGTCGCAACGCGCCGCCAGACGGATCCAGGACGGTGTTGCTGCGAGTACTTCGATGCCATCGTCCCAGCAAGGCCCGTCAGCAGCCAAGCGGATCATGTCGGCCAATGATTCGAATGAGAACGGCTTGGAGAAATAGCTGAAAGCGCGGTCCCGTATGGAAGCGATGACCTCGGCCGGCGTGGTCTCGTCGGTAAGAATGATCAACCGGATATGCGGACGCACGCGGCGGATCCGCCGCAATAACTCCACATCCTCCTTGCCTGACGTTTTCTCGCTCGTGAGGATGAGATCACAAGGCTCTGCTTCGGCCATGGCCAGCGCCGCTATGTTGTTGGGAGCGTGCTGAATACTCCAGTCCTGCGATCTCAGTGCCAGCTTGAGGACCGCATCGACTCGTGGATCAGCATCGACCACGAGGGCGGTCTTGGCTGGTGACAGTTGCCTGAGAGCTGGCGTGGAACTCATAGTCAGTCCACACGGCGACCCTATCTGAGACCTCTTTCTCGATGCCACTGTAAGTTTTGCCAGTTGGACCGTTTCCGTCTCAGCTCGGGCCTGGTTTCAAGCTTATTCAGCCTCACTGATGAGGGCGAAAACTAGCCTTTCGATGAATACAAACGGACTCGAAGTGTATCATTTGCAAGAACTTATAAAATTCAGAATTGCCGTTGCGCGCGTGATATAGTCACCACGCCGACCCGGAGAAATCTTTCCTCTGCCGTTCGCTATCAATGCTGAGGGCACAATGAAATTACCGCGAGTGATCCTGGCCGATGACCACACTCTCGTAGCCGACGCCTTGTCGCAGTTGTTGGCGCCTCACTGCGAGATTGTTGCCACCGTCGCTGACGGGCATGCTCTCCTGGATTCTGCCGTTTTGCTCGACCCCGACGTGGTTGTAGTTGATATTGCTATGCCACTTCTAAACGGCCTGGAAGCAGGCCGCCAACTCAAAGAGAAAATGCCCGGCGTCAAAATCGTTTTTCTGACGATGAACGAAGATCCGGAACTCGCCGTCGAGGCGATAAAGGCAGGAGCGTCCGCTTACGTGTCGAAGAAGTCCGCAGTTTCAGAATTGCTCTCCGCTATTCAGGTGGTTCTCCGAGGCAAGACCTACGTGACGCCGCAAATTGCTCGAGGCATGCAGGAATCCTTCATTCGCGATCCGGGCGGCAGGAAACACCCCAAGGCAATCACTCCGCGCCAGCGAGAAGTCGTCCAACTCTTGGCGGAGGGCAAGTCCATGAAACAGGTGGCGTATGCCCTGAAAGTGACACCGCGCACTGTGGCGTTTCACAAATATCGCATCATGCAGGAACTTGGGCTTCGAACAAATGCCGATCTAGTCCAGTTCGCTGTCAAGAGTCGTATTGTGGTGGGATCAACAGACTGAAAACAAGATCTCGCTTCCCCAAACAATCCCTGCGTTTGGTGTTCCTCGCGTTATGTTGTGCATCTCATGTGGGCCGAAAGCGGGACGAGGTCGGCATAGTCGACCCCATCCCGCTCTGGCGTTGGGGAATGCGAGCAGTACTTATCAGCCTCTGCTGAGACCGGCGGATCGCGTGGTCGTCATGCGAATCGCCCTGGCGACCAAAGCGAAAGCGCAGAACAGCGCACCGAGCAGTCCGATGAGCGGCACATTACTGGCCGTCTTCGGCAGTGCGGCAGGGGCTGCCTCCGCAGGCTCAGCCGCCGGCGCAGGTGTCGGTGCCGCCATGACGATCAGAATCGGCACATCCTGCTTCGGCGGAGCGGGTGGTGGCGGCGCACTTCCCGTCCTGCTAACTTGCTGTGCAACCACCGTTGAGGGAACCTCAACCACTCGCTGGGCTGAGACATTCATTCCCTTTTTGAGACCCCAAGCGTCCGTTTGTTGGCCATCGACCATGAACTTTTGACCCTTGGGAATTTTGAACTGCTGGTTTTGGCCGTTTTCAAGCGTCAGAATAACGCTGTTCGGTGGCTGAACATGCCACACCTTACCGGTCACGGTCTCGACTGTAGTAACCGTCTTAGGCGTGGTGGTTTTCACCGTTTGTTTTTCGAGCTTCATACCTACTTTGGCGTTGTTGATGTTGACTGGCTTACCGTCAACCATGAACGTGAGGCTTTCTGGAACGTTGTCGAATTGCCGGAGCGAGCCATCATCCATCCTGACGACCACACTATTCCCGCTGATGTAGACAATTTCACCGCGTTCGACGGTTACCTCTTTGGTTGATGGACCGTGTTCTACTGCCGTGCTGCTTTGCACTTGCGCTACCGACGGCAGGGCGAAGGCTAGACAAAGAGCGCCTCCACTCAGCAGGCCACGCAAGATCGTTCTTGAGAACCTGGTTGAAATCATTTTCTCTTCTCCTTGTTTTTAGTGTTCTTCCCCGTGGAAATGGACTCCTCATGAGCGCCGAGGTCCGACTCCTGAGTAGTTTCGATGGACGCCGTCACGATGTATCGCTTGGGAGCATGTCCGACAAAATAGAACGGATAGCATGTGACTAGTGTCAAGGTGGGAATCGGCGTCGGATCCAAAACGGAAATATCTTCCGGCGTGACAATCTTGATTCCACTGACGGCATACCTGTCCGTGCGTCCCGGCCGTTCGAGTTCGATGAGGTCACCCACGATCATATTCTGTAACGGGCGGAAGAACCCGTCCCGGTGTCCCGCAATCCCCAGATTGCCTGGTTGTCCGATCCTGGCCGTCCCTACAATCCTTCCGACTCCCCGATTCAGCGTAAGGTCGTCCGTGCCGTTGAATACCGGCACCTCGACGTCGATCTTCGGAATGCGAAGGATCGCTAAGGGAACGTCCATCTTCTGGCTGAGGCTCTCCTTGTAGGCCGAGATGCGCTGAACCGACCAAAGGCGAAAATCAATCGGTGCGTTCGAGTCGGGATTCGGCAATACGGCAGCCCTGTCGATTGGGTCCGTCGGCTGGTCCGCTTGGAATCGCGCAATTGCTGCCCTTGAACCGATCACCCGGTAGAATCGCGCGGCACCCCATACGGCCAGTAATACAAGACCGATCACGAGAAGAACGCGTTCAACTCTTCGAAGCTGCATGGTGTCGTCTGAAAACGTCCCGATTCTGGCCTGCGGTGTCATATACGCTTCCCGCCAATTACACCGATTAGGCGCATGACTCTGGTTGACAGCGCCGACGGTATGAAAAATTCAGGCCGCTGGAAACTGTCAAAAGTGACAGATGGTGGATACTCGTTAGAGCCACGTCGTATGACTGGTAGTTTTGCCAGTGGCTCAATCAGGCGGGTTGGTTACAGATAGCGAAACGACGACGGAGTAGAGGAGTTGAAGAAATGGCGATCCACGCCCGCAGTCTGTGTAGCCAGATCATCGCGGTAACATGCTCCGTTTTATTGATTACGGGCTCCGTGCCTCCCCTGGCACAGGCGCGATCCGGACAGCAGGCTGCTGCACCTGACGAGGCGGCTCCCAAGATTCCTAATGATCAATTGGATTCTCTGGTTGCGCCGATCGCCCTGTATCCAGACCCGCTTCTCGCGCAAGTGCTCGCGGCATCGACATATCCGCTAGAAGTTATCCAGCTTCAGCAGTGGCTGACGAAAAACAAAGGTTTGAGCGATAAAGCTCTGGCGGACGCGGTGATGAAAGAGGATTGGGACCCGAGCGTCCAAGCGTTAGCGGCCCTTCCGGACGTGGCCAAGCGCTTGGCGGATGACATCAAGTGGACAACTGACCTGGGAAACGCCTTCTTAGCGCAGCAGTCCGACGTGATGGACGCTGTCCAGAGAATGCGCGCGAAAGCCAAGGACACCGGAAACTTGAAACCCAGCGAGCAGCAGAAAGTAGAAACCAAGGTAATTGAGAACAAGAGCGTCATTATTATTGAACAAGCTAATCCTCAAGTAGTTTACGTTCCCACTTATAACCCAGTCGTGGTTTACGGGCCGCCCGTTTATCCCTACCCACCAATTTATTACCCGCCGCCGGGGTACTACGCTGCGGGTATGGCGATTTCGTTCGGTGTCGGCGTGGCCATGGGAGCAGCTTGGGGCGGCGGTTGGGGCTATAACTCCCATTGGGGCGGAAATAACAATATTACAATTAATAATAATAATAATTATGTGAACAATTCCAATCGAACGAACGTCAACAACCGACAGAACGTCAACAACGTCAGCGGCAACCGAACCGGTGGGAATAACAGCTGGCAGCACAACGCCCAGCATCGTGGCGGCGCTCCGTACTCGAACCGAGCGACGGCCAGCCAATACGGGGGCACCGCTCGCGGTGATTCCATGAACACGCGGCAAGCGAATGCGCGCCAAACCCAGGCCCAAGCAGGCGCTAGGCAACAATCGGGCGCTGGCAACCTTTCGGCAGGGGGCGCCGACGCAAACCGCGGCAATGCTGGCACGGGCGCCGCGAATCGCGCTACCGGCAGCAGTGGTGCCGGTGCCGGAACAAATCGCACGGGGGCCTCTGGCGGAGCGGGCGGCGGAGATCGCATCGGCGACCGAAGTGTATCTCCGAGCACGAGTGCTGGTTCCAGGGGCAGCGCACTGAGTGGTGCTTCCGGTGGTGCGGGTGGAAGCGCTACACGGACGAGCAGTTCGCGGGGTGCGTCGAGCATGGGCGCTTCCCGTAGCGGTGGCGGCGGGCGGCGGAGGTAATCGAGCCATGATGAACGAAAAGCAAGTGAAGTCGAAAGCAGCGAGTGTTCTCGAAACAACAGTTCTCCGATTCTTCCTACTGATCGCCCTCTTCGGCACCGCAGCAACATTCTCGGGAGAGGCGCAGCAATCCGGGCAGACCGCATCGGCACAGGCATCGCCGAAAGCGTTCGCAACGCCCAAACAAGCCTCCGAAGCATTAATTCACGCAACGGAAGGCTTTGACCAGCCTGCGCTGAACGAGATCCTTGGTCCGGATGGCGAAGACCTGGTGTCCTCGGAAGATCCCGTCCGTGACAAGAACGCTGCTGCCGCGTTTGCCGAAAAAGCCCGCGAAAAAAACGAGATCACTCCAGATCCCAACGATTCCAACCGCGCCATCCTATCCGTAGGCAATGACAACTGGCCACTCCCCATCCCGCTTGTAAAAAAGGGAGGGAAGTGGTCTTTCGATACCAAAGCAGGGCGCCAGGAGATTCTATTCCGGCGCATCGGTGCCAACGAACTTGACGCCATCCAAATCTGCCGTGGCTACGTGGAAGCCCAGGACGAATATGCTCTGGAAAAACATGATGATGACGAGGTGAACCAATACGCACAGCGCATCATCAGCACACCAGGAAAACATGATGGCCTTGCCTGGAAGAATGCGGATGGAAGTTGGGGAGGCCCCGTCGGAGAAGGAATTGCCCAGGCGATCGAGCAAGGCTATTCGAGTAAGAGCCAGCCCTATCACGGTTACTATTTCAAGATTTTGAAGGGACAAGGCCCCGACGCGTGGCTAGGCCAAATGGACTTCGTCGTGGAGGGGGCAATGATCGGAGGATTTGCCCTTGCCGCCGCACCAGCGGACTACCGTGTCACCGGCGTAGAGACATTCATTGTCAGCTACGAAGGGGTCGTTTATCAGAAAGACCTAGGCCCGGACACGCTCAACATATTCAAAACCATGGAGCTCTACAACCCAGACAAGACTTGGCATCCTACCGACGACAATTGGTGACGTTCAGCGTGCTGCACGATGGACTGGAGGAATCGTGACTTCCTCCAAAGGAGGAACTAGGAAATGAGAAGACTGGTACCGCTGGCAATTGCTTTGCTTTTCGTGGCGGTAACCTCTGCGGTCGCTCAGGACGTCCGCTACGACTTCGATAAAGACAAAGACTTTTCAAAATACAAAACTTACAAATGGGTGTCGATCAAGGATGCCGAGCAACCAGATGAACTGACAGCAAAGCAGATAACGGCCGCGATCGACGCGGAACTCGCCAAGAAAGGGCTGACCAAGACCGATCTCGATTCTGCCGACCTCTATATCGGCTATCAGACCGCGCTCGCCACGGAGAAACAGTTCACGGCATACAACACGGGTTGGGGTTACGGCCCCGGGTGGGGAAGAGGGTGGTATGGATATGGTGGAATGGCGACGACAACGACGTACGCCTCCACGTCTACCGTCTATATTGGCCAGCTCGACCTGAGCATGTACGACGACGCTCAGAAACAACTCGTGTGGCGCGGAACAGCCTCAAAGACCTTGGATCCCAAGGCTAAGCCCGAAAAAAAGCAAAAGAACATCACGAAAGCTGTCCAAAAGCTCTTGAAGAACTATCCGCCGCTAAAGAAATAACCGACGAGTGCCGCAACAGATTGGCTGTCGGAAAGAACAGGGCTGTGGTGCCGGGGTTTTGCATTGCGATATAGGCCCCTCATCGTCCCCAGCTAATGGGAGATCTCAAACTGAAGATGAGCGGGTCCACGCGTCATGAGGGTCTTGTTTCCCATCGCGCTCCTGCCTGTTGTTCTATTCACGGGTTGAGCCAATTCAGGCTTCATCGCAATCTCCAGCCCGCCGACCGGAACGATCGGCGTCGTGGCGAGCACCACTCCACTCTCGTGCCCTCCTCCCGTACCTCGAACCAGGCTAATCACCTTTGGAAGTGGCTAATTACCTTTGGTCGGGTGTAGCATCCTCGCATCTTCTGTATGAGCCTTCGAGCGCCCTTTCGCTCGCGGTCCAATTGCGCCATAGACGGTTCCGGCGGCATAGGAGGTAGGTAATCGAAAGCACTCGCGGACGCCAGTCGGTTGTCCTCGCGAATTTGGATTCCTCGGTCCAAGTGGTGATGTTGGTGTGCCTGGTGGCTGCGATGTCCTACCTGGCCGCAAAGCTGGGCGGAACGCTGGTGATACGTCCGCAGATGAGCTGGGCGCTCTGGCCGGGTAACGTGCTTCTGGTGTCCATCTTGTTGCTCGTGCAACGAAGACTCTGGCCACTACTCATCGCGGCGGCCTTTGCAGCGTTTGTTCTCTATGACTTGCAGGAGGGCCTGCCGCTTCGTTCGATTGCCCTCCTTATTTTGTGTGACACGGTCGAAGTCCTCACGGCCTCCTTATGTCTTAGCTACTCCTTCAGTGGCACACCGGAGCTGAATAGTCTGAACGCTTTGGCAAAGTACTCGTTCTTTGCCGTGTTTCTCGCGCCATGCCTTGGAGCGTTTATCGGCGCGTTTGCAACCAAGGGGGAGTACTGGACTAGCTGGAAGATTTCCTTCTTTTCAGAGGCGTTAGGATTTCTGATCCTGGTACCGGTAATTTGGGGTTGGGGCAGAAAAATTCCAGCATGGGTAGATAAACCGCGAACTCATTACTTGGAAGCAATCGTGTTGTTCGCGGGTTTAGCTCTAGTCGGATACTTCGCTTTCGCCGCTCCCGGAGGGAGCATCCCGGCAGCAATGCTTTATTCTCCCGTGCCGTTTCTCCTGTGGGCCGCTTTGCGTTTCGAGTCGCTCGGGGTTGGTACTGCGGTCATCGTAGTTGGCTTCCTGTCGATTTGGGGCGCGGTCCATGGACGGGGTCCGTTCATCGAATCGGGGCCGCTCACGGATGTGTTTTCGCTGCAGTTGTTCCTATTTTTTACGGCTGGACCTTTCATGGTTCTGGCCGCGCTGGTTGAGGAGCGTAAAAACGCCGGCGAGGCGCTGAAGAAGTCTGAAGAGAAGTTTTCCAAGGCTTTTCGCCAGAGTCCCATGTCTCTCACTCTAACGAGCGCCAAGGATCATCGCTACATCGACGTCAATGAAACCTTTGAGCGCTTAACAGGTTGGAGCCGCGAAGAGGTAATCGGCCGGACTCCTTTCGATATCGGGTTGTGGGTTGATCCCGACCAAAGAAGGGAACTCGCAAAACAGCTGCTGGCAAAAGTCGGCCTTCGAAATCTTGAGCTGCAATTCCGCACAAAAAACGGCGAGGTACTAACGGGCTTGACATCTGCGGAATTGATTGAGGTGAATGGCGAGCCATGCGTTCTCTCTGTGGCGGTCGACATCACCGACATGAAGCGAGCAGAAGAGGCCAGGCAGGCTTCCGAGCGTCGCTTTGCGCAGTTTTTTGCGACCGTGCCGGAATATTGCTACATGGTGTCGCTGAGCGGTCAGATTTTGGACGCCAATCCAGCAGCTTGCCAAGCCTACGGTTACACCAAAGAAGAACTCATAGGCAAGCCCCTGTCCACAATCTATGCTCCCGAGTCACATTCAAAAATGACTGATCTATTTGAGAAGTGGAAAAGGGTCGGCACGCTTGACAATGAAGAAATGGTGATCATCACCAAGCAGGGGCAGAGGCGAACGGTGCTTCTCAATGTGGGCGCCGTGAGAGATGCTCAAGGGAACGTCCTACATACCGCGTCAGTGCAGGTGGATATCTCCGAGCTAAAGCAGACGCAGGAGAGGCTACGCGATAGCGAGGTCCGTTTGGAGGGCATCATCCAATCAGCGATGGACGCCATCATCGCTGTCGATGAGGAACAGCGGATCGTTGTGTTCAACAGCGCTGCCGAGAAAATGTTCGGTTGCCCGGCGCTAGATGCGATTGGAACTCCGATCAGCCGCTTCATACCGCGGCACTTCCGCGCCGTTCAGGAAGTGCATATTCGCCATTTTGGCGAGACCGGGGGCACCAACCGCGCCATGGGAGCTTTGGACGCATTGTGGGCCCTTCGCGCAAGTGGGGAAGAATTTCCCATTGAAGCCTCCATTTCTCAGGTGGAAGCCGGCGGCAAGAAGCTGTTCACCTCCATCATTCGGGACATCACCGAGCGCAAACGCGCTGAGGATACACAACGCAAGCTCGCCGCCATCGTGCAATCCTCCGATGACGCCATCATTTCCGTGAGTTTAGACAGTGTCATCACGAGCTGGAATCCGGGCGCTCAGCGGATGTATGGATACACCGAGTCCGAGGTGCTGGGACAGCCTATTAGCATGATCATCCCGCCCGAATTGCGGGAGGAAGCAGCCGAGATTTTACGACGCATCAAAGCAGGTGATTCACTGGAGCACTCCGAAACGATACGCATGGCAAAAAGCGGAAATCGGCTCGATGTTTCCTTGACTATTTCTCCGATACGCGACTCGGCAGGCAAGATCGTGGGTGTTTCCAAGATCGCCCGGAACATGACCGAGCGAAAACGCGCTGAAGAGTTACTGTACGAGAGTGAAGAGCGCTTTCGCTTGATCACCAATGCCGCGCCCGTAATGATCTGGATGTCGGGTACCGACAACCTGTGCACGTTCTTCAATCAGCCTTGGCTGGAGTTCACCGGCCGCGCCCTTCAGGCCGAACTTGGAAACGGCTGGACGGAAGGAGTTCACCCCGAGGATCTCGATAGCTGCCTGAATGCTTACACAACCGCCTTCGATCGGCGCGACTCTTTCCAGGTGGAGTATCGCCTCCGGCGGCATGACGGAGAATATCGCTGGGTTTCCGACTTGGGTGTTCCAACCTTCAAGGCGGACGGTTACTTTGCCGGCTACATCGGCTCGTGCATCGACGTCACCGAGCGCAAGCTGGCGCAAGAGGCGCTCTCCGGCATGAGCCGCAAGCTCATTGAGGCACAAGAGCAGGAGCGTACCTGGATTGCGCGAGAGCTTCACGACGATATCAATCAACGCATCGCGTTACTGGCAGTGAATCTGGAACGATTGAAAGGCGACCTTCCCGCCTCGGCGGTCGAAGTCCGCCATAGCCTGGACGAAGTAGGCGAGCTGGTTTCCGGTCTCGGAAGCGACATTCAGGCTCTATCGCACCGTCTGCACTCTTCAAAGCTGGAATATCTAGGCATCGCAGCAGCGGCCTCCAGTTTCTGCAGGGAGATATCCGAGACGCAAGGAGTTCGGATTGATTTTCACTCCGAGGGCGTCCCGAAGAAGCTACCGCAGGAGATCGCCCTCTGTTTCTTCCGCGTCCTGCAAGAAGCTATTCAGAATGCATTGAAGCATAGCGGATCACGGGACCTGGAAGTTTGGCTCAGAGGTGCACCGAATGAAATTGAGCTAGCCGTGAGTGATTCGGGGATTGGGTTTGATCCTGAAGAGGCTATCACCGGACGCGGGCTGGGCCTCACCAGCATGCAGGAACGGCTGAAGCTGGTCCATGGCGAGCTTTTCGTCGAGTCGCAACCTCAACTCGGCACGCTAGTCCGCGCCACGGTACCTCTTAATGTTGAGGCCAAGTCTGCGAAAGCATAAGAACTCTGTACATCGACCAATATATCCGGGTCAGCTATGTATGATCCTGGTCATAACCAATCTAAATTCGCCTCTTTACATTAACACCCGAAAGCGGGAAGATGCCCAGCGCCTGCTGTTTCCATGAAAGCCGTGAAACTCCATGAAAAACGATCTTTCTATTTGTAACTCATGCGCGTCAGACAATCTGGCGGAGTTCGACTCTGAGGTCAACATCCATTTTTCTGGATCGAGGAGGCTGGAAAAGCCATCGATCTTTGTATTTCCAAAGATTATTGTTTGCTTGAACTGCGGGTCGATGCGGTCCAACCTCTCTCCGGAAGAAACGCGAACACTTCAAATGAGTGTGGGAACTGAGCGAATTCTACTTTAGTTGGACTCGGCCGATCTCGTGCGGTCGCGCCGCTACGGTCGTGCCAAACCTCTGCCTACAAATTGTTCACCCCGAAGAGCTGCGTCGATGGCCTCCGGCAGATCGTTTCCGGCGCGTGATTTAAGTACGTAACCGCAGGCGCCCAACTGCAGCGCTTCTTGCACCACTTCGGCAGAGATTTCTTGCGTGAGAAAGATGATCTTAGCAGTCGGGGCGAACTCCAGAATCTGTCGCGCTGCTTCGATTCCATTAAGCCTGGGTAGGCCGATATCCATCAAGATCAAATCGGGGGTAAGTTGTTCCGCTTTTGCGACCGCCTCCAGTCCATCCGATGCTTCGCAAATCACCTGCATGTCCGGCTTTTCTCTGAGGAAAGAAGTAACGAAAGCGCGGTAGGGTTCGAAATCTTCCACAACCAGAATGCGCGTAATCGTAGGTGAAAAATTCGACGCGTCAGAGATGGTCTCTTCTCCCAAACTTCGCACCGCACCGTTGGTAGAAGAGGTTAGCTCTACGCGGGCATGGAGCACGCACGGATTACGCAGATGTGCCTCGCAACCTCAGTGATGCACAACAACTTCACTCGGCTCGCTACCACGATATCCACGAACCAATAAGAGCCTACGGCCTGAAGGCGGAGCGGTCAAGTCTTGCTTGAATTCGTACGGGATGAAAAAAGTACTGCTTTGCATTAGCGACAGATCCAACTAACTATCCTATTTAACCGTGAGGCAATTGCTGCCGCGCCACGCTCTGCGCCGCGTTGTATCGATTCCGAGTCCCTCGGGGTCGCACGGATACCGCAACCTATTTCGTTTGCTTAAACATTGGCACTGTCAGTCTTGACAGTGTTTCGGCCCAGCCCGGAACAGCAGACTCGTTTCGCTTCTAAGTAAGACCGCCGACCGGCTGTCGGCCTTTGGTCTGCGAGTCGAGCCTCAAATCGAGGCGTCCGAGGAGGGGTGTTTCGCAATGGCTAAGGACGAAGGCGAAAACAACGACCGTCTCAAGCGCAAGCAATACGAAAAGGAACTTTCGCGGCTCCAGGCTGAGCTCTGCAGACTTCAGGATTGGGTCAAGCACAAAGGTCTTCGAGTGATTGTCGTCTTCGAAGGGCGTGATGCGGCTGGAAAAGGCGGCACGATCCGCGCCATCACGGAACGCGTAAGCCCTCGCGTCTTCCGCTTGGTAGCCCTTCCGGCTCCATCCGATCGCGAAAAAAGCCAGATGTATATTCAGCGCTACATCCAGCATTTTCCTGCTGCTGGAGAAATCGTCATCTTCGACAGAAGTTGGTACAACCGCGCCGGCGTGGAATATGTGATGGGCTTCTGTACACCGGAGCAGCATAAGGCGTTTTTGGAGCTCTGCCCCACTGTCGAGCAATATATAGTGGACGGTGGAATTATTCTCATCAAGTATTGGATGGAAGTCGGAAAAAAAGAGCAGCAGCGGAGATTTGACGCCCGCATTAGCGATCCGGTCCGACAATGGAAGCTCAGCCCAATGGATTTGGAATCCTATCGACGCTGGTACGAGTATTCTCGCGCCCGGGACCTCATGCTCAAGGCCACCGACACCAAGCATGCTCCCTGGTACATCGTTCGCTCGGACGATAAGAAGCGGGCCCGGCTCAATTGCATCACCCATCTATTGAGCGTGATCCCCTACGGTAAGGCCCCGCGGGAGAAAGTGAAGCTGCCCAAGCGTAAAGACAAAGGCAGCTACGACGACCAGGCTCCGCTGCGGGGAAGACACTTCGTGCCAGAGAAGTTCTGATCCAAACGGCGCTCGATTTTGCGCGAATGGAACCTCGCGAACTCTTGAGAGAAGGCTGGTGTCGCCGCCCTAACTGCATGGGATGCACTGTCAGCCTAGTCTCCAGCGGACGAGTCTCCAGGCTCTCCGTTCAAGACCGATATCACAGTTAGCGATTGCTGCCGCCAGTCCCACTTCCGGCCTGAGCGCTCTTTGCCTTTTCCGCCACCTCGGTGACGCTCGCGGTCTTGCCGATCGCCAGCACCTGCTCCGGCGTGGTCGTCGCAAACAGATGCATGCCGCGGGCGATGATACCGGTCCACCCTGTCTGGTGACTTGCGCCCAGTCCCGCCCCGTTGTCTCCGTGGAAGTATTCGAAGAACGAAAGGTAGTCGCGCCACTGGGGGTCTTCCTGAAACTTGCGCGTTCCCCCGTACACCGGCCGCCGGCCATCCTTGTCCTTCAAAAAGATGTTGTTGAGGCGGCGCGATAGCTCTTCAGCGACCTGGTAAAGGTTCATCTGTCGTCCCGATCCAGTAGGGCATTCGACGGTGAATTCATTTCCGTAGTAGCTGTAATACTGCAGCAGCGCCCGGATGATCAGGCCGTTTACGGGCATCCAGACCGGCCCGCGCCAGTTGGAGTTTCCCCCGAACATGCCAGTGTCAGACTCCGCCGGCAGGTATGAGACGGTATAGTCTTGATGATCCACCCGAAACACATACGGGTGCTCGGCGTGATACCGCGAGAGGGCTCGGACGCCGTAGGGACTCAAAAATTCGTTCTCGTCCAGCATCTTCGCCAATACACGACGAAGCTTGTTCTCGTTCAAGACGGAAGCCAGTCGTCGGCCGCCACAACCGGCCTTGACGGGGTCGTGGATGAAGGTAGTGAGTTCTGGACGGGCAACGAGAAACCGGCGCAATTCTTCGCCTAGCTCCGGGTACTTTCCTACAACTTCTCCCTCGAACACCGTAACGGCGCACAGTGGGAGCAGTCCCACCATGGAACGCACCTTCAGGCGCCGGGCGCTGCCGTCGGGCAGGCGCAGGACGTCATAGAAAAACCCATCTTCCTCGTCCCACATCCCTACGTCCCCGCCCCCGTGTACCAGGGCTGATGCGATCCATAGGAAGTGCTCAAGGAACTTGGCACACATATCCACATAGGCTGGCTTCTCCATCGCCAACTGCACCGCAATCTCCAGCATGTTCTGACAGAACAGCGCCATCCATGCAGTGCCGTCTGCCTGTTCCAAGTGCCCACCGGTTGGAAGCGGCGCGCTGCGGTCAAAAACGCCGATGTTATCCAGCCCGAGGAATCCGCCCTCGAAAGCGTTTTTGCCGGTGCGATCCTTGCGGTTGACCCACCATGTAAAATTCAGTAGCAGCTTGTGGAAACTCCGCTCCAGCCAGTCCAGGTCAGCTTTTCCGCGAGCTTTCTCCAGGCGATAGGTAAAGACCGTAGACCAGGCATGTACCGGAGGGTTCACGTCGCCGAAGTTCCACTCATACGCCGGTAATTGCCCGTTGGGGTGCAAGTAGGATCCCCGGAGCATCAAGTCCAACTGCTGTTTACCAAAGTCCGGGTCCACTAGCGTCAGTGCGAAGATGTGGAAGGCCAGGTCCCACGCCGCATACCAGGGATATTCCCATTTGTCCGGCATGGAAATGATGTTTGCATTGTACATGTGGTGCCAGTGGTCGTTGCGTGGGGCTGTACGGCCGTTAGCCTTGAACGGGTCGGCTCCATGCTCGGCCAACCATCGGTCAACGTCGTAGAAATAGAATTGCTTGGTCCACAGCATGCCCCCCAATGCTTGCCGCATGACGTTGGCCGCATCTGCCGTCAACGACGATGGAATGACGGTGGCATAGAACTCGTCTGCCTCTTTCTGCCGCGCTTGCATTGTCGCGTCGAAGCCACTGCCAAACGGAACGCTCTGCTTTTTCTCCGTCGACACTAAGGCCGCCGGTGCCGCCTCGGCCAGTCGCAGACGAAGAATCTGAGATTGACCCGCACCCACCGTGATTCGATAGTGCGCCGCGGATTTCGTCCCACTCTTCTCGGGATTCACCGCCTCCAAATGTCCATTCACCAAATAGTTGTTGATCCCGTCCTTGACATATGGAGTCGGGTTGGGCGAATGAAAGAGCCGTTCGTTGTTCGTTTCGTTCTCGGTGAAAAGCAACTCCCCCGCGCCTTCACAATATAGAATCCGGTCTCCTAACTCCGGATGCGAAACGGCAATCGCTCTATCGCCTCCTTCTGTGGATAGTTCCTTGAGATTCGGACGAACAGCGTTACCACTCCACGACCACTCATTGCGGAACCACAGCGTCGGGAGCACATGCAAGGTAGCAGGCTCCGGCCCACGGTTGAAAACTGTGATTTTGATCAGGATGTTCTCCGGCGCCTCTTTCGCATATTCGACAAACACATCGAAATAGCGATCGTCATTGAAGACGCCTGTATCCACCAGTTCGTACTCGAAATCGTTGCGCGTCCGATTCCGGTTGGTGCTCACCAGGTTGTCATACGGGTACGCTCGCTGCGGATATTTATAGAGGTACTTCATGTAGGAGTGCGTCGGCGTGCTGTCCAGATAAAAGTAGTATTCCTTTACGTCCTCTCCGTGATTGCCCTCGCTGTTCGTCAGTCCGAATAGGCGCTCTTTCAGGATTGGGTCCTGGCCATTCCATAACGCCAGGGCAAAGCAAAGCTTCTGTTCATCGTCGGAAATACCCGCGAGCCCGTCTTCTCCCCAGTGGTACGCGCGCGATCGTGCCTGGTCATGACTGAAATAGTCCCAGGCATTGCCGTCTTGGCTATAGTCTTCGCGTACGGTGCCCCACTGGCGTTCACTCAGATAGGGTCCCCACTTTTTCCAAGCTACCTCTTGGTCGCGTTCAGCTTCCAAACGCAGTCCTTCTGCGGTCTTACTCATGATTGCAGCCCTCCCAAAATGTTCTCGAACGGTTCGAGCGTCCCTGCTCTTCCGAGCGTCTCCAATCGGAATACGTGGAAACCCCAGGGCGGCATGTCCAAGTACAGGCCCCGAGAGGTCAGTTCATCGCCGCTACGCTCGTAAACTGCGGGGCCCATCAGATCCTGCGCGCGCACGGTATGTCCGCGGATCTCGTCAAGCGGCAGCCGCAAGTGGCATTGACTTTGATTCGGCGCATAATTCACCACAACGACAAGCGGATGGCTACCCGGCTGCTGCCAAGCGAACGACACGAAGCAGTCCCAGGTCCAATTGCCGTCCCACGCCGGCGCGGCATCAAGCAACTGCCACTCCCCGTCCGTGGTCTCAGACTGAGTTACGCAACCCAAAAGGCGAGCGTAAAAGTCACGCAAAGAGCTTTCCACCGGTTCAACAGGCCGGCGCTCAACGTGTACGGAAACTTTTCTTGTTCGACCCTCAAACTGCCCATCGTGAAAGAATCGCAGGCCCGGAGAAAGGTAGGTCAACACAGCTGCGGCCCGGTGAATCTCTGGGGTGAAAGTTGCGGCCGCTCGCGGCTCATCATGGTTCTCAAGGAACCGTGCGGATTTCCGCTGAAACTCTGCGTCCGCGCGTAAATGATCTCGGATTGGCCGTGCGTGTCCTTCGCGAAGCCGATCATAGAGTCGCTTGTCGTATGTATAGTCGAAGCCCTGCTGCTGCAGTGTCCATTCGAGGTCCCAATAGACTTCAGCCATTATGAGAAAGTCTCGCCGATCCGCGCGGACGGACTGGATCGCTTTCGGCCAAAACGCTTCCATTCGCAAACCCCATGTCCGCTCAAAGACCTCGGGCAGAATCAACATCGCCATGTCACAACGCACACCATCACACTTAGCGGCCACGCTCCGTAGCTCCTGTTGCATGGCCTCCTGGAGCGAGGGCTCCGCGTAATTCAGCTGCAGTGTATCGGGCCAGCCGGCAAAATACGGATCACGACCATAGGCCAGCACCCGGGGCCTGGTGCCGACCGCGATGCGCACATAGTTCTGGGATTCGCGGACCAGCTGCTCTTCCGTGCCCTGCACGTAAAACTCCGGGTGACTGTGAACCCACGGATGATCCAGCCCGGTATGATTGGGCACGAAATCCAGCATCAGTCGCATTCCCCGTTCGTGCATCCGGTGCCGGAGTTGCTCCAGGGCCAAATCTCCGCCAAAGTCGGAATGGACCGCATAATCTGTAATCGCAAAACAGGAACCGCAGACGTCTTCTTGCTGAAGATCTGGCAGAAGTTGTCGGAACTCGCCCTGCCACTCCGAATTCTCACGCGACACTCGTCGGCTGGCCGCGCCTGTCTGCCACACACCCAGAAACCAAAGCCAGTCAAAGCCCGCTTGCGCCAGCCGATCCAGCTCGCCGTCAGGGATGTCGTTCAATGTCGCTTGCCTTTTCAGGCTCTGTGACAGGTCTCTCAGCCAGACACGCGTATTGATCTGGTACAGGCACGGGTATTTATGCTCTCTAGCTTCCGTGTTTATGTGTGGAGTCCGGAGGCTCTGCTCGGTTGCTCGGGCAGGATTCAACGAAGCGCTGGCCATCGCCCACCTTCAAGACGCAGGATTTCCCGCCACTCAGTCGCGATTTTCACGCGCCGGGATCTGATCCGTGGGACCGTCGCATCCTACGCGCCGCTGTGAGAGAAGCAACCTGTCAATACTTACAGATGTCAGGTCCCGCTCGCCATCCATACATTGAGTAAAATGAGGTTCTTAATCGCAGGCTCCCGCCAGCTCCTTCTCTTCTTTACGGGCTGCCTCGCTGCCGGCAACTGCCATGCCCAGGATCTCGCTCCCCGGGCTTATCTCATCACTCCCGTCCATTCGAACGCGGTCACTCTGACGTATTCCTTCTACGACGGCAGCCTCATATTTGACGGAACCGTCCCGATCACCGGCGCTACGGCCAGGGTCCACGTTCCGGTCCTTAGCTACTCCCACTCGCTCAAGTTTTTCGGCCGCACCGCTATTTTCACGGCCTCGTTGCCCTATGGCGTTGGGAATTTTCGTGGGACCGTAGCTGATGCGGAGGCATCGGCGTACCGCTCTGGTCTTCTCGCCCCCACTTTCAGATTTTCCGTAAATCTCATAGGAGGCCCGGCGATGAATGCCTCCGAGTTCAGCAAATGGCGGCAAAAAACCATCTTGGGTGCCAGCATTAAACTTGTGCCGCTGGCAGGGCAGTACGATCCCACGAAACTCATCAATCTGGGAAACAATCGCTGGGCCATCAAACCAGAGCTGGGCTATTCACGACGGTGGGGCCACTGGATCCTCGATGCTTATGGGGGCGTCTGGTTCTTCACTGAAAATCACGAATTCTTTTCGAACAACCAGTTCTCTCCCGGCACCAATACCCAGTCCGAGACTCCGGTCGGCTCTTTCGAAGGGCATCTCAGCTATGATTTTAAGCCTCGACTTTGGATCTCGCTCGATGGCAACTATTGGTTCGGAGGCACAACAAGCATAAACGGAATCCAGAATCCTGTGACGGTGCAGAGGAACTCACGGGTGGGTGTGACCGCCTCGATCCCTGTGACCAGGCATCAGTCTATAAAACTCAGCTACAACAACGGTGCCTATATCAGATATGGAGGAAATTACCAGAATATTTCCGTCGCGTGGCAGTATTCCTGGTTGGGCAAACCCAATTAGCGGAATAGCATCATTGACATGACCCGTCGTCGACAAACTGGCCGCTCGAAGCCATCGCGGCCAGAGAGTGTCCGCAGTTCACGATCTTCTGGTCTAAAGGATCACCCTTCAGCGCGTCAGTAGGAACCATAGTCATCGACTGGTTTGCATCCAGAAATCGCTGGTTCAGCTTGTTCATGTTGTTGAGCTCACTACCGAGCAACCGAACTGCATTTCGGTCGGCGTCGGTGGAGGCTGCCACGGAGGCCAATCTAAGGTTCTGCGTAGCCTGACTTCGATAGGGAGCCACCCAGTCCTCGGTCACCGGATAGCCGCGCTCGATTGCGTTCGTCAGTGCAGTTCGCCATTCCCTGATCACCGCCATCTGCTCGATTCCCGCCTTCAGGAACTCTTTGGAAAATCCTGGATTTGCAGGTGGTGGCGTTGCCGAAGCACGCTCGGACCCGCCGCCGCCCGCGGGCAGGGTCACAGAAATCTGATTCCCGTTAAAGCGTAAAGATCCATTCGCGATACGCACGAGAGCCTCGAGCTCTACGTAAGAACGGCCCTCTATTTCGACGACTGCCGTATCTCCTGAGTGCCCATTCACGATCAGCGTCCGCGTCTGCCGCACAACCTGCGCTAGAGCCAGCGTCGGCACGGCCAGGGCTACCGCTACGATCATCCGACCAACGAATGCGCGCTCTCGCATGTGTCCTGTCTTGAAAGCAACGCCCCACGCTTCGCTTCGATCAAACTGCGATGCTACCCCGCAGCTCATCGTGCTGCGTCAGGATCGCTTTCTCTTCCGAAGGCGTGCCACTGGCAGAGATACTAGGTCATGATAAGGGGAGTGTGACACCTCACGCCTGTCAAAAATAACAGTTAGGAGTTCTCGCGTGCACATCTACGCTTTCTCACCCCACCAGACCGCGTCGACTCCAATTTGTTCTTGAGCGTCCCACAGTTTCGGGTCCTTCCTTTTCTGGCAGGCCGTGAGGTCTTCGAGCCAGTATTTTGGCCTCGACCCAATAAATTTCGTTTACGAACTCTTTTGAACCTTGACCTCAACATATCACTGGAGTACCGTCCACTTGTTGTTCCCTACCTGGAAGAAAGAAGGTCCCCGCCATGCATGAACATCAATATACTTGGGCCCCTCAAGTCGCTGCGGCACTTCTCGAGATAAACGCTAGCAACCTTGCAAGGCGCATCGCTACTGCCGAGCGAGCACTTTCCGAAAGGCTCGCTAACCACGAGGCCCCCGACTGGGAAGAAAGATTGAAAATCCGCGATGCTCAAAACGCTCTGCGAGAACTAACCAAAGAATTGCAACGCTTGACGAGAAGATGAGCCCGAATGCGTTTCCAAGGCTGGTTGTGACGCGAAATCTGAACTAGCGCCTTCCTTCCTCTCTGTTTGAAAATATCGGATTGCTGCGACTTAGCGTCCTTCCTATGTCAAAGGTGCGGAGCAGGGAAATTACTGTCTCATGTAGCGTCCTTCGGAAGTCGACCTCATCTCCTGGAGAACGACTCTCGGACGAACTCCAAGACAGATCGGCAGCTAATTCATCAAAAAAAATTATATGATAGCAGTCTCCTGCCCGGGTGGCGGAATGGCAGACGCTGAGGACTTAAAATCCTCCGGGGATTTTTCCTCATGTGGGTTCGACTCCCACCCCGGGCACCATTGTTCTTGAACATAGTACAGGACTTATCCCGTACCCCGACCTAGACTTTTTTGCGGTGCGATCCTCCTTACTTTTCCCATGTGTGGTTGTGCCCAATTTTGTGCCCACCTCTCATTGCAAATATCCGGTTTATCGCGTCCGCCTGGGGATGGATGTAACGTTGCGTGACTGCAATTGTGCTGTGGCCCGCGATACGGGCGAGAGCGAAAATATCTCCGCCTGCGGCATCCCCGAGGCGAGTGAGTGCCGTATGCCTTAAGAATGGCATGTTCCATTAGTTGGTGCCGTTTGGGATGCATTAACGTGTGAC
This sequence comes from uncultured Acidobacteriota bacterium, assembly GCA_963788915.1. GTDB lineage: Bacteria > Acidobacteriota > Terriglobia > Acidiferrales > UBA7541 > Acidiferrum. The sequence goes on along the minus strand of CAWBIY010000012.1, from coordinate 1,397,448 downwards.
AACGCCCTTTATCACACGCTACCAGAACCGGCGGCTCGAAGACACGGTCATATCCGTTAGCCGGGGTTCATCGTTCGGTGAGACAGTGTGAGTTTGGTTAAAAATCACTCTTAAAAGTAGAAGGCATGTGTTTTATTAAAAGAGCGCTTATTAAAGCGAGTTTGAATTACGCTGTGTGCGCCGACAAAAGCCTACGGCCTCGCAGCTACGTCCCCAACTTCAAGGCTTTTTCCTTTTCTTCTTTGCTTTGGCCCATCGCGCCTCGGCAGCATGGCGTGCGCCCTCGCTTCGTTGTTCGGCCGTAAGTGCTTTCGCACGGGCTTTTCCGCCCTTCCTCCCGCCCTTTTTGCCGCCTTTTCGGCCCATCTCGCGCATGATTTCGGAAATCTGCTTGGGGTCCATAGCTTCATCTTAAATGGAACTTATCCTCATTTGCCAATTTCGGGCTTGACACGAGCAAGTCACATCTTTTATTGTGCGTAGAGCGCTCTACGCATATGCATTTGCTTTTGCGATGAAATTGCAGGACGCGCCGGTGCTTGAACACCGAACGCGCCCCTGACCAACGTCACCTGTTAGGAGGCAACGATGGCTAGTACTGAAGGTATCGGTTCCCCGTTTCTCAAGCAACCTCCCGAACGTTCCCCGAAGCTACGGATCTATCAAAGTCTTTTCCTGTTGAACCAGGGAATCGACCACGTCGTCGCGCTCCTGCGGGACATGGGGAAATTCCCGTTTGCCGACAGGGATTCGATGCAGTGCGCTATTGTCGAGATCGAGGAAGTCCGCTGCGATATGAACGCGGATTTCGCCGAGCACGTGGCCGACAGTGAACGCTTCGACGAAGGACACTTCTGGAAGCAGCGTCGAGCGTTTGAGAAGAAGTGGCGAGACCCCGACGATGTGTACATTGACGTCGAGCGTCGCGAGGAAGAACGCAAGAAGCTAGGATTGCCGCCTCGCGTTATTGGCAGCATTCTGCCGCACTCTGCAGTGGCCCAAGCGGAAGAACGTTGGGAAGCAGAGCAGGAGCGGAAGAAGAAACACCCCAGAAAGCCTCGGAAGTAGTGGCGGGCAACCATGACACCGATGACTCCGAAGGAACGCGGAGAAATGGAACGACGCAGTAAGCGGCGAGAAGAGCTCCTGCGCGGGAGATATCCCGAAGTTCACGGTAAGGTTGTGGACTTCATCACCCACACCATCGAACGCTCCCACAACGGCATTCGAAGCAGTGATTGTGAACTTTCGGGCGATTCACTATGCGATGCCTGGCAGTAGAATGTCACCACGCCGCAAGGTTCCCGGCCATCTCCAGCGCAGCGCCTGTTTCGGTCCTTAGTTCTTCCTGCGTTCCATCGTGAAGTCGGAGAACAATGCGAGCCTGCGCCAAGCTGTCGTTCACAACGTCAAACTGTCCCGAACAGTCGGTCTTGAGGTAGGGAAGGCGGTGCACAAAACCTTCCCGTCCACGGATATCTACTTCCAGTTGGACACCTGACCCCGCGGAACCTCGCAACATCCAAACCAGTTCGCGAGGGTCGCGCACATCTTCGCGCAAACTGCGAAACGTATAGATTTGCCCGTTATGCCACAGAACGGCTTTGCGAGAAAAGAGGCCCAGGGGCAGGTCATAGACGAGCGCTTCGAAGGTCGAGCCAAGACTTTGCGCTCCAGGAAAGTGCAGGTGCGTCCAAGTCCAGAAACGGCGGTGGCGATAGCCGCAATTGTGACCCTGCATCCCATAGCCGAGGGGCTCACCTCGAAAAGAACGGCGATCGAGGTTTATCTGGCCAGAGAAGAGTGCATTGGAATGCGGCGTGCGCGAAAAACCGATCCAGCCGACGCTGCTCAGATTCACGTGGAACGACGAACGGTAGCACAAGTTCCAAGTAATGCGCCGACCCCCGGTTTCTATAATTCCGTGGCATTCGTTTTCGGTGATGCGGTTTTCGCCCATTTCCAAACGAAACGGACTCGCGCTGCGCTGGCTTAGACGAAGATCCTTGAGTCGAAATCCCTGGATCCAAGTTTGCGGCTCTCCCTCGCGCGGGAACCAGGTTGCCCAGACTTGGGCCGGATATCCCTGGGGATTTGCTTGACAACCGCCGCGGCCTGGGTTCAGTAACAAATAGCGGAGCCACCACGCACCGCTGCCATCAGCCAAGCCGATCCGCAAAAACCACACCTCGTATCGACGGCGCATCGAAAGCCTTGAATAAGGCTCATTTAGAGTTTTCATGCAGTTCATCCGGTTGATCGTTTACGCCCGGGTGCGCGACGGGGGCGTTGCCCCTTCTGAGCCGGGCGCGTTTCCAGTTCTCGACGTGTTGGCGGAGCCTTTCCGAACTATTTCGTGTCGGCGCACAGCGCATGGCGTGTAGACTCTAGGGTCTTGATCAACGACTCTTTAGGGAGTGTCTGGATGATGGGTTCGAAAATCCATCCCAGCCCGAAGGGCACATCACGGGACAGCGAAATGGCTCGGCACTCAAGGCACACACCACCGTCCCGTTCTTGGAATCTCCAGTAGGAGTTGAGGCGCCATAGGAATCCGTAGCCCGTGTCGGGGGGCAGCACTGTCTCATTCGGGCTTCCGGCGTTCTCCACTTCAGCTGTCCGTGTGGTGTACGAGCGACAGACCCAGCGTGTGGCGTCCAGGGTACGATAGTGTACCTCATGATCCGTATCGAGGACCACTGTCAGGATTTTCTTTTTAAGCAGGCGTAAATAAATTTGAAAATCATTCTTGTGACGATTTATCAGCTTTGAGTCAATCACCTCCGGCTTGTAGATATTCTTGTGATTATCGTAATCCTGGATGAGTGCCAATGTCTCTTTGAGATTCGTACCAGGGAGGAATGCGGCGCCGATCCAGTCGTGGATTAAACCATTCGGCACCTTGAAAGGCGCCCTACCCGACCAGAATTGCGCCACAATTTGCCCTCGGTGAACCTGTTGAGCCCTCTCCGAATTGGCGTCAGACCAAAGGAATGAGTGGCTCCTGAGTAGGGTCTTCTTCATTTCCGCTTCTGCCTTGCGAATGTATGCCTCAAAGGCCTCTAGGGTCTGAGGCTCCAACAGCGTCGGCTTTGCACTCTGCGCCATTTCACTTCACGTATCGCGAATCAAAGACGAAGTATCAGACAACTTCGAGGAACGTGGCTGTGTGTCAGGCTCGGCGTTTGCGTTTGGGTTCGCGGCGTGCTGGTTTCTTACGCTGCGCCAGGCGCGCCTGCAATTCGGCAATCCGGCGGCGGAGTTGTTCGACTTCTCCACCCCCCGGCGCCGGTGGCCACGCCTCGCCTGGCAGCAAGTTGCGCACGAAATCGAGCGGGCTCGAGACGGCATTCGTCGCTTCCGAGACACCGGTGTTAACGGTGTTCCGGGCCTTTTGGTAAAGGTCGAGTGCGTGGTTCAGATACCAGGTCAAGAAATCGTGAGTGGCCTTGTCGGAGGCCCTGACCAGTTGCGTCAAGAGTTGCATCGGCAGGGCGATCTGCCGCTGCTTGGCATCCTCAACGATGATTTGGGTCATGATGATGTGGGTCAGGTCCTTGCCGGTGCGCCCGTCCACGACCCGGACGTCAATGCCATCGCGGACCATGCGCGCAATGTCCTTTAGCTTCACGTAGCGGCTGCTAACGGTATTGTAAAGACGCCGGTCGCTGTATTTGCGGATGAGAACCTCCGGGTTTTTCATGGCTTCCTCCCACCAGCAGGTGGTGCAACCTAGCCTCAAGAAATAGCTTGACACGAGGTAGGCGGGGACGTACAGTGTACTTGGATACTGCATCGCAGTATACCGAACCGAGAGGAGAACGAACATGACCGCAAAAGGAAAGAAAATTCCGCGAGCCGCCCCGCCCACTAATCCACTGATGGATTGGGCCCGGCAAGGCTTTGGGAGTTTTATGGCCGCGCAGAGGATTCTGCTGGGTCTGGCAGCGCAAGAGAATGCGCTGTTGATCGGCATGGCGCGGGAGCAGTTTGGCAAAGGGGGATTCCGGCCGGGAACCGCACTGGCAGGAGTTGCTGAGGATGGCGTGAAGAGCTTCGCCGCCGCCGGGAAAATCTTGCTGGACTTGACTGCCGGTGAGACCGGCTTGGTGGTGGAGGGGATGAAGGAAGGGCTACCGCTTCCCCTGGCCGCGCGTGTTGTGGCAGACGTGGCCCGGCACCGCGCAGAGACGTTGATCGGGCTGCAGAAGCAGTATTTGGATGCGGCCGCGGAAGAGACTCACGCGGCAGCGGAATCGTATCGAGAAGGAAAAGAGTTGCAGGCCGGCGCGCGTATAGCGGAGCTGGCACGGCGTGGCCTGGAAAGCTTCGTCGAGAGTGAGAAGAAGTTTTTGGACTTGGCCGCTAAGGAAGTGACTGAAGCGATCAAGGAGAACAAGCGAAGTGTGAAGCCGCCGCGTGAACGGATGAAGGTGTTGACGGAGATGACGCGGGACGGAGCCGAGAAGTACATGGAAGCGCAGCAGAAGCTTGTAGATCTGGCCATCAAGCAGATGGAGAAGATCGGAAAAGGCAAGGGCGATCACAAAGAAGCGACGCGGAAGCCGGCGCCGGCGATGTTGGGAGAACTGACGGAGAAGAGCGTACACAATCTGGTGACGGCCGAGAAGTCGCTGCTGGACCTAGCCATGAAACCACCGAACGGGATGGGTAAGGAAGAGACCCATAAGGTTGGCCCACGGGCGCGGGGCAGGAGAGTGCATGTGGGAGGGCACAAGACAGCGGGAAAAACACACGTTGCCGTTCCGGCCTGATCCCCCGGGCGATGGGTGAGAAGCACGTGAGTTAATCCAACGAGAACGGCTGCGCTGGGTCCTGCCGGCAACGGCAGGACTCGGTGGCAGCCGGTTAACCGGTTCGCATGTTAAAAAGCAAAACGTGCCTACGATGCGAACTTCGTTTGGGTAGACTGAGAGACATAATGAAACCCAGTCGACGCTTGCGGCGAAAGGAGCTAGAAGCGGACCCATCATCCATGTGGCATGAGTGGTTAGCCGGGGTTGAGCTGGCTTTCCTGCGGTTTTCCCCAATCTTCTGGGGATACGGGGTCCCGCATGGGGACGGATCAGCGGTCGTGCTGGTTCCGGGATTTTTAGGAACAGACTTTTATTTGTCGACATTCGCCGGATGGCTGCGCAGGATCGGTTACGAGTCTTTCTATTCGGGAATCCAGCTGAATGCCGATTGCCCAAACCTCCTAATCCGGCGACACCTCCACGAAACCATCGAACAAGCCTGCAAATCGAGCCGCGGGAAAATTCATCTGATCGGTCACAGCCTCGGGGGCTCGATTGCCCGGGCCGCCGCGGAGCAGATGCCTGATCGCGTCGCTTCAGTAATCACGTTAGGGGCACCGATCCGCGGCCTCCAGGCCCATGCTTCGATTCTGCGCGCCGCCGACCTTGTGCGGCAACAAATCCTCGAACGGCATGGCCGCGGCGTGTTGCCGACATGCTACACCGCGCGGTGTACCTGTGATTTCGTCGAGTCGCTGCTGGGAGATTTCCCGAAATCGGTACGCCAGACCGCGATCTTTAGCAAGACGGACGGCCTCCTGAATTGGCGTATATGCCGGACGGGCGACCCGAAGGTCGATTTTGAAGTTTCCTCAACGCACATCGGAATGGTGTTCAGCCCGCTCGTGTACAGCATCGTAGCCCAACGTCTCGCCGAGAATTGACCGCGCTAGTTCCTAGGAACAGCAGCAAAAGTCTGTTCGTGCCATAGAAATAAGAGCATTGATTTTTGGGCTCTGCACAAGAATTCGTGGAGGCCCGCATTTTAGGCTGCTTTCTGAAGAACGATGAATTCGGTCTTGGTGACCGCCATGCGTTGGGCCTTGAGCAGCAGATAGCCGAGATTCTTGTAGCCGCGGCCCCTTCGAAGAAGGGTTTTGATGTTGCCGTTGATGGCTTCCACCACTCCGAAGCGGACCTTGGTGCGGCAGTAGTTGAGGATGCCGTCGAGGTGATCCAACAGCATGTAAGCGAGCTTTTGAAAGGGTTCCAGGCGTTGCCAACGCAGTTGATCGATCCAACTTTGCAAGTACCGCAGCATGGCTCCTTCATAGCAGTAGGTCCACAACCGCTCCAAGCTTTCCTTTAGAAGGTAGGCTTTCATCACCCGCCGGTTGAGGGCGAACAGATCGTTTAACTGCTGCCGTTTCTGGCTGTCCAGATTCATCCAGCGCGTCAACAGCAGCCAACGTTTGCCTTTCACTACCCCGCGCATGCGCCCGCCTTTGCGGAAAAACTCCGCCCGGCGCACTTCATCGATGGCTTTGTTGGCGTGCTGCAAAACGTGAAACTTGTCGAACACGATGCGGCCGTTCTGCGCCCATTGCGCAATGCTGTTGGTGAATGGCCGCCACATATCCACGCACGCCGCCTCGATGCGCTTCCGCTGGCTTTCCTTCAGTTGCGTTCGAAAAAACTCATCGAGCGTTTCCTGCTTACGATCCTGCCCGAACCACAGGGGCTCTCCGGTCTCCAAATTACTGACCACGGTGATGAACTTCATCTGCTTGCCGAAGTAAATCTCATCCACGCCCATTTGTATCAGGGGATCCTTGCGACGCGTCGCACTCCAACGCTGCAGATACCGCAGGTCGATCGCGCGCACCGTGCTGGCCGCCAGTCCAAACTGCCTGGCCACCTGTCGAACCGACGCGCTTTCACACGCCAACCCCACGGCATCCTCAAAGTCCTTGCTAAACGGCGCTTTGCTCGGCAATTGCGGTACTTTCTCGACGCGCACCCCACACTGCGGACAGCACACCCGGTACAGCTCGAGGATCACCGTGGTCTGATACTTCCTCCAGGGTAAGTCGCGCACCTCGCGCTGGTAATAGTCATGGGCGTCAGTAAACTTCCTTCCGCATCCTGAACAGATCAGTTTGCGGTTCCCACGCTTCCGTCGCACCCACAAACGCAACGTCTTGGCGGTTTCATCGATTTCGTGCCGAAACACTCGGTAACCTGGCCAATCCAAGATTCTCGTGAACTCGTTGTCGCGCATTCCGCCGAGTCTAGCCGAACCTGCCTCATTGCGGAAACCCGCTCTCCTATTGGCCCGCTACGAATTCCTGCTCAGAGCCCATTTTTGTAAGTTCTGTTGCGATCGCCGAAAAGGATGCAGCGTGAACGCATCTTCGGCAAAATCCCAGAACAAACTGGCGAATCCCTGCGGCGCCTCGTCGGTGCGTCCGATTTTGCACACGTGACTGAAGGCACTGCGGACGGTGCGCTAGATCACATCAGCAAAAGGCGCGTAAGACTAGGGTCAGTAATGTAAGTGGGCGTTAGTAAGGAGCGTGGAATGCCCGCCCGATCAGAGCGCGAGACTGTTGGTAGTGACAGTGAAGCTCGTTCCAGCGTTCGGACGACGCTGCGACCAGCAGGTTCCGCATTCGCCACGAAAGACCGCACGGCCAGGGTTTAAGCCACCACAAGCGGCAAGAAATGCAAAGCGTGCCTGAGAGTGACGCGGCAACGATCTCGATTGGATGTGCTTTCGCGGTGGGCAGCGCGCGGAGAGGTTCTCCGAAGTGGAGAGGTTGGCGAGGATGTTGGAAATGATCCTATCACCGGTGCAAACAGGGTACTGGCTGAATCCGTGGCTAGATCTGTTCTTGCTCATACACGTTCTTGGCGTCGCGTCTTTTTCCTATATCGTGGCGAAGCGGCTGACGCCACTCCTTCGGGGCGAACGAGATTTTCGTTTCGATCGGCCCTGGATTCGATTCCAAAGGTTTTTGAAATTCTGGCTGGGGCAGTGGAAGCATCCGCGCTACATGACCGCGGGAATCATTCATATTTTTATTTTTGCGGGTTTCCTTGTTCTTGCGATTCGCGCCTTCGCTTTGCTGATTCTCGGATTTACCGACAACTTGGTGGTTCCCGGCTTGTCGGGAAGGGTGGGCCATTTCTACGAAGTCACTACTGACTACGCCGCAACGATTGTTTTCCTGGCCGTAATCGTGGCCGGGATTCGCCGGGTGGTCTTCAAACCGGCACGTTATGCGGTGCCGGCTAAGTTTGGCAAAGGTCACAATGCCGATGCCATCTTCCTGCTGGCGTTGATCGCCATTCTGATGATCGCAGATAGTCTTTTTGAGGCCACGAAAGGCGCCGGTCCTTCTCAGGCAGGCCAGAGCGCTGAATTTGTCTCTGTCCTGTCACTGCCGTGGTTATTGAAGAGTGCGTTCGTCTCCACTTCGTTGTCGACACTCAGGAATCTCCATTTTGGCGCCACATTTCTCCACGAAGTGACATTTTACGTTTTGCTGTGCTACCGGCCGTTTGGAATGCAGTTCCACGTGGAGACGTCGCTCTTCAATATCTATTTTGCAAAGCTGGACCGAGGAACTGTAAAGCCCGTGAAATGGGGGGTCCCCGATGAACGTCTCGATCAGGTGAAATCCTTCGGCGTGAAGAAGTTCGAAGACTTCACGTGGAAGCACATGCTGGACTTTTATTCCTGCGCGGACTGCGGGCGGTGCTCGGACAACTGCCCGGCCACTGCGGTAGGCCGACCGCTGTCGCCCCGATTCTTGACCATCAAGGCGAGGGACTACAGTTTCCAGCACTTTCCGGTTCTCGGAAAGGCGACGAATAACCAGCCACTCATTGGTGGCATTTATTCCGCGGACGAGATCTGGTCTTGCACCACCTGCGGTGCCTGCGAGGAAGAATGCCCGCTGCTGGTGGAGTACATCGACAAGATCGTGGATTTGCGGCGAGGCATGATCGACGAAGGAAATGTGCCTCAGACCCTGCAAAAGCCGCTTAAGGCGCTGGAAAGCCGGGGGAATCCGTACGGCAAGATGGAAAAGAAAAGAGCGGATTGGGCAAGCGGCAAAGAGTTCCAGCAAACCTGCAAGGTCAAGATCCTCAATGGGAACAGTCGCGCGGATACTTTGTATTTTGTCGATAGCATCACTTCCTACGATGACCGGATTCAGAGCATTGGGCGGGCCACGGCAAAGATTCTCAACCATGTCGGAGAAAATTTCGGAATCCTGGGCACGGCGGAAAAAGACAGCGGTCATGAAGTGCGGAGGTTCGGCGAAGAAACGCTGTACATGGCTTTGCGAGACCACAACGTGGCGGCCATCAAAGAATCCGGAGTTCAACGCATCGTCACTGCCGACCCCCACGCCTACAACGCGCTAAAGAACGACTACAAGGGTGTCCCGCGGGTGGAACACATCAGTCAGGTGATCGCTAGAGAAGTGAAGACCGGCAAGATCAAATTCAATCCGGTGAGGAACGGAGACGTCTATACCTACCACGATCCGTGCTATCTGGGGCGGCACAACCAGATTTACGACGACCCACGAGAGGTGCTCGACGCGATTCCGGGTTTGAAGAGAGTGGAGATGAGCAGGTCTCGAGATCGCTCCTTCTGCTGCGGTGGTGGCGGACTGGCATTGTTCTACGAGCCGAAAGAAGAACAGAGGATGGGCGTAAAAAGAGTCCAGATGGCTGCGGAAGCCGGCGCGAACGTGATCGTGACAGCCTGTCCGTACTGCATGGTGAACCTAGAAGATGCGATCAAGGTCGCGGGCCAAGAAGGGAAGATGAGCGCCATCGACCTGACGGAGTTGGTGGACAAACAGATGGTGAGCGAAAGTCCGAAGGTGATGTAAAGGATTTTGGGCCCAGATCAATTTTGGGGGAACAAGCATGGAAATTCTAACTTGCATAAGAAGAGTGCCCGACACTTCTGAAAATGAAGTCGAACTCGACAGCGCCGCGAACGATATTCAACGCGACGACCTAGTGTATTCGGTGAATGAGGCGGACAACTATGCAGTCGAAGAAGCCATACAAATGGTCGAAAAAAACGGTGGAAGCGTCACGGTCGTCACGGTTGGCGGCGACGAGGACGAAGAAGTCCTGCGCAGAGAGCTGGCCATGGGCGCGAACAAAGGCGTGCTGATTTCGGACGAAGCCTTTGGCGGATCAGACGGCAAGGGCATCGCAACAATCCTCAAAGCATTTGTGAAGAAGGGTCACTACGACGTGATCTTAACCGGAGTGCAGGCTGAGGATGGCGGCGCCCAGGTCGGGGGGATGCTGGCGGCACTGCTGGATTATCCGTTCGCTTCCCTGGTGAATTCCATTGAAGTGCTCGAAGACGGAAAACTGAAGATCACTCGGGAAATCGAGGGCGGGATCAAAGAGATCAATGAGATCGATCTCCCGTGCGTGCTCTCGATCCAAACGGGCATTAATGAGCCTCGATACGTCGGCATGCGGGGCATCCGTCAAGTCGCCTCCGTGAACGTCCCCACCCTCAGCGCGTCGGATCTGGGTATCGATGCAAGGGCCGTAGGAGAGGCGGCGGCGAAAGTGAAACGAGAGGACTACTTCGTGCCGGCCTTGGCCAAGGGAGCCGAGATGCTGCAAGGCAGCAGGGAAGAGGTTATCGGGAAACTCGTGCAACTGCTAAAGGACAAAGGAGGGCTGAGATAATGACTCAGATCTTTGCCTACATTATTCACAAAAACGGAGTCGCCGACGAAACCGCGGGTGAGCTGATTGCAGCCGCGAAGAAGATTGATGCCGCAGCCTCACTCACGGCTGTTGTCACCGGCTGGGGAGCAGAACTCGATACCGTTTGCACGGCTCTGCGCGTTTCGTACGGTGAAATCTGGAAGATCGCGAACGAGGCCATTGCCTACCCCAATGCGGAACTAGTTCGGAACGCGCTGGTGAAAATCCTGCCCCACGACGGCATCCTGCTGGTCCCGCATGCGCACTTCGGAGTCGATCTGTCCCCGGGTCTTTCCATCAAGATGAATTCCGCTTTTGTCTCAGATGTGGTGAGCATCGAAGGTCTAAAGGGAACCCATCTGAGGATGGTCCGCCAGGAATTCGGAGGGCAGATCAGCGCTCACGTGCGTTGTGATATTTCCGCGGGGGCGGTGATTAACATCCGGCCGGGCGCATACAAGCCGGTGGAAAGTGCTCCCACAGCCTCGCGGGTGGTCGATAAATCATCTGAGGTTGGCGGGCTGACGGCGCGACGGCGCGTTCTTGAGACAGTGGTCGCGGAGTCGGGTGATGTGGACATTAGCAAGCAGCCCGTCCTGGTCTCCATTGGGCGAGGCATCCAAGAACAAGCGAACGTGGTGATCGCCCAGGATCTGGCCGACGCGATGGGTGCGGCGTTGAGCTGCTCGCGACCTGTTGTCGATGCCAAATGGATGCCGAAGTCCCGCCAGGTGGGGTCATCCGGCCAGACTGTTAAGCCGAAGGTCTATTTAGCCTGCGGCATTAGCGGTTCGTTCCAACACCTGGTCGGCATCAAAGGCGATCCGTTCTTGGTAGCTATCAACAAGAATCCCAAAGCCCCCATCTTTCAAGTGGCAGATGTAGGGATCGTTGCCGACATGCTGGAATTCCTGCCGGAGTTAACAACCAAGATTCGCGAACTATCAGCCGTTTCGGCTTAAGGGAGCACCGCCCATGATTGCGAAGAAAACACTGAAATTGAGTTTGAAATCACTGCACGATTTCGCGAAGAAGCGGCTTCCGGACCAGGAGCTCTTGGATTTGGACGCCCACGACGAGTGTCCGCTGGAGGTCGTCCGCTATATGTGCAGCCCGGACAAACTGGGCATTCAACTCTTGTTCGTTCCCGAGGAGTTCGGCGGAATGGGCGGCGGCGCGTTTGATGTGTATTGCATTTGCGAAGAGATGGCGCGGATCGATCTGGGTATTGCCACGGCCGTGCTGGCCACATTTCTCGGCAGCGACCCGATCACCGTCGGCGCCACTCCGGAACAGAAGAAACAGTGGCTGACGCGCATCGCGGAAGAGGGATTGTTGTTCGCTTACGGCGCCACGGAGCCGGAAGCCGGCAGCGACCTGGCAGCGCTTCGCACAACAGCCGACCGAGTTATAAAAGACGGCCGCGTCGTTGGTTACAAAATCAATGGCAGCAAGCAATGGATCAGCAACGGCGGAATTGCCGATGCTTACACCGTTTTAGCGAACACACCGGGCGGTCCGAGCTGGTTCATCGTTGAAAAGGGTGTGCCGGGTTTCACCCACGATGAACCGGAAGACAAACACGGCATTCGCCTGAGCAACACCGCGGCGCTCGCGTTCAACGATGTGTATGTCGATGCGGACCGGCTCGTCGGCGGTGTGGAAGGCCAGGGATTGAATCAAGCGCAGGCGGTGTTCGGGTACACGCGCCTGATGGTTGCGACGTTCGGTCTGGGGGCTGGCTGGGCAGCACTCGATCGCGCGATTCCGTACTCGAGCAAGCGAATCCAAGCCGGAGCGCCGCTTTCCGAGAAACAGGGATACACGCACAAGCTAATTGTCCCACACGTGGCGCGGCTGGAAGCCAGCCGAGCCTTCATCGAGGAAACTGCCGAACGCATCGACGCGAGCGAAGGGAGCTTGAACACCGAAGGGGCCATTGCGAAGTACATGGCAACCGAGGCGGGGAACCTGGCCGCAGACGCCAGTATCCAGGCCCTGGGTGGCTACGGCTACACCCATGAATACGTGGTGGAGAAGATCAAGCGCGACGTGCGCATCACCACGATTTACGAAGGTACCTCCGAGATCATGGAGATGACCATCAGCCGCGACCGCTGGCAGTTTCATCTGAAAACACGCGGGCAGCATTATCACGACCAGGCTCGCGGGCTTGAAGCCCTGCACGCCCGGCATCCGAATGTGGGCGCGAACACCGCGGCGCTGGCTTTGCATGCCTTGGCCGAGGTGATGGAGAAAGCGCGCGTCGCGCACCTGACACGCCACCAACATATTCTTTTGCGCCTCGGTGAATTGATCGCTTACGCCGAGTGTGCGGGGTGTCTCTCCCGCCGTGCCGCTCGAATGGCGGAAGGCAAGCTCAATGAAAAGGCCAATGGGCGCTTTGACACGACAGCGCTGGCGGCTCTGAGTCGAATCTTCGCTCGCGAAGCGGCCCTCAAGGTAGCCGAAGAGGGATTGCGCTGGGTAAGGGGAGCCGACGGCGTGGAGGATGCGGACATGCCAGCTTTTGAAGCGAGTTTAGGACTGCCCGCGATTCATCGCGCGCAGGCCGGTCTGATTTCGGACATGGATTTTATGGCGGACGTAATTTACGACCGCGCGGCGAAGCGCACAGGATTAGCCGCATAGCTTGAAAGATGTGGGATTGGCATCCCGCCGCCATCCAATGGCCAGGTGCCGATCCCAATCGAGAAGGAGCGTCATCATGGAAAATACAGCTCATCGAGCGATCGCCATCGTGGGGGCGGGAGCTCTTCTACCCGATGCAACCGACGTTGCGGCTTTCTGGGAGAACGTAAAGAACGGCCGCTACAGCATTAGCGATGTTTCGCCGGACCGCTGGGACCCGTCGCTTTACTACGATGCGGACCCGAGCGTACCGGATAAGAGCTACTCAAAGATTGGCGGCTGGGTGCGCGAGTTTACGTGGGATCCCGTGAAGTGGCACCTGCCGATTCCACCGCGCGTCGTTGATGCCATGGATGGAACACAGAAATGGGCCATCGCCTGCACGCGAGAGGCGCTCGAAGACTACGGCTATCCCAAGCGGCCGCTGAACCCCGATCGCACGGCAGTAATACTCGGCAATGCGATGGCGGGCGAACGCCACTATTTCACAGCGTTGCGAGTTTACTTTCCGGAATATGCCCAGGAGTTAGAAGCGAGCGCCAGCTTTGTCGCGCTGCCGGAGACCGTGCGCCACGAAATCAGTCGCGAATTGCACGACCGCATGGCCAAACATCTTCCCGAAATTACGGAAGATAGCATGCCCGGAGAATTGGCAAATTGCATTTCCGGCCGCATTGCGAACGTCTTCAACTTTCACGGCCCCAATTATGTGGTGGATGCGGCGTGCGCTTCGGCGATGGCGGCGATCAGTTCGGCGGCAGAAGGTTTGATAGAAAATGAGTACGACGCGGTCATCACCGGTGGAATTGACCGCAACATGGGCGCGTCTACCTTTGTAAAGTTCTGCAAGATTGGCGCGCTCTCTGCGACCGGCACCCGTCCCTATGCGGAGGGAGCAGACGGCTTCGTGATGGGCGAAGGCGGGGCGATCTTCATACTGAAGCGGCTGGCCGATGCCGAACGTGACGGCGACAAGATCTATGCGGTACTACGCGGAATCGGTGGATCCAGCGACGGCAAAGGAAAAGGCATCACCGCGCCCAATCCGATCGGCCAAAAACTGGCCATTGAGCGCGCCTGGCAAAATGCCGGTCTATCTCCCGCCACCGTGACCTACATTGAAGGTCACGGCACCTCTACGCGTGTGGGCGACGTTGTCGAAGTGCAAAGCATGGCGGATGTACTCAGCAGTTTTCATCTTCCTGCACGCTCGGTGGCGCTTGGCTCAGTCAAATCGAACATCGGGCATCTCAAAGGTGCTGCAGGTGCTGTGGGGTTGCTGAAGACTGCTCTGGCGCTTCGGGACAAAGTTCTGCCGCCTAGCGTACACTGCGAGCATCCCAATCCTGATATCGACTTCGCGCACACGCCGCTTTACGTCAATACCACACTGAAACCGTGGACCGTGCCCTCGGATGGCACGCGGCGTGCCGGCGTTAGTGCGTTTGGCTTTGGGGGCACGAATTTTCACGCGGTCCTCGAGGAATATGTTCCGCACAGGCTCAACGGTAACGGCAAGAGGTCGTTCTCGGTCAGCGAGGTACCGACTACCGTGGGAAGCGGCGGAAGTGTGAGTGCGAAAAATATTTCCAGCACTGCTCATGCAGAATCCGCATACAAAGCGCCGCTGCGCGGCGCGCTGGTAATCGGCGCCACCTCCGAGGCCGGACTTGCCGAGCGTCTGTGTGTGATTCAGAAGGACGCTGAAGCAGGGCGCAAACCTGCGCTGGCCCCTCCAGCGGAATCCGATCTGCGCGCCCCCGAACGCTTGGCGATCGACTATACCGAAGCTGCTGACCTGGCGGAGAAGTCTGCGAAAGCGCTCAAGGCGCTGGAGGCCAACCAAGCGGCGATCTGGAAAGCTCTTCGTGCGCAAGGCATTTTCCGCGGACGGGGTCCCGCGCCCAAGGTGGCCTTTCTATATACGGGCCAAGGCTCGCAGTACGTCAACATGCTCCAGGGGCTGCGCGCCGCTGAACCAATCGTGGCCGAAACATTTGCCGAAGCCGATCGCGTCATGACGCCGCTGCTGGGAAAGCCACTCAGCGATTTTATTTTCGTCGATCAGGACGATCCGAATGCCGTCACCAAGGCGGAAGAAGACCTGCGCCAGACCGCCCTTACTCAGCCAGCCGTGCTCGCGACCGATCTCGCGTTGACGCGTCTCTTGGCCGCCTATGGCATCACGCCCGACATGGCCATGGGACACAGCCTGGGTGAATATGGGGCGTTGGTTGCCGCAGGCGGGCTGCCATTCGAAGACGCCTTGGAAGCCGTCAGCGCGCGTGGCCGCGAAATGACTCGCGTGTCGTGGGAAGATAACGGCCGGATGGCGGCTATTTTTGCGCCGCTGGATGAAATCGAGCGACTACTGAAGACGGTTCAGGGCTACGTGGTGATTGCGAATATCAACAGCGAACACCAGGCGGTGATTGGAGGCACGAGCAAAGCCGTCGAGCAAGCCATAGAAGTTTTCCTGAAGGCAGGCTACAACGCAGTGCCGTTGACAGTCAGCCATGCGTTCCACACTGCAATTGTCGCTCCGGCGAGCGAGCCGCTGCGGCGGACCCTCGAGCGCCTGCACCTGCAATCGCCGCGCGTGCCGATTGTGGCTAACGTAAGCGGTGAGTTCTATCCCACGGGCGCGGGCGTCGTGCCGCGGATGTTGGACATTCTCGCGAAGCAGGTCGCTTCTCCGGTGCAATTTGTGAAGGGTCTGCACACGCTGCACGATGCGGGCGCGCGCGTCTTCGTGGAGGTTGGGCCGAAAAAAGCGTTGCAGGGATTTGTCGATGATGTTCTCGGTGAGCACAGTGATGTGGTTTCACTTTTCACCAATCATCCAAAACTCGGGGACGCCGTAGCTTTTAACCAGGCGCTGTGCGGCCTCTATGCAGCGGGATTGGGCCGGGGAGTCGCCGAAACCCAAGGGAAGTCAGTAGCCACAATGTCCGCTTCCGCTTTACCTGCGGAAACCCCTAGATCAGCTGCATCGCCAGCGGCTGCGGCAAGCGCCGCAATTACGCCGGCGGCACCGTTGAGCGCCGATCGCTATGTCGAGCTTGGTCATTTGTTTGCCGACACTCTTGAGCGAGGCTGGCAGATTTGGCGCGGCCAGAAAGGTAACCAGACGAATCTCCCCGTGGTGATCACTGGAGCGGCTTTGGGCCTTCCTGGAACGGAACACATCTTCGATGACGCCAACATCGGCCGCATCCTGCGCGGCGATCAATTTATAAATCTGGTTCCCGCGCGCTTGCGTCAAGCCATGCTGGACAAACACATAACCCGCCTGGTGAAGAGTGACAACGGTGGGCCCACCTTCGAAACTATCACTAATGTGGCCGACGTCATCAAGCTGGCCGGCCGCGGAGGAGCTTTTGATCTTGAAGAGGAATTCGGCGTGTCCGCCGAGCGCGTGGCCGCCCTTGATCGCACTACCCGTCTAGCCATCGCGGTGGGCATCGACGCGCTACGAGACGCCGGCATCCCGCTGGTCATGCGATATAAGACCACCAGCAAAGGCACGCAGTTGCCAGAGCGCTGGGGGTTGCCAGACGCTCTACGCGACGACACCGGTGTGGTTTTCGCGTCGGCTTTCCCCGGTTACGATTCGTTCGCGGATGAAATGTCACGGTATTACACGGACCATGCTCGCCGCGAGCAGCTAGGAACTCTGCAAACCTTGCTCGCGCGGGCGGTTGAATCGAATGGTCATTCTAACGTGGCGCAAGAATTGAACCGCCGTATCGAGGAGTTGCGCGCCGCGATTGAAAAAGAGCCGTATGTTTTCGACCGGCGATTCCTTTTTAGAACTCTTTCCATGGGCCATTCGCAATTTGCCGAATTCATCGGCGCCCGTGGACCTAACACGCAAGTCAACGCCGCATGCGCGAGCACCACGCAGGCCTTGGCACTGGCAGAGGACTGGATCCGCGTCGGGCGCTGCCGCCGCGTGATTGTCATCTCGGCGGACGACGTCACATCCGACCATTTAATGGAGTGGGTAGGCGCAGGCTTTCTAGCCAGCGGAGCAGCAGCGACCGATGGTGTGGTCGAGGACGCCGCCATTCCGTTCGACCGCCGCCGGCATGGAATGATCGTAGGCATGGGCGCCGCGGCTCTCGTAGTCGAGAGCGCGGAAGCAGCGCGGGAGCGCGGAATTCAGCCCATTTGCGAAGTGTTGAGCACGGTCACAGCCAACAGCGCGTTCCACGGCACGCGCCTGGATGTCCAGCACATCGGTCAGGTGATGGAGGATCTTGTAGCCCAGGCCGAAGCGCACAACGGTATTTCTCGCCATCAAATCGCACCACGAACGGTGTTCGTTTCTCACGAAACGTACACGCCCGCGCGTGGCGGCAGCGCCGCGGCGGAGATCCATGCCTTGCGTCACGTCTTTGGCAGCGCCGCAGACCAGATCGTGATCGCCAACACCAAAGGCTTGACTGGGCATGCGATGGGAACGGGCATCGAAGATGTCGTCGCCATCAAGGCTCTGGAAACGGGATACGTGCCACCCGTCGCGAACTTTAGGGAAATCGATCCTGAATTGGGTGCATTGCATTTGTCTAAGGGCGGTGTCTATCCCGTCGAGTATGCGCTTCGCCTGGGCGCCGGCTTCGGCTCCCAAATCAGCATGTCGCTATTGCATTGGGTAGCGGCGAAAGATGGAGTGCGCCCCGGCCCTACTGCTCTGGGCTATGCGTATCGCATTGCCGATCCGAATGCGTGGAACAAGTGGCTTAGCCAGGTGGCGGGCCGTCTGACGGCGGAATTGGAAGTGGTTCACCGCACCCTGCGTGTGCGAGATCAGGGGTCGGCGTCGCGCTCTGTGGAAGCCGTTCCGGAGTCTCGGCCCGAGCCCGTGCCAAAGGCTATCCCCCAGGTACCGTCGGCTGCCGCGGTCGCTGTGGTTGCGCGACCTGCGTTGACGGCGTCACGCAGTGAGGTCGCCGAATCGAAGAGGGTAGCTCAAGCGGTCACACCCACACCTTCAACCCCGCCAATAGCCGCTGTGGGGGCCGACCCGGTGAAAGAGCGAGTACTGAGCTTAGTGGCTGAGAAAACCGGTTACCCGGTCGACATGCTCGATCTGGACTTGGATCTTGAAGCGGATTTGGGCGTTGATACGGTCAAACAGGCAGAGGTGTTTGCCGCCATACGCGAGGTCTACAACATCTCGCGGGACGAAAACCGCAAGTTGCGCGATTATCCAACTCTGGCACATGTCATCCGGTTCGTGTATGACAAACGGCCAGACCTAGTCGGCGGCGCACTGCCCTCACAAAAGCTGGAAGTGAAGGAGGAGATCAAACCAATTGCGCCATCGGTTGCGATCCCTTCGGTGAAAGGTGGTGCCCAGGATCAAGTCAAGGAACGCATTCTGGCCTTGGTCGTCGAAAAGACTGGCTATCCGAAAGACATGCTGGACTTGGATCTAGATCTCGAAGCCGATCTAGGAGTCGACACTGTTAAGCAGGCGGAGATGTTCGCCGCAATCCGGGAGATTTACAACATCCCGCGTGACGAGAACCGCAAGCTGCGCGATTATCCGACCTTGGCGCATGTCATCCGCTTCGTGTTTGAGAAGCGCCCGGATTTGGCTAGTTCGGCTCCGGCGCAGGCGGTAACCGAACCAAGTGAGGAAGTCAAACCAACCTCATCGTCGCATGCGGTCGTTTCAGCAGAAGCTAGCCCCACCGAACCAGTCAAGGAACGCATTCTGGCCTTGGTCGTCGAAAAGACTGGCTATCCGAAAGACATGCTGGACTTGGATCTAGATCTCGAAGCCGATCTAGGAGTCGACACTGTTAAGCAGGCGGAGATGTTCGCCGCAATCCGGGAGATTTACAACATCCCGCGTGACGAGAACCGCAAGCTGCGCGATTATCCGACCTTGGCGCATGTCATCCGCTTCGTGTTTGAGAAGCGTCCGGATTTGGCCCGCTCCGCTCAGTTGCCATTAATCGGCGAGTTAATTGCGCCCGTGGCCATCTCCACCCCGGCCCAAGCAAACGCGGACGCTATTATTAAGGAAAAAGTCCTGGAGATCGTGGCCGAGAAGACCGGCTATCCCAAAGACATGTTGGACCTAGAACTGGATCTGGAAGCGGACCTCGGCATCGACACCGTCAAACAGGCGGAGATGTTCGCATCAGTGCGCGCGGCTTTCCACATTCCGCGTGATGAGAATCTCAAGCTGCGCGAATTCCCAACGCTTGCTCACGTGATCAAGTTTGCGCGCGATAGATCGCCAAACGCAACCCGCACGGCCGCTCCGAGCTCTCCCGCCGTTCAAGTAAATCTTGTACCAACGAGCGAGCGGCTCGAGGCATCTCCGTCGCCAGCTTCGAGAAAGATTGCGCGCGAGCGCCCGGTCGTCGCCTCTTTGGATGCTGCAAACCTCATCCCACGCCGGGTACCGGTGCCCAATTTGCGCCCGGCGCTCAAACTCTGCAAACCAACGGGCGTGACACTTGGAACGGGCCGCCGCGTCGTGATTATGCCGGACAAGAATGGAGTGGGCGAAGCTCTGGCGCAGCGATTGCAACGGAACGGTGTCGAAGTTCTTAGGATCGTGAATCCTGGCGACGCAGACGCTCTCACCAGTCTCCTCAAGAACTGGCTGGCCGCCGGTCCTGTGCACGGAGTCTACTGGCTGCCAGCATTGGACAACGAGGGAGCTCTTAGCTCGATGGACCTGACTACTTGGCATGAAGCACTTCAAGTGCGGATCAAGTCGCTTTATACCACGATGCGCATTCTGTACGACCAAATTGCCGCTCCGGGCACGTTCTTCGTGACGGCCACGCGGCTCGGTGGACAGCACGGCTACGATGATGCCGGAGCGGTCGCGCCGCTGGGTGGCGCGGTCGTGGGCTTTACCAAAACTTACAAGCGCGAGCGATCGGAAGCGCTGGTCAAAGCAATCGATTTCGAAGCGAAACGGCCAGCTACAGAAATTGCCAAACTTCTGATCGAAGAAACTTTGCGCGACCCTGGTGCCGTAGAGATCGGCTACAAGGGCGGGCAGCGTTGGACAATTGGACTGCAAGAGCAGCCCGCAGCCGACGGCCAGCCCGGCATGACGCTGGACAAGGCAACCACTTTTCTGATAACCGGCGCGGCTGGGAGTATCGTCTCGGCCATTACCGCGGACCTGGCAGCCGCTTCCGGCGGCACCTTCTACCTCCTCGACTTGGTACCGGCTCCGGATCCGAATGATCCCGACCTCACGCGTTTCGTGAGCGACCGGGAAGGGCTCAAGCGAGATCTCTTCGTGCGCATGCAGGCGCGCGGCGAGCGAGCCACTCCAGCGTTGGTTGAAAAGGAGCTGGCGGTCTTGGAGCGCGAGCAAGCTGCACAGAGCGCGATCGACGCCGTGCGCGCAGCCGACGGCACGGCCCACTATTTCAGCGTGAATCTCACGGATGCGGACGCCGTCGCCAAAGTCATCAAACAAGTGCGCGAACGCAGCGGACATATTGATGTGCTGCTCCACGCCGCTGGCGTCGAACGAAGCCACTTCCTGCCGGATAAGGACCCGCGTGAATTCGACGTGGTGTTCGACGTCAAGAGCGATGGTTGGTTCAATCTGCTGCGTGCGATCGGAGACATGCCTCTCGGAGCAACGGTCGTGTTCAGCTCGATTGCGAGCCGCTTCGGTAATGCAGGACAGGCAGATTACAGTTCAGCAAACGATCTGTTGTGCAAAATCACGTCGAGCTTCCGCACGACCCGGCCGGCCACGCGCGGCATCGCCATTGACTGGACCGCGTGGGGCGGCATCGGGATGGCCACGCGCGGCTCAATCCCGAAAATGATGGAGCTCGCTGGCATAGACATGTTGCCGCCCGAAGCGGGCATTCCATTGATCCGTCGTGAATTGACCGCGGGGGGGACGCACGGTGAAATCGTCATTGGCCAGCGCCTCGGAGTTTTACTGAAGGAATGGGATTCCACCGGCGGTCTGGATCCGGAAGCAACCCAGGCCGCAATCGAGAAGGGCTTACCGGCACACGGACC
The DNA here is from genome assembly GCA_963788915.1 of uncultured Acidobacteriota bacterium. GTDB lineage: Bacteria > Acidobacteriota > Terriglobia > Acidiferrales > UBA7541 > Acidiferrum. The sequence continues at coordinate 1,376,248 of CAWBIY010000012.1, read as the reverse complement.
GATGATCGGCACGATCACCGGGATGAGCCTCCACGACGGCCTCACCATCGAGACGACGCTCGATCCCACGATGCAACCGTTCTTGCACGATCATCAAATTGATGGCACGCCGGTGTTGCCCGGCGTAATGGGCATCGAGGCCTTTGCAGAGGCGGCCCGATGGATGCTTCCCGGCTGGAACGTTGCGGCCGTGGAAGACGTGAGCTTTCTCGTGCCGTTTAAGTTTTACCGGAACGAGCCGCGCACGTTGACAATCCAGGCCTTATTTTATCCAGAGCATGAGGCGGTGGTCGTGGATTGCCGGTTGCTCGGTCGCCGACCTCTACCGAACCAGGCGGAGCCACAAGTGACCACTCACTTCTCGGCCCGCGTGCGGCTGACTAAACAGGCGTCGGAAACTCTGACCGGGCCGGCCCCTGGCGGGCCGCTAGGGTCGATCATTGAAGCCGCAGACATCTATCGCATTTATTTCCACGGACCAGCGTATCAAGTCCTGGAGCGGGCGTGGCGTGACGGAGACCGCATCATTGGACAGTTGACGGAAAATCTGCCCAACCATCATTACCCGCTCGAGCAGCCGACGCTTATGTCGCCGCGGCTGATCGAGCTCTGCTTCCAAACCGCCGGGCTTTTGGAAATGAGCGCGCAGGGACGCATGGGTCTTCCGCAGCACATTCATCAAGTCTACGTGCGGCGCGCGCCGAATGGAGCCGAAGGCGGCTTATATGCCGTAATCACTTCCAATCCGGAGCACGAAAGCTTCGACGCGGAGGTCGTGGATGCGTTAGGGAACCAGTATGTACACCTGAGCGGCTACCGGACGATTGCAATCCCCAACAGCGTCGATGCTGAACCGCTTAAGGCTCTGCAAGCCGTGGCCGTGCAGGAATTGTAGCTTCTCGCAGTGAGAGCTACCGATTCGAGGCGTTATGCCGCAAGAATTTCAACGGGTGGCCATCGTAAATCGCGGTGAAGCCGCCATGCGATTTATCCATGCGGTGCGGGAGTTCAATCGCGAGCGAGGCACGTCGTTGCGCACCATCGCGCTCTATACCGAGCCTGACCGCAATGCCATGTTTGTCCGCGAGGCGGACGAAGCCGTATGCCTTGGCGCCGCCCAGACCATCGACCCGAGCAGCAACCAACCCAAGAGCAGTTACGTCGATTATAAAGTACTCGAACGGGCAATGCGGGCAGCGCGCGCGGATGCGGTCTGGGTGGGGTGGGGCTTCGTGGCCGAGCACGCCGAATTCGCGGACCTTTGCCGAGAGATGGGAATCGTATTTATTGGCCCTGATGGCGACGTGATGCGACGGCTCGGCGACAAGATTTCCTCGAAGCGTCTGGCCGAGGAAGAGCGGATTTCGATCGCGCGTTGGAGCGGGGGGCCCGTAGAAACACTCGACGACGCCTTCCGCCATGCCGAAAACCTGGGCTATCCCCTTCTCATCAAGGCCACCGCCGGGGGTGGCGGTCACGGCATTCGCCGTGTGAACTCAGCGAGCCAACTCCCGAAAGCCTTTGACGGCGCTCGTGCTGAAGCGCACAAAGCATTCGGTGACCCCACGGTGTTTATGGAGGAACTCATTCAGGGCGCCCGTCACGTCGAGGTGCAGATTATCGCCGACCACGAAGGGACTACCTGGGCCGTAGGCGTGCGCGATTGCACGATCCAACGGCGTCACCAGAAAATCCTCGAAGAAGCTCCTTCGCCCGCACTTTCTTCCGAACAGGATCAGGCGCTTCGTGACGCCGCGGTGCGCTTGAGCAAAGCTGCTGGTTATCACAACGCCGGCACTGTGGAATTCTTATACGAAGCCGACAGCCGTCGCCTTTTGTTTATGGAAATGAATACCCGGCTGCAGGTCGAACATCCGGTTACGGAATGCACAACCGGCCTCGATCTCGTCAAACTTCAAATTCACATCGCGCGCGGTGGCCGCTTGCAGGGAGAAGCACCACGCACAACGGGTCACGCCATCGAGGTGCGCTTGAATGCGGAAGATCCGGACAATGGTTTTGCTCCAGCGGCTGGCGCCATTGAACGATTCAGGATTCTGACTGGTCCCGGAGTTCGTGTTGACACGGGCGTGGCGGAAGGCGACGCCGTGCCGGCAGACTTCGACTCCATGATCGCCAAGATCATCGCCTACGGTCAGAATCGGAAAGAAGCACTGTCCCGGCTCCAACGGGCGCTACGTGGGAGCGTTGTCGTGGTCAAAGGCGGAGTCGAGCAACAAATCGTTTCTCTTGGAGTTGCTGAACCGTCCGGAGGTGCAAAGCGGGAAAGTGGACATCGGGTGGCTGGAACGCCTGGTGGCAAGTGACGAGCACCTGTCCAGGAGTTACGCCGATGTCGCTCTGCTGCAGGCGGCGATTGCAACGTACGATGCGGAATTGGCGGTGGAGCAAACCCAGTTTTATGCATCAGCTGTGCGTGGGCGGCCGCAAGTCCGGAACGAGGTTGGCGGGACCGTATCACTGCGTCATCGAGGGCACTCCTACTCCCTTAAGGTTTATCGCCTTGGACCCCACCACCACCGTGTGGAAGCAGAAGGCTCGCGCATCGATGTCCACAGCAGCCGTCTGGGCCAGTTTGAGTATTGGCTTACCTGTTTTGGGCGGCGCTTCAGCGTTGTCTCTGTGGTGCAAGGTTTGAGCTTTCAGATCGAGGTGAACGGCGTCGCGCATCGGATTGAGCGCGATGACGGTGGCATCGTGCACGCGCCAGCACCCGCAGTCGTCGTCTCTGTTGCTGTGACGCCGGGTGATACAGTTTCGGCAGGTGACCGATTGGCGGTGCTGGAAGCCATGAAAATGGAGATGCAGGTCGTGGCTCCATTCTCCGGGAAAGTCCGGCATGTGTTCGCGATACCAAACGTTCAGGTGGACACCGGAACCCCGCTCGTGCAGATCGAAGCTGTCAGCGGCAAGGATTTCTCAGTACTCACGGAGCGGTGTGTGCTGGGAGCGTCACTCGTCTCGGCGGAGAACCGCGAACACAGCCATTCTCGCGGCCACCAAAACCTGGAAGACCTTCGGCAACTGATGCTGGGCTTTGATGTTGATCCCTCGCAGACAGCGCGGCTGCTGGCCGAATGGGGTCACCCCTGTGAGCTGCCTGCCGATGCCGCAGAAATAAGGCAGTGCGAGGACGAGATCCTCCAGATTTTCGTGGACATCTGCTATCTATTCCATCGCGAACCTGAGATGGACGATCCGAAGACTGGCGAAGCACCTAGTCCTGAGGCCTACCTCTTTTCCTACTTGCGTATGCTCGAGACCCGCGGTGAGGGGCTCCCGCCCGCGTTCGTAGATGCGCTCCGTCGCGCGCTCGCTCACTACGGAGTGAGGACGCTGGATCGTTCGCCCGAATTGGAAGAGAGTCTGCTCTGGATCTATAAATCGCACCAGCGCATCGAGCAGCAAGTAGCCCTCGTTCTGGGTGTGCTCGAACGGCGCCTGGGGTGCCTGGAATCTTTGTCGGCGCACGAGGGGAATTCCTTCCGGATGCTTCTCGATCGAATGATCTCCATGACCCGGCGACAATTTCCTGCGATCAGCGACCTGGCCAGAGAGCTACGCTATCGCTGCTTCGATCAGCCGCTGTTCGTGCGTGCGCGGGAACAGGTCTATGCGCAAGCAGAGGAGCACCTGGCCCACCTTGCCGCCAACCCGGAAGGTGACGACCGCCACGAGAGAATGCAGGCGCTGGTCGAATGCCCGCAACCTTTGGTGACCTTGCTCGCCGGCCGTTTTACCACCGCAGACATGGCCCTCAGCCATTTGATGTTGGAGGTTCTCACACGAAGATACTATCGGATTCAAACGCTAGAGGACCTTCACCCAACTGCGGCGAACGGGCAGCGCTGTGTGTTAGCTGAGTACCAGGAGGAGGGAAAACGAGTCCACCTCTTCACCACCCATGCGGAGTCTCCTGGGCTGTGCGAAGCAGCGCGCGCGCTGTTTCCACTGATTGAGGAAATCCCGGCGGACCATGAAGTGGTCATCGACTTTTACGTTTGGCATCCGGGAGCGTTCGGCGATCCGGAAGCCGAGCAACTGGAAATTTGCGCGATGCTCAACCAAGCAGGCTTTCGCCGTGCGATCCGCCGCATCGTAGTTGCCGTAGCCGGCCCAGGTCGTGGCCCGGGTATGGGCGGCATGCGCCATTTCACTTATCGCCTCTGCGGAAACACCTATGAAGAGGAAAAGCTCTACCGCGGACTCCACCCCATGATGGGGCAACGACTCCATCTGTGGCGATTCAGCAATTTCAACATTGAGCGGCTGCCTTCGGTCGAAGATGTCTACCTCTTCCATGCGGTGGCCCGGGAAAACCCAAAGGATGAACGGCTGTTTGCTGTTGCGGAGGTGCGTGATCTGACGCCCATATGCGAGGAGGGAGGCCGCATCGTGCAACTTCCGCATTTGGAGCGCATGTTCTCAGAAGTACTGGCGGGCATTCGACTATATCTTTCACGCCGATCGCCTCACGACCGTCTCTATTGGAATAGCGTTCTTCTTTACGTGTGGCCGCCACTTTGTATGAAGCCCGATGAATTCCATGACATCGTGCAACGGCTGGCTCCCGCGACCGACGGCCTGGGATTGGAACAAGTGGTGCTGCGCGCGCGCATTCCCAATGCTGAGACCGGCAAGCTCCGCGAGATGGTGTTGCGCATCTCGAGGTCGGCCGGCAGCGGTTTTCTCACCACCTTCCAGCCTGCCGGCAAAATGTTTCCACTGAACCCATTGAGCGAGTACGACCAGAAAGTCGTCCGGATGCGTCAGCGCGGAATGACCTACCCTTACGAAATCATCGATATGCTCACCCCGGCACCGGAGGACACGCGTGCGGCATTCCCACCGGGTAATTTTGTCGAACACGATCTCAACGCAGAAGGTCAGCTGGTGCCTGTCGATCGGCCTCATGGCAAGAACAAATCGAATATCATCGTGGGCATCATCCGGAATTTCACGGTCAGGTACCCCGAGGGAATGACCCGGGTCCTATTGATGGGGGATCCCAGTAAGGATCTTGGAGCCATCGCGGAACCCGAATGCCGGCGCATCATTGCGGCTCTAGAGCTTGCCGGACACATGGGCGTGCCACTGGAATGGTTTCCCATTTCGGCCGGTGCGAAGATCTCGATGGACAGCGGCGTGGAGAACATGGATTGGATCGCCCACGTCCTACGTCGCTTGGTGGAGTTCACGCAAGCCGGCGGGGAAGTGAATCTAGTCATTAACGGGATCAACGTCGGCGCGCAGCCCTACTGGAACGCCGAGGCAACCATGCTCATGCACACCCGGGGCATTTTGATCATGACGCCGACAATCGGCGATGGTGCTTACTGGCAAGCGAGCGTTGGATTATTCGGGTAGTGTGTCGGCGGAAGACAACCAAGGGATTGGTGGCTACGATCGCATTATGGGTCTCAACGGCCAGGCACAGTACTGGGCCAAAGACATCGATGAAGCGTGCCACATCCTATTCCGCCACTATGAGCACACCTACGCCGCGCCGGGCGAACGATTCCCCCGGAAGGCCGTGACGACCGATCCCGTCGACCGCGACGTTCAGGTTTATCCACATGGGAAGGCGCGCGGGGACGGCTTCACCTGCGTCGGCGAGATTTTCTCAGACGCGACAAACCCGGGGCGAAAGAAATCCTTCGATATTCGCACCGTGATGATGGCGGTCGTGGACCAGGACTATCCTCCGCTGGAGCGCTGGCCCGGCATGCGCGCTGCGGAAACAGCGGTAGTCTGGGACGCGCATCTCGGCGGATATCCTGTCTGCCTGATCGGCATTGAATCGCGGCCGGTGCACCGATTGGGATTTGTCCCTGCCGACGGACCGGATCAATGGTGCGCTGGCACTCTTTTTCCGCAAGCTTCTAAGAAAGTAGCTCGGGCGATCAACGCCGCAAGCAACAACCGGCCGATAGTGATGCTGGCTAATCTGTCGGGATTTGATGGATCACCGGAGTCCATGCGCAAGCTGCAACTGGAATACGGTGCCGAAATCGGAAGGGCCGTGGTGAATTTCAAGGGCCCCATGGTTTTTTGCGTAATCTCCCGCTATCACGGGGGTGCGTATGTGGTTTTCTCACGAGCGCTAAATGAACATCTCGAAGTCGTGGCCTTGGAAGGAACCTATGCGTCCGTCATTGGTGGTGCACCGGCGGCCGCCGTTGTTTTCGCCGGTGAAGTCGACGCCAGGACCCGCAAAGACCCGCGTCTCCAAACGCTAAGCCAAGCAATCGCGCAGGCCGAAAGCGCGGATAAGCGCCGGCTGCGAAACGAATGGGACGAACTTTTCAAGGTCGTTCACTCCGAGAAGCTGGGGGACGTCGCTGGGGAGTTTGACCGCGTGCACAACGTGCATCGAGCTCTGGGAGTGGGTGCGCTGCATCATATTCTCCCGCCCGCGAACCTTCGTCCGTACCTCATTCACGCCGTCGAACGAGGTGTTGGAGGTGCGGAAGTATTGCAATCCAGGAGACAGGAAGGCGAGAGGCCTGGAGTGGAAGTGGTCGCAGGCGTCGCCGCAGCTAGGTCTTCTTGATGCACGTTTATTGGTTGGAACAGACCGAAGCGGATGTGCCCGCGGGAGAGGAATGGCTGAGCGCGAGCGAGGCAATTCGTTTGAATGCCATCCCTTTTGCCAGACGGCGCAACGACTGGCGGCTGGGCCGTTGGACGGCGAAAAGCGCCTGTGCGGCGTACCTGAAGGCTCCCGCCAATCCGCAAGCTTTTAGGGAAATAGAAATACGCCCGGCGCCGACCGGCGCGCCAGACCTGTTTTTCAAAAACAGTCCAGCGTCCGTTACGATTAGCCTGAGCCACCGCGTCGGGACAGCGCTTTGCGCCATCGCGCCGTCCGGCGGGGCCCTGGGTTGTGATCTCGAAGTAGTCGAGCCACGGAGCGACGCTTTTCTCGCGGACTATTTCACGGCCGAAGAGCAAGCGCTTGTTGCGCACGCACCTGCGGTGGACCGCTCCCTGCTCCTGGCTCTACTCTGGAGCGGGAAGGAGAGCGCTCTCAAGGCACTGCGTGAGGGGCTACGTTTGGACACCAGGTCCGTGATCGTCGACCCCGCCGATGGGCTGAAGACCGGCAGTGAACACGCAGAGGGATTTGTGGATGATTCCTTTGTCGGCGTCAAGTCGTCATCCGACCGCAATGGCTGGCGTGCGCTGCAGGTTCGCCATACGGAAGGCCAAATTTACCAGGGCTGGTGGCAGCACACCGGAAACCTTGTGCGTACCGTGGTGGCTGCTCCACCGCCCAACCTGCCGATTTTTTTAGCTCAAAAATATTGCCGTAGCTAAGCGAAAAAATCGAGTTTAGGACTATGATGGCACCGGAACCGTTTCCTGCTGGAGACTGACTTTATGTTTGTCCCGCAAATCGCCTATTTTTCGATGGAGATTGCGGTGGATCCTCGGCTGCCTACTTACGCTGGCGGCCTGGGGGTCCTGGCGGGAGACACGTTGCGTTCCGCGGCGGACCTGGCTCTGCCGATGGTTGGCGTGACACTCCTTCACCGCCAGGGATATTTCCACCAGCAACTCGATGCCAAGGGTCGGCAATCTGAGCGCCCCGAAGTGTGGCGTCCCGAAGAGGTTTTGGAGCGCCTCGAGCCCACTGTCACTCTCTGGCGTGGCGAACATCCAGTGAAAATTCAGGCTTGGTGCTACTGGATTACGGGTGTCGCAGGATATAAAGTGCCGGTCTATTTTTTGGATACCAATGTACCGGATAACTCGGAATGGGACCGAACACTCACCGACAATCTTTACGGTGGCGATGATCGCTATAGGCTCTGCCAGGAAGCGGTCCTAGGTATTGGAGGTGTGCGTTTATTGCGGAGTTTGGGACACCACCAAATTTCGCGCTTCCACATGAACGAAGGCCATGCCGCCTTACTCACAGTAGCGCTCCTGGAGGAGAACGTTGGAAGGGCTAATCTGGCCTCTGCCAAGGAGGCCGAAATCGAGAAGGTGCGGGGTCAATGCGTTTTTACCACTCATACGCCGATCCCAGCTGCATTCGACCAGTTCCCGCTTGGGTTGGCCAGGGAAATCCTCGGCCCTGACCGCGTCGGCATTCTTGAATCGACACGTTGTTGCCCCTTCGGCAATCTGAACATGACTTTCCTCGCCCTGCGTTGCTCGCGCTATGTCAACGGCGTGGCCATGCGGCACGGAGAAATCTCGCACGACATGTTCCCGGACTATCCCATTCACGCCATCACCAACGGAGTTCACGCGGCAACTTGGATTTCCGATCCGTTTCAAGAACTTTACGATCGCCACATTCCCGAGTGGCGCCACGACAATCTCTACTTACGCTACGCCATTGGGATCAATGTCACGGAGATTCAGCAGGCTCATGCTTTAGCAAAACGCGAGATGATTCAGGCGATCGCAAAGGCCACGGGAGTGCAGTTCTCTGAAACTGTGGCCACGATTGGCTTTGCTCGCCGAGCCGCGACCTACAAGCGGGCGGATCTGTTTTTCTCGGACCTAGAAAGACTTCGCGCTATCCGTCAGCGAGTGGGCCCACTGCAGATCGTATTTAGTGGAAAGGCGCATTCCCGGGATCTGGACGGAAAGGCTGTCATCCGCGCGGTGTTCGAGGCTGCGGCCGCTCTGCGCGACTCCATCCCGGTGGTCTATCTGGAAAACTACGATATGCGCTGGGCTCGGCTTCTGACGAGCGGCGTGGATCTTTGGCTTAACACCCCGCATCGCCCCTTCGAGGCATCCGGAACGAGCGGAATGAAGGCCGCCATGAATGGGGTGCCGAGCCTCAGCGTGCTCGATGGTTGGTGGGTTGAAGGACACTTCGAAGGCGTGACCGGGTGGTCCATTGGCTTCGACCACGATGGAAACCAGCAGCCGGTCGAAGTCAACTCCATGTACGAAAAGTTGCAATATGTCATCCTGCCCATGTTTTATGAACGCCCTTGGAAATATGCGGAAGTCATGCGCTACGCTATCGCTGTCAATGGATCCTTTTTTAACGCCCAGCGCATGGTGTCCCAATACCTCCTGAATGCCTATCGTCTCGAAGACGCCACAGACAAGAATCCCGCTCCAGAACAGGCGGCAACTCCGGACAAGGCCGCTGCGCGTCCCGCCTAGCCGGTTGTAGCGCGCTGAAATCTTCTCCGCTCTAGGAGTACCAGCATAAGGTCTCTCTCGCGCGGCGCCTGCCTAGCGCAAATCGTTTCCTCTTCAAGATGACTCTTCACCCTGGATTGGTGGCATTTTGGTAAGCTTTCCAGCGGTCCGCTAACAATGGCAAGAGAATCGCGCTCCTCTGAAGGGGTCTCCCGCACTGCCAGGCAGGACGCGCGCGAGATCCAACCTGTTGAGTCAAGCGCTACGCGGGCTCAGCACCGCGACGAGATGGAGCGGTTGCTGCGTCTCTGCGAAACCCAACCCATCCGTTCTGGTATGCCTTTACCTCTTGGGGCGCGTGCCAGGGGCAATGGAGTGAACTTTGCGATTTTCAGCCGGCACGCCACCGGCGTTCGCCTCGATTTCTTCGATCATCCAAAGGATTCTGTGCCGGCGCGGAGCATCCTCCTGGACCCCGCCCGGAACAAGACCGGCGACATCTGGCATCTTTGGTTGGAGGGGATTCGCCACGGCCAACTTTACGGATATCGCCTTGCTGGACCCTACGCTCCTCAGGAAGGGCACCGCTTCAATCCGGACAAACTCGTAATAGATCCTTATGCGACCTCGATCGCGTTAGCTCCGGGAGACTTTTTCTCTTCTCTTGGCTATGATTCCTCATCGCCTCCGAAGGGCCCGTCTTTCTCCCAAGCCGATGATGCGGCTAGCTCTCCGAAGTGCATCTTCACACATGTGGATTTTGATTGGCAGGGCGATCAGCCGCTCCGCCATTCCTGGGAATCAACGGTCATCTATGAACTCCATGTGCGGGGTTACACCGTTCATCCGAGCGCAGGGGTTTCATTCCCAGGAACATATCGCGGTTTGATCGGGAAAATTCCGTATCTGAAGGACCTCGGGGTCACTGCCGTAGAGCTGATGCCAGTCCAGGAATTCAACGAGAGCCACCTCTTCCGGGTCAATCCACAGACGGGCGAGCGGCTTAAGAACTATTGGGGGTACGATCCACTCTGCTTCTTTGCTCCTAAAGCATCGTACGCCAGCGTGCAGGAAGCGGGCGCGCAATTGCTCGAGTTCAAGGAGATGATTCGGACCTTTCATAGGGCCGGGCTAGAGGTAATCCTTGACGTGGTTTTCAACCACACGGTCGAAGGCAACGAGCTGGGGCCCACCGTGTGTCTTCGGGGAATCGATAATGTGATCTACTACTGGCTTGATGACGACAAGCGCTTTTATCGTGACTTCACCGGTACAGGACAAACGATCAACGCGGCGCATCCGGTAGTGTGTGATCTCATCCTCGACGCCCTGCGTTACTGGGTGATGGAAATGCATATTGATGGGTTCCGTTTCGATCTCGCCTCTGTGCTGGGCCGCGACCGCGGCGGCCACGTCCTGGCGGACGCCCCTTTGCTTGAGCGTATCGCTGAAGACCCGATCCTGCGCGACGCAAAGCTGATCGCCGAGGCTTGGGATGCCGCCGGCGCGTATCAGGTGGGAAGCTTCTCCGACCTCCGCTGGGCGGAATGGAATGGCCGTTTTCGCGACGACGTGCGCCGGTTCTGGCGAGGCGACGAAGGCATGATAAGCCATTTCGCCAGCCGCATCTGTGGAAGCTCAGATCTCTACGATGCATCGGGTAAAGGACCGGAGTGCAGCATCAACTTTGTCACTTGTCACGATGGGTTCACGCTCAACGACTTGGTCAGCTACTCGCGTAAACATAATGATGCCAATGGAGAGCACAATAGCGACGGACACTCTGAGAACCACAGTGCGAACTATGGAATTGAGGGCGCAATCGACGATCCGGCAGTCGAAATGGTGCGCGTCCGCCAAATTAAGAACTTCCTGCTGACAATGGCCATCTCCCGAGGTGTACCAATGCTGCTGGGAGGTGACGAGTTCCGCCGCAGTCAGCGAGGAAACAATAACGCCTACTGTCAGGACAACGAGATCAGTTGGGTCGATTGGTCGTTGCTGCAGCGGAACAGCGAAATTGTTCAGTTTGCTCGCGGCGTGTTTGCGCTTCGGCGGGCGAACCCGGTGTTGCGACAGGAAGCTTTCTACTCAGACGGGGAGATCTCTTGGTTCAATCCTTCCGGGAAGACCCCAGACTGGTTCGATCCCCACCAAAAATGCCTGGCGTGCTTGATTCGCAGCCGAGACGTGGCCGACCTGTTCTTGATGTTCAACGCCGAAAGCGAAGCAGTTACCTTCGATGTGCCCTCGGCGCGTTCCTCTCGTCTCTGGCGCCTCGGCGCCGACACTGCTGATCCTTCACCACTCGGTTTCTACAGCCCGGGAGAAGAAGTCGCGCTCGCGAATCCCGCGAGCTACCTTGTCCAATCTCGTTCCAGTGTGATTCTGGTTGCGCGCTGATCGATCAATATGGCGTGGTCGGCCTCGGCCTGGACGGTTTATCTGCGTTGGCGCCCTTAACGCCCCTCCCTTATGGGAACGTTGCTCCAGGATTCGAAGTTCGGCGTTCGCATGCTCGCGAAAGATCGCGGCTTCACAGCCGTCGCCGTCCTGACCTTAACTCTCGGCATTTGTGCCACCAGCACCACCTTCAGTTGGCTTGACTCCACCCTGCTCAATCCTATTCCCGGCGTCACGCACATCAGCGACCTGGTTACCGTCCCTGAAGGGGCGGTTGTGAATACCCCACCCCTCCATTTTCTTATCCGGACTAGTGGACCTGCGCGACCATAAACGGCTTCCCCGGCCTGCTGGCCTATCAGGTTTATTTCTCAAAGCCAACTTTCACGATTAACATTCTCGATGCCTCACAGACGGGGAAAACTGCCGGAGATTGTCATGAACGATCCTAAGCAAATTTCCGTTTAGATGAGGAGACGACACGAATTTTAGGCGCCTCGAATTTCATTCCAGCACGATATTGTTGCTGTTGAACTCAGGAACCATCCTTGCCGCTAAGCGGTAATGGGAGATCGCTGTCACGATCTGACCGTGAGCACTGGGCACGGCGCGGTGCTCACCACTTCGAACGCTGTTGTGCGCGGCACATGTCCGGCTAGGCTCTTCCGCTTCCTTGCCCCCATCACAATTAGGTCCGCTTGTGTGTCTTGTCTCACCCGCAGAATCTCCTCGACCGGTTTGCCGTACACTACCCTGAAATCGACCGGGCTGTGCTCGCCGTGTGTATCCCTCACGAGTTCTCTCATTTGGCGCAGGATGGTCTCTTCTGGGAGACCCGCCGTTCGCTCAGATCCGCTCGAAACGTGCAGCACCGTGAGCTTGGACTTGTGTTCCTGGGCCAAAGACAAAGCGAAAGCGGATTCCTTTTGTGCCCCCGGCCCGAAGTCCGTGGCAAACAATACATGCTCGAATTCCGCCTCAAACAGGGGTTCCGAAGGCGCGACTGGTCCGACGGTCAACATTGGAACGCTTAGATGCCGAAACATTTGTTCTGAGTTCGAACCGAGGAAGATTTTTTGCACGCTCCCCATTCCCTGTGTTCCAGCGACTACGAGGTTAACGCCATACTTCTCGATGAGTCTCTGGATTGTGAGCCACAGCGTACCTTCCTCGATCACGATATCGTGTGACACATTGGTAAGGCGGCCCGACCGCGCCAGTTTGGCCATGGCTTCCTTGGCTTCCCGGCGGTATCTCTGCTCTCTGGCAGTTGCGACGTCTGGAGCCATCATGGGGTATTCATAGAGTGAGATAACATGCGTCACGTAGACGTGCGATCCGTAGTGCCGCGCCAGCGAGAGGGCATACTCGAGAGCGCGGTCCGAAGCCGGTGAAAAATCCGTTGCCAGCAGAATTTTGTCCAGCGAAATCTTGGTTTCTGGAACAGCCTTGACCGAAGCTTTTGTTCCCATGTCTTCCACAATGTGTTGTTCGTGAATCATGTTTAGCTACCTTTCCGGAAAAGTGTTTCCCAAAGTCTGCATCTTTCCCCCTGTGCTTTTTTTCTGCATTAGTTTGTTCCAGAGGACTTATTGCTCGCGGTGATCAACATTACTTTTCGTTGTGATGCAGATCACCTTCATTTCGGAGTGCTTGGGATATGGTTTTTGTCGAACTATGCTGGCAAAACCGCAGACGTATAACTACATCATTGTCGGCGCGGGCTCCGCAGGCTGCGTGCTCGCGGCGCGGCTGACGGAACAGCCGCAGTCGCGCGTCCTGCTGCTCGAAGCAGGCGGCCCTGACGGCGCGCGCGAAGTGCATATTCCGGCAGCGTTTTCGAAGCTGTTCAAGAGCGCACTCGACTGGAACTACTCAACCGAGCCCGAGCCGCATCTTCACAACCGCCGACTCTACTGGCCGCGCGGAAAGCTGCTAGGTGGGTCAAGTTCCATCAATGCGATGATCTACATTCGCGGGAACCCCCTCGATTATGAGCACTGGAAAGGTCTCGGAAACGACGGCTGGGGTTTCGACGACGTTCTTCCATACTTCCTCAAATCGGAGAATCAGGAGCGCGGCGCATCGAAGTACCACGGGCGCGCTGGACCTCTGTGCGTCAGCGATCTGCGCTGCGTGAACCCTCTCACGCGCGCTTTTCTCGCAGCGGCGGAAGAACTTGGCATTCCAAGCAATCCCGATTTCAATGGGGCCGCCCAGGAAGGCGCGGGGCTCAATCAGGTGACGCAGCTCAACGGCCGGCGTCACAGCGTTGCCGACGCGTTCCTGAAACCCGCGCTCGCCCGCTCGAACCTGACCGTGTTGACGGGAGCGCATGCAACGCGGGTGCTTCGCGAAAGAAACCAAGCCACCGGCGTCGAATACGTTTTGCACGGCACGACTCAGACAGCGGCAGCTACCTGCGAAGTAATTCTCGCAGGTGGCGCAGTCAATTCGCCGCAGCTCCTCCTGTTGTCCGGCATCGGCCCGGCAGAGGAGTTGAACCGGGTTGGAATTCGCCCCACGCTAAATCTTCCGGGCGTCGGGAAGAACCTGCACGATCACCCGATGGTTTCGGTAGGTTATCTGTGCACGCAACCGGTAAGTCTCGCGAGCGCGGAATCGCTGTCGAATGTGCTGCGCTATCTTTGCTTTAAACGCGGGCCGCTGCTCTCGAATGTCGCCGAAGCGGGGATTTTTCTGCGAACGCGCGCCCAACTCGAAGTTCCTGATTTGCAGCTCCTTTTCGGCCCAGCGTACTACGTGAATCATGGGCTCGAGACGCGCAAGGATCACTGCTTCGGATTCGCTCCCACGCTGGTCACGCCCGAAAGTCGCGGCGAAATCACGCTGCATTCCGCGGATCCGCTCGCGCCACCTGCCATTCGCGCAAACTATCTTTCAACCGAACAGGACCTGCGCGTGATTATGGAAGGAGTGCGCCTCTGCCGCCGGTTCGCGCACACGACAGCGTTCCAACCCTATCGCGGCGCGGAATTGCACCCTGGCGCAGAGATCACGACGGACGCCGGAATCGTCGAGTTCATCCGCGGGTCTGCACAAACGCTCTACCATCCCGTCGGTACTTGCAAGATGGGCAACGATGTAATGGCCGTCGTAGACTCGCGGCTCCGGGTTCGCGGCATTGACCAGTTGCGTGTCGTGGACGCCTCGATAATGCCGCGCATCATAGCGGGCAACACGAACGCTCCAACCATCATGATTGCCGAAAAAGCGGCCGACATGATTCGCGAGGACGCCTGAAAAACCGCGTTCGCCCCTAGCGTGGAAACTTCGCGCAAGGGTTGGTACTAGCCGGGAATCCCGCCGAAAGTACGTTTCATCGGAGGTCAAGAAACTGCTTGACACGAGGTGGGCGGCGGCATACAGTGTAGTTGGATACTGCAATGCAGTATATCTTAGTCGAGAGGAGAAATGATCATGAACGCGAGAGGAAAAAAAGCCACGCGAGCCGCTCCGCCGGCATCTCTGCTAGTGGGTTGGGCGCGCCAAGGCATGGGGAGTTTTATGGCCGCGCAGAGGATTTTGCTCGATTTGGCAGCGCAAGAGAATGCGCTGTTGCTGGGCATGACGCGGGAGCAGTTTGGCAGAGAGGGATTCCGGCCGGGGGCCAGGCTGGCGGGAATGGCCGATGTAGGAGTGAAGAACTTTACCGCGGCGGGGAAGATCTTGCTGGATTTGGCAGCCGGAGAGACCGCCTTGGTGCTCGAGGGGATGAAAGAAGGCCTGCGGCTGCCGGCCAGCGCCGGAGCGGTGGCGGACGTGGTACAGCACCGCGTAGAGACGTTGATCGGGCTGCAGAAGCAATTGCTGGATGCAGCCGTGGAACAGACCGGAACGGCAGCGGAATCGTATTACGAAGGGGAAGGGTTGCAGGCCGGCGCGCGGGTAACGGAGCTGGCGCGGCGCGGCCTGAAAGACCTCGTCGCAAGTGAGAAGAAGTTTCTGGAGCTGGCAGCGCAGGAAGTGAACGCAGCGACGAAGGGGAGCAAGCGGAAAGAGAAAGCGCCGCGGGAACGGATGAAGGTGTTGACGGAAATGGTGCGGGAAGGGACGGAGAAGTACATGGGGGCCCAGAAGAAACTGCTGGAGCTGACCATTAAGCAGTTGGAGACGGTAGGGAAAGCCAAGAGAGAGCACAAAGAAGGAGGACGGAAAGAAGGGCAACCGAGTTGGGCAGAACTGACCGAGGAGAGTGTAAAGAATCTGGTGACAGCCGAGAAGTCGCTGCTGGACTTGGCCATGAGGCGGCCACAGGAGACAGCCAGGGAGGAAGTGCGGAAGACGCGTCGGCCGAGGCACGGGACACGACGCTCGGCGAAGAAGGGAACAGCAGGAGCAAAGACAGCGGTCGCGGCATGATTCCGTGGACGTTGCGTGAGAGGCGCCACCGGAGTACCGGTTGGAGCTCCGCGAAGTGACGAAGCGAGGCACCGTGGAGAATCGGAACAAACTCCGTGGCGAACCGTTGCAACAACAAACGGGATCCGTTTCTGCGGGAGTACAAACCCAGCGGAGAAAATCGGCTCCGTCCCACAAGCGGCGCTGGAAACAATAGCTAAGATATGCGACCGTCATTGTAACCATGCGCTACACGCACACAGATCTCGACTCGAAAAAAGTGGCGGTCGCAAAGCCTTCTGGTCTCGGTGACAATTTGGCGACAGTTGCAGCAAAATGCAGCCATTCCGAAGGCCAACTGTCACGAATGGCGCTCTAACCCACAGAGTGCGTTATGGTCAGAAACCGAGGAGTGGGTGAGCGGTCGAAACCGGCGGCCTTGAAAACATGCCGGAAAGAATCGGGTTGAATGGTTTCAATCGCTTGCACGGGTACTGGCCGGGGCGACTCGGTCTGGTTCGGGCGGCGTCGGCGCGAAATTGGGCAACGATTTGGGCAACCAGAAAAGCCACTGAATTGCCTACGATACTTACTCCTGAAAACGGCAGACGCAAGTCCAGGCGGTAGGCGCCGGGAAATCTCAGGCCGACAGAAACACCACTTTGTAGGCGCGACGACCTCCTCCGAGATTTTTTGGCTCCCTTTAGAGCGGCCTTCGAAATCCACGTGGTTGCAATGTTGGATAAAACATCTCCAAAGTCGTGGCGTCGTCCCGCAATTCCCCAAGTAAAGGAAAAAATGGCCTGGTGTTGGACAGCGCCTTGCCCTCGATATCAAACTGAAAAGTCTGTTTTCGTAGTGGCTGTCTTGAACTAGCCCAGGCGGCGTTCCCAATTCAAGTCGCAGTCGGCTGACCCGCAATGGTACGAATTGGATTGCAAGTCCAGTTCGGTCTGGGTCCGAACATCTTTCAACGCAGCAGCAAATACGAAGGTGTTCGCTCGATTCACACTTAGCGTAAGGTGTGGCAACTGCACGGCTTAGATTAGTTAAAGAATTAACATAATATATCCCTATACATTTACGCAACGACGGTTCATTGTAAAACTCTAATCATTCACTGAGGAGGATTACATGAAAACAATGAATCGCTTGGAACAACCTTTCCGTGGAGCTACGACTCTGCAGGAAAAAATCGACCGCGTGTTTGGCGATGTGGTGGGACGAATGGGCGAGGAGTCGAATTTGACCCCTTGGGCCCCGGCTGTCGACATCTATGAGACGGAAAATGAACTCGTCGTTAAGGCAGACCTACCGGATGTGAATCCGCAGGACCTGGACATCCGTGTGGAGAACAACATCCTTACGATTCGCGGCGAACGAAAGTTTGCGACGAAGGTGAACGAGGATAACTATCTCCGCATCGAACGCGCTTATGGCTCGTTCAGCCGAAGCTTCTCGCTGGCAAACTCCGTGAAATCCGATGCAATCAAGGCCGATTATCAGAATGGCGTGCTGACACTGAGTCTTCCGAAGCGCGAGGAAGCAAAGCCGAAGCAGATCAAGGTGAATGTGGGAACGCACACAATGGCAGCGGTAGCTGGCGCTCGATAAAAGCACTAGGCGGAAAGCGAAACATTGGGGCGGGTGGTCGAAGCTGGCCACCCGCCTTCGTTTCTGGAACTGTTCGATGAAGCCCCGCAGTTTCGCTCCCGCTTTCCTCCGGCTTTCCTTACGAAGACGGCTCCTTACGACATCAGATAATTCGTACTTGTGGGAGGTTACATGGCGGACTGGCGCGAATTTTACAAAGCTAGTGTTCTTGAAACGAACCCAACACAATTGGAACGACTGATAACAGAGACCGAGGATGCTATTTTCCTGCGTGTACGAGAACTTGCCGGAAGTTCAGGCAGCAAAAAAGAATGCCGCAAGATGGCAGAAGCATCGGCGGCAGTGTGGACTTTGAGGACCGAAAGACTCGGCTGGACAGACCGAAAAAGGGAATCACGTTGAAATTTTGCGGCCCGACGCTGCCTTTCTCCTGAAAATCGGACCGAGCCTTGGGTATGCGGGGGAAAAAACGGCGAGTGTCCTTTTTAACACAGGAGAGGAACTGGGTAACCTACTGGCTCCGTCTGCTTCATTCAATATAGCGGTTACTGTAGGCACCGCCCGCCGCCCGGCAAACCTTTCGCCAGGTGACGCAAGTCACAAACAGGAGTGACTCGAGTCACGGTAGCTGAAGGCTTTATGGTACAAGGTGTTTGAGTAAGGAGATAACGAAAATGGCCGCCGCCTTGACGACTGTGCTGCCGGTGAAAGAGAAGCGAACGCTCGGATTTGTCGTTCAGAATCCACCAGTCCCAATGACTCTGGGCGCAACCTGGGCGATTGCTCGAATGTCTATGGCATTCCGCGTTCATCTTAGGCTTCGGGGGCAAAGACTGGTTACATGTTCAGAGACAAACGAGACAGCCAGGCACAGGTGGCGGCAATGATCAAGAGCGAAGTAGTGGAGCAGGGGTTTCAAAACTCGCTCGCCGCAGAAAACCTTAGTGAAGAACGGATCGCCTACCTAGAGAAACTGGTCAGTCATGCCAGAACCGCCGCTGTCGTGTTTACCCAATTCACACAAGAGGACGTTGATCGCATCGTTAAGTCGATGGTCCTGGCTGGCTTGGAACAAGCTCAACATCTCGCCCGCCTGGCGGTCGAGGAAACCAAGCTCGGGGTCATGGAAGACAAGGTCATCAAAAACATGGTGGCCACGGAATTCGCCTACAATCACATCAAGGATAAACGTACCGTTGGCATTATTCGCGAGTTTCCGGAGCGCAATCTCGTGGAGATGGCTGAACCGATCGGGGTCATCTTCGCGATCACGCCGATTACGAACCCCACTTCCACGGTGCTCTTCAAATGCATCATGGCCATCAAGACGCGCAACGCAGTAATTTTCAGTCCCCATCCCAACGCCTGGCGTTGTTGCTCCGAGGCCGTGAAGATCATGTATGAGGCCGCGTTGAAGCATGGCGCACCCGAAGGGGTTTTTTCCTGCCTGGAATCACACACCATGCAGGACAACGCCTATCTAATGCGGCACAAGGACGTGGGCCTGATTGATGCCACCGGTGGGCCGAGTGCAGTCAAAGCTGCTTATAGCTCCGGCAAACCAGCCTTGGGTGTAGGGCCAGGCAACACGCCGGTCTATTTGGAAAAAACGGCGGACCTGAGTACGGCCGCGGTGGACATCATCGTCTCCAAAACCTTCGATAACGGAACCATTTGTGCCTCAGAGCAAACCGTGGTGATCGACGATGAGGTTTATGACCTCGTGCTGAAGAAATTTGCGGAACTGGGCGCGCACATCTGCGATAAGAAAGAGACGGAACTGCTGGAACGCACGGTAATCGACCCTAAGACTGGGTTTATGCAACCCATGGCACTCGGGCAGAAGGCCACCGATATCGCGCGTCTCGCCGGTCTTTCAGTGAAGCCGAGCACCAAACTCCTGATTGCGGAGATTCAAGGCGTAGGGCGCGAACATCCTCTGTCGGTTGAGAAGCTGTTCCCGCTGCTCTCGGTCTATCGAGCGAAATCCGTCGATGAGGCGCTCAGGGTGTGCATCGACGTGAATCATGCCGGTGGGCTTGGACATACGGCGGTCATTTTCTCCCGCAATGATGAGGTCATCCGCAAGTTCGGTGAAGTGATGAACGCGGGGCGGATCATTGTGAACTCGCCAGGCTCAGTCGGAGCGGTGGGTGGCGTTTACAACGATTTGGTGCCCACCTTCTCCTTCGGATGTGGCACCGGCGGCGGCAACAGCACCACCGATAACGTAAGTATCTATCACTACCTCAATATCAAGCGTCTGGCTCGGAGGACACAAGCCCATATGTGGTTCCGAGTTCCCAATCAGATTTATTTCAACATGAACGCGGTGGAGAATGTACGCCAATTTCGGTCGCGCTCTACCGTCATCATTACTAATCCGGTATTAGAGCAAATCGGTTACGTGGACCTCGTTCGGCGCTACATTCCAGAGGGAACCCACGTCCACGTCTCGGTCATTCCCGATGCGGAGCCTGAGGTCCAGGTGGTCCTGCAAGGCGTGGAGGCACTCAATTTCTACAAAGCGGACCAAATCATCGCGCTGGGCGGAGGGTCAGTGATCGATGCGGCCAAAATCATGAAACTCAAGTACGAGTCGCCGGAGGCTGACCTGGAAGAGTTGGCCGCACCTTTTCTGGATCTGCGCAAGCGCGTGATCCAATACCCGACCGAGAAAATTATGCGGGCGCGGCTGATTGCCATCCCCACCACCAGCGGAACGGGAAGCGAAATCACTCCTTTTGCCGTCCTGACCGACAAAGAGCGCAGGCGCAAGGTGACCCTCGCCGACTACTCGCTGAGCCCGGACGTGGCCATCGTTGATCCGCAATTTATTATGTCCATGCCGAAGATCCTTACCGCCGACACCGGCATCGACTGCTTGACCCACGCTTTGGAGGCAGGAGTTTCCAGCTACGCTTCACCCTATACCGACGCCAACGCCATGCAGGCGATCCGACTGGTGTTCAAGTACCTGCCCATCGCTTATGAGCATCCAGGCGATGAAGAAGCGCGCTGCATGATGCACAATGCCGCCTGCATTGCGGCGATGGCGTTTTCCAACGCGTCGGTGGGCGTGAATCACGCGCTGGCGCACGCCTTCGGGGCGCGGTTCGGCATCGCGCACGGCCGGGCTAATGCGCTCATGTTGCCGCACGTCATTGCATATAATGCGTCCGTGCCCACTAAGTTCCTGCCGTCGCCGTACCAGAAGGGGTATGTCGCACACAAGAAATACGCCACAGTCGCGGATTTACTGGGCCTGGGAGGCCACACGATTGAGGAAAAGGTGAAGAACCTGGTGGCGGCGACAGAACAGTTACTCGACCAATTGGGGTTCCCGCGTTCGATCGCCGACTTGGGAATCTCGAAGGAAGAATTCGAGCGGGCAATGCCTGATCTGACCAAGCTTGCCTTTGACGATCCATCCTGGCGCTCGAATCCTCGTATGCCACTGATGAGCGAATTGGCCGAGCTGTTTTGGAAGGCTTATCAGGGGCGAGGCCTGGCGAAGATGGCTAGTGCATGTCAGCAACAAACCGCGTAGCGGAGGGTGGTGCGTATGGTAACGACCGCCGTGTGGTTCAAGATTGATGAAGGGTACGTTGTCCAAACGTTACAACAGGCCGGAGAAAAACTGGACTGTGTCGAGGGCGAAGTGATTTTGGATTTCTCTTCCGTGGGCCGGATCGATCCGAGTGCACTCAGACTGATGGAAGAGTTCGCGCGCATAGCTGACGACAAAGGCCTCAAGGTCGTGCTGTTCGGCGTCAACGTCGGTGTCTACAAGGTGCTCAAGCTGGTGAGGTTGGCGTCGCGATTTTCTTTCGCGAACTGAGATACGCGACTGTTTGGCAACTGAAGCTCGGCAAAGGAGATTGGCCATGCAGAGCGATCGGCAGGGTGATGTGCAGGGTAATGTGCAGGGTGACCGCCTTTCCTGGGGTGATACTGTTTTCCTCCATCTCGAACGCGCGGGCATGCCCCTCAACGTGGCCTGTGTCTGCGTGTTTGAGGGTGAGATCCCTTTCAAGGCTTGCATCCAGTTTGTCGAGTCGAAGCTGCCGCTGCTTCCCCGCTACCTCAAACGTTTGGTGGCCCCACCACTTGGTATTGGCCTTCCGAGCTGGGAATACGACCCAACCTTCGACATCCGCAGACACGTGCGTGAGGTGACGCTCAAGCATGGTTCCGACGCGGAGTTGAAGACGCTTGCGGGGAAGACTCTAAGCACCGTGATGGACCGAGAGCATCCGCTATGGGATATGACGTTTGTGCATGGGCTGAAAGGTGATCGCAGTGGGCTTATCTTCCGGCTGCACCACTGCCTCGCCGATGGCATCGCTGGCGTTGGGATCATGAATGTGCTCATGGATGCGAGCCCAGTGGCGCCTCGTCTGCCCAAACGAAAGCTTCGCCTGCGAATCCCGCCGCCTGGTGACCTCTTGACTTCGATAACGAGCGGCTGCGTCGATTCCTATTCAGATTTCGTCACACGAATTCTCGCCGCGCTGACAGACGCATCGAGTATGGCGGCACGCCTCGTCGCGAATGGCGGAAACCTCGCCATGGACGAGTTCACCCGTCTTCTCCCAGAACTCAGCGCGCCCACCGAGCGTCTGCGGTTCAACGTTCTCTATCGCGGACCGCAGAAATTCGCCTGCACCGAAATTTCGCTGGAAGAAATCAAAGTCATAGGGCACACCTGCGGGACCAGCGTGAATGATGTCATTCTCGCGCTGGTGACGGCGAGCATCCGGCGCTATCTCGAACTGCATGGCGACCACGTTAAGGGGCGGCTGCTACGCTTGATGGTTCCGGTCAATCTGCGCGGGAGTGAGAATCCGGGCGAATTGGGAAACCGCATCTCCCTGGTCCCCGTCACTCTGCCGCTGGATATTCGCAACCCTCGGAAGCTGCTCGATGCCGTCCATAAGAGAACGGACTTTCTCAAACGCGCGCATGCCGCAGAATTGGTTAGTGTGGCCGGTGGTTTGATCGGCATTTTCCCGACTGCAGCGCAGGCGCTGGGCGGCCACATCCTGAGTCGGTTGCCGTTCACACCTTTTAACATGGTTTGCACCAACGTGCCGGGACCGCAGTATCCGCTGTACCTGCTCGGCCACAAGATCCTGCACTGCTATCCCTATGTCCCCGTCGGCGGCGAGATGGCTCTCAACTGCGCCATCTTAACCTACAACGGCACGGCATATTTCGGATTCAGTGGAGATGTGCACGCAGCGCCGGATCTGCGGCGTTTGGAAACCCTTCTGAAGTTGAGTTTCACGGAACTGCGAGAAGCCGCTGGGGTCAGACCCCCACGTAAGGAAGAAAAAAAGAAAGAGAAGAGAGTGCGCACGAACGCGAAAGTTGCATCGACTCCGGCGCCCGTGTCGGCGTCAGGGCCTGCATCCACTCCCCTTCGACCTCTCGCTTCGGTCGAATCAGCAACAGCACCAGAGCCTCCAGATGCGGAGAAAAAAGTCTTGAGGCGATTGATCGCTTAGGAAAGCAGCAATCGCAAAATTTACATCGTGAACGTATATGGCACACCTTAACAACCAATTCGATTTCGATTTTATCGTCAAGCTGCCGCTAGCGCACGAAGAGATTGCCCAGTTCATAGGTACGACGCCGGGAACTGTGAGCCGAACGCTTAGCGAGTTCAAGAGCCGCTACCCCGTGGCACTGCGAGGTTCCCTCACCTGATCTCCAATCACCCAGGTCTCGAAGCCATTGGGTGGCAGTAGTACGTGGCGGCTAACTCCCGATAAGCCCTAAGCGGATAAACAAATGGCTTGTGATCACTATATTGTCAGCAAGGTTGAGGATTCGGATCCCAAACTGTTCTTTCTTGGCTGGTCTACGGAAAAGCCGGGCGCAGTCTTCTTGAGAGCAATTCAAGAGCGAACTGAGAGAGAAATGCGATGCGAACTGGCGCGGCGGGGAGTATCGGAAACAAAAATTAATTCACTGATTCAACAAGCGCGAGGAAGAGTCCATCTTCTTGGAGACGAGCACACACGCTAGTACCTGAGAATTCCGGAAATTCTGAATCGAGCGTGGGCGGCGTTAGACGCTGCCAGCGTCGGGTCCAATTGCCTCGGGACACTGGTAGTGATGGGAAAAAAATGAGGGCTGGCGATCTCCCTGCCGGTGGTTGTCGCCTTTGTCGATGGACAGCGGTATTTCGTTGAAGCCTCGGCAGCCTGAAGCCGGAGTTTCTGGAGAGAGTGCGTTCCGACGCCGAACATCTGAAAACAACAAGCAGCTTGAGCGCTTGGTGGAGCCTTCCTCTCACAGGATTTATTCCGGCGATGAATTCTCGGCTCTTCCGACGCTCTGGTTCGAGGGTGAGTATCCATAACCGCGTTACGGCGGAGCGTGTGCTTCGAGCACAAATGGCTAGCGAAAAGATCTCCAACTAGTTGACACTCTCAGTAACGCGCACACCTTTTGGGGCAGGCTTTCACGCTCTATCGTCTCGAATTTAGCGTGACAAAATGGCTACGAATGTGGGATAAATCTGCGGCAGATTCCTTCGTTCCAGGGTGTGAAAATACGAGCCCGCGTCGGTGCGGCGTTTCTCACTGATTGACGAAGAGGTGCAATATGAGAGCTTACCGAGACATTGCCACCCTCTGCGCTTTGCAGATTATCTGTTTCCTGTTGCTCACTCACTTGGAACCCGATTTCTTTATGTTTCATCTATATCAATCCATAATTTACCTGGCTATTTTGCTGATGTTTTTTTATATGGAAGACCGGTGGGCGTACATGATCGGCATCCTGGCGCCGGTGGTGTGGCTGGTTCTTGCGTTTGAGAGCGGCTTGCTGGGGGCAGCCTTGCGGCAACTGTTGCGATTAACGCGGGCCCAAGCGATAACGAACCAAGCGAGCCTGGTCGCGGCAATCACGGCGCTGCTCTCTCTGATGATGGTTGGTTTTTGCGCGTACCGCTGGAAGCGGCATTACTCGGGCCTAGGAAAAGGCCTAAGCACTTTTCTGATTTGCCTAGGCATAGTGGCGGTGTATTACGGCATCCTTGTGGTTTGGTTCTGGAACGCGTTCCCAAAGGTCACAACCTGATCTTGTGTGAAAGCGTGTGCGTGGCTACAGTATGCGCCGCCACGTCCTTCCGGCCACGGCCGTGCCGCAACCTCTTCCAACTCGTGTGCTGACCCTGGCGAAGAGTCAATCGCGACCAGTACTTTCACGACGTGGCATCCTCCACCGAAACCGCCCGTTTCGATGACCTTACAACATCAGCGTGACAAGCTTCACATGCCGCGGCAGTGACGAACATCACCAGAAACCGTGCCCTGGCTCACGGAAATTGACCTCGCCTTAGTTGCAGCCTATCTAGACAGAGGTTCTTATGACGACCACGCTAGTTAACAAGCGAATTGCTCTTAAAAACATCATCTTTCTCACCGATTTCTCCGAACCGTCGGACGCTGCTCTGCCCTATGCGTTCGCGATTGCCCGCACCTACGGCTCAGTGGTGCATACCCTTCATGTTCTCCTTCCTTCCGCATATGCCTACATGGCCCCTGAAGTGGCAAGCACTCTCCCCAACGACCAGGAAGATCAAGCCAGGGCCGAAATGCAGCGAGTGGAGGCCGAACTCATGGACCTTCCTCGCGAAGTCATCATCGAACGCGGCGCCGCGGTTTGGCCGGTTCTCTCGGAAAAGTTGCGCGAGCACGATTTTGACTTGATCGTTCTGGGAACTCACGGAAGAACCAGCATGCAAAAATTGCTCCTCGGGTCGTCCGCCGAAGAAGTATTTCGCCGCGCCCGCGTGCCGGTGTTGACCATCGGACCCGCGGTGAGAAAGAGCGTTCACAGCGGCGGGCGTTTCCGTTGCGTGCTCTTCGCCACGGATTTCAACACTGTTTCGACAGCCGCCGCTGCCTACGGCGTCTCGCTCGCCCAGGAAAATCAGGCCCGTCTCGTTCTTCTCCACGTGCTCCCAAAGCCTCGCCAAGGCAAGCTGCCCGTGTCTGGTGAACTATCGGTTGCCGAAGCCATGCACCGCTTGCAAGAGTTGATTCCCCCGGAGGCCGAGCTGTGGTGCAGGCCAAAGCCCATGATCTCGCATGGCGAGCCTGCTGCAGAAACTCTAGCAGCAGCCAATCAATGCGGAGCGGATTTGATCGTTCTGGGCGTCCGCGGGCTAGACGAGTTAGCCAAGCTGCGAACTCGCGTCGAACGCGCAACCGCCTATCAAGTGGTCGTCCAAGCTCCGTGTCCGGTTCTTACCGTCCGCGGCTAGCACCGGCTCCATTCGGCAGCGCGTTTCTAGCCACGAATCGAATGTCTGGTGGGTCACCCGGCAGAGATTCGAGCGGCCGAGCCACGAAAACAAAGACATGATCGGCGAGATGCGGACTTACTTCTGTCTCACGGGCAGAAGCTTTCCGTTCGTGGCGAATATTTGGCAAACGAAATCAAGAGGCGGGCCTACCATAGAGCGCCGTGCAAACGCGGCGCGCGCTGCCGACGATCTCAGGGAGGGATGCGGCCACGGTCCGATCCTCAATGTCCGGTTATCACGTATCGGGACTTACGCTGATAACAAGGTCGGGGGCATCCGCCTAAACAAATAATTAATCCTGGATTGATGAGATAGGGATGTACACTCTAACCGTCACGTTCCACACCCTCCGCCGCGCCCTCCATGGGCGACGGTTCTTGTGCCACAAGACATACATTCCGAATTTCCGGTTCAAGATCGCTGGGTGATCAGCCGACAGTCGGAATGTACCTCAGGGAAACACAGCTGATTCTAGTCGTTCGTAATTCCACTGACCCCACTGCCCGCAAGGGCGGCGGGTTTTGCAACTCTTTGGCCAACAGTCTCAAAGTGCTGGACACCACGATTCCTCCCGTGGGCTATCCCAAAGGCACTATCTTGTTTATGGAGGGCCAGCCCGCGCGCGGCATCTTCGCGGTCTGTAGCGGACGAGTTAAGATCTCCACTTCCTCTCTCGAAGGGAAACTAATCATCTTGAAAGTGGCTGAAATGGGAGAACTGATTGGGCTGCCCGCCATCCTCTCAGGTAAACCATATGAAGTGACTGCGGTAGTCTCAGAGCAGGCCTGGGTAGCTTTCATCCCTCGCAGCGTGTTTCTACGCTTTCTTCGCGTGAACCCGCAAGCGGTTGTTCAGGTGGCGCAACTCTTGACAGATAGCCATTACGCCGGTCATGAAGTGATTCAATCGCTCGCGCTTTCGCGCTCTGCTTCCGAAAAGCTGGCGCGATTTTTGCTGCATTGGTCGGCCAATCACACCCGAGGGCTGGATCGTCTTCGGATTACCCTCACTCACGAGGAAATTGGAGAGATGATCGGCGTGACTCGAGAAACCGTGACGCGCCTGCTCACGATCTTTAAGAAGCGGAAGTTGGTGACGGTCAGGGGCACTGAGGTCGATATCTGCAATCGGCATGACCTGCAGGTACTGGCGAGTGCGTAGCTGCATGCTCGATCAACTCCGATCGACAATCTCTGTGTGCTTGCAGCCTTAACAATCCACTTGTAACTCCTGATTGTCACGCGGCATTCTATAGGTCGATGTAACACCATCTGACAGACGTGCGGTTTAAGGATGGTGTTTTATGGACGAAAAGAAACGGTCGAGACTTTCTCCCCAGAAAACGGATATCTGGCGGCGTTGGAAGGCCGGGAAGTCGTTGCATGAAATCGGGCGCGCCTGATGGCCAAGAAATCACGTATCGTTGACGCAAATCGGTAGGGCCGAGCGCCGTCTCGTTCTGCATTCAACCTGGAACTGTAGACACTCTGAGAGGCACGAGTTCGTCTTTCTGAGGTAAGGCAGGCACCGCTTTCGCACCGTACCGCGAGAACGCTGACCATGCCGAGGCAGGCTAACGAACGGACGGACCCTCCGTCCTCTTTTCCTTTTCCTATTTTGCTCAGAGGATGCCGGGAATCGCGCCCGCAGCGGGGGCGCCAACATCGTTCTTTGATAGTCGCTCGCGTTCCAGTTCCTTGATGGTCTTGCGCAGCCAAGCCGCCATGGCCACTTCCACTTCCTCGTGAGTTCCCAGGCGGTAGTACGTATCGATGGTGAATCCTGCCGCGTTTAGGGCAATATGCCGGCAAGGGATCTGCTCACCACGGCAATCGACGGGAACGAGACTGATCAAGACGCACTCGCTGCACGGTCGGGGATTTTGCGTTTTGCCGTGATTCAGGCACGTCGGCGAGTCCTCGAAGATGAATCGCGACCTCCACGGCGCGTCTGGAGAGTGTTGGTATCCGCCTTTCTCCAGGAATTCAAGTTCTTCCTTGAGCACCGTCAAGAGGTCGCGATCATCGTTTGCCATGGCCCGGCCTCCTCGCCTAGTGGTAGAGGTTCATGCGCAGCGGGCTTTCAGGGCGGTCCACGACCATTTCGGGGTGCTCTCGCCTAAAGGTTTCGGCGATGTGGCAACTCCAGCAGATCGGCCGATGAGTCTTCATGGCATCCTGCAAGAACTCGCCAGGAATTTCGTCCCACAACACGCTCTTCCTCTCCTCATTCAACAGAGCAGGTGGGTGGCTGTGCCAGTTGATTTCGCCGAAGGGTTTTTGACAAAACACGCATTTCTGACCGTGATACCAGCCGTTGGCGATGGTCTCAACCCGGCAGGCCTCGGGCGCTTCGTCAATCTGCGCCAGACATCCTTGCGGGCAGTATTGGCGTTCGGGCCAACGGGAGCATGCACGCAGTTGGAGTTTCGGCGTTCCCACAGTCGTGTTCAAGGCTGCCTTTGTTGCGTCCACCTCTACCGCGGCAGGGCGGTGATTCTCGGGGCACGAGACAATTCTCTTTCCTCGAAACGTACGGTACACGTCAAAGGCCAGCGCGAGTCGATAAATGCCATACGTTGCGATTAGAGTTCCCGCTGGAATCAGAAAATAAGTTGTCAGTGTCATAATTCCTCCTACGATGCGAACGGCTTATTGGCCGAGCCTAAACACTACGATTACGATCAATTGCACCGGGACCGGTTGGTCGTTCAGGTAGGTTGGCTCGTACTTCCATTCGCGTACTGCGTTCAGCGCGGCGTCAATCAAGAGTGGCGGGCCCGAAACCACTTGCATCTCAATTACGTTGCCCGTGGAATCGATCACGGCGTCAATCGACACCGTGCCTTGTAGGTGTGCTTGCCTGGCCAAAATTGGATAGGTCGGGTCGTGCCGCACGATGAGTCGCGGAGCTTTAACGTGTCCGCCCACACGAAGCGGCGCGGTCTGCTGAGGGGCTTTAGTCACGGGCGGCGGAATATACGCGCGCGATGCCCCGGAAATAACGCTTCCGATTACCCCACCCATCTGTCCGCCGGGAACGCCACCGGGCACGCCCCCTGCGCTGGCGATATCGGGTTCCAAAGGCTGCTCTTTGAGCATCGCGATCTTTTGTGGGATCGACTTTGGCGCGAGCAGTTTGCCGTCCGAGAGCAAGACTCGCCGGGGAGCAGGCGTGACCTTCGCTACGCTTTGCGCCATTGGGGCAGGTGGCGGAGGTGGAGGGGGCGCGACAAGTAACGTTTGCGCGAACCTCTTCAGGTCAATCGTATCCGTGAAATAGAGTGACGGCAGGATCAGCGCAATCAGGACAGCCGCATGAAAGACGACCGATATAACCAAGTCCTGCGTGCGGCGTTGGGGGCGAGTCGAACTCATTTCCAACAAGGCTTCGGAAAACAAGTCGTTTCTGCGCAGTACTGCGGCGTTGGTGGTCATCGCAGGAGCCGCAATGCGAGGATCCAGCGGAGCCTGGATTTCGATAAAGTTTGGCTTGGCTACTAGTTGAGGTGTCGCTGTCGTTAGATTGATGGCCATTTCGGTGACCTCGGTACTTGCATAAGTCTCGCCGCGGCAGGCACAGGTTTGCCGTGACGCCAGTTACTCAGCGTGGTGACGGGCATCACAAGAGCTCCGGCGCGCAAGGTGAAAAACGGAGCCAATTCGGGGATCCAACGCAGGCATGGAAAAGAATGAAAGCCCTCAAAATGCGGCGGAAACGTGGGAATGGGATGTTTTGAGAATAGGTTGGAATCGGTGTGGGATTTCAAGTTTTGTTTTTGTTATGAATGTTTTGGCAGCGGGGGCGAAAAGGGTCCTTCCAGCGGAAGCTCGGCGCGATGGGCTACAAATTTCAGTTTGTCACCTTAGCAGGCTTCCATGCGCTCAACATGTCTATGTTCCACCTTGCGCGGGGTTACGCCCAGGCCGGAATGGCAGCTTATTCGAGACTTCAGGAGGAAGAATTTGCCGCTCAGGGACAGGGCTACCGCGCCGTCACCCATCAACGCTTCGTTGGCACGGGCTATTTTGACGAAATTGCGCAACTCGATGGCGTTCAGTCCGGCTTGCACCATTTCAATGGCTTGGTTCCCGGTTACGGCACCCAGCGCTGGCACATAGCAACGTCAAATAGTGGCGCAGGTAATAATTCGCCGGAGAGAACGCCGGCCTGATGAAGATGCAGACCGCGGAGGCCTGTGAAAATGACAGTGGAACTGGGATTAATCGAGATGCTTTTGTCGCGTTTAAGATCGAAGTACGTAAGACGGCCGGCCAGTGCGGCGAGAATGTTTTTGATTCCGCGCGGGTTGTGCTCCCAGGTGTTCGCGGTTGAACCCTCGAGGTCGAGCATAACTCCGGGGCGCCGGAATTGAGCATTTTCACAACGAGATCGGCTTCATCGGCAGGGCCGGTCATTTGATTCCGCTGATCGGCACACCACTGAGGAAGTTCCCCGCGCCAGGCGTTGGTAGTGGCGACCGAAGGTGGTAAGTAGTTCGGAAGCTTGCCGAGATGGGCCTCGGCAAGGGCATACTCGCGAAGGGCAAGAAGATTGCGCTGGCGAGCAGAGAGCGCCCTGTAGAGAGGCTCAAGGAATTCGAGAAAGCCAGGCGGGAGGTCGCGAGCTGCATCGAACTCCGCAGGAGCGGCATTGACTGGAAGGATGCAGTTCGATGGGGACCCAGGCCCAAGTGGCGCCCTTGGCGTTGTGTTCGTTGCAGCCATATTCTGAATCTCTTCTTTCCGTAACCCACCCGTATGGAATCCTGCTGTTCCCATACGCGTGTTGGAGTAGACTCCATGTTCGTTTCGCAGTCAAAATGACTGGTCCAATTCGGATCAGTGATCAGTTTGGGCCACTATCTTCCGCCGATGTTTCCGTATTTGTGAAACTACGCGAATCGCTCGTCCTGCGCTTCTTGGCATGACATTAGTGCAGAACCCTGGTTCCGAAAACAAAGGCAGCGCGTCTTCTTTGAGAGATAACCCAAAAGCGTACCGGGAAATACCTGACGAATTTCTAAAACAGCTGCGCGACGATCTCGCCTGGCGCAGGATCGACAGCGGTCTCAGGTGTCTTGCGGGCCATAAAGAATTCGTCGAATCGTGCGACTTGCGCCAGAAAAATGCCGCTGTCCTAGTAGGTTATTTTGCGCAATGGGTGGATGTCGGATTTTCCGGATAAGAGCTGTTAAAGAGTCTCTTGGCGCGTTTTTCCGGTGCTTTCCTGAGGCACTTACGTTGTTGGAATACGTTCACCTCAAAATGGCCGAGGGACTTGTGGCCATGTCAGAGGAAGAGTTCGGAAAAGCCATCAAATGTTTTGAGATGGTCCTCGCACTGGAGTCCGAAATCAGCGATAAGCAAATGATCTCCATCACCCATTTTTGGATGGCACGAGGTCTGCGGCGGCACGGCCGATATAAGTTCTGCGGATCACGATCTGTATTTGGCGAGATCGCAGGTCGAAACGGCGCCAGCGACGATCAACAGCTTCAGCGACTGGATGAGCTAGCCTACGCAATAGTCAGCGAACACCAATAGTCCCAAAAGAAGAAGGCCGTTGAAGATGCAACTCTTTTCCAGGATCTGATGGGCGGCACGGTGAGTGGCCGCGGCTAAGGCAGTGCGGCCCCGTGATCCGCCCGGAATCCGAGACCAGCCGGTCCGATCCTGCGCGTCATCGCTGTTTACGTCAGAAGCGCATGAATAAGGCCCGCGATAGCGCAATGCTGGCGACATAGCAGGCCAAAGAAATGCTGACACCTACGAAAGGCACACTGAAGAAATAAACCTTGCTGAGCCCAGCAAAACCACCAAGCATTGCCAGCCCGACAATGACCAGGAACGGTGACTGAAAGAGGAGTTGGCCATGAGCCAATGCGAGAAAACCGAAAACTAAACCGAACAAAATTAGTCCCATGCTGTGGCTCGTATTGAAGCCCACCCAACACCGCCACATGATTGTTTCTCTCGTAATGACCGGTGCAATCTGGCTCATGCTGATTTGCAGTGCGGCGTCACGGGGCGTGAGCTTTGGCCCCCAGAACGTATAGACGAGGTGGACGACTCCGAGCGTAACGCTAATGCTCGCACTAAGAACCATCAGAATTATTGCGGCCAAGATGCCCTCCCTATTTTGTGGGCGCATTGCTGATCCCTTTCAGCTTTGCAACGATTCCTCTGCTTGCTCGTAACGCTCTACTTTCCAGATTCTATGCCGCATTCCAGCTTTCCAGCCCGGGTTCATCCGTAGCTTTGCCCGAAAAAGTCAGTAACTCCCAATCGAATCGGTAGGGTCTCTCTTGCTTGGTTCCCACGAAGTTTGGCATGGCTCCGGTTTCTGGCGATCAGTGATTTGGTGGCAGTCGACTGGCTTCGGCTAGTTGGCTCGACCCCGCTGGAGAGTTTCATATATTTCTCGGCTCCTGAAAGTCGGATAGGCCAGAAGTACCAGCGGCGTCTATAACCTTTCATACTATGCGAACAGGCTATCGTAAAGAAAGGACAACCTGTTAGCATGTCACCTTCGGAGAGCAAAAAACAGAATTTGAAAGACGGCTACTATCAACAAGAGTCTGGCAAATGCCTGTAACCTCCAATTACCGCGAAAACCGTGAAAACCGCATGGTCGGCATCTTGTGCGGCGCACGGCAATTTTTGACGAGCTGGTCAAGCGCTTCGTCGCCGGTCAGTCCGTAATCTGCGTCGCCGATTGGGTCTACAAATCTAAACCCAAAGGGCGGGAAGCTGTTTCCTATAGGACGCTTCGGGTTTACCTTACCGCGCTGCGAGCCCGCATCCGCCGCGATGTCGTTGAGCACCACGAACCATCGCTGCTGCCCGAGTCCGTCAAGGCAGAACGAATCGCTCAAGCCATCCAATTGACTCCCATGCCCCCGCATCGCTTGGACCGCTTCGAAATTTTGATCGATAAAAAGCTGCGCGACCTCGCCACCACTGACATGCTCCGTGGTCTGTTCGTGATTCAGGAAGAACGCATCCACGAAATGCGCCAGTTGGAAGCGCGCACGCCAGGTATGCTGTTACCAAACGGCTATAAGGAAATTGAACGCAGCGTACGCATCGCCGTAGCCATCGCTAGAACCGATATGGCAGCCGAGATGTTTCGCGCCAAAGGCATGATGAACAACATAGGCATACCGCCAAAGGGAGCGTCAAGCCGCGACCCAATGACTTAGCCGTGTTCGCGTCGTTCGATGCTGTGGACCGCCATCTAGCGCGCGCGGCAGCCGAGCACGTCCAACATGTTCCGGGTCCGAGAGGACAAGAGTTGCAGAGCCACGTCTAGCGAAGCGAGAGAAGCGGACCTCGAAGGAGTGGTGCGTGATTGAAACCGGCGGTCTTGAAAACGTGCCGGAAACAATCGGGTTGAATGTTTTCAATCGCGTGCATGGGCATTGGCCGGGGCGACTTGGCCTGATTTGGGCGGCTTCGGCGCGAAATTGGGCAACGATTTGGGCAACCAGAAAAACCACTGAATTGTCTGCGATACTTTCTCGTAAAAACGGCGGACGCAAGGCCGCCAGAAATACCACTTGTTGTAGGCGCGACGACCTCCTCGCGAGATTTTTTAGCTCCCTTTAGAACGGTCTTCGAAGTCCACGTGGTTGCAATGTTGGACAGAACATCTCCAGAGGCGAGTCTTGCCCTCGTCCCGCAATTTCCCCTAAGTACAGGAAAAAATGACCTGGTGTTGGGCAGCGCCTGCCCTGGATACCAAACTGAAAAGTTTGCTGCGTGGTGGCTGTCTTGAATTAGCTCAGTCGGCGTTCCCAATTCAAGTCGCAGTCGGCTGACGGGCAATGGTACGAATTGGATTGCAGGTCCGGTTCGGTATGAGTCTCTTCCCCGCAGTCCTCCACCATGCGCACGTGATGCGTGATACACAGCGGGGGAACATCGAGTCGCGTGGCAACTAGGCTGAACATCAACAGACGCGTGCCGCAAAGCGGCGATCGGTCCCCTCCTCGTGACTATTTGAAGCTGCTGCCGCGCCTGGGTCAGGCGGCATCCCCCCATGTGACCCACATCACACTCTCCGCCTAACGTACCCAGTGACACACCGATTAAGCCTGGTTTCACGGCATTCCAGACTCCTGCGAGTGATAAGGCGACGAAAGGGCAGAATTCTGGGCGGATGTTTAATTTGATCCTGCGATTGAGGTTCTGTGCTACTGCGGCCATCGTCCTGCTGACGCTGCTCTGGGTCGGCGTCCTTGCCGAGGATTTCCAGCTTAATCCGGTTTCGCGCGAACTCGTCGAGACGAGATTGGGAGAGCACACAGGCAGCAACAAGCAAAGAGAGGCGACGTTAAGGCAATTGTTCAACAACCGTGCCCAGAACGTTCGCGAGCTTGCTGCTCGAATCGCTGATTAGTGGCTAGCTACCAGTCCCGAACCACCACTCACGTCGCCTGTGCTAGCATGCTCGCGCCTTGTCACAGAAATCCCAGCGGCAGAGTCTCTGGTTCTCCGTGGTGGTGCTCTTCGCCATCAATATCCTCAATTTCTACGACCGCCACGTGCCCGGCGCGCTCGTCGAGCCTATGCGCAAGGAGTTCCACCTCAACGACACCCAGATCGGCCTCCTCGGCAGCGCCTTCATCTGGATCTATGCCATTGTCGGCGTGCCCCTCGGACGCATAGCGGATTCTGCCAGCCGCAAAAAGCTCCTGGCCTGGGGAGTCGTCATATGGACCGCGATGACGGCTTCCGCAGGCCTCGCCACCACCTACGCGATACTGCTCCTTTCCCGTGTAGGCGTGGGGGTCGGCGAAGCAGCCTGCGCTCCGACTGCGATTAGCTGGCTCGGCGATCTGTTTCCACAGGCCAGACGCTCTCGAGTGCTCGCGCTGTTCATGCTCGGCGTCCCGGTCGGCGGCGCACTCGGTTTTTTCTTCAGCGGCCCGATAGCACAGGCGTATGGCTGGCGAACCGCAATGGTATTTGCGGCGGTGCCGGCGTTGCTGCTGGTTCCCGCTTTACTGATGATCCACGAACCGCAGCGCGGCGCAAGCGAGAGCCAGCGCGCGCCGCTAGCGCGTGGCTCGATGTGGAGTGTGCTGCGCATCCCCACGCTGTGGTGGATCATCGCCTCCGGCGCGCTGCTAAATTTCAGCATGTATGCCATCGGAACTTTCTTGCCGGCGTTTCTGAGCCGAGTCCACGGCCTATCGCTGGCGAAATCCGGCCTCGCCACAGGCGTCGTCTATTTAGCCGGAGGTGTGAGCGGGGGAACCCTCGCGGGCTATCTGGGCGATTTCATCATCCAACGTCGCAAAGACGGCCGCATGCTCTGCGCCGCCGTCATGGCGCTAGTGGCCATTCCGTTTGCATGCGTGGGAATTCTTCAGCGCGCGGGCTCTTTGTTCTTGGCGATGGCGTTCCTGGCGCTGACGTATTCTGCTCTCACGACGT
Source organism: uncultured Acidobacteriota bacterium (assembly GCA_963788915.1). GTDB lineage: Bacteria > Acidobacteriota > Terriglobia > Acidiferrales > UBA7541 > Acidiferrum. The sequence continues at coordinate 1,340,965 of CAWBIY010000012.1, read as the reverse complement.
ACTACGGGCTGGTGTACTCGGCGATACAGGATATAGTGGCTCCGAACCAGCGGGGAGCAGCGATGGCGATTTATTTTATGGCCATGTACATGTGCGGCGCGTCCCTCGGACCGTTGCTCACCGGCAAGTTGAGCGACGTGTTGGCGCATCGCGCTGCGGCGCTGGCGGGTTCAGCCACGGTCACCGAAACTTTCCGCGCCACTGGCCTTCGGCAAGCCATGCTAATTATTCCGGTTCTCTGCATAGCGCTCGCGTTTGTGCTTTACATGGGCTCGCGCACTATCATCACGGACATATCGCGGCGGGAAGCCATCGCTCGCGGCGCGTCGTGACTCCTAATATACCGTTGAATGCATAGGTCAATTGACGTTTTCGTATATGCTCGCGTGATTCAAAAAGAGAGGAACGCCGATGAATCCCGAGGGAAGCCATCGCTCGCCTAGTGGCGTGTTGATCGCGGATGATTTCAGGACAAATTTGATAATTGATCGCTACGATCCGGTGTTCGCAGACATGCGAGCCAGCAAACTCAAGCATTTGCAGAGCGTCAATAGCGAAGATGCCGTAACTTGGAACGTTTTTCGGTCGCTGCGCCAGATCACACCGCAAGCGTGGTTACCAATTCTGTGGCAACAGGCCTTTTCGCTTTTAGAGTGTCCCCCCGATCTGAAAGCGATAGTCCGACTATGGGAAAACATCGCACCACCTCTGGGACTGCTTGCCGGCGGCGATGAGGGCAATTCGGAAGTCGACGTCGTGATTGAGGCTCCGACTTGAGTGTGGTTCATCGAGGCAAAGTATCGTAACGATATTTCAACTGGAACGATAACGAGACCAGACCGCGACCAGGTGCTCCGGAACATTGATGTCGGAAGTTATTACGCAGGCGTGCGGCATTTTTTTTTAGTTTGTTGATTTCATCAGAAATCAGATCGCCCGAAGGTGCGAAGCGTGTACAGGAATACGCGGACCTCTCGGTTCCGAGGGCTAAGCTTAAAGCCCATCGGTCAGACGGTTTGCAAAACGTTCGAGCTATAGGCCAGCTTACTTGGTCGACAGTGTTCGAGGTTCTCGCTAAGGCGTCGAAAGCGGCACCAAGAGAAGACGAAAGATCCTATGCAGCCCGAGCTGTTGCGTGGCTCCGCGAGCGTGGACTTGACCACAAATTGTGACATCCGACGTTCGGTTTATGAGTGCAATTCTGGTTTACACGCCGACCAACGACTCCCACGGAAATACACGAAAAACCTGCAAATGTGCAAAGTCGAGTTGATTCGTTTTGGTTCCGTCGCTCCGAGTTTAGGCATAGAAGAGGCATAGTGCTTTCGCTGGGTATAATTCCAGCGTCGCGAAGTTTGGGAGCAGACCCGTGGCCACTGAGAGCGTTCTAATTCGCTATCGACCCGTGCGGCTCGGCTGGTGCGTGAAAGGGAAACTGGGATGATCTCCACAGCGTCCTCCGTGCTTCACGGTGTCCCTTGCGAAGAATCTCACTCAGGTCGCCGATGCGTTTCCAAAGGATCGAATCGCGCCGTTCATCATTCTCTCCAAGACCGCGCCCTTCACGGCCGACGAAATTGCGCGATGCTGCGCTGCACAGCCGGCTGGACGCAAGAGGTGGATCCTGCTTTCGGACCGTGAGCTCGAACCGTACTTCGTCTATGAGAGAGCGGCTAAGGAATTTGTGATCGACTCCTCCGCGATCTCTCTGGAGGACCTTGCCAACACAACGCATGCGTTGTACTTCGATCCGAAGCCGAAGCCTTAACCCTGACGACGTCGGCGCGTGCTCGCCCGGCTCGAGGCGTGACTGGCAAGAAGGCAGCCGACTCAAAGGCGATGACCGTCAAGAAAACTGAGAGCGCGAGGCTGTCCTCGATTACGGACAGTTTCTGGGATTCCACGCACCGGGACGCATCGTCTGGAACATAAGCATCGGAGGTGCACCAATGACCGTTCCAAGATCACTTTCCCGAACCAAGACTCACATGCGCTGCGGAAGCCCTGACTGTGAAGCACAATCATGGTAAATTCGGGTTCGCAACTGCTAAGTCTCGATGAGAAATGAGCACACCCTTACGGCGGAGGCTGGCTAACGCTTTGATCGCGTGCTCAGCATTGATGTTTTTCAGGGATCCCTTCGGTAGCAAAAGTCTTGGGGTACGAGAAGCAGATGATACGAAGACTCGATTACCGCAACAGCGTGCTTAAGGCATACCCCGAAGTCTACACCCCGGCGGCGATGGAGGCGTTGGAGGTCCTGGCGCCGCTCAACCCTGACCGGCGCGAGCTGATGGTAAAGCGCATCACGCGGCGACGGACCCGAGACCGCGGCCGGCAGCGCATCGCCTTCCTCGACCCGCACGCGCTGATCCCGCGCACGGGCATTCGGGTTCAGGACGCCCGAGACGGCAACTTCGAGGGGAGCGAGATCCCGGCCGATCTGAAGCGCCAGTGGATCCAGGGCACCGGGCCCGCCACCAAGCCGAGGGCAAGCACCGAGAGCGGCCTGCGCAACACCGCCTACGCGCTCCTCTCGGGTGCCGACGGCTGGATGTTCGATGGCGAGGATGCCCTCGGGCAGGTCGATACTATGTCGCTCGACAACCAGCGCAACCTCCGGCTCGCGATCGCCAGCGACCCACGCTTCCTGCGCGTTGCCGAAGCAGTCGCCACTGAGATGAACCAGTGGGCCAAAGGCTTTTTCGGGCGACTCATCGTCGCCGACTGGCGGCGACAGCTCGACTTCACCACCAAGATCTTCCGGGCGCGCGGTCTGCACCTCGACGACCGCCACGTGCGCGAGGAGGACGGTACCGGCTTCTCCGCTTCGATCGTCGACCTCGCGCTCTACGTGGTCAACAACCAGCAGCGCCTACGCGACTCGGGGGCATCGATCGTCCTGTACCTGCCAAAGATCCAGACCGCCGAGGAGGCGGCGCTGTGGAACGACTTGCTCGCCGCGCTCGAGCAGCACCTCGGGCTGCCGATAGGCACGCTCAAGGTTTACGTGCTCGTCGAGCAGATCGAGGCGGCTTTCCAGTTGATGGAGATCCGCGCCGCCCTCGGCAGCCACTTTGTCGGCTTCAACACTGGGCGGTGGGACTACATCAATAGTGTCGCCGACGCGATGGCCTGGGACCCGAGCTTCCTCAACCCCAATATAGACTCTATCAGCATGACCTACGGCTATATGCGCAACTATGAGGACCGGGTGCGCCGAGCGGTGAACACCCCCGACCGGAACGGCCACTGCGCCCTCTGGCAGGGCGGTATGGAGCCCAACATCCCGGTCGGCTCCGATGCGGGCGTCGCCGCAGGTATGCGCAGGGCAAAGGCTGGCGGCAAGCGTGAGCTGCTCGCGGGGGCGAGCGGCAAGTGGGTGGCGCACTGGAAGATGGTGCACATCGTGCGGCCGGTGTGGGAGGAGTTCGGCGCCGACAACCAACTCGAACGCAAGTTCCCGCCGCTCACTTATACGAAGGAGGACGCCGATGGGCTGGTGCTGCTCGAGCCGGCGCCGCGCACCGTCCGGGGCGCCCGCGATCTGCTGAGCGTTGCCCTGCAGTACGGCAACGCCTTCGAGCAAGGCCTCCAGGCTGCGGCGCTCAAGCCGGCGGACTTCTTCGTTGACGACAACGAACTTTACCTGATGGAGGACATGGCGACCGGTGAGATCCGTGTCAGCATCCTCTGGGAGTGGCTGCAGAAGGGCGCGCAGCTCACCGGCAACGACCCCGCGACCAGAACCCGTGCCGGCGATACCTTCGATGCGACGCTCTTCGCGCGGTTGCTCGCCGAAGAGTACGAGAAGCTGCTCTGCGCCCGAGACCGCGACGTCCACGACGACTCGAAGGCGACCACGCTGCCCATCGCACGGGAGATCGTCGCGACCTATGTCACCAATGGCGTCAAGCTGCCCTGGTACATCGACCTCTTGAACCTCAACCTCGAGAACCACGACCTGACCACCGCCAAGTCCCGCATCCAGGCCTACATCGAGGCCTTCGAGCGAGACGGAACGCGAATCACCGAGAACCTCGACTTTAGTCGCCTGAAGCAGGGAGCGCCGTCGTGAGATCGTTCGAGCAGGAAGTCGCCGCGACCCAGCAGTGGTTCGACAGCCCCAGATTCGCGGAGATCGTTCGCCTCTACACCGCGCGCCAGGTGGTCGAGCAGCGCGGCACTATCGCCGCCGACTACACCGTGGCGCGCGAGGCTGCGGCGGCATTCCATGACCGCCTGCGACAGCTCTTCAAAGAGCGCAAGTGCATCACGACGTTTGGTCCGTACTCGCCGGGGCAGGCAGTGACGATGAAACGGATGGGGATCGAAGGGATCTACCTCGGTGGCTGGGCGACATCCGCCAAGGGCGGCACGAGCGAGGATCCGGGACCTGATCTCGCCAGCTATCCGCTCAGCCAAGTGCCCGACGAAGCGGCGACGCTCGTGCGTGCCCTGCTTACGGCGGATCGTAACCAGCAGTATCTGCGTTCGCGGATGACTGAGGCACAGCGCGCCGCGACACAGGCTCACGACTTCCGGCCGTTCATCATCGCCGACGCGGACACCGGCCACGGCGGCGACCCGCACGTTCGCAACCTCATCCGTCGCTTCGTCGAGGCAGGTGTGGCGGGCTACCACATCGAGGACCAGCGCCCGGGCACCAAGAAGTGCGGCCATCAGGGAGGCAAAGTGCTTGTGGCTCAGGACGAGCAGAACAAGCGACTGAACGCGGCCCGCTTCCAGCTTGACGTCATGGGCGTCCCGGGCCTTATCGTTGCCCGCACCGACGCCGAAGCCGCCAACCTAATCGACGGTCGCGGCGACGAGCGCGATCAACCCTTCCTGCTCGGGGCGACGAACCCTGACGTACCGGCCTACAAGCCGTGCTTCCTGGCGCTGATCCAGCATTTTCACGAGCTGGGAGTCGCCGAACTCACCGGCCATCTGCTATACGCCATCCCGGCCGGAGAGCACGCCGGCGCCCAGGAGTGGCTGGAGCGCCGGGGCATTTTGGCGCAGGCCGCCGAAGCTGTGGCGTCGTTGCGTGAACGGAAAGAGGTCTCGATCGACGCGATGTTCGACCGGATTGCCGCGCGTTTCCTCGAGGCGTGGGAAGGTGCGGCCCGCCTCCGGACCTTCGGAGAGGCCGTTGCCGAAGTGCTCGAGTTCCGCAAGAGCGAAGGCGAGCAGCTCGAGATGAGCGCCGACGAGTGGCGGCGCTTCGCTGCGCGCGCCTCGCTGTACGCCGCCCGCGAGAAGGCGGGAGAGCTCGGCACCGAGGTCGAGTGGGACTGCGAGGCGGCTAAGACGCCCGAAGGTTACCATCAGGTGCGCGGCGGCATTCCGTATGCCATCGCCAAGTCGCTTGCAGCGGCGCCCTTCGCCGACGTGCTGTGGATGGAGACCAAGACCGCCGACCTCGCCGACGCCCGCCAGTTCGCCGAGGCGATCCACACCGAGTTCCCCGACAAGATGCTCGCCTACAACCTCTCGCCGTCGTTCAGCTGGGACACCACCGGCATGAGCGACGAAGAAATGCGGCGCTTCCCCGAGGAACTCGGCAAGCTCGGCTTCGTCTTCAACTTCATCACCTACGGCGGTCACCAGATCGACGGCCTCGCCGCCGAGGAGTTCGCTACCGCCGTCAAGCAAGACGGCATGCTTTCCCTTGCCCGCCTGCAACGAAAACTCCGCATGGTCGAGTCTCCCTACCGCACGCCCCAGACCCTCGTCGGCGGACCGCGTGCGGACGCCGCATTGGCCGCTACGTCGGGGCGCACCGCGACAACCATGGCGATGGGCAAGGGCTCGACTCAGCACCAGCACCTGATACAGACCGAGGTGCCCAAAAAGCTGCTCGAGGAGTGGCTGGCAATGTGGACGCGGCACTACAAGCTCCCCGACGCCGTCCACGTCCAGCTGCGGCCCCAGCGCGCCGGCTCGGAGTTACTCGAGCTCGGAGTCTACAACAAGAGGGAGGAGAAGCTCGCCAACGTCGTCTTCGCCCCGATCCACGACCGGCGCGGCCGCAGCATCCTCTCGGTGCGCGACCAGAACACCTTTGCGGAGTCGCTGCGCAGGAAGCGCCTGATGACCCTCGTCCACCTCTTCCTGGTGCACCGCTTCAAGGCCGACTCGGTGCACTACGTTACCCCCACTGATGACAACCAGTACCAGGCCGCAAAGATGAAGTCTCACGGCATCTTCCGCGAGGTCAACACCGAAGTCGGCCAAATCATCGTCGCCAACGTCAACCACGAGCGGATCTCCGAGCTTTTGGCGCCGGATCAGGAAGCGTTGAATAAACTGATTTGCAAATTACCATAAATAGATATCTTCTCCCCCAGCATCGTATCCGATATGTGTCTGGAGCGGATTTTCGCCAGTAATAAACACGCAAATCGCACAAGTGGAGCGTAAGGCGTCGTCCACTTGATGGAGCATCCCGCCTCCTCGTGAGAGGGAGGTCGACGAAATAATCATGGTCGAAGTTTTGATCGAAGAGATGTTTTGAGTCGGACTGAAACCGAATGCCATCCGACATTGAGCGCTTGGCGATTCGCCTCGAGCAGCGAAGGATTCGTGGTTTTCGCTTCAATGGCCCCGAGCACCGTCTCCGGATCCAGACAGCCCGTTTCTTTCAGCAGCGCGCCAAGCAAAATAACATTTGCAACTTTCCCCGACCCGATACTATCGGCAAGGGATGATGCGGGAATACAGATCACCCGCGCTGGCGTCGCCAGATCCGCCGGAACGCTCTTGCCGTTGTACAGGATCAGGCCGCCAGGCTCCACGGCGCCCGCAAACTTCCTCAATGAAATTTCGTTCATCGCCACCAGAATGTCCGGATGGGACACCAACGGGGAGCCGATGCGTTGGGTGGACAGGCACACCTGGCAATGCGCGCTGCCGGAGCGCATCTCCGGACCGTAGGAAGGAATCCAACTCACTTCCAACGCTTCGCGGGTGCCCGCCTCCGCGAGCAACTGGCCCAGCAGTAGCACGCCTTGTCCTCCGAATCCGGCGATCTTCAGCGTCATTGTTTGGAAGGTGTGTTCGCGCGTAGCGACTTCCTTGAAACCCTTGGCCGGTTCGTCTTGCAGCCCCAGGAGTTCGGGGATAGGCCGCAGCCGCAGTTCATTCTCCGCCGCAGCAGGCGCCGCTCCACGATCCCGGAAAACGTTCAACGGGTATGCCGGAACCATTTGTTCCTGCACCCATTTCCGCGCGGCGACGGGATCCATCCCCCAAATGGTGGGGCACGGAGAAAGAATTTCGACGAAGGAGAAGCCAATGCCGTCGCGCTGCTTCTCGATGGCTTTCCGAATCGCTCGGCGGGTTTTCATGATGTTCTTGTTGTCAGATAAAGCCACGCGCTCGATGTACGCCGGCGCTTCCAACGTGGAAAGCAATTCGCTCATGTGCAGAGGGTAGCCTTCCCTGGAAGGCTGACGGCCGAAAGGCGAGGTCGTGGTCTTTTGCCCTAGAAGGGTAGTGGGCGCTAATTGGCCCCCGGTCATGCCGTAGATCGCATTGTTCACGAAGAAGACCGAAATTTTCTCTCCGCGGTTGGCGGCATGCACGATTTCCGCCGTGCCGATGGCGGCCAAGTCGCCGTCTCCTTGATAAGAGATCACGATTTTATCCGGGCACGAGCGCTTGATTCCGGTTGCCGCAGCCGGCGCGCGGCCATGCGCCACCTGGACGTTCCCCACGTCGAAATAGTAGTACGCGAAAACCGAGCAGCCGACCGGGCTGATGAAAATGGTCTGGTCTTGCAGGCCCAGATCCTGGATTGCTTCCGCAATCAGTTTGTGAATGACGCCGTGTCCGCATCCCGGACAATAGTGAGTTTGGTGCTGCAATTCCGGTTTGCGCTGGTACACATCGTAGAAAACCGGCGATTTCGAGTGAACCATCTCAAAGTCATCCGGTGGCGCTTCGGCGTCCACAACGCGTAACTTGTTGTCCTCGCTCATGGTCATCCTCGATTCACGCGATCGAGACATCCGCTGCGGCCAGTTTCTCCTTGAGTTCCTCCACGGAAGGGACATTTCCGCCAACGCGGCCATAGAAGTCGACCGGTACACGTCCATTCAGGGCCAGCCGGACGTCCTCCGCCATCTGGCCATTGCTCAACTCGACGACCAGCACCTGCTCTACATTTGCAGCCGCTTCTTGCAATGCACGCGAAGGGAAAGGCCACAGTGTAATGGGTCGGAACATGCCTACCTTCAGCTTGTCCTTGCGGGCCGTATCGACGGTGGACCGCAACACCCGGGACACGATGCCAAAGCCCACAAGCAATATTCGCGCGTCCTCGCCTTGGTACACTTCGCACCTGCACTCGCACTCTTGCGCCGTCGCATACTTGGCTTCCAGGGCCCGCTGATGACCTTCCAGTTCATCCGCGCCGAGATAAATCGAAGTCACCAAGTTCTTCCGCGTTTCTGGGGTGCCCTTCACGGCCCAAGGTTTGGGTGCCAGCGGTGTCTCTCGATACACGAGGTCGACCGACTCCATCATCTGCCCTAGGAACGCATCGGCGAGCACGATGGCGGGATTGCGGTACCGATCCGCTAGATCGAAGGCCACCATGGTCAGATCCGCCATGTCCTGCACGGAAGCCGGAGCCAAAACGATGTTCCTGTAATTGCCGTGGCCACCGCCCTTCACCATGGCGAAGTAATCGCTCTGTTCGGGCGCGATGTTGCCCAACCCGGGGCCTGCGCGCATTACGTCAACAACCACACAGGGAAGCTCCGCACCGGCCAGATACGAAAGCCCTTCCTGCATCAAGCTGATGCCAGGCCCGGAAGATGCCGTCATCACACGGACGCCGGTTGCGGCGGCACCGTAAACCATGTTGATGGCCGCCACCTCGCTTTCCGCTTGTAAGAAGGTGCCGCCTATCTGGGGCAGATACAAAGCCGCCGCTTCGGTGATTTCGGTGGCGGGCGTGATCGGATAGCCATAGAAGGCGCGGCACCCCGCAAGGAGCGCGCCCTTCATTACCGCCTCGTTGCCTTTACATAGCTGGCGCATGATTTCTTTCCACAGTCGCTGCAGATTTTCTTGCTGCCGGCGCTAGCCGGTAGACCGCGATGGCACCGGGCTCCGGGCAGCAGTAGAAGCAGATACCGCAGCCGGTGCATCCAGTACCCAGGTAGTGCGCGGGATGCACGCTGTAGGCGCTCAGTTCAGGCGCTAACTCAAGACACCTTGGCGGGCAGGAATCCACACAAAGGCCGCATCCCTTACACTCTTCAATACGGATCACCACCGTTCCATGTACTTGGCTGGCCATTTATCTCACCATTTCCGCCGGCGCCAATTCCGGGCGCCGCAGCCACTTGGTTCGCTCACAATACTCATACAACTCCGCCCGGAACTTCGGATGGGCAATCTCAATCAGCGCCTTGGCCCGCTCGCGGATCGGCCGCCCATGGAGGTACGCCACTCCATACTCCGTGACGACGTAGCGGATCAGACCTCTCGAGGTCACCACGCCCGCGCCTGGGTTTAGTGTCGGCACAATTCGGGAAGCTGCCCCGCCCTTCGCAATCGATGGCAACGCGATCATGGGCTTGCCGCCCTTCGACCGCGACGCTCCGCGCATGAAGTCAACCTGGCCGCCAATTCCGCTATAGAAGTGCGTGCCGATGGAATCCGAACAAACCTGACCGGTCAGATCGATCTGCAAGGCTGAATTGATTGCCACCATATTGTCATTGCGGGCGATGAGAATCGGATCGTTCGTGTAGGAGTTGGGGTGAAACTCAAAAATCGGATTGTTGTCCACGAAATCGAACAATGCCTTGGTGCCGAGCGCAAAGCCCGCGATGATCTTGCGCGGCTTGTAGTTCTTCCTTTCACCGGTGATCACTCCGGCTTCAATGAGTGGGATCACGCTGTCGGAGACCAGTTCCGTGTGTACTCCCAGATCTTTGCGATCCATCAGAAAGGGAAGTACGGCATCGGGGATGCCGCCGATGCCAGTCTGGAGAACAGCGCCGTCGTCGATCAAGCCGGCAACATTTTTGGCGACGGCTATATGGAGGTCACTGATCTCCGGCTTGGGTAGCTGGCAAAGGGGACGGGAGGAGTCTACGAACGCGTCGATTTGGCTTACATGAATGAAGCTGTCGCCATAAGTGCGCGGCATCTGGTCATTGACTTGCGCAATGACGTAGTTAGCGCACTTCGCTGCTGTCAGAGTCGTATCCACCCCTACTCCAAAGCTGCAGAAGCCGTGAGAATCGGGAGGAGAAACCTGAATCAGCGCCACATCCAGCGGCATGGCTCCGCTTTCAAAAAGGTCTTCTACTTCGCTAAGGTGAACTGGGGTGTAATCAGCGCGGCCGTCGTTGACAGCTTCTCGTACATTCGGACCAATGAAGATAGCATTGTGGCGAAAATGCCCGGCCATTTCGGGCTTCACATAATCTGCGCAACCTAAGGTCAGCAGGTGGACGACTTCGACATCATGAACGAAGGGCGCTCGTCTAAGTAGCGCCTCTACAAGGGTTTCCGGCTCGGCGCATCCCGGCTGGATGTACACCCGCATACCGGAGTTAACTGACTTCAGGGCGTCTTCCGAGGTTTGCAGCTTCGTGGCGTACTCAGCTTGCCAGGACATGTGGGTTTTCCTGAAGCCGAGTGTAGTCTCTGCTAAGCGGGTGGGCTTCGCAGTGACAGGTCGCACCAGTGCATGTGATGGACGTCACCTGATAAGCCGGTGGGCTTTGGCGTCAGAACAGCCCAATCGTCTGACCGTCAGCGTCGATGTCAACGCGCACCGCCGCAGGCTCGGACCCTAGCCCGGGCATGGTCTGCATTTCGCCGGCAATCGGGTAGAGATAGCCCGCCCCGGCGGCCAAGCGCACGTCTCGAATCGGGAACCTGTACCCGCGGGGCACACCCAGGCGCTTGGGATCGTGGGACAAGGAGAGGTGCGTCTTGGCCACGCAAATGGGAAGCCCTCCGTAGCCCAGCTGACTGTAAAGCTTGATCTTCGACAAGGCTTCCGGCGCGTATTCGATGCCGTCGGCGCCATACACCTGCGTGGCCAAACACTCAATCTTTTCCTGGATCGACGCATCGTCCGGATACAAAAGCTTCATCGGCGCCGGGTGCTGGAAGGCCTTCACAACGGCCCCGGCCAGCTCTCTTCCGCCCTCGCCGCCGCGGACGAACACCTCCGAAACTGCAGCGTCAGCCGCGCCAAGTTCGCGGGCCCTGTCCAACACAAATTGCAGTTCGGCATCGGTGTCCGATGGAAAGCGGTTCACCGCAACCACGGCCGGCAGACCGAACAGATTCACGATGCGAATCGCCTCGCGCAGCACCGCGAGCCCGCCTTCGAGTGCTGACATGTTCTTCTGCAGTAGTTCCACCGGAAGCGGTTTGCCGGGCACGATCCTGCCGACCCCGCCATGCATCTTCATAGCTCGAATCGTGCAGACCACGACCGCGCCCGCCAACTCTAGACCTCCTTGACGGCACTTGATATCCACGAGCTTCTCGAAGCCCATGTCCGCGCCGAAGCCGGCTTCGGTCACCACGTAGTCCGCCAGCTTGAGCGCGATGCGGTCGGCAAGAATGGAACTGTTGCCGTGCGCAACATTTCCAAACGGTCCGGTATGGACGAGCACCGGCGTGTGCTCGAGCGTCTGCATCAGATTCGGCTGCAGCGCATCTCTCAGCAGAACCGTCATGGCGCCGGCGGCGCGAAGATCGCCGGCGGTCACCGGCTGGCCCTGCATCGTGAAACCCACCACCGCGCGCGCCAAGCGCTGCCGCAAATCTTCAAGCGAACTCGAGAGCCCCAGAATGGCCATCGTCTCGCAAGCCGCCGTGATGTCGTAGCCGGTTTCGCGTGGAGAGCCATTGAGCCGCCCGCCCAGTCCGGTGATGATCTGCCGCAAGGCCCGATCGTTGACGTCCACACAGCGGCGCCACACGATGTTGTGCTGATCTAGGCGCAGCGGGTTGCCATGCAGGATGCTGGCATCAATCATCGCCGCACACAGGTTGTGCGCAGAGGTCACTGCGTGGAAGTCCCCGGTGAGATGCATGTTGAAATCTTCCATGGGCACAATCTGGGCGTAGCCGCCGCCGGCTGCTCCGCCTTTAATCCCGAAAGTCGGACCCAGAGACGGCTGGCGGCAGGTGTTGCACACGGATGCGCCAATCTTAGCCAGCGCCTGCCCAAGCCCGATCGCCGTTACTGTCTTGCCTTCTCCGAGGGGCGTCGGCGTGATCGCCGTGACGCCAATCAACTTGCCGTTGGCCCGGTCCTTCAAGCGCTCCAGGACCTGTAACGGCACTTTTGCTTTATACCGGCCGTAAGGTTCCAGTTCTCCCTCATCCAGGCCGAGCGACCGGGCAATTTCGGTAACGGGCCGTAGTGCCGCCGTTTGCGCGATTTCCAAGCTCGTTGGAAAGTGCGGCGCGATCTTCGCGTCTGTTGCTTCGTCGAGGAACCTCATAGTCGTAGACATTTGCAACTCCCGTCGGGGAGCGACATTGACCACGACAGCCCGATCCCCGCATCTCAGGACTCAGGTTAGTGTTGCCTATGTCTTTGTGCCAGTGACTCGTGTCACCAACAATGGTGCCGGAAGTCACAGCTCCGCCGGACAGGGACAGAATGCTGAAGCCATCGAGAGATCAGGCCGAGCCGGCGCGTCACTGCATCATCGCGAGGGGCTAAGGAACCTTAGTTCGTGCGTGCGTCGATTCGTGTTTCGCGACTTCTTCTTTGAGAAGCTTCTGTTTGTAGTTTGAGAGAGCCTTAAGTCGTTTCTCGATCGGAACTCCCTTAGCAGTCCGTGGCGGAAGCAGGTTCTTTCGAATGGCGAAGTCTATAGCGAAGATACCGGCGATTCCGCTGGGATCTGAATCCTAACGGTGAAAAATGCTGTTGCCGCGTTCCGTACGCATCCACAATTGACAAAGCGTGCAAAACAGTCGTGAAAAAAATCCTGGCGAGCCTATTTCCTAGCTCCCGCGGCGTTCCCGCTCCCAACAGCGAGCGGAAGATCAAACTCAAATTGAACGCGCCAACATGAATCAAAAAGCGCTTCAGAATATTCTTGTGCCCTCGCAGATGCGTTCGTCTCATTCCCCCAGTGTCAGTGTCGTAGCTCGGCAACAATCGTGGCGCGGCAGATCGGCGGTCGCCAGTGGGCCGCGGTTGTTCGGGCACGCCCCAACATCGGGCATACGCGCGACATCCGCTTCAGGGGTACTTGTGGGATCTCCACCTCCGAGTTCTGTGGCGCGCGTGCATACAAATTAGGGTGGCGCTCGATTGCATCCTTAAGGAGGTCTCTCGATAGCTTCCCGCCGCGCGACTTAGGTCTCCGTTATCCTGATGCCCGGTATCAACAAACTATTTTCGCAAAACCCCCAGAGTTGTCGCTGCATCACACAAGAGCTCGTCCGTATCACTGCGTCAGAGGGATTGATTCAACGACACGCTTTTCTATCGGCACGAAAGGTCTGGCGTCACTGCCAACGTAGACTTGGCGCGGACGAGCGATCTTCTGCTCCGGGTCCGTCAGCATCTCTTGCCATTGGGCCAACCAGCCGACCGTACGCGGAATCGCGAAGAGCACAGTAAACATCTCGGGCTGGAAACCCATGGCCTGGTAGATGATCCCGGAATAGAAATCCACATTGGGATACAGTTTCCGCTTGATGAAATATTCGTCTTCCAGCGCCACCCGCTCCAGTTCGAGAGCGATATCGAGCTTGGGGTTCCTGCCGGTGACCTCGAAGACATGGTCGGCGGCCCACTTAATAATTCTGGCGCGGGGATCGTAATTCTTGTAAATGCGGTGCCCAAAGCCCATCAATTTGCCGCGCCCTGCCTTGATGCGTTCGATGTAGGCGGGAACCTGATCCTTCGATCCGATCTCATCCAACATCTTCAAGACCTCTTCGTTTGCTCCTCCGTGCAGGGGGCCGGAAAGAGCGGCGGCAGCAGCAGCCGTGCTGACAAAAGGGTCCGCATGGGAACTGCCCACTGCCCTCATAACGTTGGCGCTGCAGTTTTGCTCGTGATCAGCGTGCAGAATAAAGAGGATGTCCAGCGCCCGGGCCAGGACTGGATTTGCCTGATATTTCGGCTCAACCATCCTCCACAACATGTTCATGAAATTTTCGGTGTAACTGAGCTCATTGTCGGGATAAACATAAGGGAACCCGAGACTATGGCGATAGGTGTAAGCGGCGATTGTCGGCACCTTGCCGATCAGGCGACAGACTTGCAGATATCGTGTTTTCGCGTCGTTGATGCTTTTGGCTTCAGGATAAATCGTGGAGAGCGCCGCTATTGTGCTGATGAACATGCCCATGGGATGGGCGTTAAAGCGAAAACCCTCCAGGAATTTTTTGGTCGTTTCGTGAAGCATAGTGTGGCGAGTGATATCGCCAACCCACTTCTTGAGTTGCGGGGCCGTCGGCAATTCACTAAACACAATCAAATAGGCGACTTCGAGAAATGTGCACTTCTCGGCGAGATCTTCGATCGGATAGCCGCGATAGCGCAGAATCCCCTTGTCACCATCGATGAATGTGATGGCGCTCTGGCACGACGCGGTGTTCAGGAAAGCCGGGTCGTAGGTCATCACCCCGAAGTCTTCGGCGCCCGTTTTGATCTGCCGGAGATCCATAGCACGGATGGTGCCCCTGAAAAGTGGCACTTGATACGTAGTGTTCGTGCGCTTGTCCACAATGCTCAGGAATTCGTTGTCCATTGGTTTTTCCTCCTCCACAAAGTCGATTTACAGCGGCCTTTCCCTGTGAAACTGTTCAATCCGCGGCAACAGGCGTCCTTTCGCTCTCCTGAACTTGCAGCGCGGCAGGATTGTCCTGAGCCTCCACCACAGCGATCGTCGCAATATTGACGATGTTTTCCACGTCGGTTCCCCGAGAGAGGACGTACACAGGCTTGTTCATACCCATCAGAAGTGGCCCGATGGCCTCCGCCCCGCCCAGGCACATGAGCAGCTTGTAAGCAATATTTGCCGATTGCAGGTCGGGGAAGATCAACACGTTCGCAGCACCCTTGAGATTGGAGAAGGGGTAGTGTTCCTCGAGGATCTCAGGTGTGACGGCCGTGTCGGCCATCATCTCGCCGTCGATGGTCAACAGGGGATCGCGCTGCTTAACCAATTCGGTAGCTATACGCACCTTATCGCTCAGCGGATGCTTTGTACTGCCAAAATTGGAGAACGACAGCATGGCCACGCGAGGCTCGACTTGGAAGCGCCGGGCCGCGCCGGCTGCACAAAGCGCAATTTCCGCCAGGTCCTCCGCGCTGGGCTCGATATTGACGGTGCAGTCCGCCAGGAAAAGCAGGTCTCCCTTGCGGGACAAAATGACATATAGCCCGGATACGCGGTGCACATCATGGCGGACCTTGATCACCTGCAGCGCAGGCCGAATCGTGTCCGGATAATGCTGCGCCACGCCGGACACCAGGGCGTCCGCATCTCCCGTCCTCACCATCAAGGAGCCGAAGATGTTGCGGTTGTTAATGAGTTCCCGGGCTTCGGCAAGCGCCACACCGCGGCGCTGGCGAAGCCGGTAGTACTCCTGGATATATGCCTCACGCCGGCTGCACCGTTCCAGATCGACGACGGTCATACTCCTCAGTGAAATCCCCAGTTCCGCCGCCTTGGCATAAATTGCCTGTTCGTTGCCCAGAAGCATAGGGTGAGCAATTTTTTCTTCAGCGAGGATATGGCAGGCGCGAAGAATTTTCTCGTGATCGCCTTCGGGGAAGACGACGCGTTGAGGCGCAGTTTGCGCCTTGTGGGTGACCATGCGCATGATCTCGTGGGCTTTTCCGAGCCGCTTCTCAAGTTGTTCGCGGTAGTCATCGAGCTTGACGGATTCCCGTGCCACGCCAGTGCGCATTGCGGCTTCGGCGACGGCGGAGGCTTCCCAAACGAGGACGCGCGTGTCGAAAGGTTTGGGGATGATGTAATCTGGGCCAAAGGCGATGCGGCCCACGCCGTACGCGCGGCAGACCGAATCGGGGACATCTTCTTTCGCGAGGTTGGCCAACGCGCGGGTGGCCGCGAGCTTCATTTCTTCGTTGATGGCCGTGGCCCGGACGTCCAGCGCCCCACGGAAAATGAACGGGAATCCGAGAACGTTGTTGACCTGGTTTGGGTAATCGGAACGGCCCGTCGCCACGATGATATCGCTGCGCGCCTCTCGCGCTTCCTCGTAGGTGATCTCCGGATCCGGATTGGCCATGGCGAAAACGATGGGTCGCGTCGCCATCGAGCGCAACATCTCCCTCGTAAAGGCACCTTTGACTGATAGTCCCACCAGCACGTCCGCGCCGCGCACCGCTTCGGTCAGGGTGCGCAGATTCGTTTTTTGCGCAAACCGCTCCTTGTACAGATTCATCCCCGCCGTGCGGCCCGTGTAAATCAGGCCCTTGCTGTCGCACAAGAAAATGTGTTCGTGCTCCACGCCCAGCCGGACGTAGTGCTTGGCGCATGCAATTCCCGCAGCGCCAGCCCCGTTTATAACCACTGTGACCTGTGCGATGTCTTTGCCCGTGATTTCCAGCGCGTTCAACAATGCTGCTCCCGAAATGATCGCTGTTCCATGCTGGTCATCATGGAAGACCGGGATCTTCATCGTCTCTTTCAGTGTTTCCTCGACGAGGAAGCACTCCGGCGCTTTGATATCTTCCAGGTTAATGCCACCGAATGTCGGCTCCAGAAGTTGGCACACGCGGATGACCTCGTTCGGGTCTTGACTATCAATCTCAATATCGAAAACGTCCACGTCCGCAAAGCGTTTGAACAAGACCGCCTTGCCTTCCATCACCGGTTTGCCGGCCAGCGCGCCGAGGTTACCCAGCCCGAGTACGGCCGTGCCATTACTGACCACCCCCACCAGATTGCCGCGTCCGGTGTACCGGAACGCATCATCAGGATTCTTTTCGATTTCGAGGCATGGTTCAGCCACGCCCGGGGTATAAGCCAGACTCAGATCGCGTTGCGTGCGGCAAGGTTTGGTTGGTGTGATTTCTAGCTTTCCGGGTCGCCCCCCGAAGTGGTAATTCAAGGCCTCTTGCTTCGTGACCATGGCGTCCCTCTCCGCCGCTTGGGTTCGAGCGGCGTGTTCCGAAAGGCAACGTAATTTAACCCAAGGCCCGGGAAGCGTAAGTGCTAGACGTCACCTACCGGTGTGACGCAGGTGCCGCGACCCTGGGGGCCGGAACTCGCAGACAGCCGCGCAGAATTTCTCGGCGAGCTTCCACGAGTGCTCCAGCTGGAACGTGGTGGAACTAATGCGAGTCTCCGGGGATTGTACAGGAGCGGGAAAACACCACGCTTTGCCTTAGCCATGCCGAAACCTATCCTTTCCTTTTCGGTTTTGGTGACCAGTCGGGGTCCAAAAAACGGGGTTCTGGGCAATCATCGGCATTTGTCCGGTGACCGCGATGAGTTCAATGGGTCGGCGCAACACTGGCTCGAAGTCTACTGGCAGGAGTCTCAAAACCTAAAGTCTTTCGCGGACGTTGATTTAAGCGCAGTGCTATCTTGTCCGGTCAGATTGAGCATAGCCGGACAGGTCGTCGGTTCTCTTAGGAAAGTATTGTCGTAGCAAGCGGTTCGCGTTTTCGTTAGTGCCACGCTGCCAAGGGCTGTGCGGATCACGAAAGTAGACGTTCACATTCGTAGCCACCGTGAAGGTTTTGTGTTTGGCCATTTCGAGCCCGCAGTCCCACGTCAACGAGCGCCGTAGTGACGCTGGGAGCTTACGAATTTGCCGGCTAAGTGCGGCCAACGACAGCAGCAGTGTCTTTGCTTCGCACCTTTACGAGCGTGGTGAAACGCGAATGACGCTCCACCAAGGTCGCTATGTGACTGTTCCGGGTGCCGCCAATCAGATCGCCCTCCCAATGACCGGGAATGGCGCGGTCCTCGATTTCTGCGGACCTTTCCTTGACGGAGATGGCATCAACGATTTAACCGCGCGCCTGTCCTCTAACTCGAGAGTGCAGCTGCTGGACGAACTTGTAGAAGTGATCGCGGACATCTGGGAGAAGTACGCAGACAAAATCCGGGCGAGAAAGGGGAAGTTGTGAAAATACGAAATTCGATTCTAATCAAAGTCCCGGCCCATGAGACATATGAAGTCCAGGTGAAAAACAATCTCAAACTGCATTTGAGGTTGACTGTCCCAGGGCCGGCAGTCATCAGTTTGGTCAAGAAAGCGCAAAAACAATAGGGCAGGCAAATGGGTCTTGAGGTGAACGAGCATCTCCCCCAGGGTCCAATCGTCTCAGCTCTGGTGCGCAGCTCTCAGGCGTTTCAATTGCGTCTTTGCTGCCACGCTCAAGCGGCGGATCCCTTCACGAATTTCTTCTGGTTGGGCGTATGAGAAGTTCATTCGAAGATGCCGGCTGCCCTCCTGCTTTTGGTCTTCCGGGGCAAAAAAGGAGTCACCTGGAACGAAAGCCACTTTCCTCTTCAGTGCCTCCTGAAAAAATTCGTTCGCGTCCATGCCGTTGGGTAGGGTCACCCAAAGGAACAGGCCCCCTTTGGGACGCGTCCAAACGACTTCCGAAGGGAAATACTGTCCCAAGGCTTCGAGCATGACATCACGGCGTTCGCGATAAACAACACGGAGCCTCTTCACATGTTCGTCTAGGAAATTGCCGCGAGCTACTTCGTAGGCAACAATCTGTGCAAAGGTGGAAGTGTGCAAATCCGAGCCCTGCTTGAGCTGCACGAGTTTGGCAATGACTTCAGGCGGGGCCACAACCCAGCCCAGCCGCAGGCCGGGAGCCAAGGTCTTGGAGAACGTACTTAAGTAGATGACATTGCCGAGCGTATAGCCGCTATCCCGTGGCACATTTTCGCGGTCGAGCACAATCAGTGGGGGAAGATGTTCACCTTCGTAGCGCAGTTGGCCGTACGGATCATCCTCGACAATCGGGATGCCATATTTATTGGCAAGTCTGACAAGCGCACGGCGCCGTTCCCCTGAGAGCGTCGTCCCGCTCGGATTCTGGAAGTTCGGGAGCACATACATAAATTTAGGTCCGGACCGGAGAGATGCGTCAAGCAGATCGCTGCGCAATCCGTTTTCATCGCTGGGAACACTCACGTACTCGGCGCCATAAAGACTGAAGGCCTGCAACGCTCCCAGGTAGGTGGGGGCCTCGACGAGAACCTGATCGCCTGCATTGATTAGCAGCTTGCCAATGAGATCCAGAGCCTGCTGGGATCCAGTAGTGATCAGAATATTTTCAGTTTGGGCCTTGATGCCGTAGCGCGAAAAGTGACGGGCGATCATCTCTCGTAGGGGCGTGTAGCCTTCCGTTTCGCCGTATTGCAGCGCCAGCGCCGCCCTTTGTTCTAACACCTTTCCGCACGCCTCCTCGAATCGCTCTATTGGAAACAGGTCACTGGCAGGAAGGCCGCCGGCGAACGAGATGACCTCCGGATTTTGAGTGAGCTTCAGGAGTTCGCGAATGGCGGAACTCTTGATCCCCTTGGTGCGGAGGGCATAACGGGCCGTCCATGCTATCGACACAGCATCTTTTCTCCTCTACTGGTGAACTCATTCCACGAGGTTCGGACTAAACGAGCTCTTCAATGTATTCAGAGGGCGGCGAAGTACTCCGGATTGGCTCAAACAGGCTACGGCGGTCCGTGTTTGCGGCGTGGCGCCCCTTGGAGCTAGGGTTTTGTTTTGTTGAAAACAAAGAGCTCACTGTATCTTTCAGCTTTTTTTCGATGTCACGGCGAAGAACGCGGCAGCCTCCTGCTGCACTTGTTTACTGCCACATCTCGGACATTATCTCGCGTTAGGCTCAGTATTCAAAGCGGTGACGAGGGGAATCCACGCAGAGATTAGGACCGTGGGACGAGCATTTCCAGGAACCAGGTGACGCTCTTGTTGACTCATCGAGACGAAGAAACTAGTTTGCTCGCGCGCTTTTCGCCTGTGGCTCAGTCTCGTCATGGATGGCCCCCGCGGAACCTCATCGACCACATCAGGAGGGATACTGCTCTGGTCGGCCTTAGCATGCTCGGCCGCCTCCTGTAGCAACGAGGCCGCCTAGTTCTAGTCCAACACGTGCCTGCCACCAATGTGCCCTTCGGCGTCTTCGAACGCGATGACATTGCCAGCCCTACAACAGCGCCGAGCAGAATTCCAACAACGGCAACGTTCCAGTATTGGATGACAAATTGCCAAGTCTGCCGGGCGAGAGATGACGTTTTCCGCGTGGGTTGGGCCATGGGAATTTGCTAACTATAATGTGAATGAGCACAAAGAAACAGGCGGGAGCGTGGATCTGCACTGCGCGCTGGCTAGGCCCAAATCAAGCTGTGCGAAACCGACCTGGTGATCGTTTCGGAAAAAGGATTGTACGACGACGCCGTTGGTGCAGCGATTGGAGAGTGCAAAGGCCGCGGTGAAATCACCGTGGAAGAGGTGCGGAAGCTCACGCAAGTGGCGGACGCATTTCCGGAAGACCGGATTCACCCCTACATTATTTTTTCAAAGACCGCGCCGTAACGGCCGAGGAAGTTGCGCGTTGCCGCGCCGCGCAACCCGCGGGGCGCAGGGCGGATGATCCTGCTCTCGAATCGCGAGCTCGAACCCTATTCGGTGTAGGAGCGGGGGGCGAAGGAATTCGAAATCGATTCGACCATTTCGCTCGAAAATCTCGCTAACAGCACGAATTGCGCTCTGTGGGCATATACCCCCAACAAATTTGGGGATATATGCATGTTGTAAGTGCCTGAGAAACAGTCACATGGCGGCCCCATGGAGGACATCCCTTGCTTCAAACGCCACCATTCCGTATAATTCCCCAAGAAAGTTGGGGGATTATGTCATGCCAGGACCGCGTAAGGACGCCGAGCGTCGGCTTCACGAAATAGCCCAATCGCAGCAAGGATTTTTCACAACGAAGCAGGCCATCCGAGCGGGGTTCACGGAGAAAACGCACTCCTACCATGCAAACGTGAGGAACTGGATTCGCGAGCACAGGGGAATCTATCGGCTGGCTGACTTTCCGACTGCGGAGCGTCCCGATCTCATGCTGTGGTATCTGTGGTCGTATAACCGGCAAGAAATTCCCGAGGGAACCTACAGCCACGACACGGCGCTCAGTCTTCACGAGCTTTCCGATATCATGCCGTCGAAGCTGCACATGACGGTCCCCAAGCACTTTCGCCGTAACAGCCGTATCCCGGAAATTCTGGTCCTTCACAAAGCCGATCTCAGCGAGGGCGACACTCAGGACATGCACGGCATACGAGCGACGCGTCCGCTACGGACGATTCTGGATCTACTCGAAAGCGGCCATGTAGACCGAACTCTGATCCGGCAGGCTATTCAGCAAGCAATGCATCGCGGGCTGATCAGCAAGAAACAAATCGAGGCACTGCCGCTCGATGAAGCCCAAGACTCCTTGCGAGAGCTGGTCGCAAAGCACACCTAATGGATGAAGTAAAACAGTACAAAACGGCTGGAGGATTTCGCGCGGCCCTGGAGACGAGGCTCCAGAAGCGCGCGCATGAGGAAGCGACCGATTTGCAGCGCTTGCGCCGGCAGGTCGCGTTTGATCGTCTCTTGGCCAGGCTGTTCCCTAAAGGTCCCAAGGGAACCTATCCATGGATGCTGAAGGGTGGTTACGTGATGGAGCTGCGGATTCGCTCCGCACGAACAACGAAGGATATCGATTTGACGCTCCATGACGGAACTCGATTGAGCAAAGATCCTGGCGAGCGGCGGCAACAAGTGCGCGGGATGCTCCAGGACGCAGCGTCCATCCAGCTCCATGATTATTTCGAGTTTCTGATCGGAGAGGCGCGCGAAGACATGGACGGAGCGCCGGAAGGGGGAAGCCGTTACTCGGTGGAAGCCCGGATGGATGGTCGAGAGTTCGCGCGGTTTCATGTGGACATCGGGATTGGCGACGAGGTGCTGGAGCCTCTGGACGAAGTGAAAGCCCGAGACTGGTTGGGCTTTGGAGGAATCGCACCTCCATCGCTTCCGGTGATCTCCGGTGAGCAGCAGTTTGCCGAGAAGTTGCACGCGTACTCGCTGGCGCGTCTGGATCGAGTCAATACCAGAACGAAAGACCTGATCGACATGATCCTTCTGATCCAGCGCGGAACGCTGGACGAGTCGAGACTTGGTGGAGCGATCGAAGCGACATTCGCGAGAAGAGCGACGCACGCCGTCCCTCGTCTACTCGGGGACCCGCCTGCGGAATGGGAACGCGTTTTCGCAGCACTGGCTCGGGAATGCGGTTTGGAATTGACTCTGGCAGAGGGCTTCGAAATAGTGCAGGAATTTGTCGCCAATGTTCTGTGAAAGCGAAGCGGCGGCTGAAGTGGCGAGTCTGTCGTCACTCGGATCGAGGATTTCAATAGGTGTTCAGTACCGTACACTAGATTGCCCGCCCAATTCTTGAGCTTGTCGCCTGACGCCTAGGCAAACTTAGGGGACATGACACGGCTTGCAACCATCGTTGTTGAGAGCTTAAGAAAGTTCCGTTTGTTCATGGTTGAATTGTTATTCCTTTGCGATGTGGCTCTACAACGAAAGATTAAAATTATATTGGGCATTCCGTTCCCCTGTGGCAGGAGTCTAACTCTCGAAGTTGCTGGGACTAGTTCATTTGAACTACATGACCGTGGTTTAACAGGCTCTTGTGGCTGCCACTGTCGTCAGATGAAAGTGACCCAGGTGGATGTCTCGAAATTCTTGGTCCTGACTATCGGGGTCGTGGGGCGTAGGTCCAAAGGCTGATTCTGATCAAGGTCGAATCTGCCACCGCCAACCTGTTTGAGACACGAAGGGAAAGTGGCAACTGGAATTCAGTCTTGCGGGGCCAATCTTCCTCTTGCACTACTTTCCAACGAGAATGCTCGGTTCGGGCTTCACTGCTCTACCCGCGACTCTTATGGCCTGCATGGCAGGGAATGTGACCGTGTTCAACACGGTGTGCGCGCATGATATTCAGGAACCGTACATCCAGCCGAACCAGGCTGACCAGCACTATCTGCAGGTCGGACGTTTCGCAACGGCTTTTGGAGTTTTATTTTCCATTCTCAGTGCCTACCTAGCATCCTCCTTCAACAACATCTGGGCATTCGTGGAAAACGGAGCTTGCGAAAAGCCGGAGCGAAGAGCTCGACGACTGGGTCTTCGCAGGCACGCTCGATCAAGAGTGGTTACAGAGAGTTGCGAGATTGACATGAAGAACTACAACTGGTTGGTTTCATGAGGACGCCGAGCGTGATCCTGGAGAGGTTTAAAGAACACTTTGGCACGGGAGCCTCGGTGTATAGGGCCCCTGGACGCGTGAATTTGATCGGCGAGCATACCGATTACAACGAGGGATTCGTGTTGCCAGCGGCAATCGATTTCTTCTGCTGGGTAGCCGTGGGCTCCCGAAACGATGACAAGATTGTTTTCTACTCTGAAAATTTTCAGAAGGGAGCAGAAGCCGAACTCGGCGATTTGTGGTCGCAGCGGAAAGGAACTTGGGCGGACTACCCTCTTGGCGTTGCATGGGCTCTGAAAGAAGCCGGACACAAGCCCAATGCTGCAAGCGTTTACATATTAGGAGAGGTGCCGCTGGGCAGCGGTTTGAGCTCCTCGGCGGCGCTCGAAGTGGCCGTCGGCTACGCTCTACACCATACGTCACACCACGGCATTGATCGTACTGCACTCGCGCTGACCTGCCAACGCGCTGAGAACGAGTTTGTGGGTGCGAGGTGCGGGATCATGGATCAGTTTGTCTCTTGTTATGGGCGCGCCGGCTGCGCTTTATTGATCGACTGCCGATCGCTGGAATATGAGGCCCTTCGTGTTCCTCCTGAAATCCGGCTGGTCGTTTGCAATACGATGGTTAAGCACGAACACAGCGATGGTGAATACAATGCGCGACGGTCCCAGTGCGAAGAAGGCGTGCGGCGCTTGGCAGCCGTACTTCCGGGGATTCAAGCACTGCGAGACGTGACTTGTGAACAGCTCGAAGAAAATCGAGCTTGCTTGACAGATGTGGTGTACCGACGATGTCGCCACATCGTCTCGGAGAACGATCGTGTGCTTCGGATGGTCGAGAGACTAAAAAGTGGGGACATTCTTGGGATTTCCCGACTGATGAGACAGTCGCACCAGAGTCTACGCAACGACTTTGAGGTGAGTTGTCCCGAACTGGATCTCATGGTCGAGATTGCCTCTGCTAAACCGGGCGTATACGGCGCGAGAATGACCGGAGGAGGTTTTGGCGGCTGCACGATCAATCTCGTAGAGGCGAGCAAGGCCAAGGATTTTCTGGAGAGCGTTGGAGCCGAATACGAGTCGAAGACCGGTTTGCGCCCAGAGATACACATTTGCGAAGCCTCGCAGGGCGCGCAAGCCATGGATCCTAAGCAAGAGACGATTCGGTCCGCCGCGGTTCGTTAGAGCCATGATGAGACGAGAACCTCGACCTAACTTATTCGGAGGGGTGTTGGCTATGGAAAACCGGGTGATCAGGAACTTTTTTCATGCGCTCGTAATGGCTCTTTTTCTGACCAGCTTCGCGCACGCCTCACCGGATAGCGGCGCTTCGAGGTGGACGGAATCGGAAGCAAACGCCTGGTACGCACACCAGCCGTGGCTCGTGGGCAGCAACTACATTCCCGCGACAGCAATCAACGAGCTCGAAATGTGGCAGGCGGAAACGTTTGATCCCCAACGCATTGACCTGGAACTCGACTGGGCCCAATCCATCGGCCTGAATACCATGCGCGTCTTCCTCCACGACCTGCTTTGGCAGCAGGATGCGGCAGGCTTTCAGAAGCGCATCGACACGTTTCTCACCATCGCCGACAAACATCACGTCAAGATTCTCTTCGTTCTCTTCGATTCCTGCTGGGATCCCAATCCGCACCTTGGCAAACAGCGCGAACCGCGCCTCGGCATTCACAATTCCGGCTGGGTGCAGAGTCCCGGCGCTGCCGCGCTCCAGGATCCTGCCCAAGTGCCACGACTCGAAGCCTACGTGAAAGGTGTCGTTGGTGCGTTTGCCCAGGACCCGCGCATCCTCGGCTGGGATGTTTGGAACGAACCTGGCGGCACAAACCAGGATAGCTACGACCGTGAGGAACCTTCCAACAAGGTGGATCTGGTCGGTGCGCTTCTTTCCCGGGTGTTCGCTTGGGCACGGGCGGCCGGAGCCACACAGCCTCTCACCAGCGGCCTTTGGGAAGGAGACTGGTCTTCAGCCGAAATGCTTGGCACGCTGCAGAAGATTCAGGTGGAGCAATCGGACGTTCTCTCGTTTCACAATTACAGCAAACCAGAGGACTTCGGGAAGCACGTCCGCGAGCTGCAGAAATTTCACCGGCCCATATTGTGCACGGAATACATGGCGCGGCCGCAGGGGAGCACGTTTCAGGGCATCCTGCCGATCGCGAAAAAAGATCACGTCGCAGCCATCAACTGGGGCTTGGTCGCGGGCAAGACGCAAACCTATCTGCCGTGGGATTCGTGGAAAAAGCCGTACACGGATCGTCAGCCCGCGCAGTGGTTCCACGAGATTTTCCGCACCGATGGCCAGCCCTACAGCCAGGAAGAAGTGGCCTTCATACGCCAAATCATCGCCAGCAAGTAGGCAATGCGTGGCGGCCTGGCCCAGTCATAACGAGGCGAGAAGTTTAGGATGGACTTTTATTTTGCCCAGCCGAAGTTAGCCACAATTCCGACGCCTTCCTTCACTGTGACCAATTGATTTGAAGCAACTGCCCTTAACTCCTGTCTCAGTCCGCTTGGCCAGTGAATTTCCAGGTCAGCCGTTTTCTCTCCGCCCAGGCCGAAATGCAGCCTCGGGTCATTCGAAGAGTAAAAGCTTGATTGACTCATGACGGCTTGAGCCTGTGCCTTGCCGCCATAGCGAACCAAGACCCGGGCACCTATGGCGCTGCGATTCGATTTCGTACCGACTAACTTAATTTTGAGCCACCGATGATCGCCTTTCACATCATTCCTCAGCAGGGAAGGCGGCTCATTCAGGTTTACGATCAGAATGTCGACATCACCATCGTTGTCGAAGTCTCCGAAGGCACAGCCACGACTCGACTGCACAGCGGCGACACCCGGGCCAGCTTGCTCAATAATCTCTTCGAAAATGTCCTTTCCAAGATTTCGAAAGATTACGCGTGGAGTCTTATATGGATACTGGGGCAGCTTAGATTCCACCTCCGGGTAGACGCTCCCAGTTACCATAAAGAGTTCCGGCAAACCGTCGTTGTCCAGGTCCGTCATTCCCGCGCCCCACGATGTAAAGCGAGTCTCCACACCGATCCGAGAGGCCAGCGTGACATCTTCGAAATTGCCCTTGCCATCGTTTCGGTAGAGTCCGCACGTGTCGTCGGCGAAATGGGTTTTGAAAAGATCCAGATGCCCGTCCAGATTGTAATCGCCAACACCAACCCCCATTCCTGCTTGTTCGCTGCCATCATCGCTCAGCGCCACCCCACGCATGACGCCCTCTTCGCGAAAAGTCCCGTCACGGTTGTTCATGAAAAGCAGACTTGGAGTCGAATCGCACGCGACAAAAATGTCAGGCCACCCGTCTTCGTCGAAGTCGGCCGCAACAACCGTCATCCCGTAACTCTCGCGGAACTTCGAAATGCCCGATTCCTTGCTGACGTCTGTGAACGTCCCGTTACCGTTGTTCCGATAGAGCGAGTGATATCCCGGAGGGAGGCCACGCGGACCACAGTTGACGGGAAGCCCCTTCCAGTTGCAGTTCACTTCCGCACCCGGTTTCGGAACGTGCTGAATGTCGAACTGTACATAGTTAGAGACAAACAAATCTAAATTGCCATCCCTATCGTAGTCGAGGAAGCTGCAGCCCGCTCCCCAACGTGCGGAAGCATTGAACAGACCGGCTGCCTTGGTCGCATCAGTAAATGTCCCATCACCGTTGTTGCGGTACAGCTTATTTTGCCCAAAGTAAGTACAAAAAAGATCCTCGTAGCCATCGTTGTTGTAGTCTCCGACACAAACAGCATTCGCCCAGCCCACATCATGCAACCCGGCCTTTTCCGTTACGTCTGTAAAGGTTCCATCCCGATTATTTGTGTAGAGCCGGTTGGTATTTCCCGTCGGAGACCCTTCCAGGCGGGTACCGGTCAGAATAAAAATGTCTATCCAACCATCGTTATCGTAATCGAAGAACGCGCAACCACAGCCATCGGCTTCTAAGATGTAGTCTTTTCGATTGATGCCGCCATAAATCACCGGTTGGGACAGCCCCGCATATCGCGCCACATCGAGAAAAGTTGCGACAAAAGGGCGTCCGGAAGCCGCTTGTCGAGCCTGCGGTTTTACCTGCCGCGTCGACATACCTTGACCCAACGCACGCAGCGCAATCGAGTTCGCAGCGAAATAAAGGAACGTACGACGGGGAAGTTTCATTAACGATTTGACCAGAAGCTAGACTACCTCAGGTGGCCTCGGGGTTTAAAAGAAACTGCATCATGATCGTACTTGAGCAAAACGCAGGCAGTGGCGGCGCACAGAGACGGAGTTGAACCATCGGAGAACAAAATGCTAGTTTAGCCTCGCCACCCTGGAAGTATCGCGAAGACCTGCCTCGTGATATCGGTTGTCAAGCTTCACTGCTATTGCTCCGCAACTCAACTGCTTCCCGGACAATTTGTCGAAAATGATCCAAGTGCTGGGATTTATCACCGATTTTCGTGATCATCCCCATATCCACGCTCACCGAAGGTTCAATGAGCGCGAATTTGATCTTGGGCCTGCTAATGGAGAGCAAGGACGAGGCAGCGGGAACTGGCGTGATGAAGAAGAACAAACCCGGCGAGGGCGGAGACACCCCCGCGCCCTGAGAGGGCTACTGCGTGATAATTTCTGGTTGGCGCTAATCTCATGCCGGGATGATGCCTCGATGCATCGCGGTAGTGGCAGCTTCGGTGCGATCAGAAACTTCGAGCTTATCTATGATGTTGATGACGTGATTGCGCACGGTGTTGTCGCTGATTTCCAGGGCGCTACCAATCTCCTTGTTCGTGCGGCCTTTGGCCAGCATTTCCAAAATCTCTAGTTCGCGGGTGGTCAAATTGGAACGCATCATGCGATCAGCGAGGCGGGCAGCAATATGGCGCGGAATATAACGCTTGCCAGCGTGCACCGAGGCAATAGCTTCGATCATTTCATTCTGTGGCGTGTCTTTCAGCAGGTACCCTCGTGCACCGGCCTGCACTGCGCGGTAGATATCTTCATCCATCTCAAAGCTGGTAAGCACTATGACGCGAGGAGATAAGGGCGTGCGGGCAAGTGCACGCAACGTTTCGATGCCACTGATTCCGGGCATGCGGAGATCGAGAAGGACCACGTCGACGGCCTCACGCTGCAGTTTTTTGAGCGCCTCTTCACCGCTGCTGGCAGACCCAATTACTTTCAGTCCCGCTTGTGTTCCCAACATGCTCGCGAGTCCAGCGCGGACAACGGGGTGGTCATCCACGATAAGAATACGGATGGGTTCGCTCCCATTCTTGTGCATTGGATCGACGCTCCTTCAGGTATTGCCAGATGTAGCCGGGCCAGCCTTTGAGGGTGAGCTGTGGCGGTAGCGGTGCGGCTACCTCCACGCGAGTTCCATGCGCGGGCGTACTCACGATTTGGAGCACGGCCGAGATACTATCGGCGCGCTTACGCATGCCTTGTAAGCCGAACCCCAATTGATCACCGCCAGCAGTGAAGCCAACCCCGTTGTCCTCTACCACGAGATGCACCTCGCTCTTTTCATATCGGAGAAGGATGTTCAAGGATGTTGGAGACGCGTGCCGCACCACGTTGGCGATAGCCTCTTGGCCAATCTTAAAGAGCGCATCAGTGGTACGAACTGGCATTGGACGCGCGTTGCCACCGCTGGAAATGACGACTTGAATCGATCCCCCATCGACCATTTTTCGTGCGCAGTAATCCAGCGCTGGCAACAAGCCGATCGAATCAAGAGACTCAGGGCGAAGGGTTGCGATACTACGCCGGGCTTCTTCATGGCTGTGCCGCACAAGATCGCATGCCAGGTCTAGTTGACGATGCGTCTTCGCATTCGTGTCTTGAAGGTCGTTGCGGATCGCCTGCAACTGAAAGCCGATCCCGGCAAAACTCTGCGCAATCGTGTCGTGCATCTCATGGGCCAGGCGCTCTCGCTCTTCGAGCACGGCGCGTAGCCGCCAATGCTCTGCTCGGCTGTAAAGCACTTGGGCTGCAAGCACCAGAATCAGCACTCCGGCACCGATCGCTGCGAGATGACCGGCGCTCCACCACGGCGGACCGACCAGCACATCGACATCATCCGCAGAGCGCAAGAGCAGTACAAAAGGTGAGAGATTGTGCGTGTACTCTGAATTGACAACGCAAATTCCACGAAGCCGCAGGAGGCTATTCTGTTTCAGTTTGCGGAAGAGAACGTCGCCTCGGCTGCGGTTCATGACGGCCTGGAACGACTGCTCGCCCTTTTGAAGGTCAAGGACCATCGTGCTATCATGTCCATTATTGTTACTTATCAGATAACCGTCTAGTTCAATGAATGTAGCGTCGAACGCGCCAGTGGCCGCTTGCAACGCGGTGACCGATAAAGGCGGAATCGGCGTGCTCGTCCACAGCAGGCGCACTTGGGCGTCGCGGAGAACTGAGCTGAAATCGTGAGGCTCCGGCCTACCTGTGACTTCGATTTCATCCCCCACTTTGAGTGGCGGAGCGTGCGGTTGTACAATTGCCGCTCCGCCCGTGGAATCTTGGATGTAGAGAGTCGGGGATGTGAGCACCACAACCCCCTGGACAGTGACGTTACCCGGCTTCGTGCTGGACACCAATCGTAAGCTGCTGATCGGTTGAGCAATTGACCCGCTCAGATGGTTCCCAGACGGTTGACTCTCGGCTTCGGTCGGACTGTCATCCGAGTCCAGAAGTGGCGGATTGTTCGGAAAACTCGGCCGGTCCGAAGGGGAAATGCGAACCTGAGCTTGGAGGGATTGCAGATCGGCGCGCGTGGCCGGCAGGGCCCTCACATTCCGCCAAACACCGCCGGACGAATAAGATCGAAGCCCGATCCGCCCGGTTTGAGCACAGTCTTTCTCGTTCATGGTCACGAAAATGCTCGTGCCGCCGGCCGGGTCGCCAGCCGACGCTGCAATGTCGCAACCGACGACGATCAGTTTCAGGTGGTACCAGTGAAAGGGGTGCACGCCACCAGGTACTGGTTCAGTCTGTGCCTCGATCCAACCATGGTCGGCGCGACCCACGACGAGGGTGTTATCGTGATTCCTCAAACCGGCATAGTACCCGCTGTAGGAATCGACGCCCTGCTCTTCGTCACTGGAGCGTGCAATGAGGCCCGCGTCACCATCACGTCCAAGCAGCATAATATCCGCTTCCAAGGAGTAGTCCCGCCAGCGATTCGATCCGGTGATGAGTTTCGCTCCTCGTTCATCGGAATCGTTACGCATCGCTCCATCGACCAGTTCCCATGTACCTCCCAGAGCTTTCCACTCATCGGCCGCGCCGGCTGTAAACGAATCCTTGTATGGGAGACCTACGAGGTAAGTGCGAACACCCGTAAGCAGTGCGAATCCTCCGAGGAGAAAGATGAGGCAAGCAACAATTGCGGGAAGCCGCCAGCGTTGCTTGAAAATCGAGACGTTCACTGAATGGGCCTCCATTCCATGGAAATCATCTGCCGCACTTCCGGCGAGTTCATGTTTTCCCGGGTCACAAGCATGGGGCTCAATTTCACTTTCGCAGCCACGGGTTGGCCATGAAGCTGGGCTGCGATGGTTTTGATAGCCTCGAGTCCCATCTCGCGGCTATTTTGAATAATCACGGAATCAAAATACGGGTCGAGAAGCAGGGGCAACATGTCAGGACCGTCAAATCCCACCAGCTTCACAGGATGATCCGATTGCGCGTGGGCCAGGGCTGAGCTCGTTGCGCGCATGGAAGCCGATGTGAGAGCTACGATGCCATTCAGATCAGGATTCAACCGCAACGTTTCCTCGGCGACCCGTTGGTCCTGTGGGACATTGAACGAGCCCATGTGTTTCTCAACGATTCTGATCTGAGGATAGTCGTGCGCCAGCGAAGTTTCCAGGCTGCGAGCCCGCGTCATGATGCCGACGATGTCCGGGTTTATGCCAAGCACGGCGATGGAACCCTTTCCGTGGAGCAATTGAGCTATGCGGGATGCGGCCAGTTCGCCAGCCTCTTCCTCATCGTTGAGGATGTAACTTAATCTGCCACCCGGAGGAATGGGGAGAGGTGACCCGATGATCACAGTCGGGATCCCCTTCGAGAGAGCGCGCCGAACGGGCGTGATCAACGCCAGCGCCTGGTCGGGGGCCAGCACAATCCCCTGGTACTTCCGATCGATCACGCGCTCGACAAGGGCAATCTGACCTTGGACGTCATCTTCACGGGTTGGTGCGTTCCAATAGACCTTCATCTGCGTGCTACGCGCGGCGACTTCCGCACCGGCGTGCGCCGGTTCCCAGAGCGTAGTACCGGTGGTGCGCGGAACGAACGCGACGGTCGGCAGGGATGGATCGCGACAACTGCAACATAGCGAGAAAACAATGCAAAGGCACAGGCTGGCCTTCGAATGGG
Organism: uncultured Acidobacteriota bacterium; assembly: GCA_963788915.1. Lineage (GTDB taxonomy): Bacteria > Acidobacteriota > Terriglobia > Acidiferrales > UBA7541 > Acidiferrum. Next base: position 1,309,264 of record CAWBIY010000012.1, on the reverse strand, counting down.
AGGCTTTCAGGCGCCATCCCGTCTCGATGTAGGGCATTCCATCCCCCCTGTGACAGGAGTCTAACTCGCGAAGTTGCTCGGGGACTAGTTCATTTGATCTATATGACCATGGTTTAACAGGCTCTTGTGCCAGCCACGCGCGTCAGATAAAAGTTGCCCCACATGGACGTATCGAAACTCCTGATGCCGACTATCAGAATATTTGAGGCATCGGGCTGTCAGGGAGGGGTGTAAACGATGGGAAGCAAGATCTTGCAGGTAACAGTCTTGTTGTGCGCGTTCGCAATGACCACTCGTGTGACATGGGCTCAATTCAGTGGCAATATCTCCGGCAACGTACAGGATCCCACCGGTGCCAGCGTTCCCGCCGCTAGCGTAACGCTCACCAATGTTTCCACCAGCGAGGCGCTTACAACTAAAACAAACAGTGGAGGAAGTTATCGCTTTGTGAGCCTCGCCCCCGGCAATTACAAAATGATAGTCACGGCGACCGGGTTCGCAACCACAAACCTTTCTCTCACTCTGCTCACTGAACAAACCTTGAACGTGCCTGTGCAGCTTTCCATGGGCACTATTGCCGAGAAGGTGGAAGTAACCGGTGAGGCGCCGACGATAAATACTGCAGACTCTCGAACGCAGCTCACAATCGAGTCTCAAGCCGTCTCGGAGCTCCCCCTGCAAGGACGTAACTTGATTGCGCTGACGACTCTGGCCCCGGGGGTGGTCGGGTTGGGTCTTGTCGGAGGGAGTCCAGGTTCCGCCGCCGATAATTATTCGACCGAGACCCAAGTGGACGCTAGCGCGAACGGACGGGGTAGTGTGGGAAACATGTACGTTATGGATGGAATGGATGTCACAAGTGATATCCGCCCGGGCGTCCTCAATTTAACCCCTAACCCGGACTCGATCCAAGAGGTAACGATCCAACCGAATACGTTCACTGTTGACTTTGGCCGTGCCAGTTCTGTGCAGATGGTCATGACCAGCAAGTACGGTACCGATCAGTTCCATGGGAATGTGAGCGACTACTACACGTATCAGGGACTTTGGGCGGGTACGGAATTCCTTCACAAGTATGCACCGTTCCATAGCAACAACTTTTCGGGGTCCATTGGTGGACCCGTCATCCCTCATCATCAATTTTTCTTTTTCTTTGCGATCGAACCGCTTCGTTCCTCCGCTTCGTCGGGCAGTTCTTCTCAAACGTTCGAGGATGCCGCGTTTACTTCATGGGCTCAGCAGAATTTCCCGAATACGTTGGGCACGACTTTGCTGACGAAGTACGCGCCGACCGGGGCCACCGTGACGAGTGTCGCGAAGACCGCTGCGGATATCTTTCCAACCACTTGTGGAACTGCAGTCACATTCAACCTTCCTTGCAGCACGCCTATGATTGACAACGGAGTGTTCAATGCCTCTAGTTTCCGGAACGGGTTACAGTGGAATACGCGAATTGACAAATATTTCGGCAAGGATCGGCTCTATGGAAACATCTATCGGACAACCTTGAACACAGGCGGGCCAAACCCCCGCCCCGCTTTTGGGACGACGAACACCTACGTTACCGATTCACTGCAAATCAACGAAACGCATACCTTGTCGCCAAATACACTCAACGAAGCTTTGTTTGGATACAATAAAGTACAGGGAATCAACAACCTGACCGGGGATTTTACCGTTCCCAGTGTGAGCGTAACTGGGCAGGGGGTAGGTTTCGGGGTTGGCTTTGCCCAAGGCAACTTCATTCAACATAACTATCACTGGCGCGACGTCCTGACTCACATAAAAGGCTCACACACTCTCAGGTTCGGCTACGAGGGACGTCATGGCGATGATCTGGCGTTGTTCGCGCCCGTTTACGATCAACCAAACTTCAGTTTTGACAACCTGTTGGATCTCGTCCAAGACAGTCCGCATACGGAATCGGGGTTGGCATACGATGTTCTTACTGGGCAGCCAGCCAAAGGCCAGTATGAGTACGCCATTATTACGAATGGCCTTTTTGCCGAAGACACATGGAGAGCGAAAAAAAATCTAACGCTAACGCTGGGGTTGCGCTGGGATGATTACGGGAATCCCTTTCCTCTATCTGGCACAACGCTTGCCAATTTCCACTTCGGGCCCGGCGCAACTCTGAACGATCAAATAGCCAACGGATTTATGACGCAACAAGACAATGTATTCAATCACAACGTGACCGCTTTTAGCCCTCGCTTTGGTTTTTCCTGGGATCCGACCGGCAAAGCAGATTGGGTCGTTCGAGGGGGCTTCGGCATTTATCATGACTGGACAACATTGGGCAACGACGAGAACGGCCTGAAGGGAAATCCTCCTGGATTTGTCGTCCCGACGTTTTTCCAAGGATCGGCCACGCCTCCTGTCTTTGCGCTGGGGACAAGCGCGACTGCACCCGCTGGGTTCCCGTATCCGGCCTTGGCAAGCTCCGTGCTTGACTCACACGGTGGAATCGTCGGCGCGCAGTTTAATGTTGGTGGCCTGGATACCAACCTCGGATCACCGGTAACCTACAACTACACGGCGACCGTTGAAAAAAAGCTCTTCCACGAAATCGTAGCTAGTGCCGGTTATTCAGGATCTCAGTCGAGAAATTTGATAGACGGAAGCGGCCAACAAACTGCTACGACTTACGGCACAGACATCAACCGTTTTGCAGGAGACCTTATTCTGAACTACCCCACTCCAAAACGGCTCAATCCCAGCTTCGGTTCAATAACATTCGCTCAGAATGGCGCCGTGAGCGGCTATAACGCGCTGATTCTCGCATTACGGGGCCGTTTCAGCAAGCGCGGGTTCTTCAATGCCTCCTACACGCGTTCCAACTCCAAGGACGACGCGCAAATATACCCAACGTTTACAAATTTGCATCAATACTACAGCCCATCGGTCTTCGACGCCCCGAATCGCTTTTCGTTGTCCCTGTCGTATGACATACCGGGCATGAGTTCAGGCAACGCTTTTGCGCGGAGCATCACGAACGGGTGGGTATTCAGCGACATCAGCATTTTCCAGTCGGGATATCCTTTCACGGTCTACACGGGTGCTTCTTTCCAGCCCATACTCAACACTGCCGGACAGGTTACAGGACTGCAACCGGGAAGCGGAGACTACAACGCGGATGGTTTCAACTACGACTTTCCTAACGTCGCTAGTTATTCGCAAGGGACCAGTCGCAGTGCCTTTCTTAATGGCGTATTTCCAGCCGGCAATTTCATGACTCCTTCCATCGGAACCGAGGGGAATGAAGTCCCGTACAAGTACCGTGGCCCGAATTACTTTAATTCGGACATCAGTTTGGCTAAGAATACGAAGATCTACGAGCGGTTGAATCTGCAGTTTCGATTCGACTTCTTTAATATCTTCAACCGACCCAACCTGACAGGCCCGAACGGTCCGTACGGGCCGACAAGCCTGGATGGGAATCTTGCTGACGCTACATTCGGCAAGGCCACCTCGCAGTTCAATCCGCGATGGCTTCAGCTCGGGCTCACTCTGCGCTTCTGATATATAGCACGCCCCACGGGTAGGAATGCCGGCTCACCCCCCGGCCGTTCCTCCCCGTGTCGTGGGGGTGTGAAGGCCTGATTTGTGCGGAACCTAGGATGACAATCTTGCCCCGACTCGCCTTTTGCAGCTTTGCGAAGATCCTGCTGGTCCTGGCCATCCTCACAAGTCCATGTCGCGGGCAGATCTTTCAACTGAAGAACGAGCAGCTGGCCGCACAATTCGGTCCGCGAGGGCTGGTCTCAATTACCGACCGAGATTCGGGCTTCACGGTTCATTTTCCGCGCGACGAGTTTTCATTCCTGGTGGATCAAGGGTCATTCGATAGTTCCAGTTTACCGATGCCCTTAGTCAAACAAGAACAAAATGGACTCGCCTATTACTATCAAGGACGGGGATACATTCTACGGATCTTCTACGAGATGCGCGACGACTGGAGGTTCATAACCAAGCGTCTGCAGATCATTGACGCGCCAAGTTCGACCTACACAGTGAAGCAGATCGAACCGATCCGCCTTTCGTTCAACGAAAAAATTGAGAGTACATTTACACCGACGGCGTATTTTCCTCAGTTTGGACCGCCGAGTGACGATTTCCATCTCCCCACCCACAACTTCGGGACGTTTCTGCATCTCGGAACAGGTAACGGCGGATTAATGCTTCTTGTGCAAAACCCGTTCCTCGCTGTGACTCAAACGGAGCAGGACACGGCCGTTTCCTATCGACCCGAAATGCAATGGAAGAAAGAGTGGGGGTCGTTTTCAAGCGATCTAGCAATTATCGGCCCTTATCGACTGAGTGGTCGCCGCATTCCCGCTGAAATGGTCTATGAATGGAAACTGGCAACCGGCGTCAAGGTCGAGGATGGAGCGGATACCAGCGAGATCCAGGCTTTCTCGGACTGCATGCGGCGATTCTTGCTCCATCCATCGCCGGAACCCATCAGTGTCGAGGTGGGATGGACGCTCAATGACTATCAGATCGATGTCGCAACCCTGGAAGGCCAATCCGAATACAAACGCGTGATGGATGCCACCTCCACGTTGGGCCTGCGAAATCTTGTCTACGCTCCTGCAAACCACGATTTGTCGGAAATTGCCAACGACGCCGACGACTGGAATTGGGAGCATGTACTTTGGCTCGGTCTTGGGCAGCAGATTCGAGCGGGAAAGTGGGACCCCGAAAAGAGTGCACTTCCCGAAAGCGTTACGACGATGCTGGACTACGCCAAGTCCAAACATATTGGGTTACTCGCGTATGTCTATCCGTCTTTGCCGTTTGCTCAGAATCCAGCTTGGCTCGTTTCGGATCCGAGAAAGGAACAGAAAAATTCCTATGCCACACTTGCTTCGCGGGAATTTCAGGACTTCTTAATCCATGAATTACTGGCTTTCAAGCATAGGACAGGGATCAGTGGCTACTCGTTTGACTACGCATTCCTGGATTTGCCGGGAAGCAGTTCGTATTCGCAGTGGTGGGGATGGCGCCGCGTCCTGGAGGCGTTGCGGGTGGCCGACCCGGATATCGTCATCGATGGGCGCCAGACTTACCATATGTACGGCCCATGGGTATGGCTTGCGGGGAGCTATCCCCATCCGACCGGTAATGACGAGCAACCGGAGAGTTTTACGCCGTACCCCGACCTCCACTTTGATAGAGTTTCGGCAGATCGAATACGATTTGTGAACTATTGGTATAGGAACTATCAGTTCGCTCCCCAAGAGATTATTCCCGGCTTCATGACCCATCAAACGCCGCGCGACAGGAACATCCCTGCGGCCGGCGGGGTGAAAACTCGAGAACACACTGAAACCGTCTACACCAGGTTTCGGCCGCGAGACTGGGACTACCTGGGTTTCAAGTATTCCGTGCTCTCTTCGATTGCCACAGGGGGATGGAACAACGTTTTTGACATGATTCCCGCTCGTGATCCCGAAGAGTTTCAACATTTCTCGGAAGTAGATAAGTCCTGGATTCGACGTTGGCTTCAATGGACGGTCACGAATAAGGAGTTTATACGAAACACGACGACCATCCTCGGTCCGCCAGCGATGGACCAGGTAGACGGGACGGCTAGCTTTATTGGTGACCAAGGATTCTTGTTCCTGTTTAACCCCAATTATAAAACGCTGTCTACTCATTTTCGCCTCGACGCAAGCATTGGTCTGAAGGCACGGAGTGAATTCCTGCTGCGGGAACTCTATCCAAGTGACGGCAAACGTATCGGGAAACCGGGTGCCGGAGTTTGGAAATATGGAGATGAGATTGAACTCAAACTGGACGGCACGAGTGCCACTGTCCTCGAAGTGGTCCCCGTACCAAAATCGAAGGAGATTTTCGTTTTTGGGGCGGCTAATTCGGACGCCTCGAAACCGGTGCGGGCAAACCTCGAAAATGGTGTCGTTCGTCTGCTGGACGTTTCGGGCGAACCTGGCAGCGAACAGGATGTCGGTGTGCTTCTGCCAGACGATACCCAATTGAAAGGGATGAAAGTTAACGGAAAGCCGGTCGCCTTTCGCCAGAGTGGGAGATACGCTTCAGCCAATGTGAAATTTGCAGGAAGGGCGTTTACTCATTCCCAGGAAGTAGCTCTGCAGAGCGGCTCGAACGGATCCTGGAGTGGATCACTCGTTATCCCCAGTCGAATCATCCAGCAACTTGTTCGACGCCGCGAGTTATGGCCCATACCCTGGACAAAGCAAGACTACGACACGACGTGGCTCGTGCCGGAGCGACTGCTCCTGTTTGTCCAGTTCGCGGAACCCGATGACAAGATGGAAGTGAAGATGTCGTTGGACGGTTCTCCACTGGAACTCAAACGGGGATATTCCTCCGTGCGAGAACATAGTGCTTCGTTCGTCGGCTTTTATGCGGATTTGTCCAACATCGAGCCAGACACACCTCACACAATCCGTGTGACGTTGCCCAAACTCGATCCTGGGCGTTTCCAAGGGATTTTCTTTGACAACGTGGAGGCAGAGTACACGGAGCAACTTGCACCGTAATGCGGAAATTGTTTGACTGACTCTGCTCGTCTTTTCCAGGAGTGCTATATGTCATTCGCCAGTCGGCGTGATTTCATCAAAACCCTCAGTGCAGCAGCGGCTGTTTCCGCAACGAACTTTGGTTCCGACGCTACCGTGTCGATGGCTGCTGAAGACCACCTGCCTCTCACGGAGTTTCGCGTTAACCGCGAGCCTCTAGCGAAAAATAGTTTCTATCCGCTGCCGCTGACTTCCATTCGACCCAAGGGCTGGCTCCTGAAACAGCTGGAAATCCAAGCAAACGGATTGAGTGGACATCTTGACGAGTTCTGGCCGGACGTCAACTCCCAAAGCGGATGGCTTGGTGGCAGTGGAGAGTCTTGGGAACGCGGACCCTATTTCTTGGATGGACTGGTGCCCCTCGCTTATGCACTGCAGGACGAGAGATTGATTGCGAAGTCCAAGAAGTGGCTCGACTGGGTTCTTGATCATCAGCAACCGAACGGCATGATTGGTCCAACACGAGACGATGACTGGTGGCCACGGATGGTCATGCTAAAGGTTCTGACGCAGTACCAGGAAGCGACGGCAGACCCCCGAGTTGTACCACTGATGCAGCGCTACTTTGCCTACCAACTCCGGGAACTGCCTAACCGTCCCCTTCGCGACTGGGGCAAATACCGGTGGCAAGACGAAGTTGCCAGCCTAGTCTGGCTCTACAACCGTTTTGGTGACCCGGATCTGCTGCGGCTTGCGCAGGTCCTTCATCAGCAAGGATATGACTGGCATGCGCAGTTCGAGAATTTTGCCTACACGAGCAAAATGACCGCCAAAGACCTTGGACTTCACGAGGGAACGCGGTTTCCCGATCGTGCGATGCAAACCCACGGCGTAAATAACGCCATGGCTCTGAAGTCATCTGCGCTTTGGTGGCTAATTTCGAACGATCCCTCTTTTCGCTCCGGAGTCAATCAGCAACTTGCTGCGCTGGACACATATCATGGCATTCCAAACGGAATGTTCAGTGCCGACGAACACCTTGCGGGGGAAAATCCCTCGCAAGGAATTGAGCTGTGCGCGGTGGTCGAAAACATGTTTTCGATTGAGTGTGCCGTGGCCATACTAGGCGATCCTTTGTTGGGTGATCGTCTCGAGAAGATTGCTTACAATGCTCTCCCTGGAGCCTTCACGGATGACATGTGGGCTCACCAGTACGATCAGCAACCAAACCAGATTCAATGCAGCCTGCGTCCGCGTCCGTGGACCACAAACGGACCTGAGTCGAATCTGTACGGTTTGGAACCTAACTTTGGCTGCTGCACGGCCAACATGCATCAGGGATGGCCAAAGCTTACTTCGAGTTTGTGGATGGCGAGCGCAGAGGGTGGAATCGCGGCAGTTGCATATGCACCCTGCGAGCTCAACACAAAAATTCGCAATGTTCCACTGAAGATTGAAGAGGAGACCGCTTATCCCTTTGAAGGAGAAATTCTCCTCGCGGTTCAACCTAAGCGTTCTGTGCAATTCCCGCTCAGCCTCCGGATCCCCGCTTGGGCGGCGCAAGCGAGTATTCGAGTGAATGGCAAGCCCATTGCCGCGGTACGCGCCGGCAGCTTCGCGGTCATAGATCGGGAGTGGAAACCGCGCGACCGAGTCGAGTTACACTTCCCTATGAGGCCAACTGTCTCCCGGTCTTACCACAACTCTGTGGTGATTGAACGTGGACCAGTCATCTATTCGCTCGATATTTCGACCGAGTGGAAAAAGCTGAAGACTCGCGGCATGACGGCGGATTGGGAAGCGTTTCCGAAATCCGCCTGGAATTATGCACTGGATATCGATGAACACACCGCAGGGGCGGCTGCGGAATTAAGAGGAACCAGCATGGAGCGGGGCGCGTTCACGGCGGAGGGGACCTCGATCCGCCTCGAGGTTAAAGGAAAGAAGATTCCTCAATGGCAGGAAGAAAATGGTTGCGCTGGAGAACTGCCACAAAGTCCTACGACAAGCGCTCAACCACTGGAGACTTTGCGGCTTGTGCCCTACGGTGCTGCGAAGCTGAGGATAACCGCTTTTCCCGAACTTGGCAGCCCTTCCGGCAGTTCTGGGAAGTAAGCGGTCTTAGGCGAGTCATCGAAGCAGTTGCAAAGGATAGTCATAGTTGTTCGGGGCTTGCTGTGACAGTTCTTCAGGGACGATATCCAAAGTCGCGAACGCCAGCGATTTGGAGCACGCATATCTATACTGTCCTGCTTGTTTTCTCTCTTCTTTGTCTCCACGCGAATAAGCTTCGCGCGGCCTCTCAAGACCAGGCGGTCGTGCAGCAAATTACAGACGCCATTCGAAATGAGAGATACAGCTTGGCAATTGAGCTTGCTGACCGTGCTCTCCATGATTATCCGAAAGACGCGAAGCTCTGGACTTTAAAGGGGATCGCTTACGAGGAGAGCGGTGATCTTACGGGATCGATGAAGTCATTCGAGACCGCTGTTCAGCTTTCACCGAACTATGTTCCTGCACTTGCTGGGGCTGCCGAGACAAATTACAAGGCAGGCAGTGATCGCGCATCTTTCTTTCTGGAACGATTGCTGAAATTGAAGCCGGATGACCTGACGGCGCACGCCATGCTTGCGGCAATCGCATACAAAAGGCGAGACTGCAAAAAGGCAGTGGCCCAATTTGTTTTCGCGCAAAGCGCAGTATCGTCCAGTCCCGAGGCGTTATCGCAGTATGGAGCCTGCCTGCTTTACTTGGAGGAACCGGATAAGGCCACCGGCGTGTTTCTCAGCGCACTCGCTCTGAGACCTGACGATGCCCGTGTCCGGCGGGGGTTGGCTACCGCTCAATTTCGTTCGAATCAACCTCAGGAAGTTCTAAAAACTCTCGAACCCCTGTTAAATGCAGCAAACTCCGACCCCGATGCACTCTCTTTGGCTTCGGCCGCCCAAGAGGGCGTTGGCAATACGCCCAAGGCCGTCGAACTTCTTCGAACAGCAATCGTCGACACACCCCGGAATCCTCAGAACTATGTCGATTTCGCTTTGCTGTGCTTCAACCATAGTTCATTTCAAGTCGGAATCGACATGATTGACGAGGGGCTAAAGCTCCTCCCGGATTCAGCTACCCTCTATCTGGCGCGCGGGGTCCTCTATGTTCAGGCCGCCAAGTTCCCGGAAGCCGAAGCTGACTTCGAAAGAGCAAATCGGCTCGACCCATCGCAGGGTATCGCTTCCTTGGCGGAAGGCTTGTCGCTCGTGCAGCAAGATAACCTTGATGCCGCCCTGAATGCCGCTCAACGGGAGTTAAAGAAGCGACCCGATGACGCTTTTCTTCACTTCCTTATTGCCGAAATACTTGCGCAGAAAGGCGCAGCCCCGGGCGATACCGAATTCCAACAAGCAATCAGGGAGGGCGAACGAGCAGTCAAGTTGCGTCCGGACTTCGTGCTTGCTCACGATACCTTGGCGGGCCTTTATCTGAAAGCGAATCAAATTCAGCTGTCGATTCACCACGCCAGAGAAGCCCTGCGCCTTCTCCCTTCGGACCAGGTCGCTCTTTATCACCTTATTCAGGCGCTTCGCAAATCGGCCCGACAGCAGGAGTTGCCACAACTCGTGAAGCATTTGTCCGAGCTTCGTCAAGAGACTCGGGATAACGAGGCTCTGCAGAACCGGTACAAGATATTTGAGACCCAGCCTGGGAACTGATACCGAACGGCCCTCGTTTTGGACCCTATCCACAAGCTATCCCCAGTGGAGTATACCGAACACGTGCCCGTCGCGGTCCACAAACGAGGATCTGGCAAGTGTAGAAAGTCCAAATCGCACAACAAGTTTTTGTGCTCTTTATCGCTGAGGACGAGATGCTTTCCACAAAATGCTACTTGGCGTGAAGTGGGGGCATTCTGCTAGGTCTTTCCGACCATTCCGTGTACCCGCGGTGTACCTCACTTCGGCGTTTTTATGGTTATTCTCCATTTTGCTATTTCGTAGAATTAATAACTTACGTAGAATCAATCCCCCGAGGGGTTCGATTCCCACCCCGGGCACCATTTCGTCTGTTCTCTTGAAAAAATAGCGAGCTTGGTCTGGCGAAGTCTCCGGACAGCTTTCCGTGTGTCGTAGATGCTAGCCGGCTCACGCGATCTAGGTAACGTGTGACCAGCCGTAAACTAGTGGCATCGAACCGCGAAGGAGAATTCCATGCCACTGGTTCGCATTTCTCTTCGAGAGGGCACCTCGCCAGACGATCGCAAAGCCCTTGCCGACGGAGTCCATCGCGCGATGATCGAATCGACCGCGATTCCGCCGGGCGACCGTTTTCAAGTCATTACGCAGCATCCGCCTGGCGATCTGATCGATTCTCCCGACTATCTCGGTGTTTCGCGCTCAGATCGTGTCGTGTTCGTGCAAATCACGATGAGCACCGGTCGAAAACCTCAACAGAAGCGAGCGCTCTTCAAGCGCATGGCCGAGATCCTTGCGGAATCCCCAGGCCTTCGTCCCGAAGATCTGCTCATCAATCTCGTCGAAGTTTCTTGGGAAAATTGGTCCTTCGGCAATGGAGAGGCGCAGTACATGGATTCATAGCACCTTGTAGCTGTCCCTTTCATTTTTTACCTTCATCAATCTCTCCGCGGATCTCACCGTCTCCGCGTTATCTTTATCTTTCTCTCCTGTGCTAACGCCGCTAGTCTTCTCGGTGCGGTTCGCCACTCCCTTTTTCCACCGTCGTAGATGCGGTAGAGTCAACCATGCGCCGCACGATCGGTATATCCGTCACATTAGTGATTCTTCTCGCCAGCGCGCTGATTCCAATCCTTACCATTTCGCAGCCGTCATCTGATATGACTGCCAATCCACCGTCCAAAACTACGTATCTCGGTTTCGACCGCAACGTCTATCCCGGCGACGACGCTCTCCCGATCCTGCGCAAAACGTTTACCTTCGCGGGCTACTGGCTCGGCCCGCCGCCCGGCGAAAAAATCAACACTTGGCGCGGCAAACGTGCGTTACTCCAATCACAAGGCTTCGGGTTTGCCGCTCTCTATCGCGCTCGCCAACCCAACGAGGTCAAAAAGGACGCCACCGCCCGACAGAAGGGAATTCTCGACGCCCGCAATGCCGCGGCCTCCGCGAAAGCCGAAGCCTTCGCCCCGCACACCATCATTTTTCTCGATATCGAAGACGGCGGCCGGCTCTCGCCCAGCTTTCACGTGTATCTACGCGCTTGGGCGGATGAACTCAACCGCGCCGGCTACCGCCCCGGCGTCTACTGCTCGGCAATCCCTGTCGATGAAGGCCACGGTGTGACCATTCTCACCTCCGACGATATTCGCCACCACATTGGCGACCGCGAACTCGTCTACTGGGTCTACAACGACGTATGTCCACCATCCCCCGGATGCGGCGCGCCGCAGAATCCTCCACCCGTTTCCGCGGGTGGTGTTCCCTACGCAGCAATCTGGCAGTTTGTGCAGTCGCCGCGACGCAAGGAATACACCGCCCGCTGCGCCGCAACCTACAACGCCGACGGGAATTGCTACGCGCCCGGCGACACCGCCCACGCTTGGTTTCTCGACGTAAACTCCGCCACAACCCCAGACCCATCGTCCGGCCAGTAGCACAGACACTCCTGTTTAGCCTGAGCCGCGAAGGGTCTATGCCCCAGGTACACCACACCGAAAACGACGGCCGCGAAGCCGAAGCCCACGCCCTCTCCTCATCAGTCGCAACCACAACCCAATCGCGCGATTACCCGAAACCTGCCTCCGAGTCGTCAACGCCACTACGTCCAAAAAATAAGGGGCGCTGAACAAGCCGCCCCATCCAGACCCGTCGATTGCGAGAATCCGCTTAGACGCTCAGATCTGCCCCATCCCTCCATCCACATTGATCTCCACGCCAGTAATATACGAAGAGTCCGACGACGCCAGGAACGCCACAGCCCCCGCAACTTCTTCCGGCTGTCCCAACCGCTTCATCGGTACTTGAGAAGCAAATCCCTTAGCAATCTCATCGGATGCAGATTTCTCTAATCCGAGCCGTCCAAAAATTGGGGTTTCGATCGGACCCGGGGCAACGGTGTTGACTCGAATGTTTCTTCCTACCAGTTCGGAAGCCGCGGTACGCGCGAACGAACGGAGCGCAGCTTTGGTTGCCGCATAGCTGGCGGTGGTTCCAAAGCCCTTTTGGCCCGCCACGCTGGTGTTCAAAATGATGGACGCGCCATCGTTCAAGAAGGGAATCGCTTTCTGGATGGTAAAGAAAGCGCCCTTGGCGTTGATATCGAAATTCGTGTCGTACACCTGTTCGGTCGTGTCGGCGAAAGGCGCAAAATTCGCGACCCCCGCATTTACAAACAAAATGTCGATCTTCCCCAACTTCTTCGAAACCGCTGTATAGAGCTTGTCGAGGTCCGTTAGTTTAGCGACGTCGGCCTGGACGGCTAGCGTGCCGTTTCCTAAATACTTCACCGCTTCATCCAGCGTCTTCTGGCTGCGCCCTGCAATGGCAACCCGAGCGCCTTCATCCTGCAATCGTTTTGCCGAGGCCAACCCGATTCCGCTGTTTCCACCGGTTACTACCGCCACTTTTCCTTCTAGTCGTTTCATTTTCTTTCCCCTCCAAGGTCCGTCAGACACTTAGATGAGCATCTAAATGAGTGGTTACATCTTTTTTTGAAGGCTGACGGCAGGGTCGGGCACGGGTTTCGTCTGGCCTGGCCCCCGGTACCGCGCTAAACTGATACTTCACTCATGGACCGAATTCAGGTAGAGAAGGTATCCAAGGCTCTTGCGGACGAAACGCGGCTGATGATTTTCGAGGCCATTTCTGCCGGCAAAGAAATGAATTGCAGCGAAATTGTGGCCATGCAGGAGGTGACACCCGCCACCGTTTCTCATCATCTCAAGGTCCTCCTCGATGCGAACTTGATCGAGTGCCGCCGCGTCGGCCAATTTGTTCGCAGCCGCGTCATTCCCGAAACCATCGATGAGTACACGAGAACGCTTTCGCGGATTGCAGGCGGCAAAAAGCCGGGCAAAAAGCGATAGGCCGTTTTGCAACGGAAATTCAGCGCGATTCTAAAGGTGAGAACTCCACCGGTGCGTAACCGGCTTCGCTGACGGGCTTCCTCGGTCAACTCGAAAACAGAAACGCCAGCGCCGTCGCAATTCCGATCGCCAGCACTATTCCCAGCGCCAGCATCTTTCTCCGCTGTGCAAACGCGCGATGAGATTCAACCGGTTGCCGGAGGAAATGGATCGCCATAAGCCTCCCATTTGTTAACACACCCGCCCGCCCGTTCCGGGAACTTTGCTTGGCCCTGCGTCCTATCGGTGAACGGCGATGACTGGCAGTCATTTCACCCCTTCACGATCGGCAAGCGCGACGCGAATCAGACGTGCCGACCTCCCCGATTGTTACCTCCGCCCAAATAAGGCCGCGGTAATCTCCGGTTTTCCTGACCTGCGGAGGCCCTTATCAACGCCCGACTCAGGTCCCTTCTCTATATATTCGCCCCCTGTGGCATGCCGTTGATTGTCGTCCTACGGTCCCCATTTCGCACCAAGCCCTTTCCTTATAACCGTTTACCTCCGAGCTGCATCTAAGTAAATGCTAACAAAACATTCACGATTTATACGCATAGAAACCATTAAAATAATTCGTGACTGGCACCGCCGTAACCCGTTTAAGGTGTAACTGTAGGCCACCAAAGAGGGAGTACTAGAACATGGTAAAGCAGTTTCTTCTGGCCAGTGACTTCGACCAGACGCTCAGCTTTAACGACTCGGGAGTCGTTCTGAGCGAACTCATCGGCTTTCACGCATTCCACGACAAGGTCGCCGGATTATCGCAAATGAACCTCGTCCAACAGGGCGCCGAACTCTCATACCTGATTCTCCATGACCCGGAATTTCGTCGCGTCCGCCGCGAGCATCTCATCGAAACCGGTAAGCGCATCCGTTTGAAGCACGACGTTGCGCTTTTTGCGCGCGCACTCGAAAGTCTTGCCGACGGCTACAAATTTTCCTTCTACGTGATCTCTGCGGCACCTCAGGAAATTATTCAGTCTGCGCTCGAGGGCATCGTGCCGGCGGATCACATTTTCGGAACACGTTTCCGCTACAACGACAAAACAGGAGAAGTCGACTCCATCATTCGCGCCTCCGCCGGCTGGGGCAAAATCACCGTCCTCGAGGAACTCCGCGCACAACTGGGCATCAGCCACGACCAGATCATTTATATGGGCGACGGCAGCTCCGACCTCCCCGTAATGATGCACGTCAATCAATACGACGGCCTGACCATCGCGGTCTCTGAAGCCAAGTACATCACCCGCGTTGCCAAGCGCACAGTCCTCAGCGACAACGCCATGAGCGTCCTGGTCCCGGTTCTCGAAAAGGTCCTGCGCTGGGATTCCGCGCGCATCCGGCGTCTCTTCGCCTCTTACGGCCTAACCCTGCTCGAATGGGAAAAGCGCCGCACCGACATGCTAACAATCCAAGATTCCGGCGTGGCCTTCGCCTCCACGCAACCGCAGTAAGGTCATACCGCCAAGTGGGACAGCCATTCCCAGGTGTCTCCGTCACTCTATGTAGGCGCCGGGCTTCAGCCCGGCGTTTTTTTCTTTGCATTACTCCCGCTGACTAGCACGCTTGTCAGAAGGCTCCGTTCAGTACACAATCCGCCCAGCAAATCACAAAAAGGTGCAAGGAGAAGGACCACATGCACTCTCTCCGTCTGACTCTACTCTCGCTGTTCGTCGCCCACGCAGTTCTGCAAGCTTTCCCCGCGCAAACCGCAACCGGCAACGTAGATCTCACCCAGCCCCAAGATTATGTCCTCAAGCGCGTCTCCAGCTTCGATCGTTCCGGAGGCAACGCCGACTACCGCAAAATAGCCCCCGGCCAAACCCTTACCGTTCTCGACGTCGACGGCCCCGCCACGCTCACGCACATCTGGATCACGCTCTCCAGCCCCGAGTCCTATCATCTAAAAAAGCTGGTCCTGCGCATGTACTGGGATCACGAGACCACTCCCAGCGTCGAAACACCGCTGGGCGATTTCTTCGGCCTCGGGTTAGGCGACTACTACGTTTGGGAATCCGAACTTCTGTCGGTAGCCCACGAACGCGCGCTGAACTCTTTCTTCCCCATGCCATTTCAGAAGCACGCCCTGATTACGGTCACAAACCAAGGCCAGGAAACCGTCGACGCTTTCTATTTCAACCTCGATTACCGCGAGCAATCCCATCCCCTGCCGCAGGGCACTCTTTATTTTCACGCACAATTCCGCCAGGCCCAGCCGAATCATGGCTGGACCTCCGGATGGGCCAACAACGGTGATCCGCGAGTGAACGACGTAAGAAATCTCGACGGCAAGGACAACTACGTGTGGATGGAGGCCACCGGCCAGGGACACTACGTCGGCGTCACCATGTCCATTCTCCAAAACCAAGACGCCTGGTGGGGCGAGGGCGACGACATGTTCTTCATCGACGGCGATCCGCATCCATCCATCACGGGAACGGGCTCCGAAGATTATTTCTTAGGTGCCTACGACTTCGGCGAGCATTCGTTCTCGTACCGTCTCTTCGGAGCGCCAGTAAAAGGCGAAGAGCGCGCCGGCAGCCGCAGCTCCGTCTATCGCTTCCATCTCGATTCCCCGATTACCTTCACGAAATCCCTACGCGCGACCATCGAACATGGTCACGCCAACCACCGCTCCGACAATTTCTATTCCGTAGCCTATTGGTATCAGACTGAACCCCACGCCCAATTCCCCGCGCTTCCGCCAGTCGACCAGCGCCTCCCCCGCCTCCAACCGGTAGGCGGCCCGGGCAACGCCGCCCAAACACGCTGAACGCCCATGTAGCGGCCGCTTTCCGAAGCGGGCGCTTCACTTCGTACGCAAGCAACCTCGCCAAATCTTTGCTATCCTTCCCATCGTTGGAGGCCAAATGTCGAAGAAAAAAATCTTGATGCTGATCGGCGACTACGTCGAAGACTACGAAGTGATGGTCGCGTTCCAAGCCTTACTCATGGTCGGCCATACCGTGCACGCCGTCTGCCCCAAGAAAAAAACGGGCGAATTCGTCCGCACATGCATCCACGATTTCGAAGGTGATCAGAGCTACACTGAAAAACTAGGCCACAATTTTCAGCTCAACTTCACTTTCGACGACGTCAAAGCCGAAGACTATGACGCCGTAATCATCCCGGGCGGCCGCGCCGTCGAATACATTCGCCTCAACCCACGCGTTCTCGACATGGTTCGGCACTTCGACAAAGCCAAAAAGCCTATCGCTTCTATCTGCCACGGCGCCCAGCTCCTAGCCGCCGCCGGGGCCCTCGAAGGCAAAAAATGCAGCGCCTACCCAGGCACCAGCGTCGAAGTAACGCTCGCCAAGGGCACCTACGTCGATCTCCCCATGGACCAAGCCGTCACCGACGGCAACTTGGTCTCCGGCCCCGCCTGGCCCGCCCTAAACGCCTGGCTAGCCCAGTTCCTAAAGGTCCTGGGCACGCGCATCGAACCGTGACAAGTGGCACAGCCATTCCTTGGCTGTGAATTGGATGGATGTTAGAGGGGCATTACTGCTGTTGCTGCTGTTCAGTGTCTTCGTTCAATTCCAGGTTCCGCGACCTCGACCGAATCACGGTTGTCCGCGGCATCTCCTCCGGCTCCGGTGCATCCACCGGCAAAACCGTAACCACCACGCTCAACTCGCTCTCTGCCTCGCCCTTGTAAACGCCGCGCGTGGGCGGCACGTCGGAGTAGTCGCGTCCCACAGCCACGCGCACGTGTCGGTCGCATCCTTCTAAATTATTCGTCGGATCAAACGCCACCCACCCTAGCTCACCCAGGTACGCCTCTACCCAGGCATGCGTCGCGCCCGCCGGAGACCGGTCCATGGATTTGGCTTCATGATAGAGATAGCCGCTCACATACCGGCAGGGAATTTTTAGCTGCCGGACCAGCGTAATCATGATGTGTGCAAAGTCTTGGCAAACTCCGCGACGCGCCTTCAACGCATCATCGATCGGCGAATCCACCTCCGTGGTATTCGGCGCGTAGTCAAACATCTCGTAGAGCCTGGTGTTCAATTCCTGCAGCAGCGCCAGCGGATTCTCGCGGCGACGCAGATCCAGCTCGCCCGCCAATTTCTCCAGCAAATCCGTGGGCATCGCGAAATGGCTCGGCAGCAGCATCTCCCAGTAATCGGTTTGGGCCACTCGCCGGTCGAGTTCGTCCCAATCGTCCGCTGCCGCCGCTTCCAGGCTCCGCGCGGGCAGCACGTCCACAATCGCCTGGGCCATCACGTCAATCCTGCGATGCCGCTCCGGAATGTCGAAATTGTGCACCGCGTTCCCGTAGAAATCGCGGTACATCATCATGTTCGCGCGCGGATCGATGTTCAAAGAAAAACTCAAGCACCGCTGCCGGAAGTCGGTCCGCGGCTGCATCCGCACTTCCATAACGCTCTCCCGCACCGCGGGCTCATACTGAAAACTGGTAGTGTGACGCACCGAATAGGCCATAGAGTGAAGCCGCCGCGAATCCTTTGGTTACCTTGCTTCTTTACATCATCGCTTCGTCTTACGACGCCAATTCCGCCTCAATCGCATAGTCAAAATAAACCTGGTGAATCGCCGCATGAATCTGCGCGCATTCGCTCCGTACATTCTCCAGATACGTGTACGCGCCTTCCGCCATGATCTCCTCGATCTGGCTGAAGCTGAGCTGCGCACGCAACCTCCCGGCAATCCGCGTCGGGGCTTTCGCCTTCCGCTCGGTTAAGTCCCCAACAATGTGCAGCGCCGCGTTCACGCGATCCACCGAGAACCGGACGGAATGCGGAAACTCCGGATTCAGCAGTAAAAATTCCGCGACGCGCAAGGGCCGTATCTCGGCCGTATGCGTCTTGCAATACGCCTCGAACGCTACGCAAGCCCGCAACAATCCCACCCACTCCAGATATTCCGCGCTTTCCACAACTTGGTCCGCAGGTTGCGCCATACGCTTGAAATGCGTCTCCATCAACGACGCCAGCGTATCCGCGCGCTCCACATAGCGTCCCAGTTGGATGTACTGCCAGCCTTCCCCGTGGCTCATCGTTGTGTCGGTGATTCCCTGAAACAGGTGTGCTCCTTCCAGCACCCCCCGGAAAAATCCGTGCGACTTCAGCATCCACGCTTCTTCCGGCCGCGCGTCCATCACTTCCAGATACAGCCGGTTGAGCTGCTCCCACATCTCGGAGCTGCACTGTTCGCGCACATGCCGCAAATTCTCTCGCGCCGTAGCGATGCACGACACGATCGACGAAGAATTCTTCCGACTGAACACCAGCGTATCCACCAGCCGCGTGGGATCGATGGGCCCCGCAGCCGCCGGCGTCCGCAGCGCCTCCAGCAAAAATCTCCAGCGCCCCGCGCCCGCTTCCGGCGACTGATCCAGCCAAAGCTGAAGTTCCACATCCACCAGTCGCGCCGTGTGTTCCGCGCGCTCCAGATACCGGCTCATCCAATACAAGCTGTCCGCCACGCGCGAAAGCATCCCGGCATCTCGCCGGAATGCGCGCACAAAATAATTGCGTGGTGGCCGCATCTCCCTCATCTTTCCGCCAGCTTCTTTTCGACCGCTGCCTTCACCGCCGCCACCCCTATCTGTGCCACGCGGTCGTCGCCATTTCCAGAGCGCAGCACCCAGGTATCCTTGCTCCCACCGCCCTGCGATGAATTCACCACCAGCGATCCCTTACGCAGCGCCACGCGTGTCAATCCACCGGGCACCAGCGTCACCTTCTCGCCCATCAATATGTACGGCCGCAAATCGATGTGCCTCGACTCCACTTCGCCATCGATCAAACACGGCGCCGTAGACAATGCCAGTGTCGGCTGCGCGATATAATTCCGCGGATCCCCCAACACCCGTGCCCGAAACTCCTCCTGCTGCTGCTTCGAGCTGTGCGGCCCGATCAGCATCCCGTATCCGCCCGACTCCCCCACCGCCTTCACCACCATCTGCTCCATATTTTCCAGGACATGATTCCGCTGCACTTGGTCGGTCAGCAAAAACGTCGCCACATTCTTCAAAATAGGTTCTTCACTCAAATAAAATCGAATAATCTCGGGCACATACGCATACACTGCTTTGTCGTCTGCCACTCCAGTGCCAATCGCATTCGCCAAACTTACATTTCCAGCCCGATACGCGTTGAACAGCCCCGGTACTCCCAAAATCGAATCCCGCCGGAAGGTCAACGGATCCAGAAAATCGTCATCCACGCGCCGATAAATCACGTCCACGCGCCGCGGCCCTGCCGTAGTCCGCATATAGACGACGTTGTCGTGCACCAGCAGGTCGCGCCCCTCCACCAACTCGATGCCCATCTGCTGCGCCAAAAATGTGTGCTCGAAATATGCCGAATTGGAAACCCCAGGCGTCAACAAAACCATAGTGGGGTCCTGCGGGTAAGGCGAATTCTCCGGCGCCAGACTCCGCAGCGTAGCCAGCAGCGCCTGCGGATAGTGATCGATAGGCGAAACGCCGTAATCGCGGAACATCGTCGGAAAAACGCGCTTCAAAACCTTGCGGTTCGCCAGCATGTACGAGACGCCGCTCGGCACACGCAGATTATCTTCCAGCACCGCAAAGCTACCGTCCGGCAATCGCACCAGATCCGTCCCGCAGATACTTACATACGTGTCCCGCGGCACATTCAACCCGCGCATCTCTCGCCGAAAATGCTTGCAGCTGTAAACCAGCTCGCGCGGCACAACCCCCTCGGTCAAAATCCGGCCTTCGTGATAAATGTCCCGCAAAAACAAGTTCAGCGCCGTCAGCCGCTGCGTCAGCCCTTTTTCGATTTGCACCCATTCATGCGCGGGAATGATGCGGGGAATCAGGTCGTTCGGGAAAATCCGCTCGGTGCCCTCCTTGCTCCCATACACCGTAAAGGTGATGCCCTCTTGCAAAAATGTCAGGTCTGCCGCCTGTTGGACTTTCCGCAATTCTTCGGGACGCAATC
This sequence comes from uncultured Acidobacteriota bacterium, assembly GCA_963788915.1. Classification (GTDB taxonomy): domain Bacteria; phylum Acidobacteriota; class Terriglobia; order Acidiferrales; family UBA7541; genus Acidiferrum. The sequence goes on along the minus strand of CAWBIY010000012.1, from coordinate 1,288,724 downwards.
CCAGCAAAGTCCGCTGTAGCGCCTGGTAGTGCGCGCGCGGCACATCGGGCGAAGCAAACATTTCGTCGTAAGCACTCCCGTATGGATAGTGTAAGAGCGTAGGTGGGATTCCAATTCGTGATGGCAGGGCCGTAGCGGTCATGAGTCTTTCCCAAGCCCGCCCGCCGCCGCGCATTGCATTTTGCACGCTGTTGTCGCGGCAGTCTAGAGGTCGGTTCTCGCCTAAGCCTTGGCAATCTCAGAACCGCCATTCGACATCGCTGGGTTCTGCAGCCCTGTGCCAAGCCAAGCGGGACATCAACTCTAGGTGCACCCCACCTCCAAGTCCAATGCAAATTCCAAATGCGTCAAATCCTTTTTCCCAATTCCCGCGCGTGGCCGCCAGCCCCCTCGCCCCCATGTCTTGTAGGGGCGGGGCTTGCCCCGCCCGGCCCTCACGCCTCGGCTGAACACGCCTCGCAAGCCCGGCGTCAATTCCACTAACCTCCCAGCCGCGGCGCTTCGAAGGGTGCCGCACCCTTGGGTTCTAAGCTGCGGGTTTAGACTCAACCTCGCCGGGCCGTCGCGTCGGCCTCAACCCTACCGGACACGGCGGGCATTTCCGACAGCTCACTCTTCTTAACCTTCTCAGGCCTTCGCCGCTTTGGACTTCGCCGGTTCGGCTGACGTCGCGTCGTCCGCCTTTACCAACGGCACGTCCACCAGATGTTCCGCCAAGAACCAAACCTGCAATTCATTGGTCCGAATCACATTGCTGACCATGAGATCATTCGTCCCGTCATCGCCCGAGTCGGCTGCCTGTCCAGCCATAGTTCGCGCTTCCTTCAAGATCGTCTCGTGAGCCTCCAACAACCGCGAAATCTGCACGGGTGCCTCTTCCCGACCACGAGGCGGCCGCGGAATAATCGTGGTCTCGGCCACATCCGCCGCCATCGCCAGGCTGATCCCGCCGAGCAACTGGATCCGCTCGGCGATCGTATCCACCAACTCGTCCTGCTCCCCGTGATGCTTATCAAACAAGAGGTGCAGTTGATAGAACGTGTGCCCGGCCACCTGCCAATGATGCTTCTTGTACATGTCCCGCAAGGTGATGGTATCCGCCAAAATCTGGTTCAAATTCTCCACACTCTCCGAGCAAACCTTCTCGTCCAGCGCAATCGGCAGCTTCGCGATCTTTCCATAAGGCTGAATCTCCCGCGCCTTCTGGTGCAAAATCGGCCGAGACCTCTCGGTCCCTGCTCCCACCTCCGACCCCTTCCCACCGTTCTTCGGACTCATATGCGATCTCCTTCTCAAGGTTTCACAAAAATCATCGAGGCCCTCCAGAATGAGGGCCCGCCGACACGCACCCCGTTGGATTGCCGAACCCACTCAAAGGATGCGGTCTTAGTGTTCTTCGCCTAGGTTTGTCATCAAAGCATGCTTTGGCGCGCTGAGTTTCGTCAGACTTTCGCTTTCTCGAAGTTGCCGGCGGCGTATTCCGTATGAATGTCGCGATCTAGCGCCGCCTAACCGCCTTTCGCTTTGGTCTTCAATTGCTTGGCAAGCTTCTCGATCTCTTCGGTCTTCTTATACATGCGGACTGACAGCACCTGAAGCGTGGGGGTCTTCTGGACTTCGTCGCGCAGCTCGCCGGACAGAGCGTACAGTCGCTCAATCCCTTCCCGGAATTCCTTCTCTTGTTGGAGCATCTGCGCGCGTTTCGTGGCCGGCGCGTTTGACACCGGACTGGTATCGCCTTGATCTTTTGGCTCCGCGGCCACTGGAGGTGTCGGCATCCCGCGCGGCGGTCCGTCTCCAGGTATGGGCGCTTGAGCGAGCATCACTTGTCCCGTGGCCAACGCGCCTCCCGCGATTGCGACGGCAGCGAGGAATCGGCGTCGCGTAGCGTGCGTTCGATCCGTGTGAATCTGTTCTCGGGGCATTGATCCTCCTCGAAGCCGGCTGAAATCGAGGCCCGCCGGGTGGACAGAGATTAAATCACCGGGGACGAGTCCGATAGTGCCAAGCTAGAGCTGGGCGCCTACCTTAGCGCCAGCCCAACGTTTACAGGCGCGCCGACCGGGCGCTTCAGCCGCCGCCATCGCTCGACCTGCTCTCGCAGGGTGTTCAGGCTGTTGGTCATGCGGTCCGCTTCCACATTCACCAGCGCGTACTGCTCGCCCGCCGAGAGCGGGCTCCCTGTAAGCCGCCGGTGATCTTCGCGCAGGTCTGGCCAATGTTCGTTTGAGGTTCGCGAGCCTCGCAGCTCCGCGGCCAGTGCTTCCAGCATTTTGGTCACGTCGGCGGCAAACACGCGGAACTCGTCACGGATCGCCGGGCGCCCTGCGGATAAAATCGCCGCTTCCACAGACAACACGGCATGAATAAAGCGATGGGAACTCGCCAGCACGCCAATCAGCAGCGCGATTTCCTGCGAGCGCGTTCCCGGCTCCGCTTGCATGCGATCGACCGACGCGACCGCATTGGTCCGCGCCAGCCGCGACGCCAGCCGCAATTTGTCGAGGTCCGCCGTACTGGCTCCCTCGCGGCTCGCAAGCACCTCCAGCACCTTCACGAAATAGATGCGGTACGAATCCAGCAGCCGCGCCATCATCTCCCCTACCTGCATGCGCTCCCAGGTCGGCCATACCACATAGGCCAGCAAGGCCAGCGATCCTCCCATGATGGTGTTCAGGCCGCGCGGCAGGATCACCGTTTTGGGTGACACTCCCGTAATCGCGATCATCAGCACGACCAGTGCGCTTACCGCAACGCCAAAAATTCCGTAGTTCGCGGGACCCACCCAGCGCAACAAAAACACGAACGCGCCGATCAACATCACTTCCAGCCCGATTCCCGGCGGAAGAAAATGGAACATCGCCGTTGCCAACAACAATCCCGCAATTGTGCCTGCGATGCGCAGCAATCCCCGCGTGAAGGTCACCGTGAACTCCGGCTTCAGCACCAGGACGGTGGTCATCGGCAGCCAGTACGCGCGCGGCGTTTCCAGGCTCCGCGACATTATCTCCGCGACGGCCACCGCGACAGCCATGCGAATCGCGTGGCGACATACCGCCGACTGCAAGCTCAAATTCGCAACCAGGCGCGGGAAATTGCTGGTGAAGCGCATGCGCCACGGCAGAGTCTTCTCGCGACGCTCGGTAGCCTCCAGACCGGCCGGCGTAACATCTCCAGCGAGTTGCATCGCGGCGCGCAGTTGTCCCGCCAGCGCATCCATTTGATGGCGGGCGTCGCGCACCACCGCCGCGAGAAAACTTCGTTCGGGGCTTTCGCGGACGTCATTCAGTGTTTCGGTTGCGTTGTACATTTCGCTCAACCAAGATTCCTCGACCCGGAGAGGCGCATCGCGCGAGAGCGATTCGCCAATCGCGGTCATCACGTGCGCGGCGGACTCCAGAAAGTGCTCCAGCATTTCCGCGGACGCGAATCCGAATTTCTCCCGCCGCATGCGCCGAAGCAGCCGGCCCAGCGTGAATAAGCTTAGTCGTAGACGCTCCGCCTGGCTCAACAGGGAGCGGAATCGTTCGCTCGCGAGGCTCTGATCCGAAGCGCGGCCCGCCAGCGCCGCCTGAGCTTCCGTGCTGGCCTGCGCCGGCGGCGGAGCCTTCATAAGTCGCTCTGGCGAAGATGCCGATCGCCCCAGCGTCAAATATAGATTTGCGAGCGCACGGCGTTCCGGCTCGTACGCTCGCACCGGCCACAACGCAAGGGACAGCAACATTTGCATCAAGCCGCCCCCGAAAGCCAACGCGCCCGCCTGCACAGCGCGCTCGGGCGTCAGCGTTTGCGCCGAATAAATGATGAGGACCACCAGGCTGATCACGCCCAAACTTTCACCCGTAGTTCCGAGCGTGATCGCCATTCCCGACCCGAAGGCCCAAGCCGCGATCAGCGCCACTGCGGCGGCGTTGTGGTGTCCCGCGAGCCCGCCCGCCATCACCGCGATCGAGCACAACACACTCGATGCGAGCATGCGTCTGGCGCGCTCCTTATAAGGATCGTGACCGTCGGAGTACGACACGTTGAGCGCGCCGCTGGCCACCGCCAAGCCGCCCAGCGGCATGCCCATCGCAATGCCCAAGGCCAGGGGAATCGCGACGCCTAGCGCGTTGCGCAACGCGATCCACGGCTCCATCTTTGCGGTGTCGACATGAAGCACGCCGCGCCAAAATGTCTGCCATTTGTTGAGTGCTGGAGGCGCTTGTGGCTTCGTTGGAATGGAGGCAGGCACGCTTTGCGCATCGACCGGTGCGTCGGGCATATTTTGCGACGGCGCGGGTTCGCTCGCCACATCCAAGGCTTGATCCGCACCGGTCGAAGCGGCGCCTGTGCGCGCACGATTTTCCTCCCGGTTGGTTCGAGGTTCTTCTTCGTGTTCCATCTGTTTCAGGATAATCGACCCGACAGGCCCGCGCCATTGCCGGTTGTCGCTCGCTGTACTGACGCCGCGACTGTACCCTTATCAAAAGGCAGAGCATCACACTGGAAAACCCAGATTAGGAGTTATTTATGGAAAAACGGCAGTTAGGGAAAAACGGGCCGCTGGTTTCCGCGCTGGGACTCGGCTGCATGGGCATGTCGGAATTTTATGGAAGCCGCGACGACGCCGAATCGATCGCCACGATTCACCGATCGATTGAGCTTGGCATTACTTTTCTTGATACCGCGGATGTCTACGGCTATGGCGACAACGAAGTGTTAGTGGCTAAGGCGCTTCGCGGCGTTCGCGAAAGAGTGTTTCTGGCCACCAAGTTTGGCATCGTGCGCGACAAGGCGAATCCGAACATGCGCGGTGTGAGCGGCAAGCCGGAATATGTTCGAGCTTGCTGCGACGCCAGTTTGAAACGCCTCGGCGTCGACACCATCGATTTGTACTACCAGCATCGCGTCGATCCGAATACTCCGATCGAAGAGACGGTTGGCGCAATGGCGGAGCTGGTGCGGATGGGGAAGATTCGGCATATCGGCCTGTCGGAGGCTGGGCCGGCGACAGTTCGACGTGCGGCGGCGGTGCATCCGATTGCGGCGCTGCAGACGGAATATTCGTTGTGGACGCGTGATCCGGAGGACGAAGTCCTGCCTACGACCCGTGAATTCGGCATTGCCTTTGTCGCCTACAGTCCATTGGGCCGCGGGTTTCTTACCGGCCAATGCAAGCGCTTCGAAGATCTGGCTCCCGACGATTACCGGAGAATTTCGCCCCGTTTTCAAGGAGAGAACTTTCAGAAGAATCTGGATCTGGTGGGGCGTGTCGAGGCCATCGCGAAGGAAAAGAAGTGCACGCCCAGTCAACTCGCGCTCGCTTGGCTGCTTGCCCAGGGGCAGGAGATTATTCCGATTCCAGGCACCAAGCGGCGGAAGTATCTTGAGGAGAATGCGGGCGCGCTCGATGTTACGCTCACGCCAGAGGATTTGCGACGGATTGATGAGGTGGCTCCTCATGGGGCGGCCTCCGGCGCGCGCTATCCGGAGCACATGATGAGTCTGATCAACGGGTGAATGATTGACTCGCTATGTGAGTGACGGAGTCTCAAGGGACACAGGTATGAGTGCGTGCTACTTTTGAACGCGCTTGAGAATTGGTTTTGCGCTACCGCATTTTGGCGGCGGGTGACGTGCGAGTCGCTTTTACCCTGGATTGTAGGGGGAGCTGGGTTAGGCGAACACGTCTTGGAACTTGGCGCCGGGCCCGGGGCTGCGACGCAGGAGTTGCGCCGGGTGGCGCCGCGTGTGACGAGCCTCGAATGGAGCCATGAATTCGCGGTAAAGCTGGCGCGCAACGGCGACCGCCAAGGCAGCGTCTTGCAAGGCGATGCGGCGTCTTTGCCGTTCAGTGACAGAAATTTTTCGTCAGCGATTGCGGTGTTGATACTGCATCATTTGCGTTCGATTGAACTGCAGCAGAGCGCATTTCGAGAAATCTTTCGGGTGCTGCGGCCCGGGGGCGTTCTTGTGGGGTTTGAAATCCAGAATGGATGGCTGCAGCGCGCTGTGCACTTCAAGAGCACATTTGTTCCCGTGAGCCCGGCGACGATTTCAGACCGGCTCGAAGCTGCGGGTTTTTCGGGCGTGACAATTGATTTCAGGCCGGGCGGGTTTGGATTTCGGGCCGTTCGCGCGGGCTAAGCTTGACGTTTTGTGATGGCGGAAGTTAGATCTAACCCCGCCCTCACAGAGAGGGCGGCTCCAGGGCACTGCGCGTTGACGCCGCCCTGGCTCCGGCTTAGCATTCGGAAGAGGCAATTTAAGCACTAAATCCCACAATGCGTCTCCCCGCACCTAGCAAACTTCCTCCCGGGCCGTCGCCCGAATCTTGGACCGCGAGTTTCAAAGACTACAGTCGCGATCCCCTGGGCTACATGCCCAAATTGGTGCGCGACTACGGCGACATCGTGACCATGCGTTACTACAACTTTCGCGTGTATTTCGTAAGCCACCCGGACTACATCGAGCAAGTGCTGGTGACGCACAACCGCAAATTCATCAAAGGCAGGATTTTGCGGAAGAACAAGCAACTGTTCGGGAACGGATTGTTGACCAGCGAAGGCGACTTCTGGCTCCGGCAGCGCCGCCTGGCGCAACCTGCGTTTCACCGCGCCCGCGTCGCTTCCTACGCGGACACCATGGTGCGCTACGCGGAGCGACTCCTGGCGGAATGGAAGGGCGCCGAGGAACGCGATATCCACGCCGACATGATGCGGCTGACCCTGCAGATCGTGGCGAAGACGCTATTCGATGCCGACGTCGATCGCGAAGCCCGGAAAGTAGGCCACGCCCTCGAAGCGATCATGGAGCTGAACTCCGATTTCCGCAAATTGATTCTGACGCCGAAATGGTTGCCAACGCCGCGGAACATTCGCGCGACCATCGCCACCAGGCGGCTCGATAAGATTGTTTTTCGCTTTATTGAAGAACGCCGGGCCTCCGGAAAAGACTCGGGCGACCTGCTGTCGATGCTTTTGGCGGTGCGCGATGATGACGGATCGCGTATGACCGACCGCCAGCTGCGCGACGAGGCGATTACTATTTTTCTAGCCGGCCACGAAACGACCGCCAACGCGCTTTCCTGGACCTGGATGCTGCTGTCCCAAAATCCTGCGGTGGAGGCGAAGCTGCACGCCGAGCTCGATGCTGTGCTCGCCGGCCGCACGCCTGCGTTGGACGACCTGCCAAGTTTGCGCTACACCGGCCAAGTCATCACGGAATCGATGCGCCTCTATCCGCCGGCTTGGGGGATGGCGCGGATCGCTATTGAGGACGTGGAGATTGGCGGGTACCCGATACCCAAAGGCTGCGGCATTTCCTTAGCGCAGTGGGTCGTTCATCGCGATCCGCGATGGTTTGATGCGCCCGAGGAATTCCGTCCGGAGCGATGGGAAGGCGATTTGATGAAGCGGCTGCCGCGGTTTGCCTATTTTCCGTTTGGCGGAGGCCCGCGGCAGTGCATTGGAAATAACTTCGCGGTAATGGAAGCGACGTTGTTGCTGGCGACGATCGCGCAACGGTTTCGGATACGGCTTGTGGAGGGGCGCCCCGTGGTGCCGATGCCGTCGATTACGTTGCGGCCGCGATATGGGATTTGGGGGCGGATTGAGGCGCGGGCTACGGGGGAATTTCCGGCCGCAGCGAATGCGCAGACAGTTGTCGCGGATTAAAGTTGCCCTGAGGCTTCCGCCTGGGCAAGCTGCGGCGCAGGATTCCTGCGCCCCTACAAACGAACGGAATCCGCCCAACGAACTAATTCGGAAGTTCAGCGACCTATCTCAAGGCTATTTGTTTGGCACGAGGGCGCCCAGTTCGGCGCGCGTTCGCATTACGCGGAGGATGGAGTCGCGAGTGATCATGCCGATGATGTGGGTGGAACTATTTTCGCCATCTTCGCCGCCGCTCACAACCGGCATTTGATTGATGTCGGCGGCGAGCAGGCGCTCCAGGAGGCCAAGTAACGGCTCTTCAGGCTTGGCCCACAGGATTTTGTCGCGCGGAATCATCACCGCTTGAACCGACATGTGGGCCCACTCGTCGCGGGGAACGGAATTCAGCGTGTGCACGTTCATCATTCCGACCAGGCGGTCGTCGGTGACGACGAGGTGGCAGCGGCGGCCGGTGCGTACGACTTCCTGGCTGTAGTCTTCGAGCGAGATTTCCCGCGGGACGATAGGGACTTCCTGGCTCATGACGTCGGCCGCTCGTAGCCCCGTGAGCGATTCGCGAATGGCGATTTGGGCCACGCTCTCTTGAGCGGCATTCAACAGGAACCATCCTATAAAGGCATACCACAGACCGGCCTGCCACTGGCCCGTGCTGAGCGCTAATCCCGCGCCGAACACGATCATTCCGTAAGCAACCAGCTTTCCACTAGTGCCCGCCATCTTTGTCGCCCGCGTGAAATCTTTGGTGATGCCCCAAACGATGGCGCGAAAGATTCTGCCTCCGTCGAGCGGGAAGCCCGGCAGAAGGTTGAATACGGCGAGGATCACATTGATCTCAGCGAGCCAAGTGGCTAAAGCCCCGACCATCGTGCCGTAGGGAAAGAATTTTGTCAGGGCGTAGAAGACGCCACCCAGGAACAGACTGGCGATCGGGCCGGCGACGGCAATGTTGAATTCTTGAATCGCTTTCGAGGCGTCCTGGCTGATGCGCGCAACACCCCCGAAGACAAACAACGTGATGGAGTCGACGCGAATTTTGTACGCGCGGGCTACCACGCTGTGCGAGAGCTCGTGGAAAAGGATGGATGCGAAAAACAGGAAGCTGGTCAGCACGCCTACCGACCAGTGTTGCGTCCGCGTCCACTGCGGGTGCTGAGCGGTGAACTGCGCGCCGAGCGACATGGTGATGAGGACGAAAATAATCACCCAACTTGCGTGGATGTAGATGGGGATGCCGAGAATTCGGCCGATGCGGAGGCTTGATCCGGGGTTCATGGCTACGCAGGGGTAGCCTAGCACAGAGTGCTGGGAGCGGTGCGTTTTCGCTCGGCGGACTCGACGTGTGCTCGGGACCACATCGTGTGTTGCGGGCTACAACATTTGCATTCCCTTGATTCTCGTAACCACCTTATTTTCAACTAGATGGCGATTGGTTGTCGGAGTGCCATCTTCCTTCGCGTACGACGCGGAGGTTCCCATGATCGCTTTGCTGAGTATCACCACTCTCACACTTGCAACATTGTTTGCGCTGGCGGCGGCTACGGCGCTCCACTGGCTGTTCTTGCAGGTTGCGTTTCAATTGATGCGGCCAGCGACGGTTCGGCGGGTTGTCGTACGGACCGAATTGGTGCGCAGGATGACGGGGTTGACGCGGGCGTTTGCGGGGCGGCGCTAGATCGGCGCTAGTTCGGTGCGGAGAGCGGCAGATTGGCTCGGACAAAGACGGACTCGTTGGTTTGATTTCTTGGGTATGTAAGTTTGACGCTTTTTTGATGTGGGGCACAAACAAGAGTGTTTGTGCTATTTCGGAAGGAGAAAGACATGTTGGTTCTGAAATATTTGTTGATGATTCTGGGAGTGGGAGTTTTCGGGAGTGCGGCGGCGCTGGTGGCTTACGACATTTACTTATCAGCGCAATTGTTGCGATTGCTCAGGCGGGAAAAAGTTGGCGACGTCGGCGCGCCCGATGAAGGCGCGCTCACGGAGGGGCAGCGCCCTTGGCGAGCGGTCCGCTGGAAGTTGGCGCGGCAGTTGGTGCTGTTCGCGATCGTGCCGCTGCTGCTGGCGTTGAGCATCGTGGTGATTCCTGACGGCTCGGCTGGTGTACGGATCAGCCAGATTTGGGGAGCGCGTCCCGGCACGTTGTATCCCGGCGTGCACATCGTTGCACCGCTGATCGACAGCGTGGTGCTGTACGACACGCGCGAGCAGGTGTACACCACGTCGGCGACTGAAGTTCCGAAGTCGGGTAACGAGGTGCTGACGGTGCAGGCCCGGGAAGGCTTGAACATAGGTTTGGCGGTGAGCGTCAGGTACCGGCTGGATCCCCAGCGTCTGAGTTACATTCACGCGAACCTGCCGCAGCCAGTCGGAGATGAGGTTGTGGCGCCTACTGTCGCGACCATCTATCGGCAACTGGCGCCGAACTACGTTACCCGCGAAATTTTCGCCACCAAGCGCGAAGAGTTGCGGACTTCGGCGGCGGCCGCCATCACGGCGCGGCTGGGCTCCGACGGGATTATCGTGCGCGAAGTGCTGCTGCGCGATTTGAAACTGCCAGAGGAGTACGCCAAGGGTTTGGAAGGATTGCTGTTGAAAGAGCAGGAGAACGAGCGGCTCGGGACCGATACGGAGATCAAGCAGAAACAAGTCCGCATCGCGGAATTGGAGGCGGAGGCGCAGAAGGCGCGCGAGGTGAAACAAGCCGAAGCGCAGGCGCAGGTGCGCGTATTGCAAGCCAAGGCGGAGTCGGATGCCATGCAGTACACGCTGCCGCTGAAACAGAAGCAGATCGAGCAGACGAAGCTTGAGGCGCAGGCGCGCAAGGAAGCCACGTTACAGAATGCGGATGCGGCGGCACAGGCAAAAGTGATCGATAGCAAAGCGGAAGTGGAGCGGCAGAGAAATCTGGCGGAAGCCGAGGCCAACCGCATTCGCGTGACCGCCGCGGCGGATTCCGAGCGGATGAAATTTGAGGCCGCGGTGCTGAAGTCGAACCCCATGTTGATTCAGAAGATTATCGCGGAGCGGTTGTCGGACAAGCTGCAAATCATGATGGTGCCCGTGGACGGGAAGAACTTCTTCGCGAATGATGTATTCCGCTCGGCATTTTCGGGCGTAGGCGCAGGCGGTTCGTCGTCCTCGGACGATGCGTCCGACGATTCGGCGGCGACGGCGTTGGCTGCGAAGGCGCAGAAGAAGGCACCGCGGAGACCGTAGCGCAGACACTCTTGTTTACCCTGATTCGAAGGGTCTGCGCCACCTAACAACTGGCAATCAGCCGATCCGCGTACCGGAAGATCGCCCACAGAGTCGCGGAGCCACAGAGACCGCGAAGCAACAAGTAGTTGCGGCAGCGGCCGTCCCCTCCGAGAGGGGGGAGTTAAGAAGATACGCCACCGGGACCAAGCCAAGGGAACCGCGATTCGACCCGTTAGGCCCACAGTGGATGTTGCGTAGGCGGCAAGAGTTGGAAATGGTGGTCTTTTGTCGCGGTGTCGATCAGGATATGCTTGCAGATTGAATATTTGTATGTACTCACGGAATGTTCATGCGGGTGGTGCATTGCAGCCCGGGCGCGCGCGGGTTGTGGCACAAGTGCGTGGGAGTTCGCCCAGGCTTGTTGGTTTGGTTATGCGAACTGAAGACACCGGGCTGGTTCTGCGCGGAGCGTCTCGATGAGCTTCCGGACGAAACTGTTCTTAATCTTCATGGTCACCGTGCTGGGGTCGGTTTCTATCGTGGCCTACGGTGTGACGCGCTTCACGCGTACCGCGTTTGAGGAGATGGATACGCAGCGAACGGAGGCCATCGTCGCGCAGTTTCAAAAGGAAATTGCGCAGCGCCGTGACGAGACCGCGCAACAAGTCAAAAACATTGCCGATGCCGACATCACCCTGCGCGCCGCCATCGATTTGGCGCGGCCCAGCGCCGATCAATCGCTCTACGTTCACGATGCGACCGGAGCCGCCCAGGATCACCAGATGGATTTCGTCGAGCTGGTAGGTTGGGACGGGACCGTAATTTCGTCGGCGCAATATCCCTCGCGGGTCGGCCACAAGGAAGATTGGGTGACCGCCGCGAAGGATTGGAACGCCACGACGGCTTTTTTGAAGAAAGAAGATCTAGCGGATGGCGCGGCGCTTTCTTTGGCGGCGGTACGCTCGGTTTCCGGGGGGAACAACAAGAGTTTGTACATCATCGGCGGACGGCGGCTGGACCAGAATTTCCTTTCGACACTGGTGCTGCCCTCGGGCATGCGCGCGTTTTTGTATGTCAACCTCGATCCGGGATTTAGTCCCGCGGCGCTGCTGAGCGGCGTGAAGGATGGTGTCGAGCAGCCGGAGAGGTTGCAGCCATTGATCGATCAGATTCGGAGACAGCCGCAGACCTTGGTCCAAACCATTAATTGGAATTCCGATGCTACTTCGGCCGAGAGCTTTCACGCGATGCCGCTTGTGGGGCGCAACAGTGAACTGCTCGGCGTGCTGCTGGTGGGAAGCTCGCGCAAAGAACTGGTGCTGCTGACGAACCGGATCGTGATCACCGCGGTGGCGGTCGCGACGGGAGCGCTGCTGATCGGTTTGCTGGTGAGCTTGTGGGTTGCGGCACGCATCACCCGGCCGGTAAGAGAACTTGCCGAAGGCGCGCGCGAGGTGGCGGCGGGACGATGGGAAACACGAATGGATGTGCGAGGCCTCGACGAAATCGGGCAACTGGGGATCGCCTTCAATGACATGACGCGAACGCTGGCGTCGCAGCGTGACAAATTGCTACAGACCGAACGTGTGGCAGCGTGGCGCGAGTTGGCGCGGCGGCTTGCGCATGAGCTGCGCAATCCATTGTTTCCTTTGCAAATTACCGTTGAAAACCTGCAGCGAGCGAAGCAGTTGGACGCCAAGCAGTTTTTGGAAGTTTTCAACGAATCCACGGCGACACTCAAGGTGGAGCTTGCCAACCTCAACGCCATCGTGGGTCGCTTCAGCGACTTCTCGAAGATGCCTGCTCCGCAATTCGCGCGCGTCGACGTGAACGAGGCGCTGCGCAATATCATACGGTTGTTTGAGCCGCAATTTAATGTCGTGGGGAAACCGGCGATTGCCGCCGAATATTTTCTGACCGAGCCGCTGCCCGAGATCGATGCGGACGCCGTGCTCTTGCATCGCGCTTTCCAGAATTTGGTTTTGAATGCCGTGGATGCGATGCCCACGGGCGGCACGCTTACCCTGCGAACTTTCGAACGCGGCGCGAACGTGCTGATCGAGATAACCGATTCCGGCGCGGGCCTGACTCCCGAAGAGTGCGCGCGGCTCTTTACGCCGTACTACACCACCAAACAGCAGGGGACCGGCTTGGGTCTCGCCATCGTGCAGTCGATTGTCACCGATCATCACGGCACCATCGGCGTGTCGAGTGAAGAGGGCCAGGGCACGACATTCCGCATCGAACTGCCCAAGCGGCAGACCAATACAGCTGTGGCGGAGCGAGACGAACCGGTTACCGCGAAAGACTCCAAGGATTCCAACAATAAAGACGCTCCTCCAACTTTTGCCGCCGCGTCTGACTGAGTTCGTAGAGCGCTCCGGACATACCTAGTTGAGCGAGACCCGACGCCGCTACCAGTGAAAGGGACTGACGCTTGCCCCGCAAAGCCCATCTTCTACTAGTCGATGATGACCCCAGTACGCTGGCTTCGCTTTCTCGCGCGTTCCGGCTTGCAGGTCACGAGGCGACGGTCTGCGACAATGCGGCGCGAGCGCTGGATCTGCTTCGCAGCGAGACCTTCGATCTGATCCTTTCCGACGTGGTCATGCCGGGCAAGAATGGGATTGAGTTCCTCGAAGAGCTGAAAAAAACCGGCGTGAAGACTCCCGTGGTTCTGGTTTCCGGACAAGCGAATATTGAAATGGCCGTCCAGGCAACCAAGCTGGGGGCCATGGATTTTCTGGAAAAGCCCCTCTCGACGGACAAGCTGCTGGTCACGCTGGAAAACGCGATGAGGCTTTCGCGCTTGCAGGAGGAGAATCGGGAACTACGCGACCGCCTCGGCAAGCACGCTCTTGTGGGCTCGAGCCCAGCGATGACGAAACTCCTGGCGCAGGTGCAGCGCGTGGCCGCGAGCGAAACGCGCGTGTGCATCCTCGGCGAAACCGGGACCGGCAAAGAACTGGTGGCGCGTGCGATTCACGAAAAATCCGGCCGGTCGGAGAATGCTTTCGTGACCCTCAACTGCGCCGCCGTCCCCGCGGAATTGATCGAATCCGAATTGTTCGGGCATGAAAAAGGCGCGTTCACCGGTGCTGCAGCGAAACACCTGGGGAAATTCGAGCAAGCCGACGGTGGGACGTTATTTCTCGATGAGATTGGCGACATGCCCGTGGCAATGCAGGCGAAGTTGCTGCGCGTGCTCGAAGAGGGCGAGGTTGAGCGCGTCGGCGGGGACAAGCCGATACGCGTGAATGTTCGCGTGCTGGTGGCGACGCATCGCAATCTGGAAGATCTCGTGAGGCAGAATGCGTTTCGGCGGGATTTGTTTCATCGCATCTATGTTTTTCCTCTGATGCTGCCGCCCTTACGAGAGCGGCTCGAGGATTTTCCCGTATTGGTGCAGCATTTTGCGCGCCAGGTCGCCGCGCAGAATGACTGGAAAGAGAAGATTTTTGGCAAGGATGCCATTGACGAGCTGCGGCGGTACAACTGGCCGGGCAATATTCGCGAGTTGCGCAATGTTGTCGAGCGATTGGTTCTGCTTGCGGGCGAGGGTCCCGTCAGTGCCACCGAGGTGCGCTTGGTGTTGCCTGTTTCGGGCGATGATTCCAGCGCCGGTTCCGTTGCAAGTCCGTTGGGAACGGGCACGCTCGCGGAGCGAACGGAACAGTTTGAAAGAGAAGTACTGCTCGCGGAAATTCGGCGTCAGAATTTTCATATGACGAATGTGGCTCGTACGATGGGGCTGGAGCGGAGCCATCTCTATAAGAAGTGCCAGCAGTTGGGAATTGATCTTCAGTCAATTCGCAAGGTCGAGTAGCACAGACACTCTTGTTCACCCCGAGCTCCGAAGGGTCTGTGTCCGCGTAAACTGCAAGCAAAACCGTCGCGAATTCCCACCCTATTTTGAATCGTCACCTCCACGCGCTCTAGCCATACAAGCCCCACCAAGCCGCTATTGAGTCCTCGCGCGGCGCGTAAGTTATTGATAACACGCCAAATTCTGCCCTTGACAAGAAATAGCTATTTGCGATATAAGATTCGCATATCGCAATATCAGGTGGTGCCTCATGACTCTCGGAGACAAACTACGATCCTTGCGGGCGGTGGAAGGCTCGCTGCGCGGCCTGGGGCGTCCGATGACGCAACTGGAGTTGAATCGCGCTATGAAGCGCGAAGTCGGCCGCGGTTTGAGCCAGGCGTACCTCTCTCAGATCGAAGGCGGTTCGCGGCCGCACCTGACCCAGGCCACGCGCGAATTGCTGGCGCGTTTCTTCCGCGTCTATCCCGGTTTTTTGGTGGACGATCCGGAAGGGTACTCGCTTGGACTCCAGTCCGATCTGCGCGCCACGGACGCAAAGGTCGATCGCTGGCTCTACGGCGGCGTCGACCAATTTCCGACTGACCCGGACCTGAGCGATGCGCTTTTGACCATCGCGGAGGTCCCGGATTCGCGGCAGGCGCTGTTGCTCCTCGCCGAGATTCTGCGCGCGCCCGGTCTTGCCGAACGGCTCAGCGAAGTTTTACGGCCCGTGCGCGTTCCGAGCAACACGCATCCGCCGCCTGCAAATTCTCTCCGCAACTAACCGCAAGGTTTCGCGTCTCGAATCCCGGCTCGCGCATTCAGCCAATCACGCTTCCGCGTGAAAGTGCGCTCGAGGTGCTCTATGACGTGGTCTGACTTTTATCTCTTCTGTTTCCTGGTTGGCTTCGCGTTCAGCGTGCTGACGTTCCTGGCCGGTGCAGGTCACATTCATATGCCGTTCCGCCTGCACCTGCCGGCCCACGGCGCTCATGCCGGAACGGGAGGCCACGGCGTGCCAGTGAAGGGTGCGGGAGCGCGAGCGGGCAGCCACGTCTCCTGGTTCAACGCCTCCACAATCATGGCGTTTCTAGCGTGGTTCGGCGGCGCGGGCTACATCCTCACGCGCGGATCGCATCTGGTTGGAGTGCTGTGCTTGACGATCGCGGCGTTTGCAGGACTCGTGGCTGGCATCATCGTTTATCGCTTCATGCTGAAACTGACGCGCGCCGGCGATTCGCAAATGTTCGACGCAGACTATCGCATCGAAGGCTGCGTCGGCACGCTAAGCATGCCCATTCGCGAGAAAGGCACCGGCGAAGTGATTTTCTCGCTCGGCGGTGTCCGCCGCTGCGCAGGCGCACGCAGCGAAGCCGGCGAATTCGTGGAGAAAGGCGCCGAAGTTGTGATCGAGCGCTATGACAAAGGAATTGCGTACGTAAAAAGGTGGGACGACTTCACGAAGTAGCACCACCGAACGGCGAATTTCACCGGACGCATAGCCCCGCAAACGGTCCGGACAAGTTGAGAAAACGGAGGCCCATATGTTCGATCAAATGACAGTCCCAGTAATCGCTGGTCTCACCGTGCTGGGTTTGCTTCTCATCATGGCGGTACTGGCGAAGCTATTCCGTAAAGCAGGCCCGCACGAGGCATTGATCATCTACGGCCTCCGCGGCACCCGCATCGTAAAAGGTGGCGGCACGATCATCTACCCGATGATCGAGCAATGCCGCGAACTATCCCTGGAGCTGATGTCCTTCGACGTCGCGCCCCAGCAAAGCCTCTACACCAAGCAGGGCGTCGCCGTAACGATCGAAGCGGTCGCCCAAATCAAAGTGAAGTCCGATCCGGAATCGATTCGCACCGGAGCGGAACAGTTTCTAACCAAACGGCCGGAGCAGCGCGAAGGCCTGATCCGCCTCGTAATGGAAGGCCATCTCCGCGGCATCATCGGCCAGCTCACCGTAGAGCAAATTGTGAAGGAACCAGAAATGGTTGCCGATCGCATGCGTTCCACCTGTGCCGACGACATGAACAAGATGGGGCTGGAAGTCATCAGCTTCACCCTGAAGGAAGTACGCGACAAGAACGAATACATCACCAACATGGGTCGGCCGGACATCGCGCGCATCAAGCGCGACGCGGAAGTAGCCGCGGCCGAAGCCGATCGCGACATCGCCATCAAGCGCGCCGAAGCACAACGCGCCTCAGCGGTCGCCAAGGCCCAAGCCGATCAGGAGCGCGTAGCCGCCGAAACCGCTTCGCTCGCGAAGCAAGCGGAAGCCGAACGCGATCTGGACATCAAAAAAGCCGCCTACGTCGAAGCCACCAAGAAGGCCCAAGCGCAAGCGGACAAAGCCTATGAAATCGAAACCAACGTGCAACAACAGCAGGTGATCACTGAAGCCGTGCGCGTCCAGCAAGTCGAACGCGAAGCGCAAGTAAAGGTGCAGGAAGCCGAAATCGCGCGCCGCGAACGCGAGCTGATCGCCACCGTGCTCAAGGGCGCGGAAATCGAGCGGCAACGCATTGAGACGCTCGCCGAAGCCGAACGCCAACGCTTGATCAAGGAAGCCGAGGGCCGCGCCTCCGCGACCCGCGCGCAGGGCGAAGCTGAAGCCGAGATCATCTTCAAGAAAGGCGAAGCGGAAGCCAAAGCGATGAACGTCAAGGCGGAGGCCTTTCAGGAGTACAACCAGGCGGCCGTCGTCGACAAGTTGATCACCAGTCTGCCGGAAGTGGTGCGCGCTCTGTCCGAGCCGCTCAGCAAGGTGGACAAGGTGACCATCGTATCCACCGGCAACGGCGACGCCGCGGGCGCCTACAAGCTGACCGGCGACATCACCAAGATGGCAGCGCAAGTTCCTGCGCTGTTCGAAGCGCTCTCCGGCATGCAGATGTCGGACCTGCTTTCCAAGGTACGGCTGATCGGCGACAAAGCGCCAAAGCCAGTGCCACCAACAGTGCCGAGCAATTCATAAAGATCACTTCCGCCGGGGCGGATTGGGAATCCGCCCCGGCGCTTCTTTCGAAGGCGGGGGAAAGATCATGGCAGTTAGAAAGCTAGTCTTGATCTTATGGGTGTTGGCGGCGGCTCTCGGCCTGTTTCTCGCAATCCACTTTTCGGGCCAAGCGCTGCAAATTTTGGATAAGTGTTTGGCGTCGGGTCTGCGCATGTAATCGACCGGAGGCCATTTCATGAATGCTGTTCGGTGGATCCGAGTCTTCGAGTCATGCCAACGTCAGGGCACGGCTTTAGCCGTGCCGTACGCGCTTGGCTATCAACCGGCTTCAGCCGCTGAGGGCCGGTATTCTTTCGAGTTTCTCGAATCAGGGAAAGGAGAATCATCATGGGACTTTTGGAACGTGTAAGCACTTTGATTCGCGCGAACATCAACGACGTGATCGATCGCGCCGAAGATCCGGAAAAAATGATCAAGCAGGTCATCCTCGACATGGAGAACCAATACCTGCAGGTCAAGACGCAGGTAGCCGTCTCCATCGCCGATCAGCACATGCTGGAGAAAAAACTCAAAGAGAACGAAGACGCAGGCATCGACTGGATGCGCAAAGCCGAACGCTCCGTGGACAAGGGCCACGACGACCTGGCCCGCGCCGCCCTCGATCGCTATCAAACCTCCCAACGCCTCGCGCTAAGCTACCGCGAGCAGGTGGACGATCAGAAAGCCCAGGTCGAAGCCCTGAAAGGAGCTCTTATGAAGCTGGAGCAGAAGCTAGACGAAGCGAAATCAAAACGCGAACTATTGCTGGCCCGCCACCGGCGCAGTATTGCCCTGGGAAAAGCCGCCCGAGCGCAGACCGCAATAGGCGATCACGCGAAGAGCGCCACCTTCGACCGCCTGAAGGACCGCGTAAACCAAACGGAAGCGATAGCCAGCGCCGAAGTAGAGTTATCCACCGACGATGTAGCCGAGCGCCTGACGCGCATAGACCGCGACACCGAAATCGAGCGCCTCCTAGAAGACCTGAAATCGCGCCGTCTCCTACCCGGCTAAGAGCCAGCCGTCTCCCGCGTACGATCGCGCCAAATCCCCGACCGCGGAGCAGCGCGAATGTAGGCGCCGGGCTTCAGCCTGGCGCATCGCTCCAGCCGCAATCGCCAAGCGAAAATTGTAGGGGCGCAGCACTGCTGCGCCCCATCTCGGCAACCAGTAATGTCTTGCGCGACGCCCGGCCTTAGACCAATGTCAGAGCCCAAAACGCCCACGCACCAATGAAACTCGCATCACTGCCAAAAAGGTCAAACCCCAACTACAAACCATCGGCGATCTTGCGCGCCAGCGGCAACACGTCCTCCAGTGCGCAGGGGCAAGTCATATACATAATGCGAACCACCTTGTCGCCCTTGCGAATGAAAATCATTGCTCCAGCGGCGTCGAACGCTTCGTCACCCAGGTTCGGAATCGCCGGAGTCATTGCCGGCCCCAAAGCCCCAAGAGTCGCCTTATTCAGCCGCATCTGAAGCTCTGGAGCATTATTGTCGATCGAAAAAGAAAACACCGGCGCCTCGCCGGGATGTTCGCTGCCGCTGCTGTCCGACCCCGAGTTGGTGCTATGAAAAATCGTCTTGCCAAAATTTTCAACCTGATCCTGTTGCGCTTTGTTCATCTCGTTTTTGTGAAGAGCAGAGATGTGTTTCGCGGTCATGTCCGCCGGGTCGCCGCTCACGCTATAGGTACATCCAGGATCGCCGGTTGTCGATTCCACGCGAACGATATCCATCTTGACGGCCTGCGCGACATCCGATTTCGACAGCAATGAGCAGCCATCAATGCGGCGCAACTCTTCACGGCTTTCTCTGCGCTGTTCGGGGGTACGAGTTAGCCCCATCTCCGCCGCCTTCTCATGCACCCGGTGGCCGATGTAGAGCACGGCTGCGGCAGCGAACGCGCCAAAAACGACAAACACGATCACCACGCCAATCAAAATCTTCACCAACGGACTCATTCCGGAAGAGCTGGGTGGCGCCACTTGTGGCGGTGGAACGCCCGCCGCGGCCGGAGGTGCCGCAGCGGGTGGAACCCCACTCGGTTGCGAAACATCGCCAACCCGCGTTCCACACTTTACGCAAAACGCCTGCCCATCACCCAATGGGGCTCCGCAGTTTCGACAGAAACCCGCCATAAATCCCCCTTTTATGTTAGCTCTTCGATTGGTGAGACTTGCTCGCAGCATGCTGACAGACACGGAGCGCAATGGGCAAGCAAGATGTAGGCGCCCGACTTTAGTCGGGCGCTGTAACTCTTGCCGGGCAGATCAATTCAAATCCTTCCCTCAACACAGCTCGTGCGAGAATAAAATTGTGAATCCCTGGATAATCGCCGCCCCCGCCACGCTCGCAAGCGCCTCGGCGCTGACCGCCTACGGCGCTGTCTACCCGCGCGCCCAACTCTTCGGCCCAACCACATACCGCACCACGTCGCCGCGCAAGCTGGCGATCACGTTCGACGACGGCCCAAATCCCGCGATCACCCCAAACCTGCTGGACCTCCTCGATCGTCACCACGCCCACGCCACATTTTTCTTGATCGGCAAATATGCGCGGCAATGCCCTGACCTGATGCGGGAAATTGTCGCCAGAGGTCACGTGATCGGCAATCACACCGAGACGCATCCGAATCTTTTCTTGCGTGGCCCATCGCAAATCAGGGAGGAATTGCGGCGTTGCCAGGACGCGATTGCCAATGCGCTAAGCGCAGCGCCCAAATGGTTTCGCCCGCCCTTCGGTCTCCGTAATCCATGGCTCGCAAGCGCTGCTCGCGAGCTTGATCTGCGCACCGTCATGTGGACGCTGATTCCGGGAGACTGGCACGCCCCCACAACCGAGTGGCTCATCCCCCGGATGAACCCGATCGCAGAGCGCGCGGCTCGACTCCAGTCGGCCGCCACCGGCACAGGCGACATCCTGTGTCTCCACGACGGCAGCCACCGCGGGCAGAATTGGGACCGCACCCGCACTCTCGCCGCTCTCGAATATTGGCTGCCGCGTTGGCGTGACCTCGGCCTCGAATTTGCTACAATCGACCAAGCGGTGCATACTCCCGCAACCTGACTATGGACGAGCGAGCCTTTTACACCGAGCGCGAAGAAACCCGAAAGATCAAGCTCCTGTGCCCCAGCTGCCGCGGCGAGTTTGAATTTCCCGTGCGCTGGAAGGTGTGCAGGAAAAAAAAGGAATTACCCCGCGGCGCAGGCGAAGAAGACCGCAGGAAATTCGCCAAAGCAGCTTCCTACATGGTGCGCTTGGACGATCTGGTCGCCTGCTACAAATGCCGCAAGCGCTTCGAGCTAACAGGCCAATCCACGGTGCTCATCTCCGACACGCTAGGCGACCCCAACGCCGACCCCGAAAACTTCGGCAATCGCTAGAACCATCCCCAAAATGCTTTTCAAGAATGTCGGTGTCCCGGAACCTGTGTGAAAACGCAGAATCCCGCCTACTCCCCGCCGGCAACTAAATCTCCGGGTACATCTCAAAAAACGCTTCCATCGACTGCCGGAAGGTCGCCTCGATCTCTTCTTTGGTTCCTTCGATCAGGTGCATGGTCACGCGCGTCGTCCGGCCGTTTTTCAACACCACGGTAGCGTCCCGGACCTCGCCAAGGTCCTCTTCCGGCAGCAGCCGCATTCCATAGATCAGCGCCAGCTTCGCCATGCGTCCCTCCCCGTCGTTCGGTACCAGCCTATCTCCGAGATATTCGACGGGTCAAACTCCGGGCTGCGCCTGCGGCTCAAGACAGCCTCAGCTCCGCGTTTCCGCCAACCGCACGGACCAGTGCCATCCAATTTCTGTTGATGCGGATTAACCGATATGGTATATCAAAACTAGGTTATTCCGGCTGTGCCGAGGCTAGCTGTCGGAAGGCATGTGCCTTCCCTGCTGTCGCCAGTAAAGCCTTTAGAATCAAATCGCTGAGCCATTTGAAAGCGTATCTCCTTTATTTTCAAATCACTGCACAAAAACCGGGGGGGTGGGGGGCTACTCCAGCGCTTCTCTCGAACCTACTGATGCCAACGCGACCAGCTATACTACGGGCATCCGTAATTCTCCAGCGGGCATCGCACACACAGCACGGAGAATCGCCATGCACGGTACGCGCACACTCTATATTCTGGCTACTGGATTATTGGTCCTCGGCGCCTCTAGCGGTGTTGCGTTCGCGCAGGAGCTGGATGGGCCTCAGACGTCAGCGCCCGCTCCAGCAGTACGACCCGCGCCGCCCGCAACGCGCGCGAACGGACTGGAGCAATCTGTCCACGTTCCCGCTGGGACCCGATTCGCCGTCGTACTGGAAAACGGCATCTCGACACGCGGCGCGAAACCCGGCGATTCCGTCTATTTCCGAACGTCTTTTCCCATAACGCAAAACAACCGCATCGTTGTGCCCGTCGGCTCCTACCTGCGTGGAGAAATCCTCGAGTCCAAGCGCCCGGGGCACATCAAGGGCCGCGGCGAGTTTCGCATGAAGCTCAACACATTGATCTTCCCGAATGGGTATACGGTTGACTTGACCGCCGCTCCGCGCAGCGCAGACAGCGGCGGCAAAGAGACCATGGATTCCGAAGGCAAGGTCACCGGCCCGGGCGGTAAGGGCAAAGACATAGGCACCGTGGCCACCACGACAGCCACCGGCGCGGGAATCGGCGCGATCGCGGGGGGAGCGAAGGGCGCCGGCATCGGCGCAGGCGTCGGAGGACTTGCGGGACTCGGCGCCATCTTGCTCACACGCGGTCCAGAAGCGGAATTGCCGCGCGGATCGACGCTCGACGTGGTGCTCGAGCACGATCTATCCTTGGACGGCAGTCAGATTCAGTACACCAACGTGGGCCAAGCGTCGCCCATTACGCCCCCACCAGCGCACCCGTAGAATTCGCGTTGCGCTTCCGTGTTATCGAACAGGTAGGATGATTCGGACCAGAGCAATATGAATTTTCTGTTGTTGCGCCTACGGCTAGGCGGTGGTTCGCTTTTGCGCGGTAGCAAAGCGCATTGGGCTCAAACGCTCCCAATCGACGCTTACCCACTGTTGAGTAATCCACTCGCGCATCAGCCGGGCCGTAATCGGCGTGAGTAGCACGCCACTGCGAAAGTGCCCGGTTGCCACCAACAGGCCATCGAGATCCGTGGGGCCCAGAATCGGCAAATGGTCTGGCGAGTCCGGGCGCAACCCGGCCCAGGTTTCCTCGATTCGGGCATCGGCCAATCCGGGCACCAATTCGATTGCGTTGGAGAGGATTTTTTCCACGGCACCGGCGGTGACGCGCTTGTCGAAACCCACGTACTCGACCGTGGCGCCCGCCAGGATGCGGCCATCATTTCTCGGCACCAGGTAAACTTTCTCGGACCAGAGCACGCGCTCAATTTTCAATTCATTCGCACGCAACGAAACGATCTGGCCCTTTGCGGGGCGCACCGGAGCATACGCCGCCACACCTTCAATGTCCGCCGAAAAGCAGCCTGCGGCAATGATGGTCCATTTCGCGGACACATTCTCGTTGTGAAGTTTCAAGCCGGCGCACCGCCCTCGTTCGCGCCAGATCGCCTCCACGCCATGACCCGGGAAAATCTCTGCGCCGCTTTTCCTGGCCGCTTGCAAAACCGCATGGGTGAGGGCGCGATTGTCGATGGATGCCTCTTCCGGTCGCACTGCCGCCGCCTCCACTTCCGGGCTGAGCGCCGGTTCGAGCTCGCGCGCTTCTTCGGGCCGCAGTGGCTCGGCTTTCAATCCCAGACCGTGATGCAGCGCGATTAATGTACTCAGATCGCGCGTCGCATCCCGCGAAAACAGCGCGTCCATCGTTCCGAATGGCCGAAACCCAACATTTTGCCCTGAGATTTCTTCGACGTTCGCAACAAAATCCGGATAGAGGCCGATGCTTGCCTTGGCCAGCGGCACGATCGGAATCATTCCCGGCGTTTCCGGCGCCGGGGATAAAATTCCCGCGCTCGCCCAGGAAGCTTCGCGTCCGGGCTCGCCTTTTTCAAATACGCCCACGCCCAGGCCAGCTTGCGCGAGTTCCAGAGCGATCGCGGCACCGATCAGTCCGCCGCCGGCTATTGCGACGTCCAATGTTTTCATCGCACCATTCTAACGCATCCGGCCTTCCGGTCTCCTCCGGCCGAACCGGACGAGGATATAGATGGGGATAGCATCGGTTATGTGTGGAGCACTCAGGGGGGATGCAAAAGGTGCCCGCTTCGGAAAGCGGCCGCTACAACTTCACAGCGATCGAGCCAGCTCTTCGGAAAGAACCTGCGCTTTCTTCGCGGCGTTGCTTGCGCGTGTCCAATCGCCCGAGTGGGCTGCCTCACGCGCCTCGGTGACGAAGCTGCGTACCTTTGAGGCAAGATCGGATTGTGTGGGATTCAGCGTCTTGCCTCGAGAGGCCGCGATGTTGCGCTCCGCAATGCTCAAACTTAAATTGGTTTGCTGCTGCGCTGCGGCCGTCTCTTGCGCGGTCAACTGTGGCGCAATCTGGGGAGCTTCGGGCCGAGCAGGGTTGCTCGGTCCAGGAGGAGCGGCGGCAATGCGCGGGCGCTGCGGCATACTTTGAATCTCTGCCACCGGAGATGGCGGTGGAGGCGCTTCGAGCTCAAATTCCGGCAGGAAATCAGACACGGTGGTATCTGGCGGAGATGTGCCAATACTGGGCCGCACGGGTCGCACCGATTTCACCGTCGCCCACGGAAATGCTTGTGCTTTGGTTTTCTTTTCGGCGGCGCATCCACCGAGAACTACGGCCGCCAAGCCTAGACCAAGGACGCCGAAGCGCAAGGCAGCGCAACGCGAGACGGCACGGGACTGGGTCGATCTTTGCGTCATCAATGATCAAGCCGCGAGGGGTAACTCGATCCGGAACGTTGTTCCGCGGCCGACCTCCGACGTAAAGTCTATCGAACCGTTGTGAAGCTGTACAATTCGGAAGGTGCTGGCCAATCCAATTCCACTACCGCCGGGCCGTGTGGTGAAAAAAAGCTGAAAAATCTTTTGTTTGTTCTCCGGTGGAATTCCTCTTCCCGTATCGCCCACACTAATTTCCGCCATTTCACCGCGCCTGGTTAACATCAACTGCAACTTTCCGCCGCTCGGCATGGCTTCCAGCGCGTTCAACACCAGATTCAGCACCGCCTGCTTCAGCAGCGCGCGGTCCACATAAACTTCGGGCACGTCAATCGGCAACAGCTGAGCCACTTCCACTTTCGATTTACGCAATTGCGGCTGAGCCACCTCAACCACTTCGCGCAAAATGTCGGCGAGCTGCGTCGCCTCGAGCCGCACCTCCATGGGGCGCGTGAAATCGAGGAATCTTTTCACGACGGCGTCCAAGCGGTCGATCTCCTTATCGAGCACCTGCACCGCCTGCATGGCATTGCTGTCCATCTCCGCGGGCAAAGATTCCTTCAAGTTTTCCAGCCATAGCCGCATGGAATTCAACGGATTTTTAACTTCGTGCGCCACGCCGGCGGTAATGCGGCCAAGCGCAGCGAGGCGCTCGCTAACTTGCAATTGAGTATTGATGCTTTCGATGGAGTCCAGGTCGCGCAAGGTCACCAGCGCACCCATACGCTCCCCATCCTCCTGGATGGCCTGCACGCTGACGCTGACGCGTCTAGGTCCCTCGATCGTCTGCAAGTCGGTCTCCGCGGCGATCTCACTCAGTTCGTCACCTTGCACGTGAAGCACATCGTGTAACGGGTGACCCGGGGGAAAAATCTCGTTCACGCGCCGCCCCAGAAAGGCTCCAGCGGGCGCTCCCAGAAACTTCTCTGCCGCTGGGCTTACCATCACCGCCCGCGCTTCTCGCGTGAATAGGAGTAAGCCATCCTCCATGCCGGCCATGACGGAATTCATGTTTTCGCGCATGGTGCTGAAAATCTCGTGCACGCCGCGCAATTGCTGACCGACTTGCGTGATCTTGCGACTCACCTGCCCGAGCTCATCGGTTCCTCCGACGAAGCCCTTCACTTCCGGCGCAGGTATATCAAATTGCCCGGCGGAGATGCGGTCCAATTGGTCGGAGATGCCGCGCAGGGGTGCAAGCGTTGCCCCGCTTACCACCGCAGCCAGACCGGTCGAAATCACCAACGCGAGCAATACGATGGTCCCGAATTTCCTGACGTTCGGCGAAATCTCTTCGAGCAGGAGCGCGGATGACACCGCTACGCGGACCTCGCCAAATGGTTGGCCGCTCTTGGTAAACGGAAAATCCAATTCGTAAATTTTCGGCGGCCCGGCCAGCGCCCTCACTTGATGCAAGGAACCCCGCTGTGTCAATTGCGACAGAGGCATTCTCCGGGGAAGAAATTTTCCCTGTAGAGACTCGTCTGTTGAAATCAGCACCATGCCATCCCGATCGGTAATCGCAACTTCATAAATCGAAGGTATATCTTTGGCCGCCTTCAATTGTGCGCGAAGTCCCTCGTCGATCTTGAAAGCCTGCCAGACGTATTCGTGGATGTCTTCTGGGCTGTTGGAGATTGGCCGGAGTCCTTCGTTGGCTGCATCGGTTAGCGCGCGATGCGCCTGGTCAAAGACCTGATGCGCAATTTCATGGGCGCGCTTGTCGGTTTGCTGGAGAACCTGCTCGAGAAGCTGTGCAACGAACACGCCGGAAATCACGATGACGACCAGCAGCACCAGCCCGGTCATCACCAGCGTAAGTTTTGTGCGCAGCCGCAGCTGCATTGTGGATCTCTACTCCGCCTCGGCGTTCGCTCCGCCGTATTCTTTCAGCTTATTGTGCAATGTTTTCAGGCTGATTCCCAGCAAGTCGGCCGCCCGTGTCTTATTGTTACCGGTGGCGTTCAGAGTTTGCAGGATCAACTCGCGTTCCATAGCGTCCACGGTGGTGCCGACCGGAAACTTTATGGTCGAGAGATCGCTGGGGCCCTTGGCCTGCGATTTGCCGAACTCATCCGGCAGGCAACTGCGTGTGATCAAATCCTTTTCGCACATGATCGTCGAGCGTTCCAGGACGTTTCGCAACTCGCGGACATTCCCGGGCCAGGTGTGGCTCTTGAAAATGTCCATGACCTCGGTGCCGACACCGCGCACATTTTTGCCGTGCTTGGCGTTCACGTCGCGCAGGATGTATTCCACCAGCAGAGGAATATCGTCTTTGTGATCGCGCAGGGGCGGCAAATGGATGTGGAACACATTCAGCCGGAAGAAGAGATCCTGCCGCAACTGCCCATTGCCCACGGCTTGTTCCGGGTCTTTGTTGGTCGCCGCCAATACGCGCACATCGACCGGCGTCTCGCTCTTGCTGCCCAGCCGGCGAACTTTGCGGTCTTCCAGAACGCGCAACAGCTTTGCCTGGGTCGGCGCGGGCATCTCGCCGATTTCGTCCAGCAACAGCGTGCCTCCATCGGCTAACTCGAAGCAGCCGATGCGCCGCTCCGCAGCCCCTGTGAACGCGCCGCGCTCGTGCCCGAAAATCTCACTTTCCATCAGCGTTTCGGGAATCGCGGAGCAATTAATGGCTACAAATGGACCGGAAGCACGCGGCGAGAGCTTGTGAATGCTGCGCGCGACGATCTCTTTTCCCGATCCGGTCTCACCGGTGATCAGCACCGAGGCGGAACTCGGCGCGGCCATCTCCACGATGCGCATTACTTCCTGCATCTCCTTGGACCCGCCGACCAGATCACCGAGTCGCCCGGTTTCGCGTAGTTGGCGCTGGAGAACGGCCAGTTGCCGGGTGTCGCGCGCCTTCTCCAGGCAGCGATCCAGCAGCGCGCGGAGCACCGGCGCCTTCATCGGCTTTTCGATGTACCAGAATGCTCCGGCCTCGATGGCCGCCACCGCGCGTTCGTCGCTTCCTTTGCCGGTGATGATGATCGCGGGGACGTTGTTCAGGTCCGAACCCAGCTGCTTCAGCAAGTCCAGGCCATTCATGCCGGGCAATTCGACGTCGGCGATCAGTGTGTCCGGCTGGAAGTTGCCGAATTTCGCCAGCGCTTCCTCGGCAGCGGCCACGCCGAGCACTTCGTAGCCCCACTTTTGCAGCAACTGCTCGTAACCCTTCCGGGCGTTGTCTTCATCCTCCACAATCAAAACGCGGTCTCTCCGCTCCCCGGTTTCGACCGCGCGCACCGCCGTCTTTGTCTCTTCGCCCATGCGGCTTAGCCTCTCCCCACGTCATTGGTCTGCACGATTCAAGCTTTGCGCAGGCTGAACCCTCGACTCTAACAAGCCTACACCCACTTGCCAAGCGCGGCCCGATCACGCGACCGAGCGCTTGAGCAGCCACTGGAAAGTTGAGATCCTCCAGCCCGCAACAAGCGCGGGCCTCAGGATGACAGGTTGTCGTCTTAGTTTGAGGCTCAAAACGATGGCGTGACGTCAGAAATCCCGGGTGCAGGTCGTTGTTTGCTCATTCCTTTACCAGATAGAGCGCTCGCTCTAACTCCACTTCGAGTTTCGCGCCCTTGGGCAAGTCCACTTCGTGTCCGCGACCGGATTCGACCAGATACGCGGCGATCGCGGCCGCCGCTGCCCCTTCGGCGATTTCCTTTTTGTCTTTGTCCTTGACGCCTTTCACGGCGCCAAGGGCGGCGGCGGCGGCCGCGGCTTCCGCAGCGGCTTGCTGGGTGCTCGTCCGCCCTTCGATCAGGCCCTCTTGCGCCGTTGGGCCTGTTTTAACGCTGTGATCGCCAGGGACACCCACAACCTCGGCCACGATGGGCAGTGGCCCGAATTTGGTACGAATGTCGTCAAAAGTCAGCCAGATGCGGGCGCGTCCCGCGATTCCCGCGGATTCAATGCGACTCACATGACCGGCAATCTCTGCTCCCGCTGGCAAATAAATCCCGCTGCCCGCTTCCAGCGGCTCCAGAGTGCGAACCTTGAATCGGTGGTTCTGCCGCGTTTCCCCGGTATCGAGTTGGTCTTCGAGTCGCACCAGGAACTTGGTTCCCGGCACTACGGCGTACGCTTCGACGGGGAGGTTGGAGCTGCGGCGCCCGTCGGCGATTTTCGGTGTGGGCTGGTCGGCATCGGCTGGGGGTGTCGGGGATTCCTGGGTGGTGGGTTCCTGGGGCGGCGCGGGTGGTTCTTGTGCAGCCGCGGAAACCACCCAAACAAACACTGTGGCAAGCGCACAGCCTGCTCCAAGCGATCGAACGCCGTTGCGGCTCATGGGAATCTCCTCGCGGTTTTCTGGACCACGCTGCTGAGGGAGCACACAGGCCTCCAGCGTCGGTTTTTTCTACCGTTCAGCAAAGGTCGCTGATACAGTCACTTACAGTGCGATCCTCGAGCCGGCTTGGTTCGGCAATCGGGTCTTCTGTCGCCGGTTTCCGTCAATCGGCTGCCATTCCCGACACTTCACGAGATCGCCCTGAGTGGTCACGCTCCAGAGTATAAAGCGTGCCTGGTTGACGCCGCGCGTGGCCCTTCGAACCTCAGGGTCAACAAGCTCCGCCCCTACGGGGGATTAACGTTCCGGAGAGAAGAGAGATTTCGACGGGATGGGATACGCTTATTTTTCGAGGAAGCACTGAATCCTTCTTAGGACTTTGGCGTACATCGCGGGAGTGACCTTCCCGGTGGCTGTGTTTTGCTGGCTCGGATGATACGCGCCAAACAGTCGGGTGCCCGCCGCCGGAATGTCGGATTCTGCTCCGTGGGAGAAGGGATACGCTGCGCGCGAATTGATCAGGCCCTGGTGTTTCAGGATGCCAAGGTAAACATCCCAGCCGATTTTTCCGAGAGCCAGCACGGCGCGTGGTTTCAGGATTTCCAGTTCGCGTTCGAGATAGGGGCGGCAATTGAGGAGTTCGCCGGGCAGCGGCTTGTTGTCGGGAGGCGCGCACCGCGCTGCCGCCGTGATGTACGCCTGGTGCAGCTGTAAGCCGTCATCGCGTTGCAGGGCCACCGGCTGATTCGCGAATCCCGCATCGAACAGCGCCTTGTACAAGAAGACTCCCGACGCGTCGCCCGTAAACGGACGGCCGGTGCGGTTCGACCCGTGGGCTCCGGGTGCAAGTCCCACCAGCACCAGTTGCGCTCTCGGATCGCCGAATCCGGGAACTGGCTTGCCCCAATAGACCCAGTCACGATAGGCACGGCGCTTTTCGCGCGCTACCTGCTCGCGATAGGCCACCAGCCGCGGGCACTTTCGGCAAGCGACGATCTCTTCATCGAGGATTTGCAGCAGCTCCGCGGCGTCCGGCATCGCGCTAAGACTTCTCGCGAGCCAGCATCTCGCTCATTTCTGCAAACGGCACAGCCCCGTCCAGCATCGACGCATACGTTCCTGCTTCCATCATTTCTTTGGCAATGCGTCGCGTCAGCCCCAAGGTCGCCCGCATAACTCCGGAACCTGTGCTGGCACGGGCCACACCCATTTTTTCGAGTTCGCGAAGCGTCGGAGCTCCGCTGGTCACGAGAATGTTCAAGGGGCCATTCAGCGCCCGCACGAGCTTTGCGATGGTGTCCGCGTCCTTCAAGCCCGGCGCAAACAGGCAATCTGCGCCGGCATCGCGGTACGCGCGAAGGCGTTCTACCGTCCGCTGGAAGCGCGTTTCCGACGGTCCAATCGGCATGAGATAAATGTCCGTGCGGGCATTCAAAACCAGTGGCACGCCCAGCGATTCGGTCGCCTTGCGGATCGCGCGAATCTTCTCGACTTGCAATGCGCAATCCACCAGCGAGCCTTCGTTGCTCCCGGTCACATCTTCCAGATTAATTCCCACTACGCCCGCGGCGACAACGGCCTTCACCATTTGCGTCATATCGTCGGGGGTCACGCCATAGCCGGCTTCCACGTCCGCGGTCACGGGACAATGCACTGCTTTCGCGATGCGTGCCACAACGCCGAGCATTTCGTCGCGCGAAATCTTTTGGCCATCCGGATATCCCAATGTCGCGGCGATTCCCGCGCTGGTTGTAGCAATGGCAGGAAACCCCAGATCTTCGACGATACGTGCGCTGGCAACGTCCCAGGCGTTCGGCAGCACCAGCATCCGCGGTCCGCGATGCAACTTCCTCAACTGCTCTGCCTTTAGCGCCTGTGCCTGCACATTCATGCTGGCCTCCTCGTTCGCTGATCGTTCCTTTGCAGGTTAGGAGCTGCCTTACACTGCGAAAGCGGGCAATGTGGCGAGACTTCCTGCTGCTCCAGCATTTCGGGGTGTTGCATCGATTTCACTGCAGCAAAGCCATCGCTTCTTCGTGAAGCAACCCATTTGTGCTCAGAAAATCCCCGGTGTAAATGGTTCGTTCTCCGCGCACGTTGGTGGATCGTCCGCCGGCTTCCTCGACGATGATGCCTAGCGGCGCCAAGTCCCACGGCTTGGAGGTCCAGTCCAGGGCTGCATCGATCGCACCCTCCGCGACGAGCATGTGCTGCCAGAATCCGCCGATTGCGCGACCATTTCGCGCCGCGTCGGCCAACCGCCGGATTTTCTCTCGGGCCTCTTTTCCTTTGCTTGGCCCGGTGCCGGTCGTGAAGACCATCGCTTCGCTGAGTTGTTCCACGGTCGAGACATGTATCTTCTGTCCGTTGCGATAAGCGCCTTCGCCGCGGCATGCCCACCAGCGCGCTGCGAGCGCCGGGGCGCTGGCCATTCCCGCAACGATTTCTCCATCGCGCTCGATTCCCAGCAGCGTTCCGAAGGTGGGAATTCCGCGCGAAAATTCTTCCGTGCCGTCGATGGGATCGATGATCAATCTCGCTCTTCCTGCCGATTTCGATGCCGCGTTTCCGTCGCCACCGCCCATCTCTTCGCCGAGTACATCCAGCGCCATGCCGCTGGCGGCAACTCGCGCGCGCGCCATGGCCTCAATCGCTCCGTCCGCTTCAGTCAATGCGGTTCCATCCAGCTTCCTTGCGACGCGCATCCCCACGGCGCGAAAATATCCCATCGCCATCGCATCGGCCTCATCGGCAATGGCTTCCAGCAACGCTCCGTACTGTTCTCGGTAGCTCATCGTCTCCCCAGGTCGTTTGAAATCACTTGCCACAGCTGCATCGAACCTCAAATTTCCTCGCTGCGCGCTGCTTACAACTCGCGGCTTGCTCTCCGCTATTTGACACTCTAGCGCGCGACCCCTAGCATACAAACTTACGCGAATGGCTGCTCACGCCAACACCGGAACCGTGCTCGACCGCATCCTTGAGTCACGCCGCGCCGCGGTCGATCATCGCAAAAGCGTGCTTCCGGAAACCGCACTCAAATACGGCGCCAAAGCCGCCTCGCCACCCCGCAATTTCGCCGCCGCCCTCGGACGCGACGGTCTCCACGTCATCGCGGAACTAAAGCCTGCGTCTCCCTCCCAAGGCATTATCCGTGATCCTTTCGATCCCGTCGCGCTGGGTAAGTCGCTGGCATCCGCAGGCGCGGCGGCGCTCTCGGTGCTCACGGAGCCAGAATTTTTCGGGGGTTCGCTCAAAAATATGCGCGACGCACGCAAGGAAATCGCCG
This sequence comes from uncultured Acidobacteriota bacterium, assembly GCA_963788915.1. Taxonomy (GTDB): domain Bacteria; phylum Acidobacteriota; class Terriglobia; order Acidiferrales; family UBA7541; genus Acidiferrum. Next base: position 1,256,605 of record CAWBIY010000012.1, on the reverse strand, counting down.
CACCAGTCCTGCGCAAGGATTTCATCTTCGATTCCTGGCAAGTCTGGGAGTCACGCGCCAACGACGCCGATAGTTTTCTCCTGATCGTAGCCGCGTTAGCCGATCTTCAGCTCCGCGAGTTGATCGCTCTCGGCCGCGATCTCGGAATGGAGCCCCTCGTCGAAGTTCACACCAAAGCCGAACTCGATCGAGCGCTCGCCGCCGAAGCCCAGATCATCGGGGTAAACAATCGCGACCTCAAAACGCTCAACGTCCGCGTCGAAACGTCTCTCGAACTGATTGACCTGATTCCCGAGGATCGTCTCGCCGTCGCGGAATCCGGCCTCTCTACCCACGACGATCTCGTCCGCCTGCGCAACGCCGGCTTCGACGCCTTTCTTATCGGTGAGCATCTGATGCGTGCCGACGATCCCGCGGCTGCGCTGACTGAGCTGCTCGGCGGCGCTCCGGCGGCGGAATAGGCTCGATGGTCCGCGTAAAAATCTGCGGCATCACCAACTGGCAGGACGCTAAGGCTGCATGCGATTTGGGAGCTGACGCGCTCGGTTTCAATTTTTACGAGAAAAGTAAACGCGTCATTTCTCCTGCTGCTGCGTGGAAGATTATTTCTCGTGTGCGTGACGATGTGGAGTCTGTGGGCGTCTTTGTAAATTGGTCCGCTGAGGCGATCGTTGCTTTGGCTGAGGCGTTATCTCTCGACTCGGTCCAACTACACGGCGATGAGGCTCCGGGTGTAGTGCGAGAATGCGGGAAACATTTCCAGGTTACCAAGGCCTTCCAGGCTGGCGCTCGCTTCCAGCTCAAAAACCTTCGCGCGTACGGAGCCGCTTCCACTTTTTTACTCGACGCAGCGGGAACAGGCCAATATGGCGGTACTGGAAAACGCGCTGATTGGGCCCTTGCGCGCCGCGCGGCAAAATCGCACCGTATCATTCTCGCAGGCGGGCTTACGCCAGAAAATGTGGGCGACGCGATTCGCTTTGTCCGCCCTTATGCTGTGGACGTTGCTAGCGGCGTGGAGTCCCGGCCTGGGAAGAAGGATTATAGCAAGCTCCGTGCATTCTTCGCGGAGGTCGAACGCGCCAATCGCGAATTGAAGAATTCTGCGAAATAGCGGACGAACAATGTAGTGGCCGATCTTTAGATCGGTCTGTCGCAAGAGGAAGAAGGCCCCAAGTCCATGAGCGCACAAATCGTCAATCCCGCCGCGGTTCCCGGACGCTTCGGCCCCTACGGTGGCCGCTACGTCCCCGAAACGCTCATGGTGCCGCTCTTCGAACTCGAACGCGCCTACGAACTTGCTAAGTCCGACGCTGCCTTTCAAGCCGAGTTTCATAATCTGCTCAAGAATTTTGCTGGGCGTCCCACACCGCTGCAATTCGCTTCGCGTCTCACTTCGCAGCTTGGCGGCCCGTGCATCTATCTCAAGCGCGAGGATCTGCTCCACACCGGCGCGCACAAAATCAACAATGCCATCGGGCAGGGCTTGCTGGCCGTGAAAATGGGGAAGCCGCGGATCATCGCCGAAACCGGGGCAGGGCAGCACGGGGTGGCGTCCGCGACCATCGCTGCGCATCTGGGGCTCGAATGCGTCGTATACATGGGCACCGAAGATATGGCCCGCCAGGCGCTCAACGTTTCGCGCATGCGCATGCTGGGGGCGCAAGTTGTCGGCGTCGATGCGGGCAGCCGCACACTTAAGGACGCCATCAACGAAGCCATGCGCGACTGGGTCACCAACATTCGCACGACGCACTATCTTTTGGGCTCCGTTCTCGGCGCGCATCCGTACCCGACGATGGTCCGCGATTTCCAGTCGGTCATCGGCCGCGAGTCTCGCGAGCAGATCCTCGCCAGCGAGCGGCGTCTTCCCACGCATCTATACGCCTGCGTAGGCGGCGGTTCGAACGCCATCGGTCTCTTCCACGCTTTTCTTCGCGATGCGAGCGTGAAAATGGTGGGCATCGAAGCAGGAGGCCGCGGTACCGAACTCGGCGAGCACGCGTCGCGGCTCGGCGGCCCGCAAGGCTACGCAGGCGCCCGCCCCGGCGTCCTACAGGGAACGTACACGTACGTTTTGCAAAACGCCGACGGCCAGATCGCCACAACGCATTCTATCTCAGCCGGGCTCGACTATCCCGCCATCGGCCCGGAGCATGCGTGGCTTGCGGACGAGCGCCGCGCCGAGTACGCTGCGATTTCTGATGATGCCGCGTTGGCCGCCGCGCGGCTGCTCGCACGCACCGAAGGCATCATCCCCGCGCTCGAATCGGCCCACGCGATCGCTGGCCTGATCGAACGGGCCCCACAAATGACCAAAGACGACCTCGTCATCCTCAATCTCTCCGGCCGTGGCGACAAGGACATGGACACCTACTCGCACCTGCTCTAATCTTTAGGTTTCCCAAAATCTGAAAATGAACGCGCCGCCCGCCAACCCGACTCGCATCTCCCAACGTTTCGCCGAACTGCGCGCTTCCGGGGAGTTGGGCATCATCGCGTACATTACGGCCGGGGATCCCTCGCTGGACGCGACGCACAAGTTCGTTCTGGCATTAGCCGAAGCAGGCGCCGACGTCATCGAGCTGGGTATTCCGTTCAGCGATCCTCTTGCGGACGGCCCTACCATTCAGCGTGCCTCCGAACGGGCCTTGCGAGTGGGCACTACGCTGGCAGGCGTTCTCGATCTGGTTTGTCGCATTCGGCAGTCTTCGCAGGTTCCGCTCGTCCTCTTCGGGTACTTCAATCCGATTTTTCAGATGGGCCTGGAAAAATTCGCGGCCGCGGCATCTTCTGCCGGAGCGGACGGCGTCCTGGTCACCGATCTCACGCCGGAAGAATCCGTGGACTACCGCCACATCCTGGCTAGCCATCATCTGGACACCGTTTTTCTAGGAGCTCCTACTTCCACCGACGAGCGGCTCTCGACCATCGCGGCAGTGACGTCCGGATTTCTGTATCTGATCTCGCGCACGGGCGTCACGGGCGCGAAGGATTCTCTTCCGGACGAACTGCCGGTCCTGTTGCGCCGTGCGCGCGCGGTCACGAACGTTCCCATCGCTGTTGGCTTCGGTATTTCTCTGCCCGGGCACGTCTCGGTCCTGGGGGGCTTGGCGGACGCGGCGGTGATCGGCTCGGCGTTGGTCAGCGAAATCGAAAATGCGAAATCTGTTGATGCCGCCGCGGCAGCGCTGGCCGCTCGCATTCGCACTCTGAAGGAAGCCGCGCGGCACGGCCTGTCGCGACGCGAGGTTGCGCTGTGAGTTTGCTCAGTGATTGGCGCCGCCGCATCGATGAAATCGATCGCAAACTCGTCGAGCTTCTCAATGAGCGCTCCCAGTGCGCGCTGAAAATCGGCAAGCTCAAGCAGGCGCAAAACTTGCCGCTCTATCAACCTGATCGCGAGCGCGAAGTCCTGGAAAATGCCGAGCGCGCCAATCCTGGGCCATTGTCCGACGCCGCCATCCGCCGCCTCTTCGAGCGCATCATCGACGAAGCGCGCTCAGCCGAACGCGAAGCCATGCACCCCAGCGATCATTCGCCGCGCGACGTTTCGGGTAAGGATAGATGAAGGTATTGTAGCGGCCGCCGACCGTGGCGGCCGCACTTCGCCAAGTTACCCACGAACATAACAGGGAAGGAATTCAGGGAACGCAAATGGTCATCGTGATGCAAGAGGGCGCCACAGACGCGCAAATCCAGCACGTAATCGATCGCCTGATTGGCAGCGGCTTCAACGTTCACCGCTCCACGGGCGAATCCCACACCGTCCTGGGCGCAGTCGGAGTCCACCGCGACTTCGATCACCGCGATTTTGAACTTCTCGATGGCGTGCGCGAAGTCATGCGCATCACGCAACCCTTCAAGCTAGCAAGCCGCCAATTCAGGCCTGAAGGCACGATCGTCCATCTGGGCAGAGGGGTTTCCATCGGCGGCAACGATGTTGTAATCGCGGCAGGTCCCTGCTCGGTGGAATCGCACGACCAAATCCATTCCATTGCCGAAAGCGTCGCTAAGGCCGGCGCAAAAATTCTCCGTGCGGGTGCCTTCAAACCGCGCACTTCACCGTATGCCTTCCAGGGCATGGGGGAAGAAGGCTTAAAGCTGATGAAGGAAGCCGCCGAGAAATTTCAACTCTTCACCGTCAGCGAAGTCATGGACCCTTCGCAAGTCCAAATGATGGGCGGCTACGTCGACATCTTCCAGGTGGGCGCGCGCAACATGCAGAACTACCACTTGCTCCGCGCCCTCGGCGAAGTCCGCAAGCCGGTACTGCTAAAGCGCGGCATGTCCGCCACCATGGAAGAACTCCTGCTGAGCGCCGAGTACATCCTCGCTGGCGGCAACTGGGACGTGATCCTCTGCGAGCGTGGCATCCGCACATTCGAAACCTACACGCGCAACACGTTCGACATCGCCGCTATCCCCTCGATCAAGAAACTTTCGCATCTCCCCATGTTCGGCGACCCCTCGCACGGCACTGGCCGGCGTGACAAAGTTGCGCCCATGGCCCGCGCCGCAGTGGCTGCTGGCGCGGACGGCCTGCTCATCGAAGTCCACAACGATCCGGACCACGCGCTATCCGATGGCGCTCAGTCCCTCGAACCTGGCCAATTTGCGCAGCTCATGAACGAGCTCCGCATCATCGCCCCAGCGATTGGCCGCCTCATCGCCTGATCTTTCTTGCCGATGACTACACACCTCATTAGCCGCGTCGCGATCTTAGGCACCGGCCTAATCGGGGGCTCATTCGCCTTGGCCCTCCGCAAATACGCCACCGACCTCCACATCACCGGCTGGGATCGTCCCGACGTAGCCCGGGCGGCTCAATCCAGTGGCGCCTTCGACGAAGCGTTCTCTGGTGACCTGACCCCGGCGATGCGCACTGCCGACCTGATTTTTATCGCGCTCCCGATCGGCGTGACACTGGATCTGCTGCCTGATCTCGCGCGGTTTGCGTCCCGCCGAGCGCTTATCACCGACGCCTGCAGCACAAAACTGCGCATCACCCAAGCGGCCGAAGAACTCTTCGCCGATCCCGCCGCAGCGTCCTTCCTTCCCGGTCATCCCATGGCCGGCCGGGAACTAGCCGGCTTCGCGCACGCGGACGCTGACCTCTTCCGCAACGCCCCTTACGCACTAATCGCCAAACCAGCGCCGGCCGGCGCGGATGCCGCAGTTCGATCCGAACGCGATCCACGGGTCTCTGCTTTCCTGAAGCTGGTCGAAAAAATCGGTGCTCGGCCCTTGTGGCTTGGCGCCCAACAACATGACTACGCGGTGGGGCTCGCGTCGCATCTGCCGCAACTGGTGGCGGTCGCGCTCGCCTCGTTCCTCTACGATCGTCTGGATGAAAATGGGCTTCCCATCACGGTAGCGGGTCCCGGACTCCGCGACACGCTGCGTCTGGCCGGGAGCCCTTATTCCACCTGGCGGGACATCGTCCTGACCAATCGCGAAGTCATTTCTGCGTCGCTCGATCTCCTAGCGCGACGGCTCGACGATATTCGGGAGCGGCTCAACTCGCGCGAACTGGAAGCCGACTTTGACGCCGCCAACGAACTCTACAGGCTGCTCCGCAGTCTGTGACGGTCGTCGAAAGTCAGCGCTAGCCTAGGCATTGGGGGATGGAGCCAAGACGCGACGGCCGGGCGGGGCAAGCCCCGCCCCTACAAGGGTGACATCGAAGGTGGGACATCGAATACGGTGGCGTCGAAGATTGTGCCACCGAAGATGGTGGTATCGAAGACGGTGCCATCGACGACGTCAGACATTGCCGCTTCGATCTTCACTTGAGTTCGATATTTTGCGTTAACGGCAATTCTTGCGAGGAGCTGCCCACCATGATCACGTATCCTCCCGGCAGGAGCTTCCAGCCGCCCGATTCGTCGTAGATCGATAGATATTTCGCATCGACGCTGACGTTCAGGTCCTTGCTCTCACCCGCTTTCAGCCACACCTTGTTCCATCCGATGAGGCGTTTCGGAGGCTCACCCGCGCTTGCCGGCAAAGCTGCATACACTTGAGCAATCTCGGCTCCGTCGCGATGCCCCGTATTCCTCACCGTAAAACTCACGGTGGTTTCTTTCCCGGCGGTCACCTTCAATCCCGAATACGCAAACGTCGTATACGAGAGACCATGGCCAAACGGAAACAGCACCGCCTTCTTCTCCGCGTCATACCACTTGTACCCAACCTTCAACCCCTCATCGTACTTCACGCTAAAGGTAGCCTTCGCTTCGCCCGTCTTCATGACCGCGGCTTCACCAGTCTGGTCCGGCTCCGGCTGAATCAATTTCGGACGGGGCAAGTCCGCATCGCTCTTGGGAAAGGTCATCGGCAACTTGGCGCTCGGATTCACGTCGCCGAACAAAATATTCGCTACAGCGTTGGCGCCGTCGCTGCCCGGGTACCACGCCTCCAGGACGCCGCTCACCTTATCGACCCAGGGCATGGTCGCCGCGGTTCCGGTCTCCAGCACAACGATCGTCTTCGGGTTGGCCGCCGCTACCGTCGCGATTAGCTCATCCTGATTTTCCGGCAGCGACAAACTCGGCAAATCCATTCCCTCGCTCATCCACTGATACACAAACACAATCGCCACGTCCGATTTTTTCGCCAGAGCTGCGGCACTTGCGGGATTCGCGCCGGAATCAAATTGCACGTCCGCTCCGGGAGCCTTGGCCTTCGCTGCCTTCATCGGGGATGTCGGGAACCACACATGTGCTTGCCAACCCGCTGACGGGCGTCCCGGCGCATCCACCTGCGCCGACCCGCCGCCCGAAATCATCCCCGCATCGGCGTGCGGACCGATGATGGCAATCGACCTCACCGCGGCGCGGTCCAGCGGCAGGATTCCGCGCTCATTCTTCAGCAACACCGCACTCTGCTCCTCAATTTTCCGCGCGGTTTCCAGACCGCCCAGCACATCGACGACGCTCTTCTGTGTCGGATGATCGACAATCCCACTCGCAAATTCCGACCGCAGCACGCGACGAACGTGCTCATCGAGTTCTGCCGTCGAGACCTTGCCCGCCTCCACCGCGGCCTTCAACTTCGCACCAAAAAATTCATCCAGCGGTTCTTCGTTGTCCAATCCTGCCGCCGACGCTTTCACCGTGCTATGCGTCCCGCCCCAGTCGGACACCACAAATCCCTTGAATCCCCACTCCTTCTTCAGCACATCCGTCAGCAAATATTTGTTCTCGCAGGCAAAATCGCCGTTCATCGAGTTATACGAACACATCACCGCGGCTGGCTGCGCGATTCCCACGCCGATCTCAAACGCCAACAGATCGCTTTCGCGGAGTGCGCGCTTCGCGATGATCACATCCACTTCGTTTCGCCCGCTTTCCTGATCGTTCACCGCATAGTGCTTGATGTCCCCGATCACGTTTTGCGCCTGTTCGCACTTCATCAAATGGCCGACCAGCGTTCCGGCCAAAATCGGATCCTCTCCCAAATATTCGAAGGTCCTTCCGTTTCTTGGTTCGCGGGTGATGTTCGCGCCACCGCCAAGCGTCATGTTGTATCCCTGAGCGCGCAATTCCTTCCCGATCAGAGCACCATAGGTACATGCCGCTTCCGTATCCCAACTGGCGGCCGCTCCGACGGCGGCGGGAAGCGCCGTCGAATATCTTCCATTTTCCGCGCTGCTCCGAACGCCGTACGCCGCATCGCTCATCTGAATGAGCGGAATCCCCAGCCGCGGCACTCCCAATACAAACCCCGCACCGCCATTCCCCAACTCCGGCTGCGGATCCTGCACGTCCCGCGGCCAGCCTGGCATCCCCATGCCGTGGAGCAGCCCAATCTTCTCGTCCAGGGTCAACTCCTTCAGCACCATTTCCGCCCGCTGATCCGGTGAAAGGCTCGCATTCATCCAGGGATGGTTCCGATCCACCTTCTCCTGCTGCCCGTGCATACGGTGCTGCGCAAGAACCAGGGCGCCAGATCCGATGATCCCGGCTGCCGCTCCAGCAAGCACAAGAACAACACGCACGGCGGAAACACTGTGCCGCACCTGCGACAGCTCAATCATTTTCATTTTGACCATCCTCGGAAAGTTGAACGAATCCCTAATCGGCAAACGAATGCTCCTCTCAGGTCGATATTCAGGTGCGGACATCATCGAAGAGAGACGCGCCGAAGCGCGCCCCTACAACAGACTAAGATCGTTGGCTTGCGCTGGTACAAAAACGGATCCAAGCGTCTGTCACCGTACTTACGGTTTCCCAGGCAGATTCAATCCTGGGTTTGCGGCAAAAAAATCAAACGGCCGGATCACAAAGTCATGCCACATCACCGGCATCACCGGCCAATCCTCCGCTCGGGGCACATGATGGAAGCCCACTGTGTACCACGCGACGATATCAGTGTTCTCGATCGGCCGGTTTGCCTGGGTCCACACGGCCAGGCCATCTTCGCCCTTGCTTGACGTCGGATAAACGCCGGAGGCGTACAGCTCGTCGGCTCGATAAGGCGTCACCCAAAGCTGGTGCGTCGAAAAGGCGCCGACTTTCTGGACGCCATCATCCGAATCGAGCAGCGATGCCGCGGTCACGCCCGGCATAATTTCATATCCGGTCGGGTATCCGAGCGGCCCGCGCACATTGGTGTTGACGAACATCCACATCGCTGGCTTGTCCAGTTGCACATCCATCATAGCGTCGCGCTCGGTGCGAGCCACTGACGGCTCGGCCACCCAGATGCTCTTGCGGTGCGTCGACGCCGGCAGTTGCCGTTGCTTTAGCTTGTCGGCCATAAAGGTGTTGTTCTGCCCATCCACGTCCATATCGAGCCGGTAAGAGAAAAAGTGATCGTGATTGACCCCGATGGTGCTCTCGCCAACGAAGCGGCCAAATTCGTCCGGCGTTCCAGACGAGCCGCCCATGCCATGCTCGCTTGTTTTCGTCTTGGCAGCCTTGGTCTCGATGATTCCGGTTGCGCCGACTGCTACGCGAATCGAGCCGTCCTGCTCGAATCTCCAATCCAGCATGTAATCGTAGTTCCCGATGACCGCTGCCGTTCGCAGGACCAGTTCCCGCGTCGGCCGTCCCCAGACGATTTCGTTTTCCCAATGCCGCCACGCCGGATTTCCGGCATACGTCTCGTAAATGCACGCTACGCGGGGCCGCAGCACCGGAATTCCTCGCTCCGTGGATGCTAGCCCGTCGATGTACTCCGCGTTTGGCGGACAATCAACGCCGTCTTGCAGCACCCTCAAGATACCACCCGGATAAAATTCTCCTGCGTCGATGAACACACGGGTCGCCCAACTCTCAGCCGGGTCCATATAGGGCACAAACAGTTCCGACATCGACCCTTCGTACATCACCGAACGTTGCCTTCCTGCATCATCCAGCCGTACCAGATTCAGCACCGCCCCAACCCGGGGATCGAGCCGCACGCGGAAGTGCCATCCCTGCCAGTTCACTTCGCCATCCTTGATTTGAAAACTGGGCCCCAGCGGCTGTGCAATCGAAATTGGGGTCGTGCCATGCCTGGTGATCGCGGGCGCTTCTTCGAAGTTGATGGCGCTCATCGGAACCGGCGTCGCTCCCTCATCGATGACCTTCACCACTTTCCTCTCGACCGTATCCATCAAGAAGTACAACCCGTCGATCGGACGGCCCCAGGTCAGGAAAGCGCCGTGATAATCATAACAATCTCCATAGAAAAGCCGCCGGCCCTGTTGCTCCGGAAGCGCGAAATACCCGATCGGTATGGGCACGCAAACGACGGTCGTAAAATCCTTCACTCCGTGCTTGGCCAATGCTTCGTGCAGCTGTGGATCGTTCTTGGCCTCCTCGCCCAGCGGGAAAAACTCGTTATCAAAGGTCGGGGCCTGCACATCCTTTCTTTCCTTCCACGATTCCACCTTGCGACCGGCGATATCCACGCGCACTTCGATCGTCACACCCTTCCGCAACAAAATAACGTCAGCCTCCCGCGAGAACGGGTCACCGACCTTCCACGCCAACACCTTCTCTTTGGGCGGTTCGTGCAACAGCACGCTGACGCAGTATGTATCCGCATCCATTTTCCCTGTGGCGCGCAATACGTCGTACACTGCCCAATATTCCTGCGACTTGAGTCCTTCCAGAGGATGCGTGGGTAGTGTCGTTTGCGCCGCTGACCCACGTGCCGTGAGCATCGCAACGAAAGTTACTACCAGGAAGCCAGTGATCCATTTCGCCAAAGTCCTAAGTCGATACGAACTCACGGTGCCTCCAAAACTTTTCAGCGTTTAAGACCTTCTACAACCAGACGCGTCTGTGTGGAACCGACCTACCAGTGCCGAGGATTATCCACGATTCCCGCTAGAAGGGAAGCCCGGCGCGCTCCACTTGGAGTAAACTTCCTCCCGCACCTCGGAGCCTTTTGTGGACAAACGCATCTCTTCAGCCGACACCGCTGTCGAAAAACTTGCTGATGGCGCGACCATACTTATGGGTGGCTTCGGCCTGTGCGGCATTCCGGAAAATCTGATCGCCGCGGTCCGCCGCAAAGGCACCAAGGACCTGACCATTGTCAGCAATAACGCCGGCGTCGACGACTTCGGCATCGGACTGCTGCTGCAGAATCGCCAGGTGAAAAAAATGGTTTCCACCTACGTGGGCGAAAACAAACTCTTCGAGCAGCTCGTCTCCACTGGAGAGTTGCAGTTGGAGTTGAATCCTCAAGGCACGTTCGCGGAACGCATCCGTGCCGGTGGGGCGGGCATTCCGGCGTTCTACACTCCGACGGGCTACGGCACCATGGTCGCCGAAGGAAAAGAGACCCGCGAATTCGCCGGCCGCAAGTACGTCTTAGAGCGCGGCATACGCGGCGACTTCGCTTTCGTCAAAGCGTGGAAGGGCGATCGCTGGGGCAATCTCATTTATCGCAAGACCGCCCGCAACTTCAACCCGATGATGGCTACCGCAGCGGATTACGTCGTTGCCGAGGTGGAGCAGCTGGTCGAACTGGGGGAACTTGATCCCGATAACGTGCATACTCCCGGAATCTACATCGATGCCATATTCCAAGGGCAAAACTATGAGAGGCGTATCGAACGCCGCACAATGCGGATTGGCAATCGTGGGACGTGCTAATTCGAGAGTGCAGCGCCGGGCTAAAGCCCAGCGCTTACATGAGACGATGAGGTTTCCATGGGGCTGACTGACGAACAAAAACGCGAACGCATCGCTCGGCGCATCTCTCTAGAACTCCGCGACGGCTACTACGTGAATCTCGGCATCGGCATGCCTACACTCGTTGCCAACTATGTTCCGCACGGTATGGAAGTCATCTTGCAGTCGGAAAACGGAATGCTCGGTGTCGGCCCGTATCCGCTGGAATCCGAGGTCGATGCTGACCTGATCAACGCCGGCAAAGAAACCGTCAGCGAACTGCAGGGCAGCTGCTATTTCTCTTCCGCTGAATCCTTCGCGATGATTCGTGGCGGCCACGTGGATCTCACTGTCCTCGGGGCGCTGCAAGTCGATGAAAAAGGGACACTGGCGAATTGGGCCATCCCCGGAAAAATGCTGAAAGGCATGGGCGGCGCCATGGATCTGGTCGCCGGCGCCAAGCGCGTCTTCGTGACCATGGAGCACGCAACGCGCGACAACAAGCCGAAGATCCTCAAGAAATGCTCGCTGCCATTGACCGGCGTCGAAGTCGTCGATCACATCGTCACGGAACTCGCCTGGATCGACGTCACGTCCGAAGGCCTGGTCCTCCGCGAACTCGCGGCGGACGCCACTCTCGAGCAGGTGCAATCCCTGACGGAACCCAAGCTGGTGCTACCGGCAGGCGGTCCATCGAGGATGCCTCAGTAGCACAGACACTCTTGTTTACCCTGAGCTACGACGGGTCTGTGTCCTCTTCAAAAAACAGGAATGGATCCATATGAGCACCAAGACCAAGAAACGCCGACCCAATATGCATCGAATCCCCGAGGACATGAGGCAATGGTCCGCGATGTTGGGAAGCGAGTTGCATTCTTGGCCGTACGTCACCACGCGCCCGATGTTTGGCCTGCTCGGCTACTATCGCAAGAAGACGATCTTCGCGGCGCTGCCGGTGACCCGCGCGATAGGCGCTCCGAATTCAATCATTTTCAAATTCAAGTCCATGCCGCCGGACTTGTCGCAGCGCGTGGACCGCGATTGCCGCCTGTCGATCGGCACCAAGATGCGGGCCAAAGGATGGCTCTCTTTCGAGATCAATTCGTCGGAGGATCTTCGAGATGCGCTGTTGTGGTTGGGAGAAGCTTACGAGCTGGCGACATAGGATTTGATGCTTCGCGGTTGCGCTTGGGAAGGTCTTGGCGTGAGACAGACCCCTCGTAGCTCAGGGTAAACAAGAGTGTCTGTGCTACTTTTCGCTACGCAGCAGGTGCGTGGCGAGTGATCAGGAACGAATAGTGCACTGCTGAGCCAATCGCGAACACGGTCACGATATCATCCAACGCGTTATGCAGGAGTCGCGAATGAAATGCCGGATACGCCGCGGTCAGGACTACCGTAAAGACTAGAGTGATCTCGAAAAAAGTCGTGAGCTTGCCGAAAATGCTTGGTGGGAATGGCCGATAGCCCGAGATCAGCAGGATCACCACGGCTACGATCAGAATCAGGGTGTCGCGGCTGAGAACGATAATGGCGAGCCACCAGCCGATCTTGTGCTTGAACGCAAGAATCACGAACGAGGATGAGAGCAGCAGCTTATCGGCAATGGGATCCAGATACGCGCCCAGCGACGATTTCTGATTGAGTCTGCGCGCCAGCAGGCCGTCGATTCCATCGCTGAGGCCCGCTACCACCAGCACCAGGAGAGCCCACTGGTACCGCTCGTAGGAAATCAGCGTAAGAAACACCGGCAGAAAGCCGAGGCGCAGCAGTGTAATTTGATTGGGTACCGTGAGAATGCGCCCTTGCATGGGGAATCGAGGATAGCGCAGTTCAGGCGAACTGAGCCAGATAGTCGATCAACCGGCGTCCAATTTTGCGACTGAAGAGTTCATCCATCGACGGGATGGAGCCCGAAGGTTCGTCGAGTGTGATGCGCTCGATGCGCGTCATGGGGAAAAACAGCGTCGGCACGCCAATGCGTTCGGTGTCCGGCTCGTTAATCTGCCGAATGAAATGATCGAACGAATTCAGGTCGATGCCACGCATGGTGATGCCCGCGGTATTGATTGCCAGCAGCTCGCCCCAGATTTTCTCCTTGGGAGTGTGCAGGCTGACGACAATGATCGAGTGTGGTTCCACCGTCTATATTCCTTGAAGATCAGAGTACCGCAATCCAAAGCCTCAGCACGCGTGATGTGGGAGGTCGTGCGGAAAGAGTTGACCCCAGCGTCAGAATCCTGACGGGTCTAAAGACCGCCACCACCATTGGTGCCCGCTACGATCCCGGCAGCGGGTCTCGGTAGTGCAGAATCATCAGAACGAACGAAGAGACTACGACCACTGCTGCGATCCATCCGAGGGCGTACGCGGTGCGCCGCTCGCCCGGATTCATCGGCTCGCGGTCCGCGAACAATCGTCCCAGCAGAAAACCTGCCGCCAAACCGCCGCCGTGTGCCCAGTTGTCGACGCCGGACATGAGAAGACCAAAAACGAAGATCGATACCACCCAGGAAATCAGCCGCGAACGCAGTTGCTGCATGTGCGAGCCACCGCGTTTCGTGGTAATCGCGATCATCAAACCGATCAGGCCCAAAATGGGAGCGGAGGCCCCGAGTGAATTGTGTCCGCTGAACGCGCTTGCCACAAACCCAGCGATACCAGTGGCGGTGTAGAGGAAAAGATATCGCGCCGAGCCGTACACCTCTTCCACGACCGGGCCGATGTCCATCAACACCATCATGTTGAAGCCGATGTGAATCAGGCCGCCGTGCAAGTACATGGCGGTTACCAGGCGATACCACTCGTGCATGATGAAAATGGAATAAGGATTACTCGCGCCGAGCCGGTACGTGGCTTCGCCGCCCATACCCCACAAAATCGCGAGCCCGCCTCCTTGACCGGCGGCTGCCATGGCCATGAACTCCACGCCGAACATCAGCAGATTCACAATCAGCAGTCCGGTGGTTACCGGAGCGTGCCCGCCGAAAAGCTCGGAGAGTCCCTTACTTACCGCCGCCATGGAAAATTTCAAATTCGTTCCGCACTGATGGCAACGCGTCGCGCTAATTCCCACCAGCGAGCCGCAGTTCGGGCAAATCTTGGGGCGCGGCTGTTGATTGCCACCACCGAAAAGCCCGCGCAGCGAGTTCTTCCATCGCTCCACGCGGTATTGCCATTGATAGGGCAGGGCCAACTCTCCTCCTCGCGGCGTGTGTAGAGCGTTCTATGATACCCAAATCCCGCCCGGACTTCCGTCCGGCGCACTTGCGAGCAGACATTCAAGGTCTCACTGGGTTTCGCACGATGGAGCGTTTCGGAAAAACGCGCATCCCGCGCGCGGCCTCACCGCAAACCCCAAAGAGAGAATTGTCGTGGTCGCTTCCCGCTCCGCCTCATCGGCGCGCACCATCCGCGCACGCACCCCACCATAGAGGGGCAGGGGTGGGGGTGCGTGCGCTCGACACCGAGCCTCGACGCTCAGCCTGGGTACGGACAGAGGTCCGTTCGTTTCAGACTCCTGCCCGGTGCTATTCTTGCACTTAGACCCCGCGCGATGAATGCTCTGAATGACAAGCGTGCAAGTTGGCGATATCTAGCGACCGCATCGATTGCTGTCGTCACATTCGCGGTGATGCTGATTTGGCTCGCGTTCACCATTTTGCGTCCGACGCCGCCACGATCCGTGACTATGGCTACGGATCCCGAGGGCAGCCCCAATGCAGATCTGGCAAGGCGCTACCGTGAGTTTCTTGCACGAGACGGAGTTGACCTGAAGCTGGTCCCGCTTTCGGGCGCTGTCGAAAGTTTGGCTCGGCTGCAGGACCCGAAATCAGGCGTCAGCATTGCCATTCTCCCGAGCGGGATAACAACTGAGCGCGATTCACCTCATTTAGTCTCTCTGGGAACACTATTTTACGAACCTCTTTGGTTCTTTCTCCGCGGCCAAGGTTTGCAAAGTCATGATCAGGTGCGGGGTCTCCGCCTCTCCATCGGCCCAGAAGGCAGTGCGTCCCACAAGTTCTCGGTGGAGTTTTTCGGTCGTGTTGGCATCATCGATCAGAAATCTGTCACCCTGTTTCCGTTCACTCCGGCAGAAACGATTCAAAGGCTTCACAGCGGAGAACTCGACGGCGCAGTTTTGCTCGATACCTGGGATAGCCCTTCTGTTCAAGAACTTCTCACGGCCGAAGGCGTAAGCCTACAGAGTATTCACAGAGCGGATGCTTTCGTAGCCCTGTACCCACACTTAACTAAGCTGGTGCTCCCTGCTGGCGTAGCTGACATGGCCAGGAACCGTCCCCCCACGGATGTTCTACTCCTTGCACCAAAAGCCAGCATGGTAGTGCGCCGCGATCTTCATCCCGCAATTCAGTACCTATTGCTTGAGGCGGCAGAACAGTTCCACTCGGCACCGGGTGTGTTCCACAAGGCAGCGGAGTTTCCGGCGCGAGAATCCATCGACCTTCCACTTAGCACTTATGCGCGTCAATTCTATAAAACGGGATCTCCGTTCTTGCAACGTCATCTGCCTTTTTGGTTGGCAGTCCTCGCCGATCAGTTGTTGGTGCTGGCACTTCCCCTATTGGGCGTGCTATTTCCCTTGCTGCGATTCGCGCCGGCAATCTATGGCTGGGTGGGGCGCGCCCGGGTCTACAGGCTCTACGCCGAATTGAAGCGCCTCGAAGACCAACTGGCTGCTGATCCTTCTGCTGGAACCGGCAAGGACTTCATCGAGCGACTTGATCAGATGGAAGACCGGGTAAGTCGTCAACCCGCGCCTGCTTCCGTTCGGCCTCTGTTGTATTCACTAAGACTGCACATTGATTTGGTGCGCGAAGAAGTGGCTCGGAAGGCAGCCGCACCATAGTTGATTGCCGTCACTACATTTGACGAAGGTAGCTTGCGAGCGAGGTCAACTCCCGATTTGTCGGGCTACCGGACACGTGACTCGCGTGGGACTACCCTCGACGGAGGCGATCGCGGCGCGGACCCGGCCACGCGCGGGCAATTCTTAGGGCGCTGAAGAGCGCGCATCCCGCGCGCGGCCCCAAAGTCAAAGGCCAGGTCAAACCCGACGCCGCGCCGGCGATCGCGCCGCTTCACACCCAAAAGTCAGCGTCGCCTTTCCCCCCTTGGTCGCAACCGATGGAAAATCAGAAGCCCGTTCCGCGCACTGCCGCACAGCGTCAGGCCAAATACCGCGCTACGCGTCGAGATGCGCTCAACGAAGAACCGTGGCCAGATCAAACCAACTTTCTAGGCCGAAACGCGGACCGATGCGCCGCCGCTAATTCCGCTGGACACCGACCCCGCAAAGATGGAAACTCGCCGCTACAACTCGCACGTCGGCGCCGCAGCCAACCACCGCGCCGGCCAAAACATTCCCCAAGACGACCGGCGACGCCTGAACACCAAAGTCCCGCAAATCGCCTCGAAACTACCGAACAGCTGGACACCAAAACACACCGGTGTCCAAAATAGACTTGGACACCACCGAAAACCGCAGGTAACCTACACAATCTGTGGCGTCGGGGGATCCTGGGTACCCAGCCCGGAGGGTACTAAGTATGGACAAATTTGAAGAAATCGGCCGTCGCATCGATGCAGAGATGGAACGCCTTCGCCGCTACGTGGACGAAGAAATAGCGCCGGAAACCGAACGCCGCACCGCATCATTTCTGCGCGATGTATCGGGCAAGCTCGACGAGTTTGCCGCCAAGATTGAGGCACGCATGTCCCGGCGAACCCCGCCTGCGCCCGAAGATCCCAAGGCATGAGCGCGGATCCCCTGTGAAGATCGAATACGGTCAATGGCAGAGGTCGCCGCAACTTTTCGGCGCGCTCGGTCGCAATGAATGCGCGCGAGTGGCGCGAACGGCTTCTCAACTTACAGGCCTGGCGGCAATTCTTTTGGCGGCAGCTTTACTGACCGGCTGTGCCGGGCGTCAGCCGGTCGCGAATCGCCAGCCTGCACCGCCCGTGCAACCTGGTCCCGAGCCTCCGGCGGAGACAGCAAAGAGCGACGCCGGTGCTCCGGTAAACCCCACTCCCCACGGAGGGGTCGCGTTCGAAGAGGGCAAAGCATCCTGGTACGGTGCGCCCTTCCATGGCCGCCAGGCTTCCGACGGTGAGATCTACGACATGAACAAGCTCACCGCAGCGCATCGAACGCTGCCTTTCAACACCATGGTCCGAGTGACGAATCTTGCGAATGGGAAATCGACGACCGTGCGCATCACCGATCGCGGCCCGTTTGTGGACAATCGCATCATCGATCTGTCCTATGCCGCGGCACGCGAGATTGAATCGATTGGCCCTGGCGTCGTACCCGTTCGTCTGGAGATTCTGTCGGCAATCGATCCCACGGCAGGTTTCTTCACCGTCCAGATCGGTGCCTTTCGGGAGCGCGCGAATGCCGAGCGGCTGCGCGACCGTCTGAGCGCCAGCTATTCTCCAGTTGCGATTCAGTCGTTTGAGTCATCCAACGGCTCGTACTATCGCGTTCACGTAGGCAAGGTTGCCGGCGAGGATGCGGCGAAGAAGTTGGGCGAGCAGCTGCACAAACGCGAAGGCGTGAAGCCTTTGATTTTTCGTGTGGATACCGATTCGCCGCGGGGAGGGACCCCGTGAGCGCGGAATGCCTGTTTTGCAAAATCGCGGCCAAGAAGATTCCGTCAAAGGTGATGTACGAGGATGACGACGTCTTCGCGTTTGAAGATATTGGCCCGCAAGCACCGACACATATTCTGATCATCCCCCGCAAACACTTTGAGTCGCTGAATGAAGCTACTTCAGAAGATCAAGCGGTGATCGGGAAAATGCACCTAGTGGCGGCGGAGCTGGCCCGCAAGCTCAAACTGCTTGATGGATACCGCACGGTAGCCAACAGCGGACGCGGCGCAGGGCAATCGGTGTTTCACCTGCACCTGCATCTTCTCGGTGGACGTGCGTTTAGCTGGCCGCCAGGCTAGCGGAGTGGCCTGAGCAGTTCGATATTCAAGACCAAGTGACTCTGGTGGCACAGCCATTCCCGGCATAGTGCTGCACAGAGCGTCACACATCATCTCCAAACTGAAATGGAAATGAGTCGTATGCGCTGTGATTTGCAAAACCACACAGCCAGGAATGGCTGTGCCACGGTAATGCGCTACTGCGGCGTCAGCGTGATGTCGTCGAACGAGATGGAGTAGCCGGTGCTGGCCGCATTTTTGCCGCTGACGGTGAACTTGAACGCGTAGTTGCCAGCGGCCGGGAACGTGAATGTGCCCACATCAAACACGCCGTAAGCACCTGCGCTCGCACTGTTCGTGTATTCGTCTTGTGGGGAACCGACGTTGGCGCCATTGATCGACAGTTGCCATGTTCCGCGCGTATTGAGTTCTTTGACGGAAACTTTCACGTCCGCGATTCCCGCGGCCGTGACGTTAACCGTGAACGTGACGTTGTCACCCACCGCGGTGGCGTCCAGGATCGTGCCGGTGGTGTCAGGGAAGCTCGCATAGGTAAATTGCCGGAACGTCGGTCCTGAGCTCACTGCGGACAAATTTGCCGTCTGATAGACGACGGGCGTCTTCGAGGTTGAACCCGACCCTGAAGTGCTGTAGGTCCAGGTGATGATCTCCTGCTGCGAGGTGAGGCCGCCGGTGCCCCCGGTGAAGCCGACGAACGCAGTATTGCCGCCAACCGTCGAGGGAATGTTGATAGGCCACGAGGTCGTGAACGTTTGCGCGGTATTGATCGTGTCGGTGAGCGTCAGCGTCAGCGTCGTACCATCGTAGGTCATGTGAGCCTTCATGATGTCGCCACTGTGCAGATTTACACCACCGCCTAACGTTGTGGCCGGCGTCGTCGGCGATGTGCCGTTGATATACAGGCCGGTGGAGTTCGTGCCCTCACCGGCGTTGTCGTATAGGTCGAACTTGATCGCAACGCTCTTGGCGATGCCGGCCGTGCCGCCCGGAGAAGCGGGACCATAGCCGAGCCCGCCGCCGATCGGTCCGAGCGCCGTAATGCCGGCATTCTGAATTGTGAATGTGAATCCGTCGGCGTTCGGGCTGGTCTGCTGGAAAGTGAAATCATTCGTGAAGGTCTGCACGTTGACGGGCGTGGTCCAGAACGCGCTGGCAGCTTCATTTGGCGCAGTCGTGTCGGTAAGTTGCAGACGCGTGCCGTTGAGCTTGGTATGTCCATTGAACTGCAAGCCCGCGGCGGAGAATCCGGAGCCAAAATTGACGGCGCCGGTAGTCCCGCTGCTGATGGTGATGACCGATTGCGCCGTGGCGCTGGTGCTGAAGCCCGTTTCGGTGGCAATCGCCAGCACGGTGCTGGTGGCGCCGACAACGAAGGGCGCGGTGTATTGCGTGGAACCCGTCGTCGGAGGCGTACCGTTCGTGGTGTAGAAGATCGTGGTACCAGGATCGGAAATGCTGACCGTTTGCGCCGACGTGTAGTTGCCGGTGCCCGGAGTGATTACCGGAGTGGGAGCGGCCGGCAAAGTGTTGTTGATGACGTAGGCGGCGCTGCTGGTCGCGCTGGTGGTGTAACTCGGCGCGGTGGCTAGAGCGGTGACCGTTTCCGAAGAGGCGACCGAGATCGCGGTGGAGTATTGGAAGGTACTGCCGCCCGCGGTGGTTCCCGGCTTGGTCCCGTCCAAGGTGTAGAAGATGGTGCTGCCCGGAGTGGTGTCGGTGATGGTGACCATCTGCGTCCCGGTGTACGTACCTGCCGCGGGACTATAGATCGGCGGGGTCGCTTGCTGAGGCGGCGGAGGCGCAGTACCGGAGCTGACAAAGTTCCAGGTCTCGATCTTTTGGCTGGCTGTCAATCCGCCGGTGCCACCTGTGAATCCAACGAAGGCAGTGTTTCCGCCGACGATGGAAGGAATGTTCACCGTCCAACTGGTGGAGTAGGTCGCGTTGGTCACGCCGTCAGTGAGGGTCATGGTGAGCGTGGTGCCGTTGTAGACCATGTGCACGGAGAACGTGTCGCCGCTATGGAGGTCAACCTTGCCGGTCATGTCAGTTGAAGGAACGGTTGGCGACGCACCATTGGTATAGAGGCCCGTGGAGTCGGAGCCCTCTCCATCGTTGTCGTAGAGATCGAACTTGATCGCGACGCTCTTGCCAATGCCCGCACCGCCGCCCGGCTCATCCGGCCCATAGCCTAACCCGCCACCCAAGGGCCCGAGGGCGGTAAGACCTGTGTTCTGTATGGTGAAGGTCATACCGTCCGCCGAGGGATTGCTTAACTGGAACGTGAAGTCGTTGGTGAAATTTTGGATGTTGACCGGAGTGTTGTACCAGGCGCTGCCCGCTTCATTCGCGAGGCCGTTGGTTAGTTGCAGTCGGGTATCGTCCAGGCCCGTGCTGCCGTTGAAGGTCATCACACTGGCAGCGGAGCTGAAACCCGAAGGGAAGCTGGCTCCCGTTCCGGAGCCGATCGAATAGGTGGCGCTGGCCTGCGGGCTGGCGCTGAGCCCTGGCGAGGTGGCTACGGCATTCAGCGTTTCCGACTGGCTGACGCTAACCGTTGCCGTCCCTGTGAATGGAGTCGAAGAGGTGGAAGCCGGCGCATTGATTGCGTAGTAGATCGTGGGAGTTGGCGAGGCGTCGGAAATGATGACCGATTGCGTAGAGCCATACGTGCCGGGCACGGGAGAGAACGTGGGCATGAGGGTTTGCGTTTGCAGTGAGTAGGTTTCGCTGGTCGGCAAGCTTTGCAGGAAGCCGGGAGCGCTGGCGATCGCCGAGATGGTTTCCGTTGTGTTGACGGTGATGGGGCCGGTGTAGGGAGTTGAACTCGTCGTCGCGGTGCCGGTCGTCGAGTAGAAAATGGAAGCGCCGGCAGTTGAGTCGGTAATCGTGACCTGAATGGAACCGGTGAAGGATTCCGCGCCGGGACTGATAGAGGGCGCCGCCGCCTGCTGAGCGCCATTGAGCAGACCATATACCGCCAAAGCGCTGGTGGTGCCGACGTAGACTTTGCCGTTAATGACGATGGGAACCACAAACTTGACGGCACCGCCGGGCGTGTCACGAGCCGTGTTGGTCAAGCTGTTGTAAAGCGTAGTGGTGATGTTGGTAGCGTCGTGAGCGCGCAGGTAAGCGGAGCCGCCGGAGTTATAGGCATCCGTCTGGACGGTCCAAATGAGGGGGCTGGAAGATCCGTTGGACGTGATGACGGGCGTCGGGCTAGGAAATCCCGCCGATTGTGCACCCGAGTGCGATGGAGTGGAAGACAACTTCCCGCTGGTCAGCGGAAAGGATTTCATATTGTCCGCAGTGCCCCAGAAATAGACGGTATTGTTTCCAAAGCCGGGGGCTCCCCATAAGCCGCCCATCTGGAAGGTTTGGTTGGTCTGGCCGGAATTGTTAACCGGAATCTCTTGCACGATGTTGTCGGTGCTGGTGCTGTAGCCGCCCATGTTGTCGCGGTCGACGAGCGAGATTCTTCCTTCTTTGCCCGATTGCACGAGCAGGTGCGTGTGTCCCCCGCTGCTTTGGTCGGGAAGGAGCAAAACGCCGCCGGACGCGACGTCGCGATCGGTGGAATTTAGCGTGGACTGGTTGAGCGGGGTGAAGTCGTCAGCGACGGTCATCACGCCATTATTCAAATGAAGACGAACGATGCTATCGCCGTAATCCATCGAGTTGGTGTAGGGAGTCTTCGCGTCGAAAGTGCCGTTACCCGTAGCGACGAAAAGGCGACCACCGGGACTATTGCCAGTGGGATTGTTGGTGTCGGCGGCGATACCAGACCCAGACATCCAGATTCCTGCGCCGATTCCATTGTCCGAGGCGCACCACACACTGGTCTGCTTCAGTGTCGCGGCGTTGTAGGCGAGAATCCAGCCATGCCAGGGTCCGTTGTCTCCATGCGAGGCGAAGGCGATGTACACGATGCCGTTCAACAGGAGCAAGCCTGCGCGATTGTTTTCCCACTTGGTGTCAAAATTGAGCGTGCCGCCCGAACTTCCGTTACCGTTCCCGGAAACGCTGCCGGAAAGAGGCACCGGGCCGCCGAACTTTTCCGCGCCGCTGGTGATGTCGAGGGCATGCAGGCGCTGCGCATAAGAACCGTTCTCCTTTGTAGCGCTGACCAGATACATGGTGTTCGTGTTCGGATCGATGACCGGGGTGCCGGTAACGCCGATCGTCGGCTGAATGTCGGTGCTGCTGACGTCCCCGTTTGGAACGGTAGTCGCGCCGCTGGCGGCGCCGTGGGCGGCGTCAAGCAGCGAGATCTTCCACAATGGGGAGGCATTCGCTCCACCATTGTTGTCGGCGTCGAAGGCGTAGACGCTATCATTTTCGGTCGCGACGAATACGACGTTATGAGTGCCTTTACCAGATATCGTGAGGCCTGCCATATAAAGCGGCTGGGCGTAAATTTGCCCATCAACGGACTGCGAAAAGATTTTGCCGAACGAACTGGTGTTTACGTTGGACGTGTTGAGGATAGACTCGTTGGGGTTCAGGCCCGTTCGCGCGTTGTCGTAGTGCTCGGTGGTCACATTTTGAGCCACAGCGCCGCAGGCGCAGAGCAATAACAATGCGCCGACCGGAGCGGCAGCGCACACGAAAGGCACGACGCCGCGGTCCTCAAGGAAACCCTTGCGGACACCGATACACACCCGCTGGAAACGGAGCATTGCCGGACACCCCCTAATTTGGGTTCTAGACGGATGAGTCTTGGTCCGTGTCGGGACGTAGCACGGAACCTCCACAACCACTCTTTGCCAAACCTCAGCGGCGGATGTTGTGACCGAGCGCAGTCTGGGAATCTGCCTGGGTCAGTCCGCGAGCCGAGCGCAGGATTATACTGGCGTCGTGGGGTGCACTCAAGACACAAAGAAGTACGAACCAAGTGTTCAGTACGACCAGTACAGCGATGGTGTGCCACCGGCATCGTCCGTCCGTCAAAAACAAGAGAGATTCATATAATTACTCAATTAATATATTACACGACTAGTGCATTTGATCAATCGATTACAACCAGATAGACGCGATGAACATCCACACCAGCGATTAACGGCGGACCCCGGGGTTTTGCCGGGGGTTACGATCGGTCTAAGATATGGCCGGTTTTGCGGAGGCTTCATGCGGCAATCGAAGGGCAGACTGTTTCTGTTCGGCGTTCTAGGGTATCTCCTCTGCAGCATTCAACCAGTGGCGACCAGGGCGCAGGTATCTACGGAGTCGCGCGGGGGGACGGCCGAGCAGCCGGCAGGCAAAGGCCTCAGCGTGGACCGAATCTATAGCGAGCCGAGCTTGAGTGGTCACCCGACGCCCGGGATCGCGTGGGCTCCCGATGGCAAACATTTAAGCTTTTTCAAAGATTTGGCGGGGAAAGGGGATCGCAAGGAGCTTTGGCTGATGGACGCGGCGTCGGGCGAGAGCCGATTGCTGGTTTCCGCCGAGAAGCTCGAGTCGGTGCTTCCGGCGGCCGCGGAAAGCGCGACACAAGCGACCGGCCTGGGACGCCACGCTCCCGCACAATATCAATGGGTTCCGGATGGCAGCGCTCTGCTATTCCAGGGGCCCAGCTCGCTCGCCTGGTTCGACCTTAAAACGCAGACCGCGCGGGCGCTCATTTCTGGCAAGGAATCAATCGCGGATCCCAAAATCTCGCCCGACGGCCGATATGTGAGTTTCGTTCGCGACCACAACGTGTGGCTGGTTCGCGTGGCGGACGGTAAAGAGCGCGCGTTCACCAAGGGAGGCACCGAAGAGATTCGTAAGGGCGAACTGGATTGGGTTTATCCGGAGGAGTTGGAGATCACCACAGCATATTGGTGGGCGCCCGATTCTTCCGCGATTGCTTACCTGGAAATGGACGAGCGGAAAGTGACGCAGTATCCATTGGTGGATTTTGCTTCCTATACGGGCGAGGCGGACGACGAGCGCTATCCCGTCGCGGGCGGAAATAATCCGGTCGTGCGAGTTTTGGTCGGGAAGGTAGATGGGGGTGAGCCGCGCGTGATGGATACCGGCGGGGACACGGATATCTACATTCCGCGCGTCAACTGGCTGGTCGATTCTAAGCGCGTCGCGATTCAACGGCTGAATCGGCCGCAGACCGTGATCGATCTTCTGGTTGCGGATGTCAGTTCGGGCAAAGCTCGCCTCGTTTTGAGCGACAAGGATTTGTACTGGATCAACGTCAGCGACGATCTGACGTTTCTGAAGGACGGCAAGCGCTTCTTGTGGCCAAGCGAAAGATCGGGCTACCGGCACGTTTATTTGTATGACTTAGAAGGGAAAGAACTGGCGCAGTTGACGAAAGGGAATTGGGAAGTTTTCGCGGTGCAAGGGGTCGACGATGCAAAGGGGCTGGTGTATTTCACGGCTACGGAAAAATCGCCGCTCGAACGCCATCTGTACCGCGTCGCGCTCGATGGCTCGCAAATCACGCGCATCACCAAGGAAGACGGCACGCACGGCATCAATCTCGCGCCGGGCGCTTCCGCTTATGTCGATACGTATTCCAACAGCATGAACCCGCCGCGGCAGGATTTGGTCCAGATGGACGGTTCGCGCGTCGCCGCGATAAACGAAAACAAGATCGCGGAACTGGCTGATCTACACTTGTCGCCGGTGGAGTTTCTTTCCGTGCGATCGCATGACGGCATGCCACTGAACGCGATGATGATCAAGCCGCCGGACTTCGATGCCACGAAGAAATATCCCGTGCTTGTTTACACCTATGGCGGGCCCCATGCGCAGGTGGTGCTGAATGCATGGGGAGGATCGACATTTCTGTGGCATCAGCTGATGGCTCGAAAGGGCTACATTATTTTCGCACTGGACAATCGCGGCTCTGCGGGGCGCGGCCATCTGTTCGAAGAGCCCATCCATTTTCGATTTGGGGCGCAGGAGTTGTCCGACCAGCGCGATGGCGCGGCGTATCTGAAGTCGCTGCCATACGTCGATGGAAGTCGCATCGGCATCTGGGGATGGAGCTACGGCGGGCACATGACGCTGCATGCCATCTTCGAGGATCCGCAGGACTTCAAAGTGGGCTTTGCCGGCGGCCCGGTGACCGACTGGCACTACTATGACTCAATCTATACAGAGCGATACATAGGATTGCTGCCGCAAAACGAAGAAAGCTACGAGGAATCATCGCCTATCAAGAACGCCGCAAACCTCAAGGGCAAGCTGCTCATCGCACATGGAACCGGGGACGACAACGTGCACTACGCAAACACACTGGCGCTAATCAACGAGCTGATCGAGGCGGGAAAATATGTCGAGGTGATGGCCTTTCCGGGCCGCGGGCACGGTGCCAGTGATCCGGCCGCACGGCGAGTGCTCATGAACCGGGTGACGCAGTTCTTCCTCGATAACTTGTAGCCTGCTTCGGCGCCCACTAATTCTTCGGCTTGTCTTTGTCTTTGATCTCGACGGCGGGGCCGATTTTGATGGTGGCGCCGAACCGTTTGTAGTTGGCGTAGCGCACGGTCATCTTCATGTGCACTGAGCCGGTGCTGAAGTGCAGTTCGTCGTCGGAACGCGTGTAGGTCGGGAACCAGTAGTGGCCCTCGATGTTTTCGCGGAAGGTTTCGAAGCGCGGAAAGATGTTTTCGTTGCCTTTCTTGATGATGTCCGGGACCGCTTTTCCGTCGGACTTCACGATGTTCAGGTCGTGGTCGTCTACCCAAATGCGACCCTGAAAGTACCGCTGATTTTTTTCAATTTTCTTAGGCTTGACGTCGAAGACATAAGTGCCGAGCTCGTCGAGTTGCTCGCGGCCGGCGTAGTTGACATCGTACTTCGGCAGCTCATCAGACGTGAGGACGAAGGGTTGGACGTGTTCGAGGTCGTCCAGATCCTGCTGCGAAAGCGATATGCGCTGGAGCGTGGGTGCGGGGGCAGAGACGACCTTTTCGTAGCGCTTCCCGTCGGGAGTGAACAGGATGTCGCTGGTCATGCGGTATTCTCCGTCGGGTCGCCCGTCGAAATCGATTGTCTGGACCACGAATGTCTGCGTGTAGGTGTAGTTGTCGCGCTCCTTCTTGAACTCCAGTTCGCGATCGCCGAATTTCTTGATGATTTCCGGGACAGGGACGTCGGGCGGCTTCGCGGAAGTGTTGGAGTCGCTCTTGGGAGCGGTGCTCGCGGGGGTCGAGGTCTGCGATGCTTGTTTCGAGACGTCCAGAGTCGGCAGTTGCGCGCCCGCAGACAGTGTCCACGCCAGGGCCGCGACGGAAACGACCGTGCCGGAAGCGGCCCGCAGGCGAAGGATAGCGGATGTTCCAAAGGTGACATTGAGCATGGTGCCGGATCTCCTCGTTTGTGCGGTTCCCCTAAGCATTGGACCTCCCACGCGGCGCCAGGGTTGCCCCGCGGTAACCGGACAACGAGCCCCGGGAAGTCGATACGCACCGACGAGTCCAATTATCGCGCGTTTTGGCAATTCCCTCCAGCGACGGACAAACCGAGTGGTAAGTCAGTTTCCGGTTAGCATGAATCAGGCCCTGGACTAATCACGTCTGCCGGTGGACCGTGACCTCCAAGAGCTTATTCGGAGGTTCCGACCCGATTGTAATTTCGGCGAGTTCCGTCCAATCGCCCTTTTCATTGATATGCAGGACGGAATGGGTCCTGATCTCCCCCAAGGCAAAGCCCCAAGTCATTTCGTTGACTTCGTCGAGCAGTTTCACTTCGGATTCGAGAAAACGGCCATCGATGAAGGCGCGCATGCGATACGTTCCGCTCTCATCCTCGTAGGAAATGATTCCTAAAGCGTGGAGCATAGGCGGCCCACCAGATTTTATGCGCCCGACGCCCTCGATCATTAGAATCAGGCCGCCGAGTTTGTACTGGGCCTCTTCGGTCTGAAGCAATTCCACGAGCTCACCTGGGCTCCGCAGCAGGCGCGCCTCGCCCACCCATTTGCCGGTCAGAAAGCCGAACTTGCTCATCGCCACGCGCTGAGCTTCGAGGTCCGGAACCCGAGGTAGCTGAGCCATTCGAGGCCGAGGCCCAATACTACCATCGAAGACAGAATTTTAATTTGTCGGGTAAGCAGTGTTTATCGGGGCTTCGAGGAAGTGAGCGTCTTCGGACCGAGCAGGGACGAGGAGCAGGTTATGATTTTCGCGGAGCCAGTGAGTCCAGAGGCGGAATAGAGAACGACACCGTCACCGTACGTTCTGGGGGTCGTGTTCCCTCCTGCATGGCTTTTGCGAGAATCTCGATCGCCTTTCCCGCAAGCAATGGCACATAAATCGTCGCGGCAAGCCACCCCTGGTTCACCCACGTTTGGCCTGTTGTCGGCTGACCATCACAACCAGTGAATGGCAGGCTGAGCCATCGCGTGCGCTCTTGTTCGTTGGTAACCTTCTGAAAAGCCTTGCGCGCACCCATAGCCATGGAGTCATCTTGTGCACCAACAAGGTCAATTGCTTTGCTTTGCGACGTGGCGAGCTTCAGCCAAGAACCTACGGCTCGTTCAGCACTCTCCTCCGTCCACTGTCCCTTCAACATCGTGACCTGTATGTTCGAAGGCTTCGTCTCGAGCATCCCTGCCGTACGCTTCTGGGCCGAGGAGCTTTGCGACGGTCCTTCGAGGTACAGGATCGAACCACCTCGCGGAAGCAGTGCGGCAAATTGCCTTCCCTGTATGCGGCCGATCTCAATGTGATCGGAACTAACCGCAAAGGTGGGTGCGGTCGCCGCCCTGTGGAGTTCCGGCATGTAGTCTGGATTTCGGTTCAAGACCGCCCAGCCGACCCCGGCGGCACAGGCAGCCCGGGCCACTTGAGGCAGTGCGGTGCCGCTCACTGGTTCCAACACAATCGCGTCCGGTCTAGACTCGGCACGATTCTGGATCGCCTTCAGAATCTGCGTACTTTGATTCACGGCATTGTTGTCGGCGAAAGTGATTTCCGCATCGACGCCCAATTTGCGCGCGGCCTCTTCCGCGACGAGGGCCTGTGCCATTTGGAAATCGTTATCCTGCGTATGGAGAGAAACCAAGAATTTGAGTTTTTTCATCACGCTCCAAATGTGCTTTGTTTCCGTTCAACGATACGCGCCGTCCGGGCAGAAGTCCTTAGGTTTTTGACGATAACAATCACCTTCTCGGATTTTAATTTAACCGGTCTACACAGCCTGGTCCGCGGTCATTACTGGTCCGCAATGACCACCGCGAACTTCCACGAGGCGTCGCTCTGCCGCCTCAGCACATCAAATCCTTTTAAGTTCAAACTGGCTGGCGGGGCCCCTGGAGAGAGTTCATATTGGGCATTATGTTCGCCCCACTCGCATGCCAAGCCACCCTCGATTTGTATGTTCTTGTATTTGGGCACGTAGCTCAACACCTTGAAACCGGGGTACTCGGCGCGACCTTTTTCATTCGTCGCTTGAATGGCCTGCTTGCCGACATCTGGCGGGCTTCCGGGAAGGAAACGCACTGCATCCTCCGTCCAGATGTCCACTAATCCCTTAGGGTCTTGCAACAAGGTGACCCGGATGTCTTCCTGATGGAGTTTATCGATGCCTGCCAAGTCCACCGCGTGCGTATCCCTGCTCAGCGATGTTTCTCGTCCGGTACGCCCAGAGAAGAATCCGATGCCGAGTCCTGCGAGAAACGCTATTGCCACAAAGACAGAAGTCCGTCTCATAGGGTCTCCTTGGTAGCTGATTTGTCACGAGTAACCGGCGATTGTCAACGACCCAGAGGGATTTCAGCCTTCAGAATTTGGTCAAGTCCGGATCAGTTGGAGCAATTCCAACAGACCCCGCGGGGGCGGTGTGGAATTCGTCTTCACGGACGGAGGGAGTCGTGTACCTTGATTTCGTCTCCGAGCAATGGGATCGGGCACTTTCCAGGTTGAAGTCGTTCGTCGAACGTGGAGCACCTGAGATGAGATCAGCTCCTGTGCTTGCCGAAGGGTTCGAAAATTGTCTGCTAGAGCGGCCAAGTCCACCAGTAGGCCTTGGTCAGATCGATTCGACGACTTCGACATTACCGACTTTCCGCAAGACTTCAACTTTTACGGAGGCACCGTCGCGGTGAATAAGGAAATCCGCGGAAGCGTCGCCGACTCGCAGGTTATGCATGCGCACTTCGTTCAGATTGGAGGGCAGGCTCGGATTGGTGAAACAGATCTGGCGCTCGGGACCGCGCACGCTGAGCCCCAAGCATGCCTGCAGGAGCATGTAGACCGAGCCCGCAGCCCACGCCTGCGGCGAGCACGCTACGGGATAGAGAGTTGGGCCGTCGGCTTCGGGCCGCCTGTGAAATCCGCAGAACAGTTCCGGCAAGCGATGCAGCTCGACGCGCCGGCTGGCCTCATGCAGGCCTTCAAGAATTTTTGCTACGTAATCTTGCAATCCATAGTAGGAAAATCCCAAGGCGATGATGGCATTGTCGTGAGGCCAGACGGACCCGTTGTGATAGGACATGGGATTGTAGCGGGCTTCGCACGCGGCTACCGTGCGGACACCCCAGCCGCAGAAGGAATGTTCTTCCATCAGCGAGCTGGCGGTAATCTTGGCGTGCTCCGGGCCGGCGATCTTGCTGAAGAGAGCGTGGCCTGCGTTCGAAGCGCGCACGCGGCACTGCTTTTTCTGGCCGTCCAACGCGAGCACATAGGTCCCCAATTCCTCGCACCAGAATGCTTCCTCGAACCTCAATTGCAACTTTTCCGCTTCGGCATGTAAGCGGTCCGCGACATCCGGTTCGTGCACCGCGCGAGCGAGCAACGCGCCGGCGCGTTTCGCGGCGTAGGTGTAGCCTTGCACCTCGCACAGCCAGATGGGCGGCTCGGCCATACGCCCGTCCGCATGGAATACGGAATCCTGCGAATCTTTCCAGCCCTGCTGCACGAGCCCTTTAGCGGCGCGCTGCTGATACTGCACGAAGCCGGATCCATCGCAATCGCCGTACGTGTCGATCCATTCCAAAGCGCGCTGGACGTTTGGCCAGATCTCATTCACCAGCGACAGATTCCCGGTGCGCTGGAAGTAGGCCCCCGCAAGCATCACGAAGAGTGGGGTGGAATCGACGCTGCCGTAATAGCGCCCAAAGGGGACTTCTTTCGTTACCGCCATTTCACCGCGGCGCATCTCGTGCAGGATTTTTCCGGGTTCCGCGTCTTGCTCGGGTATTTCCTGCGTGGCTTGCGTTTCGGCCAGATATTTCAGGACGCTTTCCGCCATCCGCGGCGAGGTCCAGAGGCATTCGAGCGCGGTGATGATGCCGTCGCGGCCGAACACGGTGCTGAACCAGGGCACTCCGGCATACGGATACGGGCCTTCAGGATTGTGTTCGATGAGCATCCGAAGGTCCGCCGAAGAGCGGTTGAGCCACGAGTTGAAACTTTCGCTGGAAGTTGTGATGTGGCACTCTTCGCCGCGAGCGTGTTCCGAGTCGCGTACCAGGGACCGGAACGCGGTGTGATAGGGAACGACGCCGTTCGTGTTTGCGTCACGCTGGCAGGCAACCGTGGTGTAGATAGAGGTTTCCTGTTTGGGTTCCAGCGCAATGCGAAACAGAGCTTCGCGCGTCGTAAGAGACGTCGGCTGCGGAGAAAACTCCAGGCGCGTGCGGCGAAACACGCCGTCCAGCCCCTTGTACGCGAGTATTGCGGCGCTTCCGTCAACGTGATCGGGCAGCCGTTCGCCCTTGCGGGCGCGCTTGGTGCCGCGCACCTCGAAAATGTCGGCGAAGTCCGCATCGAACTGGAATAGCAGCGAGAGCCGCACAGGCACTAGGCCGTAGTTCAGGATGCGCAGGTGTTCATAGTGGCTGGCCGCGCCCAGAAACTGCGACCGAAAAATGTGGACCGTGCCGCGAGGCAAACTGTCTTCCGTATTCAGCGCGGTATCGACGTTGGTAACGTCGACGGAGAGAAAAGCATTGTCTTCGCGGACGGTCGAGCCGAGCAGCAGCGGCTGCTGCTGGTTGAGTCGCATAGAGAACCGTGACAGGTGACGGCTCTCCGCGTGAAACAGTCCGAACTGCGAGAACCCCAGGTCTTCGATGTCGCCGTAACGATTGAGAACCGCAAAAGTGTCGCCACATTTGAGCACACGGGTGCGGTCGTCCACCAACGCGGAGGATGCGCGGACGTAATACTCGTCGGCAACCCGGACAATGTCCGTCAAAAAACCGAACCTTCCTGTTTCGCCTATTGCGTCAGAAACGTGTCGACCTCAGACGTTTCCACGGAGAGAGCGCGGATGTTCAACATCGACTCGTACAGCTTAACGTAGTCCTTGGCCATTCTCGACCCAGTGAAGCGCATCTCGAAAGCTTGGCGGCAAGCAGCGCGATCCATATCCGCCACCCGAGGTACCGCCTTGATCGCGTCTTCCACGTCCTCCACGATGAAGCCGCTCGTGCCGTGAGCGATGAGCTCCGGCACCGATCCGCATTGGAACGCGATCGTGGGAGTGCCGCAGGCCATGGCTTCAATCATGGTCAGCCCGAAGGGCTCTGGCCAATCGATCGGGAAAAGATAAGCGTAGGCGTTGCCGAGAAACTCTGATTTCTGGTCCTCGGTGATCTCGCCAATGTATTCGATGTTGGGGTTGTTCAGGAGCGGTTTGATCCGCGTTTCAAAATACTCGCGATCGACACGGTCGATTTTCGCGGCGATCTTCAGCGGCATGCCAACCTTCAGCGCGATTTCAATGGCGCGGTCAACGCGCTTTTCCGGCGAGATGCGACCCAGAAATGCCAGATACTTTCCTCCGCCGTCGCCGAGGGACAAGGCCCCGGCCGGCAAGCCGTGATAGATGTTGCCGACCCAGTTTGCAAAAGGCAGGGGTTTGCGCTGTGCTCGCGAGATGGAGACCACTGGCATGTCCGGATACTTGTGATAAAGCGGCGGGAGATCAGCCATGTCCAATCGTCCATGCAGTGTCGTGAGTTGCGGAATCCCGGTGACGCGCGAGATCGGGAAATGGAGATAGTCGATATGAAAATGAATGATGTCGAACTCTTCGGCGCGCGCGAATATCTCCTCGAGCATGACGTAATGGTGCGCCAGTTGATCGATACAGTCCGGGTTAAGGCGGAGAGACATCGGGCAACAAGGAACAAGACGGGCGGCAGTCTTCGAGTCGCCACTGGCGAACAGCGTGACATCGTGGCCCAGGGCAACCAATTCCTCAGTCAGATAAGAAACCACGCGTTCGGTTCCGCCGTAAAGCTTTGGGGGAACGCTCTCATAGAGGGGTGAAACTTGGGCAATTCGGAGGGGAGCCTTGGGCCGTATCGTCATAATAGGAATGAGGATACAGGCCGGAGACGTTATTAGATATACGGGGAAATCCTGAGACGCGTAAGGTAGTTGCGGTATCGTCACTCAGCAACGAGGTTTGGCGCTTGAGAGACTCCAAAAGAGGGAGCGAATCTCGTCGTTCCTGGCAGCATTTCGGTCGGCTAAGGGGACACCCTTCGAAGCTTAAGGTAAACGGGAGTGCCTATCTACTGGTCTGGCCTGCGAATTATCGAGAAAAACTACGGGGTGATGATGTCTTTTGCGTGAGGCTTCACTTGTACCGCTGCGAGGCTTGACGCGTCCCAGCCGCCGCCCAGCGCTTTCACCAGGAGCACGCTGGTCACTAGCCGCTGGCCGTGGATTTGAGCAAGCTGTTGCTCGTCCGATAGCAGATTTTGTTGCGCGGTGACAACGTCGAGGTAACTCACCAGGCCTCCCGAATACCGGTCGGTCGAGATGTCCAGCGCACGGCGCGCCGCGTCGACAGCTTGCTGTTGGGATTGCTGTGCTTCGGTCAGCACGTTCAACCCGGTTAGGTCGTCTTGCACTTCCTGAAACGCGCCTAAAACTGTCCCGCGATAGCTCGCCACGTTTGCGTCAAACCCTGCGCGAGCGTACTGCATCTGCGCGCGCCGTGCTCCGCCGGTGAAGATATCTTCCGCGACGTTCGCGCCTACCGCCCAAAATATGCTCTGCACGTTGGCAAGTTTCGAAATGGACGCCGTTTCCCAGCCGGCTTGGCCGAACAAATTCAGCGACGGGTAGTACGCCGCGCGGGCAATCCCGATCTGTGCGTTGGCCACCGCCATCTGGCGTTCGGCTTCGGCAATGTCCGGGCGGCGCTCCAGCACGTCCGAAGGCAGCCCGGCGTCAATCGGCGGAGGTTCGGCGTTCAACTCCCTGACGGCAACGTGAAAATCAGGGGCGGGACGTCCCACGAGCACGGCGATCGCATCCTCGAACTGCTTGCGCTGCTGTTGCAGCAGAGTCGCTTGCGTCCGCGTCGTGTTCAGCAGCGTTTCTTCCTGCGCGACGTCAAGGCCGGAAGCAACACCGCCCAGATGCCGCGAATTCACCAGATCCAATCCCTTTTGCAGTGCTTCCACCGTGCGGTGCAGGATTCCGAGTTCCGAATCCAACTGGCGCAGATTGAAATAATCTCCGGCGAGCTGCGAGGTCACCAGCAAACGGACATTTTCCATGTCTGCGGCGTTCGCCTGGTAGGCCGCTTCCGCCGCTTCGATGCTTCGCCGCCGTTTGCCGAAAAGGTCCACTTCGTAGCTCACCGTGAACGGCAATGTGTAGGTGCTCTGTTGCACCGGCTGCAGACTGATGGGCACGCCATTCGTCGGTCGGTTTCCCGACAGCCGCTGTCGTTCCACCTGGGCTCCGGAGCTTAACGTGGGGAAGAGTGTGGCGATCTGAATCCCGGCGGTCGCGCGGGCTTGCTCCAGGTGCGCGATGGAGACTTTAATCGTCTGATTTTCAGCGAGTGCTTGTTTTTCGAAAGCATTCAGCTCTTCATCATGGAAAACATCCCACCATTCTCCCTTTGGAAGGCTGTCTTTGGGTGCGCTCTCACGCCAGGGCGCGGCGACATCCCACTGCGCCGGCACAGTCGCGCCGGGACGCTTGTAGTTGGGACCGACAGTACAACCGCCCAGCAGCGCGCCGGCAAAAAGCAAAATGCTCGTCAGTGGCGTGCGCGCGAACTTCACCGGCCCAAGCCGAAAGCCGAGGCGAGGTCTATACCAGCCGCACATTACCGCTTGTTTCCGCTGGGTATCGAGGTCCCGCTATCGGGACTGTGGGGTCCATTACCGCGTTGCCCTTGGGCTCCCTGCGGGGGTTGACTCACGCCGACAGGTGGTGCGGTGTTCGGCATTTCTTTCACGTTCACTTGCAGTCCGTCCTCGAGAGAATCCGGCGGATTCAGCACGATCCAGTCGCTGGCTTTCAGACCCTGCAACACTTCCAGGGCGGTACCGTAGTCGCGGCCAACCGCGATCGCCTGCAAATGCGTCTTGTGATTTTCGTCAATGATGACAGCGCGCAGTCCTTCCGAGCGGAACAGCAGCGCATTGACGGGGACTTGCAGGCGCTGGCCCGTAACTTTTACGAGCAGATGCACCTGCGCGTAGCCGCCCGGTAGCAAACGGCCGTCCTTGTTTGGCACGTCCACTTCCGTGTTCAAGGTGCGGCTTGCTAGATCGATGGCATCCGCGGTGCGGACGACCTTTCCCTGAAAGTCGTCTCCGGGGTACTGCGACACCTCAAGATACGCCCCCAGTCCGGCGTGAATCGTCGCCCCGTAAATTTCCGGTACGCGCACGTAGGCGCGAATCGGATCGGTCTGCGCGAGATAAAACAGCGACTGCGCCGCGCCCCCATTTCCCGCATTGATCAGGTTTCCGATATCAATGTTGCGCTGCGTGATGACTCCGCTGAATGGAGCGTAAATATGCTTGAATGACTCGAGTTCTTCGAGACGCCGGACATTGGCTTCGAACGAGGCGGTAGTGGCCTTTTTCGCCGCGTAGTCACCGACAGCGTTGTCGACTTCCTGCTTGGACACGCCATCCGTCTTGATCAGTTCTTGATAGCGGGTCGCGGTAATTTTAGAAAGATCTTCGTTTGCCTTCGACGTGCCCAGATCGGCGCGAGCCTGCGACAGCTGTTGATCGACTTCAGGCGTGTCGATGTCCGCCAGCAACTCGCCTTTCTGCACGCGGCTGCCGATGTCGTGATACCACTTCTTGAGGTACCCGTTCGTGCGAGCGTAGATCGGTGATTCGGTATACGCCTGGGTCGTGGACGGAAGGATCAAATCTTCTTGTCCGGGCTCGGGAGTCGGATGAACCACGGAAACCGTGGGCACCGCCATTTTCTCGGTTTCGTTGGCAAGCGCGCGATATTGCGTGCGTCGCTGCAGCAGTGTGAAGGCTCCCACAATCAGCAGCGCCAGGACGCCGAGCATCAGAAACAGGAAAAGCCTGCTCTTCCTCTCCGGCTCTCTCTCCGGCATGTATTCCACGTAGTTAGGTTCCACCTGAGGCCTGATTTCCGTCGTCGTCATTCGTTGCTCCGCATACTATAAGTCTTTTCGGGATCAAATGGTGGCGGGCGACATCGCCGAGCCCTGATCGCCGGCGCGCCGGCGTTCCCTGCGTCCGTGGATGATCGAGAACACGCAGGGGACGAAAAACAGTGTCGCGAAGGTGGCAAACAGCAATCCGCCGATCACCGCTCGTCCCAGCGGCGCGTTCTGTTCGCCGCCTTCGCCTAATCCGATGGCCATTGGCACCATGCCGATGATCATCGCCAGCGCCGTCATGATCACCGGACGCATACGCACAAAACCTGCTTCCAGCGCCGCGTCTCGCGCGCTCTTTCCCTCATTCAGTTGTTCGCGCGCGAAGGACACCATCAGGATGCTGTTCGACGTGGCCACGCCCACGCTCATGATTGCCCCGGTTAAAGAAGGAACGCTCAGGGTCGTGCGGGTCATCAGCAACATCCAGCAAATTCCCGCCAAGGCTCCCGGCAACGCAGTGATGATGATGAAAGGATCCAGCCACGACTGAAAGTTCACCACGATCAGCAAATACACAAGCACAATTGCGCCCACCAGTCCCAACCCCAGGCCCTCAAACGAGGTCTTCATCGTCTGCACCTGGCCGCGGATTACGATGTGGCTTCCCTTGGGTAATTGCGGCTGAATATCTTTCACCAGTTTCGCAACGTCGTCGGACACACCGCCGAGGTCGCGACCATTCACCGTCGCATACACGTTGATCATCGGTTGCACGTTGTAGTGCGAAACCACCGCCGGGCGTGCCGTTGTCGTCGTGGTGGTCAAGTTGCCCAGAATCTGCGGAACGGTCCCCGGACCTGCGTTGATCGGTGTATTCTGCAACGCCTGCCAGCTATCCACGCGATACTGCGGCGTTTGCACCGCGACGTTGTAGCTCACGCCGTTTTTCGGATCCAGCCAGAACGCCGGCGCCGTTTGGAAACTCGAACTCAGCGAGACCAGCACATTCTGCGCGACGTCCTTTGCCTGCAAGCCCACAGACTGTATGCGTGTCCGGTCCATTTCCATGCGCAGCGTGGGTTGATCGAGGGCCTGCTGAACGTGCACGTCAACCGCACCGGGGATGTGCCGCATCTCGCGGGCCAATTTCTGCGCCACCGCGAAATTTCCGATTTGATTGTTCCCCATCAGCGCGACATCGATCGGCGCCGGTGATCCGAAATTTAAAATCTGCGTAACGATGTCGGCGGGCTGGAAAAAGAACTGCACACCCGGAAACTCATGCGGCAGCTTCTCGCGGAACTCGTTGATGTATTCGCCCGTCGGACGCCCGCGCTTCTCGTTGAGTTGCACGAGAATCTCGCCGTCGGCTGTACCGTACGTGCCGGAGTTACTGTAGCTCAGGTTAATGCCGCTGTACGGCACGCCGAGGTTGTCGAGAACTGTTTCGAGTTCGTCGGCGGGAATCGTACGCCGGATGACGCCATCAATCTGGTCCGCGAGGCGCGCCGTTTCTTCGATGCGCAGCCCGCTGCGCGCGCGGAAATGCAGCCGGATCTGGCCCGCATCTACCTTTGGGAAGAAATCCCTTCCCAGCACGAAAATCAACCCGCCCGAAAGCACGCAAAATCCGAGGAAGCATGCGGAAAAGAGGATCGACTTTTCGAGTGCAAAGCCCAGCGCGTTCCGGTAGCCTTCCCGGAATCTCTCAAAACCGCGCTCGAACCTTTGCTGAAACCTCCGCAAAAATCCCTGCTTTTCGCCGCGGTGTTCTTCCGGAATGTATTCGTCCTCGGCGCTCAACAGATACATCGCCATCGTTGGCACGATCGTGCGAGACCACATGTACGACGCTAGCATCGCGAAGGAGACGGCTTCAGCGAGGGGCACGAACAGATACCGCGCCACGCCGGACAGGAAAAACATTGGAAGGAACACGATGCAGATGCAGAGGGTGGATACCAGCGCAGGCACCGCGATCTGTTGCGCGCCGTCCAGAATCGCCTGAACGGTTTCCTTGCCCATCGCCAGGTTGCGATTGATATTTTCGATTTCCACCGTGGCGTCATCCACCAGGATGCCGACCGCCAACGCCAATCCACCGAGCGTCATAATATTGATGGTCTCGTGCAGCGCACTCAGCAAAAGAACGCTGACCAGAATCGAGAGCGGGATCGATGTGGCAATAATCAACGTGCTTTTCCAGTTCCCGAGGAACAGTAAGATCATGATCGCGGTCAAGCACGCGGCGATCAAAGCTTCGCGCAGAACGCCCTGGATCGAGGCCCGCACATAGACCGATTGGTCGAAGAATATGGTCAGGTGCAGGCCTTCGGGCAGCGATCCCGCGTAATCCTGAAGGGTTTGTTTGACGCGCTTTACGATGTCGAGCGTGGAAGCGCTGCCGGTCTTGTAGGTAGCCATCAACACGCCGCGCTGACCGTTTGCCCGGACGATGTTTGTCTGTGGAGAAAAACCGTCGCGAATATGGGCGACTTCCCGCATGTAGATGGTTGCGCCGTTTACGGTCCTGATCGGCAAGTCATTGAGCCCTGCGATGGTCGTCGGGCTCCCGTTCATCGCCACCGTATATTCCAACGTTCCAAGCTTTGCGCTGCCCGTCGGCAGGATCAGGTTCTGCGCGTTCACCGCGTTGACGATGTCCACCGGCGAAAGACCTTTTGACTGCAGCGCCTGGGAATCGATATCAACAGAGACCAATCTTTGTTTACCGCCGTATGGATAGGGAAGTGCTGCGCCTTGCACCGTGGCCAACTGCGTGCGTATAAAATTGTTCCCGTAATCAAACAGCGCCTGCTCGCTCAGCGTATCGCTGGTCAGTCCGATCTGGATCACCGGCACGGTGGAAGCCGAAAAGATCGCGACCAGCGGCGGTGTCGTCCCGGGCGGCAGCGTGAACAGAATGGTTTGCACGATTGCCGTCGTTTGCGCCAGCGCCGTCTGAATATTCGCCGTCGGCTGGAAGAAAATCTTTACGATCGACGTGCCGTTCAGTGATTGCGATTCGATGTGTTCGACGTCATTGACCAGCGTGGTCACCGCGCGCTCGGAGTTGGAGGTAATCCGCTGTTCCATCTCTTGCGGCTCGAGCCCCTGATATTTCCAAACCAGGCTGATGACCGGGATGTTGATGTCCGGAAAAATGTCGGTAGGCGTTCGTAGCAACACAACCGGCGTCAGTAGCACGATCACCATCGCCATCACGATGAAGGTGTAAGGTCTAGCGAGGGCTAGTCGGACTATCCACATATATTTTCAGCGTCGGCCGATGCAAGATCCGCGGAAACTCAGGAAATATGATCGCCGTCAATAGATCAGATACTGCCTTTTAGATTCGCCCGGGTATTTCTTCGGGTACGGCGCCGAACTCACGGATATTCGAACTTGCGGCTGACCGACACGACTGCACCACAGGCCAGATTCAGCATCCAGTTCCAATATGGAGTATCGCAATTGCGCTGCCAATAGAATGGCACACGGCAATTGGGGCAAATCCCATCATCCCACGCAGTTACGGCGAAAATTACTCGAATCGCCCGGCCCTTTTGTCAGTCGGTTGGATGCCCACATTTGGACGGTTGTTACATTGTGGGCGGGTACGGCACGGTTTTTGGCAGCCGAGCCGTTCGCACGAGCGAAGGTTCAAATAGCCGAATAACGGCCTCCGCCAGGGAGGGGAGAACGCATTCCGAGTGCACGCAAGGAGGAATAAGTCAGCTATGGCAACCGAGCGCGGCGTGTCGCGCAATCGACAGCAGGGACCTCACTAGTCCCGGAAAATAAAATTCATGCGCAAGCCGCAAACCTCAATCATGTCCCCATCGTTCAAACGCACTGGCCCTGTGATTGGTGCCCCGTTGACCGCGGGCACTTTGTCGCCCGGCCCGACGTAATAACCGTCATCCCGTTGATTGACCTGCGCCGCAAGTTGCGGCTTGAACCAGCCCTTCAACTTGACCGTGGCCATCTTAGACTTGCCAATCACCGTGAGCTTGTTCGTCAGCACATATTCCTTCTGATCGGTGTTCCCGCTCAGCACCACGAGCGTCGGAACTTTCACGCGGCTTGCCGCGAACTGCGTACGCTCTCCCATCGCGGCGGCCTGTTGCAGCATGTCACGCCGCGCTTTGGTGTCCAGCATCATGGTTTCGTTGATGCGAGGTGCGGCGGTGCCCTTCTTGCTCGTATCGCCGAAGGCGGTGGTGTCCCCGGAGGCGTCCACCTTGATGTGGTGCTTTCCCACCCAGATGGAATCACCATCGTGCAGGGTCGCGCGTTCTACGCGCAGGTCGTTCACGAAGGTTCCATTCAGGCTGTCGAGATCTTCCACCACCAGGCGTCCTGCCTCGACGTAAACGCGCGCGTGATAGTTCGATACCGCCAGATTATCAACCGGCAAATCGTTGTCGGGTGAGCGCCCAATGCCCACCGGGCGGCTACCAATGGGCACTTCCTTTACCAGCTTGTCTTCGAACATCAGCGTGAGCTTCGCCATTACTTTCCTCCTGCCGAGCCATTCGTGTGCGGCTTCTTCCGGGCCCCGCGGCGCAGCCAGGAGAACCATCCCTTGGCCTCGCCGCCAATATGCACGACCACCGCGGTCACGTTGTCCGCGCCGCCTTGCTCATTTGCCACTTCCACAAGACGTTCGGCCGCCTTGCTGGGATCGGGCTCCGCTTGCAGCGTGCCCGCGATTTCCGGCTCGGTGACCATGCGGGTCAATCCGTCCGAGCACAGCAACAAAACGTCATTCCCAAACAGCGTGTGCTCCTCGCAATCCACTTCAATCTCCGGATGCGCGCCCAGCGCTCGCAACAGCACGCTCTGCATTTCGCTGCGCTCGGCCTCCGCCGGCGTCAGGATGCCGCGACGCACCTGCTCCGCCACCAGGGAGTGGTCGCTGGTCAGTTGCTGTAAAGCGCCGCTCCGCAAAAGGTACGCCCGGCTGTCACCCACATGCGCGATGCTCAGCCTGTCCCCGTCGATCCACGCCGCCGTTACCGTTGCGCCCATCCCTCGGTGTGTCGGATGTTCTTGCGCCGAATCGTAAATTTCCTTGTTTGCCAGGTGTACCGCGCTCGACAGCCGCTTCGTCTTCTCGCTCCAACCCGCAGGCATGTCGCCGAAAATCGTCATCGCTGGATCGTGTTCCGTCTGCTGGCAATGTTTCACGACCGCGTCCACCGCCAACGCACTGGCGATCTCTCCATGCGCCTCGCCACCCATGCCATCCGAAAGGACAAACAGGTTCAGTGGCTCCACAATTCGGAAGCAATCCTCATTGTTCGTGCGGACGCGTCCCACGTTCGTCACGCCGCCGCTTACAATTTCCACTGAGGCTCCTCTGGTTTCGTCCTCGCCATTGTAGTGGCGCAGCAATGCTCAGGCCGCTCTCACGCACTGCCCACACCAATGCCCTGGCAACCCTGCATCCACGCTAGCAGACCCCGCAATCCTGCGGAAGCCGCTGAACCCTACTAATTACTCACCGTTTGGCAACACCAGCCGCCACACCCAAAGGGTCGTGTCGTTGCCTGTCCTTCGCGTTGTAGCGGCTGCGTTCCGAAGCGGGCGCCTTTCCCATGCCCAGCAAGCCAGCAGCGGCCAACAGCCCACATCTTCGCGAAACACCCTGTTTTTTCGCTACAATCCCAACATGTCCCGGCAACGCATCCCCACCGCGCTCGCCTTCCTTTGCGGCGTCGCGCTAATCCTAAGCCTCTCAGCCTCCTCTCAACAACCGCCTTCGCCCTCCGGCGCCCGCATCCTGCTCCTCCCGCGCAAAATCGTCTCAGGCGAGCATTCCACTCTCGCGGTACTCGACGTCAACGGCCGCCTCACTCCCGGAGTACGCGTAGACTTCTCTAACGGCGATCGTGTCACCACCGACGCAACCGGCCGCGCCCTCTTTGTAGCTCCGTTGAATCCCGGCGTCATCTCGGCGGCTCTGTCCGGGCGTCCCGGGCGGGTCTACACTACCATCCTCAACCCCACGGAAGCCTCCTCGCCGTCGATTGAAATTTCCGCGGCCCCGCGCGTTGCGTCTCTCAGCGATCGCTTCGAACTCTCCGGCCGCTCCTTCTGTGGCGATGCCGACGCAAACAAGGTCACCATCGCGGGGCTTCCCGCCCTCGTTCTCGCCTCCTCACCCACCTCGCTCGTAGTTCTTCCCCCATCCGAGCTCGACCCCGGCGATGCCTCGGTCGTGGTCACGTGTAACAAGCAGGATACCCAGCGTTTTGTCATCCGTTTCATCGAACTGACGTTGGAGGCCGACTCTTCGCCGATGGCGCCCGGCGATCATCGCACCCTCACAGTTCGCGTCCGCGGCACGACCGCCAAAGTCGGACTGGAGGCCCACAATTTGGCTTACGACATTGCCGAACTGACCGGCGGAAATCCCTCACGCATCTCCAGCAGCGGCGGCGTGGACAACATTGCCCGGTTTTCATTGACAGGAAAACAGCACGGCAGCTTCGTCGTCTCTATCCGCTTACTGGCTACGCAAAGTGCGCCTCGTCCATAGAAGACCTTCACAACTAGGTATGTCCATGCGGGGAGCGCGGAGGAGCATCTTCGCGTGTTGGAGACTGCTGGAATCGTGCATGGCGTGCGCGCGGCCCGCGAGAGCCTGTTTGAATTCGACCCGCAGCCGATGGAAGAGACATCAATCTTGTCTCGGATCAGTGGGATCAGACCCTGGCTAGGCTAAAGTCCTTCGTCGAACGCCCAGTTCGACGCGAGTGAACTGGTGATTGCCCAAGCGGGCAAGTCAACGTTTTTGAACGACGAGAAGTCTAGAAACAACGCTTTTTTCCTCGTCCTCTAGAGTGTCGAAAGGAAGCTTGCAGACTCTGACGCCCCGCATCCGCGAGCCAGCCAAGCAGAGCGAGCCAGATCACTTCGAACAGTGACCGTTGTCACAGCACTTCGCGTCTTGCACTCCGAAAATGACAGTGAACCTATAGTTTCACTTGGGAATTAGTGACAGCTCAACGGACCGCCGGCTTTTACTAATCAAGGAGGGGCAATGATTCAGGAAGGTCAAGTTATAACCGATAAAACTCAAAACGTAGGCCCAACCGAGGCGATATCCCTCGCAAGAATCATGTTGGCAACGGATTTCTCACCGAACTCCGATCGCGCTCTGGAGTACGCACTCTCTCTTGCGCGGCGTCACGGCTCGCGGATTTATCTCGCACACGTCATCGATGCCGATCCTATGATGGCGCCCGAAGTCATGGCCTCATGGGGAGAAAGACAGCAGTTGGCCGCCAAGAACGCCCTCGACCAAATTGAAGCATCCGGGCGAATGATGGGGGTGCCCTTCGAGATTTTAGTCGAACGAGGTCCTGTGTGGCCGACTCTCGAAGCGTTGATCGCAAAACATAAGATTGATTTGGTGGTTGTCGGTGCCCGCGGAATAGGGGCTGTCCAGAAACTTTTGATCGGCTCAACCGCAGAACAAATCTTCAGGCAGACCCGAGTTCCGGTCCTGACCGTAGGTCCGCGAACTGACGACGAACCTTTTTACGAGATGGAGTTCAAGACTATCCTCTTCGCCACCGACTTTGGTCCGGCAGTCGACAGAGAAGCGGCTTACGCATTCTTCCTGGCGCAGGAGCACCGGTCCAGACTCACGGTGCTTCATGTCACGCACGGGAAGAAGCCCGTGGGCGAAAGGGAGAAGGAAGCAATTACAGAAGAAATGCAGGAACTGATACCTTTGGGTGAGTTGCACTGTCTGCCTGTCTTCCGAGTCGTGAATGGTGACCCGGCTGAGGAAATCCTGAAGGTCAGCCAGGAGACGAGAGCAAACCTGATTTTGATCGGCGCGAAGAAGCGAACCGGCCTCGCCGGTCATGCGCCGACCTCGAAGGCTTACAAGGTAGTCTGCGGTGCGCGGTGTCCAGTGCTCACGATCCGCTCATAGCCGACTCGCGTTGCCGAGATCCCCTTGGTCGAAACCTTGGTGTGCCTGTCGTTCGTCGCGATCCACCTAATGGATGGCTTCGAACGCGGCGAAGGGGAGCACCATTTGCCAGCATTCGATCGTTCTCACTTTTCCGAATCCGTGTGCCAACCGGGATTAGTC
This sequence comes from uncultured Acidobacteriota bacterium, assembly GCA_963788915.1. Taxonomy (GTDB): domain Bacteria; phylum Acidobacteriota; class Terriglobia; order Acidiferrales; family UBA7541; genus Acidiferrum. The sequence continues at coordinate 1,213,100 of CAWBIY010000012.1, read as the reverse complement.
CATTTTCCGTTGCGCAGGACGAAAATCTCGGTAACCCGTCCCGAGGTCAGCGACCTCTTACCGCCGACTTCGGTTTCATACAAATATTGACTATAGGTCACCGCAACGTCGCCGAACCGCTGAATCTCCGTGCGTGGGAATTCCAGCCGGAGCAATTTCCCGCCGGAGGCCTGAAACTGCTCCGCCGATCGCAGAATGTCTGCTTGATCTTTCCATTTCTCCTCGCCGGAACTGATGACAATGGTGTCCGCAGGCACCAATTGTTCCAGAGCTCTCGTATCGTTGACAAACCAGGCGCGCCACACCGATTCGCGAACCTTGAGTAAGTCTGCTCGTTCGTCTCCAGCGGACGCGAGGCGCGATCCCATACCTACGGCAACAAAGACTGTTGCAGCGGCCACGATTCGAAGCACACGACGCATTTTCATTTTCAATTCTCCTCGTTTAGAAATAGCCTCAGCTCACTACACGGAATGGGTTCACGAGTTCGCCGCCGACTTGCGCACCTGATACAGTGCGATCAAGAGTGCCCCCGCCGATGCGGAAAATACCGAATAGTCCAAAGGTGACTTGATGCCGAAAGAAATCGCCATAGCCGTGCCGAACAATACCAACAACACAGAACTACCGAGAGCCATCCACCGGAGCCACACACCAAGCACAAGCGCGAGACCCAGTGAGAATTCCGCAGCGGTCGCTACCCAAGCCAGGAAGGGAATGGTGGATGCTGGCATGAAAGAATTCACCTTCGCCGTGTACCGCACGAAGCCATCGAAATTTCCGTAGCCCACATTCCTTCCGGAGTACAGGCCAAAACGGTCGGCGATACCGGAGAGGAAAGATGCGCCGAGCGCCAAACGCGCGTAGAGAATTCCCAGCCGCTCCCAATCGATGGGGCGCAAGTTTGTCGCTGTGGATTTCGCCGCGTCGTTCGATGTTGTTGCTAACCGCTCGGTCGATGCTGTTTCGCTCATCGCTACTTTCCTTCCGCCCGTTCACTTTGCGGCGCATCGACACTGAGCGGCCCCTCATGATCGCAAACAAAATAGGCGAGGAATCTTGCGCGCCCTTGTTGGCTGGCGTTGGCCGAGACCTGATGAACGCCGTTCGGCGCTTCATAGAAGCTTTCGCCGGCCTTGTAGGTGCGTTCTACCTCGCCTCTCACCTGCGTGCGCAGAGCGCCTTCGAGCATGGTTCCGATCACCGCGCAAGGATGACTGTGAGGCATCGAGGATTCACCAGGCCCGTAGGTGACCTCCACAACCGTCGCCTCTAGATGGCGGCCATCCAATTCGGGCAAAGCGTGCGCGAAGGCAATCCGTGCGCGCTCGACCTTCTCTGACGAAGCGCTTCCGCCGGTCTGCGGAGGCACTGCGCTGCTCGCCACCAGCGAGAAATACAAAATTCCCGCCGCGAAACTGCCCCATTTCCCTTGCGAAGTCATGGTTAGCTCCTCCATGCAACCAGGCTAATAAAGAGTGGATCAATCAAAAAGGTCCATTTACAATATTTACGCTGTACCACTTCATGGCCAAACGAACGGCAACCCTCGACTTCACGCTCCCCCCTCGCGATTCGCGAATCCCCGCCTATCGCTGGCTATATACCGTCGTGCGCGCCGGAATTCTGGAGGGCCGTCTGCGGCCCGGTGCCCGCCTTCCCGCCACGCGCGATTTCGCCAATCAATATGGGCTTTCCCGCGGAACGATCGTCAATGCTTTCGATCAGCTCAAGTCCGAGGGCTACGTGCAAGGCAGCATGGGATCCGGCACCTACGTTTGCGGAGTCTTGCCGGACACCCTGCTCCAGGTAGCCCACGATTCACGCACGCAGCCTCCCGAACGCAAACGAAAGCGGCGCCTTTCGGACTTCGCCAACAGGTTGAAACGATTTCCGAATTTTGAACTCCGCCCAAGCCGCGCCTTCCGCGCCAACCTTCCGGCACTGGATTTGTTCCCCACGACGCTGTGGGCGCAAATCACGGCCCGGCGTTTGCGTCGCGCATCGGTCAACCTTTTGGTGGGCTGCGATGCGATGGGCTATCTGCCGCTACGAGAAGCGGTGGCGGATTACCTCAACACATCGCGCGGAGTGAAGTGTGTCGCAGAGCAAATAGCAATCGTGTCCGGAGTGCAGGAAGCGCTCGATCTGGTCGCGCGGATTTTCCTGAATTCGGGCGACCCCGTGTGCATGGAGAACCCCGGATACATTGGCGCAGCAATGGTGTTCAAAGCCGTAGGCGCGAGAATTTCCGCGGCGCCCGTGGACCATGAGGGAATGACCTTACAGACGCAAAGCCTGCGCGGCTCACGGCTCGTCTACGTAACTCCCGGTCATCAGTTTCCACTGGGAATTACTATGAGCCTCCCGCGGCGTCTTGCTTTGCTTGAGTGGGCCCGGAACTCTGGCGCGCTGATTTTTGAAGACGACTACGACAGCGAATACCGCTATTCCGGACGTCCCGTTCCCGCGATGCAAGGACTCGATCGCCACGGATTAGTGTTGCTCGCTGGAAGCTTCAGCAAAGTATTGTTCCCGTCCCTCAGGCTGGGATATCTGGTGATTCCTCCGGATCTGCAGCACCATTTCGCCGCCAACCTGTCGGTAACCAGCCGGCATGCCCCGCTGTTGGAGCAGGCCGTGTTGTGCGATTTCATCTCCGAAGGCCACTTTGGGCGTCACCTTCGTCGCATGCGACAGATCTATGCAGAGCGCCTATCCGTTCTTCTGGAAAGCGCGCGCCGGGAACTAGCAGGCTTGCTGGAAATTTCCGGCGTCGAAGCTGGATTGCAGACCGTCGGATGGCTGTGTGGAAAAATCAAAGCCGCATCGGCGACCAAGGCCGCAGCCCTCCGCGGCGTCGAGGTGGTTCCACTGAGCGTGTATCATCACGGGAAAATGGCTCGCGAGGGGTTGCAACTAGGCTTTGCCGCCGTGGACGCCAAAGAAATCCGCCGCGGAGCACACGAACTAGCAATCGCGCTGGAGCAGGAAAGAAAAGCTATTTAGATTCCATGAATTTCTGGCGCGCAATCGTTCACCAGATCACGCATCGCTGTTCCGCGGGGCGCACCATGGCGTCACCGGCCTTGCAGCTGAACGCCTTTTGAAATTCAGGCAGGTTGCACAGTGGACCTATCACCCGATATTTGCTCACCGGATGCGGGTTGGTTAGCACAAACTGACGTTGCGCGTCCGGACGAATCGCGTCTCCCCGCGCCTGTCCCCACGAGATGAAAAACTGTTGCTCCGGCGTGAAGCCATCCTGGTCAGCCGGCCGCGGCTTGCCTTGCATGGATTTCTCGAACGCGAGATACGCCAGTTTCACACCACCAAGATCGCCGATGCTCTCGCCGAGCACCAATTTGCCGTTTTCGTGCAAACCGCCGTCCACGGTGTAGGCCGAAAACTGGTCCACCACGCATTGTCCCCGGCTCTGAAAGTCTTTGTAGTCCGCAGGGGTCCACCAGTTCTTGAGCTCCCCGGTGGCATCATACTGCGCGCCTTGATCGTCAAACCCGTGCGATATTTCGTGGCCGATGACCGGCCCGATGCCACCGTAGTTGGCGGCGTCCGTGGCGTGCACATCGAACATGGGTGGCAGCAGGATTCCCGCTGGGAATACGATCTCATTCAGCTGCGGATTGTAATACGCGTTGGACGTCGGCGTAGTCATGCCCCAGCGGAGGCGGTCCACCGGCTTGCCAATCAGCTCCGCGTCATCGCGAACCGCGAAGCGTCGCGCCTCGACCACGTCGTTCCAATAATTGTTTCGCGTGATTTCGACGCTGCTGTAGTCCTTCCATTTGTCCGGGTAGCCGACCTTTGGGTTGAACGTCGAGAGCTTTTCGAGTGCTTTCTTCTTGGTCTCATCGCTCATCCAGCTGATCGTCAAGATGTCATCGTGGAGCGCCAGCAGGATGTTCTTGACCATTTCTTGCATGCGCGCCTTGGCTTCCGGAGAAAATGTTTTTTCGACGTACTTTTTCCCCAAAGCTTCGCCCAGGTCTGAGTCCGTCGCTTCCACGCAACGCTTCCATCGAGGCTTCATCTCTTTGGCGCCTTGCAGGTACTGGTGGTTGAAAGCGAAATCCTCTTGGACGAAAGGTGTGGAAAGAGACGGCGCAGCCGACAGCAGTACCTGCCACGTCAAATAAGTTTTCCAGTCGGCAAGCGAACTTTCCTTCAGCTGCTTCTGAAACTCCTGCAGGAATTTGGGTTGATCCACATTGATCGCGACGCTGGTATCGACATTAGCCGCTTTGAAATATTCGCTCCAGTTGAAGTCGGGGGTCAGCCCCTGGACCCCATCCAGCTTCATTTTGTGATCCGTGGCGTGCGGATCGCGTAGCTCAACATTGGTGAGCGATGCGCCGGCCAGTGCAGTCTCCATGCGCATCACGACTTGTGCTGACGTTGCTGCAGCCGCCTTGTCCGACCCCGCAAGCGCGAACATCGCCGCTACATGCTCGACGTACTTCTGCCGTGTTTCTTTGGATTTGTCGTCGTCTTTGAAGTAGTAGTCCCGCTCGGGAAGTCCGAGACCCGCGGCGGCGGCATCGGCGATGACCTGCTGCGGATTATGGGGATCCTGGCTCGAGCCGAATGCGAACGGAGCAAAAATAGCCTCTGCGTTCAAGCGTGCGATGACTCGCTGCAGATCCGCGGTCGAACCCATAGACTGAATCAGCGCAAGCTCCCGGCTGATGGCCTTGACGCCTTGCGAATCGATCTGTTTCTCGTCCATGCAAGCGCCGTAATAATCGCCAATCAAGCGCTCCGTGGATTTTGGCGCAGCGGTGGCAGAGTGCGCGGCAGCTTCGTCGAGAATGCCATGCAGCACTTCCTTGGTGGATTCGCCGGACGCCCAGCGCTTGCTCCACATGACCATCGAAGGCGGTATCGGGTTGTTCGCGCGCCAGCTTCCGTTGGCAAATTCATAGAAGTCCTGGCACGGATTGGTCTTGCGATCGATGTCGTTGATATCGATGCCGTGCAAAGGCTTTTCTTGTGCGCAAAGTGGCAAAGCACACAGGAGGGCCGCCAGAAGAACAGTTCGAAATCGCATGGAAATCCTCGCATAACCTCGGTAGCTGCGCCGATGAGGTTACCCACGAAACCAATAGATATCAATCCGTGCGCAGTGGAAGGACCCTGGCTACCAATCAACTCAACCGCGAATCGCCGATGCCACCCCTGTTGCCACTGATGAGCCCACAACTGTCTTTCGTTCTTTCACGCTGTACCCTTCGGAAGTTTTTTGCCCAGCAAATCCAGCGCTCGATCCAGCGTCTGCCGTTTCTTCCAGAAGTCCTTCCACAGATCTCCGACATCTTCGATCCGCTCGTCAAAATTCGTCAGCGTGAAGGTATCCGGCGTAATGTTCTTCGTCAGTTCTTCGGGCGCCAGCGGCGTCGAGACCGGTGCCTTCGGTTCTGCTCGCACCGAATACGCGCATGCTAACGGCTTCCCACTCGCATTCTGCAGGGCGTCGATCAGGATGTGGCCCTTGGGACGCTTGCTTACCGTTCGCTCGAACGTCGTGAGTTTTGGATTTTCCGCCGCGACCAACCGGCCCACGACTTCCGCGAACGTCCGCGTCTGTTCGTAGCTGTATCGCGCTTCCAGAGGAATAAAGATATGAAATCCAGATGCGCCCGACGTCTTCAGGAAACACGGCATGCGGATCGACTTCAGCATCTTGTAAATCTCGTACGCGATATACAACACATCCGAAAACGGCGTTCCCGGTGTCGGGTCCAGATCGAAGAAAACGTAGTCCGGTCGGTCCTGGCTTTCCGCCCGGCTCGACCACGGATTATGATCGATGCAACCCAGATTGGTGAGATACAGCAATGCCGCGCGATTGTTGGCAAGGATGTACTGCATCTCGCCGCCGCGCTCCTCCGACTCCACCGTCGCCGTGCCGATCCAGTCCGGCAGAAAGGAGGGCGCCTCTTTCTGGAAAAACGCCTTGCCGCCTACTCCATCTGGATAGCGCCGCAAAACCATTGGCCGGTCTTTCAAAAACGGAAGAATATACTCCGCCATCCGGTAGTAGTAGGCCAGCAGATCGCGCTTCTTCAGCCCGACTTCGGGAAAATAAATCTTGTTCAGGTGCGTCAGATGCACCCGCTGCCCGTCTGATTCCACGTCGAGCGTTTCCGATCGCCCGGTCCTCAATTCTTTCTCTGTATCGCTTGCCGTCTTGGGGGAGGCGGATCCTGTCGAATGCGATTGCTTCGTATGCGACTTCGCGGTCACTTGCGGCACAGCCACTCTGATCGCACGGGTTTCCGCTGGCGTCTCCTCTAAAGTGTTCGCTTTTCGCTCCGCTGTTTTCCCTGTCTTGGTTTTCGCTCTCTCGCTCTTCACCGGTTTTGCTTTCGCCGCGCTAGGCCCTTCTTCGACCGGTTCACGTCTTGCGTCCTCGAACGTGCAGTCCTTCGCCTTACGGTCGTTCCGCAAGGAGAGGAATACGGGCGCTCGCAAGTGGTCATCGGTGGTCCAATTGGCATACTTGACCCGCGCCACCAATTCTGGCTTAACCCAATCCACCTTTTCCCGCAGCGCCGGAGCCGTTCCAAAAGGGCCGCGGGGTGTGCCCAATTCCTGAAGCTTGTCGAAAATCTGCTGTTGCGTTCCTTCATCAAATCCGGTTCCCGCGCTGCCAATGAATTTCAATTCACTACCGTCGTACAACCCGAGCACCAACGCGCCAAAATATTTCCGGCTACCGCGGCCTTCCGTATAGCCCGCTACCACCGCGTCCAGCTCGTTCACAATTTTCAACTTCAGCCATGCGGAGGTACGCGTGCCGGAATAAGCGCTGTCTTTAATTTTGGCGATAAGTCCTTCGAGGCCTTTCGCCCGCGCCGCCTCGAATAGTTCCTCGCCCTTTTCCGCAATATGTTCCGAATAATGCACTTTTTCGTTGCCGATCAGAACTTTCCGCAACAACTCCTTCCGCTCCACCAGTGGTGCCTTTCGCAAGTCGTAGCCATCCGCATACATCAAGTCGAATGCGTAATAATCTAGCGGCACGGACTGCATCAGCTTTTGCGAGGGGTTCTGCACGCCCAGCCGGTTCTGCAGCTTTTGAAAGTTACTTCGCCCATCTGCATCGAGCGTGACGATCTCTCCATCGACGATCGCTTTCTTCACCCGAAACTTCTCCGCTAGATCCTTGAATTCCGGATATTCCCGCGTTACGTCTCGCCCCGAACGCGCCCACAAAGTCGTCTTGCCATCTTTCATCTCCGCGATCGCGCGAACTCCATCCCACTTGATTTCGAAAATCCAGTTCGGATCGGAGAACGGTTTCTCCTTTAATTCCGCCAGCGTGGCGCGAACGCCTCCTGGCATTTTCGGCATGGGCGCTTCCACCGCGCCGTCCAATTCGGAAGCGTCAACAACGCGACGCTCGCGCGAAGCCGGCCGTCCCTCCGCGATATCCTCCAGCGTTCGGCCGCTCACCACCGATTCTGCGTGCTGTTCCGCATCCCACTTGTCGTCCGCAAGGGAATCGCGGTGCTTGATCAGCAGCCATTCATTCTTGGTGCCCGGCTTCCGCAATCGCACGATCACAAAACTTCCACGCAGCTTCTCGCCGTGAAGCTGAAATTTCAATTCGCCTCGCGCCAATTGATCGCGCGTGCTCATGTCTCCTTCCGGTGCGTAGGTGCCCTCGTCCCAGATGATGACCTCGCCGCCGCCGTATTCACCTTGCGGGATCGATCCTTCGAATTTGCGATATTCGAATGGATGGTCCTCCACCTGAACCGCCAGCCGCTTGTCGCCGGGATTCATCGATGGCCCTTTCGGCACCGCCCACGACTTCAGGACACCATCAACCTCCAGCCGCAAGTCGTAGTGCAACCGAGTCGCCGCATGTTTTTGCACAACGAACACGCGATCGCCGCTTCCAGCGCGAGCGCCGCCGGCAGGTTCTGAAGTTTTCTTGAAATCACGCTTCTTGCGATATTCGTTAAGCACGCGAGTAAGCCGGCTCCAAGCGGCGTCGATTGGATGCAAAAAGGAGTGGCGGGTCTTTAGACCCGTCGTCGGTGCAATCGAGGTTCCAGGCCGCCACATGATAACGCCGCTCGGCCATTTTTAAGGTTTTGATGCCTAAAGATCCTTGGCGTCCGAGTTCGAAAGGGGGCGACAGCCCGGTGTGTATGTGCCGAATAGACGAAGCCGCCGGCTGGGACCACGCCGGCGGCTTCCTTTTTCGTTACCTTTTTCTTAGCGTCAGAGCGCTTGGCTCCTTAGCATCGGACTGCTTAGCGATTCGGCCGGTGCTCGGCGTTGTGTTCCTGCGCCGGATGATCCGTCTTCGCGTTGTGCTTGTCGTTGTAGATCTGCTTGCTCGCGGTGTTCTGCTGATGGTTCACTTGCTCGCGTTCCTGCTGCGTCAAATGGCCGCCGTTGGCCGCGCGGTCGTTGTGCACCTCGTTGTTGATGTGCGCTTCCTTATTTTCCAAGTGGCTGGTTTCGCGTGGGGTCAGTTCCCCGGACTTCACGCCATTGGCGATACGCGCCTGCTGGTTGCCTTCGCGGGCGTTGACGCGGCTCATCGCCGGGGTCGCCGGACGGCCGTGATTTTCGGAAGCGAAGTTGGCGTGGTTGGTGCTGGCCAGGTGCTCGTGCGAAACCTGTAGGGACGTCCTCTCGACGTGTTCTTCGCGGCTGGCGCGCAGTTCTTCCCCGTTCGCTACCCGGTTGATACCGCCGGGGCCACCGTTAAAGCTTGTGCGAACGTTGTTGTTCACGATCACCGTCTTGTTGACGTAAACGTTGCGCACGACCGTAGTGTTCACGTTGACGACCGCGGTGTTATACGCGAAACGCCCGCCGCGCCATTCGCCGCCGACGAAGCCGACGCCGCCGTATCCGAATCCATAGTTCACGCCGCCGTAGAAGCCGACGTGCGGTCCCCAATATCCGGCGTGCCATGCATAGACGCCTCCGCCCCAACCCCAGTAGCCCGGAGTCCAGAGCAAGCCGACGCGCGGGGGCGCGATCCACACGCCCGGCACCCAGTAGTAGCCGGCATCACCATAAGACCAATAGCCTGGAGTCCACAGGTAGCCCTCAACCGGGCAAGCTGGCTGGACATACACTGGTATGGCTGGCGGAGCGACGCGGATCGAAACGCCAACCGCGATTTGTGCTCTGGACGGCGCCGGCGCCAACGACACTAACCCGACGAATAAGGCCAGGAATAAGGTTCGAACTGAAATGAATTTGCGCACCACAGGATCCTCCCCAAGGGGTCCGTTGCGTCCCGCCTTGCTTGGTTTCTCGGGGCGTCAATGACCGACGTTTTGAAGCCGCCGGGGTGTGTTGCCGATTCTCCGGCCTTAGGTATACGAACCCTAGTTTGCGCTTCCAGTTTCGGTCTGTGGTGCGATTTACGTCGAACGGTGCCGTATGCATTATTAGCCAACAATCTCATTCTAAATGGCTTAGATACGATCTCGGGATTGCGGCGGGGTGTAGTCCTGGTACTGGCTAATTTTCGCTCCGATAGCCTCTTTTTGTGGCCCGTGAGGGCGACCTCTATTTCCCGAGATGTAGGACATACATCCTGTAATTCTCGCCGGTGCCGAACCAATTCTTGAAGGTCTTGCCCATGCGCGCGCCGAATTTCCTGTTCAGGGCCTGGCTGGCGCCGGGGCGAGCGTGTCCATAGATGCGCTTGAAGTCGCGCGAAATTCTCCCGATGAACGCCGCCTTCAAAATGGCGCCATAGCCCTTGCCCTGATACTTGCGCAGAATCGTATTCGAGTAACAGTAGATTGCGTCGCGATCGCGCGGGAAGCCAATCATGTCGTCCTTGGCGCTCCAGGGCACGCCATAGGTTTCGCCGACCAGCTTCCCGTCTTCCAGCATCCAGATGGTGATCGCGGATTTCAGCAGTTCGCGCTTTTCGGGCAAGGAAAGCCGCAGGTTCGGGTGATACTCGCGCTCGAACGCCATGGTGCGCTCGATGGGGTAGTGGAATCGGAAGGTGATAGGCACGAGTAAAGATCCTTTGCGCAGCGTGCGCCGAATTATCCAGGGTTCGCAAGGACGCGGCAAGTGCGGCGTCCTGCTAGGGGATGCTCCTGGCAGGAGGGGGCCGGTTCAGTATCTTCCAGAGCGGAGCCATTCCTGGATTTCGTCGGCCACGGAAAAGACGGCGGCGGGATCCTTGGTGTAGCGGCCATCGAGTTGATAGGCCTGCTCTTCCACCGGAGCGACCATCCACAATCCTGATTCATTGAGGACGTGAAAATAACTCTCCAGCACGCGCTCGACTCCCAGCGCGGAAAACTGGGCGACGTGGACCAGATTGTGGAACAACGTGCGCAGAGTGGGTTCGCGATTGAAGACGGCGACGTCGATGAAGGGAATGGCGGTCATGTGCGTGGCGTCGGGGACGACGCGCGAGCCTCCTGCACGGACCCGCTCGTAGAAGGGCGGGTAGGGAATTGTTTCTCCGGTCTGGGAGATATCGAGAATTCTCAAGCTGGTAAGGATATCGGACGGAAAGAAGGGCTGGAGCGCGGCTGTTTGATCGGGGGTGAGGGCAATCGCCGAAAGGCGATATTTTTCGCGCTGTTGCTGCATCCATGCTGCGGCTTCGGCAATCAAGGCGGTCAGTTCGTGCTGGGTAAACTTTGGAGGTTCCATCAGGACGATCCTCTTTCAGGCAGGAGATTGCCTTGGACTAGCCTTCGGAGTTGTTCACCTGTGGACGTCTTGGTGGAGTGCATAGCGGAAAGGACTGTGGGTGCAAAGTGGCGCGCCCTCTCGGTGATCTGAGTAGGGCAACGATCACGCCGCAGTCCCTCCGCTGCGCGGGCCGGCGCTCTGAAAACCGCGCGCTGGAGAAGGCCGGTCCACTCTTCGGGGCTCAGAGTAAACGGTCGGGATGACAAGTCCGGGTTGGTAGCCGCAGGTTCGCGGCTACTACTGCAACTTCGCGTACTCCGCCTTGGCTTGCTTCAGGACGGGCACATCGGCATCCGCATCCTTCCACAACCCAAAGAAATCCTGGTACGCGGCACGCGCTTTCGTCATGTCGCCTTGTTGGACGTAGGCGCGCCCAAGTTCCAAGTGCGCAAGCGGATAGAGTACGTTGAACGCGAGTGCTCCGCGATGATCTAAAAGCTTCTGAAACTCGGCGGCAGCTTTCGCGCCGTCCTGCATTCGCAGGAAAGCCTGGCCTCGGACGTGTATTGAATCCGCCGTTCACATCGGTGCGAAGAGTGACCCCAAGCCACGCTTGTACGCCCTCTGCCCAATATTCCCCGCTATCGCGAATCATGTAGATTCCGTTGGGATAGAGTTCTTTATTCACCTCATTCTTGTAAGCGGCTTCGACCGCGCGTAATTGATCGGAGTCCATGTGGGCCATCATGCTGTGGGAAAACTCGTGGACGAAAATATCCTCTTGCCAATAACGTTGATTGCGCAGGCATAGGAGATTTTCCTCGCCAATGGAGCACATTTCACGCCCACCCAATCCTCTTGTCCCGGTATCAAAATCACGGCCATCGCGCGTCTTCCTGCCTCTGAGGTACGAATAATCGGGTAGGTCGCTTTGAACCTGATCTTTTCCAATGATTTCCACTTTGAATCCGATGGCCACCATTTTTTCGCGGATTTCCCGGGACGCAGAGGTCATCTGCTGAACGACAAATTGCGCACGTTTGAACGCTTCGTCCGAAACCGACTCCGCTGACTTATATTCGATTCCGTCCTCCCGAACAATTTTCAGATTCGCCGGATAAGCGTAACTGCTGAGCACCAAGAGAGGAAGACATGCAAGGTGGAAAATGGATTTGGCGGCCAAGTTCTCTCCGAGACTAAGCTCTTCGTTGCTCAAATATAGCATTCAGCGGCCCGAACACTGTTGCGAAGCGTGGCAACCAGATTGCCAAGGGGTCCAAACTGACTATCGGGCGGGAAGGCTGCGTTCTGCTATGTTGGTCTCACCACGTTAGGCGAGGCATGTCCGCCTGATACCTTCGGAGAGGAGTCGAGAGCACAACGAATGTTCAACCCACTGGACTACCCAATTCTCGTTCTCGCGGTCTCTTTGCTTGTTTTTTGGATCGCGGCGTGGGTCGGCAGCGCGTTCCGCGCGAGGCAGTCGGAACAAAACAAGGCTGATCACGATGATTTCGCGTTCGTCCTCGGCGGTACTCTGACGCTCCTAGGCCTCATCATCGGCTTCACTTTTTCGATGGCGGTCAGCAGGTATGATCAGCGGAAGAACTACGAAGAGCAAGAAGCCAACGCCATCGGGACCGAATACGTCCGAGCGGACTTGTTGCCAGAGGCGGACGCCTCGAAAGTGCGCGCCTTGCTCAGCAGCTATCTCGATCAGCGCATACTCGGTTACAAAGCGCGCCTCGATCCACAAATTGGCCAAATCAACGCTGAAACAGCTCGGCTGCAGACGCAGCTTTGGGCCACCGTCGCCAAGCCCGCGGTCGCTCAACCAACGCCTGTCATCGCTCTCGTCGTTAGCGGCATGAACGATGTATTGAACTCTCAAGGATACACGCAGGCCGCCTGGTGGAACCGCATTCCCTTCGCGGCGTGGTTGCTTCTGACGGCGATCTCCATTTTCTGTAACCTATTGATAGGTTACGGCGCACATGGAAGAAGCGCCTTCCTCTTTCTCATTCTGCCCATCGCTCTTTCCGTATCGCTCTTTCTCATAGCCGACATTGATAGTCCGCGCCGGGGAGTCATCCGCGTGTGGCCCCAAAATCTCCAGAGCCTCGCGGAGTCCCTGCATCCGCAATGAAGCGGTATGACTAGCAAAGGACTACCCTTCGTTTCCTTCGCAGCAATCTCGATTCTTCCCGACGCGATCCGTTCCCGGCCGCCGATGAACACTCCTTTTTTTGGGGGTAGGGCTTCCACCAATGTGAACAGACCCGCCGCGATGGGTCTCGGGGCGTTGTGGGGATTGTCCGTGCGACGTAGAATGGAGGGCCGAGGAGAGATTGATGGCTACTGCTGAGACGACCGTGCGAGTGGGTGATTTTGCGAATGAACCGTTCGTGGACTTTTCACGCCCGGAGAACCGGGCGGCTATGGAGGCGGCGCTCAAGAAAGTGGCGGCGGAGTTTGGCCGCGAGTATCCGATGTATATCGGAGGGGAGAAGGTTTTTACTACGGCGAAGATGATGTCGGCCAATCCTTCGCATCCCTCGCAGGTGATCGGGGTGTTTCAGGCGGCGTCGGCCGAGCATGCCAACCAGGCGGTGCTGGCGGCGAACAAGGCGTTTGCATCCTGGAAGCGGGTGCCTGCGGAGCGGCGGGCCGAGTGTTTGTTTCGGGCGGCGAAGATTATTCGCGAGCGGAAATTCGAGATTTCGGCCTGGATTTGTTACGAGGTGGGGAAGTCCTGGGCGGAGGCGGACGGGGATACCGCCGAAACCATCGATTTTCTGGAGTATTACGGGCGGGAGATGTTGCGGATGGCCGGGCCGCAGGCTACCACGCCGATGAAGGGCGAGAAGAATTTTATGGTGTACATCCCGCTGGGGGTGGGGGCGGCGATTCCGCCCTGGAATTTCCCGGCGGCCATCGCGACCGGGATGACGGCGGCGGCTTTGGTTACCGGGAACACCGTGGTCCTGAAGCCATCCGAGGAAGCGTCGGTGGTGGCGGCGAAGATGGTGGAGATTTTGTATGAGGCGGGGATTCCCAAGGACGCTTTGAATTTTCTGACCGGCGCCGGCGAAATTGTTGGCGATGCTTTGGTGAAGCATCCCAAGACGCGGTTTATCACCTTTACCGGGTCCAAGGAAGTGGGCTTGCTCATCAGCGAGGCCGCGGGAAAGAAAATGCCGGGCCAGATCTGGATCAAGCGCACCGTCCTGGAAATGGGCGGAAAGGACGCAACGATCGTGGACGAAGAGGCGGACATCGACGCGGCCGTGGAAGGCGTGGCGCAGGCGGCCTTCGGTTATCAGGGGCAGAAATGCTCCGCTTGTTCGCGGGCCATTGTGTCGGAGAAGGTTTATGACACCTTCGTGCAGAAGATTGTCGAACGCGCGAAGAAAGTGACCGTCGGACCGAGCGAAGAACCCGGAAATTATATGGGTCCGGTGGTGAGCAAGACGGCGCTGGAGACTGTGCTTGGATATATTGATGTGGGAAAGAAAGAAGGGCGCCTGCTCGTCGGCGGCGATCGCGCGCCGGGCGATGGTTATTTCGTGCAAGCTACCGTGATCGCCGATGTGGATCCCAAGGCTCGCGTCGCGCAGGAGGAAATTTTCGGGCCGGTCTTGGCGGTCATCAAGGCGCGGGATTTCGATCATGCCCTGGAAATTGCCAATGGCACCGAGTTTGGGTTGACCGGCGGCGTCTATTCGCGCAATCCGCAGAAATTGGAGAAGGCCCGCGAAGCGTTTCATGTGGGGAATCTTTATTTGAATCGGAAATGCACCGGCGCCATGGTGGGCGCGCATCCGTTCGGCGGATTCAATATGTCGGGGACCGATTCGAAGACCGGTGGGAAGGATTATCTGTTGTTGTTCCTGCAGGGAAAAAGTATCGCGGAAAAAGTCTGAAGCAACGTAGGGAACCCAATGAAGTAAAGAAAGTAGCCCGACGTTTGAGCCTGTCCGGGTTTTCCTCGTTCGTTCATTACTTCCTTACATCGGTACTTCGCCTTTCTTACTCGCGTATTTCATTGCGCGGTAGACCGGGTAGCTTGCGATCAGCATGAGCAGCGCTAGCGGCGCGTTGTGGCGGTCGGTCGCTATCGACCCGATCAGAAAGAAAATCGAGCCCGCCAGGGCGATGGTCGTCGTGTACGGGTAGCCCCAGGCGTGGTAAGGACGCGGCATTTGGGGCTCTTTCCTGCGCAGGACGAAGAGGGAGGCGTAGGACAGCGTGTAATTTGCGACGAAGAAGAACGACAGCATGGCGATGACGCGTTCGAACGGGCCGAGGACGAAGAGGACGCCGACGATGGTGCTGAGCAGCAAGGCGACTGTGGGCGTGCCGCCGCTGTTGACTTTGGCAGCTTGCCGGAAAAACAGGCCGTCGAGGCTCATGGCGTACAGCGTGCGCGAACAGAACAGTTGATTCGCGTTCATGCATGACAGCAACGAGATGACCATGATCGAGCGGATGATGGGGTCGCCGAGATGCCCGAAGATGCGGTCGGCCGCGGTCCCCAACGAGAACGTATTGCCGGCGACTTGGTTGAGCGGGAGAACGTAGAGGACCGCGGCATTGATCAGCAGGTAGATCCCCATGATCGAAAAGACGCTGCCGAAGATGGCGCGCGGGACATCGCGACCGGGGTTGCGGACTTCTTCGCCGAAGTAGACCACCCCGTCCCATCCGTCCACGGTGTACAGCACCGCTTGCAGCGCTAGCATAAAGGCGATGATGAGCGGCCAGCCCGCTTGCAGCGTGGGCATGGCTGCGGCGGCGTGGGCTGCGCTGGCGGCTTGTGCCGCCGTGGGCACGGCGTTGCGTGCTTGGCCACCGAAGAGGAAACATGCGGCAACGAGGATCAGGAAAGCGATGGTCTTCATTGCAGCGGTGACGAGTTGCGTGCCCTTGCCCCAACTGATTCCGCGCCACTGCAAGATGAAAAATCCCACGATGACCACAATCGCGATGGGTTGGACGTGTCCGGCGAGTGCGGGAATCAGCGCGCCGCTGTATTCGCCGATGACAATGGCAACGGCGGCGGCGGTGCCGCAAGTCGAGAGCCAGTCACTCCACCCGACGATAAAGCCGGCGTAGTCGCCGATGGCCCGGCGCGAAAAGTTATATTGACCGCCGCTGCGCGGAATGGCGGCGCCGAGTTCGGCCATCGAAGATGCGCCGACCAGTGCGTATAGTCCCCCGAGGATCCAGACGCCGAAGAAGAGATAAATATTGGGCAGCCACTGCGCGATATCGCCGGGAGCACGTACGATTCCGGCGGCGATAGTGTTGCCCACGGCCGCGGCGATCCCGAACCAGACTCCGAGAACTTTCAGCAGGCCGCCGCGTGAGCGTGCCGCGTCGGCGGCACTTGCAGCGATGGGGCCTATTGGCGCGACGGGAGTGGTGGTGGACGCGTCGGATGTGTTAGACAATGGGGTCACAGGAGAGCTTGCAGCGACGCCGCCATAATAGTGACGGCGCTGGAAAATGCAAGCCAGAAGTCGTGCCCGGGATAACGATTGAGTCTGGATACCGTTAATACGGAGATTTCGACGCGCCTCGTGGCGCAAACGATCGCGGACACGGCCGATGTGTCGGTGGTGATTCCGTGCTTGAACGAGGCCAACTCGATTGGGATCTGCGTCGGGAAGGCGCTTGAGGCTTTTCGCGCGGCGGGATTGCGCGGAGAAGTCGTGGTGGCTGACAACGGCTCTACGGATGGGTCTGTCGAGATTGCCGAGAAGCTGGGCGCGCGCGTGGTGGCGGTGCCGCGACGTGGGTACGGAGCGGCGCTGCGGGCGGGAATTGCGGCGGCGCGCGGCGCGTTCATCATCATGGGCGACGCGGACGATAGCTACGATTTCAGCGAGGTGCCGCGATTCGTGGAGAAATGGCGGCAGGGCTACGAGGTGGTCATGGGGAACCGCTTCCGTGGCGAGATCAAGCCCGGGGCCATGCCTTGGCACCACAAATATATCGGGAATCCCGCGCTGTCATGGGTGCTGAACTTATTTTTTCACGCGGGAATCGGAGATAGCCACTGCGGGATGCGCGGATTTACGCGCGCGGTCTACGACCGGATGGATTTGCGCAGCACCGGAATGGAGTTTGCGTCGGAATTCGTGGTCAAGGCGGCGCAGCTGCAGGCGAAGGTTACGGAAATTCCCATCACACTGTGGCCGGACAAACGCGGACGCCCACCGCATCTGCGAAGTTTTCGCGATGGGTGGCGGCATCTGCGCTTCATGCTGCTGTATGCGCCGAACTGGTTGTTTCTTCTACCGGGCGCGTCCCTGGTGGCGGCGGGATTGTTTCTGGTGTTCTGGCTCTTACCCGGCCCGCGTGTTTTGACGCCGCGCGTGACGTTGGACGTGCACACCATGATTTTTGGGCTGATGTTTACGCTGCTGGGCGTGCAGATTCTGTCGATCGGAGCGTTCGCCAAGGTGTTCAGCTATGCAGAGCGTTTCGATCACCGCAATCATTCGTTGCGGCGCGCCCTGACCCACGTGACGCTGGAATCCGGGCTGCTCCTTGGCGGCGGTTTGTTTGTCGTGGGATTTGCGGGTTGCGTCTGGGTGGTGTGGGGCTGGGTGGCCAGCGGGTTCGGGCCGCTGCACCAGGTGCGCGCGGTGCTGTTCTGGTCGATGTGGTTGTTCATCGGGATTCAGGTGATCTTCGCTTCGTTTTTCCTGAGTATGCTGGGCATCAGCCGCGGCACGTACATCGGTGACTACGACCTTAAATAGATGGCTTACACCGGACTTGACCATTTCATCGCGAAGCTTCGATTTCGCGCGGCGTATCCTTATATCCGCGCCGGCTCGAGTGTTTGCGATTTGGGCTGCGGCCTGGACGCGGCATTTTTGGATTATGCGGGCGACAAAATTTCACACGGCGTCGGCTTGGACGATCAGGTCGAAGACGGCGTGCGGGGCCGGTGGTGGCGCGTTCGCGGGAACCTTGGAGCGCCCTTGCCGCTGGAGTCGGGGCAATTCGATCACGTGGTGATGCTGGCGGTGCTTGAGCATCTTCCGGACCCAGAGCCGGTGCTGCGGGAAGCGTACCGAATTCTCACACCACGAGGCTCGCTGATCATGACATGGCCTTCGGCAATGGTTGATCCGATCCTGAGAGTGCTGCACGGACTGGCGCTGGTCAGTGACGAGATGGAAAGCGACCAACACCAAAAGCGGATTCCCGTAGAAACGCTGCGTGCGATGCTCAAGCGAATTGGTTTCAAAGAGTTCCATAACGAGCGATTCGAGGTCGGGTTAAACAATCTAATGGTGGCGTCCCGGTGATTAAAACTTGCAGGGGTACAGCGCTGCTTTACAGGCTGCGTAAAAAGTCTTTTTCTTCAGGAGGTCGGTGCTTTAGCGCCGATTGAACTGCGTGCTCTCAACGGACTTCGAAGGGTGCGCTCCCAACTCCCTGGCGCAACATTTAAGCGCACCCATCAAAAAATACCGGCGCTCACGGTACGTCTTGACACAAGATCTCGTTAGGTGAAAAACCATGAACAAGAGAACATTTATCAGGCTTTCTTCGGCGATGATGGCGACTCCGATCATCTCGCCGCTGCTGGCGGCCATGCCCGATGACAAACTGAAAAACTGGTCGGGCAATCTCGAATATGGCACCGAGCGCCTGTACTCCGCGAACTCGCTGGAAGAGGTCCGCACATTTGTAGCGAAGCAGGGAAAGCTGAAGGTCCTCGGCACGCGGCACTGCTTCAACACCATCGCGAACAGCACCGACCAATTTCTGTCGGTGCGGCCGATGGCGAAAATTGCGGCGTTAGACGAAAAGGTGCGCACGGTCACCGTCGAGGGCGGCATGAGCTATGGCCAGCTGTGCCCCGATCTTGACGGCAAGGGCTTTGCCCTTCACAACCTCGCATCGCTTCCTCACATTTCGATTGCGGGGGCATGCAGCACCGCAACGCACGGTTCCGGGGACAAAAACGGGAATCTGGCGACAGCGGTATCCGCGCTGGAGCTGGTCACGGCGTCCGGCGACGTGGTGCGATTGTCGCGGCGCGACGACGGCGAGACATTTCGCGGCGCGGTTGTGGGACTTGGCGCCCTGGGAGTGATCACCAAGGTGACCCTGGACGTGCAACCGACCTTCGAGGTGCGGCAGTTCGTGTATGAAAATCTGCCGATGAGCCAGTGGTCCGAAAACTTTGAGGCCATTGAATCGAGCGCTTACAGCGTCAGCCTGTTCACCGACTGGAAGCAACAGCGATTCAACGAGGTCTGGCTGAAGAACCGCGTGGAAGAGGGCAAGGCGATGTATGCTCCGGAAGAATTTTACGGGGCCAAACGCGCGACCAGGAATCTGCACCCGATCGCGGAACTCTCCGCGGAGAATTGCACGGAGCAGATGGGTGTGCCAGGTCCGTGGTACGAACGGCTGCCGCATTTTAAAATGGGCTTTACGCCCAGTGCCGGTAAAGAGCTGCAGTCGGAGTATTTCGTGCCGCGGCCAAATGCGGTCGAAGCGGTGATGGCGGTGGAGCAGCTGCACGAAAAGATCAGCCCGCACCTGTTGATTTCGGAAATCCGGACGATTGCGGCGGATGATTTGTGGATGAGTCCTTGCTACAAGCAACCTTGCGTAACCATTCACTTCACCTGGAAGCAGGATTGGCCCGCGGTGCAAAAGCTGCTGCCTTTGATCGAAAGAAATTTGGCGCCATTTGGAGCGCGTCCCCACTGGGGAAAGCTTTTCACCATACCTCCCGCGCAGCTTCATCCGAATTATGAAAAGCTGCCCAAGTTTGTGGCGTTGTGCAAGAAATTCGATCCGCAGGGAAAATTCCGCAACGAATTCCTGAATGCGAATATTTTCAGTGCTGCTTGACTGCCACGCGCCATGATTGTGGTTGGGCCGCGGCACTGCTTTATCCTATTGCTCCGGGACGAGCGGGGCGCCGGGCGGCGTGTAGGGCTCGAGGTAGGTGTTGTCCGTATCGGGAGTCACGAGCCAGATTTTGCGATCTTTGAAATAGGTCAGGAGCTTGGCGTCTTGTTCGGGGTTGATTTCTCGGGCCCATAAGACCCTTGCGTCGTCGATTTCGGCGCCGTTGTAGACCCATTCGTCGTGGATGTTGTGATCTTCGGAGTAGCGCACGATAATTAGGTGTTTGCCTGGCGTGTGACTCAGTTTTTCTTCAATAGCTGCCCGGCTGGCATCTCCCTGACAAGCCCAGAAAAGCGGATCGCAGACGTGGCGAGCGACGTTGATTCCCGTGCCAAAAATCAAAGCCAGAACAATGGCCCGCGATAATGCCAGCCCTAGCGGGCGCGCGCCGATGCGCATCGTCCGTAAATGGCGGATGGTTTGGACTACAAGGAGATAGAGTGCGCAGGTGATCGGCGCAGCGTAGTGAGCTGCTGACCAAATGACGACAAAAACGCCGGCGATGCCGATGACTACAGTAATCAACGGCAGTCGCATCCTGCGGTCGCGCAATACGTACGGCAGCGCTGGAAGAGCCAGCAACAAGCCCGGCCAGAAATAGGTGACGCCGCCACGGAATATTTTTTCATAAGAGACGCGGAGGGCGTCGGTCAAGTTGTTGTGATAATTTTCACGCTCCCAGCCGTTGTAGAAATCCTCGAACTGCTGATTGCGGTAGTGCATTGCCGGCTTCGGGTGTTCCCACAGAAAAAGCGGGGCGCTGTGATAGCTGCGCGTGTTCAAAACGTGTGGCATCAGCAGCGCATTACCGGTCAAACGCCAATTGTAGTAGCCCATCCACGCAGCCGTAAGAACCAAAACGATGGTTAGAGGAGCAACGACGTTTGTGAGGCGAAGGCGCGGCGAGTCTGTCGATTTCGTTCTCCCGATAAGCCACCAAAAAAACCCTGCCGCGACGGAAACGCAAAAGAGAAATCCTTCGTACGGGCGGCTGTTCGCGAGAATGGCAATGCCTAGTCCAAGCAGAAGCGCATCGCGAATACGCGCGCGCTTGACGATTCTCGCGACGCTGCCCAAGACCAGCGCGCCGCCGATGGCCGCGACTGCGCCTCCCCAGTAGCTGTTCATCCAGTAGCTGGCGACTCCCAACTTGAGGGCGACGATCCCCGCACCGAGCAAGGCCCAGCGCGACGGGAGCCACGCTTGCAGCATCCACAGAATTGCAGCGCACATGGCAGCATCGCTTAGTAAAACGCCGATCCAAGGATTTCCGAGGAGTTGGCCAATTGCCAGAGCGAGTCCTTGCGCGGGCGGATACATCGAAGAGTAGGTGGGAAACCAGCTCACGTGGAATGTCTCGAAACTGATCCACATCGGATGCGTAGGATTTGTCAGGCGCCCGTGAGCGAAGGTGTCGGAGAGCAGCAGGTAGCTGTATTCGTCATGAATGCCGGGGACCGGGACATGGAGGAATGGGAGCGCGAGGAGCCGGATGCCAATTACCGCGAAGAACAGACTGGCGATTGCGAGACCACGGTGCTCGGAGAAATCAGCGAGTGTGCATTCCACGCGGGCGAAGATGCTTTGCCCGACGCGCGGGAACAGGAGCGCCAGCAATCCGAGCACGAAGGCCATGCGAAACGAGACGGCGAGGAGATGGATGGTTCGGAGAACTGTGGCGTCGAGGAATCCGCTCATGAACGAGGAATTGTAGGCTGTTTTTGGCCGGTTAATGGCGAGAATTTCTGGAGGCAGGTTGGGAGAGGCTTGGTTGCTTTAATTTGCGTTGAGGATGACAACGCTCGCTGATCGACTTCTTGCTGGGCGGGCATTTGCATTTTGACACAGACACGAGTGTCTTTGCTACGGCTCGACTTCGATTTCGGTCAGGCGATTTTCCTTCGGTTTTGGCGCGGCTGCTGTGGCGGCGCGCGGATTGTCGATGAAATCCGCGAGTTCCAGGCGCATGTTGCCGGGATTGGTGGAAAAGGCCATGCCGGTCTCGAAATCGATGGTGCCGTTGCGAATGAATTTTTCGATGACGCCGTCGAAGTGTTGCATTCCTTCGGTGTCGCCGTCGCGCATGGCGTCGAGGAGCGTCTTGCCTTCGCCTTCTCCCTTTTCGACGTACTCGCGGGTGCGCATGGTGGCTTTGAGAATTTCGATAGCGGCGATGCGTCCCTTGCCGTCTTTTTTTGGAAGCAAGCGCTGCGAAACGATGTAGCGGAAGGCTTTTCCGAATCTCGTGCGGATGCCTTGCTGATCGCTCTGTGGAAAGACGCCGATGATGCGCTCGACGGTTTTGGAGGCGTCGATGGTGTGCAGGGTGGACAGCACCAGGTGGCCGGTTTCCGCGGCTTCGAGGGCGATTTCAATGGTTTCGCGATCGCGCATTTCGCCAACAAGAATGACTTTGGGAGCCTGGCGAAGCGCAGCGCGCAGGGCCAGGGCGAAGGTCGGCGTGTCGCTGTGGAGTTCGCGCTGGTGGATGGTGGCCTTTTTGTGGCGATGCAGAAATTCGATGGGATCTTCGATGGTCAGGATGTGGAAGGCCTTGTCTTCGTTCATCTTGTCGATGATGGCGGCGAGCGTGGAGGATTTTCCCGATCCGGTGGGGCCGGTGACCAGGACGACGCCGTTGCGGAGGTGCACGATATCTTCGAGTTGCGACGGAAGGTTTAACTGTTGGAAACCGGGAATTACCATGGGAATCACGCGCATGACGATCGCGTACGTGCCGCGCTGGCGGAAGATATTGACGCGGAAGCGGGCGACGCCGGAAAGCCCGTAGGAGACATCGGCGGAGCCATCCTCCTCGAGTTTGCGGATGGGATGGTCGTTCTTGCCGATGATGTCGTAGGCGATGAAGCGGGTGTCATCCGGGCTCAGGGATTCCAGACCCTTGAACTTCAACTCGACGAGTTCACCGCTGACTTCGATTTGCGGAGCGCGTCCCGGGGAGAAAATCAGGTCGCTGACGTGGCCGTTGGACTTGAGCATCGCGGTGATGAGCTGGGCCGTGTGAATGGTGCGTTGTGAAGCGGGTGCTTGAGAAACGGGTGCCTGAGAAGGTGGTGCCTGCGGAGTTGTAGCCATGGGTCGTTTGTATCTCCGTTGGTTCGACTCGAAATTCGCTGGGTCGCCTGAAGAGGGCCGATCGAGTGGCCGTCCGACGAAAGTAGTGTAGACGAGGGGGAGGCGGGGTTTGTGTACAGTGTTCGGAGTTGGCGCGAGAAGATTACCCGTTACTGAAAGGCGGTCATCCGGTAGTTATATCTTTAGCACTCCCCTCCCCTGTCTTTTTCGTAAGTGTTCATTCTGGACGCTTAAGTTCCCTTTGGAGTCTGTAACTTACAGATTTAATGGGCTATATATTCTAAGAATTCTAAGGATTCGCCGCTACGTAGGCCAGATGTATGCCAGAAGTCCCGGCTTCAACGGCGAGACATCAGTCAAGCCGTTGGAGAAGCGTAGCCCTCCACGGTGTGAGATCGGCCTTCGAACAACCTCATTTAGGCTTGTCTGTCGAGGCTTCGCCGTCGTGAAGGTTCCATACTTCCTAAAAACAACAACCTTCCTTCCCGCTGGGCGAACGACGGCGCAAACTCGTCCTCCGAGAATGTTAGCGCCCGATCGATAGACGATTCCAGATCGTCAAGTTAGGTGAAGAAAACGCCGTTCTTCTCGCGCCCGAGCACTGAGACGAGGTTTCTACTCGGGTCAGGCGCTTCCGACTGAAATTGGAAACCATCTTCTTCGGCAGACCAGTTGATCGTGGCTCCGGTGCTGAGAAACGAGCCCTTAAATTGTTGCGTCGTATTCTCAATCTGGGCCATCGCGACGATACCGCTCCATTCCACATCGAACGAAACGGTCGCGCGAACGGGGGCAATCGGTGCGATCGCCGGATAGGGGAAGCCTAGGCCCCCGGGCAGCCCCAGTCCCTGGGTCACCGAGTTGGCGAGGTCATGGTCATCGTAGACGTCTAAGTTGCGCACGTGCAGGCGAGCTTTTCCCTGGTCGAAGTTAACTTCGAGAGCGTTCTCATCCACTTCGACCATCCAGAACACGTCGTTGGAATCGATGTGCACGTTGTAGTCGTGAATCTGTTGCGGGAGGTTTGCCGATCCGGCCGGACCGGTGTAGAGGTCAAGTCAAACGAAGGCGAAGGTACCGCTGTGCTGGATGCCGTTGATGTCGATGTACTTGCCCTTCCCAAAGCCCATGTCTGCTTGGTACGCGAGCGCCGTGGGGGTACCCATGGCGTCCGTTCCAGTTCCCCCGCCTCGAATGTGCGTCAGACCCACCAACCCATCGAAGTCACCGATCTGCGATGGATCGTTGATGTTTGCCAGCGGAGTGGCGGGATTCAGCGGGTTATGGTGGACAGGGACCCCGAAGGGTTTGAATGGCACGACACCCCCGGGAATTGGCTTGAGCCTGGGGCCTTTGCACCGCTTTTCATCTTCTTGCCAGGCATAGGCTGGTTTGGGAACCACAAGACCCGTTCCCAACGCTGCCCCTGCCGCGGTGCGAATCAGATTGCGACGACTCACCCAATTCTGCTGAGCTTTCTTCAATACGTCAGAGCCCTTTTGGTTCATGGTTACACTCCTTTGACTGACCTGGAATAATTACGAAATCGATGGGACCACCCAATCGACTCGTGGCCGCGAGCTGAAATGCAGTGTTCGCCAGAGACGATCTGGGGAGCCCACGAAATTCGTCCGAAAAATCATGTGAAAGAACCGCGAGAAACACCGAGGGAAAAAGCTAGAGGAACATTGCGCCGCAGTTTAGCTTATGTCAAGTAACAATCCGTTGAACGGAAGGGTGGCCTTCCTGGTGGTTTTGAACCGCCAGACACACGCGATCTCGAAGGCCGATCTCACGCCGTAGGAATCCTCGCAGCATCCGGGAAGTGGTTCCTTTGCCAATTCAGGATGGCACGCGTACATCTTGCGGATACGTCAGCCCTCCCCGCTGAAAAGCCGCTGAGCCGAATTGTACATGGGGCGAAAGGTGACTAATCCGTGGTCCCAAGTCCGCTGGCGAGGATGAGGGAGAACCGAGTGCGCCTACGATGCGGAGGCATTAATTCGCGAACGTCGCGTGCGTTGCAACAGATATTCGTAGCGGGCGCGAGTTTCGGAGGTGTGCGCGCTGCTTATCAGGTTGCCGACGCAGGTGAAGTTAATTGCTTCCCTTGTGAGACAAATATACTCATCATCATTGAATCGAGAAAACACTTGTCCGCCCGATGGATACTGCCAACCTTCGTCCGGCGCATTCCTAATGTAGGCGCGCACTTCCGATTCGTCCATGGCTGGCGCCCATCCCGGCCCGAGCATTGAATCAAGTATTGACCATGCCACATGCTTAACCTGAACCCACGTTTTGGCCGTTTCCGGCTTGAGTGTAATGTCATCGAGAAGACTGGGGTGCGCCGCGAGAGTCTTTGCCCGAGGCAGCATAGCAATCAGGCTCTGCCAAATCTCATCGCCGACTGGGACGTTGGAGTCTTTCATGGCGGCCGCTGTTCGGGCGATTAGTTTTGAATTTGAGATCACGTAGTTGCGATCCATGACGCCCTCGTAGTCTCTTACGGCTTTTTGGGTAATTTCAATGCCCTATCACGGCAATCGCCGCAGATGTAGCGTCCCACTGCGTATTTCCATAATCCATCCACTTGCGGGAAACGCGTGCGGCAGAATCGGCACGAGTGATCTGGCACACCGTGTCTGGAATACCCACGACGACACCAAACAGCTTCCAATAGCGCTTGCATTGGTGGATAACTCTCGGGGCGTCCAATTGTCATGATTGCGCCTACTCGTCGCTATTGAAAAGCCGCTGGGCAGTCAGGCAATCCCGTAACTCCCGAGAATTTTAAGAATTTCGACCTACGATGGCATGTTGGCCGTTCGGAATCGTGCTGAACACAGGCAACGTCCTTTACGTCGCTGGATCGGGCAACTGCCCACTGGGCCTAGCCGGATGCCCGACGGGTCCTGGATCGGCCGAGTTCGGTGACGTCGTCCAAACTCCCTGACCTGCCGGCGTGGCAGGGCACGGCCTCAGGTCCATGCTTATTGAACGATGACGCCGCAAGCGATTCGCGCACCAGAGTTACCTGCGGGGTCGGTCTTGTAGTCGTCTGCTTTTTCGTGAATCACAAGCGACGTACCACCTTCGTGAAAGAGCGAGTTCGGTCCTTCGCCGAAGGTAACGTTCGGATCCAAAAGCGACGCCTTGCCATCTCCGCTGGCCTGCACCTGGATGTTGAGCAAGTCTCCTGCGTGCGGGCCTTCGGGATTGTCTTTTCCGTGTTTCTTCGAGGTCGGGTTGAGATGTCCTCCTGCGCTCGTGAAAGCAGGACCTTCACACTTGCCAACGGTATGAACGTGAATGCCATGTGTGCCGGGCGGCAGTTGCGAAACCTGTACGTCAATGCGAATCCCGCCATCGGCTTGGCTTATTGTCGCGGTACCGATCTTCTGTCCTTGTGCGTTGGCAATATCCGCGTGGGCGGACTGTGCCGCAGATTGGGCGAACGCGGGGGGCGTCCATACCAATGCGGCTGCGAGAACACAATTGCGGATTAACATGGTCTTTCCCTCCTGACGTTTACAGTTGCGATTGGCTGGCCCGTTTCAGTTGGACTGGGAATGCCCATGATACCGAACTTTGGTCCGCTGCGTCTCCGTTGCAGACAAGCCTGGAGGCGCTCACGCTGAAGCTTCTGGACTGACGTGCTCTAGCCAGCCGGCAATTCTCGCAGCCCCACTCTTGATTCAATGGGACTCCGGTAGGGCTAGGGTGCGGGGTGGTGGAACGTTGGCGGTGAAGTTCGTTACAACTTCTCAGGCACTTTATCGCCCGGCCAGCGAGCGTTGATTTTCCGTATGAACGCACAAAGGACGGTGAGTGTGGAGGCGTCGCGCTCAGAGCTGTGCCGCACTCCGAATAGACTGTACTTGCACGAAACTAGCGCCCATACTCCAGCCAGCAAATTGTCCGAGCCACTAGAATCAGTTGCCGGTCTACCGCGCCAAGTCTTCACCTGAGCGTGGCCACCTTTTTCCCTCCTTCAGTTTGCCTTACAGCACCATGCAACACAGGAGGTATCCATGCATTCCCCACTTGACATCCTGAAGAAAAAACCGGAGGGAAGTTTCTGCCGATTCGAGGCGGTGAACGACCTTGCATCTGCCAACATTCGCATTAAAGAGCTGCTTGCACTGTCCCCGGGTGAATACGTTGTGTTTGACGAACGCACGAATAATGTCATTGCTGTCGGCCGATCAAGTTTCTGGGTCGATGCCAGAAGGGAGTGACCATTGCGCGCAAGCAACAGGAGTGAAGCATGAGGCGCGCCAAGCAAATAGTGTTTCGGTACAACGGCGATCCAACCACGGAAGAGAGCGATCTCGACATGGATGGTGACAAATCGGTTCCCAAGCAGGGCTCCGTTATTGAACGCAGAGGAGAGCGCTGGAAGGTAGTCCAGGTCAACATGGAGAGAAGCGCGGAAGAACCGTTCGCGGTCCCCATTTATAGGGTTTTTCTCACCAATGAGTTGTGATGCTGCAGGAACAGGATTTCCCGGCTAAGTTTCTGGAACCGCGGATAGTCTTCCGAAATGGGACTCTACTTCTTTGAAAGCTCGCCCTTGAAATGGCTTTCCACATCTTCACGACTGAGCGGGTTTCTTGCTTTTGTCAATACGACCGAATAGACGACCTCACTACCAGCAAGCTGCGCGGTGATAAACGCCCCGTCTTCCGGCAGTTCTAGATAGGTGAATTTCACCCCTCTGCCGTCGTCAAGTTTCTTGAGCCATTCTTCGTCTCGCATGGTCAAAGCTCCTCAGGCGAGGGAGGTGTGTGGCAAGTATACGTCCTGCGGTGTCAGGGAATTGCGAGTCGGAAATGAGGACTCAACGTCCGATAACCCGACCTACTTCCAGAGTACACCGTCACTCGGAAGACCCTCGGCGCGGTTGTCCGGAACTTGGGTTTGGCGGTCGTGTAAATGGAAGGGCGGCTCGATCGAGAGCCGCCCCATTACAAAGTCAGAATTCCGTTAATTCTGCCAACCAGGTCGCTGCAATAGCACTCAATCGAACACCCCGCTCGTTTTTGTCCGACTAGCGCGCTTATCCCGGGTCTTTTCAGCGAACGCCAGCTCCCGCAGCCAATGCGGGCTTTTCCGCATTGACATTGACGTTGACCTTGATCTGCTTCGGCTTCGCTTCCTCCCGCTTCGGGAGGCTTAGCGTCAGCACACCATCGTGATATTCGGCCTTGATCGCTTCCGATTTCACGGAGTTCGCCAGCGAGAAGCTTCGGCTGAATGAGCCATACGCCCGTTCGACGCGGAGATAGTTGTCCTCGTTCACCTTATTCTCAAACTTGCGTTCGCCGCGAATTGTGAGAATGTTGCCCTCCACGCGAATGTCCAGATCCTGCGGATTCACATCCGGCAAGTCCGCCTTAACGACTAGTTCATTTTCGGTCTCGTAGATATCGACGGCCGGAGCCCAAGGGGTCAAGTTCGACTCCTCGCCCGCACGTCCCACGCCATCGCCAAACACGCGATTGATCTGTTCCTGCAGGGTCGTAGCCCCACGGAAAGGTTGTTCCCAGCGATTCATAGTTCTCATCTAATCCTCCTCAGTAAATGATTAGACTTTTACAATGAACCGTCGTTGCGTAAATGTATAGATATATTATGTTAATTCTTTAAATAATCTAAGCCGTGCAGTTGCTGCACCTTACATCGACGTGGAGACGTGCGACTGCGTTATCGCTTGATTCAACCATCGTCCGGACCCGCGTCGGATCACGGACGGATGGCTAGCCAGATGGTAAAGCCCAAACCCAATAGCGCAAGCATGAGTATTTCTGCCAGTAGGTGTTGAACTAAGCTGAAGTCTCTCATGCCAGGGACAAATCATTCCCTTCTGGAATCCACTCGTGAGCTATATCGGGGAGCAGAAACAACGACGCTGTGCGTGCGTTGGTCAACCACAACGTATTCTCCAGGAGACAATCCAACTAGGTCTTTGATGCGACAGTTCGCGGACTCAAGATCGTTCACTGCTTCAAACCAAAGGAAACTTCCATTGGGTTCTTTTTTCAGGATTTCGAAAGGAGAATGCACGGATGCCTCCCAAGTTGCGCGGTGTTGTAAGGCAAACTGAGAGAGAAAAAGTCGGTCGAGCTGCGAGAGCGCGTTGCGAGGAAGAGGATTACAGCTAGGTCGCTACTGGCTCGGACAATTTGCTGATTGCAGTGTGCGCGCTAACTTCGCAGAAGTACACCTCATTCGCTAGCTCAAAATTGGAAACGAAACGACCGAGGCTCACTGTCGGCTGGTCGTCTTCACGTTCTTCCTCAGTTCGTGAAGATAACGCGCGCTTTTACCTGAGCTTCCCCAAACGACGTCATCTGAGGTCTTCTGCTTCAGGAGATTCGGGAGCTGAGGCGGTTTGTCACTGTCATAGAAAGTTGATAGAGCGGGACTTCCAAAGCCCGAGCGAACTTCTCCAGCGTCTCGATAGCGGGAACCGTGTGACCATTCTCAACGCGGGATATATAGCTGCGGAAGAGTCCCGTTCTCTTTTCGATGTCTCCCTGGGAAAGATTCTTGCTCTCGCGCAATTCTCGCAGCCGGTCGCAGATCACCATTCTGAATTCTCCTAGTGAGCAAATGTCGAGACTCTTGCGGTCAGCCGATCGGGTTGCGATCGGTGCTACAGTAGTTCTGTCTCGAGCTGGAAAAAATCGTCGGTATCAATTTGACGGAGTACAGCAGAAACTGCGTCATCTTCGATGCCACAGCCCGTTACGACAACGCACTGCTCATCGTATTGGCCGCCGTGGATGTGGACGCGAACGGTTAAGTGGGATGTTGCGCCGCCGGCCTGGGCTAAACAAATCGAACAAGGCAGAGTGCTCGTCAGATTCTGCCCTCCTTATCGGATTGATATTCTGCTAGAACCTGCGAGGCTGTCGTTGCGCACGAGCAATGATTCAGGCGGCTTCTCGACCGACTTTAGCCACGTTTGGCAGTTGACGCCCCGCACTCTCCGATCCTAACTTCTCCGCATGACCAAGAGCGGATACCCTACCGAATATGACGGAATCGTCAAAACCGTGCAGATGTATATCGACGGAAGCAAACAGGGCAAAAGCGAACTGATGCGTCCTGCCTTCCACCCGGATGCCTCATTCTTCGGCTACGCCGGAGGAGAGCTCGTTGTCGGAACTCAGTTCTTGTTCGACTGGATTGACAAGAATGGACCCGCTCCCCAAATTGAGCCTCGCGTGGTTAGTGTAGATATCCTCGACTCAATCGCCGTCGTGCGCCTTGAGGTCGCTGGATGGTCAGGTAAGCTGGCTGGCTCGGGCGTCTGCATGTCCGACCTATTCACCCTTCTAAAGACGCCGAGTGGCTGGCAAATCATCCAAAAAGCTTTCCACTGGCACGCATGAGGACGCAGTTGAGTGGTGTAAGCTCTGGTATAGTCCTCAGCCGGGGGCTTGCCATGCCGGAGCGGAACACCCCACAGAAAACTCTCGAATCGTGGAAGCAGATCGCAGCTTACCTGGACCGCAGCGAACGCACCGTCCGGCGATGGGAGCTAACTGAGAGACTCCCCGTTCACCGCCGCGAGCACGAAAAGCAGGACACCGTCTTCGCCTACAGGCACGAGATAGAGGCTTGGAGCCGTTCACGCACCAGGTACCCCCGCGAAATCTCGATCGGTGAAGCCGAGAGCCTCGTCTCCAGTCAAATCGGCCACCAACGCCTACCTCGTCGAACATGACGCGATTACCCGTACCATGCACTGCTATATCGCGGGCGCTCGCGCAGGTGACGGAGATCTGATGCGCCCCGCGTTTCATCCTTCCGCAACGATCTCTGGTTACTGTCAAGGAGTCGAGTATAGCGGTTCCGTTGAGCACGTTTTCAAGTGGGTCACCGATAACGGCCCGGCACCGAATATCAATCCTCGCTTCGCACGCATTGAGATCATCGAGAGCATCGCCGTCGTTCATCTGGAAGTTCAACGCTGGTCAGGCAAGTTGGCTGGCGCCAATGCCCGAGCTTCCGACGTATTCACCTTGCTCAAGTGGAACGACGAGTGGAAGATCACGCATAAGCTCTTCCACTGG
Source organism: uncultured Acidobacteriota bacterium (assembly GCA_963788915.1). Lineage (GTDB taxonomy): Bacteria > Acidobacteriota > Terriglobia > Acidiferrales > UBA7541 > Acidiferrum. The sequence continues at coordinate 1,182,306 of CAWBIY010000012.1, read as the reverse complement.
CACAACCAATGATTCCCCCACTGCCTGAGTCTTGCTGATCTGAGAAACGCCAGGCATTGGCCAACCGCCTGACCTAGTTTGAGGGTTTGAGGCGCGTTCGGAACCGCGCGAATTGAGTTCGGATTCCATTGCCCGATAAGTCGGGTGGTTCGATAGGTCGATGCAACACCATCTAAGAACTGAACTGTTTAAGGATGGTGTTTATGACCCAAGGAATGCGATCGAGACATTCTCCCACGGAGAAGAGTGACATCTGGAGTCGTTGGAAGGCCGGGCAGTCGTTGCATGAGATTGGGCGCGCCTTTGACAAGCCACATACTTCCATTCGCTGTTTGCTGTTGCCTCGCGGAGGGATTCCCCCCCCCGCCACCCGTCGTCGCTCTGGTCTAGCCCTTACGCTTGCTGAGCGAGAGGATATCTCACGAGGGGTTGCTTCCGGCTGGTCGCTTCGTGAGATAGCCAGACATCTCGAGCGAGCCGCCTCGACGGTGAGCCGGGAAGTCACACGCCATGGTGGCCGTCCTGCTTGGTTACACTAGTACCGGCTCTTTCGCCAGCCTCACGTTGCCATTGTTGTAGTTCTTTCCGCATGAATCGCAGAACAGTGCCCGGTATGTGGTTCCATCTTTCGCGCTGGCGTTTTCTAAGGGGTTCCAACCCTTTGCCTTGGTGAGCTTTCCAGCCTGCGTCAAACCTTGAAACAAATGCTCACAGATGTAGTCCATTCCATCCGCTTCTACTTTTTTCGCATCGGCGAGCTTGTGAATCCAGATCGTTTGCGCCATGGGATTCCTCCGACTTCAGGCTCCACTGTGGCACACGCGCAGACGCGTAAACACCTGCCCAGAGGTGCAGATGTTCTCTGCCTAAACCTGGCCTCGACATTGAAGCTCAAAGAGTCGATCACACATAGCCAGGACGGCGTTCCGCTTGAATCAACACTCGCGAACGATCCTTAGTTGCCGAAAGCCCTGCGCGTGGGCTTCGAGCAGGTGTTGCGTCGACCCATTGAGACCACCGCGTTTATCGGGAGTTGACAGAGTTTGTCGTCGCTTCCACAGGGCCAGTTGGAACCAAGTCCCTGGGAACGGTTGTAAGATCGATGAACCATACGTCAGCGTTTAGATTTCGCCTCGCAAGAACTTCGCCGGTGATGGCGTTCAGCCGCACGAGGCCGACAGAACTCCAAGTCGTGTCCCTCACGTCAATGCCGTAGAGTTCCTTGCCGTCCGCACCGGGAAACTTGAAGTGCTGGGACTGGACTTGTCCGCCGCTGCCGACGCGGTCACATCTGACCCACGACAACCCACCGAATCCTGAACGTCGACAGTCGCAAACGCAGTTCGCACGCGGGTGCCAGTATGTGCCTAACCAAGTACCTGGATTGGTACTTTGGTGCTGTTCCATCCGCCAAGTTCGGCTCCCTAGAATGTGCAGGAATCCCGGAAATGGGGGGCCTTCATGCATTCCAAGCGAGCTTTCGTATCGGCTTTGAGCCTAAGCCTATCTTTGTTGGCCGTTGGTTGCGGGCACACGCAAGCCCAAGACGAGCCTCGTCAGCCGGATGCCGAAACGATGCAGGCTATCCGCGCATACGGACAAGTCGCAAACCCTCAGCCTGCTGCGCGGTCGTCCGCCGAGCCACAACAATCGGCTGCGCCCTCCGAGCTCGTCGAAGAAGCAGCTTATGAGACCTGGATTCGACTCTACTTCCACGAGCGCAATTTCGAGGAATTGGAAAAAGCTGGCCACGAAGCGCGCACCGGCAAGGGAAGGGTGGTCGGCGGCGTGTGGAAGGTCTTGGATTTCTATGATGCTTTGGGAGAGAAGGCCGTCGTGGGCGACGGTTCCGATACCAACTGGACCGCCTACCTGGAAACTTTCAAGGCTTGGATGGCGGCGAAGCCTGAGTCCGCGACCGCGCGCGTTGCCCTGGCTAATGCCTACATCCAGTACGCGTGGCATGCCCGCGGCCACGGCTACTCCGATTCTGTGACCCGCGAAGACTGGAACCTGTTCGAGGAGCGTATCGAATCGGCGAGAACTACACTGCTACAAGCGGTGCGCCTCCGCGAAAAGTGCCCCTATTGGTTTGAGGCCATGCAGTTCGTGGCCCTCGCGCAGGGCTGGGACAAGGTGCCAACCAGGGAACTCCTTGACCGCGCCTCCGCCTTCGAGCCGGCCTACTACCACTACTACCGCGAATACGCCAACTTCTTGCTCCCGAAGTGGTACGGCGACGAGGGCGAGGTGGAAGCCTTCGCCGATGAACTCCTGAAGCAGCCCGATACGCCGGACAACGCCGTCACTTACTTCGAGGTTGCGAGCCTTATTGTGTGCCCCTGCACCTCGAACTCTAACCGCACCGACTTGGGCGGACTGTCGTGGCCGGAGATCAAGAAAGGCTACGCCACCCTCGACCAGAACTACGGAATCTCTAATCTTAAGCGGAATCGCTTTGCGTATATGGCCACGCTTGCAAAGGACAAATCAGCGGCACAAGAGGCCTTCGCACAGATTGGTGCCAACCGGGATACCAGCGTCTGGGCCAGCAACGAGTTCTTCGAGCGCGTCAAGTCCTGGGCCAATAGCGAATAGTCCACATCCTCGCGCGCCAATAGGCGGCGATGTTTTGGACTTGAGCCGGCAGCGCTTATCGAAAACTGAGTGGGTACCGATCCTTGCGCGGACAACCGTTGATCTATCGATTGTCTAATCGGAATTAAATACTGCCCTAGTAGGGACAGCCTATTGGCGGTGAATGAGGCTCTCCCTCGGCCATGCTTTTACTTCGCCGCGTCCGAGTTTTGACGCGAACGCCCCAGGGACATCGGCTCCTGGCAAGCGGGAATGTGGCAGTAGACAAGTACCCTCGCAGGGAAAGCCATAAGTCTACAGGTTATACGACCTCCGAGAACTAAGGACACCACTGGTGTCTCAAAATCTCGGACGTGTCAATTGGCGCTACACGATAAGCATCTAAAGGTTTCCTACCTAGCAGAACAGTGGGGTTTTTCGGATCAGTTCATCAGGGATCTGTTCAAGAACGAGCCTGGCGTTTTCAGGATTCCGCGTCCTGAGAAGTCCAACGGCCGTAGAGGCGGATTCAAGCGCGAGTACGAATCTATGCGGATCCCTGAATCCGTAGCGCGACGAGTCTACGAACGGCTGGTCAGCATGGCGGCTTAGTCCGCTCCAGCTGCTTCCAGGATTCGTTTGTTGGTCGCAACGTGGGCGTCCTTTAGTTCCTCGATGCACGTAAGATAGTGGCGCTCGACCATGGCTACCGTGTCTCCAAGCATCTTGGCGACATCCTGGATCAACGCGCCCTTGCGGATGTACCACACCGCACAAGTGTCACAGAGTTGGTGCGGATGCGCTGGACGTATTCCGAGGTCGGTCTTCACTTCGGTAATCTTGGCACGCTCAAACAATTCCTGAAGTTGTATGCGCCAAAAGCTTTTGTCAGATTCTAGCTTGAAGTCGGGACGGCGAAATGGCTGGCCCTCTGGCAGCTTGTTCAGCAACGCGACTACGCGAGACGGAAGGACCACGATTGCGTGTTTGCCGGTCTTCCTGCGTTTGTAATCGAGTGTGCCGTTAACGACGGACTTGGTTTCAAACAAAGTCGCATCGACCAGCGCCATCCCCGACCATCGGAGAAGTTCGAGGAATGTTTCCAGCTTGGTGTCGCCGTCCTTCTGAACCTGCCCGAGGATCGCGGCATACTCCGCATCCGTGAACGGTACGGTGCGTGACCCTTGCTCGATCTCGGGTCGCTTGAGATGCTTCGCAGGACTTGCAGGAAGCCAATTCTGAGCTTCACAGAACTTGAAGAACTGTTTCACGGAGCTAACAAACACGCTGGCCGTGGAATCCCCGAAAGTCCATGTCTGTCGCCAGTCATGGAGGTCGGTGGGCGTGATGTCCAAAACCGGAGTCTGCGCTCCGAAGTACTCAATAATTTTCTTCCCGAACAATGCCTGCCTGGTCAGCGTGCCTTCGGCACGGTTGTTCACCTTCAGATCTTCCGGAAACTTCTCGACAGCAACTTCCAGCGGCACCGTCTTCAATTCCTTTTCCATGCGGAGGCGCTTTAATTCGATTTTGGTCGGATCGAAGGAGTCGAGCCATTCGCGGCGAACCTGCTCCGCTTCTTCCCAGCCCCGTCGCTTCGTGGATTGCTTCCATTGGCGATGACCCTCCGGCTTTGACCCGTCGTAAAGCAGCGTGGTTTTCACGCACTTAAAGCCCGATTTTGCGTGTCTTTAAATGTCGGAGCTCCCTTCGTGCCTCAGGGCAAGAAAGCTCCGACCCCCTGAGATGCATTTATGAGATGACTTCTAGTCGTGCTTTGCGGAGGCGTCGATGAATGCAGCGACGTTGGCTTTGAGCTTGGCGAGATCATCGTCGCGCAGGTACATCATGTGTCCGGCATCGTAATACTGCAGATGAATGTTTTTCTGGAGCTTTTCGGGCAAGCCGAGATGGTCCATGGTGTATTCGGTGGCGAAGAATGGGGTGGCTAGATCATACAAGCCGTTTTCGACTTCGACCTGAAGATGCGGATTGGTGAGCAGGGCTTGAATCAGGTCGCCTTCGACGTTGGGGGAGCCGGGGAAGCCGAAATTTTCGCCTCCTTTGTGTTTCCAGTCCCAGGCGGGTTCGGCCTCTTCGGATCCGGTGAGATATTTTCTGTCCTGCAGACTGAATTTGAGTTCGTCGCGCAAGTAGTTATTGAAGGCGGCGGTGTAGGCTCCGGTGATGGCGTCGGATTGAGGATCGGACTGTGCGTATTCGCCGAGCAGATCGTAGGTGAAGCCGGAAAAGCGGGCGTCGAGGCGGCCAGTCGTGAGTCCGCGACTACGCTGGAGTTCCACCATGTATTGGGGGAGGTTGACGCGAAGGTTTGCTTTGATGAGGTAGTCTTCGCTCAGGCCGGTGTAATGCGAGATTTTTTTGGCGATGTCGGCTTTTTCGGCGGGGCTGAGCTTGGAACCTTTTTGGAGCGCGGCGGCGTACTCGGTGACGGCGAACTGGCGGGTTTCGTCGATCAGAGTGTGGACATTGTCCGGGCGATTGGGAAGCACCTTGTGATACCAGGAGGTTGCGGCGTAGCTGGGCAGGTAAAAGATGTAGGGCTGATCGTCGCCGGGGCTGAATGAGATTGTGCCGAGATCGAGGACCGAAGAGATCAGCACGATTCCGTTGAAATACATGCCGTTGTGGTTCTGGAGGTAGTTGGAGAGGGCGGCAGAGCGAAAGGTGCCGTAGCTTTCACCGATGAGGAATTTGGGGGAGTTCCAGCGGTCGGTGCGGCTGACGTAGATGGTGATGAATTCGGCGAGAGATTTGACGTCGGAATCGACACCCCAGAAGTCCTTGTTCTCGGCTTTGCCGACGGCGTGGCTGAAGCCAGTGCCGACGGGGTCGATGAAGACGAGGTCGGTTTTGTCGAGCAAAGAGCTGACGTTATCGGTGAGCTTGTAGGGCGGGGGAGGAGTGGGCTCGGCGTTGGCGGTGACCACGCGCTTAGGACCAAACGCGCCCATGTGCAGCCAGACGGAGGCGGAGCCGGGGCCGCCGTTGTAAACGAAGGAAATGGGGCGCTGGGAGGTGTCCTTCGCGTCGGTGCGGGTGTAGGCGGTGTAGTAGATGAGAGCGGTGGGCTCTTCCTTTTCATTTTTGAGCAGGATGGTGGCGGCGGTGGCTTTGTAGGGAATCGTTTGTGATCCGATTTTTACGGTGTGATCGGTCACGGAAGATTCCTCTTTGGGAGCTGGCGGCGCGGGCTCGGCGGGCTTTTCTTTTTCGACTGTTTTCGTTTCCTTTTCGTGCGTTTCCTGGGCGCGAAGGTTCGGCGACGCTATGGGAATCAGGAATAGTCCAGCTAGAAAAATAGAAGGGATACCGTTGGCCATCTTTGAGCTCCCAAAGCGAAGGCGATCGTGCTTGCCGAAATGGGGCGCAGCAGTGCTGCGCCCGTACAAGTTGGAGACCGAAATGAAGCAGGGACGGACGTGCGCGTCCTGTGTTGCGCGCGCGATTCTATACAGAGCGTGAACGCGAGTCAAAGTCTTGGAGATTCGTCGTCGAAGGAAAGGCCGAGATCGTGATTGCCCGAGAGCGGAGCGAGCCTGACGGAAGCTAAGTCGTTGACGATCCAATCGGCGCCCGCCGCGGACAATAAAGGATCGACTTCCGTGGTGCGCAGGGCCAGGACGGAGGCGCCAGTGGCTTTGCCGGAGCGAATGCCGGCTGGCGCGTCTTCCACGACGAGGCAATCGGCGGGCGCAAGTTTGAGCAGCTCCGCCCCCTTTAGGTAAGGATCGGGGTCGGGCTTGAAGCGCTGAACGTCGGCGGAAGTGACGAGATGTTTTGGCCGGGGCAAACCGGCGACACGGATGCGGACCTCGGCCAGGGGGCGGGTGCAGGAGGTGACGATGGCCCAGCGGTCGGCGGGCAGGGCCTGCAGCAGGTTTATGACGCCGGGGAGCGGGATGACGCCGTCGGTGTCTTCGATCTCCCAGCGCTCCATCTGGCGATTTTCGGCTTCGAGATCGGCGTTCGGAAGGAGTTCGCGGAGCGTGGTGATGCTTGGGCGACCATGAGCGCGGCGAATGACCTCGTCAGCGACGAAGCCGTGGAGGTGCGACCATTTCGCCCAGCTGCGAGCGACTGCGGGGGTGGAATCCACCAGCACGCCATCGAGATCGAATAGGACGCCGAGAGTACGAATATTCATGCCACACCTTAATTGGATTTACGCGGTGCGAATCACGCCAACCGAAATGTCATCGACGGCGGGAATTTGGGGTGGGAGACGGGGATTGAACCCGCGACATTCGGTGCCACAGACCGACGCTCTACCAGCTGAGCTACTCCCACCACATTGAATAAGCGGCGTTTACCAGAACAGGCTTAGGTGCAACTAGGTCCAACTCGGGTACTTTAGCGAGTTCAACCGCATTGTAAGAGCTGTTCAAGTGCGAGTACCGCGACACCATCTTATCAGAACCGTGCCCGATCCAGCTACGGATCATGGGTATCGAAACGCCTGCCATCACCAACTCTGAAACTCTGTGATGGCGAAAACCATGAGGCCCGCCAAGTTCAAGTTTCAGCTCTCGTAAAATGGGATGCAGAACGTGTGCCAGGACATTGGAGTTGCGCAGTGGCCCGCCGTTTCTGCACGGAAACACTAGGCCGTGTGTCCTGCTTGAATGAACTACCGTGTAGGCCTCGCAGCCGCTTCAGGCTCTTCATTGGCCTCAATAAAGAGGGCACCGTTCGCGCAATCCTCAACACCGACGATGGCCCTAAGCTTCGTGTGCAGTACGGAAGGAATTTTGCAACGATTACGCCTGAGGACATTGTCCAGCCGCCCGGTGAGCGAGATGCGCCAAAGGATGTTGAGTTTTTGGGCGGTCACTCGACAATAAAGGCCAATCACACGTCCCTTTTGTGTTTATCGTCGGTGGATTCTCCATCGACGCCATCGATCTTCAAGAAATAGTCAACGGCCGCTCCGCCCGCGACTTTGTGAAGGTCTTCAGGCGACAACTCTTTGGCCGCCGGTTTACCGCCGGGGCGCTCATGGGGTGCTCCTTCGATTTGCGTTACCGGGTGGGCCGAACTGCTGGGGACGCTGCGCCGCGAAGCATACTCCCCACGAGCGGGGGAGTCTAGTCCTAGCGGGAGCTTTCATGGACTATCCGCGTTCAACACCTTTAGTCAAATATAAGCAGTACGTAAGCGCGTTTCGATACACTCGCGTCCGTTCGGCTTCGCCGCAGGTCCTCGCGATTTTCGAGCAAATCCTTCACCCATTGCTTAATGAAGTTTTCGCGTTCGGCTTGAGAGGGCATTTTGTGGCTTGGCGGCGGGGGGTTGCCGGGGTTGAAGCCGGGCGGGGCGAGCCCCGCCCCTACGAGGTGAATCTGTGTTGGGGAATCGGGGATTTTCTGTGCGAGACAAGAAGGACATGTGCGGCTGACGAGTTGATGGCGAAGGGTTGTTGCGGCCGTCAGGTCGGATTCCGGCGTCGCGCGAGTAACGCTTTGGGCAAACCACTTAGGCATTCGTAGCACCACTTTAAAATAGGTTGCTAGGTTCTATCCACCGGGCGAATTTTTGGGGCTAGTCGAATCGGAGGATAGAAATGATCCTGATTACTCTCTTCGATCAGATGTGCAATGACCTAGCGCAAGGGAAGACTGAACTTAGGGTACCGCCAAACGATTTGGTCTCTGTAACCGAGGAAGATGGATTCAAGTTCTTTGACTTCGTGGCGAATGGCATAGCCTTCAAAGGTGCATTTCGGGGCCAACGTTTGTGGATCGCTCTACAAGACAACGAGTTCGTGGTTGAGATGGAGCGCGACAGGCTCTTGAGGACTAGTCCCATTTTCCGTTCGTTTTGCCACTGACGCCGCACAAATATGAACTACCGCGTAGGCGCTCGCATCCGCTTCCAGCGCTACGCTAAGGCTTCGAAATCTTGGCCGTAGCTATCCTCCGTGCGCAGGCGTACAGTCATGCCGTACCTCAGAAAGCAGGCTCTGTGACGGATACCTCCTCGTCAGCTTGGCGAACAGCGTATGTGTCCGCCATTTTTGAAACGGACAGCGCAAGAATGGCTCTCCGAGTTGCAGGTGCGAACGCGGCGATAGCAGAAAGACTGAACAGTCACATTGAGATCAGCAACCTTGAGCGCGAGGCTATTGAAGCTGCCCGACTCAGGCTCGCCACTCTAAGAGCCCAACCGGTCGAAGTCGTCAAATTGGCCGTGGTCGCTGGGGACACACCAACTTAAAGGCTAGGATATTGAGTTTTAAAACGCGCCCGTATTATTTGGCTGGCGGCGTAGTGGGTGGTGTGGGCGTTGTTGATTCAAGGAGTAGCGGACTGCTCTTATCCGTGCTACGCGTGAAGTGGATGTCCTGAAGGGTAACTTTGCCTCCAGCTACTTGCTGCAAGTCCGCATCAGAGCGCCGCCGATGCATCCGTTGTCTCTTCAGGCTTTTTAATTTCGTCGCTCATGGCTTGCTCCTTGTGATACCGGGCTTTTCAAAGTTCAATTTCGTCTTTATGCTTGTCATCCAGCGATTCTCCCGGGACACCTTCAATCTTCAAAAAATAGTCGACACTTCCTCCGACCACTTTGTGGAGTTCTTCCGGCGACAGCTGTTTCGCCGCCGGTTTACCACCAGCGACCTGCTTCAAGTCGTCTTGTGACAGCTTGGTCTCTTTTTCATCGCTCATGGGGTGCTCCTTAGATGTAATGCTGAGGGGCTGAACTGCTGGAGGGACCTTGCGGGGCGAGCATAACTCTAAGCAACGTGGGAAATCAATACCCGATGGCGTGTGCCCACCACGTGGTCTGCCCAAGCTGCGAGTGAACTCCGCGCCAGGTCCGGTGTATTCATCTGGCGAGTGGCTTAGGCGGTGCAGCGTCTACCCGATTTTCGGTCCACCTAACTGTGCGTTAGTTTTTCTGCAATGTCGACGAACTGGAAAAACCGCGCATCGCAACCGTCGCACCTGTAGGGCTGAAGAAAAAATGCTAAGCACACGATACGCTCAAGCGCACCTCGTTTGTGCGAATGGCGCACCAGGTGGCTACCGCAGGTGGGGCACTCATGCGATCTGGCAGTAAATCGGAAACGCATAAAACTCTCGTCGAGGCATCGGACTATCGGCGCTCGCGCTCCACGCCTTTAGTCAAATACAGGCAGTACGCAAACAGCCCAACAATGAGCGCGGGGAGCGCGACAGTGAAGATAATTACGAGGTCCATAGTTGAGGTTAGAATGAGCGCGGGCGGCGGGGAATACAGTGTTTGCGGGATAGAGCCTTACGAAACTGGAAGGCCGAATTTACCCGTAGAACAGGTCCGACTGAGGGTCCATTCAAGGTTGCGAAAAGTAGATAAGTGGCGACGGCTCAGCGTGTTAAGGTTCAACATCCTATGTGCCACAGGCCGACGTTCTACCAGCTGAGCTACTCCTCGTCATCTGGCACGGGAAAATTTTCACTGTTAAAATGATCGCCAACGGGCGAACCGCATGCCACAGACTCTGAGCGACGTTATTCTAAAGTGGGTTATGGATGCCAGAAATTCGGCAGGCTTCGAGCATGTGGACGATCCCGCGTTGATGTTGTTGATCGTGAAGAAGGCGATTGCGAATCTTCCCAATCAGAGGATGCAACGCCGGGAAGCCGAACAGATCTACCGAACGCTGCGCAAGGCGGCCGACGAGTACACGACGCTGCACCCGGAAATGCAAATTTTCGGGGCCTATGATACGCCCTTGGCAAAGATAAGAATTCTTCTGGAAAAAGCGTCGAGGGGCACGCCGTAACTCGTTCCGTTGCCGACAAGCGCCGGACCAAAACCAAGTTGCGTGGATATAGCTACCGCTACGCGTGGGACTCCAAAAGGCCAGGAGACACGAGCCCGATCGTTTGCTGCCGCACGTTGCGAGAATCGGACACCGCCATCACTTGCCGATCGATGCGATCAGGCTGGCGATTTGTGGGCTGGATGCAATTCCTGTAAGGAAAAACACGAGCGCACAGAGCACGTAGTCGAGAGCAATGAACGGCATAGGCGGAAAATCGGCGTATGGATCTTTCAGGTACCACTTCTTATGCATGACCCCGGTGTAACTCCCAGTGGGGAGCATGGCCCTGGGAATTCGTCAACGTCTATAGGCTTAACGGTCTAGCCTGTGGAAAACTTGATAATAAAGTGTGACTGCCCGACTCGATGTGACAACACGTTGTCGGGGCCTCGAATCTCCTGAGAACGACAGGATGCCGTCACTTCGTGTGGCTTTGCGGAATGATGGCGGCCACGTTGAGCGATCAGTGTCAAGCAAATCGGTCAAGCAAATCGGTCAAGCAAATCGCGCTCACGATTCGAGGGCGGGCGAGTCTAACCGACCGTCGTGGTTTGGTGTGACCGTTCGCTGCCAGGCGCGTGCCTAGTGAGTGTGTGCGTCGGCAAAATTTACGTTGTCGAGACGGGCGGTTTAGGAGCAGAGTGTGCGAAAAGGGCCCCCAGCCCTTGCGTGATGGACGTCGCGCGTGACCGGCCTCGCGTAGGACGCAAATCCAAACTTCACTGGAAGGCGTATAGCTGGCTGAGGGTTCACAGGTGAAACGTAGCACGTTACTTCGTGGGGTTCTGCTGGCGTCCATGGCACTTTCCCAGTGCGCACTAGCGCAAGAGCCGAACGCGATGTCGCCCTCAGTCAAGTTGAACTGGCTTCCGTGGTCGGACGGAGTTTTTTCCCAAGCCAAGCGCGAGCAGCGATTTGTCCTTCTGGATCTGGAAGCGGTGTGGTGCCACTGGTGCCATGTCATGGATGTAACCACGTATCGCGATCCGAAGGTGCTGGCGCTGCTGCATAGTAAATATTTGACCGTGCGGGTGGACCAGGATTCGCGACCCGATCTTTCGAATCGGTACGAGGACTACGGGTGGCCCGCGACCGTGGTGTTTGACGATGCTGGCCACGAGATTGTGAAGCGGCAGGGGTACCTGACGCCGGATGAGATGGCTGGGATGCTGCAAGCGATTATTGACGATCCGAGTCCGGGGCCGTCGGTCGAGGCGGAGAAAGAGATTGCGTTTCCCGCGAATCCGCTGCTGGGGAATGCGCTGAGAGCGCAGCTGGAGAAGGATTACCTCGCGGGATACGATGCGAAGCAGGGCAGCTGGGGGACTGACCAGAAATATTTGGACGTCGATTCGGTGGAGCTGGCCATCGACCGGGCGGCGCATGGGGATGCGCGGGCCGAGACGATGGCCAAGCAGACTTTGGATGCGCAGCTCCAACTGCTGGACCCTGTGTGGGGCGGTGTCTATCAATATTCGACCGACGGGGTTTGGACCAAGCCGCACTTCGAGAAAATCATGTCGGTGCAGGCGGAGAACCTGCGGATTTACGCGGAAGCGTGTGCGCAGTGGCGCGATCCGAAATATCTGCGTGCGGCTCAGGCGATTCAGCGATTCCTGGCGACATTTCTGACCAGCCCCGACGGGTCTTTCTATACCAGCCAGGATGCAGACGTGATCGAGGGCCAGCACAGCACGGAGTATTTTGTGCTGAACGACCCAGAGCGCCGCAAGCGGCGCATACCGCGGGTGGACACGCACATATACGCTCGCGAAAACGGCTGGGCCATTACTGGGCTGGCTTCGCTTTATGAAGTTACGGGCGACCCGAAAACGCTGGACCAAGCTGTGCGCGCGGCGGATTGGGTGACGCAGCATCGGGCGCTTCCGGGCGGGGGCGGGGGGATTCCATCACGGAGCGAAGGATGCCGGCGGCCCCTTCCTGGGTGATTCCATCGCGATGACGCGTGCGTATCTGGCGCTGTATTGGGTCACTGCGGACCGGAAATGGCTGAAGAATGCGATTGCATCGATGGGGTACGTTGACCGGACGTTCCGGAGTCCCGGCGGTGCGGGATTCGTCTCGGCGGTGGCGCCGACAGACCGAGCGTATCAGCCACATCCTCAACGGGATGAGAATGTCGCAGTGGCGCGTGCGGCGAACTTGCTCTTTCACTCTACCGGCGATGCGAGGTATCGAAGGATTAGCGACGCGGCGATGCGCTATTTGGCGGCGGCTCCGGTGGCGACGCGGTTGCCGGTAGCGAGCGTGCTGCTGGCGGACTATGAAGTCGGTCGGCCGCCGCTGCACTTGACGGTTGTCGGGCCGAAAGATGATCCCGCCGCGAGAGCGCTGTTCGAGGCGGCCTTGCAATATCCGTCCTTTTATAAGCGGCTGGAATGGTGGGACACGCGGGAAGGGAAGCTGCCCAATCCTGACGTGCAGTATCCATCCGTTCCGCGCGCGGCCGCGTATGTCTGTACGGAACGGACTTGCTCGGCGCCGATTTTCAAGCCGGAGGATGTCTCGGCCAAAGTCAACCGAGTGCTTGGGTTACAGGAGAGCAACTCTGCGTTGTCGACGGCGGGGACGTCCGGTCGGTGAGACACAGCCAGGAATGGCTGTGCCACAGGGGCTGGGAGAGTTTGGCCAACTGGGAGAGTTTGCGGAGCTCAGTACTAGGAATGGGCTCGGTCCAGGTTACAAAGTTTTTGCAAGGCGGGACGATATTTTTGCTGGCAGGCGGACTCGCATCGGGCGTAAGGTTAGACCCGCCGTCGAGACCGCCCACCGGACCCGAGTCCTGGCCCAGACAAAACGCTCGCAATTTGCCTTGTGGTCAAGACGGAGTGAGCCGGCGCTCTGGGGAAGTCACACGGTCTTCTGGCAGAACTTCTGCCTGAAGTAGGAGAAGTAAAATTCATTCAGGAGGACGTTGGGGAAAATGACAAAGTCAAATAGGTTTCTACTCACAGGTGCAGCGATCGCGGGCTTGCTCGCGGGAACTGGCGCGGCCGTAAAGGCTTCGAATCTCGCACCCGGCGCGAACGCTTCGGCGGCCGCGCAGGACGACACCAAGACCGACAAGAAGGTGAAAGAAAAGCACGCCTGTAAGGGCCAAAACTCCTGCAAGGGCAAGGGCGGCTGCAAGTCAAGCGACAACGGCTGCAAGTCCAAGAACTCCTGCAAGGGCAAGGGCGGCTGCGCGACTGACGGCAGCAAGATGCCCGAGTAACAGCCTTAACGATAAGCTTCGATCGTTTATCGTTTGTACGGGGGCTGGTGAGTTTTCACTGGCCCTCGCGCTTTTCGCTAAATTTTTGACTGGGCCCGGAGAAGATGGCAATGCCTGCGAATGAGTTTAATGGATTCACCGACTATGGCATCGGGATAGGTCTGCGCGCTACGCACTACGACCATATTTTGACGCGCAAGCCGGTGGTCGACTGGTTTGAGATTATTTCTGAGAATTTTATGGTCGATGGCGGAAGGCCGCTGCAGATCCTGGATCAGATTTTGGAGCAGTACAAAGTGGTGCAGCATGGCGTGTCGATGTATTTCGGGTCGGCGGAAAAGCCCAACCGCGAGCACCTGCGGCGGTTGAAGGATCTGGTCAAGCGCACGAAGACCCCTTGGGTGTCCGATCATCTTTGCTGGGGAAGTGTGGATGGGCGATACACGCACGATTTGCTGCCGATGCCGTATACGTTTGAAGCGGCGAAGATTACCGCGCAGAAGGTGCGCGAGGTTCGCGATTTTCTAGAAGTGCCCGTGGCCGTCGAGAATGTCAGCAGTTATGCCGAGTTTCACGTTTCCGAGATGACCGAGTGGGAGTTCTTGAACGAAGTCGTGGAGCGAGCCGACTGTGGAATTCTGCTGGACGTGAACAATATTTACGTGTCGTCGCAGAACCACAACTTCGATCCGATGACTTACGTAAACAGCGTTCCGGCGGAGCGCGTGGCGCAGATTCACATCGCGGGGCACTCGAAATATCGCAAATACATTCTGGACACGCACGATCATCCGGTCATCGATCCGGTTTGGAAACTGTACGACCGCGCGATCCATCGCGCCGGGCACACCGCTACCTTATTGGAATGGGACGACAGTATTCCTTCGTTCAAGGAAGTGCACGACGAAGCTTTGAAAGCGAACAAGTTCCTGGCGTCCAGCGTGCTTGCGACCGCGGTATGAAACTCCTGAAATTGCAGCGAACCATGGCGCGCGCGGTGATGCAGCCGCTCACCGCGAACGAGCGCATGCAGCACAAAGCGCCCGACGGCCGGTCCATGCGGTCCTATGCAGCGCGGTTCATCAAGCCCAACGACCGCCTTACTTCGTTCGAACGGCTGGAGATTTACAACCGGCAGTATTGGTTCCGGTTGTTGTCCAGCATGACCGAGGATTTTCCGGGAGTGCGCTCGGTGCTCGGCGAGAAACGCTTCGACGCGATGTGCAAGGCCTACCTGATGGATTGCCCTTCGCGATCGTTCACGCTGCGCAATCTGGGCGCGAAGCTGGAACCGTGGTTACGTAAGCATCCGAAGTGGGCCGGAACCAAGCAGCAACTGGTGCTGGACATCGTGCGGCTCGAATGGGCGGATATTGAGGCGTTCGATGCCGCGGCGGTACCCGCACTGCGCACCGAGGATCTCAGGGGAGTAAGCGGTGCAGGCTTACGATTGCGATTGCAACCCTACGTGCAGCTGCTCAGCTTCCACTATCCGGTCGACGACCTGCTGCTCGCGATGCGCAAAGAAGAGGAAGACAAAGAGTTCGCCAGCAACGCGTTCGAGGAACGCCGCAAGCGAAAGCATGTGCGAGCCGTCGCCAAGCTGAAGCCCGGAGCGATATTCCTGGTAGTTCACCGGATCGATAATTCCGTATATTTCCGGCGCATCGAGGCGGAGGAGTTCGCAGTATTAGCCGCACTGCGGCAAGGGAAGACCCTTGAGAAGGCCATCGACGCGGCATTCCGCAAAAGTGCAATCCCACCGGACGAACGAGCCGCTTCCTTGCAGCAATGGTTTCAGAATTGGGCCACGCTGGGATGGTTCTGCCGGCCGGAGAACAAGCAAGCGAGTTCTTGAAAAGGCTCGCGCGCGAGACCCTCATTCCAAATGAAAAACCTGATTACACGATTCCGGCAGCTCTACGATCGATTCTTCGATCTGATCAGCTATCTTCAGTCTCCGTTTCTTCTTCTTGTGCGGCTCTATTGGGGCTGGCAACTGATTCAGAGCGGCTGGGGCAAGTTGCACCATTTGTCCAACGTCACAGACTTTTTCACGAGCCTCGGGTTGCCACTGCCCGCACAGACGGCCCTAGCCATTTCCTGCCTGGAATTTTTTGGCGGGATTTTCCTCGCGATCGGTTTGCTCTCGCGGCTCACGGCGCTGGCGATGACCATCAACCTGATCGTCGCCTACATCACCGCGGATCGCGAGGCGCTATTCTCGATTATCTCGGATCCTGACAAATTCTATGCGGCCGCCCCCTACACGTTCTTGATCGCTTCGTTGATCATCCTGATTTTTGGGCCGGGGAAGTTCGCGGTGGATGCGCTGCTCGGTTTCCGCAGCGGAACGTCGATCGTGCCGGCGGCTCGCTCGCTCGAGAGTTGAAAAATTACGGTTTGCTTGACGCCAGTGGTCGTCATTCCATGCCTTGTACCGGGTTCCGTTCCCCTTTGACGCGTCGCATCGGTCGTTGCCTATTGGTTTTATCGTTGGCTTGGATTCCGGTGGTGGCTTGTGCCAGGGCGGATGATATGACTTCGACACTGATCATTGGCGGCTCGCGCATCGACGTGGCGATCGAGTCGGGCGAATGGAAGCTATCGCAGGCTGAGCTGGTGCACTGGGTGCAGATGGCGGGGGAAGCAGTGGCCACATACTACGGCCGCTTTCCAGTTCCGCACCTGGAGCTTCGTATTGCGCCGTTTGACGGGCGCGGGGTGCGGCACGGCATGACTTGGGGACGCGACGGCGGCGGTCTGATCAAGATCGGCGTCGGAACGGAAACGATACCCGCGGGGCTGGCGCAAGACTGGATGTTGACTCACGAGATGGTGCACCTGGCGTTTCCATCGATGGCCGACGAGCACCATTGGATCGAAGAAGGGATTTCGACCTATGTCGAGCCAATCGCTCGCATACAGGCTGGGCAAATGACCGCGCTACAAATGTGGACGGATTTAGCGCGCGACATGCGTAAGGGCGTTCCGGATCCGGACGACAAGGGTCTCGACCATACGCACACGTGGGCGAGCACGTATTGGGGCGGAGCGCTGTTCTGCTTCATGGCCGACGTCAGAATTCGAGAACAGACGAACAACAAGAGGGGTTTGCAGGATGCCCTTCGTGGAATCCTGAATGCCGGCGGGGACATTCGCTACGATTGGACGGTCGAGGATGCCTTGAAGGCGGGAGATCAGGCCACAAGGGTGCCGGTGTTGATTGGGCTCTACGCCAAGATGAAAGATCAGCCGATGCCAGTGGATCTTTCTGTTATGTGGAAGCAACTGGGCATCGATAGTGATGGCAAGACTGTGCACTTAAACGACGATGCTCCCCTGGCGGCCATTCGGCGGGCGATCACCAGTCCGGAGACGGCCAAGGCTACGCAGTCAGGCCGCAGTTCACCGCCTTTGGCGGTTTATGCGGGGCGTTCTGCACGGTCATCCACACGGCCTGGTGGGTGATCACTATTGGTCAAGGGCGGCGGCTAGCTGCGCACTCCAAGAGGACAGCGACAGTCGTTGGGTGGGGTGACGGGGGTATCCCTGTCTTGGTTTCCCCGCGATTGGCATCTGTGTTTGGTGTCCTTTCGGTGACTCGTTCTTAGCTGGAAACGCTCCCGCTGCATGCTCGCCATCCCTTGCTAGACTGAATTGATAAGGAATGCGTCCCCGCGCATGAATCCGCACGAAACCGATCGCCGGCACTTTGAACGGCAGATTGCTTATGCCCGCCCGATCATCGTTCTGTTGGCGCTGATCGCGCTACTACAGCAGTCGGCGCCGGTGCACGCCAAGGGCTCGATCTCATTTCTGATCGGGTATCTGGTCCTGTCACTCTGCGCCGTGCTGTTTGAAAAAATCGTTCCCAGCCGTTCGTGGCACCTGCCGCTGTTCTGCGACCTGGTAGCGTTGGGCTACTTTATGATCGTCAGCCCAACCATGGTTCCAGCATGGTTTCCCTATCTATTTGTTTGCTACGTTGCAGGCATTCGCTGGGGCCTTAACTCCGCTTTCCCCCTCGCGGGCCTCCTATCCCTTGAACTCGTCTTGCTTACGGTCGTGAAAGGAGAAATCCACTGGATCAGGATCGTCTCGTGGCTGGGTCTTGCTGGGGCTACGTTTGCGGCCGGCGCGGGCATCGCCTTTCTTGGCGACCGCAACCGCCTCTTCGCCGTGCAAAACGAATTCTTTTCACGCATCACCAGCACCATGGAGGTCGACCAAGGTTTGGCCGAGTGCCTCCGCCTGTTCCTCGATGAGCTCACACGAGCCTTCCAAGTTCAGGAGGCGCTGCTCGTCTATCGCGATACCGACCTTGAACGCATTTTTCTCTGGCGCCATAAAGCCGGCGAAGGCGACCGCCTAATGCCCGACAATCTCCCGCTGACGCGCGCCGATGGCCTCTTGCTCGATGACGCCGACGCGAGCATCAGCTGGAACAGCCTTGTCGGGGCGGGATCGGGATTCGGCTGGGACCGCCGGGACGGCCGGTCCCTCAAGTCGCTCCCGCGGCTCCCCGGCCCGACGCAGCAACTGCTGGGATTGAAATCCATGATGACGGTCACTTTCGATCAAGGTGGCCAGCCCGTCGGGCGACTGTTCCTTCTCAATGGCCGCAACCGCTTCACCCGAGACGACTTAGCCTGGTTTGAGCGCATTTCCCGGCACATCGGTCCGTCTCTCGAGAACGTCTTTCTGTTACGCCACCTGCGCGCCCGCGCCATCGAAGCCGAACGCAGCCGCATCTCCCGCGACCTCCACGACGGCATCCTCCAGACCCTGCTGAGCTTTGAAATCCAGCTCGACGTGCTCCGTCGGCAGGTCGGGGTGACGCCCGAGCAGGCCTCCGCCAGCCTCGCCTTGCTACAGCAGACGGTCAAGGGCGAGTCCGCCGAACTCCGCCGAATGGTGACGGACATGCGCCCGGTTCGTGTGCAGAGCGCCGACCTGGTTGACCTAATGATTGGCTTTGCCGAACGTTTCCGCAACGAATCCACCCTCGCCTTGGATTTACTGATTGATTCCGTCGAGGTCCAAGCCCCGGACCGCGTCTGCCGGGAACTTTTCCAGATATACAGGGAAGCACTCAACAATATAAAAAAGCATGCTAAGGCTTCCCATGTCGTGGTAAAACTGTCGCAGGACGACAGCCGGCTCGTTTTGGTGGTTGACGATAACGGCGAAGGGTTTAGCTTCGCTGGACGGTTCACAGGCGACGAGTTAGACCGTCTGCGGTTGGGTCCTATCTCCATCAAGGAGCGTACGCGTACCGTGGGGGGCGTGTTGACCGTGGAGTCGAATCCTGGCCACGGAGCGCGTCTGTCTATCGAGATTCCGCTCGGCTAATGGCCAAACCAAAACAACAAATTCGTGTCCTCCTCGCGGATGACCATGCAATTTTCCGCGACGGCTTGCGCAAACTGCTTGGCGCTGATGAAGATATCGTGATCGTCGGCGAAGCTCAGAACGGCGCCGAGTGCATCAAGATGCTCGCGAAGCTGAAGCCGGACATCTTGCTGCTCGATCTGCGCATGCCCGATAAAGACGGGCTTGCCGTGCTCGAAGAAGTAAACTTCGACACGATACCCACTCGCGTTGTAGTACTCACAGCCGCGGAAGATGATCGCGACGTGGTGCGCGCCATGCGACTCGGCGCACGCGGCGTGGTTCTCAAGCAATCCGCTACGGACTTGCTGGTGAAGAGCATTCACCGGGTTTTCGCCGGTGAAATCTGGCTCGACAACCGCATGACCTCGGAAGTCATGAAGGCATTCTCGAAGTCTTCGGAGTCCGGCCCGCGCCGCGAAAAGCCGCTGCTGAGCGATCGCGAAAAAGAGATCGTGCAACTTGTGGCCCAGGGATTCCGCAATAAGGAAATCGGCGAGAAGCTGTTTATCAGCGAGCAAACCGTGAAGAACCACCTTCACAACATCTTCGACAAATTGGGCGTTTCCGACCGGCTCGAACTCGCTCTCTACGCCATCCACCATCGCTTGATCGACCAAACGTAGCTCTGCCATTCTCTCGAAATTCGCTTCGTGGAACATTTCGGAATCGGTGTTTCTTGATTTCTGGGTCGCCGCTGTTAAAGCATCCAGCAGCGTTGTCGCCGTCACTTGTGCTTAACGTTGGTTCTTAGCTATGCGGTTAGACCCCGTTCATCAAGTTTCCCGGCGGCCAGGCTTAATACCGCTTACGTAGGGTCTTCCTCCGACGCCACGATAGCGCGATCCATATTTATTGCGCGACGTGCGCGCAGCTCATACACTGAAAAAACTAGGTTTGTCCCGAATAAATGAAGGCTTGCGGTCTGAAGTGCCTTGCGTCAATTTTCCAGTTAAGCAACAAGTCTTGTGTTTATAGTAGCTTAGCGGGCTGCAGGACGTGACCGAGTACTGCTCTCGACAGCGCCGGTTCTGGTACATCCGTACTTTCAAAGCTTAAATCGATTTTGTATCCGCAGTCCTATTGTCGCTTGGCCCCACCCCGGCTAAACTCTACTTTCAATCAGGAGGCTCCGCCTTGACCGCGTCCGAACGCCGCAATACCCAGCGCTTTCAAATGCGGCTGCCGCTAACCGTCCGATGGACGACGGGTGCGGCGGTCGGCGAGACCAGCACGGAATCCCGTGACGTAAGTTCTCGGGGCGTCTATTTCTTCCTCTCCAAGGATGTCAAACAGGGTTCCGCTATTGAGATCCTCTTGACCTTGCCAAACGAGATTACGCTTGCAGGCCCCGTACGCGTGCGCTGCCTTGGCCGCGTGCAACGGACCGAAGCGCGCGACGAGGGCGCCATTGGCGTCGTTGCCGCGATCGAACGCTACGAGTTTTTGCGCAGCGACGAAGACCGGAAGCAATAGAAACGGTCTTACCAGTTTTGTGTTTATAGATTTTGTACGAGTTTCTTGCTCGCTCACTGCGGAGGCGGGCAGGATGAGCCGGAGTGCCTCGGCCCCTCAGCGGAGCGCTCCGGCTGCTTTATTTTCACGCGTATTTCACGGAAGGGCGCGCAGACGTACGGCTAACGAGTATCCGACCCAATAGAGGGACGCGCGGATGCGTGCCCCTACATAGAATCCCAGCAATCATCGGGCTCACTTCGGCAAGAATTTTACCGCGAGTCCGCTGACGGTATCGTGCAGCGCGTGCGTGACCATTCCGGGGCGCATGCTCTTTCTCCATTGCGCCAGAATCCCGAACAATACGCCGTACACGGTGATTACGACGACGGCTTTTGCTCCCTGGTAGATGTGGCACATACCGAAGATCAGCGCGGAGAGAAATAGGCCCGCGGGGGCGTTGCCGATCCATGCGATGAACTGCTTTTGCAGATAGCCGCGAAAAATCGTCTCTTCGCAAATTCCCGCGGTCAAAGACAACGCAATCCATACGGCAACCTGCGCCGCGCCCTCCGGCGCAAGGAATTTAAGATTTTGCTGGGACCCGCCGAAATGCACGAGCTTCGCCGTGGCCGCCAGCACGACCAACGCTACCATCCAGAACGCCAAGGCAATCCCTAGGTCACGAAAGAAATCTTTCGCGCCATTCCACGCCGCGCCGGTTACCTCGCTGAGCGGGGTTCCGTGGCGGCGCACACCAAACAACACATAGGCAGTCAGCAGCCATTCCCACACCATGGTTGTGCCGTAGAACGTCAGGCGATTTGGCTGTTGCGTCGAGCGCATGCCGCTCGTCGATAGATACATTAGCGCAGCCGCTCCCAGCAGAATCACCAGGAGCACGACCGTGTGCAGAGCGCCAGCCACGGGTTCGCGTTTCCTGGCGCCAATGCCTTGCACCTCCCCAACGACAGCCGTGCTCATCCCAACACCTCGCGATCCTTGCTGACTTCAGAATCCTACCCGATCCAGACCTGACCACTGTCCTTTGTAGCGTGGTCGGCCACGAAAAGAATACGTGTCGGCGCATGTCCACGCGTCAAGACCGCGAAAGGCTTGATTTTTCACCGCCGATGTTACCTCTAAGCCGCCTGTACTTCGGAGCAGGCGACTTCCACCCGTCTTTTAGGCGAGGATGATCGGTGCCCGGGACCCCACCCCCCGTGTGGACTGACGTTGCTGGTGGCAAGACCCGCCAGGTGGGAAGAAGTCCGTCCTCGAACGATTTTGGGGTTCACGCTGAACGCGATGCGTTGATCGACAGGAGTGCAAGGAATGGCTTTGGAAATTCAAACCGAAACGATTGCAGAACTGCAGGCGGCGTTGGAAGCTGAGCGCTTAGCAGAGGCTGCCAAGTCCGTTGACGTGCCAGGCGCGGCGGACCCTCAAAATGTCGCGCCCGCACCCAAAGCTGCGGAGTCGACGAGCGATGTGCAGACACAAGGGCTGCATGAGCATCCGCAGCCCGAAATCACCAACGAAGAAAGCCTAGCGTCGATTTCGATGCTGGAACTTGCCGAAGTCCTGGATCAGCACCGAATGTGGGTGGAGTCGGCCGGCGAAAGCGGCGCGAAAGCCGACCTGAGCGGTGTGAGCCTTGCCAAGGCCGACCTGACCGGCGTCAATCTCCAAGGCGCGTCTCTCCAGCGCGTAAACCTGGCTGGTGCGGATCTCTCTATGGCCAACCTGCGCGGCGCAAGCCTGGTCCAGGCCGACATGCGCGACACCAACCTGCTCGGTGCCGAATTGCGCGGCGCGAATCTGATGGGCGCGAACCTCTATGGTGCGGAAGGCGTTTGGGTGGGACGCCTCGGCGGCGCGAATCTTTTTGACGCCATCCTCCCGGAAACAGTCGCCGCTTTCGACAGTTCCCGCGCCATTGAAGACGCTACCAAAGTCGCGCGATGGTTCTATTTCCTGATGCTTTCTCTCAGCGCGATTTGTTGTTTACTGGTGGCGACCACTTCCGATCTGCGCCTGATCTTGAATTCGTCCGCGATCCCGGTCTCCCGGCTGGGCAACGTCCTTCCCATGACCGGTTTTTATCTGGGTGGGCCGATACTGCTGTTCATCGCCTACGTACGATTTCACTTCTTATTGTTGCGTTTGTGGGGGGGCATGGCGGAACTTCCCGCCGTGTTCATGGATGGTCAAACGCTGGAAAAAGACGGCCCGTGGTACTTGATGGGCGTGGTGCGCCGTCATTTCCGGTGGATGCGTGATGGACGCTCGCCGTTCGCGGTGCTAGAGACCATGCTCTCCACGATATTGGCCTACTGGGTGGTCCCCGCGACGCTGTTCGTGTTCTGGCTGCGCTATCTCGTGCGCCAGGATTTCCGCGGCACGCTGCTGCATTCGGTCTTGCTGACCCTTTCCGTCGGCGCCGCCACCTGCCTGCCTTCGATCGTTTCCAAATTTCTGCGGCCAGGCGAATTGCGACACCACAAAACCAAAAATCTCCTACGCCTGGCATTTATGACCTTGCGAGCCGCACTTGCTACCGGCTGCGTCATCCTCCTGTTCTCTCTCGGTATCAATCGCGGCCTGCCTTCGGACCGCGACATCGCTCCCGAGCATTCCACCGCTGACATTCGTCGCTGGGCCGCGAACGTGCTCCAATCCATCGGCTATCGACCGTATGCCGATTTGACGGAGGCCTCGCTCTCCGGGCCGCCGCCAGATGGCAACTGGAGCGAACAGGGCCTGGCCGAAGTAGAGGGCGCGCACCTCAACCAGATTAATCTGCGATTCACCCGCGGCTACCGCGCCTATCTGGTTAACGCCAAACTCTGGCGCGCGAACCTGGAAGGCGCCTATCTTTCCGAAGCCGACCTCCGCGGCGCCAATCTTCGCGAAGCCAATCTGCGCGATGCGATTCTGGACCGCGCAAAAATCAGCCACGCCCTGCTGGTCTCTTCCAACGCCTCAGGCGCGAATCTGACCGGCGCGGACCTCCGGGCCGCCGATCTTTCCTATAGCATTCTGGAAAATGCGCGCCTATCCAACGCCAAGCTTGGGGGCGCGTCACTCTATGCGGTCAACCTGCGTTACGCACAGATGCTGCGCGCGGATCTGTCCCTCGCGGACTTGCGTGACACCAAGCTGGAACAAACCGTCCTCTCGTTTGCCAACCTGCAACAAGCGGATCTCTCTTCCGCGAAATTGACGCAGGCCAACCTGAACGGAGCCCAGATGAAGGGCACAATCCTGCTGGACGCAGATCTTAAGTCCGCGGTGCTGGACGGCGCCGTGTTGACCGGGGCGGTCCTGCGCAACGCCGATTTCCACGGCGCAACGCTGTTCGGCGCCGATCTCCGCGGAACCAGCGGCCTGTCTGCCGGCCAACTCTGCTCCGCCCATTGGCACGGCGCCCTGCTCGACCCAGAGATGCAAGCCGCGGTGCAAGCCCAGTGCCCGCAGTAAGCTTGCGAAGCTTCAGAGCGAATTCGACTGCGTCATCTGGACCGCGGTGCGCAATCTGGCCGCGGCGCTGCGTTCCGCGCACGTCCCCGTAGTTATATCGAGTTTCCTGAAACCGATCACGGCTTCGACCGCGCTACTTCCCTGATCCTGCTCGGCGTGGCAGGTATCTTCCCGCTGAAAGCCAGTTTTCGACGCCGCCTACAGAAATTGCCCTCTGCGATCTGGATTGGCTTCTTGCATCATGCGGCAGTGATTGGCCTGCGTGCGTCGCCCGAAGAACTCCGCTCATCGAAAGGCCAGTACGTCATTGCCGTGGCAGCGCGGTCCGGTGTAGTCTCTCGCCGTCGATTATCCGCGTTATAGGGAACATCGGCGGCGTTTGGCCCATTTCACGGAGGAATTCATGAGCGAAGCAAAGCGCGATGCGGATAAGGCTGCGGAGTTGAAGATCTCCTGCTCTCCCGTGGACCGGCGCATGTTCCTTCAAGGGGCAGCGGCAAGCGGGTTGGTAGGCGCGGCATCGCTCGCGTTGCCAAATTGGGCTTCAGGTGCGGCGGCGGCTGAGGACATGAGTGCCATTCAAAAGGAAATTGAAAAGCGCCACGACGAGTCCGTTCAGCGATTGCAGGAATGGATCAAGCAGCCATCGATCGCCGCAGAGAATCGGGGCATGAATGAAGGTTGCGATTTGACCATGCGCATGCTGCGCGACGCGGGATTTCAGCAAGTCGCAAAGGTTCCCACGGACGGCCAGCCGGGGATTTTCGCTACACTGGACGCGGGAGCGCCTCAGACCGTCGCTCTCTATTTCATGTACGACGTCAAGCAAGCCGATCCCGCAGAGTGGACTTCGCCGCCGTTCGATGCCGCGCTGGTGGACAAGCCCGGATTGGGCAAGGTGATTGTCGGGCGCGGCGCCGTGAACCAAAAGGGCCCCGAGGCGACGTTTCTCGCGGCGCTGCACGGCATACGTGGAGCAGGGAAGAAGCTGCCGGTGAATTTCGTGTTCGTCGCCGAGGGGGAAGAGGAAATCGGTTCGCCGCATTTTCCCCAGGTGGTTCGCAAACCGGAAATTGCAGCTGCATTGAAAAAGTGCACGGGCGTATACATGCCCTATGCCTCGCAGCAACCTGACGGGCAAGTCATTATGTTCCTGGGCGCAAAGGGCGTGGTGGAACTGGAGCTCACCTCGAGCGGCCAGTTGTGGGGACGCGGCCCGAAGAAAGATCTGCATTCCAGCAACAAGGCGAGAGTCGATAGCCCCGCGTGGCATCTCGTTGAAGCGCTCGCGACTCTGGTCTCGCCGGACGGCAACACCCCGGTTGTCGAAGGTTTTGCCGCGAAAGCGCGTCCGCTGTCGCCCGAGGAGAAAACGATGATCGAGGTGGCTGCAAAGCGCCTCAACGAAGCCGAAGCAAAAAAACAGCAAGGTGTCGACCACTGGATTCACGACGTGGGTTGGGAAGAATCGATGGAGATGCTCGTCTCGCAACCTACCATCAACATCGAAGGGCTCGTCGGCGGCTACACCGGTCCGGGTGGGAAGACGATTCTTCCTGGCAAAGCCGTCGCGAAAATCGACATGCGCCTCGTGCCTGACATGACCGCTGCCGAAGCGCTCGCCGCCTTGAAAGCACACCTTGCCAAGAAAGGTTTCGCCGACATCGATGTGCATATGAGTGGCGGCTACGATCCCACGAGTACGCCCGCGGACTCCGCAGTTATTCGCGCGGCGGCCGAAGTCTACAAACGCAACGGAATCGACCCTGTGATCCTGCCGAGGCTCGCTGGCTCCTGGCCCGGCTACGTCTTCACCAGTGACCCGCTACGTCTGCCCGCCGGTCACTTCGGCCTGGGCCACGGCAACGGCGCTCACGCTCCCGACGAATATTACCTGATCGAATCCACAAACCCGAAAGTGAAGGGAATGGACGGCGGCGCTCTCTCGCACGTCGAGTATCTCTACGGATTAGCCGCCTCAAGCTGAGGGGAATCACCTCAATACACATGATGGGTCACGCCGTTTAAACTCAAGCGATCATTCGTGCTCATGGTACTCCTTGGCGCGGGCTTTGCAGAAAGCGAAAACCAGAGGCTGCATAAGCGTGTAAGCTGTCTCCCGCCAGCGGAGGTCGCGGCGAAATAGCGGAAGGAGAAATCGCGTGGAAGTTGTGGCAGGAGTGGATCTGGGCGGGACGGCGATTAACTACACCCTGATAACCAGGGACGAGAAATTTTTGATCGAGGGTTTATGCGAGCACCCGGCGCTTTCGACGCAAGGGCCGGAGGTGTGCCTGCAGCAGATCGAAAATGGGTTGAAGATTGCGGCGGAGCTGGCGAGTGTGCCCTTGGCAGACATTGTGGCCGTCGGTTTGGATACGCCTGGGCCAGCCAGCGCCTCGGGCATGCTGAGCGCAAAGGGTTCGACGAACTTTGTGCATCCGAACTGGGCGGGTTTTGATATTCGCGAGGGGCTGGCACGGAAACTCGGGAAGCCGGTTACTTATTTGAATGATGGGAATGCCGGAGCCTTATGGGGGCACTTCACGATATTTGGAGCGAACAGTAAAGAGACTTCAGTTTCGATTGTGATCGGGACCGGGTTGGGTGGCGGAATTATTATCGATGGGAATGTGGTGAAGGGACGAAAGGGATTTGGCGGGGAGTTAGGGCACGTCTTGATTCCTTATCAGAGCATTCGCGGAATTCCTGGAATGCAGCCGGAATGCAACTGCGGGCGGGTGGGCGACCTGGAGTCGGTGTGCTCGTTGACGGCGATCGGGAAGACCTTTCTGCCTTATTTTCTTGGGAAATATCCGGGGCACGAGCTCGGGAAATTGGGAGATTTGAAACGCGCGTCGAAGCTAGTGCGCGGGATGGCGGACAAGGGCGATGCCATGTGCCGAGAGATTTTTCGGGTCCAGGCGCACGGGATCGGGATTTTTTTCGATGAGATGATCAATACGTTTGATCCGGATGCATTGATTATTGGCGGCGGAGCGCTGGAGGCTAGTCTTGAGTTTCAGCGTTGGTTTATTGAGGAAGTTCGCGTGGGGATGCCTGTGCAGCGGGAGGAACAGGCAGATATTCCGATTTACGTGATGCCGAACGGAGATACCGCTGGGGCGCGTGGAGCGGCGATTGAGGCGTTGAAATTGGCGAGGGGGAGCGGCTTGGCATGAAGGCCGGGGCATTCACGGCGATTTGCGCCTGTCTCGGTTTAGCCTTGATCGCGGAGGCGCGGACAACATCCCCGGTGTCCAATGCGGCTCAGAAGGAGACGAGTGTGGCAGAACAGGCGAAGGGTACATTTGAGGTCAAGGTGACACCTCAGGCGCCGGAGAACAAAGACGATGCGAACCTGGGCCGGTTTCTGCTCGACAAACAGTTTCACGGCGACCTCGAAGGGACGAGTAAGGGGCAGATGTTGACGGCGGGGACGGCGGTAAAGGGATCGGCAGGTTATGTGGCGATTGAGAAGGTCCGCGGGACGTTGCGTGGACGCGGCGGGACGTTTGTGTTGCAGCACATTGGAACGATGACGCGCGGGGCACCGGAGTTGTCGGTTGCGGTGGTGCCGGATTCCGGAACCGGGCAGTTGACGGGAATCAGTGGGAAAATGAATATTATTATCGCGGATGGCAAGCATTCTTACGAATTTGAATACACGATCCCATAGTCCTCTATGACTAACCTGCGGCCCGTCGTTTCCCAAACCACTTTCTGGGGCGCTATGAAACAAGCTATCAAGTTTGCGAGAGCCTTCATGGCGTTCATATTGTCCGCGACCTCCGTTGCAGGAGAACAGGCTTTCCCGGTCACCTCCACTGTGGATGAGTCCTCCATTGCCGGACGGCCCGTCGCACTGGATAGCGGGAAGAAGCTCCTGCCATGGCCGATGCCGGAGGAGACCGGATATTCGTATTCCTCTTATTTTCTCTCGCAATGGACAATTGTCTGGGACCAGTACAATCGCCAAAGGCTGCCCTATTTCTTCTGCTGTTTCGATTTTGACCGAACTACCTTTGAGATGATGCCAGATTGGCATTGGGTCAATTCCACGGGCTATTTGCGCGCCATGATGCAGGGTTTTGTCGAGCGCCTCTACCCCTACACGGGTGACCCTCACACCTTGGAATTCTTGCAAAATTTCGTCGATTACGAACTCGAGAACGGATTGACCCCGGAAGGTTACGTGTGGGCTCAGGTGCCCTATCCTTCAGCGAATCCGGGGAGCCGTCGCTACACGGGCTGGAGCGCGCACGGCGAGGATTTTGTAGAGCCTCATGTGGTCGGCGAAGACGGGTACGCGTATCTCCGGCTGTATGAGATGACCGGGAACACAAAATATCTCCGTGCGGCGATTCGCTGTGCGGAGGCGCTCGCAAAGAACTTCAAGCCTGGCGATGAACGCAATTCGCCATGGCCAAACCGGTGTTTCGCCCGTGATGGCCGCATCGACGGCGGAAAGGGGATGTTCCCGTATTCCGCGAATGTGGTTGAGCCGATCATGTTGTTTGACGAACTGACCCGGTTAGACCAGGGTGACACTGCTTCCTATAAGAGAGTTCGCGAGGGGGCTTGGGCTTGGCTCATGAAATATCCGATGCAGAACAATGTATGGGTCGGGTATTTCGAAGATGTGAAGGGCAGCATGGAAAATATGAACCAGGTCATTCCTCTTGAATTTGCGCGTTATGTGCTGCTTCATCCGGAAAAAGATCCCGATTGGCGCGAGCATTCCCGCAAGCTGATTGACTGGGTAAAGACCACGCCGAAATGGCCAAAATATATTGTTCACGGCGCGACGGTCACTACAGAACAGGGGAATGGCAAGGAGTTCTGTTGCAATCTGCCGAATCAATGCTGTGACAGCCACAGTTCGAGGCTTGCTGCCGCTGAGGCGCTGTACTATGCAAGAACAGGAGATGCGGCGTACAAGGAGGCGGCGTACCGGACTTACAACTGGGTCACCTATTTTCAGGGCCTGCCGGGAGGCGCACACGCGCCCTTCAGCACGCAGTGGTGGTTTACGGACCAATTTGCGGACGGGCCGCGTAGGATGATGGACGCATTCTGGGCTGTTCCCGAATGGGCGCCCGGTGATGAATCGCATCTTGTAGGTTCACTGTCCGCAGTTACGAAGATCGCGTATGGCAAGGGATCGATCACCTATTCAACTTTCGACGAGGAATCCACGGACGTATTGCGGTTGGACTTCATTCCTGAGTCGATAACGATTGGGGGTAAAGCCATCAGCCGCCGCAAGGAACTCACGGAGCAGGGCTATACCTTTGATGATTCGACTCACGTGCTGTATATCCGGCACACAAGTTCCAGAGACGTGGACATTCAAGGAATGAGTGACCGAGTTCCTCCCTCCTACATCACTTTCGACGATCCTCATCTTCCGGCAGGAACGCCTTTGATCGGCCAATATCCTTCCGGTGTCATTGATTGGGGCAAAGGTGATTGGGAGATCGGGACGCCGCACGGAAAGTTCGCCACCTTTACTCTTGTCTTAGCGGATCCTAAAGCGCGCCAGGCGGATTTTCATTTTTACATGCCGCTGATCTTTTCCGGTATCGATGTCTACAACGATGGAGACACGGAAGCGACGGTCACTGTTCGTTCGCCCGAAATCCGCGAGATGTCGTTCAGCATCAAGCCAAAGGAGCTTAGGCGCTTGAGGACCGCGTGGCGCGACCCAAGCTCTCAGGTGACGTTCGAGGTCACCAACGGTGAAGGACTGCGGTTCGACAATCTGGCCTATATCCGTCCCTAGAATCATTGCTGTGGATTCCGGCGATCGCGACGGGTTGATACCAACAGCGGGAGCCATGCCTCAATCTTGTGCAAGGGGCTAGGTTTCTTCGCCGAACCGCTGGATGTCGGCCGGGCCTTCCTGGACTGGCAGGCGTTGGCGGCCTTGGACTTGTTCGCGGATTTGCTCGACGATGTCGGGGTTGGCGAGCGTGGTGATGTCGCCGGTGTCCATGTGATTGGAAATGGCGGCCAAAACGCGACGCATGATTTTGCCGCTGCGCGTTTTGGGCATGTCGGGGACGATGTGGATGGTTTTGGGGCGGGCGATTTTGCCGATCATGGTTTCGATTGTGCTGGTGACTTGATCTTGGATCTTTTTGGAGGCCAGGACTCCCGGTTTTAGCGAGATGTAGACGACGGGGACGCGGCCTTTTATGTCGTCTACCGCGGGGACCACCGCGGCTTCGGCGATTTCCGGGATGCTGAGGCAGGCGGATTCCACTTCTTTTGTGCCCAGCCGGTGACCCGCCACGTTGATGACGTCGTCTACGCGGCCGAGGATGCGGTAGTAGCCGTCGGCTGGGAGCACGGCGCCGTCGGCGGCGTAGTAGGGCCAGTCGCGCCAGTCTTTGCTGTTGGGGTCTTTGCAGTATTTTTTGTAGTACTGGGTGATGAAGCGGTCGTCGCTGCCCCAGATGGTTTGCATGATGCCGGGCCAAGGGTTACGGATGCAGATGTTGCCCGCAGTGCCAGAGCCGGCTTTTACTTCCTTCCCCGTTTCGTCCCAGATGATGGGATAGATGCCTAGCGCGGCTGGACCCGCACTGCCGGGTTTCATGGCGTCCAGGGCGGGCTTGGTGGTGATCAGGAAGCCTCCTGTTTCGGTTTGCCACCAGGTGTCTACGATTACGGCTTGGCCTTTGCCTACAACTTCGTGGTACCAGCGCCAGACATCCGGTTCGATGGGTTCGCCCACCGTGGTCATGTGCTTGAAGTGGTAGTTGTATTTTTTGGGCTCGTCGCCACCGGCTTTGCGGAGCATGCGGATGGCGGTTGGCGAGGTGTGGAAGATGTTGACGTCGAGGCGCTCGGCGATGCGCCATGGGCGGCCTGCGTCCGGGAATTGGGGGACTCCTTCGTAGAGGACGCTGGTGGCGCCTACCGAGAGCGGGCCGTAGACGATGTAGGAATGGCCAGTGATCCAGCCGATGTCGGCCATGCACCAGTAGACATCGTTGGGATGGATGTCCTGGTAATACTTGGAGGTGCCGGTTACGTAGGCCAGGTAGCCGCCGGTGCGGTGCTGGCAGCCTTTGGGTTTGCCGGTGGTGCCGCTGGTGTACATGAGGAAGAGTGGAGCTTCGGAATCCTGGGAGACCGGATCGACCAGGTGGTTGTGATAGTCGTGGAGGACGTCTTCGATGAAGTAGTCGCGGCCCATGATCATCGGGGATTCGGAGCGGAAGTGGCCGTGGTAGCGCTTCCAGATCAGGACTTTTTCGATGTGCTGGCCTTCTTTTTCGGCGGTGTCTACGGCGATGTCGGCGCTAGCTTTGTGGTCCACCCATTTGCCATTGCGGTGGTAGCCGTCAGCATAGATCAGGACGCGGCTGCCAGAGTCGGCGGCACGGAGGCCGCAGGCTTCGCCGCTGAATCCGCCGAAAACGACGGAGTGGATAACGCCCAGGCGGGCGCAGGCGAGCATGGTGATGGGGAGCTCCGGGATCATGGGCATGTGGATGGTGACGCGGTCGCCGGTTTTGAGTCCGGCGAAATCGCGAAGGAGGGCGGCGGTTTCGTTTACGCGGCGGTAGAGTTCCTGGTAGGTGATGACGGTGGCGGCTTCACGTTCGGGCTCGGGAACGAAGATCAGGGCGGCTTTGTTCTTGTGCAGCGCGAGATGGCGGTCGACGCAGTTGTAGCAGGCGTTCAGTTTGCCGCCTACGAACCATTTCCAGAAGGGTGGGTTGGTGGTGTCCAGCGTGGTGTGCCAGTAGTGGTCCCAGTGGAGCAGTTTGGCGTATTCGTTGAAGCATTCGGGGAAGTGCTTTTCGTCGAAGCGGGCGACGAAGTTGGGGTCGTTCAGGTTGGCTTGGCCTATGAATTGGGGCGGTGGGTAGAAGAGGGTTTCTTCTTTCCAGTGGACGGCGATTTGGGCTTCGTTTTCCTGGGGGGAAGCGCCTGGGCGCGGCTGGGAAGCGGCGGGATTGGGTTGCGGCCTGGGTGCTGTCTTTTGCTTTGGTTTTTTGTTTCGGGATTTGGCCACGGTGGGGCTCCGTTTGGATTTCGGGAATTATTTTGGCGGTGAAGATGATGCTCCTGCGGGATGGGTGGCGTCAATCGGCGTTGAGCGGCGTTGAGCGGACCCGTTGCGATGGTGTTGACGCCGGGCGGGGCAAGCCCCGCCCCTACAGAGGTCGTGCCCATACCGGCGAATGGTGGGGAGCGTAGATCGGCGCGCGATAGGCGGAGGTCAGCGCATGCCGCCTACTTCGTCCCAGATCTTTGTGCCGTGGGTTTCTTTTAGCAGAATGCTGCCGAAGATCAGCGTTATGGCGGCTACGATCATCGGGTAGTAGAGACCGGCGTAGATGTTGCCTGTGGCGGCACACAGGGATAGACCAATTAACGGGAGCAGGCCGCCGAAGACTCCGTTGCCGATGTGATACGGGAGGGAGAGCGAGGTGTAACGGATCTTAGCCGGGAAGGCTTCCACGAGATAGGCGGCGATGGGGCCGTAGATCATGCAGACGTAAATGACCTGAATGAAGACCAGAAGGACCAGTTTGGGAATGTCGGGTGACGGAGCTTCCTTTGCGGGGACTTGGGCTCCGGTGACAGGGTCAGCGATAAGAGGAGTCAGACTGATGGCGCCGGTGACTTTGTTTTTGGCGGACTTCAGGCCGATGACGTGGTTGCCTGCGGCGGCTTGCATTGATTTATAGATGGGAATGTAGGTGATGATGGACAAGAGGCAGGCGGCCATCATCAGCCGCTTGCGACCAATCTTGTCGGAGAGGGCGCCGAAGACGGTGAAGAAAGGCATGGCGCAAAGAAGGGCGATAGCCACGATGATGTTGGACGTTTTGGGGTTCACTTTGAGAACGGACTGAAGGTAGAAAAGCGCGTAGAACTGGCCCGTGTACCAAATGACGCCCTGGCCTGCGGTGGCGCCGAAAAGGGAGATCAATACGCGCTTGAGATTGTCCCACTTCCCGAAGGCGTCAGTCAGCGGCTGGATTGAGGTCATGCCCGCGGCTTTGATTTCGGTGAAGATAGGGGATTCTTTCATCTTCAGACGGATGTAGAGGGAGATGGTGACGAGGATGATGGAAATGAGGAAAGGAATGCGCCAGCCCCAGTCGGCGAAGTCTTCCTTGCTCATGGCATTTTGCGTGAACAGAATGACGAGCAGGGAGACGAAGAGGCCGAGTGTGGCGGTGATCTGGATGAAGCTGGTGTAGAAGCCGCGCTTGCCGTCGGGGACGTGCTCGGCGACGTAGACCGTGGCGCCGCCGTATTCGCCGCCCAGGGCTAAGCCTTGAAGGACGCGAATCAGCAGCAGAGTGATGGGGGCGAACCAACCGGCGGTTTTATACGTGGGTAGCAGGCCGATGACGGCCGTGGCGCCGCCCATGATCGAGAGGGTCACCAGGAAGGCGTACTTGCGTCCTACGAGATCCCCGATGCGTCCGAAGAAGAGGGCCCCGAACGGACGGACGAGAAAGCCGACGGCGAAGGTGGCGAGATAGGCAATGTACGCGAAAGTGTCGTTGCCCGGAGGATAGAATTTCGGGGAAAGGATGGCGGCGAGGCTGCCGAAGATGTAGAAGTCATACCACTCGATCATGGTGCCGACAGCGGAGGCGAGGATTACACGCCAGATGCTGTATTCGGCGCTGCCGCTAACCGGGGTTGCGTCTGCTCGACTGGCCATGCTCTCTCCTGAAAGACTCGCTCTGTGAAACGCATTGCTACCAGAAAATCAACCTGCGAATAGACAGCGAACCGTAAGGCTTACAGCGTGAAAATCGGAGAACAAAGACACACCAAACCTGAGACTGGTTATCTTAAGAATGTTAATGCCGTGTTAATGCAGCACTTCGCCCTTATCGACACGGCTCGGCGCAGAATCGCTCCTCGGACGGGACGTTCATATATGTGGAGGGGAGCGTTGTCAAGAAGGCAGTTGTGTGTGAACGCGGTGGGATGCGCTAGTGCGGTGGAGGAAGGTTGGGGATTCGTGATACAAAGGCACGCTGATAAGGGCGCGCTTGGACACACGACAGGCCATATTCTTGTTCACTGCCGGGGCGTTGGGTGGGGCGATCAACGCCGTCGCCGGGGGCGGAAGCTTTGTTGCATTTCCGGCGTTGTTATTTACTGGCGTGGCGCCGGTGGCGGCGAATGCTACCAATACATTGGCATTGTGGATTGGCGTTACTGCTAGCGGGGGAGCGTACCGAAAACGGTTGAACATTTCGCGACGGGTAATGGTGCCGCTGATCGTAACGAGCGTGGTGGGTGGGTTGGCCGGGGCGGTGCTGCTGATCAAAACGCCGGCGCAGACTTTTTTGCGCGTGCTGCCGTGGTTGCTGCTGGGGGCGACGCTTTTGTTTGCCTTTGGCAAGCACCTGACTGGGCGGATTGCGGCGGGGATCTCGCACGAATCGAGTGACCGCGCGGTGGCCGGAGCGTCGGTCTTTGAATTGATCGTGGCGGTGTACGGTGGATATTTTGGCGGCGGCATCGGGATCATGAACCTGGCTATGCTGGCCGCGATGGGCATGACCGACATTCATGAGATGAATGCGTTGAAAGTGGTTCTGGGCGGTGTGATTAACGGAGTGGCGGCGGTGACATTCGTAATCACGGGGGCTATCGTTTGGCCGCAGGCTCTGGTGATGACCGTGGGAGCCGTGGGCGGCGGATATTTGTCGGCGCACTACTCGCAGAAATTGCCGCAGTCCTGGATACGCGGATTTGTGATTTTTGTGGGGGCGGCCATGACGATTTATTTTTTCGTGCGGGCTTACGCGTAGGGGTCGTCGCTTCTGGATTGCGTATGTCTGCGACGAGCGTATGTCTGTGACGAGATTGATACGGAACTTGCCCTTGGGATTGGGGCACAGACCAGAGCCCGGAAAGCTGGGCTGAAGCCCAGCAATTACACTCAACATAGACTTCCCCTTGCGGGCACTGCACAATATTCACCGCTAACCGACATGGTCGATCTCGCCGCGACATTTGAAGAGAATGCAATGGAAGCCGCCGCTATGGTGTGGCGCTGCGAGCGGACGCCGCTGGCGTTGCGCAAAGCCGTCGGATTGGCGGCGCATAAAGCGCGCGGCATTGTGCTGAGCGAACCGGAATTCCTTGGGGATACACTGATCGCCGGACTGCGCGGTTTGGCAGGCGTGATTGCCCGGCCGGAAGACGATCAATTGGCGACGGCTGATGCTGGGGTGACCGAAGCGTTTGCCGGAGTGGCCAGCACCGGGTCGGTTTGTGTGGCGCTGGGGCGCCCGCTGGTGTCGGCGACGAGTTTGCTCATGCCGCTGAACATTGTTTTGCTCGCCAGGGAGCGCATCGTGGCGCGGCCGCGAGATCTGTTCGATCCGGATTGTCTGAAGGGCGAAGGGCTGAAACGCAATCTGGTGTTCATTACCGGTCCGAGCGCGACGGCGGACATGGGGCCGCTAGTGCATGGGGTGCACGGGCCGCATCGTCTGCTGGTTCTTTTGCTAGAGTGAGGCATGGCGGAAACCGAACCGAAACCGGCGGCGAAGGGCGTGAAGGTTGATTTGCCACGCGATGTGGCCAATAAGAGCGACAAGGACCATTTGCTCCGCGCGATTCGCATGGCATTGGATATCGAGAGCCCGGCGGTTCGAAGCAATACACAACATTTCAATCAGGGCCGCTATCGCGCGGTAGCGGACCTTCCGGACTACGATGCGCTGAAGGATCAGACGCGGCAGATTAAAGAAAAATCCATCGCCAGCCTCCCCGAACTTGTGCAGATACTCAAGAGCTCCGTTCGCGGGCACGGTGGGCATGTTTTCGTCGCCAATACGGCGGAGGACGCTTGCCGCTACATTCTGGATGTGTGCCACTGGCGGGCCGCGAAGCTGGTGGTGAAAGGCAAGAGCATTACCTCGGAGGAGATTCGCCTCAACCACATTTTGGAGGCGGATGGGATCGAGGTTGTCGAGAGCGATCTTGCGGAGTTTATTCTGCAACTGGCGGACGAGCAGCCGTCGCACTTCCTGGCGCCCGCACTGCATTACAGCCGCGAGCGGATCACGGCGCTATTCAAGCGCAAATTCAAGACCGACCTCCCACTGGATACCGGAGAGGCATTGACGCGGTTCGCGCGCGAACGGCTACGCGATAAATTCCTGTACGCCGACGTCGGCGTGACCGGCGCGAACTTGATCGCAGCGGATACCGGCACGCTCATGCTGGTCGAGAGCGAAGGCAATATCCGGCTCGCGAGTTTTCTGCCTCCAGTGCACATCGCGATCGCGGGCATTGAAAAAATCATACCGACGCGGCAGGAAATGGCGCCGTTTCTGGATCTGCTGTCGGCCAGCGCCGTCGGGCAGAAAATGTCGGTCTATACGAGTTTCCTGAGTCCGCCGCTGACCGATCCGGTATTTGCGCTTCCGGGTAAACCGCTCAAGCCGCGCGAATTTCACCTGGTGCTGATCGATAACGGGCGGATGCGCATGCGCGATGATCCAGTGTTCAAGGAAACGCTCTATTGCATTCGCTGCGGGGCTTGCTTGAATTCGTGCGCGAATTTTCAAACGGTCGGAGGGCATGCGTTCGGCGGCGAGACGTATTCGGGCGGCATCGGGGGATCGTGGGAAGCGGGCACAAGCAAGCTGGAGAACGCGCGATTTTCGGAGCTGTGCACGGGTTGCACACGATGCGTGAATCAGTGCCCTGTGCGTATCGATATACCCTGGCTGAACGTAAACCTTGGCGAGCGGTTGAACCGGAAAGAGGAGCGCTCTGCGCTCGGCAACGCGCTTGGTTCGGTTACCGGAGCTGCGCAAGACGACCGGAGCGCGCCGATCTCGAAAATGTTTTTCGGCAACTACCACTACTTTGCGAGATGGGGCACACGGTTTGCTTCGATTTCGAATTCGCTGGGTGGTGGCGGGAAGAAAGCGAAGCCGGGCGACGACGCCGAGGAAAAAGAAAAGGTGAGCCCGGCGCGCCGATTGATGGAGCGCTGGGTTGGACTGGACCATCGGCGCGCGCTGCCGCCTTTTCCGAAGCAGACATTGGTGCAAGCGGCGCGGCGCTTCGAGACTCCTTCGAGCAAAGGGCGGGAGACGAAGGTGGTGCTCTTTACGGATGTCTTTACGAATTACGGTATGGCCAAGCGCGGGCTGGCTACCATTGAGGTTTTGCGGGCGCTCGGGGCGGACATGGTGGTGAGCGAGTCGGTGCCGGAGGGGCGCGCGGCGCTGTCGCAGGGAATGATTGCCACCGCGAAACAGCACTCGCGCCGCGCGATGATGGAACTGGATCGATATGTCAGCGATGGCCGCGACATTGTGGTGGTCGAACCCAGTTCACTTTCGATGTTCCGGCGCGACCTTTCCCATCTGCTGGACAGCAAGGAACGATTCGAGAGGTTCCGATCGCGGGCGTTTGACCCTGTGGAATACGTGACCTTAATGCTGGCGAAATCCGGCCGCAAGCCGCAGGAAGTTTTTGACATTTCGAAATCGAAGGTGGGTTACCGGCTTTTCTTTCATGCGCATTGCCAGCAAAAGACGATCGGTTGCGCCGAGCCCACCGAGACGTTGCTGCGTGAAATCGGCTTCGACGTGGCGACGTCGAATGTGGAGTGCTGCGGGATGGCTGGCAGTTTTGGATACAAGAAAGACTTTTACGAGCTCAGCATGGCTGTCGGAGCGGACCTTTTCGGGCAGGTCGTGCAGCAGGACCGCGGCGGAGCGCGGCAGCTCATCGCGAGCGGAACTTCGTGCACGGAGCAACTGCACGCTGGGTTCGATCGCACGGTGTTGCATCCGATCGAGCTTTTGGCGTCGTTGCTGCGGGTTCAGGAGCCTTCCGCCGCGAAAGTCGAAGAAGAGGACAAGGAACTCGAATCGGACCTGGAATCGGTGAAGCGGGCGCGGAGAGAAGAATCCAAAAGTTGAATGGTGTGCACGACGGGAATTGTTCGGCCGCTCCTTGCCAGCGCTGATTGAAGCTGCAGCAGACAGCCGGGATTTCCGGTGGCGATGACATCCACATTCAGTGGCGCGATGAGTTGCGCTTTTCGATCGCCTAAAGCGTTTGCCGCATCCGGCTGGACGAGGTTGTAGATGCCGGCGGAGCCGCAGCAAACCGCCGACTCAGGAATTTCCACCAATTCGATTCCAGGAATATTTGCCAGAAGTGATCGCGGCTGCAGGCGAATACCTTGCGCGTGTTGCAGGTGGCATGCGTCGTGATAGGCGACGCGCAATTTCAACGGGTTTCGTTTGCGCACGCGGCTTGAGTCCCGCCAAGAATTC
Organism: uncultured Acidobacteriota bacterium; assembly: GCA_963788915.1. GTDB lineage: Bacteria > Acidobacteriota > Terriglobia > Acidiferrales > UBA7541 > Acidiferrum. The sequence continues at coordinate 1,144,025 of CAWBIY010000012.1, read as the reverse complement.
CGTGATGTCTTTACATTTTGAGGAGAATGCTTTTGCGCGGGCGGCGTAGTGGGGATCGTCGCGCAGGAGATGACCGTACTCCTTCACGTTGGAGCCGCATCCGGCGGCGTTGGTGATGATCATGTCTACGTTTGCGCTTTCGAAGGCGTCGATGGTTTTGCGCGCCAGCAAAACGGCGGAGGCTTCTTCGCCAGCGTGAACCATGAGTGCGCCGCAGCAGGGTTGATCTTGCGGCGCGACGACTTCGCAGCCTTCGGCCGCGAGCACGCGAACGGTTGCTGCGTTTACTTGAGGAAAGAATTCGCCCTGCACGCAGCCGAGAAGCAGACCGACGCGACGCCGCTGGGAGCTCTGAGCTGGAGTCACGCTCGGGATGAATTCGCGCGGCGCCTAGTTGTGGCATCAGCGCTTCCATCGCGCGGAGCTGTTTCGGAAGCAAATTCAAGATGCCAGTACGGCGCAACAAAGCTCGTGCACCGGTTTTCTGGTAGGCGAGCAATGGAAGCCGTAGCATTCGAAGCCGATCCGGTCTGGTGAACATGCTGAAGATCAAACGCCGGTAGAGTTTCTCGGCCATGGAGCGGTGGTGATTGCGTTCGATTTGCGAGCGCGTGGCTTCAATCAGTTTGCTGTAGTCGACGCCCGAGGGACACGCCGTCATGCACGCCATGCAACCGAGACAGGAATCGAAATGGCTGACCCATTGCGGATTCATGTCGGACTTGCCGTCAGCCGCGAGTTTCATCAGATAGATGCGGCCGCGCGGCGAATCCATTTCCTCGTTCCAGAGTTCGTAGGTTGGGCAGACTGGGAGACAGAATCCGCAGTGGACGCATTGATCGATGATTTCTCTCGATGGCGGATGATGGGCGTCGAAGGCGCTGGCGGCAGGCGCAATCGTTGTTGGGATCCGCCATCAGATGCCACCGACAAAGCGGCCCGGGTTCAACGTGGATTTAGGATCGAATTGTTGCTTTACAGCGCGCATCAGCGGGAATGCGTCGCCGGGATCGCCCCAGGCATCAAGCGCGGACATGGCGGACGGCCGATGAGCGATCATCGCGGATCCGCCCATCGCTTCGAGTTTGGTGCGCAGCGTTTTTAGAACGTCGGCGAGGACCGCCGGCGTTGCCTCGAGATGTACCGAGCCGATGCCAGTGGCTTGCATTACGGCATTGCAGCGAGCTCGATTCGCCGCAAGAGCAGAAAGTATTTCGAACGCTTCCACAATCTGCGCTGGGAGAACGGAAATCTTTGCGAGCGCGGAGCCCGCTTCGTTGTCTTTAGCGGCGGAATAGAGTTCCTGCCGCGCGTTCCATACCGCCGGTCCGGGATCGATAACAGCGGATGGAGCGAAAATCAATTTCAGTTGCTCGACCTGGGCGGTGAGCCCGGCTTGCGTGGCCTCGAACAGGACATCGATCTGAGGCTGCATGGATTCGACGAAACGAATCTGCAAAGCGGAGTGCGCAAGCTTGGAGTTCTGGATTGCGAGCACGAGGCGCTGCGCTTCGCGGGCATCACGCGCCAGACAAGAGATCGTGCAGGCTTCTTGGGGCAACGGATGTAGCCGGAACGTGGCGCTGGTGATGATTCCGAGTGTGCCGAGCGCACCGGTCGCCAGTTTTGGGAGATCATAGCCGGCAACGTTTTTGACTACTTTGCCGCCGCTTTTGGCCAACGTACCGTCGGGCAGAGCGAGGGTCACACCGATGATCAAGTCGCGTAGCGAACCGAAGCGGAGGCGCAGCGCGCCGCTGTCATTCGTGGAAAGGACGCCGCCAACGGTGGCGCGGCTGGGCCATAGAGGGTCGAGGGCAAGGCGCTGTCCGATTTGGGCGAGTGTCTCGCGTAATTGTTTCATGGTGCAGCCAGCTTCGACGGAGACGGTGAGGTCGGACCAGGCATGTTCAAGAACCGCGTTGAGACGCGCGGTCGAGAGAACGATGTCGGCGCGTTGCGGCGGATTGCCCCACGCAAGCTTTGTTCCGCCACCCCGGGGAATCACGGCCAAAGCGGCATCGTTCGCGAGTTTCAGTACTTTCGCCAGCTCTTGCTCACTGCCCGGTTCGACCACGAGCTGCGGCTGCACGCCGCCAACGGCATCTCCCACGCTGGCTGTTCGCACATGTTCAGGGGAGACGATGGCACGGGCGGCCTCCTCGAATGCAGCGATGTTCTGCATCGATCGCGAAGAGACACCCGCGTCCATCGTTAGAAGCGCTCCGCGATTCCCGAGGTCTCGAGCGGATGCGCCACGTATTTGCCGGGTTTCTCTCCGCACAGGCGCGGCGTAGGAAATAGCTTGGTGGGATTTGAGAGTTGCAGGGGATCGAAAGCGCAGCGGACGCGCTGCATGGTTTCGAGGTCCGGCTCGCTGAACATTTTGCACATAGCCCTTTTTTTGTCTTCGCCGACGCCGTGCTCGCCGGTGATCGATCCCCCGGCGGCGATGCAAATCTCGAGAATCTTGTAGGAAAGCGCTTCGGCTGCGGCTTCTTGTCCGGCGATGCGCCGATCGTAAAGTACGAGTGGGTGCAAATTGCCGTCGCCAGCGTGAAACACGTTTGCTACGCGAATGCCGGCTTCTTTGCTCAGGCGGTCGATTTCGGTCATCACCTGGGGAAGAGCGGTGCGGGGAATGACGCCGTCCTGCACGATGTAGTTGGGCGAGATGCGTCCCATTGCGGCGAAAGCGGCTTTGCGTCCTTTCCATACGAGGGCACGCTCGGCTTCGGATTGCGCGACGCGAATCTCCCATGCGCTATTCTTGCGGCAAATATCGTTGACGTGGGTCATCAAGTATTGGACTTCGGCGACCGGGCCGTCGAGTTCCACCAGCAGCAGCGCGCCACAGTCGGGATAATTTGCATGCACCGCGGCCTCGGCGGCCTGAATCGCCAGGTTGTCCATCATTTCGATCGCGGCAGGGAGCATGCCCGCGGCGATGATGTCGCTGACCGCCGCGCCGGCTTCGTTCGTGGAGGGAAATGCCGCGAGGAGCGTGTGCACGCATTCTGGACGCTTCACGATGCGCAGAATCACTTTTGTGGCGATTCCCAGCGTGCCTTCGGAGCCGACGAAGACTCCGGCGAGATCGTAGCCCGGCGCGTCCAGGGCTTTCCCGCCAAGATGTACAAGCGTTCCATCGGGCAGCACGACTTCCAGTCCGAGAACATGCGTCGTGGTGAATCCGTATTTCAAGCAATGGGCGCCGCCGGAATTTTCCGCGACGTTGCCGCCGATACTGCACACCGATTGCGATGAGGGGTCGGGTGCGTAGAAATATTCCTGCGGCGCTACGCGGCCGGTGATATCGAGATTGATGACGCCGGGTTCGACAACTACGCGTGCGTTGGGCAGGTCAATTTCGAGGATGCGATTCATGCGCGTCAGGCTGATGACGATGCCGTTTTCGACTGGGAGTGCGCCGCCGCTCAAGCCGGTTCCAGCGCCGCGCGCGACAAATGGAATTCGTTCACGATGGCAGACGCGGAGGATCGATTGGACTTGCTCTGTGGATTCAGGGAGCAACACGCCAAGTGGCATGACCCGAAAACTCGTCAACGCATCGCATTCATAGGTGTGCAGTTCTTCGGCGGAGGTAATGAGGCCACGAGGACCGACAATGGCGCGCAATTCTTGAACGATGCGAGCGTCCACGGTGACCTTTCCGGGCTGGGCGGCTGCTCCTCAGTTGCGATCGAGGAGAAAGAGAAGCTTGCCCCATCGGTTCGGCAAGGTCAAACCGTGGGAACGCAAAGGTCAATCGGTAACGGGCAAGGCGCGACGGTCAATGGATGACCATTTTCGTAAACGGGAAAACGTAAGCCTGCAGGAACACCAGGACACCCACCAGCGAGGCGAGTGCGATGCTGTGCAGGAAGACATAGCGGAGAATGTCCCCTTCGTGGCCGTACCATTCCGTCGCGGTACTGGCTACGACGATGCTCTGCGCGTCGATCATTTTGCCCATCACGCCGCCGCAACTATTGGCTGCGCACATCAGAATGGGTGAAACTCCAACCTGGGTCGCGGATATTTTCTGCAAGCTGCCAAAGAGCACGTTCGAAGAGGTGTCCGATCCGGTGAGGGCCACGCCCAGCCAGCCCAACAACGTGCCAAAGAAGGGATAAAGCATACCCGTGCGCGCGAACGCTAAGCCCATCGTGGCATCCAGGCCGGAATAGCGGGTCATGAATCCAATGGACATCATGGCGGAAATGGTGAGCAGGGAGAACCGAACCTTGTATAAGGTCTTGCCGTACTGTCGCAAGAGCTGCAAAGGACCGAAACCCATGAGAAAACCGGAAATAATGGCCGCGATCAGGATGGCGGTCCCGGAAGCGGAAATCCAGTTCAACTGGAAGATCGCCGGCTCCGGTGTGGGCTTCGCAACGACCGGTGGCACGCGCAGGATCAAATTGTGGAGCCCCGCGACGGGAATTCTGAAGATGGAAATTCTATCGAGGAAGGCCTTAACCGAGGGAAGTCCCCATGCGAATACCAGCACGCTCAAGACGGCCCATGGAATCCACGCCTTTACGACTTCGCCGGTGCGATGTCCGTGCGTTCCTCGGGCGGCGCGGTCGGCTTCGTGTCCTTCTAGGCCCCAGATTCTCTTCGGGTGCCATACCAGGAGCAGTATCGTGACCGCCGCCATCGAACAAACCGATGCGGTGACATCCACCAGCCACGGGCCGTGAAAATTCGAAACCAAGAATTGTGGGATCGCGAAAAACACGCCCGCCACCAAGACCGCCGGCCAGACTTCCAGCATTCCGTTGAACCCGGCGAAAGTCCAGATCAGCCAGAAGGGCACCACCACGGAAAAGAACGGCAGGATTCGGCCAGCCATCCCGCTGAGTTGCAGCAGATTCAGTCCGCTGACGCCCGCCAAGGCGATCAGCGGGGTCCCAATGGCCCCGTAAGCCACTGGGGCGGTGTTGGCGATGAGCGAGAGCCCGGAGGCCTGCAGTGGTTTGAAGCCCAAGCCAATCAGGATCGCCGCGGTTACGGCCACCGGTGTTCCAAATCCAGCCGCGCCTTCGAAAAATGCGCCGAAGGCAAAAGCAATCAGCACAAGCTGGAGGCGACGGTCCTGGGTGATGCCCATTAAACTGTCCTGCAAGATCTTGAACCGTCCGGCCTCGCAGTTCAGGTCATACATGAAGATGACATTCAGGATGATCCAGCCGATGGGGAACAAACCGTACAACATGCCGTAGATCCCGGCGATGCCCCCCATCTTCGCGGGCATCCCAAACACGCCGACCGCAATCAACAAAGAAGCCGCCAGCCCAAGCAACGCCGCGTAGTGCGCCTTGATGCGCAACAGTCCCAGCGCCCCGAGTAGCACCAGCACGGGTATAGCCGCCACCAGCGTCGAAAGCCACCAATGTCCAAGCGGGTCATAGACTTGCGTCCAGGTCACGGCTGTCCTCCCGAAAGCAGAAATGTCAATGCGAGATTGCGCGGATTGTCTGGGATGCAGTGGGGTTGGATCAGGACATTGCCACTGTGCTCATCCGGGGATCCCAAAAAAGTCCCAAAGTTGCCGATGCTGGATACTTCCTTACGTCCACGATGTCAAGGGGTATGTCTGCAGTCCCGCCAGAGCACTGCGTGACAATTCGAAAGAGCGCTCGCGTAGAATACAGCATGCGAAGCCACCAGAAGTTCGGACAAGAGGTGCACCGCGTCCGCGCGTACGGATTCTCGCCCAGGATCCGTTGTCGATTCGTAGTTATAAACTAGGTAAACTAGCTCGATGCCATCGCGAGACGACATTTACGCCGCCTTACAACGTTACTGGGGTTACGAGTCATTCCGTCCCTTACAGGAGCGTATCGTCGCCAGTGTTCTGGAGGGCCGCGATGCCTGCGTGGTGATGCCGACCGGCGGGGGCAAATCACTGTGCTATCAACTGCCCGCCGCGATGTTGAGCGGGCAAACCGTCGTGGTTGTTTCTCCTCTTATCGCCTTGATGCAGGACCAGATGGCACAGCTCACGCAGATGGGAATCGCCGCGGCTGTCCTTAATAGCTCGATGGCGCCGGACCAGCAGACGAAAATTGTGCGCCAAGCTTTGGCCGGTGAATTCCGGCTGCTGTACCTCTCTCCTGAACGGCTGGCCCGTACCGACTCCGTGGAGTGGCTCAAACGCGTTCCAATCTCCCTGTTCGCCATTGACGAGGCCCATTGCATCTCCGAATGGGGACACGAGTTTCGTCCGGAGTATCGCCAGCTAAGCTCGCTGCGCGCCCACTTTCCCAACAGGCCTATCGCCGCTTTCACCGCCAGCGCCACCCGTCAGGTCCGCCACGACATCATCGATCAATTGCGCTTGCATAAGCCCGACAAATACATCGCCAGCTTTCACCGTCCGAACCTCCGCTACATCGTCAAAGAATGCGAAGCGCGCACGCAGTCGGAGTTGCTACTGCGCGCTCTTCGAAACTACGGGGACAGCAATGTGATCGTCTATGCGCCGACGATCAACCGCGTGGAAGAGACCGTGGACTTCCTCGAAGGGCAGGGAATTCCCGCCATCGCCTATCACGGGCAAATGGATAGCGACGCGCGCCGGCGCAATCAGGAGCTCTGGATGTCCGACGAAGTTCGCGTCCTCGTGGGGACGATTGCGTTTGGACTGGGCATCAACAAAGCGGCGGTGCGCGCGGTGATCCATCTGTCGCTACCGAAATCAGTCGAGCAGTATTACCAGGAAGCGGGTCGCGCGGGCCGCGACGGGCTTCCAGCGGACTGCCTCCTGCTTTGGCAGAAGAAAGACGTGGGCTTACTTGCGTATTTCATCGGTCAGATCACCGATTCCGCCGAGAAAGAACGCGCCTGGCAGCGTTATCACATGGTCCGGCGTTTCGTCGAATCGCAAGACTGCCGACACAGTCAGATTTGTTCGCACTTCGGCGAAACCACGAAATGGAAATCGTGCGGCGCGTGCGATGTGTGCGGAGCGACGCCTCCCTGGCTGGCCGAGCCGGTGCGAGCCCAAAAGCAAAAACGTCGCGCTGCAGCAGCGGCGGCGAGCTCCAATGGCACCCTCAAAATCGCAGTTTCGCCCAGAACGGGCAGCCCAATACCCGACGCCGACCGCGATCTGCAGGAATATCTTCGCGAGTGGCGGCGAACAACAGCCAGAGAGCGGGGCATCGCCGCCTTCATCATCATGCATGACACGTCTCTCGTGGAATTGTGTCGCGTTAAGCCCGGCTCTCTATCCGAATTAAGACGCGTGCCAGGTTTTGGCGAGCGCAAGACAGAGTTGTACGGTCAGGACATCCTGGATGCGCTCCGTCGATTTCGCAACGGCGCTCGCGCCACGGAAGCGCCCGGGCAAACCTCCGATCCCGCGGGCGAAACGGTGAGATTGCTGGCGGAGGGCCGTACTCTCGAAGAGATTGCGCAGATTCGCGGCCGACAACTTAGCACCGTCGCCTCCATGGTCGCGGCCATGGTGGAAAGAGGAGAGGTGAGCTTCGAGCCCGGCTGGATTCCCGGCGACCATGCGGAAAAGATCGAGCAAGCCTGCAAAAGCTTGGGCTTGGAACACCTCAAGCCACTCAAAGAGGCCTTACCTGAACAAGTCACCTATAACGAGATCAAACTAGTCGTCTCGCATTTGCGACAGCAGCAAATGCAGTCTTGAACAAAGGAGATCCCGAAGCCGACCGTATCGCTTGCAGACCTGCTACACTTCTAGGAGAAATCGACTCACCGCCTTCTGCCGTTCGGTCCGGTTCTAGTCAGTAGGTACCACGAGTGTTTAGCGGATTGGTACTATTCGTACCGCCATAACAAGCCCGCTAAAATCAGTACCTCTCATCTATGGTTTACATCCGCCGTAGCGTTGAGAATAGTGATACAGAGCTAGAGACGTTCCCGGCTCGACGGAGAATTTCTCCCGCGGCTTGGCGAAGCACTGAGAGTTCTCGCGTCCGAATTTTCGGCGCGCCGAGAATGTGCCGGCGTCAGGATCGGGAGTGATTGGAAGCTCCAATGCTCGTAATTGTCGGAATGATTTTGCTGTTGACCTGGATCTTCGAACACGCCTTTCATTTGACCGCGGATTCGTTGGTTAATTTGCTGTTGATTTTCGCCAGTATTTCCTTCGCGTTGGACTTTATTCGAGAGCAGGGCATAACGGAACCTCGACCGGGCTGGGACGATCGCCCGCGCAAACTCAGCATCGGTTCCGTGGCGCGGACGATTCGCCGCCGCTTCGATGGTCCTTCGTCCCCTATGCCTGGGCCAGGGGAAAAGCCAGCCGCGGATAGCAAGGGCAGCGCGTAGCAGTCCGCGACATCTGCTGCGGTCCCGCCATTTCTCCAAGCGCATCAACAGTCTCGAAAGACCGCGGCAGCCATATCTTCGAGTCAAAGACGTGTACTTTCATTCCTTCTGGAGTTTACTTCCTAACCCTGAACAGCGCCGCAATTCCCTGACGGTCCACAAGTTGTAGCTGGTTTGGCAGGAAGTGATCTAGGTTTGGCGCTCCCTCGGCGTTGAGTACCAACACATAGTCGAATTTCTCTTTCCAATCGGCGAGGTAGGGAAAGTGCTCCAACTCGGCCTGAGGCACGTGGCTCGCGGTGAGGTCCAGGTAATTGAGCGGCGGGCTGCGGACTGCCTCCAGTTCGCGATAGGGCTGGGTGATGGAAATGGGCTGCTGCGATTCCTCCGCGAAAATGTTGGGCCAGAAGGCGTGGCGATCCAGGAGCACAAAGGACGCCAGATGCCCGTACGTGGCCGCCACTTCTGGCAAGCGCCGGCTAGCCGGCATGTTCACATACCAACTCGGGTTGTCGCCGTAGTTCACGTCCGCAGCTAACACGCGACTCCCAGGGGCCACCGACGCGATTGTTTGACGGAGATCGGCAAGATCGCGCTGCGAGTCCACCCAAACGTTGGTGATCAATGCTACCCGAGCCACAAACAGGATCACAAAGAAAGCCACCGCCGCGGTGCGCTCGCGGACGTTGAGGCCTCTGGGCATGAAGCCCGCAAACACCATGAAGCCCAGCATGATAGGCAAACGTGTATCTACGAAGTAGACGCCCTTGAACGATACCGGGGCTACCAGGTAAACGCACAGCAGGGCAGTGCTGCAAATCAGTGCAGCCTTGGAAATACGAGCCCGGCCGTTGAGAACGCAAAAAATCAAAAACGCCACCAACGACGCAGCGATCAGCAAATCGAAAAGCGACGAATATTCCATCACGGAGTCAAACGCGAGGTACAACTTCTTCGGGAGGGAGACCCAGGTCGGCGAGAAACTCATCCTTTCGAGTGGTGAAGCACTGTAAAGAATCACGGGAATAACCATAGCCAAGCCGAACATCGCAGCCCGCTTCGCCGCGTAGCGGATGGCGGCCCGGGTTCGCAGGCCTGTCTCCAGAAGGACGAAGAATTCGTACGAGCCGACCAGAACCGCGTAAAAGCAGAATCCAAACAAATGAAAAAAGAACACCACGGGCGCGAGAATCATGGCCGAAGCTACCGCCGCCGCTGGATTTTCCTCCCGGTATCGAATCCACGCCGCCGCTCCCCACATTGCAATTCCAATCGCCAGCTCAAAGTTCATGAACCCCATCAAGAACAGCACGTTGAATGCCGCGAAACCTGTGGCGATTTGCCATAGCGACCGCCGCTTGAAGTACGCACGGCTCAAGGCAATCGCGCCGGTGGTGGGCACCAGCAGACACAATGCGAGCATGATGCGTCCTGCCACGAGAGGCGGAAATATATGCATCAGCTTGGGTAGCAGCAGGTCCACACCAATGTTGGGTATGATCTGCCAGTGCGCGGAGAACATCTGGCGCAGTGCGGGATCAGAACCCCCGAAAGCGAGCAAGTAGCAACGTGCCAGATGATTTGGATAATCAGTGAGTGGCGGCACCTCGGTGACCAGGAGCGGCACCAGCAGGGCGCCAAGCATCAGGCCCAGACCTACCCACCAGGTAATCGCCCGGTCGAGCAGGTACTCTCGCGACGTGGCAGCCGGGTTTCGGCAGTCTACATCTGTTTCCCGTTCCTCCGGCAGGTAAGCCAGAGCAACTTCGGAACTTGCAGAATCAGGGCCCGTGTACACGATGGCCGTTCCAGTGATTGATTTCGTGAGGGGTTACGCGGGAGGGAGCGAAAACGCAACACCTCGAGTTACGATTAAAGCGCGTCCCAAGCTGCGCCTCCATACAGCAAATGTTGTATGGAAGCTGCTTAACTATTGTAGGTAAGAACCCAGCGCAGGCCTAGAGTTATTCCCCGTGGCCGCCGCCAGTTAGTTCTCGCACGATCGAGCCAACAAAGTTCTTGGCATCTCCGAACAGCATCAGCGTCTTGTCGAGATAGTAGAGAGGGTTGTCGATTCCCGCGAAACCGGTGGCCATGCTGCGCTTGACTACCATCACCGTGCGCGCCTTATCCACATCCAGAATGGGCATGCCGTAGATCGGGCTGCTGGGATCGGTGCGTGCAGCTGGATTGGTCACATCATTCGCGCCAATGATCAGCGCCACATCGGTCTGCGGCAGATCCCCATTGACCTGGTCCATCTCCAGCAATTTGTCGTAAGGAATATCGGCTTCCGCCAATAGCACGTTCATGTGGCCGGGCATACGCCCTGCCACTGGATGAATGCCGAAGGTCACGTCAACGCCGCGCTTGGTCAGCGAATCGTAAAGTTCGCGCACCTTATGTTGCGCTTGCGCCACGGCCATCCCGTAGCCGGGAACGATGACCACTTTACTCGCCGACGCCAGAATACCCGCGGCCTCCTCGGGAGTGGCGCTGCGCACCGGCGGCGCTTCCTTCGCGCCGGTGGCCGCCACCTGGATTTGTCCGAATCCGCCGAACAACACATTCGTGAACGAACGGTTCATGGCCTTCGACATGATCACCGAAAGGATGAAACCCGATGAGCCATCCAGCGCCCCGGCGATAATCAGCAGCTTGCTGTTCAGCACAAAGCCCATGGCCGCGGCGGAAAGTCCGGCATAAGAATTCAACAGCGAGATCACCGTCGGCATATCGGCGCCGCCGATGGGGATCACCAGCATGACGCCGAACACCAGTGGAATAAGAATCATCGCGGGGAAAAGTCGTGTCTGTTCCGGGTGAATCACCAGAATCACGGCAATCGCCACCGCGAGCCCCAGCATCGCCAAATTAACAAAATTCTGTCCCTTATAGGTGATGGGTCGCTGCGGCAGCACTTCCTGAAGTTTTCCCGCAGCCATCAAACTGCCGGTAAACGTGAGCGAACCGAGGATTACCTCCATCGCCAGCACCGCCATCATGAACGGTGCGATATTCGGCGCGCGTAAATAAAACTCCGCGGTGCCCACCAGCGTGACGCAGAGCGCGCCAAAGGCGTGGCTCAATGCGGTCCGCTGTGGCACCGCGGTCATCTGCACTTTGCCGAGCGGTATGCCGATGATCGTCCCCACGACCAACCCGATGGCGATCAGTTTGTAGTCGACGATGCCGCGGTGCAAAAGAGTGCCGCCGACCGCCAGCGCCATGCCCGCTTCGCCAGCGAACACGCCGCGGCGCGCAGTGGCCGGGGAACTCAGCCATTTCAGCGACAAAATGAACAGTGCGGTGGCAATCAGGTAGGTGATTTCGATGAGCGTGTCGGTGCCCAGAAAGTTGTCCATTATTTTTTGGGCCCGCTGGATTTGAACATCTTCAGCATGCGGTCGGTGATGATGAAGCCACCCACGACGTTGCTGGTGGCGGCAACGATCGCAATGGTGCCCAGGATGGCCGCGAGGCTGCTCTTGTGTTCGCCCGCCAGGATGATCGCCCCCACAACGGCGATGGCATCCAGCGCGTTCGTAAGGGACATCAACGGCGTATGCAGCAGCGGCGACACGCGCCGGATCACTTCAAATCCAATGAAGGCCGCCAGCATGAAAACGTAAATGCCGGTGAGCAGGTCCAGCTTCATTTTTTCGCGTCCTCCTGTGCCACCAAGGCGGGCAAAGAGAAAAATTCCCTCAATCGGGCGCTCACGATCTCGCCGCCCTGCGTCACTAGCGTTTCGCGGATGATTTCGTCCTGCAAATTCATTTGAATCTTTCCCTCTTTCACCAGTAGCGCCAGGAAAGTACTGAGATTACGCGCATACATCTGGCTGGCGTGGCAGGGAACCTTGCTGGCGAGATTCAGCAATCCGATGATGGTAACTCCATGCTCGATAGTTGTTTCTCCCGGTTGCGTTAATTCACAGTTTCCACCGCGCTCCGCCGCCATATCCACGATCACCGAGCCAGGCGCCATTCCCGCCACCATTTCCTTGGTGACCAGCGTCGGCGCTTTTTTCCCGGGAATCACCGCCGTGGTGATCACCACATCCTGTTGCGCGATCACTTGTCCCAGCAACTCGCGTTGCCGGCGGTAGAAACTCTCGTCTTGTGCGGTGCCGTAACCACGCGCGTCCTGCGCGTCCTTCGCTTCAAGGGCCAGTTCCACGAAGCGCGCTCCAAGGCTCTGCACTTGTTCCTTCACCGCGGGGCGCAGATCATATGCTGAAACCACCGCGCCCAAGCGGCGCGCCGTGGCGATCGCTTGCAGTCCGGCCACCCCAACGCCGAGGATCAACACGCGCGCCGGAGTAATCGTGCCGGCGGCGGTCGTCATCATCGGAAACAATTTTGGCAGGGTGTCCGCCGCTATGAGGACTGCTTTGTATCCCGCCACCGTGGACATCGCAGACAACGCATCCATGCTCTGTGCTCGGGTCGTTCGTGGCATCAGCTCTACCGAAAACGAAATGATCCCTCTCGAGGCGATGTCCGTGATGCTTTGTAACGAACCCATCGGCCGCAAAAATCCCACCAGAATCTGATCGCGACGGAAAAGAGGAAGGTCGGCGCTGCCGGTCTTGTCGTTGGCGCCGTGGGCCAGCACCTGCACGACAATGTCCGCCACTCGGAAGACTTCGGAACGCTGCGGGATGATCTTGGCGCCTTTGGCCGCATATTCAGTGTCGAGATAGCCGGCCTCCGCGCCTGCGCCCGCTTCCACGACAACTTCGATCCCCGCCTTTGCGAGATTGGCCAGCGCCGCGGGTACCAGCGCGACGCGCCGCTCCCCCGGGAAACCTTCTCGGGGAACACCAACAATCATTGACAATCCTCCGACAGCTTCTACAAGAACGAATTCAGAAATCTCGCGGTTGGCCGGACCGCGCGGCATTGTACACCGATTGATGGCTCACGTTGGTTGACGTCGCCATTGTCAGCGCCGTTACATCCGCGGCGCGGAGAAGCAGGATCTTGCTGCTCCGCTTACTCGGCATCCGCAATTACTCGGTGGCTTCTTTCCCCGGAATGAAATAAACCTCTTCAAACGTCGAGCCCTTCGGCCAGCCCGCCCGCGCCAGAATTCCCTGGCCGTTTTCACACATGCTGGGGTGGCCGCAGAGATATCCGGTGGTGTTCTCGGGCCGCAAATTCCATTCATCCGTATACTTGCGGATCAGGTCATCGACGCGGCCGGTCTCGCCCTTCCAAGAGGTGTCTTCCCAAGGGCGGCTGATCGTCGCGACGTACTTGAACCATGGCACTTCGGAAGCAACGCGCTCGAGTTCCTCGCGATAGCCGAACTCCCACGAGCGGCTGCCGCCCTGAAGGCAAAACAATTTGTGCTCTCCCGGCATCACGCTGTTGCGGGATTTCCAATCCTGATACAAGGTCCGCACGTAGCTGACAAACGGCGCAATGCCGGTGACCGTCGCCAGCAACAAATGATTGGTCCGGCCGCTGCGCAAATCGAGGGTAAAGCGGCCTTTCGCGATTTTGCGGCAAAGCAGCGTGTCACCCTTGTGGAGCTTGTAAAGGTGCGGCGTCAGCTCGCCCTGGGGCACGAGTTCGACGAAAAACTCGAGAAATCCCTCTTCATACGGCGAGGACACGATCGAATAGGCGCGCTCGATCCGTTTATCTCCGTGATCGACGCCCAGCGTCGCGTATTGCCCTGCCTTGAACTGGAAAGGTCCGCCGGGATCAACGCGCACCAGCCACAGATCTTCGGACAATTCTTTGCGATCGATTACCCGTGCCAGGAAGTGTTTGTCCGCGGGAAGAGCCATCTTCCGTTTTTCCTCCAGCCTTTTTTCCCGCGCTCATCTCTGCCAAAAAACGGCAGGGGACTTGCTTCTCGTACTGTCCACCACCGCGGAATTTCCCACGGCGTTCGGACGGTTTCTCCGAGCGCAATCATGCTCAGATTTTAAAATGCGGTACCGCGCATTGTACACCGGGTTGGTGGTTCGGAAGGTGTTTTTGAGGTTTTTCGAAGGGAAAAAATCGCGTGTGCGCCACGTCACCAATTGAGAAGCAGGTCGGCTGATTTAGAGACTTAGCGTCTCAAAGTACGGAGCCTTGCTCCCGGCCTTTTTCGCTCCAGCCAGCCCTTGATCCACGCGCGCGAGAAATTCCTCGGCGCTCTCTCCGAGTTCATATTGTTTCCACGCGGCCGTGAACGTCACCGGAATCTTTGCGCCGTTCCAATCCAGTTCGAACGGGCTGAGCCGCCCGAGAACTCGTTGCAGCTGATCGGACGTGCATTCCGGCAAAAGGATCATGAATTTGTCGGAGTCTAGGCGCACGGCTAAATCGGATCCGCGAATCACCCTGCTCAGCCGCGTGGCAAACGCCTTCAGCGCCTCGTCGCCGACCTCTCGCGTGCTGCTCTCATTCAGCTGCTTGAAATTCTTCAGGTCCAGCATCACCAGTGCCAGCGGATGTCCCATGCGTTCCGAGCGAGAGACCTCCGCGGCCAGCCGTTGTTCCGCAAATCTCCGGTTGTACAGGCCTGTCAAAGGATCAATCATCGACAGGTTGCGAAGATTGTAAAACTGTCCCTGTTTCTCGGTGAGTTGGGTGCGCAGTTGCTTGATCAGAATTTCCTGGCGGATCGTATAAACGTTGAACAAAACGATCAAAGCGATCAGACCAAATATCGCCTCCGTGAGCCTGATCTTATAAAAAGGTTCGGCCCCTTGGCGCAGCCCCACAACTGCCAGAGCGACGATTGCTCCTACCAGCAGCAGGCTGACGAAGATCGAATAACGCCCCACCCACGAATCCCGCTTCTGAATGCGCGAAAGCTCTTCCGCGAGTTCTCGCTCGCCCGGGTCCAGCGAAGGCGGTACTGAATTAATATCGGAATCACTCATAGGCATGGCAGGAGCAACGAGGCTCCCGGCTTATCCAAGGTAGGCGGCGGGCCGATATCGGTCAATGGGACTTTGGTCCCGATCCCACCACTCTGCTATCAGTGGCCGTTCAGTCCCGGTTATTTATTCACTTGGTGGACAGAGCTGGAGACCATAGTGCAAGCACAGAAGGAACCGCGGAATTTCGTGTGGTACAATAGACCTCATCCACGATTCTGTCTCGACCCCAGCTTCAATCTCAATTCAATTTTCTATCCGGCGATTCATGGCCATCGATCCGGACCTTTAACCTGCGCCCATGGGGCTACTGTGGTTGCTCCCCCGCTCGCAGTTCGCTAACTCGTTTAAAATGAACACTTAGGAAAGAGTATGAAAATGAATGAGTTTAAGTACCTGTAGAATGAAGGGTTCTTACGGTCAATATGTGCTGTAGATAATAGAGTTATAAGTTCTATCGACAATTATTCTGGCATAGTGTCTGGGTACTACATGGGGGACCCATGGACGCCGTAACCAGAACCGCGACGCTCTATGTCAGGCACGAAGCAAGGATTGCAAGGATAAGGCTATCCATTCCCGCAGACCGGAAAGTGCCGCCCAGCTCTGCGGTATAGGTCTTATTTCTTCTTGGGTGGGTAATTTTTCAAAAGCTTGTCGACCGCCTTAGTAATGTTCTTTTGTTGCTTTTCTGGTTTGGCCTTGGGGTCGATGGTTTTGCTTGCTACTCCTCGCCACACCAACTCCTTCTTGGCACTGTCATACATGTCGAGTCCAAGTTGCCCAACATATATGGTGGACGTCGACCCTGTGGTTGTCGTTGAGCTCATGCCGCCACCACCATACCATCCCCCGCCCCAGCCCGGTCCATAACCCCAGCCGGTGTTGTACGAGGTGAACTGCTTCTCTGTACCGACTGCAGTTTGAATATCGATGTACAGGTCGGCTGTATCAGAATCGGCCTTTTGTAAACCCTTCGTCGCTAAGTTAGTATCGATTGCTTGCTTGATTTGCGTCTGCGTCAGTTCGTTTGCTTGGTCAACACCCTTCAAGTCAACCCACTTGTACGTCTTGTATTTTGAAAAATCTTCACTTTGCGCGAAGTTATAACGAACATCTTGAGCCACGGTGGTTGTGACACTGCTCAACAAGAGTACGGCGCCAAGAATCAGATATTTCCTCATGGGCGTTTTCTCCTCTTCTGTTTCCATTGAATCGGTGCGGCAATACCTCTTCACAATTATCCGTCTTTTATTCCTTGCCTCGCGTCGTTGGAGGCAAGGCCACACGAATACGAGCCAATCCTACTGCTTGGTGTGTTTTGACGTAAAGTCCTGAATAACGCCCAAATCGTCCAAGTGGGACCTGGTACGCCAAGTGTCCAGCCGCGAACTGTTTCCGTGTCCCCGCATCACGCCGCGCTTTAGGAGCGCTAATCTTTCCAGCCGAGCATTGTCACGATGCATGTCTGTCTTGAGCGTCACTATCTCCCTTACATAGAAGAGTTGAAGGACGCGCACGTCGCGACGAATAAACGAATCCTGGAAGCCGCTGGAGCGGACTAAGCCGCTTTGCTGACCAGCCGTTCGTAAGCTCTCCTGGCTACGGATTCGGGAATCCGCATGGATTCGTACTCGCGCTTGAATCCACCTTTGCGGCCGTTCGATCTCTCAGGACGAAGAACCCTGAAAACTCCGGGCTCGTTCTTGAACAGATCTCTGATGAACTGATCCGAAAAATCCCACTGCTCTGCTAGGTAACTGGCTTCTCTAAATCTGTTTTTACACTTAATTACTTAATGACTTCAAATAGAGCGTTTTACTTGTATAGCTATATGTTATCCATAGCATTAACGGACAGCAGCATTTGAGTACAGGGATCGGACAGGTGGGAATCTCAATCGACCTCAGCTCACCAGACGTAGTGCCCACTGGGAAGCGTGAACGATAAGTCTGCGCCGCGCAACAAATCCACGCCGAACCCTAATTAACGAGTAGACGCAAAAGTAGATTTGCCTATTTTCGGCTTAAGCGACTTATCGTCCATTGCACTCATGGAGTGGAGTTCACATTATTTCTCGTGAGGCCGCAAACCCTCAACATTGCGGGAGCAGCGCCAAGAGAACGAATCGAGCGCGTCCTCGGAAAGTCGTAGCTAGAATGAAAACTTCAGCGCCAACTGGATGGTCCGGGGGTCATGGGCGGATGTAACGGTGCCGAAGTTACTCGCCCCGTAGTTGGTGCTGATACCGCCGTTGAACGTGTCACCTGTCCACTGAGGATGGTTCCAAATGTTGAAGAACTCCGCGCGGAATTGAAGATTGGTGCCGCGATCTGTGTTGAAAATGAAATTCTTGAAAAGGGAAATGTTCCAGTTGTCCCGCCCCGGGCCGCGCACCGCGTTAGCGGGTTCGTCACCCCAGGTTCCAGGTGCTGGCACTGAAAACACCGAAGTATCGAACCACTGACTCACGGTATGCGGATTCTTCAACGTGCCGCTTACGTTTGGACGGTTGGCTGTATTCGGAACGATGTTTGCCACATTTTGTCCAGCTAATCCGATATTCAAGGGAGCGCCGGAAGAGGCAGAGATGATGCCCGATATTTCCCAGCCGCCCAGGGTAGTTTTCAGCAGACGCTTGCTGCTGTTCTTGAGCAGCGGAATCTGGTACACGAAGTTGGTAAAGAAAATATTCCTGATGTCAAAGGCAGAAGGCCCGTAATCATACTTCCATCCCTCGTAGGGATTAGAAATGTTGTTGAGATCTCCTCCGTCTCCAGAACTGTAGGATGTGTCATTCGTGCGTGAATAGGTGTATCCAATCTGCCATGTCAGGTCATTCTTCAGGGCACTGCCGCGGAAGGATACCTGAAGCGAGTTGTAGTTCCCGTTCGCCTCGTTCTGTGCCATTGCCACGCTGCTGTAGCCGCGGTACGGGACACTCGCAAAATAGTTTTGCGCCAGCGCACTGTTGGTTACGAACCCTGGCAAGAGGCTCTGCGGCGGGAGGTTGGTCTCACCGATAAAGCTCTGATGGCGGTTCTGGCTGCCAACGTAGGCCACGGATAGTATCGTCCCTCCGATAGCTTGTTGGATGCCGAGGCTAAATTGGCTGCTTCTGGGCGAAGCGTATTCGTTCCGGTTCAAGCCATTAAGGTTACTAATCGGGATGGATGCCGGAATCGTTGTACCCGTCAGCAGGCTTGTCTTGGGATTCAAGAGCGACACGTTGGGGAAGGCCACGCTCGCAGAGAAAGGTACATTTCCTGCGGTGTTGTACACGTCGTTCCCCTGGACGCGCTCGTACATAATGCCATACCCACCGCGGAGCACGGTTTTGCCTGAGCCGGTCAGATCATAAGCAAATCCAAGCCGCGGTCCAAAATTTAGCCAAGCGCCGTTCACGCAGCCGCTAGGGAGATTAATGCCACAGATGCCGACACCATTCACATAGAACTGCTGACCTGCCAAAACGGGATTCGGGCTGGTCCCCAATCCCGGGCTATTGGAGCTGATGGTCTGATTCCCGGGATCAAGGATGGCTGCATCCGCCGGGTTGTACAGGTTCGGATAGAAGTTAGACATTTGGTTGTTCGCTTCATAGGTATGCGGAATGCCATCCCAGCGGAGTCCCAGATTTATGGTAAGGCGTTGGTTCACCCGGTAATTGTCCTGGAAATAGAGAGCCATAGAAACATTGCTCCAGTGACCTGTGCCCTGGACCGCTGCCTCGAAGTAGGTATTGGCGTAACCAAGCAGATAATCGGCGAAGTCATTTCCGGTATAGAAGCCGCTGAAGACAAATGCACCTTGGGTTTGTTGAAACCAATCCTGGACCTTTTGATAAAGCATCAAGCTGCCACCCATCTTGAATTGATGCCTTCCCTTGGTCCAAGAAACGTCATCACGAAATTGGTAGTCATTCGCGGAGTTGTCCCACGGGGTAACACCGGAAGTGTAATTCGATCCCGTGCTCCCAACCAGATAGATGGACGGGATGCGGTTGGCGGTGTTCGGGCCGGTAAAGAATCGGTCGAATTTGAAATCGGAAGGGGCAGTGACCAGGCCCAGAGGCAGAAACGTGACGCGATTTCCGTTATAATTGAAGGAAATTTCATTGACCAAGTTCGGGCTAATGACATCGGTGGTATGCACAACGGCAGCATAGGATGGATTGCCGAGGTTGGTACCGATGGTAGGTACATTGTCGCCGCTGAATATGGTCGTACCGTAGCTTTGGGAGACCTGTTCGGCCACCAAATGGCCGTAGATCGTGAACTTGTCACTTACGTTTTCATCGATCCGGACGATTTCCTCTCGTACGTTGGTAGGCAGATTATTACCGCCAATGAAGCTGTTGCCATTGGTAGGTGCCGGGAAGATGCCACCATATTTCCCACCGGCCGTCAGCAGGGCTTGGGCGTTGCCATCCAGCAGGCTTGCTGGAATCACATTGTTACTGAAGGCGACTTGTTTTGCGGGGTCAGGTGCGCCGTCCGTACAACCGCTGAGCGCCTGACCCGCGGACGCAAACTGGGCTTGGATGGCCGCGGACATTTGGCACACGGCCGGAGCGTGTAATTGGTCAACGCTAAGTCCAGCATTAGAAAAATCGCCTCCATATGTAGATGGCAAAGGAACCGTCTGATTGAGGGTCTGTCCCTGAATGAGTTTTCGCCATTCCATGTTGTAGAAGAAAAACGTCTTGGTCTTATTCGGGTTATAAAACTTCCCAAACGTCACCGGGCCGCCGGCATTGAAGCCATAGAGGTTGTAGCGAAGCTCGGCAACCGGAGCCGGAGCTGCATTAAAATAATTCCTCGCGTCCAAGCCGTCGTTGCGGAAGAATTCCCAAAGTGAGAGATGAAACGTTTTAGTGCCAGACTTCAAAGCGGAGCTGATTGTTGCGCCGGAAGATAGCCCGAACTCAGCGCTATAGTTCGAGGTCAGAGTTTGCGTCTCCGCAATAGCATCGATGGAAGGCATGATACTTGAGGCGCCTCCTGCGCCACGATCATTGTTCTCACCCCCGTCAAGCAGGAAAAGGTTGTGCGCGGGACGGTTTCCGTTAAAGCTGGCATAGGCTAACGCGCCCGCCGGAGTCGGTGCTTGAAAATCCGGCATAAGGTTGGCTGCGCCTGTCGTGAGGACCATATATGTGTAGATACTTCGGCCGTTCGTGGCAAGCTCAGAGATCTGCTGGCCGCTGACAAGCGAACTCTGTTCACCGCTATCAGCTTGGACGACGAGGGCGTCCGATTCGACGACAACAACCTCTGCTTTCGTCCCGATCCTCAGCTGAAAGTTAACCCGCACTCGATCATTTACGTTTAGCACAACTCCTTTGAACTCTTCCCCTTTGAATCCTGAAGGTTCCACGCTCACATCGTAATTGCCGATGGGCAAGCCAGGCGCAACATACTGGCCGACATCGTTGGTTACCAGAGTCCGGATGGCCCCGGTCTGCACGTTAGTAACGGTAATAGTGATGTCCGGGACTACCCTATCGGTTGGGTCGGTGACCGTGCCAACGATCGTTGCCTCTTGGGCAGCCAGAAGAGAAGGTGACAACAGGAGTAGCAAGAAAAAAGCCTTGCGACTAAACCAACGACGCTTAAGAGTGGAGAAGATACATACAATCGTCGAGGACAAAGAACCCATTGTCTCGCCTCCACACTCGAATTTTTCCGGACACCGTTTACGTTATGCCAGAATCTGTCGCTGCCGTGTCTCGGGCTAATCATACGTCGTACGGCTCAGAGAAACAGGGATCTTGCGACCAAATATCAATGAGGTGATAACCCGACCGGGCGCTCGGCCCCGTTAACCACCTGGGCCCTCCGAGATTCTCGCGTTCTTGCTCGCTGGCGGCAAGAGAGAAATCTATTGTGCAAAAGATACGACGCTCGCACACCCATCCGATCCCGTTTGCAATCAGCGCTCAGTACACACTGCACGAACTCGCCGCTGCCTGCTTTCTTTACCTCTCGGGGGCACAGCAAATAACAGTAAGAAGCAGGCTGCGTGGCATCAGACCCAAGCGGCAACGAGGGACGACGGGCCGAGATGTTCAGTATGGAGCGGCACTGGCGCTGGTGTTGCTCTATTTGGAGATCCGGCTGAGGCCCGCCAGCAAGCAGCAGCCGCACTCGCACTCTCGACCTCGGTGAACACGACTTGATCCTGAATCAAAAACCCGAATCACTATGACAGACGTAACCCTCGCCAACGATTCTTACGTCTGAGCGAAACTAGTGTGTAAATGTTCGAAAGGGGCCTAGCGGAAGTTGTCGATGAGCATGATGTCGCGCTTGGGTATATGGTGCTGTGTGTAGACGATGTAGCGTCCATCCGGCGAGACCGCAATGCCAAAAAAGACTATTTGGCCCTTGAGAACCGGATGGACCTTCCTGGTGGCGAAGTCGAAATAGCTCAGAGTGGAGAAATCGTCGGCGGGATAGAAGTAGATGCCATCGCGGGTCAGGGTCCAGTTGGCGGCGAACGAGAGCGCGGGAATACCTTCGACGCGCGATTCGGTGCCGATCGGATTCAGAGAAGCCATCAGCAAAGTCGCGGGGTTGAAGGCCGACGCGAAGTAGACGTAGCGGCCATCCAGCGATTCCTTGGGAAGGTAGCCACGCGAAGACGATATAGCGACAGGTTGGCCTCCTTGGGAGGGAACCCGGTAGATGCGCTCTCCGGTTCCGCCGCCGATGAAGTAAATCCACTTTCCATCGTGCGACCAGGTGGGGACGGAAGCTTCTCCGGCGCCGACGTCCAGTTTTCTTGGCACGCGTTCGGCCAAGTCAAGGAGGTACACATCCGCGTGCGGAGAGCCGCCGTCCTTCACGGGACCACGAAAATCGAAGGCGATTTTCGTGCCGTCGGGGGACCAACTGGGGCTGCCCGAACCCTGTCCAAGATGGGTGAGTTGCACGAGATTGCCGCCGTTGGCGTCGCTCATCCAGATCTCGCCGGGACCGGTCCGGTTGGAGGCAAAGACGATGTGAGTGCCGTCCGGAGAATAATTCGGAACACCCTGAGTGCGAGTGCTTGTAATTAACTCGACAGGGGCGTCCTGAAGCCGGGTAAGATCAGCTCGCCAAATGGTGTCGTTGCCTCCGGACTCCATGGCGAAGACCAGGCGATCTCCCCTCGCGGAAATCGAAGAGTCCTCAGCGCCTTTGCCGAACGGAAGGTCCCGAACGGAGCTGTCTGCAATCGTCAATTCGCGGAGCTCGTCGTGCTCGGTGCCGGTCTGAAATTGACTGAACAGCAGACGTTTGTTATCGCCGGTCCAAGCTAGTCCATTGTTGAAGCCCTTAAACTCTCTTACGATTCGGCTGCCCGATCCGTCCGATCTGACTATGGCAATCGCGAAATCCGACGATGCGGAATAGCACTCGTAGGCGAGGTATTTGCCGTCGTGAGAGAAGGTGGGACTCGTTTCGTCCCGGCAGCGGTCGTTGTGCTCGATCTGTTTGGCTTCTAGAGTGTCAACAGAGAGAAGGTTCAGAGCCAGGTGCCCGCCGGAAAACGGAGCGTCGGCGAAGGCGATGAACTTGCCGTCCGGCGACCACGCAATGGATAAGGAGCCGCCAAATGACGCGTGCGTCGAATACAGCTTCTTTTCCGGACCGCCCTGCGACGAAACGAGAAAGAGGCCGCCGGTGTTGTCTTTGGCAAGGCGCTGAAACGCCAGTTGCGATCCATCGGGCGACCACGCGGGAGCGAGCAATCCGGGCTTGATTTCCGTCAGGCGCTGAAGCGTCTCGTCGCCGATCGTTTTTATATAAAGTGCGAGATGTTCCGGACTCGGCAAGCCGGGGCCGCCCCACTCAAAGGCTAGCCGGGTACCGTCCGGAGATAGAGCGGCATCGTTGACATAGCCGAGCGCGGTGAGCTGGACAATGTGCGGCGTGAACGTGTTGGCGTCCTTCCAGTACCTGTAAGCGATTAAGACGATAGCAAGGCAGGCAACGCCGGTAAGAACAAGCGCGGCGAATCGTTTGGGTGTCCGCGCCCTCGCGGATGCTGTGGACGGCTGCGCTGAAGTGGATGCGACTTCAACGGGGAATGGCTGGGCGGCGGCTGGCTCGGGTTTTGCGGCTTCGAGTTCGGTCGCTGGTTTCGGCGTTTCGATCACGCCGATGAAGCGGTAGCCGCGCCGAGGGAGGGTCTCGATGTAGTGGGGTTCGTCGGCGGAGTCCCCAAGGGCGTCGCGCAGGCGGTTGACCGCGGCGCTCAGGCCGTGGTCGAAGTCGACGAAGGTGTCGGAGGGCCACAGGGCCTTTTGGATCTCCTCTCGAGTGACGAGGTTGCCCGGGCGGGCCAGGAGCATCTGGAGGACCTGGAAGGACTGGCCGGGAATCCGAAGCCGCACTCCATGCTTGCGAAGTTCTTGAGTGTGGACGTCGACCTCAAAGGGGCCAAAGCGAATCAACCGGGATCCACTGGGGCCTGACGCAGTTGGGCCATTTTCGGGCACAGGTAACGACGACCGAGGGGCGACTTCCCGGCGGGAGGATACCACAGGAGGCTAGAGTTGGGCACGCAATCTGTGTGTTTTCATGGGGGTAGCGTGTGATGCGGATAGTAAAGGGATGGGAAGCCGGTAGCATTGAGGTAGATAGGTAGACGTTCGAGTTTGGGGGCGCCACAGGAGGCGCCCCATGAAACTCAAGACTTGCTTTGGACGGATAGCGATGCCAGTTCTGCTGGTTGCCATCGCGTCGCCCCGGATCGCAAACGCCAGCCCCCGCGAAGATCGTCTGGCAACACAGCATTTCTTTTGCAACGCCGGCTATACGCTGGATACCTGCCGCGAGCAAATCGCCACGTTGAAAACCATAGTGGCGAAGTACCCGACCGAAGCCCTCGGCGAATGGACCTGGGTGCTGGTGCGCTCGCAGGATTGGAAGGCGCAATCTCGAACGCTGGGGCTCAATCCCGATAGCCCCGCGTTTACTTGCCTGGAAACGAGAACGACCTTCATCGAAGAAGCTCTGGTCGCCAAGGTGCCGGGGAGAGCGAGTGAACTCATAGCCCACTGGCACATGGGCATGACGGACCTGCTGAACACCGCGGTGGAGCACGAAATGGGCCACGCTCTTTGTCACAGTCTGGACGAAGAGAAGGCCAATCAAGTTGCTCAAGTCTTGGAGCAAAAGCGACCCCTCAGCTGCGAGGCCGGAATGTGAGAGCGCCGCTTCAGAGCGTCCAGTTTTCTTCGTAAACCAAAGCCTTCACACTCGCGGTTGTGTTCGGTGAGAAATTTCGATTGCCATCTTCGCGCAAACCGGACAAATGAGGTTCCGGTACCGCACACGTTCCGCTTATCCGATTTCACCAGCCGCTGAGCAGATTGGGGGTCAATCAATTGGAGTCTGATGTGGAATGGGCTTTAAACTAGATCGGTTACTGACAGCTGATTATTCTGTGCTCACTTTTTCGGACGAGATAAATCGGGCGTTGGTCAGATTCTCGCGTGTAATCCTCAAACCGGTTCCCAAGCCATCCATGTAGTCAGCGTGTGCGGCTCTCAACACATACTTGCCGGGCTCTAGGTCGATGAATTGAAATTCGCCTCTGTCATTCGACCTCGCAACATGAAAATGGCCCGCTGAATCCCCATAGCTCGAACTTCAGCAAGGAAATTCTGGAAAGCCCAGAACGTGCCGCTTTGTCCTGATAATGCGCTTTGATGCCTGAATATATGCTTCGACATGCTCTCGTCTTACAAGGCCACGACGGACTCGGTCTTCCCACCATTTAACTTCGTCGAGTTCTCGCTTTAGTTCGGCTGTGGCGCGTACTTGGAACATTCTTACGATATCGTTTGTGTCGAGGTTGATGCTCATGGCGGCGTCCTGAAGATTGAAGTCGCTGGGTCCTCTCGAATTCTACCTAAGGACGTTTTCGAAAATCTAGCTTTCTTCTATTCGACTTAAAGCCGAAAGTCCAGGCCGCAACCTACGAGGCTTTTTAGAGTTCGCGCATCTTCAATATCGTTCGAGTCTGTTTGACGAGGGGCGCGACGTTATCTTTTGCAAAGACCCCGACTACGCCCGCATTCTTTGCTGCCTCGTCGGCGGCCCCGGCGTGGGCACTCAGCATGAGAACTGGCACTTCCGGCATAATTTGATTGAAAACTCTTGCAGCTTCGACGCCATTCATCACGGGCATTGAAAAATCGAGGATCACCAGGTCTGGCTTCGTTTGCTGAGCCTTTTGCAACGCATCAAGACCATTCTCTGCCTCGCTGCAGTCCAATTTCAATTCTTCAAAATACCCACGCAAACACTTTCGGATGTTTGGTTGGTCATCAACGATGAGTATATGGGACATCTGTCACCTCGCACGGGTGACAGCCAAAAAGCTGGAGAGCACCGATACGTGCGCTACCGTACCAAGAGAAAATTGAAAAGACAATCGGGTCCTTCCGGTAGCAGTCCCGATGTCCCTGACTGAACAGACAACACTAGGCGAATGTGTTAAATACTCCTTCGGGGTGGGACCAATGCAAGGTGCAAATAAAGAACGCTGGAAGATGCTGTGCGAACAAGCTGCCGTTGAGCAAGATTCAGAGAAATTACACGAACTCATTAAAGAAATTAACCGTCTACTTGAGGAGAAAGATGCACGGCTGAAGGGCAGTCCGCCTAAGTCGTAACATGTTATCCTGCCCTCCGTTTCCATTCCCCGCGAGGACACATGATTCAAACCGAGCCGGAAGACCTAGAAAGAATCCGCGAACGCCTGCGTAAAATGTCCGATCTGGAGTTGCGCAAGTACGGTCGCGCTGCCAGAGATCTGGCTGATCCAAAGAAGAACCTCGGGAAGCCAAATCCCTCGTTCCAGGTTCAATTAGACGAGGCGAGAGCAGAGTGGCGGAGGCGGCATCCTTGAGGTTCTGTAGAGGTCTAGCGCGTCGGCCACGAGTTCAATTCACACCGCCGCCGCCATTGAACCGGTTCCGAAGCTACTGATCGCCTCCGCTTGGGTCTCGTAGACGCTGAAAACGGTCAGCAACCTCGTCAATTGCATCACATCGTGGAACTTCTTGCCCAAATTGCACAAATGCAGCGCAGCGCCTTGCTTGTTGGCGCTAACGTGCGCGGCCACCAGAATGCCTAAACCAGCGCTATCGACATATTCCACATTTGCCATATTCAGGATAATCTTCTTCTTCCCGTCACCAAGCACGCCCTTGACCCTCTCGCGGAACCAATTGCTTTCCTCGCCCAAAACAATGCGACCGTTCAAAGCAAGCACCGAAATCCCGTCGATTTCATTCGTCGTTATATTTAAGCTCATAAAGTGAACCTCTGTGAGTCAATATACGCTCTTGCAGGCGGGAGAGTACTGTGACGATGCGGAACGAAAGACGACGCCAGTCTAAGCCCGATGCAGCAGACGGTCGCATGTTCAATTCTGAACATTCAACCAGACCGCACGCCGGAATCGCGCTGGTTGACAGACGCTTTGCTTTCCATGCGGAAATTTTCAAAGCTGGAGTCCAGTATTTTGGCATTACAGACCCCGGTAAGATTTAGCGTTAGCTTCTCAAAGTCGGCTTCCATGCCCTCAGCCGAACAGACGCGCTCCACCTCGCGACCCTGGACGTCACAGGCCACCACTCCACAGTACGTTTCCGGCTTAAACGGCATGTAGTCAACCGTGAGAAAGAGTGTTTTGTAGACCATAGTGTTCCAAATAAAGGGCCAGTCGAAGTCTTCAAACGGACTCATGAACTGCTGGAAGCTAAGTGGAAGCGTCTTTGACGCTGCGAAGCCGGCCTAAACGCGATACAAGAGGTCCGTGCGTTTGTAGAGGGCGCAGTGGCCGCACCTCGGGCAAATGCAGGCAACGCCTTTCGGCGGCAAGTCCAGTCTGCACATGCCCACATCACCAATTTGGGAGTGCTGAAACTCACAACCACACTTCACGCACTTAAGAATCCATGCGGACAAACTTGACCTCGGGGAATCCGGACAGGCAACGTGCTGGAGGGCTACCTTCGTGCGTTACCGTACCAAACTGGGGATGAAATCACAATCAGGTCTTTGAGGTAGACGCGTCAGAAGGCCGCTCAGAAGTCCTAGTGAAATACCCTTCACTCTCACGGTAGCGGTGTCCACAACCCGGTTTTGGGCAAAGGAAGTAGACGGCGTCCTTCGACAATTCCCGGTTGTACGGTGGCTGCATGTCGTCCAGCGCATTAACTGACGCATCGGGACTGCTGGACTAGTTAGTTTCAGCCTGCCACTTCGCAATTTGACGGAGCATTATTCCGTAGCATTCGCACGTCGCATCTTCAAGCCCAGGTCGGCATTCTACTTTTACTACTCCGCGCTTGTAGATTATGAGTCCGGCTTTTTGCAGAATACCGGCAGCTACCGTAACACTGGCCCTGCGCGTCCCTAACATGTGAGCAAGAAACTCTTGTGTCAGCGGTACAACGCCATCGTTACCCAAGCGATCCTGGGACATAAGCAGCCAGTTCGCCAGGCGCTCGTCAATCTTATGCAGTCGATTACACGCTGCGATTTGAGAGGCTTGTACCCCCAATTCTTGTGCAAAACGCTGGAGGGCAATAACCAGATGCGGACAGTCGAGAAGAGCGGCGATTAGGTTTTTTGCGCCGATACGAAATCCGCCGCCCGCAACCTGAACAATTACGCGAGTTGGGCTGGTGCTAAATCCCGCCACCAGGGGAAGCCCAACGAAGCCTTCTCTTCCGCACAACCCAACTTCCACGCTCTTGCCATTACCCATGATCGACAGAACTGATGCCAAGCCATCGTTCATAAAATAACCGAACTCGATGGGCTCTCCAACTTGATTTAACACGGTCCGAATTGGGAGGGAAACGAACTTTAATTTCGAAAAAAGTGCGACGCGCTCACGCTTGGGAAGCGCGAGCAAGATTTTGTTTTGAACCTGCTGCCCATTGACGATGGATTTCTTCGGATCACGAACGGATGTGTGCGCCATAGATGGCTCCTTTGCGAACTGTCAGACTTCGCAAGGAACCGCTTAAAGCAGAAGCTTGGCGGAAGGATGCTAGTGAGACACTTTCAGTGTATTCCTTTCGGTGGGTTTGTCTATCTATATTGTACGTTAGCGTACAATTGAGTTGCTCGCTCTTCCGTAGGAAGCTCATGCACAATCGAGGACCGTACCCGTGGCAGGGAACCTAAGTGTGAGCAGGCTTAGAAAGCGGTCCGTTCTTCAGCCGCTCCAATTCGTCGTCTAAGATGCGGTCGATTTCTTCAGCGATTTTACTCAGTTTATTCTTATCTTCCACAACTTCAGCGTGCTCGCACAATTCCTTGAAGCGCTCTCTCCTTTTCCTCAGCATAATCGCTCTCCGTCTCGCAGAAATTGGATGATTTACACGCCATAAAGGTCTAGGGCTACTTTGTATCTATTCTCTGTACGTTAGCGTACAGTCAGGCCGTACTTCCCGGAAGGAGGGTCCATGACAAACCCCGAAATTTACGGCTGGCAGTCGGTCTGCGTTCGCGCAATTTTGGAAACCGATGATTTGCTGATTACTGGGCGAATCTATGAGGCTATAGCCGCTATCGAACAGAGACGTCTAAGTCCGGTTGAAAGTAACAGCGATGAGGACTGCGCTCTGAATGACGCTGAGGTGGGAATCAAAGCTCTGATTACCGAGAGGACGGACAGATTTGTTTGGAACGCTAGTCCCGGCCACTGGACAATTGGGATCTAAAACCGTGTGCTGCATGCGGTGCTCGACAGCGGCTTGCTCATCGACCTAACTGGCCGACCACTCCAGTTGCACGGTCTTGGAGAACTTCTTCCCGCAACTCTGACAGATCGCTTCGTAGGAGCCTTCGTCGTCGTTCCAGCGAGCCGCTTCAGGAGGATTGTCAGTGCCGCAGAAGGGACATTCTAAGAGTCGTTCCTGAGTTTCCATCGGGCACCTCCACAAATTTAGATGATTAGGAGGCCGGAATGGCTAGACCAGAGTAGGATTATTGGGGCTGCTTGGATTGACCGTCTCGCCGTTGAGGCCGATGACTTTCTGGCATACATCTGGGCTACGCAGCGACGAATCTGTAGAATTCCTAGAATCTATAGCCATTGAAATCTGTAAGTTACAGACTTTAAAGGCCACTTAAGCGTCTAGAATGAATACTTATGCGATAACCAGAGGGATGGTAACTGAGAGGTTAACGCGACTAGCACTGCCCGGTTCAAACGTCATCGTCAAAAGCGTTGCAATTTCCGACAGAAGTTGTAGCGGCCGCTTTCTGAAGCGGGCGCTTTTCTGTCCCTGAACGAAACTGGCCGCGTCACGCGACGCGGCCAGTCCCTCGATCGTCTTTTG
Organism: uncultured Acidobacteriota bacterium; assembly: GCA_963788915.1. Classification (GTDB taxonomy): domain Bacteria; phylum Acidobacteriota; class Terriglobia; order Acidiferrales; family UBA7541; genus Acidiferrum. The sequence continues at coordinate 1,114,461 of CAWBIY010000012.1, read as the reverse complement.
ATTTGTCTCTGTCAGATTTACGCGGCGATGAACAGCGTGGTTCCACCACGGTTTACAAGGAGCAGCGCGCTCCCGCCAGCCTTGCGCATCGCCTGCTCAAATTCAGCCACGTTGTGCACCGGTTGATGGTTGACTTCCTGAATCACGTCGCCCTTTTGCAATCCAGAGTCAGCCTTCGGACTGGCCTGGTCAATTCCCGTCACGACGACGCCCTTGGTCGATTCCGGCAGTTGCAGTTGCGCTGCAGTTTCCGCGTCCAGGTTCTCGACGCTGACGCCTTCCAACGCATCCTTCGACGCGCCTTCCGGTTGATTCTCAGCGTCCTTCTTCGACAGCGGCAACTCGCCCAGTTTCACGTTGATGTCCTTCGTGCTGCCGTTGCGTGAGATTTCGAGTTTCACGGTCTCACCCGGCTGCATCATGGACACGGTATTGCGCAGCTCGTTGCTGTCGCTCACGGCATTCCCATTGATGGACAGAATGACGTCTCCACGCTCAACTCCAGCGGCTTGCGCCGGACCCTTCCCGCTCACATCGCCAACCAAGGCACCTTGCAGTTTGCTGAGGCCCAGTTGCTTCGCCATCGCTGGCGTAATTGGCTGGATCACAACGCCGAGGTAGCCGCGGGTCACTTTGCCGTGATCGAGAATCTGTCCCATCACGTTGCGTGCCAGGTTCACGGGAATCGCGAACCCGATGCCTTCGTTACCGCCGGAACCATGCGACAGAATCGCGGTATTAATGCCCACCAATTCGCCGCGGTCGTTCACCAGGGCTCCGCCGGAATTTCCGGGGTTAATCGGTGCGTCCGTCTGAATGAAATCTTCGTAGTCTTCGATGCCCAGGTTGCCACGTCCCTTCGCGCTAACGATGCCCATGGTTACGGTCTGGCCGACGCCGAACGGATCGCCGATCGCCAGGGCGTAGTCGCCAACTTGCACTTTGGAAGAATCGCCCAACGTAATCGCTGGGAAATTCGAGCCTTCCAGCTTCAGAACGGCTATGTCAGTCTTCGGGTCGGTGCCTACGATCTTCGCTTTCAACTCGCGCTTGTCCGAGAGCGTGACCTTGACGTCGGTCGCGCCATCCACCACGTGATTGTTGGTCAGCACGTAGCCCTCAGGGCTGACGATCACACCTGATCCGAGGCTTTGCTCACGCCGGTTCTTGGGAATCTCGGGACGCCCGAACCCCTGTCCAAAAAACTGTTGGAAAAACGGATCGGACTGCATTCCTTCTGGCATTTGATTCGGTGTGCGCACGACCTTCGATGAAGAAATGTTCACCACGTTGGGCAGAACTTCCTTCACGACTGGCGCGAATCCGATCTTGCTCGGTCCTTCGCTGGGATCGGCCAGCTTCAGCGAGGCGTGCACGTGCATTCCGGTTATGGCTTCTGTCGCACGAGCTACGGCGTAGCCCGTCGCGCCTGTTCCCAGGGCCAGAGCAAGCGCTAGCGCTGCGCCCGTCCACTTGCGCGAAAATTGCATACCATTCATATTCGTTCTCTCCTCGACGTTTCTGCCGGCCACAATCAGCCAGCTTTCTCTTTTGTTTAGACGCGCTCAACAACTTTACGCGTCTCCCGACGGGTTGGTATTTTGCGTACCATCGATTGAGTAGCAGCTATTTATATGAAAAGTCGAGGTTTAGACCACGAGGTTGTACTGGCCGGTCTTTAAGCCGGTCCGAAACAAACATTACGCAATAATTCCTTTTCGCACCGCATACAGAATCAACTCCGGCACGCCCTTCAACTTCAGCTTTCCCATCAGATTCCCGCGGTGTGTTTCCACGGTATACACGCTCAGGTTGAGGACGTCGGCCACTTCTTTGTTCGACTTTCCCTCGGCAATCAATTGCAAAACTTCCCGTTCGCGCGGCGTCAGCAGGTCGTAGGAACTCTCTCCGCCTGTGCGCTGCAGTTTCCGCATGTAATCCTCAAGAAGCACGCGGCTCACCGTCGGACTGAAAAAGGACTTGCCCTCGGCTACCGAGCGTATCGCGCGAACCAGATCCGCCTCCGCCGAATCCTTCAACAAGTAACCGCGCGCCCCTGCTTTCAGCGCCCTCAAAATATAGGTCTCGTCCGAGTACATGCTCAGGATGACCACGGCCGTACCGGACTCGCCCTCCGTAATCTGTTTGGCCGCTTCGATTCCGTTCAAATTCGGCATCCCGATATCCAGTACGGCCACGTTCGGCTTTAGCGATGTTGCCAAGGAAACCGCCTGGCGCCCGTCTCCAGCTTCTCCGACAACGACCAAATCCGGCTGCTGCTCGACAACCAATCGCAGGCCGTGCCGAATTAAATTGTGGTCGTCAGCGAGGAGGACTCGGATTTTCTTCATCGTGCTCCTACGCTCGCGTGCTGGCCAGTGGAAGCTCAGCTCGGATCGACGTCCCGGCCCCCGGCCGAGAATCGATCTCGATCGTCCCGCCGAGGCGTTTCACGCGCTCCTCCATACCTAGGAGACCCATGCCGCGCGCGCGTTTCGGGTCGAATCCATTTCCGTCGTCTGTGACCTTTACCCGGATGGCGTTGCCGTTCTGCTCTAGCTCGACGACGGCATTCTTCGCTTTCGCATGACGCTGAACATTGTTAACTGCCTCCTGCACGATGCGGTATACGCCAACCTTTACCTCGTCGGGCAACTCCTCGGAAACATTTTCCGCGCGCACTTCGACTTCGATCTCTCCTCGCCGCGACATTTCCCGCGCATACCATTCCACGGCGGGAACCAATCCCAGGTCATCCAACATCGAGGGTCGCAGCAGCAGCGCCATATTTCGTACCGTTTGCACAGTTCTCTCCGCCACGGTTTTGATATTACCAACGAGTTGCTGCCCCGTTTCGTTGGCGCTACCGAGCTGATTGGACAAGCGTCCCGCATCCATGAGCAGCAAACCGAGCGCCTGGCCTACCTCGTCGTGAAGCTCGCGCGAAATCGCGCGGCGTTCCGTCTCTTGCGCGTCCACCAGCCGCGCGGAGAGCTGTTGCAACTCGCCGCGGCTCTGTACCAACTCGGAATAGCGAAGCCTGCCTTGGCGCTCAAGTCGCATGATATAGACGGCGCTGCCAATCGCCAGCAGCAAGCCGGACGTTAGCGTCAGGATCAAAAATCTCGTCAGGCGTTCTTGCAGCCGGCCGAACTCCGCAAAGCTTGCTTGTTTCGCGGCGACGCTCTGCTGGTCGTTCAGAAACTCGATCCTTTGCGCGATCGCGACAAATCTCTGTCGCTTGGGAATAATCTCCGAGCTGACTACGGCTTGGCCGCGGCTCAAGCGTTCTTCCGGTTTCCACTCGCGTGCCGAACGAAACACGCGGTCTTCTTCCGCCAGATATTCCTGTATTTGCTCGATCAAAGATTGCTCTTCAGAACTTCGATCTGCGGGATACGCTTGCAGTGCCGCGCGCGTTTGGTCTGCACATTTCGCGACGTCTCCAGCGGCGTCAGCATCCTGCACCGGCGTCAGGCTGAGCAAAACCGCTTCCATGTGATCGCTGTAAGTGCTCGCGGACAGGACGACGGTGGAGAGAACGCGCCTGCGTTCAAGAGACCCTGCTCTTGCGGATTCCTCCGCTTCATGCAATTCCCGAAGCGTATGCAGCGCATTCGCCCCCGAGTAGAGAAGCAGAACCAGAAGTCCACCGAAACTTAGAAGCAGAATTATCCGTAAACCGTGCCCTAACGGGTTGGACTTCGCGTCCGCAGGCTCGCGGTTATCGACTGGTGCCGCGCTAGCTGGCGCTTCCGAGCTCATTCCCTGAATAAAACACGTTTACTCTCTTCCATGCAAATGCGCGAGCTGCGTAGCGGCAGCGTCCCACGGAATTCGCCCCGTGGGAATTTTGCCAAAAAACACGGGTGAACAATATAGGGATGGGGAAAGAAAGAATAGGCGGCGCCCGATGAAGTCAATGACGTTCCGCTGGCGCGGGCACGAGGCCAGCAGCGGTCGCCTGGGCGACCTCTGGGACCGCCCAAATCAGAGGAACGGTCATCAGACAATACAGCTGTCCAACCGGGAACAGAATGGCGGGGCTGACCAGGATTGCGTTCGCGAGGAGGGTTCGTTTCGGGTCTGTATGCAGTGCGAGCACCGCCAGGATTGGAATTTGCAAGATGCAGGCATCGTGGATCAGCCCATGATAGCTGACCAACATTGCAACGAGCACTGCCAGCGGAAAAGAAGGCCTCTTTAGCGCCGCGTAGACCAGCACCCCGAACGAGCCGAGCGCAGTTCCTATCCCTACCGCGCGAGCCGGCAGGCACAGATCGAGGAGCCCACGAATGTTGGGCATCATCCATGGAGAAATCTGGTACCTGGACTGATCGGCGGCTGTCTTCAGGCCAACCGACATGGAAGTCAGCATGTGCATGTAGGTTAAGAATCCATTCAGCCCGGTAATCCACACGGACACGGCCACAATCAAAAGCGCAGCTAGCGCGAAGCCTCCTGCGAATCGCCAGCGACGCCACACCAAAAACAGAATGACAACAGGAATCGAGAATTGAAACTTGAACAGCGTGAGCGCAACCAACACGCCGGCTTTCACTTCATTCCCGGCTTCTAGCGCCGACCAGGCAGCCGCAAATAGGGTAAGCAACAGGATGGAATCCTGGCCCTGAACCAGACAGATCGCAATCGGAACCGTACCGAGAATCACCGGCAAAGGGAGGCGCTTCCAGGTCTTTGAGATCTCGGCGATACGCGGGGATATGAGGCTCATCGCGAAAGCCAGAAGCGCAAAGTTCAAAGCTGCGCTCGCGAGATAAGCGGCCCGAAAGGGAAGTAGCGAAAGCGGGGCAAGCAGGAGTGCTTCGTAGCTCAGGTGGTTGAATGGCATCGGCGGGATGGGATGCCCGACCAGGATCTGTTGGAACTGGGATTGAGCATCCAGGTTGTAAAGCTCTCCTGCGTGGCCGGTCCGAACCATCCAACCTGCCGCGTAGAGCTGGCGGAAATCGGAATACCCGCGCATGGTCAGCGGAGTGCAAGCGAGAAAAACGCCGAGCTGCAAGAAAAAGATGAATGCAGCGGGAGATCTCAGCAAGGCTTTGATGTCGAAATAGCGCGCGGAGCCAATCGGCGAATTTTGAGTCAGCGACATTATCGGATTACGAGGCTAGCAAAACTGCACTGGTATAAATACGGGTACATAGCAATTTGTCCGCGCTCTCGATTTTTCGGCGAGCGAACGCGCGCAAGCGGACGCAGGATATAACACCACTCAGCACATGAAAGTCGGTTTTCGATTTCAGGGATGAGGCAATCGGCCGGCAAGATCGAGGCTCTGCAAAATTTGCAATTCGTGGAGTGGAGGAATCACCGAGCGCAAAGATAAGAAGGCGGGTCCGCTTGTTCGAATAGACTCTCCAAACTTCCTAGTGACCTCTGTGATTTCACTCGCCGTTTGCGCCGAGGCCGTTCAATTCAGTATGGGAAGGGCGCTATTTTCAAAGCTGCATGCCTGCAGGACACCAAAATCGACCATCCGGCGGACTAAGCCAAGGTCGAGCCGAACGCCTTCCTGGGTGAGGATGGCTTCCAAGGCCTCTTCGGTGGGTCGGCCGTCGAAGTAGCGCAAGACTCGGGCCAGTCTCTCTGGCATAAGTACCGGATCATAATGACTGTAGCTGACCACTCTGTAGCCATCTCCCTCGACGGCGCTGAAGGTTATCTGCCCCAGTCGCAACCTCTCCGGGATGAACTCGGACCCAAGGGAAGCGTAGGCGTCGCGGACGAGGCCCGCCAGAATGCGCACGCGCGGGCCGCATATCTGCTCTACCTGGTCCCAGGAGAGAGGTTCGACTAGACGCCCGCAGGCACGGTAGAAGTCGATCTCACGGCCGGCCCATTCTCCCCATAACTTCCGATAGTGCGCCCAGTCGATCTCGCCCCCTACCTCTGATACGTCAGGCGAAGTGCGGGAAGCGAGTTCGTCCGCTTCCGCTGAGCCAACTCTTAGTTCAGCGAGGCACCAGAACGACAAATCGTGCTCTACCGATTGCAGAAGTTTATCGGCGAGCCTCCAGAAGCGGGATCCAACGTTGCCGCGCACATGCTTACAGAACCAGGTGGCACACACACCGGGCCGATGCTTCCAAATACCGCAGCCTCCGGTCGAGGTCAGGAACTGGCAGCGCAGCGCGGGCGCACGTCCAAAGACCTGAGGAACACTTCGGTATAGCAAGCCGAAAACGGAACCGGGGCCAGCCCATCGGGGCGTGACGGCAACCCTTCGTGCGATGCGTTCCTCCAGCTCCGTTCGCCCCGCAGACATCGAAGCGTCGACGTCTGATAGCAGGCGTCCCGCCAGAAAGTTGGGAAGATGCGGTTGGAAGGCACAGCATTTTGTAACCGGATGAAAATAGGTGGCATCTGGAGCGCTTCCGGGCGACGGGAGCATGGCACAGTGGTCGCAGGTGGCTTGGGTTTCGGCGGGAATGGGCCCGCCCGTGATGGCGCGTAACCATGGAGCGTAAAGAAGTGGGAGAGTGGCTTCCGGAGTCATAACTCCTCGCGCGCTACGAGTGTTCGCTGCCGTCGCAGACGCGCCAGAACGCGGGGATCAAACTTTATGAGCGCGGTCGCTTCCCGGATGGTGCTTGCGATTCGCCGCTAGCCTCTCACCGAGCGCATTTTTCGCGGCCCCCTAGAAACTAATTTGTGTAACAAATACTTCGGTAAGTTTTATCTTGAGATATTCGACAGGCTGGTTGCCCCCCGATTTAGAAGCGCCACCACCAACCACACTGCTCAGATCTTTCGCCGTTAGTTCGGCCCCACTGGCAGCGGCGGCAGCCTTAGCCAAACCGACCAGGCAGCGGAAGATGCCGCCGTCTTCGACGACCTGCACTACGGCTCCCGTGGGCATTTCGATCCCCTGCTCCTGCAGCAGTGGTACCGGATCGTTCAGCAGTCGCTGCTTCAGTGTCTCGTCAGCGGCTGCCCGCTTCGCCAATTGCGACCACTTCTGTTGATTCTCTGGAGTGGCTAGCGAAGCTGCCTGACTATTTGACGGTGCGTCGTACTTATTGTCCATTGCGATTCTCCTTGATTTTTTTTTGGCTAAACTCGTTGAGAATTCCTAGTGCCGGCCGTACCCTGCACGGCGACTGCCTCGTGGATTCGTTCGCCGTGCCAATTCTCCTCTCCACTTTGTCTTGCGTACGGCTTGGTATCGGTCGTTAGCGCAGCCAATTCGGCACCGCGCCACCCACGGCCAGCGTCAGTTGTCGTCCGCAAGTTGTTCACTTTGACTCTTCGTTGTTCTCGCGCGTCGCACTCCAGCGCTCGTTTGAGGTCTCTGGCTACACCGGTGGTCGGGTAGGCACGGCGGGGGCAACTTCTACGAGAGGGCTACCCAGCTCTCGAGCGGGTAATATATCCAATCGATTTGTGGATGTAAAGATTCCACTTGGATGCTTCCACGGCTGCAGGCTCGATGAAATTAGAATTGGTGCACTCTTGCAGATTTAGAATCGGATTGCAGACGGAAGAAATCAGAAGTGCTCGGGGCGCCCGGATTTGAACCGGGGGCCTCCTGCGCCCAAGGCAGCGACAGAAACGCTATCTTATTGTCAACGACTCCACGCAAGGCCGAATACATTGGCGCAGACCAACTGTCATCGCTCATTTTTCGCTTGCAACTCTGCAGCGGACCATACATGTCCGGTAAGCTCTGCGTTTATCGGGACTTGGCCCAATTGCGAAGCGAATCTGTCCTCCACCACGCGCTAGGGATTTACCTAGTTGTTCAAAGATCGAACCAAACATAACGTCGTATTCGACCTGCCCCTACGAGACAAGGGCGGCAAGCTCTAGTGCGGATTTGCCGAAGCCGGCCTGGGCCAAAGCTGTGGTCGAGTTCTAGGACAGTGTAACAACTCGGTAACACCGCTGTTTTTTTGAATTAGTAAATGTGGGAATGGCCTAAGTCGCAGGGAGTCACAATCAGCATGGCCGAGAATTCAATCGATAGGCAGAAGGTTCGCCACGATCTGAAAATCGCTCGGACCAAACTGTTCGAGCAATGTTTAAAGCATCCCAAAGATGCCCGCCTAGCATTGGCAGTCAAGATTATTGACGATCAGATTGCGAACTGCACTGAGTGGATTCGAACCAAGGAAAAGAGCGCAGAAAAAGACTTTCAAAAACTTCTCCACTAATTAACCGGTTCCTAAAGAGAGGTAGGCTAAGTCCCGATACGTCGGGTTACCAGGCACTGACTCCCCGGAGTCAATCTAGTCGAAACGTGCGGCTAGGATTTCTCTATCAACATGCGGTAGGAATCAAATGAAAAGAAGCTTATGTCGGAGGAAATGTCCAGCACTTGTTGGAGTTCAATCCACTCCAGAAAATCCCAAGCTTTCCAAAGATTTCTCCAAGAAAGAGGTTGATCTTGAACAAATACATCGCTGAATTCATTGGTACATTCTTCCTCGTTTTGACTGTTGGATGCACCGTCGTCGGCAACGGCGCAGGTGCGTTCGCCCCTCTGGCGATCGGTTCCGCGCTCATGGTGATGATTTTTGCGGGCGGTCATGTTTCTGGAGGTCACTTTAATCCCGCCGTTACACTGGGCGTGTGGCTACGCAGGAGGTGCGAAACTAAAGATGTAGCGCCCTACATGGGGTTCCAGATCTTTGGCGCTGTGTTGGCGGCTTTTGCCGTTAAGTTTTTAAAGGGCGGCGCCGCCGTTACACCACTCCAGCCGGCGACGGGCCCAGCGCTTCTTGCAGAGTTTCTTTTCACCTTTGCCCTTGTCTATGTTGTTCTGAATACCGCGACAGCCAAAGGTACCTCCGGTAATTCTTTTTATGGGCTTGCCATCGGATTCACGGTGCTGGTGGGAGCGTTTTCGGTCGGCAACATTTCCGGTGGGGCGTTCAATCCAGCGGTCGCGGTAGGTATCTCCGTTATGGGGCTGTCGTCTTGGCCGAATATCTGGATTTACTTGGTAGCTGATTTTGTCGGCGGCGCAGTGGCAGCGCTCGCTTTCAAGGCACTGAACCCAGCCGACAACTAATTGCCTTGCGTAATGACTTTGATCTGCCTCCGAAGGTGCAAAGAGCCTGTCCAACCCAGAATGTTTTTTCGGCTAACTCCTGGTAAGTCACATAACCGGATAAGTACCAGAACTGTACTTCTCCGATTGCACTTCTCCGAGATACCGCGTTTATCGGGACCTTGGACCGAAATCCTTGTAACCAGGACCTAGCCAATATTCCGACTTTCAGTTTGACGCACTCTCTTGGAATTTCAGTTGTTGCAGCGTGCTACGAGAGAAGGCGGCGCGCACGTCGTACGCACCGCCACTTCACTCTAACTAGCGCAGTGATCGGAATCCCGCGCGAACCTCTTCTGAAAAGAGCTTCGGCTGTTCCCAGGCCGCAAAGTGCCCGCCCTTGGGGAGCTTGTTGAAGTGAATGAGCTTGGGGTACGCCCGTTCCGCCCAGCTTCGTGGAGCAGGATAGAGTTCGTCGGGAAAAACGCTCACGGCTGTCGGGACAACGACGCCTCTGATGCCGAAAAACGAATAACCCTTGTTTTCCCAATAGAGACGAGCCCCCGAGAGCGCCGTATTCGTCAACCAAGTGAGCGTGATGTTGTCGAGGACGTCGTCTCGTGTGATGCCTTCGCTGCCTCCGGCAAAGACACGCGCGATCATCTCGTAGCTGCGCGCATCGTGATCAAGGAAATAAGCCGCAAGGCCGATAGGGGAATCAGCGATTCCGTAAAGCGTCTGAGGGCGCAGCCCCATCTGGTACCCGTAGGCGATTCCCTTTTGATAGACGAACTGTACACTCTCGTAAGCGACCTTTTCGTCGGCGGAGAGACCCGATGGCGCCGGCGCTCCTGAAAAAGCAGCCTTGTCGACCTCGGCCGGGAAGATGCCGGGCATGTTGGTGTGAATGCCGAGCAATTCCGGAGGCGCTTGCACACCCATCAGCTCGGTGATGACTGCACCCCAATCGCCGCCTTGCGCTACGAATTTGTTGTAACCGAGGCGCTTCATCAGCACGGTCCAGGCAAGCGCAATGTGGGCGGGGTCCCACCCGGTCGTGGCCGGCCTGCCGGAAAAACCATAGCCGGGCATCGACGGAACCACGATATGGAACGCGTCGGATGCATTTCCACCGTGTGCGGTGGGATTGGTTACCGGATCGATGATCTTCAACTGTTCGGTGATCGAGCCGGGCCATCCATGCGTAACGATGAGCGGCAACGCATTTTCGTGTTTCGAACGGACGTGAATGAAATGAATGTCCAGTCCGTCGATCTCGGTGAGGAAGTTCGGTAGGGACTGCAGTTTTGCCTCGCACTTGCGCCAGTCGTAATCCGTCCCCCAATAGCGCGCGAGGTTCTGCATGGTCGCCAGCTGCACGCCTTGCGTGGCATCCGCGACCGTTTCCCGCTCAGGCCACTTTGTTGCGTTGATGCGCCTGCGCAGTTCAATCAGGTCCGATTCTGCAACGTTCACATGAAAGGGGCGAATTGCATCTGCCTGCTCGCTACTTCGTTGTGTAGCACTGGATTGCGTCATGATGTCCTCCTTTGAGTAGTCCTAGATGCTTCCGACTATAGAGTTGGGGATTATTGTTTTTGCGTCGCTCGAAGAACGAGCTCCGCCGGTGGGCGGCGAAGAGGCTATCACAAAATGAACGCCTGGAGCATTAAGCCCCGATGACTCGGCTTGTAGGAAGTGATCGCGATTGGCCCCGGTTGATGAGCAAACCGGAAGTTATCAATTCGCACATTTGGGTTTAGTACCGACAAACGCATTATAAAGTCCGTTTCAAAGAACAGGAGGCGCCACTGGTTAAATTGGTGGTGTCAACGGTGTTGTTCTCAGTTTAAGCGCCTGGTAAGTCGCAGTCGGCGCCCGGGTTGGCGTGGCACCGAGAAACATACCGCTAGAAACGGTCTGGGTCGCCCTGGGGCGGCTTGGGCGAGGATGCTAGTCGGGAAAGTGTGTTGTGGAAATGAATTTGGGGCCTGGAAGCGGGAAAGCCAAACAAAAAAAAAGGGCAAGCCCTCGAACTTGGGGAATCAAAGCTCGCCCCCTTCTAGCCCAGACAACTTCTACGGAGATCAGAGAACTCTGTAGAGCTATCCCTGATCGTGTAGGTCTCTGTTAGGCGCCAGCCTTCTGTGCCTTGGCCGAACGCATCTGCTGCGTGAACTGGCGCATCGCCTGCAACGCTCCCGGTGATGTTGTCTCCATGTGGCTTTCAAATTTCTCAGCCGCCTTCTCCATGTTGGCTAGGAAGAGCTTCATGTGAAACATCTCTCGCATCTTCGGCACCACCGGCTTGAGCCGGTCCCACACGCCATAAAATTCGCCGGAGGCTTCAAAGAAGAGTTGCTCATGCAAGAGGCCGTGGTTGAGATACGCACAGGTTTGCTCCCAATAGCTCAGGACCATCATTAGGTAAGCACCCTCTTTCGAACCGAACGGGGCGATGCGCTGGCTGTCTTCAAAGCTCTCCACGAAATAGTTTTGTGTGAACCAGTCGCGGGCCTCCCGTAACTTGGCCTCGCGTCGCAAATCATAGAACTGCAATTGCAGTTGTCCTTGCTCATAGGTTGGCTTGTCGGCCATGCATTCCTCCTGTGGCTGGACTAAAGCAGGCTAGCGTAGCTCTCAGTGGGGCGCAACCCGGAATTTGGCAATTGTCGACTCGACCAGGTCGCGCTGCGCCTGAATCAACGCCCCAGAAAAACCGTAGACTTCGAAACTCCTGCGAGTAAACTGCAAGCCAGTGTTGCGTCGACCATCTGAGCCGGCAGCGTTTACCAGGACTTTAGGGTTACTTCCGGGTGGCGCGTAAATTCAGCCATCATCGGCCGCTACTTTACTGCGAGCACGAGAAGGGTAGCGTCATCCCGAAAATGCGCGCCGCAAAAGTCCGTTACCTCCGCGAGCAGCTGCTGATTTATCTTCGCGGCGGAATTCGCAGCATGTGCTTTGGCGAATGCGGCGACTCTTTCCATTCCGAATTCTTCGTCTTGCGGCCCCTCGGCTTCGGTAATGCCGTCGGTAAAAAGAAGCAGTCTGTCACCGGAGGTGAGGCTCAGGGTCAAGTCTTCATACCTCCAAGTGGGGACAACGCCCAGCACCGCGCCGCCTTGGTCCAGCGTGCACACCGCGCCGGAGGAGACCAGAATTGGATACGGATGGCCGGCATTACAGTAACGAAAGGTGCTTGAAGCGGCGTCCAAAACGCCAAAGAAAAAGGTCACGAATCTATCGCCCGCGATGGTTTCGCAGAGCATGCCATTGATGATGCTGCATACGCGCGCAGGGCTATCCATGTCGCGAACGGTTGCGCGCAGGCTCGCCTGCACGTTGGCCATGAGCAAAGCGGCAGGAACGCCTTTGCCAGAAACGTCGGCAATGCAGATGGCCAGCCGGTTTTCACCGAACTTCAACACATCAAAGTAGTCTCCGCCGACCGCGTGCGCAGGCTGCCAGGCGCTAGCCAACTCGAATCCGGGTAACTGGGGAATCTGCTTGGGCAGCAGCGACTCTTGAATCTCGCGCGCCCGCCGCAGTTCCTCGTCCTGGATTTCCTGCCGCGCGGCGCCGGCCCGGACGATGCTCTCAAGCTCGACATTTCGCCGTTCGAGGCGCCCCCTGGTCTTGTCGTAGAGAAAATTCATCACCCCGTAGACTATAGTGATCAGGAAGGGCATCTTCCAACCGGTGAGTATTAAGTGCCGGAGCGGTTGCGGACTTGGCGGGGCCAACCACCAGACAATTACGGTCGATAGCACATAAACGGGCATCGTCACGACGCACAGCAAGGCCAGGAAGACTAGCCAGTCATACGGAGCCGGCTTTTCGTATAGCGCGTGCAGCCATTGCATCGGGGGAGAAAGAAAATTGCCAATGCACAGAGAGTACAAGAGGACGGTGAACGGATTTATGGGCAGGTTGATGGCCCAGAAAATGGCGCAGCCCACGAGAGCGATGCACAAGTAGATGCCTTGGTCGCGGAAGAAGGTCGTCAGCAATTTGGAGTCGGCCCTCATCGTTAACCTGATTGTCAGCGGACCGCCACTCTTTTGTATCTTGCGCTCGGCTGTCAATTCTGCCCGCGTCCCATCCTATTGTGACGATTCCCGATAGGCAACTCGCATCGTATGGCCATTTGGGCCGAGTAGTCAGCAACTCGGAACTTATCGTCGGGCCACGGCGCCAAGTCCCGATAAGTCGTGCCGGCTCAGATGGTCGACGCAACACTGGCTTGCAGTTTACTCGCGGGAGTTTCGAAGCCTACGGTTTTTCTGGGGCGTTGATTCAAGCGCAGCGCGACCTGGTCGAGTTGCGCTTGCGAATGGACCGACAGGTCGGTTCCTCGCGGGAAGTATTGCCGCAACAGGAGATTCGTGTTTTCGTTGGTGCCGCGTTGCCAGGGACTTTGCGGATCACAGAAGTAGACCTGCACATCAGTCGCTACCGTGAAGTCCTTGTGCTTGGCCATCTCCAATCCGCGATCCCAGGTCAGCGAGCGTCGCAGGGTAGCGGGCAGTTTGCGAACATGTTGACTCAATGCGGCAACGACCACTTCCGTGTTTTTGCTGGGCACCTTGATCAGCATGGCGAAGCGCGAATGGCGCCAGAGTCGCAATGTAGGTGTTCTTGGCCCCGGCCAGCAGATCCCCTTCCCAGTGGCCGGGAACCGCTCGGTCTTCTACCTCCGCAGGTCTTTCGCGGAGGGAGACGGCATCGACGATCTGTCCTCGTGACTGTCCGCTGGCACTGGCATGGTGCGAGCGGCGCATGCGTCGCTTCGAGCGCAGCTGGTCCAGCAGCTCTTTTTTCAGCACTCTGCGGGCCTGAATGAACAGGCTGCGATAGATGGTTTCGTGGGACACGCGCAGGCTCTCGTCATCAGGATACTGGGTCTTCAGCCATCCGGAAATCTGCTCGGGCGACCAGTCCTGGATCAGTTTACTCGCAACGATGTCCCGCAACTTGCGGTGGAGGGCCAGCAGACACCTCTGCGGTCGCAAGGCCGAGTCCCAGGCATGGTCATCCGCATCATGGGCGCGATAGGCCGGACGGCCACCGTGGCGAGAAATCTCCCGGCTCACGGTGGAGGCCGCTCGATCCAGTCGTCGGGCAATCTCACGAAGCGGCGAATCGGAAGCGATTCCTCGGGAGATGTCCTCTCGCTCCGCTAGCGTGAGCGCCAGCCGCGAACGGCGACGAGCGGCGGGAGGGATGCCGCCGCGAGGCAACAACACCGAGCGAATGCAGCTATGTGGCTTGTCAAAGGCACGCCCAATCTCATGCAGCGACTATCCGGCCTTCCACCGGCTCCAAACGTCACGCTTCTCGATCGCAGAAAGCCCAAATCGTTGTCCTGGCCTCATGCCAACACCACCTTTACACAGCAGACGTACATCAGATGGTGTTGCATCGACCCGTCGAATGCACCCGCGTTACCGGACATCTGACGGCCAGGTCAGTACTTAGCGGCAGGAGATTTAACGAGCCCCTTTTGAGGCTCCGCAAAAATTGATTTCATGGTAGCTATAAACGCTTAAATCGAGTACGGTGGGCATGTCTCACTAGCATCGCTCCCGCTTTCCTCCGGTTTTCCTACGAAGACGGCTCCCTGCGAAATCTGACAATTTCATAGTTTGGAGGTACTGACATGGCGGACTGGCGCGAGCTTTACAAGACCACTCTTCTCGAAACGAACCCCACACAGTTGGAACGACTGATGACAGAGACCGAGGATGCTATTTTCCAACGTCGGCGAGAACTTGCCGAGAGTTCAGGCAGCAAAAAAGAGCGCCGCAAGATAGCGCAAGCATCGGTGGCCCTGTGGACTTTGAAGACCGAAAGACTAAGCCGGACAGACCGGAAAATTTGGTAGTGGGTCAGCTGAAAAGGACATAAAACGGTTAGGGTCAACTGAGTGGAAGAACTGTTGTCAAGAAGGGACAAGCGAATTGGCATTTGACCACTATGTCGTCCGCATTGTTGAGGATTCGGACCCTGAACTGTTCTTTCTTGCCTGGTCCACGGAAGAGCCAGGCCCGGTGTTCTTGAGGACAATTCAGAGGCGAACTGAAATAGAAATGCGAGGCGAACTGGCGCGCCGGGGAGTATCGGAGACAATAACAGATTCGTTGATTCAACAGGCGCGGGGAAATTCAGAATAAGCAGCGATTCGAAATACCTGGGCACGCTGCACTCGTCTCTCACCTACGCTGGTTTAAGACTTTCCGAGACTCTCCGATTTCACCTGCGCGCAGTACCGACCGCCAACTCCTTCCATGAGAAGGCCGGTTGATGTCAAGGCACACTTTTTCTTCCTTCTTTCTTTCCGTCTGTTCCCATTCAGCTAAGCCGCCCCTGTCGCCATCCTTCCATCCGCACTCTTTGTGAGCGATATTCGCTCGGTGCAAGGTGGGTGTTCTCGTTCAGTAGGTGCTGCTACCTGATAATCGACCTCTCTCCCCACTTCTGTGGGAGTTGGGCCCCAGGAGTTAGTCGCAGTCACCTGGACTCGGCGGTCGAGCTCAGCTGTCCGGATTAAAACTCTTTAGGCCACAGCGCGCATCGCTTTTTGGCTATTGCGCAGTGGTTCGTACACCTCTCCGCTTACCCACAACCGATGGAGCAGTACTGCCAGCTTTCTCGCCACGGCAACCACCGCTCGTTTCTTGGCATTTTTTCCTCCTCGCTCTGCAAGCTTCATACCCCATCTCCGCAGATCACTGTCTTCTCCAAAAGGCCCCAGAATGTAATGCGCTCCCTGCACCATCATGGTTCGCAGATACCGGTCTCCTTCTTTGCTGATTTTCTTCTGTGGTTCGCTCTCCCCGGAATTCTTCCGGCCAGGTCGTAACCCCAGAAAACAACCTACCGCGCGACTCTTCGGAAACCGATACGGGTCTTCGATCGTCAGGACATAGGTCAACGCGATCTGCGTTCCTACACCCTTCACTTGCTGGAGCAAGGACGCTTCTGGGTATACTTCCTTGGCAATTTTCTCCATGCGCTCGTCGTATTCCTGGATGCGCTCGTTCAGCGATTCGACCTCTCGCAATAGCGGCTCCAGAACCTCGCGCAACTCCGCGCTCAATCCCTCGGCCAACTTCCCGCTCACCTGTGGTGTGCCACACTTGGGCAGTCGTTCACCGTAAGATTTCACCAACCCGCGGGCTGCGTTCACCAAGGCCGTTCGAGCACTCACCAGTTCCGCTCGCGCGCGGATCACCGTCAGATGAATTTGCGCCTTGGCACTGCGATGCCGCACCGGTCCCAACAGCTCGGGATCGATTCGCGCCAGCCGTGCCAGTGTCCGCGCATCGTGTCGATCATCTTTTCGATTGCTCTTGGTGATCAATTCCACTTTTTGTGCGTGCGCCACGAGCACTTCGTGTCCCAACTCGGTTAACAGTCGGCTTACCCATGGCGAATGTGTTCCGGTCTCCATGGCGATGAGACTTCGCGGTATCTTTCCAAATGTCTGCTTCATCGCTTCCGGTGTCGTCGGCAATTTCTGTTCCAGTATGATTTTGCCGGCTTCATCCAAAATACAGTAGAACGACCAACGATCCCCTAGATCCAATCCGATCGTAAGCTTTTGCTCTCTAAAAATTTCGTTCCCAAATACCTGCATAGTGCTAATCTTCTTCATCGCCGGTCTCCTTTTTTGTGCTTAAAGCACGTCGATCATCGGGAGCGTATCGCATCCCGCTGGAGACCGGCCTTCTCATCCCATCTGATAAGTCGCATAACCGGATCTGACCGTTTCGTACGACGAAATGAAGCAACGACTCCCTGAGGAAGACCACTCGCCAATCACGAGTGCACGTTCAAACGATTGGGCTGAATGCCGGGGCACAAAAGTGTTGGCACCGAGCCAACGGAGAGATATATCTCTTGACATTTCCTTTTATAGGACTTCTCCGGTGACCGCATTAACCAGGCACTTGGAATCGCCTGGGTGTTCGCGTCGATGCGGTCATGCTTCACCGATACGTCCAAGATGGACCCTGCATGACGCGTTTTCCCACCAGTTCCTGATCAATTAGGAGAGCAACCCCCGGTTTGCGATCATCGTATTTAGCGAGACGTTCCTTCCTACGAGGTTTCGTAGCAGTTCATCTCCTGAATTCTTGTTGTTTGCGAGAAGAAAGAAGCGACCGCTGTGCTTCAGTCCACCCACGCAATATGAGTAGGTGAAATGAACCCTATGAGCGGCGACTTGCTCGGTCGGGTTCTCGATTTCCTCTTGCATCTGGCGGTACATGGCCTGCAACGCGCTCCGTCGATAAGAGGCGTGCGGCGCCAACGGCAAGAACGCGATCTTCGCTTGCCCGTCATAGCTCCACAAGCGGGGGCCGCGTCGCAATCCATTCGCTAAGGCCATAGCCTGCAGCGCGTTTTGTATGCGCGTCCGCAGGCGCACCCACTGATGACGGTGCAGCAGCAGAGCCCGCAGATCGAGCAGTTCCTTGCGGGGCAGCCAAATCGCCGGAAAGCGTTTTTCTACCAGCAGCTTCAGAATCAGCTGGGCATCGCGTCGATCATGTTTTTGCTTGCGAGGTTCCGCGGCGCGGATCTTTGTGGCGTCCCCGACCTGGCATTCGATTTGCAATTCCTGCAGCAGGTCGAGAAACCACTGCATGGAGCCGGTGGCT
Source organism: uncultured Acidobacteriota bacterium (assembly GCA_963788915.1). GTDB lineage: Bacteria > Acidobacteriota > Terriglobia > Acidiferrales > UBA7541 > Acidiferrum. The sequence goes on along the minus strand of CAWBIY010000012.1, from coordinate 1,096,779 downwards.
TCGATCCCCACACGCACCGGTCGTGGAAGGTGGTCATAAAACTCTCGCACCAGGTTGCCTTCGTGCTTCAGCGTCGCCTTCACTACCTCGCCTGTGGTGCTGTCCAGCATCGCCAACGTCTGCTGGCGAGCGTGCAAATCACATCCTATAATTCGCATCTCGGCCTCCTTCGGTCCGAGCTCTGTAGGGTGAACACCGACAGTCTACTCGGGCCGTCGCGAAGCCGGCATCGTTAAGACATCAATCAGGCACTATGTTCGGTGGTTGAACTAGAGCCTGCATCGTTGGCAACAGCTCTGCTACTTGACACACTACTGATCTCGGTTTCTAATCACCCACATTCCTCTTCGCCAGCGTGCGCAGTTCGGTCAGGTCGAAACCAAAAGAAATTGAATCAAGCCTTTCGGGAGATCTCATGAGGATGCACCTCAAGATGCCGCTGCTATTTGTTGGCTCACTGGTCCTCTCTTTGGGAGCTTGCAAGAAATCCCCTCTCAGGGCGACTGTCGCGCCTGGAGTCGATTGGACAATGTACGGAAGGACCACTGACGAGCAACGATTCAGCCCTTTGAGCCAGATCAACGAACAAAGCATTGGCCAACTCGGCCTGTTGTGGGATCGCGAACTCGGCACGACGCGAGGACTGGAAGCAACACCACTTGTCTCGAATGGGGTGATCTACACAACGGGCGAGTGGAGCGTTGCGTATGCGCTGGAGGCAAAGACTGGCGAAATTCTCTGGACCTTCGATCCCAAAGTACCTCGTGCGCGTGCCCGGACGATTTGCTGCGACGTTGTGAATCGAGGAGTTGCACTCTACAACGGCAAAGTTTATCTCGGTACGCTGGATGGACGGCTGATCGCACTGGATGCCAAGACCGGTAGACCCGTGTGGGATGTAATCACAGTTGATCAATCCAAACCATATGCGATTACTGGCGCTCCGCGAATCGCCAAAGGAAAGGTCCTCATCGGGAACGCTGGCTCAGAGTTTGGTGTCCGTGGTTTTATTTCCGCGTACGATGCGGAAACCGGAAAACTCATCTGGCGTACGTTCACAGTGCCGGGCGATCCGGCCCGCGGTTTCGAATCCAAAGCACTGGAAGCCGCCGCGAAAACCTGGAACGGACAGTGGTGGGTTGCAGGCGGCGGAGGCACGCCATGGGACACCATCGTCTACGACCCCGACCTCGATCTGGTTTACACCGGTACGGGCAACGGAATCTCCTGGTACCGAGATCTGCGCAGCCCGGGCGGGGGCGACAATCTGTACCTTGCGTCGATATTGGCGCTCCGGGCGAGCGACGGCGAACTGGTTTGGCATTATCAGGTAACGCCGGGAGACAACTGGGACTACGACGCCACGCAACCGCTGATGCTCGCGGATTTGCCGATCGGCGGCGTTATGCACAAGGTCATCATGCAGGCGTCGAAGAATGGATTTTTCTACGTGCTGGATCGCCAGACCGGACAATTCATCTCAGCAAAAGCGTTCATCAACGGGATCACGTGGGCCAATGGAGTCGATCCTAAAACTGGGCGCCCAGAGGAATCGGCGAGCGCGCACGATGGCTGGCAGGCCGTCCTCGTTTCCCCAGCACCAGGTGGAGGACACAACTGGTATCCCATGGCGTTTCATCCCACCACGGGCCTTGTTTATATACCGGCACGAGAAGGCTCAGTTTTCTTGAGTGCTCCAGACAAAAATTGGAAGTCGAACCCAACTCTTTGGAACCGCGGTGAAGATGCATCCTACGACGGACCAATGATGACAAAATTGCAGGCCGCTCCACCCATGACGGGGCATCTGATCGCGTGGAATCCCGCGGAGCAACGTGAAGTGTGGCGTGCTGACCTACCATTGGTCGAGAGCGGCGGAGTCCTGACGACCGGAGGCAACCTCGTGTTTCAAGGCCGCTCCGACGGAATGCTGTGCGCCTATCGCGCGACCGACGGGAAAAAACTCTGGGAGTTCGACGCTGGCACCGGCATCATGGCTCCGCCCGTCACCTATCTTCAGGACGGAGTTCAATACGTGACACTCATGGTTGGCTGGGGAGGCGCCGCCGGGCTAGTCAATCTCCCGGGCACCGGCCCGGTCAAACCGGGCTTTGGCCGCGTCCTTACATTTTCCCTTGGCGCCAGCAGAAGACTCGAGGTCCCTCCATTCGAACGCAACGGGCTTCCGACGGTTGCGATTCACAAGAACGCCGCACCAGCCACCATCCACGAAGGCAATGTTCTATATATGCGTTACTGCTTCTACTGCCACGGAGTGGGCGTAATCTCTGGCTCCAGCGTTCCTGACCTGCGCTATGCCACTGCAGAGACGCATCGTCAATTCGACTCCATCGTGCTGGAAGGCGCTCGAGAATCACGCGGCATGCCTTCGTTCAATGACGCGCTTAAGCCTGATCAAGTGCACGCGATTCAAGCCTTTGTTTTGTCACAGGCTGCAGCCGCGGCCAAAACGTTGTCGAATAAAGCACCTTAATCCACGGTTGAAGCCTTGCGTACGTTCGGCGGCGGCCCGGAGTCGGCCAAGCAGCGTCTGGCTAACTCAGCACAGTCAGCCTCCCGGTAACTTGGGAATCGGGACCCACATTTCCGGTTGATGTCATAACGAGGTCGGCCTCATTACGAGCCGAGTAGACTGTTCGGTGTTCACCCTACAGCGCTCGGAACGAAGGAGGCCGAATGCGAATTATAGGATGTGATCTGCATGCTCGCCAGCAGACGTTGGCGATGCTGGACAGCACCACAGGCGAGGTAGTGAAGGCGACGCTGAAGCACGAAGGCAACCTGGTGCGAGAGTTTTATGACCACCTTCCACGACCGGTGCGTGTGGGGATCGAAGCCACCGGCTCCATGCAGTGGTTTCTCGACCTGCTGCAGGAATTGCAAATCGAATGCCAGGTCGGGGACGCCACAAAGATCCGCGCTGCGGAACCTCGCAAGCAAAAACATGATCGACGCGATGCCGAGCTGATTCTGAAGCTGCTGGTAGAAAAACGCTTTCCGGCGATTTGGCTGCCCAGCAAGGAACTGCTCGATCTGCCAGCTATGTGGGCCTGATTCCACGCGAATACTCCAGTGGCGCCCGGCAACGACTCGGCGCCTTAACCAAGCAAGGCAGTCCGCTGTTGCGTTTTCTCTGGAACCAGGCCGGCGCTCACGCGGTACGCCGCGATCCCGAGCTGCAGCGGTTCTATCGCCACAAACTGGTGCAGAAAGGGCTGGGCAAGGCGCGCGTGGCGGTGGCGCGCAAGCTGGGAATCCGCCTGTGGCTCATGTTGCGCGATCAAATCGATTATGAAGAGTTCTGTCGTCGTGGACAGAAGCAGTGCGGTGCCGTCTGTGCGGGGATGCTTGAAACGCGGTTTAGTGCGAAATCGTCACCGTCCGGTTGATTAGGCTACCCGCCTCCCTTCGCGAGAAGAGAGTTCACATAACTCATCATGGTCCCGCATGACCGAAGAGATGGTTGGTGGACAGCACCACAGCAATGAAGCGACACGGAATCGAGCGCATCGGGTGAACACCGACGAACGATCGTCTTCTTCATTAACTACGGAACGGGTGTGCCCGGAAGAGGCCAACACACCAAAAAAAACGGCTTGCAACGACCGACCTCATTAGAGATACCGCGTTAATCGTCCAAGTGGAAGGCGGTCCGCCCAAACTTCTCACAACCCCGTTTCTGGATCACTTGGCTTAGACGCTCGGTCATTCGTGTCGGCGAAGAGTCTTGGTCTTAAACAAATCGTCCGGGTTGTGAGTTCGCTGCCAAGATCTGAAAGGTATCGATCGCGGCCCAGACTCCCAACCCTATCCGAATCATGTGGTTTCGGAAGGCTCGACCAATACGGAAATCTCAGGTGCCCGGCGTCAATGGTTGGCTATCCGAACCGGTGTTGTCTGGCTGTGGCCCACTGCGCGTTTCGTTGACTTGTCCGAACATCACCACTACTATCGGCGACAAAATTATCGCGCCGCTCACAAACTTGAGACATTTTTTGCAAGGAAGGCGATCTTACGATGCAAACCAAGAACATGATTCTGCTCGGTCTGACACTCTTTTCTTTCGCCGCAGTGATGAAGTCCAGTTCCTTTGCCGACTTTGACAAAAAACCGGCGGAAGTGACCGACGCGCGCGTTAGCGCCGACGCGTCGATCGGGGCCAACTGGATGATCAGCGGCCGCAATCACGATTCCACACATTTCAGCCCCTTGAAGCAAATCGATGACAAGAACGTGAATCAGTTGGGTCTCGCTTGGTACCTGGACATCGAGGGACAGATGGGCGTTGTTTCCGAGCCGATCGTGGTCGACGGCATCGCCTACGTGAGCGCACCGCTTTCCAAGGTCTATGCGGTGGACGCAGCCACGGGAAAACTACTTTGGAAATTTGATCCGCATGTTCGCCTGAATCTTGCGCTGAATGGTTCGTATTCTGCGCGCACCAACGGCGGTGTGGCGGCGTGGGAAGGCAAGGTGTACGTCGGAACTGGCGATTGCCGGTTGGTGGCGATCGACGCGGCGAGTGCAAAGCAAATCTGGGAATCAACGGTGTGCGACCCTCTCCAAACCGGCATCACCGGGGCGCCGCATGTCGCGCACGGAAAAATCGTGATGGGCTTCAACGGCTCGGACGACGCGGTGCGCGGCGCGATCGCCGCCTACGATGCCGATACAGGAAAAGAACTATGGCGCTTTTGGACCGTACCTGGCGATCCATCCAAGCCATTCGAATCGAAAGCTCTGGAAATGGCTGCCAAGAGCTGGACTGGCGAAGGCGGCTGGCGCACTGGCGGCGGCGACGTATGGAGCGCGATCACCTACGACGAAGCGGACAATCTGGTGATTTTTGGGACCGCTGGCGCCGGCGCTGACTACGGTGAGCTCGCAGCAGTGAAAGCTGGCGGCGAAAAACTTTTCTCGCAATGCATTGTTGCCGTGAACGCTGATACTGGCGAGTACGTCTGGCACTATCAAACCGGTACCGAGGGAGTGCATTCCGAGAACAATCACATCGTGATGGCTGATCTCGACTGGAAGGGCGAAAAGCGTCGCGTGGCCATGACCGCTCCGAAGAATGGCTTTTTCTACGTCCTGGACGCGAATACCGGAAAACTGCTTGCGGCTAATCCCTTGGTCAAAACCACCTGGGCAACTTCTTACAACCTGCAGACCGGCAAGCCGGTGCTCGTCCCCGTATCTGAAGGTGGTGGAAAACAGTGGACCGTGCACAACTGGTGGCCGATGAGCTACAACCCGCAAACCGGACTAATGTACATCCCTTCGACCGACCGGCACGCCGGCACCAAAGCCCCGGTGGAAGCGGGCGAAAGCGGCGAAGGACTTTTCGGTCGACTGATTGCATGGGATCCAATCGCGCAGAAAGAGCGTTGGTCTGTGGGCGAAGAAATTTCCGTGAATGGAGGTGTCCTATCCACCGCGGGGAATCTGGTCTTTCAAGGACAGGGTAACGGCGAGTTTGCGGCCTACTCCGCAGACTCCGGCGAAAAATTGTGGTCGGTCAAAACGCTTTCGGCCATTGAATCAATCCCTGTCACATACACCGTGAAGGGTGAGCAATACGTTTTGAGTCCAGTAGGCTGGGGATCAGGTTCGCGACTATTCGCTCCAGGACGTACCATGGCAACGCCAGAATCGAAACGTGGCCCTGTGCGTCTATATGCTTTCAAGCTTGGCGGAAAAGTCCCGTTTCCATATCCCTATATCGTCGTTCCGCCAGTTCCCAAGCCGCCGGAACAAAAAGCCGGCAAAGACGCGATCGAAAAAGGTGCCAAGCTGTACGTCAGCTTCTACTGCGAAGGATGCCATTCGCCGGAAATCGATGGCAGCGCTGCCTGGGTGGAAGACGGCGCTATTCCAGACTTGCGTTACGCCCCATCGCAGGTGCACAAGGATTGGTACACCATCGTGATGGGCGGCTCGCATTGGGATAAAGGAATGCCCGGCCTGGCCGACCCTCCCAAGTTTGCGTTTCCGACTTTACGCATGACGGTTGCGGATGCCGACGCCATCCATGCCTATGTGATCGACCAGGCATGGAAGGCGTACCGCGCAGAAAGGTAGCAAGCGCCACACTCGAAGCGCGAGAGTTACTGAGCGGCCTGCGGCAATTTTCAGCGCAATTTACTGGGATTAGGCTCGCTAGAGGACGGTTTCAGAACACTCGGAATCATTCCCTTGAACTCGTTCGACTTGAGATCGATCCCCATTGGGGACGGGATTCCCACTTGTCCGATAACCGCGGTGCATTCGACGGGTCGATGCAACACTCTTTGTGGACATACAAAACGGGGAATTCACGATATACATAATTAGTTACTTACTGCCATGGTAAAAGTCGCGGTTTTTGGGCAGTCTCAGGTAAGTGCACTGCGGAGACTTGACACCCCCTTCAAAACATGCGGCGTGATAGCACGACGTGTGTATTCGCGTTCAGTTTGCCACTGGCGGCGTGACGGCTGGCATGGACCGAACGTCTGCCGATTCAGTTCGGTTGGCTCGCGGCCGCGTGAAAGATCAACACTCGAGAGAGGAAGCCCGTTGCTAGAAACTAATGAATCGTGAACGCCACCGTCACGCCCGACTAACCCGCCAAGGACAGCTGCCGTGTTATCCTTCCTTCAGCCTTTCGCAAGAGCACGCGATGCTTAAGCTTGGCCCCCTCGACCTCGAAGCTCTCCGCGCGCACCTCCGCGCGATGAATGAATCCGAACTCTTACGATTCGGCCTCGCCGCCAGACATGCGTGTACACCCGACAAAAACCAAGGCAGGCCGCCCCGCGCTCTTTTCTCTCGGCAACTCGAAGCCGCCCGGAAGGAATGGCGCCAGCGGCATCCCAGCCCACCACTCTGCGACAGCTTCTAATAGCATCCGCTGAGTCACAACGATTTCATCTCGACGAGGGTTGAGACGTGCCCGGCCAAGATCGTCGCTCCTGCGCCGGTGTCCCGCGCGACACCACCCTCGTAGAACCCAACCTGACTGCCGATGGCCTAGGGTTCCAAGGTCACGACGAAAAAAACGGGCCGCAAGAGGCAAGGTATCCCGGCCCGCCTTATCTAAGGCGGCCGCTTCGCCGGGTCCGGCTCGTCGCTGCCCAGCAGCTTCGCGATCGCCAACGCGGCTCGCTCGGCCTGCGCGCGCTTGATCTTGGCCCCGTAGGCGAGCAGGAGGTCGAGCGTCCGGATTTGATGGGGTAACGGACAAGACGGTCGGCAACTTTGGTTCACCTCGTAGACGGGTGTGGCGCCTAGGGTCGCCAGTCCGGCGCTTTAACGGTTGGCCAAACAGACTAGGCGACTACCGGTCGAAGGCGCTGCAGTCAGCGGGGTGGCGCTTGCTGAATCTTTCGATTGGCGCTCGCGGTCGCTAGCAAGGCCAATGGTCCATTCTCAGGAAGAGTACTGAAGTACTATTGTTACGATATTTCCTCCGTGGTACGTCCATTCAATGCGAAGGAAATTCTGGCCTCTTGCCTTCGCCTGCGCAGTCGTCAATGCGGAACTAAAGTGGAAGCGACAAGACAAGTTAAGCGCTCGATCGTACGCAGACGAACGCAACAGCTCGTGTACCTGGAGCTCGGGGAAGAGAACTGCGGCGTCATGCTGAACCTTTCCGAGCATGGTTGTGGATTTCAGGCCATTACACCGGTGAAGTGCGGCGAGACGCGTTTCGGTTTCCAGATTAACGGTGGGCGCCGAATAGCGGGCGATGCTGAGGTCGTGTGGGCGGATGACGCTGGCGTCATGGGTGGCTTGCGATTTTTGAATTTACCCGCGGAAGCACATCGGGAGATTCGTCTGTTGTTAGAGGAAACCAGCGCTCCGGTGGTCGACCAGCGAATCCAAGCCACTGGCGAACTGGCCTGGGTAAACCGGACGAAAACGACTGGAGGCTTGCGATTTACCAGCCTGTCCGCCGAGGCTCGCCAACAAGTTCGTGATTGGACAAGCCAGTCGGCACCTGCGCTGTCGTTTGACGATGCGTCCTCGCGCCCCGTGCCGACATTACGCGCATTTCCGGGGGACATCGGTGTCCAGCCAGAAAGTAAGGCTGCGCCGCTTGAGGTCGCTTCACCAGGGCGAAAACGACTGGCATCGTGGAGCGGGTTCTCTGCCGGCTTAGGCGTCGGCGTTCTCGTGTCGGCTCTTGTAGGGGCGGCATTCTCGTTTCACAGCTATCGCCGGCAGTTTGGGGCGTCGATCATCCAGTTTGGAGAACGCGTAGCCGCAAAACCCCAAGCTCAGCCGCAAATGGCATCGCCAGTTGTGCAGCCGGAGCTCCCGGCGGCGCTTGCTGTATCGACTCCAGCCACGCCAATTTCGATTGCACAACAGTCCGAATCGCTCATACCGCAGCCCTCCCGAAATGCGCCAGCTCCACAGCCCTTGCCAGCGCCGCACCAAGCGAAGTCCGAGCTCTTGGCGCCAGACACCGCTTGGCTCATCGCTGTCGGTTCCTCTAGACCCAAGGCGCCTACAGCCAACGGCTCCACTCTGATTTCAGAGACACCTCCGCCGCCTGTATCTTTTCCAACCATAGTAGTTGCGCCCAGGTCGTACCTAGTTCCGAGTAAACTCGGCCCAGCTCCGCCGCTCGCGCCCGCGAGCGAGCCCAATGTCCACTCGGTGGTTTCTGGGAAAGAGGACGCCGGCTCTCCATCGGAAATGTATCTCGAGGTGGGCAAATTCAAGGATCAGCCCCCGGCCAGCGAGGCAAAGGACAAACTCGCGACCCTCGGTTTTCCGGCGTCGGTCACTCAGAAGGGCCGTTTTTGGGGAAATTCCTACTACGTGCTCGTGGGTCCTTACGACAATGACCGAGAGGCGAAAGCGGCTCACAAGAGCCTGACTTCTCGCGGTTTCAAGCCGCGTGCTTTCGAGAGGGGCTCCCGAGCCTTTGCGTTTAGTTATGTGCTGACGCTAAACGGTGCGCGTATGCCTGTCGGAGACTACTCAATTCGATGGGAGTCCTACAGCAGCCTCGTAATTGTGGAATTTGTGCAAAACAATGACATCGTTGCCACAGTCGACGGGAAGTGGGCGAAGCGCGATACGCCTTACGACCGAGGCGCGTATGCGTTCACAAGGTATGGTGATGGTTCGCGAAATCTGGTTTGGATTCAATTCGCGGGTATGAGGCAGATGCTCATATTTGATAGATCATCCTGAATCTTGATTTTCCAACTTGCTCGGGCTTACTCCGAGTCCGGAGAGTCCGGTGCTGTGGTGGAGAATTTACGAAATGCGCTCGCTGTGCTAATCAAACACCCCAGCCTTCTTGACCCGAAGAAGATCAAATTTTCCGAGCCACTAGGATTAGTTGCTGGTCTCCCGCGCCAAGTCTTTACCTTGGCGTAAGCCCGTGGGAAGGGCAGGAAATGAACACTGTTTTCATCTGTGGGCTGTTTGACCTTGGCACGCCGCCGATGCCGCCGAATCCCAATCCATCGGAGCCCCTGCCAAGTCCATCGGAGCCGATACCGTCTGATCCCCAGGGATGAGAGGCGGTGCCAAATCGAACTTCTCTTTACAAGTGCGGCAGCTGGGTAATACGCGCCGTCTTGTTAGGAGGATGCCGTCTGCGCCACTCCGCCCTCGCCTCTTCAAGTTCCATGACGTGCGGTTCCGTCGCGCCGAAGTTCATCTTGGGGTCCGATAGTTTCCGTGCTCGCTGCCCGAAACGGCGCAGCTCAAGGTCGGACATCTGTCGTAAGCGTTCGCGGAGTTCTTCGGGGCTTTCTGGTCTCAGTTGAATCAAGGCTGGCCTCCCTTGTTGTTATCTTGGGGAGGAAACGGGAAGACAGAATAGCACTGACGCCAGGTCCTCGACCACTGATGAGAACGAAGTCAGTGTCGCGTGGGTGTAAGCTAAGGTAAGGAGCCATCGTGAGATCCCCGGCCGCGACTACTGAATGCGAACCCAGGGCGCACCTGACGTGACCGGCTTGAATTAGTCCAGCGGGAGTGAGAGAAATCACTCGCAAGGAGAGCTGGACATGCCGATGAAGAAACACAAGCCGGAGCAAATCGTGGCGCTGCTGCGGCAGATTGAAGTAGAAATCGCGAACGGGAAGAACACACCACAAGCCTGCAAGGAAGCAGAGATCACCATTCAGACCTACTACCGCTGGAGGAAAGAGTTCGGCGGCCTGAAGTTGGATCAAGCAAAACGGATGAAGGAGCTGGAGCGAGAGAACGCGAAGTTGAAGCGTTTAGTAGCGGAGCTGTCTCTGGAGAAGCAGATCTTGAAGGACGTGGCCTCGGGAAACTTCTAAGCCCTGAGCGGCGGCGTTGTGCGGTGGAGCATGCGCGCGAAAAGTACGAAGTCAGTGAGCGCCATGCCTGCCGGCTGTTGGGGCAGTGGCGAAGGACACAACGCTATGCCGCGATCCAGAGGATCGACGAAGATGCGCTGACCGAAGCGATCATTGCCCTGGCCAGTGAATACGGTCGCTACGGATACCGGCGAATTACGGCGCTGTTGCAACGTCATGGTTGGCAGGTGGGCCAAGATCGGGTACAGCGCATCTGGCGTCGCGAGGGGTTGAAGGTACCGCAGAAGCAGCGGCCCCGTAGGAGGTTGTGGCTGAACGATGGGTCGTGCCTTCGGCTGCGACCGGAGCGTGCCCATCACGTTTGGAGCTACGACTTCGTGAGTGCGATGACGCATGACGGAACAACGCTGCGAATGCTGACGCTGATTGATGAATACACGCGGGAGAGTCTTGCGATCCGTGTGGCTAGAAAGCTCGGGAGGTAGGAAGTGATGGAAGCTCTAGCCGATGTAATGCTGTTCCGGGGAATCCCGGAAAACATTCGTTCAGACAACGGGTCGGAGTTCGTGGCCAAGGAGCTGAGACAATGGCTGGCGAAGTTGGGCCCGGGGACGCTGTACATCGAGCCGGGAAGTCCTTGGGAGAACGGCTACTGCGAAAGCTTCAACGGGAAGCTGCGGGAGGAATGCTTGAACGGAGAGATTTTTTACTCCCTGAAGGAGGCCCAGATCGTGATCGAAAACTGGCGCGTGGAATACAACACCAAGCGGCCGCACTCTGCACTCGGCTACAGGCCGCCTGCCCCCGCGGCCTGTAGCCCCTGGGGGGTAAATCCGACTTCACAGCGCATGGCTGTGATATAAAAATCCTCTCACTTCTTTTGGACTAACAAATCAGGCCGGTCACTCGTGGAAAGAGAGCGACCCTGCAAAAAACCAACGGCAAGTGAATCCGACGCCCGCGAACTTTGCACAGCCCGTCCACAGATGTTCACAGGAAGCGAGTGAGAATTCGATTGACGATGTTTGACGATAAGAATATCTTCACGCCAGATTGAACCGAAAAGCTTAAGAACTTTACGGCTCAGTTAGAGCGCACAGCTCGCCTAACAGCGGCTGCGCGGCGAGATTGAACCCGAAGCTCGAAGCCTTCACGGCTCGGTATGGAGTGCGTAACAATCCTAACGGTGCGTACGCCGCCAGATTGAAGCCGGAAGGTTAGAAACTTTACGGCTCAGTTTAAAGAGGGCGCAAAAGCTTAACGGCTGTTGCGCCCTTGCTTTTTGTTCATCCATCCCGCTGTCTGCTTTGTATAAACTGTCTTTTCGCTTCGTCACGATTCCTTCCAACCCCTGATCTTTGACGGCTCCCGCCGCATTCTCCCCCTTGCCCCTAACCAACGCCTACAACATAATATCCAGCACTAACTCAGCCAGCCCCCAACCGCCAGCCGAGACCAACAATAATCCAGGCGAATCACAGGAGACTCATCCCATGAACCTAGCCCGCAAATCGCTGTCAATCCTGCTCTTGCTTCCCCTGGTTTCCGTCCCCGCCGTAGCCGACTTCAAATACACCGACACTTCCCAAATCACAGGCGGCGCGTTGATGGGCATGGCCAACTTCGCCGCAAAGTTCAGCAAAGACTCCCGCGCTGCCATGCAGCCCATCACCACCACGCACTACATCAAAGGCAACCGTCTCCGCACCGACGGCTCTGACGGCTCCATCCAGATTATCGACCTCGACGGTCAGCGGATAATATCTATCGACAATCAGAAAAGAACGTACTCCGTCGCCACCTTCGAGGAAATCAAGGCCGCGATGGAAAAAGCCCGCAGGGACGCCGAAGCAAAAATGCAACAAGAAAACGCGGGAAAACCCACCGCCCAGGCTCAGGAAGCTCAGCTTCAGGTGACTCCGAAAATCACCGTTCTGCCCGGGAGCGACACTCGCGTCATCCTCGGGCAACCCACGAACGAAACCAAAGTCAAAATGGATATGGAGATGCAAGCGCAGAACAACGGACAAACGCCGCCGCCGTCGACGCCCGGTCAGCCCAACAGCGTGACTTTCACCATGACCATGGACACTTATGTCGCTCCCAACGTCGCGGGCTATCAGGAAATCGGTGAGTTCTACAAGAAAATGGCCAAAGAAGTGAACTGGGTTCCGCCCTCCAACATCCATGTCGATCCACGCATGACGCAGGGAATGAGCGAACTGCAGAAAAATTCCTCTGCGTTAAATGGTCTACCGTTGCTGTCCTACATCAGCATGGGAATCCCGCCGCAGCCCGGCACCGATCCGAACGCATCGCAGGCTTCTTCGAACACATCGTCAAACGACAGTTCCAAGTCGGCCGATTCCGGCAGTTCCGTCCCAACCAGTGGCTCCGACGCGGTTGTCAAAAGCCTTGGCTCCCTCTTCGGCAACAAAAAGAAGAAACAACAAGACGACAACGCGAAAGCAGGCACTCCCGCCCCGCCGCCAAACCCAAATCCCGATCCCAATGCCCTGATGGAAATGACCACCCAAGTGTCGTCGTTTTCAGACTCGCCGCTCGACGCAAGCCTCTTCGAAATCCCAGCGGGCTACGCTCAAGTCCAAGCCAATCCAGACCAAATGCTAGTCACGCCGGCCCAAACACGACGCCGCTAACTCTATTAACACTACTTTCGCTAGTCATCATACGCTTCGTAATGCGTTGAAGTCGGTTCCATTTCGAGCAGGAAGCTTTTATCGAAATCATAGTATTTCGCTACGCTGATCTTCTCCCGCGAAGGCCCGAACGGCGTCTTCTGATTCCCAGAATGTGAGCATCAGGAAATGCGCGGTATCGCCTTCGATCCGGCGCACCGCGTAAGCGCCCTTGTTGCCAGGGGTCGAGCGGTAATCGGGGATGGCGACGGTACGCATCGGATTGAGGTATTCATCGCTCTTTGCCGCCGTCGTCCTGCCGTGCCAAATTCGGGTAATCATGTCGAACCAGTCCTCATGGTGATTGTAGACGACGATTTGCGTGCTCTACGCCCATCCTCATCCGCGAAGAATAGGTTATCTTGCGGAGAGCTGAACGCCCATTGAACGAAATGGCGTGGCTGCGCCAATTCCCCCGCGCTCTGAACCCTCAACCTTCATGCTTCAAGAAGAGTAGAACTCCAGGTGGGCACATGCCAGTCTGACTGTCCTATAGTCGACGTAGCCTCTCTCAACTACGCGTATGATTCGTGTTAATCTCGCCACGCAGGCGGGCGCCGGACCATGGAAGAGCATCGTTACGACAAGGCGAGCCTTTGTTCTGAGTACGAGAATATTACGGCCAGATGGGTGAGTGCAGTCGATATTTGGTTTGAACACTGGTCACAAAATAGGCGTATGAATTCGAGCCACTGTAACTTAGAGGAAACAAAGAAACTTGCGCGAGAGGCCGCCGACATTTAACTTGAACGGCTGGAGCACACTCTCTCTTGCAAACGCTGTCAATCGCGGCTCTCGCATGCGGAACTGCATGAAGGCCAGGAAACATAGGGACAACGCGGCATTTTGTGCATCGCGGGAGTTCACGGGTTATTGCTGTCGTCGCATTCCCGCCCGCGCTTGTTTAGGGAGACCCACACATAATGGCGGGACTATTACAGCGATTCTTTCCCCGCGATGATGATTATTTCGCCCTCTTCGCCAAGCAAGCTGAGAATATTTATACGGGCGCAAGAGTTCTTTGTGAAATGCTCGCGCGCTACACGGCTGTACCGGAGCAGGTACAAAATATTAAGGCCATCGAACACGCTGGTGATGATATCGCTCACACCATCATCATGAAGCTCAATCAGACCTTCATCACACCCTTCGATCGTGAGGACATTCACGAACTGTGTTCCACCCTGGATGATGTCATAGATCTAATAGACGCCGCCGCAAGTCGGTTCGTCCTATATCGCGTGCATGAAATCCGCCCAGGAACCGCAGACCTTGCCAAAGTCTTACTCTCTGCGTGCTCCGAAGTCACCGCAGCGGTTCATGCGATCGAAACCCGAGACCAAGCCCTCAAGCATTGCATCGAAATCAACCGTTTGGAGAATGAAAGCGATCGCCTCTGCCGCACGCTCATCGCTCAGCTGTTTGACGAGGAGCGGGACCCCGTTCAGATTATTAAGTGGAAGGAAATCTTCGAAGTTATCGAAACTGCCGTTGATAAGTGCGAAGATGTAGCCAACGTCGTAGAAGGCGTCATTTTAAAGAGCGCCTGACGTGAATGCATTTCATCTCCTTCTCGCCGTTGTCGCCCTGACTCTCACTTTTGAATTTTCCAACGGCTGGCATGACGCCGCGAATTCCATCGCTACCGTTGTTTCAACTCGTGTTCTGACACCCTTCCGCGCCGTATTGTGGGCCGCTTTCTGGAACTTCGTCGCAGCCTTCATCTTCGGAACAGCCGTAGCTAAGACCATTGGCAGAGGTCTCGTCCACATCGAAATGGTAGATGAAAAAGTTCTACTGGCTGGACTGTTAGGGGCGATCGCTTGGAACCTAATTACTCTGGTTCTGGGCCTTCCGAGCAGCTCTTCGCACGCGCTCATGGGCGGCTATGGCGGCGCGGCTGTTGCTAAAGCTGGTTTTGGTGCTCTGGTTCTCAGTGGCTGGACTGCACCTGTGCTTTTCATTTTTCTTTCTCCCATCATTGGTATGGTAGTAGGCATTGCCATCAGCGCTGTGACAAGTTGGATAGTTCGCAAACGGCGGCCGCTCAAAGTTGATCGGTGGTTCCGACGTCTGCAATTATTGTCCGCGGCAGCCTATAGTCTTGGGCACGGCACAAACGACGCCCAAAAAGGCATGGGCATCATCACAACAGCTCTGGTCGCCGGCGGTCTCCTCACATCCTACGAGGTCCCTTATTGGGTCATTATTTGTTGTCACCTGGCGATGGGCGGCGGCACCATGGCGGGCGGGTGGCGAATTATTAGAACCATGGGACAGCGCATCACGAAATTGACGCCCTTCGGGGGATTCGCGGCCGAGACTGCGGGTGCGATCACGCTCATGAGTACGGCGCATTTCGGCATCCCCGTCAGTACCACGCATACGATTACCGGCGCGATTGTTGGTGTAGGCGCTTCACGCAGACTCACGGCAGTACGATGGGGGATCACCCGCAGAATCGTGTTTGCCTGGGTAGCGACAATTCCTGGCGCCGCCGTGATCGGGGCACTCCTATTTCACATTTCTCGATTCTGGCTAAAATAGTTCTAGCGTCAATCCAGAAATTGAAACATATAGCCAGTTCCGCGTACCGTTGTGATGAGGGCAGGATCTCGGGGATTCTCTTCTAGTTTTTGACGCAATCTCCAAACGTAAGTGTCCACAATCTGCTCCGAGAGCCCTCGTTCCATTCCCCAGACCGCTTCAATCAACTGGCCGCGCGTGAAGATACGGTTTGGATGTTTCACAAGAAAATGGAGCAACAGAAATTCGATCGTACTGATTGGCACCGTCTCTTTCCCCCTAGTCACGCAAAAAGAGGCAGGATCGATTCGGACACCTCCGACTTCGATCACTTTCCGAGCGGCGAAATCCGGATCGGTTCTCCAAAGAAGTGTTCTTACGCGTGCCATTAGTTCTTTCAATTCAAATGGTTTTGTTACGTAGGCGTCCGCGCCCAGTTCAAGACCAATGATGCGATCAGCCTCATCACTCTTCCCGGTAAGAATCAGAATCGGTAGCCGATTGATCCCAAGATTGACGCGAACCTGTTTGCAGATTTCAAGACCGGAAAGGCTCGGCAGAACGAGATCCAAAACTAGCAGGTCTACTGTCGATTCGCTCGCCCGCGTGAGACCTTTGGCTCCGTCAAAGCACGCAACCACCTGAAATCCCTCTTTGAGAAAATTGTATTCTAGTAGTTCGACAAGATGCGGGTCGTCTTCTACCAACAGAATGCGTTTCATAAACTCTGCCGTCGTCGAACATCATGATAATTGGCACATACGCTCAACACAACTGTGCCCAAGTGACGCGGTAGGGACAATCATCAGTGATCCCCGTAGTCGGGTAGGACAGTGGCGCGTAGCGGGCTTCGAATGATGCCGACGTTTCCACCGTCCCCCCTATCATTCCGTACGGCGGGTTTTCCCCAGAGTACCGCGCTGTGTCGGGCCGAACACTCCTCGGTGTGCCGCCATTGGGGCCCTCGCTCCGGTCCGGGTTCTTCTGTCCCGGTGAGGAGGTTTTTCGCCATCGTAGAAAAGTAAACTGGCGTCGGGTCGAAATCGCGTCGCACAAGCTTAGTACTCACAACTTTTGATCATGCTAGGCTCCCGCATTCGGGTCCGCCTCTACGGCGGCAGAGTTGTCAAGGGTGAAATAACCGGCATCACAAACCAGTCCACGGAATCCTCACCGATTGAATATGAAAGAAGGCCCGACTATACAAATCGGGCCTTCCGGTTTCTTTGAGGAAGTTGGGACGGTTATCTTGTGGCGGTTGCCATGGTTTTGGCGAGTTCAGGGACGACGCCTAGTTGCTGCATAAGGCTCAGAGCGTCCCAATTGACGAAGCCTTCGGACATTTTGCCGTTCGTAAAGCGGGCAATGCTTATGCCCGTGATGTTGACGCGCTTCCCTGTTGGTGCAATCCCATTGAGATCGCCCTTATGGGTACCCCGGCAAGACCAGCGGGCCACGACGGTTTCGCCTTCGGCAATAATGTCCTCGACTGTCAATCGAAGGTCGGGGAAGGCAGTGCGGTAGAGAGTCGCTCTCTTCTTCTCACTCTCGGGGCCTCGCCCAACATCGGGCGTCGAAGAGTCATGGTGAGAGTAGTTGGGGGTAAAGAGATCGTCTGTCACCTGCAAATTGCCTTTGTTCCAAACTTCTTCGAACAAACGACGGACTAGATTCTTGTTTCCTTCGGACATGGTTAGTTCTCCTTTTTGCGAAATTCGATATTTCTCTTCGCATGAAGCGAGCCGGACTTGAGTAGTGTGGCCCGGAACCGCTGGCGTCTTGGGTGTGCGCCCCGAGCGAGGGAAGGAAAGGAGGAGGGTTCTGCCCTCTTAGCGCTCGATGCGGAGGTGGCCGCTATAGTAACCGCGTTCGGGCTAGGAAGCGGAGTCTCGCCTCAAACGAGATGATGTTGTTCCACGCTGAGTGGGAGTGTCAAGGACAATTGAAAGATTCGAGTACAAGGAAGCCACGCGGTACACTCACTTTTATTAGGCAATTTTCTTGCCACTGAAAGCGTTCTGACCTCCAACTATCCAATATTGAACAGGCTACAGGAATTCCTGTATTGCTCGACGCGGCCAACACGATCCAAACTTTTCATTCCGTGTCCAAGAGGCTGCTCATTGTTGATGACGATTCGACGGTTCGGTTGGTTATTCGCGCATTTGTGGAAGCCGATGGCTATGAGGTTTGCGGGGAAGCCGCTGACGGCGTAGAAGCAATTGATCGAGCAGCCAAACTTAAACCTGATTTGATTCTGCTCGACTTGGCAATGCCGCGTTTAAACGGTGCTGAAGCGGCCAGCATTCTAAGGCAAGCGATGCCGAAAGTACCAAAGCGAGTAGTTGCGCCTGAACTGCCCTCTCTTTCTGCAAACTAAACAGAATAAACATCCACGACAAGGGACGCTGGAAAGTGCTGTGTGAGCAAGACCCGGCGAAGCTGCACGAACGGATCAATGAGATAAACGATCTTCTGGAAGCGAAGGAATCCCCGCCTGAAAGGCATCCCGCCAAAGACGTAACGTGTTATCCTACCCGCCCGTTTCCTCCCTGTGAAGGATACATGATTCAATCTATCCCGGAAGACATCGAACAAATCCGCGAACGTATCCGCAAGATGTCCGATCTGGAACTACGCAAGTACGGACGTGCCGCCAGAGAGTTAGCCGATCCGAAGAAGAACCACGGCAAACCGAATCCGTCGTTCCAGGTTCAATTGGATGAGGCGAGGGCGGAATGGCGGAGGCGGCATCCTCCTAACAAAAGCGTGCGTAATAACCGGCTGCCCGAGTCAATTAAGGCACTTTCTGTAATCTCCCTTAGGGTATGTCAGTAGGTCTGCGACAGGAAATCCAACCGAACGTCCCGCGATCACGTCCTGCGTAATACTCTCCCGTCAGCTTTTTGCCGTCGGACACTCTCAGCATTGCAGTGCCATAGTGCATGTGCATCGCGTTTGTAGCATTGGCAAGGGGCTGATTTTCATATTGATAGATTAACGCGACGCCTTCTGGGTCGGCGGCTTGAATCACTGCCACACAACTCCGAGAAGCGGACGTGGCCGTGCTGAGAGATATGGAAATTTGCGTCCAAGTCTGGACGATCTGCACGCTCAACTCGTAGCGCTTCGTATGATTATCAAACGAAGACGTAAGATAACCCCGCCATCGACCCGCGAGGTCCGGCGTTTTCACTAGCCCGAGTTTGCGCAGTAGAGGGTACCGCCAGAGATGCCTGTCGAAAAGGACGTAGAGTGCTCCGTAGAAAAACATGCTGGAGGGAGCATCCGCCCACCAGGGAATCGAGAAATGGATAGCCGCGAGAAGATTAAACGACCACCAAGCTAGGGCAATTGCCAAAACTGCCAGAAAAAGAGGAACGATTCTCTTTTCATCGGAGTCTGTACTGTAGCCGTGCATACTGCACCTGCTCGACTCTCTAGAGCCGAACAGGCCCTTGGGCCTGTTAGTTGCGCCCCTCTACCTGTTGATGCTCGTAAACTCCGGCAACAACTGAGATCAAACAATTGGTAAAGTGGCGCTTTTCTAAACCATTAGAGTACCAGGACTCGTAAAAGGTTGGCCAGAGGCTGTAGCGCATTTGGGGTTGAATTGCCGAGCGACGGTTTCACTCCCGTCTGGAATCCATCCTTAAGACCACCGCTTCTATTCATATTGAAATCCAGAGTTGTTCAGCAAGTGGACAAAAACTAAAGGCGACCCGAGGTCTTGAGGGGTTGCAGACCCGAGCCGCCGAAGACCGACCCTTAGCCGCGAAAAGCATAATCTTGTTCCAGACGATCAACGTGATCGCGGCAATCTGCCTCGCCAAGGTCCGGCGCGCCATCGTGGGCTTCCTTCCTTTGGCCAACAAAGCCTCATAGAAATCGCGGAGTGGTCCACTACGGCTGCTGACTCTTGTTGCTGCACCCTTAGAGATATCTTTGAGGTCGTGGTTGTGGTCCCGGTAAGTCGTGCCGGACAGAAGAGAAAGCGGTTAATGCTCGGACAGCGCGGCTCGTGTCAACGCAAAGTAGAAATGTCCGGTTTTCCGCCAGATAGAAATGTCCGCTTCCATGGTCTTCTCCAAGGGTGCTCGGCAGGTACATGGTATTTGGGTTTGATTTTGTTTTGGGGTCTTGGTTTTTGTTCCGCGAGTCCTGGAGGCCGTAGGCCGGAAGGACTTGCGGACGGCCGCACCGATGCGGGACAGGCGCGCAAGTGCAGATAGCGACCGCGGTAGCGCAACCAGTGACTTCCGTCCAACCGTCGTTCGATCTCTACCGCCGCTCCGCGAAGCCCCGCACAAACTTCTTCCCGCAGTACTCCCCAGCGATTTCCATCCCAGCTGACGGTATGATCCTCGGCCACCCTACGGGCCACGCGTACACTCAGGATCTCTTCCAGGTGCTGTTCCCGCCCCAGTCGTCGATGGGCATTGCGTGTATTCCGCGGTGTCACGGTAAAACGCTGCTCCCACTCAGGAAGAAAGCGCGTCTCCAGGAAATGATTCGCTCCCAGGATGCTGTCGATTCCTGCCAAGCGCATCTCTTTCACCAGACGATCCTGTAGAGTTTCAAACAACCTCTCGATACGCCCTTTGGCTTGCGGACTGTGGGCCGCGATCCATTCGATCCCCAGTTCGTGCAACGCTCGCCCAAACTGCGTGCGCAGCGGATCTCCCCGCAGTTGTTCAGCCAGCGGCTGCGGCCCGGCCTTTCGAAAAATGCTGGCTTTATCGGTGTACTGCGCCACTGGACGTCCATAGCGCCGTAACCATCCCTCCAGAGTTCGCAAGTTCTCTTCCGTGGTGTCGTGCTCGGTGAACCGTCCCCAGATGCGACTGGTGGCGTCGTCGATCAAGGCGATGAGCTGGCAAGCCGGACCGCGCTCCTCCAACCAGCGGAATGGTGAGCTGTCCTGCATCACCAACTCCCCGAAACTGGCGCGGCGCTCCCGCCATACATGCACGGCCTTCACGCGCTGCGCGCGCGGGCGCCACAGGGCCGCTTTGGTCATCCACTTCCGCAGCGTCTCCCGGCTCACGGAGAAACCTTCCTGGGCCAGGTGTTCGGCAGCCAGCGTAGGTCCGAAATCCGCATAACGCTGCTGCAGGCGCGCCAGAATCTTCTGCTCCAAGCGGGCCGGCAGCTTGCGGTTCGATGGTCGGCCGCGCAATCCGTGAACCAGGGAATGATCTCCTCGTTGGCGGAGGCGGAGCAGCATCCGCCGCACCTGACGCTCGCTTATTCTCAGCCGCTGGGCCCCGGCTACTTGCGTCAGATGTTTTTGCTGTATCTCGTGCAACACTTTCAGGCGGTCCCGTTCTCGTCGGCTCAAAGCGATTCGCTCCGTCTCCATGGGGCCCTCGGCCATCCATGAAAGCGGACATTTCTACTTTGCACAAACCGGACATTCTCACTTTGCGGCTCGTTGACTACCCAGTGTGCCCGGCCTAAGATCAATTCCTAACGCAGTTTCCTCCGCATGATTGGTCAAACGCTCGTGCGGATCCGTGCGGGGGTTGTGTCAAGACGACGCGAAAGCGTCATGCTGTACGAAAGATGAAGGTAGGCCCTTCGAAGTCGCCCTGTAGGGGGAGGCTTCAAACTGCCATAAGCTGCTTCGGTCAAAAGCCGTGGTGGTGAACGTTATGGTTAAAAGGCATGACAGTCCGATCATGTCAAGTAGGAATAAGAGAGATGAGTGCAAACGAACCTCTGATGAAGCATCGAAAGGATCTACGACGACACCAAAACCGGAGTTTCCCCCGTGCTCTGGGAGCAGCATGGCAGATGCCTACGTACTGGCCATGCGGTGTCCGGTGTTCAGGAGGCATGACTCTTATTCGGGCTTTCGTACGGAACTTGAGAACCTGTTCGGTGATGCTAAGGGAAAAGGCACAAGCGGAGGCCCCGCGAGGCTGAATGTACTGATGCGCCGACCAGGCTCGGACTGCTCCATAGTAGTGACGAAACGGAGTAATGTCCGTGGAGCGAAGGGAGCAGGTCACCCACGCTGGGATCGAGTCAACTGGAAACAGGAGGAACTCACTGTCCTGGCGGAAGGCGGTAGCTTTCACTGGGTGGCACGAGCCGTGTGACTGGAGACGGTCAAGCACGGATCTGTGAGGGCCTCGGGGTGAAATTCCCCGGGGCTACTCGGCGCGTCAGGTCAACTGGCGTCCCTACCGCGACCCCAAGTTTGGTTTCTAGCGCTGAAGTATCAGGGTCAGTTCATTGAAAATAAAGAAATAATTGGTCGGGGCGCCGAGATTTGAACTCGGGACCTCCTGCGCCCAAGGCAAGAGCAGAAACGCTAAGTAGTTGGTTCGTCTAGCATTTTCCTATGTCATGCATCACGATTTTGCACCGTATTCGTCAATGTTTGTTCCCAAGTTGTTCCCAAGTTTTGAGGTGACCCCCTCACGTGTCACAGTTTTCGATGGGCACACTTGGGTGCAAGTGGGGACCAAAAACCCGAGACGCCCGAGCATTGCAAGCGCCCGCTTTCAAGGGAGCTGTTCTAGGCTCTCAATCGGCCACAGCGGTCTTGGAAACCGCCGTCTTTGCGATGGGAGAGAAAATCCAGGTGACCTGTCGGCTGAAAGCCGAAAGCGCTTCGTTTTGCTCGACTGGATCTGGATCGTTTGGTGTGGTTCCCTCACGACAATGCCGCGTCAATGAGGGCAGAACTCGTCTCGCAACGTCTCCGGAGAGATGAAACAACCGACTAGTGAACGGCGCTAGAGTCGCCTGTCTTGTGTTCTGCAATCTGGAACAGCAGAAATTCCCGAACTGCGCGGAGGGCCCTCGGGTCGGTTGTCACGATGACCACGCGTCCCCCGGCCGGCGTCTCTTCAAACTTGTAGCTGATCTTGTCGCTCCGTTGTTTCATGACCGGAACGCCTGGTGGCACGGTATCGTGCACAAACATGGGAATCGCAAAATCGCCAGTAGCAAAGGCTTTCGCGATATGCGACAGGTGCATGCGGATGTTGTCGCGGCTGGCGGTATCCGCCGGATCGTTGGCCTCGACTTGAATTGCACCGCCGTCGGCTTTCAACAAGAAGTGGTGGGTCGTGGCGGCATGTGAAAAGCCCATTCCTTCTGCGCCACGCTCGTTCATGGCGGAACTGTCGGATTCATCGTGCGTATGAGTCTTGTGCATGGGGCAGTCGGCATGGGAATCTTTCGGCTTTTCAGATTGCGCAGCAGGAAGCTCCTGACTCTGCGCAACGGACACAGCAACGCAGAAAACAGCCGCGGCGAATAGTGCTCTCATCATGACTTCTCCCTTTTCTGAGGTCCGCGCCTCAGCGGCAAACGATTTGAAAAAGGCTGCTGGCGGGTCGGGTGAGAAGCAACAAAGGATTCCAACAATCCTGCGCGTTGTCCTCGTGGAGTTTTTCCGAGGAGACAATCCCAGTCCGCCAGCGTTGTCTTCAATTCGCGCCGCCAAATTTGCAAGTCGCGAAGCGAGCTTTCGACGACTGCAAGTTTTTGGCGTGCCAATTCACGCACGCGGTGACAAGGAGAGCCGCCGCGGTCCCGTTCTGCCAAGATCACCGCCAGTTCCCGCACGGAGAAACCGATCGCGAGAGCGCCCCGAATGAGGCGGACGCGACTGAGCGCCTGTGCAGGGGACAGTCGGTATCCTGACGCCGAGCGTGGCGCGACGGGAAGCAATCGTAGGCGTTCGTAGTAGCGCAGCGTATCCGTGCTGACACCCGCGAGACGCGCTAACTCTGAAGAGTGCATCGGCCGAAGTGCGGAAGCTTTGGATCTCACGAGAATATCCTCAGGGGTGGAACGGGTTCCAGGGTCAAGCGATTTTCTGCTCCGAGACTGGTGTTCGCTCATTCGGCAACAGTGAGAGTATAAGAGGGGTGGTCTTTCCTTGCTTCGAATGAAGCACCGCCAGCCATGGTTTCGCGAATCTTCGTCCTGAAGTCCGGGGTGCTTTTGCAAGTTGCAATGCGCACGGGTTTGAACCTCTTTGATAGTGTCCCCTTCAGCCCCCATTAGAAATGTCCCCTACACTGCGACCTCCTGAGGAGGTCCGGTTGAAGAGGACAGCGATGAGTACGAGGGAACTTCGACGAGCGGAAGTGCTGGGGCGAGTGAAGAGTAAGACGCTGAGGCTGGTAGACGCAGCAAAGATGTTGGAGCTGAGTTATCGGCAGACCAAGCGACTGTGGCAGCGCTATCGACGGGAAGGAGCCAAGGGACTTAAGCACCGCAGTGCGGGGAGAGGATCGAACCGCGCGAAGCCAGAGAACCTCCGACGGAAGGTGTTGCAGCTCATCCGGGAGAAGTATTCCGGGACGGAACAGGAGCGCTTTGGGCCGACGCTGGCAGCGGAGCATTTGGCGGACGAGGATGGGCTGGAAGTGGGCGAGGAGACGTTGCGACGCTGGATGCTGGCGGAGGGGTTATGGAGCCGCAGGCGGAGACGGAAAGCCCACCGGAAGCGGAGGGCACGGCGGCCGCACTTTGGCGACTTGGTACAGCTGGATGGGAGCTTTCACGCTTGGTTCGAGGAACGTGGACCTCGGGGCTGTCTGATGAATATGGTGGATGACGCCACGGGGACCACCTGTTCGCGTCTGGGGCAGCAGGAAACGATCTGGGCAGCGGTCGGAGTGCTGCGAACGTGGATGGAGAAGTATGGGGTACCGCGGGCGTTGTACACCGATTGGAAGAATGTGTATAAGCGCGAGCCGACGGAGAGAGAGCGACTGCGAGGAAAGGCGGCCACCACGCAGTTTGGCCGCATGTGTGAACGATTAGAGATACGCATAATTGCAGCCAGTTCACCGCAAGCGAAAGGGCGAGTAGAGCGAAACAACGGCGTGCATCAGGACCGGCTGGTCAAGAAACTGCGACGTAGAGGCATCCAGAGCTAGGAGGCCACGAATGCGTATCTGGAAGCAGAATATCTTCCGGAGCACAACCGCCGTTTTGCGAGGGCAGCGACGCGCCCCGAGAACTATCACGTTCGGACGCCCAGCCCGGCAAAGCTTCGAGAGGTTTTTCGTTTAGAGACGGAACGATGGATTGACACCTGGTTGACTTCCGACTAGACCTTGATATGCTTTGCATCGTGGCGAAGGAGTTCGCCCTCTAACCGCTGTCCTTTAAGCCGGGACAGATGATGACTCCTGACAAGGAATCTTGTCGCGGAGTCATGTCCCCGGCAAGAATCCAAGAACTTAAACAGGAGCGAGAACTGACATGCAAAATGTCTGGGCACTAGCTTCCTTGTGGGTCGGATTGGCGCTCATCGCCACACTGCTGGCGATCTGGTTCAGAATCTCAACAGCGTTGTCTGAAATCGTTGTCGGAACTGTCGCGCAGTTAATCATTGGGGCGATTGTCGGCCCCTTGGGCCTCGCCGCGAAGTCAGAGTGGATAACCTTCCTTGCCGGAACCGGCGCCATCGTCCTGACATTTCTCGCGGGTGCCGAACTCGATCCAATCATCTTCCGAACGAAATGGAAGGAAGCAACAGCCGTTGGGCTCGTAGGCTTCTTCGGGCCGTTTTTGGGTTGCACGGCAGTCGCACATTACGTCCTGCACTGGACGGTCATGTCGAGTTGGCTCGCAGGCGTGGCGCTTTCCACGACCTCGGTGGCGGTTGTGTATGCAGTGATGCTCGAACTGGGCCTCAACAAGACAGAATTCGGAAAGGCCATTCTAGCAGCGTGCTTTGTAAATGATCTGGGGACAGTCATCGCGCTGGGTTTGATTTTTTCGCCTTTCACGATTCGAACGGTGATCTTCGTTGTGGTGAGCGCGGTCGTGTTTTTCATCCTGCCTTTCCTAACTCCCCGTTTCTTTAAGCATTATGGTGGCCGGGTGTCTGAACTAGAGGCCAAGTACCTTCTTTTTCTCTTGTTCGGCATGGGCGGATTGGCTGTGTGGTCTGGGAGCGAGGCCGTCCTTCCGGCGTACATCATCGGGATGGTGCTCGCTGGAACGGTGGGAAAAGACCACGTCCTCGTCCGTCGTCTTCGAACACTGACCTTCGGACTCCTTACACCGTTCTACTTCATACGTGCCGGGTCATTTGTGTCTGTTCCTGTGCTGGTGGCAGCACCACTCGTGTTTCTGGCTTTATTTGGAGCAAAGATGGTGTCAAAGATGGTTGGCCTTTATCCGACCGTGAAATATTTCAAGTACCAACGTGAAGAGGGCCTGTATTACACGCTGATGATGTCAACGGGCCTAACATTCGGGACGATTTCAGCATTGTTCGGCTTGAGCCATGGGGTCATTGACCAAGCGCAATATTCATACCTGGTGGCGACCGTAATAGGTAGTGCTGTTATCCCGACGATGTTTGCAAACGCTTGGTTCTTGCCCAGGCACCTACTACCCAAGGAAGGTCATGATTCAAACGTGAAGGAAGTCCCTGTCGTCAGTACGGATTAAGGAGGAATTATGATGGGCCGCAGACACTCCCAGTTCAAAAAGATTCTTATCGGATACGACGGCTCTGCCCAAGGGGAGAAGGCGACGGAAACTGCCCTAGAGCTGGCCCGATCGCTGGACGCCAAAGTACTCCTGTTCGCCGTCGCTCGTCCCCCGGAACCTGCAACGATGGTTGAAGTCGATGCCATGCTCGATGACGCACGCGAGCATTTTGAAGAGCAGTTCAAGAAAATCGTCGAACGCGCGAAGGGCTTAGATGTTGAACTGCAAACAGATATTGCCGTGGGCCATCCGGTGGAACAGATCGTCCACCGCGCGGAAACCGACCACGTCGACTTGATCGTGCTTGGTCGGCGCGGCAAGTCGCGATGGGAGAAGATGTTGGTCGGCTCCACGGCTGAAAAAGTTCTCCGGTACGCGCACTGCCCGGTGATGGTAGTTCGATAGAAGTTGAACGAAGGAGCGAGGGCATTTATGTCAAGGATCACAAACATAGACGCAATTGAAATACTGGATTCGCGAGGCAATCCGACGATCCAGGTCATGCTGCGGTTAGAGAGTGGCTTTGAAGGAGTTGCAAAGATTCCATCAGGTGCGTCTACCGGCAAGCACGAAGCGGTTGAACTACGCGATGGAGAGAAGACACGGTACTTCGGAAAGGGCGTCAGGAAAGCGGTGGAAAATGTTCTTCAAGTGATCCGGCCCGCAATTCTTGGCTTTCAGGGCGGTGATCAAGAAGCCCTGGATAACAAACTGATTGCTCTCGATGGAACTCCCAATAAAGCCCGTTTGGGCGCGAATGCAATCTTGGGTGTGTCCATTGCAGCAGCACGCGCCAGTGCAGCGGAGAAGAAACAACCTCTATACCGATATCTTGCCGAACGTGTCAGTTACACGATTCCTGTTCCAATGCTTAACGTCCTCAACGGCGGAAAGCACGCCGACAACAACGTTGATTTTCAGGAATTCATGATTGCCCCGGTTGGTGCACCTTCCTTTTCAGAGGCCCTGCGTTACGCCGCCGAAACATTTCATACCCTCAAAGGCATATTGCACAAAAAGGGTTACGAGACGAGTGTTGGCGACGAAGGAGGCTTTGCCCCTCGCTTGCGTTCGAACGATGAAGCGATGGAACTCGTAAGTTCCGCAATTCAACAAGCAGGATATAAGCCGGGAATAGACATCGCCATCAATCTGGACCCAGCTGCGAGTGAATTCTACGAAGACGGGATGTATGTATTCCGCAAATCCGACGGCTCCAAGAAAAGCTCAGCGGAGATGATCGGTTTGTGGAAAGACTGGCTCACACAATATCTAGAAATCTTTTCACTTGAAGATGGTTTGGCCGAGGAAGACTGGAACGGCTGGGCTGACTTGACCAGGCAACTGGGCGGCAAGGTTCAGCTCGTGGGTGACGATATCTTCGTGACCAACCCTGAAATCTTTGAGAAGGGGATTCAGAAGGGGATCGCCAATTCCATTCTCATCAAGTTGAATCAGATTGGCACGATCACGGAAACCCTGCGTTGCATCAAGATGGCCCAGGACAATGGTTACACCGCCGTGGTGTCACACCGGTCGGGTGAAACCGACGACACCACGATCGCAGACTTCGCCGTTGCTACGGGCGTGGGACAAATCAAGACTGGTTCCGCCTCTCGGGGAGAAAGAATCGCCAAGTACAACCGGCTGCTCGAAATTGAGCACGAACTTGGGGCAAACGCGATATACGCGGGGGATTCCGCGTATTCCCGCTGGCGGGGTGAGGCGAAAGCGGTATAAAGCTCAAGAGGCTTGGAGAAACGGCAGGCGGCTTGTGGAGAGCCTGCGGCGGTCGAGGATGGAATGGATTCTCAAAACACACCGAGCGCAGGTTTGTTGAACGAATTCCAGGCGCGACGACTGCGCGTGACCTGCCAGTACATAGACAAGCTCCTCAGCGAGATTAGTGAGATTCTGCATACCAGCTCGTCTAAAGCCGCGTTCCCCCGGTTCCTACCAGACATCGCTCCGGCGCAGAGTCGCACCATTGAAGACTATCTCGTACGTCTGAGGGCTCAACTCGTTCGCGTATTGGATGGTCAGGGCATTCCTAGGGAGAATCCTTCTATTCCGGCCTCACGCGCGGTCCATGTGGCGCTAGGTACCATCGATATCGCCGTGGAAGAGCTCAAACCTCACTACATGCACGGGTATGGTGACCTAGCTGAGGCCGCGGCCACCGAACTCAATGGAATTGTTGGCGAGTTGCGCGGTTTGGTGTCAAAGCTGGACCGCTACCTGCTAGAGGGCGTTGGAGAAGACCTAAAGTTGCGTCTGCATCGACTGGAACAGAAAAGCAATGGCATCGTTAAGACATCAATCGGGACTTGACGACTAGTGACGGGTGGCCGCCAAAATCGGAATCGAACCGCAGATAGCTGTCCGATTTTGCGACGATTCTTCCCGCAAGTGGACAACTGGTGGACAGTCCCCGCTGCCAACAAACCGCTAAACATAGGTAGCACAGCGAGTTAAAAGTGAGGAAGGTCGGAAGAATATGTGCCCGTAACGCACCAGATTTTTAGGAATGCGCCCATGCTAACGCTTTGGCAGGATTTGCGGTTCGCGATTCGCATGCTGAAGAAGAATCCTGGATTCACGGCGGTCGCGGTGTTGACGCTGGCAGTCGCGATTGGCGCCAATGCGGTCGTCTTTAGCGCCTTGAATGGATTGATCCTGCGCCCGTTGAATGTGCCCCACGCGGAGAGCCTCTACCTTCTCCAGCACGGAAGCGATAAATCCCTGAATCACTCGTACCCCGATTATCTCGATCTGCGCGATCGCAACCGCAGCTTTGATGGCCTGGCGGCCTACAACATCATTCAGGCGGGGCTGGACACCGGCAACAATCCGTCGCGCGCCTGGGTCTATGAAGTGAGCTGGAACTACTTCGACGTGCTGGAAATTCAGCCATACCTCGGACGCTTCTTCACGCCTCCGATGAGCACGGCCCGAACAGCGCTCCGTATATCGTCCTCACCTACGCCTATTGGCACAGCCATTTTCAGGATGACCGCGGAGTGGTGGGCCGCTCTGTCCAACTCAACAAGCGTCCTTTCACCATCGTCGGCGTGACGCCGCCCGAGTTCCGCGGGAGTGTTTTGATTTTCTCACCGGATTTCTTTGTGCCGCATCGTTAACCAGGAGCAGGTGGAAGGAACGAGTCTTCTGAACGATCGCGGCAACCGTTCGATCTTCTCGGTGACTGGGACGTCTGAAGGCAGGTGTCACCTCTGCACAGGCGATCGCCGATCTGAACTCGATTGGTTCTTATCTGGAAAAGACCTATCCCAAAGAGGACGGCCCAAATGAGCTTTACCTTGGCGCGCCCAGGTCTTCCGGGCGACGTCTTTGGGCGCGCCGATGCGAGGCCTTCCTCACCGGACTGATGCTGCTGGCGGGGTTGATTCTGCTAGCCGCCTGCGCCAACCTGGGCAGCTTGTTTGCCGCGCGCGCGGCGGACCGCTCCCGGGAAGTGGCTCTGCGGCTCGGCGCTGGGAGCGGGCCGCATCCGCATTTTGCGGCAACTGTTCACCGAAGCTGTGCTGATTTCGCTGATCGGAGGCGCTGCCGGACTGTGGGGCAGCGTAGTGCTGCTGCGACTGGCTCAGCGTGTGGCAGCCATTTCCTCAATACCCCATACATATGCCGGTGAATCCGGACGCAAAAGTTTATGCCGTCGCGTTGCTGTTGAGCTTTAGCGAGCGGTCTGCTCTTTGGCGCGGTCCCGGTGAGGCTAGGTACTTCGCACCGATCCCTACCAGATCATCAAGTCGGGATCAACCGGTATGGTGGGACGCCGGCTTACCGCCCGGACCTGTTGCTGGCTCGTGCAAATCGCCGATCTGCGCGGTGCTGGTCACTTCTTCCATCGTTGCCGTGCGCGGACTGGCACGCTCGCTGCACAGCGATTTCGGTTTTGAGCCGCGGAACGCCATGCTGGTCGAAACCGATCTGGATATGGCTGGTTACCGTGGCGACGCCAGTGCCGGCCATGCAAAAGCGCATGATCGATGCGATGAAGACGATTCCTGGACGTAACCTCCGTGGCGATTGATCAACGTTCCGCCATTCCACCCGGCTTGCTGTAACGACTCGCATTGTCTTTACCGACGAAACGACCGATCTGAGGCCATCGAATGCCGCCGCTCATGCCGATCACGTTCAGCATCTCTCCCGAATATCTCCGCGCGGCTGGCACCGCTTTGTTGGCGGGCAGAGACTTCACCTGGCACGACGACAAAAATGCGCCGCGCGTGGCCGTGATCAACCGGGAGTTTGCGCGCAAAGATCTTTGGCTCCGTAACCAATGCGATGGGCCGGTACTTCAAGATGCCGGAAGGTAAGCGCATCCAAGTGGTGGGCATCGTAGAAGACGGAAAATATTCTCCGAACCTCACCGAAGATCCTGCAGCCGGCCATGTTTCTGCCCCATCCTGCAATCGCCCTCGACGGAGACCTATGCTGGTGGTGCGCTCGAGCCGCGATCCGCAGCAACTGGCGGCAGCCATACAGAAGCAAACTGCGCGACCTGGACTCCGGGCTGCCTGCTTTCATCCAAACATGGAACCAGGCGATGGACGGAGCTCTGTTTGCTTCGCGCATGGCGCCGCTCTCGCTGGGTGTGCTGGGCGTGATGGGCGCGATGCTGGCGATCACCGGCATCTTTGGAATGGCGGCGTACTCGGTCAGCAAGCGGCTGCGGGAATTGGGAATTCGTATAGCGCTCGGCGCGCAGCGTAAGGAAGTGTTGCAGGCGGCCTTAGGACGCGCCTTCAGAATTGCTAGCCTTTGGTTCCGCAGCCGGATTGCTCCTCGGAATTCTGGCGAGCCGGGTGCTCGCTTTCATCGTGTATCAGGCCACGTCCGCGCGATCCGCTGGTGTTGGCTGGTGTTGTTCTCGCGATGGCGTTTGCTCGGGCTGCTGGCTACCTGGATTCCAGCGCAACGCGCGCTTTCGGTCGATCCTGTGATACTGCTGCGCGAGGAGTGAATGCGCTTTACAGAAAGGCTATTCGTCGGACTAGGGTGCCAACTCCTGGTTAGTCGTGCCAGCTCAACCGGTCGATGCAACACTATTTAAGCTGCTGATTGGACAACGCTTCCTTGTAGAGAACCGAAATGTCCGGCTGTAATTAATCGCACCTAGCCAGGATGGGTGTTCCGCTTGAATCAATGCTCGCGAACGATCCTTAGCTGCTGAAAGCCAACGACGTGGGCTTCGCGCAGGTGCTGCGTCGACCCATTGAGACCGCAGCGTTAGTCGGGAGCCAAGCGATGACAAAGGTGAATGCGGACTATTGCTCGTTCCCAATTTTGACGGCTACCTGATATCGCCGGTAGTTTGTGTGTGATGAAGGTTGCGGTACTTCTCGTTGCCAATCACAATGAATACATCTACGTCGTTGGGTAACCACAGAGGATTTCGAATGTCCTGAAGTTGCACCTGGCTGAACTTCACGTCTGTGGTCAGTTGGTCCAGACGAATTTCCTTGTTCGCGCAATGAGGTCGCTGCGCGTTCGAAGGATGTGGAAATTATCTTTGTCGACCCACACAATTCCTTGTGTCAGCAGGTCCACCTCGTTTCCCCCAGTTCCCCTCATGGCTGTTGTGAACGTGACTTCACCAGGTCGCTGGGCAAATGCCAGGACGAACGCATCTCGCGTTCCCATTCTGCTCGCCAAGGTAGCGAAAGTTCGACTGCGATTGAGTTACGGTAGAAAAGCTGATGCAGCTTAGCGCGTAGCCGGAGGTGACGAGATAACCTTTCTCCAAGCCGATCGCTCCCAAGCGCTTTCCATTTTTGTCCATCCGATATTCCGCGTTTGCGCCCCATTCGTAGCCATGGGAAGAATCAAGTAATCGTCTTGGACGCGCTCCTTAGCTTTGATTTTCCCGTTTGCATCTAATTTCTCCTGGGTCACGTCTTCGTTTGCGATCAGATCGCCGATGTTGTGGATGAAGTCGTCCACGCTATGGCCCGTTTCTTCCAGAATCGACGGCAATTGGTTCTGACCTTCTACAAGCTGGAGACCTTTCAAATCTGGAATTCGCTTGATGAGCTGCTCGAGCGGCAAATCAACATAGGTACGCTCTTGCGAATGCGAATTTTGACCGCCGGCATCCGGTGCGCCCCGATCGTCAATAGCCGGCTCCTGTGATGCCGCACCGTTCGCCCCACGAGCCGCTTCGCCTCAGCCGCGAACCTCGCCCCTGGCCACGTTGCGAGTGATACCCTTGCGAGCCCGCGCCGTCAGCCCTGGTTTTGCGACCTGTACTTTCAGATGTGGTATTGTTCAGCTGATCCGTGATCAGGGTCGAAGGAGAGTTCGTAGAAAGCGGAAGCATCAGCGAGGCATTGTCTGAGGCTCGAAGCAATGTCGTTGCCGGGGTGAAGCGACAGGCCGCCGCTTTGGATAGCCGAGTGCCTCAAGTCCTATGTTCCGCCCGGACTTCACTTGGCGAACTGACTCCTGCGATATCAGCGTCTTTGTTGGATGGTCTCAGGTAGATCGTGCCGTTAGTGAATCCTGAATCCAAATCACCGAGGGTCGAAGGATCGGGATCGACGCTGTAGACGGTGTCTGTCCCTCCCGGATCTGCTTCGCGAGCTGAACGACGTCCCGCACATCTGAAGTCGAACTTGCTGGACTTGTTTTTCATTCGCGTTGTGCTCATAGCCATCAGGGACAGCGGGTGGCCAGCCGGGGTAGACCCAGACGACTAGCTTGCGGCCGGGCTTGTCGCGCTCTAGAGCTACAAGCTCCGCAAATGCCTGAAACGAGACCTCGAACCGATGTGCTGCTCCAGGCGCGCCCGCATGGCGTGTTTATTCAGCGAGGTGCCAATTGCCTTGCCGTCCTGTGATGGGCCTGCTTCAAACTCTAGTCCCTTGTTCGTCACGAAGTCGACAGTCGTCGGATAGGCGAGCTTGCCTCCATCGGCCTTCAGGAATCTCTCGATCTCCTCGAGTGCCATTGCCGCCACGCGCGAGGTTACATCTAGATCGTCGAAGACAATGATCACCGCAATGTTAACCTGCTTGCCGTCGACAGCTTCGAAAGACTTGATATCCTTCTTTACTTTGTTCTTTTTATTTTTTTATTCCTTCTTCTTTATTTTTTTTATATTATTTCCATATCTTTTTCTCTCCTCTTCTTCCATATTTTTTCTTTCTCCTTTTTTCTCTCCCTTATCTTTCTTCCTCTTTTCTTTTTTTTTCTCTTTCTTCTATTCCTCCATTATTTTTATTCCTATTCTCTATTTTTTTTACTTTCTCTCCCCCTTCCCTACCTACCCTTTATCTTTCTTCCTCTCTCTTTCTTATATTTTTCTTTCCCTCTTCTCACCTCTTCATCTTCTTATCCTCTTTCCCTTCTTTATCTTTCTTTCTTCTTTTTTTTTTTTTTTCTCTCTTCTCCTTTTCCTTTTCTTCTTCTATCTTTTTTCTTTCCATTTCATCCTCTCCTTTCCTCTCTCCTTTTGCCTTCCATCTCCACTCTCTCTCTCTTTTTTCTTTTCTTTTCTCTTATATCTATCTTTTTTCTCTACACCTCTTCCTTCATCCCTCTCTTTTCCTCTTTTTCTTATATCTAGTTTCTCCGTCGTTCTAGAAGCCAGAATTGTTCTGTCTTCATTGAGACTCGCCGCTTCTACAATCAGGTTGGCTTCGTCTTTGCCGTCTTTTGTGTGCAGTAAGTAAGTTCTTCTATTTCAATTGCACCGTGAACTCCGCAGTCTTACTGTCTTTGTGCCTCACTACTCCTTATAGTCTGACTTCCAACGCATTGAACTTTATTGTTTACTGTACTGCCTCTGCAAGCTTCATCATCCGCTGTTGTCGCCTGTCTAGTTGCGCATTCCTATCTGTAGCAAAGTATCCTGCCTTTGTTACAGCGCTTAGATTCTTATCGCACAGAGCAACTCTAATCCTTCGGTACCTGCCGTTGGGGTCGACGTTCTGGGGTTGGTAGGTAAGGGTGTAGTACTCCGTGCCCATGCGCTCTGACTCTTTGATTTCCATGTCGACGTCGTTGCGGTCGTAGAAGAGCTTGCCTCCGGTCTCGTTCACGAAGACGCCGAAGTTGACGTCGCCCGCAAAGAGATCGTCTTCACCGATTTCTACGCCCGCCTGCTCGGCGCTAAACGAGATGGTGTTGCCCCGAACTGGCAGTCCTGGTAAATCACAAAAAGGCTGATTCGCGCGTCCACCAACATGTTGCTTGTGGTATGCACATATTGCTTCAGCTCGTACTCGAACTTGGGAGGAAAACAACCGTGTCCAAATAGACGTTAGGCCGCCATGTCCAACCCACATGATATTTTTCCGTCCAGGTACGCCTTTGTTCTGTAGGCAATTTGCTGCAGGCGTCGAGCCATTGCCGAACCGCTCCCAGAAGAATGCTCCGTTCATGTGCTTGGAGAGCAGTGTGGCTGGCAGTTGACTCAGAGCGTTCAGCAGGTCTGTTCTGTCTTCGCGTGAAGCCTTGCAGCATTTCTAGAGATTCGTTGCCGATCACGATCATTTCCGTGGGTGATGCCAATTGCAGCGGCTGCGACTTCAGAAACTGCCGCACTTCATAACGTATGTACGCAAAATCCTCAAAGCTGGAGTTCTAGAGGTCGAGCGCCGAAGCGGGACCGGAGCGTTGCTTTCCCGGTGGTGTCTCCGGAAGCTGGTGCGATGAGATGGGTTCCGGAGCCTCGAAGGAGAAGATGGGCTGCGGTTCCTTGTCCTCGGTGATGGTAAAGTCGTCTTTCGTTAGGCCGCTCACCACTGGACGTCCCTTCTTGTCCAGCACGGTCACATCCAGAAAGACCAAGGCTGAGGTCACTTGAATTTTGGGCTCACCAGAGGGACTTTGTTGCCCTTAGGCGCTCGATTTTGAAGGAGATGACAGTCAACAGAATAGCCGGGCACAGAAACACCGAAAAGAGCTTCATGAGAAGCCTCGGACGGAGTTCGCCAACGCGGGAATAATGGCTAGTCTGGCCGGTCATTTTCGATTCGTCGGGTGTGTGTTGCCACACTAACTCCTATAATGTGGGATGGATTTCGCACTCGAAGAGTTTCACCAACTTTCGAGGAGTCAGATCAGTATGTCCGTTTGTTCGTCGCAAGAGCCCATTTTTAGCCGTTATGGAAGTCAAAGAAAGGAATGGACGAACGGTGAGCCGCGCCTCGGGGAGCTTTGCAGTCTCTGGTGAAGGCGAATGAGGCGTGGGATTCAGAAACAGAGTCCCCGAACTACGCCTTCGCTGTCACCATGCGCTGGATTGGCCTCATCCGATCTCGACTCAGAAGTCAGTCGCGGCTAGGCCGCCTTAAGTGAGTCCTGTGCGTCTGTCATTCAATGGCGACCATGCATCAGTGGGTCAACGCAAAACCCCTACCGCAAGTTCGAGAGATTGAATTTCGCGATTACGTGCTGTCCGTCCGGCGTGGCGACCTCGATCGCCGTTTCTTCGGACTTCACTTCTCTTGCGTCGTACTCCAGGTCAACCACGGCGCCTAGATATCCACCGTCGTCATAGATAGGCGTGCCCTTGGCGGAGCGCGGTTTGAGGATTTCTTTTTCCTGACGCAGTTCAAACTGGAAATCCCGCCAG
This sequence comes from uncultured Acidobacteriota bacterium, assembly GCA_963788915.1. Classification (GTDB taxonomy): domain Bacteria; phylum Acidobacteriota; class Terriglobia; order Acidiferrales; family UBA7541; genus Acidiferrum. The sequence goes on along the minus strand of CAWBIY010000012.1, from coordinate 1,061,149 downwards.
AAGTCGTCTCTTCGTAGGGCATACACCTGCTGGGTTGCGGAGTCTTTGCTCAGTTGACGCTTTGCGCGGCGAGATACGTGGGCGTGAATAAAATTCGCACGCTCACCGGAATCACGTCTCCACTGGCGCGGTAATCCTCCGCAGCCTGTTGCGCGCTGTATCCGACGGAATTGCGCCAGGAGTTAAAGACGACTTGCGCGTACGCGTACGGCGTGTACAGGGAAATTTCCGCGATGTACGGTCCACGCTCCGGAATCGCCGATGCTTGATATAAGCTTCCAGAAATTCGCTGGTTTTTTGATCGCCGCGCCGGCCGAGGAAATAGGCTTCGCGAACGGCCTGGGAATCCAGTTGTGTATCGTAGAGATCGGCCGGTACAGCCAACGCCAAGTACAGACCCGTGACCAAGAGGACGTTCAGAAAACGACTCATAATGTACCCACGAAACTCCAAAATAATTATCTAAGCAACAATGATCTCCATCGAGATGGGCACGCCGAATCGTTTGACGCGCCCGGGATTACCGAATAAATCCAAATGCTAGTGGTGGCCGCCTCCACCTCCCCCGCCACTGTGGAACCCACCCGCTCCACCGCCACGGAATCCCCCACCACGACCATGAAAACCGCTGGCGCGAGAACTGCCGCCGCGGAATCCGCCTGCAAATAGTCCTCCTCCGTGACGCGACCGTAGTTCGTTGGGAGTCCATAGCGTGCACCGTAGCCAAAAGCGCCGTTGTACGCGCCGAAGCGATGGAAGTAAGGGCCACCATAAAACGGAGCATAACCGGCGCACCAGGAAGAATAAAAGCCCCAGCAGGCCCGGAGGCGCGCCGGGCCACAAACAACACCAATCGTAACCCAAGACTGCGTGATGGAGGCGGCGCCCGGGCGCCAGAGTGTCGCGGGGGTCGCATCGCGGCTGAGATTCTCGGCGGCGTTGGGCGGCGAAGTACACAACAAAGTAGGGTCTCCTAGCTTCGGCGGGGTGAAAGCCGTGAGCATCTGTTCCAAGCGGTTGCTGGAGGGTTAGGTTGAAGACCATAGCACGAGGTCACAAAACAGCAGCAACGCTAGAAAGATAAACGATCACGCGAATGAAGATGCCCGGCTCGGAAGAAACACAAATATGAGGAGCGGAAGTCTCGCAGGAACCGAATCGGCCTGCGACGGAGTGGCGCAGGCCGACCCGATTTGAGGATTAAAAGAGCGACGGTCGAGCATCTAATGATGTCCGCCGCCACCACCACCGCCGTGAAAGCCGCCACCACCACCACCGTGAAAGCCGCCACCACCACGGAAGCCGCCGCTGCGGGCGCCACCGCCGCCGCGAGCGAAGACGCCTCCTCCATAATGCGGCGCATAGCGGACGCCACGGCCGTAATTGGCGGGCATTCCATAGTGATTGCCCAAACCCCGCTCACCGAATGTTGGATTGAAGTGGTGGTAGAAATGGCCGCCAAAGTACGAACCTCGATAGGCATACCAAGGCGAACAGAAACCCCAACCGAACGGACTGTAGAAGATTCCATCGCCCGGCAAAAAAGTGTAGGCGTCGAACCAGGGATCCCAGTACCAGCCGTCGCCAAACCAGCCGTTGCCGCCGTAGGAATAGTTAGGCGCAGCGTCGGCGTTGGCTTCGGCCAAGTAGCCCGAGCGCAGGCTGGTCCAGCGATACAGATCCTCTGCTTCCAGGTTCTTCTTGTCGAATTTCTGGGCCTTGATCGGTTCGGTCACCGCCAGATTGACCATGTGGCCAGCCTTGACGCTGACGCGGCGGTTGCCATCCTCGAGGGTAACTTTGCCGTCCAGGACGCCGACCGCGTGAAGATCCGCGTTGAAATCGTAGACTCCCTCTTTCAGTAGTTCAGTCGTTTTGCCATCTTCGACAATTAACAAATCATTTTCCGGATGAATTTCAGCTACCTCTACGAAAGCCTCACCTTCGTTTACGGACATTTTGGTGTAGGTCAAAGAGGAAGACATCATGGTGGCGGAACTATTGTCTCCCAAACGCAAGAAGACTCCGGGAGTCAGCAGAATTTCGGCTTTGCCATTTTGGGTTGTGAGCGTTTGGCCGGGATCCAGTTCGACGGTGCCAACCGATTTAGCATTGAGAGATTGCGTGCCGAGATACACCTGGCCCTCGACGTAATTCAAGGTTCCGGGCCGGGCCAGCGGGTGATCCGCCGCATGAAGAGAAGATAAGGAAATCAGAATCAAGATTCCAAGAACAAACGAAGTTTTCATGGTGCGCTCCCGCCAGGAACCCCATGGCTTCTGGAACACACCCACTAGCAGGCAATTGTCATGCCGTCGAGTTTGCGGAGGAGGAGTGTGTAAGTCGTCGCGTTTGCTTAGCGTTACTGGCGCACCCGAATAGAAACACGCGAGAACCATGGCGCTTGTGTAGGATCGGCGAGCGAAATGTAAAGAAAGCGAACACCACCGCAAGGCCCCCCTAATAAGCAGCGGTCCCAGTTAGCAGAGCACGGGAAAGGCATGGCGGAAATCAGAATCGCGGACTACGACCAATGGAACCGACGCCATAGAGATATTAGGGCGCAGGGATTGCATCGCGGTCCATTGCGTAGTGCAAAACAAGAATACCAGCCACCTTACCAGGAAGCACTGAGTCACCGCGAGCAAGGCGAACACGTCTTACTTAATACGCGGACAAAGAACAGAAATTAGCGCCGCGGCGAAAAGCCAGTAGTCAAGGAGGAAGTTGTGAACGCGAGAAGGGTTTTGAAAACAGGAAGAATAGCAGTGATTGCTTCGCTGGTGCTGGCGTCGGCACTAACGGCAGGCCGGACGCGGGCCGGCGACTGGGACCAATCGATCAAAGTTAACTTCAGCGGACCAGTGCAGGTGCCCGGACACGTGCTGCCAGCGGGGACGTACTGGTTTGAATTGGCGAATACAACGACCGGGAAGTGGTGCGAATTCTGAACAAAGACCAGTCGAAGACGTACGCAATCGTGCAGACGATCAATCGAGACCGTCCGCTAACGCAGGGAGGCACGGAGGTAACCATCGCGGAGGGCCGCGGAGGAGAACCTGCCGCAGTGCTGGCGTGGTTCTACCCGGGCGATTCGACCGGGCACGAGTTTGTGTACCCTAAACAAATCGAAAAAGAGCTGGCCACGGCGAAGCGCGATACACAAGTCTTTGGTGACTGACACAGCGCCCGCCAGCACGCAAACGAGCAGGTGGGGGCGCCGTCGTGCCGCCACCTGCTTTCTAATATTTATTTTAAGAATCCCTTCCTAGCTATAGGCTTTTCCAGAGGTTTGTACCCTAATGGCCCAATTACTTGCCGCGGCCTTGCATCTACAATTCCACAGGGTCTGGAATTACAGTTGCTCATTCCAATGAGTACATTTCTCGGACGGCACAGAGCGGAAAAGGTCGCAATCAAGTATGCAATCTTCATGTGGGCGGCGAAGAAAAACGCTTGTCGCTGGCGTTCGTACGGCTTGGTTTGGAAGCCGAGGCAGCCTGCCTTGAGTGAGGGTCGAAAGGATTTCGGGGAGCATTTGAATTTGAAGGGAATCAGGAATGCGCCGAAGGGGTTAACAGTGTAAGAACTTATTCTGGGGGCGGGCGGTTCTTTACTGCCTCTTCGAGGTTCGTCGTTTCACGTTTTGCTTAACGGCACATTTCGATGGCGGCGGTGCAGCTAGCAGAAGTTTGGAGCACAGATAAACCCGACGAACGCTGGCAGCAGCGAGGAAAAGACAGACCAAGGTGTTCGGCAGCCACTGCAAATGAATAAGGGTCAAGATCCAGCCCACAATTAACATTGCGAATTCTACGCCAAGAGCGAGAGTTGGAATTACCGCGACCAAGGAGTCCCATTCACTTTCGTATTGTTCGAGGCCACTTGACCAGCTCCCGTTGACGAAAAGGAATGCAGGTATGGTGAAAACCATTAATAAAATGTCGTGGGGCTCGTCTTGTTTCCGGTATAGCCAGGCGAGACCGATGTAGAAAAATCCTAGCGCGAGGCCGATAGCGCAGAAATAAGCGGCCCATATTCGTGAATTCGAATCAGTTCGCAGAGTATCGTTCACAATGCTGCCCGGGAACGTCTAGAATTAAGATAAACCAGCCAATCGTATTATTGCGCTGGCCCGCATTTTCCGCGACTCAGTCAGCAATCCGCGTTTTCAGCGTCGAAGACGTCTCATCACAGAACCAGACCCAGACCTTCGCTTCACGGCAACAAATCCTGCTCAACAAGGTGGGCTGGAAAGCAAGAAGACATCCGGCAGTGCGCGCGTGCTCTTTCTTGACATTCCGATTCAGAAACCTATCAGGCACTGACTCGCGGAAGAATCATTTTTATTAGGCCGAAAGACGCCATGCTTGACGAAAGGTCCCGATTTTCTGCCGAGAACGGTTCGCGGCAAGTTTGCCGATCCGGCCACTAAATCATGACGCCGATCCTGATGCATAGTTTGGATTTTTTGCTAGGCCACTTCAGGAGTAATGCTGACCTCCTAGAAAATTAGCGGTAGCGATCACACCGATTCGCGTTATAGACCGATGATGGTTAGTCCCTTCATACGGACTACCTTGATGACGGATTTTCGCTCTACTCCTCGATTTTGTGTTCTTCCATCTTGTTGTATAACAAACGGCGATTGATCTGGAGGTGGTTCGCCGCTTCGGATTTGTTGCCCCCGGATTCTTTGATTGCCTTCTCGATCAATTTTTTTTCCAGTGCGGAAATCGATTTGTGAAAGGGAAGGGACAACAGATCGATTTCCAGCTGCCGGTGGTCCCGCTCGCCATTGCTATCGGCTCTCGCCGGAAAGTGCGCGGGCATCACGACGCGCCCGCGAGCCATCAGCACCGCCCGTTCGACCATATTCTCGAGTTCTCGCACATTGCCTGGATAGAAATAATTTTGAAGCATCAGGATCGCCTCGTCCGAGAAGCCGATTGCAGGCAACCCGTTCTTGTCGCTGTAAAAGCGCAAGAAATGCTCAGCCAGGGGAACAATGTCAGACCGCCGTTCGCGAAGCGGAGGAATAGGAATGCGGACAACATTTAATCGATAATAAAGGTCCTCGCGGAAGACCTTCTCGCGGACAGAAGCTTCGAGGTCCCGATTGGTGGCGGCGAGAACTCGGAAATTGCCACGGATGGTCTCGGTGCCGCCGACGCGTTCAAACGTGCGTTCTTGCAAGACCCGCAGCAACTTGGACTGAAGTCCTGGGGATAGTTCTCCAATTTCATCCAGAAAGATGGTGCCACTTTCCGCCATCTCAAAGCGACCGATCTTCCGCGCAGTAGCCCCAGTGAATGCGCCCCGTTCGTGGCCGAACAGTTCCGTCTCCAGCAGATTGTCCGGCAGCGCGGCGCAATTGACAACGACGAACGGCTTATCCTTGCGCTGGCTGTAATCGTGAATGGCTTCCGCCACCAATTCCTTGCCAGTACCGGATTCACCGCAAATCAAGACGGTCGAGTCCGTCTCAGCAACTTTTCCGATCATGATGAACACGTCTAACATGGTCCCACTGGAGCCAATGAGCCTCCCGGCCACAGCCACTCGACTCGGCCCCCCTTGCGCACGCAATCGTGTAACTTCACGATTCAGGGACGAATGATCGAGGGCTCTCTCAGCGGTCAACACAATTTCATCAAGGTCGAATGGCTTCGTTACGAAATCGTAGGCACCGAGACGAATCGCCTCGATCGCGCTATGGCTCGAACCAAATGCCGTAATCACGATGACGGGAATAGATGCCAAACGAGGTTCGCCGCGCAGGTGTTGCAGAAACTTCTCACCCCCCATCTGCCGCATTCTCCAATCACTAAAGATAAGGTCCGGCGTTGCGTCGCGGAGAAGCTCGACGGCTGTTGCGCCGTCGTCAGCTTCTAAAATGGAATACCCACGCGCGCTGAGGATTTCAGCAAGCGTCTTCCGTAGGTTTGCCTCGTCGTCGACGATCAGAATCGCAGCGCTCATTGGTCTCGGTTTCTCGTAAGCTTCCTCTACCCGGCTAAACTTGACCCGCAGGAATCGTGATCTTCACACTGGTTCCACGACCTTCCTCGCTCTCCAGATGAATGTCTCCTCCATGAGCCTGGACGAGTTCATGACAGATGGACAAACCGAGGCCTGTCCCGGAGGGCTTGGTCGTAAAGAAGGGATCGAACACGCGACCGGCGACGGAGGAATGCATACCCTTTCCCGTATCTCGAAATTCGATACACACCCCCTTTCCGTTCGCAGCCATCTTCCTTGGCGGCGCGAGTGTGACAGAAAGAGTTCCACCTCCTTCGGACATTGCCTCTAGGGCATTCTGTATCACGTTGTCGAACACCTGCGCCATGCGATCCTTGTCCAGTTGTATGGGCTCGTCGTTATGTGGCAGGTTGGCGTGGATCGTGACGCCACACTTTAGGGCCCAATCCCGGAAGGATGCCATCCGCTCTTCCACCAGGTTTGGCAAATCAGCAGGCGCCATGCGGAGTTGAACGGGCCGGGCAAAGCCGAGCAAGCGGTTGACCATGTCGTTCAGACGTTCGATCTCTTGGAGTGCAACGGAGCATGATTCTTTGACGTGCGAGTTGTCAGCGTCACGCCGGCACATTTGCACTCGGAGTCGAATTGTCGCCAGCGGATTCCGCACTTCGTGCGCGACGCCTGCGACCAATCTGCCCAGACTCGCAAGCCGCTCCGTGTGCCGCAACTGGCTCTCGATTTGCTTCTCGCGCTCAAGTTTCTCGTTGAGCGTTATTCCCAAGCGATTAATCGCCTGGACGATACGTTGAATTTCCTCGGGATCACTTTCGGATTCAATTTGCGAAGCTAGGTTTCTTTCCAGACTCTGCAATCCCCCTTCGATCTTGCGAACGCCTCCTTGCAGGTTGTGAAGAACCAACAGGGTCAACAGGACACTGGCGAGGGCCGCGGTGCCTAGCGCGGCCGTAATCAAGTACGCGCGAAAACGATTGGTTCCTGGAAGTTCGGGGAGCCGTTTGGTGGTCCAAGCACTGCCTACAACCGAATATCCATCGCGAATGGGCACCGCTTCAATCAAAAATACTCCGGGGCCATTGGGGATTACTTGCTCCGCCGGCTGACGCGCTGCCGCAGCGTTTCGAGCAACCTGAAGGATGGCTTGCTGTTCGTTTACGGAAGCATTTTCACCTTTCTGCGAACGCTCGTAGGTTGTCAAGGAGTTCCCGACAAGCGTGTCTGCTGTTTTTGAGTAGAAGCCCCCGCTGACGCCGTCGACATTTTCGAGCACGACGCGACTTAGCAAGGCGAATACTTCGCGCGAAGCCGCTGTCCCCGAATTGTTCAGAGGTGGCGGTTCATCGTTCTGCCGGGAAAATTCAGCTTTGTCGTCATATTCTCGCGCCAGGTTCTGGGTCGTCGCGATCAGGCGCTTTTTCTCAGCGCTTAGGACGGCAGATTTTGTATACCGGAGAGTGCCAAATGTCGCGGAAAGAACTGCAATAAACAAAATAAAGACGAGCGTTCCCAGAAGCGTAATCTGCCAGCGAAAGCTCAATCGCGAGAGTGGTAGTCTCGACGGCAGAGTGTCACCCCTTTCCACTCGGTCTATCATAGCAATTCCATTGGGGGCTGGTCTGCGACTCCTCCGAACTAGGGTTGAGGCGGCTGTTCGGCACTGATCACGCGGGGATCAAGCGCGTGGGCGACGTACCAATTCCGGCAGATATGTTCGGCGGAATGCGCGGCGGAGTGGGCTGCTTGTACGAGTTCGCTGGCATCCTCCAAGGACCCACTTCGATACATGCGCCGCGTCTGCTGGTAGAAGGCATCGCCCCACGAAGCGATCCTCCGCACCTGTGTGCGGTCTTCCAGCGGCAGTGTTCCGTTCTCCAGGAGCCAATGAAGCCGAGAGAGAACGGATTCGACTTCGTCGAGACCACCCTGTAGGTAAGCCGACTCACCGCAACTGGTTGGACGGTCGGGAGGCGGCGGTACCATGGTTGGACAACTCGTGTCCGAGCGAAGCGTCCTGGAGATAACAATTTCGACGACGCGCGAAAGACATTGACAAGCTGCCGCGAATTCCCGCGCTCCCTCGAAATCTTTAGCAGCGTGGCGCGCGAGCGCCTGCTCATAGGTGTGCTTGGCTTCGTCTAGGAATTGACCTATGCCGGGCACGTGCAGCTTCACAATGTGGAGATAGGCGAGAATTGCCTGGATGCGGTGCAGTCCGTCGTAGGCGCGTTCAATCCCGGTGGCCGCGTCACTCGTCGTGGCGCGGGTCAGGACCGCGCTAGGCGCCGAGGAGTTTTGATCGGAGGAGAACGCGGACTGCACAGGATGCGAGGTTATTCCCCTTAGATAGAGCGCGATAGCGTCGGCGGCTCTGTCCGCCTGTAAGCCTGTTCCCCCATGGCGTCCGGGATCCACGATCTTGAGGTGGGCTAGGGATACCACCGTATGGGGGGCGCCATCCGAGAGCATCCCTGGTTTGCCCAGGCACACGGGTGCCGGCAAACTCGCGGATTGTTTCGAATCGAGATTCGTAACCAGCGATGCCAGCAAGTATTCCGCCCCAGTAGCATCCCTTCGAAGGTCACCTTGAACTTCGACTCGAGAACCGGCCGTCACGGTGTCTGTGACCGCGCCAACATTCGCCTGCGATATCCAAAACCGAATTTCTTGCCCGCGACCCAGAACGAATCCGTTCAGAATTCCGCGTGCGTTGTACAAGAACTTGGAGACTTTTCCATCGACGGATTGCATTTCATCCTCCGACCAAACGGCTTCGAAGTGAAGACGTAGTGTGATGCGGTACGCGCTGTAGAGCAATCGAGCTTGATTTGCGTACTCCATGGTATTGCCTCAGCAAATGAATGGTCCTCATAGTTAGTTCGAGTGGCACTTAGCCGTCTAAGATTGAGCTATCGAAGTTAGCCACGATCTGCTGGATACGTTGGTCAAAGACAACGTATTCACAGCGCGACTGACCTATGAGGTCCTCGATACGCGCCTTGGGCGCTCCGATATCGGAAGCCGCTTCGACCCAAACCAGAGTGAGCCCTTCCTTTTTGAAAATGTCGTAGACGGGAGTATGCATCTGCCGAGGCTCCAATCTGTCCACACTTCAAGAGCGACGTTTCTCTTGCTTCGCAGGTTCGGCGGAGCGAATGCAACCTGGGTTCGCGCGTCAGGCAAAAAACATAAAATACGCAGCGCTCACTCCAAAAAATACGATGAACCGGACTATGCTCGCCGCAGAGATTGTTGTCGGCATCGGTTGTTACCCTGACCCGTCATCTCGCGTTGTTCTATAGCCTCAAAGGGCGAAACTCTTGTGGCCAATAGGCAACGAGCAAGCGCAATTCCAGATTCTGGCGACACGCGGCACACGTACTAAGTCCTTGCGTTTGTGCAACAAAGAAGGCACGGGTGTCGGTCAAGTGGATCTTGCTAGACGCGAAAGCGTGCAGAGAGCGAACGGCATCTGTGAAGAAACCGAACAACCGTCACGAGGGCGGGAGACCTCGCGCGCCACTCCGCGGTGTGAAGAAGTAGCACATTGCTTGTGAACAAAGCGAACGGTAGGACCGAAATTACATGCGAGATCGTTCGGCTTGAATCGCGCCCGGATGCGGTTACGGATTCGCTCCTCGGACTCGCTTCTTCAGCTAATGACTTTAGTTCGTGGAGTTTACGCGAATACTCGACTCACCTGCCCCCGGTGGTTTGAATCCATTCTAACGGAAGGGGAATTTGCCGTAGTTCTGAATTGAGTTGGAATCGGAACTGCTTCCGAACAGTCGGCTCATGCAGAGCGCGGTGAGATACCGTGTATGGGAGCGATTGCGTTGAACTGCCCTTGCCTCTACTCAAACCCTGGTCCCCTTTTCGGTCTGGCAACAGGGGGAAAGTTCTCTAGCGTGCATTCAACGCTTTGCCCCCCGCGAGCCGCCACTCCAGAGCACCGTATCACGGTTGGGTCAACCGGGAACGATACGAAGAGGGCCAGTCTGCCCTCGACGTTTTGCCATCTGAATCGATTCCCAGGGGGCGCCACACAACCATAGTAATCTCTTCGGTTGATTATTTCCTCTCTTCGAAGATGACTGGGCCCGGACATGGCAATCACCGCCACAGTCCTTAGAATGTGTAACTTTGAAGATGACGAAGAGTGCAGGAGGGTGCGACAGCTTTGAAATGCGCCATGAATCGGACTCCGGTTCGTGACGATAGCCGGGGCAAGAATTTTCGTTGTAATTGTGAGGACCTGATCGCTTCGAAGCGAGCCGTCCTGACGGCAACAAGGCCTGGGGTCATGGCAGGCTCGACGGCGATGGAGAGTAACCCCGTTGTTCGCATTTCGCAGCATACTGGTTACGAATGTCCGCGGAAGGCGGTAACTTTGGAGAGGGAGGCTTGTGGCTGGTGTCCGGAGCATCTTGGGCTGATTCGATGATATTCGCCAGGCGATTCCGACCGGAGTGAGACTTTAATCTATGCCGACGTTTTCGTTACGACATCCATACTTCATCATTGTCCTTTGCCTGTTTATCTGCGTCCTCGGCATAACCAGCATCATCCAGATGCCGGTGGACATGTTTCCTCCGATCAACATTCCCGTTGTGCTGGTTGCCACGTTTTATAACGGCATGCCGCCGGAGCAAATTGAGGCGGATGTCACCGACACCTTCGAACGGTTCTTTACGTTGGGCAGCGGAATCGACCACATGGAATCTCGTTCAATGTCGGGCGTGAGTCTGATCAAAATCTATTTTCAGCCTGGCTCGAACGCCAACGCCGATGTAACGCAGATTTCCAACCTGGCGATGGCTGACCTGCGGCGGTTGCCGGAGGGAACTCTGCCACCGGTGGTGATGAAAACGGACGCATCGAACCTCCCGGTTTGCCTCTTGACCGTCGAGGGCCAGGGCTTAAACGAGACCCAACTGCACGACTATCTCCAGTATCAGATTCGGAATCAGATCGCCAACGTTCCCGGAGCTACCGTTCCTCCGCCGTATGGCGGTAGGTATCGGCAAATCATGGTGTACGTCGACCCACGCAAACTGCAGGCTCACAACCTCAGCCCCATGGATGTCGTACGCGCCACGAACGAATCGAACTTGATTCTGTCTGCAGGCGATCTCCGCCTGGGTCTGACGGAAATAGAAACCGGTAGCGAAGCCCATGCGCCGCTGGCGCGTGCCATTATCGGGGGGCTGATGTCGTCCATTGCTCGGACGATTTTTGTAGTGTCTGCCGCATATCTGCTCATGTACCACCGTCGAGCGGACGCGGGCGTGGTGGCTTTGCCGGAGGAAGCTCATTAATGGTTCGGCGAGTAGCAAGTTTCGACTACAGGAGGGGTACATGACCGTCCAGCAGGTGGGGCCCGCTGACCTTGAACAACTGCGTCGCCTGAGCACATGCATTGTTGCCAGCGCGATTGAAGGTTTCCAGGTGCGATTGCCAAACGCGGGATTCACCGATTCCAGCATCAGCTGTATTTTCAAGAATCGCTTACCGCTCATAGGCTACGCGGCAACAGCTCGCATACGCAGCAAGAATCCGCCGATGGTCGGCCACGGTTACCACTATGAACGCACCGACTGGTGGAATCACATTCTGAGCATTCCGGCGCCGCGTGTTGTCGTGATCGAAGACGTGGACGACCATCCTGGGTTGGGAGCATTCATTGGCGAGGTGAACGCAAACATCCTTTTGGCTCTGGGATGCCTGGGACTGGTCACCAACGGATCCGTGCGCGATGTTGACCAAGTCGGACTTACCCGCTTCCAGATGTTTGCGGGAGGCGTATCGGTGTCCCATGCCTATGCCCACATCTTCGACTTTGGCGGCACGAGTTGAGCTCGGCGGCCTGAAGGTTCGACCGGGCGACCTGATTCACGGGGATCGTCATGGAGTTCAGACGGTCCCGTTGGAAATTGCCCATAAGGTCCCGGCGGCTGCGCATCAAATCATGCTCCGGAGACAGCATCTAATCGGTCTATGCCGGGCGACTGACTTTTCTCTCGAGAACCTTCGTGAGGCAATCCGAGAACCGGACCTGAAATCATGAAAACAAGAAATCACGCGACGACAACGCCCAGCGCAATTCTGAGCAATCTCAGGACGACCAATACGGCGCGCCGACCACAGAATTCGGGCGAGCGCCTGGCGAAGAGCTGTGGATTATGGGTGGTGCTCTTCGTGGCTGCGGTCCTCGTAGGAGGCTGTGGATCGGCAGGGAAGGCTAACCCCGACGAGGTTGCCAACGCTCCGCACGCTGCCGTAGTGAGGGTGGTCCGAAAGGATCTATCCACCAACTTGCAAATTGCGTCGGAACTCCTGCCTTTCCAAGAGGTCAACGTCTACGCGAAAGTGTCTGGCTATATTCAGAAGTTGTATGTGGATTGGGGAACACACGTGCGTAAGGGACAACTTCTCGCGGTCCTTGAGATCCCCGAACTGCAGCAGCAGCTCGAACTAGACGAGGCTGCGGTGCGGCGCAGTGAGCATGATCTGACGCGCACGCGGGAGGATCTGAACCAGGCTGAATCCAAGTATGCGGTCGCGGATTTAACATATAACCGACTCGCGACCGTGCTAAAGACCCGCCCCGGGTTGGTCGCTCAAGAAGAAGTGGATGTATCCAGCGGCAAAAACCTGGAAGCCAAGGCTGGAGTTTCGGGCGCCAAAGCCGCTGTTGCGGCGGCGGAACAAGGATTGATGGTCGCCAAAGCGGCACTTGAGAAAGACAAAGCGATGTATGCGTATTCGCGCATCACGGCTCCGTTCGATGGCGTGGTGACCGAGAATCGACGCCTACGGTGGCGCGCTTCTTCCTGCAGGAACCTCCTCCAACGGTGATCAAGCGCTTTGCCACCTGTCCCAGACCGATCTTCTGCGGTTGGTAATTCCGGTGCCGGAGAGAGCCGTTGGCGATGTTCATCTGGGGGAAACTGTCGCCGTGCAGATCGCGAACAATAATCAGAAGTTCCAAGGGAAAATCGCTCGTTTCTCGGGGCAGATCGACACACAAACTCGCACGATGCACACCGAAGTGGACGTCAAGAATCCGAAATACGAACTAGTTCCCGGAATGTACGCCACGGTCCAAATTCCTTTACACACCGTTATAAGCGCTCTGACCGTGCCCACTCAGGCCGTTCAGACCTCCAGTGGAAGTCACGGAGCCGTTCTGGTGGTGAATACCAGCTTCAAGATCGAGAAACGCGATGTTGTTTTGGGCCTGCAAACCGCGACGGACACAGAGATCCTATCGGGACTCCAAGAAAAAGAGATGGTCGTATTCGGAGAGCAGTCCCAGTACAAGCCAGGCGAACTGGTCGCGCCTAGCGTTGTAACGCCTTCAGAAATGGAGTAAGAGCGTCATGCCATCCTTTTCGTTGCGGCACCCTTATTTCATCGTCGTGGTATGCCTCTTCGTTTGCGTTTTGGGAGTTACCGCACTGGCTCAAATGCCGGTCGACATGTTTCCACCGATCAAGATTCCCGTGGTCATGGTGGCCACCTTTTACAGCGGCATGCCTCCGCAGCAAATTGAAGCGGACATCACGGACACCTTCGAGCGGTTTTTCACGCTGGGAAGTGGCATCGACCACATGGAATCGCGTTCGCTGTCCGGTGTAAGTCTGATCAAAATTTACTTTCAGCCAGGCACGGATGCCAATGCCGACGTGACCCAGATTTCCAATCTTGCGATGGCGGATTTGAGACGCCTCCCGCAGGGCACGCTTCCTCCCGTGGTAATGAGTATGGATGCCTCGAGCCTTCCCGTGTGCCTGCTGACGGTCGAGGGTCAGGGCCTGAACGAGACCCAACTCCACGACTACCTGCAATTTTCGATTCGGAATCAGATTGCCGGCGTTCCCGGAGCGACGGTTCCTCCGCCATACGGAGGCCGTTACCGTCAGATCATGGTTTACGTCGACCCGCTCAAGTTGCAGGCGCATCAGTTGAGTCCCATGGATGTTGTGCGCGCCACGAACTTGTCGAATTTGATTCTCCCGGCCGGCGATGTTCGCATCGGACCTACCGACTACAACCTCTACACAAATGCCCAGGTTCCAAACGCCGAAGCCCTCAACGAGATTCCTCTCAAGACCGACGGAGAAAACTCCGTGTTCGTTTCGGACGTGGGTAACGCCGTCGACGGTGCTGCACTGCAATACAACATCGTGCGCGTGAATGGACAGCGATCTGTTTACGTCCCCATTCTGAAGCAAGGCGGAGACACGAACACCATCGCGGTAGTAAATGGCATTCAACAAGCCATCAAAACGCTGCGGGACATTCCTTCGCAACTGAAGACGCATGTGGTCTTTGACCAATCCTTGTTTGTCAAACAGGCCATCTCGACGGTGCTGCGCGAGGGCGGAATCGGCCTTTGCCTGACGGCCCTGATGATCCTGGTTTTCCTGGGCAGCCCGCGAGCGACCGCGGCCGTCTTTCTTTCCATTCCGCTTTCGGTGATGGCCACGTTCTTTTTCCTTCATGCGGGCGACGAGACCATCAACAGCATGGTGCTCAGCGGATTGGCTCTGGCGTTTTCCCGTTTGATCGACAACTCCGTCGTGGTGCTGGAAAATATCTTTCGCCACATTGAACTGGGCGAGAGCCCGGCTATAGCTTCCGAGCGCGGCGCGAACGAAGTCGGTCTGGCGGTGCTCGCCATTACTTTGGTCACCGTCGTCGTGTTTTTCCCGGTAACCCTTCTTTTCGGCGTGAGCAAGTACCTGTTTACGGCTCTCGCGCTCGGAGTTGTTATCTCGTTGTTCGCCTCCTACTTTGTCGCTGTATCGGTTGTCCCTCTCTACTGCGCGCGAGTTCTCCGTGGGATCGTCCATCATGCCGAAGGCGACATGAGAGCCAAGTCCTGGATGGCGAGATTCCATATCGGGTTCAACGTTCGCTTTGAACAGATGCTGGCCTCACTACGATCGCTGGATCCAGAAGGTTCTGGATCGCCCAAAGCAAGTCGTCATTGGGTTTCTCGGAGTTTTCGTCCTAAGCTTCGCCCTCTATCCCCTCGTCGGCCTCTCCTTCTTTCCGCGCACGGATGCGGGGCAATTCGTGATCAATGTCAAAGCCCCCACGGGTACCCGCTTGGAAGTCACCGAGTCCGATGTGAAAAAGGTGGAAAGCATAGTTCATCAGGTTGTGCCCGCCGACGAACTCAATTCCGTAGTCTCCAACATCGGCGTGATGTCGGATTTGTCGGCTTTGTCCACGCCGAACTCCGCCATGCATACCGCATTCGTTCAGGTCGGCCTCAAGGAAGAGCATCGGGTCAGCAGCTTTGTCTATATGGCGAGAGTTCGAAAAAGGGTAGCGAGCGAACTGCCTGAGCTGCGCACCTATTTTCAATCCGGAGGATTGGTGGACGCGGTCCTGAATCAGGGCATGCCGGCGCCCATCGACGTGCAGGTGAGCGGCATGGACTTGACCGCCGCCAACAAGATCGCTCTGGATTTGGCCAGGCAATTTCGGGCACTTCCCGGAGTCTCCGACGTCTATGTTCCGCAAGACATGGACTACCCGGCGCTGCAGGTCAACGTCAATCGCGAACGCGCCAGCCAACTCGGACTCAGTCCCAAAGAAGTCGTCGACAACCTCATCACCGCGCTCACCTCCGACGCCATGATTGCGCCGAGCTATTGGGTCGATCCGAAGAGTGGCAACAACTATTTCGTAACCGTCCAGTATCCCGAGAATCAGGTCAAGTCTCTCGAGGACTTGAAAGCGATGCCCCTCCGGTCTCCGCACTTGAAGCTGCCTACGTATCTCAACCAGGTCGCAGACATAACCCCCATTCTCACTCCGACGGAAGTGGATCACTACCAGTTGCAACGAACGATTGACGTATACGTGGCACCGTCCGGCGAAGACCTGGCCACTCCGGCAAAGCAGATCTCAAAGATTATTTCCAATACCCAGCTTCCATCGAACCTGCGGATCGACATCCACGGGCTGGTGACGACCATGCAGTCCTCGTTCCGGAGTTTCGGCTTAGGGCTTTTCCTCGCGGTCTTACTCGTCTATCTGGTGCTGGTCGCCCAGTTCTCTTCCTTCGTGGATCCTTTCTTGATCGTTCTCGCGGTGCCGACGGGGCTTGTCGGCGTGATGTTGACGCTGGCGTTTACGGACACGACTCTAAACATTCAATCTTTAATGGGCATCGTTATGTTGACGGGCATGGTGGTCTCCAACAGCATTTTGATTGTCGATTTCGCGAATCGCCTTCGCATCGAAGGACGCGGCGTGCGTGACGCGGTCGCCCATTCTTGCCGCATTCGCCTGCGGCCCATCTTGATGACCTCTCTGGCCACGATCGTCGGACTGCTGCCTATGGCGTTGAAGCTGGAAACCGGAAGCGAGGCTTACGCACCATTAGCCCGCGTCATCATCGGGGGTCTGATTGCTTCGGTTCTCTTAACGATCTTTGTTGTTCCCGCCGCCTACCTATGGATCTATCAGCGCCGCGCCGATTTGCAGATGCCTGTGGCCGAGGAGGCCCAGTGAAAACGCAACTTTGCCTGCTCATTCTGGCCGCCGCCGCAACCATGTGGGCGGCATCATCTCAAGCTCAGAGCGTACAAAAACTGACTCTGCAGGAAGCGGAGCAGACCGCTATTCAGAACCACCCGCGCATTCAGGCGGCTGTGAATTTGGCCTCGGCGGCAAAAGCGCAAGTCACGCAGGCTCGTTCCGCCTACTATCCGACGGTCTACGGTAGCCTCACCGGAGTCGTAGCTGAAAACAATAGCCGGATCGCCGCCGGAGCGCTGAACAATCCGATCATCTACGATCGTTACGCCAACGGAGTTACCGTTAGCCAGCTCGTGACGGACTTCGGCCGGACCCGTGAGCTCGTCAAGAGTTCGAACCTGCATGCGCAGGCGCAACAAGAGAGTGTTGTAACCACGCGCGCAGACGTGTTGCTGCAGGTCGACGTGGCGTACTTCGCTGCCCTGAAAGCGCAATCTGTACTGGCGGTGGCAGATGAGACGGTCAAGGCGCGCCAGCTTGCTTCCGACCAAGTTACCGAGCTGGCGAAAAACAAGATCAGGTCGGACCTGGACGTTAATTTCGCGAACGTCAACTTGGCGCAAGCCCAGCTTCTCTTGATCCAGGCCCAGAATGATCTGCAATCGTCGTTCGCCCGCCTGTCCGCTGCCCTGGGCTATTCGGACCAGCGAACCTTCCAGTTGACGGAGGAACCTTTGCCTGCCGCTCCGCCCGCGGATCTAGCGAGCCTCATTCAACAAGCTCTGAAGGATCGTCCCGAACTTGTCGTCCAGCGGCTCGATGTAGGTTCAGCTCAGAGCTATGCAACCGCGGAGCGCGACCTCAAGCTGCCGACGGTTTCCGCCTTGGGATCGGCTGGACTGACTGCTCCCTACAACGACGCTCCGCTTGCTCCGCGCTATGCCGCGGCGGGATTCAACGTGAACATTCCCATCTTCAACGGACATTTGTTCGGCGCCTTGCAAAGCGAAGCCAAATTTCGCGCCCAGGCCGAGAACCAATATCTTCGAGATCTGCAGAATCAGATCGTCCGCGACGTGCAAACCGCGTGGCTCAACGCCAACTCCGCCTACCAGCGCCTGTCCGTCACCGACCGGCTCCTCGAGCAAGCCAATCTGGCCCTGGATCTGGCGCAATCCCGCTACCGCCTCGGCCTTAGCTCTATTATTGAGCTCAGCCAGGCTGAATTGAATCAGACGGAGGCACGAATCGAACAGGCGAGCGCCAAGTACGACTATGATGCGCAGTATTCTTTGCTAAATTACCAGTTGGGTGCTTTGCGCTAGGAAAGGGTTCATGAAAGCGAGGAACTCTTCCACGAAAGGGTAGAAGTGTTTGTAAATGATAGTCACCTGCGTTCTTGGAGGCCCAAGGTTGTTATTACTGTGATGTAAAGAAAGCGAACAATTTTTGTGAAGTAAGGGAACGAAGGAACTGGCTACTCTTCGGGGAACCTCCGAATCGCCCCGCATGGTTTCGAGCCTCAATCCAAGCATTCTCCGGCATCGACTAAGCCGCCACACACCGAGTCGTTCTTATTTCTCTGTGGCTTACGGTCACGAGACGACTAGACCGTGGTGAACTGTACGGGCCAACGTCACTGCCTGTGGGCGGCAATTCCGCGATGGAATCGCACTTGCATCCCTACATTTTGTGGCTGTTAGTTCGCACACATAAAGCACAAAGGGGGGTAACTTGGGCTACGAGGGTAGTTGCGGTGTAGTCCCGGAATTGCAACAAGGCGAGCCGTTACCTGTGAATATGACTGACGTGGAGCTGGATCATCTTTTCGCATCGTGCATGCCTCGACTTCGGCAGGCAGCGAGGCAGATGCTGCGCAACCCGCAGGATTGCGAAGATGCGCTGCAGGAGGGACTTCTGTTGGCATTTAGAAATCTAAATCAGTTCCAGGGTCGCTCCCAATTTTCTACTTGGCTGCACAGTATCGTCAGAAATGCTGCGCGAACACAGGTGCGGAGGAAGAAGTGCCGGCCGCAGTGTTCGTGGGAGGAGTTCTCCAATGGACGAGAGTCGACGGTGGAACGGCTTACCGTGGACCCAGGACCCGCTCCCGACGAAGAGTGCGCGCTACGAGAACGGTCTGACATTTTGCTCGAAGTCGTACAAGAGCTGCCGTCAAAATATCACTCGGTAATGCGACTCTGCGACGTTGAAGGTGTCGAGCCAAAGGCCGCCGCTCAAAGGCTGGGCATCACAGGGTCCGCAGTTAAGACCTACCTTTTCCGCGCTCGCCGGCTTGTCACCAAGAGAATTCGTGAGAGGTGCGTTCCTCGATGCAAACGATTTTCGGGCCACGATATCTCGCCGTTCCAAGGAACGCGAGTATCGGAGTCCAGTGAACAGGTTCGCTCCGTTGGCTGCCCAAGGCGCTCCGAGAGCGAGTCATGTCGCCTCCGCACAAGGGCAAGAAAGAAGACGGACCTGCAAGGAGGTAATCATGAATCCAGGAGGAAAAGACCGCGTACTTGGAATAACCATGTGGCGCCTTTTGTTCGCGCTACTCTCTGCAGCGGTCATCATTCAGCCTGCTAGCGCTCAACAGCGATCGTCCCAAGAGGGTCCTCAACCACCATTCGTTTGGCCTTTTCTTTACATGTCGTTGAGTGCTCCGAACACGGGTACGAACATTGCTATCGTCGTTCCAAGCGGAACCATTTTACCGGTCCGCCTGAACACATCTTTGTCCTCCAATAAGAGCAAGCCTCGACAAGTTATCAGTGGTCGGATCATGCAGGACGTCCCCTTGCCGAGTGGGCTAAAGATCCGGGAGGGTTCTGTGCTGGAGGGACAAGTCGTCGAAGTCGTTCCGGGAAACAGCACCATCGGCCCAAGAATCTCCATTCAGTTCGACAAACTGCGTTCATCTCATGAAACTATTCCTATCACTACAAGTCTTCGAGCTGTCGCCGGACCAATGGACGTAGCTGCTGCGCAGATTCCGCAGAGCGGTGTTGGCGAGGGCGACGTATATAACTGGCTAACCACGACGCAAATCGGGGGCGATGTGAAATACGGTGTAGGTGGACCTGTCACGACACAAGAGAACGCCTCGCAGGTCGTGGGCAGCGGCGTCGACGGTGGAGTCCTAAGTCGGGTGAGCGCCAAAGAGGGAACAAAGTGTCGCGGTGCCATCGACGGCAATGAGAGCCCCCAGGCGCTCTGGGTCTTTTCCGCCGATGCGTGCGGCAGCTACGGATTCGAACACATTCATATTGCGCATGCTGGTCGGACCGATCCCACGGGAGTGATCGTCTTAGTTTCTGCCAGCGGCAACTTCAAGGTTCTCGCCGGAGTAGGGATGCTCTTGCGGGTCAGCGCGAATATTTCACCGGGAACTCGAAACGGAAATTTCGGACCAATGGATCAACATCAACCGGACACGGCCAAAGAAGTCATCGAGCGGACGCAACACGACACCCAGCCATGAATGCGCTGATCAACACGACGATTCTGCTTCTGAATTCCGATCCGGCTGTGCGCTCGGTTATTCAGGAAGCGCTTTAGCACGGAGGATATTTGGTCTTGGCGGCAGGTGACTTGGGAGCGGCCGTGGACAGGCGGAAAGAGTCTGTGCCGGATCTGTTAATCGTTCGCTCCTACGTTGAGGGCATGCCGGGCTGGGACGCGGCAACGTTTTTGCGCAGGAAGTGTCCGGGACTACGCGTTCTGATGGTGGGGGGCCTCATCGAGGATGATCGGCTTCAATATCGGATGACGCTTGAAGGATTTGAAGTTTTCCCGAAGCCATTTACCGCAGCGGAGTTACTCGAAAAAGTGAAAGAGGTGCTTCTCTGCAAAGCTCGTTAGGTTGCCACGCGGCCCTTCACTTCCCGAGTTGCAGACGTGCATCGATTCCTTTCTGGGAGGGCCGACGTTAAGTGCACGAAGATGAACGTTTCTCAATTTTTGGTTGGGCGCCACGCCTCGCTTAGCAAATATCGGCCTGATCTTTCGTTTTAAATGACTCAAATCCGATTTGAGTCTCAAAAGACCGCTGTGAAGATCGGGGGAGTTCGCCAGTTTCCTAAGTCTAGTTGAGCGCTAACCGTTTCAGGTTCGCTCGTGCGAGCGTTAATCCCCTGTTACAACCACGTAGTTTGGCGCGTCGACTCCGTCACGCTCATCGAGAAAACGGCCTTCGATGAGGGGCACGCGCAACGCTGCAAAATATCCCGGTGTGACGGCGTTGATGCTCGCTGAAGGAACGTTTGCCCAGGAAAAGTCCGGCCACGGCTGTCCCTCTATTCCTATCAGCGAGAACATGGTGACGCCCCGCATCGGAATCCAAGCCGTTGCCCCGGCCGAGACAACTCCTGGAAGAGCCTGCAGCTCCGTCACTAGCTGACTGAAAAAAGCGCGCCGCTGGTCAAAAGATTGGTATTGAGCGATGAAATGTGGCGGAGTGATTAAACGAATACGAAGCGCCGGTTCGAGCTCAGTCTCTTGTGCCGCATCCATAGCGACCCGGTACCATCGATTCGTAAAGTCGAGAATCCTTTCGTCGATGGGCATCACGTCGAGTCTCATTTCGTCAATCAGCCAACGACATAGAGGCGCACCTTTGCTCGTGTCTTCTTGAAAAGATAGCGCTCGCAACCGCTCAGAAAAAGTGGCGTAGTCTGCGTAGGAGGTAATTTCAGCGATCACATCAACATCGAACGTGGGACGGACTTCCGCCGCAGCCTCATCGGTGATGAACAACCCTGTAGTGCACCCTCCGACAAACACGACTTCACTGAGGAGCGGGCGGAGTTGCCTAGCGACCTTCTTCAAAGGTTCAAGATTTGAGTTCTGCATATTCCGGGGACTGCAACCTGGCCTTGAGTTCTTGTTCCGCGATTTGCCGTTCGCGAGATCTTCCGTCACGAATCGCATCAATCAGCGCAAGTACCTCGTAGAGACGAGGATCGCGCAATGCCGCTTGTGGAACGGTCTTGTAGAGAGGAGCGAACGAATACCCGCGAGTTTTCCCCAGAGAAGACGGCCAGACAGGGGGAGGATCGCTTCCGGCGGAGATGCGGCTCTTAAGAGGCTCCGCTGCATATCCGGTAGGCACGCCGCGCGTGAGTTCACCACGCTCCGGCGGGAAGGCATACTTCAACCCGTGAATCAGAAACTCCTTCAAAGCGGTTTTGTTGGGGGCGTCGCCGAGATCGCCAGTATTAAGCAAGCTAGCCGAGCGTGCGCGCTGGACTGCGGCGTGTACTTCCGAAGCGCTCAGGAAGAGGTCCTTGGCAATCTGAGCGTACGGGGGTCTCTTATCCCCATACTCGAGGAGCTTTATCAGGACGACCACGTCTTGTGGTTTCAATTGCATGTGTCCATTGTACATTCGCTATTCGCGAATAGCAAATGCTCCGATCACCTCACCTCTGCCAGGCAAGTGTGCCAATCTATATGTCAATAATACTTGACATATAGCCTGCAATGCTTTAATCTTTCGGACCTCGTTGGTGGCTGGAGGTTCCGATGTGCCCAAAGTCCACAGAACGGAACCTCAGTGAGATCGACCTCAAACAACGCCATCCGTTCTTGGCGTTTTACCTGTCAGCAGCCGCGTTTTCCGCTGCCCTCGTCTTAACGAACCGTCTGCATTCGCCTTGGCACGAGGCGATCCGCATTTGACGTTCGTCATCGCTGCATTTTCCGTGTGGAGTTTCTTCCGTCTGCTCAACCTCACCGATGAACGTCAAAGACGCACCAACTACCAAGCTGTGCGATTCGGTTTCACAGCCACTCTACTGGTTTCTCTTCTCGGCGGCTTCGTGCAAGGTTTCGGGGTCTCGCTCGTCTCGTGGGGCGGCATCCTGGCCCTGCAACTCATTGCTTGGAGCGTTGGCCTGATTCTCTTTTCCTGGCGGTACCGATGAAGACCCGGCTTCGTGTGCTGCGGGCGGAAGTGGAGTGGTCGCAGGCGGAGTTGGCCACCAGGGTCGGCGTCACGCGCCAGACCATCAATGCCATTGAGACGGGCAAATACGATCCTAGCCTGCCCCTGGCTATCAAGATTGCGCGTCTCTTCGGTAAGCATGTCGAAGAAATATTTCTCTATCAGGAGACCGAGCCAGGACCAACGAATCTCGACTTTTAGTCTGAAGACGAGCAACACGATGTACGGCAGTTCATACCTTCGCCTTCTTTCATCGAGCCACACCAGGGCCCGCCTCCGGTTTTCCCTGTTCGCCAGTTGTACCCGAGTAGACAAATCCTCTCAAGTGTTAGGAGCTGCTTTCATGTCCCGAGGCTTTGACGGCTTCGAGATTGACGATTCTCGAGGCTGGGATTCCGATTCGGGGCGCGATGAGCCGGAGTTCGTCTTCTTCTTTAAAGACTCGGATCGAACTCCAAAACATCCATAGGGACGAGGAGCGCGCCGACAAGCTCGATCGCGAAGGGAGGGACCGCTCCTCTAGGGAACGCCCGCCGCTGGCCAGAGAAGAACGAGTCGAAGCGATCCTCTCTCAGCGCACACGCACTACGTATACGGACCGCGACAGAAGTTATTCACTGCGAGATTCCGAGATTCACACGCTATCCGAGGTTGGCAAGTTCCGGGTCGTAGCCACTGGCGACCTGGCCGAATTTGCCTACAACGGTGACCGCCTCCGCATGGCGAGCGACATTGAGAGCCTCGTTCGGCAGGGCCTCATGCGGAAGACTGGTATCGCCGATACCGAGCGCAACCCGGCCCAGGTCCCACGCGGCCAAAACACTAAGATGGGCCGGAGCGACCCCACTTTGGACGGCTTTCAGCCGCCCAAACCCCTGTGGGGTCGCTCCGGCCTGTCACCACAGAACGGTGATCGTGTTTTGCCCGCGTGCATGCAGAGATGCAATCAACCCGATTGCGGAGTCGGAATAATTCCAAGTACGGGGAGGAGATGATCCCAATGGCAATCCTGAAAGCACCACCAAAGCAGCCCAAAACCACGGTCGTACAGCTACGGCTCGACTACGGCTCGACGACGATGCAAGAGAAAAACTCACGAAATATGCTGAGTTTCTCGATTGCTCTCCGTCCCACGTGGTGACTGAAGCTCTGAAACTCGTCTGCAACAAGGACAAGGAATTCCAGTCCTGGCTTCTAGGCCAACACCCAACCAGGAACCCGTTGTAAAGGAGAATCGCTCCAACTTGAGTTGAAGTAAGAATCCATGCACCGCCGTCTCCAATTCGACATGCGTGAGGACCCAGCGTCCGATCGACGACATGGCTCACGCCAAGGACTACGCAGTTTATCGGGTGGGAATGGGAGAGATGAGGAGAGTCGCACGTCGCTGTCCCTTTCTACCTGCGAAGATCATGTGCAGCCAGACACCGGTGGCAGACCGTATGCCGCGTCTCCCCGCGCGGCCACAGGGGAGAGAGAACACGACCGCCTTCTAACCATTCAGCAGGTCGCAGCAATGCTGCATGTGCCGGTGTCTTGGGTCTATGGAAGGACACGCACACGTTCTACTCAGCGACTGCCAGGCATCCGTCTTGGAAAATACTGGCGGTTTCGAGAGGAAGAAATTCACAGGTGGATTGAGAGTCAGCGCGGAGGCGATTGTGCTCCTTGATAATCGCGCTACACTCGTAACCGACATAGGAAAAGGCGGACGAGCCAACCTCAGAATGGAGAGGAGAAAAATGGCTCGTAGCCAGTATCAGAATGGTTGTCTGTTTGTTCGCGGCAAGCGTCGGAAAATGTGGGTCGCACGATGGAGAGAAGAAGTGATTCTCACTGATGGATCTGCCGGCCGGGTAATGCGTTCGCTCGTACTCGGACCAGTGACCGAAATCGGTGGCCGTCGAGAAGCTCGCAGACTACTGGACGTTCGTCTCAATCCAATTAACCAAGGGCAGTATCGCCCGGAAGCAACGATGTTGTTCTCGAAGTTCGTTGCAGAATGCTTCGAGCCGGGAGTATTCCCGACACTCAAGTTTGCTACGCGGGAGATTTATTCGCTTCTGCTGCGCAAGCACTTGATTCTTCAATTTGGTGGTCATCGTTTGTGCGACATTTCGAGGGTGGAAGTGCAGCAATACCTCTTGAATAAGCTCACGCAGGGCTTCGCATGGGAGACCACCAACCATTTGCGGCATCTCCTGAGCAAGGTCATGGGTACCGCCGTGAATTGGGAGTACATCTCGAACAACCCTGTGCGTGGTGTAAAGATGCCCGAAAGGACATTGAAACGCCCCCACAGATTTCTCTCGGCTGGGGAAGTCCAGCGACTCATTGCATCAAGCAAGGAACCAACCCGCACAATTGTCATTCTTGCGACAATGACCGGTTTGCGAATTGGTGAAATCCTTGCACTGCGGTGGGGGCGGATCGACCTGCTTCGAGGAACCTTGCTTGTAGCAGAAACTTGCTACAAAGGGCATTTTGGAACACCCAAGACCCGTGCAAGCAGACGCGAAGTTCCGTTGGCCCCGGCAGTCGTACATGAGTTGAAAGAGCGCTATATCCGTTCGACGGATCATTCTTCGAGTGCTTTGGTTTTTGCGACTCGCGAGGGTGCTCCGCTTGCTGCGGACAACCTAAGAAAGAAGTCGCTTCGCACTGCATGCAAGCGGGCTGGCTTGCAGCGGATCGACTGGCATGCGCTCCGTCATACCCATGGCACGCTGCTACATGCCCAAGGAACGCCGCTCAAGGTTGCACAGGCTCAGCTGGGACATTCTCACATGGCAACAACTCTGGAAGTTTATACGCACACCAGTGGGAGCGCCCAGAGAGACGCTGTGAACATGCTCGCAGACCAATTGTTCCCCAATGTTCCCAAGTTGGATGGTAGTGGAAATACCGCGCAGGAAGAGACTCAAGTAATTCAGTAAGTTAGTGGTCGGGGCGCCCGGATTTGAACCGGGGGCCTCCTGCGCCCAAGGCAGGCGCGCTACCAGGCTGCGCTACGCCCCGACATGAGGTACGTAACGATTATAAAGCACTTCCCAACAGAATTGCTGCTCCATCCGTCCAATTTGGCCCAGTCATGGACTGAACCCTTAACTTGAGACACTCGGATAAGGCACACTTTGCAGGGAAAGGTACTGCAAGTGGCGAAGAGACGAGTGGGACGGTATCCGAAAGAATTCCGCCGGATGGCTGTCGAGCGGTTGAAGACCTGCGACAACATTGTGGAATTGTCACAGGAACTTGGTGTACATCGGCGGCTGCTGTACAAGTGGCGAGATCAATTTGATCCCTTCGACCCCGGTGAGGAGTCGTCACCAGGGAACTCTCGCGAGTCCACGCTCCGTACGGAAATCAACCAGTTGAAGCGGCGTGCTGGCTGACAAGACGTTGGAAGTGGATTTTTTCAAAGGTGCCTTGCAAAAAGTCGAGGCTCGACGCCAGAAGAGCGATATCAGTGGCGAGAAGGCATCTACGACGAAATCCAAGAAGTGATGCCTTTGCAAGGCAGCTTAAGCATCGAGCGAATGTGTCAGCTGGCCGGGGTCAGCCGAGCCGGTTTTTATCGTTCTCTGCAGGAGCGAGCACCAGTCGAGGAAGACATGGAGGTACGAAGCGTGATTCAGCAGATCGCTGTCGAGCACCGGCGCCGATACGGGTATCGACGGATCAGCGCCGAGCTGCGGCGACGCGGGATGCTGGTGAATCACAAGCGTGTGTTGCGGATCATACGGGAAGATAACCTGCTGGCCGTGCAGCCGCGGGCGTTCGTGGTGACCACGGATTCCGATCACGAGTTCGAGGTCTATCTGAACCTCGCCAGTCGCATGAAACTGACCGGGAGTCAATCAGCTGTGGGTAGCGGATATCACCTATATCCGGTTGCAGCAGGAGTTTGTCTACCTGGCCGTCATTCTTGATGCGTTTTCGCGGAAAGTGGTGGGCTGGGCGTTGGATCGCACCCTCGCGAGCCGCTTGCCGATCGCGGCTCTGGAGCAGGCCATCGCCGAACGACAGCCCCCACCCGGTCTGGTGCATCATTCCGACCGTGGCGTGCAGTACGCTTCTGAAGATTACGTGAGGGTCTTGCGAAAGCACCAGATGATCCCGAGCATGAGTCGGCCGGCGAACCCTTATGACAACGCCAGTTGCGAAAGTTTTATGAAGACGCTCAAACGGGAGGAGATCTATGCCAACGACTACCGCGACTCTAGATGCACTTGCTTGCGTAACATCGAGGCCTTCATCGAACAGTACTACAATCGGTGCCGTTTACATTCGGCGCTGGGCTATCGGCCGCCGGAAGAGTTCGAGCGAGACGCGAGTACCGGCGGTAAATTCTGCTGGAGCGACCATGAGTTTTTTCAGGCATGGGGAGATCTATCAGTCCGATGTAAAAGGAATACAGTAGCGGGGAGCGACCCAAGAGCCGCTCCCCGGCTCATCGTCTCCGATGAGTCTCCAGCTGGCTATTCCTCGGCGAGTTGCTCTCCAGCAGAGCTCGCCTCCGCTTCACCAGCCGAGCGTCATCCTGAAGGAGAAGAGGCAGTTTGAGTAGGAAAAATCATTGAACTGCATGTGTGCCAATTCGCAAATTGTCTCAACAGAGGGGTTCACCCCAGTCATCTGTGCCAAAACTGTGCCAAATAGAATTCACTGAACCGCTGTGCCAGAATCCAACGGCATTTCAATTGGCCTGGCGGTTGATTTTTTCCAGAGCTTCTCTTTTCATCTGCAACTTCATTTGCGAATAGCGTTTGAAGACCTGGGAGTCCCCTTGGCGAAGCAATTGTGTCACCCACTCATCGGCTACGCCGCCCGCACTGAGGCGAGTGGCATACGTGGATCTCAAATCGTAAATCCGAAAGTAAGGAACCTTCGCTCGTTGGAGGGACTTTTGCCAAACGGTCTTCAACTCTACTTGGTGTCCGGTCGGATTCAAATCGCTGGGGAATAGAAATGGCCCGTCCCCCGCAAATGCTAATTGATCTCTGAATGCATGAACGGCAATAGGCGTGAGTGGCACCTCAGCGATTCCGTTCGCAGTCTTAGAGTCCGGAATCCAAACGACTGCGTTTGGAAGGTCTAGTTGGTCCTTCTTCATGGACATTAGTTCCTTGTAGATCCTAAGACCGGTCTCCGTGATGATCCGCACGATATTCCGCAAGTGTGGCTTGGTGTGTAGTTCAATTCGTTTCTGCTCGGACCAACTGACGTAGTGTGGCCGAAACAGACCCTTCACACGAACGGGGAATTCGACACCGGAGCAAGGGTTAGCGGGGAGCAGCTTTTTCCTCACGGCGACGTTCAGCACGCGCCTGAGGACGCGAAACTCCTGGTGTACCGTCGCAGGTTGCAGAACTCCTTTCTCTCTGTATCCAAGGGAGGTCTTGATTCGGATTCGCTGGCGGAGACGATCTCGCAAATAGACTTCTACATGGTCGGCAGTGAGGCCCACTAAACTGCTCGATGCGAAGGCACTTTTAAGGTGCTTCACGGCGCGTAGATTTATCTCGTGAGTTTTCTCAGCTCGCATGGGTGGCTTCGAGTAAGTTTCCAAAAAGAAGTCAGCCCACTTTCCGAGTCACCTCGTCCGAACTTCACAAACAGACCAACAGATTCCGAATCCATTCGCGGGCAACACCCAGCCACGTGCTGTCACAGTCGTCTGTCACAGCTTGTCACAGTAATTTGTCACAGCTTGTCACAGTAGCGGCTGGTAGTATTTGGTGGGGTCCGTGGGGCCTGTTCCGATCTCGCGGACTAGGCCCTTTTCAACCAACAGTTTGAGATCGCGCTGGAGCGTTCTTCTGTTCATCTTCAGTTCCTCTTCGCATTCTGCCACTGTCGCTTTGCCAGCGGTGAGCAGATAACCGAGAATCGCGACGGGCCGCTCTTTCAATCCGTTCTTCCGCGCTCTCGCCAGAACCACGTCCTTGCGCATGACGTGCTCAGCAGTCATTTGAACGTCACGCATCTGCGCGCCCAAGCCTTCTGTGAAGTATTCCAGCCAGCCAGTCATGTTCATTCCACGCTCGCGGACGCTCTGCAGCGCTTTGTAATAAGCGGGCCGGTCGCGGTCGTAATACTCGCTGATCGTGAAGAGCCGCTTGAAATCGTAACCTGTTCTGTAGAGGCAAAGAGTCGAAAGCAAGCGTGCTGAACGTCCATTGCCGTCAACAAAGGGATGAATATGAACGAGTTGAAACTGCGCAATGCCGGCCACAATGACTGGATGTATTTGTGTGTCCTTTCGCAGCCACGAGACAAAGTCAGTCATCATCTGTGGAACTTCGAGCGGTGGCGGCGGCGTATATGTCTTTTCTCCTGTGCGCAAGTTGACGATGTAATTTTGAATCCTGCGATACTCTCCCGGTGACGCCTTGTTTCCACGCACGCCTTGAACCAGGCGTTTGTGTATCTGGCGTATCAAAGCCTCAGTGATCGGCTCGCCGCTCTCCAAGTAACCTGAAACCAATTCAAATGCCTTTTTGTAGTTGAGGAGCTCTTGCGCATCATCCGGTCTAGTCCCTCGGACCTTTTGGCCAGCGAGAATGCGTTCCGACTGTTCAAGCGTAAGCTGAGTGCCCTCGATATGCGTCGTATAGTGCGCCTCAAGCACGAGGGCGCGCTTTTGCATACCGGCAATCCAGTCCTCGGAAAGCTTGGCCGCGTCCAGAAATCCACGCGCCCGTTCGATCCGCGTCAACTCTGCCGTGATCGAATTCGTTATCTCAAATTGAGGTGCAAAGCTCATCTTTTGGAACACATCCGTACTCAATTGTAGTCTAGTAGTGCCCACGGTTACCGTCAGCTTCTTCGCAGCACCGTGCAACCCAAGGGCACCGTCCCGATGGAAACCGGGGAGCTATCGCGTTCGACGTGTTTGGAGACGCCCATCTTGCGCCGATCCTCGGGCCATTCCTCGGCCAGGAACGTGCCGCCCATCGGCTGCTCACCACCTAGGCCAATTCCGCACAGCACGCGCAGCAGGGCAAGCTGCCAGATGTTCGTCACGAACCCGCACAGAAAGGTGAACACCGAGTAGAACAGGATGGTCAGGATAAGCGCACGGACGCGCCCGAACCGATCAGCAATCGGCCCCCACACCATCGACAGACCGTAGCCCAGGAGGAAGAGCGCCTGCAGCCCACTGAAGTAGAACCCGACATTACGCGGCGTCGCGGCAATGCCAGACTTCGGAAGCAGCTCCATCAGCGCCGGCACAGCCACCAACGCATAGATGAACGAGTCCATACCGTCGAGCGTCCAGTCGCCCCAAGCGGCCCAGAATCCCTTGACCTGGTTCCGGTTCAGCTTCGTGCGCGTGTCCGTCGCGTAGTGACCGGCGGTCAGGGCCATGATGAGATCTCCGTCGCGTTCCAGGGGCCGTCCGAGTGGTGCCGAAACGAGGTCCTAGAAGCGTGGTCGAGCCGTAGTAGCTACGACGGCGCCCGGCGTAAGCGGCTAGAAATCAGTCGACAAGCTGAGCTCTTTCCACCTTCTTGCTTCTTCCAATCGTCCAAGGTCGTTCTTTTCTGCGCCGTTGTACGCATCGCTGCCGAGTAAAAGCCGCAATGGGGGATTTTGCTCGTGAGTCAGGCGAACGATCGCTTGGGCAGCCTTTTTCGGATCGCCCGGCTGTTTCCCGTTGTAGTCGCGCTGAAATCTGGCAGTTGCGCCGACTGTCGCGTCGTATTCGGGATGCCCTTCGCTTAGCTTTGTGGAACTTCCCGCAAAGTCTGTGCGGAAGCCACCCGGTTCAACGATGGTGACCTTGACGCCTAGTGGCGCCACTTCTCGCGACAACACTTCGGAGAAACCTTCAACGCCCCATTTCGCAGCCGAATAGGGTCCGCGCCCCGGAGGTCCAATCCTTCCTCCCATTGAGGAAAATTGAACAAAATGGCCGCCCTTCCTTTCGCGGAAATACGGAAGAGCTGCCTTCGTCACAACAATAGTGCCGAAGAGATTCGTTTCGATTTGCGCGCGGAAATCCGATAGGGGCGTATCTTCGACAGACGAGAGATTGCCGTATCCCGCGTTGTTGATAACAACGTCCAGCGAGCCAAACGTATCGATGGCCGTCTTCACGGCCCTAGCCGCCGCGGACTCGTCGGTCACATCTAGGGCAAATAGTTTCACCTGACTACCGTAGTGCTCCGACAGATCGCTAAGTGATTCGGAGTTTCGGGCTGTCGCCAAGACCT
Organism: uncultured Acidobacteriota bacterium; assembly: GCA_963788915.1. Taxonomy (GTDB): domain Bacteria; phylum Acidobacteriota; class Terriglobia; order Acidiferrales; family UBA7541; genus Acidiferrum. The sequence goes on along the minus strand of CAWBIY010000012.1, from coordinate 1,030,480 downwards.
TATTACCGGCTGCAAGGCCGGCTTCAACCATCGCGCGACCCAGACCGCGAGAACTACCCGTGACTAACCACACTTGCGACATTCTTCCTCCTATTTCCAACTGGTTTCGATAGGGGGCGGGCCCCTAGCTGAGTCCGAGCTATCTCAAGGCCACACGCGCGGCACTCTCAATTGGGAGAACCCTCATAACTTACGTTCACGTTGGATGAGTGCTCGCAGCACAGTTCCCAGCGCCACATCTCCTTTTAGAGAGCCAGCCTGGCCACCCTCGAATTCGATCCATCCTTGATTGAAGCCATCGAGCATCTGAATGCGCGGCGTGGGGTTTCTCATGCCCTGTGATTTGAACAACGATTCCCACGTTTCGCGAGGCACCGCCTCCGCTTTCACGGGATGGCCAAGCAGATTTGCAAAGGCAGCTGCGATCTCGTTGGGAGTCACGCGATGCGGTCCTTCCAACTCGACAATCCTATGGCCGGCCCACGTTTCCTGAAGCAATGCGGCAGCGAGTCGCCCGATGTCGGCAGTAGCAACCATTGGCACCGGCTTGTCGAGAGGCTGCAGGAAGCTTGGAATAACGCCGTTGTTGGTTGCCGGAGCGACGTCCCAGGCAGAGTTCTCCATGAACCATCCTGGCCGCAGAAAAGTAACCGGCAACGACAACTCCCTAAGCGCCTGTTCGATGATCGTGTGTTGCGAGAGAAGGTTCGATTGAGTTGCCTGGGCACCAATCGTCGACAGATATACGACTCTGCCCGGGCGCGCCGCGTCGAGCGCCGAACTCAACGTTGCGGCTGTTGTCCGCGCCTCGTGAAAGTCAGGTGACGGATCGAAATTAGGCGGCGCGAGCACGAACACACCTTCGGATCCTTTGAACGCAGCCGTCAGCGCCGCGGCATCATTGATGTCCGCAGCCACGAGGTGGCAGCCGCGATTCGCCCAGGCTTCTCCTTTGGGGAGGTCTCGCACCACAGCTCGGACAGGCCGCCCAGCAGCCAGCAGATTGCGCGCCACCTCGCCACCCACGTTGCCGGTGATTCCAGTAACTGCGAACATTTCCCTGTTTTCTCTTTAATCCGTGAAGTAATCAGTGCTCTGAATCCGGCGCCAACAGGAGGATCTTCCCGATGCCGCCTTTCTCGCCGAGCACATGCGCTTCCGCCGCATCACGCAACGGCATTCGGCGGCCAATCGGCAGAACGAACTTGCCATCACGCAAGTCATCGGCAAACTCACGCACCTTGGATGGATCAGGACGCGCGCCCACGCGCGTGATCTTTACCGTCGGATTTTGCGCCGCCGCGATTCCTGGCAAGACGCTTGCGTACCCAAAGGAGCCGCCCTGCCTTACCTTTGTGATCAGCTTCGCTGCAACGTCACCGCCAATGGTATCCGCGATTGCATCCACCAGGCGGAATGTCTCAATCGCTTTATCGTCATCAATGGCGAGTACGTCAGAGACACCGAGAGAGCGAGCATCGTCCAGCTGTTTCCCGCGAACACCTGCAATCACCTGTGCGCCTATCTTCTTGGCCGTATGCACAGCCGCGCGCCCAACACTGCCTAGCGCTCCCGTGATCAGAACAACTTGTCCCTTTTTCACGTTTGTCGCGAGGCGCACAAGCTGGTCCCCCGTGAGCGAAATCAACGGGATCGCGGCCGAGTCCGGCAAATCCATGCCATCCGGCAGATGAGTCACATCCGAATCGTCCACGGCGACCAATTCTGCATAGGTTCTGTTGGTTAGTGCAAGAACGCGATCACCCGCCTTGAAGTGCTTCACATTGGCGCCCACAGCCCGGACGACGCCACTCACATCGCGGCCCAGAATTGCCGGGAACGATAACGGAGAATCCTTCTGCCGCGCCCCTGAACGAACCTTCCAGTCGATTGGATTAACGCTTGCGGCGGCTGCCGCGATGAATACCGTATTGCCGCTAATCTGCGGATCGGGAAAGTTTTCTTCAAATTTCAGCTTCTCGGGACCGCCGTACTCATGCAGCACCACTGCCTTCATCGCGTATCTCCCACCGACAAAGCTTCAGGGCATATCTCTGATGGATCATACCCCGCCGGACCGCGAAGCTCGACTTGCTTTTCCTTCTTACGGACGTAACTGCGCCCAGAGGTGGAAGGTCCCCATAGTTGGACTGAACCCTTAACTTGAGACACTCGGATAAGGCACACTTTGCAGGGAAAGGTACTGCAAGTGGCGAAGAGACGAGTGGGACGGTATCCGAAAGAATTCCGCCGGATGGCTGTCGAGCGGTTGAAGACCTGCGACAACATTGTGGAATTGTCACAGGAACTTGGTGTACATCGGCGGCTGCTGTACAAGTGGCGAGATCAATTTGATCCCTTCGACCCCGGTGAGGAGTCGTCACCAGGGAACTCTCGCGAGTCCACGCTCCGTGCGGAAATCAACCAGTTGAAGCGCGTGCTGGTTGACAAGACGTTGGAGGTGGATTTTTTCAAAGGTGCCTTGCAAAAAGTCGAGGCTCGACGCCAGAAGAGCGATATCAGTGGCGAGAAGCCATCTACGACGAAATCCAAGAAGTGATGCCTTTGCAAGGCAGCTTAAGCATCGAGCGAATGTGTCAGCTGGCCGGGGTCAGCCGAGCCGGTTTTTATCGTTCTCTGCAGGAGCGAGCACCAGTCGAGGAAGACATGGAGGTACGAAGCGTGATTCAGCAGATCTCTGTCGAGCACCGGCGCCGATACGGGTATCGACGGATCAGCGCCGAGCTGCGGCGACGCGGGATGCTGGTCAATCACAAGCGTGTGTTGCGGATCATACGGGAAGACAACCTGCTGGCCGTGCAGCCGCGGGCGTTCGTAGTGACCACGGATTCCGATCACGAGTTCGAGGTCTATCTGAACCTCGCCAGTCGCATGAAACTGACGGGAGTGAATCAGCTGTGGGTAGCGGATATCACCTATATCCGTTTGAAGAAGGAGTTTGTCTACCTGGCCGTCATTCTTGACGCGTTTTCGCGGAAAGTGGTGGGCTGGGCGTTGGACCGCACCCTCGCGAGCCGCTTGCCGATCGCCGCTCTGGACCAGGCCATCGCCGAACGACAGTCCCCACCAGGTTTGGTGCATCATTCCGACCGTGGCGTGCAGTACGCTTCTGAAGACTACGTGAGGGTCTTGCGAAAGCACCAGATGATCCCGAGCATGAGTCGGCCGGCGAACCCTTATGACAACGCCAGTTGCGAAAGTTTTATGAAGACGCTCAAACGGGAGGAGATTTATGCCAACGACTACCGAGACTTAGAGCACTTGCTTGGTAACGTCGAGGCCTTCATTGAACAGTACTACAATCGGTGCCGTTTACATTCGGCGCTGGGCTATCGGCCGCCGGAAGAGTTCGAGCGAGAAGCGAGTACCGGGGTAAATTCTGCTGGAGCAACAATGAGTTTTTTCAGGCATGGGGAGATCTCTCAGTCCGATGTAAAAGGAAACAGTAGCGGGGAGCGACCCAAGAGCCGCCCCCCGGCTCATCGTTCCGATGAGTCTCCAGCTGGCTATTCCTCGGCGAGTTGCTCTCCAGCAGAGCTCGCCTCCGCTTCACCAGCCGAGCGTCATCCTGAAGGAGACGAGGAAGTTTGAGAAGGGAAAATCATTGAACTGCATGTGTGCCAATTCCAAACTGTCTCAACAGAGGGGTTCACCCCATAGTTGTGTGCCAAAACTGTGCCAGAATCCCAAGTCTTCATGCCATTGGGGTTAGCTTTGAGCGAAAAGCAGATTCCCCAAAGTACTGAAAACACAGAGAAGCCAAAATAGGGAATGGAGCTGTTGGAGTCGGTCGGTCCGCGCCCAAGGCAGGCGCGCTACCAGGCTGCGCTACGCCCCGACATGACTGCTGTATTCATTCTAAAGCAGTCCGAAGCTTAGGGCTACTTGGAACCACCGTCGTTTTTCTTCCGGGATCGAACGAGAATGCGAAGTCAGTTAGTCGTGCAGTACGACGCTCAAGAGGGAACTGTTGATCTGCAGGCCGTCTTTGTTGTCGATGAAACCCATCTTTTTGAATTTGTTCATGAACAGATTCACGCGGGAGCGCGTTGTGCCGATCATTTCCGCCAGCGTTTCTTGCGACACCTTGGGAAGGATTCTTTGCGGCTCGTCATCCTTGCCATAACGGGCTAGCAGGAGAAGCGCGCGAGCCAATCGCTTTTCCGTTGAGTTGAAGAGTTGATCGATTAAATCCTCTTCCACCCGGATGTTCCTGGAAAGCATGTGAGTGATGAACCGATCGGAAAACTCGTGTTCGGCGTGGAGCACGCGGATCATCTCGTCTTTATCAATGACCAGCACGGTGGTCGGCGCCGTACTGGTTGCCGATCCCATACGAATGGGTTGGCCCGCGAGACATCCTTCGCCAAAGAAATCTCCCGGTTTAAGAACGGCCACCACGGCCTCTTTGCCGGTGGAGTTCACGACGGAGAGCCTTACCCCACCTTGCTGAATGTACATGACGTGCTTAGCGGTATCGCCTTGCGCAAAGATAGTCGCCTTCTTGCGAAAGTCGACAACTTTCCTGGCTACACCGGTGGAGTCGAGGAAGGCCTGGGCATCAAAAGCGACCGGCTTGGTGGTCTCGTAACTTCGCGGCAGTACTGGCTTTGGCATGATTCGTCGCATGCATTTTAGCACCATCTTTCGCGCACGCAAACTAAATGCAAATATGTCCGTAACTGAACAGATATCCGCTCCCATGCCCTGTAGTGTGTTTCTTGTGGGGGAAGCAAAAAGACCGAAGCCTTTAACACGACCCCAAGCTTCAGCCTGAACCATCCAGAAACTCCAGGTTCCACGCCGCTCCACACTTGTCGCATCGCCTCTCGGATCAACACGGAAACAGTATCAACCTTGGGTAGGTCCGGGTGTGCATGCGAAGAAAGAAGCAAATCGATCATGCCCCTGATTAACCTTGTAGCTGTCCTGATCGTCGTTGGCATCCTGCTGTGGCTCGTGAATCGCTTCATCCCCATGGCCGGAAGCATCAAGTCAATCCTGAATTTGGTGGTGGTTATTGTTGTCGTGTTCTGGCTCTTGAACGTATTTGGACTGATTCATTCTCTCTCTCGAATACGCGTTGGTTGAGAAAAGCTTAATGAACGCTAGATAGGAGCTGCGCGCCAACGCCCGCGGCTCGCACCCAGAAACAAACGCCGTACCGAACGCGCTACCCCCGGTGCACGGAATCGTAGCAATGGAGGCAACACAATGAAACTACTCGGAGCTGTCAGTACAACAGGTCTGTTCTTGCTGCTCGGATTTAGCGTTCCAGCTGGCGCACAGCAGCAAGAGGAGAAACAAGACAAACAGGAGAAGCAGAACAAACCCGAAAAGCAGGATAAACCGGAGCAAACCAAGGCCCCGAAGCAGGAACAAGAACACCAAGCCCAGCCCGAAAAGCGTCAAGAGCCAGCCAAGCAACAGGAAGCTACGGCCCCGAAACACGAACAAGAGCAGCACCAGGCGCAACCCGAAAAGCGTCAAGAGCCAGCAAAGACACAGCAGCCGAAAGCCCAGCAACCGGAGAAATCCACAAGACAGGAACAAGGCGCGGACAAGGGCCAACAGCAAGCCAAGAAGCAGCAGGAACAACCACAGAAATCGCAACAACAACCAAGCAAGTCCGCAAAGCAGGAACAGCCGCAGCAAACGAACGGACATCAAGCACAACAACCGCAACATCAGGAGCAGGCTGCTACGCCGCGTCATCAGCACACCCCGCAGGAAGAGGCCCGGCAACGTGCACAACCAGCGCTCCGGCTCAGTGAGCGAGGCAGCGGTCGAATTTCAGACGCGCGCTTCCATTCCAATTTTGGACGCGGGCATGAATTCCACGTCGGCACTCCCACTTTGGTCGGCGGATACTCTCGCTTCCACTACGGTGGTTATTGGTTTGGATTCGTCGAACCCTGGCCCGCCGGCTGGTATTACACCGACGACGTCTACATCGACTACGTGGACGGCGGATATTACATGTACAACCCATACTATCCCGACACTCGCTTTGCGCTCACGGTCGTGATCTGACGCCCACCGCGTCCGCTTAGTAGCTCGAATTCCACCTCAGCTGGCGTGCAAGCGAGTCTCTTGAGCACGCCCGCCGGGTGGAAAACTTAAACTTTGCAAATCTTTGGATGCATTTGGATTGCTTTTCTCGAAAAGGAGAAACACGTGCTCGGAACTGTCTTGGTGGTCATTCTAATTCTGGCGCTCTTGGGCGCTTTGCCCCGGTGGAATCACAGCAGGCAGTGGGGTTACGCACCGACGGGAGGCTTAGGTCTCATCCTCCTCATCGTTGTCATTCTGGTGCTTCTCGGACGTATTTAAGCCTTTTGGGACATGGGGCTTCGATCGCTTCCGCAACCAGAGTCGTTTCAGGACAAGCGGTCGAAGAATGAACGAGGAACGGTACGTAAGGTTTAGCTCACAGCAAGAGCAGTTCTGACTATGGAGGTCAGCAATGAAACGTCATGTAATTGCCACCGCAGTATGTCTCGCGCTCGCCGCAAGTGCCGTGTACGCCGCGAAATTAAACAAGGAGCAAAAACGCCTTGAAGAGTGCGGCGTTGTCATGCAGGAAGTACTCAATATTCCCGACAACATTCCCCATGACCTCCTGGAAAAGGCCGAGTGCGTGATCGTGGTGCCTTCCGTTAAGAAACTCGCGTTCGGAATTGGTGCGGACTACGGCCGCGGGGCCATGGTTTGCCGAACCGGCGAGCATTTCCGCGGGCATTGGGGAGCTCCAGCGATGTATGCGCTGGAGGGCGGCAGCATCGGGTTCCAAATCGGCGGAGAAGCCACCGACTTGATCCTGCTGGTCATGAACGGCCGCGGCATGGAATCCATCCTGAGCAGCAAGGTTAAGCTGGGCGCCGACGCCTCTGTTGCCGGCGGACCGAAGGGACGTGACGCTTCGGCGGACACCGACGCCTGGATGCGCGCTGAGATTCTCAGCTATTCGCGGTCTCGCGGCGTGTTTGCGGGCGTTTCCCTCGAAGGCTCAACGATTCGTCCTGACGACGACGCCAGCGAAGACGTATATGGCCACCCGATCAAGGCAAAGGACATCGTGCGAGGCGAACACGTAGGTGTGCCTGGCACGGGCCGTCATCTCGTCAACGCTTTACAGCGCAGTGCGCCCATCAACGAATCCGAGCGTGCGTCGAACGCGTCGAACCGATAGTCGAAAGCAACGACTCTGTCGAGACCCCTCCCGTCCCGGCAGGTTTGGATTTTCAAAGAACCGGTCCTAGCCGTGGTGCGTGCCTTTCCGAGCCCTAAGGGGTTTTCCATCAGCGAGTAGGGTATCCGTTTCGACGTAACTACATGATGTTATTCATTTTTTTGGATACAACGTGCGCTACGGGACAGTATTTAGTATCGCAACGAACGAATATGGATGTCTGAGAATATCGAGGGAGACTTATGTTGAAGAGTTCCAAGATTGCGTTAACAGTTTTGCTGGCCCTTGGTGGATCGGCGGTTGCTGTCGGCCAAACCAATGCGCCTGCGGCGCCTGACAATCCGACGCCTGCTTTCCGCTTTAATGTTGTCAGCCGCACTACGCCCGCCGTGAACTACGGACACCGCGGTGGATCCACGAAGATCAATTTCAAAGGCACAGAACTCATGCCTGGCGCCCAAGGTGAAGCGGAGGTACAGGGCAAACGCGGCGACACCAAGATCGTCCTTGAACTTCAGGGACTCGACAATCCCAGGGCGTTCGGCAACGAATATCTGACCTACGTTCTGTGGGCCGTTTCTCCAGAAGGCAGGCCCGTGAATCTTGGCGAGGTCCTCGTGGGCGGCAACCACCGCAGCAAGCTCGAGACTACCACGCAACTTCAGGCCTTTGCCCTTGTCGTGACCGCAGAGCCGTACTATGCAGTGCGTCGCCCCAGCAATCTGGTGGTGCTCGAAAATGAGGTTCGCTCCGACACTCGCGGAACGACGCAGGCTGTGGAATCCAAATATGAGCTGATTGACCGTGGCGGCTATATTCCAACGGGCTACAAGTTTGATCCCGTGGTCCTAAACGCCAAATTGCCGCTCGAATTCTTCGAAGCGCGCAACGCCATGCGCATCGCCGAATCGGCGGGAGCGCAGCGCTATGCAACGGCAAGCTACGACAAGGCCACCGAGCAGATGAAGAACGCGGACGATTTGGCGATCAGCAAGCATTCGGACAAGAAGTCTCTTATCTCCGCATCGCGTGAAACGGTGCAAACCGCGGAAGACGCTCGTGAAATTGCCATGAAAACGATCGAAACCGCACGCAGGGAAGCCGAACGCGACGCCTCTGCGGGCCGTGAAGCCAATGCCAACGCGAACGCGGACCGCGAATCGCAACGCCGCTCAGCAGCTGAACTCGAAACCACCGACGCCGTTCGCCGCGAACACGATGCCAGGGAAAAAGCCGACCGCGAAGCAGAGCGTCGGAAGGCCGCCGAAAGCGCAACGAGTGACGCTCAAGCCAGCGCCCAAGATTCCGCCAACGCCCAGGCTGAAGCGGAAAGAGCGCGCCGCGCTGCCGAGCAAAATCAACAGGCCGCGGAAGCCGATTCCGACCGCAATCGTGCCGCCGCAGCGTCATCCAATCAGCAGCTGCAACAAGCTGTACTCGATCGCGAGGAACTTCGCGCTCGTCTGCTCCAGCAATTCAACGCGATTCTCGTAACCCACGACACCGCACGCGGACTCGTCGTCAACATGTCCGACGTTCTTTTCGACAGCGGCAAATACACGCTTCGTCCGCTGGCTCGAGAGAAGCTCGCCAAAATATCCGGCATTGTTCTCGCCTATCCCTCTCTGAGGCTGGCGATCGAAGGCAATACCGATAGCATCGGGTCAGAAGAGTTCAATCAGAACCTTTCCGAGCAGCGCGCCGAAGGCGTCAGGAGTTACCTCACGCAACAAGGCGTGCCGGAATCTTCGACCAGCGCACGGGGCTACGGCAAGAATCAGCCCATCGCGTCAAATGACACGGCGGACGGCCGCCAACAGAATCGCCGCGTGGAACTAGTCGTTTCCGGTGACGTAATCGGTTCAGAGATCGGCAAGCCCGCGATCCAGCCGATTGCCGGACTATCGCCTCGCTAACCAACCGCGAGAGCCGATCCGTCGAGGCCCGGCTCTTCACTGCATGCTGTCCTCCGGGAGGGAGGGTTTGGATGAAGCGCCGCCTCGATCGACTTCGTGAACTACACGCGTTTGTATTTCGCAAAACAGGAGCTTGAAATGTTCGACACCACCAAAAACACCGTCGTCCTGATCCGGGACGCCACCACACTTCCGCAAAGTCTAGCGGTCGCCAGCAACGCCTTCTTCCCAGGCTGGCGCATTGTAACTAGTCCCGATCGCTCAACTCTCACCCGGGGCATCGAAGCCGCTCACTGGAACTTCTTCTATCGCGCCAATGAAACGCGCGCGACCGTCCTGGGCGCCAACAGCCTCCGGACCCTGTGCAGAGCCGTGAAGCACATCCTCGCGAAGCAAGAAGACCAGAACTTCAACTCACTCGAAGTCACAACCATCGTCTCGAAACGATATCTCGGCATTCCGTTCCTGCGCACAGTTGCCCATTTGCGCCACATTCAGGAAAGCTCAGCTCTGGTCCCGTCCAAGGTCTTGGTCGCCGAAATGGCAGGCGGTCTTGCCGCAGAATCCGGAACTGGCAGTGGGGAGCCTCTTGAAGTGGCCCAATACGCCACCGCGAAATAGCCTTCATGAAGTCTTCGGGAGAATGTGAAATGAAACTACCACGTGTGTCGTTCGCTTTTCTGGTTGTCTTCTTTGTTGCGGTCCCCACGCTCCGTGCACAGGAATTGTCCAAATATCGCGTCTTTTCCCTGGGAACCAACTTGTCCACGGTACTCAAGCACACGGATCAGAAGCCTGAAGAGACAAAACTCATTACTGACCGTCCAGCGCTGATCCAGGAACTGACCTGGTGGCCGCCCAGCCTTCCCGGCACCCCATACCGTCCCGACACCGTCGAGCAGATTCACTTCTCCTTCTGTAACTCGGAACTCTACAAAATCTCGGTCACTTACGATCGAAGCTCCACCGAAGGACTCACACGAGTGGATATGGTGAAGTCACTCTCCGCGAAATACGGACCGCCGTCTACCGTGGCGTCGCCGAACGAATCTGCAAGACATGAGCCAACCGACCCGCACGCGGAGCCCATCGCTTCATGGGAAGATTCACAAAATTCCGTTAGCCTGACCCGCTCTTCTTTCTCTGGAGATTTCGACCTGGTGATCGCAGCCAAACGCCTCGACGCCGAGGCGGAACTAGCCATCATCGAATCCGCAAAACTCGACAAACAAACGGAACCCCAGCGAGAAGCCGACCGTCAGAAAAAGGAAATCGATGATTTGGAATTGACGCGCCTGAAAAACCAGAAGAGTTTTCGACCGTAAGAACCCGTGTAGGGGCGCGCCTGAGCGCGTCCCTCCGGCTCCCTAGGCCGCAGTGCTGCGCTTGAGCGCGTCCCTCTTGGCGGCAGAGGCCGCGGCCCAGCGTTCCCGAACCGCGGCTATAAATCCTTCCTTGTCCTTCTGTATCTCCTTCACTAGCGCCTCGTTGCCGGTATCCTCGTGCGCTGCCGCCCACAGCACCATTTCCGACATCACCGGCGCAAGGTCGATTCCTTTCGCCGTCAGCGAGTAAATCACCTTTCGTCCATCCCCCGGATCTCGTTCCGTAGCGATCACTCCGTATGCTTCCAACTTCCGCAGCCGGTCCGCCAATATGTTCGTCGCAATCCCCTCGTAAGACTCCAGAAATTCCTTGTAACTGCGAAATCCGCGCAGCATCATGTCGCGGATTATCAAAAGCGACCAGCGATCCCCTAGCATCTCCACCGAAGCATTCAGCGGACACCCGGACCGTCGCTTTGCGCTCGTCTTATCGCTGGGCATATTTCCACGGTAGCATATTTTAACTTGCAATTGAAAAGTGATATCGGCAGACTCGCTATGATGATGGAAATTTTCGTCTTTCGAGTTCACACTACCCGCGAAAACCGCGTGTACCAGATTCCCCTGGCCATCGGATACCACAGTCGAGAGACACTGCCATCTCCACGAGGAGTGGCGACATTCCCAGGAAGGAGTAAAAAATGAGCGGTGTACGATTACTGGTGGGCACGCGCAAAGGCGCCTTCGTCCTGACTTCCGATGGCCACCGCGAACGCTGGGACATCAACGGCCCACATTTTGCCGGCTGGGAGGTTTATCATATGAAGGGCTCTCCCGCCAACCCCAACCACCTGTACGCCTCGCAGTCCACCGGCTGGTTCGGCCAACTCATCCAGCGTTCGAAGGATGGCGGCAAAACCTGGGATCCTGTCGGCAATAAATTCGTGTACGACGGTGTCCCCGGCACGCACATGTGGTACGACGGCACGCCACACCCCTGGAAATTCGCGCGTGTTTGGCATCTCGAGCCATCACTGACCGATCCGGACACGGTCTACGCCGGAGTAGAAGACGCCGCGTTGTTCCGCACTACCGATGGCGGGCTGAACTGGGAGGAACTACCCGGGCTCCGCACTCATGACTCCGGTCCCTCGTGGCAGCCGGGCGGGGGCGGAATGTGCCTGCACACGATCGTCCTCGACCCCAAGCACCCGAATCGCATCTTCATCGCCATCTCCGCCGCAGGCGCATTCCGCAGCGATGATGCGGGCAAAACGTGGAAGCCAATCAACCACGGCTTGAAGTCCGAAGGCATCCCAAATCCCAGCGCCGAGGTCGGCCACTGCGTTCATCGCATCGCCATGCACAAATCACGTCCCGGCGTGCTGTTTATGCAAAAGCACTGGGACGTCATGCGCAGCGACAACGCCGGCGACTCTTGGCAGGAGGTGAGCGGGAACTTGCCGACCGACTTTGGCTTTCCGATCGACGTGCACGCGCACGAACCGGAAACCATCTACGTCGTCCCCATCAAGAGTGACTCCGAGCATTTTCCTCCCGACGGCAAGCTCCGCGTCTACCGGAGCAAGTCCGGGGGAAACGAATGGGAACCGCTGACGAAAGGTCTCCCGCAGCGCGACTGCTACGTCAACGTGCTCCGCGACGCCATGGCGGTTGACTCCCTCGATTCCTGCGGCGTCTACTTCGGAACGACCGGTGGCCAGGTCTACGGGTCCTCCGACGCGGGTGACACTTGGACTCCGATCGTTCAGAATTTCCCGGCAGTGCTTTCCGTCGAGGTCCAGACATTGCCATGATCCGGGTCCTGCTTCCGGCGCACTTGAAGACACTGGCTCGCGTCAGCGGCGAGGTGCAGGTCGAAGTGAAGATTAATGATGCGGGGCAACCAACGATCGTCTCCGTTCTCGACGCGATCGAAGCGCGCTATCCGGTGTTGCAGGGCACGATTCGCGATCACGTCACCCAGGAACGCCGCCCCTTCGTCCGTTTCTTCGCCTGCGAGGAAGACTATTCCCTCGAGCCGCCGGATACTCCGTTGCCGACCGCCGTAGCGAGGGGCACCGAGCCTTTCTTGATCGTAGGCGCGATGGCCGGTGGCTAGACTTCGCCGCATCGCGAATGGCAGATTATTGTTATTTCGTAGGCGAGGTGGGCCCGAAGAATCTGCTTTCTCTGAGGCTTGTAGGAAACGCAACGAACCGATCTTTCGCAGTTAAATCTCGCGTCAAAAAGGAGTTCTCGTGGAAATAATTCCGTATATTTTCTTCAACGGCCAGTGCGAAGTTGCGATGAAGTTTTACGAAAAAGTGTTCGGGGGGAAAATCCAGGGGTTGATGACCTACGGCGACTCTCCTGCCGCCAAGGATTTTGCTCCCGATCAGAAGAACAGAATCATTCACGCCCGGATGGAGGTCGGCAATTCGGTGCTGATGGCTTCCGATGCTCCTCCAGAGCACCATGCCCCGGCTCAAGGCTTTAGCCTTTCGGTCAGCGTCAAGGACCCCGCCGAAGCGGAGCGCGTCTTTGCAGCCCTGGCCGAAAACGGCACGATCCAGATGCCCATCGCGCAGACCTTCTGGTCCGTGCGGTTCGGCATGCTCACCGACCAGTTCGGCATGCCTTGGATGGTAAACTGCGAGCAAGCCGCTTCGAGGGCGAGTGTTTAGCGCGAGCCTAAATCAAGCCACGCGGAATCGAACGAATCGTATGAATTGGCGGGATCTTGGCCGTAGGGGCGCAGCACTGTTTTACCCTGGAGTCTGGGGGGTGCGCCCCAACTTGCCGGGCCTGCTCGACCGGAGTTCCGCGAGAGTGAAGGAGGAAATTGATGCCAGGTACCGCAGATCTCGCTCCCATTTCCAAATCCCAACTGTGGACCGGCCGCGTCCTGAGCACCCTCGCCGTTCTCTTCCTTATCTTTGACGGCGCCCTGAAACTGATCAAGCCCGTGATGGTCGTCGACGCCACCGTGAACCTCGGCTATCCCGCCAGTCTGATTACCCCGCTGGGCATCATGCTGCTCTCTTGCGTCGCCCTGTATTGCATCCCGGCAACGCGCGTCCTCGGCGCTATCCTTCTTACCGGTTATCTCGGTGGCGCCGTTGCCACCCACGTTCGCGTTGGCGATCCGCTGTTTTCCCATGTACTCTCCCCGATCTACGTCGCGTTGCTCCTGTGGCTCGGACTTTACTTCCGCGATCCGGAGCTGCGTTCGTTTGTACCTCTACGAAGAGCGAGCTGATGGCCATGTGCAGAAATATAAGAACCCTGTTCAATTTCGATCCCCCGGTCACCGATGACGAGGTCCGCGCCGCTTCGCTCCAATTTGTCAGAAAAATCACCGGCTTCAATAAGCCCTCCAAAGCAAATGAGCAAGCCTTCCAGGCGGCAATTGACGAAATCGCAGGCGTCGCGAATCGCCTTCTCCGTTCGCTCGAAACCAGCGCACCGCCCAAGAATCGCGAAGAAGAAGCGGCCAAAGCCAAAGCCCACGCCGCCGAGCGCTTCGCCAACTGAAACTCGTTACCCCGTCCCCGACCATGGTCCCGTTAGCTCGGTCCTCCCCGGCTTTAGTGGCCTCCGTGTGCTCTCTGGGCCGCTGTTGCCAAGAGGTCTATCACTGGTGCTCCGGCGTTGAGGGTTTAGCGTTTGGTGTTTGCGCCGGTGACAGTTCCATTGAATTCATCGCGGCGCCGGACGATTGATTGACGCCTTGGGCGCGTTGTTGCTCGGCGAGAGCGTTGAGATGCGCGAAGATGGCACGTTGTTCTTCGGCTTTTTCCGGCTGCTTCGCTCTGGCGTAGGCTTTTGCTAGATTAAAGTGCACTTCCGGGCTGCCCGGATTGATTTTGTTTGCGGTTTCGAGTTCGTAGAGCGCTTTTTCTTCCTTTCCCAACTCGAGGTACGCGCGACCCAGGATGTAGTGAGCCTTCGCCGATTCGAGCGCCAGTTGGACCGCGCGCTCGGCTGAGGGAAGAGCGTCCGCGGCATTGTGCTTACGCAATTCGATCGAGGCGAGAAGGATGTGTGGGAGTTCACTCGCCGGAGATATTCGCGCTTCCTCGCGCAACTGCGGCTCGGCTTCGTCATATTGGGAGAGACTGGCCAGCCCGAGTCCGTAGGCGTAGTGGAGAAATGGCGTTGTTGGATATTCCTTCATAAGTTGCTGGAGTTTCGGGAAGGCCTGGTCGTATTTGCTGCCTTGCAGCAGGATGCCGATTTCGCCGGCGCTCTGCACCAGTGCGTGCTTCTGCGGAGGCACTTGCTCCGGCAGGAGCGGAGTGCGTAACAGGGCGATGCCCAGCGCGAATTGAATTTCGCTGGCGAGCGACCCGGAATTCGCCTCGGGCGTCAGCAACCGGGCGGCGCTTTCGAACTGCCCGCTACGGTTGAGTAGAATTCCCAGATGATAGCGAGCCAGGCGGACGGACTCCGTGCTGCCGCCGAGGCCCAAGTCCTGGCCACGCTGCAAGTGGATGAGCGCGTTGTCGTAGTCCTTCAGTTTAAATTCGCTCAGGCCCATGACGGCCCACGCGCTGCCGTCGTTCATTTTGCCTTCGGCGGGTCTGCGTTCCGCCCACATCCTTAGCGCAGCGACCGCGTCGGAATACCTGGCGCTCGAATAGTCGTCCATCGCTTGATTCCAGAGAGTATCGGCACTGGGCTCCGCATTTTCGGCGCGAGCTACTGCCGAATGCACTGCGTACATCTGCGCCAAATTTTCATCTCGCTGTCCTTTGTCATGAGCCAGGCTCTCCACGATGCGTGACTCCTCGCGTCGTTGTTGGAGCGCTTCGGTGCTCCTACCCGCCGCAGCCAGCGCCTTGGCATAAGCATCGTGCAGATACGGTACGTCGGGATAGTCCTTCAGGAATTGCGGGAATGCATCGAGGGCTTTTGCGTAATCTCCCTGCGCAAGCAGCGCGGCAATTTCGCCCGCGGCATGAACGAGCGCTTCCCGTGAAGGATTGAGTTCGTCCGGCAAAACAGGCGCGTGCAGCAGGGCGAGACCCATGGCGAGTCTTGCTTCGGGAGGGAACTGGCCTGCGCGGAACGCGGAAACGAGCATCGCGGTGGCGCGATCGAACTCACGGTTGCGGTTGAGCAGCAGCGCGAGGTGATATTGCGAGACCCGGGCGATCTCTGGATCGTTGCCGAGCTTCTGGCCTTTTTCCAGGTGGATGAGGGAGTTGGAGTAGTCTTTGGTCTCGAATTCACAGAGGCCGAGGAAATTCCATGCCGGACCGATGGCAGGGGCGAGTTGCACGAGTTTCTGGAAGGCAGGGATGGCGTCAGTGTAACGGTCGGCGTCATATTGAAGCGTGCCGAGATAGAACCAACCCTCTTGCCAGTCGGGGCGAATGGCGACGGCGAGGCGATAATTTTCGATGGCCTCGTCGGAGCGGCCAGCATCCCGTGCGGTGGCGGCGGCGTTCGCTGCCTTGTCGAAGCTGGCTTGGGCCGTTTGCACTCGTCTGGCGCTGGCGCGACCGTAAGTTGGCGCGACAATACACGCGAGCACCAGGACGGCGTCGAGAGGGGCGCGGTAGCGGCAGTGAAGCTTGGCGGACACCGGAATCGATTCTAGGAGAATCGATGGCGAGTGGCGAGAGGTGGTTCGGAGTGGCGTCTAGGCCACGTAAACAGCTTACCGCCGCGAATCTGGCGGCACCAGGTTGTTGGCGCGATAGTAGACCACAAGCTGGCCGTAGTGCTCGCCGCTGTGCTCGATCGCCCACATCCAAGTGTAGGAATTGTGGACCAGTTTGTTGCCCCAGGCATATTTCGTAACTTTGTCGAGCCCCGCGTCGCCCTGTTGTTGAATCACGTTTGCTCCATCCGCGACGGCCTGCTGTATCAGCTTCAAGACGTCGGATTTCGTTTTGTAGACGTCTTGCGAGGGGTTGTGTTTGTTTTTGCCAAAGTCGGGGCCAATGTTTGATCCGGAAACGGAGCAGATCAGATCGTAGTCGACTGCGGCGACGTGTAGAACATTTTGCGCGAAGGTGCGTTGGTCGTTCTGCAGCTTGAAACCGTACTTGTCTTCGGGAAAATCCTGGGCCATGGCGATGAGTTTGTTCCCAATGTCGTTCCACATTTCCAGGGTCTCGTCGGCCAGGGAACGCGCGGGACGGGGAGCTTGAACTTGCGTTTGGGCTGGGCTGTTGTAGTCGTCGCCTGGAATGTTCAAGCTCTCAGGAGAGAAGTGGAATTTGTCTTCGGGAATAGCCTTGGCGCCTTCCACAATTTGCTTTTCAATTTGGTTGATGTCGCGGTCCAAGGCTGAAGCTATGGTTGGTGCAGGCGGCGACGGTTGCGTCTTAGGGCGGCTCGCGGCTGCGGCGACCGTTGTGCCTTGCGGCAAGACGGCCAAGGTGAAAATAAGTGTTACCAACGGCAAGGTGGTTCGCGTTTTTTTCATTCGAGTCTCTCTTCCGTTCGTTTGACTACCGCCAACCCACACGAGTGGAGCCTGCGTCTCAATGCGACGCAAGGTCATTCCTGACCACTGCGCCGCCTTTCATGACGAAGCGGACGCGTTCGAGTTCGGTAATATCGGAGAGGGGATCGCCGGAAACCGCGACGAGATCGGCGAATTTGCCGGGTTCGAAGGCACCGACGCGGTCCTGCCAGCCGAGCATTTCTGCGGCATTGACGGTGACCGCGCGAAGGATATCGAGCGGCGGCATTCCGGCGTCATGCAAATGGGGAAACATTGTCGCCGAGGCTTGGCCCTTCGTTTTTCCGGGATAGAAAAAGCCCATATCTGATCCGGCCGCGAACTTCACCCCTGACTTGAGGATCCGCTGAACGAGGTCGGCAGCCTTTTTACGCCTGCGTTCATCGGCAGCGACCAGCTGGGCCTTTATAGCGGGTGGAAACACAATGCTCGGCTCGGTGATCTTCAGATAGAAGCCGCTCCAAAAGGTTGGCGTGATGTCGAAGAAGATGCCCTTGTCACGCATCATCTTCAACTGGTCGTCGGTTACGTCGTTGCCGTGCTCGATACTGTCCACGCCCGCGTCGATGGCGATTTGGATGGCAGTTTGGCCCACGGCATGGGCGGCAATCTTTTTGTGCGCGCGATGAGTTTCTTCAACGATCGCGGACATCACTGGCGTGTCAATTCCGACGCCCCCGTCGTCGAGCGTAACTTTGATAACATCCACGTCATAGAAGAGGTTCGCATCTACGGCGCGCCGCCCTTCTTCCAGGTTTGAGACGTTGAGAAATTCCTGCCGCAGGATGGAGTCGGCAAGCGCGGGATTGAGGCTTTGGACATAGTTACCGAGCGCAGTGATTTTCCGGCCCGCAGCAAGGACCCTGGGGCCGGAGATGCGACCGGCGTTAATCGCGTCGCGCAGGGCGGCATCGCCATCAATTCCGGAGTGACCTAGATTGCGGACAGTCGTGAAGCCGCTCTCCAGGTCTTCGCGCGCCAACTGAGCACCCAGAAAGGCGCGTTTACTGGGCGACTCGACGATGGCTAGCAGTTGGTCCGGAACAAAGTCCCCGTTGTAGCGGCGTTCGTACTCCTGTTCTGGAGGAACAATTACGTCGAGAAGCAGGTGGGTGTGACTGTCAATCAGCCCGGGCAACAAGGTCGCGCCGCCCAAGTCAATGGTCTTCACACCCGCCGGTACATGAGGCTGCAGTTGTGACGGAGAACCAACCTCTTTGATCTTGCCGTCTTGAATCAGCACGGCTGCGGGCGAAAGCACATTGCCAGTCCGGGGATCGAGGAGCCGGGCGGCTTTTACCAGAGTCAGGACAGAGGGCGACTCCGACTGGGCTGCAACCTGCCCGGCTGTGAATAGCGCGAAAAGCGGCGCGGCCAACAACAAGAAGGTCCGTATTTGTCTCACTGGCAACTCTCCTCAACCCGCTGCGCAACTCGGAATCACACCATGGTCATCGGACATGAATGCTGAGCCTCAGGCGTCGCGAAGGGCGCACATCGGGTCTACTTTTGTCGCGCGTCGCGCCGGAATGTAAGTGGCAAGCATGGCGACACCCATCAGAAGCATGGCGACACCCAGAAACGTCAGAGGATCGGTCGGCCTCACGCCGTACAGAAGGCCGGCCATAAACTGCGACACGATCAAAGCACCGACAAGTCCAACCGCCGCGCCCGTTAGGGCGAGACGCAATCCCTGGCGCAGCACCATGCGCACGATGTTCGCGGGTTGCGCACCGAGCGCGAGGCGAATCCCGATCTCGTGCGTGCGCTCACTGACGATGTAGGAAATCACGCCGTAAATTCCGAGGCTGGCGAGAAGCAAAGCGGCGAGAGCGAACAGCGAAATCATTTGCATCGAAAAGCGCCTTTCGGCGAGAGAGGCCGAAACCGTTTCGTTCAGCGTCTGCGCGTCGAAAACGGTAAGCGTTGGATCGACGGACTGCACTTGTTGGCGCACCCCTGCCGGAATCGCGGCGGCGTTCAGATGTCCGCGCAGAAATATCGCCAGACGGTGAGCCCCGTTTTGATACAGGTTCAGATAGATTTGCGGAACATCCGCTTGGGCCAGAGATTCTGTCCTCGCGTTCGCAACTACGCCGACAACCGTAATCCAGGGAGACTCTGCTCGAGTTGACCGGAAACGTTGGCTCAAGGGACTTTGGTTTGGCCAGTACATTCGCGCGAAGGCCTCATTGATCACCGCTACTTGCGGGGCCTTTTCGTTGTCCAACTCGTTGAACAAGCGGCCGCGGAGCAGGGGGATTCCCAGCAGGTGAAAATAGCCTGGTGTGACCCTCGAGCGCTCGGCGACCGGGGGCTGGTCGCTCTGACTGTCGCGCCCAGCGATCGTAAAGAAGAAGTGGCCATCAGCAATCAGGTTTAGAGCGCGTTGACTCTGGTCCAAGGGAATAGACGCGCTGTCTCCGATGGCAACTTCGTCGACACCGGGCAGCGTTGCGTTGCGGCGAAGCAGTTCGCGCAGGAAGGTGGCTTCCTGGGACGGCGTTTTGTATTTGTCGGTGGCGGGATCATTGGGGTCCGGGAGGCGAGTGCGGAAGGACATCACATCGTGCGGATTGAATCCGAGGCACGCGTTCAGTAAATCCCAAAAGCTGTGCAGCAGGAGACTGGCCGCAATCATCAGCACCAAGGAAAGGGCAAATTCCGTAACTACCAGCACACGGCGGGTGCGCGCCTGCCGGCCGGAGCCTGTCGAGCCGCGCCCTTCCTGTTTGAGCGCGTGAGTTAAATCCAGCCCGCCGGCCTGCAAGGCGGGTGCGAGGCCGAAGATCACACCAGCGATGAGCGAGGCGACGAGCGCGAATAGCAAAACGCCCCAACTAATCGATATGTTATTAAGGCGCGGCAGATTTTCCGGCAAGATTCGCAGGAGAAATCCTTTCACGGAGAAGAGGACCGCCAAGCCAGCAAAGCCGCCGAGCAGCGCAAGGAGCAAGCTTTCGGTGAGCAGCTGCAGCATCAGCCGAGTGCGCGCGGCCCCGAGCGCCTGGCGAAGGGCCATTTCGCGCCCTCGCACGCTGGCGCGCGCGAGCAGGAGGTTCGCAACATTCACGCAGGCGATCAGCAGGACCAAGCCGACGGCGCCAAGCAGTAGAATCAGTGACCGGCGAACATTGCCGACCACGGTGTCCTTGAGCGGTGCGAGCCGCACCGTCCATGCACTCTGGGCTGGATAGTCGGTGGGAAACTGTTTCTGCAAAGATGCGACAAGGGCGTCTACCTGGGTCTGCGCCGCCGCGAGGGTGAGTCCGGGCTTGAGCCGAGCGATCGCTGTCGGGAGATTCCGCCTATTGCGCGGTGGGTGGTCCGACATGGGCGCGCCGTAAAAGCTAGTTGCAGCCCAGACTTCGATATTCCTTTCTTCGGTCGTTCGCCCCGGAGCGTCAAAACCGGGTGGCATGACGCCGACGATCCGATACAAGTCGGTGTCGAGCCGCACACTTCTGCCCAGAATATGCGGGTCGCTTCCGAAATCTCGTTTCCACAAGCCATCGCTGATGAGAACTTCCAGAATAAGTCCGGGCGAGTGATCGTCGGGGTTGAAGGCGCGACCCAACTGGGGCTTTACGCCCAGCAGCGCAAAATAATTCGGGGCGACGATCAGCAAGCGGACGCGCGCGGGTTGAGACGAGCCCGTGAGATTGTTTTCGTCGAACCAAGCCGGTGAAACATACTCGAAAATGCCGGAACGCTGAAGATCCAGCCACTCAGGCTGGGACATTCCTACATCCTGCGCACCGGCGCCGGGAAGATCATCTCGGATGCTTACGAGCTGATCTGGTTCTGGGTACGGCAAGGGGTGCAATAGGGTGGCATCTACGACGCTAAAAATCGCGGTCGTCGCTCCTATGCCTAAGGCAATCGTCAGGATAACGACGGCGCTGAAGCCCGGGGACTTGCGCAGCATCCGCAAGGCGTAGCGAATATCTTCCACCAGGTTCTCGAACCATTCCCAGCCCCACGCGACGCGGCTTCGTTCTTTTAGCGAGGTCACGTTGCCGAACTGCCGCCGGGCGGCGGCCTGCGCATCGTATGGGGTAAGGCCGGACTGGAGCTGTTCCTGTTGGCGCAATTCCAAATGCAGGCGCATCTCCTCCTCAAGGTCCGCGTCAAACTGTCGCCGATGAATGAGCATCCCGAGCCGTCTCGCAAGTTCGCGCAGCCAGTCCATAACGGAACCCCCTTCACACCGCCTCGATCACCCGCGTGATCGCTCCGATGACGCGTTCAAACTGCGATAGTTCCACGTCCAATTGTTTCCGTCCCGCCGCAGTCAGTTGGTAGTACCGAGCGCGGCGGTTTTCAGCCGTTGAGCCCCACTTCGCGGTCACCCAACCCTTGATCAGCATCCGCTGCAAAGCGGGGTACAAAGAGCCTTCCTCGATCTGGAGGATCTCGTTCGATATGCGCTGAATGGAGTTGGCGATCTCATATCCGTGCATTTGACCCGAGCGCGCCAAGGTTCTCAGGATGAGGAGATAGAGCGTTCCCGGAGGGATTTCGTCTCGATGCAAAGCAGCACCTCTGACATAGTTAGACTATGCCACTGTCGAATGGTTAGCAATCCTTGCCAAGGATGACCAATCTTCCACATAGCGCGTCAGCGCCAGGAAACGACCTGTTCGGATCGGATCCCCGGGAACAGGGATTGAATAAGAATGGGTTGCTTAGGCTGCTGGACCCGAATTCTGGGATGTGCACGTTCTGGGCTGGCAATGACTTTTTCAGTGTATAATCCCGTCCAATCACTTCTGGACAGGTGAGTCTTGGATCCTGTGCAAACTCCAAACCTATGGATTCCCGTTTGTTGTGAGCGCGTCATGCGCTTCAACATGTTCCTCCAAAAGGACAGTTCCGCTTACGGTGCGCTGGTTTGTACCGTCTGCAGCAAGAATGTCACGTTTGAGTTGGAACATTCCGCAGATTTGAAAGCCTATGGAGACGGTGCCCGCGCGTTGAGCATGCTGGGATCACCGAAACCACCCAATGTTGAGCGGCGAAAAGCGGGTGGCGACGCTACTTTGAACGACCAAACTTTGTGACCTGGACTTCGTGACCTGCATCGCCGGCTTCTAGGGGCGCGGGCTCCCTCATGATTGACCGAACCATTTCTCATTTTCGCGTTCTGGAGAAACTCGGTGCTGGCGGAATGGGTGTGGTCTACAAGGCCCTGGACACCAGACTCGACCGTCCCGTCGCCCTGAAATTTCTTCCCGATGGCATGGCCCAGGAAGCCCAGGCGTTGGAACGCTTTCGCCGCGAAGCCCTCGCCGCTTCGGCTCTGAACCACCCGGGCATCTGCACCATCTACGATATTGGCGAACAGGATCATGTTCCTTTCATCGCCATGGAGTTCATCGACGGCGAAACCCTGCGCCAACACATCAGTGGCCAGCCGCTCCCTGTTGAGGAAATCCTCGACCTCGGGATTCAAATTGCCGACGCCCTCGACGTGGCCCACAGCGGAGGCATCATCCATCGAGACATCAAGCCCTCCAACGTCTTCGTCACCAAGCGCGGTCAAGCCAAGGTTCTCGATTTCGGTTTGGCCAAGCTCGTTCCCAAAGACGTTGTGGGACTCGGTCCCGAGGATTCCTCATCCAAATCGGCTCAAGAAGGTATCTCTATCGTTGGTGTCATTAGTGGTACCCCTGCGTACATGTCTCCGGAGCATGTTCGTGGCGATGACCTAGACGCTCGTGCAGACGTTTTCGCTTTGGGGCTGTTGCTCTATGAAATGGCCACTGGGCGAGCAGCATTTGGCGGCAGAACAGGCGGAGCGATTATCGAGGCCATCCTTACGCGCGCTCCCGCATCCGTGCGAAGTCTGAATCCTCAGATCCCCCCGCAGCTGGAAGAAATCATCAACAAGTGCATCGCGAAGGATCGAAATCTGCGATACGCCACAGCCGCAACGGTCCGCGCAGACTTGCAGCAGCTCAAACGGGTGACGGACTCTGGTCAGATAACGTCCTCCGTAGCGACCGCGGCTGCAGCGGCAGCAGTGGGAGCTACCCCCGCTCCTGATTCACCTCGCGCGCGTCGCTTCGGATGGAAAGCGGTAGTCGGCGGTTGTGCAGTCTTGGTCGCCCTCCTGGCCATTGGCGCCTGGCTCTACAACACGCGACGCGCGCACGCCTTGACTCAGGCGGACACGATCGTTCTCGCGAACTTCGCCAACAAGACAGGCGACTCCGTCTTTGACGAGACGCTCCGACAAGGTCTCGCCGCGCAACTCCAACAGTCCCCCTTCTTGAGCCTAGTTTCCGATCAGCGCATCCAGGAGGAGTTGCGGCTGATGGGGGTCCCGCAGGACAGCAAGCTGTCCCCTGCCGTCGCAGGCGATCTCTGCCAGCGTCTCGAAAGCAAAGCTTATTTGACCGGATCTATCTCCAGCATTGGCAATCAGTACGTCATCGGTGTCAGCGCCGTGAATTGTCGGACGGGAGACTATGTCGCTCAGGAACAGGTGACTGCTAACGGCAAAGAAGGGGTCCTGAGCGCGCTGGACAAAGCTTCTACCAAGCTGCGAGAACAACTGGGAGAGTCCCTCAAGACCATTCAGAAACTCGATACACCCATCGAGCAGGCCACCACACCTTCTCTCGAAGCCCTCCAAGCTTACAGCCTGGGGCGAAGAAACATGCTCGGCAAAGCCGACTACACCGCCGCTATACCCCTGTTCGAGCGCTCCATCCAGCTGGACCCGAATTTTGCTATGGCTTATGCCACTCTCGGCACCACCTATCACAACCTCGGCGAGAAGAACCGCGCAACGGAAAATACCAGGAAGGCCTACGAGCTTCGCTCTCGCGTCAGTGAATGGGAGAAGTTCTATATCGAGTCCCACTACTATCACTTCGTAACCGGCGATCTGGAGAAGGCCCGCCAGGTCTAT
This sequence comes from uncultured Acidobacteriota bacterium, assembly GCA_963788915.1. Classification (GTDB taxonomy): domain Bacteria; phylum Acidobacteriota; class Terriglobia; order Acidiferrales; family UBA7541; genus Acidiferrum. Next base: position 1,006,626 of record CAWBIY010000012.1, on the reverse strand, counting down.
GAACTTTGGGCGCAAATCTATCCTCGCGAGCAAGTGACGCCTACTAATCTCGGCGTCGTGTTCCAAACGCTCGGACAGCACGACAAGTCTGTCGCGCAGTGGGACGAGGCTATGCGCCTCAGCCGCTCCGACAGCCTGAATTTCGCCAATCTCGTTCTTGGCTACATTCATCTGAAACGTCTCGACGAGGCCAGTGCTGCCGCCGCTGAAGCGTTGTCAAAAAATCTTGACTCCGCCGACCTCCGCGTCGGCCTCTACGACCTTGCATTCTTGAAGAACGATGTGCCGGGGATGGCGGAACAGGTTTCCTGGTCGATGGGTAAGCCCGGAAAAGAAAGTGTCATGCTCGTTCTGGAAGCCAGCACGGACGCGTACAACGGCAAGTTGTCCGCAGCTCGCGAGCTCTCGCGCCAAGCATCGAGTTCAGCGCAACGCGCCGGTGAAAAAGAGATGGCCGCCAGCTGTGAAGCCGCTGCGGCCCTCTGGGAAGCTTTGTACGGAGAGCGTTCGGAGGCACCGCAGCGTGCCGCCGACAGTCTCGCGCAGTCCAATGGGCGCGACGTTCAGTATGTTGCCGCGCTAGCGCTTGCGTTGATCGGCTATTCGGCAGACGCGCGAGGTCTCGCCGATGATTTGGAAAAACGCTTTCCCGAGGACACCATTGTTCGCTTCAATTACCTGCCGACGATTCGCGCCCAACTTGCCCTGAGTCTCCCGGGCAACGACGCCAAGGCCGTGGAAACACTTGCCGCCGCCTTGCCCTATGAACTTGGGGTTCCCGGCAGCAACACCCTTTGGACTAACCTTTATCCCGTCTACGTCCGAGGCGAGGCCTTTCTTACTGCTCATCAAGGAACTCTGGCGGCCGCCGAGTTTCAGAAAATCCTCGATTGGCGCGGCGTCGTCGGCAACGAGCCCATCGCGGCCCTTGCGCATCTGGGTCTCGGGCGTTCTTACGCCCTGGCTGGGGACACTCCCAAGTCCCGCAACGCATACGATGCTTTCTTTACCCTCTGGAAAGACGCCGACCCCGACGTTCCCGTCCTGCTACAAGCCAAGTCTGAATACGCAAAATTGCCGTAGACGCTTTGGGACCGCGGCACAGCCGTGATCGTTTGCCGAACATTCAGGGGATGGCAGCTTCAGAGGATGCGGTTAGGGCGTTTCATTCTTCGCGCAAGGCGATTAGAGGATTCACGCGGGTCGCCCGCTGTGCCGGAAAGTAGCAAGCGAAAAGCGCGACGCAGGCTAGAATAGCGGAAACAGAAAGGAAGGTCATCGGATCGGCTGGCCCTACCCCGAAAAGCATTGACCGGAAAACTCGCGTCATGATCGCGGCTCCGACCAGACCTGAAACCAACCCGATTACGACGATTCGCATACCTTCACTGAAAGCCATACGTAAAATATCCAGCCGCTGAGCCCCCAGGGCGACGCGGATTCCGATTTCATGTGTCCGCTGGCTGAAGGAATACGACATCACGCCGTAAATGCCCACGGCGGCGAGCAGCAGTGCCACCGCCGCAAAAACACCGAGAAGCTCAAGAGCAAAGCGCCGGTCAGCCACGGATCGGGCGATGATTTGATCCATCGAGCTGATGCTATGAACTGGAACATTGGGATCAATGGATTCCACCTCATGCCGCACCGCTTCTCCGAGCTGTGCCACGCCGCTTCTGCTCCGGAGAAAAACCACGGCGTTGACTGGCGCGAACTGCCCCAGGGCAACATAAATGTGAGGCACGCTGGGAGCCTCAAAGCCGTCCGACTTGATATCGCCAGCCACGCCGACAATCGTGAGTCCTTGCAAACCTCGCCCAAAGTTAAACTTGATCTCTTGTCCGAGCGGATTCCCACCAGGCCAATACTGTCGCGCGAGGGTCTGGTCGATCACGGCCACGGGTTTCGTTTTATATGTATCAAGGTCGGTGAAATTTCGCCCGGTAATGAGGGGAACTTCCATGGTGCGAAGATATTGTGTGTCCACCACAGCGATGTCTGCAATCGGGCCGCGCTCCGATTCCGTTGCACGCCCTTGAATGGAAAAGGGAGAGTAGTTTCTGCCGGAGTTCATCGGCAAAGTGTCGTTTCCGGAAATCGATGCCTGCTCCACGCCGGGCAGCGCAGACACGCGGCGCGATACCTCGAGAAGAAAATCCGCGCGCTTCTCCTCCACGTTATAAGGGTCATTGGCGGGATTGTTGGATTGCGGAATCCAGACTTGCACCGTGGTCAGATGGTCAGGATTGAATCCGGGACGCACCTGGAGCACGTGCCAGAAACTTCGTAGTAGCAACCCCGCGCCCGCCAGCAAGACAATCGACAGCGCCACCTCCGAGACCACAAGAACCCGCGAAACGCGAATATGGCGTCTGCCGACTCCCGACCCGCGGCCACCTTCCCGCAAATTCTCAATCTGGTCGGCGTTCGCAGCTTGAAGCGCGGGCACCAGCCCGAAGAGGACGCCCGTAAGTATCGAGATCAGAAACGCGAAGAAAAGAACGCCGGCGCTGACGTCAACCTCGTTCAGCCGAGGAATATCCGCGGGAGCAAGCCCGATGATCGCATCATTTAAGAAGAGAACTGTAAGCAGAGCGACGATGCCGGAAATCAGTGACAAAAGCACACTTTCGGTCAACAACTGGCCCGCCAGGCGTGAGCGACTTGCTCCCATCGTCAACCGAATAGCGATCTCGCGGCGCCTTCCGGAAGAGCGCGCCAGAAGAAGGTTGGCAATGTTCACGCACGCGATCAGCAGCACGCATCCCACCGCTCCGAGAATGAGGAACAACTCGGCGCGCTGCGGGCCGACCAGATCTTCCTTCACTGGCACGAGCCGTACGGCCCACGAGGCAGCTGTAGGGTAGTCACGGGGATACGCCCGGCTGAGTTGCGATGTATACGTATCGAGCCGCGCTTGTGCCTGGGTAACCGTCATGCCGGGTTTCAAGCGCCCGATCGCGGCGGGAATGAATCTCTGTGACCTGACGGCTGGAACGGGAAATGGACTCCCGTTAAAGCCGGTAGCGAGCCAGACTTCCACGTCCGTATCCAGCGTCGGTCCCGGATGTCGAAAGTCCGCAGGCATCACGCCTACAATCGTGTACATGTCATTATCGAGGCGCATTTTTCGCCCGACTATTTTCGGGTCGGCACCGTAATACCGCCGCCAAAAGCCGCTGCTGATGACCACTGGTTCGATGAATCCGGGCGCGGCATCCTGCGGGGTGTAGACGCGGCCAAGTTCCGGCTTCGCTCCCAGCAAAGTGAAGTAATCGGGGCTGGTGACGAGGCTTTCGGCGCGCACGGTCCGATCTCCACCACCGACCGCCGAGTTACTTGGCGCCACCGCCGAGATCTCCTCAAACACGCCCGAGCGCTCTTGCAAATCCCAAAGCTCCGGCGCTGACATTCCGATGTCCTGTTCACTGGTGCCACGAAGATCGTCGAACACGCGTACAAGTTGTTCCGGATGCGGGAACGGCAGCGGCCTGAGCAATACGCCGTAGACCACACTGAAAGTGGCGACATTGGCTCCAATGCCTAACGCCAGGGTGAGTATCGCGACGATCGTAAACCCACGGCTCTTAAGCAACATTCGAAGCGCGTAGCGCAGGTCTTGGACGAATGAGGACAAGGGCTCCTCCTCGGCGTCGGCCACCGTCACGCGGCAGACGCAATGATGCCTTTCGCCATAGGACGGCAAAGCCGCATCATTGTTAGCAGCAGGGTTGCCTGACAAGGGGCCTAGTTGGGACCGGCTGCCGAATCCGAGCGCTCGTCAGGGCTTCCTTCGCCACGGTGTCCATCGGCGAGACCGGAGATGCGGGCCTGACTCTTGGTAGGTCGGTTGCTCGGACACTGGTTTCTGGTACGGCCCCCGGTAGGCGCGTTTACTCGGCGCATACGCGCCCTCACGAATGCGCGAGCTGTGATATACCTCTCAGGAATCGAAGTTACGCTTGTGCGCAAGAGGAGATCCTAAATGCCCTCCAGCCCCGTCTGGCGACTTTTATGTTGCGCCGTATTCCTTTCATCCTGCTCAACAGTCTCTTTGGCCCAGAACACGGAGAGCAAGGCTCCGCCCGTCATCGATGTCCACGTCCACGCCATAGACGGGAATTTTCCTGGTGCCGCACCGATGTGTCCAAACACCTCGAAGTTTACGATGTCTGATCCTAAGGGTAAGGAAGAGCCTTTCGGTTGGGTGAAGGAGCAATGCACGCCTGCGCTCTATCCGTCTGCGCCGGGCGAGTATATGAAAGACGTTCTGGCCGAGATGGAGCGCCTCAACGTCACGGCGGTTACCTTTGGCGATCCAAAGAGTGTGCAGAAATGGAAAGACGCCGCACCCGCCAGGATCATCCCCGGCACATCCTTCAGTAACGGGATGGCTCCCGGCCAGCGTGTTGCCCTCGAAGAGTTGCGAAAAGATTTCACAACCGGCGGCTTCAAAGTAATGGGCGAGATCGGACTCCAATATGAGGGCATCTCACCCAGCGATCCTTCGGTCGATGCCTATTTCGCCCTCGCGGAGGAACTGGATTTCCCCGTAGCCATCCATATGGGAACCGGCGGCTCAGGACGCGCAAACGTGATGATGCCAAAATTCCGTGGGTCCATGGGGAATCCGCTTCTGCTTGAGGACCTTTTGGCGCGCCACCCGAAACTCCGCGTTCAAGTGATGCACGCCGGCTATCCCATGATCGATAATATGCTCACGTTGCTGCAAGCCAATTCGCACGTCTACGTCGATGTTGCGGGACTGATCTGGAGCTATCCCATCAAGGAAGTCAATCGCTATATCGAGCGACTCGTGGATGCCGGATTCGAGGACCGCGTGATGTTCGGAACCGACCAATTGATCTGGCCCAAGCTGATGGCCTATTCGATCAGCATCATTCAGAACGCCGATTACCTGACGCCCCAACAGAAACGCGACATCCTGTACAACAACGCCGCGCGATTCTTGAGAATGGATGCTTCTCAGGGCAAGTGAGCACGATCTGGGCAAAGAAGAGAAAGCGGAGTCGAGGCCATCGCCCGGGCCGAAATTCCAATTTAGTATGCCGCATGAGGCAAAATTGTTTGGCTACCCGACTTAGCGCGTAAATGGCGTGCGCGCAAAGGAGCTTCGATGGGAAATGCGCTGTCCGGCGAAGTGAAACAATTGGTTGACCGCCCGAACTTCGCTCACCTCGCAACAATCGCTTCCGATGGCTCGCCGCACAGCGCGCCGGTCTGGATAGATCGCCAAGGGGACCTCCTCTTGGTGTGCACCGAGGCGGATTCTCTAAAGGGGCAAAATACTCTGCGTGACCCGCGCGTTTCACTCTCCATCGTGGACTTTGTCGATCCTTACACCGAAATTCAAATGCGCGGGCGCGTAATCGAGCGCCGCCCTGACCCCGGGCTCAAGCACTACGACGCGATGGCCCTGAAGTATCTCGGGAGACCCTGGCCGTATCGCGATGAGAAGTCGCCCATAGTTTTGATCATTGAGGTTACTAAGGCGCGCTATTCGAAGCAGCCCTTCGAGCATAGTCCGCCCCGCGCGGTTTGAGCGTTGGAGTCTTTCTGTTTCTCCAGAACCGACAGGGCCCGCAGAGAGGGAGGCGTGAAATGCGCATCACACCATTAATTACGGGCCTGATGCTGGCGCTCCTTTGCATTTCTTCGCACGCACAGTCTCCAGAACAAAAAATGACCATGACAGGTAAGCTCAGTCGTGTAATGGCCATGGGGGGAGAATCAACTGGCTGGGCGCTTCAACTGGAGTCCGCCACTACCATCGACGGTAAGCAGGTCGATTCTATAGAGGTTGCGTATCCAAAGACTCAAAAACTCGAAAAGCTGGAAAACAAGCGTGTCCAGGTTACGGGTCTCCTCTCCCATCGGCGAGGAGTGGAAACCGGCGAACGGCTGGTTCTCGTGATTTCCTCGTTAAAGGAAGCCAAGGTTGCCGCCCAACCCGCGCCCGCGCAAGCGGCTCGCCTCACCCTCGCTGGCAGCGAGTGGCTGCTGGAAGACTTGGGTGGCAGCGGCGTGATCGATAATGTTCAAGCAACGCTTGCTTTCCCCGAAGCCGGAAAAGTCGTAGGTAACGGCTCCTGCAATCGCTTCTTCGGGCCCGCGCAGATCAGTGCGGATTCTGTCAAGCTCGGTCCTTTGGCTTCGTCGCGCATGGCCTGCCCTGAAGCGGTGATGAACCAGGAGAAAAGATATCTGGATGCGCTTCAGGCCGCCGAGCGTTTCGAGTGGAAAGCCCCTCATTTGCTGATTTATTGTAAGGGGTCCGAAATGCCGCTGCGCTTCACTCGGATGCCAGGCTCGACGCCTGCGACGCCCTGACCCTAAGACCAACAACCCACGGGACGGCGTCACGAATCCTGAGCGCCGCGGAAAATAGAGTCATAGAGTTCTGTCCGCGAGGTTGATACGTCCTAATAAGTCGTGCGCCGTGCAGATTCGTAGCGTTTCACAATCGTTGTGCGGTAGGATTGCGACACTTTTCACCGGGTCCCACGGGGGCGTTCGAAGCCCGTGGAGTAAGCTTGTTCCCACACTACAGGAGGGGGCCGCCCCCATGCCTGCCCGACTTTTTCCCGCGCGAACGACCAAAATCTCGGTGTGCCTCACACTCGCTCTGCTGGCGATCGATTCCCCCGCTCTCGCACAACGACCCGATGCTGGCGGCATGCAGATGCCTGGTTCGAGTGGCAATGTCTCGGTTGCCATCGCCGTCCGCGATCTACAGGGAGTCCCTCCGGCTATGCCCGCAAACGTCCACCTCTACTCTTTGACTACGGGCTACGATGCCTCTTCCATTACAGGAGGCACTTCCGATGCCGTCTTCTCTGTCCCCCCAGGCGACTATCGGGTCGAAGTGCGCTGTGATGGATATCAACCAGCTACGGATGAGGTGGGTGTACCCCCAATGGGAACGGAGACGTATTTCCCGGTCCTTCTCAAGCCTGCGCTGTTGAAAGACTCCAGCAATTCCCACGTGCATGGCACCGTCATGACTCCCCGATTGCAACAAATCATCGCCAAGGGCCTGGACGCGATGCACCAACACAACTGCGATTTGGCGAAGAAACAATTCCAGAAGGGCGTGCAGATTGCGCCGGGTAGTCCGGAGTTGGCTTTCTTGCTCGGTACAGCGGAATTCTGCCTCCAGCACGCTGATCTCGCGCGCAAAAGCTTCGAACGCGCCGTGAACCTCGATCCCAATTACGAAAAGGCCCTACTGTCGCTGGGGGAAATGCAACTCGTGGCCGCGGAAACCAGCCTGGCAGTGGCGACCCTCGAAAAGGCCCTCTCCGTGAATCCGGCGGACTGGAGAGTGCATCTGGTTTTGGCGAACGCCTACTTGAGAATCGGTGGTCACTTGCCCAACGCGGAATCAGAAGCGGTTCGCGCCGCCGATCTCGCGGCAGACAAAGGTGGATCGGCTCGCTTGCTGCTGGGAGAAATTCAATTGGCTCAAGGACGGACGCTCGACGCGAGGAAAACGTGGCAAAAACTCGTCGACGATTTGCCGTCCGATCCTTCGGCGGGTGCCGCCAAGCGCAAACTCGAAGCTAACCCCGGCGCGCCGGGAAAAACTCCGGAGGGTTCCAATGTTCCATTGCCCAGCGTTCCGTATGTCGCCGCCATACCCACCGTGAAAGCCGATACTTCCTGGTTGCCGCCAGATGTCGATAACCTTCCTCCCATCGCGCAGGACGACTCATGCTCGGCAAATGATGTTGTCGATCGCGCCTTTCTGCGCGTCAAAACCCAATTAGCCAACTTTGAGAAGTTCACCGCCACCGAGCACATTGAGCATCAGAAAATCGATCGCCGCGGGACTCCCGGCAAAATGAAAACCGTCGAATTCTCCTACATTGTCTCCGTCATTCCTTATCACGGCGATTCTTTCTATCTCGAAGAGAGCCGCGACGCCGACCAGAAGACCACCGCTTCCTTCCCCACACCACTGGCCACCACCGGCCTTAACAGCCTCGCTATTTCGCTCTTGCAACCCGCCGACAGGAAGAACTTTCGCTTCAATTGCGAAGGCCTGACACAACTCCGAGGTGAAACGGTTTGGCGGATTCGATTCCAGGAAGATAGTACCGAAACTCTCAGCGTGCGCCGGTGGAACAAGCAGGGCATGATTTACAATATCCCGTTCAAGGGCCGCGTCTGGATTTCTCGATCTACCTACGACGTTCTACGCGTGGAAACCGACTTGATTGCACCCATGGATCGCCTGCAACTTACTCGCGACCATCTGCGCGTGGACTACGGACCCGTAAAATTTGATAGCGGTAACCAGACTCTCTGGCTACCCTGGGACGCCGAGATGTTCATGGAACTGCACGGCAAGCGTTATCATCATCGTCACTTTCTCAGCGACTACCGGTTGTTCGAAGTTGACACCTCAAACAAAATCAACAAACCCAAAGAATCCACGGCTGAGAATTAGGAACGAGCGCATCGGCATGCAGTATTCAGCAAGGAAAGACTAGACTGCGAACCGAGATGTTCCGACTGCCAATTGGAATCTTTCGGCGCACAAGGTCCGCGATGTTCGGCGCCAAGGTCAGCCCAATGAAGACTGTTCACATACTTAGAATTTTGCTGCTTTCATTCGTGGTGGGTTGTTCGAAGCAGCAGCCTCTGCCTGAACCGGTCACCTTGTCGTTTCTAGATGTTGAGTGGGACATTCCCGATCGGCTGCCATCATTGGCGCAGGACCTGCAAGACTTCACGCGCGAAACCGGGATCCGAGTTAAGCGCCTTCCCCGCCCGGGAAGCTCTCTCGATCAGCTTGCCCTGTGGCGCAAGCTCCTCCAAGAAGGCTCTGTTGCCACACCTGACCTGGTCAGCATTGATGTGATCTGGTCCGGAATTTTGAACCAGCGTCTGATGGATCTAAAACCATACTTCCCCGCTGAGCTTTCCTCTCAGGATCCCGTGGTGCTTGCGAGTTACACCGTGGGTGAAAAGGTGGTGGCTATACCGCGCCACGCCTATGTTGGCGTTTTGATTTATCGGCCTGATCTTTTGCGAAAGTACGGGTATCGTGAGCCGCCCAAGACATGGGATGAGCTCGAAACCGTGGCTACCCGGATTCAGGCGGGGGAACGCGCCAACGGCGACAAAGACTTCTGGGGCTATTCCTGGCAAGGCGGCATAGACGAAGATTTGACCTGTAGCGGCTTGGAATTGCAGCTTAGCGAGGGCGGCGGCCGAATCATCGAAGACGACGGGACCGTCAGCGTAAATAACCCGCGAGCAATCCGGACATGGCAACGGGCTGCGCGATGGGTGGGCTCCATTTCACCGCCTGGCGTGGTGGCCTATGGAAAGTGGGACTCACAGAATCTTTGGAGCTCCGGAAAGGCAGCCTTCCTTCGTGGTTGGGAGTCGAACTTTAGTTTGATCACTCGCGGCTGGCCGTTTTCTGGGACGAATTCGATTGCGCTTCCCGGCAATGCTGCTCAGTTTGGCTTAACCAGCTTGCCGGGCGGCCGAACAGCACGAGTAGGCACATTGGGGGGTAACGGTTTGGCGGTTCCCCGGGCTTCAGCCCACCCTCGTGAAGCATTACGGTTGATCCGATTTCTACTGCGAAAGGATGCCGAGCTCATGCGCGCTAGCGAGCATTCCAAGATACCGAAGGAACTCGAACTGTTCGAAATGCCAGCAATCTTAGAACCGTTTCCTCAGTTTGCCCAATTGAGTCAGCACAGGGGCGCGGTAGTGGCGCGTCCTTCCATAGTTAGCGGCGAGAAATACGAGGACGTGAGCAGGGCGTACATCCGTTCTGTACACTCCGTGCTGACTGGTGAAAACATCCCGTCGGTAGCGGCCGCGAAATTGGAGGGAGAACTCATTGAACTAACCGGCTTCAAGAAAGGACCGCCGTGAGCGGCATTGGTGCTTTCAGCCAAGGAGCCTTCGTGTGCGACTTAGCTGTTCATCCCAAACAGCTTAAATGAGCGCTTACACGTGAACACCTTGGTGTCGGCGATCACGCGTTTCGTGGCACCGGAGACCGTGCTCGTAAACGGAGTCGGGCTACGAAAGGTATCGGATTGTTTGCTCTATGAGTTTTGTGGTGGGGGCGTAAGGATCGCCGGGAGCGTCGAACTCGATCGAGAAGTAGCCGCGATAGCTAGTGGACCTGGCGATTTCGAAAGTTCTCTTCAGATCGATGTTGAATTGCTTGCCGTTGTCCGCCTCGCCGTCTTTGACGTGAGCGATGCCGTAGGCGCGCTCAAACATCGCCTGGACCGCGAGGTAGTTGAAATCCGGATCGCCGGTGAGGGCGGAGTTCGCGAAATCGGGCAGGGCGCGCAGGTACGGGTGGTGCACGGCGTCGATGACTTTGACGATGAAGAAAGCCTCCTCGCTGACGGGATCGTCGTTCTCTAGAGTGACCACGATGTTTTTCTTGGCGGCGTAGTCAGCTACTTCGCGAAGGCTGTCTGCGGCGCGTTCTACGTTTGGCGCGGAATTGGACGTCGCCGCTACGTGCGGACGAATGCTTGGGGAGCCGATTTCGACGGCTACGTCGATCCACTTTTTTGAGACCGCGACCGCCGTCTGGCGGTTGGCGGGATCGGTGTCGTAGAAGCTTTGCCGGACGTGTGTAGGAATATTCACGACATGCACCTTGGCGTCCTGCAAGGCTTTGCGGAAGGTATCGAGATAGGCTGAATCGGTGTTGACGAAGTGCTGGGCGAGGGGCTCGATGTTGTGGACTCCGAATTTTGTTACGACTTCGGACGGGAATTGAGTGATATCCATGCCGGGGAGTCTGGGGTCGCGGTCGCGGTTATTGACGACGTTGATGTAGGCGCGGAATGGATAGGAGGCTACAGCGATGCGATCGCGTGGCGCCGGGGGGAACGTGATGTGTGGAGTGGATTGTCCCGCAGCGAGAGCAGCTGGGGTGTTCGAGGCGAGGAAGCTTCCAGCCGTAATGGTGGTGAGCGTTTCGATAAAGCCACGTCGGGTCAATGAGTTCATATTTGGTTGCCGCTAAGGCGTTCGGATTGTACGCGAACTGCTGGCGATCCGCACGGTCCTCTACCGGGTCATCTATTGGGCGGTCTTGAGAACGTCTCCGTAGGCGTGACGGGCCCAACCCAGATAGTGAGGATTTGCCTGGTGTGTCTCGTCCAAGGTCGTAAGCATTCTGGGGAGGCGTTCGCCGTAATCCGGAGTGCGCAGGCCGATGACCATCTTCGCAAGATTCGGGTCGCGTAATCCTTCGTAGGCTATATCGAGGAACCTCTGGCTGGCGGCCCGGAGCTTCTCGATCTGCTTTTCAGGGGTATCGCCGTCGTTGGGACTGCTTAGTTCGTAGAGCATGAGTGTGAGCCTGGGCAACGAGGACAGGAGCATGCGGCGCTCGGCAAGATCGCCTTTGAGAAGTTTGTTCTGGATGTCCGCGTTGATGGTGAGATGGGCTGGTTCGGCTAGGGCGCGCGCAGCACGATAGGCGTCCACAAGGCCGGGCAGGAATCGGAGATTGCCGGGGCCCTTGTTCTCGGGGCGCTGCTGGGGTTCGACGTCGAGGTGAATCCCGTCAAATCGATTCGCGGAGGGGCCGCGATTGAATTGAAGAACGGCGCGAACGTGATCGAGGAGCTTTTCGCGGTGCTTACCTGGTTCATCCGCGTTTTCACTTGAGAGGAGCGCTTCGACGCGAATGTTCGAGCGATGAAGCAGGTCGATGAGATGAGCGAAGCGATCGTCGGGTGAGGCGTCACCGTGCAAGGAAACCGAGATGTAGATTTCGTTGATGTCGTTGGAGCGGCAGAAATCGCGAAGTAACTCGATGCCGTTGGGCGATTCGACGACAGAGGGACCCTTCCAGACCCAAAGACCGTGGTGGAGGGCGGTGTTACTTTGCGGGGCGCCGATGTCTCTTCCAGTCGAGGAAAAAGAGAAAGCACAGACGAGAAGAATGGTTCGAAGAGTCCAAAGCAGGACACGACTGCCGATGGTTCGCAACGCGAATGCGATGGGTCGCAGAAACTCACGAGAATGGGCTGCTACACGCATGATCTAGAAGCTAGGAAAATAGGCGGGGTGAAAGTTAGACCATTGTCCCGGACGATCGCAAATTGTTTCTTGCCGAGCCGGCGGGGAGGGCGGCGGGAGTTATTCATTTCTGCGAGCGTGTAATCGTGATATACCTCTGGCGACTGCTTGGAGGAGGACACGCCGATGAAAAAGTATCTGGCGGAAGTAGTCGGGACGTTCGTTTTGGTTTTCGGCGGAGTGGGTAGCGCGGTGCTGGCGGGAAGCCACATTGGATATTTAGGAGTGGCCTTTGCGTTCGGTCTGGCGCTGTTGGCCATGGCCTATACCATTGGGCCGATTTCGGGGTGCCACATCAATCCGGCAGTTACGGTGGGGGTGCTGATTGCGCGAAAAATCGGAGCGAAAGACGCACTCTTTTATATCATCGCGCAAGTCATAGGAGCGATTATTGCGTCGGGGTTGATTCTGGTCATCGCGCGGGGAGTTGCGGCCGGATACGACCCGTCGGTTGCGGGGATGGGTGCCAACGGATTCGGGGAGCATTCGCCGGGCGGCTACTCGCTGGGCGCGGCATTTATCGCGGAAGTCGTCCTGACGATGTTTCTTGTGCTTACCGTGCTCGGCACGACGGACGTCAAGGCGCCCGTTGGGTTTGCGGGACTCGCGATAGGACTGGTTTTGACGCTGATTCATCTAGTGGGAATTCCGATCACGAACACTTCGGTCAATCCGGCGCGTAGCGTGGGCCCGGCGCTGTTTGTCGGCGGTTGGGCATTGCAGCAATTGTGGGTATTCATTGTGGCGCCACTACTGGGTGGCGTCGTTGCCGCCGTGGTCTACGCCGTCATTCGGCTGCCGGATGAAGCCATTAGCGTGGGTCGCGCAGAGCGAGCCCTCGACAGCGAACAAGCCGAACGGCGTCGCTAGTCATCTGATCCGACCGGGGATTGAAACGTCGTTTTTGCATCGCGTCGGCGTTGTGGGCATAATGCCGCCAATGTCCGACGGAGCCTTCGAACGGCGAATATTCCCACTTACGCGAAGACGATTTCTTCAGAATCTTTCTTTATTAGCCGGCGGTTTCTCCTCTCGCCTCTCATCTTGGGCGCGAGGCCTTCCTTCCATTGCATCTCCAACATTTGAAGAGATTTCTGCAGCGAGGAGCGGGATTAGCTGGGTGCATACGGCTGGGAGGTCGGCGGCTAAGCACTTGCCGGAGACTAGCGGGGCTGGCTGCGCGTTTCTGGATTATGACAATGACGGATGGATGGACATTTATCTGGTCAACAGCGGGAAATGTGACTTTTATGATCCGGCGAAGCCTTTGCGGAACGCGCTTTACCGGAATAATCGGGATGGGACGTTTACGGATGTTACGGAGAAAGCTGGAGTTGGCGGTGGCGGATATGGGATGGGCGTGGCCGTTGGGGACTACAACGGAGACGGGTTTGCGGACATTTATGTCACCCAGTACGGGCGGAGCATTTTGTACCGGAACAATGGGGATGGAACCTTCACGGATGTCACGGACAAGGCGGGAGTTGCCGCGCCCGGTTGGGCTTCTACCGCGGTTTGGTTTGATTACGACAACGATGGGCAGCTGGATTTGTTTGTGGGGCAGTTTTGCGAGTTCAACAAATCGCTGAGCTGCGGCGTGGATAAGGACGGAACCCATCATTATTGTATTCCGCGGATTTTCAATCCGCGGCCTAGCTGGTTGTTCCATAACAATGGAGATGGGACGTTCACGGACGTGAGCCGGGGGACGGGAATTGCGCAGCACCTAGGCAAGGCTTGGGGCGTGGTGGCCACGGACATTAACAATGATGGACGGATGGATTTGTTTGTTTCGAATGATACGGTGGCCAATTTTCTGTATGTAAATCGGGGTGGGCGCTTTGAGGAGATTGGACTAGCCGCAGACGTGGCTTATAGCGCGGATGGCCGGGCACGGTCGGGGATGGGGGTAGATTCGGCGGATTTTAACCAGGATGGCTGGATGGATTTGTTCGTGGCGAACATTGATGAGGAGATCTTTTCGCTGTACCAGAATAATGGAGATGAAACTTTTAACGACGTTGCGATGCAAAAGGGCATCGGTATGGCGACTCGGTGGATGAGCGGTTGGGGATTGAAGTTTTTTGACTACGACAATGATGGCGAGCTGGACTTAATTTTGGCGAACGGATTCCCCGACGATCTGGTCGAGCAGTTTTCGCACCAGGTTACCTTCAAAGAGCCGCTGTTGTTATTTCGGAATGAAGGAAAGGTTTTTAAGAATATGAGCGCCGAAAGCGGGCCGGTGTTTGCGAAGACGTTTGCGGCTCGTGGATTGGCTGTCGGGGACTTTGACAACGATGGCGGGCTGGACGTGATGGTTTCCGTCAACGATGCTGCGCCGGTCTTGCTGCGAAACAATCTAGGCAAACAGAATCATTGGCTGGGGGTGACGTTGGTAGGAAGGAAAGCAAACGTGGATGCGATTGGGGCCCGGGTGACGTATCAGGCCGGGGATTTGAAGCGTTCACGAATGAAAGTGGGCGGGGGGAGTTTCTTGTCGTCGCACGACCCACGGATGGTGCTGGGCATTGGGAAGAGGACGCGGGTGGATTGGGTGGAGATCAAGTGGCCGTTGCCTAGCGGGGCGGTGGAGCGGTTTGAGAACTTGCCGATCGACCGATACGTGACACTTGTTGAGGGGGCTGGGAAGTTGACTGATTAGCTGGGGAAAAACGAGAGAGGCAAAAGACTTAACACAGAGGGCACTGAAGTCGGAACACAGAGGTCACGGAGAGAGTTGGGACTATTCGGGATAAGGCTCGTTGGCACGGGCTATGCGGATGCGGTGGTCGGTGAAGTTGTAGTGCATCTCTGGAACGTAGACTCTTGGCATGTGGCACGAGGCACAGTTCTTTGCGCTGACCGGGCACGCTCTACCTGGGTGATCTGGGGACTTTGGCGTCGTGGTTGTCGCTAGGTGGCAGCTTAGGCAGTTCGCATCGTAAGAGACTGAATCGGTTTGGAGTTGTTTGTGGGGATCGTGGCATGCGACGCAGGTGAGGCGCGTATCGCCTTTTCCCCAGCATTTGCTGCCTTCCAGGCGATAGGGTTGCGATTTAGCGTTGGAGGCGCCTTTGACGCCGGAGAGCTTGACGTCCCACCAGGTGGCGTGGCAGGCACCGCAAAAATCGACGGAATCCGCGGGGCTAAGTTGGGCGGCGTTGAAGATCATACCTTCCGTACCTTCCGCTGATGGAGACATGCCCGCAACTTTGGCTGCTTGCATCGCGGCGACATGCGTTGCGCCGGGGCCGTGGCAGGCTTCGCAGGTCACGCCCGGGACGAGATTCTTCTCGTCAAATTGATCGCCGATATTGGGAGCGGTGGTGTGGCAGGCGAAGCAGCGCCGAATTTCCGACATGTCCACGGGGCGTTCCATGGCCTCTTCGAGATCTTTCGCCGACGTTAACGCGCGATCCGGCGTGAAGTGTAGTGCCCTCAAAGTATCGAAGTATGTGACGCGCGCCTCGTAGAATCTTCCATCGTCCTTCTTGAAAAGGTAAGACTGACCCACGCGATCAGTTCCGAAGGCCCACAGCAGATTCGCGCTGAGAGTGCGGGAGCCGTCGGTGACGGTATAGATATTTTGCGTCGAGGAGGTTTTGATTTCGTAGCGGTACTTATCGAAACCGAAGGTCAAAATTGAGTGCGAGTGAAGAATGTCGGAGTCCCGGGCCCGCATGGCTGTGGCGCCCATAGGCGTTCGCGTCTGCGTCGCGACGATGGCCGAATGGCACGATGCGCAGGCGCTGACCCCTACAAACTCGTTGCGTCGCGCGGCGTTCTGCGTGGGCCAAAAACCCGGCTCGCTGAGATGGTCAGCGGTGGAGAGTTGAGCACGAAGGAGGAAAGTGGAACCCGGCCAGAGGATGAGGCCCAGAGCGGAAACCAAAAGGAAAAGTCGTTTGTCGATGCTAACCATGTCGTCGCGGAAAAAATTGGTTCGCGATCTAGTGTGGGGTGAAGATGATGCAAAATCAACGCTATTGGAAGGGGCTTGAAAAGGCAGAGAGCTACGAGGGTTATAAGCGATCAGGAGCGTGGGGACATTGGTCGAGACTAGCAGAGGTAAGCTTCGCGAACCGTCCGGGAGCGCGGCCCGTCGAAGCGCGCACGACAAACTCGGGCTCGATGGCGATTTCCGGCACATATTCAGCTTTGCCTTCGATGAGGTCGATCAACGTCTTCGCCGCGATTTGCCCCATGCGTTCGAGCGGCTGACGAACCGTAGTCAGCCCCGGGTTGTTGAATGCCGCGGCCGGGATGTCGTCGAAGCCCATGACGGAGACGTCCTCGGGAACTCGCAGGCCGGCTTCGCGAAGGGCCCAGATCGAGCCGATCGCAGAGATATCGTTGTAAGCGAAGAGCGCAGTAAAGGGCTGTTTGCGGGCGAGAAGCTGCTTCGCGAAGGGATATCCGACCTGGGGCGTGGACACGGTGCTGTCAATCTGAACGGTGAGCTCGGGGCGTATCTCAAGGCCGAGCTCCGCGGCGGTCTCACAAACCGCAGCCCATCGGACGGCGGAATCGGAGCTGGAGGTATGACCCTTTAGGAAGGCGATTTCTTTGTGACCCAACTCCGCGAGATGTGTGAGCGCGAGGCGTGCAGCAAGCCTATGATCCAGAATGACATTGGTTACTCCTTCCACTTTGCGGTGGCCGGCGACGGCGATCGTGGGGAGCTCCAGCCTTTCGGTGATGGAAGTGTCTGTGGTTATGAATCCTTCGACGCCACGCGTCACCAGCATTTGCGCGTAAGTGTGGAGCAGCTTTGGATCGTGCCGGTGAATCACGGTCAGGAAGAAGAAATTGTTCTTCCGCAGATATTCTTCGATGCCGCTGATGACTAAC
Source organism: uncultured Acidobacteriota bacterium (assembly GCA_963788915.1). GTDB lineage: Bacteria > Acidobacteriota > Terriglobia > Acidiferrales > UBA7541 > Acidiferrum. Next base: position 989,667 of record CAWBIY010000012.1, on the reverse strand, counting down.
GATCCGTAGGCGTCGCCGATCTCTTCGGCGATCACGCCAATCGTATAGGTGCGTTGAAGGCGCAGAGACCGGGCGAAGTAGTTGGGGCGGTAGTTGAGATCTTTGGCCGCCTGGATGATGCGCTTTTTCGTACGTTCGGGGATCGACCGCGCGGCGGGGGAGTCGTTGAGCGCCGCCGAGACCGTGCCCGGCGTCAGACCCAGATGGTCGGCGACGGTTTTGAGGGTCACTTTTTGCTCGCCTTGGAAGGCGGACTTCTTCTTCATTGGATAGGTCATGCCAACAAAAACCCCCGGGCAGCGCACCTAAAAAGTGCCAAGATTGTTTGAGCGAAAAGTGAAACGTTAACGTACACAATAAGCTAAAACAGCAAAAAAGTGGTTCTGAAGCACAGGGAATACGCCGCTTGTGTCCTTCCAAATATCATAGATTTCTACGATCCGCCATAGAATATACGTTATGGGAGGCAAAAACTTTCGTCCCGCCTGTTCCGAGCACTGACCTTCGGGGACCTCGGGCCCGACGCCCAATTCTTAGAATAACAATATTTCCCCTGTAGAATATCATTATTTTCGCTTGACATCGCCAGAGCCATGTATATCCTCTAGTGCAAATGTATTAGTCGAGGTTGTCGAGGGACCAAGTACCGGGTCCAAACTCTTTGGTGGTCATGAAGTGGTCTTGCGGACGTTTGGTTCGCGTCCGGGTTCGTCTCAGAGCATCAAGAAATTTTCTGAATCGAATCGGAACAAAAAATTCGAAGGGGTGTGCGAATGAAAATGCAAATGTCGGAAGGGAAAACGGCGAAGCAAACGCGCTACGTGCTTGGCGCGCTGTTTTGCTTCTTACTGCTCGTGCTGACGGCACCGTTGGCGCTGAACGCGCAGCAGTATTCGGGAACCATTACCGGGACGGTGTCCGACCCGAGCGGCGCGGCGGTTGCGGGCGCTGCCGTGACGGCAACGAACACGGGAAATAACGCGAGCTATTCGACAACGACGAGCGAGCAGGGCGTGTACTCGTTCGCTCAGCTGCCGGTCGGCGTGTATAACATCGTCGTCAAGCAGGGCAGCTTCAAGGAATTTACGGCCAAGGCAGTCGAGGTTCACGTCTCGACGACAACCGAAGTGAACGTAAAGCTGGAGATGGGCGCCGCGAGCGAAATGATCACCGTCGAGGCAAGCGCCGTGCAGGTGCAGACGGCGACGGCTGAGGTCGGCGAGGTCGTCGAAGGGCGGCAGGTTCGCGAACTTCCGCTGAACGGCGAAAACTTCATGAATCTGGTCACCCTCTCACCGGGCGTCTCGACCGCAAACGATTTCGACGGCCGCGACAAGGGCTTGACCGGCGGCAGCGATTTTTCCGTGAACGGGAACCCCTACACGAACAACCTCTTTTTGGTGGACGGCGTAAATAACAACGACGTCGGTTCGAACCGCACGATTCTTGTTTACCCCTCGATCGACGCGATCGCCGAATTCAAGATGATCCGCAACTCCTACGGCCCGGAATATGGCCAGGCTTCGGGCGCGATCATCAGCATCACCACCAAGTCGGGTGAAAACCAGTTTCACGGCGGAGTCTTCTATGCCGGCCGTAACGACAAGCTCGATGCCAACGACTGGTTTTCCAACAACAACAGCACCGGGAAGGCGGAACTCCGGCGCAACGACTGGGGCTACAACGTCAGCGGCCCGATCAAGAAGGACAAACTGTTCGTTTGGTGGAACCAGGAATGGAACCGCGAAGTTCGTGGACAGTCGGTAAGCTGCTTGCGTCCCGACGGCTGCCGAAAAGGCGGGCGACTTCTACCGCGGACGCCGCCGCTATTGCCGCGGGCGGCAAAGCCACTTGCGGCGCAACGTTACCGGTCATTCCGGCGGCGCTTCAGGCTCCGGGCAATCCCAACAAGATCGCGAACCCTGACCCTGCGGGGCTCCTGCTGGCGCAGTTCTATCCAAACCCGAACGTTGCCAGTGCCGACCGGCACTCAGAACAACTGGGCGCTGCAAGAAGCGCAGCGGCCTCAGTGGAGCGAGTGGAACATCCGCGTCGATTACGACGTGACCAAGAAGAACCGCCTGACCTTCCGCTGGACCAATGACTCCTGGAACAGCCCGTCTCCGAACCCGAACCTGTTCTGGGGCTCTTCGTTCTTCCCCACCATCAACTCGGACTGGAGCCAGCCTTCCAAGAGCGTGATGGGCAAATTGACCTCGCAGATCAGTTCGACGATGGTCAACGACATCGAATTCGGTTATGGCCACAACGCGATTATCACGACTCTAGCCGGCACCGATTCGGGACTCGTAGCGCAAATTAACGCGGCGATTCCTACGGCGTGGCCCGCCTCTTTGAAGCAACAGGGTGCCTTCATCAATGGCGGCGCGGCTTGGGGCGGTTTGCAGCCTTACGGCAGCGGCCAGACCATGTGGAATATCGCACCGTATACCAACCACGAAGATCTCTACGCGCTCCAAGACAACATTTCGAAGGTTCACGGCAACCACCTCTTCAAGGTCGGGCGTGTACTACAGCACGAACGCGAAAGACGAATTCAACAATGGCGGCAACGACCAACCCGGCATCAACGCTGCCGACGGGCAGGTTTCCGTCAAGACCACGAACCAGCTCGCAAACCTGCTCATTCCCGGCCAGTTGTTCACCACTTCCGAGAACAGCGTCAACGGACTCGCGCAAGTGGTATGGCATGATATCGAGTGGTACGTGGGCGACACGTGGAAGATTCGCCGGAACGTGACCGTGAACTATGGGTTCCGCTGGTCCTTCTATCGCGAACCTTACTCACAGACAAACACTTGGGCTTCATTCAGCCTGGCCGATTACAACCCCGCGTTGCCGGCATCGGATGCCTGCAACGGCGTCATCATCGTGCCAGGGACAAGTCCCTGCACGGCCGCTGCAAACCAGCTTGGCATCGCTGGGCATTAGCCTGCCGCTTTCGAACGGCACGCCCGGGCCCAATCGCGCCCTCGTCAATCAGAACAACCACAACGTGGCCCCGCGCTTGGGCATCGCGTGGGACGTAAGGGGTGATGGCAAGACGGCGGTTCGTGTGGGTCTCGGGCAGTTCTTCCAGCGCGAGCTGGTGGGTATCGACGAAACCCTGGCGCACACGGCTCCGTTCGTCATCAATGCCACCGACGTTCGAACGTTGGAAACGCCTGCGCCGTTGAGCAGCCCGGCAGTTTCGCCAAACGCGGCAAAGGATCCTTCGGCAGTAACACCGAATAGCTGGCAGTGGAACGTGTCGGTAGAGCGGGAACTGGCACGCAATACTGCCCTTCAGCTGGGTTATGTCGGCAATGCGGGCATCCACTTGACCTCAATGGCGGACCTCAATGCCGTTCCGGAGGCCGACTGGGTGCAAGGTGCGTTCTTGAATGGCTCTGCGCTCAACGCATTGCGCCCGCGGGTAACTTCGGGACGATCGGCATGTTTGCGCGAGGAGGACACTCCACGTATCACTCGCTGCAAGCGCTGTTCCGTTCGCGCCTTAGCAATTACTCGTCGTTCCAGGCGTCCTATACCTACTCGCACTCCATCGCCGACGTTGAGCTGGATAATTCTTCGGGCAGCCTTAACCAGGAAGCCTTCACGAACCCAGCTAATTCGAGCATCGACAAGGGCAACACGAACATCAATCGGCCGCATATCTTTGTGGCCAACGAGGTGTTCTACCTGCCGAAGCTTGCCAACCATAGCGAATTGGTGCAGAAGACGGTGGGCGGCTGGGAACTGAACAGCATCATCAGCGTTACGTCCGGGCGCCTCGTTGAGCGTGTTCTCCAACGGAGCGAGCGGTGCTGCGCCTGGTGCATGCCAGGACTGCGTGCTGGATCAAGCACCCTGAATTCGCTGACGGGACCGGCTTCGACAACAACAACCGTCCGGACGTCACCGGCATTAGCTGCAACGCAGGCGAAAACGGCAAGCAGATCTTGAACCCTGCCGCCTTCACCTTCACGGGCTACACGATCGGCACCGTCGGGAATGCCCCCCGCGGCTACTGCTTCGGTCCGAACAATCGCAACGTCGACGTGCAACTCGCCAAGAACTGGGTCTTTCAAGAGCGGTTCCACCTCAAGTTCAGCATGGACTTCTTCAACCTCTTCAACCATGCGAACTTCTATGGTAACCAGCTGGAAGGCACGGGCTTCAGCGCCAGCAACCTGGTATGCGGTGGCAGCGCCACCGCTTGCAGTCCGACCAACAACGTTGTGACCGGTCAGATCGGGCAGCCCGAACGCAAACTTCGGACAGGCGTCGGCGGTTCACCCAGGTCGCGAACTTCAGTACACGCTGAGGTTCTCGTTCTAACTGCGAAAACCACAATCTAGTTAACCGTGACGGCGGGGCTTGAAATTTCAGGTCCCGCCGTTTACCTTTTTGGTGAGTCCCCTTTGACCCGTTTGATCCGTCATTCCGTGCATTCTCGAGAGCCGAAGTCGCGCGCCTGCGTTAATTTCCCGAAGGCGCTCCGTTTCCTCATCGCTCTTTCCGCCGCGTTGGGCTATGCCGTTCTGGGTTTGTCCGGCCCGACGGTGTCGGCGCAGGCTACCGATCCCCAGAAGTCCAATGGCGCGACGACCGGGAAGAGACAAATTCAAGGGGGCCCGAATGCTGCCGAGCTGGAACTCCGCCACAGATTGGAAGCTGCCCAGGCAGCGCAACGCAGTGGGGATCCGGCAGCGGTCGGCCAGGCGAATGAACGGCTGATTGCCCTGGCCCTGCGGGAACTTGGTCAACTGCGCCTGCTGGAAGCTGCCTACCCGCAGGCCATCGAGTTGTACCGGCGATCCCTGGATTTCGAAGACTTGCCAGATACTCGCGTCGATTTGGCGATTGCGGAACTCCAGCACGAGCACCCAGACGAAGCTTTGGCGGACGCGCAGAGGGCCTTGAGCGTCGATCCGAATAACATGCGCGCATTTGCGGTTCGCGGCAGAGCGTTGATTAAGAAGCAGGATTACGCACAGGCTGCCGAGGCCCTCTCGCGAGTGGTGCAGCTCGATCCTAATCCCGACCTCGAGACCTTCTACTCACTGGGAATATGCCTCCTGCAGACCAACGACAAGCAACGGGCCGGGGCCGTGTTCGAACGGATGGTGAAGGCTGCGGGCGACAGCGGGTCCATTCACGTGATCATTGGCAGAGCTTATCGGGACGCCGACGATATGCCCGCAGCCATTCGCGAGTTTGAGAAGGCTATTATCCTGGACCCAAAAACGCAGCACGCACACTATTTTCTGGGCTTGGCGCGCCTCGCCGTGAACGAATGGAAAGCCACGCTGGAAGTAAAGACCGAGTTCGAAAAGGAGCTTGAGTATTTCCCGCGAGATTATCTGGCGAACTACATGATGGGCTTCCTCGCATCGGGCGAGCGGAACTATGTGGAGTCGGAGCGCTACCTGAAAACGGCCATCGAGGTGAATGCAGACTGGCCCGAGCCGTGGCTCTACCTGGGGTTGAACGCGTATGCACAGAGCGACATGAAGCGCGCAGAGGAGTGCTTTCGTAAGGCGATCACCTTGACGGGGACCGACGAAGCGCGATCCAACTATCAGATTCGCCGAGCGTACGTCGATCTCGGTCGGATTTTGGCGAATTCCGGGCGCACCGAGGAGAGCGACGTGTATTTGACCAAGGCCCGCGACCTACAGAATAAGACGATGGAACAGGGACAGCAGAGTGTGGCGTCGGCCATGGCATTGGCGGGCGGGGCCGGATCGGCAGCCGCGATCGTGCCGTTGAATCCAAGGAACGAAGTGCAAGCGGCGCCGCTATTGCCTCCTGATACCGACCCGTTTGCGCGCGTGGATGCGTCCGTCGTAGCGCGAGCGAATCTGACCGAAAAGCAGCGAGCCGCGGCAGACTTACAGGAGAATCGTCTTCGGTCGGTCCTCGGATTGAGCTTTAACGATCTAGCCACCTCGGAAGCGGTGCGCAAGGAATATCTCGCGGCCCTCGGCCACTATCAGGAAGCGGAGCGCTGGGACGCGCAGGTACCTGGCTTGGCGAAGAATGTCGGCCTCTCGGCATTTCGCGCCAACAATTACCCGGAGGCCATCCGTGGATTTTCGAAGGCGTTGGAAGAAAAGCCATCCGAGACACCCGTGCGGGCGATGCTGGGCATGGCCTATTTCGGCGCGGACCGGTATGCCAGACGCGGCAAAAGCGTTTTCGCCCTTAGGGCACCGCGGGATGCAGGACGCCACCGTCGGCTATGCCTGGGCGGTTTCGCTGGCGCGGGTCGGGGACTTCAAGCAAGCTGCCGAAGTGCTCGACGAATATGAGAAGGCTGAGCGCCCAAAGGACACGCTTCTTTTGATCGGCCAGCTATGGATCGAAATTGGAGATTACGGGCGCTCGGTGAATGTACTTCATCGCGCCTTGCAGGCGGATCCCGGATTGCTCAAGGCTCACTATTTCGCCGGCCAAGCGGAGATAAGATCCGAACACTGGCCCGAAGCAGCCGAGGAGTTTCGCGCGGAACTGGCGCTAAATCCCAGCGATGCCGACGCGAAATACAATCTCGGATTCGTTTATCTGCAGCAGTCGCGAGTCCCTGAAGCGGTAACCTTGTTTCAGGAAGTGCTCGCAGTTCATCCGGATCACGCGAACGCCCAGTATGAGTTAGGCAAGATCCTGCTGGATCGCGGCAAATTGGAGGATGCCGTACAACATCTTGAGACCGCAACTCGACTGAGCCCGCAAAGTGACTACATGCATTATCAATTGCAGGCTGCTTACCGCAAGGAGTCCCGGGTTGCCGATGCTGACCGCGAGCTGGAGATTTACAAGGAATTGAAAGCCAAGCAGCGCGATCGCGACCGCGCCTCCATTCCGGCAGCCCAGCATCCATGAGGCCTAATTGCAATGGGAACCAGTTGAACACGCCTGGCTGTAAACGTTTCGCGAACACCCTCATGCTGATATTCCTCGCAGCGAACATTGCCGCGGCCCAAGGAGGGCATCCGACACCGCCACCCCCGCCGCCGGGTGCTAAGTCTGCTAAGTGCGCTGGCCGACCAGTCCCTCAACTCGAAGACATCACCGCCAAGACCGGCATCACCTTCAAGCACACTTCCGACCCGGCGAAGAAATACATCGTGGAGTCGATGAGTGGCGGCGTGATTTTGCTCGACTACGATCGCGATGGCTGGCTGGACATCTATTTCACGAATGCTCCGAGCGTGGACATGGCCATCAAGGGGCAGAAGAGCCGCGGCGCGCTGTATCACAACAATCACGATGGCACATTTACGGATGTCACCGACAAGGCCGGGATTGGCACACCCGGTTTCGCGATGGGCGGGGCCGTCGGGGATTACGACAACGACGGCTGGCCCGATCTTTATGTGACATGCCTCGGCGGAAATGTTCTCTATCACAACAATGGAGACGGCACTTTCACGGATGTTACCGCCAAGGCTGGCGTTGCCGACGGACGCTGGTCGACAGGCGCCGCGTTCGGCGATTACGACGGCGATGGCTTCGTCGATCTCATGGTAACGAACTATGTCGATTTCCATCTGAACGATCTTCCTGGATTTGGCAATTCCCCCAACTGCAAATATCGGGGCATCGATGTGCAGTGCGGCCCGCGAGGACTAAAGGGAGCAGGTGATTCGCTGTTTCATAACAATGGCGACGGAACCTTTACGGACGTGTCCAAGAGCGCGGGAGTGAACGACCCGAACGGCTACTATGGGCTGGGAGTCATCTGGGCGGACTTCAACAATACGGGGCGTCCGGACATTTACATAGCGAACGATTCGACGCCGAAATTTCTGTACAAGAATGAGGGCGGTGGAAAATTCAAAGATGTCGGCCTGGAATCCGGCACGGCCGTAAGTGAAGACGGTTCCGAGCAAGCCTCCATGGGCATCGCGGTCGGCGACTATCTGCATACCGGACGGCCTTCGTTGTATGTCACGAATTTCTCCGATGAAAATGATCTTCTCTATCGCAACGATGGTAATTGGAATTTCACGGACGTCTCGTACGCCTCTGGCACTGCTTTGCCTTCATTGCCCTACGTTAAATGGGGCACCGCATTCGTGGACGTCGATAATGATGGCTGGCTGGATTTGATAGCCGTCGGCGGACACGTCTATCCGCAGGTGGATACGCTTCCGTCAGGCGCCAGGTATCGCGAGCCCAAGCTGCTGCACCTGAACCAAACCGACGGCACATTTTGCGATGCCAGCGATCAGGCAGGGCCTACGCTGAAAGAAAAGCGAGTTTCACGCGGGCTTGCTGTCGGCGATCTTTTTAACGATGGAAACATGGATGTGGTGATCGCCGACATTGATGGCGCGCCCATGATTTTAAAGAATCACGGCATACCGGGGCGGCATTGGGTGAGCTTCGAACTTGCCGGGACGAAGAGCAATCGTTTGGCACTCAATGCGCGGATCAAGATCGTGACTGGCGGTGTGACGCAAACGGACGAAGTCCACAGCGGCGGAAGCTATCTCTCGCAAAATGATCTGCGCGTGCACTTCGGCTTGGGTACGGCGAAGAAGATTGACAGCGCGGAGATTCGCTGGCCATCCGGGAAAGTCGAAACATTCAGGGATCTGGCGGCGGATCAATTTTATTCAGTCCTGGAAGGGCAGGGAATCGTTACTGCCGAACGCATCCGTCCGGCTTCGGGCAAGAAACCATGAGATCGCTACTGCGACCCGGCGTTTCTTGCCGAGAAGCGATGCCATTCCTAAAAGTAGTGGTACTCGGTGTTGATGCTCAATAGAATGAGCGCGCGTTGACGCTCCGTCGCGTCAAGGCTTGATCCCGAGGACGAGGTGATCGCTGTGCGAAAGTTCGTGAAGCAGGCTTGTTGGTGCTGTCTTGCTGTGTGTTGCCTTGCGATTCTGAATTCGCTGCCCGCGAAGGCTTCCGACAATGGACTGGCACTTACGCCACCAATGGGCTGGAACAGTTGGAACAAGTTCGGATGCAACGTCAGCGAAGATCTGATCAAGGGCGCGGCCGACGCGATGGTTAGCAGCGGTATGAAAGAAGCCGGCTACGAATATGTGGTGATCGACGACTGCTGGCAGGTGAGCCGCGACACGAGCGGAAACATCGTGGTGGACGCGCAGCGCTTTCCTTCCGGGATCAAGGCGCTTGCGGATTATGTTCACTCGAAGGGTCTGAAGTTTGGCATTTATTCCGACGCCGGTGTGAAAACGTGCGCCGGGCGCCCGGGCAGTGCCGGCCACGAATATCAGGACGCGCTGCAATACGCGGCGTGGGGCGTCGACTATCTCAAATACGACTGGTGCCACACCGGCAAGGCCAATGCCGAATGGGCTTACAGCACCATGCGCGACGCGCTGAAGGCTTCGGGTCGTCCGATTGTGTTCAGCATGTGCGAATGGGGCACGGCGAAGCCATGGCTGTGGGCGAAAGATGTCGGAAACTTATGGCGCACCACGGGAGACATCAGCGATTGCTGGAATTGCGCGAAGAAGGATGCACTGAGCTTTGTGAAGATTGTGGACATGCAAGATGGCTTGGAAACCTATGCGGGTCCCGGGCACTGGAACGACCCGGACATGCTGGAGGTCGGTAACGGCGGTATGACCACGACGGAATATCGATCTCATTTCAGTCTGTGGTGTCTGCTGGCCGCGCCACTGATTGCGGGCAACGATCTGAAGAATATGCCTCCGGAAATCAAGGATATTCTGACAAATAAAGAATTGATCGCCGTGAACCAGGATGCGCTCGGCATGCAGGGGCGGCGTGTGAAGAAAAATGGCGACACCGAAGTGTGGGCTAGACAGTTGGCCGACGGCAGCCGCGCCGTGATTTTGTTCAATCGCGGAGCCGAGGATGCCCAAATCGCAGTTTCGTGGGTGGACCTGGGCTACCCGGCGCATCTATCTGCGAACGTTCGCGATTTGTGGGCAAAGAAAGATTTGGGAAGACTTACCAGCACTTATGGAGCGAACGTTCCTTCGCACGGCGTTGTGATGATAAAGGTGACCCCTTGAAAATGAGAACCATGAGAGTCACGGCGGCTGCGGCTATCTTCATTTTATTTGCTTTGCCCCGTGGATTGCGCGCCCAGAATTCCGGGGGCCCCGTTGGGATGTTCGAAGGCCACGGGGACGTAGGCACGGTCTTGCATCCGGGCTCCACCGATTACGACGCTTCGACCAAGACCTACACGATTACCGGCAGCGGCAACAATATGTGGTCGACTGAGGATGACTTCCAGTTCGCGTGGAAGAAAATGTCCGGTGACGTAACGCTGACCGCAAATATCTCGTTCATTGGTCTTGGCGGAGTGCCCCACCGCAAAGGTGTCCTGATGATTCGGCAAAGCCTCGACACGGATTCGGTTTACGTGGACGCGGCGTTGCATGGCAATGGCCTGACGGCGCTGCAATTTCGGGATGAGAAGGGCGCAGTTACGCACGATATCGAGTCGACCATTTTTTCGACGCAGCGCATGCGGCTGGAAAAACGCGGCGACTTTTTCTATCTTTATCTTTCCGGAGGAAGCGAGGAACTGCATCCCGCAGGCGCGTCAATTCGGATTCCAATCAAAGGGCCGTTCTACGTCGGAATTGGCGTTTGCGCACATGATAAGAACGTGGTGGAAACTGCGGTCTTTTCTAACGTCGACGTGAGCGAAGCTCCACCCGTTGCAGCCGACGCGCCAACAACGCTTTACAGCACGCTGGAAACGATTGCCATCAATTCGACCGATCGGCACGTGCTTTACGTCGCGCCGGAGAAATTTGAAGCGCCGAATTGGACGCGGGACGCCAATGCGCTGATCTTCAACCGCGATGGCCGCATCGTGCACATGGCAGTCGCGGGCGGCCCGGTCCGGATTATCGACACGGGCTTTGCGATTCGCTGCAACAACGATCACGGATTGTCGCCCGACGGCGCGTTGCTGGCCATCAGCGACCAGTCCAAGGAAGGTCACAAATCGCTGGTTTACATTGTTCCATCTGGCGGCGGCACGCCCCGGCGTATCACGCAGAACGCTCCGTCGTATTGGCACGGGTGGTCACCAGACGGACAAACGCTCGCATTCGTCGGCGAGCGCAACGGAGAATTTGATATTTATTCGATCCTAGCCGCGGGAGGCGAGGAGAAGCGCCTGACGACCGCGCCCGGCCTCGATGACGGCCCGGAATATTCGCCTGACGGCAAATACATCTATTTCAATTCCGAGCGCACCGGCACGATGCAAATTTGGCGGATGCATCCCGACGGTACCGAGCAGGAACAACTGCTCTCCGAGGATTCCAACGATTGGTTCCCGCATATTTCGCCCGATGGAAAGTGGATGGTCTTCCTCTCCTTTGAAAAGGACGTGAAAGGCCACCCGCCAAATCAAAACGTGGTGTTGCGGCTCATGTCGCTAAGCAACAAGAAAGTGACGACCTTAGCCAAGCTATTTGGAGGTCAAGGCACCATCAACGTTCCTTCCTGGTCGCCTGACAGCGCGCAACTGGCATTCGTGAGCTACGAGCTATTGCCCAACGTAACGGGCGAGAAAAAATAAGCTTCAAGACGCAACGGCGGGACCCACTAAAACAGGCCCCTACATGGTGACCCTACATGAGCGAACTGGTTCGCCTGACAAAGCAAGGCAACATCGCGATCATCACAATCGATAACCCGCCTGTAAACGCGCTGAGCCCTGGCGTGCCGGAAGGCATCGCCAGCGCAATAGAACAGATCGGCCGGGACGACAACGTGGTGGCCGCGGTGATGATTGGTGCCGGCCGCACTTTCGTTGCGGGAGCGGACATCAAGGAATTCGGCAAGATGACGTCCGGCAAAACTGCTCGCGGCGACGGATTCAAGCCGATATTGCTCCACGTCGAGGACTGCCGGAAGCCCGTGGTCATGGCAATACACGGAACCGCATTTGGCAGCGGCTTGGAGCTGGCCATGGCAGGACACTAACGCGTCGCGGCTCCAAGCGCGCAGGTTGGTCAGCCGGAAGTCAAGCTCGGCATAATTCCTGGCGCTGCTGGAACGCAGCGCTTGCCGCGACTTGCAGGCATTCCGAAAGCTATTGCGATGTGTGCCGAAGGAAATCCCGTTCGTGCGGAAGACGCGGAGGCATGCGGGATCGTTGATCGCCTGATCGACGGCGACCTGCTGGAAGGTGCGATCGCGTTTGCCAAGGAAATTGCAGGCAAACCGGTTCGGAAGAGGCGCGAGCGCAACGACAAACTCGGAACACCGGACGAGAACGCCGCTCTGTTTTCCGCCGCACGCGATAACGCCCGCAAAAAGCAGCGAGGGCAGAGCGCTCCGGTGGCGGCCATCGACGCAGTGGAAGCCGCGACCAAACTTTCTTTCGAAGATGGTTGTCGCGTGGAAAACGAGCTTTTCACGCAGTGTTTGTTCGGGGATCAATCCAAAGCACTGATCCATGTGTTTTTCGGGGAACGTGAAGTCGCAAAGATTCCCGATGTGCCAAAAGAGACACCGCTCATACCGATTAACAGCGTCGCCATCGTTGGAGCGGGCACCATGGGCGGAGGAATCGCGATGGTGTTCGCTAATGCCAGCATCCCGGTTTTGCTCACGGAAACTGATCAGGCTGCTTTGGATCGAGGCTTGGCCAACATCGAGAAGAATTATGCGAACTCCGTCAAGCGGGGACGCTTCACGCGGCGGTTTGTGGAAGAACGCATGAAATTGATTCGGCCAACGCTCAGTTACGGCGATTTTGCCGGCGTCGATATGGTTGTCGAAGCAGCGTTCGAGGCCATGATGGTGAAGAAACAAGTCTTTGCCGAACTAGATCGCGTTTGTAAGCCGGGAGCGATTTTGGCCAGCAACACATCGACTCTTAGTATCGACGAAATTGCGGCGGCAACTTCGCGCCCGCAAACCGTGATTGGAACGCATTTCTTCAGTCCTGCAAACGTGATGAGGTTGCTGGAGATCGTTCGCGGTCGAGCCACGGCTAAAGAGGTGATCGCGACATGCCTGCAGCTTTCCAAAAAACTCGGCAAGGTCGGAGTGCTGGTAGGAAACTGTTTTGGATTCGCAGGCAACCGTATGTTTCAGCCGTACCGCCGCGAGGCGCAATTTCTAGCGGAAGAAGGGGCGGGGGTCGCGTCTGTCGATCAAGCGCTCTACGATTTTGGCATGGCGATGGGGCCGCTTGCGACCGCTGACCTCGCCGGCCTCGACATCGGCTGGCGTATCCGCAAGGAGCATCCAGACCTGTACAAGGCGGGTATGCGACGTCCGATCGCAGAAGACCGGTTGTGCGAACTTGGGCGCTTCGGTCAGAAAACCGGCGCGGGCTGGTCAAGTACGATGAAAACCGGCGCGCGACGCCTGATGCCGAAGTTGCCGGATTGGTGCGCCAATGGGCGGCAGAGGCCGGTATCGCTCAGCGCGCTCGGTCGCCTGAGGAGATCGTTGAGCGCTGCATTTACGCCATGGTTAATGAGGGCGCGCGCGTTCTCGAGGAGGGCATCATGTTGCGCGCCGTCGATCTCGATATCATTTATCTAAACGGCTATGGATTCCCGGCGTATCGCGGCGGACCGATGTGGTATGCGGACACCGTCGGCCTCAAGAAAGTGTACGAGCGCGTCTGCGAGTTTCGGCGGCAACACGGTGAGCAGTGGGAGCCTGCGGCGTGGCTGGAGCGATTGGCCGAACAAGGAAAGACGTTCGCCGAATACAACCGGCAACAGGAAGCGGCGGTCGATTAACCTGCCACGAAATGAACCCTTCTGGTTGCGCCGCTTTTATCGAAGCGAACTTTCGTGATCCATCCGCGATTTTTCAGATTCGGTCAAGACGCAGCAGGTGGAGGGAGCGAGCCCCGCCCCTAGAAGGAAAGGGGCAAGGCTCGCCAACGCTCCTCGATTTACGGTGACGCACTAGCTGGTTTGCTTGCGGCGGCATCCGTGTGAGTGGCCGGAGCCTCCGTTTTAGCTGGCGCGGGTTTCGACAGCCCTTGGGACTCGTAAATCGCGTTGAAGAAAAATTTGTACGCGCCGTGAGCCTGCCCGCGCCACTGCGGGCGGAAGCCGAGCAAATAAATGCGGCCCTTGCCGTATTGCACCTCTACTGCGGCGGCTTTACCCTGAATGCGCTCCGGATGCAGCAGGTAGCCGCTCATCAACGGGCTTTGCTCTTTGGGATAAGCGGCGAGTATGCGGCCGCGAAAGCCATCCTTGGTTTCAAACGCAGGGCCGCGTTCAAACATTACGATGGGATCGTGCGGCAATCCCCATACCGCGGAAGCGCCGGAGTCCTGCACTTCGACACGCAGCAAGGAGCCTGAGCAGAAAAACTCCTCATCCTTCAATCCGGCCAGACTATTTTTCACCGGCAGGCCGAGATCGTCGATCGCAAACAGCGACGCGTTGTTAAATGCGATCAACGTTCCGCCTGCTTGCACGAATTCACGTAATGCCGAGGTGCCCAGTTCGCCGATTCCGCCCGTATACACTCCGGGAACACTTCCGGGACCAAAACCGTTGCGAATCGTTTCCGGCATCGCGTCGGGAAGAATGATTGCGTCAAAATGCTCGCGAAGATTTCCGGCTTGAATATCGCCGTTGCGCAGCGTCACAGGCCCAAAATCGTAGTTCTCCAGAATCCAGCGCGTCCAACCCTCGTCAATATTGGCCACCCACGAGCGGTAAAGGCCGACACGCGCCTTCTTTACGTTCACGAGATCTTTCGGAGTAGCCGAAACCCCTTTCAGCTTCAGCCAATTATCGCCCGCGACTCTCTTGATCTTCTCACGATCGACTCCAGTCACAACGATGGCGCCCGTCTCCGCACCTTCCGTGGTCTCGGCGTCGCTGGTAGAAAAGCTGACGCGACCTCCGCCGTCAAGAATGGAGTTAAGCAATTTGAAACTTGCATTGGTCTTATGACTCAATGTAAACACGCTGCCGGTTCCGTCGATGTTCCCGGCGGGAGGCGCGTACTGATCCATGCGCCGCAACGTCCCGCGTTCCGCCTGCGGCACTGGCTCAAGCACCGGTGCGATCTGCACCCCCATCTGCATGGGCAGCGTCCAGCCGGTCACGTCGTACGGCAACTTTGGCGGACCGCTCGGCGACTCACGCAATTCTGGATAGTGCTGCGGCTCGAAAAGCTCCTTGACCAGTGGCGAAAACGGCTGATCCATCAGAATAACCCACGTGCCAGGAGCGTATTCGCGGCCGTTCGCGTGAAAAGGCTTTGCGGCTTGCTGCACCTCGATTCCGTTGATCATTAATTTCTGCACTAGGGTCGCGGCCTCGGGAAGATCACGCTGCTCCAGCGGCACGACATACGCAAATGGCGGCTCCCTCGTGAACCGGCTGACGTTGTCCACCGCGGCTTGATAGCGGTTGTATATCAGCTCCTCGTGATACTTCGCCGCCGTGTCCAGCACCGCCATCGACGCGCCTTCCATATAGTTCACGGCGTCGCGCAGCCTCCACCACCCGCCTTTCCACGGACTGCTGTAGAAAACTTCCGAACGCAACCCGCGCTGGTCTTTCGGGAATTCGTCCACAGGATAAAAACGCGGCGTCGCGTAGCGAAACAGCGCGGTCTCGGTGAAAAACGAGATACTGTTCCGGAAAATGTGCGTGAAATCCAGGAAGCCGGGATACCAATTGTCGAAACCAACGCGATTCACCGCGCCCGGCATGCCGTGCTCGTCCAGGTAGACCGCGATATCGGTGCCCAGGGCGTTAAGCCAGCGGGCCATCAGTGGGTGGATGTTCGACGAAATCGGCTCAACGAATGGCGGAATGAAAATGCGCGTTGGAAACGGGGCGGTCTGATGGTGGCAGTAGAAAATCACCGGGTTCCACTCGATCTCGGTGCGTGTGACATCCTGCGACTCGAGCATATTGTTCATGTAGCCGTCGCGATTGTTGTCGTGGCCCACATATTCCTGGTACAGGTCGGGTAGCGGGCTCACTTCAAACGTCGTGCCCAGGTTCTTGCGATACCAGCCCACCACTTCGTTCTGCCCGTCAGGATTCAGCGTCGGCCACAGCATCAGAATCACGTTGTTGAGAATCGCGTCGACTTCCGGGTCGTTTTGCGAGGAAACCAATTTGTAGGCTAGATTGATCGACTGCTGCGCGCCCGCAACTTCGCTCGAGTGCAACCCTCCATCGATGTGCACGATCGCTTTGCCCTGGTGCGCGAGTTCACGTGCGTCGCCCGCGGATAGGCCGCGTCCGTCGGCCAGCTTGCGCGAGATGTCCTTATACTTGTCGAGACTCGCCAGGTTTTCCGGAGACGAGATGATCGCGATTTCCCAGTCAAGGCCTCGCGTCGTCTTTCCAACGGTGATCAGTTTGACTCGGTTCGAGCTAGCCGCCAGCTTGTGGAAGTACTCTCGCGATTCGTCATAGTTCGCGAGATAAAAATCGTCACCCGGCTTGTGGCCGAGGACGGATTCGGGGGTCGGCACGCTCGGTGAGGGATTCGTGGTGAAGGCAACTTGCGCTGCTGTAGACACAACGCAGGTGAAATAACTCAATGCGCCGACGACCAGCGCCCATTTGTTTGATTTTTGCATGCCAGAGGATATCTTTCTGGTTTCGGAAAGTAAACATCACTTGGCACAGCCATTCGAGTATCAGCGGCATAGTCAGGGCCTGCGACAACAAGAGAAAAAAGACCGCCCTCAGCGCCTTAACCCGCGTTGATGCCAAGCACTTAGGGCACGGCTGAAGCAGTACCCTGACGGTCTCTCCGAGTTCACGCCAAAGCTAAACGGTCTTGTCTTTCGAATAGCAGATCGATTCCAGATTGCAGTCGATGCATCGGGGCTTGCGGGCAATGCAGACGCGGCGGCCGTGCCAGATCAATTGATGGGAGAATTTGATCCAACTCTCCTTCGGGATTACGCGCATCAAATCTTGTTCGATCTTCTTCGGCTCTTCGTGCTTGGTAAGATCCAGCCTTCGCGACAAACGAATCACATGCGTGTCAACAACCACACCGCTCGCGATTCCGAACGCCGTTCCTAACACCACGTTGCCTGTTTTCCGCGCGACTCCAGGAAGTGTCAGGATTTCCTCCATGGTCTTGGGCACTTGCCCGCCAAATGTTTCGATGATTCCTTTGCTGGCCCCCATAATCGACTTCGTTTTATTCCGGAAAAAACCTGTCGGCCGAATTTCCTGTTCCAGTTCACTCGGGTTTGCGTAGGCGAACGCTTCGGGGCTTGGATATTTCTTGTAGAGAGTTTGCGTGACCTGATTGACGCGCACGTCGGTACATTGCGCCGAGAGGATCGTGGAAATCAGCAGCTGAAATGGATTCTCGTGCTTCAGTTCGCAGGTGGCCTCCGGATAGGCTTCGTCGAGTTTCGCCAGGATCGCGGCGACACGTTTCGGATCGGTTCCCGCGCCGACTGCTCTCGCGACTTTGGCAGCCTTAGCGGACCTCTTCTTGGTGGTCCCGATCAATGCTTTCGAGGGCTTCGACGCCGTTCGCCTTCTCACTTTTGGTTTTCTCGCAGTCATGGGCCCGAAGAATATCACAGGTGGGAGGGGAGCCTTCCGATGCGGAGACCATGGGTTTACGCGATATCTTGATTTGAGGAGCGCGTAAGATAGGGCGCTCCGTGGTCGAGTTTTTTGCTATCGGCTGGCCGTGGCTGAGTCGTTCCGGATCAGGCGGACTAGACGGCGGAAGGCTTTGCCGCGATGACTGCGATCATTCTTCTCTTCGCTTGAGAGTTCCGCAAACGTCTTGGTCAGCTCCGGGATGTAGAACACTGGATCGTAGCCGAAGCCGGCTTCACCTCGCGGCGTGTTTAGAATCACCCCATCGGCTCGGTCGGTGACAATGGCTATGGCTCTGCCGCGCTCGACTAGCGCGATCGCACAAACGAAATATGCCGATCGTTCCGAGCCGGTTTTGCCCTGTAACTCCGCGAGCAATTTTGCATTGCGCTCCGCACTGGTTGCCGTGGCGCCCGCATACCTTGCCGACAGGACCCCCGGAGCTCCACCCAGAGCCGGGACGACGAGGCCTGAGTCGTCGGCAAATACGAAGCCATCATGGCCGGCCGAATAATACAAGGCCTTACCCAGGGCGTTTTCGGCAAAGGTTGGGGCATCTTCGTCAAAGCGTGGCAGGGAATCAAACCACGGGGCCAATTCTAGCTCGATCTCCGGAAGGGAGTGAGTTGCCCCAAGCGAGAGCACGCGAAACTCGGCAAGTTTTCCTGGATTGGAGGACGCCAGGTAGAGCTTAACGGGCGCGCGCACTGAATTTTACAGGTAAGACGGCGCGCTGCTCATCCGTCAAGCGCCGAATCCCTGCCGCGGCGAGCGCGAGCAGGTCTTGCATCTCACTTCCGTTGAACGGCCGGCCTTCCGCCGTTGCTTGAATTTCCACGAAATGGCCGCTACCCGTCATCACTACGTTCATGTCTACTTCCGCGCGCGAATCTTCTTCATAGGCGAGGTCGAGCACCGCGCGGTCATCGACAATTCCGACGCTGGTGGCCGCAACGGTGTCGATCAGCGGTGAAGTCCGCCAAATTCCCGCCGCTACCATGCGTTCGAACGCCAGCGCCAGCGCCACAAAGGCTCCCGTGATGGACGCCGTCCGCGTTCCCCCATCCGCCTGAATGACATCACAATCGATCCAGACGGTTTTCTCGCCCAGGGCTTCCTGATCGGTCACCGCGCGAAGCGATCTTCCGATGAGCCGCTGGATTTCCTGCGTGCGTCCCGATTGCTTTCCACGAGTCGCCTCCCGCGGCGTGCGCTCTTCAGTCGCGCGCGGGAGCATTCCGTATTCGCTGGTCACCCAGCCCTTGCCGGTGCCTTTCAAAAATCCGGGCACTCCGTCATCCACCGACGCGGTGCAAATGACGCGCGTATTTCCCAATTCGATCAGCACGCTACCTTCCGCCGTCGAAATGAAATCCGGCGTCATCTTCAAAGGCCGCATCTGGTCGGTGTTGCGACCGTCGCTTCGCACTGTGCCTCCGACTGCTCCGCCGCGTCCGCTCGCAATACTCATGGTTTTTTCACGGGTTGCGCCAGTTTGCCGGGTGGATTCGCAGGTGTCAACCTTTGCCCAGTCGCTGCAGGCTTTTGCGGTGCGGCCGCACCCGTGGCCGCCTTCCCACCCGGCGCCGCTGCGGTTGGCTTTGCAGGTTGCTCGGCTGTTGCGGAGGCTGCTGTCATCGGCGCGGCCTTGGCGTTCACCAAGAACGTTCGCGTCAGATCCAAATGCCCCGCCAGCGTATCGACTTCCTGCCCGTGAATCAAAATCTTCAGCCAACGCACTTGCGGCACATTCGCTTCCAGCGTCCTGGTGATCGAGTCCACGGCCATCTGCTCGCTCTCAATCCCTGACGGAGTCGCCGTGGCTAGCGCTTCGGAAAAATCCGCAATGGCCGTGCCGTCTTGCAGCATATAAAATGCCAACAGCACCGCATCGGGCGGCAAAGTTCTCAGCCCCACGTCTACCGGCCCCGCCAGCAACGTGTTCAATACTTGTTTTGCGCGCAGCGTTGGATCTTTCGGGAGTGGCAGCTCCACGGTAACCGGCATCAGCGAGCCATCGCCTGCACCGGACGACCAGAACAGGCGTGTCTTCGTCAAAGGCCCGGCAGAATTTGCCGGGGCTGTCTGTGTCAGTTCCCGCCGCGCTTGCTCTTCGCTCTGCGGCGCAACGGGTGTGGCCTGTCGCAGGTGCTTCTTTAATGTCGCAAAATAGACCCCCGCGATGACGACCGCGATTGCGAGCGCGCCAATCAGCCAGAGTCGCAACTTCGGGTTCACGGGCGATCCCCCGGATTCACCGCCGCAACCACGTACAACGGACGGAATGCCGACGCCCCCCGGGCAATCGAATCCGCCACGCCGGGCACCATGCGGTCCAGCGCGTTGCGATCCTCCATCGATACGCTGGACACTTCCACGGCGATCGCGGGCGCAGCGGTGGTCCGCAACTGGCGCACTGCCGCAGCTTGCGCCGTGCTGGGCGAACCTTTGAACCGCTGCGAAAGAAATCCTTGTACGATGTCGCCTAAACGGCGGCTCAGGGGAACAAATGGCGCCTGCGCGCGGTCCCACGGAATCAACCCCGTCGAATCGTTGGAGGCCAACAAATCACTCATCACGTATACGCGCACGGTCCCGGGCAGTCCGGTCGATCCAACGTGCAACGACACAAAAACGGCCCCACGTTGGGAATTGGCGATGGCCGAGCGGTCGTCGAACGACGGATTCTCGTTCCCCTGCCGTGTCAGCATGACTTGAAATCCCTGGGACTCGAGAGCGGTGCGCACCTGCGCTGCAAATTGCAAAACGATCTCGCTCTCGCGAATGCCGCCGGCGCCTCGCGCACCCAAGTCAGTGCCGCCATGAGCGGGGTCAAGCACGACGATGCTGGGAACTTGGCGTTGCGCCAATAGGCCACCTTGCGCGGCGGCGGCAGGTGCTTGTGCGGGAGGCGATGTCACTGGCGAGGACTGCGTCGTTGGAGTTTGATTGGATGATGGAGGCGCAGCTGTTGCGCCCTGTTGCGCCGATAACACGTTCAAAAAGAGAAAGGGGTCGCGCGCCAAGAGCGCCGGCATGACGCATAAGAGCGTAAAGCCGAGCAGAGCCAGCCGCACAAAAGCCCTGATTCCATTGTTCTTTGAAAGCGATTCCGAGGCCTGATTTCCCACGTCGAGCAGCATATCAAAACCGCTCGGTAATCCGTTCAATCCGAATCACTCGCACGCCGCGAAAAAGGGACGGCCCCCACGCCGTCCCGTGTTGAAAAACGTCGAAATCAACTAGCCACTTCGCACTTCTATTCCAGAGCCGCCGCCTGCTTAATTCGACGGAGGCGGTTCGTCCTGCGGCTTTTCTCCCCGATGCTCCTGGTGCCAGGCTCGCATCTTCTGCCTCTGCTCTGGCGTCAGCATCGCTTCCACCTGCTTGTGCGTGCCGCGGTGGATCGCCTGGATCTTCGCCTGCTTCTGATCGGCGCTCAGCGACGAGTCGTTGTTCACCGCCTCGATCTGAGCTTTGGCATCCTGATGAATTTTCTTCATCTGGCCTTTCTGATCATCGGTCAAGTTCAGGTCCGGCCTTGACGGGCCGTTTTGCTGCGCCGGCGCCGCTTGAGCCTGACCCGCTTCCTGCGCGCTGCCTGCCGCCCGCGCCAGCATTGGCGATCCATACGCCATGAGCACGCCAGCGGCGAACAGCACGCCATTTCGAACTATCTTCGTATTCATCACAACTGCCTCCTTGGGACCGAAGTCCCCCTCGACTTCTTCATCTATATAACCCGCCCTCGCCCATAATGTCGCACGGGTCGGTCGGGCGGCGCGGAGCGCAACTCCAGACTGGGGCAAGACCCAAGGGCTGGGCAGGGAAAGCCCAGCGCTACAGCAATGAACGAAATGGGTCCGAGGCGGTGGTAGAGGTGCGGCACCCCATGTGCCGTCGGAAGCAAATCAGTGGGCCGACCTTGCTTGCTGACTAGAAAAAAAACCGCCAAGCTCTGCGGAGCCTGCCGGCAAACCCTCAACCGAGAATAAAGCCGTTAATCCCCGGCCACGCTCTCTAGTACCACCGGCTTGATTTCTGAGCCGCGGAGTTTCTTCGTGGCCAAATACCCCAAGAAGCCTGCGGCCATGATCATTACACCAAAAACCAGACCATTCATCCCGAGGATCGTCTCTCGCTCGCTCTCGACCAACGCCAGGCACAGCAACGCGAACGGGAACACGCCGACCATGATTGCGCCCGTAAGACCGCCGGGAACTTTAAACTCGCGCTTTAGATTCGGCTCGCGAATCCGCAACGCCACCAGCGTGACGAACTCCAGCATCAAGCTGGCCCCGTACAGCATGATGTCCAGCGTCACCAGTCGCCTGAACCCCAGCCCGAGGCACAATGCCCAGCAGGTGGCGCACACTAGGATCGCTACCCACGGCGCATTGCTCTTCGCGCTGGTCTTGGCGAAGACTTTCGGCAGCATCCCATCGCGGGCCATCGCCAGCGGCAGCCGCGAATAGCTCATCACCAGAGCGTTGAACATGCCGAAGGCGCTCATCATGCCACCCAGCACGATTAGGAAACGCAGCCATTCGAATCCCAAGATCTTGCCGCCGATCAGGCCGGCGACCGTTGCCCAGGAACCGTCGTCCGCAAACGTCGAAGCGGGAATGCCGGTGAAATAAACCGCCAGGAACGGCAGCACGTAGGTGAGCGAAACCAGCACCACCGCCGCAATCATCGCCTTGGGATAGGTTCGCTGCGGGCGCTCCACTTCCTGCGCAATCGTGGACGCATTGTCCCACCCCATGTAGTTCCACATGGCCACCAGAACCCCGCCCAGCAATCCTAGTCCTGCTGCACCAGGCGCGGTGTGCGCGTCCGCCAACGCCCCCGCCTTGAACGGCGCCAGCACCACGATCGCCGCGAACGGTGCCGACAGGCAAAAGAACAGCCAAAGGGACGTGATCCCCACGACGCGAATCCCCGCTAAATTCAGAGCCGCGCAGCTCACCACCACGAAAAGGCCCGCCAGAATCCCATGGCTCGGCGCACCGAACCACGGCGAGCACTGCTTCAGGTAAAACACGAAAAGTGTGGGATAGATGGCCATATCAAAAATGCTGGCGGCCAGCGACAACCACGCTTCCTGAAATCCCCAGAAATTGCCCAGGCCCCGACGCACCCACGCGTAATACCCGCCCTCGCAAGGCAGGGAGCTCGACAGTTCGCCGATCATGTAGGCGGTCGGCAAGCACCACAGCACCGGCAAGAACAGCAAAATCAGAATCCCGTGCCCGTAGCCTGCGCCCGATATGATCTGCTCCGTGCCGTACGTGCCGCCAGACACCATGAAGAAAGTCGCGGCCACCAGCGGCCACAGGGTCAGCTTGGCGACGTTTTTTCTGGCTTTTGTAAGTGCTTGGGAAGGGAGTTGGGAGGGAAAAGGTAACGTGCTCAATTTTTACTAACCGTCCTCCTAAAGCGACTCTTGCTCCTCTACGGAGGAAAGGTTCGCCGGGCAAAGGCCCAACGCCTACAGGGAGCCAGTTCGCATTCGCAGAATACCGTGTTCAACACGCCATGCAAGAAAAAAATGCGCTTCACGCAATATTTTTCGCCGGTACTGTAGCGCTCATTGCGTCATGTTTCCTAAACCGCATTACTGTCACCCGCTTCGCGCCTCCGCTTTCTAGTATTCGTTTCGCCGTCGCTTGGGTTGTGGCACTCCTTATTTCTGCTCCCTCGGACGCTCTACGAGCCGTGTCGCCGGTTGCGAGTCATCATTCATGCTAAACTCCGCCGTTTGTCTGTGGCCTAATCCACCTTCTATGGAGCCGTCTGGAATGAGATTTGCCCTTCGCCTTCTATTGATTGCCGCAACCTGTGCTCTGCCATTCATTACCTTTGCCCAGCAGCCGCTCGGGTCCCTGCGACCAATCGCGATCGATGATCGCTTCCAGATACGCGAGGTCGCAGGCCCCAAGCTGAGTCCCGATGCACGGTGGGTAGCCTACACGGTGAATTCCACGTCTCTGAAAGAAGACAAATCCGAGCAACGCATCTGGATGGTTCCCTTCGCAGGGGGTGACGCCATCCCGCTGACCGCGGAAGGTGCTTCCTCCAGTCATCCCGAATGGAGCCCGGACGGCAAATATCTCGCCTTCCTGTCCGCTCGCCACGAGGGCAAAACGCAAGTCTGGCTGCTTAACCGCCTCGGCGGCGAGGCTCAGCGCCTTACTGACATGCCCCAGGACGTAGATAGCCTCGTGTGGTCGCCCGATAGCAAGCGTCTCTGCCTGATCCTTCAGGACGCCACCACCGAGGAGCTGGCAGCCGCGAGAAACAAGGACGAAGACAAAGAGGGCGGCGACGATAAGGGCGCCAATAGCGTCAAGGAAAAAAAAGCCAAGGCTCAAAAGCCTTGGGTGATCGATCGTCTGCAGTTCAAAGTCGACGAGATAGGTTACCTCGACCGCCGCCGCACGCACCTGTACATCTTCGACCTAGCCGCAAAGAGCCTCACGCAGGTGACTAGCGGCGACTTCGACGATTCAGAGCCTGTCTGGTCTCCCAACGGCAGGCAGCTCGCATTCACCAGCAATCGTTCGTCTGACCCCGACCGCAACTACAACACCGACATCTGGACGGTTTTCGCGGACAACACGGATAAGGGCGCGCACCTCACGCAAATTACAACCAATCCCGGCCAAGATCTCTCGCCGGCGTGGTCGCCGGACGGCAAGTGGATCGCCTACGTCACGCAGACCGAACCCAAGCTGTTTGACTACGCCACAAAGCACCTCGGCATCTCACCGGCGAGTGGCGGCGAGGCCAAAGTCCTCACACTCGCCTTCGACCGCAGCGTCAGCGACCTTCGTTTTGCCGCCGACAGCAAAAGCATCTTCTTCATCGCCGATGACGATGGCACCCAGAACGTTTGCCGAATCGCCATCACCGGCGGCGAAATCACTCGGCCCATCGGCGGCCGCCTGATGGTCTATAGCTACTCACTCGCGAAATCTGGTGAGATCGCCGCCCAGATCGACAAGGTCGACCGTCCGAGCGAAATCTACGCGTTGCCCGCGGCAGGCGAACCGTTGACTCGCATCACCCACGCCAACGACGAGCTAATGGCGCAGCTGAGGCTGTCTCCCGGAGAATACGTTCACTTCAAAAGCAAAGACGGCACCACCGTCTCCGGCTACCTTTACAAGCCGCCCGACTACACTCCTGGCAAAAAGGTCCCCACCTGGCTTCGTCCGCATGGTGGTCCCGTGTGGGCTTACTACGCCGAATTCCAGCCCGACATTCAAATTTTTGCCGCGCACGGTTACGCCGTCCTGCTCCCGAACCCGCGCGGTTCCTCCGGCTACGGCCAGAAATATTGCCAAGCCATCTACGCAGACTGGGGTAACAAGGACTACCAGGACGACATGGCCATGGTCGATTACGCTATCGAGCAGGGCTTTGCCGATCCCGACAAGCTCGGCGTTAGCGGCCACTCCTATGGCGCCATGTCCACGGACTTCATCATCACGCAGACCACTCGTTTTAAGGGTGCCATCTCCGATGCTGGCGAAGCGCTACACATGACCCTATATGGCCACGACCAATACCAGAAAGACGACGAGATCGAACTCGGTCGTCCCTGGGAGAATAAGGCTCTGTGGGACAACCTGGCTCCTTTTTACCGCGTGACGAAGATCACTACACCTACGCTGTTCATGGGCGGCGACATCGACTGGAACGTGCCCATTATCGGAAGCGAACAGATGTACCAGGCGATGAAGAGCCTAGGCCGGGAAACGGAGCTGGTCGTCTATCCCGGCGAGTACCACGAGTTCAAGACTCCCTCCCATATTAAGGACCGGCTCGAGAGGCAGTTGGCCTGGTTCGGACACTATGTGAAAGGTGACTCTGCGCCAGCCACACCGCCGGAGCTAGGTTCGAAAAATGGCGAATAGAGTTGCTAGCGGAGTATTAGGGGGGAGCGCAGTGCGTGTACTTTCCCGGCGGGCGAACGTCACCTCAGATAGTCATGTCTCTTCTGGCGAAGCCACAGCTTTAAACCCGTAGGTCTCGTAGCGCGTAGTAATCCTCCCATCCCGCGCGCTCACCACCGTGAAGCCTTCTGGGTAGCTCATACGCACCCCCCGCCACCAATTGCCGCACACCGCGCCGCTAAGAATGTATTGCGTATTCTTCAGCACAACCAGCTCATTGACGTGCAGATGTCCCTGCAGCACCGCGACCACGTTGTGCCCCTCAAACGTCGCCAGCACGTCGGGCGCGTTATCGACCGTGAGCGTGTTGTACTTCTGCCCCGTAGTGACTTTCTCCGCGTACGTCGCGAAGGCGCTGACCAGTGGCACGTGGACGGTGACGATGATTGGCGTTGTTGCACCCACGCGGTTCAGGTCGTCCTTCAGCCAGCTCAATTGACGGTCATCGATCCGCGCTTGCCACATACGATCTTCGGTCGGCTGGATAGAATCGAGGACGATGAAGTGCCAGCCCTTGTGATCGAACGAATAGTAGGTCCGGCCCACACGGTCTTCGTACATTTTCTTGCCGTAGCTCGGATCACTCGGTGACACACCGCTTTTGGTGTTGACGCCGAAAACATCGTGATTTCCGATCGTGTGGTGCAGCGGCATCTGCAGCGTTTGCTCGGTTTTCTTGTATAGATCGAAAACCGCATTGGCGCGCGTGCGATCCACGCTCAGCGCATCGAAAACGTGATCGCCACCCATGATCGCAAACTCGGGCTGGAGGCCAGCGATCTTGCGAAAGCACATATCACAGCCGTGTGCAGCATCGAGTTCCGGCTGGATGTGTGTGTCGGTGAAAAAGACAAAGTCAAACGATCCTGGCGCAGCATCCGCAGCCCAGCCGAGCGAGGTCGGGGCAAAGGACGCCGCAGCGCCAGCGACCGCCGCCGTCTTTAAAAAGGTTCTACGATCAATTGCCATTGGGTACTCCTCGGGTCGAACGGGCCGGCGTTGAACGAGCACCCGGATGTTATCACTGCCTACCGGCCGTCACGTTTCCGCCCGGTAACAATCATTGCTCGATCGTCCCACTCGCGCTATCCTCCCGCGTTCCGAGGAGGACTTATGCTTCCACGTTTGGCTTTCCTCTTGATGGTTGGCGTGGGTTGCTTCGCAGCGACCGCATTTGGGCAGCGCGCATCGTTCACCGTAGGCACGGCGACCGCGGCGTCTGGCCAGACAGCCACCGGCTTCCTCCGGGTTCCGGCCGGAGTTGATGCGGCCACCGACATCCCGGTAATTGTCGTGAACGGCGCGAAGTCCGGGCCTGTGTTGGCGCTGGTTTCGGGTGCTCACGGCACCGAATACGCATCCATCATTGCGCTCGAAAAGCTGATTCCCGCGCTCGACCCCGCTGAACTTTCCGGCACAGTTGTGTTACTCCCTCTGGTTAACGTTCCTTCGTTCCTGCAAAAGGTGCCGCACGTCAACCCGATCGACAAGAAGAGCATGAACCGCTATTACCCGGGCAAGCCTGACGGGACGCAAACCGATCGCGTCTCCTACCTGATTACGAAAGAAGTCGTCGACCGCTGCGACTACCTGATCGACTACCACGGCGGCGACCTGGACGAGAGCCTGCGCCCCTACGCGTATTGGGGGCCAACCGGCAATGTGGACCAGGACCGCAAATCGAGGGAAATGGTGCTGGCATTCGGCCTCGACCACATCATCATCTGGCGCGAGCGCCCCATCGATCCCGCCGCTACGCGTTATCTGGACAACACCGCGTCGGTACATGGGAAGCCGTCGATCGTCGTCGAAGCGGGCCACGCGGGGACAACCGAGACTGACGACATCGCGCTGCTGGTGAACGGCACGCTGAGCACTATGCGCGCGCTGAAGATGTTGCCGGGCAACGCACACGTGATCGAGAACCCCGTGTGGCTCGATCAGATCGTCGACATCGAAAGCGACCTAGAAGGAATTTTCTATCCGCTGGTCAAGCGTGGCACGTATGTGAACGCGGGAATGAAGATCGGCTACGTCACCGACTACTTCGGCAAGACTATTTTTGAGGCGCGCGCCCCGGTCTCCGGGGTGATCCTGCACATCAACGCCGTTCCTTCGCTCAAGAAGGGCGACAACATCGCCAACATTGGCGTGGTGGGTGCAAAAGCGCCATGAGCACTTCGTAGGGCTGCCGTGGACACGAACCGCCCGCCGAAGTCGTGTAGAATGTCCGTGAATTCAGCAGCAATTCCTTCATGAGAGGTTCCCGTGGCATCCGACTATCTGCTCAAGACTGAACCTACCGTCTATTCCTTCGCCGATCTTCAGCGAGACAAAGTCACCGAGTGGGACGGGGTATCCAATCCCACCGCGCTCAGAAACTTGCGCGAGATGCAGCCGGGTAGCGGGCTGATCATCTACCACACGGGAGACGATAAGAGCGCCGTAGGGACGGCGACGGTCGTTTCGGTGGACGTGTCGAATCCCAAGAGCCCGGTCGTGAAGATTAAAGTAGGGAAGCCTCTGGCAAAGCCAGTGACGCTGGCTGAGATCAAGGCGAACAAGCTATTCGCCGATTCGCCGCTGGTGCGGCAAGGCCGGCTGTCGGTGGTTCCTCTATCCGCGGCGCAATACAAGGCATTGACCTCTAGCTAATTCGATGAAGGAGTCCAGTGGAAATCGCAAAATTTGCCGCGCTCTTGCTTTTGTCGCTCTCGATCACGGCCGTCGCTTCCATCGCGCAGTCCACACTTAGCCCAGGCATTGCCAAAGTCGAATTTGAGAACGACCAGATTCGGGTGCTTCGCGCTACCGTGGGTGCACATCAAAAAACGCCCATTCACCAGCACCCCAGTCGCGCAGGGATTACCATCACGGAGAACGATTTTCGCGTTTATTTGCCAGACGGCACCTCGACTACTTCCACGCGCGGCGGTCACCAGATTTTCTGGAGCGAACCCGTAACCCATCAAGTCGAAAACCTCTCCGACAAGCCCATGGAAAACATCGAGATCGAATTGAAACGCGCGAACGGCACGGGAGTGCCAGTGAAACCGGCCACGGTCGCGTCTAACGCTGCGGGCACCGCGACGGATCCCGTCGCTGTGGAGCAGGAGCCCCACCACCACGTCATATTTGAAAATCAATACGTCCGCGTTCTCGATGTAGTCGTCGATCCGGGCGACACCACCCTCTTCCACAAGCACTCGCTCGATAATGTCGCCGTCCAGCTCAATGATGCCGCCATCAAGCGTCAATTCCCAGGCGAAGATTGGGTCGCGACCCCCGCCAAGGAAGGCTCGGCAGGGTTCGTCGCCGGAACCAAGACACCGTATGTCCACCGCATCAGCAACACGGGCGCCACCGTGTTCCACGTACTCGACGTCGAAATCCTTCCTTAGAACATAAGTGTTGTGAGTCCTGCGCGGACCGGACCGCTCTGGGGCGACCGTTTGACGGAACGATTTAACTCTTCAGGTTTCCGGCGGCGTCAATCATCCATCGCCTTTGTCGCCGTGAGTTGCCAAGTACAAATTTCCAGAGCATCATACTAGCGTCCAAAGACATTCGAACCACCCGGTCCCGAGTGAATTCGTTTGTCGATTCGCAATTGCCAATTTTCCAGCGGAAGTCCCAGCCCGATCTATGAAACCTCTATGAATCCATACAGACGTCCAGGGGACGGAATGTCGGGCAGACAAAGAGTGCTTTGCTCCATCGAATCGCGTGCGCGGAATGCTGCAGTACTGACGTTGCTGCTCGCGACGCTTACGTTTGGATGCGGCGGAGGTGCAAGCTCTGCGGCGCTCCCGTCAGATCCAGTTCCAGTGTCCAAGGTGGTTTCTGTCGTACCAAATTGTGCGTCTCCGCTGGCGTCCGGCGCGTCCGAGACTTGCATGGTCGTGGTCAACGGAACCGGTAGCTTTAACACCGCCGTAACCTGGTCTGCGTCCAGCGGAACGATCTCAAGTGCAGGTGTGTTCACCGCTCCGACGGTAACCGCTGCTACGTCCATCACGGTGACGTCCACCAGCGTGGAAGGCGCGGTGCAAGGGTCGGTCACGGTCATGGTCGCGCCACCGCTTCCTCCCGTCGTGACATCTGTGACTGTGACCTGCGCGACGCCAGTTCTATCCGGCGGCACCAGTCAGTGCTCCGCGAGCGTGACACCAGTCGGCGCGTCGCAAAGTGTGACCTGGTCAGCGTCTGCGGGAGCGTTGATCTCGCAAACCGGTCTGCTGACCGCGCCCAGCGTGACCGCGAATCAGTCCGTAACGGTGACAGCAACCAGTGCGACGGCCCCGACAATCTCCGGTTCATTTATGGTTGCCGTGGACGCGCCTCCCCCGCCTGCTGTGGCCTCCGTGACGGTGACCTGCGCGACGCCGGTTCTGTCAGGAGCTACCAGCCAGTGCTCCGCAACCGTTGCCCCGGCAGGTGTGCCGCAAAGCGTGACCTGGTCCGCGTCTACGGGAGCGTCCATCTCGCAAACAGGTCTGTTGACGGCGCCCACGGTCACGGCAAATCAGACCGTCACGGTCACCGCGACCAGCGCGCCTTCCCCGAATATCTCTGGGTCATTCGTCGTAACCGTGGACGCGCCGACCGCTACCGGGCCCGAAAATCTTGGAGTCGGCAGTGCGCCTTCGGCCGTAGTCGATTCCAATGGGGTCGTCGACATCGCTTGGATCACGTCAGCCGGAATCATGTTCAGTCAGTCGCAAGACCATGGCGTCACCTTCAGCGCTGCGAAGCTTGTGCTCCCGTTGCCAAGTCTTTCAGAGCAGATGAACGTTCAGCTCGATGCGCAAGACGACATCGTAATTTTCGCGACGTACAACACCAGTGCCGCCGCGGCTACCGCGCTGCTCGCTCGCTCGACCGATGGCGGAAAAACGTTCACCAACATTGCAGTAAGTCAGAATGGATTTTTCCCCGTCCTCCTTGTCGAGCCCGGTGGCGCTCTCGACCTTGCTTATCTCGATGTTGTGACAAATGCGCTGCATGAAAGCCGCTCGATCGATGGTGGCAAGACATTTTCGTCCGATCAGGTTTTGTGGACTACGACTCAGGACGCAGTGGACCTGGAAGGTGTCGTCGGACCGCAAGGACAGATCTATCTTGCGTGGAGTCAGGAGTCGGACACCACCTGCGAGATTTTTTTCACGGCATCGGTGGGCGATAAGACATTTTCGAAGCCGGTCCAGCTTTCCAATGACGCCGGCTGCGATGTGAATCCGACTCCGCTGGTGGACGCGGCAGGCGACGTGAATATCGCCTGGGTGTCATCCGGTACAACACTGTATTTCACGCGCTCGACAGATCACGGCCAATCCTTCGCGAAGCTGACGACGGTCACGCAGAGCGGCATCAGCCTGAATGCGCCGAAATTCGTGGTGGCACCAGGCGGTGAGATCGATTTGGTCTACGACTCCCTGGCCATCGGCGCGAATTATGAAGTCTTTTTCACGCAATCCGCGGATCACGGCGCGACGTTCCCGACGCCTATCAACCTGACCCTGCCGTCGGTGCAAAACTTCACGGGTGGCGGCGACCCCTTTGTTGGCGTGGACACCACTGGGAAGATTACGGTGGCTTGGGAAGACGATGGAAAAGGAACATTTTCCGGTGACAACGACATTTATATCAGCACCTCGACGGATGGAAAAACTTTCAGCTCCGCCGCCGACATTTCTAACACGACCGATCAGATCGAAGTCTTCCCCATGGTCATCGAAACTCCGAAGAGTTTGCGGTACATCACCTGGTACGACACGGCGGGCCAGCAATCGAACCCGGTCTTGAGCTTGTTCTTCTATGCGGTTCAATAAGTTAAGGCAGTCCCAC
Organism: uncultured Acidobacteriota bacterium; assembly: GCA_963788915.1. Classification (GTDB taxonomy): domain Bacteria; phylum Acidobacteriota; class Terriglobia; order Acidiferrales; family UBA7541; genus Acidiferrum. Next base: position 958,289 of record CAWBIY010000012.1, on the reverse strand, counting down.
ATTCGCGTGCTCCATTCGCCGATTCGGAAACGGATGCACTACCAACTGTTTTTCGGTTAGCTTTCCAAGCTTGCCGCCCACGTGGCAGTGGTTTGCGCTAATTCGCGTAGCACTTCGGCATCGGTCTTTCCGGAACTCTTGAGGACGTGGAACGAGTGATCAGCGGATTCGACAACATGAAGTGTCGCTAGCGGGCCGAGTTTCTCGCAGACCGTTCGAAGCAGGTCGAGACCCGCGAATGCGTCGCGGGTTCCTTGCAGGAACAACATCGGCACCGTTACTTTGGCGAGATGGTCGGCGCGTTTGATGCTGGGCTGACCGGGCGGGTGAAGTGGAAATCCGAAGAAAACGAGCCCGCGGACTTGATCGAGCGGATGTTGTGAGGCAGCGGTGGAGGTCATCCGGCCGCCCATCGACTTGCCTCCGGCAAGAAGCGCCAAACCTGGAGCCGCCTTTTGCGCGGCATGCACAGCGGCGGTTACCGTTGCGGTGAGCACCGGCGGGCGATCCGGTGCGCGGCGGTGTTGCTCCATGTAGGGGAACTGGTAGCGGAAAGTTGCGATCGCGGCGGCGGAGAGTTCATGAGCCAGCGCTTCCAGGAATGGATGCTTCATTCCCGCACCCGCCCCGTGCGCCAGAGCTAGGAGCCAGCGAGGCTTTGCAGGTCGCACCAGCAGCGCTGATACTTCGCCCGCACCTTCGACAGCAAAGCGCAGCTCTTTTGCGGTTGTCATCGCGGCAGGATTCTAGCAGAACGCCCGGCCTGAACTGAATCCCCGATGTTAGGAACCGGCTAGCCGAACTTGGGAGGGTCCGCCCTGACACCATGCGCGTCCGCAAGAAATGGCCAAATCGCCAGAGGAATCGATCGGGCATTGCCGGAACCGGAGATCAGCCGGCGTTTGTGCGGTCCTGAAGGGCCACACCTATTTCGAGCTGGACGCTCCTTGCAATTCCGTGAGCGCCGCGAGCACTTCTTCGCTGTGCTTGTCGGGTTTGACGTCGAGCCACACCTTTTCGACTTTTCCCTGGGGGTCGATCAGGAAAGTATGGCGCGACGAGAGCTTGGCGATGCCCAGATTCATGACCGAGTCGTACTGGGTGGAAACTTCACTTTTCGTGTCGGCCAACAGCTTAAAGCTGAGACCTTCTTTGGTGCAAAACTTCTGGTGCGAATCCTCGTCCTGCATGCTCACGCCGACGATGACGGCGTTTTTCTGTTCATATTGAGCGAGGTCGCGCTGGAAATTGTGCGCCTCGACGGTGCAGCCGCTGGTGAAATCTTTCGGATAAAAATACAGCACGACCCACTTGCCTTTGAAATCGTGCAGGCTGACGGGTTTGCCTTCCTGCGAATTCAGAGTGAAATCGGGAGCCGGCGTTCCCACGGCGGGTGCCTTATCGCCCGCGCGCAACGAACTGATTCCCAGGAAGACTGCAAATACCGCCACCAAGACCAACGCGAGCCAAACAAACTTCATTTCCCACCTCGTTTTCTGTAAGCGAGCTTCCCGCCTGCTTGCGGAGAGGCTGCGCGTGGATATACCGCCTTTTGGACGTACAGCATGGTAGTGAGATGTGAAGATAAATGCCAGGGTTTCACGGCGGGGGAGACTTCGCGCCTCGGCGCTTCTATTCAGGCTGCGTGAATCGGCCAAAACCGAGACGCACCTGAATCGTGTTGATACCGGGATTAGGAGTGGTCATACCGGCATTGGAGATATGCATGAAGCGGACTTCGGCACTCCAGTTATATTTGCTCCTCAGAAAGTGCGCCCCGATCGCTCCGCCCGTGGTGAAATTCACGCGGGAGGTTCCGGGAGGAGCTTGCTGGTTGGTGAACAGCGTGCCGCCGCCAAGATCGATGTACGGGGCAATACTGTGGTGCTCCACAAAATTCCATTTGAGCGCGAAGGGATTCAGGCCGAATCCGTATGCGGTGCCGGTTTTCTGAGTCAGCCAAAAGACGGGCACCACATCGACCGCGTATTCGAACCGGCCACGCAATGGACCCGGCGCGACCGGATCCGTCAGGATCCAGCCGTAGCGCAAGCCCAGGTTCCACACGCCGGTATCCGAGGCACTGCCATTGATGCCGTGGCCGCCGCCGGTCCAGATCTGCAGGTCATGGCCGCCGCCCTCAGGTCCGGATTGCGCGCGCGCCGGCGCGAGCAGGACAGTTCCAAGCGCGATTATTACGAGAATCCTTTTCACCCGAGAAGCTCCTCAGCTTGCATCTGCCAGCGTTTGCGACGCGAATACCATACCCCAAGTTGCTTTACAAAGTGGCGGGTCACTTCAGATACGTGCGCACGATCTGAATGACGTCGTCGGCGGCTTGGCCTGCGGACTTTGAATTGCGCGGCATGTGGTTGCGGATGTGATCCTCCATCAACTCCGCCATGAGGCTGTTGATCGCGCCGCGCGCGGCGGAAAGCCGCTGGAGGACCTCGGCGCAAGGCTCATCCTGATTCAATGCGCGAAGCGCTGCTTCCAGCTGTCCGACGATTTTCTTGGTGCGGTTGACAAGATCTAATTTTTCTCTGGACGTGTGTGACATGATCCTTGACTACCCTATGGGGGTATGGTATCACAATTTTTGGCCGGAAAGAAAGACCTGCGGCAGAGTAGTGCACAGGAACCTCGCATTGCAACCGCGAGAGGCCTGCCGGATGACGGCGCCGCCGCCAACAGAACTCCGCGAGTCGTAATTAACTATGCTTTACAAATATAGTTTAGCATGTTTAACTACGGGCAGTTTGTCGACATGAGGCCTGTGGTTTTTGTTCATCGCGCTGTAACAAGCAGCGCCTTACCGTGAGAGTTTCGTTCAGCGCCAGGGGCTCTGCGGCAACCGGTCGTTCTTAAGGGGAACTGGAGCATGTTGAGGATCGAGCTGAAACTTGCCTGGCGCGCGTGCCTGCTGCTGGCCGCCCTCTCTTTTCTCAGACTACCGATGGCCTCGGCGCAAGAGAGTGCTGCAGCTAATCAGCCCCGGGACCCTGACCCACCGGGCGAAAGCGCCGATCCTGATTCGCTGCCAGTGATGTTTCCCCATCCGGAAACGGACCGATTGTGGCTCTCCGGCCAGGCCAATTTCATCTCGCAGTGGCACCCGGGATTTCATTCCCCGTATTCTGGAAAGAATAGTCTTTCGGCCGAGGTACAGGATGCGACCTCCCGTGTGCTCACGTTGTTCACAGGACTCCGGCTCACGAGCACCTCGGAGATTCTTTGCGACGTCCAGGAAACTGGCGGACATGGCGTTGGGGAAGCCCTGGGTCTTGCCGGATTCCTAAACCTCGACGTAGTGCGAAATCCTTCGCTCGGCAAGGCCCCGTACATCGCGCGTTTGATGTGGCACCAAATCATTCCCCTGAGTTACGAACGTGCTCCCGCCGATCGCAACCCATTTTCGCTCTTCAGCCTGCTTCCGGAGCGGCGCATTGAGATACGTTTCGGCAAACTCAGCATGGCGGATTTTTTCGATCTCAATTCCTACGGCACCGACAGCAATTTTCAGTTTATGAATTGGACAGTAGACAACAACGGCGCGTACGACTATGCCGCGGATACGCGCGGATTCACATTCGCGGCAATGGCCGAATACCATCACAACCGGCATGTGATCGTACGTTTCGCCGAGGCATTGATGCCTAAGGTCGCCAATGGCATTCATCTGGACGCAGATTTGAGCCGCGCGCGCGCCGAGAATGCGGAGTTGGAACTTCGCGGTGGGCTCCTGCACCGGCCCGAAGGTGTATTGCGACTGTTGACCTTCGTGAACCACGCGAACATGGGCGACTACCGAACGGCGATCGATAATTTTCTCGCCGGCCTCACGCCCATTCCGGACATCACCGCGCATCCCCTGCAGACAATGATAAAGTACGGATTCGGCGTAAACTTCGAACAGCCCTTGAACAACTGGTTTGGGGTATTGGGGCGCTGGGGATGGAACGAGGGGCGCCACGAATCGTACGCTTATACCGAGGTGGATCAGACGAATGAGATTGGAGTGGGCGCGAGCGGAAGGCGCTGGGGCAGGAAATTCGACCGCGCAGGTCTCGTCTTCGTGTCCAACGGCATTTCACGCGACCATCAACAATATTTGGCGCTGGGCGGCCTTGGGTTTCTCCTGGGAGATGGCCGGCTCACCTACGGCCGGGAAAATATCGTGGAGACCTACTACACAATGCATGTCTGGCGGGGGTTTTATCCGGCGGTGGGGTTCCAGTATGTCGACCATCCCGGCTATAACCGCGATCGTGGCCCAGTGGTTGCCCCGACGCTGCGCTTGCATTTGGAGTTCTGACGGAGCAGCCCGCCAAAGTGGAATTCGTTTCAAGCAAGGATAAGCTCGCGGATCTCGGACAGCCAACTCACACGGCGGGCGCCGCTAGAGCCAGCTTTGCATACTCTTTGCCCAGTTGTCCGCAAAGTGCTTCAACGACAAGCTCATGATCCGCTCGCTGCGGCAGGCCCGACACGGTAACGGAACCGATGACGCCCGCGCCGTGTAGGCGAATCGGAAACGACCCGCCGTGCGCCGCAAAGTCCGCTATAGGCAATCCGTATTTTTCGAAGATGCTCGCGCCAATCTCCAGGCCGATCGCGTAGGAACTCCGATGAAATCGTGCTACCAGATTGCTCTTCCGGCGGATCCATTCGGCATTGTCGGGTGTGCTGCCGGCAAGCGCCGCGTAGAATAAGGGCTGCCCGAAACGCCGGACATCAATCGCCAGCACGAGCTTTCGCGCCGCCGCCATCTCCCGTAAGCGCGCCCCCAGGTGCCACGCGGCATCCTCATCGAATCTCGTGAAATGCAATTCGCGTTCTTGAACGGCAATCGCCGTCAGATCATCTTCGCGCGCGGTCACAAACAGGCTCCTTCAACCCAGGCACCTCGGGCTATCGAGGTGTCCCAGGCATTCTGCCAATCCAGCGGGGTTCGCGCCACCGCACGCGCAAGATCGCCCGCATCACGGCGCGGTTCGCAGTATGAGCGAGTCACCCAGAGCGCGTTAACTGGCTAGGTCCAAGCCTCACTCGGTGCGGGCTCTTACTTCTTGACCGCCGCCAGAATCTGCTTCTGGTTCTTCAAAATAGTGGCCTGATTTTTCTTGATCGTTTCCTGATTGGCCTTGATCTGTCCCTGATTGCCGAGAAGTGATTTTTGGTTCTTTAAAATCTGCTTCTGATTCGCGAGAACTTTTTGTTCTGACATTTTAGTAGCAGCCTCCGGAGCTGAAGTGTGCAGGACAGGGGCAACGATGAGTTTGCGTTCCTCCGAAGCCCAGCGAAACGCATTCTCCCAGCGCCGCCCGCGGGCGTCAATGATCTAATTCCATGAGCTGTCTTGGAGGAGAAGACTTTGTGCGGAGAAGTAAGGCGCTACACCCGATCCACGCCTACGATATAGTATGAATCTACTATTGATTGGGAACGCGTCCCGATGTGATAGTCCGCACTAATCCTTATTAGGCTTCCGACTTCCCAGGAGCCACGGAGGTTATTCGCATGGCGGTTTCTGCTCCCAGCATCCACAGCGCTCAGTTCACTGCGGACGCAGGCTCGAGCTTCTACGAGAAGCTCAACACCAAATGGCACGAGCGCGGGCTCCAGATTTTCATGGCCGTCGTGTTGCTCCATTGGGGCGAGCACCTGTTCCAGGCATATCAAATCTTCGTGATGGGATGGCCGCGCCCCAAGGCCAACGGGCTTATCGGGCTGTGGTATCCCTGGCTAATCAAGTCTGAAGTGCTGCACTACGGGTATGCATTGTTCATGCTCGTCGGCATTTGGGTTCTGCGTAAGGGTTTTACCGGCACCGGCCGCAAGTGGTGGACGGCAGCCTTGGTGATCCAGTTCTGGCACCACATCGAGCACTTGCTGCTGATTATTCAAGCGACGACTCATCACAACTTCTGGGGCAAGCCCGTTCCGTGCAGCGTTTTGCAGTTGTTCTTCCCGCGCGTGGAATTGCATCTCTTCTACAACACCATCGTTTTCATCCCCATGGTCATCGGCATGTACTACCATATGTTCCCACCGGTGGGCGAAGAGGGCCAAGCGGCGTGTTCGTGCGAGTGGAACAAGAACATGGAGAGGGCTCCGGCCCGCGCTTCCTCGTCGCGCGCCGCAGCAAGCGCTGGAGGGAAATCGGAGTCATCACTCTCGCGTGCCTGGTAGCTGTGGCTTGTGCCGGTTGTTCGAAATCAACCGATCGGTCGCCATCTATTTTGCTGCGTCACGAGATCAGTCCGCAGCCGACTCGCATTGGTCCGGCGACGGTGACGATTCGATTGACCGATATTGTGGGGAAGCCGGTCACCGCGGCCCAAATTGCCATTGAGGGAGACATGTCGCATCCTGGCATGAGTCCGGCCTTCGGCCAAGCGAAGGAACTGGAAGTGGGACACTACCAGGGCCAAATTGATTTCGCGATGGCTGGTGACTGGATCCTGCTTTTTCACATCACACTGGCCGACGGCCGCAAACTCGACCGTCAAGTCAGCGTTCCCGCCGTACGGGCCAACTGACCACGTTGTCCACCACTTCCAATCCGACCCTCGCGATACCTGAGTCTGCACCCTTCGATTTGTTGAGATTTCCTGGCGTGGGCCGCTTCCTGCTGTGGCGTCATTCGCGGACTCTCCTGCAGATTCCTCTTCTTCTCGTTAGCATCGCGATGATCGTTCAGGGACTGGTTGGTCCGAGTCTGGCGCCGAAAAATTTGGCCACGGTGCTTACCTGGGTCCATTTCCGTGGCGCTTTGGTCCTGTTTATTCTTTGCGCCGGAAACTTTTTCTGCCTGGCGTGCCCGTTCATGGCGGTGCGCAATGCTGCGCGCCGTTTGCTCCGTCCCAGGTTCAACTGGCCGGTTTGGCTCCGCAATAAGTGGATGGCCGTCGCGCTTTTCGTGCTGATCCTCTTCACTTACGAACTGTTCGATCTCTGGTCGTCGCCCTGGTGGACCGCTTGGCTAATCGTGGCTTATTTCCTTGCCGTGCTGGTTGTCGATGGAGTGTTCAAGCACGCTTCCTTTTGCAAATTTGTTTGCCCCATCGGCCAATTCAATTTCATCGCCTCGACACTCTCTCCCCTGGAAGTCCAGGTGCGCGATGGGGATGTTTGCGTCACGTGCAAAACCAAGGATTGCATCCGTGGCACGCGCGGGCTCTCACGCACGGTGATGAGTTCGCCCGCGCGCGCTGGGCAAACTCCCGTCGCCTACAAGGGATTGTCCGAGCTGGTCGTCATCCAGCGAGGATGCGAACTAGCCCTGTTCGAGCCACGCAAGGTCGGGAACATGGATTGCACGTTCTGCCTCGACTGCGTTCACGCCTGCCCGCATGACAACATCGGCATTCTCAGTCGTGTTCCCGCGGCGGAATTGATGGTCGATCCGCTGCGTTCCGGAATCGGCTATTTCTCGCGGCGCAAAGACCTAGCAGCGCTCGCGATCGTCTTCAGCTTCGGCGCGCTGCTCAACGCGTTGGGCATGGTCAGCCCTGTTTACGCGCTGGAAAACTGGCTCGGCAAACTTCTGCATGTCAGCCATGAGGCTCCGGTCCTCGGCTTGATCTTCGCTTTCTTACTCGTTGTGGAGCCGGTCATGCTGCTGGGCTTTGCTGCCTGGCTGACGCGCACCATAGGCGGGAGTCGGCGCGCGATCCTACCGACTGCCATGCGATACAGCTACGCGCTGGTCCCGCTGGGATTTGGGATGTGGCTCGCCCACTACGGCTTCCATTTCCTAACCGGCCTGCTCACCATCATTCCCGTTACGCAAAGTGCTCTTTCCGATTTGGGTATCCGCATTCTTGGCGCACCTCGGTGGACGCTGACCGGCTTGCCGGTGAGATTTGTGCAGCCACTGGAGTTTGGGTTTCTGATTTTGGGGTTGGCCGGCTCACTGCTGGTGGCGTACCGCTTGGCGGAAGAAGATTCCGCCGAGCGCCCGATGATGGCTTTCGCGCCTTGGGCCGCGGTTTGCCTGCTGATCTGGGCCTCATCGATTTGGCTGATGCTGCAGCCGATGGAGATGCGCGCCACGCTCATGAGCTGCTAGCAATTGAGAGGTGAGCGGCTGGCAATTGGGACGCTGCGTTTGTAGCGTGGGAAGAGGGTTGTCCTTAGGAGGCCGGGGCTTCAGCCCCGTAACCGCGTGCTCTCAATGGGCTTCAGTCCCTGAAGAAAGTCCTTTTGTTTGCGTCGGAGAAACTGCAACGACCCTATGAGAACGTCGCAAAAATACGCGATGCGAATCTTGCGCAGCTACATGTTTGCCTGCCTCCTGGCGCTGGCGCTCCCCGCGGCCGCTCACAACGGACCACCTTTTCCCATCATTGCCGATCAACGCGTCGGCCCTTGCATTGTCTCGCTCTGGGTCCACCCTGATGTTGGCGTCTCCTCTCCCTTCTTTGTGCTAGTTGATCCCTCGCCCGGCGGCAGCGTGCCCGCGGACCTCAAGATTCAGATCGGCGTCCAGCCTGAAGGTGGACGTCTTGCGGAGGTCGTCTATCCGGCATGGCACGAAAAACTTCGCGGCCAAGTCGAATTCAAAACCGAGGTCCAGTTCGACGCCGACGAAATATGGCGCGTGCGCCTTATACTCGAAAGTTCGCAAGGCCGGGGCGAAGCGTTATCGAGAGTGGAAGCAACCCCGCCGGGATTTGGGCGCTGGGACTTGCTGCTCTATCTTCTACCCTTTCTTGGCGTGGGGTTTCTATGGTTCCGCGCGATCGCCAAAAGGCGCAGCTATCGAAAGAGTCAGGTCCAAGCAAGTTGAGCGAACTTGCCCTCAGGCTTTCGTCGTTGGAGAATGGAGCGCAACATTTGGGTGTTTCCAATTCGTTCGTGAAAATGAAAATGCCGCCTACACGTGTTGCGCTCGCAGGGAGTCTGCCGGGTGCCGCACCCTTCGGTTTCAAGGGTGCGGTCTTTGACTTCTGTCGGTTCATCGTGAGAGGGAAGGCTCCAGCGGCTAAGTACGCGGCCACAGCGGCGGCCTTGTTTCGTACCCAGTCCTATCGGGCCCAGCGTCCACTGGCGGTTCTTCTTTCTGTGATCGTTGTTGTCGCGTGCGCCGGATGCCATCCAAACGGCAAGCTGCCCGACAGATCCTCGAAACTCTATGCGGACGTTGTCTCCGCCTTCTATGTAGGCTTGGCGGCTCTGCAGGTCGGAGACGACGTTCACGCCGAAAACAAACTCTCGGAGGTAACGCAACTGGTTCCCCCCGAGCCCGCAGGCTGGGCGAACTGGGGCGTGCTTGCGCTGCGCCAACGAAAGCTGGACGCTGCCGCGCAGAGATTCGAGCGTGCCCGGACGTTGGCTCCCCAGAACGATCACATCTATGATTTGCTCGGAGTTCTCGAGAGCAGCCGCGGCCACTCCGCCGAAGCTATCGCCAACTGGCGCAAGGCGACCGAGATCAATCCCCGCAATTATCGCGCCGCTTACAATCTCGCGGAAGAGATCGAGCGGCAAGGTGGTCCGAACGCCGACGCCGAGTTCCAGGACCTGATCCAAAAGATCTTGGTTGCTCAGCCGGACAACCTGGCTGCCTTTCTGGAACTGAGCCGCGTCGCCGCAAAACGCGGCGACACCGCCACACTGCAATCCACGATTGCCAAGATCGGCGCGCGGTCTGCTTCGTGGCCGCCGGAAGTTCAACAGCAATTCGAAGCCGTTAAAGCCGCAGCGGCCAGCCCAGACCCACGCTCAGCCGCAACGCGAACCACCTTTCTCCGCAACACCTTGATGCGCGTCCCTGAATTTCGCGAAAGCCTTGCCATTCTGAAAGCGCCGGCAGGCGAAGAGGCCGAGCCGTTCACTCACTTTCTGCGACTTGAATCTCCTGTTTTCGCGCCGGCACCGGCCGACACGGCGCTTGCATTCACCTCGCAGCCGATCGCTACTTCAACCGTAACTCCGACCGCAAGCCACTGGAACTGGGTCGGAGCAATCGCACTGGGCAGCGCGGGAGCTCCGGTTGTCGCTGAAGCGAATGGTCGCGAGGTTCGTCTCACCACCGGCGCGCTGCTCCCGTTCCCGGGTGGTCCATCGGTCGTTCCGCCAACACCCGACGGCATTCTACAAATCGACTTCAATTATGATTTCAAGACCGATCTCGTCCTCGCCGGTGCAGGGGGCGTCCGCCTGATGCGCCAGGACGATCCAAAGAAGTTTACCGACGTAACTTCAAAGACGAAGCTGCCGAAGGACATCGCCAATGCCAGCTACACCGGCGCCTGGGCTGTCGACATCGAAGCCGACGGCGACCTCGACATCGTTCTCGGCGCCAAAGACGGCCTTCCGCTCGTCCTGCGAAACAACGGCGACGACACCTTCACGCCCATCCATCCCTTTCCCGATGTTTCTGGCCTGCTCGGATTTGCGTGGGCCGATTTTGATGGCGACGGCAACGCCGACGCCGCGCTCATCGACGCACAGGGGCGTCTGCACATCTTTCACAACGAGCGGCAAGGTCAGTTCCGCGAAGTCTCCTTGCCAACCGGTTTCGCTTCCATCAAAGCCATCAATGTGGGCGATCCCGACAACGACGGAGTTCTCGATCTGCTAGCCGTTCAATCCGATGGAGCAATTACCAGCGTCTCTTATAGCCAGCAAAAGCGTTGGACCGTTTCGGAAATCGCTCGTGTACCCAACCCTGCCAGCTATCTGTCCGGTCCCGTACGCCTGCTTGTCGCCGATCTCGACAACAATGGCGGCCTCGACATGCTTCTCAGTCCAGTTCCGCAGGACCCGGCGCACAGCACGCTGCGCCCTCTGATTTGGCTCGCGGATGAAAACCGCAGGTTCGTCCTCATGGAGCACGTCGCGACGCCAGCGGTCGTGCTCGATGTCGCCGATCTGACCAGTAACGGCCGCCTTGATCTGCTCGGCTTTTCCGCTGATGGGCAACCCGTGCAAGCCGCCAATCGCGGGTCCAAAAATTATCACTGGCAAGTCGTCCGTCCACACGCCAAGCAAGCCGTCGGCGACCAGCGCATCAATCCCTTCGGCGTCGGGGGCGAAATCGAAATCCGCTCCGGCTTACTCGTGCAAAAGCAGCCGATCGAGGGACCCCAGGTCCATTTCGGTCTAGGCAACCAGACGAGCGCCGAAGTCGTGCGCGTCGTCTGGCCTAACGGCACCGTTCGCGCCGAATTTGGCGTGCATGCCGATCAGGAAGTCGTCACCGAGCAGCGCCTCAAGGCCAGCTGCCCCTTCCTCTTCGCCTACAACGGAAAGCACATGGAATTTGTCAAAGACGCCGTGCCCTGGGGCTCCGCCATCGGCCTGCGCATCAACACCCTGGGCTCTGCAAAAATCGCCACCACCGGCGAGTGGTACAAGATTCGCCGCGATCAGCTCGTCCCTCACGACGGCTACTACGACCTCCGCATCACCGCTGAACTCTGGGAGGTCTACTACTACGATTACATCGGCCTGATGACCGTCGATCATCCTCCCGGCACGGAAATCTTCGTTGATGAACGCTTCTCTATCCCACCCCCAAAGCCAGGCTTCACCATTGTTGAAACTCCGCACAAAATCGCTCACGCCACCGACGACAACGGCAAGGACGTCACCGCCATCGTCGACACCCTGGACGGAAACGCTCTCGACTCCTTCGGTCAGGGACAATTCCAGGGCATAACCCGCGATCACTATCTCGAAGTCGATCTCGGCGATGATGCGCCCAAATCCGGTCCGCTTTACTTGATCGCGCAAGCTTCCATCCACGACACCGAATCGTCGCTCAACGTCGCCATCACCCAAGGCAATCGCTGGCACGCCCAGGGCATGAGTGTCGAAGTTCCCGACGGCCATGGCGGCTGGGCCGTAGCACAATCCAATCTCGGCTTTCCCGCAGGCCGCAAGAAAACCGTTCTCTTCAATCTCACAAATATCTTCCGGTCCGGAACTCCACGCCACGTGCGCCTCCGAACGAATCTCGAAATTTATTGGGACTGCATCGAATGGGCCAAAGGCCTCCCCGACGCGCCCGTGAAAACAACACGCCTCGATCCCAACTTCGCGGACCTCCACTATCGCGGCTATTCCGTCATCAATCGCCCGGAAGTTGGTCCTCCCGCACCGGAAATCCCCGACTACGACACGATCCTGGGCACCAAGCAGCGCTGGCGCGATCTGACCGGTTACTACACGCGTTACGGCGATGTTCGCGAACTGCTCACCAAGATCGACGACCGTTACGTTATCGTGGCCTCCGGCGACGAGATGTCCTTACGTTTCGCAGAACAGCCCCCGACGCCCGCAGGTTGGCAGCGGGATTTCGTTCTCTCAGGCGACGGCTGGATCAAGGACGGTGATTTCAACACCACCTTCTCCAAGACCAATCTGCCCCTGCCGTACCACGCGAAAGACGAATACATCACGCCGCCCGGCCGCCTGGAAGATGAGTGGGTCTACCGACATCACCCCGAAGACTGGCAGAACTACCACACGCGCTACCTCACTCCAGACGTCTTCCAGAACGCGCTTAGGAGAGATCCTAGCCAGTGAACCGGATCCCTATCGCCAGAATCGTTCTCACCATCGTTTTCTTCGGCTTCGTGTTCTCTCCAATTTTCATCAAGCGTATGGCCGCGCGGCGTGAGGCCGAAAAATCCAAGCTCGACGTGCAAACCTCGCTGGCGCGCCACGGTTTTTATCTCGAAGAAGTCTCCCGTGCCGCCGGTGTCAACTTCATTCATCACGCCCCCACGCTCGATCCCAAAATCGCCCACATCATGCCGCAGGTCGCTTCCATGGGCGCTTCGGTTTCCATCGTGGACTTCGATCGCGATGGCTGGGCCGACATCTACGTCACCAACAGTGGCGAAGGCACCAAAAACGCTCTCTACCACAACAACCACGATGGCACGTTCACGGATGTCGCGGGCGAACTCGGCCTCGCCGACGTCAACCAGCCCGGCACTGGCGTCTCTATGGGCGCGGTTTGGGGTGACTACGACAACGACGGGTACGAAGATCTCCTCCTCATCAAGTGGGGCCGCCCCGAACTATTCCACAACGATGCGGGCAAAGGCTTCACCCGCGTCTCCGAACAAGCCGGCCTTCCCGGCTGGGTGAACGCCAACACCGCACTCTGGTTCGATTACGATGGCGACGGCCTGCTGGATCTCTTCATCGGCGGCTACTACAACGAAAACGTGGACCTCTGGCATCTCGTCAACACCCGCATGATGCCCGACAGCTTCGAGTACGCCAAGAATGGCGGCCGCAAATATCTCTTCCACAATATGGGCAACGGGAAGTTCGAGGAAGTCAGCGCGAAACTCGGCATCGAAAGCCGCCGCTGGTCGCTCGCCTCTGCCGCCGCTGATCTTCGCGGCACCGGCCATCCCGATCTCTTCGTCGCCAACGACTACGGCGTCTCCGAACTATATTTCAACGACGGCAAGCGCTTTCGCGAAGTTGGCGAGCAAACCGGCGTCGGCTTCGCTCCTAAGAGCGGCATGAACGCTGCATTCGGCGACATCTTCAATCAAGGCCGCTACGCCGTCTACGTCTCCAACATTTCCGAGGAAGGAGTGCTCATCCAGGGAAACAATCTGTGGGTCCCCAAAGAAGGCACAACTGGCGACACGCTAAAATACGAAAACCTCGCCCGCGATTTTGGCGTTGAACTCGGTGGCTGGAGCTTCGGCGCACAGTTCGGCGACCTCAACAATGACGGCACGCTGGACCTCTATCTCACCAACGGCTACGTGTCCCTCGATCGCAATCGCAGCTATTGGTACGACTTTTCCAAAATCGCCGGCGGCCACAGCGCCATCATCGAGGACGCCAAACACTGGCCCGCGATGGACGGTCGCAGCCTGTCCGGCTATCAACCGAAACGCGTGTGGCTGAATGATGGCGCCGGGAAATTTGTCAATGTCGCTCAAGCTGTGGGTGTCACCGATACTTACGACGGCCGAGCGGTCGCTCTGGCCGATTTATGGAATCGCGGCGTGCTTGATGCGGTCGTGGCGAACGAGCGCGGCCCGCTGTTGGTCTACAAGAACACCGTCACGCCGGAAAACCAGTGGATCGAATTCGAGCTCGAAGGCACGAGCAGCAATCGCAGCGCGATCGGCGCGCAAGTCACGCTCTTCTGGAACGGTCAGCATCAAGTCCAGGAAGTCTCCGGCGGCAGCGGTTTCGCCGCGCAGAATCAGCGCCGCCTGCACTTCGGCCTCGGAAAATTTCCGCAAATGGAAAAGGCCGTCATCCGCTGGCCCTCCGGAAAAACGCAGACGATCGACAAGCCCGTGCCCGGCCAGACTCAGAAAATCACGGAGCCCTCATGAGCAACTCGCCGGCCGTCTCCTTAGCATCGCCGCCGCTTCCCCAGGCTTCCTGGAAGCGTTTCTTCAGCGTCGAAAATCGCTATCTCGCTCCGGCCTTCATCACCTGCATTCTTCTCGCCGGCCATCTTTCCTTCGGCATCCTCGAGAGCTATAGAAAAACGGGCCTCGCCATCATCGCCAGCCTGCTTACAGAACTCATCCTCGGCCGCATCTTCACCGGCAAGTTCCCCAACGTCGCGAGCGCCTATATCACCGGCATTAGCGTAGGAATTCTCGTTCGCTCCCCCGCCTTCTGGCCTTACGCGATTTGCAGCATCGTTTCTATCATGTCCAAGTACGTGCTGCGCGTAAAAGGGCGCCACATCTGGAATCCGTCCAACTTCGGTATCTCCGTCCTGCTCTTTCTCGCGCCGGAAACCGTCGCCAGCCTCAGCATCCAGTGGGGCAACTATTTGTTGCCCATGATCGTCATCTGGTGCCTGGGTGCGGTCATCGTCTGGCGCGTTCGCCGCTTCCACATCACCGGTGTCTATGTCCTGTCGTTCTTCGCATTTGCCTTTCTGCGCAGCTGGATCACCGGCAGCCCGTGGCAGTCAGAAATCGCCCCCATCACCGGGCCGATGTATCAACTCTTCATCTTTTTCATGGTTACCGACCCCAAGACGACCGTCCGTACCAAGCGAGGCCAGTGCCTCGTCGTATTCTTAGTCGCTGTAGTCGAGATGATCTTGCGTCTCAACCAGGTCATCTACGCCCCGTTCTACGCGCTTTTCCTGGTCGGCCCGGCCGCATTGCTCGTCGAGATGTGGCTGGATTCCCGTCGGGCCGTCTCCGTGCCGGTGCATGCCTGAGTTAAATCCGGCCCGACTTTACCTTGCGGCGTGTGCTGCTTCGCGCCATCGAAAGGAACTGTTCTCTTGCTCGAAAACCGGCGGCTCATCCGTTATTTGTTGTTGCTCGGAGCCTTCCTTTTCCTCAACGGCTGCACGCAAAAGCCCTCCAGTGAACCTCCCGCGCAACCCGTTCCGACTGCTTCGCCGCAGTCGGCCGCGCAACCTTTAGCGCCTTCGCCCTCCGCCCCCTCTTCCCAACCAGCTTCGGTTGCGGAAACGCCCGCTGCGCCAGTTCGTCCGTCCGGCCCCATCGAATTCACCGACGTCACCACCCAAGCCGGCGTTCATTTCAAACACAACTCCGGCGCTTTCGGCAAAAAATATCTGCCCGAGACCATGGGCAGCGGCGTCTGCTTTATGGACTACGACAACGACGGTTGGCAAGACATCTTCTTCGTCAATTCCATGGATTGGCCCGGTCATAAGTCCGGTGGCAAGTCTTTCCCCGCTCTTTACCATAACAATCACGATGGCACGTTCACCGACGTGACAAAGGAAGCCGGCCTCGCAGTCGAGACGTACGGTCAAGGCTGCGCCGTCGGCGATTACGACAACGATGGCTTCGACGATCTCTACCTCACCACCGTCGGTTCCAATCATCTCTATCGCAATCTAGGCAACGGTAAGTTCGCCGACGTCACCACAAAGGCCGGCGTGGCCGATCCAGGTTTCTCCTCCAGCGCCATCTGGTTTGACTACGACAACGATGGCAAGCTCGACTTGTTCGTCACCCACTACATCACCTGGTCCATAGAAACCGATCAATACTGCTCGCTCGACAACAAAAACAAATCCTATTGCACGCCGCAAACCTACAAAGGCGAGAGCGCCACGCTGTTCCACAATAGAGGCGACGGCACCTTTGAAAAGGTCACCCAGCGCGCCGGATTGCACGATCCAACCAGCAAATCCCTGGGCGTAGCGATGCTGGACTATGACAACGATGGCTGGATGGACCTCTTCGTATCCAACGATACAGAGCCCAACAAGCTCTACCACAACAATCACAACGGCACCTTCACGGATGCCGCCATCCTGGCGGGCATCGCCCTCAGCGACTCTGGCCGCGTGCGCGCAGGTATGGGCACCGACGCCGGCGACTACGATAATTCTGGCCGCCAAAGCCTGTTGATCGGCAATTTCACGAATGAGAGCATGGCCCTCTATCGCAACGATGGTTCCGGCCTCTTCACCGACGAAGCCCCCATATCCGGCCTCGCCCAGATGACCAACCAATCGCTCACCTTCGGCGCTTTCTTTTTCGACTACGATCTCGATGGTCTTCTAGATGTCTTCGCAGCCAACGGCCACGTTTCCGACGATATCAGCGTGGTGCAGCCGACGGTGAGATACGCCCAGCCTGCCGGCATTTACCACAATAAGGGCGGCAAGAAATTTGAGGATGTGTCGGCGAAGCTGGGCCGCGCCCTCCAAAAGTCGGTCGTTGGCCGAGGGGCCGCTTACGCCGACTTCGACAACGACGGTGACCTGGACCTGGCACTTACCGTCAACAATGGTTCGGCGCGGCTGCTGCGCAACGGCAACGCCAACCAGAACGACATGCTGCGCGTTAAAACGGTCGGCACGCGTTCGAATCGCGACGGCATAGGCGCCAAGCTCACGCTCAAGACCAACAAAGGTCTTCGTTTGTTTGCGATGGTCAAGAGCGGTTCCAGCTATCTATCGCAGAGCGAATTGCCAGTCACTTTCGGACTCGGCAAACCGGAAGAGGGCAAGACCGCGAGCCTCGAAATCGTCTGGCCCAGCGGCCAGAAAGATTCCATCCCCAACATCAAGCCCAACCAGTTCATCACCGTCAAAGAAGGGCGAGGCATACTCACCGCGAAGCCCATCTCTCTTACGAAAGCGTCAGGGCAGTAGTCACGCAACTTGCGGCAGAAGAGTGAGTCACCAGCTATCTGTAGGCGCGGGGCCTTAGCCCGGCGTGACGGCGCGTTCTACGGCGTCGGGCCTCTAGCCTGCGTAGAAAGCCTGTTCTTTAAGCTTGTTCTTGAGGGGGTCGGAGCTTTAGCTCCGACGTAGAGTGCTCGCTCTCAACGGGCTTCAGCCCCTGAAGAAAGCTCTTTCTTCCCGTTGTTGCATTTTCCGCGGCCTGTTCAGCCATCCCGAGGCTTTGGCTCACACATTGGCCCTACAGCAAATTCAGATTGGACCGGTTCTTCATCCAGTCGGCATAGGGTCGGAGCGCCAGAAGTGCGGCTCTTCCGCGAAGTTGCCGGAGGAACGCGCGTTCTTCTCGGGCGTCGGACGCGGAGTGCAGGTCACTCACGTGTTCCCCCCGGCGGGCCAACTGAATGCCCACATCCGCAGCCTGAACCCTGGCGCGATCTTTGACCAGAAAGTCGCCGAAGGCCACTGCTCCGCTGATCTTGAATGGGAACTTTGCGTCTTTGTTGGCCTGCCGGATGCGTTCGCGCAGGGAATCGAGCGCGCGCTCGACGCTTTCCCGATCAAAGCGAGGCTGCTTGGCGCCGGATACAGTTTCGCCGGACGGAGTCGTCATCCATTCGCCGTTGGCGCACATATCCCTGAGCCTGCAGCAAGGCGATGACTCGAGCGCCATCGCTGCGGGCGATCTTGAGGGTCGCGGCTAGTTCCGAAACGGTCCACGTTACCGCGCCTTTGGTATCTTTCAGGAAACTGAGCGCAGCCTCCGCAGGAATCGAGAGCGGCGCGGGTGGGCGAGCGGGCGCCGGTTTTCTTCTGGGTGCGCTGCGTGCGCGAGCTTGTTTCTTGGCCATCGTCGGTCAAAGACGATGAAGAATAGCATGTGGTGTGAACTCGCTCGGCCAGTTTTAATGGACGGATTCTCGATGGTGTCAGATGTCACTATTACCGGTCTATGTTGCCTGTCTGCGGTTGTGGGGCACTCGTGTATATTGATCTTTTTATTTATATTAACTAGTTAATATATGATATATATATACCTAATATGATAGAGAATGCCTGGATTATCAAATTCTGAAGAAAGGCGAACGCCTTGGCTGCCATTTTCCATGCAGCCAAAGACGACGGAACCCGCATCATATATATATATATGACCGACCTACAACAAGTGGCCCGTGATGTGCTACAAGACTTGCGCGGTGCTTGGAGATTCCTTCCAGGCCCACGAGCGCTGAGCAGCTCCAGCCCAGCCGATCAAGACACAACTATGGAGAAATTGACCCAAAACGACCTCGATCATCTGTTCGCCGCGTTGCTTCTGCATACGAAGACAACTCGAGAGGAACAGGCCGCGTGGGTGTCGGAACGCGCCTCCATCTGGCGAAAAATCGTGGCGGCTTCCGACGATCCAGCGTCTGAGCAGACGATCTATCGCACGAACCTCTTTAACTGTCCCGAACAGCTTCGGCGATTTTGGAAATCCCCCGACGACGTGGAGAAGGCCTTTTCGTTGCCGGAGCTGGTAAGCGTCACGGCAAGGACGAAGAGGGCGGGGCGGTAAACTCGGTAGCGGCGCACACCTAGCGCCTCGTGAATAGAACTGGCTCCTGAACGCAAGCAGGACGGACCCACATCAGCACCTGCTAGGCCTTCTCTGGCTATGTGCCCGCATAGTTCATCTTCTCTTGTGACGAACAAAAAGCGAATATGTTATCTTCCCTCCGCTATGCCCGTGCGCTCCTGCCGCGTCACCATTCAGGATATGGAAGGTGTCTCGCATACCGTCGAGGTCACCGCTGCAACCTTGTATGAGGCCGTGGCTCTGGGGTTGGCGGCCATTCGCGGAAATGAATGGGTGGTGGGAATCGCGCAGGGATTGAATCCGGTCAGAGTGCGCGTGACCAATGTGCCAGTGGAACATGAGGTGAGGCTGATGGACTTTACGAAATGGCTGGAACGCCACGGTGGAAGTCCGCGAGAGGTTTCAAACCGAAATAAAATCAGGGAAATTTTGCAATTGCCGAAGCCGGCAAAATAGAATCAATGCCTGGAGACCAAATCGTTGCGCATTCCGTATCTCCATTGATGCGGCTTTCCTATAAGCGTGCAATCGAACACTGTCGTAGCGGCCGAGACTTAGTTGCCAGCGCCTTTCGCAGACCGCCGCTTGGTTTGTGGCCCTGGTCGCTCGCTCAGTTGTGCCAATTTGTTCCGCACCCGGTGGTCCAACTCGTCCAACTTCTTGCTGAGTCTTCCGAGGCGATTTTGAAGAGAGGAGATTTGCTCATAAGCGAGTTCGACCATCGTGGTCTCCTCGTCCTCTAAGGATGTGTCACAGAGGGCGACATACTGTGTGGCCGCGTCCAACATTTCGCCGAGGAGCAATAAGTGATCAGCGCAGTGTTCTCGTCGAGGCATCGTCTACTCCCGAGGTGCAAGATGGGACAAGCGGCTACTGGCCTGGGATTAATTCATGAGATTCAACGATCTATCCGTCCTCCGATAGGGAATTGGTGCGGTCACTGGCCGCTCCGGTTCCAGCGTCCGGCGAGGATCGTTCAGCACGTTCTATAAATAGCGCCCAGAAGCAGGCCTGCCCATACGCGGAACTAGGTATGAATGGAACAGTAAAGGCGTATCAAACATCAGCGATTCGGTCGAGTTATGGTGGCGAACAAGACGCGAATGTCGTGTCTACCCGTCCACGGATCTTAGTCCTCAGCTTATGAAGATGGGAGGTTTTCTTCTCAAGTTGTTCTTCCTGAAAGGTGTGCCCATCGAAACCCTCTCATTTCAAGGGTGCAGTCCATTGATCGTGTTTCAGGGGCTGGCCGATCCCTGGTTAGGAACGTTCCGTGTCAGTTTGCGGATGACAAATTCTTGAAGGAGATTGACCCCGGCAGATTCGCCAATCCCGACTAGCGTGTTTTCGAACGTTAACTCTGCTCCATCGCGATTCTTCGCTGGGTAGTAGAGATTTGAGATCCCGCCCGCAGCTAAGCCTCCGAGGATACCAGAGTAATTTGCCTGCCAATGTCCGTTGTCGCCCTTGCAAATCACGGAATTGGCAATCGCATACAGAGCCCGCGATCGCTTACTACCGGTTCCTTTGTAGAAATAACGTGGATCTTGCTTCAGGATCGACGGCAGGATGGCGCCTCCGATGTACGTGCCCGCAACAAAGTCGGCGTAAGAGGCTGCGTACCGCTTTGCATAACCTTGTGCGCCTTGTCCATATCCACTGAAATCGTTTTGCGCCTGCTGAATTCCCGCGATGACGCCGGTCACTCCAAAGCTAACCGGATCCACTGTAGTCTTCCAGGCAAGCTCGAACTTTTGCTTGGAGGTGAGAGGAACTGCGTGGTGGTCGTAGCTGACATAGAAATTTGGAACGACGCCTAGCACCCGCTGCTTTTCTTGAACCTTGATCTGATCTTCTGCCACTTCGGTCCGTGTGGGGATCACACGCACCTCAGTGAGAGCGGTAGCAAGAGCTAACGCGAACTGCGGGACAGCGTAAGTCTCCCCCGACCGCAGCATTCCAGAGGAAGCTTGCGTTGCGAAGCCCGCCGACGTAATGGTGAGCTGGAAGGGCCCGGGAGCGACGTTTGCAAAGGAGAACTGCCCATCGTCGCCAGTCATCACCTCTTGGTCTGGCGATTGATCTTCGCGAGAAAGTTTCACCTGGGCTCCGGCGACAGCGGTTCCCGTTTGGTCGACAACCCTTCCGCTGATGCTTCCGGACGATCGCTGCTCGCCGGCTGATGCCCCTGTTCCCTGTGGGTAAAGCAGACCACTCTTCACGTCAGGGACGATAGGGGGCTGCTGAGACTGAGCCGCGGCTGGAACGCCGCAAGTCAGGAGACTCAGGCATAGCCAGACTCCCCAAGGCTTGCATCTAGGCATGATTATCCCCTCAAGTTCATTATGATGCGGTGACAAGGGATTTTGGATTCCTGATTCCGATAGGGTTGTCTTGATGAGTTACGCGGATTCCACAGGACCCGGGATGCTCGCTATGAAACAGCTCTGGCGTCCAAAGAGAACATGGGAGTACTCTGAGAATCTAGATGCTTGGCAAGCACAATACGAGGCTGGACTTGGTTAGAGTGTTTGCTCTTTCCCTGGCAGTCTTGTTCGTTCTGTTTATTGGGCAAGCACTAAACCACTCACACCTGAAAGGACAGAATGAAGCTAGTTGCCAGGTCTGCCAAGCGGCGCACATTGGGTCTGGTCCGAAAGCGCTAACCGCGTCGCTGTTTAGTCCTCTTCTTGCGATCGGATGCGTTCAACCATTTGTCGCAACGATTCATCAAGAGTTTTTCTTCCAAGATGCACCCTCCCGCGCTCCGCCCTCTGCTTAATTCAGAAATACCGCATCTGTTCCTTTCTTAATCGCGCTAGCCCCATCAGCGGGTCGGCGCAACCGCCATATTTCCAGACGGCCACTCCAACAAAAGCGAACAAACGTCGCCCAACTTAGGGGCCTGAAGAGAAATTCAATGGGTTTTAGAAAGTTTGCATTTTTCGTTTTGAGGTTCAGCTTCTTGTTTTGTGCAATGCCCAGTCGTGCCCAGGAGGGAATTCGGAATCGATTGACGGTGTCGTGAAAGATTTGTCCGAAGGCGCACGCTCAGACCAAATCATCCCTGGAAACAAGTAAGGGACTCCGTTTCAGTGTGCTGATCCGGCACGAGCAAAGCAACAAGAAAATGCCACTCAGGGAAAGCTTGTGGAAGAATACAAGGAATTGGTTTTCAAATGAAACACGCGTTTCAGCCTCTTTCGAAAGTTCCTGACGCGGCAACTCCGCGGACGGCACGGAATCCTGCTGATATGGTTCGCCTGCTTGTTTTTCTCACAACCGGAACATTGTTCTTGCCCGCCATGGCAACTGCTACCAGCGTGGTCGCGTTAATCGATAACACGAATCACCGCGTGGTGATCGCGACCGATTGTCGCGTGAACCGGATACTTGCTTCTCTTTCCCAGTGTAAGATCATTGACAAACCTGGCTGTACAGTCGCAATGGCGGGTCTCTACGAAGAGAAAACAACGGAATTCCATTTGCGGCAACTTGCCGAGGCCGCCTGCCAGTACCCAGGTGACCTACGAGCGAAGGCGGAAGCGTTTCTCCAGCTTTCAAGAATTCCATACGAACGTGCGGTTCGTCACATTCGCGACGCAGATCCAGGCGACTTTGGCCGAACGGTAGAGAACAAGGCAACCGAAGTGATTTTCGCGGGCATCCAAAATGGACAGATTGCGCTGATCGTCAGAGGCCTGGTGGTCAATTCAGCAGGGAAAATAAGTGCGGAGCGGTCCGAGAGCACTGCTCCGTCCTACGCGCGGGTCGGATATTTTCTGGGCCTCAATGGCCACATTCGCGCTCACGTCAAGTCTCATCCCGATTGGGCCAAGGCGGATTACGTCAAGCTCGCCCATCGATTCGTCGAGATGGAGGTGGAAGCACACCCGGATTTAGCGGGCCCTCCTATCTCAGAGCTGGAAATTGACAAAGAAGGGCATGTTCACTGGCTGGACAAGGGTGCCTGCGATAGTGGTGAGTCGGACGGAACTACTCGCGAGAAAGTTGGGAATCAGCCTCTGGCTAGATAAAACCATGAGCTTAGCCCGACCAGTACTTCGCCAAATCGCGCCTCTAAACCTTTTGGGCTTAACCTCTCCCCACTCGACAAGAGGTTGGTTGCGGCAAGCGGCAGTTATGTGTGTGTTCATGCTTGCAACGATCCCGACGCGTGGGCAAGCGACGCAGACCGGCAACGAGAAACAGCCCCTCGGGTCCATCCACGGGACCCTCACCACCACGCAAGAGGACGCCTCCAGCGGACTAGCAGGGATTACTGTAAAGCTGACCACGGAGCCGCCCGATGGCAACCCTCTGACTGCCAACACGGATGATGCCGGACTATATGAATTCAACGACCTTAAACCTGGAAGCTATACGATTTCCATTAACCAACCGGGTTTCAAGCCCTTCACAAAGGCCCTCAGTCTCATTCCCGGACAAGCAGCCGTCGCGGACATCAAAGTGGAGCTCCTGACCGTCAACGAAGAGGTTGAGGTCAGCGAAACGACTCAGTCCATCGCGACCGAGGACGCGACGACTCCGAGCGTGACACTTACGCAGCGCCAGTTGATTTCCCTTCCGACGGCGCAGGAAAAAATCCGGGAAGTTCTCCCAGTGACCCCTGGTGTAGTGAAAACGCTGGACGGAAAACTGAACTTCAAAGGCGCGGACGAGAATCAGAGCTTGTTGATCGTCAATTCCGCGCGGACAACCGATCCGGTGACTGGAACTTTCGCAGTGCCTGTGCCGACCGATGCCGTGCAGTCTTTCGCGGTTTACAAGACGCCTTATAACGCGACGCTGGGAAGCTTTACCGGCGGATTGACCGAAGTTGAAACCAAACCACCTGACGACGGGTGGAGCTTCAGACTAAAGAGTTTTATCCCTTCCGTTCTTGGAAAGAATGGGAGTATGGTCGGACTCCAAGAGGCAACACCGGGAGTCGACTTCAGCGTTCCGCTAATCAAACACAAGCTGCTCTTCTCGGAGATTTTCCAGTACGACATGAAAAAGCGCACGGTGCGAGGCTTGCCTTGGCCGTATGACATCAGCAAGAAGCAAGGGTTTAGTACATTTTCGACCCTGGAAGCAATCCTCTCCAAGACTCATGTGTTGACACTCACGGTGAACGCGTACCCGTCCCGGATACAGCATGCGGACATCAATGCTCTGGTTCCTCAGCCTGCCTCGAATGACTTGAACCAAAAGGGCGTGACCGTGGGTCTCACGGACCGGTATGAGTTTAGCTCCGGTGCAATCTTCAGCACCGTTGCGCAGTACACCCGGTTCGATAGCAACGCGCATGGCCAAGGGCCCGCGGATATGCTCGTCACCCCGGAAGGCTGGGGCGGGAATTACTTCAATCAGTGGTCGCGCAGAGGCAAGGAATTTCAAGTGGTGCCCGCGTACCAATTTGCCGAGAAACACTGGCTCGGCCGCCACGAGCTACACGTCGGCGTGGATTTCGATCATCGCTCCTACGTGGGAGTCAGCACTTCGAATCCAGTGCAAATTCTTCGTCAGGACGGGACGCTGGCGGAAGAGATTACTTTTCTTGCAGCGCCGCCTCAGAATGTTTCGGACTCGGCGGTGGCCGAGTTCATTCAGGATCATTGGGTCATGGACTCCCACTGGGCCATGGATCTGGGAGCGCGTTTGTCGACCGAAACCAATGGTTGGTCCGCAGCGGTGGCTCCGCGTGCGGGTGTCGCTTATTCTCCCGGCAAAGAGGGTAAGACTGTAATTCGAGCGGGCGTGGGCTTGTTTTACAGTTTGTTGCCGCTTCTGGCCGGCGACTTCACAGCCAACCCTACTCAAATAATTACGCCATTCGATACGGCGGGCTTGCCGAGCGGGCCCCCTTTGACCTACACGAATGCTTACGCGAGCGGGCTAAACCCACTGACAGCCAGCGGTTTGCCGACCGAGCCGGAGACAACGCCACGCAACCTGACGTGGAATGTCCAAGTGGAGCACGCGTTGCGGAAAAATTTACTTTTGCGCGTCGGTTATATCGATAGCCACACGACGTACCTCTTTGCTGTCAATCCGTTCACCGCCGCGGCGGGTGGGCAATCTTTTCTGGCTCTTACCAACACGGGCTCATCGCATTATCGCGAGCTGGAAAGCACCGTGCATTTTACCTTTCGTCGAACCGATGAGATAAATGCCTCCTACGTCTGGAGTCGCACGCGTGGAGATCTGAACAATCTTTCTGCCGTACTCATTCCTTTCGAACAACCGGTCATTCGACCAAATGTGTATGGCATCCTGCCCTACGACGTGCCCAACCGGGTGGTGACCTGGGGAATTATTTCTCTGCCGAAGAGCTTCAAGTTCAGTCCCATCGTAGACGTACACTCCGGCTATCCCTACTCCAATATCGATACGCTGCAAAACTATGTAGGGACACCTAACGGGCAGCGCTTTGCCGAATTTTTTACGCTGGATGTCAAAATCTATCGGCAATTCCGCATTCCTTTTCTGGGCACCGAGCATGGGAAGGGCAAAGGTCATCATGTGCGGCTTGGTTTCTACTCGCTGAATGTGACGAATCACGGCAATTTCAACGCGGTGTACAACAACGTGGCTGCGCCAAACTTTGGCCAGTTCGTCGGGTTCCTGGACCGCCGTGAAGGGGCCGTCATCGACTTTGTCGACTAAGCCATCTGCCCTCCTCTTTTTAGTAAGGTATTCTCGCCACGTTGGAATACGCGGATTCCCCTGAGCCGTTGAACGCGCGCACTCGATATCCAATTTGCTGGCCCTTGGAAACGCCGGAATCTGTGTACTCCGTCGTTCCCGCAGATAGCTTGGCAATCCTCTGCCAATTTCCGCGGTCACCGGAACGCTCGACGATTTGGCGTTCCACAACGATTCCGGTGGCCTCTCCTCCATAAATCGCAAAAGTGAGTTTGATCGCATTACCGCTTGGGCTGAGACCCAGCAGAGTCGGAGTCTCCGGCAGTACGGACCAGTCAAAGTAGCTTTCATCCGCAATGGCCATCACCGAGTCGCGAATGGGTAGCGCCTCGATGACATCTTTTGTGCCACTTTTCCACGTCAGCGCCTTGATCTTTCCCGACACCACGTCGATCAAAACGGGATGCTCGATCCCCGTATTCTTCAGTGAGAGTTCGGAATAGAGCGGGGAAAAGCATTCCCCGGATAACTGTGGCCCGCCAGCCAGTACGCGACGATCGCTTTCCCATTCGCGGAGCGAAAGCCATAGGCAAGGAGGGGATATTCGGCGCGAAAGCGCGTCTGATCGTCAGCGATGTGGACTTGAATCGAGGGATCGAATTTTGTATCGGAAAACAGCGCGTTTATGTTCTGCAAAGCGCTAAATACTGGCCGCGGACTGAAATCCGTTTCCTGATAAGTGAGTCCGTGGATCAGGCCGAAGTCGTCATACTCGTTGCCGTCGGGAGCGGCGGTGAGAAGCCATGTAAAGGTCTTGACTCCCGCAGCTAAGTTGTAGAGCAAACCGCGGGGAACATATTTAGCTTGGACAGATTCATCAGAGCCTTGCCAGGAGGGAATGGAGTTGAACTCATCGTCGAAAAAACGAATATCCGGGCGAATCCCAGGATAGTTCGTTACCAGCTCTCGCAATGCTTTTGGAGATTGAAGTAGATACGCGCCGGAGTCCATGGTTTCCGGCTGCAAATTCTGACCGTAGCCCGGGTAGGTGTGATAGGCATAGACATCGATTCCCGAAGCGCACTGACAGGTATCCAAAGCGCGCTGGGTGAATTCCCGCGACGGCTCCGCCTGTCCTCCATAAATCACTTTCGCTTGCGATTCGGTTTCGTGGACGACCTGAACAAAGGACTTGAGCAGGCGGCCGTAGTCTTCGGGATTGGGAACGGGGTTCCAATAATCGATGTCCTGCTCGTTCCATAGCGCCCAATAGTTAATGCGACCCCGAAAGTGTTGCATCATCCATTTGACATAGCGGTTGAATGCCACGATTTGTTCAGGGGTCTTCGGAGGCCAGTAAACGGAATAGAGGCTACGATCCGGGTTGTGAAAAGAACCCGGCTCGGGAACACTGACGTCTGGAAGCTTGCCAACCGGCGCGGTGTACATCGCGTTGCCATACAAAAGCTGGACCTGAATCAGCACGCCGTTGTCGACGAGAGAGTCCACGTAGTCGTCTACCTGCTGGGGTACGGAAAACAGGCCGCGTTTCTGCTCCACCCAGTCCCAACTGGTCCAGTCGGAGCTGTTCTCGTATTGCCCGATGCGAATCCACTTGAAGCCGGCGTCGAACATGCGTGTCCACCAGCGGCGATTCCATGGCAAATACGGGTCACGGGGCAAATCTGAGTTGATTCCGAATCCGTCGTGGATCTGGGAAGAACGTTTGGGAGGCACATGCGAGGGTACGTCGCGCTTTGCTTCGTTGGCGCATACGGGAAAGGTGCTGACGAAGACTACAAACGCTAGTCCCAAGCCAAGGAGCAAAGACCGTTTCGACAGGTTGCGCCGGGATCGCGACCAGACAGACGATCTCTGCGTGATTTCCCAGATTCTCAGAGGCATCGGAATCCCCGCTTGACGGAAAAGCGGGTGCATCGTATCACGGCTTCCGTGGCTGGATTGGCCGCGAGGAGCGAAGAATGGTGGAGGCGGGGGAGTCGGAATTCTGAGCCCCACTGATTCCGCGTAGCTTACTGATTCTACTAAACGCGAGAAACGATAAAACAGCAAATTCGCCCAAGTGAGGTACACGGCGGGTACACGGACACGGGCAAGAGATCACTTGGAGACACACTTTCCCAGAATTCCGTTTCTGGATAGTTCACGTTGCTGACAAACAGTGCAGTGGAGGGGCAATTCTAACGTTATGAGTAATAAGGCGATTTGGTCCCTACGATGAGCAGATCGTGATGGCGTGTGGAGAGAAACTGGCATACGGCTATCGCCGGGTGGCGTGGTGGCTGCAGCGGAAGAAAGGGCTATTCGTGAATCGCAAGCGGGTGTTACGGGTAATGCGCGATCGTGGTTTGCTGGTGCGCTGGCGTCGTCTGCGCGCACAAAGGAAGAAAGAGTGGGGCCGCGTGGAAGCAGCCGGGCCGAATCAGATCTGGCAGTCGGACATGACCAAGATCTGGGCGGGTCCTGCCGTGGGCTGGGCGTACTTGGTGTGCGTGATCGACTGCTGCACGCGGGAGATCGTGGGCTGGAATCTCTCGCATCGTTGCCGCACCATGTTGCCTTCGTGCTGCAGAGTCGTCTTTAAGACATCAATCAGGCACATGCCGAATAGGGCGTCAATGTGAAAGGCAGGGGTCGAAAAAGCTTTCCTCCAAAAAATGCGCTGCAGGCCATGGCCTTGGCCCATGGCCTCCGACGGGGTTCCTCACTGTGGACGCAAGCAGGCCAACACGCGATCGCGTCTTTACCGTTGTCACCGCATGCCGCTTATCGGCGGAATGAGTTGCAGAGGATGTATGTGCAATTCCAGACGGAGATCGAGAAATTAAATCAGCGAGTCGAGCAGCAAGCTCGTGAACGTTCCGGAACACGGTTGTTGATGACCCATCCCGGAGTAGGACCGATCACGGCGCTAGCGACCGAGGTGTTCCTGGGCAATCCGGCGCGATTCGCAAACAGCAAGGAGCTGGCCAGTTATGTAGGGATGATCCCCGGGGAATATTCCAGTGGGAAGCGACAGCGGTTGGGTGGCCTGACCAAACAAGGCAATCCCCTGTTGCGATTTCTGTGGAGTGAAGCAGCGATCCATGCGGTACGCCGGGATCCAGAGTTGAAACAGTTTTACCGCCGCAAACTAATCCAGGAAGGTCTCGGAAAGGCGAGAGCCGCGGTGGCTCGCAAGCTGGGAATCCGGATGTGGATCATGTTGCGGGATCGCATTGAGTACCACGAGTTCTGTCGTCGTGGACCGATGCAGCAGAAAAGTGGTGATGCCTGTGCGGGAATGCCAGCAGCGCGTTAGGGTGCGAAAGTCACCGGCTGATTGATTAGGCTACCCGCCTCCCTGCGAGGGGAGATCGAAAAACTCATCATGGTCGTGGATGATCGAAGAGATGACTGGTGGGCAACACCAAATTGATGAACGCGAAGGGCCGAGCCGCTTAGGGTGACGCAAATGAACAGCAACTCCAGAAACAGACGCAGTTCCTGCGCCCACGAAGAAGTGTGTTCGACCCGAGGAATGAGCACAGAAAAAAACTCTTGCAACAGCCGGCCTCGTTAGAGATGACGCGGTAATCGGAAACTTGAGGTACTGGGACTGGACTTGTCCGGTAATCCGACCAATCGGGCGTTGAGCGCAAAGCAAACGTAGACGACGATTCTTACGTTATGTTTCTTCGTACGCCAGCGTACTGACTCTGAAAAGCCTTGAAATTTACCCGCATAGGACTAACATCCCGACTACGCGTGATTGGTATCCCAACCAGCCCGAAACAGCGGGCACGGTGCGTGAGCTGCGAATGGGTGAGTTGAATCTAAAACCTGAAGGCCATTCTCTCAACTTGAGTCCCGCAGCAGTCTGTATTCTCATCGCGGAAGATTCCCCACCCTATCGGCAATTCGTCTGCTCTGCCCTTGCGAAAAAGGCCCACTTGCAGGTCATTGCAGAAGTGTCTGACGGACTCGAAGCGGTCCAGAAAACGGTGGAATTGAAACCGGATTTGATTCTGCTGGACATCGGGCTACCGACGATGAATGGCATCGAGGCCGCTCGGCGGATTCGCGCACTTGTACCGAATGCTAAAATAATTTTCTTGAGTTGTGAAACTTCTGCTGACGTGGTTGAAGAAGCTCTCAGTACCGGCGCACGAGCCTACGTGCAGAAGGCAAAAGCCGGAAGCCAGTTACTTACTGCTATCGACGCAGTTATCTCGGACGGTGCTCTTCATTAGACCCATCGGAGAGACCACGGTTCCCCGCTCTACTCCGAATGCAATTCGCTGTGCGTGTTTCCTGAAACGGACGCGTTCCTCACGGGTGATTCACTGGTCACCGCACCGGCGGCAAGCTGCGCCAATTCGGGTGCCGGGATTGTCGACTGCGAAAAGCCGCAGTCCAAGCAGATTACAAGCACAGGGAACACCCAGACGCCGGGTTTGTCGAGACTTTTGACGACGCCGATGAAATGGATGATCGTCTCACTAGGAAATTCTGTCTGATTGCTGGACCTGCATGACGGACACGACATTAAAACCTCTCGTTCAAGTGGGCATTTCAGTTCAGGGAGCCTACAGAATTTGGACCTTCAATACAATCGGGGGATTACCGGATTTAGCGAAGAAACTGAGATTTGACCGTGGATGGACTCATTTGTCCGATAAGCGCGCGCTTACTGGACAAGTGAAATCCCAGTACGGCACTTGTCCAGTAACCCGACTAATGTGTGCCACGAGCACGAAAGGAGGAAACGCTGAGTAGTGCGCAACTGCTTGACTGATGAGGGTAGGCCCCTCGGAACCGGTTTACAGGAACAGGTTCCAAACCACCTTCGGCGGCTGTAGTCAAAAGCTATGGTCGTGAACGCGGAAGGAAAAGGCCTGGCAACGACCAGGTCAGGTGACCGGCAAGAAGAGGACCGCAAGGGAACCACTGCTGAAGTGTCGAAAGGTTATAGACGATGTCAAAACCGCAGGGGGTTAGTTACTGCGGGATTAGCTCCGACGAAACCTGCTTACGGGCGGAGCGGCATCCGGCATGAGAGGTGGCCTGAGCTTGCCAAAGAGGCGGTTAAGCGGAACGTGGGAACCTGAGACTTCGATGCAAACGGAGAAGCCACAAGTGGAAGAACCACGAGGGCGAGAGTACGGAAGCGAAGTTTCAGGGTCGGACTGCCCCACAGTAGTGAAGAAGCGGGGTAATTCCCGTGGAGCGAAGGGGGCAGGTCACTCGCGTCCTAACCAATTACGGTCAACTGGAAACAGGAGGAACCGAGTGGTTAGAACGGAAGGTCAAACCTTCACGGAGTGACACGAGCCGTGTGACTGGAGACAGTCAAGCACGGTTCTGTGAGGGGCTCGGGGTGAAATTCCCCGGGCCTACTCGACCGGGCGTTGAGCCGACTGGACTTGGAACACATTGTGTCTATACTGGCTTCACGAAAAACTCTGCTGTGTGGTTAAATAACTGGTCTCACGCAACGAACTGCTTCAAGGTGTACTTCAAGGTGTATTAATGAGTGCGCCATCACAATCCGAATTGCAAGCCGAAGCAGAAGCGCGGCTGCGGTTCGAGATGCTTCTTGCGGATGTCTGCACTCAGTTCGTTAACGTTGCTCCCAGCGACGTCGATTCAAAGATTGAGAACGCCCAACGTGTAATCTGTGAATCCTTGAGGGTGGATCATTCATCCGTCTGGCAGGTCTCAGAGGAAAATCCTGACCTGCTCGTTATGACTCACGTTTATCGTGCCCCCAACTTGAAGCCGCTGCCGTTACGCCCCAGTGCAAAGGAGTATTTTCCGTGGGGTTACAACAAGATTCTGAATAAAGAGATAGTTTGCGTACCGAATACCGCAACACTCCCGCCCGAGGCAACGAAAGATAAGGAATCATGGGAGCAATATGGTATCCATTCCAGCTTGGTATTCCCCCTATCCGTAGGGCGCGGCTCGGTGATTGGGGTTCTAGCCTTCGACAATATGGAGGAGCACGATTGGCCAGAACTGCAGCAACGGCGGCTGCAAATCCTCGCCCACGCTTTTGCCCAAGCGCTTGAGCGAAAGCAAGTCGAGCAGAAGGTGTACGAAAGTGAGGATAAGCTTCGACTTCTTCTCGACTCCACTGCCGAAGCCATTTATGGGATTGATCTCGAACACCGATGCACGTTCTGCAACCCTGCCTGCCTCCGCACTTTGGGATACGAGCACATTGACCAAGTCCTCGGCAAGAATACGCATGATCTGATACATCACACTCGTTCGGACGGGACATTGTTCCCCGTAGAGGAGTGTCGAGTTCACCGGGTAACACGAACTGGGGAAGGAGTCCACGCGGAGGACGAGGTGTTTTGGAGAGCGAACGGAACGAGTTTCCCGGCTGAGTATTGGTCGTATCCCCAGCGTAGAGGGGAGAAGGTTGTTGGGGCGGTGGTCGCGTTTATCGACATCACCGAGCGGAAACTCGCGGAAGCCGCGTTCGCAAACGTCAGCCGCAAGTTGATTGAGGCACAGGAGCAGGAACGTGCCCGAATTGGCAGAGAGCTTCACGACGACATCGGTCAACGTCTCGCCCTTGTGGCTGTCGAGTTACAACAACTCCAAGAAGACACTCTCATTTTGCCTGAAGTCCGCAGCCGTATGTGCGAATTCCAGAAGCAGATTACGGAGATAGCCGACGCCATTCAATTCATGTCGCACGAATTGCACTCGGCAAAACTGCGATATCTGGGTATTGCTGGAGCCACCAGAAGCTTCTGCCAAGAGTTCTCCGAGCAGCAGAAAGTTGAGATTGACTTTAACGTCCATTATCTGCCCCGCTCCTTGGCGCCGGACATTTCTCTGTGCCTCTTCAGAGTTCTGCAAGAAGCCCTCCACAATGCGGCGAAACACAGTGGAGTTCGGCAGTTCGAAGTGCGCTTATGGGGAACGTCGGATGAGATTCATCTCACAGTTGAGGATTCCGGCGCGGGCTTTGACCGCGAAGCGGCAATGGGGAGCCGAGGGCTTGGTCTCATCAGCATGGAGGAGCGACTGAAACTAGTGAATGGAACGCTGTCAATCGACTCGCAGCCCAAGCGGGGTACCACCATCCACGCCCGTGTTCCTTTCGATTCAAGCAGCGATTCTGCAAGGGCGGCGGCAGGGTAGGAACAGCGGGTTCGCCGCCAAATTCACCAAGGACTTTCACCGAGAATAAACGGCTGAGTGTTCCGCACTGATGCTCTGGAACAAATGCTCGTCTTCCTCGTTGTGAAAGCTGCTCAATGGATATGCGCACAGGATATCTACCTCCTGTGTTTTGGCTAGGTCGTTTCCGAGCTGTTCAAACCGAATAGCCGCATCCGCGTTGCCTTCCGCCTGCAAGAGAGCCACGGCTTCACCGAACAAAACAACCTGAGGCTGCTCTGATTTCGCTGCTTTGGCAGCTGCTTCGATCAATCCACCAACGCTCCCGAAAAATCGAACCGGGTCAGGCAAGCCATTCACCATGATTGTTGAGAGCGTTTCGGCGGCATCCAATGAAATGTAGGTACCCTGTTGAAGGGCGCCATCTGTATCCACACCCCCTGCCTTCAATCTCTGAAGAAGACTATCCCGGTGTGACTTCGTAGCGAGCACAATCGCCGCGTTACCGGCCCTTAGGGCGGCAGCAACGAAGCGAGTAACGCTATCTAGAAGAACCGTGTCATCAGAATAGAACAGAACCTCATGGGTGTGAGGGGCTTTCTCTGCTGAGGTGTCAGTGAACTGGTGGTCTTTTAAACTGCTACTGACGAATTGCTTGCCCCGAAGGACCGCATCCATGGCAGGCAGTAGTTCGCGTCTGGCATCTGTCTTGCGAACGTAACCCAACGCGCCCGTGCCCAAAGCTGCTCGGACGACGTCGAGATCACTGTTCTGACTCAGGAAAATAATCTTGGAGCTGGGGGAGCGTTGTCGTATCCGCCGGGCGGCTTCGATTCCATTCAGGTTCGGGAGACCGACGTCCAGCAGAATTAAGTCCGGCTTCAGGTCTTCGGCCTTCTGAACGGCTTCTGATCCGTCCGACGCCTCGGCGATGACTTGCCAAGCGGGCCGCGCCTGGAGCAGCGAAAGGACTTGGCGTCGCCAATTCTCGTAATCATCAACTACCAGAATCAATGGCAACGGTCGCTACTCCATTTCTGTTCTTGAATGGGAGCGCGCCGCACGCAAATTAGTTGCACGGAATCGCCAAGTCCCCGCACCTGTGAAGTCACCTCGGTGATAGACCAACCACTATCGCATTTGCCCCATTCACAGCAACCCGGTTGCCCTCCAGCGCCTGTTAGACGGAGTAATCCTGCTTTCAGGGTCGTTGATAGCCGTTGTTCCAATAGGCGGATAAGCTCCCTTGATTGCAGCAGTGCAAGCATCACATGCCAGGTGGTTTCCGTCATTGCCTTTAAGCAACCTTGTGCTTGTCCGAGCGCAATTTCGAAATGCAACAGGAGAGATAACTCAACAAGTTAAGTGCCTGGTAAACGCGGAAATCGGAAACTTGAAGTACTGGGACTGGACTTGTCCCGTTATGCGTGCCAGGAGTTACAAAGAAGAATGTCAGTGTGGGACTCCGGTTTTCATGGGACGAAGCTACTGACCATGCGATCCCAGAGCGCAGTGTGGCCCACCGCGACAGACATGAAGGACGCCATCACCATCCCGGCGTAACCCATCAAATACCACCGATTCAAGGTTCGGCTCATTCCCCATTGAAGAACAAAAAGCAAGCCCCCAAAGAGCAACACCGGTCCCCAAACATACAAGGGCGGAAACGCCGCAAGGTTTTCTATGTAGGGAAACCGGCCCAATGCACCGGATTGGATTACGATTGTGGCTAATAGCATCATCGGACGATGGATCTCGGGCCTGCGGCGATATACCAATCCGATTCCCACAAGTGTTCCGAACGATAGCATCTGTACAAACATCATGGCCAAGAAAGGTCTCGGCCCGCCCAGCGATGCGTAAATTTGCGGGCTGAAGCGAACAGATAAGGGCGCCACCGTTGAACCCAGAATCACAATGGCCGCGGCAAGGACACCCCCAAGTGGACCAATCACCATGTGAAGTCGCCGACGGCCAGTCAGTATCAGAATGCTTTGAACCAAAAATAGAATTACCCAGCCCGACATGGCGAGCCCGTGAGCAACGATCAGTGGGACAATCTGGTTGGTCATGTCCCCCCAAGGAGCCCTGCCGTGCAGATAGAAGTGCCGGAATCCCCCGGCGGTGAAAATCAGCATCGTACCTGCGGCGACGACGTAAAACAGGCGATCTGCGTTGATTCGGCCTTCAGTGATTTTCGCCGCAGACGCAGGTGTGGCAACGGTCATGGTATTCGCCATATCAGAACCTTCCCAAACGGAAATTGGGGATCTGTAAAACGGGGTATTGGCGAGCATTCTACACCTGTTTTGGCCCCGTGCGCGCACTCTTCCACTCCAGAGGGGGCTTTTGAGAATTGTGCGTGTTTTGCCGATTCACTGCATCGCGGAGCGAGGCCCTTATTCCCCTTTGCTATCGGTGAAGCGCGGTGAGTCCTGAAAAACAGCGTTTGGACAGAAGGACTTGAGGACCACCTCCAAGTGGCCCGTCATCCACTCCCAATCGAAACGTAAGCGCTGATTTCTAGGGGAAACCAAGCTGGCAACGGTGCGTCTAAAGTGGCGTTTGCATCGCTAACTAGCGGAGGTGGGTATGTTCGTTGTGCGGTATGCACTGCTGCTCTTGGTCACGCTGAGCGCAGTGGGCCAGCAAGCGCCGGTGAAGCGAGAGCGTTTCCAAAATAGTGAAGTTCTCTACGATTGGGTAAGCAATGGCCGAGCCCAGAAATTACGAACGTTTGTTACGCGTCCCAAGAACGCCGCCGGGAAAGTGCCAGTTATTTTCTTCGTTGGCTGGTTGAGCTGCGACAGCATGGAATATCCCGATGGAGAAACGGACGGCTTTGGTGCGTTGATCCTACGGTTGATCGATCAATCGGGGTACGCCACCGTTCGAATGGACAAACCGGGGGTGGGCGAGAGCCAAGGCAACTGTGCGCAAGCCGATTTCAATAGCGAGAGCGAGCTGCAGGGATGGCGAGCGGCGTTCGACTCGATGAGCAAGTACCAATTCCTGGACAGCAACCAAGTGATCGTCCTCGGCATGAGCAATGGCGGAGGGTTTTCGCCGTTGGTGACCGGCGGACGACCTGTGCGCGGCTACATTGCCGCGAGTAGTTGGGGACGCACTTGGTACGAGCATATGATCGAGCACGAGAGACGACGCCTGACGGCCGCGGGCAAGTCCGCGGCAGAAACCAATGACGGCGTGAAGGCGTTCGCGCAATTTTACGATCTGTATCTCAATCAAGGGATGACGCCGGGGCAGGCGATCGCGCAGCATCCGGAGTGGAAGCATTTATGGTATGACGCACCGGACGGGCAGTATGGCCGCCCCGCCGCTTTTTATCAGCAGCTCCAGTCGCTGAATCTCGGTCGAGTGTGGCAAAGCGTGAACGCCCCGGCGCTGGTCGTCTACGGGACGGGAGACATGGTCATGAGCCGTGCCGACAGCGACGCCATCGCCGAAATCGTCAATGGCATGCACCCTGGGACTGCCCGGAATTATGTTGTCGAACGCATGAATCACCTGTTTGAAATCGACAAGAAATTCGATGACGCACTGGTGCCCGAACTATTGACGTGGATGAAGGAAACGCTGGCGGCAAGTCCGCGTACATCGCAAAATTGACCGATCAGGACACTGTTCTCCTGGCGGCCTTTACGAACAATACCGACGACGAGAGCTTCGATGGCGGGCTTCGCGCTAAAACTCGCGTTGCCTACCAGGATTTTCTGTTCTTATGGGCCCGAGATTGAATTCGCCCCGCTGCGTAGACACTGCCGCAACGCCGTGACATCGCGATTCCCCGAAGAACGCGCTTCCAGGAATCGTCATCGTAAGCTCGGGGCGGGTAACCGGCTAGTCTGAACTTTTCGTCGGACACGCCGGGCCAGATCCTGGTAAGCCCCAACTGCGTCTTCGACGCGTCGCTAGCCAGGAACTTGTCTAGAACGACTGTTTGATTTGAAAGGACTTATCAACAAGTTCCTGGAGAGTCGCATTATCGGACAAGTCCAGTCCCAGTACCTCAAGTTTCCGAGATACCGCGTTAATCGGGACTTGAGACGCTGCGGCTCCTCAGGGAACTCGACTACACCGTTGTCGAGGGGGAACTCCCTGCGATGAGCGACGGGCTTCTCGCTGGGCTTGGGCTGCCATGCCTTCCCAGTGTCTAGCACATCTGGACCGTCGAGCACTCCGAGTTGGGTAAGGGTCTCGAATTCGTATGGAATCCCCTCCGAGCCCAGTGGCGAGTTGGCGTCCGTCAACTGAAAGTGGAGGTGAGGTCCGTCGGAGTTACCCGAGTTCCCAAGCAGGGCCAATACTTGGCCTGCCTTCACGCTGTCGCCGAGCTTGACTCTCAGACTGCCTGGTTGCAAGTGGGCAAAGAGGGCGAACCGTCCGTGGCCCAGATCGAGGGTCACATAGTTGCCGACGGCGTTGTCCAGGGTGATAACACGGCTCTTTCGCTCGGTAACGCCGACGTTATCGGGAAGATCGTCCTTAAGGTCTGAAACCCGCCCGTCGGCCACCGCGAGCACCTCCGCGCCATAGCCGTAGAAGTTGGCGTTAGAATTTCTGTCGCCGTGGAACAAGCATCCATCGGGGCCGACGCGCACCCAGTCGATAGCGAAGCGTTGGGCGATGCGAATCCTGCCGTCGAAAGGGTTGAAGGCGCGGCGATGGTCGTAAGCGGCAAGAGCGTTGAAGGCGACCCAGGCCGACCCACGCAGCGGCGCATGCAGCACCGGAGGCGGTTCCTGGACAATCGCAACAACAGGACCGTTCACAGTCCTTTCGATAGGGACACCATGATCACCCGCGACTGAAAAAGAGAACCTATGAAGAAGCTCAGATGGAGTGGGCACGCCGGGTTCGAGGACTAGATCAAGGAAGATCACCACGGCATGGCCTTCGCCAACCGTCCGCGACTTGCCCGTGCTGTCGGTCGGCTCCACAGAGAGCAGCACCTTCTCCACTGGAACCACTCGCTTATTCAGCGCCTCCCGGCTATAGCTGGCCAAGGGATTTGCTCCGTTGCCGAGCACGTCGATGCCGGTTATCTAAATCGGCCATGGAGCGAAGTTGGTGAGGTGGAGCTCGTAAACGAGGCGGACTCGACCATCCACCACCAACGCCTGGGGCGCGCGGCCGGCGATGATATCAACTGGATATGGGGAGTGGGTCGGGAGGCCCGGGGCAGGAAGGAGGAGAACAAGAATCGCAACGCCGATCGGCCCCAGAAGCTTGCTTGGTACTATTGCTAGTAAATTCGAATGTCGATAAAAACCAATTACAGTGCTCATTTCGGGGATGCTAACACGGACGTTTTGTTTTTGATGAGTCACTTCTTTGTCAACTCCTGATAATTCGAATTACCGGACATCTCTAACAATGCCGACCCTGTCAAATCTTTTTTGAGCGCACTACTCCGTTCGCTCCGAAGAGTGGTCTTCGTTGTTTTGTTTCGACCTCTGTGCATCAACGACCGCGGCTCGTTGGTAATCTCGCGGTCGGCTTCAGTCCGACCCAAACATCTCGTGTGCTGAGCAGCGCGTTGTTCAGGAGGGTTAGAGTCCCTCTGGTGCTCGAATGAGGAGCGCCATATCCAAGAAAGTGGGGGTAATTCCTCGCTGGCCGGAGGAAGTGGAAGGTATGGAGACGTCTAAACGGGCACAAAGGCGAAAGCTGGATACAGCCAAGACGGACCTGGAGCCACCGCTTGTCGTACTCCGGAGGGCAGGGTGTCCATCAAGTGATCATCACAAGATGGAATCTGAAGGGCCTGCGGAGAAGTACCGGGCCGCAATCAATGGGGAGACCCAATGATGAACCGGTCGGCCAAAGGTGGGGCAAGGTCGAGTCTGCGAGATGAAGACGAAGGCGTTCTCATTCACCCACCGCACCAAGGTGATTGCGGGTGGCACGGTACGGAAGAACAGCACGTGACCTCAGGAGGTGCTGGCAGAGTCTCTGGGTGGCACCGGAGTAAGCAAACCTATAAGCGGAAGCGAAGTGGCGAGCGAAGCTCGGTCAGTATACGGACGGCTGAATAGTACCTGAAGCGTGATGAAAGTCACGTGACCGGGCAACCGGCGACGGAAGTGGGTCGGGGAAGGCCAGCCGGCGAAGATGGTCGGGAAGAGAAAGAAAAACCAGATGAGTAAAGGCGAGAAGGAGGAACAGTTCCATGAGTGAAAAACCCGTACATTCTCGTCTGAGGAGACTGGTGGACTGGATCAACCTGACGGGTGCGAAGAAGGTCCATTCGGTAATCGACAAGGTGTACAAACGGAAGAACCTGGAGATGGCCTGGGAAAGGGTGAAGGCGAATCGGGGCAGTGGAGGTGTGGATGGGGAAACTCTGGAGACTTTTGAAGCGCAGCTGGGCCAGCAGTTGGATCGGCTGCAACGGGAGCTGAAAGAGGATACCTATCA
This sequence comes from uncultured Acidobacteriota bacterium, assembly GCA_963788915.1. Lineage (GTDB taxonomy): Bacteria > Acidobacteriota > Terriglobia > Acidiferrales > UBA7541 > Acidiferrum. The sequence goes on along the minus strand of CAWBIY010000012.1, from coordinate 919,338 downwards.
GCCTCAGCCGGTACGGCAACATCCCATCCCGAAGAGGGACAAACCAGAAGAGTATCGTTTGCTCGGCATACCCACGATTTATGACCGGGTGTGCCAGCAAGCACTGCTCAATCGGTTAGAGCCCATCTTCGAGCCGGTATTCGATGACGCCAGCTTCGGATATCGGCGAGGACGATCGACGAAGGATGCCCTACGCAAAATCTGGAAGGAGATACGAGGCGGATCAGAGTGGATTGTGGACGCAGATCTCCAAAATTTCTTCGGGTCTGTGGATCACGAGAAACTTCTCACGCTGGTAGCCCAACGAGTAGCGGACGGCCGAGTACTTCGTCTCATCGAGGCGATGCTCAAGGCAGGAAGCTACGGAAAAGGGCAGCTCTTTCCATCCGAGCGCGGGACTCCACAGGGAGGGGTAGTCTCACCCACGCTCAGTAACATACTTCTGACGCCGTTCGATCGGGAGATGCGGCTGAGAGGGTATCAGCTCACGAGGTATGCCGACGATTGGGTGATCACCTGTAAATCGGCAGCAGAGGCACGAGCCGCAGTGGAGGCTGCTGGCCGAATCCTGAAACAATTGGGCGTGGAACTCCATCCGCAGAAGACGCGGATCGTTCATGCTCAGGATGGCTTCGAGTTCCTTGGCTACAAAATCAAACGCGGGAAGAAGAAGCTCCATCTACCCGCGAGTAAGATTCGTAGTCAGGCCCGACAGGGTGCGCTCTATGCGTATCCCAAGGAGAAGTCGATCCGTAGTTTCATGGACCAGGTCCGGCAGCGCACCAAGCGGAAGGTGCCCTGGCCAACCGAGGAGCTGATCGAAGAGCTAAACCCGCTCTTGCGAGGATGGGGCGAGTATTACAAGCGAGCCCATGTCCGATTGCTCTTCAACCGACTCGATCGCTGGATAGTACATCGTATCTGGTCGCACCGCTTCAAGCATTGGCGCAATGCCGGCTGGAAATGGCTGCCCCAGACGACGCTCTACGGCGAGTTCGGGCTTGTCAACCTAGTTGGATTAATTCCTTCTATCGCAACTCGGAAGCAGTGAGTCTTCGTGAAAGCTGCATACGGGAAAACCGTCCGTGCAGTTTGAGCGGCGGACGGAGGCCAGCGCGAAAGCGCGCCTCCTCCGACCCGACTTCGATCAAAACTTCGACCATGATTACTTCTTCAAACTCCCTTTGCAGGGAGCGGGATGCCCCATCAAGTGCACGACGCTCTACTTCACGCCATGTCCGGTACCGAGCTGTCCCGCGTACGAACCGAACTCTAACGACCGCGAATACTCACTTCCATTCCGCCACATCCAGTACAACCGAATTGCCAGTTTGCGCCCCATCGCTACCTTGGCAATGCTCTGGTGCCGACGTATGGCCAGGTGCATGTACCGGCGTCTCCCGTCGGGATGGCTACGCGCCGCCGTTTGGGCCGCTTCCACGAACAAGAAGCGCAACAAGGAGTTGCCCTGCTTGCTGATGTGCCCCCACCGCTGCTTGTGAGCACTGGAATCCTCACACGGAATCATTCCCACGTACGTGCCGATCTGCTGGCCGCGTTGAAACCGCGTGGGAGTTCCGATGATCAACACCTAGGCCAGGGCCGTAAGCGGCCCCACACCTGGGTGCGTCATCCGTCGCAACACTTCGGGCCGTTTCTTGGCTTCCTGCTCGACGGCGGAGGTTAGCTCCTCGATGGTCGGATTCATGCGGTCCAATAGCTCCAACAACTCTTGCCGACGTCGACGGGCCCAGGGAGCTAACGCCAGCTTTTCTAACTGCGCTCGCCCCTGTTCGCTGAACAGTTTTTTCTTCCAGCGATAGCCCTCGTTCATGGCCAACGCCTGCAATTGATTCATGATCCGCGTGCGCATCTGCACCAACCGATGCCGGTGCCACAACCGTTGTCGCAAATCCCGATTCTCCGGACTCGCTACCCAGATTTGAGGAAAGTTATTTTCCCGCAGTTGTCTAAGTAGAAGCAGGGCATCATTGCGGTCGGTCTTCCGCTTCTTTACTCGCTTCGCTTTAATCTCTGCGGGATCGCCCATCCATACCTCGATACCTAGTGCTGCCAGCAGTCGTTCGAACCAACGTGAATATCCGGTAGCCTCCATGCCTACACGTACGCAGATTCCTCGTTGCTGCAGACCCCGATAAAATCGCTCTGCTTGTCCATCACTGTGGTTCAGTTCCTGTTCACCACACTCACCACTCTCTTCGTCAAAAAACGCAATCGTCTGAAAGCTCGGGTGGTAATCTACGCCTATCAACATCATGTCCGACTCCTTCCTCCGAGCCCTTGGTCGTTATGCAACCAAAGTTTACTCGAGTCGAGGGAGTCGGCATTGTTATGCAATCAAGTGGCTACAAGTATTCTCCCCGAACCCAAAGAATTTGACTCTTCCGTTGAAGTACAAATGTCAGCAGATTATTATTGGGGTGTCCTCGACACGGAAACTGAAACAGAAAGGCAGATCGTCGATGGAATCAATTGCGCAATATAAACGAGACGAAACGTGGACACCAACCGAAAAGAAGTTGGCAAGGATCGCTTTTGACAACGCATTCGAGAGGCAGTGCACAGCGATCACTCAAGAAGCGAGACGAATGCTGGATACTACGACAGCTCCCTCTGAGATATTTCGAGTTCAAGAATATCTCACGGAGCAAAGAAGGATTGTGGACCGGCTGTATGATTATCGGTATTCACGGCTCCTAGGAGTTTTCGGCAGACTGCTCTCCGACGGTTTGGCTAAGGGAAGGCGACCTTCACGGTCTTCAACCAGAGAAGGTTAACAAAATTAAACACGAAGCAAGTTTTTTTGCTTGAGGGCAATCTTTAGCGGTGCTCAGAGTCATTTACTTCACTGAAAACGGGTTCAATCCCTATTTTGTCGTTGACGGCCTCTCGCAATCGCTGTTTACAACCGAGATATTTTTTGGTTTGCACCGAGACATGGCCCAGCAGAAATTGAATTTGTTCTAGTTCGCCCCCGGCGTTGTGGCAGAGGCGAGCACACGATCTTCGAAGGTCATGCGGAGCGAGTCTTACGATTCCCACCTGGCCTGCATACTGCTTTACGACATGCCAGACCACCTTTTCAGTCATTTCCGTGCCCCAAATCGTTCCCGTCCTACAGACGCAACGAAATAACCGCCCGTGGGAGATGCTTGATGCGGCGAGCCAATCGTCAACGGTCCGCTTAACCCACGAGGGCACGGGTATCGTTCGAACGTGACCGCCTTTTCCTATCAGATCAACGACGGCCCAGTGATCCTCGCGACGTTGGAAGTGATCAACCGTGAGTTCCGTCAGTTCGCGACGCCGCAGGCCACAACCCAACAGCAAAGCAAGAATCGCTCGGTCCCGCGTGCCCTTCAAAGTGGCAGGATCAGGGAGCTGCCATAGCGTTCGAGCTTCCTCGGCTGTTAGCCAATTCCCGAGTCGGTACCCCAGTTTCTTTGCGCCCTTTACCCGGCGAATGCCAGCTGCGAGATCGGGGCTCAACAATCCAGAATCTGCTGCTTCATATGCCAGCCGTCGTACGGCTGCCAGCCTGACATTGATGGTGCCTGCAGCCAGGTGACGATCTTCAAGGTGAAGTCGGTAACGGAGGACGACCGCCTTGTTGAACGACAGTCGCGGAGCGGAGCAATACCAAGCTACAAACTCGTCGATCGAATGTCGATAACTGCGTTGCGATTCGAACGATCTCAAGCTTACGATCACGGCGACCTTGGCATGCTCCAAATCGGGAAGGCCGAGCTTTGTTTTCAATCGGGTATGCCCGCGCTTGGGTTTCCGTTTCATGGTTAGCCGCCTCCCGACGACTAGCCATATCAGACGCCCATTTTGGTGCCTCCGAGCGCGGCCGCTGAATTCTCATTGTCCGGTAACCCGACAAATTAGGCACTACTTCCGAGTTGCTCGTAATCTGCCAAGGGATCATGAGGCCGGATGGCGGCGTGCGACGATGCTCAACGCTTCGTCTAATCTCGGTTGGCGCAGGTTGTGCCTGAGCTGTTCCCAATGAACCCTGCCGTAAACGGTTTTCGAATGGCCATCCGCCAAGCCGACCTCGTGCGCCCAAAAGCGCCGCTGAAAATCACTGTATGCATGGACGGGCTCGCTCCAATCGATCGGATTATCCGCTGAACCCCGACTGAGGAAGGCCATGGCGTAAAACAAGTGCGCGAGCTGCTTCATCAGATAGAACCGGGCTGCCTGGTACGATTCTGGTTGTGCTCCGAAATACTCCTGAAGATAGATCTGTTCCTCCGCTTCGTCGGCGACGAGCATGTTCGCCACCACCGCCAAGTCGGCATAGCGATCGTTTTGGAATGCAGCCTCCCAGTCCACAAGCCACAGACGTTCGCCGTCGAAGAGCATGTTGTCCGGCTTGAACAGATCGTTATGGCTCGGCGCCATATCCGAATCGAGACGCGAGTAAACCGTGGCCACTTGCTCGTAACAAGCAAGAAGTTCCTCCGTCTCATTTTCGGGCAGAAAGTTCGACGCCTGGAACTTCTGGAGAAAGCCGTCCAAGGCAGGTCCTTTGTTCAGCAGGAACGTGCATGTGGTATTGAAGGGGGCTATGGGAAACGGCGGCAGCGCGTGCAGCGTGCGCAGAGAGGCGGGTACCCGACGCAACGCGTCCGTTGCCGGAAAGGGTACCGCCTCGACAAAATCGGTGATGGAGATCCGATCTTCCGCGCTGGCGTACAGGACGCGCGGAGCGAGTCCTGCTTCGGCCGCTGCCTGCATGCAACTGAAGTGGCGCGTCATATCGCCCGCGCGTGTGTTTATCCGCAACAGGTATGCAGATCCTCGCAGAGCAATGCGAAAGACCCGGTTCGAGCCGGGCCGCTCGGTTAGGTCTCGGATGTCTTCGAATTCGGTGACACCGAAAGCCTCCTTAAGGCCGCGAGTCACGGCCGCTCTTTTCTCTTGTGGAATCATGAAGTTCTCCTGAGAGTTCCGGAGCTCGGTGAATCCACCATCGCCGATGCAGCCTTGCTCAATTTCGACCGCGCGACAATCGTCATTGGTTAGCCGCGGCGTTGCGCGAACGGTCCCGAGCTCAGAAGTTGCTTTGGTCTCCCGACGCTACACAAGAGAAATTTTAAAAAACAGACTGTTTCTTAGTGGTCCGCACTTGATATAATTTAAGTAGTGGAGTAGTTCTCACGCCAAAATTTCCCAGGCACTGTCGAATCAGCCGCAGAGGATCGGATTGCGTTCTCTTGTCTGGCGAGCGGTATGTTGATGCAGCCCGCGCGAACTCCCGGATTGTCGGCGGTTACGGCAGAAATCGCACTAGGTCCCGGTAAACGCAATCGGAAACTTGAAGTACTGGGACTGCACTTGGTCGAGTGGCCGGGCGCCATTACTGGCGCCCAGCCCTCTAAGAACCGGACTTGAAGGTTTCCCATTCATCCGGCTCGAGCACTCAAAAAACGCCCCCATAAAAACGAGGACGCGGTCTGATTCAAAACGAAGCAGACCTACTCGATACTGACTTGCTGCCGATTCGCGCGGCGGTGGAAATCCACCAACCCTGTGTGAAGCTGCACCAACGGGTTGCCCCGTCGTCATTTGCTTTGCTTCATGCATCGGTTCCTCAAGCGTTCTCGAGTTGAGCACCAACAGGAAGTCAGCTCCGTTTCCGGCGAGGTGAGGTTGTCCCCACGAGGCGACGCAACCTCTATCTGCCCGATTACAGGGCAGCCTTCGCTTGCTCCCATTTCCGTTACCTGCATCGCCATCGGCACCATCTTGCGATGGACTTTCCCCTTGCGGGGAGCGCTACGGGCTTACCCTGTTCCGCTGAAATGACACGGTCGGTTAGGTCTGCTCTTTACGCCGGCAGTGTTGATTACCCATGACCGAGAAACCGGAAGCCTCTGTACTCCCTGCAAGAAGAGCCGCGCAGCATGTTAGGCTCTCTTCGGCTGACGACGCTTGCGAGCATTTGTATATTCTGACCGTACGATCAAGCCTAGGCCCGTCTCCACCTCATGCTGGCAGATACACCGTGGCCTCGCGGTTTCGGTGCCGCTCTTGCGAGCGTGGATACATTTTTCCAAGGGCTCCAGAACAGTTCGTTGCCTCCCCGCTCTGCCTTGTAGGCTACGTGCGATGGGACGCACGGTCTGATCGAGTTCCACCTCTCAGACAATCATTTTCAGTAGCTTTACAGGTCGCACTCCGGTAACCCGACTCTCGTGTGCCACGAGCACGAAAGGAGGAAACGCTGAGTAGTGCGCAACTGCTTGACTGATGAGGGTAGGCCCCTCGGAACCGGTTTACAGGAACAGGTTCCAAACCACCTTCGGCGGCTGTAGTCAAAAGCTATGGTCGTGAACGCGGAAGGAAAAGGCCTGGCAACGACCAGGTCAGGTGACCGGCAAGAAGAGGACCGCAAGGGAACCACTGCTGAAGTGTCGAAAGGTTATAGACGATGTCAAAACCGCGGGGGGTTAGTTACTGCGGGATTAGCTCAGACGAAACCTGCTTACGGGCGGAGCGGCATCCGGCACGAGAGGTGGCCTGAGCTTGCCAAAGAGGCGGTTAAGCGGAACGTGGGAACCTGAGACTTCGATGCAAACGGAGAAGCCACAAGTGGAAGAACCACGAGGGCGAGAGTACGGAAGCGAAGTTTCAGGGTCGGACTGCCCCACAGTAGTGAAGAAGCGGGGTAATTCCCGTGGAGCGAAGGGGACAGGTCACTCGCGTCTTAACCAATTACGGTCAACTGGAAACAGGAGGAACCGAGTGGTTAGAACGGAAGGTCAAACCTTCACGGAGTGACACGAGCCGTGTGACTGGAGACAGTCAAGCACGGTTCTGTGAGGGGCTCGGGGTGAAATTCCCCGGGCCTACTCGGCCGGGAACTTGTTGATAAGTCCTTTCAAATCAAACAGTCGTTCTAGACAAGTTCCTGGCACTAGCGACGCGTCGAAGACGCAGTTGGGGCTTACCGGGAGCTACGACGGTTCGGAGACGGATTGCTGCGAGTTGCCCGTCATACGCGCGCGACCCCATTCCTCGCCTTTTTTTGCGGCTGGAGTAGAATGCCGGCCGACTGGGTTGCGTCTGTCAGCTCGTTCGCGGAGGATAAAACATGCGTTCCTTCACCTGCCTTTTGGTTGCACTCTGCCTGTCTTGCAGCATGATCTGTGCTCAAGACCAGCCGAAGTTCTCGCCCGCCCAACAGGAAGTGCTCGATGTCCACAAAGCACTCGGGGAGGCCTTGCAAAAGCGGGACTACGCGACCTACTCCCGCCTCGTAGCGGATGATTGCATGTTCACCAACGACGATGGAATCCTTGATACGAATCACAAGGCCCGCGTCATGGAGCGCTCGAAGCTACCCCTCGCGTACGACCACGGAGTGAATCCGCGTGACTTCGTCGTCCACGTCTACGGCAGTACAGCCGTGCTGAACTACCGAGTCACCACACACGAGCAGTTTACGGATGCCGACATTATCAGCGAACAGCGTGCCACGGAGACTTACATCAAGCAAAATGGCTCGTGGCTGCTCATTGCGAGGCAGTGGGGTAATCTGCCCGTAAATTTCCACAAGCCAGTTGCTGTCGATGGCAGTCTTTATAAAGATTATGTCGGCGAATACCAGTGGCGTCCCCTTGGTGAGGTGGAGACCGTCTCGCTGAGGGGCGGGAAACTATGGTCGCAGTTCGGGACGAGGACGAATATCTACCCTTGGGTTCTGAAACCTTCTTCGTCAAGAGCGACCTAGGAAGTGTCACGTTTGTGCGAGACGCTCAGGGTCATGTCACGGGTTACACCTACCATCGTTGGGACGGGCAGCAAATCCACGTTAAGAAGATCAAGTGAGCAGGCAACAAGCCGCACGGCCCTTGCCTTAGGCTCTCGAAGCATGACGTTCTGGAAGAGTGGTCGGCAATCCGGAAATTTATGGCCAGCTCCTGGTAAACGCGGTTTCTCTAATGAGGTCGGTCGTTGCAAGCCGTTTTTTTTGGTGTGTTGGCCTCTTCCGGGCACACCCGTTCCGTAGTTAATGAAGAAGACGATCGTTGCGTCGGTGTTCACCCGATGCGCTCGATTCCGTGTCGCTTCATTGCTGTGGTGCTGTCCACCAACCATCTCTTCGGTCATGCGGGACCATGATGAGTTATGTGAACTCTCTTCTCGCGAAGGGAGGCGGGTAGCCTAATCAACCGGACGGTGACGATTTCGCACCAAACCGCGTTTCAAGCATCCCCGCACAGACGGCACCGCACTGCTTCTGTCCACGACGACAGAACTCTTCATAATCGATTTGATCGCGCAACATGATCCACAGGCGGATTCCCAGCTTGCGCGCCACCGCCACGCGCGCCTTGCCCAGCCCTTTCTGCACCAGTTTGTGGCGATAGAACCGCTGCAGCTCGGGATCGCGGCGTGCCGCGTGAGCGCCGGCCTGGTTCCAGAGAAAACGCAACAGCGGACTGCCTTGCTTGGTTAAGGCGCCGAGTCGTTGCCGGGCGCCACTGGAGTATTCGCGTGGAATCAGGCCCACATAGCTGGACAGTGCCTTGCCATCGGCGAAGCGCTGCGCATCGCCCAGGAAGACATCCGTGGCCAGCGCCGTGACCGGCCCGACTCCCGGATGGCTCATGAGCCATCGCGCCCCGCAGCGTTGCCCCGCTTGCGCGGCGACTTGCTCGGTCAGGTTCTCGATTTCCTCTTGCATCTGGCGGTACATGGCCTGCAACGCGCTCCGTCGATAAGAGGCGTGCGGCGCCAACGGCAAGAACGCGATCTTCGCTTGCCCGTCATAGCTCCACAAGCGGGGGCCGCGTCGCAATCCATTCGCTAAAGCCATAGCCTGCAGCGCGTTTTGTATGCGCGTCCGCAGGCGCACCCACTGATGACGGTGCAGCAGCAGAGCCCGCAGATCGAGCAGTTCCTTGCGGGGCAGCCAAATCGCCGGAAAGCGTTTTTCTACCAGCAGCTTCAGAATCAGCTGGGCATCGCGTCGATCATGTTTTTGCTTGCGAGGTTCCGCGGCGCGGATCTTTGTGGCGTCCCCGACCTGGCATTCGATTTGCAATTCCTGCAGCAGGTCGAGAAACCACTGCATCGGTCCGATGGCTTCGATGCCCGCCAGCACGGGGCACGCAAGCTGCGAATAAAACTCCCGCACTTGATGGCCTTCGTGCATCAGCGTTCGATTCACAACCTCGCCGGTTTCCGCATCAAGCACCGCCAACGTCTGCTGGCGAGCATGCAGATCACATCCTATAATTCGCATTCGGCCTCCTTCGTTCCGAGCGCTGTAGGGTGAACACCGAACAGTCTACTCGGCTCGTAGTGAGGCCGACCTCGTTATGACATCAACCGGAAATGTGGGTACTAGGACCCAAGTTACCGGTGAGCCGACTTATCAGGCACTAGAAAGTATTTTACTCGCTCGGCTTGATGTTAGAATTCGCGCTCTTGGCGGCCCTCAGAAAAAGTGAGACTTCAATGTCGAACTGGATTCTCGCCTTAGCATTGGCTTCAGTCACAGCTCTTTCAGGCGGCCCGGGAGCGATGAAGAGACTCTTTGACGGTCGGGTCACCGTCGTGTCGGCCGGATTGTGATTCTCCCCGCAGGAAGCTAACTTCTCGATTCCGCCCCAATCATGCAGCAGCTTTTCGGCCTCGCTCTGGATTTCATCGATGGTCCGTGGCTCCAGGTTGCCCGAACCGGGAAACACCAGATACAGAATCCCATCAGACTGTCCTCCTCGGCGCGCGTCAGACCAAATCCCAAGGTTATCTGCCAACGCAATCGAGCCTTCACCCATTGTCCCGATATCCGCATAGATGGCATAGGACGATTTGCCGTTTCGGAGGTTCATGACCACGGCGAAATCCCCCAACCGTGTCCCTGCGCGCTCCGCTAAATCGTTCGGGAGCACTACGTAGGGGATCTTCGACGCATCCACATATCGCGTTGGGTCTGTGAGCTTTTTGTTTTGGTCTGAAAGCGATGTGCAAGAGATATAGTAACCGGGAAAAGGATCGCTCTCTCCCTGAACCAAGGGATTACCCTCCCGGTCGGTAATGATCCCGTCCCAATGGGTTGGCCCACCGGCATTCGCGAGGTCATCGAGCCCGGTATCGTCGGGATCATAAGCATTGGGAGCGCCGTCCGCATCGATCGTCATGCGCGAAACGAAAAAGAAGGCTTGGCTATCTGGCAATTGCCAAATGGGCACCTCATGAAAACGTTGCCGGTCTCGGCTCCATACTACAAAGTTCAGGAGCGTCGATTTGGCGATGGCGCAGCTGTTCGCACGCTTTTGGGATACCGTAGGGTCCGGATCGTTCTTCGCTACACTCTGACCACTCGTCACACCGGCAGCAAACAACAGGGTCACGAAGAACGAGAGGATTCTTGGCCGATTCATCATTTGCGTTCGCGTATCTGCAAATCCAGTCTGTCTGAGTGGCGGAATGGACGGGAGTGTCAAAAGTAACAGGTATGCGCTCGGCTAAACCGATATAGCAACACTTTCCTCTCAGTTACTTAGATAGTGCCTGGTTAGCTCGCGTGCCGGAAAAGTGGGTCCCAGTACCCAAGTTACCGGTAAGCCAACTAACCAGGCACTTGGCTCATATCTGCGTCGCCTGATTCGATTGTTCGGTGTTGGGCACCGCGATCTCAGATCTGATTGCAGCGTTGCGAGGGGAGCACGCATACTTCTCGCATGTTACAACGCAACTTAACTGGGATTGTCGTTGTGGTGGTCGCCGTAAGCACGTCGGTTCTTGCAGGATGTGGCGAGCAGGCTTATACGAAAGGTGAAGGGACCGAACTGGCGCGAGTGACGTCTCCAAACGGACAACTGGATGCCGTTCTGATGCGATACATGTATGGCGGCGCGGTGGGTGGAGGGGTCGACTCGAACGTTTATATTGTGCGAAAAAGGGCTCCGGTCGTTCCAAAACCAAGGAGCGAGATCCTGAGAGCAGACCCCATGAGCGGAGGGGCACTGGTATGGAAACGAGATCATCTGCTCCAGGTTCAGTACGATATTGCATATATCCAAGCATTCCGAAACGTGTGGGGATTGCACGAAATAGAGGATGTGGGGCCCACAGGGGAGCGAGATTTTGAGGTCGAAATACAGCTCCTGCCAAAGTCCGACGCGTCTGCACTCGAGTACGACGGGTCATTTAGGCGACTCGGCGATTCCGTAACAAATCGTTGATTCGTCGCCTACCTAGCCTCACAGCACTTGATGTCCGGTAATCCGACTCATGTGTGCCACGAGCACGAAAGGAGGAAACGCTGAGTAGTGCGCAACTGCTTGACTGATGAGGGTAGGCCCCTCGGAACCGGTTTACAGGAACAGGTTCCAAACCACCTTCGGCGGCTGTAGTCAAAAGCTATGGTCGTGAACGCGGAAGGAAAAGGCCTGGCAACGACCAGGTCAGGTGACCGGCAAGAAGAGGACCGCAAGGGAACCACTGCTGAAGTGTCGAAAGGTTATAGACGATGTCAAAACCGCAGGGGGTTAGTTACTGCGGGATTAGCTCCGACGAAACCTGCTTACGGGCGGAGCGGCATCCGGCATGAGAGGTGGCCTGAGCTTGCCAAAGAGGCGGTTAAGCGGAACGTGGGAACCTGAGACTTCGATGCAAACGGAGAAGCCACAAGTGGAAGAACCACGAGGGCGAGAGTACGGAAGCGAAGTTTCAGGGTCGGACTGCCCCACAGTAGTGAAGAAGCGGGGTAATTCCCGTGGAGCGAAGGGGGCAGGTCACTCGCGTCCTAACCAATTACGGTCAACTGGAAACAGGAGGAACCGAGTGGTTAGAACGGAAGGTCAAACCTTCACGGAGTGACACGAGCCGTGTGACTGGAGACAGTCAAGCACGGTTCTGTGAGGGGCTCGGGGTGAAATTCCCCGGGCCTACTCGGCCGGGAGTTGGCCCGGCCACCGCCAGGGCTGATCATAGGTCGTAAGCGATTTATCCCATGACTAGAAGGAATTCATTTTTTCTCGATGGCCTCAGTAGCGGCAAACTTCTGGTCCAAAGGTGATTCTGAGCCGTGCTTCGCGCCTGAGCGTGCGAGTTTTGACGGTGCCCTTGATTTTATTGCGCTTGCTACCGCCTGCACCGTCAAGGCCGTCCCAATGTGTGGAGCGCAGTCCCGCGCGGGCCGCGCAATGCTGTCACACTCAGCCGAGCTACCTCGATGGAGGATCTTTATGACGAAGATCATTTGTTTACTGTTGGCGCTCGCTCTTCTGACGCTGCCGCAAACGCGAACCACCGGCGCGAAAGCGGAGACTCCCGCCCCATCTGATCGTCCCTTCGGGGACGTCAAAGGCGCTTTCTTCGCGCTGTCGGTCGCGGACATCGAGGCGAGCGCCAGATGGTACGCAGAGAAGTTCGGTCTTGCTGCTGATATGCGCACCAAGTCCGGCAAGACCTCCGTGATCGTTCTTTCAGGCAACGGCTTAACCGTCGAGTTGATTCGACACGACGACGCGATGGACTTGGGTAAGGATTCTCTTCTCGCCCATGGTTTTTTCAAAGCGGGTCTGGTCGTCGAGAATCTGGATAGGACCCTTGCGGAGATGAAGGCGCGAAATGTCGAGATTGCCTATGGACCTTACCCCGCGAGGGCCAACGCGATGGGCAACTTCATCATCAAAGACAATGCTGGCAACCTCATTCAGTTCTTTGCGAAATGAGTGCGCGCGGTTGGCACACTCCTCGATCCGCTAGAGCGCTTCGGCAGATGTCCGGTAACCCGACTCATGTGTGCCACGAGCACGAAAGGAGGAAACGCTGAGTAGTGCGCAACTGCTTGACTGATGAGGGTAGGCCCCTCGGAACCGGTTTACAGGAACAGGTTCCAAACCACCTTCGGCGGCTGTAGTCAAAAGCTATGGTCGTGAACGCGGAAGGAAAAGGCCTGGCAACGACCAGGTCAGGTGACCGGCAAGAAGAGGACCGCAAGGGAACCACTGCTGAAGTGTCGAAAGGTTATAGACGATGTCAAAACCGCAGGGGGTTAGTTACTGCGGGAGTAGCTCCGACGAAACCTGCTTACGGGCGGAGCGGCATCCGGCATGAGAGGTGGCCTGAGCTTGCCAAAGAGGCGGTTAAGCGGAACGTGGGAACCTGAGACTTCGATGCAAACGGAGAAGCCACAAGTGGAAGAACCACGAGGGCGAGAGTACGGAAGCGAAGTTTCAGGGTCGGACTGCCCCACAGTAGTGAAGAAGCGGGGTAATTCCCGTGGAGCGAAGGGGGCAGGTCACTCGCGTCCTAACCAATTACGGTCAACTGGAAACAGGAGGAACCGAGTGGTTAGAACGGAAGGTCAAACCTTCACGGAGTGACACGAGCCGTGTGACTGGAGACAGTCAAGCACGGTTCTGTGAGGGGCTCGGGGTGAAATTCCCCGGGCCTACTCGACCAGGAGTCAGTGTGCTCGCAAGAGACGTTATAGTTTGCGAGGATGCAGCCACCTTCGAGCGTACGGCATTCTGTGAGTGTCAGTTTTATTCGATGTCCGAAATCGCGGAACGTGGGTATGCCTGAGCCGAGAAGAATCGGATGGATGTTTAGGCCGATTTTATCCACCAGCCCTGCAGCTAAAAGTGACTGCGCCAATTCGCCACCACCCATGAGGCAGATGTCCTTCCCTGGTTCTTGTTTGAGACGTCGGACGAACTCGACCGCGTCGCTCGTCACCACTTGAACGCCGGGATCGTCGATCTCTCTAAGAGTGCGCGAGAATACAAAGGTTCGCATGGTCGGCTCACTGCGCTTAGAATGCTCGTGATACGGCTCTACGTTCCAAAGCTTCGCTAGATTTCCTCCGCCATCGAAAGACATCAGGAAAGCTTTGACGGGAGGTTTGCTTCCTTTAGGCCCGTATCCAACGATAGTGGCAAGAACTGCCCCTCCATCGGGCGCGGGCGCAGCAGACCAAATGTCAACGAATTGAGCGCCGGGAAGAAATTTCAACGGCTTAATCAACACTCGGCTGCCATCGACACCTAAAATTTTTGCCGCCACTGCGTCGGAAGAGGTCACATCCCTCGATAGCACGACCCGATCCTGCACAGAATCCCATCCAATTGAGAAGCCAGCATCATTTACAGGGTCCGAACCCACATCCACGACTACATCCTGGCCGCGGACGGAGGCAGGTATCAGAGCAAGGCTTATCGTGAACAAGTGAATTGCGAACAAGTGGAAGACTCCGAGATTTTTCATGGTTTCCTCCGCAACTTCTGATTTTACCACCGTCGATTCTGCCCGTCCTATGGTGGGCAATTTGGATTACAAACTGGAACCGTACAATTTTTTACGTCGGCGTTTTGGCAGCCAGCGCAACTAGGGTTTGTATTCTCTAAGAGGTAGCAATAACTCTTCTTGGTTGTTGTCTGGTTACAAGTTAAAGCGTGCAGGGACCACTCACGCAGTTCGGACATTGTGGGCCAGCTTGCCCACCAACACAGTTGGGATTGTTGAATGTTTTGGGTACCAAATAGTTGCAGTCTGGTTGCCCACACGCAGACACGCTTGGAACGATCGTGAATTTGAGTCTAGACCACACTGACTGGTGGGCGTCGCGAATTTGTACGGAGCGCGAAGAGCAACAGTGAGAACTTGTCTGATGGACGCTTTGGGAGCCGACACCGAACATGCGACTGCATACATGTCCAGCATCCGATAACAAAGCGCGACGCACACCAATCCTGCAACCCAAACAAGGCGCTTGGCATTCATAAGACCAACCTCACGTTCTAGGACGATCACATCGTGCGGTTTTGCTGGCGCACCATCGATCCTCCCTATAGGGGAACACAATGTTAGAGTGGCCATTAATCTCTTTCGTCGTTCTTGTCAAGCGAAAAGAGGTACTATATAGGGACGGTACTCCGACGTCTTATTAAGGATGCGTAACTATACACATTCGTATGGGCCTCGACGTTCGGCCTGATCCTCCAGAGATCATTCCGAAGGAGAAAGAGAGAATGTCGTTGTCAACATCTCAAATCTTGCGTGAGATGGCGGAAGATTATTTGCATCTCGCCGCTGATACGGACGGCAAAGTCGATGGACTTCGAACGAGGAATTATAGGTGGTTGGTTGGACTGTCAGAACGTCTCGAAGTGGAGGAAAAGAGACCGAAGTAGGCCCGGTAAATTCTTTATTTTCATTAGTACCCGTGTACTCCTTGAGAGGGGTTTAAGGCCTCGGAACCCCTTATTCCTGAGGGTCTCAAGCTGAACGAAAAAAGGCCTTTTGTATGTGGTAGAATCCGTTATGGTTATTCAGGCGTTCCTCATGGTCCCTGACTTAGCTTGAATCCCACCCTCTCAGCCATGGTCGTGCTCTCTTAGAGTCTTTCTCCTTTCCACTTCTACTTTTTTTTTTTTTTACTCTTCTTATTTTATTTTTTCTTATTTTTCTATTTATTTCTCTTCTACTATTACCTTCTATAATTAATTTTCATCTACATTTCTCCAGAGAAGCTTGTCCCCACAGATCACCCGTTGCTACCGATTCGCAGATGGTGGACGAGATTCTGTGTCGCCGGTTCGCGGCTGTACTCCGATGTGGGGCGCCCGTCGATCGCTCCGGACGGCTGTTGAGGTCACTGCTGTTGCAGGTTTTTATTCGGTGCGCAGTGAGCGCTTGTTGATCGAGCACTCCAGTACAACTTGCTGTTCCGATGGTTTGTGGGGATGGAGATGGACGAGACGGTATGGATCTCGCGGTGTACAGCTAGACCGGGAGCGTTTGCTGGCGAGGAGATCGCGGAGTCTTTTTTTCTAGGGTGCTGTTACGCGCCTAGCCGTACATGTCGGACGACACTTCACGGTGGACGGGTCGCTCATCTAGCCTGGGCGTGTCAGATGAGTTTTCTGCGGTGAGACGGGTAGGGGTATCCTCTCGGTCCTGGTGGTGAGGTCTACTTTCACTAGGTGTAGCGGTCGTACCTTATCCTTGCTTGACCTGTTCCCCTGGCGCTTCTGTTCGGTAGTCCAATTTTAGCTTAGCTAAGCTCTGCTACCTGTGACTTGTATTGTTGGAGTACCGCAGCTGGCTTTTGTTGCTGACTTTTCTGACCGAGGCTAATGTAGAGCTGACGGTGGCCGTTGCTCATGGCCCAGGCAATTCCCAGCTGAAGCGGGTCACCTTGGGAGGAGACAAAAACTACTACACGCAGGATTCTTACAGAACTCCGCTGGATGAACATTACCCCGCATGTGCGCAGAATAACCCGCGCGCGCTACAGCACCACGCGCATGCTGGTATGTGTGAGTCAGCGCAAACGGCGTCTTTCTATATAGCTCAAATAGCTCAATCACAATATGCTTTTTACCTCACCGCTCCTATACCTCTCCATCAACCTACCACACTCCCTCCCCCCCCCCTCCCCCAGAGCCCCCTCTTATTGCCCCTTTGCTCTGCCGTAAATCCTTATGTTTCAGAGGTCTGGAGCGAGAGGCGATGTGGATCGAACCCAAGACCCACATTCTCGCGGTTAGTTCGAAACTGGATCATTCCGCGAGCTGAATAAGTTCGCTGAGGCGCATGTCCAAAGCTTGAGCCAACTCATTGGCGACTTCGATTCCGACGTTCACTTTTCCGAGTTCAATAGAGCTCACATAAGTTCGATGCACGCTTGCTCTCTCTGCAAAATCCTCCTGAGAAAGCCTCAGTTTTTGTCGCTCTTCCCGCACGGCCCGGCCGAAGCTGCGTCGGGAGAATTTTGTTGCCTTGGACACCACATACTTCTAGTATCCTGCACACGATCAATCTACAGACGATCGTCTACAAGCTGCCAGGCGAGAGACCTTGTAGTTTCCGCGGCTGTGAAGCTCAAATGTAGGACTGGGAAGATTCGTGGACTCATTCTCGGCAGGTGCAAAACTCCCGGCCCTTTCACTAGCTGAGACAAAGCTAGAGGAGTCGAGCTCACCCTCAACGGCGTGTTTCCCCACTTTTCCACTGGACCAAGTGGAAACGGCAACAGCCCCTCCAGTTGATGAGACCCTGTGTCCGCCCAACGAACTCTCAGACGAACTCCTTTTAGCGGGTGTCTGCGCGAACGATCGCGAGGCCGTGGAAGTACTGTTCCGACGCTACACTGCTCTAATTCGCAGCATCGGGAAACGCATTTTGCGGGACGATGCTGAAGCGGAAGACCTGGTTCAAGAGGTCTTCCTTTACCTCTTTCGTAGGTCCTCAGCCTTCGATCGCAGGAAGGGTTCCGCACGTTCCTGGATTGTGCAGAATATCTACTATCGAGCAATCAATCGACGCCGATACCTGTCATCGCGACATCAGCTGTTTGGTACCGCACCCAAACCGGCCGTCGATCCTGAAGCGAGGGCGCAGGACTCTAGAAGCTCAGAGACCGCAATTTTTGAGGGCGCATTGGTACAGGAGATCCTCAAGAGCTTGACTGCAGAGCAATTCGAGACGATGCGTCTCTTTTTTTTCGAAGGTTACACACTTGCCGAGATCAGCGAGAATCTCGGCCAGCCGCTGGGTAACGTAAGACATCACTATTACCGCGGCCTGAACAAGTTGCGCGCGCGATTATTTCTGGAATGATCGTATCCCTGGCGACTTTATGCTAAATAAGCTGCCGATCAATGCGCCGGACAGAATTGTTATGGACCGGCATGAAGAATTTCTTGAGCTCTGCGCATTGTCGACTTCAGGTGAGTTGACCGCAGCGGAGCAGGAAACGCTCGCAAGGCACCTTAAGGATTGCGCTGGCTGCCGCAAAGCGATGCAGCAATTCGAAGCGGTAGTAGATCGAGCTGTTCCTGCGCTATCGCCCCATCTTGGCGATGACCGCAGTACTCCCCTAACCTCCTCAGCAGCCGCCCTAACGGAAGCACGCTTGTTTGAGCGTTTGTCACGGGAGAAGTACCCCAACGGTTCTTCCTCAGAGCCCTCGAATGGAGCTCCGACGTTTGTGCAGGCGACATCCGCTTCGCGGAAGTCTCTTGAACGCCTAGAGTCTTACCTTCCTTACGCAGCCGGGATCATTCTTATCGTGACCCTCGGAATTGTGCTTTTACGAAAAGACGATAACCACGTTGCAGATACTGTGCGTTCTCCCGAAAGCCAAAATCAGCAGGCCGCTGGGTCTAGTCAACCGAAAGTTCCGGCCGACCGTGGGGATTCGGATGGGGCGAATCAGCAGCAACTCGTAGAACGCGACAGAGTCATTTCGGAACTTCGGAGTCAGATCCAACGGCAGAGCGCAGAACTTGCCAGCCTTCGGGCTCGCGAGCAAGACCTGCAAAATCACGTGCAGGTGACGGAGGCGGAGAAGAACCGTTCCGTTGCGGAACGGGACGCTCTCGCACAAAAGGCAGACGCTGCGGAAACGTCGCTCTTGAAGTTGCAGAAAGATTTGCAAGTGGCCGTACAAACTCGGGATGGGGACACGCTCCGCTCTTCCACTATCGAGGGGAAGCTGGCGGAAGCCTCAACGTTATTGGGAGACCGGGACAGGACTATCGGGCAATTGCAGTCCTTGCTCGATCACGACCGGGACATCCGCGAACTCATGGGTGCGCGGGACCTTTATATTGCCGAGGTGTACGACGTGGCCCGCACGGGCGAGATGCAGAAACCGTGTGGCCGTGTTTTCCTCACGAAGGGCAAGTCGTTGATTTTCTATGCTTATGACCTTGACGAAGCTCCGGGACTGAAAAATGGTAGTACCTTCCAAGCTTGGGGGAGCCTCGGCCCTGATCGGCAACAGGCACTGAACCTGGGGGTCTTCTACGAAGACAACGTGGCGAAGAAACGCTGGATCGTACGCTCGGATGATGCAAAGACGCTCCAACAAATCCAAGCTGTGTTTGTGACCATCGAGCCAAAGGGAGGCAGCGACAAGCCGAGCGGCAAGCCTTTTCTCTTCGCGTACCTTCGTGCCGATCCCAACCATCCCTGAGGACGAAAGCGGGGCCGCTACATCCCCCGTGAGCTCCGAAATTCTCCTAGGCGAGCAGCCTTCCAAGACCTACGCTCATCTATCGAGGGTCAGCAGCCACACCCAGTATTACCCTCTGTGGCTCTGCCTTACCCTGTGTCTGGGTACACTAATCCCTCTTCTATGTGGCATCCACCGGCCGGCACCATCCACTAGATTTTCTGGAGAATTCAAGAACCTCCGGCGTCACACCATGGGACTCCTTTTCGCCCAGAGTTCGCCAAAGACGATCTGCTTCCGGCATGGCGGTGACGAAGGTAAGAATCGCGTTCTGCACTGGTGTCTGCACCGAGAACTTCACCCTTAACCGATGAATTGAATTCGGAGACTTGGAGATACAGAGGGGCAACTCTCGAAAGTCACGGCCGCACACGCACCGAACTGGGCGGGAGGCGGGAGGCGACCCCACTTTTTCGGCTCCGAGCCGCCCAAAAAGTTCGTGGGATCACTCCCGCCCAGTTGCCGTCGAGCATCGTCCGTAACTGCTGCATGCGTCGCGCGCGGCTGCAAGGTCATAGTCGTTAGCGCGAAATTGAACGCAAATCGTACGATTGATCATCGCGCGAAAAAATATTGAACTCCGTGCGACACAAATTCCTTTTCAAAAGCTGAATAGATAGGTAGAGGGGAAAATGTCTCGCTATCCTGAAGTACAAACCCATCATACATCCAACTACTTAGCCCACCAGAAGCCCGAGGGTAGGAGCTCGGTTCGGCCGATGCAAGATTCTTGCCTCGCGCCGGCGAGACAGCCTCGCTCCTGCCCACCAAGCCATCGTGCCGTTCGTACGGTCGGCGTGAAGTCGCGCGCTAGGATTGAAGCTGATATCCCCAAGATCGTCCGCAGGACCTATATGAGGAAAGGACAAATTCATGCCAGTCTTAAAATCACCGCCGAAGCAAATTAGGAGCGCAACGATACAAGTACGCGTTGAGGAAGCAATTAGTCTTAGACTTCGAAAGTATGCAGAATTCATTGACTGCTCGCCTGCGTATGTCGTTTCAGAGGCTCTTAGGCTCTTGTTCAACAAGGACAGTGAGTTCCGCGAGTGGATGGCAAAACACGCAAATGATCCCCCTTCACCTCAAACAGACCAGACTCCCGCGGCTCCGAACGCAAAGACAGCGTGAAACAGTAAATGACCCTTGTTACGCCCGACTGGAGCCAACGACACCATCGTGCCGGCCATCTTGATTTACGGCATACAACGCGGATGGGGAGAGAAATGCCAGCCTCAATTCAAATCGAGAACGCAGCTCACACCGAACGTCACTATGCCGTGGCTGAGATTGCGGCTTTGTGGAATCTCAGCCCAGACAAGGTCCGGGAACTCTTCGCACAAGAACCCGGTGTCCTTGTGATCGGCGACCGAAATCCACGGTGTAAGAGACGTTATCGCACGCTGAGAATTCCACAAACGGTTGTCGATCGCGTACATACGCGCCTATCATTGAAGGGTGCAGCAAAGTAAGGAATTAGGAAAATGCTGACGATTTATCGCCGCCATCGAAAAACCTGCAAACAGCGTCACGACGGCCGCAGTTATCGCCGATGTTTCTGTCCCATTTGGGTGGACGGCCTGCTGGGTGGACTTGAAATACGAAAGTCCCTCAAGACTCGTGACTGGCAAGGGGCGCACCAACTTGTGCGCTTGTGGGAAGCCGAGGGCAGAAGGGAAGAACGTCCCAAGCCGATTGG
The DNA here is from genome assembly GCA_963788915.1 of uncultured Acidobacteriota bacterium. Classification (GTDB taxonomy): domain Bacteria; phylum Acidobacteriota; class Terriglobia; order Acidiferrales; family UBA7541; genus Acidiferrum. Next base: position 898,621 of record CAWBIY010000012.1, on the reverse strand, counting down.
TGTGAAGGACGCATGCGATAAGTTTATTTCCGACGCTGAGGCGCGCGGACTTCGTGAACCGACCGTGTATAAATATCGGCTGTTGTTTCGTCAACTTCAGGACTTTGCGGCGGTATACGGCCTTGCTTCCATGGTTGAGTTTGATGTGGACTGGGTCCGGCGATTCCGTGCCTCCTGGCCGAACAAGAACATCGCAGCGCGAAAGAAACTGGAGGCCCTTAGAGCCTTCTTTCGTTTCGTACACGAAAGCGGTTGGATTCCGACGAATCCCGCCAGTCGGTTGAAGCCACCGAAGATTACGGAACCCCCGACGGCGCCGTTGCTGAAAGGGAAAGTAGATAGCATCCTCAAGGCTTGCGAGGTCTATCCAGACAGAGCGAACGCGATCCGCCTCCGAGCGCTGGTACATTTGTTGCGCTACAGCGGATTGCGAATCCGAGACGCGATTACGCTTCCACGCAATCGAGTTCAGGGTGACAAGCTCTTTCTCTTCACTGCAGAGACCGGCACTCCGGTGTATTGCCCTCTACCGCCCGTCGTGATGAACGCCCTCAACGCGATTCCTGACAGCACGTATTATTTTTGGACCGGGCTTTCGAAACCCAAAAGCGCGGTGGGGGATTGGCAGCGCAGCCTCAAGGGGCTCTTCGAGCTTGGTGGCGTGCCCGACGCACACGCGCACCGTTTCCGCGACTCATTTTCGGTTGAGCTGTTGCTGGCCGGAGTGCCGATCGAACGGGTATCGATCCTACTGGGACACCAGAGCGTGCGGATTACACAAAAGCATTACGCGCCGTGGGTGAAGGCGCGTCAGGAGCAGTTAGAAGCGGATGTTCGGCGTACTTGGCCTGAGGAGAAATCGCAACCTGAGGTACATTTGGGGTACACGGAGCAGCCCAGCCAAATAATTCCTTTCAAATCAAGGAGAAAGAATGGTGGAGGCGGGGGGAGTCGAACCCCCGTCCGAAAAGCGCTGCGACACGGAGCCTACATGCTTAGCTCAATTCAGTTTGTTTCGCCCGCCACGCTCAGAATGAGCAAGAAACGCAGCCGGCTAGTCCGATGGTTCTCGCCCGAGCCTTACGGACCGAAAGGCTCAGGCCAGCTCACTGTTTGACGCTTCTGACCGGGCCCATGAGCAAAGCCCGGGGAAGCGTGCGCTTAATTAATTAAGCTGCAAGTGCCAAGTTATTGTTGGCATTTCTAGTTTCCACCAAGTTACGGGCAGGTGGGTCCCGGCATGCCTCCGAGCCGCGACAGCTTCCGTCGAAACCGTGTCGCCCCCATTGACGCTTCTATTTTAGCACTTTTCGCAAGTGGGCATTGGATTGAGCCTGGGGCAGCGCGGTGGAACGAAAAAGTTGGCGACGGGCAAAAGGCTAGGAGGATTGTTATCAACTGCCGGTTACCGGGGCTGATCCGGCCATAATGATCGGCTGGACCAGCTCTATGGCCAGCGGCACGAAATCCTCCGGCGACGCGCGATCCGGGCTATGCACCCACTGTTTAACGGCTCCGTAGATGGCCCAGCTCGCGGTGGCCGCGACCATCTCGGGAGAAATGCGTCGTTCCGCAGGGTGACGACGAAAGCCGTCCAGCAACACCAGGCGAATCTGATCGATTACGGTAGCCTCCAAAAAGGGCTCAAACTGGTGTTGTTTCGAAGAAAGAGAGCTTTGCACTTCGAGCAGATAGTCGCAAACCGCCAGGATAATGACCTGAAATGCCGATGAGCAGGTGCCATCAAAGCGCACATGTCTCTGCTCCAGAAAATGCAGAAAACTGACACGGACGAACTCTCCCAGCAGTGCGAACTTATCCGGATAGTGGGCGTAAAAGGTCGCGCGATTCAGCGTGGCCGCCTCGGTGATGTCTTGCACCGAAATCTTGTCGAACTCTTTCTCTTGCAGCAGACGCCGAAGAGCGTTCTGCAGCAGGTCGCGGGTCCTGCGAATCCGTGGATCTAGCCGCGCGCACTCCTGAACCTGCATAAGCCTCGAGAGCCTCCACCCTGATTATAACAGATCAGCGATTGTTGTTTACCGGACACGTGTTGTGCCGAAGTTATGCAACGACTGTTGTTTATACTGCATCTGATGTTTTGGAGGATTTGACAATGTCAACGCTAATCCAATACGACTCGAGCCCCATGGGCGAACGATCGATATCTCGAAGGCTGACCGCCGATTTTGCGCGTACCTGGCTTAAGTCTCATCCTAACAGCAAGATAGTGACGCGGGATCTAACCGCATTCGACCTGCCGCGGGTCGATGCGCTGTGGATCTCCGCAGCCCATACCCCGGAAGAGACCCACACCGAAGATCAGAAGAGGGCGCTCGCCGTTTCCGATTCTCTGATCGCCGACCTGAAAAATGGCGATGAGTATGTCTTTGGCGTGCCCATGCACAATTTTGGGGTGCCTTCGACGCTAAAGCTGTGGATCGACCAGGTGGCTCGCGCGGGGAAGACGTTCTCTTACACGGCAAACGGTCCCACCGGACTGCTGACCGGGAAAAAGGCCACCGTCTTGGTCGCCAGCGGGGGCGTTTATGAGCAAGGCAGCAGCATGGCTGCTTTCAATTTCGTGGCCCCGTACCTACAAGCGGTATTCGGCTTCCTAGGCATCACGGACCTGACGATCATATCCGCTGGAGGTACCGCGCAACTGATGTCCGGCAAAGTGGATACGCACGCTTTCCTCGCGCCGACGTTGGAAAAGGTCCAGGCCCACGCCAGTCTGTGAGCAACACAAATTCGACGGGAAAGGGAATTAAATGAAAATTGCATCGCTGATCGCGCGTCTACTGCTGGGTCTGATTTTCCTGGTTTTTGGTCTGAACGGTTTCCTGCACTTCATCCCGATGCCACCGCCAACGGGCGCAGCGGGCCAATTCTTTGCGGCGCTCATTGCGACTCCCTACTGGATGGTCATCTTCGCGGTACAGGTGATTGGCGGGGTGTTGCTATTGGTGAACCGCTTCGTGCCACTGGCGCTCGTGGTGCTGGGTTCGGTGATTGTTAATATCGTTTCTTTTCACATCTTCATGGCGCCTGCGGGGCTGCCGCTGGCTATTGTCGTCGCCGTGCTTTGGATCATTGTGGCCGTGCGGAACAAGCAGCACCTGTCGGGTCTCTTCGTGCAGCGCTCGGAGTAGAAGAGCGACGATGCAAATCCGGAGCGGGGTCTTGGGGTTGACGTTCTTTAGTTCTGCCGATATGGAAACGCCTCAACGGAGGAAACTTCAACCCCAAGACCCAGGTTCAAACAGCGAACCTGGGGCACCCTTCGCGTGTCTGTACCTCTTGGAGACGCATCACCCTCGGTGTCTCTATACCGACAGGTCACTGTCGTAGGTACTGTCCTGTCAGCGACTGCTTGTGTTTCACCAACTGCATCGGCGTTCCCTCGAATACAACTTCGCCGCCTTTGCTGCCGCCTTCTGGACCGAGGTCGATGATCCAATCTGCGTTCCTGATCACATCGAGGTTGTGCTCGATCACGATGACGCTGTTTCCCTCGTCGACGAGCCGGTCCATGATCGCGAGCAGATGGGTGATGTCCGACATGTGCAGTCCGGTGGTGGGTTCATCCAGGACGAAGATGCTGCCGTCCTTGTGCAGCTCGCTGGCGAGTTTGAGGCGCTGGCATTCGCCGCCTGACAGCGTGCTGAGCGGTTGTCCCAGCGCCAGATAACCAAGCCCGACATCGCGCATCGCTTGCAGCTTCTTGATGATCTCCTTGTGCGAAAAGAACTCGAGCGCCTGCACGGCGGTGAGCGACAGTACGTCGCTGATCGATTTCCCGTTGAGTTTGTAGGCGAGCACTTCATCTTTGAAGCGCCGGCCCTGGCATTCTTCGCAAGGGGACTTGAACTCCTCGAGAAACGAGAGCTCGGTGTAGATGACTCCGGACCCGTTGCAAGCTTCGCACGCGCCTTTGGAATTGAAACTGAAGAGTCCAGCATCGACTTTGTTTGCTGCGGCAAATGTTTTTCGCACGTCATCCATGACGCCGGTGTACGTCGCTGGGTTAGAACGCGTGGAGGTCCCCACTGCAGATTGATCGATGACGACCGCTTTGGGATGCTCGACGAGGAACACCTCGTGAATCAGCGAGCTCTTGCCTGAACCCGCGACACCCGTGATCGCAGTGAGCACGCCTTTGGGAATATCGACGGTGATGTTTTTGAGATTGTTAGCGCGCGCGTTCTTGATGCGCAGCTGCCCGCCAGGTTTTCTCACCTTCTCTTTGATCGGCAGCGCTTTGTTGAGATGTCGTCCCGTCAGGGTGTCCGACTTCAGGAGCTTGTCGTAGGTCCCTTCAAACACGATGTTGCCGCCGCTGCTCCCGGCTCCCGGCCCGACGTCGACGATATGATCGGCGACTTTGATGACGGCGGGATCGTGTTCGACGACGATGACCGTGTTGCCTTGATCGCGCAGCTTGGCGAGCAGCTCATTGAGCCGATGCACATCGCGCGGATGAAGGCCGACGCTCGGCTCATCAAAGATGTACATGACATCGACGAGGCTGCTGCCGAGATGCTTCACCATGCGTACCCGCTGGGATTCGCCGCCGGAGAGCGTGTCGGTCTCGCGGTTGAGACTCAGATATTCGAGCCCGATTCCGACGACATTCTCCAACCGCTCCGTCAGTGCTGCGACGATCGGCGCGGCTTTCGACTCTTTGATGCCGCGCGCCACTTCAATCAGCTGACCGACTTCTATAGCGCAGAGCTCGGCGATGTTGTGCCCGTTGATCTTGCTCGCCAGCGCCGCTTGATTCAGCCGCGCGCCCTTGCACAAAGGGCACTGGCGCGGCTTGAGATAAGGCATCACCGCTTTTTGGGTGCGCTCCGAAAGCGTCTTGATGTCGCGACGTACGTAAGAGCGTTCGATCTTTTCGATGATGCCGAGGTACGTGAGATTGATCGATCGATCGCCAAACTTGGTTTTGAACTTTTTGTCCTTACCGTGAAGCAGAAGCTCCATTTCCTGTTTGCTGAACTTGCTGAGCTTCTTGTCGTTATCGAAAAACCCTGACGCCGCATAAGCCCGCTGCTCCCACTCCCCGAAGAAGGGCACTTGGACCGCGCCTTCGTTGAGCGATTTGCGCATGTCGAGAAAGTCGTCGGACACGATCCCGGCTTTCTTGCCGATTCCAAGGCATTCGGGGCACCAGCCACGCGCATCGTTGAACGAATAGTGAACTGCTCCACCTGCCGACGGTTTCCCGACACGCGAAAACAGGAGCCGCAGCACCCCGTAAATGTCCGTCACCGTGCCGACCGTGGAATGCGAGCCGCCGCCCAGCCGCTTCTGGTCGACGATGACCGCCATGTTGAGATTTTCGATCGCGTCGGCGTCCGGCTGCGGATATTTAGGGAGGAAGTTGCGAATGAAGAGGCTGAAGTTTTCGTAGAGCTGCCGCTGCGCTTCAGTCGCAATCGTATCGTACACAATCGACGATTTCCCCGAGCCCGACACGCCCGTGAAGATCGTGAGCTTCCGTTTAGGGATCTGCAGTGAGACGTCCCGGAGATTGTTTTCGCGGGCCCCACGGATGGTGATGAACTCGGTCATGCTCGCTCCGCACAGACACTCCTGTCTGTGCCTGACGTCAATCTGACGGAAGCGGACAACGGCGTCCCCTTCGCCTCTTAAGGCCTACATACGTCATACCCTGAGAGCCGCGCTTACCTTTTCTTGGCCGCCCGTTGAGCGCGCACCGCGGTGTTGGCCGCCACCGCAGCGCGGATGAGTTCCTTGAAGGCAGATTCGTTGATCTTCTCCCCTTCGCGGAAGTCGATCGCACGCCGCACGTTTCCGTACAGGCTGGAATTGAAGAGCTTGTTCGGGTCTTTGATGGAGGCTCCGCGATAGAAAGTGAGCTTCACGGCCTGTTTGTACATTTCCCCGGTGCAGATGCCGCCGTCATGGGACCACACCGGGATTCCGGGAGATTTTGGCTTCTCCCATTTCCACTCCTCCTCGATGTCGGGGTCGGCATCGTGGATGAGCTGGCGGACATGAGCGAGGGTCGCTCCTCTCCAATCCCCCAGCTCTTGAATCCGCTTGGTGATCTTCGCTGAAGCGGCCTCGCTATTCGGGCGACTTGTCGGCTTCATGCTCTCACCGATCGTTCGTTTTGCCAGGCCAGTCCCTTCGAAACAAGTCGTCGAACGACATGGCCTTTCCACATCCAAAGTCCCGACAGGACGATGATAGGAACGAAGACAAACCGCGTAGTGAAGGCGTAGTTGTGAATCTGGTTAAACGGACTATAGATATAACCGAGTATCGGAATGCTAAAGACGATGTGAATCCAGCGAAAAATTAAACGTATGGTGCCTTGGTTCATGATATTTCTACCTCCATTTATGGTTTTTGAGCCGCCTGAGGCGGCATGTTGCGTGTTTCAATACCGAACTGCTTTGTGTACTCCGCGTTCAGCCGCTGCCAGCCGCTGAACTGCATGGCCTCGGCGCCGACGATACGTCCAATCGGCTGACCCGCGAGGAGCCGCTCAAGCACGTCGAAGGAGATGTGCCAGCCCGCTGCGCCCCACGCGATGAAGCGGCGATCGATGCTGTGCCATAGCGTCAGACGCGTGCCGCCAGCAAAGGCTTCGAGCTCCCAACGAGTATCGCCGTACTCAAGCATCTTGGGAGCGTCGGCTCGCGTCACTCCTGTTTCCAGCTGCGCGCCCGTTCCCACCCACGTGAGCTTCACCGTTCCGACCGTACCCAAGCTCCCATCGGCGTCGAAGGGTGCCCATTCGCGCAGATGCGCTGGGTCAGTCAGCGCCTGCCAGACTTTTTCCGGCGAGTGGTGCAGTTCTCTGGTCAGAACGAGCGTCCACTTTTCTCCCTCCTTTCGTACCTGCGCCCCGCGGGCCGGACCCGGTGCGTACTGCTCGCCTTCGATCATCTTCTTCTCCTTACGCCAACCTGCATCATCCGCTGAACGTCCGTCCGCTCGCTCTACCAGCGCTTCAGCTGCGTCACCTGAATGAGGTTGCCGCAGGTGTCCTTGACCATGGCGATTATCGAGGCGGTCACATCCGTTGGTGGCATGGTGAACTCGGCGCCGCGCCCCTTCATACGCTCGTACTCGGCCTGCACGTCGTCGGTGAAGAACATAGCCGCGGGCTGGCTTTGTTGAAACAGCGCCTGCTGATACGCTTTGGCCGCCGGGTTGTCGTTCAACGCCAGCTGCAACTCCGTGCCGTCCGGCTCCTCGGGCGAGGCCACCGTCAGCCAGCGATATGACCCCTGCGAAAAGTCCGTCTTCTTTTTAAACCCGAGCACTTCGGTATAGAAGCGCAGGGCCTTCTCCTGGTCGTCCACCTGTACGCTGGTCACTTTGATTTTCATTTCGTTTCTCCTGTGCGCCGGTTAAACCGGCGAGGTGTAGTGAATGCAAAAGTCATACGAAAGTGGATCAGCGACCCACATCGGCCCCGAGTCATGCGGAGTCACTCGCAAGAGTGGCGTCGAAGCGTTGACAGGGGAACGTGCGGGCCGGGTATTCAGCCGCGTAAGAAACTTACTCCGGGACGCCGACGCTGTAAGGAGAAGCGGAAGGCCCCATCGGGTGCACCGATATCGCGAGGTGTACCAGAGTCCCGCGCGGTCAGAGACCCCGTGCACGTACGCAGACACCTCGCTCGGGAACCGGGAGATCCCAAGTTCGCCCAAGGCTGCGGTTGCCTTGGGACGCATCGGGAAGTCTAAGGACGTACGCCGATGATGAACGGACATGGGAAGTCGGACAGCCCTGTAGTACCTGCGAAGTCCCCGAACAAAGCCGGGCAACCGGCGGCGGAAGGGATGGAGGGAAGAGGGCTGGCCAAAGGGAACCTGCCACAGCAAAACGCGTCCCGGACACCGAGCCGGACTGACGCGCCGAGTGCGCTGGAGCGGGTACGTCAAGCAGCAGGGAAGGATAAGAAGTTGCGGTTCACGGCGCTCCTGCACCACATCTACAACCTGGAAACGCTGCGCATGGCCTACTTCCGATTGAAGAAGGAAGCCTCGCCGGGCGTGGACGGGGAGACGTGGCGGCACTACGGCGAGGAACTGAAAAGGAATCTCCAAGACCTTTCCGAAAGGCTGAAGCGAGGAGCGTATCGAGCAAAGCCGGTGCGTAGAGTGTATATCCCTAAGGCCGACGGGCGGCAAAGACCGCTCGGAGTCACGGCGCTGGAAGACAAGATCGTCCAGCGCGCGGCGGTCGAGGTGTTGAACGCTATCTACGAAACGGACTTTCTCGGTTTTTCGTACGGGTTTCGACCAGGGCGCAGCCAGCATCAAGCGCTGGATGCGCTGTACACGGGACTGCTGACGAGAAAAGTGAACTGGGTGCTTGATCTGGACATCAAAGGCTTCTTCGATGGGATTTCCCACGAGTGGCTGGTGAAGTTCGTTGAGCACCGGATTGCGGACCGGCGCGTCGTGCGGCTCATCCAGAAATGGTTGAGGGCCGGCGTGCTGGAGGATGGGAAACGAATACGTGTGGAGGAAGGGACGCCGCAAGGCGGAAGTGCTTCGCCGCTTTTGGCAAACGTCTATCTTCATTACGTATTCGACTTGTGGGTCCAAGCATGGCGTCAGAAGCGCGCGCACGGTGATGTGATCGTAGTGCGTTTCGCCGATGACATCGTAGTTGGATTTAGAGACAAAGCGGATGCCGATCAGTTTCGGGCGGAACTTACGGAACGAATGCGAAAGTTCAATCTGGAACTGCATCCCGAGAAAACGCGACTGCTGGAGTTCGGTCCGTATGCGATCGATCAACGGCAGTGGCGTGGAGAAGGGAAACCGGAGACGTTCAACTTCCTCGGCTTTACGCACATCGGTGTGAAGAAGAGGAGCAACGGACGGTTCACGGTGCTGCGGCAAACGATCCGCAAAAGGTTGCAAGCGAAACTGAACGAGGTGAAAGCCGAACTTCAGCGACGGATGCATGAACCCATCCCCGAAGTAGGGCAAGTGGCTGCAAGCGGTGGTGCGTGGACACATCCGCTACTACGGAGTGCCCCATGAACCACAACGCGCTGTGGATCTTTCGATTCCAAGTAGGGCGGCTCTGGCATCGCGCGCTGTCGCGGCGCAGCCAAAAAGGCCGCGTGCTCTGGGATCGTATGCGGCGCCTCATCAACCGCTGGCTGCCTCCGCCTACTATCTGTCATCCCTATCCCCTGCGACGCATAGGCGTCCTCACCTAAGGCAAGAGCCGGATGCGGTCGTGCCGCTTGTCCGGATCCGTGGAGGGGGTTATGAGCGATCATGATTCCTACTCCGACTGTCACGTTCGCGGTTTGCGCCGCGTCCGCGTTTCCTTGTCTTCCCTTTTGTTGCTGTTGGCTCTTCCATGCGATCCAGGTGGCGTTCGAGAGCATCTACGTAACCGGACCAGAACCGGCGGAACTGATCCAGCCAGGCATCGAACTCCTGAAATGGTTCAGGTTTCAACCGGTACAGACGCCGTTGCGCGTCCACCGTGGATTCCACGAAACCCGCCTCCCGAAGCACCCTCAGGTGCTTGGACACGGTCGGCTGCGGCATACCCAGTTGACGCTCGATCTCTCCCACCGACTGTTGCGACGAGACCAGCAGGCTGAGTATCGCGCGGCGGTTCGGCTCCGCAATGATTTCGAACGCTTCCATGCTCTTCGTATACTCCACGGCGTATATACGTGTCAAGGCATATTTAAGGCCGCCCCCGTGGCAATGATTTCTGCCTTCTCGCTGAGAACGACAAGGATGTGACGACTGTGCAATCGCTGATGCGCCACGCCAACAGCGACATCACCGTGAATATCTTTTGACGAGTCCAGGTTCGCTATAATCGCGACGCGAGGCCACTGCGTTCGTGGTGCCGCATGGGCTTCGAGCCAGGTGACACGGTTTTTTGCGACAACAAATCAGAAATCTGCGGTCGACGCTGGCGATGCGATATCGTAGACTCAAAGTTTTGAGGGACACGTGACTTATTGCTTGGGAATTGCGACTCGAGAGGGGCTGGTTTTAGCGTCGGATTCCCGAACGAACGCGGGCTTCGATCAGGTGAATACCTGCCGCAAGATGCACCAGTTCGTGCAGCCTGGCGAACGCGTGTTTGTCATTTTGACAAGCGGCAGCTTGTCGATCAGCCAATCCGTGGTCAGCTTGTTGCGCGATGATTTTGATTCGGGGCAGGGGCTGGCGCGCGCGAAGTCGCTGTACGATGCGGCGCGAATTGTTGGGGATTGCGTGCGCCGGATTTCGGATATCGATCGGGCTTCGCTGGAGCGAGACTCCTACAACTTCAACGTACATTTGCTACTGGGTGGTCAGGTTCGAGGGAAAGACCCCGGGCTCTATTTGGTCTATCCGCAGGGAAACCCGCTTGCTGCCACTGAGGATTCCCTTTATCTGCAGCTTGGGGAATGCAAATACGGGCGGCCGATCCTGGACCGCGGGATTCAGGCATCGACGTCGCTGGAGGTCGCTGCGAAATACGCGTTGCTTTCGATGGACGCCACCATGCGATCCAACGTAACCGTGGGGCCCCCCTTCGATCTTCTTCTGTATAAGAAAGATAGCCTCCAGGTCACGCGCTACCGGCGCGTCGGTGCAGGAGATTCGGACTTGAACTCGATTCACGCGAGCTGGGAGCAGTCGCTGCGGCGGGCCGTCGAGCAGTTGCCGGACATCGAGTTCGAGGTGGCGGAAAACAAGAGCAGGAACGAGCGCCCGGCGATTTCTTCGGTGGGAGCGTCCGCGGCGGTACCTCTTACCGACCGGGCCGCGGCACAGCGCTCGGACAGCCGCTGATTGTTTAGACCCAGGCTAGGCTGCTCCTAGAGATTTTTCGGCGCGGGACATACCAACCCCGGATTTAAGAGATCACCTGCCCCTGGGGCTGCCGGAAGTCTCCTGCGTTGCGCTGGCCCGGGGGAGTGCCAAAGGGGTACTTCTAGGCACAAGAGTACCGTCGGGCGGTTGACGCCGTGCATCCTACCCTCCAGAATCACAAAACGGGAGATTTTGGGCGAAATAGCCGCAATCGGGTATGCCACCAGAAACCTACACGCCGAGCGCTATCGAACAAGCCGTCTCACGGGCCTTGCGCGACAACCTCGAGCGCATTCAGCGGACGTCGGACGAGCTACATCAGGCGATAGCCGATGTTGTGGCAGCCTGTGGCAGCACCAAGCCGGTCAACTCACTGGCGCCCATGCTGCGTGCACAGACTTCGGCAGCGTCGCTTTCCGCTTCGTTAGAGATATTGTCACGATTTGTTGCGGTGTCGTTACAGCCCGGGCCGCGCTCACCATTTGAAGCCGAAATCGCGCGCATCGCGAGCACGATCACCACTGCCGAACCTGCTGCGGCCGAGCCTGCCGGCCATGCAACCCAGAGCCATGTCGGACCAGCGTCGATGCAGCCGCCCGCTGGGACGCCGGTAGCACGTGTCGCACCGCCGGTCGTCAAAGAGCGTCACACCCATACGCCTGAGCCACACATTCCCGCACCGGCAGGGAAGGAGCATCACGAGCCGGCGCCTGAGGCGCACTCCGAATTGCACGGCGCCGAGGCCCACGAAGTCGAAGCCCCTCCGCCGGTCGCCGGGGAGGCTGAAGAGGCGGGCACGTTCGACGTGAACCGCCTGTCTCCCGAGGAACAAGAACTACACCGCCGCGCGAATAGAGTCGCGAAAGTTTCGATGCAAGATATTAAGATGTTACGACCGGAGCAGGTGCGCCTCGGCCGGCAGCACAAAGATATCTGCGTCCGATTGCGTGATGACATTGAGAAAGCTCATCGAGAATACGACCGGCGGTTCAAGCCCATCATGGACCACCCGGTGGATTATTTTTATCGCTGGATGGTGGAGATCCTCGCGGAGGGCGACGCTCATGCCCTCGGCGACTATCCGTACGCCACGACCGCTACCCGCCACTAAGTTCGCGCCGGCGGTTGTACGGGCATTCATGCCGGCGCCTTTGAGCGCACCCGCGCGCCGGCGGTATTTGCGGCAGAGTGGCGAGGCGAAAGCTGGGGCGATTTATTTCTCCCGCGTTGTGGCGATCCTTGTGTGCGTCGCGCTGCTGGCGGCTGCACCGCTCGATGTCCCCGCGCAGCAGGCGCACTCGAAAAAGAAAAAATCGAGTAAGCCAAAGCCCGTTCCTTGCCGCACAGGGTGTGCGCCGAATACTTCCGCTCCGGAGATTACGGCGGCTACGCCGGAAGACGAAGCCGCACAATTGGAACTCTCGAGCCTTGCTCGCGGGCTGCACAACGCCACACCCGGCGCGTACGAAAAACTTTCCGCGTTCGCCACGAAGAATGCCAGCAATGTGTGGGGAGCACGCGCGGCGCTGACGCTTGGCTACGACGACTACAACAAGAATCGCTCGCAGCAAGCACTGGCATGGTTCACGAAAGCGAAAAGCGACACGCTGCTAGGCGACTACGTTTTGTACTGGACCGCCCAGACGCAGCGGCTGATCAAGCGCAACCCGGAAGCATTTACCGCGCTTCAGGCCATTGGGCACGACTATCCAAATACCGCGATGAAGGAACAGTTCCTTGAAGCTTTCGCTCCGGCGGCCATCGAAGCAGGCCATCCGCAAGCCGCGGTTGAGGCGCTGGAGGCGTACCCGGCGACATCGGTCCACCCCGCGCTGCTCTTGCTGCGCGCCCAGGCGTACAAAGCGGCTCGACAAAATGCCCGCGCGGCGAAGGACTATCAGCTTCTGTATTACAAGAATCCGCTTTCTGACGAAGGCAAGACCGCAGCCACCGCGCTGCCACAGATGAAATCGGCTCTCGGCAACGAGTATCCGTCCCCCGGCGTGGAGCTTCAGGAACAGCGGGCTCAGATTTTCTACGACCAGCACAAATGGAAAGATGCGCGCACCGAGTTCGAAAAGCTGGCTGCGACCCTGAAAGATCCCGACAATCCGCATCGCCAGCACGCGCTGCTGCGTGCGGCCCAGGCCCGCGTTCAACTGAAAGGTTCGCCGTCGCTGGTTTCCTCTCTGAGCGTCACCGACCCGGAAGTAGATGCGGAGCGCATTTACGATCTGGCCCAGATCTATCGATCCGCCAAGAAGGAATCGGAGATGCTGTCCAGCGCCGAGCAACTGGCGCAAAGATATCCAGCCAGCAAATGGTCCGAAGAAGCACTGATGATGGTCGGCAACTATTACTGGGTGGAGCTCGATCGTGCCAAAGCGGTGAGCTACTACCAGCGTATCCTGGATAATTTTCCGGCAGGGAAGTACGCGTTCTTCTGCGAGTGGCGCGTTGCGTGGATCGCTTATTTGGATCGCCAGCCTTACGCTGACGACAAACTCACTGCATTTCTGCGCAAGTATCCGACGTCCGCCAACGCTTCCGATGCGCTCTACTGGTTGGGACGTAACGCCGAACGCAGCGGCAATCCCAGCCACGCTCGAGCGTATTTCCACACCGACGCGGATCGCTTCCCGCAAACATATTTCGGTCGAGCCGCCGCCGTGCGCCTCGACAAAATGGGTCCTGGCGACGAGGATCCGCCCGATTTTCTTGCCGCGATCCCGCCGGCGCCTGCGCTACGGCCTTTCGACGAGGCGGTCCCCGCGGCGGCGCAAGACCGTTGGGTACGCGCGCAGGCCTTGCGCATTATTGCGTTTGACGCGAGCGCCGAGCTGGAGCTGAAATCCGCGTTTTACGCCACGGGCTCGCCGCGCCTGCTCTTTGAAGCCGCTCAAGCGGCCTTCGATCAAGGCCACTTCGCTGCCGGCATGTCGTACGGGCGCTTGATCGTTCCCAGTTTCGATTCACGGAAATTCTCTGACGTTCCGGTAAACGTCTGGAAAACGCTCTACCCACTACCATACGAAGCCTCGTTGCGCCGCGAAGCCGCCCGCAACGATTTCGATCCCATGATCGCCGCCGGGCTGATCCGCCAGGAATCCACCTTCCAAGCGGACGCCGTATCCCACGCGAACGCCATCGGCTTGATGCAAGTGTTGCCGAAAACCGGCAAGCTTCTGGCCAAGCAACTCAAAGTGCGCTACGTCAAAACGAAGCTCTTTGAACCCGAATACAATCTCGAGCTGGGCATGCTCTACATCGCGGACCTGCAGCGGGCCACGGGCGCTCCGGAGTACGCTCTAGCGGCCTTCAACGCCGGTGAAGACCGCATCGCCGCGTGGCGCGCCGAACGCAAGTACGAAGAGATCGCTGAATTGGTGGAGTCCATTCCGTTCACCGAAACGCGCGACTACGTGCAAATCGTCCTGCGCAACGCCGAGGTCTATCGCTTGATCTACGGGCAAGGCCCAACACCGGCTTCAACAGCCGCCACCACGGCCGCGACTCCAACTATCGCGACTCCCGCGACTGTAACTCCCACCGTCCTAACTCCAACGGTCGCAACTCCGGCCACCGCAGAGGCCGATCCGCCACCGTCGCCGCAGTAATCAAAGATGCCGCTCGCTCAGTGCGCTCAGCGTGTCCGCGTTATCTTTTCTCTTTTCTTCTCTTTGCTTTTCTCCGATTCAACTTTAGACTTTTACCTTTCAACTCAAACCCATGACCACTCCCGAAACCACTATGGCCCAGATCGGCCGCCGAATGCTTTCCGCGAAGGCCGAACAATTCACGGAGTCGGTCATCCGCGAGATGACGCGTCTCGCCTTGAAACACGGCGCAGTGAACCTCTCGCAAGGATTTCCTGATTTTGCGGCGCCAGCCGAAATCAAAGAGGCTGCCCGCCAGGCCATTTCCGACGACATCAATCAATACGCCATCACCTGGGGCGCGAAAGCGCTGCGCGACGCCATCGTCGAAAAATTCGAGCGCACCCAGGGCATTCGGGTCGACCCCGAGCGCGAGATCACCATCTGTTGCGGGTCCACCGAAGCCATGATGTCGGCCATGCTGGCGATCATCAATCCCGGCGATGAGATCGTCGTATTCGAGCCTTATTACGAGAATTACGGACCTGACGCAATCTTAAGCGGGGCAACGCCGCGCTTCGTAAAAATGCGTCCCCCCAGCGATGAAAACTCGGTCTGGACCTACGACGAAGATGAGTTAGCCGCCGCCTTCGGCCCCAACACAAAAGCCATCATCCTAAACACGCCCAACAATCCGACCGGAAAGGTGTTCACGCGCGGCGAACTCGAATTCATTCGCGACCTCTGCGTACGCTGGAACGCCTACTGCATCACCGATGAAATCTACGAGCACATCCTTTACGACGGCACCGAGCACATCACCATGGCGCGCATCGACGGCATGCGCGAACGTACTATCGTCATCAACGGCATGTCGAAAACTTACAGCGTCACCGGGTGGCGCGTGGGCTGGGCGATCGCTCCGCCCGAAG
Source organism: uncultured Acidobacteriota bacterium (assembly GCA_963788915.1). GTDB lineage: Bacteria > Acidobacteriota > Terriglobia > Acidiferrales > UBA7541 > Acidiferrum. Next base: position 883,252 of record CAWBIY010000012.1, on the reverse strand, counting down.
CCACGGCTTCTATTCGCAAAGTCCACGATTTCCTGACCGTAGGAGCCGCCGCTCCGCTGCAGCAGGCTGGCGCCATCGCCCTGAAATCGCCGCAGTCCTACTATGAAAAGCTGGCCGTGAGCTACGCAGAAAAACGTGCGCGCCTGCTGAAAATTCTGACGCAAGCGGGTTTCACTGTGTTCAAGCCGCGCGGCGCCTACTACATCATGACCGACATCTCGCGCTTCCCTGATCCGGATCCCGTCCGCTTTTCGGCGGCCACGAGAGACGTCCGCTTTGCAAAATATCTCGTTGAAGAAATCGGCGTAGCCACCGTCCCAGGTTCCAGCTTCTACAACGACCCCAACGACGGTGCCAACCAAATCCGCTTCACCTTCTGCAAGAAGGAAGAAACCTTAGCCGCCGGTGAACAACGTCTCGCCAAACTCCGTGCGCTATAGCCGCCCCCCTTTAGAGGCAGGTTAGCCGCGCTTCGGAAGGGAAGTGATCGTCGTTCTCACGGGTGGCACCTTATCTGTGGGACAAGTTCGCTAGTTTGAAGTCCGTGTCGGAGGCATAATAGAGTTCTCGCGCATCACCCCAAGCGAGGAATAGGCGCATGAATGTCTCCACGAAATCGGGTATGAGCCTTATGCAGCGCGGATTCGTGGCCCGATGATTCTTCAGGACCACGGCGATCACCTGCTGGTAATACGCCAGACGGACCACGCGGTTCTTTCCGGGTTCTTCGCGCGGGCATGGGGCAATGACTCCTTCACACGCCCCGAGATGTTTGATTCTTTCTGTCTTGCTGCGTGCGAGCACGACAATGGATGGTACGACTGGGAACTGACGCCACAGCTTGACCCCAAAACGCAAGTTCCGTATACGTTCATGTCGATCCCGACCGAGGAGCACATAGCGCTTTATCAACAGGGCATCGAGCGGCTGATGAAGGTTGACCGCTATGCCGCGCTGCTGGCGAATCTCCATTGTGCCGGGCTCTACGATCGCACGCGCGCCACAATCCCTGGATTTTCAGCCAAGTACGTGAAGTCCAGCGAATCGAAGTTAGCGAACGAGTTTACGCAACACCTGAAACTTCAGCAGCTGCGCCTCAAGGTTGAGTTGCGCACGAATCCCGCCACGAAAAGCCTTGCCGAAGACAAGTCCCTAGAAACGAACGCCCGGGTGCTGGAAGCTTTGGACCGTCTTTCTCTGTATTTCTGTCTGAATTCTCTCGGTGAGGTCACCATCGACAATGTTCCGTTACACGTCGATCGCGAAACCGTTGATTGGGAGTTGCGACCGATCGATAGCAACGCGGTGTCGCTCGCACCCTATCCATTTCGGAAAGACCCGCTGCCCGTCAGCATCCTGGCGAGGCGAGTGCCCAAGCGGCTGTATGGCGACGCGGTTGATTTTCAGAACACGCTCGCACTCGCGCCGTATTTCGCGGTGGAATTTACATTGCACGCCGCTGACGAAATAGGCCGGACGCGCAGTGCGGTCGCGTAGCCAGGCAAGTTTCTCTCAAGAGTCGATTGCGGCAGCCTGTCCCCGAAAATGAAAAGGATTGCAGTTACATAGCTGCTTTGCTACGCTCCGCTGCATTCCAACCCCCCATGGAGGTGGTCCAATGGCGTTTTGCAGCGCGTGTGGTGCAGAAGTGAGTGGAGCGGCATTTTGCCCGAAGTGCGGCGCAGCCCAGAGTGTAGCGGCGGCGCCCTCGGGAGCCGTAGCGGCATCCCCAACCGCGGGATTAGATGAGAATGTCGCGGGGCTACTGTGCTACGTCTTGGGTTGGATTACGGGATTGATTTTTTTTCTCATCGACAAGCGCCCGTTTGTTCGCTTTCACGCGGCCCAGTCTATCGGGTTGTCGATCGGTTTGTTCGCCGTCTATTTGGTCATAGGAGTTCTGTTCACGATGCTCCACTTTATGTCCATGGGATTTTTGGCCTTGGCGATCTATCCTTTGCTGGGCTTGCTGGTATTCGCTCTCTGGATATTCATGATGTATAAGGCATACCAGCATGAGAAATTTATGCTGCCGATCATCGGGCCCATTGCCGCGAATATGGCCGGGAAGTAAGATCTTACTACTAGGTAAAGGAAAAGGCCGCGTAACAAGATGCGCGGCTTTCTTTTTGCTTTTCAGGCGTCGTTGTTTGCACTTGACTTTCCGCAGGTCGCACCGCATCGTTAAAGGCTTTGTCCTTGGTATTTTCCCGTTCGTCTCGGGCGGAAAGGCTCTCTCGACTTCGTCATGACTCGCGTACGACTGTGCTTCCACGATCGATGCTTTGATGGCACGGCTTCGGCTGCGCTGTTCTACCGCTTTTACCGCGAGCGCTTCGATCGGAACGCGGAATTCGGGTTTAGCGGGATGACCCATCGCGCGGTGCCACCTTGGGAGGATGGCTTGTTTGACGGGGACGAGAACGCTATCGTGGACTTCAAATATTCCAATTCGCCCAGGGTGACCTGGTGGTTCGACCATCACCAGAGCGCGTTCCTCACACCTCAGGACGCTGAGCAATTCCGCAAGCATCCAGGCGCACACATGTTTTACGATCCGGACTACAAGTCCTGCACGAAGTTGATCGCCACTGTGGCGCGCGAGAAATTTGGACTCGACACGGAACCCCTCGAAGAACTCATTAAATGGGGCGATATAATCGACGGCGCGCAGTATCCGACGCCGGAATCGGCCGTCGAAATCGCCGAGCCGGCAACACAGCTGGCACTGGTGATCGAAGCGGCTCCCGAGAATGACGTCCCGGCGCGCATCATTCCCGAACTCGCCTACCGTCCCCTTGTGGAGATGATCAAGCTGCCCCTGGTGGCGAAGCACCTCCAGCCCCTGCTGGAGCGCCACAGGCGTTCGATCGAAATTCTTCGAGAGCGCTCCGAAGCCCGCGACAATGTAATTTTCTTCGATGTGGCGGATCTTGACCTGGAAGGCTACAACAAGTTTATTCCCTATCTGCTGCACCCGGAGTGCGTATATTCGGTCAGCGTAAGCGCCTCGCAAGTCCGCGCCAAGGTTTCGCTGGGAACCAACCCATGGAATCAGGCTACCGCTGACAAGAATCTAGCCTCGCTGGCCGAGAAATTCGGCGGGGGCGGGCACCCGCGCGTCGCCGCTATTTCGTTCGAACCAAACGATCTTCCCCGCGCGCGCGAAGTGGCTCACGAATTGGCGGCCGTACTTCGTCGTTCTTAGTACTAAGTGGACGGAGTCGCGCGCGTCGACGGTACAAGAATTCTTCGCTCCAATTCGACAAAGTCGCATGGCATGTGTAAAATTTTAAGGTTGCGTGCGGGCCGGTAGCTCAATGGTAGAGCAGCTAACTCTTTAACCGCGCGTTTCGACCTCTGTCTTTTCAGCGTTTTAGCTTAGATTCGGTTAGGTCGATTCAGGCCGAGTTTGGCCGGATTAGTGAAAAATTAGTACAAATTTTCTGTGCCTGTGCGCCGCTAGCTCAATTGGCAGAGCAATGGACTCTTAATCCATAGGTTGTAGGTTCGATTCCTACGCGGCGCACCAAATATTTTCACCCATGTGTCGGGCCGCTCATTCAACGAGTTAGCTGAATCTTCCTCGCTCTCGGTCTTCTCTGTGCCCGATTTTGTGCCCTGCTCCTTCTTAAATTGGCGTGCTGCCCTGTTCTTCCAGACATCGAATCGCAGCCTGTTTGGCCTGTGAGCGAATGTGGCTATAGTGTTCCAACATCTGACGGCTAACATGTCCCGCGAGGGAGCGGATGGTCTGTTCGCTGATAGTGGCATTCTCGGCCAGCCGAGAAACGAAGGTGTGCCGTAGATCATGCCAGCGGTAGCGCACACCAGCCCTCTTACAAGCCTCAAGCCAGGCCAGCCGCCAAGAGCCCATCGGCCGCTCCAAGTCGAGGTCGTATATCCCCACGGAGCGGGAATTGCCGCCGATGCCGACCTTATAGCTCGGAAAGACGAACGTTTCCGGCCTGGCATCCGGGAACCGGAACAGCCACAGACTAAGGCAGGCGCAGACACGGCGCGTGAAGGGAATCAATCGGCCCGTCCCCGCCGCCGTCTTGCTCTTTGGGACTACAACCTCGCCGCTAGTGATGTTTCCGTTAGCCCACGTGAGCCTTAAGTCGGGATGCCTCAACACCCGCACTTCGGAAGAGCGCATTCCTGTGTCGAGCGTGATTAGGAGCATCGGCAGAAGGGCAGGCGAACGGCTTGCACTGGCCGCTGCGATGAGTTTTGATTCATCCTCGGCACTCACCGCTCGGCCCACGTCGTGGCGCTCAGGCAGGGCTCGTACGCGGTCTGCTATAGGCCCCCAAAGTCCGAATTGGCGGAGAATGCCGCGCAACGCTCCTACCTCGTAATTGACCGTGCGATTCGACACGCCGGAAGCGAGACGCTTCCGTTGATACTCGGCTATGTCGTTCGAGTCTATGTCGCACACGAGGCCCTTCCCGAATTCCTGCTTAAGATGCGGGAGGCACAGCCTGTAACGCTCCGTGCTCAGCAGAGCGAAGCCCACCTTCCCAGCCAGCCAGATGTTGGCGGCATTCGAGAAGAGCGGCACGCGCTCTCGCTTTGGAATGTGATTATAGGATTGCTCAATCTGCCGCCGCCGCACTCTTTCCGCTTCCGCCGCGACGGTTTTTGAGTTGGTTTTCGCGCTCTCGCGGATCACTTGCCCGTTGAAGACAAATTTGTACCACCATACGTCGCCGCGTTTGTAGACACTCACTTTGATGCTCCCTTCTTTGGCGGTCTGCCGCCCTTTTTGCCGTTCTCCCGCGCAATTTCTTGTAGTCGCTCAATGCCGAAACGTTCCAACCGGGCGCGATAGCTGCGCTTTCCCATGAGGCTTGCTGCCTCGCTGACGGCCTTTTTTCCCATGCCCATATCCTAAACGCTTAGGTTTACTAAGTCAAGGGAAATGTGCTAGCGTGGTGGCGCGGCTAGGCTGCGCGAGCTGAAGAGCGGGGCATCCCACCCTGCCTGCCGCTCAAACTACGATTCGGGACAGCCACTCGGGAGGTGGCCATGCGACCCCAAGCGCGGGCGTTACAGCGAAGGTGTGAACGAGAGGCGTCTAAGCGTGCACTGGAGACAGAGGACGAAGACCTTGCGTGGGGATTTTGGAAAAACGCGAAGGGTTCGGATTTTTGGCCGTATCTACGCGGCAAATTTGAACTCCTAGCTAACGAAGAGCGGGAGAGCCTCCGAAGCCGACCGCGGTCGGATTGCGGGTTGCGAGCATACTGCCGCTATAACCAGGACATGACGCCCGGAGAGGCCGAAATGACCCAAGAGGGCCATGTTTGCCTGCTCTTCAGGCCGGAATCGGGAACGTGGAGTCTTAGCCGGGGTCCAAGCGAATATCTTAAGGCAAGGTTCGAGGCACTGTCGGCCCGAGCGGGGTCCAGACTGCGTCCTCCTCCGGGTGTCAGGGCCGCCGACTTTTGGCTTCACTGTATTTGTGTCTACTTGCGTGAGGGCCGTAGTCCGCAGCTGTTTGCTTGCTCCGACACGGGAGGGATAATCATTAGCGTCTGCGAGTCCTCGGCTACTTATTGCTGCTGGCTCGAAAGGAACGACATCGAAACGTCCGCTCTCGAAACGTCTGTGAGCGCTCCTCCTTCGAGAGCGCCGTACCGAAGGGCCGAAACGAGCGATCCCGACGTGGCGAGGCGAAGAGTGGTGGTAAGGAACAATTCGCTAATCAAAACCCGCGAGCTTTGTGGAATCCTGGACCGCGAACGAATACCGCTCCCGGATTGATGGTCAGAAGCTGGATTTTCGTCTTGGAGCAAGGCATACAGACAAAGCGCGTACAGGGGACGAATCGATTCGATAGTCTCCAAAGATAGACGGACGAAATAGAAAGAAACTTTCCTTCTTACCCTCCTATCTTTCCCGGCCTTACCTTGGTCGCCGTAAGACTCTGGCCTATCAGGCTTTATGGCAATCGAGTGCTTTCGCGCACAATTTTCTTTCCCTGATGACCTTCGCCTCCGTATTTCTGCGATCCTCAGCCACTGTGTGCGATCTACGGAGATACGAATGCACGAACAACTGCTGACAGTAAGAGAGGCTGCCGCGAGAACAGGCCACAAAGAGGCCACGTGGCGCGCTTGGATTCTGTTGCGAAAAGTGCCCTACCACAAAGTGGGCCGTTCGATTCGCATCGCGGAAAGCGATTTGACGCGCTTGATTGAAGAGTCTCGCGTCCCCGCGCGCGGCGAGCGGCGATGAACGCGGAAGCCCTTCTAGCGCGGCTACACGGTGTGCGCCGCATCGGGAGCGGCTGGCAAGCTCTCTGCCCGGCTCACGCGGACAAGAATCCGTCTCTTTCGATTCACATTCGCTATAACAAGATTCTCGTTCACTGTCATGCGGGGTGTTCGCGAGAAGCTGTGCTCGCGGCGCTCGTGATCGAGGCGCGTGAGCTTTCTCTTGATGCTCACGATGTTAAGGCTCGGGTCGTCGCGGAGTATCCGTACATGGATGAGCATAGGGGGCTGTTGTTTCAGGTTGTGCGTCTAGAGCCAAAATCTTTCCGGCAGCGCCGCCCGGACGGGCTTGGCGGCTGGATTTGGAACCTTAGCGGAACGCGGCGGGTGCTCTACAGGCTGCCCGAAGTGCTAAACGCCAAGTCCGTGCTTGTTTGCGAGGGCGAAAAAGACTGCGACACGGCGCGCGGATTGGGGCTCGTGGCAACGTCAAACCCAGGCGGTGCGGGCAAGTGGTGCGAAGAGTATGTCGAAACATTGCGCGGGAAGCGTGTCGCTTTTATCGCGGATGCGGATGAGCCGGGGAGGAAGCACGCTCAGCAAATCGCTGTCTCACTCCACCTGAGGGCCGAGTCGGTGAAGGTGCTGGAACTGCCGGGCTCGAAAGATTTGAGCGAATGGGCCGGGCGCGGCGGAACGCGGGAGGCATTACTGGAAACGATCCACAACGCGCCGGAATGGAAGCCCCCATCGCAGGCCACAACCGGGTTTGCTCTCACTCACCTTGCCGATCTGCTCGCCCGGCCCGATATTCCAGTGGAGTACGTGGTGGAAAATTTCCTCGTAGCGGGAACGGTGTCATGCGTCGCAGCAAAACCGAAAGTGGGCAAGAGCACGTTCGCTCGAAATCTGTGCCTATGTGTTTCTCGCGGCGAGGATTTTCTGGGCTTGAAAACGAAACGAGGCGAGTGCGTTTACTTGGCCTTGGAGGAGCGGGAGGAGGACCTCAAGAATGACTTCCGGGCGATGGGCGCGGACGGCAGTGAGCCGATTTTCATACATGCTGCTGCTGCGCCAGGGGAGGGTATCGCTGCGGTATGCGACCTAGTGAGGCAGCGGCGACCCGTCCTGGTTGTGATTGACCCGCTCTTTCGCTTGGCCCGCATTCGAGACGAAAAAGCCTATGCCGAGACGTATGCCGCACTCGGCCCCCTGATTGACGTTGCTCGCGAAGCGGGAACACACCTATTGCTCACTCACCATGCAGGCAAGAGCGCAAAGGCCGACACGATAGATTCTCCTCTTGGTAGTACGGCCATTGGCGGAGCAGTTTGCACCTTGGTTCTCTTAAAACGAACTGAATCTCTGAGGACCATTCAAAGCGTGCAGCGCATCGGCGAGGATATGCCGGAAACCGTTCTGCAATTCGACACTGAGAGCCGCTCCCTGTCTTTGGGAGCACAGAAGGCCGAGGCGGATGTTCAGGATATCGCGGAAGCGATTCTCGAATACCTGAAGAGTGCGAATGAGCCAAAGACGGAGCCCGAGATCGAGGAAGCGGTAGAGGGAAAGACCGGAATAAAGAGAAAAGCCCTGCGATTGCTGGTAGGGCAGGAGAAAATCACACGGGAGGGGGTCGGGAGGAAGGGCAGTCCGTTCAAATACCAATTCTCGTTTTCTTGTTCCCCATATATACCCGGAACAAGGGAACAAGAATCGCAAAACGGGGTCGAAACCCGCGCAAACATTGACAACATTCTTATTCCCCGTGTTACGAGCGACCCTCCCAATAGGGCGGATTCCGGGGACCAGGCATTTTTGGAGGGGGACCTGTGAAGGGAGCGGGAGAGTTGAAGGACTTGGCCCAATTACGAAGCGAATCTGGTCCTCCACCACTCGCTAGGGATTCCCCTAGTTGTTCAAAGATCGAACCAAACATAAAGTCGTATTCGGCCTGCCCCTACGAGACAAGGCGGCAAGCTGTAGAGCAGATTTGCCGAAGCGGGCCTGGGCCAGAGCTGTGGTCGAGTTCTAGGACGGTGTGTGACAACTCGGCAACACCGCTGTTTCTTCTTAAATTAGCAAATGTGGAATGGCCTAAGTCGCAGGGAGTCACAATCAGGCATGGCCGAGAATTCAATCGATAGGCAGAAGATTCGCCAAGATCTGAAAATCGCTCGGACCAAGCTGTTCGAGCAATTTTTAAAGCATCCCAAAGATGCCCGCCTAGCATTGGCAGTCAAGATTATTGACGATCAGATTGCGAACTGCACTGATTGGATTCGAACCAAGGAAAAGAGAGCGGGAAAAGCGATTCAGTCGATTCTTCAAAAGTCCGACTTGGAGGTTCAATTTCATGAACAAGATTACTTACAGGATTATTAGCTCTATAGGGGCTGCGCTTGTGTTGGCAGCTGCGGCGTCTGCCCAAGAAGAAGCAACGCTGAAAATGTCCGTCGAACCCAAAGAGGCCTACACCTTTGTCGACGGGAACGCGATGGGTACAGGGAGTAAGACCTTCCATCTTCCACTCGGCCCGCATCAGGTGGTAGTGGCCAACTACGGCTACAAGTTCTTCGAGAGGGAAGTCAGCATGGACGTTGGCAAACCCACTGTTCTGAAAGTATCGCTGGAACCGTCCGGATCGGAAGTATCCGGGCCGTTTGGCCGGATTCAATTGGAATTGGGGCCGCTGGGCGAAGAGTATGACGCAGGCGACCACGCGGTTCTACTGAACGGGAAAACGGCCAACTACTTCGTGGGCCACATCGATGAAATGAACAACGATATTGGCTGGCATCAGGAACTAATTGTTCCGGTCGGAAATCATATAGTCACGGTCACCAGGAGGGGGAAGGAAGTCTGGTCCGATACCGTCTCCGTGGCTGCCAATCAACGCGTGATCATTGATATCTCAAATGGAAAGCGGAAGACCAAGGATTGGGCGGCCGGAGCGAAACTCAAAGCTCTGCCGCGTTTCACGGCGGGCATTGCGAGCGCGCGAATCGTAGTCGCACCCGTGAGCGGAGAAATCACTGCTAGTCCTGCGAAGATCGACTGTGGTCAGCCGAGCCAATTGAAATGGACGTCCGCGGAAACTGTGGACGCCGACATCAGCGGATTTAGTCCAGTCCCGGTGACGGGAGATCGTACGGTCTCGCCGAAGCAAACGACGGCCTACGAATTCACGGCAACTGGTCCAGGAGGCGTGACCAAGTCCAGTACAACAGTCGACGTCAACACCGTGGTGCAATCCTCTCTAACTGCCTCGCCCACGGAAATTCAGTACCGCCAAATTGGCGATAAGACCATTCAGGCTGGCGACGCCACTTTAAATTGGTCGTCGACGAACGCGGATTCTGCTTCTCTCACCCCCTTTGGAACGGTCGAGCCAAACGGAAACAAATCCGTGGCCATGAAACCAACACAAACGACGGAAGGGCCCATCGACGAAACGATCAAGTACACACTGACTGCAACAAACGCGTGCGGCGGGTCGGAGACGAAAGTGGCTTCCGTGCACCTTACCGGTGCTATCGAGCCTGTGCCTGAGGTGCTGCTGCATAGCGTGTTCTTCCCAACGGACTATCCGACCGACGAGAATCCGTCGGTGGGACTTGTCCGCAGTCAGCAGGAAGTTTTGACGACTCTGGCGAACAGGTTTACGAAATACCTGGAATACGATCCTGAAGCTCAGCTTTCGCTCGCCGCGTACGCGGACGTGCGCGGCCCGAGCGAGCACAACCAGGGCCTGTCTGAACGCCGTGTCCAGCGGGTTAAGGACTTTCTGGTCTCCCAAGGAGTCGCCGAAGGTAAGATCAACACGTCCGCCTACGGGTCGGAGAAACAACTCGACAAGAGCGTGATCGGAGACCTGCAAACGCAGAATCCCAACCCACCTTCGGAAGCCCGTGTGCATAACTCGCGATCAACATGGCTCGCGTACAATCGCCGAGTCGACGTCGTCCTGCAACCCGCAAACCGGGAATCGCTGCGTTTCTACCCCAACAATGCCCCTGACTCGGACCTCCTGTGGCAGCGACCGAAACCTGAGCCGACCCTGGTCGAACAGAATCAGTAGGTTCGATTTTGTCGATGTTCCAGCTGTGTGCTCCGCCGGGAGCGGCAAGAATTCTCCCGGCGGGACCGGAACTTGCTCTTTCTTCATTAGGAGCCTCCTTCGTCTACGCACAATTTGGTTACGTTTCGCACGAGAGGCAACCGTACCATGAGCTTTTTTAGGTCCCGCTGATATCAGCATCGAGAATTGACGAGTAGCATATCAGAGACCATCGCTCGCTGTGTTTGTAATCAGGGCGCATGTCAGTGTCCGATAAAGTCGGGTTACCGGACAAGTCCAGTCCCAGTACTTCAAGTTTCCGATTTCCGCGTTTACCAGTTGGATGCCCGGCGAGCGTTGAATTTAGCGACCAAATCTACCGGCGATCCAACCGATAACCAGACCTCCAACCGCACCTGACGCGAGAATTGGGGCCATAGCTTTCGTGATGATGGCGTCCGGGAGGCTTAGCAGGAGGCCGAGGAACAATCCAACAGCCCACCCCGGCCACGGGAGTTTTATGTTGCAGATTACGAATCCAAGAGCGAAGCGTGCGATGAATGCCCCCAACATAGCCGCTCGCTTATCGGGAAAGCTAAGAGGAATCATCAGCGCGGTATCTAAGCTCCCCAATATCAGGCCGCAAAGAATACCCAGAGAAATTCTTGGCATTTTGTCTTCCCTCAGCTGATTTTCTAACGGTGCCCTCGGTAACCTACACCCAGGCCCGCTCGTCCGCAAATATTTAGGGTTGCGCGATTCACGAACGAACCGCTTAGCCGCTTAACTCCCGATAAGTCTTAGGGTTGTATTAGTCGGGTTACCGGACAAATCCAGTCCCAGTACTTCAAGTTTCCGATAAGCGCATCAAGACTTGGGGGACGAATCGGGGGCTGCGGTTTATCCGTGTGTTCAAGGTCACGTTGAAGCGCGCGCTGCGTCACCGACAGCGCTGTCTGGGCGAGTATTAGTAAATGTGGAGTGGTCTAAGTCGCGAGATGTGCGTAGGTTCTATGAAAAGGGCTTGATTCTTGGAGTCGGAAGGCTGGTTTGGCTGAGCCTCCCAGTGCTGCTTTGTAGCTTTTCCGCATGGTCTCAAGAGACTCCGATGAACAAAACAGCGAGTAGTGCACTCGCTGACTCGCAGGAAACACAGGCTTCCGGTTTGCTGCAACACGCTGACTACCAGGCGGGAAGCATTAGCGGCAAGGTTGTTGACCAATCCGGAGCCAACATTGCCGCGGCCGTAGTGAACCTTACGCGTGAAGGCCAATCTTCGGGCCTGGAGGCAACGTCGAATGAAGACGGGCTGTTCGCGTTTTACCAATGTCGCCCCGGGCCCCTTCCGTCTGACAATTTCATCGCCGGGCTTCGCGTCGCAGGAGATCTCCGGGACTCTGCAATCTGGCGAAGCCCACGTCACTCCGCTGATTATGTTGGTCATCACCACTCAGGTAACAGAGGTGCACGTTGGACTCACGCAGGAGGAACTGGCGGACGTGCAGATCAAGGAACAAGAGAAGCAGCGGGTGTTGGGGGTGATCCCAAACTTTTATGTCAGCTACGACGCGAATCCCGCTCCTCTCACGGCGAAACACAAGTTTGAGCTTGCATGGAAATCGGCCAGCGACCCGGTCACGCTTGTCGGGGTTGGGGTCCTGGCGGGGATTGGTCAGGCCGGAGATCGTTGGGGCGGGTACGGTCAGGGAGCGCAAGGATATGCAAAGCGCTATGGCGCGAGTTACGCCAATGTGTTTGCCGCAACGTTCATCGGAGGCGCGATAATGCCTTCGGTTCTCAAGCAGGATCCACGCTACTTCTACAAAGGAAGCGGCAGCAAGCGATCCAGATTCCTCTATGCTGCGGCGAGCTCGTTTATATGCAAAGGGGATAATGGGCACTGGCAACCAAACTATTCGAATGTCATCGGAAGTTTTGCTGGCGCAGGACTGCAGGCTCTCTACCTTCCCGCGAACGATCGCCGCGGATCCGGGTTCGTGGTTTCTTCGGCGCTAATCCGACTTGGTGAGACGTCTCTCGCCGGTGTCCTTCAAGAGTTTGTTTTCTCGAAATTGACGCATGGCGCTAGACGCTCGGCATCGCAGCCCTAAGTACCTACTGTACTGCGGCCTGTCTCGAACACAATCAAGACCCAACTCTTGATAAGTCCTAGTTACCGGACAAGTCGAGTACTAGCCCGCGTTTGACCGAATCTTCTGTTTCCTACCCGGGGTGCGAGTGGAATGCCGAGTCGGGAGGCCGCGCACAAGTGGACTACCAATGATGAGTCGCTGCTTGTGCCCTATTTTGTGCCCACTCTGTATCAAGTACCGTAGCAAATGGTAGTAGTCGGGCAGGAGAGCAAATCGCCTCTATTGGCGGGGAATATCAACACGATAGCAAACCATCGCAATCCGTCATGCATCATGGGGATTGCCCTTTTCAGAACTCGACGTTCACTGCATCGAGCCACCATCTGGGGTGTGGCGCTCATGATCATCTTGCAGCTAGCCGTTCCTGTCCTTGCGCAATCGGCATTGATAGGCCGCACAATCGCTTGGCTACAGAGAACCTGACGGGTGCAGACAAAGCGGGATTAGTCCTGTGAAGTCGGCTTGTGGTGAGTAGTCAGGCGAGGTGAGTAGACAAGTCAGTATTTGTACGAGCGGCTCCAACGCAGGCCGCACAATGTTGTCCGTAAATCAGTATGGAACCTGCATTTCCTACCTGTGATCCCTACCTGTGAAACAGGTAAAACACGTGTAGAGGGTATGCTCGATACGATCTAAGTCTTTCTCTTTTGGTACGGTGGTAGGTTGACACTGTGGAGATGTGCTAGCCGGGCCTACATTGCCTCAGAACGCTTCCTCCTCCCGGAGATGGACTCGGGAGATTTTGTGGTGGTAAGAGCTGGGGTAGCCGACATCGCCCCAGAGACGGCTCTCTCGTCCTGCCCTCGGCCATTTCTCGGACGCGTGACGAGGCACTCTTTATGATCGCTGCGGTATCGACCTGGGGGCCGTCCGAACTCACGCTTGAACGCCCGGTTGAAAGCCGCCTCCGACTCATACCCGACGTCGCCGGCGATTTCCGCGACACCTCGCGATGTCCTTTCAAGTGATCGCGCGGCCAATTGAAGCCTCCAGCGCGTCAAGTACGCCATCGGAGGTTCGGAAAGATATCGGGTGAACCGCTCCACCAAAGCTGATCGTGAAATGCCCACCTCGTCCGCGAGACTCGCGATCGTCCACGGGTGGGCGATGCGGCGATGCATCAAGCCCAGGCTTCTCCCCACGATCGGATCGCGCGCCCCTGTGAGCCAACCCCTTTGCTGTTCGGGCAATCCGGCAACGTAACGCCGCAGCGTGTCAACGAACAAGGCCTCCGAGAGCTTCGCAAGCATGGCTTCACTGCCGACGCGCCCCGAAACCGCTTCTTCGACCAGGTGCAGAATGGAACTCTCCAACCACTGCCCGGATCGATCTGTCCTGATGTTGACCTTAAAGACAGGCGGTAGGCCGTTCAGTATCGGACGGCTGAGGAAGGGGTCACAAGTCATGTATCCACATACGAAGAGTGAAGTCTCGCCGCCGCCGCCGGCATGCAAAGGGCTCAAATCGCGCGCTTTGATCTTGTCATTGATCCCGTAGTTAGGGAACGGTCGCTTCGCTCCCTTGCTGCTCATATGATGTGCATCCCCATTCGGGAAAATGACGACATCTCCGGAGTTGAGCTCAAGGTGCTGCCCATCCGCCATTTCGACAACGGCGCAGCCCTCGACCACCAGATGGTAAAGCAAAAAATGTGCCGCTCCGGGAGCGAGCTTATCCGCCATTCGTTTTGAGGCAGGCGCCGAGAATCCCCAGGGGGCAGAAAACTCAGCGGTGAAGAACACGGCGCCGTTCAGCTTGACCCCGCTCAAGATTTCGGAGAAGGCGTCCATCTTGTCCTCCGGACTCTCTGCAAAGTTACCTGGCATCCGCGCAAAGAAATCTGCGCCCGCCAGCCGTTCGAGCAAGTCATAACGACTCTCGGGCATGGTCGTTCCCGCAGAGTCATCGCAGAATTGTAGTCCTGATGCGGAATCAATACCAATCGGGAGATAACCAAATGAGCCCCAAAACGATCGAAACGAACACGGTCCCGAATGGAGCCGCCAAGAATCCGAATAAAGCATTGTGGGAAAAAGGCGACTTCACCGAGATCGCCGCTTTCATGCGTCAATCCGGAGAAGCGGTTGTCGAGTCCCTCGGCGTTAGGCCGCCGGTGCGCGCGCTGGACCTCGGTTGCGGGGATGGCACGACAGCACTGCCGCTCGCCCGTCTGGGCGCCGATGTGACGGGAGTCGATATCGCCAGGAACCTTGTGGAAGCCGGCAACAAGCGAGCCGCGGAGGCAGGTCTCAATCGGCTGAAGTTTTATGAGGGCGATGCTTGCAATCTGGCAGGAGTCGACGACGATTCGTTTGATTTAACCCTCTCGGTGTTCGGCGCGATGTTCGCACCCAAGCCCTTCGACGTCGCAAGAGAGATGATGCGAGTCACGAAACCGGGCGGCCACATCGTGATGGGCAACTGGATCCCCAACGATCCGACATTCGTGTCGCAGTTGCTCAAAGTCAGTTCGGCCTTCACGCCTCCGCCTCCGGAAGGCTTCGTCAGCCCGATGACTTGGGGTGTCGAGAACCAAATCATCGAGCGCTTTGGCCAGGCCGGAGTGCCCAAGGAAAACATCTCCATGGTGAAGGACACGTACTACTTCGCGCATTCCGAGAAAAGCCCGACGCAGTTCATCGAGTTGTTCGAAACCTTCTATGGACCCACCATCAATGCGGTCGAAGCGGCTCGGGAAAATGGCAAGGTTGAAGAACTTCACGATCAGCTCGTAGAGCTGGCAAACGCGCAGAACAAGAGCAAGGCAGGCACGTTCATCCCTGCCACGTTCATGCGGGTCACGGTTTCCGTCTAAATAAAAAGGAGATTTCAAAATGTCAATGTTGCACCCTGATTCCACTTTCTATCCTTCAGCCAAGATGGCCATGCAGGCCCCACCAGAACGCCTTGCCTATGTCGCGCTGCTCAACGCGGGCAAGAATGGACAGCGCGACGCCATGGGCGTCATTGACCTCGATCCGAGTTCCTCCGCATATGGGCAGCTCGTCGGGCAAACGGACTTTCCACGCGGCGACAATGAGCTGCACCACTTCGGATGGAATGCCTGCAGCGCGTGTCTTTGTCCGCAGACCCCTCATCCACACATGGAGCGTCGCTACCTGATCGTACCGGGCATCGGATCTTCGCGGATCTACATCCTGGATACCCAGCCGAATCCCAAGCAGCCGAAGATCGTGAAGGTGATCGAGCCCGAAGAGTTCATCAAGAAGACCGGCTACACCTCACCCCATACAATTCATTGCGGGCCAGACTGCATCTATGGAAGCGCACTCGGATCGGCGAGCGGAGACGGCCCCGGTGGCATTTTCCTGATGGACGCAAACACGTTTGAGCTGAAGGGCCAGTGGGAACAGGATCGCGGCCCGCAGCAACTGGCATACGACTTCTGGTGGCACTTGGGACACGACACGATGATTACCTCGGAATGGGGCACGCCGAACATGGTCAAGGACGGCGTCAACCCTGAACTGCTGCTCGCCGGCAAGTACGGCCACAAGATTCATATCTGGGACCTGGATAAGCGACGCCATCTCCAGGAGATTGATTTGGGTGCCGAGCAACAGTGGGTGCTCGAGTTGCGGCCCTCTCACGATCCCAACAAGACCTACGGTTTCGTCGGGGTGGGCGTATCGCTCAAAGACCTGTCATCGTCGATCTGGATGTGGTACCGGGAGGATGGCGGTAAGAAGGGCAAATGGGTCGTCCGTAAGGTGATTGAAATTCCCGCCGAGCCCGCTGACCCGGAAAAGTTACCGCCACTGCTGAAGGGCTTCAAAGCGGTGCCACCGCTGGTAACGGACATCAATCTGTCGCTCGACGACCGCTTCCTCTATGTTTCGTGTTGGGGGACCGGGGAGTTCATTCGGTACGACGTGTCGGACCCTGCCAACCCGAAGAAGACGGGCTCAGTCCATCTCGGCGGCATCGTGCGCCGCGCGGCTCATCCCAGCAAGCCCAAGCAGCCGCTAAACGGCGGCCCGCAGATGGTTGAGATCAGCCGCGATGGCAAGTGCGTCTATTTCACCAACTCGCTCTATTCCCCGTGGGACGAGCAGATCTATCCCGATGGGTTAAAGAGTTGGATGGTAAAGCTTGACGCAGACCCGAACGGCGGAATGAAACTCGACGAAAAATTGTTTGTCGAGTTTGACGGGCTGCGCGCGCATCAGGTGCGGCTGGAAGGCGGGGACGCCTCATCTGATTCCTATTGCTACTCGGAGGCGCGATGACACATGCCGAGATGGGATCGACGGCGTTGTGGTTGATGCTGCTCCTCGGCGCCTACCACGGAATCAACCCTGGAATGGGATGGCTCTTCGCGGTTGCGCTGGGGATGCAGGAGAACAAGGGGAGTGCGGTGGCGAGGGCGCTCGTCCCGATCGCGCTTGGCCACGGGTTGTCCGTTGGCTGCGTGGTTCTGGTGGCGGCGTTTCTCGGCATGGCACTGCCGCGGGAGGCGATCCGCTATCCCGTCGCGGCGCTTTTGTTTGGTCTCGGAATTTTCTCTCTAGTGCGCCATTACCATCCGCGATGGGTCCGCATGCAGGTAGGCTTTCGCGACCTGACGCTCTGGTCGTTTCTGATGGCATCAGCGCACGGCGCTGGTTTGATGTTGTTGCCCGTGCTGTTGGGCAGCCGTACCGTCGAAGCGGCTGACCACATGGCAGGTCACCATCACATTTCCGCAGCCGCGAGTCCTCTTGCAGCGCTGTTTGCTACCGCGGTCCATACTGCCGCCTATCTGGCGGTCACTGGGATCATCGCGTCGGTGGTCTATAGCAAGTTTGGTCTCGCGATTCTTCGCAAGGCCTGGTTCAATCTCAACCTGGTGTGGGCTGCGGCGCTTGTGGTGACCAGCGTGGTCACACTGCTGATGTAGCCTTCATTCTATTGATTCCCTCGTGCAGCCAGGAAACGTTCGCTTTCAACAGCGACCAGTCATGCGCTACTTCTCGCGAGTGCGCATTAGCAACTTCACCGCTGGTGTGATGGATACCACAGCAACATCGTTCGACTCATACGTGAGCAGACGAGCTTACTCTGCTGGCAAACCTGTAATTCCTACCTGTGATTCTTACCTGTATCGGCACCAAAACAATTGGAAAGAAGGCGCTCGACACGCTCTAAAGTGTTCTCTTTCCTATCGGTGCTAGGTTGACACTGTGGAGATCTGCTCCACACGCCTAGTTTGCTGCAGAGCGCTTCCTCTCTCCTGGAGACGAACTCTCTTTTTTTTCTGGTGCGCATATCGTCCCGGGGAGGGCTCTCTCGTCCCCTCGCGCCCAGCTCTAGCCATCATGACGACACCCAAGGTGAACGTTGACTGGGAGGACACAGTCAAATGGTCTCCTTCTCCGTCCTGGTTAGTGGCCACAAGGGCGTTTCTCGTTACGAACCCTCCAATTGACGTCAATTCGCCGGAAAAGATGTCATTTTTAAAAGTTGGCATTCCTTAGGCTAATCGCATGGCCTGCAAATCGCTTGGGCTCACTTTTCTTTTTGAACTCCCCCTGAGTCGCCGTATGATTCGCCCAACGCATTTTCCCTGCAACTTGGAAAGGAACACATCTCTACAGAGACCTCGACTCAATGGGTGAAATGCAAAATCGTTTCATGGATCGTCTTCCTCTCTTCCAAGGGTTACGGCCTTTTCAGTGGTCAGCGGTATCGAAGAATCTCCTCGCCGGACTTACGCTTGCGGCCATGAACATTCCGCAGTCACTTGGCTACACCAAGATTGCTGGCACTCCCATCGTCACGGGCCTCTACACTCTTCTGTTTCCCCTCGTCGCGTTCGCCCTATTTGGTTCGTCGCGTTTTCTCGTCGTGGCTGCGGATTCCGCCACGGCCGCCATACTTGCGGGTGGCCTCGCGGGGTTGGCTCCAATCGCCAGCACCCATTACATCGCCTTGGCGGGCTTGGTGGCCCTCTTGACTGGCATCTTCCTTCTCGTTGCGCGCTTGCTCAAGCTTGGCTTCCTTGCGGATTTTCTCTCTCAAACGGTTCTCCTCGGTTTTCTTACTGGTGTCGGCTTTCAAGTCGGCATTGCCGTTCTCGGTGAAATGCTTGGGATCAACATTCACAGCCGTCATACTCCCCTTCAATTCCTCGAAGTGCTTCGCTCGCTGCGGGACGCTCAACTCCTCACGATGGGGATTTCATTCGCCGTTGTAGTGTGTATACTCCTCTTCCATCGCTTTGCTCCGAAGTTGCCGGGGTCTCTCTTTGCAGTTGCAGGTGCGATAGCGGCGAGCGCCATCTTTCACTGGGCCCAGCGGGGCGTGGCCATCCTCGGCCCCGTGCCCGGTGGTTTACCTCATTTAGGTTTGCAGGATTTGAGTTGGAGAGACGCGGCAAAACTAACTCCCGTTTCTCTTTCCTGTTTTGCCATAATCGTTGCGCAGAGTGCTGCAACATCCCGCGCATATGCCTCTCGTCATCACCAGCAACTCGACGAAAACAGCGACTTGGTCGGTCTCTCCGCCGCCAATGCCGCAGCAGCTTTCAGCGGCACCTTTGTTGTAAATGGAAGTCCCACACAGACCTCTATGGTCGAAAGTTCTGGCGGCACGAACCAGATGGCACAACTCGCCACCGCTGGCATCGTTGCCCTGGTCCTGCTTTTCCTAACCGCTCCGCTGCAGTTTCTTCCTCAATGTGTTCTTGGGGCTGTCGTGTTCACCATCGCCCTCCGTCTTGTCGATCTGCGGGCCCTAAGCGCCATCCAGCGCGAGAGTCCCGGTGAATTCGCGCTGGCCGTCACAACCGCCGTGGTTGTTGTTTTCGTTGGCGTGGAACAGGGCATTCTCCTTGCAATGATCTTGTCCCTGCTCCGCATTGTCCATCACAGCTACCGTCCCCACACCGCGGTGTTGGAAGAGAATCACGACGGAATCTGGCGCTTAAGTCCAGTGGTTCCCGGCGCGACCACCGAGCCCGGCCTGATCTGCTATAGGTTCGGCGCGCCACTCTTCTACGCCAACGCCAATCGTTTTTCCGAAGAAGTGCGGATGCTGGCCACTTCGGCGCCTTCACCATTGCACTGGTTGATCGTTGATGCCGGGGCCATCACCAATGTGGACTTTTCAGCCGCTCGTGTCGTGCGCGAACTCCTGAAGGACCTCGCCGCTCAAGGCACGGGTCTTGTCTTTGCTCACGTGCAGTCGGATCTCAAGCCTGATCTGGATCGCCATCACCTGACCGAAGCCATTGGTCCCACTCGCATTTTTGATACCCTACGCGAAGCGCTCGGCGCCCTTCGGAGCGCGGGCCCTCCTCCTAGTCCCTCAACGGGAATATAGCTGCTGCCCAACACGGCTTCGACAATCGTCAATGCGATTCCCATCTCTTCCGGAATCAATAGCGGCGTCGCATCACCGGAAACTAGGGTTGTTCTCGGCTACCAGGCAGATTGGGGATTCGTTCAGCCGCCGGATGGATCCTAGGAAACGCATGCGGAACGAGCGCGAGAATCCATCTACCCGGCAAAGTCGCTATCTCGCCAGCGACACGACGGTCAATGCTAGCGCGTATAGCGGTACTGATTCGCTCAACCTGTTAGCCGCTGCCGTGACAGCTAACGGGATACAAGTACTCTCAACGACATGGAAGAGCACGGACGGCACCGCAAGTCATTGGAAGTACATCCTAGGCTACGTTATTGTGTATCGCGATGTGTATCGTGGTCGCTCGACACCTCACCTCGGGGGCCAGGTACGACGGCATGTTGACCTGTACCGGCGTCCCGCAACGGAACTATAATCCGTCGACATGGCATCGGCTGAACACGATTCCCAGCAGGCCCGTAAGATGCGTGAGGCGGATTTTCTGTCCGGTGGCGGAGAATTGGGCGAGCGAATTCGTTTCCACGATTGGGCAGCCACACCGCTCGGTCCTCTAAGTGATTGGCCGCAGCCGTTGCGATCGGCAGTAAGTCTTTGTGTGAGATCTCAATTTCCGACCATTATCCACTGGGGATGGCCGGACCTTGTTGTGCTCTATAACGACGCCTTCATTCCATTGATCGATGATAAACATCCGACCGCTCTTGGCGCTCGCCTATTCGACTCGTGGCCCGAACTGCGCCAAACGATTGAAAACATGATGGAGCGCATGTTCAGTACTGGCCAAGCAGCACTATCTAAAGATCTTCTCCATGTGTATCGACGCAGCGGGTTTCTCGAAGAGAGATACTTAACGGCGTCGTTTAATCCCATCGTTCTTGATTCCGGGAAGGTCGGCGGCTCTTTCTCACTGATCGACGATACGACGGATCGGGTAATCGGCGAACGAGGTCTGCGAACTCTTCGAGATCTCGCGGCACGCTCGATGGAAGCAAAAGAGATCGACGAGGCATGCCGGATTGCCGCCGAGGCGTTCAGCCAAAATCGTTACGACTTTCCTTTTGCGTTGTTTTATCTTCCGGCCGAAGATCGTAGGCGTGCCCAGCTGGTGGCCAATGTCGGCTTGAATCCCGGGCAACCAGCGAGTCCAGAGGATATTGCGTTGACAGAAGTGAATGCGTCCGGGCTTTGGCCAATTGCGCTAGCGTTCGAAACCAACTCGGTCCAGCAGGTAGACAATCTGGAGCAGAAATTCGGGCCTCTGCCTGGAGGCCCATGGAATGATTCGCCCCGATGCGGGCTGGTGGTACCGATTACTCTTGTCGACCAACGTGTCCCGACTGCGTTACTCGTCGCGGGAATCAGTCCGCGCAGACAATTAGATGATGCCTATCGGGAGTTCCTGGACTCGGTTTCCAGGTTGCTTGCTGCGACGTTCATGCGCGTGCAAGCCTACCAGTCTTTGGCCGTTCGCGAAATCGTGGACTTGATCCCCGTGATGATCAGGGTCATGAGACCGGACGATACAGGTCTGTACGCGAACAAGGCCATCCTCGACTACACAGGGTTTTCTATCCAAGACGCGATGCAACCGGACGCCACCGATCGCAGCGTTCATCCGGACGACGTAAGCCGCCTGCGCGAAGAGCGCCGAAAGGCGATGCTCGCCAATAAACCCTTTGCGATTGAGGAGAGAATCCGCCGCAAGGACGGACAATACCTGTGGTTTCTCGAGCAATTCAATCCGCTGCTGGACGAGGACGGCCAGGTGACTCGCTGGTATGTAACGGGCACCGACATCGATGATCGTGTCCGGGCGGAAGAGAGAACGCGAAACGAAAACCTCGCTATGCGAGAGCAAATTGAACGCGACTCAATGTTTGAGGACATCGTTGGGTCCTCGGAGCCACTCCGCAAAGTACTTCAGCAAATCCGGAAGGTAGCCGCTTCCGATTCCACTGTTCTGATTCAAGGCGAGACAGGAACCGGAAAGGAATTGGTTGCGCGGGCTATCCATAGGCAATCGAGCCGCTCCTCGCGGGCGTTTATTCCTGTTAATTGCGCCGCAATACCGACATCGCTGATTTCTTCTGAACTCTTCGGACACGAAAAGGGCGCGTTTACCGGCGCCACGCAGCGGCGTATTGGGCGTTTCGAAGCCGCTAATGGTGGAACGATCTTCTTGGACGAAGTTGGCGATTTGCCGCCAGAGATCCAGATTGCACTCTTGAGAGTACTCCAGGAACGTGAGATCGAACGCATCGGCAGCGCCAAACCTATCGTATTGGATGTGAGAGTGCTCGCGGCCACACATCGCGATCTCGAAAAGCTCGTAATCGAAGGCAAGTTTCGTGAGGATCTGTTGTACAGGCTGAATGTACTGCCCATTAGGATGCCCTCATTGCGGGAACGAGCGGCTGATATTCCATTGCTGGTCGAATACTTCATTGGTCGGTTTGGAAAGAAAGCTGGGAAACAGTTCAAAACAATCGATAAGAGGTCGCTGAAGTTCTTGAAAGAATACGAGTGGCCAGGCAACGTCCGTGAACTGCAGAGCGCAATTGAGCGTGTGGTCATCCTGAGCGATTCAGATTGCTTTGAGGTGGACGAGACCTGGCTCAAACGAAAGCTATCCCACGTTCTTCATCCGACAGTGGCTCTTGGTGGCGCCCTGCTGGAGCAAGAGGAGGAAATGATTGAAGCTGCGCTCGCCGAGAGTCGCGGTCGAGTTTATGGACCGGCAGGAGCGGCCGTGAAGTTAGGTCTTCCGGCACGGTCGCTCGACTCAAAAATCGATCGCCTGAGAATCGACAAATACCGGTTCAAATCACAGAAGAGCTGATATTTCAAACGTGGCGATCCAACATGGCCGCGTTCTCCTCTATGCCTCCAAGCTCCCGCAGAGTTCCATAAGCTTTCAGAGCCTTTCTTGCTCCCCCGCCGATAACTTGTAATTGGAGTTCCCCCTGTGTTCACCGGGAACCCTGACAAATCAGGGTTGGCGACCCATCTAAGTCCCTGTTTATCAAAAACTTCGAATGGAATCGTCTTTGCTCCATACATCAACTATTATTCGCGCCGCTACGAAGAGGCGGTCCGCTGCGGCCGCATCGCCGTCGAGCTGACGCCCGACTCTCCCTACACATATTTTTACTTGGCGATGTCTTTGGCGGCGATAGGCTCAAAGGACGAAGCCTGGGCGATGGTGAACACGGGCAAGAAACTCAACGATCGGCTGCCGCTGGGAGAGGGCTACTTTGGCTATGTTGCCGGAGTGTTGGAACACACACCAGAAGCTTGTTGCGTGGTCGGGGAGCTGGAGGCCCGACGCAAAAAGGATTACAGCCCCGCACTGCCCATTGCGTGGACCTATCTAGGGTTGGGTGAAACAGACGCTGCCCTCAATTGGTTGGAGACAGCTTTCGCTGAACGCGACCCGTTCTTGGGATCTGCGATGGTATTTCCCGCTTACGACGCCATACGCGAACAAGCAAGATTCAGGCGACTGGCACACCATCTCAACCTTTCGACCTAGTGGAGATGCCCGTCTACGAACAATCTGCGCCGATATTTTAAGCCAGAGACCACTGCCGCATTGTGGGCACCCCGGAAGTAATGGCACGAATCGGGTCTGCGAGGTTACTTCCGGTTTGCCCGTGATTCACCCGCAATCGGCGAAGGGTAAACCGGAGGACGGGAATTCCCGATCAACCAGACGCACTATCGGTCCGCGCTGTACTAGCCCGCTGGTTGCCCGTCCATTGCTGCGCCTACCCCTCGTAACCGGGAGGCGCCACAAATCCGCCCAGCGCCTGTCTGATTTTTGAGTTCCGGGTGTGTGGTCGGCAACTCTTGCTACCTCGCTGCGTCGGGCGGCCATGACCGGCTTTCTGGAGGCGACATCTGAAGTGATGAACTCAGGCCAACGCCTGACTCTTGATCGAATGCAAAGGCTGTACTACCTCGGGCGCCAATCCATGGAATAGATCTCCTGGGTGCCAACAGCACGCGTAATGATCGGTTCTCCGTCTGGCGTCAGGCCAAACTCGAGCCCCGCCAAACGCCCGGAGAGACGGATGCCCTCCAGACTGGCTACTTGCTCGATCTGCCGGTCGGGCACGCTCACGCGCATCACTGCAGGGTGAGGACCGTACCGAAGGTAGTAGACCCATCGGCTGTCGGCGCTCCAGCGCACCAAGCCCCAGCCCGGAGCTAACGAACTCCAGGTCTTCTCTGCAAAGTCGAACAGCATAATGCGCTGGTCCTTGAGGCCAAGGGCAGTCGCGTACTTGCCGTCTGGCGACCATTGAGGTGCGAACAATCCGTCTGAATCGGGGAGCGTGTCGATGTTGCCTGTTTTGAGGTGGAGGATATAAACGGCAACCCTTTCTGGATGGTCGGAGAAGAAAGGGAAGTCGCTGTACATGATCGCGGCACCATCCGGCGACCAACTCGGCTGCATTTCGCCACCAGCAACCGATACAGGCCGTGGCTCGCCGCCCTCAGCCGGAATGAGAGAGGCCCGTTGGCGGTCTCCACCAATCGCGTGAAAGATGATCTGCCGTCCGTCCGGCGACCATCGGGGGACCATGACTTCCAGAGGCGAGAACGAGAGCTGCGTCTTCTGGCTACCGTCCGTCCGGGCTCGCCACAGCGTACCTTCCGGATATGTCACATAGAGCAACCATTGCCCGTCGCGAGAAAAGTCAACAAAGTTTGCAGAGATGCCCCCCATGTTACTGACGAACTGTCCGACTCGGCTGTCGAACTTTTGCAGCTCACCCCGAGCCTCCTGTCCGATTACGAACAGGTTTCGGCCGTCTGGGCTGAACGCTGGCGCAATTGAACTGAGTTGCCCTGCGGTGACGCGCACTGGCTGCACCGAGTCGTGGAGCGTTTTCCTCATCCAGCCGTCGTTGCCAGGCAGCCACCATACGTCCGACCGACCACGCACTGTCACCTGAAAGACAAAATCATTTCCGTCGGGGCTCCACACCCCACAACAGATGTCAATGGGTTCACCGGTCGGTGTCCCCGCCGGCCGCCATCCCCGCAATAACGGTCGTAATCCTTCACCCTCGGAAGAGATTTCCCAAAGTGAGCTGGTCCATCGCTGTATATCGAATATCGTCAATCTAAGTCGCTTTCCATCGGGAGACCAGCGCGGGTGCCAACCATTTCCGGGGAGAGAGGCCAGGCGCCTCGATCCGCTTCCGTCTCCATTCGCCAAAAACAATTCTCGGCCTCGCGCGTACACTAACGACTGTCCATCCGGAGACCACGCCGCATCCCAAGCAGTGATTCCGTTGAGACGCCTGGCAGTCCCCGCGGGAAAGGGGACTGCCCAGAGCGGCGGAGCATCCGCCGGACTTATAGATCCGGCTACCAGGAATTCGGAACGAGATCGAGAAACATCGAGCAGCGACGGTAGTTCGATGGGCACGGAGACGCGGTTTGTCTCACTCCCGGTCGCCGAAGCTTCCGCAACCACAGGAGCGTCAGAGGAACCTTCTGTAAAGTAAACTCGGGCTCCATCCGAGAACAACGCGGCTTCGGGGCCGCCAAGTTGCGCCATCTGTAAACGTTTGATCGTCCCGTCATTGGTAATTTGTCTAAAGCCAGAGGCGGCGGGCCAACGAGGGCTCTCGCGCCACCATTCGGTTCCACACGCCAGAGTCATCAGCGCGGTGATCGCGAACACGCCGGACAGCATCCGAGTTGACCTCGGAACTTCCTCGCGAGGACTGAGGGCAGTTGTCACTCCATGATTCGGATCGGCCTCGGCATCGACGCGGGGAGCCGCGTTTGCCCCGTGACTTTCTTGAGAGTCGGGGCTGATGATCCGCACGGGAACCGTGATTCTGTAGCCGCGTTTCGGCAGCGTTTGGATATAGTGCTCTCCATTAACGGTCTCTCCAAGTTCGCGGCGCAGGAGGAAGATGTTCTGGGTGAGATTTCCTTCCTCGACAAAACTGTCGGGCCAGACCTCCTCCATCAGCTCTTTCTTGCTCGCGATGTTCCCTTCTCGCTCGACCAAAGTAAGAAGTATCTTCAGAGCTTTGGGAGGAATCGATATGACCCTTCCGTCGGCCGACAGAACCATGCGGTCCGCGTCGAAGACGTAAGAGCCGAACGAATATAACGTTCCGCGATTCAATAGGTTAATCGCCTTGAGAACTAACTGAGAAAAAATTGAGCATTGCCTTGAAGACGCCAAGGCCAACCGGTGCTAATTCTGCCACACGCGGCGAAAATCGTTGCCGCGATTCCTATGAAGGGAAGCCTTCGATGAATACGGTCCCCGAAACAACACACAGTGATGCCATTGCTTCGGTACCAAACAAGCGTTCCACCGCATCACCGACGTCGCTGCGAGTCGACGATCAATTTTTCGTGGCGATAGCAATCTTCATTCTCGGAACGGTTTTCCTGGGATTCGCCCGCACCTTCTACCTTGCCGGAATTTATCACACTCACGTCCCCAATCTGCTCATCGCAGTGCATGGCACCGTCTTTACAGCATGGATCGTGCTCCTTGTCGTTCAGACAGGTCTGGTGGCGGGTCGACGGATCGCACTTCATCGTACGCTGGGTCTTTTCGGAGCGGTGCTGGCCGCCTCGATGGTGGTTCTTGGTCTGGCTGCTGCGACGGACTCGCTTGCCAGAGGCTTCGCGCCTCCCGGTTTCCCCTTTGGCCCCCGAGTCTTTTACGCAACCCCGGTTTTTGCAATGATCACTTTCGCGACTCTCATCGGCGCAGGGCTATGGATGCGCTCGAATGGCCCCGCACATAAGAGGCTCGTTCTGCTCGCGACCATCACACTCCTGCCTGCGGCGATCGGGCGCTGGCCGTTTGCCGTCATCACTCGGGTGCATTTCCTTACGAATCTGATCCTGGACCTAATGGTGCTGCTGATCGCTGCCTTCGACGTTTGGTCTCTTCGCCGAATTCATCGTGCAACCATGCGCGGTGGCATTTTCCTAATACTAATGGTGAATCTTGCAGTTCCGGCTGGAGCCACCTCCGCATGGCAGAGATTCGCTGGTTTGGCACTGCGCTTTTGGCAAGGATGGCACTAGCCTCAAAGTTCCGGCGCATGGCAGCGTGCAAACGGTCTTTGTGGTCTATCTAAAACGCGGGGGCGGGCAATACTGTGCTTGGCTCTCCGCGCAAGCACCGTCCGAGCCGGGTGCGTTTATTGTAAGTAACTCGAGCGCTGGATTACCGAACACCTGAGGGAGGAACGACCGACCGAATCGCCATGATCGCTGAGCGTTGCGCATTCAACAGCGAAGAGCAAATACGCTGGTTTGTAAGTACCCTGCGGATTTCTTTGCGGCAATATCGGAAGCAGTTCTCTATGAATCTCGGCTGTGAGTGAGATTTGTCCAATGCCTGAATCATGGCCATTCACCTCCTGCTGGGCAACGAGCCGCTCGGAACGAACTTGATAGACCCGAGGAAAAACAACCCGTTCGCGCACACTTCGTTCACAGTCCTGTTCCAATACACTCTCACAGAGTGAAACCCTCGTTGAGACAAGGTATGTATCATACGCTTGTTCGATATGGCGTTTCGCCTCGGATGATCATCCATCATCGGGCTATGAACTTAAACACGGCCGCCGAAGCCGACACTTCTCGGGAGAACAACTGGGACACAGGAACGTTTACTTCCGGCTTGTCTTAGGGTTGTATCGGAAGCGCGAAGGGCAATGCGCCTGCACGAGCACGGTGTGTTCGCGCACTTTCGATACAACGACTTGAAGGAAGCCGCCCACGATTTGCGGCGGACGCGGGCCCTATGCAAATTCAATGGTGGGAAGGAGCGGCGACGAGTTGTGCCGAGGCTGTGCTGCAGAGCGCGACACGTGACTGTATGAGGCCGGAACCTGGCCGAATGCGAAAAAGGATCGTGAGTAGCGTGGTCGAAGAGCTGGAAAAGCACGTCCGTTCCGAGGGAAGGCACAGAGTCGGCAAGCCGGAAGTAATGGGAGGTCGAGCATTGGAATGACTTCCGCATAGCCCGTCATCCATCCGCAATCAGCCAGCAGGGTTTCCAGCACGGTGAATGCGTCGCGCAGGAACAGTTTGTCGGATGTTCGTCAGTGTCAAGCCGACACCGAGCGGGTGCCCGGCGGGAAAATGCCTGCTGCGGCCTTGCGTTTGGCCGCGAATCGGTGGGTGCCAAACCGGTTCAGTTTACCGGAAGTTCTCCACAAGAATGATGTCACTACTTGACGCGTCTAATTGTGTGTAAAGGATTGTCCCTTTGTCCGGAGAGACGGCCAATCCCGCCACTTCCCTGACAGGACGGTTTTTCAGATCGAACACTTGCGTATCGCGATGAGTAGTGGTGTCGAAGAACGCCATCTTCGGTTCCCTCGTCGTATCGAGGTGATAGATGCCGTTGTCAACTACTGCCCAATAGCCCCAGTAACCCGCTTCTAGAGAGCCTATAATTTCGACCTCTTCACCGCCGTTAGTTGGAATGCGCCATAATCCTGGAACGGTTAGGCCTTTTGCATAATACAAGAATTTCCCGTCGGGCGATTCGAACGCTGCAAATCCGCCGTGATGTGTCACTTGTACAGGGGACCCGCCTGTCGAAGGCATTTTCCAGACGTTCCAACTACCAGTCCGATCTGATGCGTAATATATCCAACGGCCGTCTCGCGACCAACTTGGCACGTTTTCGTTCGAAGGCTCCTTAGTGAGCTTACGAAGCGGGCCGCCCTGTGAATCGATAACATAAATGTCTACACTCCCAGCGGGGCGAGCATCGAAGACAATCTGTTGCCCGTCGGGAGACCAACGTGGAGTTCCCGCCTGAGAAGGGCTGAAGTGGGTTAGCTGCATGAGGCTACTTCCGTCGCGCCCGCACACCCAGACTTCATAAGCGCCGCTGCGGCTAGATTCGAAGGCAATCTTACTTCCGTCGGGCGAAAATTGAGGACCACTTTGCATCCTCGTGGAAGATATAAGTTTATCGGGAGGACCGGCCGAAACCAATGAGTTAAGATTCCGCCTCCAGATGTTGAGATTAGACGTGCGCTGCACATAGACCAATCGGTTCCCTCTAATCGAAGGTTCGACTCCGTCTTGACCGAACTGCAGTCGTTCTGGCTCGCCCCCGCGAAGGGAAATCTTCCAAAGCCCATCAACATTTGCGAAAACTAAGTTGCGACCGTCAGGAGTCCACGCAAGACCCCGCTTGCTTCTATTATCCGATATAAGGCGCTGTTCCTCCCCTCCAGAAACCGGAATCGCGTAGACCGACGATACTTGCGAAACTCTGACGAAGGCCAATGTTTGACTATCCGGAGAGAATTCAGGATTGAAATCGCTACTCGAACGTGCCGGCGCAGTGAGTCTGCGAACTTCCAGTGAGTCGAGCAATAGTAGAAAAATAGAAGCACCTTCGCCAGGGGATGCATGATCAGAATATGCGAGTAACTTTCCGTCGGGCGACCACGAGAGGTGGCCCGCGACCCAAAAGATTTCGTAGAACTCTTGATCCTCCCAAAGTGTGCTGCGCACTTTGCGCTCAGCACCACCCGATGCGGGTATGACGTAAATGCCGGTTGCGCCTTTTAGAATGCGACAGAATGCGATGTAACGGCCATCGGGCGACCAAACCGGATTGAAATCGATTGACGCTCGCTTCGTCAGCCGTAGCGATTCCTCAGTCCCGACGAGCTTCACATATAAGTTGAAGTGAGGGCCGGCCCCGCCGTTCCAAGCGAAGGCTAGATGTTGGCCGTCTGGCGAAAGACTTGGAGTATATTTTTCGCCGACGTTGGTGACGGCAGGGGTTATAGCCGGCTGAGGGGGTTTGGATCTGAGTGAATGGCTGTAATACAGAGAAGACAGCGCCAGAACACACGCTGTTACTCCGCCTAAAACGGTGTTCCTCCTTGCGGTCGACCACCGCCACCAACTGGGTCGGGCTGATGATTTGCTTCCTGCCGGGGCGGCCACGATTCCGATTTCGCTTGGAACGGAGCAGCCGTCGACCGGAGCAATGAAGCGATACCCTCGGCGAGCCAGTGTCTCAACAAAGCGGGGGTTGTCGGGATCATCTCCCAGCGCATCGCGCAGCCTTTTGACGGCGGCGTTAAGGCCGTGGTCGAAATCACCGAAGGTGTCCCCTGGCCAAAGTTTGCCGCGAAGTTCTTCTCGTGTAACCACCTCGCCGGGATGCTCAAGCAGCATGCACAGGACTTGGAACGGTTGCTCCTGAAGCTTCAGCTTGAGTCCATTCTTGCGCAACTCGCCTGCCGGAACGGCAACCTCGAAGGTTCCGAACCGCACAACACGCGGAAGCTGGGACTGTGGAGGCATCAGGCCTCGGGGTAGGGGAAGTCTACACCGGCCAGGAATTCTCGTCACTTTCCAACGTAAGCGATAGGTGTGAAGCAGTTTAGCTCGTCACCTGTATTGGTCTAGCTCGGAACCGCTGGAGCATTGAGGTACCTTCCCGCGGAAAGCAGAGTCGGCGTCGCCATGGAGGTGACGCTGTGTACAAAATATCCGGGACTTGCTGCCTACTGACGTTCCTGGCAGTGCCTGCTTTTGCCTTTGCTCAAAACCCGCCAACGACGTCCTTGAGCCCCGAAGTAAGCATCTCTGTGCATGACTATGCCGATGTTCCTACACCGCTGTTGGCGGCAGCCGAGGACCAAGCCAGAGAAATTTTTCGGCGCGCGGGATTGGAAACCGCTTGGATGAACTGTTCTCCGAAACTTGAACGCGAGAAGCTCGAACCTGGGAGCTGCTATTTCTCGGATACCAGCCATCTAACCCTTAAAATCAGTCCTCGTGCGATGAATGCGCAATTTCGTAATCGCATCGATGTGCTCGGTACCGCTTATCCGGATGAGAAGGGAACCGGGTACTCTGCATATGTATTCTATGACCGCATTCAAGAACTTGCCCAACGGCGAAGGCTTGGTCATGCACTCCTGGCTGATGTGATGGTGCACGAGATTGGGCACTTGCTGCTGGGATCTACTTCTCATTCCGTGAGTGGAATCATGTGCGCGCATTGGAACTATGAACAACTGCGGAATGTCTCAGAAGGAGCTATGGCCTTCGTTCCAGCCCAATCGAGGATCATGCGGGATCGGCTGCGCGCTCACCAGAGTGGACGGCTAGAACAGGCCCCAGATGCACGACGACCGAAAATTGCAGCGACTGCTACTACCTCGCCGCAAGATGAAGCTCCTCTCTGACTAGCCCGAAGATTGGGCCTAGCAGAAGCGAGAGAGTTTCCCCAGAGCTGCTGAAGTTTCTCGTCTCCAGAAAATAATCGACAACGGATTTCGCACTGGGTGACGGATTCAATGCCCGATAGACCAGGGTTCGAAGAGATGAGAAGGCGAGGCACCTTCGACTAAACCTCGTTTCCTCGAACGGGACTTGAGCGAAGCCGGGCGGCTTCGTTCAGACGAGGTTCTGGGCGAGTTGTCGGCTACACGGAAGTTATCCTGCAACCGCGTTCGAGAAGCAATCGAAGCGAACCGTCGCGGCACTTGGACGATTAACGCCGGAAAAGCGGTTTTCAGTCGGACAGGCGGAATAAGATGGGTAATCCCGGACCCGAGCCATTCACTCCGCCAGCTCGCGGTGAGAAGGGATTGCGCTTATCTCGATTCTTAGCGGCGGCGCGGACTCTTCGCCAGCTACGGGCTGTACGGGTTTGCCGTAGAGATAAGACAACGCGAGCTTGAACGCTTCGAACGCGATGCGTTCATCGCGATGCCCCAGCCATCTTTTCCACCGTCTTTTCAGCTCTGCATCGCACAATACTTCACCCAAGAGTGTTTTGATGCCTGCAGAGGCAATATTCCGTGCACCTTTCTGTCGGCCGCCTGTTTTTCGCCTTTTTGCCATAGTCTAACGAGTCTATTTTAGACAAGACTCGCAACGTCACGCCGGCGCAAAATCTGAGAACAACTTGAGAACAAAACGTCCCAAATACCATGCTAAATACGACTACAAGACACAGGTAACGGCTAGACGATGCAACACTATTGTGATTCTGCGGAAATCCATAGGTTGTAGGTTCGATTCCTACGCGGCGCACCAACTTCCTTCCAACCCACAACCGTTCAACCGACAACCGTCGGCCCATTGCGTTGCGTCGCGCCCTGTATGGTGGGCGCGACGACGTCCCGCCCGGGCACGACATCGACCTGCAACCTGGGATCGGCGGCCGGCACGTAAGTTACCGGCAGACCCAATTCGCGTCGCACGATATTGCAGCCTCGTGCGATTGCACTCGCTTTGTAGAAGGCGATTTCGCGATTACAGCCTTGGCGGCCAAAGCCACAATCGCTCGAGACAATCAGGCGCTCGGGCGGGATGTAATTCAACGCCCTGCGGATCTCGGCGGCGACGTCTTCCGGCCGGTCTGCTTGAAGCGAGCGATGGCTGACGGCTCCGAGGCAGATCTTCTTCTTGAGATCGTGCTTGAACGGCTCAAACAGCTCGAGATCCCTCTGGTTGCGATCCTTCATCTCCAACGTCCACACGTCTCCGCGGCACCGCTCCAGATATATTTCGATCGACTTCGCGTAGCTCGTGTCCTCCATCACGCGCTGCATGTTTGGGTTGCCCCAGCAGGTGTGGATCCAGAGCTCCACGTCATCGAGCCCCTGAACCTCGCGGTTGAACGCCTCGATCATGAATTTTACTTCGTCATGATCTTTGCCGTAGGTGTTTGCCATGAAGTGAAACGTCGGCTCCTCGGTCTGAATGCAGCGACACCCGGCATCGCGCAGCGCAAGCAATTCCTTATTCATCGCCTCCGCCATATCCCAGATTACCTGGCGCTTGTCCTTGTACTTGGGTGTGTAAATGTCGAGGAACAGCGCCATCACCTGCGAGCAGCAAGTTCCGAACTTGACGGGTTTGCGGGTTCTGCCCTGCGACATGCGCCACAACTTCGGATAGTCGAGTGGCCGGTGCTCGATCTTGTCGACGACGTGCGGCCATCGCCACCCGGTGTAGATCTCATTCAGCAGCGTTCCGGGCGGGTAGTGCAGCCAAGGCGCTGTGGTCTTCTCCGGCTGCAGATAATCTCCTTCGAAACCAGCCCAGCGCTGAAGAGGATAGTGGTGCCACGCGCGGCCCGCGAGATCCTCATCCAAGTGAAAGTCACCATGCGTGACGATATCAAGGCCGGCACGCTCTTGATCACTGATCACCACCGCCAAGGCGTCTTGAAACTTCTCGCGAAAGCGCACATCCAGCATGCAGGTGTCGAGTGGGCGACCCCACATGCTCACGTCAAACCAGCGGGGCCGCGGAAACGAGCCGGTGACCGTGCTGGGAAGAGTCAAGTCGGCGGTAACGGTGAACATGGTTTCCTCCGGGTCGGCATTGTACTGCCATCGGCACGCGGCGCGAGAGATTACGATGCAGCGCGGATCAGGTCCGCGGCTTTTTCGGCGATCATGATCGTTGGAGCGTTGGTGTTGCCGGAGGGTATGCGCGGCATCACCGAAGCATCGGCAACGCGAAGGCCATCGATTCCGTGGACGCGCAGGCTGGCATCAACGACCGCCATCGAATCGTTGCCCATCTTGCACGTTCCCACGGGATGATAGAGTGTCTCCGCCTCCGCCCGAACGAACTCCGCGATTTCCTCATCACTTTGTACACTTGAGCCGGGATGAAGTTCGCCTCCACGATAGACTTCGAAAGACTTGGCATGAGCGAGCTGGCGGCTAAGTTTCACTCCTTCGACGATGACGCGCATGTCGGCTGGTATCGAAAGATAATTTGCGCGAATGGCAGGCGGCTCCAACGGGTTGGCCGACTTCAGCGAAATCGAACCCCGGCTTTCCGGAGTGACTACCGTCGGACCAAAACCAAAACAGTGCTCTTTTCGCGGGGTGAGCCCGTGATTGACGTAGTACGCGGGGCCGAATAGCAACTGCAGGTCCGGTTCGCGCAATCCAGCCCGCGTTCGCGAGAAAATTCCCGCCTCCGCGACGTTGGAGACCAGCGGGCCGCGCTTGAAAACCAAATATCGCAGAAAATTTCCAAGCGATTCCGCGTTCGCCATGCTGACCGGCTTTTTGCAGAGATAGCCTACCGACACCATCAGATGATCTTGCAGATTCTTGCCTACACCCGGAACATCGTGCACAACATGGATTCCGACGCGACGAATCTCGTCGGCGGGTCCGATTCCCGAGAGCAACAGTAATTGGGGCGAGTTGACCGCGCCGCCGGTGAGAATCACTTCGCGCTCGGCCAGCGCCGTTTCGATGGCGCTACCCAGGAGGAGGTACTCGATCCCGACCGCCCGGTGATTCTCGACAACGATTTTCGTCGCCTGTGCGTGCGTCAGAACCGTCAGATTTTCTCTCGCCTGCGCGGGCGTCAAATACGCATCCGCGGTGCTGTGACGCTGGCCGGCCATCTGCGTCACCTGATAAAGTCCCGCGCCATCCTGAGTGGCGCCGTTGAAATCCGAGTTGGCGGGTATGCCCAGCTCTTTGGCCGCCGCAAGAAACGACCGTGTCAGCGGATTCACGCGGCGGAGATCAGCGACGCTCAACGGCCCGCTCGCGCCGTGGTATTCCGATGCGCCCCGCTCCTGTCGCTCCGCTTTCTTGAAGTAGGGAAGAACATCTTGGAATCGCCAGCCGTCGTTGCCGAGACCCGCCCAATCGTCGTAGTCGCAGGGATTGCCTCGGATGTAAATCATGGCGTTCATGGAACCCGAGCCGCCGATCATTTTCCCGCGCGGCCAGTAGAGCTTCCGATTGTTGAGGCAAGGCTCCGGCTCGGTGGAATAGTTCCAGTCGACGACCGTTTTATATAGTTTCGAGAACGCGGCGGGGATGCGAACTTCGCGGGCGGATGCCGGGCCACCAGCTTCGAGGAGAAGAACGCGTGTGTTGGGGTCCTCGGTGAGCCGCGACGCCAGAACGCAGCCCGCTGAACCTGCGCCCACGATGACGTAGTCGTATGCTTTGGTTTCCGCGGGCATAAGTGACCGGACGGCAATTATTGACCGGTCTGTTTGGCAAGTCCAATGTCAACGGCCGGTTGTTCGAAAGCAAGTCCAGCGCAGGGAGCATTTAGTGGCAGATAGCAAGGATGGCGGTGTGAATCAAGCGGCGAACTGAGCGTGACAACCCGAGCTTCCAAAAAAAGAGGGAGCCGAGAGGCTCCCCCTGTACGAACCGCGTTCGGTTCAATTCTATTGCAGTGGCGGGTTGGCAACTGTCGGCGTTGCTCCCGTGAGCTGGTAGCGAATCACACCGGTCTGGTCTGAGAAGAACGAGCGCTGACCCGTGGTCCCGACGGTTGCTGGGATCGCGGTCTGCGTGTAGGAGTCGTTCAACGCGTCGCCACCGGCGGTCGGCGTATAAGCGAACACGTAGCCGCTCTTCGCGCCGAGGCTGAGAACGGGGTCAATTATGCCCTTACCACCGATGCACGCTGCTCCCGTGTTGAGCTCGGCAAGCGACGCCGAGAAGCCTACTGCCGGGCAAGACGCCGCATAGTTCACTTCACCCGTGTTGACCGTTCGAACCGAACCGACTGCCGATGCTTCGTTGGCGGCCATCTTCGACTTGATCAGGTTCGGGATTGCAATCGCTGCGATGATCAGAATGATCGCTACAACGATCAAGAGCTCGATAAGAGAAAAACCTTTTTGCTGTTTCGTACGCGCTTGGAAAGCCGCATATCAGGTGGGCCTCTACGCCACCGCATTCGTCCGCGACGTGGGCATGGGCGTATGCGTCTGTTTAACCCAGATAAGATGGGACCCCAGTCTCGAAAGAACTGGCGAATCATCTATGATCGCTACGCGAAAGATATTGCAAATGGTTACTTCGCGGCTCGGGTCGCCGAGGCCTCTAACACCCCGCTAGTCAAAGACAGTCAATCACACAAACGCGCAACCTCAAATCAGGTTACTGTTCAACGAAAGGAAGCAGCCGCCACGGCCTCTCGATAGTGTAGGCGCTGGGCTTCAGCCCGGCGCATCAACAAATTGCGTATTCCGCTCGCCCAATTCACCCTATTTCGTCGAAGGAGGGAACTTCGGCGGAATCACCGCATAACCCGGCGCGGCCTGCGTAATATTGCTATCTATCTTCGCATTGACATCGCTGATCGCCCAGCGAATCCCACCGCCAAGCACATTCACGAAAAACGGAATCTCCCAATTCTCCGGCCGGTCGCCGATCGCCGTAAAGAACACGCGACCCTTGCCGTGCATCCGCGCCCACGTCATGGGATAGGGAGGCCGTTGATAGCACTCGCCCTTCATCCCGTTGGTGTCCAGCGTCAGAATCACGTGCATGTCCGGCGCGAAATCCTTCAACGAATACCACTCGTCGGTAAAACTCACCGGCGAAGTCACGCCCTCCAACCCGGGGAATTTCGGATCATTCACGATCACGTTAGTCGTCTGCAAGCGCGGGTCGCGTCCGTGAATGATGAACTCTCCTCCCAGCATCCGAAGGTACGGATCGCTCTGCTCGCCATGCGCGATGTACCGGTTCGCCAAATCTGGCGTATCCGGCGGCGTGTGAAACGTGTCACTGGCAGCATGCGCGCCCACAAAACCAAGCCCGCCGTGCACTGAGTCAAGCAGCGTCTGCTTGCCCGCTGCCGTCATCGCCGGCTGCTTGTCTGTACCCTCCGTCGTCAAGTCCCCCGTGGTAAAGAAAAGCACCGCCGCGTACGAGTGAAATTCGCTCGAGTCAAAAACGCGCCCATCCTTCGTCGCGTTCACATCGAACCCATATTTCGCCCCCAGCCCACGCACGCATTTCTCCACCACGCTCGGGTTCCCCGGCGTCGTCTTCACCACAGCGTGTTCGAACCCAGACGATTTCGTAAAAAGCAGAACCGACTTCTTGCCCGCGGCGGATAGTCGGCTAGACAACGCCAGCCCCGTACTTCCCATCGCAATCGCACGCAGAAAATCCCGCCGACTCGCAGCATCATGAATCATTTTATTTTTCCCTCGTTTTCCCCTGCACGAAATTCTCAGTCTTGCTCTCCATGCGGGCATCCGGGAAAGCTCTCGAACGCATAGTTCCCGTTCCAACCCAGTTCGCGCATGCCTTGCTCGGACGAATAGTACGCCCCGACGATCCACTCTTTCAAATTGTGAAAGTCCTCGTGATGCGTTTCCTGTTTTGAGAAATCCGTAAGCAACGTTTCCAGCTCGCCTTGCGCCAGCACTGCAAACCCGCGCCCGAATCGCTTCTTCGCCTCGTCCTCAACGGCCGCCAGGGAGGCAATAAAATGCCGCCGGTGTTCGGCAGTGTCCACACTCAACAGCAGATCGATGAACTGGTTCACTTTCGCGCTCGTCGATCCCGGCACAATGACTTCGGCAACCGTTGCGAGTGTCGTGTCCTGCTGCGTGTTCAAAAACAGAGGCTTCCAGTTAACCGCTGCCCGCATGTTCTCCGCGCCATCCAGCGTCGCGCCGTCACTCAATAGCCGATAGATCGAGTGCGAAGACGCAACCAGGGGCAAGCCCACTCCTGCCGCCATCCCGCCCAGAAACTTCTGCACGATCTCGCGCCGGCTCAGTTTCCGCCTAGCCTCCGCGCCCGTATCTGTCGCCAGCGTCCCCGCCTCAATATCCAAGTCCACCCTCGCACCCCAAATCGGCCGTGATGTTACCACTCGTCCTCAGACTCGCCCACAAATAATCTCAAGAAAATTGCTTTCCGTCTTTGACCTCGCTCCCGCCACTTGATAGCATCCGTTTCGCGTCGCACTGTTGCGAACTCCAGGACCACGATGCCATCTGAAAAGAACTCCACCTTCGACGTACTCGTAGTCGGCTCTGGCGCCTCCGGCGGCTGGGCCGCCAAACGCCTTTCCGAAGCCGGCCTCAAAGTTGCCATCGTGGAAGCTGGCCGCCCCCAGTCCGACGACAATTTCTCTGAGCACAAGCCAGCCTTCGACCTGAAATACCGCAACATGGCTCCGGAACTCGTTCGCAAGACGCGTCCCATCCAAATGAAATTCGACGTCTGCAACGAATACACGCAGGACTG
Organism: uncultured Acidobacteriota bacterium; assembly: GCA_963788915.1. GTDB lineage: Bacteria > Acidobacteriota > Terriglobia > Acidiferrales > UBA7541 > Acidiferrum. Next base: position 845,400 of record CAWBIY010000012.1, on the reverse strand, counting down.
GTTCATCAACGATTTCGACGAGCCCTACACCACTCCCGCCGACAAACCGTTCCACTGGCTGGGCCGCCTGCGCATGACCGGTGGCCGCACCAACGTTTGGGGCCGGGTCAGCTTGCGCTTCAGCGACGCTGATTTCAAAGCCGCCTCGCACGACGGCTACGGCGAAGACTGGCCGCTCAGCTATAGCGATATCGCGCCTTACTACGACCTGGTCGAAAAATACGTCGGCGTCACGGGTATGGCCGAAGGTCTGGAGCATCTACCCGATGGCCAGTTTCAGCCGCCGATGCCGCTCACCTGCCAGGAATCGATCTTCCGCGATCGCGTCAAGAAAAACCTCAACCGCACCGTCACGCTCGCCCGCTCCGCCAACCTTACGCGTCCGATCAATGGCCGCGGCCCATGCCACTATTGCGGTCCTTGCGAGCGCGGCTGCATCACCCACTCCTATTTCAATGCGGCCTTCACGACGGTCCCCGATGCGCTCAATACCGGCAACTGCACGCTCATCTCCAACGCCATGGTCCACAAAGTCCTCATGGACCCCGCCAGCAATCGCGCTCGCGGCTTGCTCTATGTCGACCGCGTCACCCGCCAATCACACGAACTCTACGCCCGAGTCGTGATTCTCTGCGCGCAATCGCAGGAATCCGTTCGTGTCCTGCTCAACTCCACCACACGCGAATATCCCAACGGGCTCGCCAATTCCAGCGGCGTCCTTGGCCACTACCTCACCGCCCACGTTCGCAGCGGCGGAGGTTCCGGCGATTTCCCGATTCTCGGCGGGAATCACACACTCGGCGCTCCGGTGAAGCCGGTCGGAATTTACGTCGCGCGCTTCCGCAATTTGAAAGGTGAGCCGCCGTACAAGAAATTCATACGCGGCTTCGGCTATGAAGGCGAATCCAGCCTCGAACTGAACTGGAGCGCGCCCGGCTTCGGCGCGGCGTACAAGCAAGCCGTCCTCGAACCACGGGCCTCGCTCAACGTCACGGGCTTCGGTGAAGTTCTGCCGCGCTGGGATAATTTTGTTGAGCTGGACCCGCAAGTGAAAGACGTCTACGGCATTCCCGTTCTGAAGATTCACATGTCCGATGGAGAAAACGAGCGCGCCATGATTCAAGACATGGGCGATTCCGCGGGAGAAATGCTCGAAGCGGCTGGGGCGAAAAACATCCACGCCTACGCAAATCCCTCGGCTCCGCGATGGGCGCTACACGAAGCGGGCATCGCGCGCATGGGCGCCGATCCCAAAAAATCCGTCCTGAACCAGTTCCAGCAATCCCACGATATCAAAAACCTTTTCGTTATGGACGCTTCCGGTTTTACGTCGAATCCCTGCCAGAACCCAACGCTCACCATAATGGCCCTCTGCGTTCGGTCCTGCGATTACTTGATGGGTGAACTCAAGCGCTCGCCGCGGTTATAGCCGGGCCGGTGGTTCGTGAATAAGGAAGAACGAGGTAGTTAACCGTAACCGACCCCCCTCCCCCCTTTTTGCGCACGTGTTCATTTTAAAGGTGGTTAAAGTGCTTTGTTTTCCGACACTTTCGCAAGTGTTGATTCTAAATTGGTTAGGATGGTTGATCGTTGGGGGGTGGATTCGACCGGCGTTCCGGCTTGACACTCGGGTTGCAGTGCACCTAGACCCCGCCCTCAATGGGACCGACGACGGCCACAGATGGCTTGATTCGCGGTGCCGAAGCGGGTCATTGCGAGAGCCGGTATAGGACGCAGCCGTGTGGGGGCAGCGTCACCGTGAGGGACTCAGCAGTGTCAAGATCTCTGTGTTGCCACGAATCGCGGAGCTTGTATTTAGCGTCCGTCAGCCCCAAGTCTGTCCACGCGTAGTGGGCTTTCTGTTCGCGGTCTTCCAGATTGAAAACAGCGAGGTAGCGGTGGTTTCCAGACTCAGCTTGCGCCACCCACACGACTGTAGTGCTTGTCGAGATTACTGGCCGATTCTGCTTCGAGTGCTGTTCCACGGCGATGACTTCCGGATTGGTGAGTAGGGATGTCGTCCAGGCGTCGCTCTTCGGCAAGTTTGCTCCGATCATCAGCGGCGATCGAAAAATGCTCCACAGAGTCACCAGCGTGCGCTGTTCGTCGTGGGTCAGGCGTGTCTCGCGGGCTGTGCCCCAGCCAGGAGCTGGGCCCAGGTATCCAAGCGGCAGCATGTCGGCATCCGGCCATCCGCCGGGTTGTGCCATGCCAGCCCACTTTGCGATCCGCGGAAACTGGTCGCCCAGGCCTTGCGGGTAATCCACGGTGCTGTGCCATAGATCCCAAACGTCATCCGAAATCCGCCAAAGATTGGCGTATTTGCGCATCTCGTCGACTTTTTCAATGGGGGCGGCGCCTGGCGAAAGACTCAAGATAATCGGCCGACCAGCCTTGCGTAAAGCTGTGCTCAACATCCGAATCTCGTCGCCTTTGTAGGGCCTGCTGCTGATGCAATCTACTTTGATGAAGTCCACGTCCCAGCTCGCATATAGGCGGGCAATGGAATCGTAGTAGGCCTGCGCCGCGGGCTTCGATGCGTCCAGCCCGTAGTTGTCGAAATTCCATGGACACGTATCCGAAGTATCCGCCGCGTCCGCCGCGTGAAAGGCCGATCCTTCGATGGGTAGATTCTTTTCGACTGCTTGCTTGGGGATTCCACGAAGAATGTGAATACCGAACTTCAGCCCGAGGGAATGTACGTAGTCCGCAATGGGCTTGAAGCCGGCGTTGTTGGCCGCAGAAGGGAATCGGTTGATCGCCGGCGTGTAGCGACCGTGATCATCGATGCTGTATTGCGAGGTCTTGGAATTTCCTTCGGGGGTTGGGTTGGTGACGAACCACTCCATGTCCACGACGACGTATTGCCAGCCGAAGGATTTCAGATGTTCGGCGAACCATTGCGCGTTGGCTTTGAAATCGGGTTCGGTGATTGTGGTGCCGAAGGAGTCCCAACTGTTCCAGCCCATCGGAGGTGTGAGCGCTAAAGTTTCGGCGGTGTCCGAGGCTGACGGCCTCGGACTGATCGTTTCGCCTTTTGCTTTGGAACCATGTGGCGTCGCCGATGCCAAGGAGGCGAGCACGAGGATGGAGATTAGCGAAAAACAAAGTTCGATTCGTGGGTTCATGCGTTTTTCTTTCGCATAGTCAGGTATACGTGCGAGAGTTTCCGCGTGGAGATAGCACAGTGGAGGAGTTGTGACAACCTGAAAAATCGATCAAGAACGGAAGAGGGTCGGCGGCGAGCGCTTTGGTTTTTGGTTGTGCTGGAGTTTCGTCTAAACCCCGCCCTCTCGGAGAGGGCGGCTACAGGGTGGCGTACGGAAACTTTGAGTCAAGACGCAACAGCCGGGCGGGGCCCTTCGAGGCTCAGGGTAAACAAACCCCGCCCCTACAAGGGAGTGGAACTGGGGATGGAGTGCTATTCAAAATCGGCTTCGGGTGCGGGGAGTTTGTCGCCGTCGCGGGCTACCCACACGTACAGAGTTGGCAATAGGAAAATACTCAAGAGCAGAGCACCCAAGAGGCCGCCAACGATAACAATTGCGAACGGACGTTGCGAGTCCGAGCCAATGCCGCGTGAAAGAGCAGCGGGCAGCAGGCCTAGGGTGGCGACGAGCATGGTCATCATGATCGGCCTCAGCCTCAGGACCGCGCCCTCTATCGCGGCATCCTCAATGGAGTGACCCGAGGCGCGCAACTGGTTGATGTATTCCAGCATGATCACGCCGGTTTCCACTGACACGCCAAATAGCGCAAGAAAACCCACGCCGGAGGAAACGCTCAGGTGCGTGCCCGTTATCAACAGAGCTAGTAAACCGCCAATTGGAGCGATGGCAACGTTGGCGAGAATCAGCCCTGCCCATTTCGCCGACCCGAACATGGTGTACAGAATAATGAAAATCACAAGCAAAGTGATGGGCACGACGATCGACAATCGTCTTTGGGATCTTTTCTGGCTTTCGTATTCACCCGCCCAGTCGATGTGATAACCCACCGGCAATTTTACTTGCGCGCCTACGAGCTTCATCGCTTCCTCTACCGCGCTTCCCAGGTCGCGCCCCCGCACGCTGTACTTGATCGCCACATAGCGCGAGTTTTCTTCGCGGCTGATTTGCGAGGCGCCATCGCGGACCGAGATGTTGGCGAGTTGAGTTAGCGCGACGCGTTCGCCAGTAGGCGACACGAGACGAACGTTTTCGATGGCCTCCTTGGTGTCGCGATAGGGCTTTTGGTACCGCGCCACCAGATCGTAGCGCTGCTCGCCCTGCAGAACCTGACTCACCGCCTTTCCGCCGATAGCGGTCTCAACCGCGTCCTGCACGTCGGAGACATTGATGTTGTGCCTCGCCGCCTGCTGGCGATCCACTGTGATGTTCAGGTTGGGCTGCCCGAGCACGCGGAACAATCCCAGATCCTCGACGCCAGGAACGCGCCGCATTACGCTCACAACTTGGTCTCCCTTTTCTTCCAGAACCTTGAGGTCTTCTCCGTACAATTTGATGGCCAGTTCGCCCTTCACCCCGCTGACGGCTTCCTCCATATTGTCGGAAATGGGCTGCGAAAAATTCCAGAGGACACCAGGGAGCTTCGCGAGTTCCCGATCCATCGCTCCGATCAATTCATCTTTATCCTCATCGAAGACAGGACGCCATTTGGCTTTCGGAAGCAAGTCGACGAAATACTCGGTGTTGAAAAATCCGGTGGCGTCGGTGCCGTCGTCAGGTCTCCCGACTTGCGAGACAACTTGCTTCACCTCCGGGAACGACGCCAGAATTTCACGCGCCTGATTCGCGAGGCGGGTGGCTTCGGTCGGGCCGGTGCTGGGCGCCAGGGTGCCGCGCACCCAAATTGCTCCTTCGTCCAAATGAGGCAAAAATTCCGATCCGATCACGCCGCTCAACATTAGAAAGGTGGCTACCACAAATGCCGCGGCACCTGCGCCGACGGATACGACTCGGTGCTCGATCGCCCATTTGACTGCGCCGCGATAGCGATCACGAAGGAACTCCATCACCGGGTTGCGCCACTCTTTCACGCCGTGTCCAAACTGCATCAATGCGAGAACCGGAGCGATCAAAACGCAGAACAGCAATGCGCCGAGGAGCGCGAAGGAAACGGTCCAGGCCATGGGTTTGAACAGGCGGCCTTCCACGCTTTGTAGCGTGAAGATCGGCAGGTAGGCAGTGATGATGATGGCGCGAGCGTAAAATACGGGGCGGAGCACTTCCATTACCGCGTCGCGAATGATTTCGAGCGGCGTCTTGTGGGTGTTGTTGGAAAGGCCAAAGTGGCGAACGATATTTTCAATAATGACGACGGTGCCGTCAACCACCATCCCGAAGTCCAGAGCGCCCAAGGACAATAAATTCGCAGGGATCTTGTTGAGGTCGAGGCAAATCGAAGCAAACAACAGCGAAAAGGGAATGGTCAGCGCGACGATTAGCGCCCCGCGGAAATTTCCCAAGAACAAAAAGAGAATGACTGAAACCAGCAACACGCCTTCGGTAAGGTTATGCATGACGGTGTGAGTGGTCAGATGCAGCAGGTCACTGCGATCCAGAAAGGGCACGATCTTCACGCCGGGAGGGAGTATCTTTTGGTTGAGTTCGTTCACTTTGTTGTGGATGGCGGCCAGGGTCTCATCGGCGTTGGCGCCCTTGCGCATCAGCACGATGCCCTCGACCACATCGTCGTCGTCCACGACAGCGCCGTCCGCGCGGTGAATGGCCTTGCCGATTTGTCCCAGGCGAATCTTGGGCGCCTGGGTGACTACGGCTATATCGCGGATGTGAATGGGCGTGCCGTTTTGCGCCCTGACGACCGTCTGGCCGATGTCCTCCACATCGGTGAACAGGCCGACGGCGCGAATATTGATCTGCTGTAGCCCGGCCTCGAGGAAACTTCCACCGGCGTTCACGTTGTTGTTCGCGAGTTGCTGTTCGACCTGAGAGATGTTCAAGCCATAGGCAACGAGTTTCGCGGGATCGAGGCGCACCTGATACTCTCGTGTCGGCCCTCCGAAGCTCGATACATCAACTACATTGGGAACGGATTTGAACTGCTTCTCCAGCTTCCAGTCCTGAATGGATTTCAGTTCCATCAGATCGTATTCGGGGTTTGTGCTACGTAGGGTGTACCAGAAGATCTGTCCGACGGGACTCCAGTCGGCGCCCATTTGTGGTTGCAAATTGTTCGGCAAGGTGAGCTGCGACACGCGCTCCCCCACTTTTTGCCGGTTCCAATCGTTTTCGGAATTGTCATCGAAGATTAGCATCACGCTGGAGAGGCCAAACAGTGACGCGGAGCGTAAATGCTCGAGGTGCGGGAGTCCGTTCATCTGCACTTCGATGGGGATGGTGACTTGCTGCTCTACTTCCTCGGCGGCGCGTCCCGGCCACTGAGTGATGATTTGTACGTAATTGTTGGCGACGTCCGGATAGGCTTCGACGGGCAGATTGTGAAAAGAAATGGCGCCCCACACAAGCAAAAGAAGGCCGACGGCTAGCACCATGAAGCGGTTATTGAGCGCGACAGTGATGGCGTTTCGCATTATCGTTTGATGTCGTAGTGGTTCACGTCGTGATGGTTCACGGTGTGACGGTTCGTGCCGCGGTGGTCAAGAGAAGGCACTTATTCCTCCACCGTGTTTTGCATTACCAGCGCATTGCTAACCAGTTGCTGGCCCGGCTGCAATCCGGACAGAAGTTCTTGCATGTTGTTCGGCAGGGTGTCACCACTGGTCACCTCGACGCGGCGGAACTTCTTATCACCCGCCGGCAGGTAGACCCAGTCGCGATCGTGCAAGTGCAAGATCGCGGACGAGGGGACAGACACGTGCGTTTCTTTCTTCAGACCGTGGAATGTTGCGGTGACGAACATTCCGACGCGCAAAAGACCCGGATTGTGAACCTCGATACGAACTTTGGCGGTGCGAAGGCTCGGATCGAGCACCGGGCCGACGTTGGAGATGCGTCCGGTGAGAACTTTATCGGGATATGCGTTGATCCGAATGTCGGCGTTTTCGCCGAGGTGGACCTCGGCAAGGTCATTCTCATAGACGTCACATAAAATCCATACGGAAGACAAGTCCGAAATGGTGAAGGGGTTGGGCGAGCCCAAGCCTGCGACGCCGGCGGCGTTGGTGACCTGCTGGTCGGTGATCACGCCCGATACCGGAGCAACGATATCCACGATGGCGGCGGGATGATCAATGCTGGCGCCAAGCGCCCGAAGTCTCTCCGTCGTGTTTTCGACGTCCACCGCGGCTTTGTCCTCGGTGTCCTGAGCTACTTGCAGATCGTTAAGCGATAACGCGCCTTTGTCGTACAGGAGCTTTGAGCGTTCCAATTGCGTGCGCGAGAGTTGCTCGTCCACGACGGCTTTCCGGTAGTCCGAAAATGCGGCGGCCATATCCGCGCTCTGCACGCGCAGGAGGATCTGGCCTTTTTTAACGGTATCGCCCAGGCGCGCGCGTATTTCGACAACGCGACCAGTGGCCAGCGAGATCACCGGAACGGTCCGGGAAATATCGGGACTTACCGATCCGGTAGCCATCAGTTTTGATGACGAGATGTACGCAGTCGCGGTCGCGAGTGGAAATTGCTCGGGGTGATCTACTTGCACCACGTTGGCGTCCTGCTCGTGTTCCACTTTGGCCTGCGGAGGAGCTTCGGCTTTGGGATCGCTCTTACTTTCGCCGCAGCCGAACAGGAATGCGGCTAGAACGAAAGTTCCCATTGCTGCCATTGCTATTCTTGGGGGCGCACAGCCAGAAATGGCTGTGCCACTGGCTCGAATGGTTGTGTCGCTGGCTTTCATGATCAGGGGGCTCATTGGATGACCTCGCGTCCGACGGCCATATTCAGTTGACCGGCGGCGTCCAGATACGAGCCAACCAGGGCCAGATAGTTGAGTTGAACGCCACGATAATCGGCCTGCGCGTTCAGGAAATCGAGGAGAGAAGCGGCGCCGTGCTCGTAAGAGAAGGAAATGGTGTCGCGCACTCGCAGAGCTTGTTGGAGGTAGTGTTCCTTGTACGGTTGCAGGAGCGCTACGGTGCTTGCCAGGGTGGCATAAGCGGAATCCACATCGCTGAAAACCTGGGCGCGCGTGGCATCCATGAGCCGCTGATTGCGGTCGATGTCCAACTGCGTGCGCTGTTTTTCGCCTTGATTGCGGTCGAAAAAGCGTAGGGGGATGCTCACGCTGACTCCGAAATACTGGTCGATCGGAGGGTTGCGGCCGACGTCTACGCCGAAGGTGGGATCCGTGGAGCCCATGGAAACTGCGAGGCGATGATCGGTCCTGGCTTTCTCCACCGATTGGAGCGCGGCTTTCAAATCGGGGCGGGTGTCCAGTGCGGCTTGGCGGACGTCGTCGAGCGGGGCTACCTGTGGAGAAAAGTCGAACGGACCGGTCACGTCGAATTGCTCGACGGGTGTGCGGTCATTTAAGAGGGCGAGCATTTGGATCTTTGCCGTTCGCAGATTCACTTGCGCGGTTTGCAGGTCGGATTCGTATCGAACGCGTTGGAGTTCGAGGCGATCGAGATCAACTTGCGCGATGGCGCCGGCTTTGTAACGGTCGCGGTTTACATCCAGGACATGGTCGTAGTAGGAGAGGTTCTCTCTGGCGAGGTCAAGGACAGCTTTTTGCTGCAGGGTTTGGACGAAGGCGCTACGCAGGTTGAAAAGCAGCGTTCGTTCGAGATCGGCCTGTTGGGAAATGGCGATGCCCGTCGCTTCTTTGGCGCTGTCCAGGCGGAGTTCGCGCTTGTGCTGACGTTCGTGTAGATAAGTGACCGTCGCCGAACCGAGCAGGAAGGAGAAAGGACCGTGGGAGGGCCCTCCGGGAAACGGATCGATCTGGTCGGCGAGGATTGCCAGATTGGGATTGGGGCGCAAGTAGGCGGTGATCTCGTTGGCGCGAGATTCGTCGATTCCGATCTGGCCGGCGAGAAGCGATGGATTGGCGGCCTCGAATTTGTCGCGTACCTCCTGCCAGGTCAGCGACTTTTGGGCTAAACAGCTCTGTGCCAAAAGCGCCGCTACGATAGACGCCAAACACAGACGCTTCGATAAACCCTTCATGAAACCTCCATGTCCTTTCTTGCGCGCCGCTGAACTTGAACAACTTTCCCGTGTCGCCCGATGAAGTGGTGCCAGTTTGCTCGGAGCAAAGGGGCTAACTTTAGCGCACTCAGAGGGTTGGTGGAACTATATCGGCGGCAACGAGGGCGCCAGTTTACGCGTGCATGAATGAGGTGTTTAAACGTGAAGAACGAGGGGAGGCGCCCGGCCAGCAACAGCGACGAACAGGGTAAAGACGCGGCGGCGAGAGATCGCGGCGGCCAGCAGTTCGGGGGTGACCGAGGCTCCTGAAACTCGATCATTCAACGAACAATCACCGCTGGCTCGAGTGAGGGCCGCGATCGCAGCACCTTTAGCGTCAAGCGGCGAGAGACGCGCTATTTTTTCCGTGCTCCAAACGATTGCAGGATAAGCACTTGGATCAGTTAGCGTGAAATTTCCCTGGCCATCGTTCAATAAGACCGCGACTGGCTGGTTAAGCCAGGAAGTGGTGACGATCAAATCCAGGCGTTGGTCGCCGTTGACGTCGCGGGAGGTGATGTCCAGCCCGCCAACCGGAGCGTTGACGCCGATTACTTGGCGGGCCCCGGTGCTGAGCTGGAATCCGATCCAGTACCGGGCGCGAGAAACGCCAATCCTTCCGGTTTCGACGGTGGCGAGATCCGGGCGGTTGTCGCCATCGAAATCGGCAATGGCGAACCGGGAAGTCAATTTTGTTTGGGTGGGTGCGATAACCGAGGGAGCTAGTACTGAGGCTTTACCGAAGCTTCCGAAGCAGGAGACCGCGCATAGAAATAAAAGCGCGAACCCCGCGCGTTTGAGGAGAGGGAATTGCGACAGCAAACTCACGAAACCTGATTCACGTGCCATAAGAGCGATGGCTTACATGCGACTGATCCTGGAATTGCCAGGAACCAGCCGCCCTTTTTACCGAAAGCAGGATACCACCGGTTGCTGCTAATAGGAGTAGTCTTGGCGGCCGCCGAGGGCGTCGAGATCTACCTATCTGGAGGTGGACCGGTGGGCTGGGGGTGGACCGATGGGCGGACGGCTCTGTCTTTTCGACGAGGTTCGAGATATCTTATGGCCGCTCGCACATAGCAAAGACCCCAGGGATGGAGCCCGATGAACAAGGAAGAAGTTCACGCCAAGATTCTAGAGGTGGGCATCCTGCCGGGGGTGCGCACGTCCTCGGCGGCGGAAGCGCGGTTCGCGGCGGAGACGGTCGCGAAGGCCGGGATTCCGATCGTGGAGATTACGATGACGGTTCCCGGAGCGATCGACGTAATTTCGCACCTGGCACACAACCTCCCCAAGGTGATCGTGGGCGCGGGAACAGTGCTAGATATCGAGACGGCGCAGCTTTGCCTGAAGGCGGGGGCCAAATTCTTGACGAGTCCTGGGCTCGACCTCGAGATTGTGCAGTTTGCGCGGAAGGAAGAGGTACTGATGATTGCGGGGGCATTGACGCCGACGGAGGTGATCACAGCCTGGAAAGCGGGATCGGACTTTGTGAAGATTTTTCCGTGCGCACAGGTCGGCGGGGATAGCTATATCAAGGCGCTCAAGGGCCCGTTTCCGAAGGTGCCGTTGATTGCGGCTGGCGGGGTGAACCAGCAGACGGCGTCGGCTTTTATTTTGGCTGGTGCGGCGGCGCTGGGAATTGGCGGCGAGTTGATCCCGAGAGCGGCGCTTGAGTTGCGGCAGCCAGAACGAATTCGCGAACTATCGCGGAGGTTCTTGAACCTGGTGAAGACGGCGCGATTGCAAATGTCACAGTGGGAAACGCCAAGTCGGGTGCATGCGGGGTCCTAAGTCTTGAGACTCCGGAATTTTTGGTGCGCTTCTTCCCGCCGTTGTCTCCTGCAATCGTATGTAATTTGTTAAAAGCATTTTGCTTCGGGGGGGGCAAAACCGCACCCGCAAAACTGAAGGGTGCGGGCAACCGGCTTCAATGTATTGCTCGTGTCCCGGCGCAACGCCACCCTCGCCTTTCGTTCGAGGCGCCGCTTCACGTCCTTCTTGATCTCACGTACAATCGGCTCTATTGAGGCAAGAGGAAGTGTGTGATGGAGTCTAAGATCACTCGGCGATATGGGATCGGTGAAGGGGCGGAAGTGCGCCCGACGCAGGGGCATGTGTCGGCGGAAAGTGGTGCCATCGCTTCGATTCGGGGATTGGCGTTGCAGCCGAATCGAGGAATACCTCTCAATTTGGATTGGGTCGAAGAGGTGCGGGTCAATACCAGCGCGGCGGAGCGGCGGGTGCAGACGCTGGTCACCCGGCGGACGGTGAAGAAGGAGTGGCAGCTTGCATGGTTGCTGCGCGCGATTTCGTGCATGGACCTCACAACCTTGTCTGGCGACGATACCGATGAGAGGGTGCGACGCTTGTGCGCCAAGGCGCGGCAGCCGATTCAGCAGGAGATCGTGAGGCTGCTGGGAATCGAGGGGTTGAATCTTCGCGTCGCGGCGGTCTGCGTTTACCACTCGTTTGTGGAGACGGCGCTGCGGGCGCTGGAGGGGAGCGCGATCAAGGTGGCGGCGGTATCTACCGGGTTTCCGGCTGGGTTGTCTCCTCTGGATGAGCGGGTGGCGGAGATTCGGCGGTCTGTGGAAGCCGGGGCGCATGAGATCGATGTAGTGATCACGCGCGGGCATGTATTTGGCGGACGGTGGCAGGCTTTGTTTGATGAGATTGCGACGTTTCGGGCGGCTTGCGGGCCGGCGCATATGAAGGTGATTTTGGGTACGGGAGATTTGCTGACTTTGCGGAATGTGGCACGGGCCAGCGTGGTAGCGATGATGGCTGGCGCGGACTTTATCAAGACTTCGACGGGGAAGGAAACGACGAACGCTACGCTTGCGGTCGGATTAGTGATGACGCGGGCGATTCGGGAATATGCGCTGGAGACCGGCATGGCGGTGGGATTCAAGCCTGCAGGTGGAATCCGCACGGCTAAGCAGTCGCTGGAGTGGCTGGCATTGATCAAGGAGGAACTCGGGGATTCGTGGTTGAACGCTGAGATGTTTCGGTTTGGAGCCAGCAGCATGCTGGGGGATATTGAGAGGCAGCTGGAATACCACACTACGGGGAGATATTCGGCGGAGTATCGGCATCCGATGGCTTGAGGTAGTAGTGAAGTAGAGAAGTAACGGGGGAAAAAGAATTAACCACAGAGGGCGCAGAGAAGACAGAGCGGATGTCGAGTCGAACCCAGGCGGTTGGAAACAGAAGGACTGGCGGCAGAACGGCGGGATGGGGTTGATGGGGATTGCCGAAAAATTTATGTCGATGGAATACGGGCCGGCTCCGGAGGATCCGCGTGAGGCGGTGGTGTGGTTGGAGCGGCACGAGCGGCGCCTGGGGCACTTCATTGATGGCGGCTGGCGCGCACCTGTCGAGGGGAACTATTTCGACACCACGGATCCATCCACAGGCGAAACATTGGCTAGCGTGGCGCAAGGTTCGGCGGCGGATGTCGATGCGGCAGTGAAGGCGGCGCGTGTGGCTTTGCCTGAGTGGCAGGGGCTTTCAGGTCATGCGCGCGCGCGTTATTTGTATGCGCTGGCGAGGCAGGTGCAGAAACACTCGCGGCGGCTCGCGGTGCTGGAGACGATGGACAACGGAAAACCGATTCGCGAGAGCCGCGATATCGATATCCCACTGGTCGCGCGGCATTTTTATCATCACGCGGGTTGGGCGCAAATATTGGCGCAGGAGTTTCCGGGTTACACGGCTTGCGGTGTGGTGGGTCAGATCATTCCTTGGAACTTTCCGCTGCTCATGTTGGCCTGGAAGATTGCTCCGGCTCTGGCTGCGGGTAACACGGTGGTGTTGAAACCCGCGGAATTCACGCCCCTTACAGCGTTGGCGTTCGCGGAGATTTGCCTGGATGCGGGCCTGCCCGCCGGCGTCGTGAATATCGTTACCGGCGACGGGACGACAGGTGAAGCTCTTGTTCTGCATCCGGAGGTCAGCAAGATCGCCTTTACGGGTTCGACCGAAGTTGGGCGAGCGATTCGCAAGGCGACCGCGCCAAGTCACAAGCGGCTCTCGCTGGAGCTTGGAGGCAAGTCGCCATTCATCATTTTTGAGGATGCCGATCTCGATGGTGCTGTCGAGGGATTGGTGGATGGGATTTGGCTGAATCAGGGGCAGGTTTGTTGCGCGGGCTCACGGCTGCTGATGCAGGAGAGCATTGCGGAGCCTTTGCTGGAGAAGGTGCGGCTGCGCATGAGTACGCTGCGCCTCGGGCCACCGTTGGACAAGGCCATCGATGTGGGGGCGATTGTTGCGCGCGTGCAACTCGAGCGCATTCAACGGTTGGTGGAGCAGGGCGTGGCTGAGGGCGCGACATGCTGGCAGCCGCCGGGGTTAGCGCTGCCTTCGCGAGGACTTTACTTTCCCCCGACGTTGTTGAGCAATGTGCATCCCGCGTCGATCGTAGCGCAGCAGGAGATTTTTGGGCCGGTGCTGACCGCGATGAGCTTCCGGACTCCGCGGGAAGCAGTGGAATTGGCGAACAACACGGTGTATGGGCTGGCGGCTAGCGTTTGGAGCGAGAGTATTAATGTGGCGCTGCAGGTTGCGGCTCAAGTGAAGGCTGGCGTGGTGTGGGTGAACAGCACGAACCTGTTCGATGCAGCGTGCGGCTTTGGAGGCTATCGCGAGAGTGGGTATGGGCGCGAGGGCGGCAGGGAAGGGATGCTGGAATATCTCGAGCCGAGTTGGTTTGCACACGCGTCCGTGCTGAGGAGCGCGCCAGTCGCGATCGATTTACCATTCGAGGAATATGAGGATGAAGGAGCGGGCCCCGCTATCGATCGCACCGTGAAATTGTACATTGGGGGAAAGCAGGCCCGGCCGGATTCCGGTTACAGCGTGGAAGTGCGAGGAGCGGACGGTCGTTTGTTGGGTGAATCTCCGCTGGGCAATCGGAAGGACATCCGAAACGCTGTGGAGGCGGCGCGCAAGGCGGAAGGTTGGGGAAAGACAACGGCGCATAATCGGGCGCAGGTGCTTTACTACTTCGCGGAGAATCTTTCGCAGCGGGGCGCGGAGATTGCGAGGCGCGTGGCGGCGGTTGTCGGACAGGAACAAGCCGTTGACGAAGTGCGGGGCGGGATCGAGCGCGCGTTCTCGTATGCGGCCTGGGCTGACAAGTTCGACGGGGCGGTGCACAATCCGCCGTTTCGGAATGTGGCGCTTGCGATGCACGAGCCGCTTGGGACGGTGGGAATTGTCTGCCCGGTGGAAGCGCCGCTGCTGGGATTTTTGTCGCTGGTGATGCCCACCCTGGCGATGGGGAATACGGTTGTGGCGATTCCGTCGGAACGGTACCCACTGATTGCCGGCGATTTGATTCAGGTTTTGGAGACCAGCGACCTGCCCGGCGGCGCGTTGAATATTGTGACTGGGGAGTCCGCGGGGTTATTGAAGGTTTTAGCCGAGCACGCGGATCTGGACGCGATTTGGTGCTTTGGAGATGAGGCCAGTTGCGCGACAGCGAAGGCTTTGTCGATTGGGAATTTGAAACAGGTATTTACAAACGAAGGGCGCGCGATTGATTGGTTCAACGTGGAGCAGGGCGAAGGCCGGTGGTTTTTGCAACACGCGGTGCAAGTGAAGAATATTTGGGTACCTTACGGCGAATAGCCTAATTTCGCTGATTTCCTCTCTTCAGTTAGTTCCTCGTTCGGATCGGTGCTTTCGATTCCAGCGCATTAAATGACCTTAAGCTCACGGAAGAAATTGTACCGGGGTTGACGCCGGGAGAGGCCCTTCGAGGCTCAGGGTAAACAAGTTTCTGCCCCTACAACTGAAAGGTGAGCGAGGTGTGGGAATTCGCAGTGGCACTCCGGGTGCCAGCGCCAGCCATCCTACGCCTCCCTCCCGAAAGACGCGGGTTAGCCCCGGAGTGCCGGTGACCTGACAGATTTATATTATAACTGCGTAATAGAAGTCAACAGTATATTTACAGTATTATTGTTACATAATAAGTATACATAGAACGCATCTGGCATGAGCTGCGAACTTGCCGATCGTCCAGGGATTGGTGAAGTCCATGTCGTGTACGGTGCCGGACCGGCGAATCGCGACGGGGGTGTATGAAATGAAATCCACGCGAGGTCGGGGGGGCACGAACTCCGTCGGAGCAGGCCAGTTCCAGTCCAGGCGTTGCCCTTTTAGGCAATTCCGGGTCTGAAAAAGACCTTGGCTGCGGGCACCCGGCCTACTATCGGAATCTAGAATTCAGCTTCGGAAGAAGGAAAATGGTCGAGGAACGTAGACAATACCAACGACTGGTTCCGAACGCGCCGCTTTTTGTTTCGCTGGACGATTCGAAAAGCGGCTTGCTACTCGATTTATGCCAAGGCGGTTTGGCAGTGGCGAGCCTTGTCCCGCGGAGTCTGGACGAGGTCGTATGCTTGGCGTTCGACTTGCCGGAGAGCATCGGACGGATTGAAGCGAAAGCGAAAATTGCGTGGACGCGGGATTCGGGACACCTCACGGGAGTGCACTTCGTCGATTTGGATGAGGCGTCGCAGCAGCAGCTGACCGAATGGATATCGACGGGGACAAATCTGAGATTGGCGCCGGTTCAGGAGAGCGTTGAGCCGGTGATTGTCACGCGCTCAACATATGCTCAGGTCGATCCGATACTGGAGGACACGCGGGATAGAGGCATGGCGGTCTCGCGAGGGTCCCTGCGCGACTCGCAGTCGGTGGGCGAAGTGGCGCCTGAGGCGGCGGAATTGGAGCCGTCGATATTTCTGGGGCAAGAGCGCGCCGGCAAATCACGGCATTCGATTGAGCTCTTTCTGGCTGTAGTTGTCCTGTCATGTGCGTTGATTTTTCTGGGCTATCAGATGGGAACCACCGGGGCGAGCCGGCAGAGCCGCGAGGTGACGTCGACTCCCAAGGTGACGGAAGCGTCTTCGAAGCCGGAACTGGCGTCAGCGGCTTCATTGCCCGAACCGGTGCTCACGCCGGCTCCAGCGCCGGCGCCGATTCGAACACCAGCGCGAACGCCGGCCCCGACGAAAACAGCAGCGCCGGCAGCACCTTCGATGGATTCTGGAGTCGTGCTGCAAGTGGGAGCCATGAAGCTGGAAGACAATGCGGCGGCTATGGCACAGGAATTGCGGAAGAAGAAATTTCCGGCGATGGTGTTCCGACATGGCAACGACAGACTCTATCGCGTGGCTGTCGGCCCTTACAGCGACCCGGATTCGACCGCGAAGGTGAAAGAGCAGCTCGAGAAGGAAGGCTTCAAACCGCTGCTGCAGCGATGGGCGAAGGAATAGGCCTGCGGACTGGCAAACTGACTCTCTGGTAGCTCGCGCCGGATACAGGAAGGTCACCCGCAGCGGTAACCATTTTTCCGTAGGCGTTTCCTGCGCTTCTATCCTATATATAATTGAAGACACGAAATGAAATCCTGCGTCCCACCCGCGGGGCTGTCAGACACTCTCTCGAAGAGTCCGTCACCCGAGAAGGAGGAACTTTGACCGTCGCGACAACAGTGATTGGACAAGCAGTCCGGGCGCAGCACCGCGTTGTTATTGAACGCGTCGAGCCGGAAGTAGATGGCGGCAGGTTCGCGATCAAACGAACAATCGGCGAGGAAGTACGCGTGCGCGCGGATATCTACGCGGATGGGCACGACTTGTTGGGAGCGATGCTGCTGTATCGACGGGTTGGCGAGAATGCATGGGCGGAAGTGCCCATGCGGTTGGTCAATAACGACCGGTGGCAAGCGAGTTTTCGAGTCCCGATGCTTGGGCGGTACGCTTACACGATTGTGGCGTGGGTGGATGCGTTTGGCACCTGGAGCGCGGATTTGCAAAAGAGAGCCCAAGCGGGACAGGACATCGCGGTCGACGTGTTGATGGGGGCAGAGATCGTGAGGACCGCGGCGGGCCGCGCGAGCGGGGGCGAAGCGAAGAGATTAACGGGAGCCGCCACGAAGTTGAAAGAGAGCGCAAAGGCGAACCGCGAGGCAGCATTGGAGATTGCACAGGATGCGGAGTTGACGTCGCTGGTAAATGGCAACCGGGATCGGACCGCGGATACTCGATACGAGAGAGAGCTGGTGGTTATCGTCGATCTGGAAAAAGCGCGGTTCAGTGCCTGGTATGAGATGTTTCCGAGGTCGTGCACAACGGACCTGAAACGGCATGGGACTTTTCGCGATTGCGTTGACCGGCTGCCTTACATAGCGGGGATGGGATTCGACGTTCTGTATTTGCCACCGATTCATCCGATCGGGCGCGCGGAACGGAAGGGGAAGAACAACTCGGTTACGCCGTTGCCGGACGATACCGGGAGTCCTTGGGCCATTGGCGCGAAAGAGGGCGGGCACAAGGCGATTCATCCGCAACTGGGGAGTTTGCAGGATTTGAAGACCCTGGTGGGGAAGGCGAAGGAACTCGGGATTGACGTGGCGCTGGACATTGCGTATCAGTGTTCGCCGGATCATCCCTACGTTAAGGAGCACCGGGAGTGGTTTCGCGAACGTCCGGATGGAACCGTGCAGTATGCGGAAAACCCTCCTAAGAAGTATCAGGACATTTACCCGTTCAATTTTGACAGCGAACGGGCGCCGGAGTTGTGGGAAGAACTGAAGAGCGTCGTGGTGTATTGGATCGAGCAGGGAATTAGTATTTTTCGCGTGGACAATCCGCACACGAAACCTTTTGCGTTCTGGGAATGGATGATTGCCGAGGTCAAGCGCGAGCATCCGGAAGCGATTTTTCTTTCGGAAGCGTTTACGCGGCCGAAGGTGATGTACCAACTAGCGAAACTAGGGTTCACGCAGTCGTATACGTATTTCGCCTGGAAAAATGCCAGTTGGGAGATCGCGGAGTACTTCACCGAACTCGAAGAGGGCGGGGTCCTTGAGTATTTCCGGCCAAACTTGTGGCCGAATACGCCGGACATTTTGAATGAATACCTTCAGAAGAGCGGGCGGCCTGGGTTTGTGGCACGGCTGATTTTGGCGGCGACGCTGGCGGCGAGTTACGGAATCTACGGGCCGGCGTTCGAATTGTGCGAGGGCCGAGCCGTACGCGAGGGCAGCGAGGAATATCTTGACTCGGAGAAATATCAGATCCGCGTGTGGGACATCAATAATCCGAATAGCTTGCGGGATTTGATCACTCACATGAATCGCATCCGGCGCGAGAGTCCAGCACTGCAACGGAATACCGGGTTGACGTTTCATCCGGTCGACAACCAGCGAATGATTGCATACAGCAAAGTATGCGACGACCCTGCGGATATGATTTTCGTGGTCGTGAATCTCGATCCTCACAGTCGACAAGCCGGGTGGGTGAATGTGGACGTGGACGCCCTGCACCTTGGCTCTGAGGAATCCTACCAGGTGCACGATTTGCTGACGGATGCACGCTATGTTTGGCATGGATCTCGAAATTTTGTGGAGCTGAATCCAACGATATTGCCGGCGCACGTTTTTCGAGTACATTCGATCGGATAGGTTCGCGAGCCATGGAGTTGCAGCCCGTCGAGCGGGACGGGTCTTGATAGGAGAGTCCAACGTTGGCGCCGCAGGTTGACAAACTTTGGTACAAAGATGCGGTCATATACCAGCTTCACGTGCGGACGTTTTGCGACAGCGATGGCAATGGCATTGGCGATTTTCGCGGACTGACGAATAAGCTCGATTACCTGCAAGAGCTGGGGATCAACGCGATCTGGCTGCTGCCTTTTTATCCGTCGCCATTGCGTGACGATGGGTACGACATTTCGGACTACACGTCGGTCAATCCCACGTACGGCACGATTGAGGATTTCAAGACTTTCCTGGCCGCGGCACATAGCCGGCGGATCCGCGTGATCACCGAACTGGTGATGAATCACACTTCGGATCAGCATCCGTGGTTTCAGGAAGCACGAAGCTCCCGGGACAATCCGAAACGTGATTGGTACGTGTGGAGCGACACCGATAGCCGCTATCAGGGTGTTCGAATCATTTTTCTCGATACTGAGATGTCCAACTGGTCGTGGGATCCGATTTCCAAATCGTATTACTGGCACCGGTTCTTCAGTCACCAGCCGGATTTGAACTTCGATAATCCCGCGGTGCGCGAAGTAATGTGGGAGGTGATGAAGTTTTGGTGTGAGATTGGCGTGGACGGGTTTCGGCTCGACGCGGTGCCCTATCTGGTGGAACGTGAAGGCACTTCCTGCGAGAACCTGCCCGAGACGCATGGGGTGATCAAGGAGCTACGCAAGCGATTGGATCTGGCCTATCCGGGGAAGATGCTACTGGCGGAGGCAAATCAATGGCCGGCGGACGTCCGCGATTACTTTGGCAACTCGGACGAGTTTCACATGGCTTTTCACTTTCCGTTGATGCCCAGGATGTTCATGGCTGTCAAACTGGAAGATCGCAAGCCGATCATCGAGATTCTGGAGCAGACGCCGCAGATTCCCGACGATTGCCAGTGGTGCATCTTCTTGCGGAATCATGATGAGCTGACGCTGGAAATGGTGACGGACATCGAGCGCGACTACATGTACGACGCGTTCGCGAACGACAAGGCCATGCGTATCAACCTGGGGATTCGCCGGCGGCTGGCTCCCATGATGGAGAACGACCGGCGGCGAATCGAGCTGCTGAATGGGTTGCTGCTTTCGATGCCGGGAACGCCTATCATCTACTACGGCGATGAAATCGGAATGGGAGACAACATCTACCTTGGCGACCGGAATGGCGTGCGAACACCGATGCAATGGAATGGAGGCTGGAACGCGGGATTTTCTTCCTCCGACCCAGAACGCTTGTACTCGCCGTTGATCTCAAATCCTGTCTATGGGTATCAGGCGATCAATGTGGATTCGCAACGCCGGTCGGAGCACTCACTACTGTCGTGGACGAAGTCGGTGATCCAGACGCGGAACTCGTTTCGCGTGTTCAGCCGGGGATCCATCGAGTTCCTGAGCCCATCCAATCACAGGGTTCTAGCTTACGTGCGGCAGTTGGGCGAAGAAAAGGTTTTGGTGGTGAACAACCTGTCAAGCTCAGCGCAGGCGGTCGAACTTAACCTTCAGAGTTACAAAGGCCACATCCCGATAGAGATGTTTGGCAGAAACCTATTTCCCAGGATTGGTGAATTGCCGTATCTATTGACGCTGGCGCCGTATCAGTTTTTCTGGTTCCGCCTTCGCCGGATTTGAACTTTTTTCTTCATTGAGCAAAGATTCCTGAAGCCGCTTTGCCGGCGGGTACGAACGCATTAGGAGCGAACTCTCACTTGGCGGAAGACATCCTTCTCGGAGACGATTTTCTACGCCAACTGATGAGTGTCGGCGAAGTCGACCTGCTGGTGGCCATACCGACGTACAACAATGCGAGCACGGTGGTGCAAGCCGTGCAGGCCATCGAGGACAGCTACCAACAGAATTTTGTCCGCGATCGAGTCGTGATTCTGAATGTGGACGGCGGCTCTGTCGACCACACTACCGAAGCCATTCTCAATATGAACGGGCGGAAGGGCGGGGTGCACCGCGGAATCACTTCTCTGCGGACTGTTCACCGAGTAACCACGCAATACGGGAGGTCACCCTCGCAAGGGATGGCGCTGCGAACGGTTCTCGCGGCTGCGGACCTGTTGCGTGCGCGATCGTGCGCGATCGTTTCTCCGGCGACGACCAATCTGGATCCGTCCTGGGTAGCGAATTTGCTGCGTCCCGCTTACCGGCAGGATTTCGCGTTTGTTGCCCCCCTCTATTCACGGACCAGATTCCAGGGTTTGCTGGCTCGGAATCTGCTGTATCCCATGAGCCGCGCGGTGTTCGGCCTTCGCATTCGCGAGATGTACTCCGAGGAATGGGGATTTTCAGGACGCCTGGCTTCGGAATGCTTGAGCCAGAATTCGTGGGGTTCCGAGGCGGTTCGAACGCGGCCGGAAGCCTGGATGGCGGTCAGCGCGATTTGTTCGGGGATGAAGTGCTGCCAGTCTTTCCTCGGACCGAAAGCTCCTCCGCCGCGGACGGGTCCGGACCTGGTGGAAGCGATTCGGCAAACCGTAGGGAACTTGTTCTGGTGCTTCGAAACGTTTCAGGATCATTGGATGGACCGCACCGGGACCGAGGCGGTGCCAACGTTTGGGTCGGACCACGAATTGACGCCGGAGGATGCGCCTTCCCGGCAAGAAAAAATGCTCGAATTGTTTCGAAGCGGCGTAAAGGATTTGGACACGGTCTTATCCTCAATTCTTAGTGCAGACACCTACAAGCAAATCAGAGAGATAGCAGCGCTTGAACCAGACAATTTCCACTTCGGTTCCGAACCGTGGGTGCGAACGCTTTACGAATTCGCGGCCTCTTATCATCGAACCGTAATCGCTCGCGACCACATCTTGCAGGCGCTCGTTCCACTCTATCGCGGACAACTCTATTCCTTCCTGCTGGAACACGCGAATTCGACGCCGGAGGAAATCGAGGCCGATTCGGAGGCCTTATGCCTTGAATTCGAACGCCAGAAGCCATACCTGATCGAACGATGGAAGGCGAAAGCTGAGGTGAAACGATGAAAGACACGATCGTTCAAGGACTACAACAGGCCTACCTAAATCTCTTTCATATGATCGCGGAGTTCCTGCCCCGCCTCGTCGTGATGGTGGTAATCATTCTGTCGGGCCTGCTGGTGGCTTATGCGTTGAAGTACGTCGTGCGTGCCGTCTTGCGGCTCACGAAACTGGATAGGCTCTCGGAAGAAGCGGGAGCCTCGCGAGTGCTGCGAATGGCGGCGCTTCCTTCCATGACGGAGGTTCTGAGCCGCTCCGTTTTCTGGATCACCTTACTCGGCTTCATACTGGTCGGGATCAGCATCCTGAATATTGCGGGTCTTCAGGAACAGATTTCACGGCTGCTGCGATTGCTGCCGGAAATTGTCGTGGCGATGCTCATTTTGTTCCTGGGGCTGGTGATTGCGAACTTTTTGTCGCGCGCGGCGCTGCTCGCGGCCGTCAACGCGGGGTACGCATCGCCTAAGATGTTGAGTTGGTCGATTCGATTCGGGATTTGGATTCTTGCCATCGCGATGGCGTTGGATGAGCTTGGCGTCGCGAGGCAGACCGTGATTGCGGCGTTTTCGATCGTTTTTGGCGCATTCATGCTGGGATTGGCGATTGCTTTTGGCCTCGGAGGGCAGGGACTTGCCCGGGCGTTTCTCGAGAGATCGTTAGGCGAAAAAAAGGAAGACAAAACAGACGAATTGCAGCCGCTGTAAACTGGATTTGAGGCGCGACCTGATAGGTTGCGGCGCCGGAAAGAGCAAGTCATGGCTGATGTCGGGGTTGGCAAGGAGTTTTACCCGCAATTGCGAATCTCGCTCGCCGGGCAACTCCCCGAGTTTCTAATGAAGCAAAGATGGTTTGGGGGCAAGGCGCGCAAAATCAGTTCGGCTGAACTCACCGACGTGGTTCCTTTTCCCCTTCCATCCCAAGAAGCGCTTCTGCTGACGGTCACCGTGAAGTATGCGGATAGTACCGATGAATCGTACGCCGTGCCGGTTCTTCGCGCAGCGGATGCCACACCTGCCTCAGATGGCGAACTCGGCTCTTTAAGAGTACAGACTGATCCAGGCGCCCCGCCTGTGGTCCTGACGGAGGCCGTGAAGAACGAAGAATTTCTTACTGCGCTTCTCGAATTGATTCAGCGAAAGGCAATCCTGCAAGGTGAAAACGGTGAACTCCGAGCGCTGCAGACGGCAGCCTATTCGCGCCTCAATCCGCCGTCTACGGAGAGACTGAAGCCCAGGGCTGCTGGGGCGGAGCAGAGCAATACTTCCGTCATCTATGGGAGCCTTCTGATCATGAAACTATTCCGGAGGATGCAGGAAGGCATCAATCCGGACCTCGAGATCGGAAAATTCCTTACGGAGAAGACGGCCTTTGCCAATGTTCCGCTGCTGGCCGGTTCGCTGGAGTACCACAGCCGGGATGGAAAGCGCAGCGTGCAGGGCATCCTGCAGCAATTCGTGCCTAACGAAGGAGACGCCTGGAGCTACACGTTGCGTTCTCTAGCGGAATTTTATGATGGAGTTGGAAGACACTTGAGCAAAAGCGGGGCTCGAAGCAGCGGCGAATCGCGAGGCGAGGATCCAGGCGTGCCCGAGTTTGCACGCGCCGCGATGGTTCCGTATCTGGGCTCAGCGGAGCTACTCGGGCAGAGAACAGCAGAAATGCATTTGGCTTTGGCCTCGGAGCCGCACGATCCCTCTTTCGTTCCAGAGGCGTTTACGATGGAGTTTCAGCGAAGTCTGGAGCAATCCGTCGTCAATCTGATGACTCGAGTATTCAGCTTGTTGCGAGACAAGATTCCGACTCTTCCGGAGGATCAGCAGATCAAAGCCATCGAATTGGCCAGACAAGAAGAGGTAATCGGCAATCGATTTCGTGGGGCCCTAAGCAGGCCGATACAGGCGATGCGGACTCGAATCCACGGAGACTATCATCTTGGACAAGTCCTTCGCACAGAATCCGATTTCATGATTATCGACTTCGAGGGCGAGCCGGCGCGGCCGATTGCGGAGCGCCGCATCAAGCGGTCGCCACTCCAGGATGTTGCCGGAATGCTCCGGTCGTTCCACTATGCGGCATTTGCGCCGTTGTTGGGTGAGAACAAAATGCATGGGGAGGAAGCGGGCAGATTGAGTGCTTGGGCGGAATCTTGGAACGCCTGGGTTGCGGATCGGTTTCTGGCGAAATATTTTTCGACCGCGGGCGCAGCATCCTATTTGCCGAAAAGCGAGGAGGACACGCGCACTCTGCTGGAGCTTCACTTACTGGAGAAAGCCATCTATGAGCTCGGCTATGAACTTAATAATCGGCCGACCTGGGTGGGGATTCCGCTTCAAGGGATTTCGAAGCTACTGTCGAAGTGACCGCCCACTTATTTTTAAACCCATCAAACCAACACAGAAATTCAGCGCTTCTTTTTTGCGCACCCTGAAGATGTGGCTCCGCTGACCAGGGCGACTGGAAAATGTTTCAGTAGGTGCCCTACATCAAGGCGTGGTTGTCCTCCAGCTCCATCGGCTTCGAATACCTCCCCCGTAAACAAGTTCTTCCACAGTGTGGGGGCCGCCTTTGGCAAATCGATTTCACTATTAGCCCAGAAGCGCTCGGACCCGTCGAAATGCATTGGATAGCATGCCCGCGCCAGCCACCGCGGCACAACGATAAGAGCCCAGTCTTTCTTGTATCGACGGGCAAACACCGCCACATGTTCGCGGCGCTTTCCGCGGCCTTGCAAAGTCAGAAACACACCCTTCGAAAAAAGCGCTGCATTCTGCGCGCGGAAATGCAGCGCTTTACAAATCAGGTAGAGCTTAATGCGTCCATCGCGCCAGTTGTGGGTAAGATCGCTTAGCATACCTAATCCCGGTTCGTCTGCTTGCGGCAAGTTTGCAAGCATGGTGTCGCGTTTGTCGAAATCGACGGACTGACGATTGTCAGGATCGACTAGGCGCAGGTCCCAGAGTTCAGCTCCTTGATAAATGTCTGGAATCCCAGCCGACGCAATCTTCAGAAGCGTCTGGCTCAGGCCATTGATCATGCCGTAGTAAGCAATTCGTTCCTGAAATGGAACGAAATCGCGCAGGAATTCATTATTACTTCCTGGTTTAACGATCGAAGCGACAAAAGCTTGCAGCGCCTTTTCATGACGCAGATTGGGCTGAGTCCAGCGCGTGTGCACCATCGCCTCGCGTGTCGCTTTAATCATGTAGGCCTGTATCCTGTCCGATAGCGTGTCAAGATTACCTGCTTCGGCAGGCCAGGCACCCAGCAGTGTTTGGTACAGAAATATCTCTTCGTTGCGATCGGGTACGGGCTGACCCTCGATCGACTTCCTGTGTCTGGCATTCAGCTTCGACCAGCGATCCAGATGATCTCGCCACTCGCCGGAAACCTCAGAAAGAACACTGATGCGCGCACGAACATCTTCACCGCGCTTGGTGTCGTGCGTCGTCGTGGCGTTCAAGGCGTGCGGAAAATCGCTCTGGCGATCGAGGATGAACTTGGAAAAGTCCGCAGAAGTTGCGGTCGAGGGGCGCGGCTCTCCTCCTACCTCGTTCAGGGAAATCAGGGGATTGTAGATGTAGAGAAAGGTATCTTCGAAGGCTTTCGCCATAATCGGGCCCGTAAATTGCTGCCAGCGCATTGTGAATGCGAGCCGGGCCTCACGCTGGCCGGCGAGTAAATGTGGTTGATTTAGCAGCAACAGCACATCGCGCAGAAAATCTAAACTTCGAAGATGCGGCTGTGGAATTCTCGTCCGTGCATTGCTTAGTGCTTGTTCGATTCGCTGCTCATCCTGAGCGGAGACCTCTAGGTTCCGGATGTACGTTCGATAGACGGAGAGTTGTGCCGTCGTTTCGATTAACGCTTGCTCCAATTCAGCACGAGGTATTTCCCTGGCGTACCGATCGTCCCGGGCCAAGACTTGAAATTGATGCCCAAGCGAACGCATTTCGACCCCTAGGAGAGTAGACATGACCAGCTTTTTCTTTTGATACAGCACGTCGTCGTAGATTACGTCCCGCCCGAGAAACTTCGAATACACTTGTTCGATCGCTTTTACGCCTTTCGGGTCAACGAACAAACAATTGAGCGCGTTTGCGAATTCATACCCGGTGGTTCCGGCCACCGGCCAGCTGGTCGGAAGGGACTCATCTCGCGCCAGGATTTTCTCCACGAAGACAGGAACGGATAGAGATTCAACTGAACGCGTATCCGAGCCCACGCGTTCGCTGAGCTGACGTAAGTAACCGAGAGGATCGCGAAGACCGTCGATGTGATCGATTCGCAAGCCGGTCACTGATTGTTGCTCCACCATGCGGAGCACCAGCGCGTGCGTCGCGTCGAAGACCAGCGGATCTTGCATGCGCATGCCTACGAGATCATTGATCGTGAAAAACCTGCGATAGTTGATTTCCTCGTTGACGTTTTGCCAGTAGGCCAAGGTATAGTGCTGCTCCGCCAGGAGACTCTCAAGCGAAGTGAAAGTGGAAGGTTCCTTGGGGTTCCCCTCGAGACCCTTGAGATTTTGCTGAATAAAATCGCTGATCTTAACGTCCTCCGAAACCAATTGGCGAAGTCTCTGGCGGAGGGATTCGAATTGAAGGCGCCGCTCTCCGGCAGCTTCCCGGCTTTGTCCCGTAGCGGAAAGTGCGGCGGCAGCAGCAACAATTCCGGAATACTCCTGATATGCAGGCGAGTCTTCACCCAGGAGCGTCCGGAGTTCATTGAGGCGACGTTTCAGTATCAAGTGATAAGTGGAGGGAGCCAGCGGGAAGAGCGATTCGAAGTATTGAACAAAAAATTTCCCTTCCATCAAGACGAGCTTAAGCTCCTGATGTTCCAGGGCCTCCCCAAATGGGCGGCCTAGAACTGGAAGAAGGACCTTACCCTCGAGCGTTCGCGACGGAGGTCGCCAGTCAATGTCGAAGTAGGAGGCGTATGCGGACTGCGGCCCATTCTCGAGCACGTCCATCCACCAGGAGTTCTCGCTGCTGGCGGACATATGATTCGGCACGATGTCGAGAATCAATCCCAGGCCGCGCTCCCGGAGTCTGCCCAGCAACGCAGCGAAGTCTGCCTCGGTCCCCAGTTCAGGATTGAGGCGTGTCGGATCGATCGCGTCGTAGCCATGCGTGCTTCCGTGCCGGGCGCTCAAAATAGGCGACGCGTACACGTGCGTGATACCCAGTTCCGCAAGATAGTCGACGATTTTGGCTGCGTCCTGAAACGTGAAGTTTTTATTGAACTGCAATCGGTAGGTGGCGGAAACAAGTGCTGTGGGCGTCGTCGACATCAATCAGTCCGATGGGCTCGAACGTTCCAGAACGATGAAAGATCGGTCCTGTATGTTCACTTGAAAGGGGCCGCTGACGACCAGTTTCGGTAGCGACGCTCCTTGTCCTAACCACTCAGGATCCGCGGAGTCGATTCTGCTTTCCCATGTGCCGGACGGGAGTTCTATCGTAAGTGTGGCCGGATTGTCGCCGAAATGGAATAGCGCTGCAAGAAGGGTCGAGCCTGCCGATCGCAATGTCAACAGCGCGCGCTCATTTGGGAATTCGGTGACCGCCACCGGCTGCGCCTCAGCTAACCGCTGGTTGCGCCGAAAACGCAACAACGCTTTGTAGAATCGCTCCAGCGTGCGATGAGGCTCCTGGCTTGCCAGGGACTGGTTCAATTTTGACTCAGCAAAAGTAGACTCGGCCTGCGGGTTGGGGACCTCTACATGCCACTTAAAGCGCGCGAACTCCGTCTCACGCCCGCGCCGAACGGCCTCGGCAAGTTCCGGGTCGCCATGACTTGTAAAATAGAGGAAGGGCGCGGTTTCGCCGTATTCTTCGCCCATAAATAAAAGCGGCACGGAAGAGGACAATATTGTAATGCCCGCCGCGAGTTTCAGGCTTTCGAAGCTAACCAGGCGGCTGAGCCGGTCGCCCGCGGCACGATTGCCCACCTGATCGTGGTTTTGGTTGCAGACCACAAATTTCGAACTTTGGGAATTCGGCGGAGTATTGCCAAACTTGCGTTGTCGAAATCGCGAATATTGCCCCGAGTAGTACCAGCCATTCTGAATTGTTTCTGCCAAATGATGGATATCGCCAAAGTCCGCGTAATAGCCGGAATTTTCCCGCGTCAGTAACGTGTGCACCGAATGGTGGAAATCGTCGCTCCATTGCGCATCCATTCCCGTTCCGCCTCGTTCGATGGACGTGATCGTGCGCGCGTCATTCAGATCACTCTCTGCGATCAAGTGAATCTTGCGGCTCAGTCGAGTGGACAGCGACGCCACCGCCGTCGACAGTTCAGCGAGAAAGGGGAATGCGCTCGCATCGAAAATGCCGTGGATTGCGTCTAGACGTAGAGCGTCGATATGAAACTGTTCCAGCCAGTAAAGAGCACTTTGGATGAAGAAGTAACGCACCTCATCGCTCTGTGGCCCGTCAAAATTCAGCGCAGCTCCCCAAGGAGTGTGATAGTGATTCGTAAAATAGGGGCCGTACTCCGATAGATAGTTGCCCTCGGGGCCGAGATGGTTGTAGACAACGTCCAGCGCAACGGCAAGACCTCGCGCATGGGCCGCACTTACAAATCTCTGCAAATCGCGAGGCGATCCATAGGTGTTCTGTGTCGCGAACGGGAAAACGCCGTCATAGCCCCAGTTGCGTCCACCCGGGAATTGAGCGATTGGCATGAGCTCCACGGTCGTCACGCCTACATCCGCCAACCGATCGAGATGGGGAATTAAGGCTGTTAAGGTCCCCTCCGGGGTGAACGTGCCGACGTGAAGCTCGTAGAAGACACCGTCTTCAAGTGAGAGGCCCTTCCAATCGGTGTCGCTCCAGGAAAAGTCGGCGGGATCGACGACTTGCGACGCGCCATGCACGCCGTCGGGCTGAAAACGCGACGCAGGATCGGGCCGTTCGGCGGCGCCATCAAGTCGGTAGAAGTATTTCGAGCCTACGCCCGCTTCCTCGACACTGGCGTGATAATAGCCAAGCTCATCGCGCCTCATGGAGATGCTGTGAGAGCGCTCCGACAGCAAATGAAGCTCAACTTTTTCGTGCTGCGGCGCCCACACGGAGAACCGCCAACTTCCGCTGGGACCGCGAGTCGCCCCCAGCGTCGACGGTCGAATAGGCTGGTAATCGATCATCCGCGGACGGCTATTATATGCGATCAAGGCTCTGCGGGGTCAGCCTCAGACTGCTGCGTTACTGAGCAACGGCGTGGCGGTTTCCGGGAAATGCTTCTTGATCATGAGGGTCAACCTTTGATCTTTGAAAGCCGCGCTGGCCGTGCTTGGGTCGATCTCCGCGTTCAGTTCTTCCGCCAGAAACAGCTCCCGTCGGATGATCCCTTGTTCCGGAGACTCCGAGTTTTGAACGGTCTGCGTCTTTTCCGCTCGCACGATGACGCGATTGGGCTCCAGGTAGACTTGAATATCCCCAGCCGACACATCAGGGAGATATGCGTTGATGGACAGCCAACTGCCGGATTCGCGGATCTCGAGTCCGTGCTGTAAGACTTCACCCTCGGCTTGTCGCCAGTGCGCGCGGTCGTTTCCGTGTTCGCACCCAGAAGACTCAAATAGACGGTATGCCCGCTCGGACACACAACGTCGCAAAACCTGCTCAAAGTCTTGTCTTTCGGTTTCGCCGACAATTCGCGGCGTTTTTGCGCTGACGTAGTCGGTAAGAGCTGGTTTGGAAGTTGCCATGGGACACCTTAATCCAAAAGTTAAATGACCACGGGTCTATCGGACCCTGGCCAGGAACGTTGCCGCTGGACCGCTCAGCGATCGGTCGGCAAGAATGAACGTCCCTGAAGCCAGTTAAGAGGTGTATGTGGTTTGGAGCAATACAGTGAATCGTGTAGAGAGCTGCGATAGGGCGGGCAGCGAAGTCTTCACGCCGCAGTGTTGAATTTCGGAGCCGCGCCCCAGTTTTCTTGTCCAGCTTTGGCGCTTTCCGCCGCGCCGGCACTCTCAAGCGCTTCGTCCTCTGCCGAGGCGGAAGCTTCAAACTGCGAGGTCCGGGGTGCTTTCTCGTGGAGCAACCGCTCGGTGGCTGCCACCATGGGTTCCGCGTGGAATCTGCGCTGCGACGATCCGTCGCACAGGATGTTGGCGACGGCCATCAAACTCATACCCTGATGGTGCGCCAGCCAGCAGCGCTCAATTTCAAATTTCTTTCCTTCGGTGAGCCGGGAAGGGGTGAAATCCGCCGATTCGTAAAACCCGTACGATCCCAGCCAGCCGAGATCCTTCATGCGGCGAATATTTTCCACGGCGCTCTTGGAATCCACGAGCAAGCTGAGGAACGTTGAATAGGGAGACACGACGAGGTCGCGCGATAGATCGCGGCTGATCGCCAGTCCAGGGACGCCGAACGCTTCGTAATGATAGTGACCCGCGCTATTGATCTTGGAGCAGGAGGCTTCGGAAATCCCCCACGGAATCGACTTAAGCTCCGCGTATTTCATCTGACTGCGCACTGCTCCCTGAGCGGTGCGGTCCAAAATCGTGTTCGGGTATATTTTCATCCAGAGCAGCGGCATCAGATACTCGAACATCGTTCCGGTCCATGACAGCAAGACATGTTCGTTCTCGTAGTTCGTGAAGCGCCTTTCCAACGCCATCCAGCTCTCTTGTGGAATTTCGCCTTTGGCGATGGCTGCGAAGACGCCAGCCCGAACTTCGGAGGCCAACAGGTCGTAGTGGCTCGGAGTAAATTTACCTTCTTCCACGTTATAACCCGTGAACAGAAGCTTCTTCTTTGAATCGAGGAAGAACTTGAAATCCATGCTCTTTGCCAGCGTGTCCGCCCGCTCCGCCAGGCGTTCCAGGCGCGTGGTAATGCTCTTGGCGATGCTGCTGGTCCTGGCGACCGCCGATCGCAACAATTGCAACGCGGAGCGCGAGTCGATATTGGAGCCGCCCTCCTCAAGTACCCGCCAAATTTTCTGATCGAGTGCGTGGCAAATCTTCGGCAACGCTTCGAGCGTCAATTTCTCCGGCTGAACGATTTCCAGTATGGATGGGTCAGCGCAGCACTTCGCGAACTGGGGTTGCAGCCATGGCGCGAAGTCATACACCAGGCTTTCGAGGTGAGAGATGCGCAGGCGCAACTCGTACACCCACCATCGTGCTTCGCTCTCGATCGCGTCCGACGAAAGCTTTTTCGCCAATGCCACGATCACGCGCTCGCAGCCCGTCAGGCCTTCCAGCCACGTGGCGGGTGATTTACCCAGAGAGCCAATCCGCTGTTTCATTTCCCGCACGCCTGCCAGAAGGGAATCCTCCTGGCCTTCGGTTCTAAACAATTCCTCGATCGTGTCGAGATGATCTCGAACGCCTTGCAAAACCTCCGGCCGGAAGATCTCCTCGCCGATGGCGCCCAGGCAGCCCTGCTTCACGGTCCACAACGCGCAGACCAAATTGCCGTTGTCCACCGCCGAAACAAATCGCGGCTTACAGGCTTCCAGAGTCACATTGTCGTACCAGTTGTACATCTGCCCGTCGTGCTTGGGCATGCGATCGACAGAATCCAGCGTTCTTTCGGTATCCGTAACGAACTCCGGCACCGTGAGAAAACCAAGGTCAACGGCGGCCAAGCGCGCGTTGAGAAGCAATCCAAGATTCGTCGTCGAAATTCGGTGAACGACCAGCGAATCAGGTTTTTGAATCGTATCGGGAATCAGCCAGTTCTCTTCCGCGGTGCTGAATTCCCGGAACAACCGCCAGGTGCGCAATGCGGACAGGCGGAGCAATGCCTTGTTCGCGGCGTCAATCTTCGTGTCTTCTGTCCGTGCCGGCAGGTCAAACCACTGCTCGATTGGCTTGGACAGCCCCCACAGAACCAACAGAGGCAATCCGGCCATGAACGCTTCCTTGCGCTCGATGGCAATAAACAAGCCAATGAGAAAACTCAGCCAGGGCACAACTTGCAAGTAAGTTTCGACCGGACTTTTCTTGCCGTAGCTGCTTTCCGCTTCGGCAGCGGTCTCCCATTCGAGGAGTCTTTCGTGCGTTACGGTCATGCGTACAACCGACCGCACGATGGCGTCGAGAGTGATTAGGCTCTGGTGGCAGAGAGAAGCGACGCGCAAGAAGAGGTTCACCTGGGAGATTCCGAAATCCGCCGCCCAGTTCTTCCAGAAAACGGTTGTAAAGAGCGCTCGGCCTGCGCGCAAGATGGTCATGGCGAACTGCCAGTAGGTCGGCAACGCAATCACCGCGAGCGTCGCCAGCGTCCAATACAGCGCCTTCCCAGGGAAGAGCAGCCAACCGCTAAGGAGCATAACAAACGTTGCTATTTCCGTCAGACTGCGGCGCAGGTTGTCCAATATCTTCCAGCGCGAAATCACGGACAGCGGATTGGGCACCCTCTTACCGAAGAAATCCGGCACGCGTGGCAACAGCCAGAAAATGATTTGCCAATCGCCGCGCACCCAGCGGTGTTTGCGCCGGCTAAACGCGCTCATGTGCGACGGGTAGTCGTCCACAACCTCGATGTCCGATACCAGGCCCGCGCGCGCGTAGGAACCCTCGATCATGTCGTGGCTCAGAACGACGTTGCAGGGGAATCTGTGCTCCAGCACCTGCTGGAAGGTCTCGACCTCGTAAATTCCTTTGCCGGTGAAGCTGCCTTCGCTGAACAGGTCTTGGTATACGTCAGATGCCGCACGCGCGTAGATATCGAAGCCCGCGTCGGCTGAGAAAATCGCCGCCAGTCGCGACCGGTTGGCCGACTGGATGCTGATGTCCACGCGAGGCTGAAGAATTCCGTAACCGTCAACCACCGTATTCGACGTTGGGTCGATCACCGCGCGATTTAATGGGTGCGCGATGGCTCCGGCCAACCGATGCGCCGCGTCCCTCGGCAATTGCGTGTCGGAATCCAGCGTAACCACATATTTGACCAACGGCAGCACCGCGAGATTCCCAGCCTTGACCGGGAAATTGTCACTCGTTCCCAGAAGTAATTTGTTGAAGTCCAACAATTTCCCGCGCTTCCGTTCCCATGCCATCCAGATACCTTCCGACGGGTTGTACGCGCGATGCCGATGGAACAGGAAAAATGATCCCTTCCCTTCAGCCATATATTTTGCGTTCATCGCCTCGATCAGCTGCGCGCATTGGCCGGCCAATTTATCTTTGTCATCGAACTGCTGTGCCGCGTCCGGTGGATCCGTTAAGAGAGCGAAGTGGATGTTGGCATCCCGATTGGCTAGAAATCGTATCTCCAGGTCCCGCACCGCGCGGATCATCTGTTCTTCGCTCGTCAGCAGCGTCGGAACGACAACCATCGTTGTTAATTCAGCGGGTACACCCTTGGCAAAATCAAGCTTGGGCAGTGCTTTCGGCTCAAACAACATGGTGGCCAGCTGGTTCACCAATGCGATCGCGCACTCTGCCGCCGGCAAAAGGAACAGGGCCACGACCAACCAGCCGGGTTTGCTCTTGCCACCCAGAACCACAGCCGCCATCAACGCTAACGTCACCAGTTCGATCGCCAAAATGTACGAGAAATCAGGCCACCGCTTGACCAGCCGCTGGTTCCGCTCTGCGAACGTCGGACGGTATTCAATGGCTTGCTCCAGCTCTTTCCGGCCGTCGCCCACCAGGTAATAGCCGACGTGGGATTGACGGTCCCGCACGCGCACATTCGGAGAAGCATGGATCGGACGCGCCAATTCCACGGTCTTGCGCGCCACTTCCTGCTCGCTCGCTTCTGATCGCTTCGCCAACTGAGCGATGGTTTTGCGGTAATTGTCGCGGCTCTCAAAATCCATTTGAGCGTAGGCGTCGCAAGGATCTCGGCGCAGTATTTGTTCGACTGCATTCACCTGCTCGAACAGTTCGTTCCAGTCAGCTCCATCGATGCGCCGCATGCTGGAGATCAGAGTAACGAGGCTCGGTGCGCCAAAATATTCCTTTGCGGCTTTCTCCGGTGCAGCGGCTGTCGCATTACTGGATGGCAACGGAGCGGCGGTGTCCAGCCGTTCCGCTAAAGCCGCCACCGACTCAAGCAGCGCCAACTTGGCGAAGGGTTGCAGTTGCCATAGTTCGCCCATCTCGAACGCGACGGTTTCCTGAATCGCCGTGAAATACTGCTCAAACGTTTTTTCGTCGAATTCGTACCCCACGGCCTCCAAGTAACTTGCCACCGCTGCATATGCCCGGGGCAGGACGGTCCCCTCGTCGGCGTGAACCTGAGGCAGATCCCCGGCCTTGCGCACAGCCACCTTGGTTTGCTGCAGCGCCTGACGAAGCACCGTTGGAGCTTCCGAACAAGATTTCCGCGTCGCCCGCCAGCTTATTTCCCGCTGAGATGATATTTCGCAACACCTGGGTTTTCGCTTCGATCGATTCTTTCGTCGACTCCCACTTGGCCTCGAACGCTGGGATACGCTTGCTCTCGTCGCGAACTTTCCAGGACTGGGCTTCGAGAATTGCGCCGAGCCAGATCTGGCCATAGTGGACGCTTCCACTCCGCTGCGACGCCGACCCACAATAGTCCTTCTTCCACCCGGCGTTTCTCAGCGCGCCGTTGGTTGGCAGCGGTTGATTTGCGTCAAAAGCAGGTTGCTGTTGCGTAGCCATCAGGTCGTCCTCGTTATCGGTAACTTGCCGCCTGCAATTCGAACATCTCCGCGTAACGTCCCTTGTTCATCAGAAGCTGTTCGTGAGGGCCTTGCTCGGCAATTCGTCCGTTTTCCAGAACCAAAATCCGATCCGCCATTTTCACAGTTGAGAAGCGGTGCGAAATCAGTAGAGCCATCTTGCCCTTGGTGAGTTCCGCGAAGCGTTCGAACACTTCGTGCTCCGACCGCGCGTCCAGTGCCGCTGTCGGCTCGTCCAGAATCAGCACCTGGGCATCGCGCAGATAAGCGCGGGCGAGCGCGATCTTCTGCCACTCGCCGCCCGACAAATCGACGCCACCCTCAAAGCGCCGTCCCAGAATTTGTTCGTAACCTTTAGGCAGCTTGCGGATGACCTGTTCGGCCAAGCTCTTTTGCGCCGCCGACCGCACCCGGAACACATTGTCCTGATCTTCGATCCGCCCGATGCGCGATGTTCTCCGCCGCGGTCATGTCGTAGCGCATGAAATCCTGGAAGATGACTCCGATTTCCTTCCACAAATCTTCCAGTTGGTATTCGCGCAGATCGACGCCGTCCAGCAAAATTCGCCCACCGGTTGGGTCGTACAAACGCGTAAGCAGCTTGACGATGGTCGTCTTGCCCTGGCCATTCTCGCCAACCAACGCGATCCGCTCGCCGGGTTCCAGCTTGAAGCTGGCATTGCTCAACACGAGCCGGGTCTGGCCGGGATAAGCAAAACGAAACATCTTGGAACTCAAATCCGGTTCGAATCGGCCGAGGAGCTGGCAGGGCATTGGGTTTGGAAAACACGCGCGGCTTGAGATTGAAAAAGTCCAGCAGGTCAGTGATGAACATCGCCTGATCCGCGATCGTCGAGAAAGTCGTAAATACCGCCTGGATATTCGAACTGGCCAGCGCGATCGCGCCAGCCATGAAGGTAAACGTGCCGATGTCCAGCTTTCCGGTGACCGTCTTGTAGATCACGAAGGCGTAGCTTCCGTAGTATCCGAGCGCGCCCAAGTAACGTGAATGCCGCACCAACCCACAGCCGTCGCTTTGCCAACCCAACGTTTTGCGCATGCAGTGCGTTCGAGAGCTTGGTGTAGCGTCCCACCAAAAACGGCGCCAAACCAAAAAGCTTTAGCTCCTTGGCGCTCTCCTTGCTGCCACCGACGATCCGCAGGTAGTCCATTTCGCGTTTCGCAGGGGTCTGCTTGAAATTCAGCGAATACCCCATGAACGCGAAATGTGTCTCCCCCAGAAACGCGGGAATCACGCAGGCCACCAGCACCGCCAGAATCCACGGCGACAAGAAAATGATGCCGCCGGCAAGGCTCATCGTGGTGACCAGCTGCTGGATCAACTGGCCCGTCGACTGAATCATCACAATGCGGTCCGTGCCCTGAACGCGGGCCCGCTCCATCTTGTCGTAGAAGAGCGGATCCTCGAACGACATCAGGTCCAGTCGTGAAGCATGCTCCATGATTTTGGTGCTGATGTGCTTGCTGTAGCGGTCCGCCAGCACAATCTCAAAGAAATTCGACCATGCGGATCAGAACCCCCGCCAAGACGCCGGCCAGAGTGAATTCCAACGCTACCAGCCACCAAAAATTGTGTGGTAGCGCGCCTCCGTGCGCCCGGAAGTCAACGATGTCGTTGACGATGACGCGCGTGACCGCCAAAGCAGCCAAGGGAATCAGAGCGACAATTATTCGGCAAGCTAGCCCCGCGGCGATGACTCCAGGGGCTGCATCCCAGACCATGCGAAGAACCGGTGGCATATTCTTGAGGGCGGCGACGCGTTCACGCCACTTTGGTGTCGCGATTTCAGAACTCGCGACTTCAGGACTTGCGGTGGCCAGCCTCTCTTGAGGTACTGGAGCGCTCAGTCCGTCCGTTACTTTCGTTTCCATGACGTACCGCAATAACGCACGCCAATGGCCAACGACACCCAATCCTAAGTGTCCAATTGTTAAAGGATTACAGCCTGTCCTTTAGGGCAGGTTTATGTTTTTTTTTCGCCCTGGCAGCAACTTTTGCATACTGCGAGCCGAACGCATCGCGCACAGAAGTAAGGACTTGGTCAGTCTCGGTGCGGCCTGCTATTTATCAACCGTCCACCTAGTACTGACTTGGGACTTTGGGTCCAGGGCGGGATGCGCAATCGTCCGAAAACAAGTCCGTTTCGCCAACCATTGCATCTAAACAAAATGAGAGATGAAGTGTGCCCGGCGCTGGCGGGACGCGTAAGCCGGCCTTGGGTCGTTTATATCTTGTTTATTCTAACGGCTCTCTCCTTCGTACCACAGTTCTCCGCATACGATGTTCCTCTGACTCCGGCCGCCGTCCACGACGCATGGGTCCTCGGCCAACGGAACGATCAGGCGACCGCCGAATTCCTTGCGCCCTATTCCAAGCAGGTCACGAACATCGCGCCAACTGGTCCTCATATCGCTGAAATCGAGGTACTTACGCCCTTCGCACAGGTTGTGGATAAATCCAGGAAAAATTTGAGCGACTACACCGAACCCCGGGCTATGCAGGACTATCGTCAGCGTGGCGATACCGTTGTAGTGCGGATTCGACTGATGCTACCAGGCGCATTTCCGGAATCCGAACGAAGCCCGCAAGCGCCATCTGCTTCTCCTGCGCAAAAGGCCACGCTTCGCCCAGAAAACTTCTGGAAGAGCTTTCAGTTCACTGTGAAACAAGGCGAAAAAACGCTCACGCCGCGATCCATTCAGAATAAACCGGTGTACTCGGCCGCCTCGAATTCCGCCCCGTCCGCTCTGGATGGTCAAATGGTTTGGCTGGAGTTTGAAGCCAAGAACGTCGCTTCGGATGAGATCACTGTCGAGGTCACCGCCCCTGAAGCGAAAATGGTCGCGATGAACTTTGATCTAAAGAAGCTTCGCTGACGATCTAAGGCACCCTCGCCGACAACGAAACGACAAGCATATGGGGGCAGTTGTAGGGGCTCGCTTTAGCGCGTCCCGGCCGTTGCACTTGCGCCGCGCCACGAATCTCTCCGCGCCGCCGTTGACTCACCCATTGTTCGCCCTTTCACAACGGCAGACGCAACCGAGCCTCGCATCCTTTCACATCTCGCCGGTTCTCCAACGTGAGTGTCCCGCCGTGCGCCTCCGCAATCTGCCGGCTCAGCGCCAGTCCTATCCCGGTTCCTCCCTGGTTTCGTCGTGAAAAATGGCACAAACAAGTTCGCCGTATTCGAAATTCCCGGCCCCTCGTCCGCAACCCATACATTCAAGTAGGAATCCTGCCGTGACCAACCGATACTCGCGCCCCCGCCATTTTCCCCCACCGCATCCGCGGCGTTGTGGACCAAGTTAATCAGCAATTGCTCCAACTGGTCGGCATCGCCCGATATCACTACGTCCGGTCCTTGCTCCAGCTTCAGCTTCACGCGCGTCTCCAGTTTCACCACACGCGAAATCCACTCGCGAACATCCACAGGTGCCAGCTTCGGCGATGGTAGCCTTGCCAGCCGCGAATACGCAGCCATGAAGCGCCCCAGAGCCTCCGTACGCGAACGAATGATGCTGAACCCTTGTCGCATATCATCCAGCAGGCCAGCAGTCGCCCCGGTCTGCGACTCGGGCGCGCTGGTGAGCGATTGCAGCCCGCTCTCCAGGCTTTGCGCCACCGATTGAATCGGCGCCAGCGAATTATTCAGCTCATGGCCCATCACTCGAATCAGCCGCTGCCACGCTTGACGTTCTTCATCGCGAAGCGCCCGACTCAAATCGCTCAGCACCACCAGGTGATGGGGCAAGCCCGCCTGGCGAAACGATCCCGCGCCGCATTCCCCAGCGCCCTGACCCACCCGGAAAACTCAGCTCCATCGTACGCGCTACCTCGCCTTCCAGGCAGGCACCAAGTCCCAATTCTCCAGCCGTAAACCCCAGCAGCCTCTCCAGCGGCCGTGCCAGCAATCGTTCCCCCGCACGATTCACCAGCCGCAGCTTCGTTTCGTTGTCAAACGTGAAGATCGCGACTTCAATCTCTTCCATCACCGTGCGCAGCAGTGCGGTAGCCTCCAGCGCCCCCAACCGCTGCTCACGTAGCGTTTCGCCGAGCGCGTTGACCTCAATCATCACTTCACCCATCGCGTCGTCCCGCTGCGCATCTCGCCCGCGAACAGAAAAATCCTCCTCGCGCAATGCCGCCAGCAGGTTCGAAAGAGTTTGCAGGGAAAAGACGACGCGATGCCGAATCGAGAGTGCGAAACCCAGCCACAAACTGACAATCAATAGCCCCAGCGTCCACGCAGTTCTGGAGGTGTAATCCCCGGTCCACAGCAGAATAACCGCGATCGCCGATCCAGGCAGACCCGCCGCCAGCGCCAAAAGCTGAATGCGGCGTTCGTAAGTCAGACGCGTCATTCCAATCCGTGTTTTTGCAGTCGCCGGTACATGGCGCTTCGACTCAATCCCAGCGCCTTGGCTGCCTGGCTGACGTTTCCGTCGTAGCGCGCCAGCGTCCTCTGAATCAAGTGGTGCTCCACCTCGTCCAGGCTCATCTCTTCCAGCCGCGCTGTGCTTCCCGGAGCTGCCGCCCTCAACCCAAGATCCGCCGCGCGCACCTGCGGTCCCGTCGCCAGCAACACGCCGCGCTCGATCGAGTGATCCAGCTCTCGAACGTTCCCGGGCCACGGATGTTCGTGAAGCACCTGTGTAGCCACCGGGTCAAATCCCGAAATCGTTTTCCGATATCTCTGCGAGTAGTTGCGTAGAAAATGCTGCGCCAGCAGCTCGATATCCTCGCGTCTCTCCCTCAGCGGAGGCAAATGAATCTCGATGGTATTCAGCCGGAAAAGCAAATCCTGCCGGAACCTTCCTGCCGTGGCTTCCACATTGACATCCACGTTCGTAGCCGCGATCACACGTACGTCCACACGCCGCGTGCTCGAAGATCCCACCCTTTCAAGTTCTCCCGTCTCCAGCACGCGCAACAGCTTTGCTTGCAACTTCAGCGGAACGTTTGCAATTTCATCCAGAAACAACGTCCCATTGTCCGCCAGTTCGAATCGCCCCACACGATCCACTCGCGCATCCGTGAAGGCCCCCTTCACATGCCCAAAAAGCTCGCTTTCAAAGACCCCTTCCGACAGGCCGCCCGCATTCACTGTAACCATCGGAGCCGACGAACGCGGCGAGAGTGCATGCAAAGTCTGTGCCACCACTTCTTTCCCAGTTCCGTGCTCCCCGGTGATCAGCACGTTCGCGTCCGACGGCCCGATCCGCCCGATCAGGTCCAGCACCGGCTGCATCGCCACCGATTCCGCGATCATAGTGGGCCGCGACTCTGCCCTCAGCAACCGATTTTCTGCCTCCAGCCGTGACGCCTGACGCAGCGCCTGCCGCAAATCGATCTGTGTGCGCAACACCGTGAGCAACCGGTGATTGTCCCAAGGCTTAGGGATAAAGTCGCGAGCCCCGCGCCGCATCGCTTCCACAGCCACTTCCACGCTGCTCCAGGCGGTCATCACGATTACCGGCAGCGTCCCATCCACCATCTGGATCCGCGGCAGCAAATCCAACCCTTCTTGTCCAGACGTTGTGTCCCGCGCGTAGTTCAAGTCCATCAACACCGCGTCGAACTCGCGCGCCTCAACAGCAGCAAGTGCCTCACTTGGCGACGAGGCCCCTTGGGTTTCGTAACCTTCGCGCTTCAGCAAAAGACGCAGCGCGTCTCGAATGTCAGCTTGATCGTCGGCAATCAGGACGCGGTAAGGGTGAGTATTAGCAGTTTTCATTCAGTCGAGGTTTTATTCCCGCTCGCATTTCCAGTCTATTCCAACCCACCAATTCGTGCACACTGCGACGCAATCGTCCAACGATTCTTCGTCGCTCCTTTACTTCATTCCATCTTTACTTCGATTTTTCATTCGTACCGCAGTGCCACCATCGGATCCACTCGCGTAGCCCGCCTCGCCGGAAGGTAGCAAGCCAGTAGCGCCACACCAACCAGCATCACACCCACCCCCGCAAACGTCATCGGATCGGTAGCGGATACCCCAAACAGCAAACTAGCCAGCAATCGCGTCAATCCAATCGACGCTGCCAACCCCAGTCCAAGTCCCGCCATCGCCAGCGTCAACCCATATTTCAAAACCAGCGCCATCACATCGCCATG
This sequence comes from uncultured Acidobacteriota bacterium, assembly GCA_963788915.1. Taxonomy (GTDB): domain Bacteria; phylum Acidobacteriota; class Terriglobia; order Acidiferrales; family UBA7541; genus Acidiferrum. Next base: position 804,991 of record CAWBIY010000012.1, on the reverse strand, counting down.
TGTAGCACCCAGCGCCATGCGAATGCCCATCTCGTGAGTGCGTTCCGCCACCAGATAGGACATCACGCCATAAATCCCCACGCTCCCCAGAGTCAGCGCGATCCCCGCAAAAATTCCAAGTAACATCGTCGCGAATCGCTGCGAAGCGACAGACTCTTCGATTAACTGGCTCATCGGCTCCAGCCCGAACACCGGCTGATCCTTGTCCAGGTCGCGCACGGACTGCAGCACTGAACTCCCGACCCCTCCGGCATCCGACGCCGTCCGCACGATCAAGCTCAAACTTCCGTGCGTGATCTCGCCAAAAAATGCGTCGGGAATTTGATCGAACGGCATATAGAACTGGTACTTGATCAGCGCGGTGGCATCCTCCGCCAATCCCGCATGCTTCACGTGGTTCACGATACCCACGATTTGGCGCGGTTGGTCGAGCCCGGGAAAGGGAATAATCACGCTTTTTCCGACTGGGTCTTCGTTCGGAAACAGGCCCCGCGCCATGGCCTCGTCGATTACGACCGCCAAGGGTCCGGTCTCATTGTCCCGTGCCGTAAGAAATCTTCCCTTGATTAACTGCAGCCCCATCGCATCCTTGTATCCTGGCGACACCAGGTAAAACATTGCCCACGGCATCTGCTCTGGCGTCGGTTTGGGCCGATCCGCAACATAGAAAAATAACTCGCTATCGTCCCGCATCGGCAGATCGCTGCTCACCGCCGCCGCCTGCACTCCGGGCAACACCTCCAGCCTGCGCAATACCTCATGAAAATAACCGCGCACTTTCGCCGGCGTCGCGTAGCTTACCCCCGACAGCGACACGTTGAACGTCAGCGCGTCTTTCGGCTGGAATCCGGGATTCACATTCCTCAGCAACGCCACGCTGCGGATGGTAAGCCCCGCGCACACTAGCAGCACTAACGCCAGCCCCAGTTCCGCAATCACCAGAGCGCCTTGCAATCGATAATGTCCGCTCGTCGTACCCCTCGTCTGATCTTTCAGCGTGCTTTGTACATCGGTCTTCGCCGCTCGCAACGCCGGCGCGAGCCCAAACAGCACGCCCGTCAAAAACGAAACTCCGAACGTAAACGCCAGAACTCGCCAATCCAGCGTTACCACGTCCGCCCGAGGCAAACTCCCTGGCACGGCCTTCACCAGCGCCTCCGTGCCCCAATACGCCAGCAACAATCCGAGCGCCCCGCCCGAAACCGCTAGACACACGCTCTCCGTTAACAACTGTCGCGTCATGCGCCACCGCGAAGCTCCCATCGCCACCCGCACCGCGATCTCTTTCTGCCGGCTAGCCGCGCGCACCAGCAGCAGGTTTGCTACGTTCACGCACGCGATCAGCAACACGAATCCCACCGCGCCTAACAGCAGATACAAGCTGCCGCGCACGTCGCCCACCACGTCCTGCATCATGCCTTTTGCATTGATGGTGTGCGCCGCGTTTGCTTTCGGATAGGCTTCCGCGAGCCGCGCTGCAATCGGCCCCATGTCCGCGCGCGCCTGCTCCAGCGATACGCCCCGCCGCAGCCGCGCCACCACGTACGTTCCCGAGCGCATCTCCCGATTGGTGCGCCACAGCTGCGTGCTGCTTCCAATGGGCAGCAACACATCCGGCTTGCTGTAAAACCAGAAATGTTCTGGCAGCACTCCCACCACGGTATAGCTCTGATCCGTCAAAACGATCGCCTTCCCCACAATCCCCGGATCCCCACCGAACTTCGTTTTCCACAACCCGTACCCCAGAATGACCACGGGCGCCGCTCCCAGCCGGTCTTCCTCAGGCAGAAAGTCGCGTCCCAACAACGGGTGCACGCCCAGCATTGTCAGCAAACCCGCCGATGCCTGCCTTGCCTTCACGCTCTCAGCTATGCCGGCTCCTGAAAGATTGAACGACTCGCCACGAAACGCCGCCATCTCCGAGAACGAATGATTCTGGGCGCGCCAATCCTCATAGTTCTGATAAGCCACCGACATCTCGTTAAACTGCGGCGATTTCTCCGACAGGATCACCAGCTGTTCTGGATTCCGATACGGCAGCGGCCGCAGCAGGACGGCATTCACTACGCTGAAGATCGCAGTATTGCCGCCAATCCCCAAAGCCAGCGTAAAGATGGCGACCACCGTGAACATTGGGCTCTTCGCCAGCATCCGCACCGCATATCGCAAGTCCTGCCAGACGGTTTTCACCATTGTTTCTCTCTTACTCGTACCGCAGTGCCACCATCGGATCCACCTGTGTCGCCCGTCGCGCCGGGATGTAGCAAGCCAGCATCGCCACCAAAGCCAGCGCTGCCGATACACACGCATAGGTCAGCGGATCGAAAGGACTAACACCCGACAGGAAATTCCCCACCAACCGCGCCATCACCAACGCGAGCGCAACCCCAAGCCCCAACCCAACGGCAACGATCAACGCGCCCTGCCGCAGAATCATTCGCAAAACATTGCGCGACTCCGCCCCCAGCGCCATCCGTATCCCAATCTCATGCGTGCGCTGACTCACTGAGAACGAAATCACGCCAAAAACCCCAACCACCGCCAGAATTAATCCCAAGAGCCCCAGCGCTCCTGCCAGCACAGCCGCCATTTCGAATATAAGGAATCCGTTCAGCGTGTCCAATCCAAGCAACATAACGTGCACATCAAATACCGGCATGGTCGGAGCAACCGATGCGATCTGCTCTCGCACTGCCTGCGTCATAACTTCTGGATCGCCGAACGTGCGCACCTGCAGCGTCGCAAGCGAACTATACTGTTGGGCCATCGGGACGTAAAAATAGGGACCCATTTCCCCGATCAATCCATTCGTGCGGCTGTTTTCCGCTACCCCGACGATGCGCATGGTGTGTGCCCGGTCGCTCACCATCCTGAATTCGTGACCAATGGCACTCTCTTTCGGCCAGAATTTCTCCGCCATCAATCGGTTGATGATCGCGACTCTCTGTCGATCTTCCAAATCGTTCGCGTCAAACTCGCGCCCTTCCAGTAGTTTGGTTCCCAGTGTTTCGAAATATTGCGGCGTAACCACATTGTAGCCAGCGAATGGTGGCGCTTCGCCCTTGCCCACCTCCACGCCAGGTATCTCCAGCGAGTCTCCGGCGTTGTAGTAGCCCATAGGCACCGTAAAGGCCACGCTCGCCGACTTCACCCCCGGCAACGCCCGCACCCGTTCCAGCGCTTCCTTGTAGAACGCCAGTCCCTGTTGCTTGTTATAACCGATCTCGTTCGGATCAACTGACAAATCCAAAACGTTGCGCGGCTCAAATCCCAGATGCATCTGCCGCACATGCCCCAGGCTCCGGGTCATAAGCCCTGCTACGATCAGCAGCATCAACGACCCGCCCACCTGCGCCACCACTAACGTATTCCGTAGCCAGCTTCGGCCCGCCGTCATCGTTCGGCCACCTTCTCGAATCACTTCAATCATGTGCCCGTTGGAAGCGCGCACGGCCGGCACCACCCCCACGCAAATCCCCGTCGCCAGCGCCGCGGCAAATCCGTACAGGAAAACGCGCCAGTCGAATTGGAAATCCAGAAGCACAGGCAGCGTCGTGTTCAGATGGATCGAGCTCAGCGAGCTACTCGCAAACAACCCCAGCAACATCCCCGCCAGCCCACCGCCCAGGCCCAGCAAGACGCTCTCGGTCAACAATTGCCGGATCAATCGCGCACGCGATCCGCCCATCGCCGCACGGATGGCCATTTCCCGCTGTCGCACGGTAGCCCGTACCAACAGGAAATTCGCCACGTTTACGCAAGCCAGCAACAGCACCAGCCCCGCCAGCAATAGAAACAGCGTCGCGATCTTCATGATTGTGTTGTCGCGATCGGGCTGCGGCCGCGATAGCCGTTCAGGGAACGCCTCGATCACCACGCCTTCTTCGCTCTTAGGGAACTCCTTCGAAAGGCGGTCGGACACCACCTTCAGCACCGGTTGCGCCGCTCCGATCGTCGTGCTCGGCCTCAGCCGCGCCATCAAAATCGAGTTCCTCCACTCTCGATTGGTAACCGAATCGGCCGGCGTAGTGCTGTCCGCGAGGGCCATTCCCAGGGGCAGATATCCCTGGGTATCGACAAACGTATAGGTCCCGTGAAACTCTGGCGCCGCCACACCAATCACCGTGACCGGCCTCCCGTCATACAGGAACGATTTCCCCACCACGTCGGGATCAGCACCAAAGCGCGTTTTCCAGTAGTTGTACCCCAGCACCAACACCGGGTTCATCGCCGACGGGTCCCCCTCCGCCGGTTCGATAAGGCGTCCCAGCGCCGGTTTTATCCCCAAGCCCGTGAAATAATTTCCCGAAACGTAGTTCACCACGATCGGCTGGGTTTTCTTGTTGATCGTCAACCCTCCGGCGCCGAGGCTATAGGCCCATACATCGCTGAACACCGCCGAAGCGCCTCGCAGGATGTCCTGATACTCGGGTATCGAGAAATTGTTCAGCAGCGGTCCGTTTTTCTGTTGATACGCAAGCTCCATCAGTTGCTCCGCATCCTTCGCCGGCAAAGGCCGCAGCAGCAGGGAATTAACCATGCTGAAGATCGCAGTATTCGCCCCAATCCCCAAAGCCAAAGTCAAAATCGCCACCAAGGTCAACCCAGGGCTCTTCACCAACATCCGCGCTGCATACCGAACGTCCGGCCAAATATTCCTCATGGCACCCTCTGGTTACTCGACCGCCTCACTTCGACATTGCTGCAACTCGCGCCACGCAAATCTCCGCGAACCTCAGCGTCTCTGGGTTATCTCTTCTTCTCCGTTCTTCGTGGTGTGTTCTGTGTCCTCTGTGCTCTCTGTGTTTAATTCCTGCCTTGCCTTGTCTCGTTCCGCCCCCTCAACCTCGAGCCGCCGCCACCCCGTTCTCGCTAACCACCCACCCATCCTTCAACTGAATCAACCGGTTCCCATACGTCGCATTCCTCTCCGAATGCGTAACCTGAATAATGGTCGTCCCGGCCTCATTCAATCTCCGAAACAACTGCATAATCTCCTCACCCTGCTCCGAATGCAGGTTCCCGGTAGGCTCATCCGCCAGAATCAACTTGGGATTCTGAATCACCGCCCGCGCGACACCCACAAGCTGCTGCTGCCCGCCCGAAAGCTGATTCGGAAACAAATCCTTCTTCCCAACAATGTTGAACTTATCCAAGGCATCGCAAACCAAACTTACCCGTTCCTTGTGAGGCACATTCTTGTAAGAGAGCGGAATCTCCAAATTCTCAAACACCGTCAAGTTGTCAATCAGGTGATAACTCTGAAAAACAAACCCAATATTCGCCTTATGCAATTCATTCCGCCTCTTCACATTCAAGCGGTGCACGGCCTGCTCCAAAAAGTAGTACTCCCCAGTCCAGGAGCTATCCAGCATCCCAATAATGCTAAGCAGGGTCGATTTCCCCGCCCCCGAGGGCCCCATAATCGTCACAAACTCCCCCGCGAAAATATCCAGCGTCACCCGCCGCAACAAAAAAAACTTATTCGGTCCGGCCTCAATCGACTTCTCCAAATTTTTCAACTGAATCAAAGGTTCCACAATCTCTCCTTAGAACTCCTAAGTAGCACAGACACCTTGCCTGCGCTCCGACGACGCATCGCGCCCAAAACCACAGTACAACCATTCTCGTAATACCGAACGCCTGCGAGAGGCGCCACTCCCGTCTATTCGTAACGCAAACCCACCATCAGGTTCACCGAGGCACCTCACGTGCCGATCCTCAGCGCTTTTTTCACTTGCCCGAAGGCCAGCCGAAAAGGCGCAGTTCGATCAGCAACCGGAGCAGTGAAAAGGAAGTCCTTTTATTTCATCCAATTACAAAATGCCTTCCTCCCAACCCCTTTACTTTCACATTCATACGAAAAACACCGGGGGGGGTGGGGTGTCGACCCGCCATATTTGGACCAAGCCTACGGTCTCCACCGCCATCACACTACCAGTTACTGGTCACCAGTCACGAGCCGCCGACTCTCACTCGTGCCGCAGCGCCACCAACGGATCCATCTGTGCCGCACGTCGCGCCGGCAGATAGCAAGCCAGCGCTGCCACCGCCATCAGCACCAACGGCAACACCAGGAAGGAGATAGGATCAGCCGTCTGCACATTGAACAGGAGCGACGACATTGTTCGCGCCATCAAAAACGCAATCGGCAACCCGATCACCAGACCCAGCAAAGTCATAAACATGCCGCCGCGCAGCACCAGCGACAAAATGTCCCGCGTCTGCGCGCCCTGCGACATTCGTATTCCGATCTCGTGCGTCCGTTCGCTTACCGCGTAGGACATCACGCCGAAGATCCCCACCGATGCGAGCACCAGCGCGATGATCCCCAGCACCGCCATCATCGTCGCCACGTAGGCGATCCCGATGATTGACTCCGTGATTGCCTTATCCATCGACTTGATGTTGTACATCGGTAGGTTTGGATCGACCGCCGCAATCTGCTCCCGCGCCGCCGAAACAAATTTCAGCGGATCGCCGTTCGTGCGCAGCACCAGCGTTGTAAACGTCGGCGGGGTTTGCCGGTACGGACGATAAAGCGTAGGAACGTCTTCTTTTACGATCCAGCTGTAGTGGAGGTCGTTCACCACGCCGACTACCGTCATCCACGGCTCGTCCGAATCCGCCTTGCCGATTTTGATATGTTGACCCAAAGGATTTTCGCCGCCGAAATACCGCCGCGCCAGGCTCGCGCTCACCACCGCGACTTTGGGTGTCTCCGCCCCATCCGCGTCCGTCAGGAAGCGTCCATCGCGGAGCCCGACGTTCATCTCCCGAAAATAACTGGGCGAAGTTGTTTCCACGATGGAATCGCGCGATTCGTCCCGTTGCGTCACGGGATGCTCCTGAATCGAGAAATCCCGCGTCGAGATGCCGCCGCCGTCCGCATAGGGAACGTGCGTCGCAAGCCCCACGGCTTGCACTCCGGGAATTGTCGCCAGTCGTTGCTGTATCTGCTCGTGGAAAGTTAACCGCTCCGACGGTTTGCCGTATTGCGTTTCCGGCAGCGTCATATTCATGATCAGCAGCGTTTTCGGCGAATAGCTCTCGTTCACCGACAACAGCCCTTGAAAACTTCGCACCAGCAGCCCCGCTCCAACCAGCAGCACGAGCGCCAGTGATACTTCTGCAACGACCAGCGCCGTGCGCAAACGATGACGCCCGCGCCCCAGCGTCGAACCTCGCCCGCCTTCCTTCAACGTATCTGTTACATTCGTGCGCGAGCCCAGCAGCGACGGCGCGATGCCCGACAAAATGCCACTCACCACGGAAACCCCCAGCGCAAAAAGAAACGCGCCAGAATCCAGCCGGATCGTTTTCCAGCCGGCCACGAACTTGGCCACGTCCTGCGGCATATGCGAAAGGATCATGTCGATATCCCACTGCGCTAGGAACAGCCCCAGCACCGCGCCAGCCAGCGACAGCAGAATACTTTCGATCAGCATTTGCCGCACGACCCGCCAGCGGCTTCCGCCCATCGCCGTGCGAACCGCGAACTCGCCGACTCTCCCGGTCACGCGTGCAAATTGCACGTTCGCTACGTTCGCGCAGGCAATCAGCAGTACGAATCCCACCGCGCCCATGAGCAGCAGCGTGTATTGCCGCGTCAAATCCCCGGTCATGAATTTGGCCAGTTCCATGGGCCGAAGCTCGAAGCCTTTGTCCGTGTCCGGATAGACTTGCGCCTGGCGTCGCGCGATGCCTTGCATTTCGGCGGCGCTCTCCGCGAAGGAAACACCCGGCGCGAGGCGTCCCAGCACCCACAGCCAGCGATTATCGCGGCGCAAGCGTTCCTTGGTGTCAAAGTACAGCGGAAGCCACGCTTCCGCGGGCATCGGGTAGTCAAATCCCTTGGCCATCACTCCGACAACCGTAAAGCTCTTGCCGTCCACCTTTACGTTCTTGCCCAGAATGTTCGGGTCCGACGCATAGCGCTGCTCCCACAACGCATGCCCAAGAATAATTTCCTGCTCCTTGCCTGCTTCTTCCTCTTCTGGAAGGAATGCTCGCCCCATCAGCGGGTGCACGCCGATCGTATCGAAGAAATTTGCCGGCACATGGAAGGCTTGCAATTTTTGAGGTTCGCGGTCGCCGGTCAGGTTGACTTCATCCCACGCATACGCGGTGATCTGGTCGAAAGAGCGCGCTTCCTTCTTCCAGTCGAAATAAGTGGCGGGCGCAATCGGAACGTAGTCCTGGGGACCGAAGCCTGCGCCACTCTCTCGCGTGTGTCCATCGATCAGCGCCACGATGCGGTTGCCGTTCTCGAACGGCACCGGGTGCACAAGGAATGCCTCGGCCATGCTGAACACTGCCGCGTTCGCGCCAATGCCTAGCGCCAGCGCGATCACACACACCAGCGAAACCATTCGGTGTTTCATCAGCATCCGAAACCCGAACCGGACGTCCTGCCAAATTGTTTCCATTGACTCTCCGCGGTGCGGTTAGCGAATTCCGCTAATTCGTCCTCTTCAGGGGTCGGAGCCGCCTCTACCCGAGGTAACGAAGGGATCTCCGACACTCAGTGCCACCGAAAAACCGGACTTTAGCCCCTGAGGAATCTGCTCGCGCTACCTCCGTCGATTAATTGGCTCCGACGTGCGCTTCCTGGGTCTCTTCCACGATGCGCCCGTCAAACAAATGAATGGTGCGCTCCGCGAAGTTCGCGTACCGCTGGTCGTGCGTAACCATGCAGATGGTGGCGCCATTGCGATGCAGATCGCGAAGCAACTCCATTACGGCCTCGCCGTTCTTCGAGTCCAGGTTTCCGGTCGGCTCGTCGGCCATCAGGATCAAGGGATCGCCGACCAGCGCGCGTGCCACGGCAACACGCTGTTGTTGACCACCCGACAGCTGCGAGGGATAGTGCCGCAACCGGTGCGCCATGCCCACGCGTTCCAGCGCGTTCTGCACCTTCTGCTTCCGCTCGCTCGAGCTAGTCCCACGGTACGTCAGCGGCAGCTCGACGTTTTCATACACAGTGAGGTCGCCGATCAGGTTGAACGCCTGAAAGATAAAGCCAATCTCGCGATTGCGAATGCGCGTGCGTTCGCTGATCGAAAGGTTAGCCACCGGCTGGTTATTCAGCTCGTAAATTCCGTCGCTCGGAGAATCCAGTAGACCGAGAATGGATAGCAACGTCGACTTGCCGCAGCCCGAAGGCCCGGCAATCGAGATATATGTCCCCTTCTTGATCTCGAGATGAATTTCCTCGAGCGCGTGCGTTTCCACTTCATCGGTAAGAAACACTTTTTTAACGCCTTCCATCTTGATCAACGTCGGTGCATTTGGTTCGAGCATGAGCTCTCCTTGAATCAGTGTTTTTCTCTTCTGAACCTAAACTCGTAATCCTCGACTTCTGTCTTCATGTCTTCACCCCAGGGCCTCAAAACTTGCCCACACAAAAAATCACGGCCGCTACGTCACTCGTAGCGCAACGCTACCAGCGGATCGACCCGCGTCGCCCGCCGTGCCGGTATATAGCAGGCCACCATCGCGACTGCCACCAAGACCACTGCCACGCTTGTAAATGTGAGTGGGTCACTTGGCGCCACGCCGAAGAGCATCCCGGAGAGAAGACGCGCCGCGAAGAATGAACCCGCGAGGCCGATCGCCGCGCCGAGAATCGCGAGACGCAGTCCCTCGCCCAACACCAGGCTGAGCACGTTGCCGGTCTGCGCGCCGAGTGCCATGCGCACGCCAATCTCATTGGTGCGCTGCTGCACCGAGTACGCCATCACGCCGTAGATGCCCATGCACGCCAGAACCAGCGCCAGAGCCGCAAACAATCCGATCAGCGCGATCTGCAATCGCTGTGGCGAGAGCGACGCCGCTTCCACATCGCGCATCGAGCGCACGTTGTATATCGGCTCGTCCGGGTCCACAGCATGAATTGCGGCTTCTATCGAGGAAGAGGCGCTGGTCGGTTCCAGCTTGGTCCGCACCACGAGCGCGAAAAACGCCCAGGGATCCTGCGAATATGGCACGTACACCGCCAATTTGGAAGCCTGCTCCAGCCGATGCTGCTTGATATCACCAACGACTCCGACAACTTGGCACCAGGTTTTTTCGTCGGCGCGCACGCCACGAAGATGCTTCCCAATCACATCTTGTCCGGGCCAGAAATGGCGAGCCGTAGCTTCGCTGACAATAACCACCGGCGCAGCGCTGGCGTCATCGCGATCCGTAAATGGGCGGCCCGCAAGAAGCGGCACTCCTAACGTCTGAAAATAGTCAGACGTCACCACCAGATAGTCCGGAGCAACATCTCCGGAGGGCGGTGTCGTGCGGCCTTCGATTTCGACCGACCGGTTGCTGTTGCCCGGGTTCAGCGGGAGTCTTGATACGGCTGAAGCCCCGGCGATTCCGGGAAGGGAATGGATGCGTGCAAGCGTGTTTTTCAGGAAGTTCACGCGATCGCCGGGCTGCGGATAGCGAGCTTGCGGAAGAGACATTTGCATCGCCAATACATGGTTGGGATTGAATCCCTCGGGAACCTTCAACAGACGGGTGAAGCTGCGCAACAAGAGTCCCGCCGCGATCAGCAACACCGCCGCAAGCGCAATTTCGGTTACCACCAGGGAGCTACGCATCCTGCGGGCTCGCCCGCCTCCAGCGGAGCCACGACCGCCTTCTTGCAAGCTGATGTTAAGGTCCGTATCCGCCAGACGCAGGCCAGGAATAAGGCCGAACAGCAAACCAGAAACCAGAGAGGCGGTCAGCGTGAAGATGAGCACGCGCGCATCGAGTGCAATGGGTGCTCCGCCGATCATTTCCGGGGGAACGAGAGATCGAAGCGGTGCTAAGCCCCAGAAAGCAAGCAGGACTCCCAACGTGCCGCCCGCAAGCGCGAGTAGAAGGCTTTCCGCAACTAGATGCCGGAGCAACTGCAAGCGGCCCGCCCCCAACGCAATGCGTAACGCCATTTCTCTCTGTCGCGATGCGCCTCGGGCCAGAATGATGTTGGCCACGTTCACGCAAGCGATGAGCAGGACCAAAGCCACTGCTCCGAGAAGGATCAGCAGCGCCGGTCGTGCATCACCGACGAGATCTTCGCGCAAGGACATCAAGTTCGCGCCGAAAGCCTCTTCGTCGTCGCCGTACTGCTGCTTCAACCGTTTCGCAATGGTGTCCACTTCGGCCGACGCCTGCGCCAGCGTCACCCCGGCTTTCAGCCGCCCAAACGACGCAAAGTAGTGCGAACCGCGGATCGCCGTTGGATCCTCCGCGGGGCGCAGCGGATGGGGAGGCGCCGCGAATCGTGATGACGTCCACAGCTCGGTTCCTAAGGGATACCCAAAACCCGCCGGCATCACTCCCACCACGGTTCGAGAAACGCCATCAATTTCGATCTCGCGGCCTATGATTTCCGGATTGCTCCCGAATTTTCTCTGCCAAAGCGCGTGGCTGAGCACCGCGACATTCGCACCACCCGGCGGGTCGAGGTCTGGCTGGATGGTTCGTCCGTGCAACGCTTGAACCCCGAGGACGGCGAAGAAATCCGTGGTCACCACTGCACCTTCCACGCGTTCGGGATTGCCGTTACCAGAGAGATTGCAGGGAACGCCACGAAAGGCCGCCAGGTACGTGAAGGAGTTGCTCTGACGCTTGAAGTCCAGAAAGTCGGCGGGCGCCGGGTTTTCGTTCCCTTTATCCTGGTCGAACTGGTAAAGCACGGCGATGCGGTCGGCATTCGGATACGGGAGCGGACGCAACAGGGCAGCATCGATGACGCTGAAGATCGCGGTGTTGGCGCCGATGCCGAGTGCCAGTGTCAGCGCCGCGATAGCGGTGAATGCCGGATTCTTCGCCAGCATGCGAACGCCGAACCGGAGATCTCGCCAAAAACTGTTCACTGCATTTCCCTCATAGCAACGACGGTTTGAGACTCAAATTCGTTTTCAAAATCGACTTCTGTCGTCACGGGCCCGCCGATTCGGGTCGGGGCCGGCCTAAAGCTCGATCAAATCCGCCGCCGGGCTAAAGCCCGGCGCCTACATGCCGCGGACTCGGATCATTCGTAGCGTAGCGCCACCAACGGATCGACTCGCGTCGCCCGCCGTGCTGGCACGTAACAGGCTGCCAGCGCGACCACTGCAATCAGCACCAGGCCGACTACGTACGTGATCGGATTCGCGGCGCTCACGCCAACCAGCAGCGATTCGCTCAGGCGTGCCATGACGTAGGCCAGCGGCAGCCCAGCGGCGACGCCGATCAGCACCATTGAGCCCACTTCGCTAATGATCAGCTTCCGAACGTCGGCGGATTCGGCGCCCAGCGCCATGCGAATCCCGATCTCGCGCGTGCGTTGCACCACCAGATAGGCCAGCACGCCGTATATACCGAGCGCCGCCAGTACCGCGGCGAGGCTCGCGAAGCTACCCGAAAGGACCGCGACGATTCGTGCAGCGAACAAATCTTCTTCCACGACGCGTTCCATGGTCTTGACGTCGTAGACCGGAAGGTTCGGATCCGCCGAGCGGACTTCATTCTGCAACGTGGAGGCGAGCAGCAGCGGATCGCGCTCCGTGCTGACATAGAACGTCATACTGGAAAGCTCGGGCCTTTGCGAATAGGGAACGTAGACGTAGGGAAACGCTCCCGACTCTTTGACATGATCTTGCTTCACGTCTCTTACAACGCCGATGATTTCGATGTCGGGCTTCACCTTGTTGCCGCCGCCAAAGCAAAAATGCCTGCCGATCGGGTTGCGCCCCGGGAAGAAGCGCTTGGCCATGGATTCGCTGGCGATCGCAACCTTGGGGCTAGTAGCCCTGTCGGCTTCCGTGAATTCGCGGCCCGACAACAACGGCACGCCTAGCGTCGAGAGATAGCCGGGGCTCACTGAAATGTAGTCCACGTCCTGCTGCTCCTCAGGGAGCTCGACGCCGCCTTCAACCGTGATGTTGGATCCTTGCCGGTCACCGGTAAGCGTGGGTATTTCCGATGTTCCCACCGAGCGAACGCCCGGAAGCGCGGCGAAGCGCGTGCGCAACTGATCGACGAGCGCAACCGTGCGGTGGACGTCATAGCCGTTCAACACTGGAGCGACTGAAAAACTGATCACATTTTCGGTGCGGAGTCCAAGATCGATGTTGCGGAGGTTCCACAACGTGCGCGTGAACAACGTCGCTCCCGCGAGGAGCAACATCGTGAAGGCCACCTGGCCGGCAACCAGCAGCTTGCGGAAGCGCACGTGCGAAACGCTCGCGGAAGCAGTCGAACCTTGATCCTTGATCACCTCGGTGACCGAAGAACGAGTCACGCGCCATGCCGGAATGATTCCGAAGAAAAGCCCGGAGACTAGCGTCGCCGCGACGGCGAATCCGAGAACTCTGAGATCAAGCTTCGCCGTCAGCCCCAGGAATCCCGCATTGTCCACTACCATGGGGATCAGCACGCTGTTCAGCCACGAGCCGATCACCACACCTAGAAGACCGCCACCCAGCGCGCACAACAGGCTCTCGATCATCAACTGACGAATCAAGCGGCCGCGGCTGGCGCCCATTGCCCCGCGGATCGCGAATTCGCGCTGCCGCGCCGCGCCGCGAGCCAGCAACAAATTCGCCACGTTGGTGCAGGCGATTAAGAGCACAAACGCCACCATCGCGAACAGCGCGAGAAGCGGCCCCCCGGCATCTCGCTGCGCGACGGTCCGGCCATGGGCTCCAGGCGAAAGGACAATCGACTTGTTCAAGAATGCTTGGCGTTTTTGCTCGCTCCAACCGGTGATTTTCGCTAGTTGCTCTTCCAATAGAGGGTGATACGCCGCGTTGAGCGTTACCCTGAGCTGTTGATCAGAAACCCCGGGTTTACGCCGCGCCAGGACCTTAGTCCAATAGTTGTTCCAGCCATCGATGGCGCCGGCGTCCAGCGTCATGCGCGACGTCATCATCAGCGGAACAAAGACGTCGGGTGTCTGCCCGATTTGTACGCCGTAGAAGCCCGCACGAGCGACGCCCACTACCGTCATTTCAACGTTGTTGATCAACAGCGTCTTGTTGAGGACATTCGGATCGCTGGCGAAACGCCGCTGCCAGTAGGAATGACTGAGGATGACGTAAGGTTCCGCGCCGGGGACGCGGTCATCGTCCACCGTGAAGATGCGGCCGATGGCGGGCGGCACGCCGAGAACCTCAAAATAGTTGCCCGAAACGAATTCGCCGCGGGCGCGTCCCGTCTGGCCCTGTGCAGCGATGCTCGCGTCAAACGCAGAGCGCGCCAGCATGCCGCAAACATTTGCGCTGGCGTTGCGGAGCCCCGTGTACATCGGATAGGAAAAAGACTCCGTTTCGTCGCCGTCGCTGGAGACGCGCCCGGTTTGCGGGCCGGGATTGTGTAGGACGACCAGTTCGCCAGGGTCTTTAACGGGGAGGCGCCGCAGCAGGATCTGGTTCATCAGCGAAAAGATGGCCGTATTCGCGCCAATCCCCAACGCCAGCGTCAGCACCGCAATCGCTGTGAAACCGGGGTTCTTAGCCAGCATGCGCAGGCCGTACCGGATGTCCTGCCACAAACTGTTCATTTAGGGCTCACCCCGATATAAGACGTTGCGACTTGATCATCTGTCTTGAATCAGATACGCCCGATTGGCGATAAAAGTTCGCTGAAAAATGTTCGCGCCGCTATTTCAGCCGAATGCGGTCCACGTTGTCCCATTGCGACATGTCCGAAAGGACCACTTTGTCGCCGATCTGCAGGCCTTGCAGGATTTCGACAGTGTTGACCGAACTGCGCCCGAGTTTGACGTTGACGCGCTCGGCGTCGGAATCGTCGGGAAGCACCTTGAACAGGCTGATAGTGCTGTCGGATTGGCCGTGTACCGGACGGCCGACGTATAGCACATCTTTCAAGTTCTCGAGCTCGATGGTGCCGTCGACGCTTAGGTCGGGGCGTGCGCCGAGCGGGAGTGGATCGTCGATGCCCACGTCGACGGTAACGGTACCGTTGACCACCGAGGGATCGATGCGGATGACATGCCCCTTCACGATGCCGTTGCGCGTGTCCACCGTCGCGTTTTGACCGATGGTAATGTCCTTCGCTTGCGTCTCCGCGATCTTGATTTCCGCTTTCAACTTCGTGGGGTCCGCGACGCGGGCAAGGTTAGTTCCGACCGCGACGTTCTGCCCGACGTCAACCGGAAGGAGCTGCAGCACGCCATTGATGCCGGCGCGCACAATCAGCGCCTCCGCCTGGCTCTTCCGCAATCCGTACATAGCCTTGTACTGATCGATGTGCGACTGTTGCGCCTGCAGCTTTGCCTTGGCGGAGTCGGCGGCGATTCGCGTGCGCTCGGTTTCGAGATTAAGGCGGATGCCGAGCTGTTCTTCCTTCACGTTGGCGAGTTGTTCGGTGTGCTCCGAATAAATGCCTTCCTTGAGGAGCTTCACATCGACAGCGTGCTCCAGTTTGGCTTGCTCGTAGTCGCTCCGTACACTCGCTTCCACGGACTTCTGGTTCATGAGATCGCTGTTGACCTGCACCTGCAGGTTCGCGTAATCGGCTTCGGCTCCTCTTAGTTGGTACTCGGCGTCGAGCAGCGCCTGTTGCACGGTCGGATCGCTCATGATCAGGATGACCGTATCAGGGGTAACCAACTTGCTGCTTGGTCGAAGCACGATCTTTTCCACGCGCGCCGCGGTCTGCGCGGGAATCCAGCGAATGTCGAGGGGGACGAGAGTGCCCAAACCGCGCACTTCACGCAGCATCGGGCCGCGCTTGACAACGTCGGTCCAGACCGTGCCACGGTCGACCGATGGAGCGGCGGGGCGCAGGCGCGAGAGTCCAAGGGTGACGCCAGCAATCGCGACGACAGCGACGGTGACGTAGATGATTCTTTTGATCTTTTTAGCTCGAGCGTTTGATGGTCGTTGTATGTCCATAAGAGTTATCGCGTACTACTAAAATCGCACGCAGGATGCCCGCCGCGTGCTCCGGATAAATGGTTGCTACTCAATGGCTTATGACCGCGTGAAGCATCCTGAAGGTAGCACCATTGACCGAAAATGGGAATAATTGTCCCACGAGCGAACAGGCCCAAAATCGAATCACGACGGAACTTTGACCTCCTTTTCCGGGAAGTGAAAGAGTGAGAGATATTACAAGGTACGCAGCCAGACATGTAGATGTTCCGGCACCGCGCCGCCAGCGCACCGGCACACCGAGAAACCCCGTCCACAAATTCAGCGTCCATACCTACAGCACATCCTGCGCAAAGGTCGCAACCGAGGGATCTCTATGAAGTCAGACGTTGTGCGGTCGCTAATGGTCTTGTCTTTAGGTCTCGTTCTGGGATGGGCTGGCGCCGGTTTGGCACTCGCGGGGGCCTCCGCTCCCTCGGGATTGCAGGATGCGGCACAACAGCCCAGGCAGGCTCCGGACGGGCAGCGCATGCCGTTGTTTGGCAAGATCACTGCTATTCACGACAGTTCGCTGGAAGTCGTGGACATGAACGGAGATACCGTCACGGTGAAGATCAGCGGGCAGACGGAGTTCCGGAAAGATCGGCAACCCGCCAAACGTAGTGACTTTAAAGTGGGCGACGTCATCGTTGTTCGCGGCGAAGAAAATGCTGATCACTCGTGGACCGCGCAAATGGTGGCCGCGCGACCCATGAACGGCCCGAATGGTCCGAATGGGCGCGGGGGAGCGGGTGGCGCCGGCGGCGGAGGCGGCCGTTTTGCGCAAGCTGGGACGCTGGGCAAGGACTACGTGACCGGCGAAATCAAATCGATCGACGCGCCCAAGCTTTCCGTGATGCGCACGGACAACGTCACGCAAACATTGGAATTGAACGAGGAGACTTCACTGCGCAAGGGCCGCGACTCCATCACCATGGCGGACATTCAGGTGGGGGATCATCTTTTCGCGCGCGGCGCCGTGGTGAACGATGTGTTTGTGCCGAAGACGGTTATGGTCATCGGGCCGGAGCAATGGAAACGCATGCAGGAAATGGGCGCTCAAGCGGGCGGCGAAGGTGGACGTCAGCGCAGGCAGCAGGGTGGCGCGGGCGGCGCGGCGCCTCCCCCAGCGGCTCCCGCCGATCCGGCTTCACCCGCGCCTCCGTCGAACCCTCCGGAGCCTCAGCATTGAAATTGCGTCGCCACGTACCTCTGTTCCTGCTGATACTTTCGGTGGTTCGTTCCGCGCATGCGCAAGATCCTGGCGCGGCGCAGTCCGCGCCAGCGTCGCCACCGGAAACAAGCATGCGCGCACAGGCTCCGACGGTTTCGGCGACGACCCAACCGAATTCGTTTGAGATAAGCGGTACCTTGCGTTCCGGGAAGACACCACTGCCGGGCGTCACCGTCACCGCCGCAAACACGCTCACCGGAAAGAAATTCTCCGTCGCTACGGCATCGAACGGCACCTACAGCTTCACCGGTCTTCCGCGAGGGCGATACGTCGTTCGCGTGGAGTTCATGGGCTTCGCGACGCAGACACAGGAAATTACTCTCAAGCCCGAGACGCCGACCGGTAAATTCGATGCCGAGTTGATCCTCGTTTCGCGCCAGCAGCAGGAGCAGGCTCCCGCGGCCAGCGCGATTGCCGCGATCGCCGGAGGGCGCGGATTTCAAAGTTTGTCGATCGAAAATACGCTTTCTTCGCTCGCGGGTGGAACGTTGGGCTCGCCCGGCGGCGCACAAGGTGGCGGCGCGGGCACTGGTGACATCTCCAGCCTCCCCATGAATGGCGCGGGTGCCGACAGCCCCAGCGAATCCGTCAGCATTACCGGCACGCAAGGGCGCACACAGGATTTTGGCGCGGGAAGCGAAGAAGATTTGCAGGACCGCATACAGGAATTTCGCCAACGCGCCCAGCGCGAAGGGCTCATCCCCGGCGGTCAAGGCGGTGGGCCGGGCGGTGGAGGAGGTGGGCCCGGCGGTTTTGGTGGCGGCGGACCGATCGCCATTCGCTTGCCTCGCGGTCTGAACGTCAACCAGCCTCATGGCACGGTTTATTTTTCCAACGACAACGCGGACCTCGACGCCAAGGCCTTCTCGCTCACCGGCCTCGAAACGCCGAAGGCCAGCTACAATGCCGCGAAGTTCGGCGCCTTCGTCGGTGGTCCCCTGAACATCCCCAAAATTTTCAATGGTGGCAACAAGTGGTTTTTCTTCGCCGGGTGGAACGGCTCGCGCGGCAGCACGCCGTTTGACGAATACTCCACCGTTCCCACGGCCGCCGAGCGCGCCGGCAACTTCTCCGGCGCTACATACAAAGACGGCTCGCCCGTGCAAATTTTCGATCCGACAACCGGCCAGCAGCTCAGCTACAACGGCCAAGCCAACGTCATCAATCCCACGATGATTAGCCCCTCCGCGCAAGTCTTGCTGCAATACATTCCACTGCCCAATCTGAATACACCTACACAAAATTTTCACTTCGTGACCAACGACAACAGCAACAGCGACGCCATAAGCTTCCGCCTGATCCACAATTTCACAAGCACACCTCCCTTTGGCCCCACGGGCGGCGGGGGCCCGGGCGGTGGCGGCGGTGGACGCGGAGGCGGAGGCGGAGGTGGAGGCGGAGGTGGAGGCGGAGGACGGCGCGCGCAGAACAACATCAACTTCGGCCTGAACTGGACGCGCAACAACACCCAAACTGTCGGCGCCTTCCCGTCATTGTCCGGGAACACCGACACGCAGGGGTTGCAAGCGACCTCCGGCTGGACCTATGGAAACGGGCGCCGCACCAACATTCTCCGTTTCACCTACAACCACAATCACGTCGGCACCTCGAACCTCTACTCGAATGCGGTAGACGTCGCGGGGCTTGCGGGCATTCAGGGTGTCTCCACCGATCCCTTCGACTTTGGTCTACCGGGAATCAGCTTCACGCAATTCGGCGACCTCTCGAACCCTATCGCGCGCCGCGAGCTCGATCAGACGTACGTCATCTCCGACACCGTCGCATGGTACCGCGGCAAGCATAATTTGCGGTTTGGCGGAGACTATCGCCGCATACTGCAAAGCTTCCGCTCGGCGAAAAATGCCGAAGGAAGTTTCATCTTCAGCGGATTGGAAACTTCTGAATTTCTTCCCGGCAGCAGCCAGCCCGTGACCGATACGGGCTTCGACTTCGCCGACTTTCTTCTAGGTACGCCGCAGCAGACTTCACTGCAATCCGGCACCAACTCCTACAACTTCGCCGCTAATTCTCTCGACGCTTTCTTCCAGGACGATTGGCGCATTTTTTCAAAACTCTCGTTGAACCTGGGCGTCCGCTACGAATACATCGGGCCTTATACCGAAGCGAACAACCAGATCGCCAATCTCGACGTCGCCCCCGGCTTCACGGCGGCGGCTCCGGTGCTGCCGGGACAGACCGGTACATTTAACGGCGCATACCCGGCTTCACTGATTCACGGCGACCACAACGACTGGGCTCCGCGAATCGGAGTCGCCTGGCGTCCCTTGAAGCAGACCGTGGTGCGCTTTGGCTATGGCATCAACTACAATCTCGCGCAGTACGGCAATATCATTCAAAATTTCGCTTTCCAGCCGCCCTTCGCGATAACCTCCACGAACGTCACCAGCGCCGCCGTGCCACTCACCTTGACCAACGGCTTTCCCCCCATCGTGCCCGGCTCGGTCACCAACAATTTCGCCGTTGATCCCAACTATAAGCTCGGCTACGTGCAGGTCTGGAATCTCGACATTCAGCGCACCCTGCCGCATGGTTTCCTGCTCAATTTGGACTACAACGGCTCGAAGGGTACCAGGCTCGACGAATATCGCGCCATCGAGATCCCCGGCATTCAACCGTTCCTCTACGAATCATCCGCGGCCGATTCCATTTTGCACGCCGGCTCGGTGCGGGTACGCAAGCGCATGGCCCACGGCATCGGCTTTCAGGCCAGCTACATCTTTTCCAAATCCATCGACGATGCCTCCTCCATCGGCGGCGGCGCCGTAATCGTGGCGCAGAATCCCTTCGACATTGCCGCCGATCGTGGCCTCTCCAGTTTCGACCAGCGCCACAAATTCACCGGCAGTTGGATGTACGATCTGCCCTTTGGCGAAAATCGCCGCTTTGCGCAGCGCGGCGCGTGGTCGCACATTCTGGCCAGTTGGCAATTGAGCGGCGATTACACCGTCGCATCAGGGCTGCCATTTACACCCAACGTGCTGGGCAACAGCGTCGACCTCAACCGCGGCGTCACCGGCTCGCTTCGCGCCGATGTCACCGGCCAGCCTATTTCACTCTCGAATCCCAGCACCGCCGAGTGGTTCAACACCGCTGCCTTTTGCTCACCATCGAGCAGTTCGGGCACCACCAATACCTGCGTCAATCCCAACGGCGGCTCTTTCGGCGATGCCGGCCGGCGCATCATCGAAGGCCCTGGCGAGGTCGTCGTGGACATGTCGCTGAGCAAATCCTTCACGATCAAGGAGTCGCGCGCTTTGGAGTTGCGCTTCCAGGCCGCCAACGTCTTTAACTTTATTAACTACACCTCGATCAACACGACCGTGAACTCGTTGCAGTTCGGTCAGGTGACCGCAGCGGGCGCAACCCGCCGCATAACTTTGATCGCTCGTTTCCGTTTCTAATGCTTGCATGGGACCTACTCGCATGGAACTTTTAGGATTTCGCCCGATATGAACTTGAGAAAGGCACGATTTCACAGCATGCGGAAAATTCTGTTTCTTAATGTCTTCTCTTTAGGAGGCCGGGGCTTCAGCCCCGGCGTAGACGACGTGCTATCGATCGGGCTTTAGCCCTTGAAGAAAGCTTCTCTTAGGGCGCTGCAATTCCAAAGCGTCCGCCGGGAAGGAAAGAACGAATGTCACTCTCGCGCCAAATCATCGCATTGCTGGCCGCTTGGCTCCTGCTCGCCAACGTCCCGCCCGCGCGTCCTCAAAGCGCGCCCCAATCGCAGGCGCAACCTTCGCAACAGCAGCCGCCCCAATCTCAGCCGGCGCCGCCGGAGGCCCCCCAGCGCCCGCAATATCGCATGCGCGTGACCTCTGAACTCGTACTGGTCAACGTCGTAGCGCGCGACAAAAAAGGCAACCTCATCCGCGATCTGAAAAAAGAAGACTTCACAGTCACCGAAGACGGCAAGCGCCAGCAGATCTCCACCTTCGACTTTGAAAATGTCGACGAGCTCGCCACCGCGGGCGCCGCCCAAGCCACCATCACCGGAGCAGCCGGCTCCGCCAACCTCCTGCATTCCGCCCCGGCTGGTGCCAACCCCTTCGACGCCCGCGACCGCCGCCTCATGCTCCTCTTTTTCGATTTCTCCGGCATGGACCCTGAGCAGATCGACCGCGGCGTCGATTCCGCCAAAAAATTCGTGAAAGATAAAATGCTTCCTGCTGACATGATCGCGCTCGTTTCACTCTCCACCAACATGCGCGTCGATCTCGATTTCACTTCCGACAAAGCAAAGGTCCTCACCGTTCTATCCTCGTATACTTCCAGCCAGGGCCAGGGCTACGATCTCGGCTCCGAGGGCTCTTCCGAAGGCCAATCCGAATCCGGTGGCTCCTACACCCCCGACGACACCGACTACAACACCTTCACCGCCGATCGCAAACTTCTAGCCCTGCAAGCCATCATGCAAGCCCTAGGCAAGATCGATCAGAAAAAATCGATCATCTATTTCAGCAACGGAATCACGCAGTCCGGCGTGGACAACCAATCCGCCTTGCGCGCCACGACCGCATCCGCGGTCAGGGCCAACGTCTCCATTTATCCGCTCGATGTTCGTGGCCTGCAGGCATTTCCACCGGGCGGAGAAGCCCAGAATGCCAGCCTACACGGCCAATCCGCCTACAACGGCAACGCCGTCTTCAACGATCTCAACGGCAATGCCAATTCCCAGGAAACGCTAGCCACGCTCGCCGAAGACACCGGCGGCAAAGCCTTCTTCGACTCCAACGATTTCAGCGGCGTCTTCTCGCAAGTTCAGAAAGACACTTCCGCTTATTACGTGCTCGGCTTCACCAGCACGAATCCCCTGAAGGACGGACACTTCCGCCATCTCAAGGTGCAGCTCAACCGCCAGGATGTGAAACTGGAATATCGCTCGGGATACTACGCAGGCCGCGATTTCCAGCACCTGAACAACTCCGACCGCGAAGAGCAGCTCACCGACGAACTCGAAGCACAGCTACCGCAAACGGACGTAGCCGTTTACGCTGGCGCCCATTATTTCCGCCAGGACGACTCGCACTACTATCTCGGCGTCTCGCTGGTGATCCCCGGCTCGCAGATTCCGTTCGTGCAAGCGAAAGACAAGGACAGCGCTACCATCGACATCATCGGAGAAGTTTTAGCCGGAGGAAAATTGCCGGTTGGCCATCAACGTGACACCGTGAAATTGGCGGTCGACAGTACGCAGCAGGTTCGTCGCAAGAATGTGCAGTACAACACCGGTTTTCTGCTCGCTCCCGGAAGTTATCACCTGAAATTCGTCGTCCGCGAAAATCGCACTGGACGCATGGGGACCTTCGAGACCGACGTGCAAATTCCCGATCTACGGAAAGTTCCATTGCGCATGAGTTCGGTCGTCCTGGCCAGCCAACGCGTCCCTGCCACGGGCAACAAAAAGGGTCCGCATCCGCTGATCCAAAATCAGACGGAGCTGGTTCCTAACATCACCCACGTCTTCACGCAGGACCAGCACCTGTATCTGCAATACGAAGTCTACGACGCGGCTCACGTCATGAAAGGCGCACCTGCTGCAACCCAAGCAGCCGGGAACAATGCGGCGAACGCGCCGAAAGAAAAAGCGCCGCGCGACGCCGTTCGCGTTCTTACTAGCATCGAGTTTTTACAGGGAGATGCGAAAGTTTACGAGTCGAAACAAGTCGTGGCCAACGAAGTAACCGCCCCCGACCGCAAAGCCGTCATCTTCCAGATCGACCTGCCATTGCAATCCCTGAAGCCGGGCTTCTACACGTGCCAGGTGAACGTAGTCGACGATAACGCCGGCAACTTCGCTTTCCCCCGCTGGCCGATCCTCGTCAAAGAAGCCGCGCCACCTGCGACTGCCGCCGCGTCGACAACTGGTGGCAATTAAGTCGTCGCTTCGGTAGGTCGAAGGCAAGGACAACGCAGAGATGCTGAGCGCGCTAAGGCTCGCGGAGACCCTTCGCCAAGGGTGTTCTCGCCCATAGTGCCATATCCCTCTGCGACTCTCAGCGGACTCCGCGCCCCAGCGTTATCTTTTTCCTTCCGCGCAGCCTGGCAACGTGAACGCTGTCTGGCGTGGACGCCCTATTTCCCCAAAACCTCTTCCGCCGCATGAAACGCCGCATTCGCCGCAGGCACGCCGCAATAAATCGCCGTTTGCAACAACACTTCCTTGATCTCTTCGCGCGTGACGCCGTTGCTCAACGCCGCACGCACATGCGTGCGGAACTCTTCGCCGCGATTCAAAGCCACCATCATCGCTAAAGTAATCATGCTGCGCGTCTGCCGCGGAAGCCCGGGCCGGCTCCAGACCTCACCCCACGCATATCGGGTGATCAGATCCTGAAACTCCTCGTTGAACGCGTCGCGATTCTGCAGCGAGCGATCCACATGCGCGTCCCCCAAAACCTCGCGCCTCACCTGCAACCCTTGCTCGTAGCGCTTCCGCTCATCCATGACTAGGCTCCTCACTCGACGCGCCTGGTACCAAACTCGCCACCCGACTTGTTGGGCCGGAGCATTGCTGCGCACCGGCTTGCCCGGACGGAATTCGCGAATCCCAGATTTTGCGAACTGCAACATCGCGCTCACGCCGCCAAGAACTGGCCAAGCTCCGCCGAAAACCGCTGGTGCGCCTCGATGTTCGACAAATGTGACGCATTGAGCTCAACAAATTTCGATCCCGCAATCTGGTCGGCAACCCACCGCGTATCGCCCGGCGGCGTGGCCGGATCGTGCGTCCCCGCGATCACCAGCGTCGGCGTCCGGATCGAGCCGACTTTTTCGCGATAGTCGAAGTCCCGCACCGCAGCGCAGCATCCGGCATATCCCTGCACGTTCGCGCTTTCCAGCACTTGCTGAATCCTGGAAACTTCCGCCGGCTCTTCCGCGCGGAATCCCACCGTAAACCACCGTTCGACGACCGTGGCCGCAACTGATTTCATTCCACGGTTGCTAACGTTTTCGATCCGCGTGTTCCAGCTATCCGTTGTTCCGATTTTCGCCGCCGTGTTGCTCAGCACCAATTTATTCAGCCGGTTCGCCGCATTCACGCCCAGCCACATGCCCGTCTGCCCGCCGATCGACAGTCCGCAAAAGTGCACCTTGTCGAGTTTCAGAAAATCGAGCAGCGCCAAGACATCGCGGCCCAACACCTCAATGGTGTAGGGTCCGGCCGGCGACGAAGATTGCCCGTGCCCGCGCTTGTCATAGCGCGCCACGCGGTACTTCTTCACGAACTCCGCGGCCTGCACGTCCCACATCGACAAATCCGTCCCCAGCGAATTGGAGAACAGCAGCACCGGCGCACCCGCGGGTCCTGCTATCTCGTAGTGCATTCGGAGATCTTTTAGTTCGGCAAAAGCCATTAAGCCTCCTCGCCTACCGCGTTCTCCTGCTTGTCACCCTCCGCGCTTGCTGGCGGCCACTACGCGATCGACAAATTCTTCGGCCGCGCCCAAATACCGTCGCGGATCGAAAAGCGCGTCGAGATCGTCCGACGAGAGATGTGTTTTCACTTGATCATCGCTAAAGATTACGTCGCGAAGATGCCGCTTCTCCTTCCAAGCGCGCTCGCAAGCCGACTCTACGACTTCATGCGCTGCCACTCTGCCCATCTTCGCTGCCAAGGCCATCGCTATCGCTTCCGCAAAGATCAGTCCGTGCGTGGCTTCGAGGTTCGCTTTCATGCGCTCGGCGTCGATCTCAAGCTTCGGAACAATCTCCGCCATCTGGTGCAAGGCCCCTGCGCTCAGGGAAACAATTTCCGGCAGAGTCTCCCATTCGGCGTGCCAACCCCCAAGCCCGCGTTCGTGTTCCTGCGTCATTGCTGTCAGCATCGTGCTGACCAGTCCTGGGATACGCGTTGCCGCCGACAGCACGACCGCCGATGTAACAGGATTTCGCTTGTGCGGCATGGTCGAAGAGCCACCCCGGCCCTTTTCTGACGGCTCGAAAACTTCCGCGACTTCCGTTTGTGAGTGCAGCGAAATATCTTTCGCGATTTTTCCGAGGGTGCCGACGCAGAGCCCCAATGTGGTGGCGACCTCGGCCATGCGATCCCGGTGACTGTGCCACGGAATCTCCGGCAACTCCAGCGCAAGGTCCTGCGCCAAGAGTTTGGCAACTTCAGGGCCGCGGTTTCCCAGTGCCGCCAAGGTGCCGACCGCGCCGCCGAATTGGAGCACTACCGCGCGACGTTGCGTTTCGCGCAATCGTTCGCGGTGGCGATCCACGGCATCCAGCCATCCGGCTACTTTCATGCCAAACGTCGTTGGCAGCGCCTGCTGCATCCACGTTCGTCCCACCACAATCGTGGAACGATGCTTCGTCGCAAGCTCAGCCAATCCCTGCTCCAGACGGTCGAGATCACTAGCGACAACTTTCAGGGCTTGGTGCAACTGCAGGACGCATCCCGTGTCGATCGCGTCCTGACTCGTCGCGCCCCAATGCACGTAGCGCGCCGCATCCCTGTTGTCTCGCCCCACCAACGCCGTGAGCGCTTTCACGAGGGGAATCGCAACATTTCCCGGGAGCTTTGCGCCGCGACTTAGCTCCTCGATGTCGAAAAGATCCGCTTTGCATTGCGCCGCGATGGCCGCCGCGGCAGAGGAGGGAATTACACCGGCTCGCGCTTCCGCTCTTGCGAGCGCCGCCTCAAAATCGAGCATTCCCTGCAAACACGACCGATCCGACAGAACCTTCTCGATATCTTCCGAGCGGAACAGAGAGTCGAATAATTCCATAAGGGTAGCGGCGGCCGTCTTCAGACGGCTAGGTTTAGACAAGACTCCGGCGCAAACACTACGACGAGCAGCGGCAACCGTCAATGTCCGACAGAGAACGCCGACGAGGCGCCAACGTTAACGATATAAACTAGACGCGTTCCAGAATCACCGCGATTCCTTGGCCCACGCCGATGCACATCGTACACAACGCATACTGACCCTGGGTGCGCTGCAATTGGTACATCGCCGTGGTGACCAACCGCGCCCCGCTCGCGCCCAAAGGGTGCCCCAAGGCAATCGCGCCGCCGTTCGGGTTCACCTGCGCCGCGTCGTCTGCCACGCCCAACTCCCGCAACACCGCCAGCACTTGCGATGCGAACGCCTCGTTCAACTCGATCACGTTCATCTGCCCGATCGTGAGCCCGCTCTTCGCTAAGACTTTACGCGACGCGGGGACTGGTCCCATTCCCATGATCCGCGGAGCGACGCCTGCCGCCGCGCCGCTCACGACTCGCGCCCGCGGAGTCAACCCATGTTTCCGCACGCCCGCTTCCGAAGCCAGCAACAGAGCGCAAGCGCCGTCATTAATACCCGAAGCATTCCCCGCGGTAACCGTTCCGCCCGGCTTCACGCCCCCTTTCAATTTCGACAGCGCCCCCAGTGTGGTGTCCGGCCGCGGATGCTCATCTTCACGAACCCAAGTTGACTCACCCTTTTTCTGCGGAATCGGTACACATACAATTTCCTCCGCCAGTCGCCCACTGCGCATCGCGTCGGCGGCACGTTGCTGGCTGCGCAGCGCGTACGCGTCCTGGTCCTCCCGCGAAACGTGATATTGCTCCGCGACGATCTCGCCCGTTTCGGGCATCGAATCGGTTCCGTATTTTGCCTTCAGGAGCGGATTCACAAAACGCCAGCCAAGCGTGGTGTCTTCGAGCTTCAATGATCGCGAAAACGCCGCGTCTGCTTTGCCGATCACAAACGGCGCGCGCGACATGCTCTCGACGCCGCCCGCGATCACGAGGTCTACTTCGCCGCTCTTGATCGCGCGCGCCGCCGCCGCCACCGCATCCATGCTCGACCCGCACAGTCGATTCACCGTTGAGCCCGGGACTTCCTTCGGCAATCCGGCGAGCAGCAGCGCCATGCGTCCTACGTTGCGATTGTCTTCGCCGGCTTGATTCGCACAGCCGTAGATCACGTCGTCGAGTGCATTCCAATCTACGCCGCGATTCCTCTCCATCAGCGCGGCGATAGGGATGGCGGCCAGATCGTCGGTTCGGACGCTGGCCAACGCTCCGCCATATCGCCCGATGGGGGTGCGAATGCCATCACAGATATAGGCTGTTTCCACGTTCGAGGTTCGCCCTGTTGCGAACGCCTATAGTAACATCGACAAAGACTCAGACTAGAAGCGTGTCCGATTTATCGTTGCGTGTACAGATTCGTTTGCGTGTAAAGCGATGCGAACCCAAGTTGGAATCATCGGGGCGGGCCCTGCGGGGCTGATGCTCTCGCACCTGTTGCATCTGCACGGCGTGGAATCGGTCGTCCTTGAAAGCCGCTCGCAAGAATATATCGAGCAACGCGTCCGCGCCGGAGTGCTGGAGAAGGGCACCGCGGACCTGATGACGGAGTCCGGTGTCGGAGCGCGATTGCAGCGTGAGGGCCTGATCCACTACGGCATTGAGCTGCGCTTCGGGGGCGCGCCCCATCGTATCGACTTCAAAGATTTGACTGGCGGAAAGTCCATCACTGTTTACGCTCAGCATGAGCTCATCAAGGATCTGGTTGCTGCGCGCGTTGCTGCCGGCGCGAAAATCTTTTTTGAGGCCGAAGCGGTCAGCGTTCACGATCTCGACGGCAACCCGAAAATTCGCTTCCAGCACGGCGGCGAAACGAAAACGCTTGAATGTGATTTCATTGCCGGATGTGACGGATTTCACGGTATTAGCCGAGCAGCCATGCCCGCCGGTGTTTTGCGTATACACGAGCGCGTTTATCCGTTCGCGTGGCTCGGCATCCTCGCCAAAGTCGCGCCTGCCTCTGACGAATTGATTTATACCTACAACGAGCGTGGGTTCGCGCTGCTGAGCATGCGGTCGCCGGAAATTTCGCGGCTGTATTTGCAATGCGACCCCGAGGGAAATATCGAGGAATGGTCCGATGACCGCATCTGGAGCGAGTTGCGCTTGCGCATGGCGACGCACGACGGCTGGAGGCTCCCCGACGGTCCCGTCTTGCAAAAGGGCATTACGCCGATGCGGAGTTTTGTAGCCGAACCGATGCGGCACGGCAAGATGTTTCTGCTGGGCGACGCTGCACACATTGTGCCTCCTACCGGGGCGAAGGGATTAAACCTTGCGGTGGCCGATGTCCGCGTGTTGAAGCAGGCTTTTGTTGATTTTTATAAGGATGGAAAGACCGAAGGATTAGACCGATATTCCGAGACTTGTTTGCGTCGCGTTTGGAAAGTACAGCGGTTCTCGTGGTGGATGACTTCCATGCTGCATCGTTTTCCGAATGAGGATGGATTTCAGCATCATCTGCATTTGGCGGACCTGGATTACGTGACGAGTTCGCGCGCGGCAGCCACGGCCTTGGCGGAGAATTACGTTGGGTTGCCGTTTGATTGAGCCGAAAACCAGATTTCAGGCGAGCCCTTCCGTTGAGTGCCGAGATTGGGCACAGCAATGCGGTGTCCCTACGGGATCGCGAGCGTAACTCGGCTACGGTTTGGCGGCCGGGAATTGAACTTTGGGGGCTTCGCGAGAAGCTTCGGACGCTTGGAAATAAGCTTCGTTGCGTTTGAAGCCAGCCCAGCTTGCAAAGATGCTGTTAGGGAACAGCCCGATGTAGGTGTTGTAAGCCTGTATGGAATCATTGTAGCGCTTGCGTTCTACGGCGATTCGATTTTCGGTGCCGGCTAGCTCGTCCTGCAGGCGCAGGAAATTTTCGTTCGATTTCAGCTGGGGGTAGTTTTCGACTACCACCAACAGGCGGCTCAGCGCGCTGTCGAGTTGGCCGTTCGCGGCAATCTTGTCGGAGGGAGTTTTTGCGCCGATGAGGGCGGAGCGGGCTTTGGCGATGTCGCCGAAGACTTGTTCTTCGTGGGCCGCGAAGCCCTTTACCGTTTCGACTAGGTTGGGAATCAAGTCTGCGCGGCGCTGCAGGACCACATCGACCTGGGCCCAGTTGGATTTCACTTGTTCGTCGAGCGTGACCATTTGGTTTTTGCGGCCGACGTACATGCCGCCAACGGCCAGGGCGATCACGACGATTACAACGACAACTGCTAGCAGTGATTTCATTAAGGTGCCTCCGAAAAGCCAAACACGAAGCTGGAAACTCGAAAGCAAAGTCCGAGCCGTATCGTACGCTGAGATTCAACGCCACGCTCAGGACGACATCGCATGTATCGAGCACGCACCGGAACGTCGTTCGTCGGATTTCGAGTTGCGAAACTCATTGGGTGCTGAGCCGGCGGTCTACTTCGTCGGTGACTGCTTCGACGAAGGCCAGATAGGAACGCAGGGAGACTTCGACGTCGATGGAATTCTTATTGCGCTTGGCTTCGCGCAGATCGAGCAGCGCCTGGAAGGTACCGGGATCCTTGCCCGTGAGCGAGGCGGTGCCGGCGAGGGCTTCGCGTTTCGTGGCGGGCAGGGGTTGTCCGAGCGCGAACAATGCGTGGCGGAATAGGGCACAGAAGGTGGAGAGCGACTGGGTCATGATGCCTAGGTGCGCTTTTTCGTCTAGCGGCGCGGCCACGATCGCCTGACGCAGGCGTAGCCAATTGATACGGAGTTCGCGCTCGACCTGGAGGCGATGGAAGTTTAGCGGCACTTCGAGAACCTTGAGGAACTCTTCGCCGAAAAGGATGCGATGGCGGGATTTCATGTCGAGGAGTTCGATGGCGAAAACGTCAGCGGAGCGTTGGAGCTCTTCGCGGGTGAAGATAAGCGGGGGTTGGTTGCCTTTTTTGGTCCACCACTCGGCAACGCCGTGGAAGGCCTCGAGTTCGGGGGAACCGGCGCGTTGTACCAGGCAGAGGATGTTGATGTCGGAATGACCTTCATGGAATTCGCCGGTGGCCGCAGAGCCGTAGAGGGCGACGGATTGGAGATTCTCTTTTGCCGCGGCTTGCAGGCGATTGACTAGTTCTTTGAGCTTGGCTTCCATTTTCTACCGGGACTTCTTTCGCGACTAACGCCTGACCTTTTCTTGAGAATCATTGCCTTGAGCGTATTGTGGCTTCGCTCAGAAAATCGTGCTTGGAGTGGGCTCTAAACCCCGCGGCCTCGAGGCCGCGGCTACAGGATTTCGGGCCGGTCTGAAGATCAGCGCCTACACAGTCGGCGAGACTACACAAGTCTACCAGCTTCCGCCTGCGCCGCCGCCTCCGAAGCCACCTCCGCCGAAACCTCCGCCGCCACCGAAGCCGCCACCTCCTCCGCCGCCACCGCCACCCCAACCACTTCCGCCGAAGCCACCGCCACCCCACCGGCTGCGGCCCATATTCGCCGCGATCACAGGAGCAATCCACCAGGCGTCGCTGCTCCCGCCGCCCCGGCCCGACGAGCCACCTCCGCTTCTCATCATCGCGTAGATGATAATGACCACGAAGAGGACCAGGAAGAATGTGCCCAGACCGCTGAGAGGGCGATCTTGCGCTTGACCGCGACGCTGCATCGGAGGTGGCACACCGCTAAGGGTGACGCCAGCGTCCTGCGCGATCACATCTGCGACGCGGCGCGTCATCAGCAGGACTGCGGCGTTGTAGTTCCCTTGGCGGAGGATAGGGACGGCTTCGCGGCCAAAGCCGCCGACTTTGCCGTCAGGGAGGATCGGCTCCAGGCCGTAGCCGACCTGGGTCCAGTAGGTGCGGTCGTTGACGGCGAAGAGTATCAGGACACCGCGATTGGATTGCTTGGGGCCCACGCCCCATTTCGTGGCGAGGTTGAAAGTGTAGTCGACAATTGGCTGGCCATTGGTGGTGGGGACGGTGACTACGGCGATTTGCGCGTGTGCTTTCTGATCGACTTCGGTGCAAAGAACGGTGAGCTGGTCGAGGGTGGGTTGGGTCAGGACGTTGGCGAAATCGTTTACGTAGCCTTGAGGTTTGTAGTCAGGTGTGGTTTGGGACTGTGCCAGAGTTGGACGCGCGACGATCAAGAACAGGAGCGCGAGCAGGACTCTGCGGGCATCTGGTCGGCGCGGCGGGCGCGAACGATAGATGGTGGTGAGGTGCGGGGACATACGTTGTACCCGGGTAGCTTACCTCAGGTTGGGCTTGCACACTTGTTGTTCGATGGCCGCGACGTAAAGGTTCGTGCGTGACGCGCTGACGGGAGATGTTATTCTCCCGTGCGGCGTTTTGGCTGGAGGGATCGGATGGCGCGACCTGATGAGAGTGTGCGCGAGTTGAACTTGTGGGCGAGCGTGTTGACGGATGTTCAGTTTTGGGTGCCGGTGGTGGTGTTGATTGGGGGGTTGGTTTTGTTGGCGGCAATTCGGTAGTACGGATGGATTTCGAGACAGTGGAACGAGAAAAGAGGCTCGAGGAGTTTACGCCCGGGCAAGCTGGGGCGCTGCAGTGCTGTGCCCCTACAACGGAATCTCGGCGGCAGTGACGTGAGCTTATGGAGACGGTTTTGGCTTCGGGGATAGGGGTGGTGGATGCGGCTGCGGCTTCGCGGGCGCGGACGTTGCAGGTTGTGGGCGTCCTGTCGGGGTTTACAGCCGGGGCTTGGCTTGGGGCTGCGGAGGCGCCGACCAAGTTGGTATCTGTGGGAATTTCGCCGGTGGTGATTTCGTTGATTATGGTGCTGGGAGTTTTTCTGGCGCGGTGGAGTGTGCCTGCCTTGATTTTGGGGACTTCCTCGGTTCGGGCGGATGTGCGGCGGACGCCGCACTTGATTATTTGGGCGGTACTGGCGGGGTGCATCTGGGCGGTGGCGAATACTTTGACGATTTTCGCGATTCGCGATGTGGGGTTGAGTATTGCGTTTCCCTTGTGGAATTCGAATAGCCTGCTGGGAATCTTGTGGGGATTCATTTTTTTCAATGAATTGCGGCAGGCGGGCTGGCGGCGGTGGACGGGCGTGCTGGGCGGAGTTTTGGTGATGTGCTTCGGCGCCTGGATGCTGGCGGTGGCTTCATCGTCGGCTACGGCGGGTCCGGCGTCACATGCGTCGCGAGGTGTGGCGGCGGCGCTGGGAGCTGGGATCTTATGGGGGACGATGTATATCCCTTATCGCAAAGCTTATCTGACGGGCATGAACCCTCTCTCGTTCGTTACGTTCTTTACGTTCGGCGAAGTCGGGATGATGGGGACCTTGGCGTTTAGCTTTACGGGGGCTGCGGGGTTATGGCATCAACTCGTAGACGCACGAGAGTTTTTGTTTTGGTTGATGCTGGGCGGATTTGTTTGGGTGATCGGGGATTTGTTTCAGCAGTATGCGGCGAAGTACGTGGGGATCAGCCGCGGGATTCCGCTGTCGAATTCAAACCAGATTTGGGGATTGCTGTGGGGCGTTTTTGTTTTTGGGGAACTGCACGGGCGCGGGGCGTCGACTTACATGCAGGTGGTTGGCGGGTCGTTGCTGATGATGCTCGGAGTGGGAGCGATCGCCTCTTCGTCGGCGACTGGTGCGGAGCGCGTTCGGTGGAAACAAGCGGCGCAGCGGGAAGGCGTGCGATACGGCGTTGCCGCGGATTATGTCGAGGCGCGCATGGACGGGCGTACGTCGGCGGGTGAGGTGGCGCCTGCGCGGAGTGCCTGGGATTTGGTTTTGATTGTGGTCGCGACCGGAGTATTTGTGCTGTTTGGATGGATGGCGCGAGTGCCTCAGCTGGCTTTGCATTGGGGACCGGCGCTAATTTTGAGCGTGGTGAGCATAGGAATGCTGGCGGTTTGCGGGATCGTGATTTGGCGAACCACGCGATTTCAGTGAACGGGAAGTTGCGTGCAGGATCGACTCAACAGGAAATGACGAAATCACCGGTAGTGGATGTTGTTGGGGTGGGATTGAATGCCACGGATACCATCATTCCTGTGCCGGAGTATCCGGCGCGGGGGTCGAAGGTGGCGTTTCATTCCGCGAATATTCTGCCCGGAGGGCAGGTGGCGTCAGCCGTGGCGGCGTGCGCGCAGTGGGAGCTACAGACGCGGTACGTAGGCAAGGTTGGCGACGATGCAGCCGGTGAGTTGCATCGCGAGGAGTTTGCGCGGCTTGGTGTTGAGGCGCATCTGGTTGTGGCAGAAGGATGCCCCAGCCAACAGGCGTTTATTTTGGTGGATGACAAAGGAGAGAGGACCGTTTTGTGGAAGCGGGACGAGCGGTTAACCCTCCAGCCTGGGCAACTAGAGCGAGAATGGATCGTGAACGCGCGGGTTTTGCATGTGGATGGACACGACACGGCGGCGGCCGCGGTGGCGGCCGGTTGGGCGCATGAGGCGGGTGTGCCGGTCGTCGCGGATTTGGATGAGCTGTATCCCGGCGTAGAGGAATTGCTGCCGAACTTGGATTATTTCGTAGCGAGCCGGGACATTCCGGGGCGTCTTACGGGTGAGCAGGATTTGCGGAAGGCGCTGCCGGAAGTGCGCAAGAGATACGGCTGCGTGCTGGCCGCGGCGACACTTGGTGAAGAAGGCGTGCTGGCGTGGGACGGCATGAAGTTTTGGCATGCGGCTGCCTACCGAGTGCACGTGGTGGACTCGATAGGGGCTGGGGATATTTTTCATGCAGGATTTATTTATGGGCTTTTGCGGGACTGGCCGATCCAGAGGCAATTGGATTTTGCGTGCGCGGCCGCAGCACTGAACTGCATGGCTGTCGGCGCGCGAGGCGGCATTCAGCCGGTTGAGCGCATCGAAAAACTTATGGCGACCGGTGAACGGTACGGTTCGGAGTTCAACTTTAGTGGGACACCCTAAGAAAAGCGCCCGCTTCCGAAAGCGGCCGCTACAACTGCGACGGCTGGCACGATTTTCTAGACGTTACCAACAGGGACGAAGCGTCAAGACTTGGCTGCTCGCCCACGAACGCGGACCTATACTGTGTGCCGGGGCC
This sequence comes from uncultured Acidobacteriota bacterium, assembly GCA_963788915.1. Taxonomy (GTDB): domain Bacteria; phylum Acidobacteriota; class Terriglobia; order Acidiferrales; family UBA7541; genus Acidiferrum. Next base: position 771,042 of record CAWBIY010000012.1, on the reverse strand, counting down.
GTCCATGTTGCAGCACAAGAGTTTGTATTCGCCGCCACCGGTGATTCATTGTCCCGTCGACCATTTGCGCATGAGTTTCCGGCCGGGCGCGAACGTTTACCGGTGCAACTGGCCGGGATGTCCGGTGGTGTATTCCTTAGAGAAGGGCTACTACCGGTTGCAGGAAGAGGTTGATGCACAAGCACGAGAAGCATTTTACGGGCGGGAGGCCATTTGCGTGTGCGAGAGGGGTGACTTTCACCCGCTCTACATCGAGGACTTCGTGGCGAGCAGGAAGGTGAGATTTTGGGTATGTCCGGTTCGAGGGTGCGGGTACGAAGTCTCGCAGCGGCTCGAGAAAACCCCGGATGGATGGCGGACTTGCGGGTCGTTTGAACATACGAAGGCAGTGCGAATGCGGCGGTGAGGATGGGTTTCGCAAACGGAGCGTCTCCAGAAGAGTCCATTAACAACTCGTTTGCCCGCCTCCTTTAGGCGAGTTTAGACTGAGCTAGTACTAAGACAGTAGAACCTGAGATTGAGCCTTTGGGTCTAGAGCACATTGAAACCTCTGTACAGTTTACGAAAGGGCGCCGGCTCTCTAGAGTGGATGGCGCTAAGGGAGCCGGAGCGATGAAACAATTCCTGACCCTTATTCTCCTCGCGCTGGTCTCTGGCGGAACTGCCTTCGCGCAACAGATCAAGATTACAAATCACAATTACCTTGCCGCTTCCGGAAAATGGAAGAGCGACTCCGACATGAAGAAACCTGTGGATCCCTCTGCGAAAGTGGAGATTGAGTGCGATAAAAAGATCTCTCTGTGCGCGGTGGCGGAGGGGAACAACCTGCAGGGCGAAGGAAATCTGTTCACGCGGCTGGACGTAAGCCCTGTGCACTATACGATTCTCCGCTGGGATAGCAACGGCCTGGTGGCGCAGACCTCGGCGCGCGATTGCGTGATTGGGAAACTGGTGATTGATTTCAAGACCAAGAGTGTAACCATGACGGAGGCGCCGAAAGGCAAAGGCTCCGACGAGGACAATGAGTTCTGCAGCGTATTCACGAAGACGGTAACGTCGCGATTGGTGAGATCGAATGGATAGGCAAGGTCCGCTGCTGCGGATGGTTCGCGTGCTGGTCGATTTTGTTCGTGTTTGAAATCACTCTATATTGAAAATCAGTGGTTTGGCGTTCGCCGAACGTAGCACAGGCACTCCTGCCTGTGCCCGCGCACTGAGCGCGCAAGCGTTTCACCCATGCAAGCTGTTTGAGAGGGACTAGAGTGTCCCTGAGGGGCAGCCCGCTGCGATTAGCTTTTAATTGTGCCGGAGGCCGGGTCCCACGTTGTCGGGGCCTTGCGGAAGTAGGATTCATTCGCCATGTGACAGGCGAGGGCGGCGTGGTGGCCGAAGACTACGTCTTCGGTGACGGAGCCTCGGGAACGTACGGCCTGGAAGAAGGTCCAGAGGTGAGGCTTCAGGTCGTCATACGAGACGCTGGTGTAGCTGAAGCCTTCGGGAATGGGCTCCTTGCCCGGTACTGCGTCGTGCTCCGCGTGCCACTTTTTCAAATATTCTTCGTGCATGGCTTTGGGAAAGCTCGAGGTGTAGTAGCTGGGGCTTTCGTCTTTGCCGGACTGCGGTGAATAGGTGATGGTGGTCGGGGTGACGTCCAGGATGCCTTTCGAGCCCTGGAAGCGATAGTTTTCGGGCGTCTCGGTGCCGAGATTCAAGCGCAAGTAGACCGGCGCGGGGATGGATTTGAATTCAAACAAGGTGGCTAGAACGTCGGGCATGTTGCGGCCGTCTTTCCAGCGCAGGATGCCGCCGCTGGCTTGGGCGCGCGCGGGCGCCTCGTTGAGCCCGAGCATGAAAATTGCACCACTGACCAAGTGAACGAGAAGGTCGCCGGCCACCCCGGTGCCGTATTCTTTCCAGCAGCGCCAGCGGGCGAAATATTTGGGCGACATGTCGGGATCCCAGGGGCGCTTGGGCGCGGCTTGTTCTTGCCATCCATTCCAATCGAGATTTTGCTGGGAGAGGTCGAACGGCGGCGGATATTCCCAGGCGCCGTTGGGATCATTGCGTCCCATGGAGCCTTCGACGAGCATTAGATCGCCGATGATGCCCTGCGCGATGAGCTCTTTGACTTTGCCGCAGATAACGGAGCTGACGCGCTGGGAACCGATTTGAATGATGCGGCCGCTGGATTGGCCGGCTTTTACCATGGCCACGCCGTCAGCTGCGGAATGGGACATGGGCTTTTCGCAGTAGACGTCTTTTCCAGCGGCTACGGCGTCGACCACCACTTTTTTGTGCCAGAAGTCGGGGACCGCGGCGATGATGCAATCGATATCTTTGTTGTCGAGGAGTTCCTGGTAATGGCGGGTGACGGTGAGATTCGGTTTGTTGGTGATTTCGCGGGCCAGCGTGTGGCGGCCGTCGTAGAGATCGGCTGCGGCCATGCATTCGACACCGGGGAGTTGGATGGAGTTAGGGAGCAGGCCGGAGCCTTGCATGCCGACGCCGATGATGCCGAAGCGGATGCGGTCGTTCGCGCCGGGATAGGGTGCGGCGTTCAGACGATTGTCGGGGAGAAGGATCGAGTTGGTGGTGGCCAGGGCGCCGGCCGTTAGCGCTGTGCGTTGGAGGAATTGGCGGCGGGTCAGGTCTTTTTTCATGGGTGGCTCCCGTTGAACCAGAATTCGAAAAGTCGAACAACAATTCCTCAGCGGCTAAAGCCGCCGGTGTCAAATCTCATGATGTCGGACCTAAAGGTCCGACCCCCATTGCTCATTAATGGAGGGGTTGGACGGCGACTTCTTTGAAAAAGACGATGTCGTTGTCACTGTGGTTTTGCAGGCCGATGTAGCCCTCGTTGGGACGCAGACCGTGTTGCGGCTCGAAATCGAATTTGCGCGCGGGAACGGGCTGGCCCTCGGTGTAATCGGTGACCTTCACATCGTTGACGACCACGACCGTGCGTGGGCCGTCGAGGGTGATGACCATAGTGTTCCATTCGGGGCCGGGCTTGCCTGGACGAGCGAGCGGCTTGGTAAGCGAATAGAGCGTACCGGTTACGTGATATTCGTCTTCCTTCGAGTCTTCAGGTTGGTTGTCGATTTGAACTTCGTAGCCGTAGTGGACGGGCATCCAGGGTTCCCGGGGCTCGATGGGAATGCGGATGAAGACGCCGGAGTTGTCGTTGTGATCGCGCATTTTGTAGACGACCTTGATGCGGCAGTTGCCGAATTTTTCGGCGGTCCAGTAGAGCAGGCCCATGCCGCCGTGGGTGCGGATCAGGCCATCTTCCACCGTGTCCTCGCCGGGGCCAACGTGCTTCCAGCCGGTCAGATCTTTGCCGTTGAAGAGTGGGCGCCAGTCCTCGGGCTTGGCGTTGGAGTGCGAGTGATTGGGGAGAGCGAGTAGCGCGAGGATTGCGAAAGACGTCAGAAGAAAGTTGCGCGTCGTTGAGCTCATCGTGGGGCTCCTTTTTCCGGCGGGTATCGTACTAGAAGTGACGCTTGGAGGTCATGCGAATTCAAGATGGAGAACTACCAGATGATTTGAAGGTCCTCGTAAAGGCGGAACTCCTGATCGCACGACATGATCGGGATGCCTTCGCTTAGTGCCTGGGCGATGAGTTGGCGATCGAACGGATCGGTATGGCGCAGAGGCAAATCGAAGAGACGAAACGCATGATCCATCGTGAAGGGCAACGATTGCAGGTGCAAATCTTCGATCGCGGTCCGCAAGTCCAAAAAGGAAAAATCGAATTTGCCCCGGGCCGCTTTGACGGCGATTTCAGAAACGGAGACTGCGCTCAGGTTCAGAATTTCATGGGGATTGGCGAAAATATTGGCTGCCTGCCTGCCGAGGCGCTCTGGAGCCTTTACGGCGAAAATCAGCGCCACCGTATCCAGGAGGAATCGCACCTAATAACGGCCTTCGAGAAAAGCGTCGACTTCTTCCTCCGTCATGGGCTTCCACCAATCGGGATCGTGGATTTTGATTTTGTCCCGGAGTGTTCCGAGTTTTCGGACTTTTCCGACGGGCTCCTTGGTGCGCACCAAATCGACCGTAGGCACGCCGCGGCGGCAGATGGTCACGGTTTCGCCGTTTTCGACGGCTTTAATGAGCTCAGGAAGCTTGTTTTTGGCGTCGGCAACGCTGACTTTCATAGACACAGGATAGCTATCTTAGATAGCTATGTCAACTCGGGCATGAAAGGGCACGGGGAGCCTCCGTCGAAAATGAATAGACAGAGTTGGTGGCCGAGATGAGGCGCAGCAGTGCTGCGCCCCTACAAAGGCCGGGGCGCCGTCGATTAGTGCGTGGTGGTGCGGATGCGCATGCCGTAGAACGAGCGGTAGACGAAAAAGAATGAGACGGCGAAAAAGACGGCTGCGAGGATGTGCGTCATGCCCGGGCCTTGGGAGGCGGTTAGTTGGACGGCTAGCTCTACCGCGAGAAGGCCGAAGAGCGTGGTGAACTTGATGACTGGGTTTAGCGCGACCGAGCTGGTGTCTTTGAAGGGGTCGCCTACGGTGTCGCCTACGACTGTGGCGTCGTGGAGGGGAGTGCCCTTTTGCTTTAGCTCGACTTCTACGATTTTCTTGGCGTTGTCCCATGCGCCCCCGGCGTTGGCCATGAAGATGGCTTGGTAGAGGCCGAAGATGGCGATGGAGAACAGATAGCCGATGAAGAAGAATGGCTCGATGAACGAGAAGGCGAGCGTGGCGAAGAAGACCGCGATGAAGATGTTCAACATGCCTTTCTGGGCATACTTCGTACAGATTTCGACCACTTTTTTGCTGTCCGCTACGCTGGCGGCGGCTGCGCCGTCGAGCTTGATGTGGGCTTTGATGAATTCGACTGCGCGGTAGGCGCCGGTGGTTACGGCTTGGGTGCTCGCGCCGGTGAACCAGTAGATCATAGCGCCGCCGGTGATCAGGCCCAGGACAAACGGTGCATGGAGGAGGGAGAGCTTGTTGACGTTTTCGGTAAGGCCGTGGGTTAGCGCCATGATGATGGAGAAGATCATGGTCGTGGCGCCTACTACTGCGGTGCCGATAAGCACCGGCTTGGCGGTGGCTTTGAAGGTGTTGCCAGCGCCGTCGTTGGCTTCGAGCATTTCTTTGGCGCGTTCGAAATTTACGTCGATGTTGTAGTCCTTTTTCAACTCGCTCTTGATGTTGGGGATTTGCTCGATCAGCGAGAGTTCGTAGACCGATTGGGCGTTGTCGGTGACGGGACCGTAGGAGTCTACGGCGATGGTGACCGGACCCATCCCCAGGAAACCGAACGCTACCAGGCCGAACGCGAAGACCGGGGCTGCGATCATGAGGCCGCCGAGTCCCATGTTGCTGATCAGGTAGCCGACCGACATCAGCAGGACCATCGCTAGGCCGATGTAGTAGGCGGAAAAGTTGCCGGCTACGAACCCGGAGAGGATGCCTAGCGAGGCGCCGCCTTCTTCGGCGGAACTTACGACTTCTCTTACGTGGCGGGATGCGGTGGAGGTGAAGACTTTCACTAGTTCGGGAATGATGGCGCCTGCGAGAGTGCCACAGGAAATAATGGTGGCCAGTTTCCACCATTGCGTGGAATCGCCGCCTAGAGTAGGGATGATGAGCGAGGAGATCCAATAGGTAAAGGCGATGGAGACGATGGAGGTGATCCAGACGAGAGAGGTGAGCGGGGCCTCGTAGTCCATTTCGTCGGCCTTGCCGTATTTGGCGTTGGCAATGAAGCCGTTTATGAAATAGGCGGCGGCGCTGGCGACGAGCATGACGATGCGCATTACGAAGATCCAGACGAGGAGTTGGACCTGCACCGTCGGGCTCTTTACGCCTAGAAGGATGAAAGTGATGAGGGCAACACCGGTTACGCCGTAGGTCTCGAAGCCATCTGCGCTGGGGCCGACGGAGTCGCCGGCATTGTCGCCGGTGCAATCGGCGATCACGCCGGGGTTGCGGGCGTCGTCTTCTTTGATCTTGAAGACGATTTTCATCAGGTCGGAACCGATGTCGGCGATTTTGGTGAAGATGCCGCCGGCGATACGGAGGACGGCGGCGCCGAGGGACTCACCGATGGCGAAACCGATGAAGCAGGGGCCGGCGTAGTCGCCGGGAATGAAGAGCAGGATCAGGAGCATCATTAATAGCTCCACGCTGATGAGCATCATGCCAATGCTCATGCCGGCTTTGAGTGGCGTGTGATAGATCGGGTAGGGCTTGCCGCGCAGGCTGGCGAAGGCGGTGCGTGAGTTCGCGAAGGTGTTCACGCGAATGCCGAACCAGGCCACGCCGTAACTTCCCGCCATACCGATTAGGCTGAACGCGAGAATGGTCGGCAGGGTAACGGCGACCGACTTGCCGGGGACTGGAGCGAGCACGCCGAAGTAGAGCACGATCACGACGGCAATGAAGAGCCAAAGAAGAAGTAGGAATTTGCCTTGGGTGATGAGGTAAGTCTTGCAGGTTTCGTAGATTAGCTCGGAAATGTCGCGCATCGAGCGGTGAACCGGAAGATTCTTGAGGCGGCTGTAAATGACCAGGCCAAAGATCAGGCCAAAGACACAAAAGAGGATGCCGAAGAGAAGGAGTTTGTGGCCGTCGATGCCGAGAAACTGGACCTGGGAAAGGTCGGGAAGTTTGAGATTGGCCTCGCCGCTGGCTTCCTGCGCGGTTTGCGCGAACGATCGGACTGCGGTAAACAACGAAATCGTGGCGGCAATGGCGCCAAATTTTGCGATTCGACATGCCAGTGACCAGGCACTCGTAAGCCAGGTGCGCATTAACACTCCTCCCGTACTAGAAACGAATTTTGAGCGAAACTTTACAGAGTGGCCGCCAAGCGGTCCACTACCCTGAGCACTCGGTGCCGCACAATACTGCATTAACGCAGGACTGGGACTTGCGACCAGAAGCTGCGATCCTGTCTACCCAACGGGATGACTTCGCGGCATTCTGTGCGCACATCGAACTGCTAAACAAAGTGGTGAGTTTATAACATTTAGCGGGTGGTGGGTCAAACGGGACGGAGGGACGGTTGGAAAGCACGCAGTGGACTTAGGACACGGATTAGCGAACAAAATGGTACCATGCCACAGCATTTTTGGTCGTGGACTAGAAGTAAGGTTACGCTAGAAGGGACAGACCCCAGGGCGGAGCTATGAGCGTTCAAGCAACGACAGCCGCGCGGTCGCAGGAGACCGCTCCGGTTGAACTGCGGCACGACTGGAAGCAAGGCGAGGTTGCCGAGATTTACCGGACGCCGCTGACCGAATTGTTGTTTCGGGCGCAAAGCGTGCACCGTCAATCGCATGCGCCGGATCGTGTGCAGACCTGCCAGCTGATTTCCATCAAGACGGGGGGATGCCCTGAGGACTGTGCGTACTGCCCGCAGAGCGCTCACTATGACGCGCCCGTGGAGCGGCAAGGCTTGTTGGACGCACAGTATGTGATTGGAGTGGCGCGGGAGGCCGCAGAGCGCGGGGTGACGCGATTTTGTATGGGGGCGGCCTGGCGGCAGGCTCCGGAGGGCGCGGAATTTGAGCGCGTGCTGGAAATGGTGCGTGGCGTGTCGGGGTTGGGAATGGAAGTCTGTTGCACTTTGGGGATGCTAAGTGAGGGCCAAGCGGCGCGTTTGAAAGAAGCCGGACTGTCCGCTTACAATCACAATTTAGACACGTCACCAGAGTTTTACGGTTCGATCATCAGTACACGGGTTTATGATGATCGCCTGAGAACACTTGCGGCGGTACGAAAGGCGGGTATCACCGTTTGCTGCGGGGGAATCCTGGGCATGGGCGAGCGAGAGTCGGATCGCATCGGCCTGCTGCATCAGCTTGCGACGTTGCAGCCGCATCCCGAGAGCGTGCCTATTAATATGTTGGTCCGAGTGGAAGGGACGCCCTTGGCGTCGATTCCGGCGCTGGATCCCCTCGCGATGGTGCGGGCGATCGCGACGGCACGGATCTTGATGCCTGCTTCGAGGGTGCGATTGGCTGCGGGGCGCAAGCAGCTGTCTCCGGAAGCCGTGACGCTGTGCTTTCTTGCGGGTGCGAATTCAATTTTTGTCGGGGAAAAGCTCTTGACCACGCCCAACCCGGGCCCGGATGAGGATGAGCAATTGCTGCAAACTTTGGGACTCAGACCACTCGAATCGCATGCCATCTGAATTCCACAAAGCATTTCAGCGAGAGGTTGCGGACGGCCTGCGCGACCTGGAGACGCGGGATCAGCGGCGATCCCTGGCCGAGATTGCCGGCGTGAATCTGTGTTCGAATGATTATTTGGGATTGGCGGAGTCGGACGCGTTACGCGCGGCAGTGTTGGATGCCGTGCGAGAAGCGCCGCGTGTTGGTGGCACCGGCTCACGGCTCCTCTCGGGACACCTGGATGTGTGGAACGCGATCGAGCAGGAGTTTGCGGAGTTTTCTGGGACGGATGCCGCGCTCTATTTTGGGAGCGGGTATGCGGCGAATATCGGGCTGCTAACGTCGGTATTGCGGAAGGGCGACATTGTTTTTTCGGATGAATTGAACCATGCGAGCTTAATTGATGGAATCCGGTTGTCTGGCGCGCGCAAGGTGATTTATCCACATCTTGATTTGAACTTCCTCGAAGATGGGCTGCGATCCCACGCGAATGAGAGCGGGCGAAAGTTTGTGGTTGCGGAAACCGTATTCAGTATGGATGGGGACGTGGCGCCCTTAACGGAAATGGCTGCACTGTGTGAACGTTTCGGAGCTGGTTTGATTTTGGATGAAGCCCATGCTACCGCGGTTCACGGCCCGTCGGGACGCGGGATTGCTGTGGCAGCGGGCTTGGCTGCCGACGCGGTCGCCGTGACGCATATGTGTGGAAAGGCTTTGGCCAGCGCGGGCGCATTTGTTTGTGGGAGCGTGGCGTTGAAGGAACATCTCGTCAATCACGCGCGCACATTCATTTTTAGCACCGCGATGCCGCCGTATATCGCCGGGCAGATTCACGCCGCACTTCGAATTGCGCGGGGCATGGACGAACACAGGGCGGAGTTGATCGCAAGCTCGCGGCGGCTAGCAGCCGTGTTGCAGCAGCAAGGCTACGACACGGCAGGAAGCAGCACGCAAATTGTGCCGGTAGTGATTGGCGGAAACGAAGAAGCGCTGGCGGTCGCGGCGTTTTTGCGAACGCAAGGTTTTGCGGTGCGCGCGATTCGTCCCCCGACCGTAAAGGAAGGTCGCGCGCGACTTCGGTTGTCGGTCACTTGTGCAATTGCGGCCAGTGAACTGGGGCGATTGGAGGATTGCTTGGGTGCTTGGCGAGCGCAGCACCACGCGTTGGCGGCGGGCTGCTCGTGAGGAATCACTTTTTTATCACAGGCACGGACACCGGCGTCGGGAAGACAACGCTGTCGGCACTGCTATGCGCCGCGCTCGATGCGGTGTACTGGAAGCCCATTCAAACCGGGACGCTCGAGGGATCCGATCGCGTCACGGTCATGCGCCTGGCGGGGATTGGAACGGACCGGACGCTGGACGAAGTCTACAAGTTTGTTCCACCGGTATCGCCTGACCTTGCGGCGCGCTGGGCGGGCACCGAGATTGATCTGGCAAGGATCACCTTGCCGACGAGCCTGCACAATGATTGGCTCGTCGTAGAAGGCGCCGGCGGCGTGCTCGTGCCCATCAATCAAAAGCAATTCATGCTCGATATGATGGTGAAATTCATGCTGCCGGTGATTCTGGCAGCGCGCAGCGGCGTCGGAACCATCAATCACACACTGTTAACGCTGGCCGCTTTGCATGCGGCGGAATTGCCAGTACACGGCGTTGTGCTGATCGGCGATCAGAACCGCGAAAACCGCGAGACCATCGAACGCTTCGGCCACGTGCGCGTCATTGGCGAGATTCCACGTTTGCCGAACCTCCACCGCACCGCCTTGATGCAAGTATTCATGAACAATTTCGACCGCGCCGCTTTCGCGCAATAATTCTCTCTGCCATATTTTCCTTTGACCGTCAACGATTGCCGCTCTGCTCTGGAAATGCGGAAACCAAACTTATACGCTGGACCAATGACCGCACCGGAGTGGCTGACGCTCAATCATGTCTGGCTGCCCTATACCCAGATGAAAACGGCGGAGCTGCCGGTTCCTGTGGTTTCCGCGAACGGTGCACGGCTCCAATTGGCAGATGGCAGGGAATTGATTGATGGGATCGCCAGTTGGTGGACCGCGTGCCACGGATACGGCCATCCGTACATTCTGAAAAAAGTTGCTGATCAGTTAGAGAGAATGCCGCACGTGATGTTCGGCGGTTTGGCGAATGAGCCCGGGTATCGTTTGGCCGCGCGGCTCGCGGCAGCATTACCAGGCGATTTGAACCACGTTTTCTTCACGGAGTCTGGATCGGTGGCGGTAGAAGTGGCCATGAAAATGGCGGTGCAATTTTGGCTAAACCAGGGACAACGCCGCACGAAGTTTGTGAGTTTTCGACACGCGTATCACGGGGATACGATTGCCGCGATGTCGATTTGCGATCCGGATGAGGGAATGCACAAACTGCTTCGCGGAGTCTTGCCGGAACAGTTTCTGGTGGACTTGCCAAATTCAAAAGAACATTACGACCAACTCGGTCGCTTCCTGGAGGCGAACCGGAAGGAAATTGCGGCGGTAGTCATCGAGCCACTGATTCAAGGCGCGGGCGGTATGAAGTTGCACCACGCAGCAGTGTTGGGTGATCTCAAGTCATTGTGTAACCGACACGGTTTGCTACTGATTTTCGATGAGATTTTTACGGGCTTTGGGCGCACAGGCACGATGTTCGCGTGCGAACAGGCCGGGGTGACGCCGGACATCATCTGTCTCTCGAAGGCGTTGACCGGTGGCACGATGCCGCTGGCTGCGACCGTCGCTAGCGAGAAAGTTTATGAAGGCTTCTTATCCGACGGTCCGGACGCCGCGTTGATGCACGGACCGACGTATATGGCGTACCCGTTGGGTTGTGCGGCAGCGAATGCTTCGCTCGACTTGTTCGAGAGCGAACCGAGGCTGCGGCAAGTGGCGGCGATTGAAGCGCAGTTGAAAGATGAACTCAGTCGATGCTGCCGAGCGCCAGGAGTAACAGAAGTTCGCGTTAAAGGTGCAGTCGGTGTTGTTCAGATGGATCGTCCGGTTGCCTCGTTGGAACTCCGGGCACGTTTTGTGCAAAAGGGATGCTGGATCAAGCCCTTTGGAGATGTCATCTACCTCACGCCCCCCTTCGTAATCGAGGCCCAAGAGTTGTCGTGCTTGACGCGCGCCATTGAGGAAGTGTTGAACGACCGCTAGTACGGTCCGCCGGGACAGCCAAGTTCTCAGCCGTCCATTTCAACCGTCGCCCTCTGGTAGACTCAAGCACTCCCTGACGGAGGACGAGAGTTTGCCGGCGAATCTGAGCAGGTGGAAACAGAAGGTCGTCGCATTTGCCGGCGGGCTCGGCGCCCCCGGATTATTCCTCATTTCCTTTCTCGATTCCTCGGTCCTGACATTTCCGGTGATCAACGATTTGCTGCTGATCGAACTCTGCATCCAGCGTCCGGTGCGCATGCCCCTGTATGCGGCGATGGCGATGCTCGGCTCGACGCTGGGATGTGTGCTCCTGTATTTCCTCGCGAAGAAGGGCGGTGAAGCCGTTTTCCACAAAAAAGCCGGGCCTCGTGGGAAGAAGATCCAGTTGTGGGTGGAGAAAAACGGCTTTGCGGGAATGCTGATCGCGGCCCTGCTACCGCCGCCAACGCCGTTCAAGTTTTTCGTGCTGGCTTCTGGAGTGTTCAAAGTGCCGCTAGCGAGTTTTACGTCAGCGATCGGTTTGGCAAGGGCGGTTCGGTATTTCGCGATCGGTTATTTGGCCGTGCGGTATGGCCCGCAGGCGCTGCCTTTTCTTGGACAGCACAAGTTGGCGGTGGCGGCGGTTGTGATTGTGCTGGTGGCGTTGAGTTACGCGATTTCGCAATTCATTTTGCGGGAAGAGCGTATTGTCGCGAGCGGGAAATAGCCAACAACGCTGTTGCGTTATCGGTGCACCAGGTCGCGAGCCCAAAGCAATTCGTCCTCCAAGACCCTGCCAGTGGAATCCGTGTGGACCAGTGCCACGACCTCATGCCGGATCTCGCCAGAAACGGTGTAACGCAGATCTCTAATTTGTACTTCATAGCCCTCCGGCGTTTTCTCGACAGAGGCTTTCGGGAAGCTTGAGATTCGGAGACACTTCTTGGCTGCCTCGGCGTTCTGAGCATGCTCGAGGATAGGGGAGGACTCAGGTTTGAATAGGGTACTGCCGTTGTCGGGGTCGAAGCTCGCGCCCGGCGCGGCGTCGACCGTGAGTTCATGCAGGGCGCGATCTGTTTCTATGATGGCGTGCCAAGTGAAAAGCGAAACGGATTCCGGATAGGCGGCGGCCCGGCGGGGCGATTCGTCTCGATAGCTACGGGCTCCGATGGTCGCCAGTACGTTGCCGTGGAAGTTTGCGCGCGCGCCAACGTAGAGAATCACGAGAATGAAACCAACGACGGCTCCCACGCGCCCGCGCGGGCCTTTGTCCCGTGCGCCGATCTCATCGCTGACCAGGCGCGCTATTTCTGGTAGCAGGACGGCGGCAATCAGCATCGTGATGATCCACGGATCGATCCAGGCGAGCCAATCGGCGGCGATGCGCTTCGCGCTGAATGGCCAGAGCGCGGCGATTCCGTCGGACTGACACGCATCCATGGCAAGGTGCAAAAATCCCGCTAGCAGAACTACGCTTACAAATGTGCCCCGAGAAAACCCAACGGGCGCCGACTTTCGGATCAACAAGAGATAAGCAACGCCTAAAATCGCGCTAGCCGCCACGGAGGCGACAATGGAATGTGTATAGGTGTGATGCCACGCCAAATAAATGGACGGTCCCAACATTGCGCTCAGCGCGTCCACATTCGCGATCGTTCCTGCAACCACCACTACCGCCCAAGCTGCAAGCGGCGCGCGCGGCAGAAGGACGCGAGTCAGCGCTAGCGACGCCAAGGCATGCGTGCCGACGTCCATTGGATTGGATCAGGAGCCGCCGCGAGATTTTTGCGCGGCGCCGTTATGGGGAACAAGCAGCTTCAGCGCATCCGGCACGATCTTGAACTCCACCGGCAAGCGTGCCAGCGGTTCGCCGTCGATCTGCGCGTAGACCGGATTGCTGTCGAGTGGCTCGCACACGATCGATTCCGCCTTCCAGAAGTGAACGCCGTCGGTGCCACGCAATTTGTCGACCCACAGACTAGGTAGATAGCTCAGATAGCGAAAGCCGCTTTGCGTCGTGAGCGCCATGAGTTCGAACTTGTTCTCGTAAAGATCCGCGTTCGTAGTGATTTTGAACGGGCCACCGTAATTTTTCGTTCTGCCCACGACGACTAGCGTTGCATCAATTCTTTGATCGCCCGTGACGACTCGGAAGTGCGGAAACTTGTAGCGGAAAACCTCGCGAGCCCCTTGCCACCAATACGCCAGAATACCGACGCGCGCTTTGAGATCAAGATCGATGGCATAAACGATCATCCCATCCGGTCCAGCGCCGGCCACGCTCAGAAAATACCGCCTCTTTTCCGGCGCCAGCAGCGGCGTCGCCAGGCCCAGTGCGATTTCTCTTATTTCTCCATGAATCAGCTTCTCCGCAGCACCTGGGATGTCCCAAGGCAAGTTCAATTCCTTCGCCAGGACATTCGCGGTGCCACCAGGAAGCAGCCCCAGTGGAACGCGATGCCCGTTTTGCGCGTCAGCCAGGCCATTCACGACTTCGTTGAGCGTCCCGTCGCCACCGCACGCGATGACCAGCTGCCGGCCTTCCATGGTTGCGCGTTGCGCCATTTCGGTGGCATCGCCGGGACCCCGAGTTTCGATGAGTTCCGCCTCGATGCCGCCAGACGACAGAATTCTGCGGGCTTCGTCGAGCATGCGACGTCGTCCGTTTCCGCCATTCCCGGCGTTGGGGTTGTGAATCAGCAATGCATTTCGTAGGTTGCCCGTCATGGACCGTCCTGAATGCCGCTCGTCCGCACGCTAGCTGCGTGTGCCGCGAAACTCCCATTGTATATATTATGATGCTGAATCACGTGAATGTTCTTCAGAGGGTGCCCATGGCTAAGGCTGCGGCGGCGAAACACGAGATCGAAGGACTGCGGGACAAAATTCGCCATCACGACTACCGCTACTACGTTTTGGACGATCCCGAGGTGTCGGACGCCGCTTACGACCGCCTGATGAACCACCTGAAAGAGCTGGAGGCCGCGAATCCGAAATTGATCACGCCGGATTCGCCCTCGGCGCGCGTGGGAGGCGTCCCGCGTGCTGGTTTTCAGACGGTGCGCCACGCGCGTGCGATGCTGAGCCTCGACAACGCGTTTTCCTACGACGCGCTGCGCGATTTCGATCGCCGCGTGCGGCAGGGAAGCGGCCGCGAGAAAATTGAATACGTAGCCGAGCACAAATTCGATGGCCTCAGCATTTCCCTGCAATATGAAAACGGAATTCTGGTGCGCGGCGTCACACGCGGCGATGGTACGACCGGTGAAGATGTTACGCCCAACGTTAGAACCATTCGCTCCATTCCCCTCCGGATGGACGCGGCTCTTCTTAAGAAAACCAAGCTGCCCGCCACCTTCGAAGTACGCGGCGAAGTGTTGATGACCCGCAAATCGTTCGAGGCCATGAATCGCCAACAGGAGCAGGCCGGTGGGAAGATTTTCGTAAATCCCCGGAACGCCGCGGCCGGATCGGTCCGCGTGCTGGATCCCTCGATCACCGCCCAGCGCCGGCTGGAGTTCTTTGCGTACTACCTGCTGGTCGATGGGGCGGAGCCATTCCCAAAGCATTCGGAATCTCTGCAAGCTCTAAAGCAATTGAGGTTCCGCGCCTCCGACGATTGGAAACTCTGCGAAGGGATCGAGGAAGTGCTGGCGTATTGCGACTCGTGGGAGCCGAAGCGCGAAGCTTTGCCGTACGAAATCGACGGCGTCGTGATCAAGGTGAATTCGACCCCAATCCAGCACGAATTGGGGTTTACGGCGAAAGCTCCACGCTGGGCGATCGCGTACAAATATCCCGCGCGGCAAGAGACCACGGTAGTGAACGATATCCGCGTGCAGGTTGGCCGCACCGGCACGTTAACACCGGTAGCCGTGCTCGAGCCGGTGCAAGTCGGAGGCGTCACTGTCAGCCGTTCCACGCTCCACAATATGGACGAAATCGACCGGTTGGGCCTGCAAATCGGCGACACCGTGCTGATCGAACGCGCCGGCGAAGTCATTCCACACGTTCTGAAGGTCGTGAAACAAGGCGCGAACCGCCGCGAATTCCGCATGCCGGAAAAGTGCCCGGAGTGCGGCAGTACCATTCACAAGGCAGAAGACGAGGTGGCCTACCGCTGCGTGAATGCCGCCTGCCCAGCTAAGCGCAAGGAATCCCTGCGGCATTTTGCCAGCCGCCACGCCATGGACATCGATGGACTGGGCGACAAGATCGTCGATCAACTCGTGGACAAAGGGCTCGTCAAGGACGTCGCCGATCTGTACTCGCTGAGATTCAACGATGTCGTCGAATTGGAACGTTATGCCGACAAGTCCGCACAGAACTTGATCGACGAGATTCAGGCGAGCAAAAAACAATCGTTGGCGAGGCTGATCTATGCGCTCGGCATCCGCATGATCGGAGAGCGCACCGGCCAACTCCTCGCGGCCCATTTTTCTTCGCTCGACGAACTAGCCGCGGCCAGCGAAGAGCAACTCCTCGAGGTCGGCGAAGTCGGTCCCAAAGTCGCCGCCAGCATCGCCGAATTCTTCTCCGAATCCGCCAATCAGCGCATCATCAAGAAACTCAATAAAGCAGGCGTGCGACCCACCACGGAAAAGCGCGTCCTCAAGAGCCAGAAATTCGCCGGCAAGTCTTTTGTATTCACCGGCGGCTTAGCCAATCGTTCCCGCGAGCAAGCCGCGGAACTCGTCCAGCAACACGGGGGCAAAATTTCCAGCTCCGTAAGCAAAAAGACGGACTACGTAGTCGTCGGCACAGATCCCGGCTCAAAATACGACAAAGCCAAAGAACTCGGCGTCCCCACCCTGTCCGAATCCGACTTCGAAAAGCTACTGAAGTGAGTGGAGCTCGACTGGCATCGTCAAGTAAATGTTCCTGAGGGGGGCGGAGCTTTAGCTCCGCCATTCACTTGCAAGCAAGATCGGGCTTTAGCCCCTGAGGAGATGTTTTTTCGATATAAGTCTCAATGGGATAGCTTCTGGTCTTTCCGTGGTTTAACCATTCATTCGAATGATACCTAATAAAGTAATTGACAAATCGTGTTATATGTGGTAGCCTTCGACATGCCTGCGATCAGCGTTCCTCTTATCCCTGCTGCCGGCCCAGTCATGAAACGTCACTCCAGTCATCAACCACAAGGCGATGCCTGCAACTGCCGTAGAATCAACACTTACAAAAGTCTATCAAAACAAACAACTTTAACCTCCCTAGAATGAATACTTACGAAAAAGCCCAGGGGGTGGCGATTATTGCTAACTAGCAGTACCGCGATTTCGCTGATGGACCATCGGGCAAGTATTCCCCGCAAGTTCAACGAATCAGAAGCTATAATGGAGACGGCGGGCGGGCCGGGTGATCGCTGGTCTGGCTATCGCAAGATGGTTGGACGGGAGGAAAGTCCGGACACCGTCCTGAGTCATCAGGGAACCTTCATTCGTTTAACTGCGGATGTAAGGTAAGGGCAACGCGCCTGGTAACGCCAGGGGAGCGATTTGGATGGCATCAGCTTCGGCCTGTGCTGGCCGGTTCGCTCACGGAAAGTGCCACAGAAAATGTACCGCCGGCGGCACGCAGCACGGTGACATCGCGCAGGAAAACCTGCGAGACGTCTTCGCACAGCTCGTCCGCTTGGTAAGGGTGAAAAGGTGGGGTAAGAGCCCACCGCTCGGGTGGCAACACACGAGGCACGGAAAACCCCGCGTGGTGCAAGGCCAAATAGGAGGGGAGAGCCGGCCCGGCTCGTCGAGTCAGCGTTCGCGAAAGCGGAGGCGCTCCCTCTGCAACGGCGCAAGCCGCTGCGGAGAGCAACCCTCGGGTAGGCTGCTTGAGTCACGGCGCGAGCCGTGACCTAGAGGAATGATCGCTGCGCAAGCGTCTCGTTTTAGGGATGCATGCGGCACAAAATCCGGCTTACAGGCCCGTCCGCCACAAATTATTGAAAATAGAGCTATTACCGATTCGCGCATCTTGAATGTGACGCAGGTGTGACGTGAATTTTTCAAAACCGCACTGAAACTTCGGCAGTTGCTCGCGCCGCTTCGGAGCGAACATCGAGTGCTCACATGATTTCATTCGTTTTTGATTTTCTGAAGCTAGTTAGGCTTTCGCTGCGCGTTTTTCGAAGATTCTGAAGGCATTCTGGCCGCTTCTTCGATACCAGTACCAGTTTCAAGGATGTTCCGCACCCGTTCTCGCAATTCTTTCACGAATGGGGTGTAGTGCTTCTCAACTGTTTCAATCGTGTCGCCTAACATCTTTGCCACGTCATAAGGAGAAGCGCCACGGCTCAGCATATCGACAGCCAACGTGTCTCTAAATCTGTGTGGATGGGCATTCGAGACGCCCCCGCGCCTCCCAAGCGCCAGCATCTGCGATATAGACCTGGCCGTGTCATTGGCGTGGCTTTGACTGGATTCAACAGCACCCGGCTCGTGGGTTCGGGTTTCAGCCGTTCGTATTCCGCCTCCAAGGCGAAGGCCAGCTCTGTGTGAATCGGCAGGATGACCTTCTTCCGGCGTTTTTGCGTCACGCGTTCAATTTCCTTCCGGTCGAGGTAGACTTCCTGCCACGTGAGTTTCGCCGCGTCCACACCCCGCAGACCTGTCCAACGAAGAAGCAGGAATGTCAGCAAGTCAGAGCCAGCTTTATCACGAAGCCTGAGAAGCTCTGCCGCAGAAAACGGTTCTGCGCCACCTTGCGGGTTTTAGCGCGGCGTTCGGCACCCGCGCTAAAGCTGCCTGCGTTATTAGCCACGCAGCCCTTCATACAGGAGCGAGTGCTTTTCGTTTGCGCCAAATTCCGTAAGTTCGACTCCCGAGGTCCCAATTCCTGAACGAGATGCAAATCGCGAGTGTCAATCGAGTTGGCGGCTTAACAGCGCAAGAAGCTGCAACGGTCGTGATGGCAGTTAACAATCTTTAGTGCCAAGAGATTTGGATTTGGATTTGCTGCGGAACTCAGGCAGCACATGGACGACTTTGTACCTTTTCCCTGAAAACACGTTGTGACACCCCACCGAAGGGCGCGTGTCGCTTAATCACGCTCGCCCACCGCGCCGTCTTTTTCTACCCTTGACGTTTGCCGTGCCAAAAAATCCCTTGCGACTTTCGCCCCTAAGTCTCTCTGATAAGCTTTTTGTTTGCACTATTCCAAAGTCGAAGATGATTGCCGATAAATTGGATGTTATTTGAGCAGATCGGGGCGGGGCTCAACTTGCCGCTCCCTGGCCAGCAGTTGTGAATTTAATCTCAATTCCAAGTCCAGCTTCAGCAGTTGAAAAGGTGGCTATCCCTTTCATCGATTCGACGGCTTGCTCCAATTCATCCGCGAGTCAAGCCAAGCCAGGTAGTCATCTAGCTAGGTAGAAAACACCGTGCTGAACGTGTACTGCAAATAAATGAGGCCACTTCCTCCCGCACTTCCTCCAGCCTTTCTCACGCCGCCCACCACGCTGGCCAAATCCGTTTCCGCCAGTTCTCCGGCGGCGGCCGCCCGGGCTGCCTTCCCAGACTCGATCACACAATTCAGGCTGCCGTGTTCTTCCGTCACGCGCGCTTCCGCTCCGGTAGGCACTTCGATCCCTGCCTCTCGCAGCAACGGCGCCGGGTCGTTCAGCAACCGCTGCTTCAGTTCCGCATCCTTGCAAGCGCGTTCCGCCAACTTCGACCATTGCCGCTGGCCCTCCGCCTGACGATTAGTAACGTCCTCGTTGCTCATAGCATCTTCTCCTTTTTGAATTTCCTCGGGACTCCGACGATCAACCGCAATTCCGCTGCCGCAATCTCCGCGTGGAATACGGCGCAGGGAACTGGGTCGCAACGATTAATCCAGACCAGATTTTTAGACCAACTTGGCAACAGGCGGGTACTGTGGTTGTTGTATGTTTCCGGAAAGATTCACACCCACACCAACCGCAATCTTGCCTCCACCAGCTACTTGCTCCAACTCCGACTCTGGCAAAGCTGCGTCCGTTATCTCTTCGGGCTGCTTTTTCGTTTCGTCCATAACATGCCTCCTTGAAAACTCAGATGTGGCGCACACCATCAGCGACTCCCTGACGAAGGGATATCAACGACGGTCGCTACTCGATTGTAACTTCGGGAATATGTGTCCCCTTGCAGGCAGCCTCGTGAAGCTTCGGGCTACTCGTCGTTGTTGCGGAGTCTCCGCCGGCGACCTGATCTAGTGCTTTGTCGTCAAGTTGCTTCTCTTCCTCGGCGTTGACTTCAGGTTTCTTAATTTCGTCGCTCATTTGATTCCTCCGTTGAATGTTGATTGCCCCATACGTGGTTGGGCAATTTTCTGGCCGTCGGAGACTGGGGACAGTTTTCCGCTGACTTATCACTGAAGCGCTTGATTGGCAAGGGTTTTGTTGATTGACCAAGGGACATCGCAGGCTTCGCCAGATTGTCGGCGGGAGGCGCAAAGCTATCCGATGAGATAGCCAGCTCTCCACACGGATAGGCAAATGTCCAAGCAAGTATCTTCGGCCCGGACGCAACTCGTTTGCCTCAAGAAAAGACAGGAAAGTGTTTAACCACAACCCTTTCGCGGGTTTCGCTCAGCGGCGCCAGCCCACAGGCATGATCGCATCCGCTGTGGCCGTCAACGCACCCGCGTTGGACCTACGCCTTTAATACTGTGGATGCGTTTCTGATAGTCTCTTCGTCGTCAGTTTTATTTGCGCCACCGGCAACTTTGTCCAATTCTGCCTGGGTTAGCTCTGCCGGTGCTGCACTCACTTGCTCTTCGGGCTTCTTGATGTCGTCCATCATGAATGCCTCCTTGTGTGATTCAAGGCTTCGTCAAACATTGAGCATTTTCCTGGCCGTCTCCGAGAGGAGGTCCGATGCATGTGCGTGTATCACGGCAAGTGATTAACCGGCAAGGATTTTCCTTGATGGAGACGAAGGACCGGCCGGGTGCGTTTTCGTCGGCACAAAGCCAATTGTCTATCCGATTGGATAGTCCGCTAACGGCATGGATAGCTTCGGGAAGATTGAAGCAGGTCTGGTCAACTCCTGATTTGTCGCGTTACCGGCGACCAGTACTCAAGATGAGTGGCAGCACGGCTTGCCCTTCATCGCCTCCCTTCCTTCCCGTAGAATCAGTGGCAACAGAGCCAAAGCGGCAACCGGGTCCGCCCAACTCACCCTCCAAGCCGCAGTGATGACCAGCCCAGCCAAGGCAATCAGCGCCAGATAACCGCATATTGAAGACTCAGCGGCATCGGCTCGGCAACGCTGCGCTGGCTGTGCTCACAGAAAGTTCCCGTTTTTGTTTCGCAAGCCAAGGCATAAAAACGGCGGAAAGGATAAGTAGCACGATTCCGATGGGACTAGGTTGGGCCTCGACGTGTCCTAGCAACGTCACCGTTGAGGCGAGGGCGACAAAGGCTGCGAGCACGAAGAGCAAGCCGCCTGTGATTCTGGCCGCTCGCTGCTCCGCATTGTCACCGCGAGAGGGGGAAAAGAATCGCCAGAGCACGACTGCCGCAGAGAGTAGTTCGACCGCGCTGTCGCCGCCAAAGCCGAGAAGCGCCGGACTGTTGGCCGTCCAGGCCGCGCCCAACGACACCATTACCTCCACGGTCATCCAGCCGAGCGTAATGACCTGAATAACAATGATGCGATGTCGAGTCTCTGGCGAAAATGTTTCGGGCAGTGCAGACACAAGAACAGTATGCATCGGCGATTCTGAAGGCCGCAGGAAAATAAACTTCGTCGCGTCGCCCGAAAGCGGGACGCAAGTCCTGGTAAGCGTAAATATCGCCCTCCGGCACTTGTCCGGTTGATACCGCGTTTACCAGGACCTAGCCTGCCGATCGCTCGCGTCGTCGCGTTGCGCTGGGAAGGAGTAGTAAGTAGTACATAGCATCCTACAACGCCGTCAATCAGGCGCTAAGCGAATTGCTGTACACTCGTCGCTAGAAATGGAATTTTCTCCTTCAGTTCTACTACTGGTCCTTTACCCTGTCGTTGGCCTCGCTGCTCCCCTGGTCTTTTTCTCGCTGTGGCCGAAAAAGCTAATGCCCGCTCCGAATTTGGTCGTCGGGGACGAAGATAAAAAAGCGGCGGCCGCACGCTTAGGAGCATTGGTATCGCTTTTCGTTTATGGGAGTTTGATGTGCTGCACTATCCCTTACCAATTACTCTTTCCCTTAACCTTGGACAAAGTTGGTCTACACACGAACTCGCGAGTATGGACCACGCTGGTCGGAGGATACCTAAGAATATCAACCAGCGAAGGAAAGTCTCCCCCTTGCAGTAGCCTCGGCGCTGTCGTCGGTTTGAGTGCGTGCGAGCAAATGATCTGGTTGATGACCATCGTGGCATTTCTCGGCACGGTAGTTGCCGCTATGCTTCTCTTCTTGTTTCTTTTCCAGAGAGAACAGATTCGAATAGCACTGAGAAAGCCCGAACAGCAGCGAATGGAAGCTCGGATTCCGACGAGAGTTGGGCTGGAGCTCTCTAGTCCAGATGAACCTCCCATTTACGAAACCACCTTCGCTGAGAACGTCAGTCGTCACGGAGCACGCATCGTCACCAAGAGGCGCTGGCGTCCCAACGATAGCGTTCTAGTTAAACTACCCCATGAGTGCCTCCCCTCTCGAGCGCGGATTACTTACTGTCTGCCCTTGAAGGGAGATGAGTTCGCATTGGGCTTGCAGTTTTCCTTACCGGTTTACAGTTGGACAGGCTCCCTGTAGTTCCAACGCGCCGCTTCGTTTCCCGGCTCGTAGATGCTGTCCCTTCGCTTTCCGACGATGCCTGACCTCGATGCTTTCCGTGGTTCAGATGACTTCCTTGTTACTTAATTCTGTTATTGCCTCGCCGCAAATTCATGCCCGCACTAAAAGTACCAAGGCGTATCCGGGACAGAGAGCGGCAAAGAAACATGCAATCTGCGAAACCCCCAACAGGGAAATCGTGGAAGCTTGCTGTGGAGCTGACAATGTAATCGCCACACGGGAGGAAATATAATTTGCTAATATTACGTACAAATTCATCATCGAGGATGTGATATGAAGAAACAAAAGGGTTTCTCTCTTATCGAACTTCTGATCGTCGTGGCGATCATTCTGATCATCGCGGCTATCGCAATTCCTAACCTCATCAAATCGAAGATGGCTGCCAACGAAGCTTCGGCGGTCGGTTCGGTTCGTACGATCAACGCCGGTGAAGTGAACTACGCGACATCTTGCCCGGCGATCGGTTTCTCGGCCACGCTGCTTGAGTTGAACACCGGTGCAGCGTGCGCCGGCGGTCAGGGCATCATTGACCCGATTCTTGCCGCAGGCGCCAAGAGCGGGTACGTGTTTGCTTACACTCCGACTGCGGGCGGCGACCTGTTGAACGACACCTACACCTCGACGGCCACCCCGGCGACCGTCGGCACGACTGGACAGCGCATGTTCTGCTCTACCCAGACCGGTGTCATTAACTACACGTTGAACGGTGCGGGTTGCACGAACGCCAGCCCGGCACTGTAAGAGAGGCGCTGTCAGTATTGCCAGTTGCGCGGCTTTTGCTTTCGCGTCACATTCCTGGCCTGCCAGTTCTATTCCTATACATCTGGGCTAGGGACTCGGGATGGCCCCTCGGGTCCCTTCATTTTTTGTGGGTACACTCCGCTCAGCAGCTCCTCGTCCGCTCTGACGGTCTAGTCCACCACTACCGCTTCGATGGCTGGCTTTGATTCTATTTGATTTTG
Organism: uncultured Acidobacteriota bacterium; assembly: GCA_963788915.1. Classification (GTDB taxonomy): domain Bacteria; phylum Acidobacteriota; class Terriglobia; order Acidiferrales; family UBA7541; genus Acidiferrum. Next base: position 748,047 of record CAWBIY010000012.1, on the reverse strand, counting down.
CTGGCCGTCTGGCAAGGTGCGCTCATTGGTCTGATGGCTTCTGTCAACGGCGAGGACTTAGCGACTAACGGCTCTCTGAACAAATCGGTATAACTCGGACAGGGCCAATCCGGCCACGACGACATACACGGTCACTGCAATGATGTTATCCACGAGACCCATCGCACCCAGGGAGGCTTTGGACCTGCGCTTAGACCTAGCCCGCATATCCCCACGATACTGAAACCGGGAATTGATACTACTGGCCAAAGGGAGCGTTTTGGGGCAATGCCGGGCGAGACTTTTCGAGCTCACTCGTGACGTTCAGCGTCTAGGTAGCACACTGAAACTGATTGCGACCCGTCGCTTTTTAGCCGGATGTCGCCGGCGCCACTCTGTCCTCGCCTCTTCAAGTTCGATGACGTGTGGTGCCGTCGGAGCAAGGGCAATACTGACATCTTCTCGGCACTGGTAGCCGCGGGCCATCCTTGCCACAGCTTCCCGGTTTGACTCAAAGTGTCCGCGCCAACCGTAGAGCGAGCGCCGTCATGTCATCGGCCCTGCCAGCTTTTCCCGCGGCGTCAAGGATGGCGACTGGCACTTCTGTGAAATGCCGAACGGACGCGTGTACGACCACCTTCTGTAGCAGATAGGGATTGAGAGGAGTCCATGCGCCATCACTCAGCAAGAGCAAGATGTCGCCCGCCCCGAGCGTCGGGCGGATGAGGAACGGCCGCGCTGCACCGCTCCCGAGCCGCTGCTTGGACGCGCCCTCGGTCAGGATGCGGCACTGGCCCTCGCGGTTCAGGTGATACAGTCGCGAATCCCCTACACACACTCCTACCGCATCGTTGGGAGGGAAGGCGAGAGAGCGAGGAACGTGCTTTGTGCGGCGCCGAGCAGCGACGAATCGAGCAGCTTAATCCATTTCGCCCACGTGTCGGCCGCAGTGACCTGATCCTGCGTGGCCTCGTTCAGCAGTTTCTCGAACAGCGCGAGGACTCGCTTGGCTGCTCTCTCCGCATTCCCCGCGCCATCACAAAGCGCGGCGAATGGACGGTCACCTCGACCAATTAGGAAAGCATCTTCGTTCTGCGAGCGACCCTGCTGCGGCCTCGTGGCCGCGCAGCATTCGACCCGCGAGATGCTCTTATTTTGCATTGGTGGTTCAGTAGATCGATTGGTATCGCCGCGGAAAGGGCCTGCCCTTGAATATCGCGCGAAGTACGCCGCGCTGTCTCATCCTCAGGGTATGCCATCCTCGTTGAACGAACAAAACCGAGGCAGAAGGTTTTGAAAACAGATCCAACAGTGGAGCAGGTAATCCGGCTGCTGCACCGATTGGATATCTTAAAAGGTCGGCGCTCTACCGATCGTGTGACGTATTCCCGGTTGCCCTTGGAGTCGTGGCGATATACCTCAATCGGCGAGGTCGCATGAAGTTGATGCTCTGCGTCGCAATCGGGACAGCGCACTGGATAGATGGCCGATCCTATCGACCAGGTCCATCGAAGCAGCAACCTTGTTCCGCACGGGCAATTCACCACTCTCTGCTCGGGAGCTGGCATCAGGTAAGGCCTCAGACCTGAGAGAATGGTTCTACGCTACGCTCGAAGCCAGGAGTATGCTCCTAGCTTTTGCCGATGTCACTAAAGCGTGTTTGCCCGGACGTACGAGGTAAAACAAACGGCTGGGACGGCCGCGCCGGTCCAGTGGCTCCGCGGCTTTTCATGGCGCCTCTCGCACTGAAACTCTGGTGGCTGCCCTAGGCAGGATTGAGGGTTTCGAGACGGCTCAGGCTGGGTACCTTCCGACGATGTAGTTTTCCAGATGCTGGATGGTCTCCTCCTGCTCGGAGATGATCCACTTCACCAGGTCGCCGATCGAGACGATCCCCACAACGTTCTCGTCCTCAATGACCGGAAGATGTCGTATGTGATGGTTCGTCATGATGGTCATGCACTCGTCCAAAGTGTGCTTTGGCGTCACGAAATACACCGGACTCGTCATGATCTCTATGACCTGGGTTTCCTTGGAAGACCTTCCTTTGAGGATGACTTTGCGCGCGTAGTCCCGCTCCGAGACTATGCCTTCCAGTTTGCCCGCCGAGATGACCAACAACGCTCCAACTCCCGTTTCGGCCATCCTTTCGATGGCCTCATAGACCGTCTGTTCCGGCTTCACCGACCAGATTTCTTTCCTCTTGTGTTTCAAGACCGAGCTGATATTGTCACTGAGTCTCAACATTGGCGGCGTACCTCCCTGAAATACAGGTTTTACCGGCGACATCTTGCCGGCCTACCTATTCCTTCGGGGCTATTCGAGAATGAGGGGATGGTAGCGCCGTGCTGGAGATACGTCAATGAAGGGCAGTAATGAGCACGGGCTGTGTGACGCAGGCACGCCACCGATGCCGCCGAATCCCAATCCATCCGAGCCCGTACCAGGTCCGTCAGAACCGATGCCGCTAGATCCTCAGTGAAAATCTTGTTCGGTGCTCCTCGGGTCGTGAGGTGAGCGACCCTTCTCTTGCGCAGTATTCTGTGAAGGCGCGGGTTAATCTACGTGAGTTTGTCCAGCATCCGCTACGCGCAGCACGGTAAGGCCTGATTCGAGTTGGACACGACGAGCTACTAAGGTGGTACCTCCTCGTTGGAGCTGCCGATGACCTCACTTGCACCCGAGCAGATCGGACCGGCGTAGCCTAGGTGTTCGAAACTAGTTTGACATATTCTTCACCGAATTATACTGTGGTGCGATATGTTCAATCATGAGCTCAAAAAAGGCAGCGCGGAACTCCTTGTTCTCTCCCTAATCGAAGCGCGACCGCGCCATGGCTATGAAATTGGCAAGCTAATCGAGGCGCGCTCCAAAGGGCGTATCCAATTTCGTATCGGCTCGCTCTATCCCATCCTCTGCCGTCTGGAAGAGCGAGATCTCATCGCCGGCCGCTGGGTGGAAAAAGCTGGGGAGCGCCGACGCCGGTTCTACCGCTTGACGCCAGTCGGCCGCAAATACCTCTCCGCGCAGCGTGGCATCTGGGACGAATTCGTTCTGACGGTCAACCACGTCGTGAGACCAGACCATGCCTGATTGGCGCCAATACGTCCGCCAAAATCTTCGGCTCTCCGGCTTGAGGGTCGAACGTGAGGCTGAAGTCATAGAAGACCTAGCCCGGCAACTGGAAGATGCGTACGGCGAAGGGTTACACCAGGGATTGGGTCCATCGCAAGCCGAAGCCGCCGCCAAGAACCACATTACCGATTGGCATGCGCTCGCGGAGCAGGTCGAACGCTTTGGACGTGGAAGGGAGTCTGCGATGAGCACCCTACATAACCGGGCCGAAGATCGCGATATTGCCAGGCACGGCAAGTTTTCGTTCTTTACCGGATTAGTGCAGGACATCCACTTCGGCCTTCGCATGCTCCGTAAGAATCTCGGATTCACGGCCATCGCCGTCCTCACACTTGCCCTTGGCATCGGCGCCAACACTGCCATTTTCAGCGTCCTCGACGCCGTGCTTCTGCGCTCTCTTCCGGTCTCTCATCCCGAGCAATTGGCATTGGTGACCGACCCCGACAATCACGGCGGCCTTTTCGGCAGCCAGACCGGCGACCGCTCGCTGTTGGCCTATTCCGAATTTGAGTATCTTCGTGACCACAACAATGTCTTCTTATCCCTGTTCGCGGCCGATAGTTCGCTGCCGGATGTCGAGGTGTCGATCTCCGGCTCCTCCTCTCTTCGGGGCAGCGCCGCCGAAACCGTGCGGGTCCGTATGGTCAGCGGAGATTACTTTGCGACCCTCGGCATGACAACCGCCTTGGGTACCGCATTCGGCCCCGAAGTCGATCGTGTTCGCAGCGGTTCACCCATCGCAGTTTGTAGCTACGCCTTCTGGAAGCGCCGCTTCGCCTTGAATCCTTCCGTGCTTGGCACTGCAATCCGCCTGGGTAGCAGTTCGTTCCAGGTTGTAGGCGTTGCTTCGCCCGGATTTTTTGGCGAAACAGTCGGTGAAGCTCCCGACCTTTGGGTCCCGATGCAGATGCAAAGTGCCGTCTATCCCGGCGTTGACTACCTTAGCCCGTCGCCGCAGGGCATCGTGAATCAGCACATGTGGCTTCAAGTGATGGGCCGCTTGAAGCCGGGCATCTCTCTCGGTCAGGCTAACGCTGCCCTGAATATCGACTTCAAGCGCTACCTCGAATCCGCGGGCGGCTCCACGCTTACGACTGAAGAACGCGGTCATGTGATGGATCAGCGGTTGTATCTGCGCCCTGGTTCTGTGGGTTCCTCCACTCTTCGGCGAGAATTTGGCGCACCGCTGCAGTTCCTCATGGTGCTCGTCGGGTTAATTCTGTTGCTTGCCTGCACCAACGTTGCGAATTTGCTCCTGGCTCGTGGCGCCGGGCGGCAAAAGGAGTTCGCCATGCGTCTTGCTATTGGCGCAGGGCGTCAGCGTTTGATTCGTCAGTTGCTCACCGAGAGTCTCCTTCTCGCGGCACTCGGCACTGTTGCGGGGCTTTTCCTCGCGCACTGGTGCGACGTGTTATTGCTCCGCATGGTAGCGGGTGCTTCCGGACCTTCCAGTATTCAGCTTGATCTTCAGCCCGACGCGCGCGTTCTGGCCTTCACGCTCGGCGTCACCTTGCTCACCGCCATCCTCTTCGGTTTGCTTCCCGCGCTGCTTTCCACGCGCCTCGATCTTTCCCCTGCGCTAAAATCCACTGAATCCAAGCTCACCGGCTACTCTGCTTCGCGCCGCATCCCTGTCGGCAAGATCCTGGTCATTGCGCAAGTCGCGGTCTCCCTGATACTCCTCGTGGCTGCAGGACTTTTCGTCCGCAGTCTATCCCGCCTCAACCATGCCTACCTGGGTTATGAGCGGGAGAACTTGTTGCTCTTTCGGGTAGATGTTGCCGCGGCGGGTTTTAAAGGCCCAGCCGCAACGCGCCTGTATCAGGAATTGCTGGAGCGCATTTCCGCCATTCCCGGATTGCGCGGTGCAACTGTCTCTCACAATGGGTTATTCAGCCACTCTGAGTCCGGCGATCCTATTTCCGTCGAAGGCTACAAGCCAAAACCCGGAGAGGGGTTGGATTCCAGGTTCGACCATGTCGGCCCTAAGTACTTTTCGACCGTTGGGATTCCCCTGCTGATGGGCCGTGAAATCGAGCTGCAGGATTCAGTAGCCGGGGTCCGCGCCGCAGTCGTCAACCAGACCTTCGTCCGACAGTTTTTCCCTAATACCAACCCTCTCGGCAAGCACATCCGCGACACTTATGCCGGCAATCCCGCCGAAATGGTCGTTGTCGGAGTCGTTGCTGACGCCAAATACTTCAATCTGCGAGAGAAAACCCCTCCGCGAATTTATGTCCCGTTGTTTAACCCCGTATGGGAGCAAGCCGCTGCGAGATACGAAGTTCGCACCTTCGCCGATTCCGCGGCCGTTGCCGCTTCCTTGCGACAAGCTGCGAAAGAAGTCGCCGCCTCGCTGCCGCCCATCGAAATCAATTCCATGTCCGAATTGGTCGATGAATCGCTCGAAACCGACCGCTTCATCCAGCAGCTTTCCGAAGCCTTCGGCGTTCTTGCCATGCTCCTCGCCGCTATCGGGCTGTATGGCATCATGGCGTACACGGTGGCCCGGCGCACCCGCGACATTGGCATACGTCTCGCTCTGGGGGCGGAGCCTTCCGGCGTTCTTTGGCAAGTGTTGCGTGAAACCCTGGCGCTTGTCTCTGTCGGCATTGCCATCGGCGTCCCTGTTGCCCTCGCAGGAACTCAGCTGGTCCGTGGCATGTTGTACGGCCTTGGTTTTGCCGACCCGGTCGCGATCCTGTTTGCGGCGATTCTGTTGGCCGCCGCCGCCGCCCTGGCAGGCTTCCTGCCTGCCCGACGCGCCGCGAAGATCGACCCGATGGTCGCTCTTCGCTACGAGTGAGAGATTGCTCCTCGCACCGTTCGAAAAACTCCGTTTTCCACGCGGTTGCAAGTCGTTGATTTTACGCCTCGCGAAAGAACCGGATCGGCGGTTCGGAAATCACACGATTGTGGAACAGGCGCGCCGGGCTGCCTCGGCGCAGGAAACGCCGCAGAAGCGGCTAAACACTTCGGCGCGCTGGCCGCTCATGGAGCGAAATCGCCAAGGAGACGGGTTGGACAAAAGGGACGGTCCAGAGGCCATCTATGGGCAGAAGTCCCGTCCTAGCTTGCCCAAAATCGTATAGCGGAGTTTTGGGCAAGGGGGTCAGAGATCGCTGCTGCGGCACTTGATTGCATAACAATGTCGGCTCCTCGACCCGAGTAAACTCTGGTTGCTCAACGACCATAGGCTCGGAGAAAGGAGCCGAACATGTTACTGATAGGCGTAGATTACCACCCGAGCTTTCAGACGATTGCATTTTTTGACGAAGAGACTGGTGAGTGTGGTGAACAGGAACTGAACCACAGTGATGGACAAGCAGAGCGATTTTATCGGGGCCTGCAGCAGCGAGGAATCTGCGTACGTGTAGGAATGGAGGCTACCGGATATTCACGCTGGTTCGAGCGATTGCTGGCAGAACTAGGTATCGAGATTTGGATGGGCGATCCCGCAGAGATTAAAGCGAAGCGAGTAAAGAAGCGGAAGACCGACCGCAATGATGCTTTGCTTCTACTTAGACTACTGCGGGAAAATAACTTTCCTCAAATCTGGGTAGCGAGTCCGGAGAATCGGGATTTGCGACAACGGTTGTGGCACCGGCATCGGTTGGTGCAGATGCGCATGCGGATCATGAATCAATTGCAGGCGTTGGCCATGAACGAGGGTTATCGCTGGAAGAAAAAACTGTTCAGCGAGCAGGGGCGAGCGCAGTTAGAAAAGCTGGCGTTAGCTCCCTGGGCCAGTCGGCGCCGGCGAGAGTTGTTGGAGTTGCTGGACCGCATGAATCCGACCATCGAGGAGCTAACCTCCGCCGTCGAGCAGGAAGCCAAGAAACGGCCCGAAGTGTTGCGACTGATGACGCACCCAGGTGTGGGGCCGCTCACGGCCCTGGCCTATGTGTTGATCATCGGAACTCCCACGCGGTTTCAACGCGGCAAGCAGATCGGCACGTACGTGGGAATGATTCCGTGTGAGGATTCCAGTGCTCACAAGCAACGGTTGGGGCACATCAGCAAGCAGGGCAACTCCTTGTTGCGCTTCTTGTTCGTGGAAGCGGCCCAAACGGCGGCGCGTAGCCATCCCGACGGGAGACGCCGGTACATGCACCTGGCCATACGTCGGCACCAGAGCATTGCCAAGGTAGCGATGGGGCGCAAACTGGCAATTCGGTTGTACTGGATGTGGCGGAATGGAAGTGAGTATTCGCGGTCGTTAGAGTTCGGTTCGTACGCGGGACAGCTCGGTACCGGACATGGCGTGCAGTAGAGCGTCGTGCACTTGATGGGGCATCCCGCTCCCTGCAAAGGGAGTTTGAATTAGTAATCATGGTCGAAGTTTTGATCGAAGAGATGTTTGGGTCGGACTGAAGCCGACCGAGAGATTACCAACGAGCCGTGGTCGTCGAAGCATGACAAAAGCGAACAACGAAGACCACTCTTCGGAGTGAGCGGAGAAATCTGCTCAAAAAGTATTTGACGGGGCCGACATTGTTAGAGATGTCCGGTAACTCGACTTATAGGGGACCGGCAAAAAAAAACGCCATCCGAAGAGGATTATTGGGGGAACTTTTCCCGTCTTTTCTGGGAATCTGCCCAAGGGGGTTCTCGACAGATAGGGAAAACCACTTCATCTAATGTTTGTTTAGACAACACAGGGTGAAGCCTGGGCATTGACGTGATAATATTCTGAGAACGTAACTTAACGCACGAGGGGGTCCCTATTCCCTGCAAGTCGTGTGGGTCAGTCAACCAGCAGAAATTCAGCGCGGAGATTTGCATCCATTTCCCCGATATTGATAAGCCCGTCGTGTGGGTATTCCCAGAGATTGTGGTCTGCTTGGATTGTGGCACCGCGGAATTTGTTGTTCCTGAAGCTGAACTGCGTCAGCTCGCAAAAGGAGACGCCGCCGCGGCAGGTTAACCTAGAATTGAGCCTTACTTCTCACTGAGAATAAATGGCCGAGTGTTCTGCACAGATGCTCTGGAAAACGTGTTCGGCTTTCTCGCCGCGAAAGCTGCTCAACGCATACGCGCAAAGAAGATCAAACTCGTAGATTGTAGCTAGCTGGTTCAAGAGTTGTTCAAGCCGGATCGCTGCGTCCACTTTACCTTCCGCCCACAACAAAGGCCCACATTCTCCCCACATCGCAACCCGGGGATGCTCTCCTTTCCCTGCCTTGGCGGCTTCACGGACAAGACCACCCACAACCTCGAAGAAGCGTTCCCAGTCGGGCATGTCATTGACCATAAAGGTGGAGAGAGTTTTGGCAACATCCAACGAAATGTATCTTCCGTGTTTAATTTCTTCGTCAACATCCAAGCCTTCTGCCTTCAATCTCTGAAAAAGTCTATCCCGGTGTGATTCGGTGGCAACGACGGCCGCCACATCACCAGCAGCTAGAGCGGCAGTAATAAAACGAGTGCAGCTGTCCAGAAAAACCGCATCATCAGGATAGAATAGGGCCTCATGGCGGTGAGGGGCTTTCGTTGCTAGGACGCGCGCAGGCTTGTAGCCTTTTATGCTGCTGCTTACGAATTGCCTACCCTGCAGAACAGCTTCGATAGCAGGCAAAAGATCGCTTCGGGCGTGTGTCTTATGAACGTACCCCAGGGCGCCCGTGCTTAAAGCTGCCTGCACAATCTCGCGGTCATTGACCTGGCTTAGGAAGATTATCTTGGAGCTGGGAGAGACTTGTCGTATGCGCCGGGCGGCTTCGATTCCATTTAATTTGGGGAGACCGATGTCCAGCAGAATTAAGTCCGGCTTCAGGTCTGCAGCCTTCTGAACGGCTTCTGATCCGTTCGACGCCTCGGCGATGATTTGCCATTGCGGTCGTGCCTGAAATAGCAAACGGACTTGGTGTCGCCAAACTTCGAAATCATCCACTGCCAGGATGCGAATTGGTGACAACGGTTGCTCCCCCGCCGTCTTGCTTAGCGTGCAAGCTGAGACTCTTTCTATGGCCAAAATATCTACGAACACACCGCATGCAAATTAGTTGCACGGCCTCCGAGTCCCGCACCTAGAAGAACGATTCAGGTAAGGTCATCGTGTCGAGAATTGCTGCGAGGACGGACGAATCACTATCTCATCTTACGCTTTAAAGCAATGCGGTTACTCTCTAGCGCATTGCGAGGTTGTTTAAAGCGCACAAGTTGTCCGTAAGCGGCCTGAGGAGGGCCGGAGTTCGGTTCGTACGGGGGACAGCTTGGTACAGGCTACGTTCCCATTCCTTTCTTTACAGTCGTGGATTCATGGCGGTATCCTCGTGTCCGCCCGCAGTGCTTTTGCGGTCAAAATCGTCGCTTTCGGTGAAGATTCATTCCAACTTACGATGGCTCTCGGCCACTGGTCTTTGCGGACTGGTAATCTTTGCGGCTGTGGCGTTCGCGGCGTTATTGCAAATCGAAGTAAACGGACCGATCTACCAGCGCATTTCTTTGAGCAAAGATCTGATTTCCGTCTACGTACCGCCGTCAGAGAGCCTTCTCCAAGCAGCACTGATTTGCGGCATGATGGGAGAGGCGTCCGATCCTACGGAACTTCAGCGATACGAGAACCAGTTCGATGCCGCGCGGGAGGACTTCGAGAAGCAACATGCCGATTACATGCGGCGCGTACCGGAGGGAAAACTCAAAGACTTGATGCGCGGCACGGCCTATCAGTCTGCCGAAGAATACTTCCAGATCGCACGGCAGACATACATTCCGCTAATCCTGCGAGGCGATCATGAAGACGCACAGAATGTCCTACTCTCGCGTCTGAAACCTCTTTACGACAGACATGCCGCAGCCGTTGATGAGATTGTGGGAGTCGCCAGTCAGCAGGCGTTGGATGGTGAAGCTCTGGCGGCGAGAAACGTACGGTCCTACACGGGAATCATGGCGGCCGTTGGTGCTCTGATTTTGTTGGTTGGAGGATTGCTTTCGTTCGCGATGGCTCGGGGAATTTCCAAACAAACCGAGGAACTGCAGGCATCCGTTGGGCAATTGAAGGCGCTTGCAGCACGATTACAGAGCATCCGGGAAGAGGAGAGGAAAAGAGTTGCGCGCGAAATTCACGATCAACTGGGACAGGCTTTGACAGCTATCAAGCTAGACGTGAGCTCGTTGGTAGGCGAGTTGCCAACAGAGCAAAGAAAAGAATCAAACAGAGTGCGGTCGATTTTGAAGTTGGTGGATGAAACGATTCAGACGGTGCGTCGAATCGCAACGGAGCTGAGACCGGGAATGTTGGATGATTTAGGACTGGTTGCCACGATTGAATGGGCTGGAGAAGAATTTGGAGCCCGCACTGGGACAAAATGCTGTCTGGAACTTCCGCCGGACGATATCGTCGTAGATCAAGAGAAGGCTACGGCCATTTTCCGCATATTTCAGGAGACGTTGACGAATGTAGCGCGGCACGCAGGGGCGAATGAAGTAAAAGCACGACTTGCCGCAGAAGACGGCAACGTTACGTTGGAGGTCCGTGACAACGGCAGGGGAATCCGCGAGGAAAGACTTCGTAAGGGTGGATCACTTGGAATCCTCGGAATGCGGGAGCGGGTCGAGCTGCTCGGAGGTGATTTGACCATCACGAGCAGCCCCGGAAGTGGCACCTCGGTCCTAGTGCGGATTCCGCAGGGTCCTAGCAATTCGGAAGGAACGAGGCAATGATCAAAGTTTTGGTTTCCGATGACCACGCCGTGCTCCGCGCGGGGGCGAAAGAGATCGTGTTGCGGGGATTTCAAGACGCGATCTGTGGCGAAGCAGCGAATGGGGAGGAGGTTCTCGAGCAGGTGAAGAAGCAGAAATGGGACTTAGTCATTCTGGACGTCACGATGCCAGGGCGGAGTGGCGTTGAGATCCTCGGTGAACTGAAGCGCCTGCAGCCAAAGCTTCCGGTGCTGGTTCTAAGCATGCATCCCGAAGACCAGTACGGTAAGCGTATGTTGCGGGCGGGTGCTTCCGGCTACATGAACAAAGACGTGGCGCCCGACGAATTGATCAACGCGATCCGCAAGGTGCTTGCCGGCGGCCGGTACGTGAGCCCAACACTGGCTGAAAAGCTGGCCATGGATTTGAATACAAGAGACACAGGACGGCCGCCGCATGAGGCGCTATCCGAACGCGAGTTTGAAGTCCTGCGCATGATTGCCTCAGGCAAAGCGGTAGGCGACATCGCGGAGGAAATCCATTTGAGTGTTGCGACGGTCAGCACATATCGCGCTCGGATTTTGCTAAAGATGAGTATGAACACTACCGCAGAATTGATTCGTTACGCGATCGAGAACCGCCTGGTGGTTTAGGACCAGCCTTCAGACTTCTTCCAGCTTCTATCCGCTGTCATCGCGGCAGAGGAGCGCAGTCGGGCTCACTGCCTTTCCGTACACGCGCGTCCGCCAGTGCTGTCATACAAACAATGACATCGTCGCCGAGAATAATTCGACGGAAGAATCACATCTTCGCTGATAGCGTCCGGCTTCCTGAAAGGAAGATGCTAGCGCCAGACCTATGAGAGTACTAATAGCGGATGACTCGGAGGTGATTGTGCAGCGTCTGATGGCGATGCTGGCACATGTCAGGGGTGTGGAGATCGTCGATCAAGTTGGCACTGTTGAGGAAACCACGGAGGCCATGCGGAGGTTAAGACCCGATGCGGTGATTCTCGATATGCAAATGCCAGGGGGGAGCGGGATCGACGTGCTGGAGAGCATGAAGAAAGACCGGCTAATTTCGACAGTCATCGTGTTGACGAACCATCCTTATGCGGCGTACCGGAAGAAGTGCCTTCAGGTCGGAGCAAAATTCTTTCTGGACAAGTCAAACGAATTTGAAAAGGTCGGCGAAGTGCTGCGAGGGCTAATTCGCGACGCGGATCGCGAGGCCGAGCGGGACTGTCGTGATCACGAGGACGTGTAGATGCAAATGGCGAATCATTTGTCCCCCGAGCGCACCGAGAAGCTCATGGCCGAACAAGTCTTCGGCAACAGGGAGGTAGGAATGTCATGTCTGTCGTGTGGTGCTAAGAAGCAGGCCGAGTTTTCCGCTGAGATGATTATACATTTCGGGGGGCTCAAGAATCAGGACAAACCCGGCGTCTGGGTATTCCCAGAGCTGTTAGTGTGCTTGGACTGCGGCTTTGCGCGAGCGACAATCCCGGCACCCGAATTGGCGCAGCTTGCCGCCGGTTGCGATGACCAGTGAATCAACCCGCGAGGAACGCGTCCGTTTGAGGAAACACGTACAGCGAATTGCATTCGGAGTAGAATCGGGGAACCGTGGTCTCTCCGATGGGTCTAATGAAGAGCACCGTCCGAGATAACCGCGTCGATAGCAGTAAGTAACTGGCTTCCGGCTTTTGCCTTCTGCACGTAGGCTCGTGCGCCGGTACTGAGAGCTTCTTCAACCACGTCAGCAGAAGTTTCACAACTCAAGAAAATTATTTTAGCATTCGGTACAAGTGCGCGAATCCGCCGAGCGGCCTCGATGCCATTCATCGTCGGTAGCCCGATGTCCAGCAGAATCAAATCCGGCTTCAATTCCACCGTTTTCTGAACCGCTTCGAGTCCGTCAGACACTTCTGCAATGACCTGCAGATGGGCCTTTTTCGCCAGGGTAGAGCAGACGAATTGCCGATAAAGTGAGGAATCTTCCGCGATGAGAACACAGACTGCTGCGGGACTCAAGTTGAGACAATGGCCTTCAGGGTTTAGATTCAATTCACCCATTCGCAGCTCACGTACCCTGCCCGCTGTTTAGAGCTGGATGGGGTACCAATGACGACTAGTCTTATCCATTACCAGAGCAGTTGAATCGCGGCCATGAGGGCCAAGGCTACGCCAAGCAACGCCAGCCATTGAAAAGCGCCATTCACGGACCTGTCTGATGGGAAGCCTTGACCGGAGAGCTGGGAATCTGGGGGCATTTTTGGTCTCCTCACGGACTAACGATAGGGGCAGGCCCAATACGACGTTATGTTTGGTTCGATCTTTGAACAACTAGGGAAATCGCTAGCGAGTGGTGGAGGACCAGATTCGCTTCGTAATCGGGCCTTGTGCGCAAAGCAAACGTACTAAGGCCGAGCCGCCAAGTCAGGCCCCCTCCCCCCTGGGGGCTTCCCTCCCCCACTCCCACCGGAGTCCCATCGCGAAAAATGAAATCAAATCCGGCCGTTTTTGCATCAAACGTTTGAAAATAAGGGTAATCGCAATGAATCAGGAAATTGATGTCTCCGGCGCTTCTGTATTTGGGACCATCGGTCTCGCCTTCTTAGTGATGGTCCCGCTGGTATGGGCATTTGTGAGGTACTGGCTGTTTGCGCCGTGAGGCGACCGTAAAGCAGACCGCGGAGTGTCTAAAGACCTATACTCAACAGAAGGCGAGCTACAGTTTCAAGACGTAAATAGCCCTACTTCTTGGCCCTCGCTTGAATCGTTGCTTCAGTAAGCGCCTCGAACTCTGAATGCCTGATAGACCGGTAACAAGTTGGAGCTGAGGACACGGACAATTCACGGACACGCAAAAAATAAAGGGACCCGAGGCCCCGGGTCCCTAAATGTTCGAAAGGAGGTTGATGACTTGGGGTGAGTGTCACGCGAAAGCCAAATGCCGCGCAACTGGCAATTCTCACAGGTGCCGCCGCACGGTGTCGTCGGTGACGAAGTCGAGGGTAGGGTGGGCCAATTTGCCCGGTTAGTGAGACGGCGCGAGACTCTGGAATGGCTGATGATCGCCCAAAAACTGTTCTTTGTGGGCAAGGCCACCAGCGAATTTCGGATGAACAAAACGCTAAGGTTAGAGGCGCCCATTCTCAACGGTTTTTGGGCAAGCCGCTTCCCCGCGAGGCTCACAGTGCTCTCGTAAGCTCCACCAAGACCGATTCTTAAATCGTGGCGTCTTTGCCGATTCTCCATCGGTCTTGCAACGCGGCGATTGAACGCGGACCAACGTTGTCGAACGTCGCTTGAGGCGGCCAGGTCACGGGCTGTGTTCACGAGCATCCCCTTGGCCATTTCCTGAGATTCCATTGCTTCACCTCGTTGGATTGCTTCGCGCACACACCACTCTTACAACTATTGCAATAAAACTCAGACCGTTATTTCTGGAACAGTAGTCCGGCCAGGGTTGGATTTTTAGGGCTTGATTTCAGGGAGGGATTCGGTGGGAAGCATACGAACAGCCTTATTGGGATCGAACCGATTCTCTGGCACGCATTCGTGTAGGACCATTCGCAACCCCTCAGCGCGGAGAAGCGCATCGTGCAACCATTCAGGATGCGCGTGTAACTCGAACGTTATCTTTTCAAAATCCGTACCTCTGTCAAATTTATGAACCATCTCGAACATGATCAGACACAAATGCAGAACGGGCATGGATGGAAGCCACATCTGCTTGCGCTCATTCTCAACTGCGTCGTCTCGTCCGCGATAAATTCCTTTTTTTTCTGCCTCCGTAACTAAGTCCTTCAGACTTTCTCTCGTAGTGCGAGGCCCATCAATATATATACCCGCGCAAGCGGACGATTGTGGAGTGATGAAGGGGATGAACCGGCCTTTGTAATAGAACCGCGCGGCTTGATTCCCGGCACAAAGCCGCCGATTGATGCGCTTCTTCCATTTGCTTAACTGCTGCTGAATAACGCGGATTTTCATTTGCCGGTCAGCCAAGGGAAGCCGCATTCTGATAGACCGGTCATGGCGACGGTCCCAGATGCGCGCCTTGTACATCGCAGCATGTAATACCTCGGCAGCCTTATCGCGCTCTGGCCGCTCCGAAACGTGTGGATATGCAAGCAGGGCGAAAAATTGGAGCACGCTGTCAGCAGCATCTGAGTGTTCTTGCGTAGGTACGCGGATAATTTCGCCAGTTCCCGTTGATTTGTAGTCGAGCGATCTTTGTTTGTGCCTACCCATAAGGATCGGTTCGTTAAATTTGTCGCCCCGGCGGCCCACTTAGATTTACCTTAAGTATCTTACAAAAAGCCCACACCCCAGATTAAACTGCGGTACGTGTCGAGAAATGAGTTCAAATACCACGCACTCCACTACCTAAATCTTTGGGTATCCCAAGACCAGCCGTGCTGCAGAGCGTTAGCTGGTTCTAACCGCTTGAAGAAGTTAAAAACGCTAGCAGATGCGGCTGTTGCTTACAGAATCGCTAGGACCCTTCCCACGCGTTATGATGAGGGGAATGGCCTTCGACGGTACGGTCCTGTTCTGAAAATCCTCGAACGCCAGCATCGCGCAGATTTTCGAGGCGAGAATCTTCTGCCGTCAATAAGGAAGGTGAAAGAGAGGATCTCAGATCAGTACAAAGGCCATGGTGGCCTCTCTCTGACAACAAAATTTCTCTGGCTGAAGATGAAAAGCCCCATAATTATCTTCGACAGTCGAGCCAGAGAAGCACTTCACGCTGCGCCAGGCGATATTGAAGAGTACTACGAGCTATGGCACCAAGGGTTTAACCGCCATGAGCAAGAGATCCGAGATGCCTGTGCTTCGTTACAGAAAGTGCATGAATATGCGGACCCCAAGATAGCCACCCCTCAGCACATCGCCCAAATAGCAGCAAAGCCGTGGTTTAGAGAGAGGGTATTTGACGTCTATCTTTGGCGAACCGGAGCACCCAAAGTATCGTCCACCTTCGACCTCGCCCTGCCAGAATCCCATTGAATCCAGGGGTTGAGCCTAAGGCCCTGCTGGCAACCGAGGAAGGCTGCCCGCGATTGGACCGAACCAATCGGAAAGTCTTCCGGCCGTGGTTGATTTCCGTCTCTCATCGCGGCCTCAGAGGGACGTCAAACTCCCAATTGGACTAACAGGAAGGGTCCCGAGGGCCATAAAGTCGAGCGACGGGGACAGCTTCGTCTTTTCGGGCTGTACCACGATCAAGCTCCTTGCGCCCCAGCACCGGGGAGGAACCCGTGACTCGCTCACGACCTTAGGGGCAAGAATAGTCACATGGTTCTCCAGAGCATGATCGGCAGCTCGACCGAACGCGCCGCCTGGGATCGTTGCCGGCCAATTCGCTGCGCACGCGGGCAGTATGCATCTTTACAGTTTGCCATTCTATGGCAATCCCTGTTTTCTTCCGTAAGTTGCAGAGTTCTCAAGCGGTTTCGCCCCAGCGGAAGTCTTCGCGTCGAACGCTGAATTTAGCGCTGGGGTGTAGGGTAGTGCCTCAGTTTGAAATTTTAAGATGTTTTTTTTGGCGGCTGTTCAACAGCGAAGAATCGGTGCGCCATCGACGGCGAGGACTTGATGTTTGCACCCGAGCACCAGACCGATCATCAACAACCCAGTAGCGAACATAAGGCAAGTTCCAGGCTCCGGGGTGACGCCCACCTGCGAACTAATAGTAAAGCTCTCGTTAGAAACATCGTACAGGCACGGTATGAAGGGACCGGATATGTTGAATTGCGCGGTCCCTTTATCGTCAAAGACGAGTGTGAAAATATTAGTCCCACCGAGGCCCGTAATACATTCGTTGAAAGGAGCACAAGCAGTTAGGGAACCGCTGAAGGAAGCGTCTCCAGAAACCACCAAGCCCGGAGGAAATCCTATTGTGATAGAAGGATTCGGGAGTGGTGCATCGCCGCTTATGCGTACGATTCCAGAAGAAAATGCCAATTGCGGGTACACAATTCCACCGACCGTACCTGAACCGACCAGCTCGTCCGAGAAAAGTTGCGATATAACCGTACTTGCCGAAATCGAACCAGCTGTTACTCCGACTTCGGTCACACGCCCAGGTTCCGGGGTGGCTTCGCCCCCGCTGATACTGAAACCAGGACCTGAGAACGAAAATATTAAGGTATCAAGATTAAAAGGTGATGTGAAACCGGCAGTTCCTTCCGTCACGAAGTATATCGGCGTCTCAGAGGCGCGAGTGCTTACGCCCGAAACTCCGAGCGCCAAGAGAATAGAAGCTATCCAGCCAACTCGATGACGTCGCATGATGTGTACCGCCCTCCTGCGAATGCAAAAGTCGCACACGCCAGAACCATCGAGCTGACGGTACATCCGCTAGTACGTCCACACAAGAACTACGGAAGGTTAGGACGCCGATTAGACATTTAGCGCGCGGTAACTTAGTAATTAGTTGTACTGTAGGCTAATCGCTAGGCATAACAGGAAGGACCGCTCGCATGTTTCGGGATCGCGCTTCTGTCTCGCATCGCGGCTTCAATGGGATGACAAGCTCCCGATTGCGTTCCGGGCTGCCGATGTGCTTGACGACCACTCGTAGCGGACAACTAATGAACGAGGACTGCAGGGAGCGCTTAACGGCCGAAGCTACTGGCGAATTAATTTTGGGGACTCCGTCAGCGCCCACTAAATTCTCAATGGAGCAGGACGTCAAACGCAGAGACCTGCAGATCTTCGTCCGAGAGCAGGGCAAATTGATTGGCCATCTTTCGCCGTGGTGTAGGCAACGATTTCCAGCGTATTTCGCGTACTACCTCCGGCTCGAATCCAGCTTGTCGAAAGAGCCGCAATAGTTCCAAGAAACGGAGGCGATTGGTATAGAAGCGAGAGTTCGCCATAAACGAGGACTCCCAGATTCGTTGGCTAAACCGCAGGTCGTTTAGTTTTCCACCGATAATGTCTTTGATGGGAATACAGTGCGAACCTACTCCGTTGGGACGCTGAATGCGCCGTAGTTCCTGCAGGAGAGGCAGAAACTCATTGCGCCGCACATAGGGCAGAACGGCATGGGACCACACGAAATCAACGGACGCGGACGGGATATTTCGAAGCGAGGTCAGGCCGTCGGTCAGGTACTCCGCCGAACAAGCTTTCGAGACGTCGTCCATGCTTCTGCAATAATCAAGGTTGGGAGGGTGCAGGCCCAGCTGGCGCAAGTGGGATTCCATCCGGCGGTAAACCGCGAGATTTGTAGAAGCACAGGACTCGACATCCACCAAGAAGGTTCGAGAGGCTCCAAAAGTACAAGCAATCAATGCTGAGCACAGCGAATCACCTGGCCCCAACTCTAACCCAACAAAGTTAGCCGCTCTTCCTGCTAGACAGGCTGCTTCAAAGTGCCGGCGAAATATCGTCAGGGCGTACTCGGGACGTTCCATCCCTCCCTGCTTGAATAGGCCTATTTTTTTCCAGAAGTGATACGGCAACGGCAGTCGTGCCAACACGATCTTGGCAGCGATCTTCAAAGGCCAAGGGACGCTCTGCATATGGCGCATAAAATCGCCTCTGGCTGGAGCGCTCTTGGATCAAAACGCAGTCGGCCACGGATAAAAA
This sequence comes from uncultured Acidobacteriota bacterium, assembly GCA_963788915.1. Taxonomy (GTDB): domain Bacteria; phylum Acidobacteriota; class Terriglobia; order Acidiferrales; family UBA7541; genus Acidiferrum. The sequence continues at coordinate 729,682 of CAWBIY010000012.1, read as the reverse complement.
CTACACAATAGGACAGCGCCGCATGCGTTTCCATGGACCGAAAGCACCAAAGATTCGGTACCCGCGTAGTAGGACTATAGCCAGCAGCCTTTGAGAGGCCGATCGGTGCAGTGCTCTTGGAATTGGCGACGTCATAGGCTCACTTCGCCTTCGCTGAGATTGGACAGTGGCGTACTCCAATCACAATCAGGGCTTCCACAGCGCACGTGAGTCTTTGTAGTCGAAAGCGGTTCGGGAATGGGGCTAACCCGTGCAACCGGGGAAATCTACTGTCCGTCTTTCATCATGCTTTCGAACCTCGGTGGATGATCTCGATGATGCAATTCTCGCATTCATGCCGCGAACTCGCAGGCACCTCGCTGGCCGATGCAGAGATGTGCTTGACAACCAATCGGAGGATCTCCTTTACTTCCATCTTGTTCCCAGCAAGAGCACGCGCCGCCGCACGTGACTCAATGGAACCCACCGGAAAATCTCCCGGTCTCGGGCCTGAATCTGTTACGGGCAAGGATGCGGTTGTTCTCGAATTATCAATCACTTGTAGCCTCCTGACCCTGCGGCGGTGTAACGCCCACGGTTTGCGTGAACCAATCGGGCAAAGTGCCGTTTCGAGCGTAGGCTTCGAGCTCCGTCTGAGTCATGCGCTCAAACAGTTCGTTTAGATTGACGGACTCGGAGCGTTCGATCCACTGCCCTTGCGCGTTGATTTTCGCGTAGGCTTGAATCGCCGACACTGCCGCTGAAGCTGTCACTTCGACCTCGCCAGCTTTCTCAATGATCCGCTCCAGGGCGGACCGCACATTCCGCTCGCGTTTCGCGAACAAACCGAGAGCGCGGGCGTGGCGATAGACGTTCATCCTATCCGCGAGCCCATAGTCCGTCGCAATCAAGGCTGGGCTTCGCCACGTTATGAACTCTGCCTCGATCTCCTCGCGCTTCTCGTGCGCGCAGACCGTGCAGTTCGCTTTGTGCCTGCCCAGGGAAACGGTCTTCCGGGCGCGCCGCTTGCTCGAGTTTGGCTTCATTTGTGTTTCCATCATTGTTCACCCGGATGCATAGACCGCCGCTGAAGCCGCGCGAATCTTTGCAAAGGCCGCCCTGGTGACAGCCGCCCGCTGCTCACGGCGCAGTTTCAACTCTGCCCTATACTCCCGCTTGGCGTTCCAGATGATCTCGGCAGCCTCCCAGAATAGGGTTCTTTCACTGACCGTAAGCCCTTTTAGCCGTGCAAAACGGACCAGGTGGTGTCCGACACTTATCAATTTCGATTCCACAGGGTCCGTGTCGTGCCGGTCGTTGCGCCTAAGTGGCATTTACGGTGTCCTCGGTGCCGGCGAATAGGGCGACTGCGGCCCGGGCAACAATCGGAGCAGGCGCCCCGTGTGTCCACCTTGTGCCTGTTATCCGAGCACGGGTGACACAGTTGACACCACTGACCGTGTAAGTTCTTTGCTTTCCGTAAGTGGTTTGTTCAGAAGGGGCGTCGGAACCTAACCGGAGAATCCGGCTTACAGGCCCGTCCGCTATTTTTCGTGAACCGCCGACCTGCGTGGATGCCGATCTTACGAAACCTTCTGTGACGGCGACAGCGCAACAGAGGCTTCGCCGGTAAGAACGCGGAAAACGAATGTCTCCTGGAGATACAGCATCACCACGGAATCAGTGTGGCTGAGGTAGCCGATTGAGACATCCTGTCCGATATTGAGCTCGAAATCGCCGCCGCGCGTGGTCAGCACGAACGCACCTTCGATCGCTGGAGCCCAGATCAGATTGCCGTCGACGATACGCTTGACGTGTTCCAGGACGGGGTATCCGTGATCGCGAGTTTCGGCGAGTGCCGTATACTCATTGGCTCCGAGCAAGACCGAGTAGGGGCCATTCACGCCGACGAGACGTAGTTGGCTCAATGCGTGTGCCACCGCGTCGGGATAATCACGCACGTCCGCGGGAAGCGTCTCGATTGGATTGGTGGTGCCTTCCCGAATACCTTGGATATTCGCCTCGGGGTATCCGTTGAAGATGGCCCGATCTTCGGCAAAGGCAAGCTTCTTCGCGGCGTCTTTTGCAGGCTGCCAATCGGAGTCATCCGATCCACGCTCTACGTCATCGATTGTCTGACGGGACAGTTCGAAAGGCACACGCAACTCCACGAGAGGCTTGACCTCTCGTAGTCGTGCGATGATGCCATCGGCGGGAGCGGAGATCGGCCGCAGATGGCCGGTCCCAACTCCGGGCAGAGCCATTCCTTCAACCGAGGGAACATCGACAACCCGTCGCCCGGCTAGATACCGCTTGACCGTCCTGGTAGTTTCTTCCTCAATCTGCGCCCATGCAGCGTCAGAGATGGGAGCCAACTCTCGATGCAGGTTATTCATCTTTGTGTCCTTTAAGCGATCCTATTCCGAGCGTTCCGAGTGATGATTCGCCCACGGACGAGGCCGAAGGCTCGTCCGATCTCGGCGATGCTCCGGCCTCGGCGGAGTTCGGTGGGTCTCCACTGATATTGTCGAGAAACGTGGATGACGGTGCAAAAAACAAACTCCCGGTAACTGCGTTGCTGAAGTCGAGCAGGCGGTCGTAATTGCCAGGAGGACGGCCCACGAACATGTTCTGCAGCATCGTTTCGGTGATACGCGGAGTGCGGCTATAACCGATGAAGTAGGTTCCGAACTCGCCGTGGCCCGGCCGCCCGAAAGGCATGTTGTCTCTCAGAATCTTAAGTTCTTTTCCGTTTTCTTCGATCACCGTGAGCGCATTGTGCGCGAAAGGCGGCTTCTCGGCGTCTTTCAGTTCGACGTCGGAGAGTTTCTTGCGGCCAATAATGCGCTCCTGTGTCTCAACCGGGAGAGCATTCCATCCCTTCATGTCGTGAAGATACTTCTGCACGATGACGTAGCTGCCGCCGGCAAAGGCTGGATCCTCGTCGCCCACAATTGCAGCTTCTTGCGCTGCTTGTCCTCGCGGATTTTCTGTGCCGTCGACGAACCCGATGACATCGCGATCATCGAAATAGCGGAAGCCGTGAACCTCGTCGGCAACGGAAACTACATCGCCGATGTTGTCCATGATTTGTGCGGCTAGTTCAAAGCAGAGGTCGGCGCGTTTGGCTCGAATGTGAAAGAGGATGTCACCCGGAGTGGAGACGGCATGGCGGCCGCCGGAGCGAATCTCTCGAAACGGATGGAGCTCGGCGGGGCGAGGTGATCCAAAGAGTTTGTCCCAGGCGTCCGAGCCAAATCCAACGACACAGGTGAGACCGGCTTCCACATCTCGGAACTCAACAGCGCGCACGAGCCCGGAGAGGTCCCCGCAGAATGATCGCAGCGTGGCATAGTTGTCCTGCTCCGGGCGAATGCAGACGACCAGAAAAATCGCCGCGCGCGTGAGCGGGCCGACCACGGTCTGCGAAAGAACGATCGCGTTTAGTTCCTTGGGTGTGTCCATTATCTCAATCCACGATGCCCGCGATTGCCGGACGCCTCTCGTGTTATCGAGAGCGCGGGACGATCCATCTTCAGGGGAAACTAAAGGTGCTACTCGGACCGCTGGCCGGTGAACTCGCCTTCGCCCCCGCGGTCGTGAAACGTGCCGTTGATCGTGTTCCCGTCGACTCTTCCGCGAAAGGTCAAAACGTTGGGTGTCTTAGTTCGAACCAGGATGTGGTGCAAGTTGATCGTGCCCTCAATGCCACCGGACTGATTGGGTCCCTTGAAATGGCCGGACAGCGTGTTGCCGTCCTGTTTGATCTCAAGCCACTTCGTTGAAGTCGAGCCGTTCGGATCCTTGCAGTAAAGCGTCCACTTCCCTGCGACGTTGTCGGGAGGCTTGTCGGAAGGCGGCTCCTGTGATGACGCGCCGCCGGCGGCGAAGAAAAGCAATAGACAAAATAATCCGGGTGAGAATCTTGTGTAGTGATTTCTCATTCGAACAACAAACCTCCTCTGCGGTGCGCCAGAGTATACATCGCACTTGCCTGCTGTTGTAGAATCTCCGCAACGTCGGAGCTCGTGTTCATGCATTGGACTTGTCTTTTTGCCCGCGCTGTTTTCGATCAGTCGCGTGACCGAGATTGCGGTTTCCATTTTAACGCACGGGAGCAGGACGCCGATGATTGATGCCATCAACCGACGAACCGCAATCACCAGATTACTGGGAGCGGCGGCTGTGGGCCTTACACCAGTTGCTGTAACGGCCGCTTGGGCGACACAAAGCCGCGACGGCGGACCAACCGGGCGGGAACTTGGCGATATGAACCGGATCGGCTGGGGTTTCATGCGGCCGTATTCCGTGCCCGGTATGTCCGTGGCGATCGCACGCAACGGGAAGTTTGTGTACAGCAAGGGTTTTGGCGCTGCGGACCGGCAAAAAGCGCAGCTCGTTGCGGCTACGAGCCTCTTTCGAATCGCGAATCTTTCCATGCCGATCACGGCCGTGGCGACATTTCTCTTGATCGAGAAGGGCCAGCTTCATCTCAATGACAAAGTGTTCGGCCCGTCGGGAATTTTGGGGACGAAATACGGCAAGCCACCCTACCAGCAGTACGTTGCCGACATCTCGGTTGATCACCTCATGACGCATACAAGCGGCGGGTGGGGCGATGGACCGGCAGACCCGATGTTTCACTCGGAGGGTTGGGACCAGCAGAAGCTGATCGAGTGGACGCTGGACAAGGTGCCGCTGGCCAGCCCACCGGGGCAGAGTTGGGTCTTTTCCAATTTTGGATACTGCGTGCTAGGCCGCGTGATCGAGCAGGTGAGCGGTCAAACCTACGCGAACTTTGTTCAGAACAACATCTTTGGCCCGTGCGGAATCAACGATATGAAGATTGCCACCAACAAAATGGGCCAGCGCGCGCCGAATGAAGTGGTGTACACGGGTCAATACAGTGAAGAGCCCTACAAGATAAACGTGGAGCGCATGGACTCGTGCGCAGGCTGGATTGCAACATCGTCGGACATGGCGATTTTTCTGGATCACGTTGGCGGGGTGGGAGACGTTCCCAGATTGTTGAAACCGGAAACGATTCGGGTGATGACCACGCCCACGCCTACTTATCCGCAAGCGTCTCCGGCGGCCGCGTATGCCAAGGGCTGGATGGTCAGCACCAATGGCCCCGGCATCTGGTGGCACACCGGTTCTCTGCCCGGCTCGACCGGCGTAATGGTTCGAACCGGGAACGGTATGGCGTGGGCGGCCGTGACGAACACGCGCACCCAGCCTCGTGCGGAAATCGACGCTGCGATCAATAAGATGGGCTGGGACATGGTTGGAACCGACCCCCAGTGGGGCGTGCAAGTTCTTTAGATCCGTTGACGCCGCCACAGAATATCCCCTCCTCATCGCCACCAAATCTGAGTATGCGAAGCTAAAATAAATTTCGGGACGAATAGTTGTGACGTCGGTGCGACGCAAACCCTCTCCACAGCCAAAACTGACAAAACTGGCAGTGAGAGCCAGTTGATTCCAAACAACTTGTTCGTTTGCAATCCAGCCGGACAATCCGGCCTACGGGCTTGCCCGCTTATTTTGAGCGTACTCGGAATTTGCAGCAAACCGCGACATAGGTTCTTGCATCTTCTTGGTCTCTGGGTACTCGGTCCCTGCAGACTCCTCTGACAACAACCCAGGGCTCTTTGGTGTAGACTCCACTCTCCGACGTAAGGAGCAGATCATGAAACGAGCGACTTCCAAGGGCGCACTCGCTACCCGCGAGGCGCATGGCGCACTCCTCGAATTGCGAGCGATCGTCGAGGCCGCGGCCGAAAGGGTCCATGCGGCGGAATTCGAAGCGGTTCGCTCGGCTCTTGCCGGCGAAGAGACGGAAGCCGCGCAAGAGCCGCTGCAAGCAGCGGTAGATACCCTACGTTCGCCTGGTTTTGAAGCAGCCCTGTCCCAAGCCCGCGACAAAATGGAAACGGCCCTCGCCTTACATCGGGGCGCCCACAACTAGAATTTCCAGGTTCGAAAACCCTGCTTGCCACCGACGGGAAAACACGGGTCTTCGCGTAGAGCCTTCCTATTCCTATCAGCCTATGACGGCGCATCGTTGACGAAGGTGCCCGAGCACGAAGGCGTCACCCCCAACGATCGCGCTGCGTATCTTCGCTCGCAGCGCGCCGCCGTCATGCCATAGTGAGGTAAGATTGCCGCCGCGAAGTTGAAACTTCGCGAACACCATGGATTACCGGCAATCTCCCGACGAATCCGGCATCGCGGCACCGACTGCGGATTCCGTGTCGGCCGTCAGCCGGGCCAAACCAGGCATTTCCCTCCGCGTCGGTCATTTTCGCTGGGTCATCTGCGCCCTTCTTCTGTTCGGGACCACAAAGAATTATATGGATCGGCAGGTCCTCGGTGTTCTGAAGACCACCCTGCAGCATGACTTCGGCTGGAACGAAATCGACTACAGCAATCTGGTTTTCGCGTTTCAGGCGGCCTACGCCTTGGGCATGGTGGTGGTCGGACGATTGATCGATCGCCTGGGCACGCGCTTAGGGTATGCGCTGGCGATGGTCTTCTGGAGTCTGGCATCGATGGCGCACGCCTTTGCTGGTTCGCTCGGGGGCTTTGCGATCGCGCGCGCATCGCTGGGTTTCGGCGAAGCGGGCATTTTCCCAGCCAGCATCAAGACGGTGGCCGAATGGTTCCCCAGCAAGGAACGCGCCCTAGCCACGGGAATCTTCAATGCGGGCACCAACATCGGCGCGATCGCGACGCCATTTCTCGTGCCGTGGATTACCGTGCATTGGGGATGGCGCTGGGCCTTCATTTTGACGGGTGCCCTCGGGTTCGTGTGGCTATTGTTCTGGTTGTGGCTTTATCGCAGACCGGAAGAGCATCCGCGTCTTTCCAAAGCGGAGTTGGATTACATTCGCAGCGACCCCTCCGAACCAACCGGAAAAATAAAGTGGGTCAGCCTGCTTTCTTACCGGCAGACCTGGACGTTCATGCTCGGCAAGTTTATGACCGATCCAATCTGGTGGTTCTATCTGTTTTGGGTGCCCGATTTTCTGCAGCGCCAGCACGGTTTGAAACTGATGCAGATCGGCGCGCCCATTATGGTGATCTATTTGATCGCCGACGTGGGGAGCGTGGCCGGCGGGTGGCTCTCGTCGTCGCTGATTCACCACGGCCGGAGCGTTAATTTTGCTCGTAAGACAGCTCTGATAATCTGCGCCGTGGCGGTCATCCCCATTGCCTTTGCCTATCGCATCGAGAGCACGTGGGGCGCAGTTCTGCTGCTGGGGCTTGCGGCGGCCGCGCACCAGGGATTTTCCGCGAATCTCTATACCTTGACCTCCGACATGTTTCCGTCGAGGGCCGTCGGTTCCGTAGTGGGGATCGGCGGCATGGCCGGAGCGATCGGGGGGATGCTGATCGCGAAGATCGTTGGCTACGCGTTGCAGTGGACCGGCAGCTACATGATCCCTTTTCTCATGGCCGCCTCGGCCTACTTGCTGGCGGTCGCCGTCATCCAGATTCTGTCGCCGCGGCTTGAGCCCGCCCTTATCAGTGCAGACCCAGAAAACTGACAAGATTCGGTCGTGGCTCAGGTTCCGATTACCCCGACTACATGTGTGCCACGAGCACGAAAGGAGGAAACGCTGAGTAGTGCGCAACTGCTTGACTGATGAGGGTAGGCCCCTCGGAACCGGTTTACAGGAACAGGTTCCAAACCACCTTCGGCGGCTGTAGTCAAAAGCTATGGTCGTGAACGCGGAAGGAAAAGGCCTGGCAACGACCAGGTCAGGTGACCGGCAAGAAGAGGACCGCAAGGGAACCACTGCTGAAGTGTCGAAAGGTTATAGACGATGTCAAAACCGCGGGGGGTTAGTTACTGCGGGATTAGCTCCGACGAAACCTGCTTACGGGCGGAGTGGCATCCGGCACGAGAGGTGGCCTGAGCTTGCCAAAGAGGCGGTTAAGCGGAACGTGGGAACCTGAGACTTCGATGCAAACGGAGAAGCCACAAGTGGAAGAACCACGAGGGTGAGAGTACGGAAGCGAAGTTTCAGGGTCGGACTGCCCCACAGTAGTGAAGAAGCGGGGTAATTCCCGTGGAGCGAAGGGGGCAGGTCACTCGCGTCCTAACCAATTACGGTCAACTGGAAACAGGAGGAACCGAGTGGTTAGAACGGAAGGTCAAACCTTCACGGAGTGACACGAGCCGTGTGACTGGAGACAGTCAAGCACGGTTCTGTGAGGGGCTCGGGGTGAAATTCCCCGGGCCTACTCGGCCGGGCACTTGCTCCGCTTCGCCGCGTTTGGGCCCGTATACTGCGGCATTGAGCAGGGAGATGCTGGATGCTTGGTCTAATCGTCATTTGTGCTGTGTTGGTTGTGGGATTGGCCTTAGTCATTTACGGCACGCTCAGTATGCAACCAAAGTTTACTCGAGTCGAGGGAGTCGGCATTGTTATGCAATCAAGTGCTTTCAGATTTCGGTAATTCGCTTAACCAGAAATCAGGTACGCGTCCATATCCATTACCGCCGGAGCCCTAACTCAGGTACTTCCACTCAGCCCATGATTCCTGCAGGCTCTTGTGGGGGCGCCGGCAGATGAAGATCGTAAGCTGGGACTCTTCCGGGATTGCGTAGTGGGGCGAGACGCTTGCTTCGGGCGTGACTTCGTCGTAAAACTGGCGTAACTGACGTTCGCTAAACCCGATTGCGACGGCTACTTGTCCGCTTATCGCGCCCGGTCCCCACAATCCATACTGGTTGTGACCGCTAATGGCTGGCGGCAATCCCAGCTTCGAGCCGAAGTAGTTTATCGCGGAGGCTTCCCCATAGTTGTAAGCCAGCACAACCGCTTGAGTGCGCTCGGACTTGGGTAGTGCCTGGTATACGCCAGCCACGGCGCGCACCTGCTCCTGCCAGCCAAACATATCCGCGAAGAATTGCGGCAACTCGCCCTGGGGCACGTTTTCTACGTGAATCGCCTGCACTTCCCAGAAACGCGTGTAGCGAACGGTAGCTTCGACCGGAAGCATCGGCATCGCTAGCGGAGCCGCAATCACTCCGCCGATCAATAATAACCCTACCAATGTGGGTCGCAACCACGCTCCTACTCGTGGAACCAACCGCAGTTCGATCCAGACTGAACCAGCTGCGAGCAGCATTATGTACGCCGGCGCGAGGTAGTAGATCTTTCCATGCAGCACGAGCATCTCCGCCAGAACAGTGGAATACGCCCAGGCCAGCACGGCATACTTTTTTCCGAGCGGATCTCGCAGCAAAAAATACAAACCGGCCACCCAAATGGGTGCAGCCAGGGGATGTGTCAGCAAGGTTTGTTGCCAGATGTATTCCCACGGTGAAACGATTACATACTTCGTACCCATTACCGCGTGAAATAGCGCCAACGTTGGCCAGCTATTGTGAATTTCCCAAAGTAAGTTAGGAAGAAAGCAAAGGAACGCGATTCCGACCCCCAGCCAAATCCACGGCTGCCCAAAATGCTTCCTCGCCGAGGTGGCCAGCAGTCCGAGCGCAATCCCCGAAACGAAAAAAAGCATTGAGTGTTTGTTCAAAATTCCAAGGCCAGCAGTGAGGCCGACTAGAATCCACAGCTTTGGATTTCCGCCATTCAGAATGCGTAGCACAATCGCCGCGCACGTCATCCAAAACACCGGCTCAAACGCATTCATTGAGAAGAAACTGTCAAACGTCAGGTAAATCGGAGCAAGCAACACGCAAAATGCGGTGAGAAACTGCGCGTATTTGTCGCCGTTCAGCTCCCGCGCCAGCCACCCACCGAGCAATACCTTTGCTGAAGCCGCCAGGGCCGGCAAGAAGCGCAAGGCTGAGAGCGAATCGCCCAGGAAGGTACGGCAGAGGCGGGCGAGAAACGGAGCGAGAGGCGCGTGGTCGACATAGCCCCAAGCCAGATGCAGTCCACAAGCGGCATAGTAAAGTTCATCGCGAAAAAATCCAAAGCGGCCGCTAAACCCCACGTGGAGAGCGATCGCAGCAATCGCTAACGCGTAGACGGCTGCGCTCGGTGGCCCTAGAACCGCGCGAGCCGCTTCGCCTCGCTCCATCGGGTCATCGGAAACGGTATACGCTCCAATCGCCGGCTCCGACGTTGATGACGCAATCTCATTGGGCCTTTTGAGTTGTCGAAAAACCATAAACCCATCACCCTAGCGTCAACCGCAGGTCACTTGTGGAAAGGTAGATCAATTCTGCGGGGATTGTCAGCAATTCGGAACCAGTCCCCCGAAGTCCTTCTGATAAACGCGGTAACCAGAAACTGACCCGCTACCCAAGATTCGTTCCAGCCGTTATCCGTCCACGCTCCGAAGCTAATTTCCGAAACTTTCCAACCGGTGCGACCTAGCAAGCGTTATTCCAGGATGCTCCTTAGTACGCCTCATGATGATTTTAAATTTTGAGGAAGGTTCGCGCGGGTTTCGCGCCGGTACCTGGATCAATCACTCTTGGCTGATTCGGCGGTTCGATCGGGAAGGACGATGTTGGAAGACTTGAACGTCATGCCATCCGATGGCGCCGGCGCCGTCGATCGCCGGAGCACGAGCGTCGTCATCAACTCATATTCGTTTCCGGCTGGTCCCGCCGAAGCTCCCTCGACTTCACGGCGCAAGGCCTGAAATGCGTATTCGGCGAGCAGAGTCTGCGACATTTGTACGGTCGTCAACGGCGGCGTGGTGAATTGCGAAAGGCGGATATCGTCGAACCCCACCAGCGACAAATCGCGCGGAATCACGATGCCACACTCATACGCTTCCCGCAACACTCCTACGGCGGTCATATCGTTGGAGCACAGAATCGCTGTTGGGCGCTGAGGCAAGCCGGCAAGTTGCACCAGAGCCCGCATGCCCCCTTCCATCCGGTGGTCGCCCTCGACAATCATCTCCGGCGGAACTTTCAGGCCGATCTCCTGCATCGCTCCTTCGAAGGCCGCCTTCCGGGCCATGGCGGATTTAAGGTTAGAAGGTCCGGCCACAAATGCAATCCGCGTGTGTTTCAGGGCCGCCAGGTGCTGCACCGCTTGACGAATCCCGTGCTGATAGTTGACCCGGATGTTGCTGACCCCAGGCACGTGCGGGCCGACGTCCACAAAGACCAGAGGAACCTTGCGAAACCGCAGGTCTTCGACCAGCGAGTCTTCCATGCCGAAGGTGAGGATGGCGACCCCATCGACGCGACGCTCGATCATCCGCCGCACCGCGATTTCCATACGCTTGGGATTGTGAACTGTGGACGTCAGAAGGATTTCGTAATTATGCTGAACCGCGATGTCTTCAAAAGCCTGCACAATTTCGGGAAAGAACGGGTTGGTGATCTCCGAAACGACGAGCCCAAAGATCCTGCTTTTCCCGGAAACCAGCGCTCGCGCCTGCGTGTTCGGGTAATAGCCGAGTTCCTCAACGACCCTCCAGACGCGTTTGGCCAGCTGCGGGTCCACGCTCGGGACGTGATTGATCGTCCTGGACACCGTTGCAGTCGACACCTTGGCACGCCTGGCAATTTCGCGGATGTCCATGAACTCGCACGAGCCTGACTGCGGACTCACATCACTGATACTATAGAATACGCTTTCTCGCTACGTCCACGCACAAGCGCAACCCCGGGGAGGATGGAATGTCTCGAAGGAGTTCCGCTGGGACGCCGATAACCGTTTACTCCTCGCCCGCTCATTCATAGTTGCGAACTAAGATTGAACCTGCTGATACAACCGGTAAGTTTCATTCATGATGGAAGAAAACGGGCGCAGCGTTAACGTCGTCCCGCCCTCCGACTTGACCACCCAATCGTCGGATACGAGTTCCGCAGCCAGCAGCTGAGCTCGCGTAAGTCTAGGCGGAAGCGCGGACACCCCGAACAAAGCGAGAGGCCCGTACATCAGCGCCACTGTGTTCGGATTTTCCTTGTCGACGGACTCCAGCCGCAACGGCATGTGTAACTCCAGATCCATGCGATCGCCATCTTTCCAAGTCCGCTTCACAGCTGAGAATTTCCCGGGAGCCAACTCCCCCTCGACGCGCCGCCCGTTCACGGTGAACGTGGTTTTCGCACCCGCCCACTCGGGAATCCGCACATACACGGCAAAGGTCTCCGGACGGGCCAGCTTGAATTCAAACTGGGAAGTATTCGCGTGCGGATAATCGGTGGTCTGCGTCAAGCCGCAGGGCGCGCCGTTTTGTAACCACGAAACCCGAGAGGGCAAAAACAGATTGACGTAGAGACCGTCCGAGCCCTGATAGTAGGAACTGATCCCATAGTCTGCCGCCAACTGAGGAAACGTACCGGAGCAGCAAGGCCATTTATCGTGGTGATGAACTTTCTTGGCCGCAGTGTTGTAGTCGGAATAATAGAACGAAGTGCCGTCGGGAAGGATCGGCCAGGCCCCGGCGATGGTGTTGTAGAGGACGCGCTCCATGCTGTCTCCGTAGCGAGAATCGCGCGTAACCCGCATGAGGTAGCGCGTGATCTTGAAGTGAGCGTAAGCCCCACATGGGGTTTCGAAGCTGGAATGTGTTTTTTGCAGACTCTCGTTAAGCCCGCCGCTGCCCGGTGCCACGAAGGCTTCATTGGGGCCCCAGCCGCCGGTGGCGAAACTCTGTTCCTGGATCATGCGAAAACCATTTGTGGCGGCGCGCAGGTAGGTTTCGTCGCCCAGCACGAGATAAGACTGCATGGCCGAGCTGAAGGCGTTCACGTGACTGTAGGCGTGCTCGCCGGGAAGGATGTTGTGGCCGTCGGCCAGCGGCTCGAAGTAATCGTGCTCGATAAAACGAATCGCGAGGTCGCGATAGCGGGGATTTCCGCTGCGCTGGTAGGCCAAGAAAAGATTTTCCGGCAGCGTGTAGGATTCGTCCCAGGTGTAGGATTCCGACTTGTGGGGCCGAGCGCGCTGCTCGGCGCGGCTGAGAGCTTTCTCCGGCAGGTGCGGCATGGCGGATTGCGTGCTGCGCCACAGCACGTCGAGCGCGTCCGGATCGTGGGCAAATTCGTGCGCATCAATTAACGCACAACAGATCTTGTCGTAGATGTATGCCGGCAAGTCATAGTCCACATAAAATGTCCCGGCGGAATCGACGGTCCGCGCGTAGGCGCGCACCAAACGGTTGACTTTTGCCTGTGTGGTTTGTGATCCGGTGATCGCGTACGCGCGGGCCAATCCCGAAATGTACTGCCCGAAGCTGTGCCCCGGAACGAAGCCGTGGAAATTGTCTTTCTCATTGAAATCGGCGGAGTTGTCGTACCAGCCGCCCATGTCGGGACCCGGAGCCGGCATTCCTGTGCGCTGCCGATACGGCTTGAGCAAGGCATCTTCGTTGAGATTGAGAAACAAATCGTGGTTTTGATCGAATTGCCGCCGAAAAGGCCCGTCCAACAATTGCACCTGCGAATACCCAAATACGGACAGAGGAGGAACGATAGCCACCGTCGCGGACGGCCCGCCAAACGCGGGCAAGACGCGCGCCGCAAGCGCGCCGCCAGTGCCAGCTGCCGCAGTCTTCAGAAATTGCCGGCGCGAAGTCGTGTTCATGGGCTAACTCCTAGGGTGTGGCGGGCGATATGCATCACCGGTGTTCAGAGTAATCGTTTACCGGCCATTTATAGGTCGCGGCACCTGCAGTGTCAAGGACGCTTTGTCCTGTCTCCAGCGCTTGCGCCGGCTACCAGCTGATGCGCAAAAGCGAGATCCCCTGTCGGGGCAAGTCGAATTGCAGATGTACACGCCCGCTTTCGATCGGTAGCCATGACGGGGAAGTGAGCAGCTGTAGTTGTCCCGCATCCTGCAATTGCTGAACTTGCGCTGCGGACGGCGGCTGGGGTGAACCCATCAACTGCCAAGCCGCGAACGCATTGCTGTGCTGCGAATCGATTCGAAAATGCTCGCTCAATCCGCGATCCGCGTTTGCCGGCAAACCCTCAACCACCAGATCGACAGGAGACGCCGCCGCCGGCAGATCATCGTCGTGATAGTTCCAGACCAAAATCGCGATCTCGTTGTCCCTCCGGGTGGCGATTGCGCTGACGTCCGGCTTGCCTCGCACTCCCGTGGCAACCACGTCGCTCGGCGGCAACGCTCCTGAACTGGTTACTTTCACTCGCTGGTTGCCGAGCAAACCGAGCATTCGAAACGCATTCAATACTGGCTTGTCGATTCCGTTGGAAGCCATCTCGCGAAATCCTGCGAAGTAGGGTTGATCCTCAAATTCAAAGGACCAGTTCACGGCGCCGAGAAAGTTAATATGCTCAAGGCTCGCGAGCGCATCGATGTTGTAAAGCGCTTCCGCGGTATACGACGCATATAATTCCCCATTCCGATAGGAATTCTGCGGATTGTCTTTTGCCGAACACGCCGCGCACCCTTCCGGATCAGACTCTCCGAGCACGATGGGCGTGTGCGCCCATTCTGGAAACGAAGCCACGATCTTCAAGCCCTGGTCGACGGCCTTAAGCTGTTGCGCAATGCCCATCTGGACATGATCTCCCAGCCACTTCGGCGATCCCTTGGGATGAAAGCTGATGAAATCCAGCGGCGCACCAGTCTTCCCGTTCGCGTAGTTCCGCTGATGCGCGCAATGCTCTAGAAACAAGCGCAGAAATTCGACAGCCTTGGCGGAACCCGGACCGGTCGAATCGGGTCCTCCGACGCGCGCCCCCGGAAGCGCGCGCAACACCGCGTCCGCCGTAAAATCGTATAGCTTGAAAAATTCCTCCGGCGTCCCCTTCCAATAGTCTATGTCCGGCTCGTTCCAAACCTCCCACATCCATGTTTTCATCTCAGCATCGCCGTACCGCTCGCGCAAGTGGTGGACGAACTGAAACACCAACTCCGACCATTTCTTGTAGTCCTTCGGCGGATAAGCCCAACCGGTAAAGATCGTGCCGTTAGGAAATGTGTGCCGGTAAGGTTCAGGATGGATCGACAGCACCTGAGGCATGAAGCCAATTTCCACCAGCGGCTTCACCCCGGCCTGCCGAAACGCATCGAAAATGCGATCCAAAATCACCCAGCTGTAAACCGGATTTCCCGCCGCATCCTCGGTATACACGTTCGTCGATCCCCACTTGAGCGACGCGGAACCATCCCCCGTGGTCAAAAGATTGTGAACCCGCACATACACTGGCACGGGACTAAGTGCAGCTAACTCCCCAAGGAGTTTCTTGCCGTTCGCCGCATACGTGTAATTGGGCTCGTCGTACCCCCAGTAATTCCAAATCGGCCGCATGGCTCTGTCCGATTGATCCGCATGCACCCGAATACTCACGGTCTCAGGAGGTTGTTGTGCGCGAGATACTGGGGATAGTAGAAACACCAGCGCGAGAGTCCATGCGCGCCCGACGGCTGCTCTTCTCACTTTCCCTGTTGGCGCTGCAAACCTGGAACGCTGCGTCATCATTTCCCCTGTTTCTTGGCCTGCTTTTTGGAGCGTTTGGTTTGCAGACTCTAACGCTATTCGCGCGGAAAGAAAAAGGACGGCCTGGAAACTGCCTTGCGGCGGAAGAAGTCGTGCAAAACAAAATGAGGTTGAGGTGAAAGTACCTCAACCCCATTTGTAATCAACTAACCGTAATACACGCTTACAGCGCCGCGCACACCGACTTCACTTCGGTGTAGTTGTGCAGCACCTCGTGTCCCATCTCACGGCCCCAACCGGACTGCTTGTATCCGCCGAAAGGCAGCGCCGCATCGAAGACGTTGTAGCAATTGATCCACACTGTCCCCGCGCGCAACTTGGACGCCAGCTTGTGCGCTTTCTTGATGTCGCGTGTCCAGATCCCCGCCGCCAGCCCATACACCGTGTCATTCGCCTTCTGCACGATCTCGTTCGGATCGCTGAACGGAATCGCAGTCACCACCGGCCCGAAGATCTCCTCCTGCACCACCTTCATGTTTTCCGTAGTGTCCACAAGAACGGTCGGTTTCACGAAATAGCCCTTGTCACCTTGTCGTTCTCCGCCGGCGACCGCCCGAGCTCCCTCTTTCTTTCCGGATTCCAGGAACCCGCACACGCGGTTCATCTGCTCTTCGGAAACCAGAGGTCCCATGTCGCACTCCGGGTCGAATCCGGGCCGTACGCGGATTTTCTCGGCGCTCTGTGCCATGCCCTCCACGACCTTGTCGAAGATTTTCTTTTCGACATAGAGACGTGAACCGGCGCAGCAGCACTGTCCGTGGTTGAAGAAGATCGCGCTGGCAGCCCCGGGAATGGCCGACTCCAGATCAGCATCTTCCAGAATCACATTCGGCGATTTTCCGCCAAGCTCCAGCGATACCTTTTTAAGATTGCCCGCCGCGGCATGAATGATCAGCTTGCCGACTTCGGTCGAACCCGTGAACGCCACCTTATCGACGTCCGGATGCGAAGCCAGCGCCGCCCCGGCGGTCTCTCCATAGCCCGGAACAATGTTCACGACGCCGTCGGGGAAGCCCGCTTCCTGCAGTAATTCACCCAGCCGGAGCGCCGAGAGTGGCGTCTGCTCGGCGGGCTTCAGCACAACCGTACATCCGGCCGCCAGGGCCGGGCCGAGTTTCCATGCTGCCATCAGCAACGGAAAATTCCACGG
Source organism: uncultured Acidobacteriota bacterium (assembly GCA_963788915.1). GTDB lineage: Bacteria > Acidobacteriota > Terriglobia > Acidiferrales > UBA7541 > Acidiferrum. The sequence continues at coordinate 713,130 of CAWBIY010000012.1, read as the reverse complement.
AATGATCTGCCCCACCACGCCAACCGGCTCGCGCACCGTGTACGCCAGAAACTTCGACGGCGGCGCTAGCGTCAGCGGAATCGTGTTCCCTTCAATCTTGGTAGCCCAACCGGCGTAGTAGCGCATGTGCTCAATCGTCAGCGGCACATCGGCAACGCGCGCGATGGCCAGCGGCTTGCCGTTATCCAGCGATTCGATTTGCGCGAATTCCTCGAGATGCTTCTCGATCAAGTCCGCAAGTTTCCAGATCATCTTGCCGCGCGTGGCTGGAGAAATTTTCGACCACGGCCCAGTTTCGAACGCGGCCCGCGCTGCTTTCACGGCGCGGTCGATGTCTTCTCGATCGCCCTCCGCGACGTGAGCCAGCACTTCACCGGTGGCCGGGTTATAGCTCGCAAACGTTTTTCCCGAGGCGGCGTCCACCCATTTGCCGTTAATCAGGAGTTGCTGCTTTCGAGCCACGAAGCTCGAAACATTTAAATCAATCGATGGGGTAGCGACTGCAGTAGCCATAATCTCGACTCCTTTCTAGCGTGCCATTATGAAATGGCGATCTCTCCCGCCAAACCTGGGCGGGCAGCCGGACAAGCCCGACGCTACTCCTGCGCCCCCAGGAATTCAAGTGCCCGCATATCACCAACTCCGGCTGGCGCCCTCGGACTCTTGGGTGCCCCACAGTCGGGTGTTACCCGTCGAGACTTTGAAGTTTCCGCGGGTGCCGCACTCTTGGCTTTTAAGGGTGCGGGTTTTGACTTTCCCCTGCGAGCCTTCTCGCAAATCAATGTAGTGGCCGCTTTCCTAGCGGGCGCCTTTCAAGGGTGCGGGTTTTCGCGTCCCCTTAACGCAGCCCTTGCCGCAGGAGCCAGCGTTCACGTTGACTTCCGCCAATTTGTCCCGCAATATCGCCCATCGATGAAACGCACATTCCTCCTCATCGCGATCCTTACCCTCCCCCTCAGCCTCCGCGCGCAAGACTCCCTCGACAAACTGGCCACTGACTTCTGGACCTGGCGCGCCCAATGGCAACCTTTCAATTCCGACGACATCCCGCGCATCGAGCGCCCCGCTGGTCTGAAACCCTCGTGGTCCGCGGAGTCCATCGCCCATCAACGCACCGATGTCTCCGCCTTCGAATCCCGCTACAAAAAGTTGGATCCCTCCAAATGGCGCGTCCCGCTGCAAGTGGACTATCGTCTCATCGGCTCCGCGCTAGCCCGCGTCCATTGGGAACTCGACCTCAATCGCCGCTGGCAGGACGACCCCACCTTTTACGTCGATCAAGCCATGACGCCAGTCGTCGAATCACTCCTCCAACCGCCGCCGTTCGACAAAACCCGCACCAGCGATCTGATCACCCGCGTACAAAACATCCCCTCGATCGTGGAAGACGCCAAAGCCAATCTGCAGCATCCGGCCGCGCCATTCGCGAAGCTCGCCATCGCATCTCTCTCCGACATTCGCTCGCAGTTGTGGCTGATCGCCCACGATGTAGGCCCGCTCCTGACCGGAGACAACGTGCAGGAACTCTCACCTGCAGTCGAGCGCGCCGCATCCTCTCTCGAGTCCTTCCACGACTGGCTGCAACAGCGTCTTCCCACCATGCCGCCGCACACCCCAGTTGGCCGCGACGCCTACGTCTTTTTCCTGAAAAACGTCGCTCTCTATCCCTTCACGCCTGAGCAGGTGCTCGACCTGAGCCGCCTCGAATGGGCCCGCTCTGTCGCCGCCGAGCAAATCGAACACCAGCGAGACATTGAAGTTCGCGCATTGGAGCCGTTCGACACCCTCGACCAGCAATTGCAGCGCACCAACGACATGGAAAGCGCGATTCGCCGCTTCCTGGGACGCCAGGAAATCCTCACCGTGCCGCAAGACTTTCCTCACTACACGGTTCGCGCCATGCCCCCCTATCTCGCCGGCCTCGGCGAATTTTCCGAGCTCGACGATTTCACCGGCCCGTCGCGGCTAATGCAAGAAGGAACCCGATGGACCCCGAAACCCAGCGAAAACCCGGGTTACTTCGAAGCTGCCAGCCAGCGCGACCCACGCCCCATCATCGTTCACGAAGGTGTGCCCGGCCACTACATGCAGCTTTGGCTCTCCTGGCACCATCCCGATGTTATGCGCCGCCACTATTACGACTCCGGCGCCAACGAAGGTCTCGGCTTCTACGCGGAAGAGATGATGCTCCTCGCCGGTTTGTTTGAGGATTCTCCGCATACGCGCGAAATCATTTACAACTTCGCCCGGCTCCGCGCCTTGCGCGTCGAGGTGGACGTCAAGCTGGCCCTCGGCCAACTCAACAACGAAGAAGCCGCTGCGTACCTGGCAAAGACCGTACCCATGAGCCCAAAAACCGCGCAGAGCGAGGGCGCCATGTTCGCCACCCAGCCTGGTCAAGGCATCTCCTACCAGGCGGGCAAAATCCAAATCACCAAATTTCTCGCCGACGCGCGCCTCCGCGCCGGAGAAAAGTTCGACATCCGCGCTTTCAACGATTTCGTGTGGCGCAACGGCAACGTCCCCATAGAACTCCAGCGAGCCGAATGGTTCGGCGAATCCCCACTAGTGAAACAAACCGCGTCATCGCCCGCCGACGAGCCAAAACACAAGCGCCCCCAATAAACCGTGCAATGAAGTTGTAGCGGCCGCTTTCCGAAGCGGGCGCCTTTCTGCAAAACAACTAAAGAACCGATCCGTCCCCGCCGCCCACCAAAAGCAGTCCCTAATTGACGAGCCTGCTCCATTTGTTACCCTAGCAACCCAACGCAAATGGCGTCGCCATGACCCTCGACCCCAAACGCACCATCGCCGAACTAAAAGAACTCCGCGCCCTGACTGCCGACACAAACGGCGCCCAACGCGTAGCCTGGACCGACACCTGGCTGAAAGCTCGCGAGTGGTTTGCACAAAAACTAAGCGACCTCCCGGTTAAACATCACTACGACGCCGCCGGCAACAATTGGATCACGCTCCCCGGCCAATCCGAAAAAGCGCTGCTCATCGGCGGCCATCTCGACTCCGTCCCCAACGGCGGCTGGCTAGATGGCTCTCTAAACGTGCTCGCAGGCCTCGAAATCCTCCGCCGCATTAACGCCGAATTCAACGGCCGCGCGCCGGTCACCATCCGTCTCGTCGATTGGGCCGACGAAGAAGGCGCCCGCTTCGGCCGCAGCCTCCTGGGCTCCTCCGCCTTCGCAGGCACCTCCAGCATCGCCGCGGACCGCGTGCGCACCGATCGCGATGGCGTGCGCCTCGAAGACGCCCTACGCCGCTGCAGCGTGGAAATCGATCGCTTTCCCGAAGCTACCCGCGAACAAAAAAACGCCGCTGCCTATATCGAACTCCACATCGAACAAGGCCCGGTCCTCGAACGCATGGGCCTGCCGCTCGCGACGGTCCTCGGCACAAAGGGTGTCGAACGCCACGCCATCACCTTCCATGGTCAGGAGGCGCATTCCGGCTCGACCCCTATGATCGCACGCCGCGACGCGCTAGCCGCCGCCGCGAAATTAGCCCTCGAAATCCGCACCATCGCCGGCAAACATCCCGATGCCGTCTGCACCATGGGCAGCCTCAAGACTTTCCCGGGCATCGTTACCGCCGTAGTCGGCCGCTGCGAAGCCACTCTCGATCAGCGCGACCTCGACCCCGCGGTCCTCGCCACCATGCTCCGCGAGGCCCGCGAAGCCAGCGAGCGTTTCGCCAACGAAGAGCGCTGCACTGTCGAATGGTCGCGCATCTGGAACATCGAGCCCATCGCATTTCATCCCGCTCTTCTCGATTTATGCGACCAAGCCATTCGCGAAATCGCGCAAACTTCGCACCGCATGCCCTCCGGCCCATTGCACGACGCCGCCGAAGTCTCCCGCGCCGGCATTCCCACGATTATGATGTTTGTCCAATCGGTCGGTGGCATCAGCCACAACAAGATTGAAGACACTCGCGAAGAACATCTGGAGATGGCCGTCACCGCCTTCGACCGCCTCGCGTCCAAGGCCCTCGCCTACCTCAGCTAGCGTCTTGGAAATCTCACCGTCTTGGCCATCTCACCGTCTTAGCTCACAACGTTAACCGTCCCATTTCTATCCCTCCGTGTGTTCTTTCCTCTGTATTTCCGGACTCGCCTGGGATAATCTCCATGCTCGTTTCCCGTGATTTCCAAACGCTCTCGGGGAGAATCCCATGCCCAGCCGTGCACTTCGGTTTCTGATCGTTTCCACTCTGCTATTCCTTCCAGTCCGCGCCGCCGACGACGTGGTTAGCGCCGTCCATGGCACCGTCAACAAGGTCGACTCCACGACCAAGACCATCGTCGTTAAGACAAAAGATGGCACCGAGCAAACCATTCACTTTGTAGATAAAACCACCGTCCATGGCTTCGATGCCGCCGGAGCTGGCGCGAAGGACTCTTTCCACGGTGTCAAAGAAGGCTCCGAAGTTGTCGCACACTACACGGTGAAAGGCACGGAGAAATCCGGTGTCGAAGTCGACCATGTCGGCAAGGATGGCCTGAAAGCTGTGGAGGGCACCGTTACCCACGTGGGCAAGGGTGGCAAAGTCGTAGTCGTCAAAGCCGCGGACGGCACCGAGCATACCTTCGACGTTGTGGGTCACGACACTGCAGCGGCCGCCGAAGATATCGGCAAGGGCACAGAAAAGGGCACCAAAGTAACGGTCTACTACACCGAAGACGCCGGCAAAAAGGTCGCGCACTTCTTCGAAAAACTCTAGCGCTCTTCGCTCCGGCGTTTTGGGAAAAATTGCCAGGCGTGCAGATAACGCGCGCAAGGTAAAGGAAAACTGGCCCCACGCATCTTGTTCTAGCCTTCGCACCGGGTCGGGAATCAGGTGTTCGCACGAGCCAGCCCGGTCTTAATCTCTTGGGCTCTTTGAGAACCACAAATTGTCAGCAATTCCAGAGAAAAAACGCATTGGGATCCTCTGCGTCATAGCTATCTTCGCTCTTCTTTTGGCCACACTGTGGCCCTTCAACCCTTGGCCGGCAAACCAGGTCGCATGGCTGCTGGATTCCAACGGACTCCGCTTCGGCCGCGAAGCTGTTGTCGTCAGCAAAACGCCGCTTTACCCCCCGCAAGGAATGCCCGCAGGCCAATCCTGTAGCATCGAACTACTCCTCCGTCCGGCGAACTTCGAACGGTCCGACGTCATTCTTAGTTTCTATCTCCCGCAGGTTTCAACACACCTGCTCATCCTTCAGTGGCGGGATCTCCTCATGGCGACCCACGATTCCAATGATGCCCAGGGACAGTTAAGGCATACCGTGATCGGCGCACGCCACGCCTTCCAAATAGGAAAACTCGTGTTCGTGACGATTACTTCCGGTCCCAACGGCTCGATCCTCTACCTCAATGCCACGCCCGCCCAGACGTCCAACAGATTTACGATCTCCCTTAGCGAACTCACCGGCCAACTCATCCTGGGAACGACTCCGGTGGAGCACAGGCAATGGACGGGTGAAATCCGTGGCCTTGCTATCTATGCGAAACAACTCACGCCCGCTGAAGTCTTAAGCCACTACTCTGCCTGGACTGCGCCCGATCCGCTCAATCATGATCCGCGCAATCCCGCGGACACCGGTGCGGTCATCGCGCGCTACGCTTTCAGCGAGCGCTCTGGCCGCGAAGTCCACAGCGCCGTTTCCCCTGGTCCCACGCTCGAAATTCCCACAAGTTTCGACGTCCCCCACAAACCCATACTCCGATCTGCGTTCCAAGAATTCGACCCATCTCGTCATTACCTCTTCGATGTTCTCGAGAACGTCGCTGGCTTCATCCCACTGGGCGCTATTCTCTGCGTCTATTTTTCCCTTACGCATCCGCGCTCCAAGGCCGTCCTCTATGCCATCCTGATTGGTGGCTCGCTCAGCCTCACCATCGAAGTCCTGCAAGCCTTCATCCCGCGCAGAACCTCCGGCATGACGGACATCATCACCAACACGCTAGGCACTCTCATCGGCGCTGCGATAACGAATCCCAATGTGGTAAGAAGGATCCTGCGTACCGTAAGAGTCCTCCCGAATCAGTAGGAGCTTGTTCACGCTGAGTTTCGAAGGGCTCCGCCCGGTGTAACAGCCTGCGGAAAAACGTCTTTTCTTTAGGAGGTCGGTGCTTCAGCGCCGACGCAAACTGCGTGCTCGCAACGAGCTTCAGCCCCTGAAGGAAGCTTTTTCTTCATTTTTCCGCCGCCTTGTAAATCCGACCGCGAACATCCGCAGAGGCAACCTCCGCCAGCGAACCGAACCAGAGCTTTGAAGCGCCACATCTGCCCATCTAATTTTCTCCATCCGTCCCATCGAAAAGTTTCAAGCTAGATTGTGCTCCCTCCGCGTTATGCTCGTTTTAGTCAAATCACTTCAAGCGAGTGTGCAATGTCCACTACACAAATCACGATCGAACAAAGCCCCTCACCCCAGATGCTCTCCCCATTCCGTACCCGTTGGGGAAGCGAGCTTGCCGCTCACGAAGGCAACCCCGACTTCGTTCTCTCCCTGGCTCGTGGCCTTAAGGTAATCGCCTGCTTCGAAGGCCACCCTGACGGCCTCACTATCGCCGAAATCTCACGCACCACCGCGCTCTCCCGCGCCGCCGTGCGCCGCCTGCTCATCACCCTCGAACTGCTCGGCTACATCGAAGCGAATGCCCGCAAGTACCGTCTCCAACGACGCGTATCGCAGCCCGATATCTCTCCCGCTTCGCCTTCGGGCTCGCTCGGCGCCGAGTAATAGTTGCCATCTCGCAACGATCTCGTACTCAATCGCTGATCGTCGCGGAGCTGCCAAGCCGGCGAAGTCCGGTACCGGAGCCGCGGACGTGCGCAAGCCAGCTACCTCTTACTTCTGAGCTCTCATTTCCGACCTACGATAGAATCTAAGAATCTTGTCCGCTCAGCCTGACTTCGACCATTTCCGCGTCGTTCTCGTCGCTACGCGCAACCCCCTCAACATCGGCGCCGCCGCTCGCGCGATGAGCAACTTCGGTTTCCTCAACCTCTGTCTCGTCAATCCCTATGAGCCATCCTTCCGCGAAGCGCGCTCCGCCGTCGGCGCCTCCGAACTCCTCGCCAACGCGCGCGTATTCGCCACCGTCGGTGAGGCTGTGGCCGATTGCAATCTGGTCGTGGGAACTACGGCGGTTGGGAGCAGGGAAGTGCGGCATCCGGTCAAAGGTTTGCAGGAGGCCGCGCCGTTGATCCGCAAACGCCTCACGGCGGGCCGTGTTGCTCTCTTATTTGGTTCGGAAAAATTTGGTCTCTCGAACGAAGACCTGAGTCACTGCAACTGGCTAATGCGCATCCCCACGCGTGAAGAGCACCGCTCGATGAACTTGGGCCAGGCCGTCGCGGTCTGCCTCTACGAACTCGCGCGTTCTTCGCGGCGCGTTCAAATCCCGGAAGAGCGCCAGCCCGCGACCGCCGGCGACATCGACCGCGTCGCCACGCTCCTGCTGCAAGCCCTGGACGCCAGCGGCTCCCTAAAATCGCGCTCCGCGCCGCGCACCGAAGAGAAACTCCGCCGCTTGATGCGCCGCCACCAGCTGACCGCCGAAGACGCCAAGTTCTGGCTGGGCATGTTCAGCCAAATCGTGTGGAAACTCCGCAAGTAGTAGGAGCGCGATCATAGGCAGGGTGAGTGGTCAGACATTTAGCCAGTGCTACCGAGTCACTGCGGCCCGCTGGCAACGACCATCTCCGCGCTACGCTGCTCCTGGGCCAGCGCTCGCGCGGCTTCGTCGCGCACGGCGCGCACTCCAGCGCTTCGCGGACCATCCGGCTCTATCCGCAGATAGGCATCCAGCTCCTCGACCATCGCCGCCGAATTGTTCTGCCTTCGATGGATCTGCGCCAGCAGCAAGTGTGCCATCGCAAAATTCGGAGCATACCGCACCGCTTGTTTCGCGCTCTGCTCCGCATCCGCCACGCGTCCCGCGGTGTACAAGACCCACGCAAGCGTGAAATTGCCTCGCGGGCTGGTGGGCTCGAGTGTCAGGCCTAACCGGATAAAAGCCAGCGCGTCGTCAAATTGCTTTGCATTCCCCAGGGTCAGCCCCAATCCAAACAGCGGCGGCGCAAAGTGCCCATCACTCAATTCAATCGACTTGCGAAAGGCGGCCTCGGCCTGTGCGCCCAGCTGCAGCTCGAGATCCGCGAGCCCTACCTTGTAATAGGCCTCGTAGAAATCCTTGTACGCCGCAATCGCTTTCTGAAACTCCGCGACGCTGCCGGCCCAATCCTGACGCGCGAACCGTTGAGTGCCTTTGTTGTAAGCGCTGCGCGCCTTCTCTGGAATGATCAGCTCGCGCATGGAAACGGTGGGAGCAAAGCCAGCCGCTCCACTTCCCCCGCTCTGCTCGGGCCTCGACTGCCCCAGGCTCATCAGTGGTAACACAAAGAACGTTATGCAGCTGGTCGCTACTAAGCGGGCCCCGATCATCGCAGCACCTCTTGTTGCAGGAAGGAAACTCTGCCCCTGAGCAGAAGAAAAACGCTTCCCCTGAATTGGATATAGTTTGAAGAGGATTTGGATTCACGGAAGCCGCAAATTTAATGATGTGTAAGGTGAAACACCTGCCCATTCGTACAGGGTCCGCTGTATGCCTTGCAGAAAGTCTTGGTTGCGTCCGATGTCGGTCTGCGGCCCAAGAGACGGCTCTAGTAGCCTCTCGTTCGATTCCTAGCGTTGCCAATTAGACTTGGGGTGGAGAGGCGGTTGGTTAACAATTTGTACCCCTCCCCCCGCCATTTTTTGTAAGTGCGGATTGTAAAGGAGTTATGGGTGCGGTTTTTGTAAGTGCAGATTCCAGGGAGTTTAGCTGGCTTGACGGACCGGTCTGAGGGTGTCGATTGGCCTTTGAAGGCTGGGGAACGGGGCGCGCGCAGGGGTCAGGCTGGGGCAAGGTCTTGACGCCGATTGTTCATGACATATAACCATAAAGTTATGTTAATGTCAAGGACTTTCTTGCAATGTCGGCCCAAGCGAGGGAGATGGTGTTTGAATCGCCCTTCGGAAGGAGAGGGCAACCCCAAGAACCCAGGTTCAAACCCCGAACCTGGGGCACCCTCCGACTCTCTATGCGTCCGAATGATGTGGCAGGTGTTCACGATGCGCTCTTTGGGTATTAGGCGCCACTTCGCCAGTCCGCGAGTCTGATCAGGACCGTCAACACTGAAAAGGAATCGGGACTTGGCCACGCATAAGTGCTCATCGTTACCGATGTTGACGGCAATTCGCAAGAAGCGCCTCAATGACTGTCACTTTTGACAGTTCCTTCCCGGGTTTTCGCGAGCCATTCTCGGCGCCTCCCGAAATAGGTGGTTCCCAGGCGTGAAATTCCCGGCGGGCTGATGCGCAACCTAGCCCTTCCCCGCCCAAATCCTGATCTGAAAGAGAGTTCCCTTTGTAAGTAAAGCCGTGTTCACGACGAGTCTCAAATTCGAGGAGGTCCGAAGATGCAAAACAAGTCGATTATCAGGATCGGCGTAGCTTTCGTATCGATCGCGTTCACTGCCGCCATCGTTTCAGCACCGGGGCAATCGGCGCCGGCCGTCGGCCAGCAAGCTGGTCCCGCGTGGTCCCCGGCTCAGAATATCGGGATGTTCGCGTTTCCGAAGAACGGTCAAAGTGCCGACCAGCAACTGAAAGACGAAAAGCGAGTGTTACGGGATGGCCAAGCAGCGCACTGGGATAGACGCGCAGGCTCCGCCACCCCAAGGACCGAGTGAGGAAGAAAAGAAGCCGGCCCAACAGGCAGCCGCTGCAAACGCGCCACAGGCACAAGGTGGCCGTGTCCGCGGAGCGGCGAGAGGCGCTGCAGGAGGCGCCGCGATTGGCGCGATCGCCGGAGACGCCGGCAAGGGAGCTGGTGCTGGAGCGGTGGCCGGAACCATGAAAGGTGGAATGGCACAACGCCAGACCAATGCCCAGGCGAAGCAGCAAGCCGCGGCGCAAACGGCAGCGGCACAGAAGAAGGCCGAGGAGCAAATGCTTCGTGAACACCAGGAGGGGATCGATACGTTGCAGAGGGCGTTCGCGGCCTGCATGGATGCACGAAATTACTCGGTGAAATAGTCGCCGCGCTGAGGGGCAGGAACCTCGCGGGCGGCTAAGCTCTAGCGTGGCAGGAACCAAATAGGTGGTTCCCAGGCGCGAGATCCGCGGCGCAAGAAATCATTGAACGCGTACCTCATTTGGGTTGTTGAAGCACCACATACTGGAGGGTGTTTTGCGGATTAAGTTATGCCTCACAACCTTAATTTGTATTCTGATTTTCGGCGGCAACCCAGCCCGCGCACAGCAAAAGGGCCAGTACGTGCCCGGACAGCAGGGGCTCAACGCCGGTGTCCCGCCGGATCCAGGATTTACTTACGCCAATATGACCATCAACTACTCATCAGACACGCTGAAGATTGCTGGTGGGACTAGCGTTCCGCTCACAGGTTCGTACGACGTCTGGGCAATCGAAAACATCTTCTATTACGTTCCCAAGTTCAAACTTCTTGGCGCGAAAGTGGCGTTCATGGCGGTTGCACCGACGCTTGCGAACGGTTCGCTTACCTTGGGCTCCCTGCAATTCCCGAACGTTGCGATCAATGCTGGTGGGTTTGGAGTGGCCGATACGTGGGTACAACCGGTCACCCTTGGATGGAACCTGAAGCGTGCCGACGTGTGGGTGGGCTATGCGTTCATGGCGCCAACGGGCCGGTACACGCCCGGCGCTTCCGACAACGTTGGTTCCCGCTACTGGGGAAATCACTTTCAGACGGGCACCACTGTTTATCTGACGAAAAAACAAAGCCACCACCGCCAATCTGTACACGGATTGGGAGTTTCACGGAAGCAAGACGACGGGAAACGGAACCAACGCTACACCCGGCCAGACATTCACGACGGAATGGGGACTGGGCCAAGTGCTGCCATTGAAGAAGGATTTCAGCAGACTGCTGCAGCTCGGCTTGATCGGATATGACCGTGGCAAGTGAGCAACAACGGGGGGTTGGCCTCGCCGATCATACCTGCGAACTCCTTGCCGTACTATTCGGTGCATGCGATCGGATTGCAGACCAACCTGATCCTGCCGGTAAAAGCGGTAAATCTTTTTTCCGCGGCGAACTCTTCTACGACAGCCGCTTCGACAAAATCGCCAAGAACGCCTTCACCGTCGGCAGCGTCTTCCCCATCACCAAGCGCACCGAATTTGAGCTGTACTACCAAGACCAGCGCGACAGCTCAACGGAGCCAAACTATCACACGCGCGGGGCAGGTCTCGCCTTGAGCCTGTATTTCTGAAGGCACTCTCTTGGCCGGTATCCGAACGAATGTGGCCTCGATCGCCTCGGCCTAGACGTCGCGTAAAAGTCTGTACCGAAGGTTTGCGAGCGAGAATCTAAGTTGCCGTCGGCAAGAGTCATGAATACCGTGCGATTGCAGGAAAATTCAAGGAGACCCCATGTCAAGGTTGACCAAGAAAGTGGCACTCGTTACCGGCGGCTCGCGTGGCATCGGCGCCGCGATTGCAAAGCGCCTGGCTGCGGATGGAGCGAGCGTGGCCATCACGTATACGAGAGATGCAGACGCGGCCTCATCGGTCGTCAAGGCGATTGAACAGGCCGGTGGAAAAGCGCTCGCGATCAAAGCTGACGCGGCCGACGCCGCAGCGGTCCAGGGCGCAATCGAAAAGACCGTCGCGACCTTAGGCCGAGTTGACGTGCTTGTGAACAATGCCGGGATCGCCATTCCAAAGAAGTTTGAGGAGACCACGCTAGAGGAGTTGGACCGTGTGATTGACATCAACGTCCGCGGCACCTTCGTCGCCACGCAGGCAGCGCTGAAGCACATGAACGATGGAGGTCGCATCATCATGATCGGGTCGTGCGTCGGCGAGCGCATGATGACGCCCGGATTGGTGCCCTACTCGGCCACGAAGGGAGCCATCAAAATGTTTACCCAAGGCTTGTCCCGAGAGGTGGGCGACCGTGGCATCACGGTCAACAACGTCCAGCCGGGTCCGATCGACACGGATTTGAATCCGGCGGCGGGCGATTGGGCTGTGCCGCAGAAGGCCGTCACAGCACTCGGGCGCTTCGGGACCGTTGACGAGGTCGCCGCGTTGGTGGCGTTCATTGCCAGCCCGGAGGCGTCGTACATTACCGGCGCGAACCTGACCGTTGACGGGGGCACCAACGCCTAACTGGCCAGTGTCCCGCGGTTGCCGCTTCAGGGCTCGACGTCAGCGGCTCTGGAGCCGCCCGCCGGGAGGGACCCGTTTCGCCAGGCACTTCGATTACTGCATCCGCTGTGGAGTGCCTGCATCCGCTGCGGAATGAAGGTTGGATGGTAGGCGGCCCTTTTCAACGAACCCATGATGTGCAGGCGAAGCCTTGCGCAGCAAAGCGGCCTGAGTCCTCGCTCTCGGGGCTGAAGCCCCGGAGCAGAGCCTCCGCATGTCGGACCTAAAGGTCCGACCCCCAAAAAGCAAAGGTCCGGCCCCCAAGAGGCAAAGGTCCGACCCCCAATAACTTGATTGAGGTGCGGCATCGTTCGCAAAATAAATAGTGTTTGGGCGGAACGATTCTTTGCGTTTGACGGTCGAGGTGCGGGCGGCTAGGTTTGCTGGATGAGCGAGGGACTATTGCGGGTGGGTGCACTTCCACAGGACGAACGAGCGATTGGGTTTTTGCACTCGATTGGGCGGCGGATGGCCGCGGCTGATCCGTTGAACGAGGTGCTGGCTAAGATTGTGGACTTTGTGGCGGCGGTGGTGAAGTGCGACTCCTGCTTTGTGTATGTGCTGGAGGGCAAGAATTTGATTTTGCGAGCTTCGAAGAATCCGCACCCGGAGATTGTTGGCCGGTTGAAATTGCCTGTGGGGCAGGGGATTACCGGCTGGGTGGCGGAGCATCGCGAGCCTGTGGCGGTGGGCTCCGAGGCGTTCAAGGATTCGAGGTTTCAGTCGTTTAATGAATTGCCTGAGGACCGGTATGAGGCGTTTCTTTCAGTGCCGATTCTTTGCCGGAACAAACTGGTGGGCGTGATCAATTTGCAGCACCGGCGGTCGCATACGCACAGTGAGGCGGAGATTCAGTTGATTTCCACGATTGGGTTTTTAGTGGGAGCCGAGGTGGAAATGGCTCGGCTGGAGGAAGAGAATTCGCAGCTTTCGGAGGAATTGGAGTCGCGGAAGATTGTGGAGCGGGGGAAGGGTATTTTGATGCGCGATTTGCGGATTACCGAGGAAGAGGCTTATTTGATGCTGCAGAAGCAGAGCCGGCAGCGGAGATTGTCGATGCGGGAAGTGGCGGAGGCGATTATTTTGAGTGAGGAGATTAAGCGGGCGCAGGCGAAGGGGGCTTCGGCTTGAAAATGTCTGAGGATGGGACAGTGCAGAAGCTTTCTTCAGGGGCTAAAGCCCCTCGCTATTGTGGCTCTGGCGTCGGGGCTGAAGCCCCGACCTCCTAAGGAGTAAACCCAACTTCCTGAAGAGTAGAGCCGACCTCCCGAGGAGTAGCTCACCTCCCAAGGAGTAGAATCGAAGGGCCGCGTGTGCCTTCCCTGTCGAAGGTCCTTGCGGGACCTTTAATAACAGGCGCCAACGAACATTTGGAAATGCTTCATCGCGGGCCGGGCTAAAGCCCAGCGCCTACTTGTGCGGAGTTCGACTGCCGGATTTAGGTTTTTTCTTCTTTTGCTTTCTTCATGTGGTCTTTGAATACCTGAAAAAATTCTTCGGTGGCTAGTTGATGCAGGAGATCTTTGCGATCTTCCGGGGTTAAGTCTCGATTCGCGATTTCGGCTCTGGCTTCGCCCAGGGCGGTTACCCAGGCTTCGTATTCTGGGCCGAACTGGAACTCTAGTTCTTTGCGTAAGCGCTGGGCCAGAGCTGGGCTTTCGCCTGAGGTGGAGATGGCGATTTGCAGGTGGCCCCGGCGAACTACTGCTGGATAATAGAAGTCGCAGAGGCGCGGGACGTCTACTACGTTGCAGAGGACGGATCGGCGGCGGGCTTCGGCGAAGATTTGTTCGTGGAGTGGCGCGTTGGATGTGGCGGCTACTACCAGGAACATACCTTGGAGGTCCTTCGGGTCGAATTCGCGTTGGTGCAGGTCTAGTTTTTTTTCTTTGGACCAGGAATGAATTTGCGGCGTCGCTTGCGGGGCTACTACTCGGAGTGTGGCTTCGGCTTCGAGAAGGCCGGCGATTTTGCCTTCCGCGATGGTGCCTGCCCCTACTACCAGGCACGGGCGGTTTTCCAGCTTCAGGAAGAGGGGGAAGAGTTTTGGGGGTGGTTCGTGGGTCATTTGGTGAGGTCTGGTGGTGATTCTAGCCCCACTCCAATGGATCAGGGTCATTTTGCATGAGGATGTGGGCGTTATTTCGTTGGGACTATAGGCGTGGATGATGGCGGTGTTGTAGGGAGTGGGGGGAGGGTTAGGGCCGCTTTTACTGTGGGGGAGATTTTGTCGGCGTTGGCCAGCAGTTGGCTTACTTGCCAGAGTTGAGAGTCGGTCAGGCGACCTTTGAAGCCGGGCATGCCGGTCAGGCGGATGCCATGCGCGGCCTTCCAGTAGGTTTCCCAGGCGGGGTCGTCGGTTACACCGGTGCCTTTGAAGAGTTCAGGAGGCTTTGGGTACATGCCTTCGGAGATGGCGCTTGGGGCTACGCCGGGTAGGCCATGGCAGACCGCGCAGTTTTGTTTGTAGACATCCGCGCCGGCCAGGAAGTTGGTCTCGTCGGCGGGCACGGGCGGGTTGGAACGTTCTTGCTTCGCCAGGTAAGCATTCAACGAGGCGTGCGCGAGCTTTCTTTCGAAGGGCATGGGGGAATCGGTCACCGCGACTGGGGCGAGGCCGGTTGAAATATAAAGCCAGATTCCCCCGAGCACCAGAACTGCTCCCAAAATGATGCCGACGATGAGTGCCTTAAGCATGTTCTTGCGCTCCCCTTTTATGGATTCTCCTGCTGTAGAATGTCTCCACGACGGAGCCCCGCTCTGCGGGTGTGCCAGTGTACGAAATCTTCGCCAATCGCGCATGCAGTAAACTATGCAATCGGCTCAGCTACCCCTATACAGAGCGTTTCCATATCGAGGGCCGGTGTGACAACATGGGCGTTCTCTCGATTTTGGAGCAAGGGCCCGCGGTAACCTTTCGCTGCCGGGGACCGTCTTACTTAATCTAGGCATTGGGCGGAGTTTTCCGATAGGCTTCTTCCGGTGTGAACGGCCTTCACCACTAGAAATTGCGCGCGAACGCCTTGCCGACGGACTTATTAGCCGCGTTGTCGTTAGGACGGGAGAGAAGGAATGGGGCATTTGAAAACGACGGAATTGGCGGAGCCGTACGCGGATCTGGCTAGCTCCGGGCGTGCGCCTGGGGGTCAGGGGCGCGGGTGGATATGGATTTTCGCGCTTGTGGTCGTCATCGGGCTGGGTGCTTGGTATTTCCGATCGAAGGGGAGCACGGAGGCGCAGGGGCCGGGTGGTCCGCAAGGGCAATTCGGAGGAGGGCCGGTGCCGGTGGTGGTGGCGACTGCTCGGCGCGGAGATCTACCGGTCTATTTCAACGGATTGGGGACGGTTACGGCGTTCAACACGGTGACCGTACGCAGCCGCGTCGATGGGCAAATCGTGAAGATCAATTTTACCGAAGGACAGACCGTCCACGCGGGCGACGCCTTGGTGGAGATCGACCCGCGGCCCTATCAGGTGCAGTTGGAGCAGGCGGAAGGGCAGTTGGCGAAAGATCAGGCGCAACTGCAGGACGTGAAGGTGGACTACGACCGATACCAGCAGCTTTTTAAAGCGGGCGTGGTTCCCAAACAGCAAGTGGATACGCAGCAGGCGCAGGTGGGACAGTATCTGGGCGCGATTAAGGCGGATCAGGCGGCCATCGATAACGCCAAGCTGCAGATCACGTACTCGCATATTACAGCGCCGATCACGGGGCGGGTGGGACTGCGGCTGGTGGACATGGGCAACATCGTTCATGCGACGGACACCACCGGGCTGCTGGTGATTACGCAGCTGCAGCCAATTGCGGTGATCTTCAGTTTGCCGCAGGACCAACTGTCGCAGGTGATGAGCAAGCTTCACGGCGCGCAGCTTCCGGTGGAAGCGTTCGATCGAGACAATTCGACGAAGATCGCCACCGGCAAACTGCTGACAATCGACAATCAGATTGACACGACCACGGGCACGTACAAACTGAAGTCGGAATTTGGGAACGAAAAAAACACGCTGTTCCCGAATCAGTTCGTGAATGTCCATTTGCTGGTGGACACCAAGCGCAACGTCACAATCGTTCCCACGACTGCGATTCAGCACGGTCCGCAAGGCACGTACGTTTACCTGGCGCAGAAGGACAATTCGGTAAAAATTCGGCCGGTTACGGTCACGCTTTCGTCGGGGAGCTCGGTGGGGATCACGACGGGGCTGCAGACCGGCGACACTGTGGTGGTGGACGGGCAGGACAAGCTGCAGGACGGGAGCAAGATCGAGGCGCGCGCTCCGGCGGTAGGAGCGACGAATCCACAGAGCCAACGATCGCAAAACGAAGACCAGACGCCGAGTTCGGACTCGCCGGATAATCAAAATCCTCAGAATTCAGCGTCGCCAGCGAGCAAAGGCACGAAACAATGAGTCCGTCGCGGCCGTTTATTTTGCGGCCAGTTGCAACGACCTTGCTGATGGTCGGGATCCTGCTTGTGGGCTTCGTAGCCTACAAGCAGTTGCCGATTTCCGCGTTGCCGCAAGTTGACTACCCCACGATCCAAGTATTGACGTTTTATCCCGGCGCCAGCCCGGATGTGATGACTTCGTCGGTGACGGCGCCGCTGGAGCGGCAGTTCGGACAAATTCCCGGATTGAACCAGATGACGTCGACGAGTTCGTTTGGAAGCTCGATCGTCACGCTGCAGTTTGTTCTCGATCTCAATATTGATGTTGCTGAGCAGGAAGTGCAGGCGGCCATCAATGCGGCGTCGAACCTGCTTCCATCCGATCTTCCAAACCCGCCGATCTACAGCAAAATCAATCCCGCGGATTCACCGATCCTAACGCTGGCGCTGACTTCGTCGAGTCTGCCGCTGTCCAAGATCGAGGATCTGGCGGAGACAACGCTATCGCAGAAGATTTCGCAATTGCCTGGCGTGGGCCTGGTCAGCATTGGAGGAGGGCAGCGGCCGGCAGTGAGAATTCAGGCGAACCCAACGGCGTTGGCCGCGTACGGCCTAAGCCTCGAGGATCTTCGTGCGTCACTGGGGCAGGCCAACGTGGATCAGGCCAAGGGCACTTTCGATGGTCCGCATCAGGCTTTCACGATTGGCGCGAACGATCAGCTTCTGACTAGCGACGGCTACCGGCCGCTGATCATCGCCTATAGGAACGGCGCCGCGGTGCGGTTGAGCGACGTTGCGACGGTATTTGATGGCGCCGAGAACGCCAAGCAAGCAGCGTGGGCGAACGAGCACCCCGCGGTGATCCTAAACATTCAGCGGCAGCCGGGCGCCAACATCATTGCGGTGGTGGATCGCGTGAAGAAGTTGCTGCCGCAACTGCAGGCATCGCTGCCGAGCGCGGTGCAAGTGCAAATTCTAACGGACCGAACCACTACGATCCGCGCATCCGTGGATGACGTTCAATTTTCGCTGATTCTCACCATCGCACTGGTGGTGATGGTGATTTTCCTGTTCTTGCGGAGCGCGCGGGCGACAGTGATTCCGGCGCTGGCGGTGCCGCTGTCGATTGTCGGCACGTTCGGGGTGATGTATTTGTTGGGCTACAGCCTGAACAATTTGTCGTTAATGGCTCTGACGATCTCGACGGGGTTCGTGGTCGATGACGCCATTGTGATGATCGAAAACATCAGTCGATTTATTGAAGAGGGTGAATCGCCACTACAGGCGGCGCTGAAGGGATCGGAGCAGATCGGCTTCACGATTCTGTCACTGACGGTTTCGTTGATTGCGGTGCTGATACCGCTGCTGTTCATGGGCGATATCGTGGGGCGATTGTTCCGCGAATTTGCGATTACGCTGGCGGTTACCATCATCGTTTCTGCCTTTGTGTCGTTGACACTGACGCCGATGATGGCGGCGAAGTTGCTCCGGCACCAGAAAGAAAGCGAGCAGGGCTGGTTTTATCGAACTTCGGAACGTGGTTTTAAGGCGGTCATTGATTTTTACGGGCGCACATTGCAATTCGTCTTGCGTTACCGCACCACGACGCTGCTCGTTACCGTGACCACGCTGGTCGCCACCATTCTTCTTTACATCTATGTACCCAAGGGATTCTTTCCCGTACAGGATACGGGGCTCATCCTGGGCGTTTCCGAAGGCGCGCAGAACACATCGTTTGCGGCCATGGCGCAACACCAGCAGGCTCTTGCCAGCGTGATCCGGAAGGATCCAGCGGTCGAGAGTATTTCATCCTTTATTGGAATCGACGGCACCAACGCAACGATCAACAGCGGCAGAATCCAGATCAATCTGAAGCCGTTGAAGGAGCGTCAGGCGTCTGCGTCGGAGATTATTCGCCGCCTGCAGCCGGAAGTTGCGAAGGTGGACGGCATCACCTTATTCATGCAACCGGTGCAGGATCTGACGGTGGAAGACCGCGTGAGCCGTACAGAATTCCAGTACAGCCTGGAAGACGTGGATCAGAAAGAGCTGGCGTACTGGACGCCCAAATTAATCGAAAAGCTGCAAGCGCTTCCGGAGTTGCGCGACGTTGCAAGCGACCAACTTAATCAAGGTCTGCTGGCGACGTTGACCATCGATCGCGATACGGCGTCGCGGCTGGGCATTCTGCCCGCGACGATCGACAATACGCTGTATGACGCCTTCGGGCAGCGGCAAGTCTCGACGATGTTCACGCAATTGAATCAATACCACGTGATTTTGGAAGTGAACCCGCAATTTCAACAGAATCCCGACCAATTGAAGAATATTTACGTGCACTCTTCAACGGGCCAACAGGTGCCGCTGAGCGCGTTCACACATTTCGAGCCCGGGGCAACTTCGCTGGTGGTGAACCACCAAGGACAATTTCCAGTGGTAACGCTTTCCTTCAACCTCGCACCGGGCGCCTCGCTGGGAGACGCGGTGAATGCGATCAACAAAGTGAAAGAGGAAATCGGCTTGCCAGCCAGCATTCAGGCGACTTTTCAAGGCACGGCTGCGGCGTTCCTGAATTCGCTGGCAAACGAACCGATTTTAATTTTGGCGGCGATCATAACCGTTTACATCGTTCTCGGTGTGCTGTACGAAAGCTACATCCATCCGATCACGATCATTTCGACGCTGCCATCGGCGGGCGTAGGCGCGATCCTGGCCCTGCTGTTGTGCCGGACGGAATTCAGCGTCATCGCTTTGATCGGAATCATCCTGCTGATTGGTATCGTGAAGAAAAACGCCATCATGATGATCGACTTCGCGCTGGAAGCGGAGCGCAAGGAAGGCAAGTCGCCACTGGAAGCCATCTACGAAGCGTGCTTGCTGCGTTTTCGTCCGATTATGATGACGACAATGGCGGCGCTGCTTGGCGGATTGCCGCTCGCGTTGGGCAGCGGAGTGGGTTCCGAGCTTCGGCGGCCCCTAGGCATCACCATCGTCGGTGGCCTGCTGCTGAGCCAACTGCTGACGTTGTACACGACGCCGGTCGTCTATCTGGCGTTCGATGCACTGGCCCGGCGTGCGCGCGAACGATTCCACCTCACCAACCCGGTGGAGCAACTGGCGGATTCGGACTAAGAATGTGACGGGCACCCTGTGAATTTCTCGTCCAATTTCTCGGCTCCATTCATCCGGCGTCCGGTCGCGACCTCACTGATCTCGCTTTCGATCTTGCTGGCAGGAGCAGTGGCCTTCACGTTACTTCCGACCGCGCCGCTGCCGCAGGTCGATTTTCCCACGATCAGTGTCTACGCGAATTTGCCGGGGGCGAGTCCCGAGACGATGGCGTCCGCGGTGGCCACGCCGCTGGAGCGGCAGTTCGGCCACATCGCCAGCGTCAGTCAGATGGTCTCGACCAGCCAACTCGGGAACACCAACATCACCCTGCAGTTCGACCTGAATCGCAACATCGATGCGGCGGCTCGCGACGTGCAAGCGGCGATCAACGCGGCTCGCGGTCAGCTGCCAACCGATCTGCCCGGGCAGCCGGGATATTGGAAGGTCAATCCCGCGGACTCGCCGATCATGTTGCTGGCGATGAAGTCGGAGAACATCACGCTCCCAGAAATTTACGACGCAGCCGACTCCGTTATTGCGCAGAAACTTCGCCAGGTGTCGGGCATCGGGGAGATCTTCGTCGGTGGTGGGGCGCGTCCCGCGGTCCGCGTGCAGGTAAATCCTGGGCAGATCAACAACTACGGCATCAGCCTTGAAAATGTGCGCTCGGTTCTGAGCGCGGCCAATTCAAACCGGCCGAAGGGTCAGCTGAGTGATTCTGAGCGCGCCTGGGGCGTAACGGACAGCGATCAACTGCTCAAGGCGAATGAGTACCGCCCGCTCATAGTGACCTGGCATAACGGTTCGCCGGTGCGTCTCTCCGATGTGGCCAACGTGACGGACTCGCTCGAAGATGTTCGCAACGCGGGCTTCATTAACGGCGGCTCGGGGATTGTTCTGGTGATCTTTCGGCAGCCGGGCGCCAACATGATCGAAACGGTCGATCGCGTGAAAGCGCTGATGCCGCGGTTGCAGGCGTCGATCAATCCTTCGATACATCTCAGTGTGATCATTGACCGCACCACCACCATTCGCGCTTCCATTCATGAGGTAGAGATCACGCTGATTATCTCCGTGATCCTGGTGATTCTGGTTGTTTTTGTTTTTTTACGAAATTATTGGGCGACACTTATTCCCAGCGTCGCGGTGCCACTCTCACTGGTCGGCACGTTCGGAGTGATGTATCTCTGCGGCTACAGCCTGGACAATCTCTCGCTGATGGCGCTTACGGTTTCCACGGGTTTTGTGGTGGACGACGCCATCGTGGTCATCGAAAACATCACGCGCCACCTGGAGGCGGGAATGAAACCATTCGCCGCCGCGATGCAAGGGGCGCGCGAGATCGGTTTTACGGTGGTCTCCATGAGCACCTCGCTGGTCGCCGTGTTCATCCCTATTCTGCTGATGGGCGGCATTGTCGGACGGCTGTTTCGCGAATTTGCGATCACGCTCAGCGTCGCGGTGGGCATCTCGCTGCTGGTTTCGCTGACGACTACGCCCATGATGTGCGCGCTGTTTCTTCGACGCGACACGGAACATCACGGGCGTCTCTACCATTTTGCGGAAGCCGCCTTCGACCGTTTGCTGCGAAGTTACGACGTTGGCCTGCGCTGGGTCCTGCGCCATCAATTCCTGATGCTTTGCGTGACGATCCTCACCATGTTCGTCAGCGCGGCCTTGTATATCTACACTCCCAAGGGATTTTTTCCGCAGCAAGACGTCGGGCGGATCATGGGCTTCATCCAGGCGGACCAGGACGTTTCGTTCGACACGATGCGCGAAAAGGTGAGAACCCTCACGGAGATTGTTCGTCAGGATCCGGCCATCGACACGCTCACGGCCTTCACTGGTGGAGGAGGCGGCAACAACAGCGGCCGTTTCTTCGCGCAACTCAAGCCCCTCGATCAGCGTAAGATCAGCGCCGACAAGGTCATCGAGCGTCTTCGTCCAAAGCTCGAAGCTATACCGGGCGCTTCGCTTTTCCTGCAAGCGGTACAAGACATTAACGTCGGGGGGCGGTTTGCCGGCGCGCAATATCAATACACCTTGCAGGCAGACAGAATCAGCGATCTGGTCGAATGGGCGCCCCGCCTGAAGGAGCGCATGTCAAAAATCCCGGACCTTCGCGACGTCAACACCGATCAGCAACTAAACGGCCTACAGGCTTCTCTGGTCATCGACCGCGACACGGCCGGGCGCCTGGGGGTGTCCATCTCCGAAATCGACAACACCCTCAACGACGCCTTCGGGCAGCGCCAGGTCTCCAACATCTATAAAGGCATCAACCAATATCACGTGGTCCTGGAAGTTCTCCCTCAATATCAGCGCGATCCACAAACGCTCAGCAACATCTACGCGGCCTCGCGCACGGGGAAGCTGGTTCCCGTCAGCGCTTTCGCACATTTCGACCCTGGGAACACCGCGCTCACCGTCAATCATCAAGGCATCTTCCCGGCGATCACTTTGTCCTTCAACCTTGCGCCCGGCGGCTCTCTGGGGCCGGCGGTCGAACAGATTGAGGCGGTAAAGCGCGATCTCAACATGGCGCCGACCGTCCACGGCACTTTTCAAGGTACAGCGCAAGCCTTCCAGGACTCCCTCTCGTCGGAGCCATTGCTGATCCTCTCTGCTCTGGCCGCCGTCTACATCGTTCTCGGCATTTTGTACGAAAGCTACATCCACCCGATTACCATTCTTTCGACACTTCCGTCGGCAGGGGTAGGCGCGCTGCTCGCCATTCGGCTGATCAACGCCGACCTCAGCATCATTGCGTTGATCGGCATCATTCTCCTGATCGGTTTGGTCAAGAAGAACGCCATTCTCATGATCGACTTCGCGGTCCAAACTGAACGCCAGGAAGGGAAGTCCAGCGTAGAAGCAATCTATCAAGCGTGCCTGCTCCGCTTTCGCCCGATCACGATGACGACCATGGCGGCATTGCTGGGCGCACTGCCTCTGGCCCTCGGCACCGGAATGGGTTCCGAGCTTCGCCGTCCACTAGGCATTACCATTGTTGGCGGCCTGATCTTTAGCCAGATGCTCACTCTATTCACCACGCCGGTCGTTTATCTCTACATGGATCGCTTGCAGACCTGGATGCAGCGCTCCCGCGCCCACGCATCCTCGCCCGCCGTGGCCCAAACCGACTAGCGCACTTCGTTCATTCTCTTCCGGTACTTTTATCCACTAGACAGCAAGGGGAGTTAGCGGTTATATGGAGGCACGGAAAGGTTCCGGGCAGGCCCTAACCGTCGCGAACTCCCGAAATGGGTCTCCAGGATTCCCCGCCCTCGTTGAGACAATTCCGTGACCGTGTTGGGACATAAAAGGGCTTGGCTTCATCCTAACGATGATCTATCGTTTGGCGCCGTCGCATGCCCAGGACGCGAGACGACTCGACTGAAGCACGCTGTGACGCCGATTTCCACGAAGCTCGATAGATTCTGGGAGTTTCGGCGGTCGGATCGTCGAAGTTGTGCAAGCGCGGTGGAAGCATTTCTGTCTTTTGGCGTCATCAGTGCAAATGTTTTGTGGCATGTGTTAAAGGCTCGGGGGTTCCGGCTATGAAATCTCTTCTTTGCCTGCCTATAGTTTTGTTCCTTTCCCTTGGTTTGGGATGTTATTCGGAAGTTCGTGCCCAAGACACCGCACCTCCTGGCTCCGCTACTGCATCGCAAACCCCGGTTGCGCAATCTTCACCTGTGTCGAGCGCTACCATCGCCATTCCCGGCCCGGTCCGCTCGTTCTTGCGCATGGCTGCGATCAGCCAGAAAGTTTCCCCCGAAGAGATCGCACCTTTGCTGGCGCGAAATATTTTCTTGCTGGGCTATGAAGGGTCGCTGAATCAAGCTCGCGAAACCGAATACCTCATCCTGTTGAACCGCTACGTGCAGCAAGCCAGGGAATTGGTCGCGCTGGCAGGGCCCACCGGCGTGATTCGCGTAACCAATTGCGAGGATGCCAAACCTCTTCTGCAAGTTTTGGGCTACCGGTCGCGGCCCGATTGCGGACAAAAAGGTACTTACGTCGAGACTGTAGATCCGCAAAAGGCGTTTCTCACCATCGACTCGGGATTCCCCTTGCCCGAACTGGAAAAGGTCCTACAAGAGGGCAAACCCTTTGCCTATTCGGTCCCCACGTCGCGCGTCCCGTTGCTGTTCACGGAGGGGGACTGGACTGCGGCGTCCAGAAAAGCAAAACCCGGTGAGAGCAAAGATCTCATCGACACGATGATCCATGATCCCGTTTTGGCGCGCTTGTATTGGGGCATGGGCCGCATCGACGGAGCGACCCGAGCTTCTTTGCTCCAATCGCCGGGCCTCAAGAAACTCTACCCCGTCGCCGCAGTTCTGGATTTCTACGGGAGTCACATTCGCATTCGTTCCGGGCGCGTGCTGGTGCCTGGCGGAACGCATGCCGAAGCGGGTTGGAAGGATCTGGTGGGTGTCAGCCCGGATGCGCCGGGCGATTTTGTCGTCAGGTTGCTCTCGAAGGACAACGGCTGGCTGGCCGCGTACTTTGATTCCCTGTCGCGCGTCAACCAAGTGCAGCAAGCGCACTTCACAGAAGCACGCAGGTTGCGGCGCGATTACGAAGCGTTGCGCGGAAAGGAAAATTCCTCAGACGCCACGCGCGGCGTCTTCCGTTCAGACCCGCGGCTGTTGCTGCTGTTGACGCGTCTGCAGTGGGATGCCAACGGCCAACCGCACGTCCCTGGAAATATTGAAGCGTGGAAAAAGATCCTCAGCGAGAAGAGCGATTCCAATATCGTTCGTGAGTGGGGCCGCCGTTCCAGACACTGGGATAACCCGGAGCAGTTGCTCGAAGGCATGTTTGCGGTTTCCCGCGTGCAGTCGGAGGCTGGGCCACTGCAAGCCTATTTAATGATGTGCGACCTCGATAGCAGCCGCCCCAGCGACCACCGCTTGAGTGCCGACACCGTAGTTCTCCTGGCCACTAAATTTGCGCAGTTCAGTGATCAGTATTTCATCTTCTCCGAGTTCCCCGATTTGGACGATACCTCGATTGCCAATTTCATAACCGTAGCTTCCGCGCTCGACGGTATTCACAATCAGGGCCTCCGCGGCAACGCCATGGGCACGTTTCAGGCGACCGTCGGCATTTGGCAGATATTGGCACGCCAGGGTGAAATACCGCGGGAAGAGTTGAACGGCTCGTTCCAGAAAATCATCAAGCCTTATGGGAAGATCGCTTCTCCAACGCAACTGTTCGATGCGGGCCGGAGTTCGCTGCGCGAAATCGCGCTGGTGGCCACGGGTAAACCGCAGACTTCTCAGGCCCAGATCATCGATTTGCTCGCGGGCCCCCTGCAAGTGAGCGCTGAAGGACAGCGGATGCATGAGGCGCTGGCGAATCGCATGCGGTCGGTCATGGATGCGCAGCGGCTGGTTTCGCTGGACACGCTGGTAACGCTGGGCGACGGTCTGCACGATGTCGCGCGTGTAAAGGCGGAAACTAATACACTGCTTCCCCTTGCCGCGGAGCTTCGCGAATTTGAGATGCCGCAACCCATTTTCAAGAACAGTGAGAGAGATCAGTGGGCGGCGGGCATTTACAACAATCATCACACCGAGACGCAGATGCGCACGGACTTGACGAAGGTCGTCAAGTCACCGAATTCCACCGAGCAGCTAGCGGAAGCGCGCGGACAGCTGGCGTCCTTGATACGAGACACGCTCGTTGGTCTCAACTACGCCTACTACGAACCACCCGGCGCGCAGATTCTTCACAACAACCCCCTCTTCGTGCGCTCCCATGACTTTGCCGGTGACACCGTGACCGGCGTAGAGAAGCAGGCCTGGCAAGCTCCGCAATTGTTCGGCGCGGGTTCGCCCGCCGGCGGAGGCGCGCGCCTCGTCGGATCGCTCGCCGATCTTCCGTACGTCCTCGCGGATGCCGAGCAGGACTTCATCGCTCCAGAAAATGTCCAGGCTCTGATCTGGCGTCAGGTTGTGCCCGGGCTCTTGACCAGCGCCGTCGTGCCTCGATGGTGGGGAGTCAGCCAGATTGAACTCCACGCCGTCGCCCTCTACCAGCGGGCCGGCGAGGAACTGCTGGAAGCGGCCCAGCAGAACGACGAACTCCGCAATCAGGTGATGACAATCTTTTCCGATCGTATGTCTCCGCAGCGCATGGAGTTTGTCGAACAGGCCCTCCACGCGGGTCACGCGACGGAACTCTACCTGCAACTCATGCCCGCCGACACTTTCTATCTAGCCGCCGAATATCGCCTTAGATTTCCCGATCGTAAGGATTCTTTTGGCGCAGCGGGAGCGGAACTCGCATCACTAGCGCAAAGCCACCCCGAAGAGATCAGCCTGGAACGTCTGTCACGAGATTTTGGCGTGCCGCATCCCGCGCTGGAACAGAACTATGCGCGCCAGCTTTTGAACGTGCAGCCTTTTCCCGCGTTCATGGGCTATTCCAGCCGCTTCCTGGCGGAATCCTGGGACTCCAACAATCTGTTCTGGGCCCGGCTCGCGGATGAAAAAGGATATTCGCCGGTCCTGTTGAACCGCTTGGTTCCTGAACTTACGCGTCGCATGGTCGAAAAAATATTTGCCACCGACCTGGAAGATTGGCCCGCTCTTTTGCGCGCCGCACGCGAGACGGGTGACGAGTTTCGGTTGGGGAAAAACGCCGCAGTCGCAAATACAGGCGTGATTTCTCAGCCGTAGATCGCCTGTCTTGAACGGGCAATCTTTTTCGCTGCTGGCCGCAGCCGGCGCGACGACATGCGTTAAATGGGGATAAGACGCCATGGCTAAACGATACTTCGTGGTTCTCGCGTTGGTTATCGGATTACTCTCGGGATCCGGAACGCGCATCGCGGCTCAACAAGACGGAACCCGCTTTCGCGTTTCTGTTGACTTGGTACAGTTAAACGTCGCGGTCACAGATGCAAAAGGGAATTACATTACGGGCCTGAAGCCGACGGATTTCATCATTTCCGAGGACGGCATCACCGAAAAAATCGCGACGTTTGAAGAAGGCAACGGACCGACGCGCCGGTTAATGGACGCTCCCCCTGAAACGGCGAAGGCCATCTCGGGGTCGGGCGGTCAAGGGAATGGCTCCGCAGCGCAAGATCCCAACGAAACGCTGGGCGAAGCCATCGCCGGCGCCAATGTGTTCATCCTCTTCGATACCAGCAACTATATGTATCGCGGCTTCGTGTTCGCGCAGGATGCCATTTCCGATTTCGTGCGCTCTTTGGAGACCGCCGACAAGGTCGCCTTCTATTCCTACAGTCGCGACCTGTACCGCTCCGCGCCCCTCACTGCTGATCGTTCCGAGGTCGTTAAGGGCGTTCGCACCACAGTCGCGGGGGACGACGCGGCGCTATACAATTCGCTATTGCTGACCCTGAAGGATGCTTCAACCTTCAGCGGAAGGAAGGTCGTGGTGGTATTTTCGAACGGTCCCGACAATGCCAGTATGGTCCCGCCCGAAGACGTCGCCGAATTGGCGCAATCCACCGGCATCCCCATCTACATGATCAGTACCCGTGAAGCGAAGCTCGAGCCGGTCTCCACGGTAGTCTTCGAGCGCATGACCGCAGCCACCGGCGGCAAAGCTTATTTCGCGAACAGTTGGCGCGACGAACGCAAGGCTTTCGCGTCTATACGCGATGACTTGGGCCACCTCTACTCCTTTAGCTACTACCCGGAGCCCAATCCCAATCGCGGCTGGCGCGCCATCAACGTAAAACTCGTCGGCGAACACGCGAAGAAATATCACGTCCGCACACGAAACGGCTATCGCCCGCAAACCAACCGGTTCTCGTCCGAGACGACCTCATCTTCGGTCTCGCAACTGATGCCCAAAGCTGATTCGAACTAAGGCTTGAGCTCGCTTCAGTTTTGACGCCGGTAGGTGCGCGAGCCCCGAGCCAGCCCTGTTGCGCGCGAAGCGTCCATCGTGAAACAATCCCCGCCCATGCTGATCCCCAAAATCGTTCGCTCGCTCGCACTGATCGTCGTCCTACCCTGCGCGACGAATGTTCGTGCCCAGACGACGCGTCCCGACGCCGAAAAGCACCTCGCGCACGACATTTACAAGCAATTCATCGAAATCCAGTCCGGCTATACGACTGGCGCGACCACTCTGGTCGCCGAAGCAGCCGCCGCTCGTTTGAAGGCTGCGGGTTTTCCGGATTCCGACATCTTTGTCGACGGCGCCATTCCGAAGAAAGGTAATCTCGTCGTCCGTTACCACGGCACGGGCGCGCGAAAACCTATCCTGCTTCTTGCGCACACCGACGTCGTCGAAGCCAAGCGGGAAGACTGGACGATGGAGCCGTTTCAACTCATCGAGAAGGACGGCTTCTTCTACGGCCGCGGAACGGGTGACGACAAGGCGCAAGCCGCCGTCTGGATTGCCAACCTGATTCGCTACAAGCAGGAGGGTTTCAAGCCCGACCGCGACATCATCGTCGCCCTGACGGCCGATGAAGAAGGAGGCGGCCCGTATAGCGGCATCCAATGGCTCCTGAAGAATCATCGCGAGTTGATCGATGCTGAGTATGCGTTGAACGAAGGCGGCTGGGGCGAATCGCTCGATGGCAAGAAAATCTCGAACGACGTTCAGGTGAGCGAGAAGTACGTCATTAACTTCCGCTTCGAGGTTCACAACAAAGGCGGCCACAGTTCGCTGCCGGTCCTGGACAACGCAATATATCATCTGGCCGTTGCGCTGGAGCGCCTCTCGAATTTCGGCTTCCCGCTGAAGACCAACGAAGTCACCGCAGCCTATTTCCAGCAGATGGCAAAAATTGAAAACGGTCCGAACAAGGAGGATCTCGCGAAAGCCGGCACAGGTTCCCAAGATGCCATGACCCGCCTTGCCGCAGCCAATCCCGCATGGAACGCCACGCTGCGCACGACATGCGTTGCCACGCAATTGGAAGGTGGCCACGCCGTCAACGCGCTGCCACAACTCGCGGCCGCCACGGTGAACTGCCGCGTCCTCCCGGAAGATTCCGTCGACCATGTGCAAAGCACGTTGCAAAAGGTGGTCGGAGACGATCAGGTGAGTATCAAGATCCTGGGTGACACGTCCGCGGGACCCGCCTCGCCGATGCGCCCAGACCTTCTGGGCGCCATCAATCAGGCGACCGAGAAAATCTGGCCGGGCGTTCCCGTCGTCCCCATCATGGTCATGGGCGCCACCGACGGCAAGTATTTGCGGATCGCCGGCATCCCAACCTACGGCGTGCAGGGCTTTTTCTTTGACCGCAACGACATTCGCTTCCACGGCCGGGACGAACGACTGAGCGTCCAATCGTTCTACGAAGGCCAAGCCTTCCTCTACGACCTGGTGAAACTCCTAACCAAACCGTAGCCGGCCCGGTGATACAGCCGTGTCACAGCCATTGCTGGCTCTGCTCCCAAGCACAAACGCAGGCCATTCGTTGTGGGGGCACGGTACTGCTGTGCCCGAGCTTACCCAGGCTCAAACAGTTGCCAAGACCCGTATGAATTAGGCGAGATCGCCCGTTCACAATCTCTCACGAACTCCCGATCAAATACCCGGTAAAAAACACCAGCAGCCCGCCAACAATCACCTGAAACGCCGCCTGCAAAAACGGCGTGTCCATATAACGGTGCCGAATGTAAGCGATCACCCCGAGTTCCACGACTACAACGAAGATCGCAATCGTCGTCGCCAGATGAAAACTCGAAATCATAAATGGCAGGGTGTGTCCAAGTCCTCCGGCGGTGGTCATCAATCCCGTCGCCGCTCCACGGATCCACGGCGACCCGCGTCCCGTCAGCGACCCATCATCCGAAAGCGCCTCCGCAAATCCCATCGAAATCCCTGCGCCAACCGAAGCCGCCAGCCCCACCAAAAACGCATCCCAGCTCTTGTGCGTGGCGAACGCCGCGGCAAACAGCGGCGCCAGCGTCGAGACCGATCCGTCCATCAACCCTGCAAGCCCCGGCTGCACGATTTGCAGCAAAAACAATTTCCGATGCGACTCGTCCTCTTGCATTTTCGCGCTTTGCGTCAAATGCTTTTCTTCAAGATTTCCGGCTGTCTGCGTATGTTTGCGTTCTTCGTCCGCCAACTTGTTCAGCAGTTCCCGCGTCGAAGCATCCGTCGTTCGCGCGATGGCCCGCTGGTAAAAGCGCTGCGCCTCCAGCTCCATCACTTCCGCCTGGCGCCTCGCTACGTTCACACCCAAAGGCCGCACCAGCCAGGTCGGGCGCCGCGCCAGGAATCCCTTCACGTTCTCTCGCCGGATCAGCGGAATGCGCTCGCCAAAGCGCTGCCTGAACATCGCCAGCAAACGGTCGCGGTGCACGACCTCTTCCTCGCGCATCTCTTCAAACATGGTGGCCGTCGCGGGATACGATTCCCGCAGCGCGTCTGCGAACTCTCCGTAGATTCGCCCGTCCTCTTCCTCCGAGGAAATGGCCAGCGCCAGAATCTCTTTCTCCGTCAAATCCTTGAACTTTTTTAACATCAAGCCCTTCCTGCGGCAGCTTTCGAGAAAGCAGCATCGCACAAAGCCCGCATTGAAGTCATCTGACCTCGCTGACACATCCAATGAGCGGACCAAGAATGCCGCAAGAAAAGTTAAGCCCAAGGTTCGAGAACGACCGGGAGCTGAAGCTGTCCTTTTAAGTGTTTGGTCTGGAAATATCGGTGAGGACGACGTTCTTGGCGCTCGCCTGCAAGTCCGGAACCAGCCACTGGAAGAGCAACGTAGCTGCGACTCCGCAGAGGACCTGAGCCAATACGAACGTGCGGGTTTACGTTGGAATTACAGCAGAAAGCCTTGCGTTCGGAACCTTTGCACGATGTTCAGGCGATCTTCGGCGCCGATCTTGTGCTTCATGCGGTACAAGTGATTCTTGACGGTTTGTTCCGAGAGACAGAAGTGATTGGCGATTTCCTTGTTGGTGAAGCCTTTGGCGATCAACGGAACGAGTTGCTGTTCGCGCCGTGTTAATCCTAATCGCTGGCGCGGGCCGGCGCACGGCAGTTCTGGCGACTCGCGTTCGAAATAGCGGAATAGCGTGGTGCACAATGCGCCGGGGCAGACTGCCTCTCCAGCGTGCACTGCGCGAATACCATCCAGAACGTGGTCCGCGGAGGCGTCTCGCCACAGGTAGCCGCTGATGCCGGCTCGCACACACTGCAGGAATTCACCATCTTCGTTGGTCGAGCCGATGAGCAAAATTCGGACGCTGGGCGCATTGGCGTGCAGCCGCTGAATGGTGACAAGGTCCTCTTGGACGGCGCCTAGCGACACCAGGAGCAAAACCTCTGCTCTTTGTCTCACAAGCGTTGCTGCCT
The DNA here is from genome assembly GCA_963788915.1 of uncultured Acidobacteriota bacterium. Lineage (GTDB taxonomy): Bacteria > Acidobacteriota > Terriglobia > Acidiferrales > UBA7541 > Acidiferrum. The sequence continues at coordinate 682,064 of CAWBIY010000012.1, read as the reverse complement.
CGCAGGCCAAAGGCGAGTCCAAGCCCGTCACTTCGACATTTCCTCGTTTGGTCAATATTCGCGCCAGGGCTTCCCGCAGCAGCCGATTGTGCGCAGCAACATAGACGCGAACTCTCTTTTCGCTGAATTGCCGGGTTGCCGGCAGATCCACAGTGTCCGTCAAGAAAGCGCCGTCGTATCTCGAAATCGTTTGAACACGCGACAAATCACGCGGACTAGGACTGGTGCAGGCCTTTGAGCGACGATCACTATCCGCGATGCCTCAATGCGCGCCAAGGGGCACGGTTTCACTGTGCAATTTCGCGCCCGCCATGGTTAGAGTGTTCCCATTTCGCCGTGAAGCAGTATCTGCCTCAGAGGACGTACTTTGTCCTGTTGTGGCTCACGACCATTCTTCCGCCAATGTCCCAATTCGGTACCAGGCGGTGGAACTGGCATCTCGGTTCGGAACTCTCCGTTGCTTTTTTCGCTCGCTTTTCTTTCGCCTTCTTTTCCCTCAGGGTACTTCCGTACTACTATCGCAGTCAGAGCGTCCTACTTTCTCTGGAGTACGGTCCCTCTATAGGTTTTTTTTCGCCCACAGCTTAGACTTTCACTATTGCAGGCAGTCTCTTTTTGCAGGCGATCGTGAGGGAATTGAGTTATGGCGACACTGGAAATGATGAGCAAAACTCCACAAAACGGCGGCTCGCCGCACCGCCCGCAGACCGAGCGTCGCGGCACGCGGCGCTGCAAGATCACCCAATTGATGCGCATACGCCCCTCGGATCCAGAGAAAGAGCACTTCGAGGATCTCCGCGGCACGATGAGCGTTTCCCGCAGCGGCGTCTATTTCCAGACCAGCGAGCCTGGCTACGAACTCGGGATGCGGCTTTTCGTGACGATGCCCTACACCCAGGGCGCGGCGTCCATGAGCCGTGAATATCTGGCTGAAGTGGTGCGCGTCGAGCCTATGCCCAATGGCATGACGGGGATCGGTTTCAAGATCTTGATGGAAATGGGTATGCAAGCGAATCACTCGTACGGATTGACGACGCCGGGCAGGTAGCCTGGGCCGCGAGTTCGTTTCGCGAGAAAAGATTCGGTTAAAAGGAAAAGGCGTCCGGGGAACTGGACGCCTTTTCCTTTTGTTTGGGGTGGAAAAGTCCTTGCCGGGGGCGTCTCGAATTATTCGCTGCGCCCGAAGATCCGCAACGCCCGATGCCTGAGCAACCCGAGCTGGCGGTTCACCGGGTGCCTGCGCGTCAGGAAAGAAAGGACTGGCTCTTTGCGCTGCATCAGCCGGTTCATGGCGATGGTCAGCCGCACGTCGCGCCGGGCAAATTTCAATCCGGCTTGGAGCGCGTCGACGGCCTCATCGCGCCTTCCCGCCGTAGCGTAAACTTCGGCAAGATTCAGATAGAGCTGTGCTTGGTTGCGCTTCATGCGCACCGCGGCATCGCAGAGTCTTTCCGCTTCACCCCACTTCTGTTGGGAGCGGGCCAGCACTACACCTAAGTACGACATGTAGTACGGGTTGTTCTTGTCGAGGTCCATGGCGCGCTGCATGTGCGGCAGCGCTCTGCCGGCGTAATTGTCACGCAACAGGGTCAGCCCTTGCTTGAATTCGCGGAAGGCTTCCGTGTCGAGCATCGTTTCACCTCATCGACCGTTCTGCGGTCGCACAGCAGAAATAATGCTGGGGCTAGGGTACGTACACAAACTCGGCGCCACTTCGAGGAGTTCGACACTGCCTGGTGAGAGGCAGAAGCAATACGTGTGCTCCGGTTGCCGGGGCCAGCTTCAGCCCGAACATGGGAGCGGTAAGCAGCGTCGCGCTTGGGGTTCCCATCCCAGTCCTGCGCAAAAGTACGCGTTCGGCTCGTGAGATTCTACTGATCAGTAGGACAGTCTTAGGACAGCGGAACCTGCGGAGGGGTCGCTGGCGCCTGGCCACGGAAATCGTTCTGTTCCGTCGAAACAGTACCGCTAACGATTTGACCGTTTCCGGCAGCCACGAGTCGACCGCGGATCGCTCGGCAGCGAGGCGCGTAAACCGATTGCCTTCAGCCTTTTTCGTCGCCCGGCACGGGCACCCTGGGCATGCGCTTCTTCCAGTTCGCGCGCCAGTCTTCCCAGTCTCTGAGGGTAGCCTTGAACATGGCTTTGGAGGCTTTGTGTAGCCAGCGGCCTTTGCGTCTGGCTAAGTCTCGCTTGATCTTGGCGATCGCTTTCGGGCTGCCGAAGTGCATGTTGGCAGTTTCCCAGCCTATGTCATACAAAAGGCGCGATTCGTCACGTTCGGCAGGCAGCGAGGCCAGTTCGATGCGCGAACAGTCCGGCGCCAGGCGCCGCACCACCCAATGTCCTTGAAAACGGACGCAGGGATCTTTGACACGGATGGCGGTGTTGTTCAGCTTGAGGCCATACATTTCGTCCGAGGGACTGTTCTTGTACCAGACCCAGGCGGACGTTCGGATGCCTTTGGCCTCGCGTGCGATGAACGCCCCTTGCCACGATGACAGCGCCAGGATTCGCGGATGCCCAAGACTCCCTAACCCCGCCACGCGACGCTTCAACTCGTATGGCCGCTTTGGCGACGGAAATGAGTCTTCGATGAGCTTGCGAGCCTCTTGCGGAGGTCTTGCGGGGTAGGGGGGATTCGCCTGCATTCTTTCCCAGAAGCGAACTGGGTCGCGGAGTTTGCTGGTTGCGAGAATGCGTAGCCACTGATGGTGCTCGGCCAAAACGAACGCCTTGCCGCCGGTGGCGATGGCTTCGCGGTAACCCTCCTCAATCGCTTCGGCGGCTTCACGCCTGGTTAGACCCAAGTGGTCGCCGGCGATTGCCAGGTAAGCGCTGGTTGTAAGCCGGACGAGATCGAGGGTGTAGGCTGCCGGAAAGGCTTCGTCCAGATCATTCACGCCCCAGATCAGGCGGCCTTCTTCGTCGCGCCAGGTGCCGAAGTTTTCGATGTGCAGGTCGCCGACACCCAGGACGATGGGGGCTTTTGCGACTTCTTGGCAGGCTTCGTGCCAGTGCTGGAGCCAGCGGTAAAATGTAGCACGAAAGAAGGGGAAGGGAGCTTGCGCCATCAGTGCGTGTTTAAGGGCGACGTCCTGGCGGACGATGGGAAGGCGCTTGTCCAACCATTGCTCGAAGTCTTGCGTTGCTTTGAAGATATTCATGGCGCTTTTCTAGTGACGACCATTTTTCTTGGCAACCACCTCGGAGGCACAGGCTGAAGTCGGGCCCCTACACGGGTTCCATCAAACATTGGCGTGTTCGGCGCGGCTTGGGGTTGCTGTTCTCCGTGACTCGTAGATGGGGAAGCGGGCGGCGAGCGCGGCTACCTCCGCGCGGATGCGTTGTTCGACGGCGGCATCGCCCACGTGACTCAGGATGTCGGCGATCCAGACTCCGATTTGCTCCATTTCTGGCTCGCGCATTCCTCGGGTGGTGACCGAGGGGCTGCCCAGGCGGATTCCGCCCGCTTTCATCGGGGGCAGCGGATCGAAGGGAATGGCATTTTTGTTGACGGTGATGCCGGCGCGGTCGAGGGCTTTTTCCGCGTCGGCGCCGGTGATGCCGCGCGGGTGAATTTCGACCAGGAACAGGTGATTGTCGGTGCCGCCGGTAACGATCCGGAATCCCTGCTTAGCGACTGAGGCGGCCAGCGCTTTGGCATTGGCCGCGACCTGCTGCTGATAGTCGCGGAAAGACGGTTCCATCGCTTCCTTGAGGCACACTGCTTTGGCGGCGATGGTATGTACGAGCGGGCCGCCCTGCGTGCCCGGGAATGTAAGCTTGTCGAGTTCCTTGGCGAAGGCTACTTTGCACAGGACCATCCCACCGCGTGGGCCGCGCAACGTCTTGTGCGTGGTAGTAGAGACGATGTCAGCGTGCGGCACCGGGCTCGGGTGCACTCCTGCCGCAACCAATCCGGCGATGTGCGCCATGTCCACGAAGAAAAGTGCGTCGATGGCTTTCGCCACTTTCGCGATGCGCGCGAATTCGATGATGCGGGAGTAGGCGCTGGCGCCAGCGACGATCATTTTCGGTTTGTGCTCGTGAGCTAGCTTTTCGATTTCGTCGTAATCGATGCGCTCGTCCTCTTTGCGCACGCCGTAGGCGACGAACTTGTACATGCGCCCGGAAAAATTCAGGGGATGTCCGTGTGTAAGGTGGCCGCCGTGGGCGAGATTCATGCCCAGCACCGTGTCGCCGGGCTTAAGAGTGGACATATAAACGGCAACGTTGGCGGAAGTGCCGGAATGCGCCTGCACGTTGGCGTGTTCCGCACCGAAAAGTTTTTTCGCCCGATCGATCGCCAGTTGTTCCACTTTGTCAGCGACTTCGCAGCCACCGTAATAGCGCTTGCCCGGATAGCCCTCGGCATACTTGTTGGTGAAGATCGAGCCCATGGCTTCGAGCACCGCTTCCGAAACGAGATTTTCGGACGGGATCAATTCCAGGCCGGTAGCTTGGCGCTTGGCCTCTTCGCGGAGCAGGTCCGCGATCGGGGCATCGACGGAGTCGAGCGGGCGCTGCATCCGGTCGTTGGCTTCGGTACTCTTGGTCACTGGCGTCGTCATGGTTGGCGTCCTTGCCTATGGGATGCTCCATCTTACCTTGCCTCGGCGAGATTGGAAGCCAGGCCGAGAGAATGAAAGTCGGTGGACCAGAAATAATCCCAAACCTTGCCGCTCGGAGTCATATCACAGAGATGTTGAGACAGAGCCCGCCGGGATATCCTGAACCGGAATGGAGCCCGCTATGGAAACAAATTCTTCGCCCGATAGCTATGTAATGGACGCTTTGACGGAGATTGCGTTCAACCTGCGATGGTCGTGGAACCACGCGGCGGACGAGTTGTGGAGCCAGCTCGATCCGGAATTGTGGGAACTGACGCGGAACCCGTGGGCCATGCTGCAGACAGTTTCGCGGGAGCAGCTTAAGGCCTTAACGTCCGACGCACAGTTCTGCAAAAAGATCGATGAGATTATCGAAAGACGAAAGCATAGCCAAGAAACTTCCAGCTGGTTCCAGCGAACCTACCGCGAGCCGCCGTTTAAGGCAGTCGCGTACTTCAGCATGGAGTATATGCTGAGCGATGCGTTGCCGATTTATTCGGGAGGACTCGGCAACGTGGCTGGCGATCAACTCAAGGCGGCCAGCGACCTCGGCGTTCCCATCGTGGGCGTAGGCCTGTTGTATCAAGTGGGCTACTTTCGCCAACTAATCGATGCAGACGGCCATCAGGTGGCACTGTATCCCTACAACGATCCCGGGCAACTGCCCATTCGCCCGGTCCGCCAAGCCAACGGCGAATGGCTGCGCATAGGGCTGGGGCTGCCGGGAGCCCGCTTGTGGGTCCGTACCTGGGAAGTGGAAGTGGGCCGGGTAAAGCTCTACTTGCTCGATACCAACGATCCCGCCAACCTGCCGGAGTACCGGGGCATTACCAGCGAACTCTATGGAGGCGGACCGCGGCTCCGTATCACTCAGGAGCAGGTGCTGGGAATCGGTGGCTGGCGACTCCTTCGCGCGCTGGGAATTCGGCCCGAAGTGTGTCATCTCAATGAAGGCCACGCGGCCTTCGCGGTCCTGGAGAGGGCGCGGGACTACATGGAGGAAGCACAGGTATCGTTCGACGAGGCACTTGCGATTACCCGTGCCGGCAACCTGTTCACCACGCACACCCCGGTGGAAGCTGGCTTTGACAAGTTCGCTCCGGCGCTGGTGGAACGACGTTTCCGAAATTATGTTCAGGACGTATTGCACATCCCCATGTCGAGTCTCCTGGCGCTGGGTCGGCACAACCCGGACGATGCAATGGAGCCCTTCAGCATGGCACTGCTGGCATTGCGTGGCAGCGGTGCGGTGAATGGCGTGAGCCGTCTCCATGGCAAGGTGAGCCAGCGCCTTTTTCAGAGCCTATTTCCGCGCTGGCCCGAGGCGGAAGTGCCGATTGGCTACGTCACGAACGGCGTTCACGTTCCGATCTGGGAGTCAGGGGAGGCCGAGAAACTTTGGAGAGAAGCCTGCGGCGAACAACGATGGGAAGGCGATTTGCAGAAAGTCGGAGAGGATATCCGGAAGGTCTCCGACGCACTTCTGTGGCGAATGCGCACGGCCTCCCGAAAATCACTCGTGGAATTCATACGAAAGCGGGTAACACGCCAGATCGCGGGACATGGTGCAACACCCGAAGAGATTGAACAGGTCGCGGGGATTTTCGAACTGAATACGCTTACGCTCGGATTTGCGCGGCGCTTCGCAGCCTACAAGCGACCGAATCTGCTCTTGCACGATCGCAACCGCCTGCTGGCGATTCTCCTGAATAGGCAGCGGCCGGTGCAGCTGGTGATCGCGGGCAAGGCGCACCCGCAGGATACCGAAGGGCAGGAGATGATCCGGCAGTGGATCGAGTTCATTCGCCACTCACCGGCTCGGTCCCAGGTCGTTTTCCTGAGCGACTACGACATGCGCCTTACGGAGAATCTCGTACAGGGCGTTGACGTATGGCTGAATACTCCCCGGCGTCCGTGGGAGGCCTGCGGCACCAGCGGCATGAAGGTCCTGGTGAACGGCGGCCTGAACCTCTCCGAGCTGGATGGCTGGTGGGCCGAGGCGTACACGCCCGACGTGGGTTGGGCGTTGGGCGACGGGAACGAGCACGGTGATGACACTGCCTGGGACGCGGCGGAAGGCGATCGGCTCTACACCTTGCTGGAGCAGCAGGTGATCCCGGAATTCTACAACCGCAATGAAGCCGGCGTGCCGGTTGCGTGGATCCATCACATGCGCGAGAGCATGGCCCGCCTGACGCCGGCATTCTGCGCCACGCGGTGCGTGCGAGAGTACACCGAGAAGCACTACGTCCCATTGGCAGCAGCATATTCGCGGCGAAGCTCGGATGGACGCGCCATGGCCGAAAGTTTGCTGCGCTGGCGCCGCCAGCTCTCCGATCACTGGTCCAGGCTGCGGTTCGGCTCCATGCACGTTGATACTGTGGGAGGGGAACATCGCTTCCAAGTCCAGGTCTATCTGGACGAACTGAATCCCGATGCGGTGCGGGTTGAACTGTACGGCGACGGGATCGATGGGGGCGAACCGGTTCACCATGACATGGCTCGGGGAGAATCACTCGCCGGCGAAAACGCCTGGCGCTACACAGCGGCCATCCGCGCAGACCGGCCGGCGAGAGACTTTACGCCCAGAGTCGTCCCCTATCACCCCGAGGCGTTTGTTCCCCTCGAAGCGGCGCAAATCCTCTGGTATCGGCAAGAGTAAAGCGCGGACCAAGCGAACGTACGCCGGAGATCGAACCCGGTTTGCGGGACGTGCATACCTTGTTTACTTGTAGCATAGCTAATCTAATTGATATCACCATCCTAAGGAATATGCGTGTGCGGTGACGTATAAGAGTCGATACGTCAAAAACATGGCATAATCTGCCGCGGAACGGTTGAGGTGCAGCCGCGTTCGCCGTGACTGAAAAGACCTTCGGTTTCGCCTGCCATTGGTATGAAACTCTCTTTTTCGATTGCTGCCGCCGCAGATGCACCCCTTCTGGCGGCGGTGCATAGCGAGGTCGCTGAAGATCTCACGCGGCGGCATGGGCGAGGACCGTGGTCTTCGCTTACCTTGGAAAATGGCGTGTTGTTCGGGATGCGGCACTCGCTGGTGGTCATCGCACGGAAAGGCAGAAACATTGCCGGAACGTTTCGTCTGCAGACCAAGAAGCCCTGGGCGATTGACGTTTCTTACTTTGCTCCGGTGAACAAGGCCCTCTATTTGACAGGCATGGCGGTGGTTCCTGCGATACAACGTCAAGGAATCGGTCGCGTGGTACTTGAAGAAGCGATCAAGCGGGCTCGTACGTGGCCAGCGGATGCGATCCGCCTCGATGCCTTTGACGCCAAGGCCGGCGCCGGTGCGTTTTACGCGAAATGCGGATTCCGCGAGGTCGGACGTGTGATTTATCGCAAGGCGCCGCTCATCTATTTTGAAATCGTGCTGTGATATGAGGAGCGGATCGAACGTATTTGAAAAGGACGGTTTTGGCGGTAGCGGGATTTCGAAGCTCTAATTTGTAGGCCGTCATTCAAACAGAATTTTGGCCATCATGCCTTTGTCTTCGTGATTGAGCAGGTGGCAGTGAAAGACGGACATTCCTTTTATTACAGGATCTGTGAAGTCCATGATGACATCGACGGAGCCTTCGTAAGGCACGTTGACGGTGTCCAGCCAGAGAGGGTCGGCGATGGGCCTGTCGTTTTCCGCGTACGGCAGGAAATGGACCTGGTGGATGTGCATGGGATGGAGTTCCTTCGTCGCGTTGACAATTCTCCAGTGCTGATAGGTTCCCACCCTCGCGGTTAACATCGGTGCGGCATCGGGCGCGAACTTTTTGCCGTTGATATAAAAGCCGTGCTTGTCTTCCGTGAATGTCACCGTGAATCGAGGCGGCTCCTTCGCTTCTGCAGCGAGGTCCGGTTGTACGAGTCTGGGAGTGAGCGAACTCTTCTGGACTTTGGATATCGCAGACGCTGTCGGCTTCGAAAGGATATCAGCCAGGATCATTGCGGGGTTCGGATCGCCATCGGGTCCGGTGTCGACGCACCGGGAGATCAGCCGACGCAATGTGCCTGCTAATGAACCGGTGACAATTGCCTCCAGCCTGCCAGCCGGGGGGAGCAAAACATGATCCGTGAGGCGCACTTGATGAGCGGCATCGTGCTGGGCGAGTGGCATGCCATCCATTGCGACGATTTCGAATTGCTGACCTTCAAGTTGCAGGTCCAGATAGCGGTCCGCAGAAGCGTTCACAAGACGCCAGAACTGCCGCTCGCCGGGGGCAAGTTCAATCCGCGGCCGCACGGAACCGTTTACCGTAAAGATTTCTTCGGGAGCTTCGGGCTCTCCGCCACAACCGTAGGAACTGAGCGCGACTTGCTGCTTTACATCGGCGGCGTCTGGATCACCCTCGATGGAACGGCCGCGCACAACCAAGATGCGTTCTGATAATCCCGCCAGCGCCGGGACATACGCTTGTATTCCTTCGATCACGAGCGCGCCGGACATGCCGTCAAGCACTTGCCGATAGCTCTCTCCGTGCGGGTGCGTGTGATACCAATACAGTCCGGGCGCGTGATCTTTCGGAACCTGCACGGTGTAATGGAGCGATTGACCAGGCTTGGCCATCATGGTGAGGACATCGTCCTGCGGAGCGTCGGGAGAAACCGTCAGACCGTGAAAGTGCAGATTCGTCATGTCCATGCAGGGAGCGATTGCGCAACTTTCCTGCGGCGTAGTCGGCAGATCGTTGACGTAGGTGATCTTGAGTTGATCGCCCGGAGATAAGCGCAGGGTGGGAGCAACGGGTTGATCGTTGAAGTAGAAGGAGTTCTTGCCATTTTTTGTGATGGCGGCGTGCAACGTCACTGACAGGCTGCGTTCTTTCGCGCGAAGCTCTGGGGCGTCTACGAGCTCGCCCGTCAGCTCGCCCGTCAATTTGAGCGCACAGAAGGCCATGAGGGTGAGCGACGCAAACGCGGGAATCACAATTCGTAGAGTTTTTGTGAAGAGCGACATAGTTAACTCCGCTAATTCCAAAGACCCCTAGCTGCTCCACATCGTGTTTTCCTGGATTTACATCGATATAGATTGCGAAGGAGAGCGGGGAGTTGCCGGATTTTTCCGGCTTTCGCAGGGCGGAAAGACCTCTCGAGCACTCGTGCGAAAAGAGGGAGAGAAAGGGCAACGACGGATTGAATCTTTGAATGTCGCCAAACGAGCCACTGGGTTTACACTCGGCAGCACATTTGACGTCCATAAGGAGACCCAGATTGATATCACGACGCCGTTTTCTGGAGCGCACGAGTCTCATGGCGGGTTCGGTGGTTGTCGCTAACTCTGTACTCGCGGGAGTACGCGCCGCGAGCGACGATGCTTCTGCTACGGACCCAAAGTTGCTCGACCGGGCGAAGGTCCTCCTTGAAAAGGCTCCGCTCATTGACACCCACAACGACCTTCCTTCGGTGTTTCTGGAAACCAAAGCTGGCGATCTGACCTCGTTCGATATGACCAAGGCGGAGCCGACATTGTGCGCGGATATTCCGAGCTTGCGCGAGGGGCGCGTTGGCGCGCAGTACTGGTCGGTGTTTGTGGAGTCGGCGACACAGAAGACGCACACTTCGTTGCACGAGGCCATGCGCGAGTTTGATGTGGCGCTCCGCTTCATCCAGACCAACGCCGACCTCGAACAAGCTCGTACTGCGGACGACATCGAGCGCATCCACAAATCCGGGCGCATCGCTTGCCTTCTGGGTGTCGAAGGCGGCCACATGATCGAGAATTCCCCCGCGGTGCTGCGGAATTTTTATGCTCTGGGCGCGCGGTACATGACGCTGACGCACTGGGACAATATCGACTGGGCCGATTCCGCGACGGACCGGCCGGAACACTACGGGCTCACGGAATTCGGCGAGCGCGTGGTGAAGGAGATGAACCGCCTGGGCATGTTTGTGGATCTGTCCCACGTCAGTGCCGATACGATGCGGGATGCCCTGCACGTCACGCGCGCTCCGGTGATTTTCTCGCATTCGAACGCGTTTGCGATTGACCCCCACCCGCGCTGCGTCCCCGACGATGTGCTCGCTCTCACCGCTGCAAATGGTGGCGTGGTGCATGTGAACTTTATCCCGACGTTTATTTCGCCCAAGGCCCCTGAGTGGCAGGCGAGACACACGGCCTCGCTCAAGGAATTACATGCTCGTTTGGATAACGACAAAGCGATCGCGAAAGGCATCGCCGAGTGGGAAAAGGCCAACCCGCAGCCTCGCGGCAGCATCTCGGAAGTAGCCGATCACATCGACCACATTCGCAAAGTCGCGGGCATCGACCACATCGGGATTGGCGCGGACTACTACGACGTGAACCCGCTGACGATGGTGCAGGGCCTGGAAAACGTAACGCGATATCCATATTTATTCGCGGAACTCCTGCGGCGCGGATATTCGGACGACGATGTGTTGAAGATCGCTGGACGAAACCACCTGCGGGCCATGCGCCAAATGGAGCAGGTCGCGGCACAACTGCAAAAATCGGAATCGCCACTGATCAGCGAAGGCCTGGTGGCAAAGTGGACTCTGTAATTTACTAGGCGCGACGCGTTACCATTTCCGGGTTACCCATCTAACCCGCAAAGGAGTTCGGTCCCTTGGCGCCATCCAACGCTTCACTCGTGCGTCAATATCTCAAGGCTGTGGAATCGTTAGGCCCTCTCGAAGATGTGGCCGCTTTTTATGGTCCCGACGTGATTTTCCAGGAATTTCCGAATCGGATCGCGCCGCAGGGCCGCGTTCGGCGCGCTGGGGACCTGAGCGCCGCCTATCAAAAAGGGCAGCAACTCCTTCAGTCGCAGACTTACGCGGTGCAGAGAATTATCGAGGCAGGCGATGAGGTGGCCGTCGAGTTGGAATGGATTGGAATCCTCGCGATTCCCGTGATGAATTTGCCCGCCGGGAGCGAGATGAAAGCATTCGTCGCGATGTTCCTCACCTTCCGCGAAGGCAAGATTATTTCGCAGCGAAATTACGACTGTTATCCGCCATTCGGCGCACAACCCGATCCCGGCGTCCCGGGGTAAATAACGCAGTAGTGCGCGAGCGGAAATCCCTGTCACCGGTTCGCGGTCGATTGCTCCCACCACGCTGTAACCTCCGAACGATCAGACAGTGATATATTCACGGCGACGTTTGGCACAAGCGGGTGACCCGTATGTCTCGCAGCTTTTCTCGCCGCGCGCCGCGGCGTGCTCTAGTCCTCCAATTCGCGGCGGGCGCTGCATTGTTGCTCTTGGCTCTCGCCGCGGCGGTACGTGCTCAGGACAAGAATCCATTTGTAGGTGATCCAAACGCGGCGAAATTGGGCGAGTCACAATTCCGCGCGAATTGCGCGTTTTGTCATGGGCTGGGGGCGCGGGGCGGCGGGCGCGGGCCCGATTTGACGCGTGCGCAGAAGCGGCATGGCAATGCGGACGGGGACCTGTATCGCACGATCAATGAAGGCGTGCCGGGGACAGCGATGCCCCCAAACGGAGCGACGCAACAAGGCGTGGGGATGACCGAGGACGAGATCTGGCAGGTGATCAGCTACATCCGTAGCGTGCAAAAGAAAACCGATGCTCAGGCGGAAGGGAATTCCGCGCACGGAAAAGAATTATTTTTCGGATCGGCGGCCTGCGCGAACTGCCACATGGTGCAGGGAAAAGGTGGGCGCCTCGGACCGGACCTCACGACCACAGGATCGGCGCGGTCCGTGGACTATTTGGTGGAATCGGTCCGCAACCCCAGTCGGAGATTGGCGCAGGGAATTTCGGAAGCCATGAAAGAGTTCTCACAGGAGTACGTGACAGTGACCGCGGTGGACGCAAGCGGGCAGAAATTTCAAGGCACCGTCTTGAACGAGGACAATTTTACCTTGCAGATGATAGACACGCGTGAACAGTTGCACCTGTTTGACAAAACCAAGCTGCGAACACTCGAAGAAACGCGGCAGTCGCTTATGCCGGCTTACGATCAGAAAGTGCTGCCGGGGAAAGATTTGCAGGATTTGATCGCCTTCTTACTGGCCGTCGATTCGCTCGCTGACGGTGCGAAGTGAGCGGCGGGATCGGAGTGGGCTGCCAGCGACTTGCTTGGTCAGCCCGGGTGGCGTGGCAGCGCGCGGAGCAAGCCCCGCCCCTACAAATCTACGTTCGCGCTTCTTTGGTTGCGTTACTTGGCTTCTTTCTTTTTTCTCTCGGCCCGGCTTATGCGCAGGTGACTTCTCAGCGGCTGCTCGAATCGGCCAAGGAACCGCAGAACTGGTTGATGTACTCGGGCGATTATGCCGGACACCGCTTCAGCACGCTCGATCAAATCACGACGGCGAATGCACACGGACTCGTGCCGAAGTGGGCGTATCAGACAATGGCCGGCGGAAAATTCGAGACTACTCCACTTGTTGTAGACGGCGTGTTATATGGCACTGGGCAAGACGATCGTGCGTATGCACTGGATGCACGATCCGGGCGGCCGATCTGGCAGTATCAACGCGCGTTGCCAGCCGATATTCGCCCTTGCTGCGGACGCGTGAATCGCGGCCTGGCGATTTTGGGCGACAAAGTTTTCCTGGGAACGCTGGACGCCCATGTGATCGCGCTCGATGCGAAAACGGGGAACGTGGTTTGGGATGTGAACGCAGTGGATTATCGCGGCGGCTACAGCTTCACCCTCGCGCCCCTGGCGATCAAGAATCTGGTGATTGTCGGCGTCTCTGGCGGAGAGTACGGCATTCGTGGATTCATCGACGCGTATGATGCTGCAAGCGGCGAGCGTAAATGGCGCTTCTACACGGTTCCGGGGCCGGGTGAGCCGGGTCACGACACCTGGGAAGGTGATTCGTGGCAGATTGGCGGCTCGCCTGCCTGGATCACCGGGACTTATGATGCGGCGACGAATACCACATTTTGGACCACGGGAAATCCGTCGCCATCAAATCGCGGCGAGGGGCGGGCCGGCGACAATTTATACAGCAACACGCTGCTGGCGCTCGATCCGGATACCGGCAAACTGAAGTGGCACTTCCAATTTACGAAGCACGATGACCACGACTACGACGCCACGCAAGTGCCCGTGATGATCGATCAGGGAAACCAACATTTGATCGTGCAGGCCAATCGCAACGGATTTTTCTACATTATCGACCGCGCGACGGGAAAGTTGATCTCGTCGAATCCATATGCCAAGGTCACCTGGAGCACCAGCAAAGACGAAAACGGGCTTCCGGTCGTTGACAAAAATGGCGCTCCAACGCCGGAGGGCAACCGCGTGTGCCCCGGCGCGGCGGGAGCTACGAATTGGATGTCGCCTACCTACGATCCGCAGACGAAATTGTTCTATGTGACCGCCCGCGAACAGTGCGACATTTTCAGCACCGCGCCGCAACAGTTCGAAAAAGGCCACGCCTACTACGGCAGCGCCTATTTCCCGAACGATGACGCGGCGCCATTTTGGGGCGCCTTGCGAGCTATCGATCCCCTGAGCGGAGCGTTAAGGTGGGAATGGAAGCATCCTTCGCCAACATGGTCGGGAGTGCTTTCAACCGCGGGAGGATTGGTGTTCACCGGTGACGCGGAAGGGAATTTTATGGCGCTGGAGGCGGCGACGGGAAGAGTCTTGTGGCACTTTCAGTGTGGAGCGTCCGTATATTCGTCGCCGATGTCGTTTGCCGTCGATGGCAAACAGTATGTCGCGGTGGCCGCGGGTAGCGCGCTGTTTACGTTCGGCTTACCTTGAGGTAGAGACGTATGCAACCAGATCGACGACGCAGTCTCCGATTTCCCTTTGAGGCGGTGGCTGAGGTCTCTCGCGAGAAGACCGATACGCGCCTTCCCGCCCGAGTCACCGAGATCGGCCCCAACGGTTGTTACCTGCAGATGGCCGCGCCTTTTGAAGTCGGAACCTCGATATTTGTGAGGATTTTCGTGGAAGGAAGTTTCTTCGAAACCCACGCTACCGTCGTGTATTCGCAGCCGAACACTGGCATGGGTGTCGCTTTCCGCGAACTAAAACCCTATTTCGTTGAGGTGTTGAGGAAGTGGCTTTTGGACGCCATGCTTGCGAAACAGAAGCCCCGTAAGTGATTTTGTACGCACGCCGCCGCGGTAGAATGAAGGCATGCAGAGGAAGATCTTCTGGGGCACCTTTACGATCCTCGGTGTGCTGGCGGATTTAGCGTTGCCATTGTGGTGGGCGTTGGCGGCGACGATTCCCATTGGTGTGTTGAGTTGGTGGATCGCGTATCGGAGCGATTGGTTTTAAGTTGCGATTCATGAACCGTGGAAAACCTGCCCACTGATCCCCGGAATAAATTGAAAATTTGGCGGTCCGCTACGCTTGCGCTACTGTGCGCGGCGTTTGCTGGTGCAGGCTATTGCCAGACTGGCGCGGCTGAGAAAGGCGCTAACGAGAAGACCGCCAACGAGAAGACCGCCATTGCCAAAACGGTGAGCGGGCGACTGGAGATTTCTGGTTCCAAGATTTATTACGAAGAATGCGGTTCGGGTCCGATTGCGGTTGTTCTGCTGCATGACGGACTGCTTCATTCGGTCACCTGGGACGCCGTATGGAAGCCGCTCTGCGCTAAGTACCATACTATGCGCTATGACCGCCGGGGCTACGGCCGGTCCGAGACGCCGAAGAGTCAGTTCGCACCGGCCGAAGACCTCTTCGAATTGCTGAACCACCTGAAGATCGAGCGCGCGGTCGTGGTAGGTAACTCGTCGGGAGGCGCACTGGCCATCGATTTTGCGCTCGCCCATCCTGAGATGGTCGAAGGATTGTTTCTGATCGGACCAGTCGTGGACGGCATGGGCGTTAGCACCGCGTTCATCGAGCGTCGCGAGAAAAACATGGAACCGCTCAAGAACGGCGATGCCAAGGGTGCCGCGGAGAACTGGTCCAAGGACCGCTACCTCATCGGGGAAGGGCATGAAGCGGCGCGGAAGAGAGTCTACGAAGTACTCGCCGACAATCCACAAAATCTGAAGTACACCGGCGAGTTCGAGATCCGCAATTCGCGGCCCTCCAATTCCCGGCTCGCCGAAATTCACGCTCCCACGTCGATCGTGGTTGGAGAGTTCGATATTTCTGATGTGCATGCCCACGCGGGTGCAATCGAGGCGGGAATCCCTGGCGCTCAGCGCGACATCATCATCAATGCGGGCCACCTGGTCCAAGTGGAACAGCCTGACGTGCTGATGGAGAAGCTGGGACCCTTCATCGATCTTCAGCAACGGAAGAGCGTCAACATCTCGCTCAACATCCTGCAAACATACGCGGGCTCGTACAATTCAGCCCACGGGGTCGTCACCATAGGGCTGGAGGGCAGCCACCTCACCATGCAAATTGCCGGACAACCCGTGTTCCCGCTGTTCGCCGAATCGCCCTCAAAATTCTTCTTGAAAACGGCCGATGTAGAGATCGAATTCAAAAAAAGCCCCGCGGGCAAGGTGAATCGAGCGGATATTTACCAGGACGGCGAAACTCTAAAAGCCCCCCGGATGTAGCACTTGCCGGCTCGGCGGCAATTCTCCGTGACCTCTGTGCTCCGCCCTCTGTGTCCTCTGTGTTAATTCCTTCCGTCTCCCCCCTCGAGCCTCCGCTCCTTCTCGACTCAGCACAACTCAGCGTTCTCTGCGTTATCGTTTTTCTCGCCTCTTCGGAGCAATACACAAGGCCCGCACGATGTTCACTCGAAACTAGACTCCCGCGCTGTTTGCGTGGCGCTGCGAATCAATGTGAAAATGGACGCATGCGAAAATCAACTGTTTCGGCAATGGCTTTGTTTTTGGCGGCAAGCTTGCTGCAAATCGGAAGTTCGAGCGCGCAAGATGCGCCGGCCGCGAATGCCACTCCAGCACCCGCGGCGAAGACGCCTGCGGCAAAGAGCGCGCAAACACCAGCAACGAAATCCGGGCAAGCCACGCCGGCGAAGAAGCCTGGCCCCGCCCCGCTGGTTCTTAAGACTCCCAAGGACAAGGCCAGCTACGCGATCGGAATGAATATCGGAAAGGGCCTGCATAAGGATTCCGTGGACGTTGACCCGGCCATCCTCCTGCGCGGCTTGAAAGACGGAATGGCCGGCGGCAAGACGCTGCTGACTGACGACGAAGCGAAATCGGCAATGGTCGCGATCCAAGCCGACCTGCGCAAGAAACAGGAGGCGAAAATGGCGATCGCGGGCGACGCCAACAAAAAAGAGGGCGACGAGTTTCTGGCGGCGAACAAGACGAAAGAAGGCGTTGTCACGCTGCCAAGCGGGCTGCAATACAAAATCTTGAAAGAAGGTATCGGCCCCAAGCCATCAGCCAGCGATTCCGTCATCTGCAATTACAAAGGCACTCTGATCGACAACACGGAATTCGACAGTTCCTACAAGCGCGGCCAACCCGCAACGTTCCCGGTGGGCCAGGTTATCAAGGGATGGACCGAAGTCCTGCAACTGATGCCGGTTGGGTCCAAATGGCAGGTCTTTGTTCCCTCAGATCTAGCCTATGGCCCACGCGCCCCAGGCGGCGCCATCGGCCCCAACGCGACGCTCATCTTCGAGATCGAACTCATCTCCATCCAAGGCAAATGAGATCGCGGCGCACTGAACTTCCGAAACTCGTGCGCCCTCTTTGAGCAAGACTTCGTTTCCGCATTTCGGACAATGCTCGTATTTTGCGATGTGGGACAACGCGGTCTTATGAGCTAGCTTCTTACCCTTCAGGGTCCTTGTTGGGTTGTAACCACAGACGGGGCAGCGGATCCGATCATGCGAATTACCAGGCACTGAGGAATATTGCACCTTAGAGCTCCGCGGATATTCCGTGCACAACGCATACGCCATTGGTACACTTTCGCGAAATGGCCGAAACAATTCGTCCTCGGCACTCTCTCCTCGTTCGCGTCACGCACTGGCTTACCGCGTTATCCTTCCTGGCCCTGCTCGTGACCGGAGTGGAAATTCTTATCTCTCACCCTCGGTTTTATTGGGGAGAGACCGGCAACGTAAATACTCGCCCATTATTCACGATCCCGGTTCCATCCTCTCGGTCCAGCGTTCCCACCGGGTATGGTTACGTGCTTCCGGATCAGAATGGCTGGAGTCGCTATCTCCATTTCCAATCTGCTTGGATTGTGGTTGGAACCGGGTTACTTTACGTGGCCTTCGGATGCTTCGGAGGGCATTTCCGACGGAATTTGCTTCCCGCTCGTTCTGACCTCTCGCCCAAGCGGCTTGGAGTTTCCATTGCTCAGCACCTACGTTTCGAGCGACCGAGTGCGAAAGAAGCCTGGTCGTATAACGTCCTGCAGCGCCTGACGTATCTGGTTGTTATTTTCCTGTGTTTTCCGTTGATCATCTGGACGGGTCTAGCGATGTCACCGGCCTTCGAATCCGTGGCTCCGGCCACGCTTCTGGGTGGCCACCAATCCGCACGCACCATACACTTCTTCGTGACAGGATTTCTGGTGGTGTTCCTTCTGATTCATGTGCTGATGGTTGTTGTTGCCGGATTCCGGAATCGGATGCGCGCCATGATCAGCGGTCGCGTCACCGAGCCTCAGGAGCGAGTATGAACAAGCTCTCTCGACGTCAAATCATTACCACCGGGCTCGCGGCCACCGCGGGTATTTCCGGACTGGCCGTGGCTGCGAGGCTCGCCCGGCGATATGGACTCATCCCGCCGGATTCGGGAGGCATTTACGGGCCCGGCGAAACACTTACCTATGCTGTGCAACGGGTATTGACTCGCCACACTCTGGCGCGTGAGTTTTCTCAAAGCCAGATCTCCAAAGATCCGTTTGCAAATCCAGTCGATCCCCTGGGCGAAGAGTTCCAGCGATTTCAGAGGGCGGCATTTGTGGACTGGCGTCTGGTCGTTGATGGCATGATCGCCCGCCCGGCGTCCTTCTCGGTTGCTGAACTCAAGAGCTTCCCCGCCCGCACCCAAATCACGATGATCGGCTGCGAAGAAGGCTGGACATATATTGCCGAATGGACAGGCGTCCCACTCTCACACATCCTGGAACTGGTGGGGACGCTGCCCCAGGCCCGATACGTTGTATACCGCTCGATCCAACCCGATGCATGGGATAGCATCGACATGGCTGAGGCGTTGCACCCGCAGACTCTCGTCAGCTACGGTATGAACGGCGGCGGGCTGCCTGTGCCATTCGGCGGACCTCTGCGCATGCGCGTTCCCCGTCAACTCGGCTACAAGAACGTCAAATACATCACCCGCCTCACGATCACTGATAACCTCAAACAGTTCGGCAAAGGCTTGGGCTCTGGCGCGTTGGGGGCAGAAGACGGATACGCATGGTACGCGGGCATCTGACAGCGCAGGCCATCGCATATCTTGCACTATGTAATTCACATCCATCGCTGGCACAAACAATCTCGAGTCCTGATTAATGCGCTAGCCGGAAACGGACCCACCACCGGCGATTCGGCTTCGTTGACACCCTTCGATGCGTCCATTACGCTTTCAAGTTCGCTCGATGACGTTTCTCTCCTGAGAAGAACGGACAACACGCCGCATGGCTGAAGAAAAGCTCCCGACCCGCGCTGAAGATTTTTCCGAGTGGTACAACCAGCTGGTACTGAAGGCGCAGCTAGCCGACTACGCTCCCGTGCGCGGCTGCATGATCGTGCGGCCGTACGGCTGGGCGCTCTGGGAGAACATGCAGCAAGCGCTGGACCGCCGCTTCAAAGCCACCGGCCACCAGAACGTCGCGTTTCCGCTGTTGATTCCCCGTAGCTTCATCGACAAAGAAAAGCACCACGTCGAAGGTTTCTCGCCTGAGCTCGCTGTCGTCACCATCGGCGGCGGCGAAGAACTCGCCGAACCGTTAGTCCTGCGCCCAACGTCGGAAACCATCATCGGCCACATGTGGTCGAAGTGGATCCAGTCTTACCGCGACCTGCCCGTCCTGATGAACCAGTGGAACAGCGTAGTCCGGTGGGAACTTCGCACCAAGCTCTTCCTCCGCACGCTGGAGTTCTACTGGCAGGAAGGCCACACCGCCCACGCCACCCGCGAAGAAGCCGAAGCCGAAACCCGCCAGATGCTCGACATCTACACCGACTTCGCGATCACCGATGCCGCCATCCCGGTAATCCCCGGCAAAAAATCCGACGCCGAAAAATTCGCCGGCGCCGACGTCACCTATTCCATCGAAGCCATGATGGGAGACGGTAAGGCTCTGCAATCGGGCACGTCGCACTTCCTGGGACAAAACTTCGCCCAAGCCTTCGAGGTGCGTTACCTCGACCAGAACGGCCAGTTGCAGCACTGCTGGACAACATCCTGGGGCCTCTCCACCCGCGTAATCGGCGCCATCATCATGGTCCACGGCGACGACCAGGGCTTGGTCCTGCCCCCGAAACTCGCGCCCTACCAAGTCGTTATCGTCCCCATCTTCAGGACCGACGAAGAAAAATCCTCCGTTCTCGATGCCGCCCGCAAACTGAAGGCCGACCTGGTCAAAGCCAACGTCCGCGTCACGCTAGACGAGCGCGAGGGCAACAGCCCCGGCTGGAAATTCAACGATTGGGAGATGCGCGGCGTCCCCGTACGCGTAGAACTCGGCCCGAAAGATGTCGCCAAGCAGTCGGCCGTCCTAGCCCGCCGCGACCGCCCTGGGCGCGAAGGCAAGATCAGCGCCCCTCTAGCCGAGGTGCCCCAAACCATCGAGCGCCTGCTGGCCGAAATCCAGCAAGCTATGCACGACAGAGCGCTAGCCTTCCGCAAAGCCAACACGCATGACGCCAAGACCTACGACGACCTGAAGAAGGCCGTCGAGATGGGGTTCGCTTTTTCACCCTGGTGTGGCAGCGCCGACTGCGAAGCCAAGATCAAGGAAGAGACCCGCGCCACCATGCGCTGCATCCCGTTCGACCAGCCTGCCGAAGCAGGCGCTTGCGTCTATTGCGGAAAGCCCGCGGCCGAGCGCGCCATCTTCGCCAGAGCCTACTAGGGCTTACTTATACGCGTCTTTCCACCGCCGCCCCGTTCCTTTCCGGGAACATCCCCCGCGCCTGGTTCTCGACACCTTTCCACGCGGGTGCTAACTTGGGAAGACATCGCAGCAGCTCGCGCTTTTACCGGCTAGTGACGAAAACCGTCACCCTTGGCCGCCGTCGGGAGAAACTTTGGTACATCACGCCGGAATTCGGGACCTTTCCGCAGTCTCCTCGCGCTCGCAGCGCGGCGGCGGCACGATTAAGGCGATCATTTGGAGCGCCATCCTGATTTACGGCGCATTTGTGGCCTACAAAATCCTCCCCGCTTACGTAGCCGAGTATCAGCTTGCCGACAAAATGCAGGAACAAGCGCGCTTTTCCGTCGTGAACCACTATTCCGACGAGCAGGTTCGCGACAATATTTTCAAAGTCGTGAAGGACCTGGAAATCCCGGTCAAGCGAGAAGAAATCAAAGTCGTCGCCAACTCTGACGTCGTGAAAATCAGCATGGACTACACCATTCCGGTCGACCTGCTCGTCTACCAGCTCAATCTCCATTTCACGCCCTCAAGCGAGAATAAGAACCTATAGGCCGATTTGTTGCACGAAGTGCAATCGCGACGGTAACCGGCGCGCACCCGTCGAAGTTGGACCGTATATAAGCGGCATCTACCGGCGAACTGCGGCTTTCTTAGTGTGTGCGGTTGCGAGAGAATAGAAGTCCGGCCCCGCGAGGTCAAAGTTTGCGCATTCGGATCCAAAAGGGTTTCTGGACGTCCATTTTCGGCCTGACGCTGCTCGGCGTGGTCTTCGCCATTTTCATCACCTGGGTGAGCGTCCTCACCTATTTCTACGTCAAGTATTCCCGCATGATCGACGCGCGCCTTTCCGGGCACGTCCTCCAGAACACCACGCAAATTTTTTCCGCCCCCATGCGCATCGCCGATGGCGAGGTGTGGAGTGCCGAAGAACTGGCCACCTACCTGACCAAAGTCGGCTATCGTCCCGAGCGGGACGATAACGCGCTGGGCCAGTACACTCTGCAAGCCAACACCGTCGATATCCGCCCGTCCAAGCTCTCTTATTTTGCCGGATCAAACGCCATCGCCGTCACCTTCGCTGGCAAGAGCATCAAGGCCATTCGACCTCTAGGAGGCGGAGCCGATTTAGGCACGGCGGACATTGAGCCGGAGCTCATCACCAACCTTTTCGATAGCGCCCGCGAAAAGCGCCGCCCGGTTCGCTACGACGACCTCCCACCAACGCTGGTCCACGCCATTATCTCCGCCGAAGACAAGCGTTTCTTCGAGCACGGCGGTTTCGACTTCGTCCGCATTGCCGGCGCCGCCTGGGCCGACATCCGCCACAGCAGCAATCACTATCAAGGTGCCAGCACCATCACCATGCAAGTCGCCCGCACTTTTTTCTTCTCCAACGAGCGCACCTGGCGCCGCAAGCTCGCCGAGGCCATGGTAGCCATGGAACTCGAAGAGCGCTTCAACAAGCAGCAAATCTTCGAGCTATACGCCAACGAAGTCTATCTAGGCAATCGCGGCAGCTTCGGCATTCGCGGCTTCTCCGAAGCTAGCGTCGCCTATTTCGGAAAAGATCTTCGCCAGCTGTCGCTCGCCGAGTGCGCCTATCTGGCCGGGATCATCCGCGCCCCCAACTACTATTCCGCTGCCGATCGCCACCCGGAGCGCGCTATCCAGGCCCGCGATCGCGTGCTCCCGCAAATGCTGGAGAACAAATTCATCACCGAAGCCGACATCCAGGACGCCAAGCGCACCCCACTCAAAATCGTCCACACTTCGGTCGCGGGCAGCGAAGCACCCTATTTCGTCGACATGGTCAAGGATCACCTGCTCGACAAATATTCCGAAAACGAGCTGATCAGCGAGAATTTCCGGGTCTACACCACACTGGACCCCGCGCTGCAACGCGCCGCCGCTGCAGCCATTGAGACCGGCATGAAGAACGTGGACACTCTTCTCGCGAAGAAATACGCGAAGTGGAAGAAGGAGCAAGAAAAGAAGGGAACCAACGAGCCCATCCCCCAGGTTCAGGGCGCACTGGTCGCCCTCGATCCACGCACCGGCGAAATCAAAGCCGTAATCGGCGGCCGCGACTACGGCCAGAGCCAACTCAACCACGCGCTAGCTCATCGGCAACCAGGCTCCGTCTTCAAGCCCTTCGTCTACGCCGCCGCCTTCGACAATGCCATCGATAACGTCCAGCCCATCGTCACCCCCGCCACCACCGTCGACGACGAGCCCACCACCTTCGAATTCGACGGCAAGGAATACACCCCCAACAATTTCGGCCAAAAATTCATGGGACGCGTCACCGCCCGTGAAGCCCTTACCAACTCGCTCAACGTCGCCACCGTCAAGATCGCCGAGCTCATCGGCTACGGCCGGGTAGTGCAAATCGCCCGTCAGATGGGTCTCGGCAATAACATTCAGCCAACCCCAGCCGTGGCTCTTGGCGCGTACGAAATGACGGCGGTAGATGTTGCCGCCGCCTACACAGCTTTCGCCAACGGCGGCACGCGTGCCGAACCCCAGTTCATCAACAGCGTCATCGCGGCCAACGGCGAAACTCTCGAGAAAAACACCCCCCAATCGAAGGCCGTCCTCGATCCCCGCGTCACCTACCTCGTCACCAGCTTGCTCAAGGATGTGATGAATCACGGCACCGCTGCCGGCGTCCGCGCACGCGGCTTCACCCTGCCCGCTGCAGGCAAAACCGGCACCTCCCGCGACGGCTGGTTCGCCGGCTTCACCTCCAATCTCGTCTGCGTCATTTGGATTGGTTTCGACGACAACCGTGATCTCGGCCTCACCGGTGGCGTCGCCGACGCGCCCATCTGGGCCGACTTCATGATTCGCGCCACCGCGCTGCCCGCCTACAAAGACGTGAAAGATTTCACGCCGCCTGATGGCATCCAGTCCGTAATGATCGACCCGGAATCCCTGGAACTCGCCACTCCCAACTGCCCGACCACTCGCGAAGAAGTTTACGTAAACGGTTCCGCTCCCACGCAACTATGCGAGCTGCACGGTGGAGGTCACGGCATCGTCTCCTCCACCGGTTCCTGGCTCTCGCACGTCTTCGGCGGCGGCGAACCCAAACAACCAGTAGCCGTCGACGCCAACGGCCAGCCTCTCCCTTACGATCCCAATCGCCCGCCCAACGCCACTGGCCAGGGTGTCCAAGTGGACGCAAACGGCAAGCCCATCGAAAAGAAAAAGAACCCTTTACAGAAGATTTTTGGTATCTTTGGGGGTAAGAAGAAGCAAGATCCGGACAAACCAAAGCCGGATGACAAAGGAGACTCGCCATGAAGCTAGTTTCTCTGGCGGTTTCGGGAAGTATCCTCCTACTGACTTCTGCAGTTCCTGCCCATAGTCAGACGAGCACTCAGCAGTCGATTCCAAAACTGACAGCGCAGATGTTTGCCGATGGTGATCACTCGATCCCCATGCAAACGCCATCTCAGGTCTCTACCGCCACGGCTCCGCCCGTTCGCGAGCTCACAGCTGAGGAGATGGGCGACCTCTACATGGCGCGCAAGCAGTACTTCGAGGCCGCGCAAGCCTTCAAGAATTTGTCCGACCAGAATCCGCGAAACGCCGTGTATTTGAACAAGCTCGGCATCGCCCTGCATCAACAAGAAGCATTAACCCTGGCACTGAAGTGCTACGAGAAGGCATTGAAAGTGAATCCGCACTACGCCGATGCGCAGAACAATATCGGCACCATCTGGTACCAGCGGAAGCGCTATGCCAAGGCCATCCGGGCATACGAGAAAGCCATCAAGCTGCGCGACGATATGGCCGTGCTGTATAGCAATCTCGGCTATGCTTATTTCGGCGACAAGAAATACGAACAATCGATTGTGGCGTTTCGCACCGCCCTGGCAAAAGATCCGCAACTCTTCGAGCACAACTCTTCCAGGTCAGGCTCCTTGCTTCAAGATCGTTCCGTCTCCGACCGCGGCCGCTTTTACTTCCTGCTAGCCAAGTCCTTCGCCGAATCGGGCAACATCGAGCGCGCGGTCCTATACCTTCGCAAAGCGAAGGATGAAGGCTACGCCACCCTGGCCGCCGACCTGAAGAAAGACAAAGCCTTCGCCGCCGAGCTACAGATCCCCGAAATCCAGGACATGCTCGCCCCAAAGCAAGCGGCCGACACGCAACAACCCTGATCGCACAGCGCGTGTTTTAACCCCGTGGTTCCAATTGTAGCGGCCGCTTTCCGAAGCGGGCGCCGTCGCACCCTTCGGCTTTAAGGGTGCGGGTTTAGAGCCACCTTCAAGGACGACCCTACAGACGGTGCCAGGTTCGTCAGTAAAGTGCCCCCTACACGCCCGCAAGACCAGATCCAGTCACACAATCTCCACCGCATCAATACCAGAGGTCCCAAGCGTGTTTCTACATTGGGCGATCCTTCGTCTCTTTAAAATCCGCGACCTCCGCCTCTGTTACAATTCAAGTCAGCATGCAGCGAAATGTTTGCAGCATTCGTGCCATTGTTTTTCTCTGCGCTGTCGTTCTATCCGCCGCCGCTCTGCTTCAAGCACAACAATCCGCCGCGACCTCTCGTCCCGCGGCAATCGCTCCCCAACAAGGCGTCTACCTCGTTTTCCCATTTGAAAACGCGGGCGCATCCCCTCGCCTGGACTGGCTGGGCGAGGGCCTCGAAGAGCTCACCATCCAGTACCTTTCCGATTCCGGCGCCCAGGTCTACTCCCATGCCGGCCGCGCGGGTGAACTCGAACGCTACGGTCTTCCCGCCTCCGCCAAGCTCAGCCGCGCCACCATGCTGCGTATCGCCCAGGATCTCGACGCCGACTACGTCATCTTCGGCTCTTTCGGCTCGGACGGTACGTCTCTCACCATCGAGGCTCGCACCCTTCGCGTCGACCCTCCCGCCCTGCTGACGCCGGTCCACGAATCCGGCCCGCTCAATTCCCTGATGGACTTGCATGCAAGCGTCGTCTGGCATCTGCTTTCCGCCAACGACAAAGCCTATCCGTTGTCGATGAAAGAGTTTGCCAAGCTTCAGCGCCCGCTTCGCCTGGACGCCTTCGAGCATTTTGTGCGCGGCCTGCTCGCCACCGAAGATGAGCCGCGCATTCGCGAATTACGCGAGGCCGCCCGCTTGGAACCCGCCTGGCCCGATCCCGACTTCGCGTTAGGCGAAACGTATGCCGCACGCGGCGATTGCGCTTCGGCCATTTCCTCTTTCGCGCGCGTCCCCAAGACCCATCATCGCTACGTCGAAGCGGTCTTCGCCACCGGCGTTTGTCGTCTTCAATTGAATCAACCTGACAAGGCCGAAGAAGTTTTCATCTCGCTTCAGGATGCGCTCCGCAATAATTCCGATCACGGCGCTGCAGCAGGCGATGGCTTGTCCGGCGCCGACCTTCCCGAGATCCTCAACAATTTGGGTGTCGCCTGCGCGCGTCAGGGGAAGGCGCCCGCGGCCCAGGCCGATCTCCGGCGCGCCACCGAACTCGATCCCGACGAAGACGATTACCCGTTCAATCTCGGATTGCTCGCTTTCCGCGCCAACGATTTTGCCGCCGCCGCAAAATCCTTCCGCGAGGCTGTCGACCGCGAGCCGGACAATCCAGAAGATCGCGCCTTGCTGATTCAGTCCCTCGAAAAAGCTGGCAACAAGACCGAAGCCGACGAGGAGCGCGAAGCAGCCACCGAGGTCTTGGGCCCCAACGCCGTGCCTGTGGTTCACGTTGATACCAAGAGTGACACGCAGCCCCGCCTCGATCGCATCAAGACCGACCTGGACATCACCGCGTTGCGCCTCGAAATTCAATCATCGCCAACCGCGGTGGCTTCCGCCTCCGCCTCGTCCGCCGGAGCCCCGACAACTCCGGCCACCCACATTCGTCGCGCACGACAGGAACTCGCCGAGGGGCACCTCGACACCGCCGAGACCGAATTCCGTGCCGCGCTTGCCGCCGACGCTACCAACGCCTACGCGCATCAAGGCCTGGCCGAAGTCTTTCGCCGCCGCGGAAAGCTCGATGACGCCGTGCAGGAATTCCAGGCCTCGCTCGCCACCCGCGATTCCGCGGTCGTTCGCACCATGCTCGCCAGGGTCTATCTCGAACAAAAGAAATTTGATCTAGCTCGCGCCGAGGCCCAACGCGCGCTGGCACTCGCGCCAAACTATGCCAGTGCCAAGGCATTGCTCGACCACCTCCAGAGTTCCAAGCCAAACGGAAGTGCCCAGTGACTCCCGGCCGCAATCACCGAGCGATCAACTCCTCCGCCGTTGTAGCGGCGAGTTTATCTCGCCATCTTGAATTTCCCAGTGCGCCAGCCAATCCGAGAGCCCGAAAAATCCAGTTCTCCGCGTTCCTCTGCGCCCTCTGCGTCTCTGCGTTATCTTTTCTCTTCCCGTCCTCCACAACGGCCGAAAATCCCTCCACCCCCACGGTCCTCGAACTAAAACTCGACGGGGAAGTAGAACCCATCTTGGCCACCTACATCGACGAAGGCATCGCCGACGCCCAGAGCCGCAACGCCGCTTTAATCCTGATCACCATGGACACTCCCGGCGGCCTGACCGACTCCATGAAAGATATCATCCAGCACATCCTGACCTCCCGCGTCCCGGTTGCCGCCTATGTAGCACCCTCCGGCGCGCGCGGCGCCTCCGCAGGCTTCTACATCCTCCTTGCCGCGGATATCGCTGCCATGGCCCCGGGAACGCATACCGGTGCCGCCTCGCCAGTCATCATTGTCGGCGGCTACGCCATGAACATCGATGAGGAAATGCGCAAGAAAATTAACAATGACGCCATGGCCTTCCTCCGCAGCTACACCGACAAACGCGCCCGAAATCCCAAATTGGCCGAAACCGCCATAACCGACGCGAAAGCCTTCACGGAAAAAGAAGCCCTCGACGGGAAACTGATCGACCTCATCGCCTCTTCCGAAGACGACCTCCTGCGTCAGCTGAATGGCCGCGAAATCACGCGCTTCGATGGCACAAAAGTAAAGCTCGCGCTAAACAATCCCGCACGCGTCGAGTTCCAGCTATCCGGACGCCAGAAATTTCTGGCCCGCATCGTCGCCCCCGACATGTTCTTCCTTTTGTTCATCGTGGGCGTCCTCGGCCTCTACACCGAATTTACCCACCCCGGTATGATCGCCCCGGGCGTAATCGGCGGCATCTGCATGGTTCTCGCTCTCTACGCAATGCACATTCTTCCGGTAAATATCGCCGGTGTTTTTCTGATTCTGCTCGCACTGGCACTCTTTATTTTGGAAGCAAAGTTCACCAGCCACGGTGTCCTGCTGGCCGGCGGCATTATCTCCATGCTCCTGGGCGCTATGTTTCTGATCCGTTCTCCGTTGACAGCGGGCGGCGTGAGCCTAAGCGTGGCGATTGCCGTAACGCTCCCGTTTGCCGTCCTGACGGTCTTCCTCATGCGCCTGGTCCTGAGTTCCCGCAAATGGAAAAGCGCCACAGGCCGCGAAGAAATGCTCACCGAGCAAGGCATCGTGGTTTCGCCAATCCAAGCCGGCGCCGAAGGCATGATCCGCATCCACGGCGAACTATGGCGTGCCGTTTCCACGCAACCCGTTCCCGAAGGCAAGCCCGTGCGCGTCCTGAAAATCGAAGGCCTGAAGCTCTACGTCGAACCCGTAGAAACGACTGCATCCGCTTCCTAGCAACGGTCGCGGATGACGAGAACCGCGGCGAACGGCAAGCTGGCGCGTGCATCGCAAAGATGAATGGCGCAACTTCGCCGCTCAACTACCGAATTGTCCTGGTCGTTCTTCGTCTCCGTGTCCTCTACGCACCGGCCTCTGTGCCCTCTGCGTGAATTCCTTCTTTGTCCGCGCGCTACCAACAAGCCCGTTAACCCAGCTCCTCCCCGAACAACACTTGCACTTTCTCCGGTACTGAGAGAAATTCAAAGCGCGTCTGGAGGACCACATATGTTTGAGTTCGGCATCGGAACGATGGTCATCATCGGTATCGTCCTGATATGGTTCTGGAATTCCATCTACATCATCAAGGAATGGGAACGCGGCGTCGTCCTCCGCCTGGGCCGTCTGTTGCCGCAAGCAAAGGGCGCGGGTATCAACCTGGTCTTCTGGCCCATCGAGACGCTCCAGCGTATCAGCCTGCGTATCGAGACTCTGGACGTCCCACCACAAGACATCATCACCCGCGACAACGTCTCCGTAAAAGTGAACGCCGTCTGCTATTTCCGCGTAGTCGACGCTAATCTCGCCGTATCGCAAGTGCAAAACTACACCTACGCCACATCGCAGCTGGCGCAAACCACCATCCGCAGCGTGGTAGGTCAGTTCGAGCTCGACGAAATTCTCTCGCAACGCGACAAAGTAAACGCCAAGCTTCAAGTTATCCTCGACACCGAAACCGAACCGTGGGGCATCAAAGTCAGCAAAGTCGAAGTAAAGCAAGTCGACATCCCCGAACAGATGCAACGCGCCATCGCCAAGCAAGCGGAAGCCGAACGCGAGCGCCGCGCAAAAATTATTCATGCCGAGGGCGAGTTCGAAGCCTCGCAAAAACTGGCCGACGCCGCCAAAGTTCTGGAGACACAAGGGTCCGCAATTCAGTTACGCTATTTGCAGACGTTAACCGAGATAGGTGTCGAGAAGAACACAACGATTGTGTTTCCGCTGCCTATCGATATCATTAACAGTTGGGTGCAAGCGTTGGGGGGAAATAAAAAGTAAGCATGGCTTCTCGCGGCAATCGAGGTGGCGCGGGCGAGCGTGTCCTGGAATCCAGGCACGTCATCGGCCTGTTTATGCTGATGCTGGTGTTCTCCGGCGTCTTTTTCGCGCTGGGCTACGTAATGGGCCGCAATCAGTACGACGGCCAGGTCCGAGCCGCCGGCAATCCGCGCACAACCCCGGACGCATTCGTTGCCCCCAAGCAGGATGCCGCCGCGAAACGCTCGAAAAATTCGCCGCCTCCGCCTACGGCTACATCTGCTCCGCCGACCGACGCTCCTTCTGACGAAAATTCGCAACCCAGCTCCGACTGGGGTTTTTACAATGCCGGAAAAGTTGCGCCTGACGATCGCTTGAAGCCGCCGCCGTCATCGAAGCAGCCGGCCACCGTTCCCGCGATTGCAAACAGCAAAACTCCATCGCACCCTGCCAACGTGTCGTCAAAATCCGTGAGCAGCGCGCAGACGCCAACTCCAGCAGGCACGTACACCTTGCAGGTAGCCGCGCTCCGGAAAGAAGCTGACGCGCAGGCCGTAGCCACCAGCTTGCGGAACAAGAAATTTCCAGCGTTCGTTGTTTCGCCGACCTCCGACAAATATTTCCACGTGCAAGTGGGTCCTTATTCCGATCCCAAGTCCGCGGAGACCGCGAAGAAAGGCCTCGAGAACGCCGGTTTCAAGGCCATCGTGAAGCACTGATGCCGCAGCGCGCTTGGGCTAGTTTCTTTCGTCCTCAGCCAGGATCAGCGACTCCCGATGCTTTTCGCTACGTTTTTTCCGCACTTTCCGGCGCCGCTCTCTCGTTTTCCTACACCGGCTTTTATCTCAGCATCTATTCCTGGGTGTGTATCGGCATTCTCCTCATCGTCCTGTTCGGCGCGCGACCGAGAGTAGCGTTTTTCTGCGGCTTCCTGCATTCGATGTTTTTCGTGATCACGTGTTGTCCGTGGATCGCCACGGTACTCGCCATCCACGGCGGCCTGTCCAAGGCCGGCGGCTGGGGCGTGCTGCTTTTGATCGGATGTGTCTTCGGAATCTTGACCGGCGCGTTTGCATGGAGCGTGAACCGTCTCGCCAAGCGCAGCATTCTGCTCGCGTGCGTTGGTGCTCCGTTCCTATGGGTCACCTTTGAATTTGTCCGCACGCGCATGCCGGAAATCAGTTTTCCATGGGGTTTACTTGGATACCCGGCGTCATCAAACCCGGCATTGCTGCAGCTGACGACCATCACTGGCATCTATGGCCTCTCCTTCCTCGCAGCCGCCGTAAATGCGCTGCTCGCCTGGTGCGATCAAGCCGTAGCGACATCCGTCGCTCGCCGCGTGGCCATTCTTTGCGCGACCACCGCGTTGCTGCTCATCACCATTTTGGTCGGCCCGCGATTCGTGCCACCGGCCACTCCGAATCATTACGCACGCGCGGTGCAAGTTAATTTCCCCGAGGTCGAAGGGTATCCCGCGCAGTGGTTTCAATCCCACGCTGCGGACCTGAACGAAATCGAAAATCTTAGTCTCGCGCCAGGCGCCCGCCAGCCCGATCTGCTGATCTGGCCCGAAGCTCCGGCCCCATTTTCGTTCGAGGACGCGCAGTTCGCGAAAATCGCCTCGTCTCTGGCGATTCGCTTCCATCATCCGTTCTTGGCCGGAGCCATCGAGTGGCGGCAGTTGCCTAACGCACCCAATCACCAAGCCGGCCACATACTCGCCCCGTACAACAGCGCCATCCTGATCGACCCGCAAGGCCAGGATGTTTTCACCTACGACAAGATTCACCTGGTTCCGTTCGGCGAATACGAGCCGTTCCCACTCATCCACCGCGTCGTCCAAAGCGTTTCCAGCGAGGTCGGCGGCTTCCAAAAGGGAACGAGTTACGCGGTAGCCCATCTTCCTGGCGGCGCGTCGCTAGCGGCATTTATCTGCTACGAGGCGATTTACCCTGGCGAAATCCGCAACTTCGGCGCTAACGGAGCGCAACTCTTCGTCAACATTTCCAACGACGGCTGGTTCGGCCATTCCGCCGCCGCTGAACAACATCTCCGCATCGCCCGCGTCCGCGCCGTAGAAAATCGCCGCTGGCTGCTGCGCGTCACGAACAGTGGCATCACTGCCGCCGTCGATCCTTACGGCCGCATCTTCAGCCCGCTGCCTACTGACGTGCGCGCTGCGGTCGATCTGCCCTATGACTTCCGCACCGACGAAACTCTTTACACTCGCTTCGGTGACTGGTTCGCTTGGCTCTGCGTCATCGTTTCCGCTATCCTGTTAGCCTCAACTTTCCGGAAAGGAAACACAGCGAACGAGGAAATCCCGATCCCAGTCGGCGTCTCGCCAGAGCTAGTCCCCAGTTCATAGGGGGTCGGAGCTTCCGCTCTGACATTCAGCTGCAACCTGAAGGGCTATAGCCCCTGAGGAAACACTCTTAAGAAAGCCGGCACGGCAATTCCTCGCGCACATCAAACATGATTCTTGAAGACCTCCAGCATCGCTACGACCTACTGAAACCTCGCCTCAACATGGTTCGGAGTTTTCTTTGACGCTGCGCAGCATCGCGAACGTTTGAAATCGCTGGAAGCTCGCTCTGCTGATCCTGACTTCTGGAGCAATCAGGATGCTGCGCAGGCGGTCTTGCGCGACCGCAAGCGTTCCGAAGACCAGATCGCTTCCGATGACAAGCTCACTTCGCTGGCGAATGACATCGAAACCTACATCTTGCTGGCCACCGAGGAAACCAACGCTGAGCAGCGCAACGAGCTTCTCAAGGATCTCGATCGCGAGCTGACAGCCGCCGAAAATTATGTCGGCGAAATGGAGACACGCACGCTGCTCTCCGGCGAGACCGATCATCTCAACGCCATCATGACCATCAAGCCCGGCGCAGGCGGCACCGAGTCGCAGGACTGGGCTTCGATCCTGCTGCGCATGTATTTGCGCTGGGCGGAGCGCAAGGGCATCAACGCCGTGGTTCTCGATGAGACGCCTGGTGAAGAAGCCGGCATCAAGAACGCTACCATCCAGTTCGAGGGTGAAAATACCTACGGGCTGCTGGCTGGCGAAACGGGCGTTCATCGCTTGGTGCGCATCTCTCCTTTCGATCAGGCGGCGCGGCGGCACACTTCATTTGCTTCGGTCTTCGTCATTCCGGAAATCGACGATCGCATCGAGATCAACATTCGCCCGGAAGAGTTGCGCGTCGATACGTTTCGCGCCGGCGGCAAGGGCGGGCAGAACGTCAACAAAGTGGAGACTGCGGTGCGCATCACGCACCTTCCCACCAACACCGTGGTCGCTTGCCAGGCCGAGCGGAGCCAGGGCAAGAACCGCGCGCTGGCCATGAAGATGCTTCGCTCCAAGCTGTACGACCAGGAAGTGCAGAAGCGGCAGCAGCATACCGACAAGCTCGACGAATCGAAGCTCGAGATTTCGTTTGGCAGTCAGATCCGGTCGTACGTGATGCAACCGTACCGCATGATCAAGGATCACCGGACGAAGTTTGAGGTCGGCGACGTCGATCGGGTGCTGGACGGCGGCATCGATCCGTTCATCCGGTCGTACCTGATGGCCAAGAAAACGAAAGGCAAGCTCGACGTGCAGTTGGATGACGACGAGGCTTAGGCTTGATGGCGCGCGTTCGCCCCTATCGACAGCGCTGCTGGTGGTTACGGTGGCACAGGCAGGAGTGCCTGTGCTACTCCCCTCCCCCCGCCATTTCGCGTAAGTGCGGATTTTAAAGGACTTTAAGTTCAGCCATTTTGGAAGTGCGGATTCTAAACGAGTTACGGGTGTGTTTTTCGTAAGTGCGGATTCTGAAGGACTTGCGGATTTGCCACGGAGACGCTGGAGCACGGAGTTTGGGCGTGGTAATCGTTTCGTGAGGACCGCGGGGCGACGTGCGGCGAGAGGGCGGGGCTTTACCATCGGGGACGCCGGCTCCGGGCTGGGGCCCGAATCGTTGAGAAGGACTATAGCATGGAAGTTATCTAATGTCAACTGATAACTGATCGTGGACTATTCGAATGAGCGGCGGGCCAGGAGTGGGCAGGAGGGGACGATCGCGAACGTAGAGACGATAGACAACGTCAAAACCTGCACCCTTAGCACCCAAGGGTGCGGCACCCGGCAACCTTGAATGCGAAGGTGCGACGGCGCCCGCTTCGGAAAGCGGCTGCTAGAAAAGCGGCCGCTGCAGTGGTTCGCAAAGGCTTGCAGGAGGAAGTCAAAGACCGCACCCTTAGAACCCAAGGGTGCGGCACCCGATTCGGAGGTGCTAGCAAGTGCTTAGGAATCAGTGATCTGGGGAAGCTAGCAAAAAGGCGAAGAAAAAGCTTGACATGCGATGTAGTGTTATAGTTATGTATAACACTACTGAAGCGCTGGGCATGGCTCACGACTCCAGTGAAGGAGGGAAGACCCTCTGGCGGCACGGAAGGTTTAAGGAGAATGAAGATGAAATTCCATCGTTTGCTGACAATCGGGGTTTTTTCACTGGGGCTCTCGGCCGTGGTTTTCGCGCAGTCGGACGCGCAAAAGTCTTTTGACACGCTGAAGACACTCGCGGGGAACTGGCAAGGATCGGTGACCGTCGACCCGCCGCAGCATGACTTGGGGGATGGGACCGTGATGCAGCTCTCGCTGCGCGTGACCTCGCGGGGAAACGTGCTGGTGCATGAGATGAAGGAAGCGGGAACGCCAGACGACCCGAAGCATTACGACCATCCGGTGACCATGCTGTACCTGGACGGTGATCGTCTGCTCCTGACGCACTATTGCGATGCCGGAAACCGGCCGCGCATGGCCGCGAGGACTTCAGCAGACGGGAAAACGGTGGAATTCGACTTTCTGGACGTCGCCGGCGGCACGGAGTACGGACACATGCACCATGCGGTGTTCACAACGATAGACGCCAACCACCACATTGAGGACTGGACGTATATGATGCCGGGGGACAAGCCGGTCCACGCGCACTTCGACCTGCAGCGGACGAAATAACGGAAGCTACTTCTGGGAAGGACTATCTGGAATACAGGATGGATCGTGAGTTCAACGACAGTCAGCCAATTTACCGCCAGCTTCGCGACCGGGTGGTTGCGATGATTCTGGATGGGGTGCTCGCCGAAGGCGATCCGCTGCCTTCGGTGCGCACCGTAGCGGCGGAGTATCGGGTGAATCCGCTGACGGTATTGAAGGGCTATCAGCAGTTGGTGGACGAGGGTTTGGTGGAGAGCCGGCGGGGGCGGGGCATGTTCATCAATGCGGGGGCGCGGGAGCTGCTGCTGCAGGGTGAACGGGGAAGGTTCCTGGCGGAGGAGTGGCCTCGGGTGTGGGCGACGATTCAGCGGCTTGGGTTGACGCCGCAGGAATTGCTGGATGCGGCGAACGGTCATTCGCCGGCCAGCGCGTCTCCAGCCGGGGAAAAGAAGGCGTCATCGGCTGAGGAGACTGCGGGAAATGGGTCGTCGAATGATTCATCGAAGGATGAACGGGAGAAGCCGAAACCATGAGCGTCATCGAAGCACGCGGGCTGCGCAAGGTTTTCGGGGCTACTGTGGCGCTGGATGGCGTCGATTTGCGGGTGGAAGAGGGGCGCATCCTAGGATTGATCGGTCCGAATGGAGCGGGGAAGAGCACCGCGCTTAACGCGATTCTGGGGCTTACGCAGTATCAGGGGGAACTAAAGGTGCTTGGGCGCGATCCCTGGAACGAGCGCGATCAGCTGGTGCGCGATGTGTGCTTCATTGCGGATGTTGCGGTGATGCCGAGGTGGATGCGGGTTTCGCAGGCGCTGGACTACGTTGCCGGCGTGCACCCGCGATTCGATCGCGCGAAGGCGGAAGGATTTCTAGCCAGGACGACCATCAAACGCTCCAGCAAGGTTCGGGAATTGTCGAAGGGCATGGTGGTGCAACTGCACCTTGCGCTGGTGATGGCGATTGACGCGCGATTGCTGGTTCTGGACGAGCCGACGCTGGGTTTGGATATTTTGTATCGGAAGCAGTTTTACGATTCGCTTCTGAACGACTACTTCGACCGCAGCCGGACGATTGTGGTGACCACGCATCAGGTGGAAGAGGTGCAGCACGTTCTTACCGACCTGATGTTCATCAATCGCGGGCGCATTGTGCTCGATTGCAGCATGCAACAGTTTGAGGCGCGCTATGTGGAAGTAATCGTGCTTCCCGAGCAGCTTGCGGCGGCGCGTGCGTTCAAGCCGATTCACGAGCGGCAGGTGTTTGGGCGCAGCATCTTGCTATTCGATCATCTGGATCGCGCGCAAGTCGCGGAGCAATTGTCCAAACTGGGCGAGGTGCATACGCCGAGTATCGCCGACGTGTTCGTGGCGGTGATGGGCAACGAGGCTGGCGCGGCACAAGGGACGGCGCCGCGAGGAGCGGGTCGATGACTACTCCATCCAATGCCGCGCCCGAATCATTTGAATCGCAGGTGGCGGCACCGGTCGTCTTGGCGGAAACGCGGCCTTTTTACTGGTCGGTGCGGCGGG
Organism: uncultured Acidobacteriota bacterium; assembly: GCA_963788915.1. Lineage (GTDB taxonomy): Bacteria > Acidobacteriota > Terriglobia > Acidiferrales > UBA7541 > Acidiferrum. The sequence continues at coordinate 646,276 of CAWBIY010000012.1, read as the reverse complement.
AGGTTTGGGAGAACCGGTCGATTTACGTCGCGCCGCTGGCCGTCGCCGCCGTCAGTTTTTTGGGTTTTCTGGTCAGTCTGCATGGTCTTGCGCGCAGCGTGCGTGCGGTGGGGGGGATGGAGCCGGTGCATCAGCACGTCGGGCTGGTCATGCCTTACGCGCACGTTGCATGGCTGCTGCTTGTGACGGGGATGCTCGTCGGCGTGTTCTATTCGATCGACGCGCTTCATGGCGAACGTCGCGATCGCAGCATTTTGTTCTGGAAGTCGCTGCCGGTTTCGGATCTCACGACGGTGCTGTCGAAGGCGAGCATTCCACTGGTGGTTGTGCCGCTGGTCACGTTCGTGGTCATCGTTGGGTTGCATTTGATCATGCTGGTGTTCAGCAGCCTGGTACTTGCGATGAGCGGTTTGGGGGTTGCGGCGCAGCGAACACTGTTGCCTTTGTTCCAGATGGAATTGGTGCTGCTCTATGGGCTGACGGTGATGGCGCTTTGGCATGCGCCGATTTATGGCTGGTTGTTACTGGTGTCCGGGTGGGCGCGGCGGGCTACGTTTCTGTGGGTGGTGCTGCCGCCGCTGGTGATCTTCGGCATGGAGAGGGGCGCGTTCCACGGCTCGTTGTTTGGCTGGCTGCTGAGAGAACGATTCATTGGATTTGCTGCGAACGCCTTTGCGTTCCAGGGGAGTGGTGACGTCAAGGCCGATCCGCATTTTATTCCGCTGGCACTGCTCACACCGGGGAAATTTTTGAGTTCGCCTGGATTGTGGATCGGGCTGATCTTCGCCGCGGTATTTCTGGTCGCGGCGGCGCGGCTGCGCCGGTATCGGGAGCCGATCTGATGCGCAGTGTGGCCCTTGATTTTCGGATGTTCAGTTCGATGTTCAGGAGGAACTATGGAACCCATTATTCAAGTGAATGAGTCGCTTTCGAATGGATGCGCTTCTTCTCTACTGAGTGCACCGATTTGGCAAGACGTCTTGGCTCAGGCGATGACCGGGGAACTTATCGCCGCGATGAACTACACCTCGTTGGCGGAGATCTGTGACGATCCGGCGGAAGTGGCTGACGCCTTGGAGCATGCGGAGGGGGAACAGGGGCATGCTGCGCGGTTCGCTGCCGAGGGGCGGAAGATTGGGGTGGAGGTCGCGAATAATGTTGACGCTAAGTACTGGAAGCGGCTCCGCGAGTCTTTTATGCGTTGCATTGCGGAGCGCGACTTCGTTGGCTGTTTGATCGTGCAGGAGATCATGCTCGAATCGTTCGCGGTGGCGAGCTATGCGCGCGTCGGGAAGGTGGCGCCAGGGAGTCTTGGCAAGACCTTTGCTTCGATCGCTGCGGAGGAAGAGGAGCACATCGGACACGCGATGGAGATTCTTCGAACGGAGCGAGCGTTAGATTCGCAACGCTTCGATGACAAGGTGCATCGGCTGCATCTCGACGTGATGACTACGCTTGCGGAGATGCTGGCGAAGGAATGCAAGCATGGTCATTGCGAAGTGTGCCACGAGAGTTGCGTGAAGCCGGCGCTGCCCGAAATCGCTTTGACTCCGGCTGAGTTGCGGGGAGCTTCGCTACAACAATACCTGAAGACGCTGGACATGCTGGGGCTGCCTGGGGAGGTAACACTTGCATGGATAACTCAGTTGCCGGTGTAGCTGGACGAGCGCGGACGATCCCAAGACCCAGGTTTCAAAAAGCGAAACCTGGGGCACCCACGGAAGAGGCAACTGACCTCGATCTCGGTCTGGACTTCGCGCTGATCGGGCATCAGGAGAGTTGGCGGGCGGCTGCGGACGTACTCGCGGTCTTGCGCGGACCTGAGCATATGCCTCTGCCGGACGATGAGATCAGGGATATCCTTCCGTGGATTCCGCCCCGAGCGGTGTGTCACGTCGAAGTAGCGTCCACACTTGGTCGGAAAACGCGCGGCGTGTACATCGACTCCTTTATTCCTCCCGACCGACTGGATGCCGGCTGCGTGCATGACAACATCGCTCGCGTTCGAGGGGCGGCGGCCTGCGCTATCAACGCCGGTGCGAGGATCGTAAGTCTCGGGGGATTCAGTTCGATTCTGATTGAAGGGAACTTCGATCTGCTTCCCGCGCGATACGATACGGTCTTCACGACGGGCAATACGTTGACGGTTGCGCTCATCGTTCAGGGCATCCAGAGGATGTGCGCGCTTGAGGAGCGTGACCTCCGAAGATCGACGCTGCTCATTGTGGGAGCAACTGGGGATGTGGGCTCCGGCTGCGCCCGTTGCCTGGCGCCTCTGGTGAGGCGTGTGCTGCTCAGCGCCCGCAACGTGGAGCGACTGCGCAAGCTCGCCGCGGAGCTGGAGGCCGATGGAGTTCAGGTGGAAATCGCGACGGGTTCTCAGCAATTCTCCGCGGAGGCCGACGTGGTGATCTGCGCGGCGAGTCTGGCGTCCCCTTCGCTGCTGTTGGGCCGGATCGCACGCGACGCGATTGTCTGCGATGCGGGCTACCCGAAGAACTTGTCTCCGAGCGCGGAGATGCCTGGCGCCAAAATCTTCTTTGGAGGTCTGGGACAGGTCACTGGCGGAATGCGATTCACGCCGGATTTTCATGGAATTCTGAACCGGCATCCATTCCCCGACGTGGTCCATGGATGTCTGCTGGAAGGCATGGCTCTTGCTTTGGAGCGGCGGTTCGAGCCCTTCTCGCAGGGGAGAGGGTTCATCACTCCGGAGCGGGTTGAGGAGATCGAGAGAATTGTGGCCCGGCATGGAATCTATCTCGCACCGCTCTATAACGCCTATGGGCCGGTGGGAGAGGAGGACGGATTGGTTGAGAGGATGAGCACGCAGGCGAAGGACTTGGTGAGAGCGTGTCAGTCAACCTAGGTTAGGACTCGATCGAACGGCCTTAGCCCATAACGACCTGAAAGAGACTTATGAAAGCCATCGTTTATCACCAGTACGGCTCGCCCGATGTTCTTCGACTTGAAGAAATTGAAGAGCCGACCGCTGGCGACAATGAAGTGGTGATCAGAGTTCGCGCGGCCGCGCTCAATCCCTATGACTGGCACTTTATGAGGGGCCTGCCGTATCTCGTCCGCATCATTGCCGGGCTGCGCAAACCAAAGGTCACGCGGCTAGGCTTTGATGTGGCGGGCGAGGTCGAGGCGGTGGGAAGAAATGTGACCCAGTACAAACCAGGAGACGAGGTGTTTGGCGGGTGCTCTGGGGCGCTTGCCGGGGCCTTTGCCGAGTATGCGTGCGCTTCCGAATCCGCGCTGGCCAGGAAGCCAGATAACGTGACGTTTGGGCAAGCGGCTGCTGTGCCGATGGGGGCACTCACGGCATTGCAGGGACTTCGCGATAAGGGACATATTCAGCCGGGACACAAGGTGTTGGTTAACGGTGCGGCAGGAGGCGTAGGTTCGTTCGGCGTACAGATCGCCAAGGCCTTCGGCGCAGAGGTGACTGGCGTATGCAGTACCCGGAATATGGAAATGGTCCGATCTATCGGGGCGGGCCGCGTCATTGATTATACGCAGGAGGATTTCACCGACGGCGGGCAACGTTACGACCTGATTTTGGACGCTGTTGGGAACCGCTCGTTGTCCGCATGCCGGCGGGCCTTAAATCCCAAGGGGATATTGGTGATGGCCGGAGGGCAGGCAGATCGGTGGATGATTGGTCCCCTGGCGCGTGCGCTCTCGGCGGGCTGGTTGTCCCGGTTCGGGAGCCAGAAGCTGGTCGGGTTGCTGGCGAGATCGAGCAAAGAGGATTTGGGAATCATGCACGACCTTATGGCGAGCGGAAAGGTGACACCGGTGGTCGACAGGACGTACAAACTAAACGAAGTGCCTGAGGCTATCCGGTATCTGGAAGAAGGTCACGCCCGCGGAAAAGTAGTGATAGCGGTGGGATAGTTCAACGAAATCTTACTTTCGGGGCCCTGGCTTGCGTTCCGTTTGCTCAATGGATTGCGCCACTTGATCGTCAATAAGCTTGATCTCCAGGGCCAGGCGAATATCCTGGGGATTTTTCAAGTACTCCGCGAATAGCAAATTTCTCTTGGCGGTTAATTCTTTGCGTTTTTTTCTTTCATCCGCGAGGACGGTTTCCAACATCAGGCTAGCCTCTGTGAGCACTATACGCTCCTTAGCGGTGGAAACCCGCTCGTTTTCGTACCTGGAAGCGACATACACTGACGACTACAGATGAGTTCGACGAGAGCGACGCGAAGAGCAAAGCATGTGAGCGCTCTAACACGGATAGGACGACGGCGCGAAGCGCGCACGCCGCTTTAGTTCCTTCCGACCACCGCAGCCACCGCGCCCGATCCCGCTCCCGCGAAACTGCTGACTGCGGCCGCTTGCGTATCGTAGACGTCGAAGACGGTGAGCAGCTTAGTGATTTGGAGGACTTCGTGAAATTTCTTCCCCAGATGACAAAGACGCACGGATGCACCCTGAGTTTTGGCGCTGACATGCGCCGCGATCAGCGTGCCGAGTCCGGCGCTGTCGATATATGTAACGTTGTCCATGTTCATGACGATCTTCTGCTTCCCGGCGGCGATCAAGCTCTTGAATTTCTCACGCAGAGCGGTGCTCTCCTCGCCCAGCACGATCCGCCCGTCCAGCGCGACTACGGACACGCCGTCAACTTCGTGGCTCGTCAATTTTAGAGTCATGCGCGCTCCTCCGGTTTCCAGTAATTCTCAGCGGTAATCAGGTCCCGCGTTGCTACCGTTAAAGTAGAACACACGCGCCAACCTGAATCTGTCCGGAAAGACACACTCGCGCCAGACCTCAAGACCGCTGTCGGCCGGGATTAAATTTCCACAATAGGTGCGGTTCGAGACATTCAGTGCCGACAAAGAGGTTCATCGTGATGACTAGCGGGGATCTGACATCTCCGAATCGGGGGACTAAATCATGAAACGCATCAACGCATATATCGGCTCACTCTTGTTGGCCGCCGCGGTTGTGGCACCGGCTTTGGTTGTGAGCGATGCGAAGGCGCAAGAAGTGCAGGTTCGCGTCTACGACCGGCACTACAAGGACTACCACAACTGGAATGACCACGAAGACCACGCCTATAGGGTCTACCTGGGCGAACAACATCGGGACTATCGCGAATACAACCGGCAGAGCCACCGAGACCAGGACAATTACTGGAAGTGGCGCCACCACCACCCGGACCACGACTAAAAACCGACAGGAGCAGATCGGAATAGAATTGTCACTCGGCGCGCGGTGTCCAGGAAATGAGGAGACACCGCGAGGCCGGGGACCGGTCAGTTGCGGCCTCGCCGAAGGCGTCGGCAAAATTTGCGGTGCGTAGCGGCTATCCGGCGACTTTCTTGGCTTGCGCTCGGAATTTTGCCCAGCGTTTCCTGGCGGCTTTGCCGATTTTTGCTCTTGCGGCGGCGGACAGCACGCGCTTTTTCGCCACACCTAGCTCTTTACCCGTTGAATTGCCCAAGGCCTTCGCGGCGGCGCGGACGCTGCTCAATTGATGCTCAAGCCTGCCTAGCTGCTTTTCGAGCTTTTTTTCTTCGCGCTTGATTGCTGCCAGAATGTTCATAAAGCCCTCCGCGGAGAAATCTATCTCAACAGAGAAGTTAACACCAGCCGTATAGTAACGACTAAGTGATTACAGAGTAGCTGCCGATGAGCGTGTTAGGCGTCCGAGGCTATTTTGCTTTGGGTCCAGCATCGTTGTGCGCTCTTACTTGCTCCTTGCGTCGTCGGAACACGGACAAGAGTGTCCGTGATTCTGGAGATGCCTGCTGCCGCTGGATGCATGGGGATGCCGTTCGGGGCTGATTTTGCGCTGTTCGGTGCGAGTGTAAATCAGGGGGAATCAACGCGTTGATTCTTGTCGGTGGCGATGGTAGCTTTGTAAAGTACTGCGAACTGTACCCAGCGGACGCAAGCGGGGCTGTGCCCCCGCTGCCTATCTAAGGAGCCTCCTTTTGAGCGACGCCTTGCGCGACTTCTTGTTTACCTCCGAATCTGTTACCGAAGGTCACCCCGACAAAATCGCCGATCAGATTTCCGATGCCGTGCTGGACGAAGTGTTGAGGCAGGACCCCAAGGGTCGGGTTGGCTGCGAGACGCTAGTGACCACAGGGCTTGCCGTAGTTTCCGGTGAAATTACGACCAGCGCGACTATTGATTACGACACACTTGTACGCGACACGATTCGCGGCGTGGGCTACGACCGGGCGAAGTATGGCTATGACGCGGAGACCTGCGCGGTGATGTGCACCGTGAAGCGGCAATCACCGGACATCGCCATGGGAGTGGATACGGGCGGGGCCGGCGACCAGGGCTTGATGTTTGGTTTCGCGTGCGATGAGACCGAAGAACTGATGCCCATGCCCATCCAGTTGGCCCACCGTTTGACGCAGCGCCTCGCGGAAGTTCGCAAATCCAAAAAACTTGAGTTTCTTCGCCCCGACGGGAAGTCGCAGGTCACCATTGAGTATCGCAATGGCCGGCCGGCGCGCGTGGATACCGTCGTGATTTCGACGCAGCACAGCCACAAGATTTCGACTGCGGATTTGCAGGACGCCATTCTGGAACATGTGATCAAGCCGATCGTTCCCGCGGCGATGCTGGATCGAAATACGAAGTACCACATCAATCCTACCGGGCGATTCGTCATCGGAGGGCCGATGGGTGATGCGGGGTTGACCGGGCGCAAGATTATTGTCGATACGTATGGCGGATACAGCCGTCACGGCGGCGGGGCTTTTTCGGGTAAGGATCCGTCGAAGGTGGACCGGTCGGCGTGCTATATGGCGCGCTACATCGCGAAGAACGTGGTGGCGGCGGGGTTGGCGCGCAAGGCGGAAGTGCAACTGGCGTATGCCATTGGCGTTGCAGAACCGGTGTCGGTGATGATCGATGCGTTTGGGACTGCGACCGTGCCGGAAGAGCGGATTACTTCGCTGGTGCGTGATTCGTTCTCGTTGACGCCCAAGTCCATTATCGAGGCTTTGGATTTGCGCCGGCCGATCTACAAGCCTACCGCGGCTTACGGACATTTCGGGCGAAGTGGGCCTGGCTTCACGTGGGAGCGAACGGATCGCGCGGATGCTTTGCGGAAGGCTGCGGGACTTGGGGTGGTGGCGGGAGCGGAAGTTGGGGCGCGGCGGTAATTCGTGAGAAAAAGCAGGTCCCTCATCCGCAAAAACCGCGGATTCGGGATGACCCCTCTCGAATCATTCATCAGTAGCTCGATTTCTGTCGTTGAAGTTCAGGTTCACAATTTCCCTTCGCGGACTTTGTTTGTTAGAAAAATTCAATTGAGGAGCACCACTTGGCTATCGCTGAACTGAAAAAAGGTGATGTGAAAGATATCGGGCTCGCGGATGCGGGCAAGCGCAAGATTGAATGGGCGGGGCAGCAGATGCCGGTGCTCGAGTCAATTCGCAAGCGGTTTTTGAAGGAGCAGCCGTTGAAGGGGCTGCGCGTTTCGGCTTGCTTGCACGTGACCAGCGAAACCGCGAACCTGATGATCGCGTTGCGCGATGGTGGGGCGGATGCCGTGCTTTGCGCGTCGAATCCGCTGTCGACGCAGGATGAAGTTGCGGCATCCCTGAACCGCGACTACAACATTCCGACTTATGCGATCAAGGGCGAGGACAACGATACGTACTATGCGCACTTGCGGGCAGCGCTGGATCACAAGCCGCAGATGACCATGGACGATGGCGCGGACCTGGTGACCATGCTGCTAACCAAGCGCACCGACCTGGTGCCGCACGTGATTGCTGGAACGGAAGAGACGACGACTGGTGTGATTCGCCTGCGCGCGATGGCCAAGGACGGTACGCTGAAGTATCCGATCATCGCGGTGAACGACGCGATGACCAAGCACTTCTTTGATAATCGTTATGGAACGGGTCAGTCAACGCTGGACGGCGTGATTCGCGCGACGAACGTTTTGCTTGCCGGACTGAAGGTGGTGGTCGCGGGTTACGGTTGGTGCGGGCGCGGCGTGGCGATGCGCGCGAAGGGACTCGGCGCCGACGTGATCGTCACGGAAATCGATCCGGTGAAGGGCATCGAGGCGGTGATGGACGGATTCCGCGTGATGCCGATGGCCGCGGCGGTGAAGGAAGGCGATGTGTTCATCACCGTGACGGGGAACAAGAGCGTGATTCGCGGGGAGCACTTCGAGCAGATGAAGAATGGCGCGATTGTCTGCAACTCGGGGCACTTCAACGTGGAGATCGATATTCCCGCGCTGGAGAAACTGTCGAGCGGGAAGAAGGAAGTGAGACCGCTGGTGGATCAATATCTGCTGGCAGGTGACCGCAAAGTTTACCTGTTGGGCGAAGGCCGGTTGGTGAATCTGGCGACCGCGGAGGGACATCCCGCTTCGGTGATGGACATGAGCTTCGCCAACCAATCCCTGTCGGCGGAATATTTGATGAAGAACCACAAAACCATGAAGCCGCAGGTTTACACTGTGCCCGAACATCTCGATCGCGAAATTGCACGGTTGAAGCTGGAATCGATGGGTCACAAATTGGATAAGCTGACGCCGGAGCAGGAGCACTATTTGGCTTCGTGGCAAGAAGGGACGTAGAAGACGGAAGTAATGAAGTAAGGAAGTAAAGACGTAACGAAGCGGAACACGGAACGAGATGTTATCGGGATGGGGTGCAGCGGTGCTGGGCCCCTGCGAAGGTTCGGGGCGAGGCTTGCAGGCGGCTTCGCCCCGTTTTTCTTTTTTGGCAAAGCGTTGTAAGTTGATGGCGGCTTAAATCTATGTGGGACCTTTCCGCTCATGCTCTTGACACGGCGCGGTTGCGCGGCGCGAAGTATGCCGACGTTCGCGTGATGCATCTTCGGCAGCGCGACCTTACGACGAAGAATGGGCAAGTTGGGACGCTGGCGCAATCGGAATCGATTGGGTTGGGGATCCGCGTTCTGGCGAGCGCGGCTTGGGGATTTGCGTCGACCGACCGGATGACGCGCGAAGGTGTGTCGGAGTGCGCAGCGCAGGCGGTGGCGATCGCCAAGGCGTCGGCGATCGCGAAGCGTAAGGAAGTTGTGATGGCGCCGGAGAGTTCTTATGTTGATAGCTGGCAGAGTCCATTCCGCAAGGATCCCTTCGAGATACCGCTGGAGACGCAGCTGGCGCTCTTGCTTGCGGCCGATGCGGAGATGCATCGAGTTAAGGGCGTGACCCTGACCGAAACGGATCTGCAATTTCGTAAGATTGATTCGTGGTTTGCGTCGAGCATTGGTTCACGGATTCATCAGCGGAAGATGATTTCCGGGTGCGGTATTGCGGCGACTGCGTTTCAGGGCGAAGAAATTCAGAAGCGGTCGTACCCAAATAGTTTTGGCGGGCAGCACGCGCTGCAGGGGTATGAGCTGGTCGAATCGCTGGAATTGTTGAAGCATGCGCCGCGAGTCGCGGAAGAAGCGGTGGCTCTGCACGCGGCGGCGCAGTGTCCGCAGAAAACTGGCACGCTGATCCTTGGCGGGAGTCAGCTGGGATTGCAGATTCATGAATCGGTGGGGCACCCGATTGAGCTTGACCGCGTGCTGGGCGAGGAAGCGAATTTTGCGGGGACTAGCTTTCTTACGTTGGACAAGTTGAACAAGCTGAGGTACGGCTCGGACATCGTCAACGTGGTCGCCGACGCACGGCTTGAGCATGGGCCGGGGCTCGGGAGTTTCGCTTATGACGATGAGGGCGTTCCGGCGCAGTGCACCGACATCATCAAGGCCGGGGAGTTTCGCGGGTATTTGTCGAATCGCGAGACCGCGCATCTCGTGGGTTTGAAACGTTCGTCTGGAACGATGCGGACGGAAAGCTGGAACCGGCTGCCGATCATTCGCATGACCAACATCAGTTTGCTCCCGGGGACTTGGCAGTCGGACGATCTGATTGCGGACACTGACGACGGCATTTTGATGGAGACGAATCGTTCGTGGTCGATTGACGACCGGCGGTATCAGTTTCAGTTTTCGACTGAGATCGGTTGGGAGATTAAGGGCGGAAAGAAAGCGCGCATGTTGAAAAATCCCAGCTACAGTGGGATCACTACGGAGTTCTGGAATTCGTGCGATGCGATTTGCGGAGCTGACGAGTGGGTTTTGTGGGGCACTCCCAATTGCGGCAAGGGGCAGCCGATGCAGACGATGGGCACGGGCCACGGAGCTTCGCCTTCGCGGTTTCGACATATAAATATCGGGGCGGCGTTCTCCAACTCATGAGCCCGGTCCGGAAAACTTCTTCGCACGCAGGACGCGCTGCTGCGTCGAGGTCTGCCGGGCTCTTTCACGAGGGCGAGTTACGGCAGACTATCGAACGCGTTTTGCGCCTGGCGAAGTCGACCGGAGCCGACGAAACCGAAGTCCACGTCGATGAAGTCGATGACTCGCTGACACGTTTCGCCAATAACGCGATTCATCAAAACGTCGCAGAGCACGGGCTCACTGTTTCCGTGCGCACCGTTGTGGATGGGCGAACGGCGCGGGCTACGACCAATCGCATCGATGAAGATTCGCTACGCGGTGCGATCGACGCGTCACTTTCGTTGGCGCATAGCCAGCCGAAAGATCCGCACCTGCTACGGGTTCCGGGGAAGCAGCGTTATCGGAAGGTCGACCGTTTCGCGCGACCCACCGCCGCGCTCACACCGGACGATCGCGCTCGCGCGGTGCGGCGCGCCTGCGACATCGCTATAAAGGGAGGACAAGTCGCGGCGGGAATTTTCGCGAGCGGTCAATCCCAGATGGCCATCGGAAATTCGCGTGGGCTTTTTGCCGCGTATCGCGAAACGCATGCGGAGTTTTCCATCACGATGCAGGAGCAGCCGGCGGCCAGCTGGGCCAAGGCTAACTCCGCAAGCGTGCGCGACTTTGATCCGCAGAAGCTTGCGGAACGAGCAAGTGAAAAGGCTCATCGGGCGACGAATGCGCAGGGGCTTCCGCCGGGGCGCTACACGGTGATCCTCGAACCCTCGGCGGTGCTCGATATCGTGGGGTTTCTGTTTTACGACTTCGCTGCCACGGCGCTGGCTGACAAACGGTCGTGCCTCAACGACCGCATCGGCAAGCAGGTCTTTGGCAAGAATATTACCGTCGTGGATGACGCCTATCATCCGTTGCAGCTTGGCGCGCCATTCGACGGGGAAGGGATGCCGCGCGAGCGCGTTTTGCTGGTGGATGGGGGCGTGCCGAAGAATCTGGTGTACTCCCGCGCCTCCGCAAAGGCGGCGAAGAAGAAACCCACGGGCCACGGGTTTGCGCTGCCTAATGAATACGGCGAAGCGCCGATGAATCTGGTATTTGGCGGCGGCAAGGCCTCGCTGCAGGAAATGATCGATTCGACGGAGCGAGGGTTGCTGGTGACGCGGTTGTGGTACATCCGCGAAGTCGATCCGTACGAAAAGGTCATGACCGGGATGACACGCGATGGGTTGTTTTTGGTCGAAAAGGGGAAGGTTGGCTCGGCGGTCCGCAACTTCCGCTTCAATCAGTCTGTGCTGGAGATGCTGCGCAACGTCGAACTGCTGGGACCGGCCGTGCGGGCTACCGGAGAGGAGGCTTTCGAGATGGTGGTACCGGCCATGAAGGTGCGGGATTTTCACTTCTCGGAAGTGACAAAGTTTTAGTTACGCGAGGGTCTTCCCGACGAAGAGGGAATCGGAGCGCACACTCGGTGACCCTGGACTCAGGCTACATCTAAACCCCGCCCTCGCGGAGAGGGCGGCTACAGGGCTTCGGAGATCGACTGGGACGTAAGTAACCGAGAATGCCGGGGCAAAAACGCAAGCAGGATGCCGGCGCTACCGGGCGCGGGAAATGGTCAGTTTGCGTCTTCCTCCAGAAATCCGATTTGTCTTATTGAAAATCTGCGTTGTACAACGTGTGCCTATCTGGTCAATAAAGACGTATGTCTTTGTGTCATGAGGGGCCACAGAGAGGTCGGCGGAAGCACCCGAACTGGGGGCATCCGGATCACGATGCCTGCGGAACGGGCTTTGTGGCGCAGCTTGGCAGCCCGCCGAGTCACGACATTATCTTGCATGCGTTGACCGCTCTGGAGCGGCTGACCCACCGCGGCGGTGTCGATGCCGACGGGGCCAGCGGCGATGGGGCTGGGCTGCTCACGTCCATTCCAGAGGCTTTTTTCCGCGCGCGGGCGGCCGAGCAGGGAATTGAGCTGACGGAACATTTCGGGCTGGGTTTCGCGTTTTTTCCGGCTGGGGCGTCCACCGAGGCGCGGGCTTCGGTTGAAGCTGCCGCAGATACCGAGCGGCTGCGTATTCTGGGCTGGCGGCGGGTTCCAGTGGCGACCGCTTCGCTGGGGCGCATGGCGCTGGAAACGATGCCGGAGACATGGCAATTCTTCGTGGCGCCGTTTCACGCTACGCGGGGGCCTTCTCGTTTCGAGTGGAGATTGGCGCTGTTACGGAAACGGGCGGAGTCTTTGCTGCCGCCGCGCTGTTACATCTGTTCGCTTTCGTCGCAAACGATCGTTTACAAAGGGCTGCTGACGCCTTGGCAATTTCCGCAATTCTACGAGGATTTGCGCGATCCTTCGTTTGCGGTGACGTTCGCGGTCTTTCACCAGCGGTATTCGACGAATACTTCGCCTTCGTGGCACCTTGCGCAGCCGTTCCGATATTCCGCGCACAACGGCGAGATCAATACCATCGTTTCCAATCGGCGCTGGATTCGTGCGAAGGACCGGGAGTTGCGCGCGAAGCTGACGGTGGGACCGTGGTTCCGCATCCTGGAAGAGAACGTCAGTGATTCGGCGAGTTTTGACAATGGCTTCGAGCAAAAGTTGCTGGAGGGATTCTCGCCTGAGGCGGCCATGCTTTCGATGGTGCCGCCTGCGTTTGAGAATGATCCGCTGTTGTCGCGGGATGTTCGCGGAGCGCTGGCTTCGCTGTCGCAATCGGGCGAGCCGTGGGACGGCCCGGCCGCGCTGGTGTTCTCCGACGGGCAGTTTGTTGGCGCGAAGCTGGACCGCAATGGTCTGCGCCCGTTGCGCTATACGTTGACGCATGATGGCCTGCTGATTGCCGGTTCGGAAACCGGCCTGGTCGACCTTGAGGAGTCGCGCATCGCGGAACGCCAGCGGCTTGGGCCGGGCGAAATGATCCTTGCTAATCCGGTCACCGGCACGGTTTTTCGGTGGCGCGAAATACTCAAGCGTCTTGCTACGCAACAATCGCGCAATGCGCTGCCACAGGTACGGCAACTTGCGGCTACGACGCCGGCTTCCGCGCCAGCAGTTGAGCAGCACAAGCGGGTTGCGGCTGCCGCCGGGTGGACCGAAGACCAATTCAAGATTCTGTTCTCGGCGCTGCCTCACGGCAAGGAAGCGGATTGGAGCATGGGGGACGACGCTCCGCCGGCGTTTCTTTCAACGCTTCCCAGGAGTCTTTGGGACTACTGCAAGCAGCGGTTCGCGCAGGTCACTAATCCTCCGATCGATCCGCTGCGTGAGTCGCACGTTATGTCGCTGGCGGTGCATCTTCCCAACGGCGTCGTTTTGCCGAGTCCGATCATCGGCGCGGGCCAACTGGCGGAGCTGTCGGCTACGTTTGGCCCAGTGCATCGCATCGATTTTACGTTTCCTGCCCCAATGGGAGTCCCGGGCGCGCGCTGTAGCATTACTCAGCTGTCTACCCCTCTGAGTGGCAGCGGACGCCCGGGCCTCCTCCTCCTTTCCGATCGCGGCATCAACAACGAACGCGCGGTGCTGCCGGCGCTTCTGGCGACAGCGACGGTATGGAAGGCGATGGTCCGCGATGGACTGTGGGACGTGCCGCTGATTGTGGAGTCAGCGCAAGTTTTCGATACGCATCACGTGGCGTTGCTGGTTGCTGCCGGCGCCAGCGCCGTGGTGCCGTATCTTGCGGATCAATTTGCCGAATCGCTGGAGTCGGGCGGCGCGGAGCGCATGCGTACCGCGATCAATGCGGGGTTGCGCAAAGTTTTGGCGCGCATGGGTGTTTCGACGCTGGCGAGTTATCGTAACAGCCATCTGTTCGAGATCGTGGGACTCAATGAAGACTTCTGCTCGGAATTTTTCGAGGATGTCGCTGATTTTCCGGGGCAGAAGAGTCTCGACGATCTCTTGAGCGATTATTTGCGCATGCATGCGGCCGGTTTTTCCGGCCCATCGGACGATCTTGCCGACTCGGGACTTTTCCGCTTTCGCAAAGGGGCGGAGTTGCACGCAAATTCGCCGGAAATCGTGCGGCGCCTGCACGCGCACGTGCGCGCACCCGACGCGGGGAAGTATGCGGCGTTTGAAGAATTGGCGGAGAGCCAGGGAACCGTTTTTCTGCGCGACCTGCTGGAAACCGTGCCGGCGTCGTCGCCGATTCCGATCGACGAAGTTGAGTCGGTCGACGCCATCGTTCGCCACTTCAGCACCCAGGCGATGTCGCTGGGTTCGCTGGGATTGGAGGCGCACCGGACGCTGGCGCTGGCAATGAACCAACTGGGCGGCCGCAGTAACACTGGCGAAGGCGGCGAAGATCCGTCGTTGTATCGCAACGAGCCTCACGCCGCGAACAAGATCAAGCAGGTAGCCTCCGGACGTTTTGGCGTGACCGCCGACTACCTCGTGCACGCGCAAGAGCTAGAAATCAAGATGGCGCAGGGCTCGAAGCCCGGCGAAGGCGGTCAGCTTCCCGCGAAGAAAGTTACCGCATATATCGCTCGTATTCGGCACGCGACACCGGGAACTCCGCTGATTTCGCCGCCGCCGCACCACGATATTTACAGCATCGAGGATCTTGCGCAGTTGATTCACGATTTGCGGGCGGTGAATCCGCGCGCACGCGTTGGCGTGAAACTGGTATCCAGTTCAGGCGTGGGGATTATCGCTGCGGGCGTTGCCAAGGCTGGCGCGAACGTCATCACCATCAGCGGCCACAACGGTGGCACCGGTTCGTCGCCGCTCACTTCCATTAAAAATACGGGATTGCCCTGGGAAATTGGGTTGCGCGAAACGCACGAAACTCTGGTTCGGGCCGGCCTCCGCTCGCGTCTCTCTCTCCGCGTCGACGGGGGCCTGAAGTTTTCGCGCGATATTTTGATTGCCGCGATTCTGGGCGCTGACGAATTTGGTTTTGGCACGGGAGCGCTGCTCGCGATCGGTTGCGTGATGGCGCGACAATGCCATCTGAACACGTGCCCCGTCGGCATCGCTACGCAGGACGAAACGCTGCGGATGCGTTTCAACGGCAAGCCGGAAATGATCATTGCGTATTTCCGCTCGCTGGCCGAAGAAGTCCGGCAAAAAATGGCGAAATTGGGCGTGCGTTCGCTGGGCGAATTGCGCGGCTGGTACGACCGGCTGGATACGCGCAGCGGCATGGATGCGTTTATGGTCGTTCCCATTTCGGAGGGGACGCGCGTCGCGCCGCAGCAAGTGCCGGTGGAACATACGGGCGCGGAGGATGACTCGCTATATTTCAACAAGTCGCTCGGAGACGGGGCCGAGTCGCAGCCCATTCACAATTCCGACCGCAGCGTCGGCGCGGGCTTGAGCGGCGAACTGATGCGCCGCCGGAGCCACAATTTGCAGGAAGACGGCGAGATCACGCAGGCCTTCGATGGTTCCGCAGGGCAAAGCTTCGGCGCATTCCTGGCCGAGGGCGTTACGCTAAAGCTGACCGGCGAAGCGAACGATTACGTCGGCAAAGGGCTCTCTGGAGGAACGATTTCGCTTGCGGCGGGCTCTGCTGCTTCGCGTCGCGGCGACGTGCTTGCTGGGAACACCGTGCTTTACGGCGCGACCTCCGGACAACTTTACGTTGCGGGACGAGCAGGCGAGCGCTTCGCGGTACGTAATAGCGGCGCGCTGGCCGTGGTTGAGGGTGTAGGCCAGCACGGTTGCGAATACATGACCGGCGGCGTGGTGCTGGTGCTCGGGCCGCTGGGCTTGAATTTCGGGTCGGGGATGACCGGCGGGCTCGCTTACGTTTTGCGCGCCGAGGCGGACGAAGTGCTGCATCGGGACTTTGTCGCGATTCACGACATTGAGGCCGAAGAGGAAGCGTCACTTCGCCGCGTGTTGGAAGAGCATCTGCATTTCACAGGCAGCCCCCGTGCCAGCCGTCTGCTGTCGCGTAGGAATGGGTTGCCGTTCGTTCGCGTGCAACCGGTGCATTTGCAAGCGTCGATTGCGGATACCTGGAAGCCGGTGCTCGCGCGATTCAAACAGCGCGAGGCTTTGTTGGTTGATCACGGTTCAAGAGTCTCTCAGGCCGCATTACACGCTTAACCTTTGGAGGTTTTACCCGCGCGCGACCGGACGATTCCGCTATAATGCTCGGCGAGCGGTTCACTTATGGACTTTGACCAACTTGCTACTTTCGTCTACGTCGCCAAACTGAAGAGTTTTTCTCGCGCCGGTCAGAAGGTTTTCCGCTCGCAATCCGCGGTGAGCGCTCAGATACGGCAGCTGGAGCAGGCGTACCGAGCCAAGCTGCTGGATCGTTCCGCCAAATCGGTGGAGCTGACGCCCGCTGGAGAAGTGTTGTTTGAATTCGCGGAGCGTTTGCTGCGGTTGCGCGATGAGTCGATTCAAGTCGTAGCCGATCGCGGGAATGTTGTGCAGGGTCCCGTGTTGTTTGGCGCGAATGAAGCTACCTGCCTGTATCTTCTTCCCGACATTTTTGCGGAATTTCAGCGGCGTTTTCCGCTGGTACATATCAGCATCTACCGGAATTTCAGCCACAAGATTCTGCAGCGCATTGAGGACGGCTCGGTAGACGTTGGAATTGTTACCTTGCCAACCAAGTCGCCGAACCTGCGGGTGCATCACATTCATAAGGACCGGCTGCGCTTCATGGTCAGCACGCGGAACCCGCTGGCGCATCGCTCCAAGATTACGCTCGAGGAAGTTGCCGCGCAGCCGTTGATTTTCCCGAAGACGGGTTTTACGCGGCAGGTGCTCGACAAACTTTTTCGCCCGTATCGTTCGCGCATTCGCATCAGTATGGAGCTCCCCAGCATCGGCATGATCAAGCGCTTTGTCGCGGCGGATGCAGGAGTTTCCTTCATCAGCGAGAGCTTTGCGAAGGATTACGTGAAGGCCGGGGAAGTGAAACTGCTCACTGTCGAGGGCGTGGATCTTTGGCGCGAGCTTGGTTTGGTTTATCGGCGTGATCGCAGCCTGCCGCGCGCGGCGCAGGCGCTTATTGCGCTCATTCGCGAGCATCGAAAGGTTGCGGAACCGGCCACCGCCGCGGCCTCCGACTAGCCCCTAAGGCAAGAAAAAACTAACACGAGAAAATCTGATTCTGGAGTTACGGACGTTCACTGGTGAAAGTGTCCGGCGGAGATAAATGGCGCCGGTCGCTTCATCCGCGTGGTTGCACGCTGATTCGCTTGTGGTCGTCGGAGCAGAGGCCCTTCGAGGCTCAGGCTAAGCAGGCGTGCCTTGGCTACTTTAGCGGACGTTGAAATCGAGGCTGGCGATCGCTTTGGCGATTACGTTCTCCTGGATCTGAATCAGGTCGGTATCGGCGTAGGTCATACCTAGTGCGGTCAAGATGTCGCTGCCGCGGGACACGACCACCAGCGTGCCGGACCAATCGTGCTCCTCGGCTTTCCCACGATAGCGATACTCAACCGCAGGCAGTCCGCCTACCACGGTTCTTCGCTGGGATGTCTGCTTGTAGTCCTCGTAGACGTCGTGCAGCCGCTTTTCCACTACGTTTGCCGCTGCGTCAAGGGGCTGTCGGGTTTTTTCGCGTCCAACGACGAGCAGCGTGGATTCATTTGGCGTGCCCATGGCCACGATCGCGTTCGGCAGTTCGGTGGCGTCGTCGATCAGCTGCCAGCTGGGTGCCTTATACATTTTGAAACCGTAGACATGGTTCGTGTAGGTGTTGCCCTGCACTTCTTCTGGAATCTGAGGACTCTCGGCTTCCTTGGGTGGAGCGAGCGGAGTGGTAGACGTCGCCAAAGCCATGGCGGCTGCAGAAGGTACGGCTTTGATCGACGGCGCTATGGCGTTTGTTTTCGGCGCGCTCGCGGGTATCGCAGGACGTACCGCCGCGTTCGATACTCGGGGTGCGGGCGTCTCGATGGCTGACATGACCGCGGGCTCGGCGCTGGGTTGTACCGCATCGGCCTTTACTGGTTGTGCAGAGGGCTGCGAACGTTCGCCTTCTCCTTGTTTTCTTGCGGGCGTTCCGGTGGCGTCACCGCCGGGCTTGGCGTTGCCTTTCGCATCGTTCTTCGCGGCTTCGGACCCGTTCGGGAGAATCGCGGCGATTTTGCTTTTCTCGATAAGTATGTATCCAAAGTCAGTTTTGACTTTGAACATATTGTTATCGTACGCGACGATCACGCCATAGAACGTTTTGCCGTCCTTTAGCTGGATTTCGTCGGATTTAGCGGGCGGCGCAGCGACGCAAATCGCGAGCAGCAGCGCTCCGCGAGTTAGCACTCTCATAATTGGAAGTATGCAACTAGGGCTGGCCTCGATGCAATCGTTGCAAGGGCTTGGTGTCGGCTTCGTTACGTCGGGACAACGGCCGTCGGTTCCTCGCATTTTGCGAATTCATGCGGAGGATAAATTGAACTCAGTACTCTATTGCGGTCTTGGGGCACAGAAGTGCTGGCCATTGAATAGACTGGTGCCGGCGTTTGTTCTTGAATGGCGGCGGCCTCCGTGGTGGTTACTGTCAATTCGACGGATTGGACGCCGCGAGCTGGCAAACGATGGAACAAAGCCGTTGCGGCTTCCGCTAGCTCGTTGATCTCGCTGGTCGACGTAGCCAGGCGCATCTGCGCGGCACGCGACTCCCCATTTTCGTAGGTGACTGTCAATCTGATCGCCTTAGCTTGTCGGCTGCATTCGCGAAGTGTGCCAGCTGCCCGCAGGCTCACGTAGTTCACCATACCGGTCGATATTTCGGAGTCGGCGACTTGGTTTGTCGGGCTGTCTGCGGGATGCGCGCATTCCCATCGAGCTTGCTCCCAAATCCGGAGCCCGAGGGCTTTGCCAAAGACCGTCTGCAGGATAGGTTTGGGGACGCCTTGTAGGCGCGCAGTCCAGCGAAACGCGTCTTCGTCGGGTCTCGGGACCCGGAAAGCCCACGCCGGTGTGTGGCTTGCCGAGGGCAGAGCAGCGGTTTCAACGCAAGCTTGCATGACGCCTCCAGTGAGGAAAGCCCGGTGCCGGGCATGGCTTGTGCCGTCGGCCAGCATGGAAACTAACGGCGAGCGGCCTTGGAGAGCCTAGGGAGGCAATGGGGCCGCCCGCCGTTTCCCGTTTCCCCTACGGCGCCACTATAGCGAATAAAAAGCGAAAGTCAAGCCAAAGTTGATGTCGGTAGTGGGCAGTTTGAAATTGGGGGGTTTTGGGTGAACTGATAATCTGTGTTCGTGCTCGACCATCCACTTTTCCTCGTTGCGCTGGTGGCCTTGGTCGCTATGTTCTACCAGATTCGTCGAAACCGGAAAAAGCGGTAGTAAGTTAGTTTGGAATTTTGTTTAGCCGCTTGATCTGCCAGAGTGCAACGCAAACCGTCAAGGCATCGCTTACCCAAATGAAGGACAAGAGGTACGGCGGCGAATGAGCGCCCATTCGTTCCGCCCCTTTGACCGCAACGCTGCCCGTTACGGACCCAAGTATGAGAAGAACAATTATCTGCTTCCAAAGTCGAATACGATCTCTAGTCGATTTAGGCACGATATCCGTATCATACGCGATACTTGCCCTAAGAGCACCCTTCTAACGCCCCACGCTCTATGTGTCTCTAGGAGCCGGCGTTTACGATGGAGAGAGACTTGAGGAGGCGGACCCAGCGGCCTTGGCGTTTGTCTCCGGGGACGACCAGGCGGAGGGGGCCTTGGTCGGGGCCGAGGTCCTTGCCGTCGGCGGTGTCGGCTATCAGGACGGATTCGTTGGCGAAGTCAACATCCAGTTCGGCGAGGGAGAAGGCGGCGCGATAGCCGTCGCTGCCCTCCGCTACCACGCACAGAGACATGCTTTTGCCGCGAAGGTCGCCCGCCTGCGGAGCGCCCGCTTTGGTGAGCAGGGAGGCCAAGGTTACGCCTTCGTACTCGTGAGTGCTGCCGTCGTGGCCTTTTGCGGTCACCTTGGTGCGCGGCATGCTCTTGAGGTCGTTCAGTGTTAGGCGGAGTTCTTGCTTTACGGCGCCCTTGACCAGCAGCGCCGGGGCGGCAGCTGAATCGGGCGAAGCTGTTTGCGTGGTGGCACTGAGCGGCAGCGCGACAAATGCCGATGCGGCGTGTGCCAAGACCCTGGGCGTCAGAACAGCAAATGCCAAAACGCCGTGTGCCAACACAGGTAGAAGCAGTACGGCGAGAGCCCAGACTCTTACGAACAAACCGCACCTTGTCTTCAACATGTGCGTCTTTCTCCTTCAGGATGGATGGTCGTTTTCGTTAGCAGCCGCACGAAACTCCAGCGCGGGCTGCGCGCCGGCATCTTCTGCTTCGTCACGGGAGTTCCCGACGTCACTATTTTGATGTTCACGGGGATGCTCATCGGGCCGGTGCTGCCCTACAAGGGAATGTGGGCAGGGTCGCTAAAAAGAGAATTGCCCGCTCTCTGAGTGACAGCGGGCAATTCTCGCCAAGGGATTCGGATGCGCGAGGTCTAGAAGACCTGGCGGAAGAAGTAGAACAGGAATCCCGATAGCATCATGGCGACTGGGAGCGTCAGTATCCAGGCCATTGCCAGGTTTCGGATTGTCGCCCCTTGCAGACCGGAGTGATTGGCGGCCATGGTTCCGGCGATGCCCGAGGACAACACGTGCGTGGTACTGACGGGCAAGCCGAACCAGTCGGCCGCGCCGATGGTGGCCATGGCGGTGATTTCGGCCGCTGCGCCCTGACCGTAGGTCAGGTGGTTCTTGCCGATTTTCTCGCCGACGGTTATGACGATGCGCTTCCATCCGACCATGGTGCCGAGGCCTAGGGCTAACGCGGTGGCCACTTTGACCCAGAGCGGAATGAAGCGCGTGGCGCGATCCACGTGCGATTTGTAGTTCTTCAGGACGGCGGCATCCGCCGGGGCAAAAACCGGCTTGCCGGACTTTTGCATCAGGCGTATCGCTTCGCTCGCGAGATACATATCGTTGCGGAAGTTTCTTACTTCCTTTTGCGGCACGCTCTTCAATTCCTTGAAGATGGCCATTTCAGTGCCGATGCCGTTGACCAACTCGCGCAGGGCGAGCATGGTATTGGGCTTGAACTCTTTGGTGCGAATGTACTCGGTTACGTCTTCGCGGGGATCGCCGATGGCTGCGCTTTGCTGAACGTATTTGTTCAGGGTGTCTGCCGTCGTCCTGGAGACCGCGATGAAGTCTTGCGACTGTGAAGCGGTGACGGCGTGGTTCAAGGCATAGGTGGTGGGCACGGTGCCGATCAGAATGAGCATGATCAAGCCCATGCCTTTTTGGCCGTCGTTCGAGCCGTGGAAGAAGCTGACGCCGGTGCAGGTGAGAATCAGCAAGGCGCGAATCCAGAATGGAGGTGGCTCGGTACCTTCCGGCGCTTCGTACAACTTCTTGTTCTTCACGACCGCCTTCAAGACCATGAACAGCCCGGCGGCCATCGCGAATCCGAAAACAGGGGAGAGCAGCAGCGACTTACCGATGTTGCCTGCCTGCGTCCAATCGACGCCGCTGGTTCCCGACCGCGCGTTCATCAGCTGGTTGGCGATACCCACGCCGATGATGGAGCCGATTAAGGTGTGGGAACTCGACGCGGGGAGCCCGAACCACCAGGTTCCGAGGTTCCACAGAATGGCGGCGATCAAAAGAGCAAAGACCATCGCAAATCCAGCTCCCGATCCGACTTGCAGGATGAGCTCGACCGGCAAGAGCGACACGATGGCGAAAGCCACTGCGCCGCTGGAGGAGACGACGCCGGCGAAATTCCAGGCTCCGGACCACACCACGGCGATCTGTGGGTCCAGCGAATGCGTGTAAATGACGGTGGCCACGGCGTTGGCGGTATCGTGGAATCCGTTCACGAATTCGAATCCAAGGGCCGTTAGCAGGGCGATGCCCAACAAGACGTAGGGCCACGTAGCCAGTATTTCCGTGCCGCTCAAGTCTTTCGCGATGCTGGACCCAATGAAAATCAGGCCACCGACAAGCACGAGTCCGAAAATCAGTAAGCCCGCTTTGCTGGGTTTTTTCGCCAATTTGTCGTGAACGGAGTGCTTGGAAGGAGGCGCGATGGATGGCGGTGGTGGCGCCGTCGTTGCGCTCGAGGTTGACATTGGTGCTGTAGCCATAAGACTCCTGTCTCGGTGTAAATTCGGCCAGCTAGGGACGCGAGGCCAATAAGGGATGGCTGGTTATACGAGACAATTGTTACTGCGGTATGAACATCGCTCGCCGGCCAGTTCAATGCCATGAGCCGCGTTGGAGATTCAACTGGCATGTTGATAAACCAAGTTGACAAACTTGCGAGATCGGTAGAGGCTCTGCGGTCATGGAACATCCTCAAGTGCTTCTCTTTGCGTTCCTTATTGGCGTGATCGGCGGGTTGCGGGCGTTGACGGCACCGGCGGTCACGAGCTGGGCTGCTCATTTGGGGTGGCTCAATCTGGCGAATTCGCCACTCAAATTCATGGGCTCGATGATCACGGTGGCGTTCTTCACGATCCTGGCCTGCGTGGAGTTGGTGACCGATCAGCTTCCATCGACTCCGGCCCGCACGAAACCCGCTGGGCTGGTGCCGCGCATCCTGCTGGGAGCATTGTGCGGCGCGACCGTGGCGTCGGCCGGCGGGCAGCCGCTGGCGCTGGGTGCCGTTTTGGGCGCGGTGGGTGGTGTTGTCGGGGCCTTTGCGGGTTACGAAGTTCGTACGCGACTGGTGAAAGCGCTTGGCGTTCCTGACTTTGTTATTGCCGTGTTAGAGGATGCGGTCGCCGTTGGTAGCGGTCTTTTCCTGCTGTCGCGCTTCTAGACGGTGCGGTCACTTCCGTCGAACCCCCTTTTCTGTGGCTGCGAGATGAGGGTGCGCCTGCTCGCGACCTAGAGCATCCAACTCCGAGTAATTGAACCCGTTTTTTCGAGGAGCATTCCTATGGCTTCCGGCAATCACTATCGGGCAATCGTCATCGGTTCAGGGCAGGGCGGAACGCCTTTGTGCAAGGCGCTGGCGAATGCCGGGTGGCGGACAGCATTGGTGGAGCGGGAGCACGTGGGCGGTACGTGCGTGAATGAAGGCTGCACGCCGACAAAAACGATGGTTGCCAGTGGTCGAGTTGCTTACTTGACCCATCGCGGGGCGGACTACGGTGTTCGTACCGGACGCGTCACGATTGACATGAAGCGCGTGCGCACTCGTAAGCGCGACATCGTCAACCTCTTTCGAAACGGCAGTCAAAAGCACATCGAGCAGACGAAGAATCTCGACCTGATTTTCGGGGATGCGGTTTTCACAGGACCGAAATCCATTCGAGTCCGCCTGAAAAATGGCGGTGAACGGATGCTCACCGCGGATCATTTCTTCATTAATGCCGGGTGTCGGCCCGCGACCCCTGCGCTGGAAGGTTTGGGAGACGTTCCAATTCTGGACAGCACGTCGATCATGGAGTTGGCCGTCGTGCCGAAACACTTGCTGGTTCTAGGCGGGGGCTATGTGGGGCTGGAGTTTGCGCAATTGTTTCGGCGCTTGGGCAGTCAGGTTACGATCGTGCAATCGCGAAATCAATTACTGGCGCAGGAAGACGCCGACGTCGCGGAGGAAGTTGCCACCATCCTCAAAGAAGATGGCATAACGGTCCTGCTGAATTCGAGGGCCGAGCGCGTGAGGAAGGTGGGCAAACAGATCAAACTTGCCGTACGTACCGGCAGGAGAGTGCGCACGATCTCCGGGTCACATTTGCTGATTGCGACCGGACGCGTTCCGAACACTGAGAAACTGAACTTGGCCGCCGCCGGCGTTGGTACCGATGATCGCGGCTTTATCAAGACCAACAGTAAACTGGAGACGGATGTAGACGGCATCTACGTCCTCGGCGACATCAAGGGCGGACCGGCCTTCACGCACATTTCCTACGACGATTTCCGCATCATTCGAACGAACTTACTGGAAAAGGGGAGTGCGAATATCGAAGGCCGCATGGTGCCCTACGCCGTGTACATCGATCCCCAGCTAGGCCGCATCGGCCTGAACGAGAGGCAAGCTCGCGAGCAAAAGAAGAATGTACGTGTCGCCAAAATGCCGATGAGCTATGTTGCTCGCGCTCTCGAAGTTGACGAAACGCGTGGCTTCATGAAGGCGATCGTGGACATCGAAACGAATCAAATCCTGGGAGCAGCCGTCCTGGGGATTGAAGGGGGCGAAATCATGACGCAGCTTCAACTGGCCATGATGGGTAAGCTCTCGTGCACGGTGCTCCGGGAAGCTGTCTTCGCGCACCCGACGCTGGCCGAGTCGCTCAATAATCTTTTTGGCCACTTCGAAGACAAGGCGCGCTAAAGTCACCGCGCTCCCGCAACCGGGCTACTTGTCGAGGTGCAGGGTTGGTTTGATAGTGTTTTTTGCGCGCGCTATCTTCAGCAGCTCCGGATAAAACTGCACGAAGGAGTGTTCCACCGCGGCGTTCCGTTCGTGGCACTTCCAGCAGGCGTTTTGTGGGGGTGCGATTGCCCTTGCGGCATTTTCGCCGCCGTCAAAATTGAAATAGGCCCACTTGTCGGGGAAGCGGGCTTCGTCTTTCACCTCAACATCCAGGCCCATGAAGTCCTTTTGGTAGCTGCCGTGTTTGTTGATCGATCCTTGCGACGTGGAGCCGTAGATTTCCAGGACGAACATGGTTTTGTCTGGCCACTTGCCGCTCGCCAGGTAGTAGTCGTACGCGGCGGGTTTCACGAAGACGTTGGTAAACATTTGCATGTCGTCGGGTTTCTGCGTGTAGCTCATGCCGAAACCAGAGGACACGTAAATCCAGCGGCGGTAGTCAGCTGGGCGCACCAGCTTGCCATCGGAAGTGAATTGAGGGTCGCTGCCACCCGTTGCGGGGACCGTCGCAGCGTCACCACCGGGGCGGAACATGAGCACCGTCGCTATCGCCAGGACAACCAAGACGGGAATGGCTTTCTTCATCGCTACCCTCCGTAGTCTCGCGATCGCCAGTCCGGCACTGCTTACTATGGCGCGATACGCTATAGCTATAGACGACATATTGCGTAGAACGTTTCTACTTGCTGGAGGCAGATCCGGCGCTTGGAGTTCATCGAACATTCTCGCCCGAGGCTCTCAGGATGACAGGCTAGCCAGGAATCGCAAAGAGTGGGGCCCAGAACTATTCGGTTTCGAATACGGCGGCGTTGGTTTCTTCCGCGGGATCCCGTCCACGGTTTGCCAGGCCCACACCCAGCAGCACCAGCGCGCCGCCCAACAGTAAGGACGAGGTGAGCGGTTCGGCGAGTAGCCAGGCCGCCAGAAACGCGGTCAAGGGACCTTGCGCGAGCAGCGAAACCGCAGTTACCGTCGCAGGAAGATGTCCTAGCGCGTATGTCAGCGCGAGATAGCCCCCGAGTTGAGAAACCAGTCCGAGCCCAACGAGCGCGCCAAACGAACGGCCTGGCGGGATCCGTAGCGACACGCCCATGGCCAGATTGATCACGAGCAGGAAGAATGTTCCCGAAACGATTGCCAGACGCAGAAAGACGAGCGTGCTGGTCGTGGTGCGGACGCGCTCGGTGGCCATCAGATACACCGCGAAGCATGCCGCTGCGCCGAGAGCCATCAAATCGCCCGCGCCGAACTGCACGTGCCGCGCGATGTCCGCCCGCACGATTACCAGTGATCCTGCAATCGCAAGGACCAGACCCAGCCAGAAGGAGAGCGTGGGTCGCCGTCCGAACGCCAACCATGTGAGCAGACCCACGAAGACGGGAGTTTGATTTCCGAGCAGCGTCGCATTTCCCGCCGCCGTGCGGAGGATCGCGGTGTTATAGAGCGCCAAGTCGAGAGCGAAGAACAGGCCGCCGAGTGCGATTATCGCCAGCGTCCGCAAGCTAACTCGCGGTGCGCGGCGATCCCAGAGCCATGTCGGCAGGAGGACCACTGCCGGGATCAGCATGCGGTAAAAGGCCGAAGCCGGGCCGGGAATGTCGGTCCAGCGGACGAAAATTGCCGACCATCCAATGCACACAATTCCCGCCGCAAGTGCCAGATAGGGCCAAATTCCATGCGAATCACGAGCCTCTGCTTGCGAGGGCGAAGGGCTCAGCTGCGTCGTTGCCGCGATGATCGTCTCTCCTTGAGTCCGAATCGTTTCAGTATCGCACACGGAAACAAGGCCCGATCACGGCCCGTAGGCGACCCCCGCGGACAAATTGTCTCGTTTGGAAGCCAGCCGGACCGGGCGGACGCCGCAAACCTCGATTGGTGCTCGATACGCCCCAACTGGCCTTTGGTTCTATTGTTCCTATCGGCCCGGAACGCTACGTTCGGGTTGAGGAGCTTTTACATGGCGAGCACTGCAACACCGCCGGGTTGGGACAGCCCGAGACCTTCGAAAGCGATTCCTTGGCGGATGCTCTTCCGCGTCATCCGTTGGACGACTTACATCGGTGCCGCGTTCACGCTTGGGCTCATGTTCCACAAGGCGCCGGCACCGGTCGTGGAGACTAGTCCTCAGGCCGCTGCGCGCGTCGAACAGAAATTCGAACAAGTGGCGCAAGCCGTGTCGAACGGCCAGCCGGCTACCATGCGCATGGACCAGACCGAGCTGAACTCCTATCTCGTCTCGCATCTTGACATCGCGCCGAGTACGAATGCCGATCCATCGACGGTTGCTGCGTCGACCGCCTCGCCGAGCGCTGCCTCCAGCACCACGTCCAGTGGTGCCGCGCCGTCGCCTGGCAGCGCGTTAGACTTGCAAGCGCCCGCTGGAACTTCCGCCGAGCAGATCGAACAGGTTCGGTCGTCCGTGAAGGACGTGAAGGTCGAACTGATTGAAGATCGCGTTCGGGCATACGTAGTTTTCGATTTTCACGGAAAAGACATGACTCTCCAGTTGGAAGGGAAGCTTGGCGCGGAAGACGGTTACTTGCACTTCGAGCCGGTCGCGGGCCAGATTGGCTCCCTGCCGATTCCAAGGTCGACGCTCGAAGCGGCCGTCGCGAAGATGATGGAGTCTCCGGAGAACCGCGAGAAACTAAAACTGCCAAACGATATGTCCGGGCTGAAGATCGAAAACGGGGAAGTCGTCGCCACCTACAAATAGCATCGCGCCTCACAGCCGACCTCCACCACTAGGTTCCTGGAATGTGCCAGCGGGCCCGCGAGCCCTCGTTGGGAATACGCTAAGATTCAGCGGATGAACGATCTGAATAAGAGAGCCTTCGGCGGGCTGTTACGTATGGTTGTGGCTCTTGCCACATTGCTGTTCCTCCCGGCTTGGACGCTCCATTACTGGCAAGCATGGATTTTTCTTTCCGTATTTTTCGTTTCGGTCTTGGCGATCACCCTTTATCTCGTGAAAAACGACCCGAAGCTCCTGGAGCGTCGCCTGAAGGCGGGGCCGCGAGCCGAGAAGGAGCCCAAACAAAGGATCATTCAGCTCGTCGCGACGATCGCATTCGTCACGGTGGTCGTTTTTCCACCGATCGATCATCGCTTCGCGTGGTCTACCGTGCCAGCATATGTGTCCATAGCGGGAGACCTTCTCGTTTTTCTCGGGCTCCTGATTATATTTTTCGTGTTCAAGGAAAACACGTTTACCTCTGCCGTTATTGAAGTCGATCCCGAACAGAAAGTTGTTGCAACGGGACCCTACGCACTTATCCGCCATCCTATGTACGCGGGAGCGCTCGTCATGTTTGTGGGGATGCCATTGGCCCTAGGTTCCCTCTGGGGATTGCTCACGATCGTTCCCATTACGGTTGTGATCGTATTGAGGTTGCTGGACGAGGAGAAATTTCTCGCAAGGAATTTGCCCGGCTATTCAGAGTATAGCGAGAAGATTGGCTATCGTTTGCTGCCATACGTTTGGTAGTCGGCACTGGGTCCGTCATTTGATCAAGCCCTGCTCGCGCAAAACTGCGTCTATATCCGCATTTCCGGTCGGAAGGTCGGTGGCCGGAATCTGGGCCCCCGCAGCAATGAGTAGACGCGCCACCTTGGATAGTCGCCTCCTGGTTCGACGCAATTCTTCACGCCATGGGGCAATCCTCCCAGGCGGCGTGCCGTGAAATTGGCCGTTAGCTCTTTGTTTGGCGTCCCACGCGCCATCGATTCAAAAGAGCGGGCCTCCCATCACGGCCTGATGCGTGAACGACAGTACGGACTTCGACACAGACGTTGCTTCAGGCGTTGTCGTCCTCCCCGCATGGCCCGATCCTATTCTCTTAGACCAATTGAACTTACGAGGCCGACCCTTGAGACGTACGCCCGGGAACAGGATCGGGTGCATCCTTCTTTTTGCTTGGCTGGCTTGCCAGCCGCCACTGCCGGCGGCAGATGCTCCGCTGGGCGTGGTGTTGCAGGCGAACCTCGCGCACGTGAAGGACAGTGCTATCACCGAAGGAGCTACGGTGTATCCGGGCGACGAACTCAGCACCGACGTCGGAGGCTCGCTCGATCTTCGTATCGTGAACTCGCGCTTTAGTTTAGCCGCAAACAGCCGCGCACACTTCTACTCTGGAGAGAAGGGATCGGTCGCGGAACTTGCCAGTGGCACGCTGACATTCCGAAGGGAAGCCGGGTCAGACGGCATCGAAGTTGTGGCTTCCGATGTACGGATCGCGCCGAAGGGCGAAGGGGTGGTGACTGGGCTAGTGACGGTTTTCTCGCCGTGCAAAATCACTGTGACCAGCGTTACCGGAGAGATCGAAGTCAGGTCCGGGAACGAGACGCGCACTGTGTCGGAGAAAGAGGCTTACTCGGTGATCCCGGATGTATCCGTGTCCGCCGTGGGGAACTACATTTCTCCCGACGATCCTAACTACCACCAATCGCATGTTCATAAGGCCTGCGCTCCGAGCGATGACCCGAACAAGGCCGGGCACTTCCGAAAGGTCGCGCTAGTTGCCGGACTGGGAGGAGCAGCGATCCTTATAGGAAGTAAGCTCTTAACGACGTCGCACCCAAGCTCGGAAAGCCCCTACAAGCCCTGAGAAAGAGTGCCAACCGGGAAAAATGATGGCGACCGCACCCGTTTTGTTACTTCTGATCTTCGATGCGGTCTTGTTTGCGGTCGCATTGGTGCGTTCGGATTCGAAGAACTCTCGCGCAGAGACGTTCCTTCTTAGCGCGCTCTTTCTTTGTTCGGGCATGCCTGCACTGATCTACCAGATCGTGTGGCAGCGCGTCTTGTTCTTGATCTATGGAGTAAATTCACAATCGGTTGCGGTCGTCGTGGGCGCATTCATGCTGGGGTTGGGGCTAGGCAGCCTGTTGGGAGGACGACTCTCTGCGAGGTTCCCGAACCACGGGATATTTCTATTTGCCTGCGCTGAGATTGGGATTGCTCTTTTCGGCTTGGCGTCGCTTCGCATTTTTCATGAGTTTGCGACATTCACTTCGGGCGCAAGTCTCCCCGCAGTGGTCGTATACAGCCTATTGTTGCTGCTGGTCCCTACGATCCTGATGGGTGCGACGCTTCCGTTACTTGTGGAGCAGTTGGTGCGCGCGTCGGGCAGCGTGGGAAATTCGGTATCGCGACTCTATTTCGTGAATACGCTGGGCTCGGCGATTGCGTGCTACCTGTGCGCGACGTTTTTGCTCCGCAACTATTCGCAGTCTGGCGCGGTGAGCCTCGCCGCCATTCTGAACACCGTAGTTGGCGCAACCGCGTATCTCTATGCGCGTAGCGAAGGCCGCTCATCAGCGACGCGTGAAGCGGCTCGCGAGCCGCATGTACCGGCGTCTGCGCCGGTGCTTTCTCTTGGCGCCGCGATGTTGCTTGCCGGATTTGCCGGGTGGATCTCATTGGGCTATGAGATCGCGTGGTTTCGCGTATTTGCCATCGCCTCTTCGGATCGCGCTCCGGCGTTTGCCCTGCTGCTGGCCACCTATTTGGCGGGCATCGCCGCGGGTTCGTATCTCTCCGAACAAGCGACGAAAAACTGGCCGGCTTACAGAACACTTTGGCTCATCGGAGGGCTGCTGTGTCTTTCGGGTGCGATTTCCGTTTACTTGCCGCCGCTGATCTCTTCGTTGCTTGGCGGAAATTGGCCGACATTTTTTCAACCCGCGTGGCTTGGACAGGATTCTTACCTGGCGTCTGCTCCGGTGTTTTTCGTGGTGGCGGCTTTGCTGGGCTCGGTTCTTCCGCTGCTGTGCCGGTTGTCGATCTCGCCGGATGATCTTGCCGGGCGGCGGGTGAGTTTCGTTTATGCGTCGAACATCCTGGGTTCGGTCCTCGGCAGTCTGGGCATCGGCTTCATTTTGATGAACTATCTTGGACTTCGGCAGGTCGCGCTCTTACTGGGAGGAATTTCGGTGGGCGGGGGCGTTCTGCTGTTGCTGCTTGCGGGACGCGCGACGCGCCGGGCGCCTGCCTGGGTTTTTGCGATGGCTGCTCTCTGCGTGATTGCGGTTCCTCTGGCATCCCCGAGCTATGCTTTACTCTACGAGCGCATCATCTTCCGGCACAAGGCCGAGTCGAAGGCACCCTTCGATCACGTGGTTGAGAATCGGAATGGCGTGATCGCTGTTCTTTCGAATGCGTCCGTGTTTGGTGGGGGCGTTTACGACGGCCACTTCCTGATCAATCCGGAACGAGATGCAAATTTTATCATCCGCATCCTAGCGCTCAGTGCCGTGGCTCCGCGCCCGCGGCGGATCCTGATGATCGGCCTGGCTTCAGGTTCCTGGGCGCAAGTAATCGTGAACCATCCAGAAGCAGAGTTCCTGGACATCGTGGAGATTAATCCGGGGTACCTGAAGCTGATTCCACAATATCCGGTGGTGCGTTCGCTGCTGGCCAACCCCAAAGTGCACGTGTGGGTGGACGATGGACGGCGCTGGCTGATCGCGCACCCCGAAGCAAAATACGATCTGATCATCGCGAACACGACGTATCATTGGCGCGATCACACCACCACGCTGCTGTCGACAGAGTTTTTTCGGCTGGTTCGGTCGCACCTGAATACGGGCGGGCTCTACTACTTCAATACGACGGAATCCAACCAAACGATTGCCACGGCACTGAGCGTGTTTCCTTACGGGTTTCGGATATTTAATTTTCTCGCGGTCAGCGATTCGCCGATTTCCTTTGATACTTCGATGTGGCTTTCCGTCATGCGTCGCTTCAAGATTGACGGCCGCTTTCTCTTCGATCCGGCCGACCCGGTTTCACAACAGGTGCTTGCCAACTACGCAACGCTGCCAGAAACTCTCGATGGGCCGCCGGTGTTCATGAGCCTGGAAACGTCAGACTCGATGCGAAGGCGGCTGGGAAAGCTTCGATTGATAACCGACGACAACATGGGACTGGAGTGGGAGCCCCACGTTTTTATTCCCTGGCACTGAAGAATCCAGCAAGAACGTAACCTGTCGGCGTGAAGTTGACGAATGCCGCGCGCTACAGTTCGCGTAGCGCTACGGCCACGGGGCGGGCCGCGGCGCGCAATGCTGGCGGCAAGCCGCCGAGAAGGCCCATGACGAGGGCGAAGATGATCCCGCCGACCAGCAGGCCGGAAGTGATGCGGAAGGCGAAAGCCATGTTCGAGAATGTCTGCCAGTTCATGGTCGCCGTAGTGAGACCGTTTAATGGGAGAACCGCGAGGCAGCCGATGGCTCCTCCGACAAACGAGATGAGGAACGCCTCCATCAGGAACGAGAAGACCACGGCGGCGGTGCCGAAGCCTAGGGCGCGCATAGTCGCGATTTCGCGGCCGCGTTCGGCCACCGCGGAATACATAGTATTGAGAGCGCCAAAGACCGCGCCAATAGCCATGACACTGGCGACGAGCCCGCCGAGAATGTTGATTAGCGTGGTCATCCGAGTGGATTGTTTGGCGTAATAGTCGATTTCGCGAGTGACGTCCACGTTGAGGCGGGGGTCAGAGGTGATGGCGTCCTTGAATTGCGCATAGGCTTCCGGAGAGCTCAAGTGGACAGTGACGGATTGAAAGAGGTTGTCCGGGCGCGGAGGAAACGCGGCATTGAGGAGATGCGCGTCGCTCCAGATTTCGGAGTCGAAAGCACTGCCACCAGCGTCGAAAACGCCGACGATGTCCCATCGACGGTTGCCGAGATTGATGGAATTGCCGACGGTGAGACCCGAATAGGTGGTGTTGGCATTGCGGCCGACGATCAACTCGGCCAAGCCGGGGGAGAACGTGCGTCCTTGGACCATCTTGATGTTGTGGCGGATTGTTAGAACGTTTGACGAGACGCCACGCACCTGAACGTTCGCGTCGGTACCTGTGGAGCGAAGCGGGATAGGCGCAACCAGAACGACTTCGGAGGTGACCAGTGGGCCCTCAGGGCCCCGTGCGATGCCTGGTGCGTCCTGAATAATTTTTACTGCGTCCAGGTAAATACCGCCGGTCATCTCCGACGTGGCGCCCGAGCGGAGCACCAGCGCATTGTCCGCGGAGCCGGAAGAGACCAACGTGGCGCGGAATCCGCGGGCGAGTGAGAGCATGGCCACGAAGACGCCGACCGTGCCGGCGATGCCGAGAACGGCGACGATCGCTGAGGTCCATCGAGCTTTCACGCTGCGAACGTTGTAGATAAGAGGAATGGCCATCTCAAACCCTCCGAAGGGCGTTAACGACGCGCATGCGCATGGCACCGATTCCAGGCAGCAAACCACTCACGAGGCCAACGGCGACAGCGGCGGCGAGACCCAATAAAAGAATTCCGGGTGATAAAACCAGCGTGGGGAGCAGGCCGTTCAGGGCGGCGCTAACCGCCGGAACCAGGACGATGGCAATCCCGAGGCCGAGAAGGCCGCCGGCTAGCGCGATGATTAGGGACTCGGCGAGAACGAAGAACAAAATCGTGCGGTCGCCGAACCCAATCGCTTTGAGAGTCGCGAGTTCTCCAATGCGCTCGCGGACGGAAATGGCCATGGTGTTGCCGGTGACGAGCAACAGAGTGAAGAAGACGACTGTGCCGATGGTGAGGAGCAAAAATTCGATGTTGCCGAACTGCTTGACGAAGCCTGCGGCAAAAGCTGATTCGGTCTCGGTTTTGGTTTCGTGTGGCGAGTTGGCAAACATGGCGTCAACCGCCTTGGATACGCGGACAGCGTCATCGGGATTGTCGAGTTTGAGGACGTACCACCCGGCCAGGCCCTTGATGGCGGCGGGGAGGCTCTCATCGAAGTATTTCCATTGCAGCCAGAATTGCGCTTCGTCGCCACCGGGCGTCTCGTTGTGGTAGATGCCGTCGATGTTGAATTCCCAGGTCTTCGTGGGCCCGTAGAGGGCATTCTTGATGGGCACGCGATCGCCGATCTTCCAGCCGAAACGCTTGGCGGTTTTCGTGCCGACGATGGCGCCTTGGCGGTCCTTGAGAAAATTGGCCCACTGGTCGTCGGGGACGATGAACTCGGTCATGACCTTGCGCTGGTTCTCAGGGTCGATGACGAATTGCACGAAGAAATTGCGCTCGTCTTGATAGACGCCGCCAAACCAATTGTTATGGGTGACCGCCTTGACGCCGGGAATGGTCAATATTCGGTCGCCGTAAGAAACCGGCAAGGTCTCAATGAGACCGATGCGATTCACGACCACGAGGCGGTCCGCACCGGCGACTTCCGTGCCGCGACTGAAGGCGCTTTTCACGACGCCCAGGAAAGCGAACAGGAAGAGAGCCACGGCGAAGGAGCCGATGGTGAGGATCAGTCGAACTTTTTTGCGAAACAGATTCGCGAAAATCAGTCTGCTGTATTTCACGCGGCACCTCCCGCGTAGGCGTTTTGCTGCACTTGACTCCCTTCCACGAGCAGGCCTTTTTCGAGATGGAGTTCCAGGTCGGCGAGTTTGGCGACGACCGGGTCGTGCGTCACCATCAGCACGGTCTTGCCGTATTCCCTGACGAGGCGGGTGATCAAGCTCATAATCTCGTCGGCGCTCTTGCGGTCGAGGTCGCCGGTGGGCTCGTCACAGAGAAGGAACGTAGGATCCGCGACGATGGCGCGGGCGATGGCCACACGTTGTTCCTGTCCGCCAGAAAGCTGCCGAGGATAGTGATTCATGCGATCGCCGAGACCCACAACACCCAGCGCGGTTTCCACGTGCTTACGGCGCTCGGATTTGGAGAGCTTGGTGAGGAGCAGCGGCAGCTCGACGTTTTGGTACGCCGTGAGCACCGGGATCAGGTTGTACATC
Organism: uncultured Acidobacteriota bacterium; assembly: GCA_963788915.1. Lineage (GTDB taxonomy): Bacteria > Acidobacteriota > Terriglobia > Acidiferrales > UBA7541 > Acidiferrum. Next base: position 611,987 of record CAWBIY010000012.1, on the reverse strand, counting down.
TGAAAGATGAAGCCGACGTGGCGAGCGCGCCATTGGGTGAGCTTGCTGGCGGACATGTGAGTGATCTCATCGCCGGCGACGGTGATGCTGCCATGCGTGGGGACGTCGAGCCCGCCGAGCAAGTTGAGCAAAGTCGTCTTACCGGAGCCGCTCGGGCCCATGAACGCGACGAAGTCGCCCTTGTCCACGTCGAGATTCAGCCTTTGTAGAACCTGGATTTCCTCGCCGCCGCGGCGATAGGTTTTGTCCAGGCCGCGCACTTGAATCAGGCTGTCACTTCTCCCGGTGCTGTCCACTCGAACCATTTTGATCGCTCCTGTTTTTTGTTCTCAACGCTTAATGGCAATTGTTTGACCGTCATGTAGATCGGGCGGACCGCTCACCACGACAACGTCTCCGACCGCAAGGCCAGCGGTGACTTCAGCGTCCGAACCTCGTGTACTGCCCAGCGTTATGGCGCGGCGTTCGACGCGATCATCCTTCACAAGGAAGACGACCTTCTTGCCGCCATCGTCGCGGACGGCGTTCTGCGGAATCAGGGGGAAGACTTCTTCAGCCTTTTTGCCAGGCGCCTCTTTCCGCTCCTCACCTAGGAAGGTGACCTTGATGCCCATGTCGGGAAGAATCCGCGGGTCCAGCTTGTCGAAGGAAATGCGGACCTTCACCGTAGCCTTCTGGCGATCGGCTGTGGGAATGATCGTTCGGACGTGACTGGGAATTTCCCAATCTGGATACGCGTCCAGAATTGCCGTTACGTGCTGGCCGTCCTTGACGCGAGCAATGAACGACTCGTTCACATCGACTTCGATTTCGTTGGAGTTCATGTCCACGATCGTGGCGATGCCAGTGCGTGTGAAGCCGCCGCCCGCGGAGATGGGCGATACCATTTCGCCGACCTGCGCGTCCTTGGAAACGACAATGCCAGCAAAGGGAGCCTTAATCGTGCAATTGTCCACCGCTTGCTGCGCTTCGAGGATGCGCGACTCAGATCCGGCGACCTGCGCTTTGGCCAGATCGATCTTTGCCTGCAGGCTGTCGGCGTTCATGCGGGCTATGTCCAGCTGTTCCTGCGTCTGTACACCGGCCTTTTGCAGTTGGTCGGCCCGGTGCAACTCCGTCTCGGCATTTTTCAGCTGGACTCGGAAGTCGGCGATCGCGGCCTGGGCAGAGTCGCGGTCGGCTTTGGCGGAATTCAGCGTTTTTTGTACGTCGGAATCATCCAGGGTGGCCAGGAGTTGACCCTCCGAAACGCGGGTGCCTTCGTCGAAAAAGACCCCGGTGACGCGCCCGGTAATTTTGGCGGCGATGGTGGCGCGGCGGCGCGGGGTGACGTAGCCGCTGGCATTCAATAGCGCCTCGCGGCCGCCGGCGCCGACGGGCTTGTGCACGGTAGTAACTTCAACGAGCGGCTTCTGGTTCCAGACGGCGTAGACACCGCCGGCAATTCCCGCCAGGATGACCAGACCGCCGAAGAAAATCGCAAGACCTTTGCCGAGTTTGCTGCCTTTGCGCTGCCCTTCGTGTATACGCAGAGAGCCGAGATCGTGTTGTGGCGAACCGAGAGGCGTAGCCATTAGCCGGGCTTCCTTGAGAGAGGGGTGCACACTGTACTTACGCACGCGCAGTGCAAGAGATTTCAGAATTTGCCGTGCAAGAGTGCTTCTGCGGGATAGTTTAGCGTGATTCGGGGTGGATTGCGAAAGGCATTGGAGGGAGGACGGGAGCCCGACCTAGAACCGCTTAAGTGGGGATGGAATAAACCGATATGCATGCGATTGACGCGGTGCGAGAACTAGTACCGCTGCGGCGCAACCGGGGGATGCCAATTGTAAGCGGGATGGGGATGCAAAAAAGCGAACATCCGTATCTGTACTAGCAATCGCTCAGTTATGTATAATCAAAAAGCTGAAAAATGAGCGGGCGTCGTACAATGGCAGTATAGAAGCTTCCCAAGCTTCGGACGTGGGTTCGATTCCCATCGCCCGCTCCAGATTTTAAAGCACTTACGCAGCAGCCTCGTTTTCCATATTTTCCAAAACTACAATTTAGGTCCATTCGAGAACGCTGCTTTCACCTGTTCCATAGGAACTTCGCCGGTATAACGCGCTGTCATCGTCGCTGAGCTGTGACCCATTTGCTGACGAAGAACAGCGGGATTCAAGCCGGATAGTTCCCATCTTCGATTAGTCCCATGACGAAAGGCGTGCATTCCGGCCTTCAAGAACCCGAGTTTCTTCAGCGCAGGGTGGAGTCCCTGAACCAGAATCGTGTTTGGAGCGAAGAGACCCTGCTGTTTGCAACGACTCCAACAAAAAGGAAGGCAAGGGTGAGATGACAAAGGCACCCATCTGTTTGCAAGACCTGAGGAGGAGTCTATACGTCAAGGCGAAGGCTGAACCAACTTGGCGTTTCTGGGGACTGTACGTTCATGTCTGCAAGATGGAACGCTACACGAAGCCTACCAGGCGGCAAAGAAGAACAATGGAGCACCGGGAATTGACGGTGTCACGTTCGATGCCATCAAAGAGGGTGGAGTGGAAAGTTTTCTTCGGCAGATTAAAGACGAATTAGTCTCAAACACGTATCGGCCCATGGGGTTACGAAAGAAGGAGATACCGAAGGACGGCGGCAAAGTCCGCATCCCTTCGATTCCGTCAATTCGTGACCGTGTGGTCCAGGGAGCTCTTAAGCTCATTCTGGAACCCATCTTCGAAGCTGACTTTCAATCGGGATCGTATGGATATCGACCCAACGAACTGCACATGAAGCGGTGACGCAAAGGATAAAGGATGGAGAGGTGATGCATCTTCTCAAGATGATTGTGAAAGCGACGGGGAAGAAGGGAGTTCCGCAAGGTGGGGTGATATCGCCTTTGCTCAGCAACCTCTACCTCAACGAGGTGGATCGGATGCTAGAGAAGGCGACCGCTACCACGCGACGCGGAAAATACACCCACGTCGAAGATAGCATAGGCTGAACGCCAGCCGTAGAGCTTCATCTTGCCGCCATGCTTAGCGACCGCGGAGCTTCCGCGCAAGCCGCCGCCAACGCCACTTCCATCATCGGCGTAGCCATGCTCTTTGGCCGTACTGGCTCCGGCTACTTCCTCGACCGCATTCTTCGCCCCTCGCGTTTGTGCTGCACTCTTCGGCCAATCTGCTCTCGGAGTCGCGCTTCTCGCATCCGGCGCCTCCGGCCCACTCGGCACTCTCGCTGGCTTCATGATTGGCCTCGCCTTCGGTGGCGAAGTCGAAGTCATCGCCTTTCTCGTCAGCCGCTACTTCGGATTGCGTTCGTTTGGCCTCGCCTACGGCGTCGGCTTCTCCAGCTTCGTCCTCGCCGGGGCCGCCGGCACGTACTTATGGGCGCGGGCTTCGACCGTACCCACTCTTACACCGCCCCGCTCATCTTCTTTTTTCTTCCTGATGCTTGTCGCGGCCTTCCTCTTCACCCCCTGAAGCTATTTCGGCCGAGGTCGCCGCAGAGAGCTGCGCCCTAACGTCTCGAATCGGCGGCTGACCAAAGAATCTGCTGTATTCACGACTGAATTGCGTAGCGCTTTCGTAGCCAACCTCATTCCCGGCGCGCCGCTCTTTTATCCAAGCCTTTAAAGCGGTCAGCTCACTAGGCTCCACCTAATCCACCGCGCCACACCTCGACTCCACACAAGTGGATGTCTGCCAAACCAATATGTTCCCGTAACCCGAGTTCTCGTCCGTTTATGAAACGCGACGTTCAATCATCGAAAACCCGCCAGCGAGCAGTAGCGCCCAGGCAACTCCTAACAAAACGCCGCTGACGACATCGCTGGGATAATGCACACCCAAATACACGCGCGACATACCGACCAGCGAAATGATAACAATGGCGAGGCAAAGCAGTAGAGCGCGACTCTTCGTTGTTGGCAGATGGCGCCCCGCAAGGATTGCGATCGTCAAGTATAGCGAGGCGGAAACGAGCGAATGTCCGCTAGGATATGAAAAGCCTGAAACTTGTACTAGGTGAGTGACGTCTTCTGGTCGAGCTCGTTCGATGACGTTCTTGGTTATTCCTGTCCAAATTCCCGCTCCCACCGAATTCAAGAGAAGCTGCCAAGCTGCTGGGCGGTCCTTCAGAGCAAGAAGTATGCAAAGGGCTATGGCAGATATCAGGGCCACCAATGTAAGCGAGCCAAGAGCCGTTACGTCCACGGCGACGCCGGTGAGCCATGGCCTTCGCATCTTGGCCACAGCAGTCAAGATTGACGAATCCAGACCACGCCCTTCATGCTCAAGCAGTTCGGAAGTGATCTTGACGAAGATTCCAAACGACAACGAGGCAGCGCCCAACCACAATGACAAGCGTTTCTCGCGGGCAGAAAAGCGAAGCGGGCTCAGTTGCATCGTGAATCCCAGTGTTTCACATCTGTGCTCTGGTAGGGCGCCATCCCTTCACCGATCGCGTTTTTCGAGAGGCGCCGCGCTATAGTGAGACTTGGAGGGACCAGTTTTCTCTAATGCCGAAAGAGCGATCAAGTATCAGAGTGCTCATTGCGGATGACCACGCGATCTTCCGCGATGGCTTGCGGAAACTTTTGGGTTCGGACGAAAGTATTTCCGTTGTTGGCGAAGCACAGAATGGTGAGGAATGTATAAAGCTATTTGTCCAGGGTCTTCTCAGGCTCAGAGCGCCGGAGAAACACTATTCAAGGCGAAGTGTGCCATGTGTCATGGACCCGACGGCAAAGGTGAAGTCCCCATGGGGAAGAAACTCAGTGCCCGCAACCTCGGCTCGACGGAAGTGCAGGGCCAGACGGATGCTCAACTGACCGAAGTTCTGACGAAGGGAAAGAACAAGATGCCCGCCTACGACGGGAAACTGTCGAAGGAGCAGATCGCGCAATTGGTGGCTTACATCCGGGAGTTCGCGAAGAAGAAGTAAAGTCGGCCCGTAGCCCTTTAGAAGAGAGTGTGAGGAGCACTGTGGAGAGCCAGGTTCCAACTCCAGTCAAACCGCCACGGCGGCGCATTGTCGAGGTGTTATTGGGTGGCGGGTTGTTTGCTTCCGTCGTGTCGTTTGTTTATCCGGTGCTACGCTACCTGATTCCGCCGCCTGTGGCCGACCTTGGCGGCGATGAAGTTGTGGCTTCGAAAGTCGGAGACCTGAGGCCCAACGGCTCGAAGGTCTTCAGATTTGGAACCCGGCCTGCCCTTTTGCTGATGACCGCCGAAGGAGAATATCGTGCCTTGTCGGCAGTCTGCACGCATTTGAGCTGCACCGTTCAATATCGTAACGACCTCCACCAGATTTGGTGCGCGTGCCATAACGGTTTGTACGACCTCAACGGGCGCAATATCTCTGGCCCTCCTCCGCGTCCGCTGGAGTCCTCCAGGTTCACGTGCGCGGAGACGAAATCGTCGTCAGCCGTAAGCGGGAGGCTTGAGGTGAGTTTATTTGCCCGCGTCAATGGTTGGCTGGATGAGCGCTTTCACTGGGCGGAGCTCATCGGCGCCGTTGAAGAAGAAGACTGTTCCGATTCACAAGCTCTCCTACTGGTATTTCCTCGGCGGAATCACTCTCTTCCTGTTCATGATCCAGGTGTTCACCGGAATCCTGCTGTTGCTGTATTACCGGCCCGGGGCCAATGAAGCGTTCGAAAGCGTGCAGTACATCATGACCCGGGTGCAGTTCGGTTGGCTGATTCGATCCATTCATTCCTGGGCGGCCAACTTGATGATTCTCATGGCGTTCGCGCATATGTTCAGCGTGGTTTTCCTGCGCGCTTACCGCAAGCCTCGAGAGCTGACCTGGCTCAGTGGCATGTTGTTGCTGTTCCTGGCGATGGGATTCGGATTCAGTGGTTACCTGCTCCCGTGGAATACGCTGGCGTTTTTCGCAACCAAAGTCGGGACGGAGATCACCGGCCAAATACCATTCATCGGACACGCCCTGATGGTTTTCCTGCGCGGGGGCGAAGAAGTGACCGGTGCGACGCTCACCCGTTTCTTCGGTTTTCACGTTGCGGTGTTGCCCTTGCTGACGACCCTTCTCGTGCTCGTCCATCTCGCGCTAATTCAGTATTTCGGCATGAGCGTCCCACCCAGTGTGGAAGCGGGCTGGACGGCCTCTCCCGGTGAAGCGCGCCAGATGAAGTTTTTCCCCAACTTTCTTTTGCGCGAGTTCATGGCCTGGTACATCGCTCTGGGAGTTCTCGGGGCGCTGGCTGCCATATTGCCTTGGGAACTGGGGACGAAGGCCGACCCGTTCGCTCCGGCTCCGGCTGGCATCCGGCCGGAGTGGTATTTCATGTTCATGTTCCAGACGCTGAAGAAGATTCCGGCAAGACTGTGGTTCGTAGATGGCGAAGTCGTCGGCATCCTGGTATTCGGTGTTGCCGGATTTCTCTGGCTGCTGCTTCCTTTCTTCGATCAAGCCGGCCGGGGCGCGGCCGGAAGCTCATCACTGGTGCCGGAGTGTTCGCGCTGAGCTACATCATCGCGATGACGATTTATGGATACGTGGCGAAATAACGGATTTTCACGAGTGTTGTTCCTTCTGCTCATGGTGTGTGCATCGGCAAGCATCGTTTCTGCTCAGGCGCAGAACACTTGTCTTGACTGCCATGGTGCGCTCGATCCTCCGCTCCAGATCACCGAACAACAATTCTCGACCGACATTCATTCCGAAAAGGGACTTACGTGCGCGAGCTGTCACGGCGGCGATCCCACGAAGGCCGACATGGACGCCATGAGCAAGGCGGCCGGGTTTCGCGGCAAAATCCTGCGGAGTCAGATCCCGGAGCTCTGCGGCCGCTGCCACTCCGATGGGGCTTTCATGCGCAAGTACAACCCTTCCTTGCGGACCGATCAGTTGAGCCAGTACAAGACCAGCGTACACGGAAAGCTTTTCGCCAAGGGTGATACGAAAGTGGCGGTTTGCATCGATTGCCACGGCGTCCACGGCCTGCGCCCCGCCAGCGATACGCGTTCCAAGGTCCACCCGCTCAATATCGCCGAAACGTGTTCTCGCTGCCATTCCGACGCTTCCCGCATGAAGGGCTACTCGATCCCCACAGATCAGTTCACGCAGTACAACACCAGCGTGCATCATGACGCGCTGGTCGTCCGCGGTGACCTCAGTGCGCCGACGTGCACGACATGCCATGGAAACCACGGCGCGGCGCCCCCGGGCGTGGACTCGGTGCAGAATGTTTGTTCGAAATGCCATGTGTTCCAAGATCAGATGTACGATAAAAGTACGCACAAGGCCGCTTTTCAATCCGCCGGTCTTCCTGGATGCGTCGTTTGTCACAGCAACCACGGGATCAGTCATCCGACGGATGCGAAACTTGGCACCGGTCCTCAGGCCACGTGTATGCGATGCCACACGCCTGGTGATGTGTGCGACCAAGCGCGGTCGGAGATGCTCAGTGGCTTGACTCGTCTGGACGACGCCCTCAAGAACGCCCATAGTGTGCTTGGTGTCGCCGAATCTTCCGGCATGGAAGTAAGCCAGGCACGGCTGGACGAAGATCAGGCTCGCGATGCGCTCACCAAGGCTCGCGTCACCATCCACAGTTTTCAGAAAGAGCTCGTGAATCAAGATATCCAGGAGGGCCTGAAGATCGCCGCGAAAAGTCTTCAAGCGGGAAATAGCGCGCTGGCGGAGCGCGACTATCGCCGGCGTGGGCTGGGCTTGGCTCTCGTATTCATCTTGATTTCTGTGGTTGGACTTTTCCTGTATATCCGGCATATTGAGCCGAATGCCCCGGAGACCTAATGACGTGCGACGCGCGCATATAATGCTCGATCGCGTGGCAATTCGATAGCCGTGTGCTTTGGTGGGATCGTCCCGGCTTTAGGCGCGCCGGTTGCTGAACAATAGACTGCAAATGGGGCGTTTTGGTGCAACTGAGGAGTTCGTACCGCTAACAAAACAAACGAAAATCGGTCTGTGCGAACAGGTCAGGGTGAATTAGCAAACCGCCGCTTCAAAAATCCCACCGTAAGACTGGAAATGTGGACCGAGCATTCGGTTGTTGCCCGAGCGGCTACCCGGTCGGTCTGGCAATTTCAGCTGGTCCGACAACCGCTCGGTGTGTTGCTCTTGCCCCATTCGTGATAGGGGCAGTCCGACACGGACGACTTGGAACGCATTTAGAAAACCGTCCAGATGCCCACACTGTTGTAGCACGACATGGAATCAACCGAAATTTAAACCGGCCCTACAGTCTTACAAACGTAATACAGACCGAACACGGCTGCGAGAGTTGCATATGCATTGGACCGCGCGAGTCTGAGTCGATGCTCTGCCTCAGGTGGTCAAGGCTTGAATCCCTCGTCATTACTTGGAGCCGAGTGCAGGACTTAGCAGGCGAGTACTCCGCCGGTGCTCCAATTGGAATCCATTTGAGAAAATCGAAAAACGTCAAAATGCCGCCAATTCGAACGTTTTTGCGTGTTACTGCTAAGCTTCCCAAGCTTCGGACGTGGGTTCGATTCCCATCGCCCGCTCAAAAGACTTACGCTGCAACTCCATTTTCCTTATTTTCCGATTCGCGGTTATCAAGCCTCGAAAACGCAAGTCGGACTTGTTCCATTGGGACTTGTCCGGTGTATCGAGCCGTCATCGACGCAGAACTATGCCCCATTTGCTGTCGAAGGACGGCGGGATTTAGGCCAGCGAGTTCTGCATGCCAGCCTTGGGCAGGTTGAGTGCCTTCAAGGCGGGATACAAACCATCGTGTAGGACATTGGTTTCGAGGAGGGGAGTGTCGCGTCGAGAATGAAAGACAAGGTTCGAGGGCTTCTTCCTTTTCATATAGCGCTGTACAGCCTTCAACGTTTCTTGTCCTTCGGCATCGGCCAACAAAACGGTTCGATAAGCTGCTACGTTTTTGCAAGGCCCTATCTTGCCTCCACTCCGCTGGTCCGATGATTCGTCCACGCGAACTGTCTTGGCCTTGAAGTCGATATCATCCGGTCTCAAGGCGACCAATTCCCCGAACCGCAAACCCGATGCAGATGCCCACCAAGAAGAGTGTCGCGTACTGTCTCTTGCGAACGTCGTCTAACTCCAGCTTTCGGACTTGAGCGGCGATTCCCGTGGCTTGTACCCAAGAGAGGGAAGCAGCCTCACGACTCTCAATCTTCATCCGCAACTTGTCTCGGTCGGGAATGGCAAGACCTTGCTGTGAAAATGGTGGCTTTCGGTCCTTCGAGAATGTCGATAGAACAAATTAAAGCGTCGTCTATCGAACCGCAGATCGCTTTAGCTATTTCAGTGACGCGGCTCAGTCCTAGTCTACTCACGTCGATAAATTCCACTTTGTTATTGTGTGTACCAAAGCGACCGTCACAGTAGATACGAACCGGGAAGTTCGATTTTGTTCCCCGTAGGTCCAGAGATGAATCATATCCGCTGACGGGCTTCCCCATTTTCGATGCTAGCCGACTGTAATGCGGCTTCACCGACGTAACGCGCAAGATCAGCTTGTCAGCTGGCATAGCCCTGACCGGCCTGATTTGTTAGTCCAAAAGAAGTGAGAGGATTTTTATATCACAGCCATGCGCTGTGAAGTCGGATTTACCCCCCAGGGGCTACAGGCCGCGGGGGCAGGCGGCCTGTAGCCGAGTGCAGAGTGCGGCCGCTTGGTGTTGTATTCCACGCGCCAGTTTTCGATCACGATCTGGGCCTCCTTCAGGGAGTAAAAAATCTCTCCGTTCAAGCATTCCTCCCGCAGCTTCCCGTTGAAGCTTTCGCAGTAGCCGTTCTCCCAAGGACTTCCCGGCTCGATGTACAGCGTCCCCGGGCCCAACTTCGCCAGCCATTGTCTCAGCTCCTTGGCCACGAACTCCGACCCGTTGTCTGAACGAATGTTTTCCGGGATTCCCCGGAACAGCATTACATCGGCTAGAGCTTCCATCACTTCCTACCTCCCGAGCTTTCTAGCCACACGGATCGCAAGACTCTCCCGCGTGTATTCATCAATCAGCGTCAGCATTCGCAGCGTTGTTCCGTCATGCGTCATCGCACTCACGAAGTCGTAGCTCCAAACGTGATGGGCACGCTCCGGTCGCAGCCGAAGGCACGACCCATCGTTCAGCCACAACCTCCTACGGGGCCGCTGCTTCTGCGGTACCTTCAACCCCTCGCGACGCCAGATGCGCTGTACCCGATCTTGGCCCACCTGCCAACCATGACGTTGTAACAGCGCCGTAATTCGCCGGTATCCGTAGCGACCGTATTCACTGGCCAGGGCAATGATCGCTTCGGTCAGCGCATCTTCGTCGATCCTCTGGATCGCGGCATAGCGTTGTGTCCTTCGCCACTGCCCCAACAGCCGGCAGGCATGGCGCTCACTGACTTCGTACTTTTCGCGCACATGCTCCACCGCACAACGCCGCCGCTCAGGGCTTAGAAGTTTCCCGAGGCCACGTCCTTCAAGATCTGCTTCTCCAGAGACAGTTCCGCTACTAACGCTTCAACTTCGCGTTCTCTCGCTCCAGCTCCTTCTTGCTTGATCCAACTTCAGGCCGCCGAACTCTTTCCTCCAGCGGTAGTAGGTCTGAATGGTGATCTCTGCTTCCTTGCAGGCTTGTGGTGTGTTCTTCCCGTTCGCGATTTCTACTTCAATCTGCCGCAGCAGCGCCACGATTTGCTCCGGCTTGTGTTTCTTCATCGGCATGTCCAGCTCTCCTTGCGAGTGATTTCTCTCACTCCCGCTGGACTAATTCAAGCCGGTCACGTCAAAACGGGTCACCTCGGGCACCGTAAGCCCGGTTAGCTAGTTCGAGATCGGATCGAGGGACTTTTAGGAGACTTCACGATGAAAGCAGCGATCTACGCGCGAGTGAGCACCGGAAACGGGTCTCAATCACCCGATATGCAGTTAAGGGAAATTCGGTCATACGCTAAACGGAGAGGGTGGGCTGTAACACGCGAATATGTCGATCAGGGCATTTCAGGAATGAAAGAGAGTCGCCCGGAGTTGAATAAACTCCTCGCCGATGCTCATCTTCGCTGTTTCGATGCGGTGGTTTGCTGGCGCTTCGATCGCTTTGCCAGGTCGGTGAGCCACCTCTTGCGTGCGTTGGAGACGTTCAAGGCACTCGGCATCGAATTTGTGAGTCTTTCGGAACAAGTCGATACGTCCACACCGACAGGGAAAATGGTCTTCACAGTCTTGGGTGCAGTCGCTGAATTAGAGCGCAGCTTGATCGCCGAGAGAGTGAAAGCCGGTCTCAGAAATGCACGGGCCAAAGGGAAAACACTGGGCAGGCCACGGAAAATAGCAAATGCCGATGAAATCAGACGGCTGCGATCTCAAGGCGCATCATGGCGGGCGGTCGGAACTGCAGGGATCAGCGCTGCGACGGCATTTTGTGCTTCGGCCAGAACTCCGCTGAAAATGAAGCTCAGGAGTGGGAAGTGAGCGATGGATAAGCCTCGCCCGCTACCCAGACTGCGAGTCCGAATTCCATTTGAACGTGTTTTCACCGACGCCGAGTTCTTGCGTCTGAAGCGAGGCTTCGTCGCTGAGAGTATGGATGATTGCCTAAGGGCGGATCGCTGGTACGTTTTCTTCAAGGACCCGTGGCTGACCTTTGTGCGCAGCTGGACAGGATTTTGCGTGTACAAAGTCCGGCTCGAAGTGAGCGACGGGGGATGCAAAATTGTTCAGGCTTTCGCAAGCCGTGACTCCAAACAATACGATGGCACCGATGCGCGGCAAGACGTAGAGATACTCTCCTTTCTAATCGACCACCTTCTATTGGATCGGGATCAGATCACCAGGCAGTGAAAGCCTTCTTTGTCACAAGACGGCTGGCGTTTGAGAGTGGAATCACCAAGTGGCGTGATGTCGAGCAATTGCAAGAACTGGGCATCACCACGTCATCAACCTTTCGCCGCAACATTCCACGACAAGAAAGTCCGTCAGTTTGAATGTCTTTGGCTTCCCTTCAAGGATGACAAGAAGCCGCGACCGCGCTGGGAGTCAGCAAGGACGCTGTACATCGGGTCTCTCGAAGCGACGAGGCGAGCCTCGGGTCGTCACCGCTCTTCAGGAAATCTGTTTAAGCGTTGGCGTCACCGCTGACATTGGGCGTTCCAACGTCAAACGAATCTTGGCTGGCGGAATTGCGCGGGCGCATCCATTTGGAAACTCCCTCTTTGAAAAGCCTCAGGATCGTTCGGCGGTTCTCGAGAATGACGCGCAGCCACGAGGACTTCCGCATCATCGGGAAATAGATTCCGCGAAAACAAAGACGCGCCAGGAAAATATTGACACGATCCCCCACATGGTCGTCGTCGAGCGCCGCAACTGCCTGAGCCATCGCTTCCGGGCTGTAGGAGTGAGCCCAGCCGTAGTTGACTTCGGCATGTGCTTCTTCGATGGTCATCTTCAGCGGAGTGTGGGCCATCGTGAACGGAACGAAGTCCAGCCAGTGCCGAGGGCGCGTGAGCCGTCCGGCGGCCTCCAGTCGCTTGTATAAAGGCGTTGCGGGTAACGGCGTGAGTAGCCCGAAGATGGGCAAGCCCGGAGGCCATGTGCGCACCTGCTGTAAGGTGCGTTCGGCGACTCCCGGAGTGTCGTTATCCATGCCGAAGATGAACGAGGTGATTGCGTAAATATTGCGCTTTGCCAGGCGCTCAAGCACGGCGGCATACTCGCTGGGCTTATTGAATCCTTTATTTACGTCCTTCAGATTTATCGGATCGACCGACTCCATGCCGATAAAGACCCACTTGCCTCCTGAGGCAGCAATCAAATCCACCAGTTCTTCGTCACGCAGTAGATTGGCGCTGATCTGCGCCACCCAAAAGACCTGGGCTTTCGCCGCGATGATGTCACGCAGCAGTGATTTAGTGCGCTTTACATTGATGGCAAAGTTGTCGTCGATGAAGAAAACCACGATCTGACCTTGCTCTTTGCGGGCGCGGGCTTTCAGCAAGAGCAATTCATTGACGACGCTTTCGTTCTTGCGGAACCGAATGGAGTCGCCGAAGAATCCGGTGACCGTGCAGAACTCGCAGCCGTAAGGACAGCCTCGTCCCGATTCAACCGGCACGATGCGAAATGTCCCCCAGCCTTCCCGGAAATTCTTGAGCAAGGGGTGCATCAGTTTGGGAACGAGATTGAACTGGCGGAGATCAAGCTTGTCCCACGGAATCGCGGGATAGGGATTCAGGGAAGGCTTGCGCTCCTTGCCCGTCCCATCAACAGGCGCGTAGATTTCCTTTAGCTCACCGCGAACAGCATCTTTGACGATTTGCGGCCAGGTCTCATCGGCTTCTCCCAAGGCAACGGCATCGGCATGGCGTTGGCCACCACCGCGACCGAGAGCTTCATCGGCCTCTTCGGTCACGTGTGGCCCTCCCATGACCACCGGTACCCCCGTCGCCCGAATAGCGTCAGCCATACGATACGCCCTGGCGACCATCCTGGTCATGGCACCGATACCAACCAGTCCGATGTTCTGGTCGCGGACGAATTCCGCAATTTGGGTTTCGTCCATGGGTTGGGCATTGCCATCGATCAGCAAAACTTCATGTCCAGGAGGAGTGAGCGCCTGGAGCAGAAACATCCAGAGGTGGGGCATGAAGTTGCGGGTGACGCCGTTGTCAGGGTTGTAAAGCAGAATTCGCATAACACTCTCCAGCTGCGGGAACTTCAAACGAGCAGGCCAATAGTCTTAGGGTCCTTTATTTCGTTTCCCAGGGGTCGTAAGTGCCGACGCTCCAGACGCGCCCCTCGAGGTCTCGGCATACAAACCCTCGTCCGCCGTAACTCTCGTCTTGTATCTCTTTTATGATTTCAACTCCTACGGCTTTCACCCGTGCGTAAACTTCATCGGCGTTAGGGACGCACAAGTAGCAACCTCGCGTTTCAATGCCGCCCAGTTCGTCCGTATGCATCATCAGGCGGTCCCACTCGTCGTCCCTGATTGAGCCCAGCATGACCATACCACCGCCGAGCGTCAATTCCGCGTGCTCGATGGTGTTATTCGGTCCGGGATAGACCGCATGTCTTTCAAATCCGAAAACATGGCAAAGCCAGTCGATAGCCTGCGGCGCGTTGCGGTAGCGCATGCTACAAATCACTGCGCTTCGCGCCTCTTTGTTAGCCATCGCGGTTTTGTCCATCTCGGTCGGAGCGGCTTTGGCAGTTGATTCGCTTGACAATTCTTCTGTTCCGGGTCCACAGCTTGCGGTGTATGCGATTTCTTGTTACTCCACGGATAGAAGTGCAGCTGCCATATAAACGTCCACCCCCGGAATGTTTCAGGTTTCGTCTCTAGTCAGCGGATATGAGCCTTCAAAAATCTGCCCATTCGCTTTGAAAGCATCCCCCTGCCGTTCTCTCCACATCTCAAATAGTCGTGGATTGTTCTTCAGTTGTAGTAGCGCAGTTGCGATCAATTCCGCGCGCGGGATATCGGGGTAGTCCACAACAGAAAAGCATGTCGATTTGCCGCAGTGCGAGATAACGAATTTATAGTCCACTCGGAAGCGCACGCGCCCAACCGTGAGGTGGTAAGTGCCATCGTCGTGTAGCTTCGCTCCAGTGAGCCATGCGATACGCTCCAGATACTCTGCTGCGCGCTCCGCCGGCGTGGATTCGGTTTCGATGCTCATTGCGTGCCGATCACTGAGCACGAGTGAACACCTGACCGTCAGCCTTGAACGCTCCGTTCCGGGCGGCCCACCCGTCGAACAGCACAGGATTGTTCTTGAGCTGGAGTAGCGCCGTGGCAATTTGCTCCGCCTTTGGCATCTCTTTGTGCGCGGGATAAAAACACGTTTCTTCATACCCACATTTGGGGTTGGTCACGTTTTGCAACCGTCTGACAAATCCATCACGCACTTGGAATCTAGTTGTGCCGACTTGCAGGACATAGGCACCACCTATTTGCGTGGCGCCGGTGAGGGCAACGATGCGACGGAGATACCTTTTCGCGCGATATTTTCGGTCGACGGCGTCAGCACCATTCGCACGGTTCTCGCGCTCGCCTGCGACCAGGGTTATACCGACAGGGTCTAAGATGTAGAGACCCTGCTCTAAGGGGCCATTCTGTCGCGGTCGCGCTGGGTCAATTTCTCCAAGCGGCCATTCCCGTCCCATGCCAGTAAACACAAACCTACGCAGGATCACCGCGAGGAACGGAATCAGGGATAGAACTACACGCAACATAGAGGTAGCCTGCAACACAAATCGACTGCCACGTTCAGTCGATGCTAACGAGGTCTTGCATTGCCCGAGGTCTTTAGGCAAACCCCAAGGCTAGCCGCCTGCGATGGGATGAACCATCAAGACTTCGTTCTGCCTGCGCGTGACTCTCTCGATGCGTTCACCGGTCGTCATATCGAACGGCTGCGCACCGGTCTTGACTTCATATTCGGCAATTACCCTATTCACTTCATCCATGTCGGCGGTGGCCGGATCGTATTCGAGAAGTGTGGTATCGCCGTGGGATGAAAACGTCAGAATCTTAGCGGTCATGTTTGGCCTCCTGCGGGACTCCGTTGCGGGTCTTCTGTGGAACAGCAATCAGCGGGTTTGGGTCCCTTCTGCCCTTATTGCACCGTTTCTCAGAGTTGTCAATACACGACGGGCATTCTCCAGCCCGTACTCTGGTGAATTGCCCGTGCGGAGCAAAGTTGCTGCTTCGATGGACCTGGTCGATAGGATCGGCCATTCGGGAACGTAGCCAGAATGTGCTTCGATTAGCGCGTTAATCGTCCTAGTTTTCCAAAGTGCAGTGGACTCAAGCTGCTATTCTCGCCAAAATCTGAATTTGGGAGTGAGGCCGCCGCAGGACCTGCCTCCAGGGGTCGACAGTGTTTTTATGTAGTCTTGATGATCGCATCGAGCGAGGAAACCGGAGGACCCATGAAGTTGGATCGCGGAGTATTAAAGAGGCTCCCGAAGGTTCTTTTGCACGAACACCTGGACGGAGTGCTAAGAGCGAAAACGGTGGTTGAGTTGGCGAGAAGCGGAAAATACGACCGACTTCCCACGGAGGATCCAGACGAACTGGCACGCTGGTTCCACCAAGGTGCGAACCAGGGAAGTCTGCCAAAGTACCTGGAAGGCTTTGCACACACAATTGCCGTGATGCAAACCGAAGAGGCGCTCGAACGAGTGGCTTATGAACAAGCGGAAGATCTTAGCCGTGATGGCGTGGTCTATTTTGAGAGTCGCTTTGCTCCGATTTTTCATACTCGGAAGGGACTAAGCCACCAGCAGGTGGTCTCCGCCGTGCTGAAGGGCTTGGAGCGGGGCCGAAGGGACTTTGGAATTTTTTCGGGGTTAATCATCTGCGCGATGCGCAATATGGATGTGTCACTCGAAATGGCCGAACTCGCCGTCGACTTTCGTGAGCGGGGAGTTGTGGGATTCGATCTTGCGGGTGAGGAGGGCGGTTATCCTCCCAAAAAGCACGTGGAAGCTTTCCACTATATTCAGCGACAGAATTTCAACATCACCATTCACGCTGGCGAGGGGTTTGGAAAAGAATCGATTTGGCAGGCCATTCAATACTGTGGAGCACACCGGATCGGGCATGGGACACGATTAATCGATGACATTGCGGTCACGGACGGCAAGGCAGTGAAATTGGGCGACCTCGCGCAATACGTGCTCGACAAAAGGATCCCGTTGGAGATTTGCCTGCTAAGCAACGTCCATACAGGGGCCACACGCAACTTGTCCGAGCATCCCTTTAAGATCCTATATCAGGAGAAATTTCGCGTCACCCTAAACACCGATAACCGGTTAATGAGCGACACGACTATGACTAAGGAATTCGAGACTGCTGAAGATACCTTTGGTCTGTCCCTGGAGGACTTCGAAAAGATCACTATCAACGCTATGAAGAGCGCCTTCCTGCGTTACGACCAGCGTTGCGATTTTATCTACGCCGTAATCAAGCCGGGTTACGCCACGGCACGCTGCTCTCAGGCAACAAAGTGACTCCGAGAATCTGGAACGGGGACTCCGCGTTAAAGTGAAAATCCACACATTATAAAAGGGCGCCCCTTTTGAAACCGTTACGAAACTCTGTTGACCGTCCGAAAATAAATGAGAAGATGCCTTCGTGAAAGCGAGGGCATCTTTTTTTATGGGCTATGTGCAGGGCGAAGGCCGGACCCAAGCAACCCTCTTTCCGGTCACCTTGGAAGAGTTGATTCCGGACGATCACGTGTGCCGGGTCATCGATGCATTTGTCGATCGGTTGGACATGGCGGGTTTGGGATTTGAGCGCGCCGAGGCGGCTGAGACTGGGCGGCCTGGCTATGATCCGCGCGCTCTGCTGAAACTCTATCGGTACGGCTATTTGCAGCAGATCCGTTCCTCGCGGCGGCGGGAGTCGGAGTGCCGACGGAACATGGAGTTGATGTGGTTGCTGGGGCGGCGGGTGCCGGACCACAAGACGATTGCCGAGTTCCGGCGCATGCATCGCGACGGCGTAACCGCAGCGGGAGCCGAGTGGGTGCGGCTGGCGCGCTCGGTAGGCTTGGTGAAGGGCGAGTGGGTCGCCATTGACGGCTCGCAGTTCCAGGCTGTCAGCAGCGTGAAAAGTGTGCGCGAGCGTGAGGCGCTGGAACGCTACCTGGAAAAGTTGGAGCAGAGCGATGAGCAAGACGAGATGGTCATCGACCCCCGTGCTGTGGCCCATGCGCTGGAAAAATTGCACCGGCACCCGGAGCCGGAAGTTGCCTTCCTGCGTACCACTCACGGCTGCCTTCCTGCCTACCACGTGCCAGCCGCCGTCGATGCCGAACACGCGTTGATCGTGGCGCAGCAAGTGACCGTTCAGGCCGGCGACAACGGCAGCCTGCAACCGATGGCGGAAGCCGCGCAGGCAGCGACGGGCGGGCCTGCGCAGCCGATCAACGTGGTTGCCGATGCGGGCTACTGGAATGGAAAGCAGGCCGAAGCCTGCGAGGCGAAGGGCATCTTGCCGCCGGTGCCTGCCCACCGTGGCGTGAACCGTCGCGGAGATGGCACGCTGTTCGACCGCACGGAATGTACTTACCAACCGGAGAGCGACACGTTCTTGTGCCCGGCCGGGCAGACTCTCGCCCGCAAACAACTAATGCGGAAAGATCGTGCCGTGCTCTATGCCGCACAACCCGAAGTCTGCGGAGCCTGCCCTCTGAAATCGCGATGCACCGTGTCGTCACGACGGATCGTTACCCGTCACCTGCACGAAGAGGCGCTACAGCGCAGGCAACAACGGGCCACGCCGGAGGCGATGCGGCTGCGACGAGCCACCGCGGAACATCCATTCGCCAATTTGAAATACCGCATCTTCGGACATCCACGCTTCCTGCTGCGTGGACTGCGGGGAGCGCAAACGGAAATCAGCTTGGCCGTAGCCGCCTACAATCTGAAGCGTATGCTGAACATTCTCGGCGGACGCAAGCTGCATGTAGCCCTGCAGGCCACCTGATCCTGCTCCCACCACTCATCACACGACGACAACCTGATTCGCCTCGCCAAAACTAAAAAAGCGATGCTCCGGCACTCGGAACATCGTTCTAAATCGCTTTATCACTCTCGTTTCGTAACAGTCTGAAACGGGCGCCCTTTTATAATGCGTTTACCAGGCCCTAATTCTCAAATGCTCTTAAGGTGCGTCTTTTAGAGGTGCGCGGAGAATACTTGCCCTTGCAATCACCTCTAGCTTGTCGGCTCGATAGTGAACACGCAACTCGGCTCGATGCTCAAAAATCTTCCACACACTATTATCAAGGCGGAATAGAACCCTCATCGTTTCCGCCGTCTGCGGTTGAATCGCTTAAGGGTACGTTTCCGGTCGCGGGAAAGTATTTGCATATGTTCCGCTTTTCGCCGCCAATTCTACGCTCGTAATCGTGATAGGCGATTCTAGCGAATTCCTGACCTGTATTTCCGGGGCGTACAACGTCTCGCCAGTAAGTTGACGGATCGATTTTACGTGGACGAGCACAGAAGAGTCGTCTACGTCGCGACTTACTCGGCTTTCATTTTGCGGGTCTCCTGTGCGCCGGTTAAACCGGCGAGGTGTAGTGAATGCAAAAGTCATACGAAAGTGGATCAGCGACCCACATCGGCCCCGAGTCATGCGGAGCTGCTTGCAAAGGCAGCGTCGAAGCGTTGACAGGGGAACGTGCGGGCCGGGTATTCAGCCGCGTAAGAAACTTCCTCCGGGACGCTGACGCTGTAGGAGAAAGCGGAAGGCCCCATCGGGTGCACCGATATCGCGAGGTGTGCCAGAGTCCCGCGCGGTCAAAGACCCCGTGCACGTACGCAAGCACCTCGCATGGGAACCGGGAGATCCCCAGTCCGCCCAAGGCCGCAGTTGCTTTGGGACGCATCGGGAAGTCTAAGGACGTACGCCGATGACGAACGGACCGGGGAAGTCGGACAGACCTGTAGTACCTGAGAAGTCCCCGAACAAGACTGGGAAACCGGTGGCGGAGGGGATGGAGGGAAGAGGTTTGGCCAAAGGGAACCTGCCACAGCAAAACGCGTCCCGGACACCGAGCCGGAAAGACGCGCCGAGTGCGCTGGAGCGGGTACGTCAAGCAGCAGGAAAGGATAAGCAGTTGCGGTTCACGGCGCTTCTGCACCACATCTACAACCTGGAAACACTTCGGATGGCCTACTTCCGATTGAAGAAGGAAGCCGCGCCGGGTGTGGACGGGGAAACGTGGCGACACTACGGCGAGCAACTGGAGGGGAACCTCCAGGATCTCTCCGAAAGGTTGAAGCGAGGAGCGTACCGAGCGAAGCCGGTGCGTAGGGTGTATATCGCCAAGACCGATGGGCGGCAAAGGCCGCTCGGAGTACCGGCGCTGGAAGACAAAATCGTTCAGCGCGCGGCGGTCGAGGTTCTGAATGCCATCTACGAAACGGACTTTCTCGGATTTTCGTACGGGTTCCGACCAGGGCGCAGCCAGCATCAAGCGCTGGATGCGCTGTACACCGGACTGTTGACGAGAAAAGTGAACTGGGTGCTCGATCTGGATATCAAAGGCTTTTTCGACGGACTTTCTCACGAATGGCTGGTGAAGTTCGTCGAGCACCGGGTTGCAGATCGGCGCGTCGTGCGGTTGATTCAGAAATGGCTCAATGCTGGCGTGCTGGAGGATGGGAAACGAATACGAGTGGAAGAAGGAACGCCCCAGGGCGGGAGTGCTTCGCCGCTTTTGGCAAACGTCTATCTTCATTACGTGTTCGACCTGTGGGTCCAAGCATGGCGTCAGAAGCGCGCGCACGGCGATATGATCGTGGTGCGATTCGCAGACGACATCGTGGTGGGATTCAACAGCAAAGCGGATGCTGATCAGTTCCGGGCAGAACTTACCGAACGAATGAAGAAGTTCAACCTGGAATTGCATCCCGAGAAAACGCGCTTGCTGGAGTTCGGTCCGTTCGCAATCGACCAACGGCAGTGGCGTGGAGAAGGGAAACCGGAGACGTTCAACTTTCTTGGCTTTACGCACATCTGCGTGAAGAAGAGGAGCAATGGACGGTTCACGGTGCTGCGGCAAACGATCCGCAAAAGGTTGCAGACGAAGTTGAACGAGGTGAAAGCCGAACTTCAGCGACGGATGCATGAACCCATCCCCGAAGTAGGCAAGTGGTTGCAAGCGGTGGTACATGGGCACATTCGGTATTACGGCGTGCCTCTGAACCAAAACGCGCTGTGGATTTTTCGTTTCCAAGTAGGGCGGCTCTGGCATCGCGCGCTGTCGCGGCGCAGCCAGAACGGCCGCGTCCTCTGGGATCGTATGCGGCGCCTCATCAACCGCTGGCTGCCTGTGCCTCTCGTCTGTCATCCCTATCCCCTGCGCCGCATGGGCGTCGTTACCTAAGGCAAGAGCCGGATGCGGGAATCCCGCTTGTCCGGATCCGTGGAGGGGGTTGTGTGCAAACATGATTCCTACTCCGACTGGCGGATTGTGACCCCCGGGTCACACCCTGCAATCGAGATGAGTATTCCCAAATGGAGAACCGCGTGGATCGTTTTCACCAATTGGCTACTCTTTCATTCTTGGAATCCTATCCCGTGAGCTTGCCTAAGTCTGGTAAGTCTCGTTACCGGAAACTGACCCACCATGGACTCGCCGCGATCGTCGGCATTGCCTGCCGTTTTGTGATATGTTCGCTTCGGACGAAGTGCCAATGTAGCGCTCCCCCAAATACTCCTGTTCCCATGTAGCGCCCAATGATCAGCGATCAATTTACGCCCATGGGGCGCACGGAAAGCATCTGAGGATGAACGATGAAAAAAGCACTATTGGGTCTCGGCTTCACTCTCGCACTGGCTCTTCCTTTATTCGCGCAAGACAAGGAATCCGACCGCGTCGAAAACGCAGGAAAAGTCATGCAGGAAATCCTGAACGCTCCCGACAGCATTCCACAGAGTGTTCTCGACAAGGCTGAATGCGTGGTCATCTTGCCTTCCGTCTTGAAATTTGCCATCGGCTTCGGAGGCAGCTACGGACGCGGTGTAATGACCTGCCGGGGTGGCAAAAACTTCCACGGCCACTGGGGCGGGCCAACGATGATGGCTCTCGAAGGCGGCAGTGCAGGTTTGCAGCTCGGCGGTACCGCCACCGACTTCGTTCTTCTCCTTATGAGTTCACGTTCCGCGAACAGCATTCTCAGCAGCAAGGTCAAGCTCGGTGGCGACGCCTCCGCGGCAGCCGGCCCGGTCGGGCGCACCGCCTCTGCAGAAACCGATGTCACCATGCGCGCTGAAATTCTTTCCTACTCACGGGCGCGCGGACTCTTCGCGGGCATCTCCCTGGTAGGTTCCACCCTTCGCGCAGACAACGGCGCAAACAAGAACCTGTACGGCAAAGAAGTGAGCGCCAAGGCAATCGTCTTCAACAAGGCCGTGCCAGTGCCAGACAGCGCGAAGGACTTGCTCGCTACATTACAAAAAGCCAGCCCGGTAAATAAGAGCGGTAAGTAATCCACCGAGGTAACGACGGAAAGCACGAAACAGTGGTTATGAAATCCGTGCCGGCCCAACTGGGCTCGTCACACACACGTGACCGCATGCCGCTCGATTAACGATTGGACAAAACAGCGGCGTCCGTATCGGGACTGCCGTGGCGTCATGGCCGAAGCCACGCGTCGCGTCCTTGCAGGACAAAATCGTCATCGTTCAGATCAGGATAAGCGTCGTAGACCCGATTGATCTCCTCTCGCTGCCCTGGACTGAGGGATTCTTTGGGATCCAGACACCAGGTGCCTTCCAGCAGCCCCTGGCGTCGCAAGACTTCATGCAGGCCGGCGATGCAGCCTGCAAAGTCATGCACCGGGTCGAAGAAAGCCGCGTTGCAATCGGTGATCTGCACGCTCTTCTCGATGAGACTTTTCGGAACGTTGTTCTGGCCGCAAGCCGCGGCGTGACACTCCTGCAATAGTTCCGACGCGCGTCGCGTCCAGACAGCCCAGTGACCCAGCAGACCGCCCACGATGCGTCGGTGTTCCGTTCGCCCACCGATTCGAAAAACGTTTGGCGTGACGAGATCCATCACAATGTTGTCGTCGTTACCGGTATAAAGAGCGATGTCGCGTCCCGACTCCGCCACGGCCCGGACAACATCGAGGGTCTGGTAGCGGTTGAACGGGGCGATCTTGATGGCGACCACGTTCTCGATTTCCGCGAACTCCCGCCAAAAACGATAGGGCAACACGCGGCCGCCGACCGCTGGCTGCAAGTAAAAACCGATCACGGGTAAGATCTCTGCCACTCGCCGGCAGTGCACCAGGAGTGCGTCGTCGCCAGAGTGCTTCATCGCCGCCAAGCTCAACAGTCCGGCACCGTAGCCCAGATTCGCGAGCAGCTCAGCCTCTTGAACGGCCTGCGGTGTCTCACCGCATATGCCGCCGATGCGAATCAATGGTTCCTTTCGGCCCTGATCGGCACGATCCATCTCATGCGCAGTCAATTTCAACACCGGTTCGAAGAGTCCGTGTCTTGGATCGCGGATCGCAAACTGTGTTGTATGTACTCCCACCGCTAAGCCACCTGCACCGGCAGCGATGTAATAGCGAGTGAGAGCCCTTTGACGCCGCTCGTCAAGGCGCCGGTTTGCGGTGAGCGCAAGAGGATGCGCGGGGATGACCGTGCCTCGTCGCAAGACCTCGTGCACTTTGGAATCGAGCTGTTTTGACATGGTGGTGTCGATAATCCTCAGGCGTCGCGTTCGCAATTAGAAGCGCCCGGCGCGCTCCTCAAAATGCGTTGGCTTCGCTGAGGTCGCTTCTCCTCGCGTAATCCAGTCGGCGATCCAGGTCATCAGCTGTGCGGCGCTGACGCGAGGATGTCCAAACAGTTCGAACGCCCGTCCGGCGTCGCTTAGAAGGGCGTCAGTCGATTCCACACCTTCAAAGCGGACGGGCTTCTGAAATAGCGCTCCGAATTGCTCAGCGATGCTGCGAACGCTGAGTAGCTCCGGGCCTGCAATGTTGATCACGAAAGGAGGACTCGACGCGCGGCCCAGTGCTTGCAGACTCATCGCACTGGCGTCTCCCTGCCATATAGCGTTGAGGTATCCCATAGATAGAGGAACCGCCAGTCCCGCGTAGACGCGTTTGGCAATATCCAAGAGCACGCCGTAGCGCATCTCGCACGCGTAGTTGAGCCGAAGGATTGAGATGTTCGTCATGCCCGCGCGGCTGAAGTGCTCAAAGATCCGTTCTCGTCCGAGGCAGCTCATTGCATATTCGCCCAGAGGATTGAGAGGATCGCCCTCGCGCGATCCTTGCTTGGAAACCTGGCAAAGACCATAAACGTTGCCGGTAGAAAATGCCGCGATCCTGCTATCGCGATATCTCTCGCCGACGAGCCCCGGCAAAAAACTGTTCATGGCCCAAGTCAGCGACTCCTGTCCGGTGGATCCGAACTTCATACCCGCCATGTACACGACGTTTGCTGCTTCCGGTAGTTTCGAGAGCGCCGCGCTATCGAGCAAATCACATCGAACGGTCTCCACGCCCCATGCCTGCAACTGGTGTTCGCATTGATGCGATGAGAATCGTGACACTCCGATGACCCTGCGACGAATGCCTGCGGCCTCGGACGCTCTTTTGGCCATGCGCGCGAGCGTGGGTCCCATCTTTCCGCCCACACCCAGGATAACGATGTCGCCTTCCAGAGCTGCCAACGCACGTATCGTTGCCTCGGCTGGTTCGCTGAGGAGTTCGTTCAACTCCTCCACGTCTCGAATCGATGTCTTCTGGTTTCCTGCCGCCATGTATTCGCGTTTCCCCGGGGACCGCACGTTGTCAGATGAAGAGCTGTCAGATCAAGATTTGTCGGGCCTGATTGTACTTGAGCACCCCGAATGTCGTCAGCACCACCTCTATGCTGGTCGCTTTGGAACTCCGGCAAAGGTGACGTTCGCGCGCCTACCGTGATAGCGTCTAGCGGATCGATTTGCGATTTCTCTGCGGAGCTGCCGTTAGATGCACTTGCGCGTCATGACCAAGGCGGACATCTGCGCCGCACAGCGTGTGAAAGAAATCGCAGGTTGGAATCAGACCAAAACGGATTGGGAGCGCTTCCTGGAGGCCAGCGAGACAGGTTGCTTTGTCGCGGAGCTGGACGGTCAGGTTTGCGGCACCGCGACGACCATTTCATTCGAAAACCGGTTCGCATGGGTTGGCATGGTATTGGTGGATCCGGCGTTCCGCGGCCGCGGTATTGGAACGCGGCTTCTCGAACGAACCATCGAATACCTCGACGCACTGCGCATTCCGTCCATCAAACTCGACGCCACTCCACAAGGGAAACCGCTCTACGAGAAGCTGGGATTCCTGCCGGAATACGAAATTGAACGATGGTCCCTGCGAAGACCTCCCGTTCAAGTGACCGAGCTATCTGGCGCGGGCCGGTTCGCAGATCCACTGCCAAGTCTGTTGGAACAGATCTTCGAAATGGATCGAGAAATTTTTGGCGCGAATCGCAGTTTTCTGCTGAGGTCCGTCCACCAGGAAGCGCCCGATTTCACTGCCGCAATCACCGTGGAAGGACGCCTGCGAGGATACACCTTGGGTCGGAGAGGATCTTTCGCGGATCATCTTGGCCCGTGGATGGCCAACGATGCTGCTACCGCCCGCGAACTGCTGCAACGATTCCTTGCGCGTTCGACTCGCGACGTATTGATCGTAGATTATTTAAAGTCAAGCAACGTTGCAGGACCGCTGTTGCGCTCTTTCGGATTTAGTTTCACGCGTCCACTGACGCGAATGGTTCGAGGCGACAATACATATCCGGGAAGCACAGAACGCCTTTGCGCCATCCTGGGCCCGGAGTTCGGATGAGCGGAATACCACAAAAACAACGCATCTTTTACGGCTGGTGGATTGTTGCGGCGGCATTTTTGAATCTTTTTTTCGCCGTCGGTGTCATCTTCTACGGATTTCCAGTCTTCTATCCGGCGTTTGTGGAGTCTCTGGGATTCACGCGCGCTCAAGTCACGCAGGGGTTCCTCTTCGGATTCCTGTTCGCTGGCCTGCCTTGTGGCTTGCTGGCCGGAGCGGCGATCGACCGCATTGGCGTGCGCTGGGTGATTCTCTGCGGCGTAGGCCTGATCGGCATCTCCCTCATGCTTATGGGATCGATAACCAAGCTCTGGCAATACGAAATCCTTTGCATTATGGAAGTGCTGGGGTACGTGCTGGCGGGCCCCATTCCAAACCAGGTTCTAGTTACTCGCTGG
Source organism: uncultured Acidobacteriota bacterium (assembly GCA_963788915.1). GTDB lineage: Bacteria > Acidobacteriota > Terriglobia > Acidiferrales > UBA7541 > Acidiferrum. Next base: position 586,271 of record CAWBIY010000012.1, on the reverse strand, counting down.
TTCCGAGCGCGGCGAGGTCGGGCGATGGGCTACGCCTACCTTGGGTTGGGTCTCGGCGGCGTGATTTCGCCGCTCCTCGTCAACTTTCTGATACGAACGATCGGTTGGCGACACGCACTCGAGAGCATCGGCTTGCTGATCCTGGCGGTGCTTCTTCCGGTCGGGATCTGGATTACGCGTTCAACGCCCGCCGATCTGGGGCTTTCGCCCGATGGATTGGATACCTTCAATGCTACGGGCAGCATTCTCGAGGATCCTGTTTCTCCTTCCACAGGAGTTGCCGCCGCAGTTCGCACCGCCAACTTCTGGCTCATTCTCATAGGCGCAACGCTGGTCATCGGGGCCATCGGCGCGGTCATTCAGCATTTCATTCTCTTTCTCAAGGATCAGGGTTACTCGGCCACCGCAGCTTCGCGCTTCTCCACGGCTTTGCTAGCTTCGAGCCTGGGCGGCCGCGTGTTAGTGGGTTACCTGGCGGACCGCTTCCTGAAGAAAAACCTGATGGCATTTTTCTATCTGCTGATTGGCGCCTCCATCCTGATACTCGGCACGACTCACCAGCCGACCGCGATCTGGGCGTTCGCCGCGATCTTCGGTTTTTCGATGGGCGCGGACTACATGCTCATTCCCTTGGTCGTGGCCGAATGCTTCGGCGCAGCTTCCCTCGGCAAGCTCCTCGCGCTAATCATCATGGGCTATTCCTTGGGGCAGTGGGGAGCGCCGTGGATTGCGGGAGCAATTTTCGATGCGCGTCACAGCTACGAATTGGCGTGGAAAATCATGGCGGTCGCGGGTTTGCTGGGCGCCGGGTTCATTTATGCGGTGCGCCGCCCCCGTGGGGCCACCCGACCTACCGGGAGTTAGAACGCCAGTTGTGGCCGGCGTGATGAAGCAAGCAGCTCAAAACTGTTTCCTATGTGCTGCGGTTGCGGCATCATGACGTTCTATTATGCGCTACGCATATTGCATCAACGCAGGCGACGACTTCAACGCCGTCATCGATCTGGCCTGTGAGGCAGAGCAAGCCGGATGGGACGGGTTTTTCGTTCCGGACGGAATCGCCATCGACGTTCCCAACATGGCCCCGTTTCCGCTCTTTGATCCATGGGTGGTTCTCGGCGCGATCGCGGCGCGTACGTCCCGCATACGTGTCGGCACTATGATCACTCCAGTCTCGCGCCGGCGTCCGTGGAAACTCGCCCGCGAGTGCGTCACGGCAGATCACCTGTCCAAAGGCCGGCTGATTCTGTCGGTGGGCTTAGGCGCGGCGACAGATGACGCGGGATTCTACAAAGTGGGTGAGGCGATGGATTTGAGAATACGCGCCGAGCGGCTCGACGAAGGTCTCGCCATCATTGACGGCCTATGGAAGGGCACAGCACAGACGTTTGCCGGTAAGCACTTTCGACTCGACAGTATGACGATGATTCCATCGCCGGTACAGAAGCCGAGAATTCCCATATGGGTCGTCGCCGTTTGGCAGAAGCCGAAGTCCATGCGGCGGATGCTGTCGTGGGACGGTGTCATTCCCCAGAAATACAACAGCTCTGATCCCCTAACTCCGGACGAAATACGGCAGCTTCGCGACTATGTTGCCGAGCATCGCGATGGGCAAGGTGCCTTCGAAATCATTACGGGCGGATCGTCTGCCGGCAAGAACACCCAACGTCCTGCGGATATCGTCCGGCCGTATGTGGATGCCGGCGCGACTTGGTGGATTGAAGGAGACATGGCCGCGGATACGGTTCAGAAATGCTTCGACCGTGTCCGGAAAGGGCCGCCAATCTAGACTTCAGCCGCGCTCGATCTTCAATTGTTGAATCGACCGGTTGAGCTGGCAGCGGTTACCGGTAAAGTGGGTTGCAGCACGCGTTCCGTTTACCCCTGGGGATTCAACTTCCATTGTGTGCGCAGAAAGTCCTTCACGGCCTTAATCGCTTCCTCAAGCGCTCGGGGGTCATAGCCGACGGTAGCTCCGTGCTTCACGCAGGAGTCATTCCAGGAGAAGGTCTTTCCGGTATCGAGATTGACGACATTACCTGGTTGCTTTTCTTCGCGTCGGCAATTGTTGGCCACCATGGCGTCCGGGTAGCGAAGCTCGGACGGATTCAGCGGATTGTCGAAAGAATGCCGTGCTCCTTCGTAAGCGGTGAGGCGGAGCCATGAAAAACGCGTACCGGATTTCCTCACTATTCTGCAGACGGAACAAGAATCGCCTTCGAATCGGAACAGACCGGTAATGCGTGCCAGCTCAGCCGGTCGATGCAACACTATCGACCCAGTTGATCCGACGCTACTTTCCCTGGAGAACCGGCCTGTTTGGCTGTACCCGGTCAAACCCAGCCAGGGTAGTGTTCCGGCAGATCTAATCTAGCGAGGGATTTTAGCTTTCGTTTTCAATACAAGGTGGGTTCGAGCTGAGTGTTGCGTCGACCCATTGAGACCGCCCGACTTATCGGGCGTCGGTAGACGACGGCAAGGCAGGATCAGAGGTCAGTCGAAGGCTCGCGAGCAAACGGGCTTGCGCCTGGATACGGGCTGCTTGCTGGCGAGTGAAGAGTAAGTTGCCGGTCAGAGCTTGATGAATCTGAGGATCCCCCCATTGCGGCTGCATGATGCCGGTGGCGGAGTGAACTGGGTCGCCAAGCAGGATGTGGCCCAGCTCGTGCGCCACTATGCAACCTAGAAAAACGGGAAGAAATGCGTCAGCGTTATCGCGGTGGGCGCGACGAGCGATCTTGTCGTAGTAAATAGTGGAGAGAACGGGAATCGCAGTGGAAGCAAATTCGGCATCCTGGAATTTGTTGCTGCCGGAGATGAAGCGGAGCCCGGGAATCTGTGCAGTCCAGCCTTTTAGGCAGAGGTGCTTCGCGTCGAGTGTCAACGGCTGGTCCAGACATTCAATCCAGGCAGCCTGCGCTCCCGCTGCTCCCAGGATTTTGTTGGCTTCGCGTTCGGCTACAGCAAGCGTTGCGCGCGAGACGTGGACGTAGTTGTAAACGAGGACGGTAATTGTAGTTACTGGCGCGGGTTCGGATCGAGCGTGAAGCGCCAACGACAGGATCAAGAAAATCACTCCAAAGGCAACTTGGACAACGCCGGGGCGAAGAGTACGGCGGTCGGCGAGTTGGGTAGTTCGAGCTACCAGAAGCTGATCGCCGGCTGGGGATCGCATGTTGCCTCCTCCGCGGATGCGCGGCGAGGGCGACTCTGGAGGTGCGCGGGAACTACCTCAATACATGGAGAGTCGAAAGAAAGTCGTCAGATAAACGACTGTTGATGCGAGGCTTAGAGCGCGAAACCTATCGTCGCGAGACATGTTTGAGTTCAGTGCTAGACTGTCGTTACCTAGATCTGAGGTAACCCGCCGTGGAATCCAGGTTCGATAACGGGGAAGTGGTTCGCTTTGCGACCTTCGAGGTGGACCTCTGTTCAGGAGAAGTGCGCAAAGGTGGCGTAAAGCTAAAGTTGAGGGGGCAGCCATTCCAAGTTTTGGCGATTCTGCTGGAGCGAGCGGGCGAGGTGGTGACCCGCGAGGAATTGCAGAAGCGTCTGTGGCCCGACACCTTTGTCGATGTGGAGCACAACTTAAATACCGCCATCAATAAGATTCGCGAGGTGCTGGGCGACTCTGCGGAGAACCCACGGTTTGTGGAGACTCTGCCGCGGAGGGGATATCGATTCATCGCACCGGTAGATGGCGCGGGCAATGACGCGAAGCCGGCTACGATCACGAGCGCCGATACCGCTGCACCACGGCGGTGGCAGGTTCTAGGCGGGTCACTTCTTTTCGGCGCATTGCTATTGCTGGCCGGTGCAGGATTTCTTCTCTACAGGGGAAGTCATGTTCCTGCATCGCCGAAGCAGCGTGCCCTGACGCGTATTACTTTCGACGACGGTCTTCAAATTGGGGCGACGTGGTCGCCGGACGGACGCTTCATCGCCTATAGTTCTGATCGCGGAGGAAAGTTCGACATTTGGGTGCAGCAAGTGAGCGGCGGTGACCCGGTGCAAATCACCAAAGGACCAGGTCACTATTGGCAACCGGACTGGTCACCCGATGGAAAATACATTGCTTATCGTTCCGAGGAGGGCGAGGGAGGCCTGTATATCGTGCCGGCGCTCGGCGGAGCAGGATTGGAACGCAAGGTCGCGTCGTTTGGATATTTTCCACACTGGTCCCCAGATAGTTCCCTGATATTGTTTCAGACTCATTTTGCGCCGTTGGATCTAATCAACAAGTTCTACGTGGCGCATCTTGACGGAAGACCTCCGAGCGAGGTCTTAGCGGAATTCATGGCACAGCACTTTACAGAGTTCTCGCTCAGAATTTTCGCGGGCCCGAGGTGCCCGCCGTTGAGCAGCATCTGCGTGAACTTGCCGTAATCCTGGGCGGTCGAGTACAGGCAGCAATCGCCTCGGAACGGGGCCGTCGGCGTCGCCGGCATCGGTTCCTGCGGCTGTTCTTGCAACACACCGTTTATACGGCTGTGCTCCGTCGCCACGCGCGACTGTTTGGCGAGCGGCACGGCGTAGGACGTATCCACCATGCCCAGCGGTACGAAGATGTGCTGTTGGAAGTATGCTTCGAGTGACTCGTCGGAGATTTTCTCGACGATCATGCCGAGTACCGCAGTGCTGGGGCCGTAGTTCCATTTGTCGCCAGGATCGTTCAAGAGCGGCAGCTCCCACTCGTGCTTTTTCGTCGCCTCCTTCAGCCGGTACACGATCGGGTTAAAAGACCCGTAGGCGATGCCCGAGGTATGCGTCAGCAAATGGCGGATCGTCATCGGTCGCTTGGCCGGTCGCGTTTCGTTGGTTGCGTCCTTCTCATTGAACTTCGTAATGACCTGCAGGTTGTCGAAGCCCGTCAGGTAATTCGACACCGGATCGTCGAGTTTGAGCTTGCCCTGTTCGAACAGCATCATGATGGCCACCGAAGTCACCGGCTTGGTCATGGAGGCAATCGAAAAAATGGCATTCACGGGCATCGCTATATCGTGCGCAACGTCGAGCTTACCGGCTGCGCCTTCGTAGAGCACGCCCTCGCGGCCGACGATGAGGGCGACCACGCCCGGCACGTCGCCGCGACTGGCAGCACTGCTAATTTGGCGCGATAGCGCGGCCTTGTCCGAGTCTGAGAATCTCTTTATCTCTGTCGGTTCAACCTGGCGAGAGCGCTGTGAGTTTGTCTGGACGAGCCCCGAGCAAACCAGCGATCCGGTGAGGGCCATGAACGCGGCCAAACGAATGGCGGTCTTGTGCAGTCTCATAATTTCGTACCACCCGAGTTTCTCGCTCGGTTGGAGCGGCATGTGATTGAACAAGCGATGTGTAAACCTATGAGGGACGGGGACACGTCCTGAATTACGGGCAACCCGGAAGTAATCCTCAAGTCCTGATTAACGCTTACAGGAAAACCCAATCTTCTGAAACCTTCACCGGAATACTCCATGCTCGGCTCAATCCGGTCCCGTCTGGCGCAGCCAGTTGTCGGAACGCCCAGCAGTCACTCCGCAACCCTCACTCGTGGTGGTCCTTGTATGGTCCTTATCTAGGTTGTTTGTTCGCAATAGGCAGACTACTATTGGGACCATGGGGACATCGGCCACACGCTTGCGGCGAGAGTCCCCGTACTAGTATGGCCGCTGGCGCGACGGCATTTCGGAGATTTGGTTTCTACGAGCTGAGCCTCGCACTCTTTCTGGCTCAACAAACAAGCGCTCTCGGAGCTCAAACATCCTCGCCACAGTTGCAGCCGACACAATCGGCGCCCCCCGCGCCGTCACCCGCAACGCAAGCGCCTCCGTGCTCCGACGCTCCTCCCATTTTGAAACGAGGCAAACAGCCGGCTCCTACTCCCTGCCCCGACCTACCACCAGCCGCGGTGCCTTCTGCGGACTCCGTACCCACGCGTTCGCTGACCTTGATCGAAAGGGCCAGAGCGGCGGCATTCGAGTTTTCAGAGAAGCTTCCCAACTTTATTTGCCAGGAGTTCATGGCGCGGTCCACCCAGCATGGCCGCGAGAGTGAAATGCCCCTGGACGTGGTTTCGGCTGAAATAATTTACGCTGACGCGCAGGAAAGCTATCGTAACGTGAAGATCAATGACCGCCCTACGAACAAAAGCCTGCAGGAAATTGGCGGGTCCTGGTCCACCGGAGAATTTGCGTCCACACTGCTGCAACTGTTTCATCCCGATACAAAGGCGCAGTTCCGGTCCGGTGGTGCGTCTCCTATTTCGGGCTTCAGTGCCCAGGTTTACGACTTTCAAGTGCGGAGTGAAAATTCGCAGTGGAGGCTGCAGGCCGGCTCTCAGACTCTGGCTGCGGCTTACGGAGGCTCCGTATGGGTGGATCCGACAACCGCGCGCGTCCTGCGAATCGAGATGCAAGCCCGTAGCATACCGTCAGATTTTCCGATGGACATGGTCGAATCGGCGGTTGATTATTCGTATGTGACGATTGGCGGGACATCGGTTCTGCTTCCGGTCCATGCCGAGAGCTTGGGCTGTGAACGGGGCACCAGCTACTGCAGCCACAACATCATTGACTTCCGCAACTATCACGAATACAAAGTCGATTTTAAGATTGGCCCCTAAGGATAGAGGGTCATTCGTCAATTGGGATCGGCGGCCGGGTTGTGGCAACTGGAGGACGGGCCTCGGGGCGCCAAAAGCACTTGATGTCCGGTAACGCGACTAATGTGTGCCACGAGCACGAAAGGAGGAAACGCTGAGTAGTGCGCAACTGCTTGACTGATGAGGGTAGGCCCCTCGGAACCGGTTTACAGGAACAGGTTCCAAACCACCTTCGGCGGCTGTAGTCAAAAGCTATGGTCGTGAACGCGGAAGGAAAAGGCCTGGCAACGACCAGGTCAGGTGACCGGCAAGAAGAGGACCGCAAGGGAACCACTGCTGAAGTGTCGAAAGGTTATAGACGATGTCAAAACCGCAGGGGGTTAGTTACTGCGGGATTAGCTCCGACGAAACCTGCTTACGGGCGGAGCGGCATCCGGCATGAGAGGTGGCCTGAGCTTGCCAAAGAGGCGGTTAAGCGGAACGTGGGAACCTGAGACTTCGATGCAAACGGAGAAGCCACAAGTGGAAGAACCACGAGGGCGAGAGTACGGAAGCGAAGTTTCAGGGTCGGACTGCCCCACAGTAGTGAAGAAGCGGGGTAATTCCCGTGGAGCGAAGGGGGCAGGTCACTCGCGTCCTAACCAATTACGGTCAACTGGAAACAGGAGGAACCGAGTGGTTAGAACGGAAGGTCAAACCTTCACGGAGTGACACGAGCCGTGTGACTGGAGACAGTCAAGCACGGTTCTGTGAGGGGCTCGGGGTGAAATTCCCCGGGCCTACTCGACCAAGCAGTTGGGCAGTGAGGACTGTCACCACATTTCGAAAGTAAGCAGACATCTAGTGTATCTGGTGACGCGCGGTGCCGGCGAGGCCGACGTGCTTCTCGCATCGTTTCGTTGTGGCTCGAAGAGCCACGATCTATTCGTAGCGCAAGGCGACGATGGGATCGACACGCGTGGCGCGGCGAGCGGGTATGTAGCAGGCTGCGAGCGCAACCAACGCGAGAAGTCCGGCCACCAGGCCAAGCGTCACCGGATCGCTCGGCTTCACGCCGAACAGCATGCTGGCCATCAAGCGAGTCAGGGCGAGCGCCGCAACAAGTCCGAGCGCGAGGCCCAGCGCGGCGAGGCGCCCTCCTGCCAACAACACTTGTTTCAAAACGTCACCGGTCGTCGCGCCGAGCGCCATGCGAATACCGAATTCGTGCGTGCGCTGCGTCACCGCGTACGCCATCACTCCATACACGCCGACCCCCGCCAGCACCAGCGCCAGCACCGCAAACCCCACGAGAAGAGAAAGATTCAGCCGCGGCTGCGCCACCGATGTCGAAACGAGTTGGTCCATCGTCGCGATGTTGTACAGCGCGACATCTTTGTCGATGGCTGACACCTGCTCGCGAATCGCGCTGGTCACGCTCCCCGGATCCTGCAAAGTGCGCACCGCAAGGGTCATATCGCGAGGCACGAACGCACCGTAAAGCGGCTGCTGGTGCGGGATATAAATCTGTTCCCGGCCTTCCACGTCCAGCCCATAGTGCTTGACGTGCCCGACCACGCCCACAATCGTGCGCCAGCGTGCGGCCGCGGGCACGACCTTGGGGATGGTGTCGACGGCCACGCGCTGGCCGATGGCATCCCTGTTAGGCCAGAAGCGATGCGCAAAATTCGCATCCACCACGGCCACCAGCGGGGCGCTCGCGTCATCGCCGTCGTTCAGCAATCGTCCACGGGCCAGCGGAATCTGCATCGCTTGAAAGTAGCCGGAAGTGGCGGAACGCTGGTCGACTTCCATGTACGGTAGATTGCCCACCTGTTGAAGTCTCGGGAGATCGGGAACAGAAGTGTCTTCGAAAAACACCGAGCCGGAAGTATAGGAATCGGTGAGCGGCATTTGTGAAACGGCGCCGGCGGACTGGATTCCCGGAACCGCGTTCACGCCGGCCATCAGCTGCGTGTAGAACTTCCGCACCGGCGCGCCGTCCGGATAGGTTTTCTCCGGCAGCGAAAGCTCCATCGTGAGCAACTGTTGTGTCTGGAAGCCGGGAGAAACGTCGAGCAGTCGGCTGAAGCTGCGGATCAAGAGCCCCGCGCCAACAAGCAGTAACACCGCCAGCGCAAGCTCCGAAACAACGAGCGCACCGCGCAGGCGGTTGCTCCCTCCCGAGACCGAGGTGCCGCGCCCGGCTTCGTTGAGCGTCTCGCGCAGATCGGTTCGCGCGATATGCCACGCCGGCGCGAGGCCGAAGAATAATCCCGTCAGCAGCGATACGCCGATCGTAAATGCAAGTACGGCTGGATCCACATGGACCTCGTCCATGCGGGGAATATTTGCTGGAACAAGTAACCGGAGCGCATCGATACCCCAGTAGGCGAACGCAAGCCCAAGCACTCCGCCAGCAAGCGCAAGAATCAGGCTTTCGGTGAGCAATTGCCTCACAAGGCGTCCGCGCTTAGCGCCCATCGTGGCACGGATGGCAAGCTCCTTTTCGCGTGCGGAAGCGCGGGCAAGCAGAAGATTTGCGACGTTTGCGCAGGCAATCAGAAGCACAAACGCAACGGCGCCCAGCAGAACGAGCAGAGCCGGACGCAACTTGCCGACGAGCTGCTCTTTCACCGGCACCAAGTACATTCCGAAATCCCTCTCGTCGTTCCCGACGTAGCTACCGGGATATGCGCGCCGCAGATCGTCCGCCAGGCGTGTGAGCGCAGCCGAACCTTGCGCAGAATCCACGCCGGGTTTCAGACGTGCGATGACGTGAAGATAATGGTTGCCGCGGTCGTCGGGTTTTGCGCGATTCAGCCCCAGGGGAATCCAAAGATCCTGCTTGTTGCCGAGAGAAAACTGCTGGGGCAAAACGCCCACGACATCGTACTTGTTGCCGTCGAGCTGAATCGATTTGGTTAAGATGTTCGGGTCGCGCCCGAACTGGCTTTGCCAAAGACCATAGCTGAGCAAAGCAAAGTGCGAATGACCAGGCTGGTCCTCATCGGCGTTAAAGCCGCGGCCAAGAACCGGCGCAACGCCGAGCAGCGGGAGCACGCCAGCCGTGGCGCTGGCCGTCGAAACTTGTACCGGCCGCGCATCCGCGCTCGTGAGGTTCGCGCTGCCGCCGAGTGAGTAGGCGGCAATCTGCGAGAAGGATTCGTTGTGCTCGAGCAAGTCCCAGTATTCGGGCTCGGAGATCGCGTTCTGCGGAAGGCCTTGCTTCTCGAATTTTCCCCAGATGTTGACGAGCGAAGCGAAATCCTTATATGGCAGCGCGCGCAGGAGCACAGCATCGACAACGCTGAAGATTGCGGTGTTCGCGCCGATGCCCAGCGCCAGAGTGAGCACGGCAACGGCGGTGAACCCCGGCGACCTGCCAAGCATTCGCAGCCCGTAACGTAAATCCTGCCAAAGCGTTTGCATGAGCACACCCCTGAAACCTACCCATGTAACCGCACACATACTTCCGAACCCTTCCGAAATCCTAATGGATCAAGTCTCTGCAACCCTTGGACTTATCAGCCTATCGGTAGGAACGAGGCAGTTGCGAATGCCCGCTTGCGGGAAAGCTCTGTCGCGGAACCGGACAATGAGTCACTACGTTCGACCGTTTGGTCGCGGCCACGTCCTCCGCATCAACTCCACAAAAGCTTGCCAGTCAGCCATTTCCCGTGATAGACGAATATCGGCCGGTAGTGTAAGACACTGTAAATAGGAGGGTGCCATGAACGACGCCAAATCAGCATTGGAAAGTCAAGATAGCCGGGAGAAATGGTCGCAGTTGGTGCAGCGCGCGGCGACAGACAACGATCTGAAGCAGCGTCTGTTGACCGAGCCCACGCCTGTGCTCGAAGCGGAAGGTGTTGGTATTCCCGAGGGATCGCGCGTGCAAGTGACGGAAGAAAATGGTCAGTGGCAATGCGTGATCGAAACCCCCGTGAAGGTCTCCGCCGCAGCAGCGGGAGAGTTGAGCGCGGGCGAACTGAGCAGTGTTGTTGGTGGAGGTGGAAAGCAAACTACCCAAAGTAGCACTCCTACAGAGAGTGTTAGCTTTAATTTCTCGGAGGTGAAGTGGACGTATCAGTTGCAGTAGCGGCGAAGCGACGTCTGTTGACCGATCCCACACCTATGATGGACGCGGAAGGTGTTGGGGGAAAGTGTTGCATTGGCCGGAAACCACGCCGCGAGGAGAATTTAGTTCATTCTGAAGGCTTTCGGGTATATAAGTATGCCCGTATAAAAGCGGGAAATCACTCCTGGAGTGCGCGCGCAAACGCGTGTGGGCCTTGGGGACGTTTTCCAAGACCAGAGATCGCAGCTGAAGGAATATTGCGACCCGCCAATTAGACCTTCTGATCCAGGAGGCGACCCATGAAGTCTAACCAGTCCGCAGCGGTTTGTCTTAGGCTGATTACGTTGATGGTATTGGGCGTTGCTGTTCTTGGTGTTCTGAGTTCGCCCGCCCAGGCTCAAAAGCGCAAACATGTCCCGAGGCTGAGGGGCCCTTGCTCTGGCGCATCGTGCCCCACTTCTGACACCGCCGGGGACTATGATGGCACTGGCCGAACGGACTATCCGATCTGGAGGCCTTCCACCGGCACTTGGTGGATTCTTTCGAGCTTCAATCCGGCCCTGTACTTCGATCAGGCGTGGGGAATACCAGGCGATGTCCCAGTTCCGGCCGACTATGATGGGGATGGCGTAACCGACATTGCTATCTGGCGGCCGTCCACCGGCACCTGGTTCATTATTCCCAGCAGCAATCCGACGCAGTACATCGTGCAGCAGTGGGGCCTACCGGGCGATATTCCCGTGCCGGGCGACTACGATAATGACGGCATAACTGACTTTGCCGTCTTTCGGCCCTCCACCGGCACTTGGTACATCATTCCGAGCAGCAACCCCACAGTACATCGTCCAGCAGTGGGCATACCCGGAGACGTCCCCAGGCCGGGCGACTACACGGGCCAGGGTCCAACGGACTTTGTGGTATGGCGGCCTTCCAACGGCACCTGGTACGTTCTTTCCAGCTTCAACTTGGGCGAGTTCATCGTGCAGCAGTGGGGCATACCCGGAGACATCCCCGTGACCGGCGACTACGATGGAGATGGCATTATCGATATCGGTGTCTGGCGCCCTTCCACCGGCAGTTGGTTCATCATTCCCAGCAGCGCGCCCACGACGTATTTCACGCAGCAGTTCGGACTGCCGGGAGACATTCCTCAGCCGGGCGACTACGATGCAGATGGCATAACCGATTTTGCCGTCTGGCGGCCTGCGGGCGTGACTTGGTTCGTCAACCCCTCATCGGCACCCACAACGTTCTGGGCGACACCATGGGGGATCTCCACGGATCTGCCGGTTGTGAACACCGCCCCGTCGATTCAGACGTTGGAGAGCAACCAATTTGGGGCGCGCTCTAATGGCTCCGGCAGGCAGGAAGTTGGCAGCAATCCACCTGCTACTTTAGGGGCTGTTCGCTGTCCAATAGCGGAGGAAGCGCAATGCGCAACACCGCCCGCGGCCGAGGCTCGCTCTCTCAGCGAAGCCGAGCCCGTGATCGGACTCCAGAGGGACAGGCCGATCGCGCAGGCTGTTCAACGATTCGCGTACTGGATGCCACCGGACCTCCGGCGACAAACCGGTAGTATTCCTTCTGACGTGATGACCAGGCAGCTTTCTGAGGCGTCTCAGTTTATGGGAGTTCCACCAAACATGCGGCCCGAGGAAGTGGGGAAAAGGAGCGTTCTGCCCTTGCCTCCCGCTGATCAGAAACGTCCATAGGTCAACGGCGTAAGCTCGTTAGAGCGCGATCAATCGCTTGGCCCCTAATTTGTCGAAAACGCGATAGAGTGGGTCTTGACCGCGTTCTCGCTCACATAAAGCTTCGGCGATCTCGCGGTTGCTCATGCCTTGGGCAATCCGTTCAAGTATCTCAAGCTCGCGGCGCGTGATGCCGAGCTCCTCTCGTTTCTTTTCGTCCGGGATGAAGGGTACACTGACCGCGACAGGGATCTCCTTCACAACGATCCTGTGCGGCTTTCCTGTCAGCTTGAGGCCGAGCCAGATCCCAATAGCGGCAAACATCGCCGCGGTCAGTCCTCCGTAGATTTCGATCGAATGTTCGACTACCAGGAATCGATACTCAGTCCACTTGAGGACGGCAATCAAGCTTCCACCGATTAGCCCGTAGATCAACACGTGGCGTTTCCTAAGTTTCAGGAGGGAAAGATTCGCGCCAAGATTATCCCGGTCCGGATGTGCGCCCTAGCGTCAATTGCAAACGGCAGCCGTCCATATCAATTGAGTCTGTCGAGGGAAAGCCGCAGATATGACAGGAGCGACGCTCCGGCTTGACAGAATAAGGCCCGGGAAGTAACTTGCCTGACCACGTTGCTTGGCGTTTCCTCGAAGAATGCTGAGTTCGGTAATAGAACTGAGGAGCTGCAATTTCCTTGCAGCGGAGGGGTGTTGACCGTGAGTAAGCGGATAACTTTTTTTGTGATGCTTTGTGTAGTGGCGCTGGCCCTTTCTCCGCGGATGTACGGCCAAGCCACGGGGAGTTTCTCGGGCACGGTTGCGGACAAATCGGGAAGCGTGATCTCGGGCGCGAGCGTTAAGGCGACCTCGGAAAGCACAGGGCTATCTCGCGAGACGAAAACCGATGACGCCGGCCACTACCTGATACCTTTGCTGCCGGTCGCGGTCTACACGTTGCACGTCGAATATCAGGGCTTTCAGACCACCGAACAGCGAGGAGTGCGGCTGCAGGTGGATGAGGCGCGCGAATTGGATTTTTCGCTCGCGCCCGCGGCAGTCTCCTCAACGGTAGAAGTGCTAGCCACCGCGGTGGCCGTGGAGACCGCCAATCCGTCGCTCGGTCAGGTGATCACCGCCCAGCAAGTTTCGCAGCTTCCTTTGAATGGAGGCGATTTCGTCCAGCTTGCCACGCTCACGGCGGGCACCACGTCAGAAACGAATCCCAACAGCTTTTTCAACCAGAACTCGGCCGCCAGTGAAGTGGCCGCGCGCGGCTCGTTCTCGTTGTCGGTCGGCGGATCACGTCCGAACAGCACGGATTGGCTGCTCGACGGGATAGACAACAACGAATTGACTGCCGGGGGTATCGGGATTTTCTCATCGATCGATTCCATCCAGGAATTCAAGGTTTTAACCTACAACTACTCCGCTGAATACGGCACTCGCGCGGGACCCACAGTGTTGGTAACCACGAAGTCAGGCTCCAACGGCTTCCACGGATCGCTGTACGAATTTCTGCGAAACACCTCGCTGGATGCCAAAAGCTTCTTCGCGACCTCGCGCGGAAAAGTTCAATCTGAACCAATTTGGAGGTTCCATCGGAGGACCGATTCGAAAGAACAAAACCTTCTTCTTCATCGACGGCGAACAAAAGTATCAGCGCCGCGGTCTTACCTTTACAGGTTTGCTTCCCTCGGAGGCCATGCGCGCGGGCGATTTTAGCAGCGATCCTTTTGGCAATCCCGTTTCCGGCCTGGTCATCGTCAACCCAAATATGATTGGGGCGTCGACGAATCCCGCGGCGACTCCGAATGTCTATTTCCAGTGCGATGGGGCAGGGAACCCTCTGCCGGCCGCCGCCAACGGAAGCCAGGCAGCAGGAACACCCTGTAACAAAATTCCAGCTGGCCTGTTTAATCCCATCGGGCAGGCCCTGATCAACCTCTATCCCACGCCAAACGCCAACAACGCCGCGTCCGGATTCAACTTCGTTAACGAACCGGTGCGCAAGCTGGACGACACCAAGTTTGACATTCGATTGGACCACAACTTCTCGAGCATCGACACCGTATTTGCTCGCTTTAGCTACGATCAAGCGGTGTCCTACGTGCCGGGCGGCGGCGGGGTTGGTTCTTTTGCCGAGGCTAGCGCATTCGGCAGCAACCAGGGATTTATCAACCACGCGCGCCAGGTGGCCATCGGCGAGACTCACGTGTTTTCCCCGACGACGGTGAACCAGGCGAGCTTTGGTTACAACCGGATTTTCGACTACATCACTTCGCAGGGCACCGGGACCTGCGAATCCGCAAAGATCGGTATCCCCGGCGCGAACCTGGGCTGCCCCGCCGGCAGCACCACTTGCACGGCAGGGGCATATAGCTGCGGGCTGACATCCGTGTTGCTATTTGGCGGATACTGGTCCCTTGGCGATCGCGGCTACTCTCCATTTCAGGGTGGAACAAATATCTTCTCGTTTAGTGATTCGCTCGACTTGATTCGTGGCAAGCACGACTTCAAGTTGGGACTTGGGATCCGCGCCAACCAAATGAATGTAGGCACCGAGGCCTTTCAGGATGGATTCTGGATCCCGGGCGTTGCCGGCAATTTTAGCGGCTTTACAAACAAGACCAACAGCATTCCCGGCAATCCTGAAGCGGATGTTCTGATGGGCTTATTGGGCTTGGCCGAGCACGATCAGACCTTCAACGGCCAGGTGATCGGGCGTCGCTGGAAAATGTACCGCCCGTTCGTGCAGGATGACTGGAGAATCTCCAGAGACCTCACTCTCAATCTGGGCCTGGCGTGGGATATCACCAATCCGATTACGGAAGTCGATGGGCGACTGGCAAACTTTGATCCTACTAATGGCCAGCTTCTCATTGCCGGTCAGAATGGTGTGAACACGTCGGCAGGCGTAAAAAAGAATTGGACGGCCTTTGAGCCAAGAATCGGCGCAGCCTGGAAGGCGTTTGGCAGCGACAAGACCGTCTTGCGAGCCGGCTACGCCATCTATCACGATTCGGCCTGGAGCATGGGTGCGCAAGGTCTATGGCAGAATCCGCCGTTCTTCGCCGAGTCCGATGGGTTTGCGCCCGCTGGGTGCGCCTTTGCGACCTCGTACTGCCACACCGTCCTCGGGCAAACGCCTGCCGCCATTAGTTTTTCCGACGGATTTCCGGCTATTCCGACTCCGCCCGACGCTTCGACATTTACCGGAACGTTTTTTACCCAACCGACCAACTTCAAGCTCGGTATGGCGCAGCAGTTCAATGTGAACGTGGAACGCCAGCTTCCTGGGGATGTTGTGCTCACTGTTGGCTATGCGGGTTCCCGCGGCCGCCACATCCTGGTGGCCGGGAATAGCATCAACGTCGCGGGCCCGGCCGCTTGCGTTCCGGGTGGCTCGTATACAATCGGTTGCAATCCCGATGGGTCCCAATTCTTTCCAAGCGTCGTGACACCGGCGTTTAACGCCGTTTTACTTTTCGGCGACGTCGGCAAGACGAGCTATAACTCGCTACAAATCAAAGCCGAGACCAAGACGCCCAAACACGGCCTTTACGCTCTGTTTAGTTACACTTATTCGAAGACCTATGATAATGGCCTGTCCGATGGTTTGGGTTCCTTGCTGAGTGCACCTTATTTCCCCCTCCCCAATTGGAACAAGCTGGATTGGGGTTTGTCGCAAATCAACCTGGACAACAACTTCACGGGTAGCATCATTTACGACTTGCCGATCGGCAGGGGCAAGAAGTTCGGCAACGATTGGAGTGGCGTGGCCAACACGTTGCTGGGGAACTGGCAGTTGACCCTCATCGAAAAAATCACTTCGGGGTTTGGGATCCCGCTGATCGACAGCTTCAACCAGTCCGGCGTCTTCTTCAATGCCGGGGGGAACGGGAACAACTTTAACCGTCCCGACCAGGTTTCTGGTTGCGACCCGTACGCGGCCAGCCACGGCGCAAACCAGTGGATTAACCCAGCTTGCTTCGTTACCCCGGCATCGGGGCTTCTAGGAGACGCGAATCGCGTTCCGGTCACAGGTCCGGGTTTCGTCAACACTGATTTCTCCGTTATCAAACAATTCGCGCTGCCTCGGGAAGGCATGGGCTTGAATTTCCGGGCGGAGTTCTTCAACCTCTTCAACCACCCGCAATTCGGTTCGCCGGTGGCCGATATCAGCGCGCCGGGGTTTGGCTCGGTGAATTCCACCGTGAACAACCCGCGTTTGGTGCAATTCGGTCTGAAGCTTACTTTCTAGCTTGGGGTTCTGACAGGAACTTTTGCGATTGACCGGTCCACCGCAGGTGCGGTGGGCCGGTCTTTTTTGTGTGCCGAGCATGATCAACAGCTTGGAGGTGCAAGTCCTCTTCACAACGTGATGGACGTGAAGTGATAGCGAAGCGCAAGGGTGAAATAACACTCGCCGCGAGGCGGGGCCTGAAAGAAGCGCGGAGCAAAGACGCGAGCTGATGAACAAGAACTGGATAGGAGGCAGGCAGTGTTCGGGCGAGCTGGCAAATGGCAGCGAAGCCCACATCCATCAAGGGCACTGAATGTAAATCCAGCGGTTGCGCGTCGAAGGCGGTCGAACTTACCTCGGGAGATCTGCTACCGGTCTCGCATTCGAGACTGAGGAGCGAGAAATCGTTTCTGACCCGGTGGCAGAAGTCAGCAGAGGGCGTAGTAGCTGCGCGAGCAGTGAAGGCCCGAACGGTCCCCGCAAGGGGATAAAGGGAGCGATGAGTACGCGGGGCAACTCAACCACCGACAAGCGGCAGAAAAGCCAGTATCGTCTGGTCTTCCCGGAGGAGAGCAGGGGTGCAGCCCCGAGGGCCTTCGTAGAAGGGACCGAATCGGAGTTGGCGGAGCGCAGAGCAGAAAGTCCGGCTACCGAGCAGTGGATGGCAGAAGTCTGCGAGCGGGAAAACTGCAAGCAGGCGCTACGACGAGTGAAAGCCAACAAGGGGAGTCCGGGCATCGACGGGATGACTGTCGAGCAGCTGCCCGGGCACCTGAAAGAGCACTGGCCAGCAATTCGTGAACAACTCTTCAGGGGAACCTACAAGCCGCAACTGGTAAGAGGAGTGGAAATCCCGAAGCCGGACGGCGGAGTGCGCAAGTTGGGCATTCCGACGGTGCTGGATCGGTTCATCCAGCAAGCGGTGATGCAGGTACTGCAGAGGAGCTGGGACGGAACGTTCTCTGAACATAGCTATGGGTTTCGGCCCAAGCGATCGGCACATCAGGCGGTGGAGCAGGCTCAACAGTATCAGGCCGAAGGCTACCGCTGGGTGGTGGATTTGGACCTCGAGAAATTCTTTGATCGGGTCAACCACGACCGATTGCTAGCAAAGATCGCCGAAAGGGTCAGCGATAAGCGGTTGCTGAGACTGATTCGTGCGTTCTTGCGAGCTGGAGTAATGGAGAACGGGCTGGTGAGTCCGGCCGAGGAAGGAACGCCGCAAGGCGGTCCTCTTTCGCCCGTGCTATCGAACATCGTACTCAACGAACTGGATCAGGAGCTGGAGCGGCGCGGACATCGGTTCACCCGATATGCGGATGACTGCAACATTTACGTCCGCAGTCGGCGGGCCGGCGAACGGGTCATGAGCAGTGTAACGAGGCTGCTCACGACGAAGCTCAAGCTTCGAGTGAACAGCGAGAAGAGTGCAGTGGCTCGACCATGGCAACGAAAATTCCTGGGATTCAGCTTCACGAATCACAAGCAACCGAAGAGGCGCTTGGCGCCGAAAACGGCGGCACGGTTCAAGGAGCGAGTTCGGGAGGTTACACGGCGGACACGGGGCATAAGCCTCGCCCGAATGATCCATGACTTAGCGGAGTATCTCCGCGGGTGGATCGGTTACTTCGGCCGATGCGAAACACCGGAAGTGCTCAATAAACTGGAGAAATGGATCCGACGTCGACTTCGGTCGATGGTCTGGAAGCAGTGGAAACGAGGAACCACAAGATATCGGGAGCTCCGCAAGCGCGGCATCGCTGCGCAGGACGCCGCGCAAACGGCGGGCAGCTCCGATGGACCGTGGCACCTTGCCAACACGCCAGCGCTGAAAATGGCTCTGTCCAACGCTTTCTTCGCCTCGCTCGGACTTCCCGAGCTCACAGCTCACGGGTAGCTCACCCCGCCGAACCGCCGGATGCGGACCCGCAAGTCCGGTGGTGTGGCAGGGGAGAGTGGGCGACCACTTCCCCTATGCCGATTGCGCTACCGCAAGCACACCGGATCTACTGCGGCAGTTGCTCCAATTCTTTCTCCGCTTGCGCGTGGCCAGGGTGTTGCTTGAGAAGTTGCAGGAGAACAGCTCGCGCCTTCTGGGTGTCGCCCTCGATCGCATAGAGCCGTGCAAGATTTAGGTACGCCTGATCGAAAGCCGGAGCTACGCGGATGGACTCTTTAAGGCTGCTCTCGGCTTCTTCCCGCCGCTGCGTGCGCAAGTAAAGAATGCCCAGGTTATTCAGCGCCTCGGGATAAGCAGGCCGCGCTGCCAGAGCCTTCTGCAGATACTCGTACGCGTGCTCAGTGTCGTTGAGCTGCGCAAAAACCATGCCCAGGCCGTAGTTCGCTTCGGGATTCTCGGGGCTCAATTGGAGCGCTCGCTGCAGCACCCTCTTGGCGTCCTCCCAACGCTTGCCCTGGCGATAGGCGTTGCCGAGATTTTGCAAGGCAATCAGGTGATCGGGGTCCATCGTGAGAGCTCGCTGAAAATCCTGAATGGCCTCTTCGGTGTGACCCTCTCGCGCCGCCAGAAGCCCTAAATTGTTCCAGGCGTTTGGCAGGGTACCGGGATAGTGAGCTTGAAGCCGCACGGCGCGCTCGAAACTGTCTCGCGCTTCGGCGGACTTCTGCTGCTGCAGATAAACGCTTCCAAGGCCGTAGAGAGCCTCGGCACCTGACGGGTCGGCTCGCAGAGCCAGTCGGAAGAAGTGCTCCGCCTGTTCCATATAACCGCGTTCGAAGAAAACCGAGCCGTACGAAAGATAGTTGCGTCCGAACTCCGTGGTTTCACTTACGCCTGGAAAGGGAAGGGCCTTGGCCATTCGCTCCGACGCGGTTCGCGGAATGTGCCGGAAGTCTTCTTCGATTTGCTCCTGCCGCGCAGGTCCCTGGTAAATCTTGACGATTGCTCCGGTTTCATCGAGCAAGAACGATGTGGGGAGGGTCAAATCGCGATGCCGGTCAAAGAGCGAACGATAGAGAATATTGTAGATGGCGATTAAGTCCGGTGCGGAAGCCAGGATGGGGAAAGGGAGATGCCGGTACGGCGTCAATGCGGAGCCTTCGTCGGTGCTGGGAATGTCATCGGCGTTCACCGCGATCAGTTGCAGTCCTTCCTTGGTCCACCGCGCGTAGGACTGCTCGAGCTGCGCCAGATCTTGCTGACAGACCGGTGAGGCCGCAGACCAAAAATAGAGCAGCACCGGTTTGCCGCGCCGAGCCGAGAGTGCCGCTGCTCGCCCGGCTAGATCAGGAAGCGAGAAATCAGGCGCCGCCACGGGTGCAAGCAACCATGTTTCGAAGGCAGCTGGGAGCGACTGCGTTTCAGGGATGACAGAGGCTAGAGCGCGTTCAGCGACTGGTGTTACTTTCTTGAAGGGTTCCGTGCGCGTGAGTGGCGAACCTTCCTCCACCCAGATTCTGTGATTGAGCGGCAGGTCGCGCAGATCCTGCACCAATCCGCTTGGCCACCGGATGGAAGCACTCACCGACCCTTTCATTTCTCCCAAGCCAAAAAACAATTCTTTGCTGTGCTGCGCCAGAAATCCGGATCCCGACTGCAACCAGCGGGTTTGCCGGACCGCTTGGACCTCGACCGTGACCGCCGCTCCAATCGCGTCGCGATTGCTCTTCTTTCCGGTTAGCCGAAACGCGATCGCAGGACCCAAGTTCGCAATGACGTTCTTTAAGACACGCAACTGCGGACAGTTGCGATTCTTCAGGATCGCTTCCACGCGGCCATCGTGATCGAAGTCGGCCAGGGCGAACGATCTGCTATCTTCGATGAAGTCCAGCCCTACAATTCCCGAAACGTCCGAAAACGTGCCGTCCCGGTTGTTCGCGTAAAACACATTGCGCTCGAAGCCGCTCCATGTGCCATCGGAGCGAATCAGCTCGTTGATCGCGCTCCACCCCTGGTCGTAGTTGTAGTTCGGACCAGGTGCTTTCGGCGAATTCGCAACCACCTGCCGCCAGAAAAAGCTGTTCAAGTCTTCGCGCGTGGTGCCAGAAATCATGCCGTTGGCAATGTAGAGGTCCGGGAAACCGTCGTGATCGAAATCCCAGGTGTCGCTGCACCAAGACCAGCGTCCCACCGTCGTCCCCGAACGGGAACTCGCGTCCTCAAAGTGCTCGCCGCCGCGATTGCGAAACATCGAATTGCCCATGGCGTGCTTCCGATAGAGCTTGCGGGCTTCCTCGCCCGCGTTTTTCTGGAACACCTCTTGCTCCGAAATGCGATTACCTGCTGCGGTCCACATATCGGCAACGTAAAGATCCTGCTTGCCGTCATTGTCGTAGTCCAGCCAGCAAACGCTCATCCCTGCTCCAACATCTTCCACTCTGGTTTCGGGAGCGATGTCGGTAAAGGTGCCATTGCCGTTGTTGCGGTAGAGGTTTTTGCGACCGAAGTCGTTGACCACATACAGGTCCGGCCATTGATCGCCGTTGTGATCGCCCCATCCGCAACAGAAGCTGAAGCGCGTGTTGTTGCGATCGAGGCCTGATTCCTTCGTGACATCGCGAAAGGTTCCGTCTCGATGGTTGCGCATCATGAAATTTGGCGGACCGTTCTCCGCATCGTAATAAGGAGACGGGTAGCGGTATTGATCAGCGCCCTGGTAGTAGACGTACAGGCAAAAATAAATGTCCAGCCAGCCGTCGCGGTCGTAATCAGCGACGGACGCTCCGGTAAAAGCGCCTTGCGGCGGCGCGGCGAAGTGGAAGGCATCCGGCTTCGCGCGGAATTTTCCGCCTCCCTCGTTCAGAAACAGCAGCGGACCACCCGTGCGCACTACGATTACGTCCTGACGCCCGTCATTGTCGAAATCTGCAAACAGCGCGCAAGCGGTGTTTTCCAGAATCCCTAGCCCAGAGGCCGCGGTGATGTCCTCGAACGTTCCATTTCCGCGGTTTCTAAAAAGACGGTTGGGAAGCCCGGCAGGTTGGCAAATGTAGAGGTCGTCAAACCCGTCGCCATCGATGTCCGCAAAGGAAACCCCGTTGTGCCCGTAGATATCGATGCCGCACGCTCCGTCGAGAACTGTTCGCCAGTAATCCGTGCCAGGGACTAACTGCGACGCGTAGGAGGGATTGTCAGCGAACGTTTGCGAAGCAACGTCAACGAATACTGGTGCGAGCGATCTGCAGCGCGTTTCATCAAGCGTCCGCCACTTACTCAGGTGAATTTCGCCAGACCCCCGCAACTCCCACTCGATTTCCCAGTTGCCCACGCGTTGCTCGCGATGGAAGCCGGCTCCCGCCCCCAGCAACTCAAAACGGACCCGCGTTTTGAGCGAAGCAGGAATCCCACTCGCCGGTTGCAGGGAAGGGGCGACGCGAATGCTGGTCACTTGAAAATCCGCAGTGATCATCTGTGAGAACGCGTTCATGAGCGAGCGCCATTCACCGAGAAACGCTTCGCGCCCCAGAAACGCTTCGCCCGAGAACTTCATCTGGAAGACCTGCAAGATGGAGTCTGCTCTCACGGGCTGCGAGGCGAGCGCCTTCGGCGATGCTCCCGAGAAATTCGAGGCCATCGCTTTTTCCAGGGCAACTGTCTTCTGCGGAGATTCGAGGAGTTGTGCGCTCCACTCTCTCAAGATGATCGCGAGCTGATCGTGATATCTCTCGGTGACGAAATCATCGAACTTCGCATCGACTTTCCGCAGCACAGTGCTGAGGCTGCTTGGCGTTCGATAGTGGGGATGTACATGAAATTCATTCGATGCAGGCAGGGATTCTTGAGAAAAGAGGGACGGGAAGGACGGCCAGCCCAGCCCGGCGGGAAGGAACGCGAGCGAACCGCCCTGGCCGCAGCGGAGGAGGAAGTCCCGTCGGCTAAGATCGACAAGCCGGCGTTTCTTCCTAGAGATCCTCAGGCGATGCTCCCGTGTTTTCCAGCTGCAGAAGCGAAAATTTAACATCCGCGCCAGGACCCGTCAACAATGCTACTAGGGGCGCGCGGCGATACAGATTTTGAGACCCCCGGGCCTGTGGTAAGCTGACACCCATTTTGGATCCCCCGCGCGCAACAAAACAGATTCTTGCGTAGGAATGCACGCTCTGTCGACGAACGCGTGTTATCGAGGGAAGAGCGAGATTGAGGGGACACATGCCCCAAGCCACCGAAGTCGTGGGAATTGGAAGCTGCGGGATCGACTATTTCGCGATTGTTCCTCGCCTGCTGGGAGCGGACGAGAAAATCAATGCGGACCGTCTCGAAATTCACGCCGGCGGCGTCACCGGCAACAATCTAACGCAGGTCGCACGACTAGGAGCGAGCGCGGGCTGGCTTGGGCTGATCGGTGACGACGAAAGCGGGCAACTGATTACCGCGGCGTTTGCCTACGACGGGCTCGACCTCTCCGGCATTGAAACTGTCAATGGCGAGAAGTCCACCTTTACGTGGATTCCGGTCGACGCACACGGCGATCGCTGCATCTACATGTTTCCCAACATTAACGGAAAACTTTCCGCTGAGCAGGTTCGCAGCCGTTTCGCGCCGCACATCAAAACCGCCAAGCATTTTCATACCGAGGCCTCGCAGCTTCCTCTTCCGCCCATCAAAGAGGGAATGCAGGTGGCGCGCGAAGCCGGCGTCCGCGTCATCTTCGATCTCGACGTAGCGCCAAGCTACTTCGCGCACGCTAAACTTGGAACCGAGAAGGATCTGATCGCTGCGTTGCAGCTGGTGGACGTCCTGAAACCGTGCAAAGCCGCCGCTCGCGAGATCACCAGCGAGACTGACTACGAAAAAATCGCAACGAAGCTGTTGGCTCTGGGCCCGAAAGTCGTGGCGGTCACCATGGGTGCCGAGGGCTCGCTGATTGCAAGCGCAGGAAAAATGGTTCACGTTCCCGCGTTCAACGTGAAGGTTGTAGACAGTACAGGCGCTGGCGACG
The DNA here is from genome assembly GCA_963788915.1 of uncultured Acidobacteriota bacterium. Taxonomy (GTDB): domain Bacteria; phylum Acidobacteriota; class Terriglobia; order Acidiferrales; family UBA7541; genus Acidiferrum. The sequence continues at coordinate 562,801 of CAWBIY010000012.1, read as the reverse complement.
CTTTCATGGGCGGGTTGTCCTACGCCTTGTTGCAGAACTGGGATCATCGCCAGGTCGGCTTATTCGCCAACGCATGTGCCGCCATCTGCTGCACCCAAGTGGGAGCCCGAGCGATGGGCAAACGGAGCGAAGTCGTCGCCCTCATCAAGTCGCAGCGTCCCGAACAGGCTGCTTTGTTTTAGCCTCAGTCTCCGGAGCCTCTTTCTCGCATTTGCAAGGAGAGCCAGCCGATGTTCGTTCCGCACGGTTTTGCATTGGCGCTGCTGATGATGATCACCAGCGCGGTCTGCTGGGGTTCGTGGGCCAACACCTACAAAGGCGTCAAGAATTATCGCTTCGAGTTATTTTATTGGGACTACGCTTTCGGAATCTTTCTGATCTCGCTGCTCCTGGCGTTCACCATGGGCAGCACCGCCGGCGATCCTTCCAGGTTTCTGAATAATGTTCACGAAGCGGACACTTCCAACATCGTCTCGACACTCGTCGGCGGCGCGGTGTTCAATCTGGCCAATCTTCTGCTGGTCGCGGGCATCGACATGGCCGGATTGGCCATCGCCTTCCCGGTTTCCATCGGTATCGCCCTCGTCGTGGGCGTCGTCTCAAGCTATATTCTTCAGCCAAATGGAAATGCTGGGCTGCTGGCCGCCGGTGTAGTTTGCGCCGTAATCGCCGTTGTATTGGATGGCAAAGCGTACGGCAGCCTCTCCAACACGAACCGCGCCGTTTCGAAGAAGAGCATCATCACTTGCATCGTGTCGGGCGTCCTGATGGGACTCTGGGCGCCCTTCGTCACTCGTTCGATGTCCCAAGGACATACCCTCGGCCCTTACAGCGTCAGCGTCTTCCTCACCCTCGGCGCGCTGCTTTCGTGTTTCATCTGGAATATTTATTTCATGAAGAAACCGCTAATGGGCGAGCCCGTCCATTTCGGCGACTTTTTCCGGGGACCTGCCACGGGACATCTGCTCGGCCTACTCGGCGGCTGCATTTGGGGGCTGGGGATGGTTTTCAATCTCGTGGCCGCGAAATTCTCCGGCGTGGCAATTGCCTATGCGATCGGACAATCGGCCCCGATGGTCGCCGCTCTCTGGGGCGTCCTGGCCTGGAAGGAATTCCAGGGCGCCAACCGTCAGGCCAAAACCTGTCTCGGTCTGATGTTCCTCTTCTATATTCTTGCGATTCTCCTGGTCTCTCAAGCGAACACCGCGAGCTGATCCAATCAGGGCAAAGGGCGACCCCTTGGTTCGGTGAGGCTTAAAAGTATCGGATGCACTTCGATTCCCACCAACCCGCCGGTCTTCCCCTCTGCTTTCAAATTCTTTGCATGCCGCGGGATCGCGGCTTAGGATATGCCGCACCGTTTCCCCGATCGTCGCCGGTCATTGAAGGAGCTCCTACATGCACATGCATCACCTTAATTTGCTGGCCGTTCTCGTCGCGGCGATCTCCACAATGATCGTCGGCTTCGTTTGGTACTCGCCAATCCTTTTTGCGAAGCCCTGGATGCGCGAAATGGGCTACGACCCGAACGATAAAGCCAGGGTGCAGGAAATGCAGAAGAGTGCAGGTCCGGCATACCTTGGCTCGTTTTTAGCCAGCCTCGTGGCGGCCTTTATCCTGGCGATGTTCTTGCACGCGATGCACGTGGAAACTATGCCGCTCGCTTTGCTGGTCGGCTCGCATGTGTGGCTGGGTTTCGTTGCGACGGTACAACTTACCGGAGTCCTCTTCATGAAACAGAGCATGAAGCTATTCGCCATCAACACCGGCTACCAGTTGGTCTGCTATCTGGCGATGGCGGCGATCCTGAGTGCGTGGAGATAGGCATCAATCTCGGCAGCTGCCGTTAGCGGGCTGGATAACCTACTCACAAGTTGAACGTCGAACCGAGCGAGGAGAACTGCGTAGGCCGGTCGGCGCGGTGCTAGGCCCGCTCTTGGAATTGAGAAGGTCAGAGCAGCAAACTCGGCAGGGCGGTACCTAACAGCCCAAAATAAATAGTCGCACGGTGTCGATTTCGTGATACTTCGCTCGTCGTATCATTGAAGAGGGCCGGGGCCGGCAGGCATTCGCCGGACGCTGACTTATCACTTGCATTTAACAAGTGAAGTGCCGCAGACTGGCCTCGTCGAACCGCCAAATCCTTCGGGAGAGCACTGATGCCCATCAACGAACTGTTGATCCGTGAATTCAAGCGCGACCTGGACGCTACCAAGAAGACGCTCCAGCGCGTCCCCAAAGACAAATGGGACTGGAAGCCGCACGAGAAATCCGGAACCCTCGGCTGGATGGCCGGGCATGTTGCCAGTTTGCCGGGATTCGTAATTGCGGTCAGCACCGCGCAGGAATTGGACATTGCAAGTCCTAATTCCCGGCCGCCAAAAATTGAGAAGGACGCCGATTTGGTGGAACTCCACGGCAAACTCGGCAGCCAAGCGTGCGAAGCGCTGGCCAAATTGAGCGATGATCAGCTGAGCGAGCCCTGGTCGTTGAAGCAAGGGGACAAGGTACTGATGACGATGCCACGTTACGATATGCTGCGGGGAATGTGTTTCAACCACCTTATTCACCATCGCGGCCAATTGACCATGTATCTGCGGGCGCTCGACGTTCCAGTACCGGCGCTATACGGTCCGTCAGCGGATGAGAGACCCTTCTAATCGAGCTAATCGGGGGCTTGCCGCGGTGCCTTTGCTTGTCGAACTCGAATTTGCGGAAACATTCACCACGTTATGGCGTCTTGACGGGAGGGGAATAGACCGATGAACTTCAAGCCAGAGTTATTCCTTCAAGATCTGAAAATTGCGCTGCGATCGCTTGCGCGCAGCAAGGGGCTGGCGATCACGGTAGTGCTGACGCTGGCGCTCGGCATCGGCGCCAATGCCGCAATCTTCAGCGTAGTGCGTGGCGTGTTGCTCCGTCCTCTGGTAAACCGCGATGAGGACCGCCTGATCTACATTCGACAAACCGCAAAGGGCATTGGCGTGGAAAACACCAACTTCTCCGTGCCGGAAATCCAGGATCTAAAACGAAGCGTTAAGACCATCAGCGAATTCGGCGACTTCTCCGTCATCGGGTTTACGATGATCGGGCTTGGCGACCCCCGCGAGGTTCGCGCTGGCGTCGTAGGCGGTTCGTATTTCGAGGTTATGGGGCTGCACCCCGAGATGGGCCGCCTGCTCGACATGCGCGATGATGGCCCCACTGCCGCCGGCGCCGCCGTTCTCACGGACCGCTTCTGGAAGACCGCCTTCAATCGTGACCCGTCCGTCATTGGCAAGACCGTGGAACTCGGCGAGCGCTCTGCCACCATCGTGGGCGTGCTGGAACCTTCCGTACCCTATCCCGCCGAGACCGAGATCATCGCCAACGTAGTGACCAGCCCGCATCATCTCTCCGCGACGATGGTGCAAGGACGTGTGCATCGCATGACCGAGCTGTTCGGCAGGCTCGCTCCTGGCTCCGACCTGAACGCCGCGCGAGCGGAGCTCCAGACAGTTTATAGCGGCATGGTTAAAGAACATCCCGAAGCGTATTCCCCGAAAGCCGACGGCCGCATCGAAGCGGTGCGGTTGCGTGACCAGATCACCTCGCGTGCTAAGACCGTGCTCCTGGTGCTGTTGGCGGCGTCCGTGCTCATTTTCATCATTGCGTGCTCCAACGTCGCCAACCTGATTCTCTCGCGCAGCGTACGCCGAGAAGGGGAACTCGCGATCCGCGCGGCTTTGGGCGCCAGCCGCAGTGCTTTGCGTCGGACGCTGTTGGCCGAAAGCCTGCTGCTTTGCGTCGGCGGCGCACTGCTGGGCGTTCTTAGTGCAGGGCCTATGGTGTCCATCCTTGCGCGCTACGCGGCGCGCTTCTCGGTGCGCGCCCAAGACCTTACCGTGGACCCCAGCATGCTCCTCGTCGGTGCGGTACTCGCCATCATCGCGTCGGTGCTCCTGGCGTTTGTTCCGCGCTTGCCGTCTGCGGAGTCTTCGCAAGGCATGGGTTTGGCGAATGGCAGCGTGCGCATCACCGGAAGCACAAGCCGCCGCCTGCGCATCTTCGCCGTTACCCAGATCGCCGCATCGTTCGTGCTGCTCGCTGGCGCGAGCATGCTCATCAAGACGCTCCTATCGTTGCAATCCGCTCAGACCGGCTTCGACATGCATCGCGTTCTCGCCTTGAACGTGCCGGTGATGTCGCACGGAAAATCTTCCCAAGAGATCATCAACTTTTACCGGGAAGCCATGCGCCGCATCAACGAGCTGCCCGGGGTGGATCACGTCGCTCTGGGTACCACCACTCCCTGGCGTGACGCCGGCAGCTTCGGTGCCGGCTTCGCGTTCTCCGGCGAGGGCCATGTGAATGCAGTGAAAGAAGAAGATCCTCGCGCGCAGTTTCGTGCTGTTTCTCCGGGATTTTTCTCTTCGCTAGGCGTACCTATTGTGGAAGGACGCGATTTCAACAACGATGATCGCCGCGGCGGCGAGCCGGTGGTAATCATCAGCCAGAGCGTCGCGCAGCGCATGTTCCCAGGCCAAGACGCTCTGAACCGGCACATCATGTGGACTGATCCAGTGATGGATTTCATCTATGTCAGCAAGGGGCCGCGCCGCATCGTGGGCATCGCCGCTGACGTTGACGACGAACACGTCATCCCGGGCGCATCTCTGACCGTTTATCATCCCTTTGGCCAGGTACCCGATGGCAATGGCGAGATACCTGTCTTCGGAGGCCGCCTGTTCGTGCACACGCGCATGGATCCCTACGCCCTGGTGACGCCGGTCACGCGCATCGTCCGTGACATGTCCTCCGATCAACCCATCGAACACGCCGCCACGCTGGAAGACATTCGCGCGGAAGTGCTCACGCCGGACCGGCTGAACACCCTGGTGTTTGGCGGCTTCGCGGCTGTCGCACTACTGATCGCTATAGTTGGGGTCGGAGGTGTGCTGGCGTTCTCGGTCAGTGGCCGTACCCGAGAGTTCGGTATTCGCCTGGCTATGGGATCGCAGCCGCGTCACCTGCTGACCAGCGTTATCAGTGAAGGCGTGGTGATGGCGGGAATCGGCGTAATCGCCGGGGCCGTAAGTGGGTATGCGCTCGCGCGTTTGGCGAGCAGCTATTTTCTGGACATGCGCATGCCCAGCCTTCTTCCGGTGATTGTCTCCGCAGCCGTGCTCTTGTGCGCCGCGGTCGTCGCCTCGGTCTGGCCCGCAGCGCGCGCTGCCCGCATCGACGTGATGGAAGCGTTGCGTTCCGATTGACCTGTCGCACTTCCGACGCGCTCCACGATTCAGGAGTGTCGATCGACAGTCGACGACGGGTCTCTACGTTTTGGCTGTCTTGGCCAGCGATTTGGCGGCCTTAGCCTCCCACGTCTTCCGGAGTTCGTCGCGCGACTTGAGCACGTACGCTTTGGCCTCCTCGAAATTGCTGTAGACGCGGCGCCCCTTGATCATGTTGCAGGCCCGGCAGCACGCCACCAGGTTCTTTGGGTCCTTCTTGCCTTTGCGGGCCCGCGGCACCACGAAATCCACCGACATGGCCAGAGCATTGTCGAAACTGGCCATGCCGTCCAGACCGCAGTACTGGCAACGGTATTGGTCGCGATCCAGGATGCGCACGCCTTCTTCGACAGTTACAGGTTGGGATACCAGGGACAGGGTCATGAGGTCTAATGGCACCGAACACCTCCATTTCGGAAAGTCTCACGATGGGCGCGGACTTCCGAAGGTGACCTGCTTGCGCGCAGACGATACGGCGGCGAAACGTTGGTGTCAAGCTCCTGAAATGTATGGCTCCCGAACTGTAGGCGCGCTGGACTTTAGTCCGGCGTTCGATTTTCTAGGCTCAGTCCGACTTCGCTCTACGTATAACGCGTAGCCTCGCGCAGGTGCGCGATCAGCAAGCGGATACTGTTCGCCAACTGCACGACTTCGCCCTCTCCCTGTATATCGAATTCAATTTCGTAGTTCCCGGCAGCCGCATGATCGACGGCTTCCTTCAAGCTGAGCAGCGGCTTAACCACTTGTTTCGGCAAAATAAAACTGATCCACACACTCACGATCAGAGTGATTGCGCTGACGACCGTAAGCGACCATTCCGCGGCGGCGATCAGCCGCCGTGCCTTGCGATGATCGTGCTCGACGCGGTCCCAGCTCTTCGCTTCAAGTTTTGCGGTCAACCCCAAAACTTCCTGCCCTGAATTTTGCAGGTCCATGGTGATGTGCCGCAGAGCTGGATTTCCCTCCTGCACCGTCTTAGTAATCTGCGCGTCAAAGGAGCCGACCCGATTCCGCAGCTCGTCGACCAGTTGTGCCCGAGTCTTAAATCGCCCGCTCTTCAACAGACTGTCGAGATCCCGCTCGTAAGTCATCAGCACCGCATCAATGCGATCGGCCGGAGCTTGCCCGGGCTGCCCGATGGCAGTAACCGCCGCCTCGAAGCGCTGCTCATACTGATGTAGAGCGTCGAGGGTCTGTTGGGTGAGCGGCTCGTCGGTTGGCTGCAAGTCCCGGATCGCGACGAGGGTCTGCTCGGTGCTTTGCAACGCCTCGCGACCCGCCTGTAGCGATGCCGGATCATACAGCAGCAGGTAATTCCGTTCATTGTGCCGCGCCTCCAGCATCTTGATCGAAGCCTGCTGCGAGAGCGTTGCCGCCGGTGCGTCGAAGCTGACAATGCGATCCACGATCCACCCGATCTCCAACAAATAGTAGACCGCCAGAAAGATCACGGGCACCAGGATGAGCCGTACGATCGCCAGACTGTACGCCACCCGGCGTCGAAGGGAAGAGCCCGGTGCCAGGACCTGGAAGCGCCTGCGAATACCGACACCGGACCTTCGAATGCCAAATTTCATAGCCCAGCCCTCCTGCTGGAGATCGCGTCCAGAAGATTGTAACCCGCGTGCCCAGACACTGGTCCGGCGGCCCGGATTTGCCCACCGACGCTACATTGCCCTGAACAATATCTGTTTGGCAGCGCGAACAACAAGGGATAACTTCCTGTATTCCCTGTATCTTGCCCGGGCAGCCAAGCCAAGAAAAACCCGAGACAAAAAAGCCCGAGACAAAAAAGCCCGTCCTCGGGTTTCATCCCAAGGGCGGGGCTATTAAAAAATACTTAGACCTCTTCCATCGAGGCGGCGACCGCTACCGTGGATTTATATCCTGCTTCTTCTCCAAACGGTCGATCAGTCCTTGAATTTGATTCTTCGCGCCGTCGGGTGCACTCGCTTTAGCCAGCTTCATTTCCTTTGTCGCGGTGTCGAAGTCTCCCTTTGCCGATGCGATCCGCGCTATTTCGCCGTGCGTGTACCACTCATTCGGCCGCTTTTTGATATTGATCTGAAAGACCGCAAAGCCCTCGTCTTGTTTATTCTGTATTTGCAGCCCTCGCCCGTAGACGTGTAATTGGACGCCGTTGGCCATCTCAAAAGCCTTCGCCTTGGTCGCCTCGGCCTCCTGTTTTTTCCCCTGCGCCTCCAGGATTTGCGACTTCGTCAGTAGATTATCGAAGCGCTCTTCCGCCAGTATCGAGCGGTCTTCCCACTTGATCGCCTGATCGAGGTTGGTGTTGGTGTCCAGGAGCCACAATGCCGCCTCATCGAAACCCGCCCAGGTAAACCCGCCCACGCTACGAAGCTGATTCTGGATGCTGCGCAGGACTATGGCGTTCACGTCCACCGAAACGTGAAAGGGCACCGCCATCTTCGCCCACCGCAAGGTCACTGCCGTCGAGTCCGGTTTCACGTCTTCGAACGTGTACGCAAGGGCCTCCTCAAATTCCGCCGGCTGCGCCTTCGTGGTGACCCGCAGCGCATCCTCTTTTTCGTCGTAGCTGAAGCTCCCCCACGAAGTCGAATTCTTCGAGAAGATGATAGTCCACTGGTCCGCAGTCGGAATCATGTGCAGCCCGTACGCCCCCGCAGGCAGCGCATGGCCCTCAACGGAAACATCATCAGTGAACGAAATGACCGTGTTCTCGTTCGCCCCCGCGCGCCAAACCTGTCCGTAAGGAATCTCCTTGCCAAATAGCGTCCTTCCACCCACCAGCGGCCGGCAATAATTAATGGTTATGTCTGTGAGCCCGATTTGTTGGGTAATGATCGATCGCTGGCTGATCGTCGGCAGCTTCAGCTCGGTAGCCTGCGACCCGTTTTTGAATTGAGCATGGGCACTCCCCGCCAGGAACCCCAACCCCACTACGAGACTGAGAAGACCTCTACACATCTTGCGCATACATACCCCTCCTATTTTTTCGCGTGGGAAGGCACCGCCAGTTGGCAGGCGCTTCGCGGACGCTCACTTCTGTGGGCATAGACGGCTGGATTGTACGGGTGTGAGCACCGCTCGACCCGTGAGTTCCGTCAAAAAATGTCAGAAACGGTGCTTGACCCGAGCCTGCACACTGGGTAACTCTAAAAGCGAACACTGGGCGAATAAACTCGGCCGTGCACACGAACTGCAGTACATTGACCCCGAACCCAATCGCCCAAGGTGTGATCAAGTAGGCGAGACCCTGCTGCGCATCACCTATTTTGCAAAAAGGCCCCCAAGTCTAGCTTTGGAGGAAAGAAGCCGAATGAAGCAAATTTCAACAGTCCCCGTGGTTGGACGAGCCGTCTCCCTGGCTGTCCTGTGCTTATTCATGACCAACGCATTTTGCGCAGCCCAAAACAGCGCACCCCCGCCCGCGAGCAGCGGCAGCAAAGTTTTGGGCGAAGTAAAACTGGAAGGCGCCACCAAGGTTGAAAAGGAGGCGGGCGTCTGGGTGGACGGCAACTACATCGGCTACCTGAAGGAACTCAAGGGCGATAAAAAGATCCTGCTGATTCCAGGCGAGCATCAAATCGCCGTCCGCCAGTCCGGCTACGACGACTTTCAGCAACAGGTCGTCGTCGAACCTGGCCAGGCGCACACGGTTGCCGTCAAGCTGAATCTCAGCCCGCGAGCCATAACTCCAGACGTAACTTCCACGTTGAAGCTCACCGTCGAACCCGGTCGAGCCGCGGTGTTTCTTGATGGCAAATTTGTGGGTCACGCCAGCGAATTTGGCGGAGTGGGGCACTCCATGCTGATCAGCCCGGGCAAGCACCGCATCAAGGTCCAGCTACCGGGCTATCACACCTTCGAAACCGAAGTTAACCTGCTGGTCAACCAGAAGTCGGAAGTGAAAACCGAACTCGTAAAGGGCAGCATCGAGAACGCCGGACCAGACATCAAGCAACCCCAATGAAGGGCAGTAGCGCCGCTCCCAAGTAGCACAGACGCTCCTGTTTACGCTGAGCACCGAAGCGTCTGTGTCCAGTTCGGCGGCGATGTCGCCGGAGCCGCAAGACGCGCAACGTAGAAGTTAAAACTTCCCCGAAGCCCCGATCATTCCCACCAGGGATTGACAGCGGGCCTTCTCGGCTCTTAGGATGGAGACTCACCATTGATCTGTTGAAGAATGATGTGGGGCAAGTTCGAAAGCTGTGCGTCTGATTTCCAAAACTAAATTTCTATGATTACAGTTACCGATCTAACGAAGAGGTATGCGCGCCACACGGCCGTCGACCACGTTTCCTTTGAAGTCCAAAAAGGTCAGATCGTAGGTTTCCTCGGCCCCAACGGCGCCGGCAAAACCACGACGATGCGGATGCTGACGTGCTTTCTGCCGCCGACGTCGGGGCAAGCCACGGTGGCCGGCTTTGACGTTCTCGAACAGCCATTCGAGGTCAAGAAGCGCATTGGCTATTTGCCGGAAACGCCGCCGCTCTATCCCGAAATGCGCACGGCGGAGTATTTGGCGTTCGTCGGGAGTCTCAAAGGATTGTCAGGCTCCGAGTTGAACAAGCGCGTTGAATATGTGCTGGAGCGTTGCGCGATCGCCGATGTGCGAGACAAGCTCCTCGGGAAACTGTCCAAAGGCTACCGCCAGCGCGTTGGGCTGGCGCAAGCCATTATTCACAATCCGGACGTGCTCATTCTCGACGAGCCTACATCCGGCTTGGATCCGAAACAGATCAACGAGACCCGCGACCTGATCAAGAGCTTGGCTGGCGACCACACCATCATTCTTAGCACCCACATCCTCCCGGAAGTGGAGCAGACCTGCCAGTACGTCCTGATCATTAACAAGGGCAAGTTGGTGGCCAAGGACTCCGTGAACAACCTGCAGAATCGCGCGCGTGGCGCCGAGTCCCTGCTGGTCGAAGTCGCCGCCCGGAAGGGCGATATGGATTCCGCCATGGTGCAACGCCGGCTCGAGCAGATTTCCGGCGTGACCCGCGTCGTGCTCAAGGAAAAGGTGCAGAACCGGGCGGCCTTCGAAATTGAGAGCCACAAAGTTGGTTTCGTAAGAGGGGATCTGGCGCGCGCCATCGTCGAATCCGGCTGGGACTTGAACGAGTTACGTCCAACCGCGGTCAGCCTGGAAGAGATCTTCCTGCAACTTACCGGCGAGCCAGCGGCTGTAGCCTCGGAAGAACCCGTTGTGGCAGGAGCCGACTAGATGCGAAATATTTGGGTCATTTTCCGGAAAGAGCTGAACAGTTATTTCGTTTCGCCTGTGGCTTATCTGCTGCTCGCGATGTTCGCGATCATCTTCGGGTTTTTCTTTTGGAACTCGCTCGGCTACTTCGTCTACATGGGCATTCAGTCGCAGATGCGCGGCCAGAGCTTCCCGATGAACGTGAATGAGGAATTGATCCGGCCTTTGCTCGCGAACATCAGCGTGGTCGGCCTGTTTTTGATCCCGATGATTACCATGCGGCTTTTCGCGGAAGAAAAGCGCACCGGCACGATCGAACTCCTCGCCACTTCGCCGATTCGCGACATCGAGGTCATCCTCGGCAAGTGGCTTGCAGCCGTCGCGCTGTATTCCGTGATGCTGCTGCTCACCGCCCTCAACTTCGCATTCATCTTCAAGTACGGACATCCCGACTGGAAGCCTTTGGTGATCGGCTATCTTGGTCTGTTGCTGCAGGCTGGCGCATTGCTGGCGATCGGCACCTTTATCTCCACGCTGACCAAGAACCAGATCATCGCGGGGGCCACGACGTTTGGGGTTTGCCTGCTCCTCTGGATCCTGGAATGGGTCGGCGGATACGAGACTTCAACGTGGGCCAAGTTTCTTTCCTACATGTCGGTGATTACCCACTTTGAATCCTTCGCAAAAGGCCTGCTGGCCACGAAGGACGCCATTTACTACGTCAGTATAATTTTCCTGGGACTTTTCCTGACAGCTCGCTCGCTGGAATCCCTGCGGTGGAGGTCGTAATTGGGCACTCAGTTTCTGAAGGCTAGGCAAACGAAGTACGCCGTCTACGCCACACTCTATATCGTCGTGATCGTGGCCATCCTGGTGACGGCCAACGCGTTGGCGGATCGCTACAACAAGCAATACGATTCAACCTCGAACAAACGCTACAGCCTCTCCGATCAAACCGCCAAGATCGTCAAAGGACTCAAGCAGCCTGCGACGATCACGTATTTCGATCAGTCGACGCACTTCGCCCAGGCCAAAGACCAGCTCGACCAGTACGCGAATCTTTCCCCCAAGGTCCACGTCGAGTACGTCGATCCCGATAAGAAGCCGCAGTTGGCGCGCGAAGCCGGAATCAAAAATTACGGCACGACCATCGTGCAAGTCGGTATGAAGAAGGAAGAAGCCAAGAGCCTGACTGAAGAGGGCATTACCGGTGCCTTCATTCGCGACCTGAAAAACAACACGCGCACCGTATGCTTTGTGACCGGCAGCGGCGAGCACCGCATCGACGATTCCGAGCGCAGCGGTTACTCGCGGTTCAAGGAATTGCTCAGCAAGGACAACTACGAGGCCAAATCCATCGATCTGTTGCAGAAGGCGGAGATTCCCAGCGACTGCACGGTTCTGGTCGTAGCCGGTCCGACTGGTGATTACCAGCAGCCGCAAGTCGATGCCATCAAGAAATTCGTTGAAGATGGCGGCCGCGCTCTTTTTATGCTCGATCCCCCGCTGAAGATCGGACGTTCGGAGATCGCCGACAACGATGCGCTGACCGGACTGCTCGCAAGCTGGGGCGTCACTCCGCAGAAAGACCTGATCCTGGACATGAATCCGATAGGACAGCTTGCCGGCCTCGGCCCCCAAGTGGCCCTGGTCACCACCTACGATTCTCAGCCGATTGTCAGCGAGATGAAAGGGACGGCTACAGGTTTCCCATTGTCCCGTTCGCTGGACGTCAAGAGCGAAGGCAAATCCACGGTACAGAAACTGTTCAGTTCCTCGGATTCCAGCCTGGCGACCTCCAAGCTCAATTCTCCCGATATTGACCCCAGCGACCCGAAGAATAAAAAGGGACCTCTGACGCTTGCCGCGGCCGGGAGCTATAACACCGGCAAGGAGAACTCTCAGGGACGCTTTGTGGTTTTCGGAAGTTCCGCCTGGGCGGCCAATTCCTTCCTGAATTTCAACGGCAACCGCGATCTTGCGCTCAACACCATGAATTGGCTTTCTTCCGACGAGGACCTCATCTCCATTCGCCCCAAGGAACAGGAAGACCGCCGGATGACCATGACCCAAGCGCAATTGAGCTGGGTGCGCATCACCAGCCAGTTCATTCTGCCGCTGATTGTTATTGTTGCCGGCGTCTCGGTTTGGTGGAAGCGCCGATAAAACGGCCCATGCCGGTTTTCATCATGTCAGGAAATCATCCATGAAAAGCACCGGACTGCTGATTGCGGCCGCTGTCTTGGCGGCGCTTACGGGAGTCATGTACTGGTCGGATCACCACAAAGCCGCGGACACGACGGCGACTCCCGTCGATGCGGCGCCCAAAATACTGACGTTCAAAGAGACTGACGTTTCCAAAATTGAAATCAAGAAGGAAGGCGCCGAGGAAGTTGCGCTGGCCAAAAACGACGCGGGAAAATGGCAGATCACCGCGCCTGTCGCGCTTGCGGCTGATCAGGACGCAATCGCAAGTATGGTCTCCACGCTGTCGTCGTTGAATTCGGAGCGCGTGGTCGAGGATAAAGCCTCGGATTTGAAGCAATACGGCTTGACCGAGCCTGCGCTCGAAATGGACATCTCGACCAAAGACGGCAAGTCCACCAAACTCCTCCTTGGCGATGACACGCCCGCCGGCAATGCGGTCTTCGCGGCGACCGCGGGTGATCCTCGCGTGTTCACGATCGCCAGTTACACCAAGACAAGCATCTACAAGGGCCCCCGCGATCTTCGCGACAAGCGTCTGTTGACCGCCGACTTCGACAAGATCAGCCAAGTCCAGCTGGATGCCAAGAAGCAGTCGATCGAATTTGGACGCAACAAGGACGCGTGGCAGATTCTGAAGCCCCGGCCGCTCCGCGCGGATAATTTCACTGTCGAGGATCTGGTGCGCAGGCTGAAGGACGCCAAGATGGATTTGAGCGCGGCGAACGCTGATGATGAGAAAAAAGCCGCCTCAGCGTTCGCGTCCGGGGCGCCCGTCGCGACCGCTAAAGTCACCGATGCCGCGGGCACGCAAGAGCTGCAGATTCGCAAAAGCAAAGACGACTACTACGCAAAATCGAGTGCCGTCGTCGGCATCTACAAAGTGGCGAACGACTTGGGCACCGGACTCGACAAGAGCCTGGACGATTTCCGCAACAAGAAGCTGTTTGATTTTGGATTCGATGAACCCAACAAAGTCGAATTGCACGACGGGTCAAAGGCCTATTCTCTGACCAAAGGCGGACCGGACTGGTGGTCAAACGGGAAGAAAATGGACAGTTCCAGCGTGCAGGCGCTCATCGACAAAGTCCGCGACCTCTCTGCCAGCAAATTTGTCGATTCCGGGTTCACGACTCCGGTGATCGACCTGACCGTAACCTCCAATGACGGCAAGCGCACCGAGAAAGTGCTAATCTCCAAGAGCGGCGACAACTACATCGCGAAGCGCGAGAACGAGCCGTCCTTATACCAGCTCGACTCCAAGCCCGTCGAAGAACTGCAGAAGTCCGCCGCAGAGGTAAAGCTCGCGCCCGAGCCCACGCCACCGGCAGGTAAGCCCGCGCCGGCCACGAAAAAGTAGCGTTTCTGCGCCTCGGACCTTACGAGAGGATCCCAGTTTTCGCTCCATGAATGTTCAAGGCTACTTCCGCATCCTTAGTTTGTTCGACGTCAGCGAAGGCTTCGAGTTGGAGAGGCTCAACGCCCTACTGGGGCCGGAGGCGGCGCCGCGCTCGCCGGGTTTCGTGCACCGCACTCCGGAATATGCCCAGGCGCAAACCGCGCCCATTGTCGAGGCCACCGGCCAGATCGTACTTCCAACCGGCGAGAAGCTGGACAGCCGGATCAAGTATTACTGGTTCGGAGTTGCCTGCGTCGAGTTCATCACCCCGTTTGAATGTCATCTAGACTCCCTGCCGCAGCACTCTTATCGCTGGATGAACGCTCCGGAGGTGGAGAAAGCCGCGGAAGATCTCCTGCATACGCGACTCGAGCACTTTCGTCCGACAATGATCAAGCCTTCGCAGAAATGGCTGGACGAAGACTACCTGATCATCGATGTACAGTCCGCGAAACACGGCGACGGACGCCCCGCGATGGCGACCGAGTTGCTTCAATCCTGCGGCGACCAGATCACCCGCGTGGTTCGCGGCGAACTTGTTTCGCTTTCCGCTTCGGAACGCGAGGAGGTCGTCCGCGCCGCGCTTTCTTACTATCCCAATGATCTTGTGGTTGTCGGCTGGGCCGCTGCGCTGGTCTACGACAAGCCGGACGCCACGTCGGCGGTCATCGATCTTCTCGAATACGCCAACACGCAGCTCCTGGAATTTCGCTACTACGACGAAGTGCTCACGAATCTGCTGTCCAACGTGTATAGCTCGCTGGAAGGGCACGAGAGTTTACGGACGCTCTGGCGGCTACCGCGGCGCGCCGGCCGTTTGAACGGCCTGCGCCTCGACATCATGGACCTCGCCGAACGCACCGAATACGCCGTGAAATTTATCAGCGATACCTACTACGCTCGCGTGTACCGCGTGAGCTCGGCAAGAATCGGCGTCGACGATTACAAGACTTTGGTGGCGGAAAAACTGAAGACCGCCGGCGAACTGTACGAGTTCATGGTCGCGCAGTTCAACGAGCGGCGCATGTTCGTGGTGGAAGTCGTGGTCGCGGTCCTTGTATTACTGGACGTAATTCTACTGCTGCGCGGGAACAAATGAGAGAGCGAACCGCATGATCGTCACCGTAATGGGCGTGACCGGCTCAGGCAAGACCACCGTAGGCTTGCTCCTGGCGAAGCGGCTGGGTTGGGAGTTTGCCGACGCCGACGATTTTCATTCCGCTGCCAACAAAGACAAGATGCATCGTGGAATTCCGTTGACCGATGCGGATCGCATCCCGTGGCTCGCAGCGATTCACGACTATCTCGCGCTCGCTGCCTCGGAGCATCGAAGCATCGTGCTGGGTTGTTCCGCGCTCAAGCAGAGCTATCGGGAGCGGCTTGTTCACGGGCTGGACGCGCGCCTCGTGTATTTGAAGGGCAGCTACGAATTGATAGATCGGCGGCTACAACAGCGCAAAGGCCATTTTGCAGATGACCAGATTCTCGCGGCGCAATTCGCCGATCTGCAGGAGCCGACCGATGCCGTCGTCGTGGATATCAGCGGCGAACCCGCGCAGATTGTGGATGAGATTTGCCGCCGGCTCAATCTACCAACCACGCCCTAGCGAGCAACGCACGCTGCAAGCGCCAATCTCCGATTGGCAAACGGCCCAGTTCCAGCAATTTTTTTCGCGGAAATCGAGCACCGATCTAGCCGTCATCCCGCCGGTAGGTGGGTGTTGCCTCCGGCACATCCGGGTGCGCTACTTCGCCAAACCTTGACGCCAGCCAGGCGCGGGCCTCTTCCGGATGATAGTTGAATGGACCCATGCCGCCGGCATAGGCGATAAGGCCGTGCTCGTCGATAATGTAAATGCGTTCGGGCCACGCGGAATAAGCGTCATTCGCGGCGTTGGTCATGTCATCGATCCCAAAGGGAACCGGATACTTCAAACGCTGCACGAAATCGTTGGCGATGGCGATGCGCTGCTCCAGTGTTTTCGGCTGCGCGTAACAGACATCCTCTTTCACGTTTGATTTCATCTGCCACTCGTCGGTAGGGTGCGCTTCGCGCACATAGACGGTTAGAAAGTCAGCGTGATCCTTATAGTCGTTGTAAATCTTCACGATGTCGCCGACCTGGCGACGAAACGGCGGTCAAGTGTAGCTGCCGAAGACAACCATGAGGGGCCGGATGCCGGTACGTTCCCGCAGGTGGAAGTAGTCCTTGCCGTTCAGCGCGAGAAGCCGCGCGTCGGGCGCATTGTCCCCAGGGTGCAGCTTGCCGCGATGCATGTGCGGAAGCGCGTAGCGCAGCATGTAGAGGGCGTCTTTCGGACCGCCCGCCATGACGGAAAGGCCGACGAACCCCGCAAGCAGGAGAACTCCTAAGATTCCAGCCAACCATATAACCATTGTTCTCATTGAGCGAAGACCACTGTTCTCATTTAGCGTCTTTCGCGGGCCGTAGTGCGCGCACAGTAACAGGCAACGGTAACAGGCAAACCAGAGCCTCGAAATAGTATGGATGCATTATCGATTTTGATTGCGGGATGAGGACCCCCTCCCCTGTTTTTCGTAAGTGTTCATTCTAGACGCTTAAGTGTCCTTTAGAGTCTGTAACTTACAGATTTAATGGACTATAGATTCTAGGAATTCTACAGATTCGTCGCTGCGTAGCCCAGATGTATGCCAGAAAGTCCCCGGCCTCAACGGCGAGATAGCCGCTCGGGACGTTGAGATCATAGCAGCTTTACTAGCCGGGGCTCGCGCAAGTGAACGCGGCGAAAGTCCGATTCGCGCGGGGAACCACCGCGTTGGAGGATAGATGCACGCAGTAGGTATAGCAAGTAGCCGATGAGGGCCAGTCCACCGATGCCGATAATGATGGCAATTAA
Source organism: uncultured Acidobacteriota bacterium (assembly GCA_963788915.1). Classification (GTDB taxonomy): domain Bacteria; phylum Acidobacteriota; class Terriglobia; order Acidiferrales; family UBA7541; genus Acidiferrum. Next base: position 545,854 of record CAWBIY010000012.1, on the reverse strand, counting down.
TATTCGGGCGAGAAGCATTGTGTTGCCTTGACGAAAGCTTACCTCATCTTGCGCCGTACAGAGGTCCGTGGCGCGCCCACATCCAGTTCACAGAGTTGAGTCTGTAGAACGGAGAACATCTCGTTCCTCGTATCCCGAGTACCATTACAGTACTGGAGATTTTCTTCACTCCATCCCGGAAGAATCGCAATCCGGGATTCCCCTTATAATTTCCGTATATTCTTGAAAACACGAGAACAAGCTGCTGGTCATTTGCATGCCTCCCTGTCTCGTAGCCTGTGGAAGGTATGAAATGATTGTCTTCGTTCTGACCTACGCCGTGCTGGTTTTGTTAGGTCTTTCCTTAGTGGGTTCCGTGAGCCCTGAGAATCGTCAGCAAAACGCGCGGGCAACCCAATTTCAGTCTGCTCCCTCAGCATCGAGAGCAGTCCCCCAGAGCCCGGGTGGTTCCAGGCGGCAGGCACGCGAAGCGCCTTTCACACTTACATTCGGACAGGTTCTTCTGGATGCGATGACCAAGGGGGAAAAATGAGAATGCAGTCAGCAGTTCAAGTATGGTGCGATGAATATGAGAGGCTGCTCAAGGATTGTCAGGTCACCTTAACGAGCTGGAACGGCGGTCGTGCCAACCTTAATAACTCGGGGCGTCGAGGACGAGACGCGGATAACGAAGTTCGGACGCTACAAGCGAATTTCGCGAAGGCATGGGCCTTGCTGCAATATCACGAGAACGGCTGCGAGGTATGTCAAGCAATCTCGGCTCTTCATGGCGGACAATCGAGTGCGGCCGCCAACAGGCTCCAACTGCTCTCTCGCTGAGCTAGAGTTTCTTGAACTAGTACTTCCGGGTCACATCTTGGGCTTATGGAACGGGAGAAAAAATGATCGGGAACCGATGCGCTTACTGCCAATCGGCAATCGTGTCAGAGCAAAGATGGGTACGCGAGAAGATTTACGACCCCACACTCAATGGCCGTGATGCAAGCTACCGCCACTACCACGCTGAACCCTTCACCGGACAGGAACTAAGTTGCTGGGAAAAACACCAAGTGGAACAGGAAATTGCCCCGAACACTGCCTACGCCGCTTAGAGGGCACTCAGACTGAAGACTCCCAGGTAGAAAATTAAGGGCGCACCAGCGGATTAGATTGATGCGCCCTTAATTTTTGTGGCCTCGCGGTGCGTCAGATTATCACTCGGACTACTCGACGGCGATCTTGGTGCCGCGCTGGCCGGTGTTGGATAGGTGCTCGATGCGGCTGTCGATGACGGCGCGAATCCCCTTTAGGAACTCGATCCGGGAATTGGTGAAGTGTTCCCGCACGTTGGGAGACACACCGAAGGCTTCCCGGAACTGGTCCACAATTTCGCGGCACAGACAGCGCTCTTGAATACGAGGCTGGGTCGAATTCTGCTGAGTTGCTTCTTGTTCGCTCATTGTGCCTCCTTCATTTCGACCGTGAGAATCCGATTTTCGAGCCGCGCTCGAGCGGGTACTAGCGTGGCCATCGAGCGGGGCAGGCCGATATGGCGCCGCAGTGTGCCAACCTCGACGACCAGCTCGTCACCCTTCTTGAACAGCCCGATATCGCCCTTGGTCGCGAACGGTAAACGGAGCCGCACTTCGTACTTGCCGTCCCGTTTCCCGAACACGTAAGGCTTCTCGGTCCGAGTGACGATCGACGGGTCTTCGTCCTCAGCATACAGCACTTTGGCTAGGTCCTGCAGCCGCTGTTTGCCCAACACCTCGTGCGCGAACAGGGGCACACGCCTCAGCGGCACTGGCGCAAAGTACTCTTCCAACTCACGCAAGACACTATCCTGAGAGCTGTGCCACTCATTGAACCACATGTCGCGGATCTCAGGCGGGAGGACGCGGTTGACGATGACCGTGTCCACCGTTAATCCGTGCAGCGAAAAATATACAAATGCACGCTGCGTCTCGCGAAGGACCATCTTCTCTGGATTGGTGACCAGCCGTACGGAGGTGGTGTGCGGATCCTCCATGATTTCGTCAACGCCTTCTAGTTTCTCGAAGAGATCATGGATATTCGCGAAATAACTGTCGGTGGGCAGTTCAAACGGGGCGACACGATTGGCAATCGGACGCACGGCTTTAAGCAAGTTACGCTGGAACGGAAAGATATGCTTCATGTACCAGTCTAGCGTGGTGGGCATGCTGATGAATCGCATGGATTCAGCAGTGGGCGCTGCATCGAGTACGATGACATCGTAGCGGTTCTCGCGGCGATATTGGTTGATGTACATCATGGCGCTAAGCTCTTCCATGCCCGGCAGAATGGCCAATTCTTCCGCTTCGACGTCGTTGATTCCCGTCGTACGCAATACCGAAATGACGTAGGAGGAGATCTGCTGCCAGTGACGCTTGACTTCCTTCTGAATGTTCAGTTCGAAAATATCCAAGCCGTCTTGAATCGGGAACGGGTCGGAGGTCTGCACCTGAAACAGGTCAACATCGAGATCGAACGAATCGGCCAAGCTATGAGCGGGGTCAATGCTCATGATCAGGGCGCGGTAGCCGAGCTCGGCTAGTCTCATGCCTGTTGCCGCCGCCAGGCTCGTTTTGCCTACGCCGCCTTTGCCACTGAACAACAAAATCCTCATACACTCATTGTACGGGAACGGCATGCCCAGGGTTACGCGGTTGAGAGCTTCAGAGAAAACGCAGTTACGCTCGACACAACCGAGACCGGGGTTTGTCAAGTTGAAAGCTTTCAGTCGGGGACGTTCGCGTAGAGTGAGGTCCAGCTGATGGATTTCACGAAGTGGCTGGACAGGACTGCGGATTCACTCACTCATCGCCGGGCAGACTAGCACGAAAGGTTAGCTCGCCGTCTTTCCAGCATGCCTATAGAACGCCTCCAGATACTGGAGGCCGCGTTCATAGCCGCGCCTGAATGCTTCACTTTTGTACACGCGGGGGTCACGTTCGGCTAGTTCTTGATAGCAGTCCTCGTAAGACCGGTTGCGATTCCGTAATTGCAAGGCGGCCTCAAATCCATCGCGAAAAGCGGGCTCATCGTGCTCAAAATTGGCACCTTCTGCAGTGTATCTTTCTTTTTCTACATCGCGAAGGCCGAGCCACCACATTTCTCGCGCTCGATCAACGCTTTCGGCACCAGCTAGCTCCAAAGCTCCGCGAACAGCATTTGCATCGTCGTCTTCCGCCATGACTACAACAACGGTGCGGCCCTTCCGCAATGCATCCTCGTAAATGAACAACTCATCTTCTGGCAGTCCTTCGGATGTTGCACTTTCTAATGCCCCGCCAACGGCGCGACCTCCTAATGCCCCAATCGCGCCCAACAATGTGACAGCTAGGATTCCCATACCCAACACAGGACCTACCCCTGGGACCAAGAGACTGGCAATGGCCGGTGCGAGCCCCACGCCGCTAGCTACGCCCATCGCTCCGCCCACAACCGCCCCCATAGCCTTACCCGTGCCAGGCTGCTCTGCCGCCTCGGCGGGAATAGCAGCGCTCTCTTTTTCGGTGACCTCGGGCGTAAGAATATTGATTCTGGCTTTGGGAATTTTCAATGGCACGAGCTGAGCGGCGCTGAGCTCAGCATCGGACCGCGATTTGAAGACACCAACCACAGCTTTCATATAGCCTCCTGTTTTTAGATGCGTAGTAGGCACGAAAGATTGAAGCAAGCAGGGATGAAGGCGGTCGCCGAGTGCGTGTCAGCCATTACATCGACCGGAAGGGTCTAGGCTCACGCAGGTCCGGTTCGACCGCATTATTCACGGGGGTAGCCGCATCACACTATTGATGACACACAGAGAGACTCATCGCCAGCGTGGCAGCAGTGACAGCGCGATTTCACTGTTCGACGTATTCCGAGTCGCCAGGAGCGAGGTCCGTGGCGCGTCCACATCCAGGCTCCGGTCCAGCGAAAGTTGACCATGCGCGTATTGGGACAGCCCGGGTGGTCCTAAATTTTGTAAAATTACTTCTTTAGCGCTAGTCTAGCCTGAATTTACCCTTGACCGACTCAGTTTGACTCAAGGGCGTCCCCAGCCAGGTGCAATAGTATGCGCCATATGCAGATTGTTCCTTGGCAGTTGAAGATCGCTGCCAAGATCGTGCTGGCACGGCTACCTCTCTCGTATCATTTCTGGGAAAAAATCGGACTCTTCAAGCAGGGAGGAATGGATCGCCCAGAATACGCCCTGCGGATATTTCGCCGGCACTTTGACGCAGCCAGCTTAACGGGAAAAGCAGAGGGCTTTGTGGGTCTGGAGTTAGGGCCCGGTGATTCGCTGGACTCGGCGTTGATTGCGAAAACGTTTGGAGCTTCAAAGACCTTCCTGGTGGATGTCGAGTCCTGCGCGTCGACTGACCTCAGGGTTTACCGCCAGATGGAATCCCACCTGCGCCAGCTGGGCATGTACCCTCCCAACCTCGATCATTGCAGAACGATCGACGATGTGGCCGAGTCTTGCGCGGCGGAATACATGACCGAAGGCCTGACCTCGCTAAGGAAGATCCCATCGGCTTCCGTGGATTTTGTTTGGTCGAATGCCGTTCTGCCCTACGTGCGGCGCAACCAGTTCGTAGCCACCTTGCGGGAACTGCGACGCATTCAGCGCGTGGGCGGAGTAGCTTCGCATTATTCCGATCAAGGACATTATCGGGGGGAAGCTGAATGACCTGCGCTTCAGCGAGGGCATCTGGGAGTCTCCGCTCATGGCGAACTCCCGTTTCTACACGAACCGCCTGCGGTATTCAGAGCTCTTGCGGCTCTTTCGGGAGGCTGGATTCGAGCCGGAAGTCGTGCGCAAACTGCGGTGGGAGACGTTGCCGACGCCCCGACGAAAAATGGCCAAGGAATTTGCCCTGCTCTCAGAAGAAGATCTGCAAGTTTCTGAGTTTGATGTTCTGCTCCACTGAAGAGTGATCGGGCAGCCACATAATTGCATAACAACGTCGGCCTCCTCGGGGTGCAGGATTGTTTCGGGGGCGGAGATTGAGCCGGGAGAATCAGTCACGATTGTTGTGGAGCACGTCCATTGAAGTTCATGAAGAAGCGTCCGATGCGGGTCATCAAATTTGAAGGCCCAAAGCGGATGTCGGGGTTGGCGTCAAAACTAATTCGTGTTCTTCGCGGCCCCCTGATCGTCCGGCCCAACGAAGTTAACCAGAAAGGGCCCAATTCCATTCACCTGCACTACGCCATCCCCCTTGCACTGTGCATAGTGCCGCATTTGCGGCGGCGCGGACGCAAAGCCTCCCACGGGGATTTCTTTCATCGCTGCGTCATCCCACTTCGCGCCCATTCCCAACAGAAATGTGCCTTTGATCACCGTTACATTTTCCGTCGCCGGATGCCAGTGCGGCGCGATCTTTGTCCCGTCCGTGCAAGAAAGCCGAAGCGTGTACGATCGCCCGGCAGTCATCGGGTCGCCCTGTAGAATCGCAATCTTCAGCGTTCCGCCCATCTCCACCGACGGTGTCCCCGCCAGCGCTGCCGCGGGAATATCCATCCATTGCTCGGAGCCCGGCATCACCGGCCCGCTCGTCGCTCCCCCGCTCTTTTTCGCGGGCGGCGTCTGAGCCCAACCCGCAACCGCGAGTAACACGCACCCACCCAGCACACCAAGTCGTTGCTTCGTCATGGTTCATTCCCTCCTGAATTGAAGTTCATAACCGGTGTTGTATTTTTGCTACCCTGGGCCGTCGTTCTGGTTGGGCGCAGATTACCACATGCTCTGGAATAGAGGGAGTTCACGGCGGACGGAAGATCGTTTCGGGAGCAGAGATCGCGTCGGAAGAATCCGTCACGATTGTTGTGGAGCACGTCCAATTGAACTGCAGGCTTTCCAATCGGGTGGCGGAAACGCAATACGCCAGAAGCTCGGTGCGGGCTGCGTAAATTCCACCGCAACCTTAGGCGGTCCAATCCGTTCCTTCTTCACTGAAACCACGCGGCACTCGAGATGTTCGCCGCTTTCGGGGTTTTGCACTTGGAGCCTTTGCCGAGGGGCCACCATGTCCGTTAAGTCCATGAGCGCACCATGCGCATTGATGTTTGCGTGTTTTCGTAGAATTGCGGGCCTTCCCCTCCGGTCCTGTAAACGACCACCGGAACGTTCATTTCTATCCGCTGGCTGCGACGTGTACGCTAATCAGTGCTCATTGTTGCCGTTAGATACTAACGGTGCTATACACGTTGTCCCATGGGTGCGACATCGCAAAACCGGACGCCCGACACTCAGCTCTTCCGTGACATTTTCAACGCGAGTCCCATTGGGATTGCCGTGGAAAACCTAGAGGGGCAGCCTCTCTTCGTAAATCCTGCCTTTTGTTCATTCCTAGGTTTTAGCGAAGAGGAACTGCGCAACAAGCACTGTGTCGACTTTTCTCCGCCTGAAGACGCACAGAAGGATTGGGCGCTTTTTCAGCAAATGCGTGCGGGTTTAATAGAGCATTACCAACTGGAAAAGCGCTATTTTCGTCGAGACGGTTCCTTGGTCTGGGGGAGCTTAAGCATCTCTTTATTGAAGAGTAGTCCATCTCCATTCGTACTTGCGATGGTGGAGGACATCACGGACAAAAAGAATGCAGAGGAAGCGCGGTTCAGACATGCCGCAGTTATCGAATCTTCTGACGATGCGATTGCTTCGGGGACTTTGGATGGAATTATCGTAAGTTGGAACACAGGTGCGCAGAAGATTTACGGATATACGGAGGCTGAAGCCGTAGGTAAGCCGATTAGCATGCTTGTCCCGCCTGAACTACCGGATGAGGAGAACAAGATTCTTGAAACGTTGAAATCGGGGGATCGCATCGAGCATTTTGAAACGGTTCGTGTTACCAAGACGGGGAAAAGAATCAACGTATCCCTAACTATTTCGCCGATCAAGGATTCAACTGGCAGAACTGTGGGCATTTCTGGAATAGCCCGTGACATCACAGAGCGCAAGCATGCGGAAGAAGCACTACGCGCCAGCGAGGAGCGGCTGCGATTAGCACAGCAAGCCGCTCGCATAGGGACTTTTGAGTGGAATATTCAGACGGGAGTGAATACTTGGACGCCGGAACTCGAGGCGATGTACGGTTTGCCGCCGGGCGGTTTTGGCGGGACACAGACTGCATTCGAGAATCTCGTTCACGTCGATGACCGCGCAGGAGTCATCAAGTTGGTTGACGCCGCGATGAAAAGCGGACAACCAACTAAGGGTGAATGGCGGGTGGTCTGGCCCGACGGGAGTGTTCATTGGCTGGCTGCAAACTGGCAGGTTCTTATGGACGAATCTGGCCAGCCTTCACGAGTGATTGGCGTCAACATAGATGTCACGGAGCGCAAGTTGGCAGACGAGGCGCGTTTGGAAGTGAACCGCGCCTTAGAAGCGCAAGCGGCATTACTGCAAGCGCGGGAAGAACTGCTCAGAGTTTTCGTTAAAAATGTACCAGTCGCAGTGGCGATGCTCGACCGTGACATGCGTTATCTCCAAGTGAGCGACCGTTGGTGTGCGGATTATTCACTCGACAGTTCGCAAATACTGGGGCGTTCGCACTACGAAGTTTTTCCTGACCTTCCCGAACGGTGGAAGCAGATTCACCGCCGTGGTCTTGCAGGAGAAACGTTGCGAGCCGAGGAAGAGCGTTGGGATCGCGAGAGCGGCACCAATTGGAGCCGATGGGAGATTCGCCCTTGGCAGAATCAAGACGGGGTGCAGGGAGGGATTCTTATCTTTTCGGAGGACATTACCCACCGCAAGCAAGCTGAAGAGTCACTCTTAGGTATGAGCCGAAAGCTGATTGAGGCACAAGAGCAGGAACGTAGCCGGATTGGCAGAGAGCTTCACGACGACATTGGTCAACGTCTCGCCCTTGTGGCTGTCCAGTTGCAACAACTCCACGAAGACACTCTCATTTTGCCTGAAGTCCGCAGCCGTATGGGCGAATTCCAGAAGCAGATTACGGAGATAGCCGACGACATTCAATCCTTGTCACACGAGTTGCACTCGGCAAAACTGCAATATCTGGGTATTGCTGGAGCCATCAGAAGCTTTTGCCAAGAGTTCTCCGAGCAGCAGAAAGTTGAGATTGACTTCAAAGCCCACGATTTGCCCAGCCCCTTGTCGCCGGACCTTTCTCTGTGCCTCTTCAGAGTTCTGCAAGAAGCCCTCCACAATGCGGCGAAACACAGTGGAGTTCGGCAGTTCGAAGTGCGCTTGTGGGGAACGGCGGATGAGATTCATCTCACGGTTAAGGATTCCGGCGCGGGCTTTGACCGCGAAGCGGCAAAGGAGAGCCGAGGGCTTGGTCTCATCAGCATGGAGGAGCGCCTGAAAGTGCTGAACGGTGCCCTTTCAATCGACTCGCAACCGAAGCGTGGTACCACCATCCACGCTCGCGTTCCTTTCGATTCAAGCGGCGATGCCATGCGTGCTGCCGGGTAAACCTTCTAAATTGGATTTCTTTGTACATTTGATCGGCGGTTTTATTAGCGGTCTTCAGGAATCATGACGAAACCATTCTCCTCGAATCTCGGAATGAAGCTAAGGTTTGCTTCTTGGCCGACGGCGCTAATCGGAATTGTAGTGATCAAAGCCGTCCTTTCAGTCGCCGTAAAGCCGGGCTCCTTCGTACTTTCATACAGCATGATCAGCTATTTCCTCCTCCTGCTGTTAGCCACTGGTTTCGCCATCCGCAACGGAATACGGCTAACACTTGGGAGCCGTCCATTCTGGGTGCTCCTCGCAATCGCCTATGGCCTCTGGTCGCTAAATCAGGGCCTTAAACTGTACTACGAGCTTGGTCGGCATATGGATGCGCCCGACAATTCGATCGTTGATCCGGTTCTGTTCTTGCACATCGTGCCGCTCATGGCGGCTGTGGCAACCCTCCCGCACGGGAATGTATCCGATCGCAAGCCATACCGCGCGATCTTAAACACTCTTCTCTTATTGTTTTTCTGGAGCTTTCTTTATGGTTATTTTATTTTCCCATACCAGTACTTGTTCTCGTCGAGCGCCACGCCTTCTAGCTATGGCGTGCGTTTTGACATTCTTTACCTGTTAGAAAATCTGGCGCTGGTCTTGGCTATAGGTATCTTGACCCTTCGCGTGCAGCTTCCTTGGAAGTCAATCTATCTTCATCTATTCGGCGCCTCCATCCTGTACACCTTAAGTTCCGCGGTCGCCAATCTCGCAATTGACTCGGGTGGATACGTCAACGGCAAGCTGTATGGTCTAGGCCTGACCGCTTCTGTTTGCTGGTTTGTGTGGGTACCGCTACGCGCACAGCAGGAGCTGGGACCAGCAACAGCAACGCGATTCGATAGCGGCGAAAGCTCACGAGGGTCGATATGGGCAATGCTCGTAGTTGTGATGATCTCTATCCCGATTGTCTGGGAGCTGTTCCAACGGAATGAGAACAGTGGTCTGCGCACGCTCCGTGTACTTGTCGCACTCGCCGCGATTGTGTGTCTGGCGAGCGCCGCCTATATAAAGGAGTACCTCGCCAGACGTGAACTGGATTTCCATTTTGGTTTAGCCAACGACAGGCTACATCTGGCAATGGAAGCGAGCGCATCGGCAGGGTGGGACTCTGACGTCAAGAGCGGACGGGATGTTTTGTTCGGCGACCTTCAAACTATCTTCGGAATCGCTTCCGATCCTTACGTGACAACTAGGGAGGATTTCTTTCGTTACGTCCATCCGGATGACCGAACTAGAGTCTCGGAAGCGATCGCGGATGCAAGGCAAAACCGGAAGCGGTACGTGGCAGAGTTTCGCATCGTAAAGCCAGATGGGACAGTCCGCTGGCTGGCAGCGCGAGGCAAGTTCTACTATGGGAGGAACGGTAACCCCAAGCGAATGCTCGGCGTGTCGCTGGATATCACTGAACGCAAGTTGGCGGAGGAGAAGCTGCGAGAATATGAAAAGGCCATAGAAGGTTCGGAAGAAATGTTTGCGGTTGTGGACCGAGAATACCGCTATCTGATCGCCAATCGTAAGTTTCTCAGTCAGCGGAACATGACGAAGGAACAAGTCGTGGGGCATTTAGTCCCAGAAGTATTGAACAAGGGGGTCTTTGAGGCGATCGTCAAAAGGAAGTTGGATGAGTGTTTCCGAGGTAAAGTCGTCAGATACGAGATGCGATACACGTATCCATCGCTTGGCGAAAGGGACTTGCTCATCTCGAACTTCCCCATTGAGGGTCCGGGAGGCGTCGATCGAGTCGCTTGTATTCTGCAGGACATCACTGAGCGTAAGCGGGCGGAAGAGGCCCTTTCCTGCATGAACCGCAGAGTGATCGAGGCAGAAGAACGGGAACGTAACCGGATCGCGAAAGACCTTCACGAAGACGTCGGCCAGCGTCTTGCTTTATTGGCAATTGGGATCGAACAGCTCAAGAACGACCACCCCAATCGGACTGTCGAACTGCTCGACCGCATGGACGCAATATGGAAGCAAACCTTGGAGATAGTGGCTGATGTAAAAGCTTCGGCGCACGAGTTGTACTCTCCGAGACTAGAGTATCTCGGTGTCGCTGCGGTTATGAGAATCTTCTGCGAAGAGTTCGGCGAGCGGAAGAAAGTGGAGATTGACTTCGGGAGCCGCGGTCTCCCCAGCCTCGTGCAGCCGGAAGTTTCTATTTGCCTCTTCCGGGTTCTACAGGAAGCGTTGCACAACGGGGTGAAGCACAGCGGGATAGAGAAGTTCCGCGTGCAATTGTGGGCTGACGATGAGATTCATCTTACGGTTAACGACTCCGGCGCTGGTTTTGACCTCGAAGCGGCAAGGAGAGGCCGAGGGCTTGGTCTGATCAGAATGGAGCAGCGCTTAAGACTAGTGAATGGAACATTTTCGGTCGATTCGCAACCCGAAAAAGGCACTAAAGTCCACGCTAGCGTGCCTTTGCGCTCAGCAAGTGTGATGCGTGCAGTCGGGTAAAGATCGACTGTTTCCAGACGGGTAGATCATGCTTCGGCGGATAAGACAGCGGAGTGCTCCGCGAGTATCGCTGCATATGGCTCCCCTTTGAGTTCTTCGGTCATTGGGTACGCGCAGCGCAAGTGAAAAGAGTGTGTTTGAGCTAGTTCATTCCACAGCTGTTCAAGCTCAATGGCGGCCTTCATTCTTCCGTCAGCACAGAGAAGCGCAACCATCTCCCCGAACAATTCAACTCTCTTGTGCTTAATCTCAGCGCAGCGAATCAGCGGCGCAACGGTGGACAGGAATCGCGCGCGGCTAGGTCCCGCATTTTCCATGAATGTTGAGAGAGCTTCGGCAGCATCCAAAAGGAGAAAGTGCTCTTGCTGAGCGGCAGCAGCAGTATCCACGCCACGTGCCTGTAATCCACGAAGAAGACCGTTCCGGTGTGACTCGGTCGCGACCACGATAACTTTACTCCCGGCTTGTAGAGCGGTCTCGACAAAGCGGGTCAGACCAGCAAGAAAGGATGCATCATCAGAATAGAACTCAACCTCGTGGTTGCGAGCGATTTCTTTTTTCTCAGTGCCAGCGATGGGAGAACATGCTTGTGTACGAAATCGGGACGCTTGCGGGGCCGTCGCGTCGGTGAAAGGGTGACCCGATAATCCGCTACTGATATACTGCCTGCCCCCAAGAACCGCTCCCACAGCCGCTAACAGTTCGCTACCAGCGTGCGTCTTAACCACGTAGCCCAATGCACCCAAGGCTAGAGCTTCCTGCACCACATCGCCAGAAGATTCTTGGCTTACAATTAGTATCTTGGATTCGGGGGAGAGCTTGCGGATTCTTCGAGTTGCTTCGATTCCATTTAGCGATGGAAGTCCAATGTCGAGCACAACTAAGTCCGGTTGCAGTTCTTCGGCTTTCTGGACTGCTTCCAATCCGTCTGCGGTTTCCCCGACGATCTGCAATCCGGACCTTTTCCTCAGCGTTGAACAGATGAAGCGCCGAAACGGTTCGTAATCCTCTATTACGAGCACCCGGACTGATGATGTTTGCAAGCTGCCCCCTTTAAGGTCCAAACCCTACTCTGAGAGTTTAGTTGCTGGTTGTATTCATAATCCCATGTTCGACAATTCAAATCGTTGCGTACGCGCATGCGTTAATGCTACTCCACTTTCGGTATGCTATGTCGGGAAAGGCGCGTTTGCTGCCCTTCGACTCTTGGAGTCGTCAGCCTACTTCAGCCCGGACTGCAACATCGAATTTCTGCATGATGATCGCACGGCAGTGCCGCGATCAAGCCGAAGAGTTTGGAAGCCGGGGTTCCTGTGGAGAAGGTCGCCTAGACAATCAACGCACGAGCGGAGCTGAATCACCAACTAAGCGGTGTACGAGCGGCCGCAACAGCTTTGGGGCATTCCGCCGAGCGCAACGTAAACGGAGTGAAGAAGCGCGTCTTGTCAGCTGCCGGCAGAGCGGCGATTGCTAAAGCGGCGAAGAAGCGGTGGGCAAAGGTTCGGGGACAGGTGAAGAAGGTGGCGGCGTAGATTGAATCTCGTTGATCGTACTGTCAAACATAAGTGGCGAAGTTTCTTCAGGAACCGACGCGCGATGTTGGGATTAGAGCTCGGGCTCCGCCGCGACGAGCTTGCGACGCACCTCTTCGAAATAATCACGCGCATCGCCCTTCGTCCGAATTCGTGCGACGCGTTCTCGGATGCCTGCGTGGTGTACTTCGCGTGCGATCTCTCTTGGTTGCAGCTCTTTATCCGTTTGCGATGCCACAAAGATAAATCCCGGTAAGTTTGGCTGCTCGTCGACGGGCGCCTCGGGCCGCGTTGCCGGTGGCACTTCATCTTGCAGTACGTCCAAACTTACTCGCTGATGTGCTGCCAACGCCTCCGGGGGCACCTCGTCCAGAATGTCCGCCTCGGCGCGCGGCGCTGCGAGCGAGGCAAGGCCGCGCAGGTCCAGGGCTGTGCGGTCGCGCTCCGTTAGAGGTTGCAGTTCAAACAATCGCTCAATTGTCGCCAGGATTGAACTGTGATCGTAAGGGCGGTGGTCGATCGTATTCGCTGGAATCAGGGGTGAAATTACCACCGCCGGCACCCGCGGCCCATACTGATGAAAACGGAAACCGTACCTATTTGCACCCGGGAACGCCGGTCGGTCGCCAGGCTCGACTGCGCCTCCAAGAGGAGCAACATGATCGTAAAATCCTCCGTGCTCATCCCATGTTATTACGAGCATGCTCGATTCCCACAATGGCGAGTTTCGAATTGCCTGGTAGGTTGCCTTGATCAGGGCTTCGCCTCCAGTGACGCCGTCCAACGGATGTTGTGAATTCCCATTCAGATAGTCGGTTGTGACATGCCCATAATTCGGCTCGATCCATGTGAACTGCGCCGGATAACTCGCGTTGCTTACGTCTTTCGCGAAATTTGCATAACGCTGAATATCCCAGATGTGAATTCCTTTCAAAGCGTGCGCCAGCGTAAATATTTTGTTCCCCGCGTAGATTCGCCACGACAATCCTTTGACGTCGAAAATGCTTCCGTTTTGAAATTGGAATCCGTCCACCGTTTCCCAAACGGCTGTTTCGACGCTCGTCGGACTGTGGTCGAGGTCGCCCGAGGATGCTCCTAGCGCGAAGAAACGATTCGGCCAAGTTGGGCCGGGCAACGAACAGAACCACGAATCGCACACCGCGTAAGCGCGGGCCAGCGCTGATAGCGCCGGCAGGCCTTCCGGCGTAAAAACTTTCATTACGTCTCCCGGACTTGGCGATCTCGCGGCAACCGCAAAATTGGAAACGAAGCCGCTGTTGTTCATTGCCGGATACGGCCCGCCTCTCGGATACGTGACGTCCGCTCCGCAAAGTTGTTCGAGCACGTCTTCAAATTCGTGATAGGGATCGTTTTTGATCGGATCTACGGCTGGCGGGCCAGCAGGATAGTTTTTGCCATTCCACGAATTGCTTGCTCCTGCAGAAAGCGCGTTGAGTTGCGTTGCCTTATGCGTAACAGCATCAAACCCTGTGAATGGACTCACTCCCAGCATGTGATCGAACGAGCGATTTTCCAGCATAAGCACAAATACATGCTTGATTGGCGTCATTGATGGCTCCCACGAAATCTTGTCGGACGCAAGAACTGTCATCTTGGACTCCGACGTTCAGAAGAATGCTTTTACGAGTGTGTTTTCTCAGCTGAGCTTCGAACAGCGCGCGCGGACATTCCAACGATTACACCGGCCGATTGCACGTTATGGACGACGGTAGGAGCTGCTCGCGCTCCTGCTGGTAGCGGGCCAGGGCGCGCTCGATCACGGTTACGGCCGCGTAGGCTGGTCGGATGTCCTCGACTTCCACCTTTTTGCCTTCGAGTTGCTTGTAGTCGGAGAAGAAACGCTTCAGGACCAGGAGACGGTGGGGTGGCAGGTCGCGGGCTTCGACGTAGTCGCTGAATTCGGGGTCGTTGGTGGCGACGGCGATGACTTTGTCGTCGCTGGCGCCGGAATCGATCATGGTCATCAAGCCGATGGCCCGGGCCTTGATCAACGCGAGCGGTTGGACGGCTTCCTGGCAGAGGACCAGGACGTCGAGGGGGTCATTATCTTCCGCGTAGGTTTGCGGGATGAAGCCATAGTTAGCCGGGTAGAAGACCGCGGAATGGATGATGCGATCGACCTTGAGCAGGCCGGTGGGCTTGTCGAGTTCATACTTCACATTTGAGCCAGGGGAATCTCGATCACCGCTTGAAAGTCGCGGGGTAGGTCGTTGCCTGGGGATACGTCATGCCACGCATGCATCATTGGGCGAGCCTCGCAGTGTAAGAGTAGCTCACCATTATCGCCGCGGCGTCAGTTAAAGCAAAACCGTAAACCGTGGGTCTCCGCGAACCTCTGGCATCTCCGCGTCTCTGCGTTGTCGTTTGGGCCGTCCGCATCTGGTGCAACTTCCGGCGAAAAAGATAACGCAGAGACACGGAGGCGCAGAGAAATCGCGGAGGAAAGATATGGATTTCAGGCGCGGGCTTTGTCGATCATTTCTTGCCAGACGCCTTTGCTTTTGAGGATGACTTCGACCACTTCGCGGGCGGCGCCTTTGCCGCCGATCGCTTTGGTCACGTAGTGGGCGGCGTGTTTTACTTCGATTGCGGCGTCTCCCACAGCGACAGCTAAGCCAACGCGGCGCATGACCGTCAGGTCTGGGAGATCGTCGCCGAGGTAGGCAACCTCCGATTCTTGCGCGCCGGTCTTTTTCAGGATTTCTTCGTAGGCGGCGATTTTTTGCGGCTGCTTTTCGTAAACGAACTCGATATTCAGCTCGCGGGCGCGGCGGCGGAGGGCAGCACTCTCGCGCCCGGTGATGACGCCGGTGCGAAGACCGGCGGTATGAGCTAGAGATAGACCTTGGCCGTCGTGGGCGTCGAAGGTTTTGATTTCGAGCGCGGAGCCGTCGGGCTGGGAGAGCAAAGATACGGTTCCCGTCGTGAGGGTGCCATCTACGTCCATGAGGAATACTTTGATCCGTTTGGCGCGTTTGGCTACGGCGGCGGGGATTTTGGCTTGGGACTTTGGCAACGAAGGTCTCCTTGGGTTGGTGAAAGAATGTCTGCCGGACGGGCCAGATGAACGTTGATGTCGGAGCTAAAGCTCCGACCCCTAAAGAAATAGCGACGGGCTGAAGCCCGCCTCTGCATTTTTAAGTCAGGTCCACAGACTTTAAATCAGTTCCAGGGTCCAGAGATCGTGCAAGTGCACTACGCCCAGCACTCCTTCTGATTCATCGACTACTACGATGGATGTGATTTTCCGTTTCTCCATGAGATTTAGGGCTTCGCTGGCGAGGACATGCGGGCCGATGGTCTGGGCGCTGCGCGTCATGCAGGCTCCTGCGTTCATCTCGAGCGTTGCGCCGCCTTGCCTTTCCATCAGGCGGCGGAGGTCGCCGTCGGTGATGATGCCGGCGAGGCGGCCATCGGGATGGAGCACTGTCGTCATGCCGAGGCCTTTTTTGCTCATTTCGTGGAAGGCGTCCGGCATTCGAGTATCTAGCGCCACGCGCGGGAGGGCGTTGCCTGCGTGCATCAGGTGCTCTACGCGGAGTAGCTTTTTGCCGAGGCGTCCCGCGGGATGCAACGCGGCGAAATCGTCGTGGCGAAAGTCGCGGCGCTCCAGCAACGATACCGCAAGGGCATCACCTACGGCCATGGCCACCGTGGTGCTTGCCGTCGGAGCGAGATTCAGGGAGCAGGCTTCTTCTTTTACGCTGACGTCAAGGGCTATGTCGCTTGCCTCGGCGAGCGTGGAATGGACTCTGCCGGTCAGTGTGACCATCTGGATTTCGAGGCGTTTCAAGGCCTCCAGCAGGGCGATGATTTCTTCGGTTTCGCCGCTGTAGGAAACTGCTAACAGAGCATCGCCCCGAGCAAGCATTCCTAAGTCCCCATGCAGCGCTTCGGCTGGGTGCAGGAAGAAGGAAGGCGTGCCGGTGCTCGAGAAGGTGGCTGATATCTTTCGCGCTACCAGGCCGGACTTGCCCATGCCTGTGATTACGACTCGGCCCTTGCAGGCGAAGAGGAGATCGACGGCTTTCTCGAAGGTTTTGTCGAGGCGAGCGAGGACATCCTGGATGGCTTGGGCTTCGATTTGCAGGACGCGGCGGGCGGTTTCGAGGCTCATGGGGAAGTGGCTCGGGATTGGTGACTGGTGAAACGTGATTTTGTGGCGCGGTTATGGCGCCCGTGATCGTCGGGTTGGGCTCGGCGCCATTTGCGTCTAAACCCCGCCGTCTCGGAGACGGCGGCTACAGGGGGGATCGCTTTGGAGGTCATTTGGGGCTCCAGTTGCGGATTAGCGTGGAGAGTTCCTTTAGGCGCTTGAGGAGGCGGGCTAGTTGGGAAAGAGGAAGAGCATTGGCGCCGTCGGAGAGCGCGGCTTCGGGGTTATCGTGGGTTTCGAGGAAGATGCCGTCTACGCCTGCGGCTACGGCGGCGCGGGCTAGTGGTTCGATGAATTCGGGTTGGCCGCCGCTGGCGTGGCCTTGGCCCCCGGGGAGTTGGATGGAGTGGGTTGCGTCGAAGACGACCGGATAGCCCAGCTTTTTGAGAACCGGGAAACTGCGCATGTCTACTACGAGATTTTGGTAGCCGAAGGACGCGCCGCGTTCGGTCAGGATTATTCTGTGATTCCCGGCTTGCGCGATTTTTTCAGCGACGTTGGTCATGTCCCACGGCGAAAGGAACTGGGCCTTCTTCACATTGACGATCCGGCCGGTTTTTGCGGCGGCTTCGAGCAGATCGGTCTGGCGCGAGAGAAACGCGGGAATCTGCAGAATGTCGCAGACTTCCGCTGCGGACGCGGCCTGCGAAGCGTCGTGAATGTCGGTGAGAATCGGCAAGTTCAAGTCTTTTTTGATCTTGGCGAGGATTTGGAGTCCTGCTGTGAGTCCCGGTCCGCGAAAGGATTTTACCGAGGAGCGATTGGCCTTGTCGTAGGAAGCCTTGAAGATGTAGGGGACGCCCGCGTCAGCGGCGATGCGCGCCACGTGCTCAGCCATTTTGCGCGCATGGGCTTCGCTTTCGATCACGCAGGGGCCGGCGATCAGGAAAAGCGGATTGCCGGCGCCGAGGCGGAGAGAGTTCAGAGAGATTTCGTGAGTTGTGGTCATGCGGAATTAGTGAAGATAGCATAGACGGGTGGGCACGTGGCACCCGGATCGGAAAGCCAAAACTCAAACCTCTCAAAGGCGAAAGGGTGCACGGCGCAAGAATCGGACGCCGGGCTAAAGCCCGACGTCTACATTGTTACGCGGTGGCATGTGGAGCAACGCCGACCACTTGCGCGCGATGAGACTCGCTTGCGGGACGCGACTTGTTCTTCTTGTGCTCGAGGGCTGCGCCGACAAACGCGGCAAAGAGTGGATGAGGCTCGAGGGGCTTGGATTTGAACTCGGGATGGAATTGGCACCCAAGAAACCACGGGTGGTCGGGTGCTTCGACGATCTCGACGTAGTTTTCGTCGGGGGTGCGGCCGGTGATACGCAGACCTGCGTTGGTTAGAACTTTTTCGTAGTCGCGGTTGAATTCGTAGCGGTGGCGGTGGCGCTCGCTGATTTCCAGCTTGCCGTAGGCCCGATGGGCAAAGGAGCCGGGCTCCAGTTTGCACGGCCATGCGCCCAACCGCATGGTGCCGCCCATTTCGTCGACGCCCAGCAATTCACGCAGTTTATAAATCACGCGATGAGGTGTCTGCGGGTCAAATTCGGTGCTGTCGGCTTTTTCCAGGTCGGCCACGTCGCGGGCGTACTCGATGGTGGCGCATTGCATGCCGAGGCAGATCCCGAAGAAGGGAACTTTGTGCTCGCGGGCATAGTGGATGGTGTGAACCATTCCCGCGATACCGCGCTTGCCAAAACCGCCCGGAACCAGGATCGCGTCGTATTGGCGCAGCCGCGAGGCCGCGGTCTCGAAGGAATCAATCTCTTCGGCCTCGATCCACTCCAGAACCGTTTTGTGGTTGTGCGCCAACCCGCCATGGAGCAGCGCTTCGCGCAGGCTTTTGTAGGCGTCTTCGAGCTGCACGTATTTGCCGACGATGGCGATGCGCACTTCGCCGGCGGGATGATGCAGCCGGCGAACGAGATCGACCCAGGGCTCTAAATCTTGCGGGTGATCTTGGAGCTTGAGCAGTCGCAGGATTTGTGCGTCCAGACCCTCGCGGCCCAGTTCCACCGGGACGGCATAAATGGTGTCCACGTCTTCCATCGAGATTACGCAGGAATCGGCGACGTTGCAGAACAGCGCGATTTTCTTCTTGAGGTCGGACGGAATGTGGCGATCGCTGCGGCAGAGCAGGATGTCGGGCTGAATACCGATGCCCAACATTTCTTTGACGCTATGCTGCGTAGGCTTGGTTTTGAGTTCGCCAGCGGCGGCGATGTAGGGAACCAGGGTCACGTGGACGAACAGAGTGTTCTCACTGCCAAGTTCGAGGCGCATCTGCCGAATGGCTTCGAGGAAGGGAAGCGATTCGATATCGCCGACGGTGCCCCCGATTTCGACGATGACGACGTCGACGCCTTCGGAAACTTTCTTGATGGTAGCTTTAATTTCGTCGGTGACGTGGGGAATAACCTGCACGGTCTTGCCGAGGTAGTCGCCGCGGCGCTCTTTGCCCAAGATGGTTTCGTAGATGCGGCCGGTGGTCCAGTTATTGTCGCGGCTGAGCTTGGCGTGGGTGAAGCGCTCGTAGTGGCCGAGGTCCAGATCGGTCTCCGCGCCGTCCTCGGTGACAAAGACTTCACCGTGCTGAAACGGGCTCATGGTGCCAGGATCAACGTTGAGGTACGGATCGCATTTTTGCAGGGTGACTTTGAAACCGCGACTTTCGAGGAGACAGCCGATCGAGGAGGCAGCTACGCCTTTTCCGAGTGAGGAAACAACACCACCAGTTACAAAGATATATTTTGGCGCCATCCTTGCAGCCCTTGGCTCGCCTGGGTTGTCCAGCTTACCGGGCTTGTTAACCCTCCACAGGAGTGACGTACAAACAATTATGGTCGGAACTCGCGGAACTGTCAATGCAACTCCGCGAGCGTCTGGAATCAAAGATTTTATTCATTCAATCTCTGGCGCAGGGACACCGAAACTCTTTTCCACAATCGGTGTTCCCACCAGTGGATGAAACTTCGTCGGGTTCTAACGCGGTTGTAAATAGTTTGTCTTTAAACAAATACATTAACGCAATGGAAACCGTGGCGGGCACTAAGTCCATCCTACAAGGGAATACTAAATAGCGCGGGATGCGGTCTTGGGGAGCCGGTTTGGTCCGCGTAATCCAAAGGCTCGGCTAGCGAGCTTTCGACCTGGGGAAGAAAAAAATGAAAATGATTCGAATGAGCATCGGCGCAGCATGGCTCGCCTGTGCCTTTTTGTTATCGGCATCCGCGCCGTGGTTATCAGCAAATGGGCAGGAAGCGCCTTCGCTGCGATCCGGCTATAGCCTGGCGCGTGAAGTGAATCTCGTTGGAACGGTCTCGAGCATCGTGGAAGATTCCCAGACGGGTCCGCAGGGAACTAACGTAATGGTGCAAACAGGTTCTGGTCTGGTCGACGTTCACGTGGGCAGCGCAAATTATCTCAAATTGAATCACCTCGAACTCGCTTCGGGGGACAGCGTGCGCATCATTGGCGAGAACTTCTCATCGGGGACCAATACCGTGTTCGTGGCGCGAATCGTGCAAAAGGGGACTACCGCCGTTGCGGTGCGTTCGCCAAAGGGCATGCCGCTCTGGCGGAATGGAAAACGTTTGCAGGCCGCTACGTCGCAATCGCAGGGAGGTTCCCTGTGAGCCGCTCTTTCATGACGTATGCCGGGCTATTCGCGGCGGTCGCAGTGGCTGCGTTGACGGGCGCATGCGGAGGAGGCGGAGGGACGATTAGCTCAAATCCGGCGCCACCGCCGACGGCGGGCCCCTACTCGGCATCGAGCCTGAATGGTACGTATGCTTTTGAGATGAGCGGGCAAGACCAGGGAGGCTTTTTTGCGCGCATTGGCAGCTTCGCGGCGAACGGTGCGGGTGGGATCACGGGCGGCGCGCTGGATCTCAGCAGTGGCATTGTTCCCGGCGCCATCACGCTAACGATCACCAGCGGCAGCTACATGATTGGGACGAACGGCAAAGGAACCTTAAGCTTGGTCGACTCGGCGGGCGAAACGATCGGGCTCAGCGTTGTCATGACTTCGAGCACCGCTGGGCTCATTACGGAAACCGACGGCAGCGCCACGGCCAGCGGCAATTTCACCGTGCAGGACACCACCACCTTCGCCACCTTTCCAACGAACTTCAGCGGTCCCTATGTCTTCGACGTCTCTGGTGTGGATCCGAACGGAGCCGGCGAATCGATTGTCGGCCAGTTCGCCGCAAATGGAGCGGGCGGCTTTACCAGCGGAGTGGCTGACGTGAATGACGACTTCACAGCCTCTGGCCCGTTGCCGATCACCGGAACCTTTGCAAGAGATGCCACATACGGTGCGACGTTTGGACGGGGAACAGCAACACTAAGCATAAACGGGACGACCATCAATTTCGCTTTCTACACGGTTGGCGCAGGTCGAATCCGTATGCTAAGGACCAATTTCCCTGCCACCAGCATCGGTGACGCGGTCGCGCAGACCGGCACGATTCCCTCCGCCACCAGCGGCTTGACTGGCAGTTTTGCGTTTATCCTGGGGGGATCCAGTCTGTCCGGTTCGGAGGTTCGTGCCGGCCGAGTGAGCTTGAGCGGCGGCACCGTAAGCAACGTGCAGTTGGACGACGACGATTCCAGTGCCAGCGGCTCCGGCAACAGCAACCACACGGCAATTCCAGCCGGAACGATCAGCGCCGCCACCTACACGATTGATCCCAGCGGTGACGGTCGAGGGACGCTAACCTTTAACGATTCCAGCGCGGGAACTTTTTCGTTTATCTTTTATCTCAGTTCGCCAACCCAGGCCTTCATTCAGGACGTCAGCACCGGTAGTAGCACCCTCCCAATTATCACGGCGGATGGCTCGATGCAGATGCAAACCGGCAACCCGTTCTCTACCGCCGGGGAGGCCGGGAACTGGGGCTTCAACTGGAGCGGGCAGAGTATCAACGGGACCACGGGAATCCTGGCCGAAGAGGACTTCGTCGGGCAGTACACTCAGACCAGTTCAGGGAGCATTTCTGGCGGAGTGGACTTCACGGAATTGTCGGCAAACAGTGTGGTTATCGGAGGGGCCTTGAGCGGGACTATGACCGTCAGTGGAGATGGAACGCTACGCAATACCTACACCATTACACTGGCTACGTCTCCGTCGAGCACCCTCAACTTCGCCGCCTATCTGGTGGACGCCAACACCATATTCGTCGTTGGCGTCGACACCCATCGAACCATCACGGGGTCTATTCTCCGTAACTTCTAGACCTATCGCCCTGACTGTGATCAACCGGACCGCCTGGCCTGAACTGGCCGGGCGGTTTCATTTTGTGTGCCGAGCATGATCGACAGCTTGGAGGTGCAAGTCCTCTTCACAACGTGATGGACGTGAAGTGATAGCGAAGCGCAAGGGTGAAATAACACTCGCCGCGAGGCGGGGCCTGAAAGAAGCGCGGAGCAAAGACGCGAGCTGATGAACAAGAACTGGATAGGAGGCAGGCAGTGTTCGGGCGAGCTGGCAAATGGCAGCGAAGCCCACATCCATCAAGGGCACTGAATGTAAATCCAGCGGTTGCGCGTCGAAGGCGGTCGAACTTACCTCGGGAGATCTGCTACCGGTCTCGCATTCGAGACTGAGGAGCGAGAAATCGTTTCTGACCCGGTGGCAGAAGTCAGCAGAGGGCGTAGTAGCTGCGCGAGCAGTGAAGGCCCGAACGGTCCCCGCAAGGGGATAAAGGGAGCGATGAGTACGCGGGGCAACTCAACCACCGACAAGCGGCAGAAAAGCCAGTATCGTCTGGTCTTCCCGGAGGAGAGCAGGGGTGCAGCCCCGAGGGCCTTCGTAGAAGGGACCGAATCGGAGTTGGCGGAGCGCAGAGCAGAAAGTCCGGCTACCGAGCAGTGGATGGCAGAAGTCTGCGAGCGGGAAAACTGCAAGCAGGCGCTACGACGAGTGAAAGCCAACAAGGGGAGTCCGGGCATCGACGGGATGACTGTCGAGCAGCTGCCCGGGCACCTGAAAGAGCACTGGCCAGCAATTCGTGAACAACTCTTCAGGGGAACCTACAAGCCGCAACTGGTAAGAGGAGTGGAAATCCCGAAGCCGGACGGCGGAGTGCGCAAGTTGGGCATTCCGACGGTGCTGGATCGGTTCATCCAGCAAGCGGTGATGCAGGTACTGCAGAGGAGCTGGGACGGAACGTTCTCTGAACATAGCTATGGGTTTCGGCCCAAGCGATCGGCACATCAGGCGGTGGAGCAGGCTCAACAGTATCAGGCCGAAGGCTACCGCTGGGTGGTGGATTTGGACCTCGAGAAATTCTTTGATCGGGTCAACCACGACCGATTGCTAGCAAAGATCGCCGAAAGGGTCAGCGATAAGCGGTTGCTGAGACTGATTCGTGCGTTCTTGCGAGCTGGAGTAATGGAGAACGGGCTGGTGAGTCCGGCCGAGGAAGGAACGCCGCAAGGCGGTCCTCTTTCGCCCGTGCTATCGAACATCGTACTCAACGAACTGGATCAGGAGCTGGAGCGGCGCGGACATCGGTTCACCCGATATGCGGATGACTGCAACATTTACGTCCGCAGTCGGCGGGCCGGCGAACGGGTCATGAGCAGTGTAACGAGGCTGCTCACGACGAAGCTCAAGCTTCGAGTGAACAGCGAGAAGAGTGCAGTGGCTCGACCATGGCAACGAAAATTCCTGGGATTCAGCTTCACGAATCACAAGCAACCGAAGAGGCGCTTGGCGCCGAAAACGGCGGCACGGTTCAAGGAGCGAGTTCGGGAGGTTACACGGCGGACACGGGGCATAAGCCTCGCCCGAATGATCCATGACTTAGCGGAGTATCTCCGCGGGTGGATCGGTTACTTCGGCCGATGCGAAACACCGGAAGTGCTCAATAAACTGGAGAAATGGATCCGACGTCGACTTCGGTCGATGGTCTGGAAGCAGTGGAAACGAGGAACCACAAGATATCGGGAGCTCCGCAAGCGCGGCATCGCTGCGCAGGACGCCGCGCAAACGGCGGGCAGCTCCGATGGACCGTGGCACCTTGCCAACACGCCAGCGCTGAAAATGGCTCTGTCCAACGCTTTCTTCGCCTCGCTCGGACTTCCCGAGCTCACAGCTCACGGGTAGCTCACCCCGCCGAACCGCCGGATGCGGACCCGCAAGTCCGGTGGTGTGGCAGGGGAGAGTGGGCGACCACTTCCCCTATGCCGATTGGAGGAGTTTCTCGACGCGCGCGACGTCTTCGGGCACGTCCACGCTGACCGCATCGTGCTCGACTTCCGCCACCCGAATCTTCGCGCCGTTTTCCAGCCAACGGAGTTGTTCGAGCTGTTCGATGCGCTCCAGCTCGCCTTGCGGGAATGTCGGGTATTCCAACAACACGTCTCGCTGGAACGCATAGAGACCCAAATGCTTTAGATGCCGCACCTGAATGGCGTTCCCAGTGTCGCGCACCCACGGGATTGGCGCGCGGGAGAAATACAGGGCGTAGTCGTCGAAATCCAGGACGACCTTCACGACATTGGGGTCCATGATGTCGCCGGGAATCTTGATGGGCGTGGCTACGGTGGCCACGGTCGCCTGAGGCTCCTCGAGCAGCGCCGCCACCGCGGTGTCGATGGCCGCTGGATCGAGCAGGGGTTCGTCGCCTTGGACATTGACAAAGACTTCGCCCTCTTCGTGGGCCGCCACTTCCGCCACGCGCTCGGTGCCGGTGCGATGATCGGGACGGGTCATGCGCGCCTCGCCGCCGAAGGAGGTTACGGCCTTGACGATACGGTCGTCGTCGGTCGCGACAATCACGCGGTCGACCCGACGAGCCGATTTGGCACGGTGGTATACCCGTTGAATCATCGGCTGCCCGTTGAGGGACACCAAGGGCTTGCCGGGCAAGCGCGTAGAGCCATAGCGCGCTGGTATTACCACTACGACTTTACCGGAACTCATGGCCTGGCCTTTCCTCGAGACTGCTGTGAGGCAAAGCTTTCTCGATGTGCGCCCCTGATTTCCTCCAGCTGCTGGATGCTATCACAGCGGGTTACGCCCTCATTGTCCTGGCGTTACAGGGTGGCGACCCAGTTGCACTGACATTATGCGACGGCGGGTCAGCCAGTTGGCTTGACTCGCGTTGACAATCGTTTGACAAAACGTAGGCATGGAAAGAACGCAATTGCACTTGTCTTCTTCTGCTGCAGTGGTAGAATTCGTTTCAGTCCTGAACCGCGCGGCCGTTCCCGGCAGGCCAGGGATCTTTGGGAGAGAGCCGTGAAGCGCGAAGTACACAGGTTTCGCGTTTTGCCTTGTTGGTTGGTTATCGTTTTTCTCGCGGTAGTTGCCTTGCCACTGTTTTCCACCCCGGCGGCCGCCCAAGCCACCGATTCGTCCTCAAATGCCAAACCCAAAGACGATGCCAAGCCAGCAGACGCCAAACCTGCCAAGAGCGACGTAAAAAAGAATACCGCGGGCGCGCCGGTGAAGCCCTTGCAAGGCTTGCATCTGGACGTCGATCTCGCGCTTGTAAACGTCACAGTTACCGATCCTTACAATCGCCTGGTCACCGGGCTTGATCCCGACAATTTCCGTGTGTACGAAGACAACATTGAGCAGGAAGTCGTAACGTTTTCGTCGGAAGACGTGCCCATCTCGATCGGCGTGATTTTCGATTTCAGTGGCAGTATGGCCAACAAAATCGGCAAAGCCCGCGAAGCTGCTGTGGAGTTCTTTAAGACCGCCAATCCTCAGGACGAATTTTTCTTGGTAAGCTTCAATGAGCGCGCCGAGCTCACGAGCGCCTTTACGAACAGCGTGGAAGACCTGCAGAGCCGCATGATGCTTACGGCACCCAAGGGGCGTACTGCGCTGCTGGACGCGATTTATCTGGGCCTTAGCCAGATGAGGGGTGCTAAGAACGGCAAGCGTGCCTTGCTGATTCTCTCCGACGGGGGCGATAATCATAGTAGGTACAACGAGAGCGACATCAAGCGGTTGGTCAAGGAAGCGGACACGCAGCTGTACGCGATTGGCATATTTGATCCGCTCGGCTATCGCAACCGTACTCCCGAAGAGCTCAACGGCCCGTCGCTATTGAGTGAAGTAACCGAAATGACCGGCGGCCGCGTTTTTGCCGTCGAAAACCTTAACGATTTGCCCGATATTGCGTCAAAGATCGGCATGGAGTTGCGAAATCAATATGTCCTTGGATATCGGCCAAGCAATAAGGCACATGATGCGCGGTGGAGGAAGATCAAGATCAAACTCCGCGCGCCCAAGGGGCTTCCTCCCCTCAACGTGTACTCGAAGACCGGGTACTACGCCCCGAGTCACTAGATCGGCCTCGCGATGCCTTTCTCTCCTGTCCTCGTCTATCTTCGTGCTGTGCGGTTTAGTGGTCAGCGCGTCGCCCACCGCTGCGCAGATTCCCGTTCCCAATTCGCAACCGCTTCCACCTGGGCAAAGTCCCAATTCGGGTCCGCAAGATCCGAAAATTCGCGTGGACGTGAACCTGGTGGTGTTGCATACCACGGTGCTCGATGATCGCGGGCGCTTTGCCGACGGGCTGAAGGAAGAGAATTTCCGCGTTCTGGAGGACAAGGCTGAACAGAAGCTGGCCGTCTTCAAGCGCGAGGACATACCCGTGAGCATGGGATTGGTCATCGACAACAGCGGCAGCATGCGTGATAAGCGGCCCCGAGTGAACGCAGCGGCCCTGACGTTGGTGGAGGCCAGCAATCCGCAAGACGAAGCTTTTGTCGTAAATTTCAACGATGATTTCTATCTCGACCTCGACAAGGATTTCAGCAGCAGCATTCCCGAATTGAAAGAAGCGCTCGAGCGCATCGACTCTCGCGGCAGCACCGCGCTCTACGACGCGATTATCGGCTCGCTCGACCACGTTAAAAAGGGCGCCAAGGACAAGAAGGTTCTGCTAGTGGTGACGGATGGCGAAGACAATACCAGCCATAATTCCTTAGAGAAGACCATTCGGGAAATTCAGAAGACGGATACAGTCATCTACACCATTGGCTTGTTGGGCGAAGAAAGTAAGAAGAACGCCAAGCGCGCGAAAAGGGCATTAGAGGAAATCGCAAAAGCCTCCGGTGGTCTGGCTTTTTTCCCTGAAAACGTTGCCGACGTGAAGGACATTTGCGAAAACGTCGCTCACGACATCCGCAACCAATACACGCTGGCCTACTATCCGACCAACACGAAGCGCGATGGCACTTTCCGCACCGTCCAGGTCGACGTAATTCCACCCCGCGGCCGCGGCAAGCTCACAGCCCGCACCCGCAACGGCTACTACGCCCCTGGCAGCGCCGCAGGCGCGACCTCCGGCAACTGACGAGCTCACTCGCAACGTATCGTGACGTCGTCCTGTAGCCGCGGTCTCCGAGACCGCGGGGTTTAGACACAGATGCTACCCATCCTTATCCCACGCGCACAGGGTTTGTGTCGAAATCACAGATTGCAACGGAGCGGGCACGCATGGGCGATGCTGCGTCTAAGCCCCGCCCTCTCCGCGAGGGCGGCTACAGGGCGGTCAAAAAGCATCATCGCGCCGATTGCGCGGACCTTTGAGTGACTTCTCCCAAAAAACTCGCACCGTGGGGGATTGTGCCGCCAAAGTTCTCCGCGATCGTCTGCCCCATGTCCGCGAGGGTTTCGCGCACACCAAGATCCACTCCTGCGCCGTTTTTTGGCGAGTATGCCAAAATGGGCACGTATTCCCTCGAATGATCGGTTGTCTCCCATCGCAAATCGGGATCGCACCCATGGTCGGCGGTGATCATGAGCAGATCCGACTCGGTCAGCAGCTGCAGAAACGGATTCAGAAGGCCGTCAAATTCTTCGAGCGATTTCGCGAATCCTTCCACGTCTTTGCGATGCCCGTACAACATGTCGAAGTCCACGAGATTGCAGAAGATGAGCCCCTTCTTTCGCTCGCGAACCGCGGCTGATAGTTTCTCCATACCGTCACTGTTGTTCTTCGTGGTGACGTAGTCCTCGACGCCACGCCCGTTGTAGATGTCGTGAATCTTGCCGATGCCAAACACCGGCACCGCCCGTTCGCGAAGCACGTCCATTAGCATGGGCTTCGGTGGATCGACGGCATAATCATGCCGCCGCGGCGTGCGCACGAAGTTGCCCGGCTTGCCCGTGAATGGCCGGGCAATGACGCGCCCCACTCGATTAGGTCCATCAAGCAACTTCCGCGCGATTTCACACATGCGATACAACTCGGCGATCGGAATGACGTCTTCATGCGTAGCGATCTGGAAAACGCTGTCTCCGGAGGTATACACAATGGGCTTGCCCGTGCGCACATGCTCGTCGCCGAGTTCCTTGATGATCTCGGTGCCGGACGCCGGCTTGTTGCCGAGCGTTCCGCGTCCGATCTGCTTTTCAAAAGCGTCGATCACCTCGCGCGGAAATCCGTGCGGGTACGTTGGAAACGCCTGGTCGAGCCAAACGCCCGCCATTTCCCAATGGCCCGTGGTCGTATCTTTTCCGGGAGATCGCGTAACGCCTTTTCCAAACGCCCCAATCGGCGCAAGCGCGGGCGGAAGATGCTTCAAGGGCGCGATGTTCGCCAATCCCAGTCGCACCAGATTTGGTATCTTCAGTGGGCGCGACTCGGCGATATGCCCGAGCGTGCTGCGGCCCACATCGCCGTAGTCGGCAGCGTCCGGTAACGCTCCGACACCGACACTATCCAGCACAATCCAAACGACTCTCTCGAAAGCTGCCATAGAAACACCTCCGACGCTCGCTCACCGGGACTCTAGCATAGCCGTCGGCTTCGCCCCGGTTGCTCTGCGCCACTCTATGCGTTGCTCCTCGACGACGCAAAGTTGTATGCTGCCCGCCATCCGTAGCTCGTCCCGTCCGTCGCACCAGGAAACTTTTGCGGTAAAGGATGCGTACTAGCAGACGACGAGGTCCGTGATGCCCCCAGACACCCCAACCCAAAGGCCGCCGCTCGCCGTTCCCGTCATCCTCATCGTGGTGGGCGCCCTTTTCCTCTATGCCAATTACCGGCCCGCCTTCGATCCCTGGCTCGTTCTCAAGACCTACTGGCCACTCATCCTCATCTTCATCGGCCTGGGCAAAATGCTGGATTCCATGCGTGCGCGGCAGAACCCGGGCGGGCCCGCGGGCTCTTCGATCGGCGTGACCGTTGCTGTAGTGGCACTTATTTGCGTTCTCGCCATATTGCTCTTTCACGGGCACGCGTTCTCCAGAAGGGCTCGCGCCTCCTCCTTCATGAGCCACGAAAGGCGTACCGTGGATCTCGAGGACGCCAAATCCGTCAACAGTTCCGTGCAAACGAGTGCGGGTCAACTGACCATTAGCGGGGGTTCAAGTCGTCTGCTCGATGCCGATTTCGGTTTTAGTGACTCGTACGCCAGCCCCCGGGTGGACTATCACATCGACTCGGGAGTGGGACAACTCACCATTTCCCAGGACGACCGCAACACGCACTTCGGCGTGTCGCACAACGACTGGAACCTGCGCTTCAGCAACGATGTGCCGTTGGAATTGAAAATTGATATGGGCGCAGGACAAGGCCACTTCCGCTTCCGCGATTTGCTCCTGACGCGTCTCAGAGTGGACATGGGCGCCGGGCAAGTTGACGTGGACCTTACCGGCGACCGCAAAAAAGATCTGGACGCAGACATCGAGGGCGGAGTGGGCCAGGCGACGATCCGACTGCCAACGAAAGTAGGCGTGGTCGTGCATGCCTCGGGCGGCTTGGGCACAATTAATGCGCACGGTCTGAAACACGAAGGCGATGAGTATTCCAACGACGCCTATGGCAAAACTCCCGCAACGATCCACTTGAAGGTGCAAGGTGGGGTCGGCCAAATCAACCTGATTCAAGAGCCCTAAGATTCTCCCTCCAAATCGGGCGAGGCGATCACCCCCAGCTTGGAGTGCGCGCGGCTAGCCGCCCGGCTTTGACCAATGCGGAAGCGCCCAACATTCTCTTTGTGCCTACAAACTCGCGGTGTTTGCCCCAACCGCGCGCCAGCCGTATAATTTAAAGTTTAGGCAGTTGCCGGTAAACGCTTCTGTAGCGGCACTGTCCAGGCTTCCCTTTGGCGACCAACGAACTCATCCCGGCAAACGCGAACACGAGCCAAGACGTTATCTCCGTTCGCGGCGCGCGCGTCCATAACCTCAAGAACGTCAGCGTCGAAATCCCGCATAACGCCATCACCGTGGTCACCGGGGTCAGCGGTTCCGGCAAATCCTCGTTGGCCTTCGACACCGTTTACGCCGAAGGCCAGCGCCGCTACGTCGAATCTCTCTCCGCGTATGCCCGTCAATTCCTCGAACGCATGGAGAAGCCCGACGTCGACGAAATCTCCGGCATTGCCCCGGCCGTGGCCATTCGCCAGAAAAATTCCACGCGAAACCCACGCTCGACCGTCGCCACCGCCACGGAGATCTATGACTATCTACGCTTGCTCTTTGCCCGTTGCGGCGAAACCTTCTGTATCAAGTGCGGCGCGCTGGTTCGCCGCGACAATCCCGACGAAATCGCCACGAAGGTCTTGTCGCTCGCGCCCGGCCGCCGCTTCTATGTTGGCTATCAGCTCAAAATTCCAACCGCTGCGGCTCCCGCGTCCGGACGCCGCCTCTTCAAGAAAAAGCCGGCCCCTCCGAATCAAGATTCCCTGCGCACCGCGCTGAGCGACATCCAGAAGCGTGGCTTCAACCGGCTATATCAGGACGGGCATCTTCACGAATTCTCCTCGCCCGAAACGCTTCTCGATGTTGATTTCACGAAGCCCGTCTGGGTCGTCGTCGATCGGCTCGCCGTCAGCGCCGAGTCCCGCTCCCGCCTCATCGACTCCATCGAGATCTGTTACCGCGAAGGCAACGGCGAAGCCATCCTCGAATTACTTCCCGATGCGGCGGGCAATCCGGCTCAACGCCTGGTCTTCAACGACCGCTTCGAATGCAAAAACGACGGCACCATCTATCAAGAGCCCGAGCCGCGTCTCTTCTCCTTCAACAATCCCTATGGCGCCTGCCCGCGCTGCCAGGGCTTCGGCAACACCATCGACTTCGACCTCAACCTCGTCGTCCCCGATTCCAGCAAATCTCTGGACGACGGCGCCATCGAGCCATGGACGAAACCCCGCTACCGCGTCCTGCTCCAGGAAGCCAAGAAATTCGCCCGCGCCCAAGGCATTCCCACCAACATCGCCTGGCGCCACCTCACACCCGACCAGCGCCGCCTGATTCTCGAGGGCGATCCTGCGAACGAATTCGGCGGCGTAAAAGGCTTCTTCAACTATCTGGAGAGAAAGAAATACAAACTCCACGTCCGCGTTTTCCTGAGCCGCTACCGCGGCTACGCGCTTTGCCCTGAATGCGGCGGCACACGCCTGCGTCCCGAAGCCCGCGCCGTTCGCGTCGCCGGCAAATCCATCACTGAAATTTGCAAACTCACGGTCAAGGAAGCCCGCACCTTTTTCGCGACACTTGAGCTGACTCCCGCGCAGGCGAAAATCGCGGATAAAATTCTCGACGAAGTCCGCTCCCGCCTGCAATTCCTCGATGAAGTCGGCCTCGATTACCTCACGCTCGACCGTCTCACCTCCACGCTCTCTGGCGGTGAGTCACAGCGCATCCAACTGGCCACCTCGCTCGGTTCACACCTGGTCGGCGCGCTCTACGTTCTCGACGAGCCTTCCATTGGCCTGCATCCGCGCGACACCCAGCGCCTGATCGACATCCTCAAGTCACTGCGCGATCTCGGCAACACGGTTCTCGTTGTTGAGCATGATCCCGATACGATTGAAGCTGCTGACTCGGTCATCGACCTCGGTCCGGGCGCCGGCGAACTGGGTGGCAAGTTGCTCTTCTCTGGCACCTACGAGGCAATGCTTCGCGAGCCGAAATCCATCACCGGCCGATATTTGAGCGGCGAGCTGCGCATTCCTGTTCCGAACAGCCGGCACAAGCCCAACGGCAAATTCCTACGTATTTTTGGCGCGCACGTCCACAATTTGCAGAATGTCGATCTCATGGTTCCGCTCGGCACGTTCACCGTCGTCACTGGTGTCAGCGGCTCCGGCAAATCCACAATCGTTCACGACGTGCTGTACAAAGCGCTCGCCGCGAAGAGAAATGGTTCCAGCGTCAAGGAATTCTGCGACCGTATCGAGGGCGACGCCGAGACTCGCGAAGTCGTCATCGTCGACCAATCGCCTATCGGCCGCACGCCCCGCTCCAATCCCGCCACTTACCTCAAAGCCTTCGACGCCATCCGAGAAGTTTTCGCCGACACGCCCGACGCCAAGCGCCGCGGCTACACCGCCGGCCACTTTTCCTTTAACGTCCCCGGGGGCCGCTGCGAAACCTGTCAGGGCGACGGCACCGTCACCGTCGAGATGCAATTCCTCGCCGACGTCGAGCTCATCTGTGAAGAGTGCCGCGGCACCCGCTTCAAGAGCTCCGTTTTGGAAGTCCGCTACCACGGAAAAAATGTTCATGAAGTCTTGCAGCTCACCGTTCGCGAAGCGCTCACCTTCTTCGTCAACGTTCCCAAAGTAATTTCCAAACTTCGCATCCTCAACGAAATCGGGCTCGGCTACCTGCGCTTAGGCCAATCGGCCACGACTCTCTCCGGTGGGGAAGCGCAGCGCCTCAAGCTCGCCTCCCACCTCACGCGCAGTGAAAACAAAGAAATCCTCTATATCCTCGACGAACCCACCACCGGCCTGCACTTCGATGACATCGCCAAGCTCCTTGCAGCCTTCCGCAAGCTCCTCGAATCCGGCGCATCGCTAGTCGTCATCGAGCACAATCTCGACGTCATCAAATCCGCCGACTGGCTGATCGACCTCGGCCCCGAAGGCGGCGACCAGGGCGGCAAAATCATTGCCACCGGCACACCGGAGCAAGTCGCCCGCAACACGCAGTCCCACACCGGCCGCTTTCTGGCCCGCGCCCTCAACGCCAACGGCCAGGCAAAACGCTCGCCAAACGGCGCATCCAAATCGACAGGCCCTTCAGCTACAATCGCCAACGGAGCCAACGCCCCCACCGCTGACCCATGAAGCCCGCCAGCTCGCGCACGATCGCACGATACGTCGTCTGCGTAACAATCCTCGCGGCAGCAAATGTAGGGGCAAATGTAGGGGCGCGCTTCAGCGCGTCCCTCTCGGCGGCGGGAACGGAGCACAGTGCGTCCTCCTTCGACACCCAACCAACCCCCGAGTCACAATCCACGTCACCCGTCCAATCCCAAAAACAAAAACTCTCCAACCCGCTCAACGACCTCCTCGACGAAGCTCAACGCGACATCGACAAGAAAGATTTCGAAGCGGCCATTACTCCTCTGCAAAAGTTCCTCGCCGAAAAACCGGACGTCGCCTGGGCCCACTTCCAACTCGCTTACGCCTATACCGCTCTCAAGCGTGTCCCCGAAGCCCGCGCCGAATACGAGCACGCCATCGCCCTCGATCCGAAAATGTCCGAAGCCTATCTCAATCTGGGAATTCTGCTGACGGAACCCGAACCCGCTGCCGCCGTCGCACCACTGCGCAAGGCCGTCGAGCTGCTTCCCGCTCAAAGCCGTCCACGCATTCTTCTCGGCGTCGCCCAGGAACGCTCTGGCGATTTCGCTGGCGCCGCCGACTCCTTCGAAGGTGCCGTGCATCTCGATCCTCGTGACACTGAGGCTGCGCTCCACCTCGCGAAGCTCTATCTACATCTCAAGCGTCCCGCTGACGCCGAAGCAAAATTCCGCAGCGTTCTGGAAGTCCAACCTACCTCGGCTGCTGCCGCCCTGGGCCTGGCGCAAACTCTCGACGCACAAGGCAAGCCCGAAGCCGCCGACGCCTATCGCAAATATCTGGCTCTTCAGCCTGCCGACTCCGCGGCCCGCGCCCGCCTGGTGCATTTTCTAGTCGAGCAGAAAGACAACGACGAAGCTCTCGCCGAACTCGATCGCGCCGACGCCGGAAAGCCTCCCACCTCCGACTCCCTCCGCCTGCGCGCCGACATTCAGATCGCCCAGAAAAAATATGACGACGCAATCGCCACCCTCCAACGCGCTATCGCCCTGACTCCAAACGATCCGCAACTCATCGCGGGCCTCGGCCGCACCTACATGCAAAAGCACGACTACGCGAACGCCGAAAGGCAGCTGAAAATCGCGATCCAACTCGAGCCAAACAACATCGCCTACTGGAAAGATATGAGCTCGTCCTACTATCTCTCCGGTGATTGCGTCTCCACGATCGCCAGTCTCGACGTAATCGCCAAAGCCGAACCGCCCGCGGCAGGTGCCTGGTTTATTCGCGCGCTCTGCTACGATAAGTTGCACCAGATCAAGCCGGCACTCGAGGCTTACCAGAAATTTCTCGCCATGGACGAAGGAAAAAATCCGGACCAGATTTGGCAGGCGCAGCAGCGGAGCGCCGTCCTGAAGCATCAACTCGAGGCGAAAGGGAAGTAATGCGGCCCTGGTGCCAGCACGCGTTCATCATTGTGGTTCTCGCCGGCGTGCCCTGGCTTGCCATGCGAGCCGGTGATCCCGAAGATCTGCAAGCTCGCTTTGAGCAGGAATCCAACTCCGTCCACAAAGCGAAGCTCTTCGAAAAGCTTGGCGACGAGCAACTGGCCGAAACCCGCCGCGCCTCCCGAGCGAGCGACTTCGTGACCGTCGGCCAGGTGATGGAGAAATACCGCGACAACGCTCGCAGTGCCCTCGACGCACTCAAGAAACAACACCCCGACGCTGAGCGCCAATTAGGCGGATACAAACAGCTGCAAATGCACATCCGCAAGGCCCTTCGCGACTTGAAGGAAATTCTCTTGCTCGCGCCCCCCGAAGTCAAACCGCCGCTGGAACTGGTGCAGCGGGATCTTGCCTCCATAGACGACGAACTGCTCCGCATGTTATTTCCGCCGCGACCGGGCAAGAAAAATCCGGAGCCGGCTCCCGGAGGTTCGAGTGAGGGGCCTCCGCCAACTCCAGGCGATAGCGCACCGAACCAGCCCGCGCCGAAAACCTCGGACAAACCCGAAGCCCAACCGGAATCCAAGCCTGGAGATTCGGCCGCCGGACCTCCAGCAGAACATACAGAGGAGAAAACGGAAATGAACATTCAAAATTGCCTCGTCGCCGCCGTCGTCACCTGTGGCTTGGCCGTATCCTGTGCCCAGCTCTACGCGGCGCAGGACCAAAAAGACTACCTCTCGCCTATGGAGTCTGACAAAATCCGCGACGCCGAAACTACCAACGCCCGCATCAATCTCTTCGTTGCCTTTGCCGACGATCGCCTCAAGAAATTCCAGTACGAACTCCAGCATCCCTCTGCGAATCGCCACGGCGAACTGCTAAACGCACTGATGAACGGCTACGTAGGCTGCCTCGATGACGCCGCCGACCTGATGCAACTCGGCATCGAGAAACAGGAAAACATTCGCCAGGGCGTCGACCTGATCGCCACCCGCACCAAGGAATTCCTAGAGGCCCTGAACAAAATCGCCGCCGACAAAATTGACATCGAAATCTACAAAGACAACTTGGACGACGCCATAGAAGGCACCCGCGACGCCATGAACGACGCCGAAAAAGCCAAAAAAGCGGTAGCCCCGCCCCCAGTCCGCCGAAAAAACTAGCCTCCAAATCCCTTGTAGGGGCGGGGCTTGCCCCGCCCGGCCACGGCGTCTTTTCGCAAAGCTCCTACGTTCTTTGCCCTCTTACTTCTCCGCACCTCGGTGGCAAATCTGGTTTCTCTGCGAACTCTGCGCCCTCTGTGGTGATTCAATCTTTTCTCTTTCGATCTTTGACCACCAAGATTTGGCCTCACGCCACCTCGCGTCGTAAACTACTCCAGAACATACGAATGCCGAAAGATTCCCACAACGTCCCCGGAGGCTCCGCTCTCTTCCAACGCATGTTCACGCGCCTGAACTGCGACGGCCGCCCACCCCGCTTCCGCGTTGAGTTCTACCCTTACAGCAGCCTCACCCTGACCATCCGCCGCCGCGAAGAATCCGTCTACGTGCGTTTCTCCGACCTGCTCCACCGCGCTCCCCTGAACGTACTTGAAGGCGCCGCCGCCCTCCTGCTCTCCCGCGTATACCGCCGCAAGGCCCCGAAAGATTTGACTGCGCCCTACCTCGACTACGCCCGCTCGCACCGCACCCGCACCCGGATCAATCGCATGCGTAACCGGCGCGTGCGTCCAGCCACGCAACCCCAAGGCCGCCACTTTGATCTAGAAAAGCTTTTCGATGAATTGAACCAGAAGTATTTCGAAGGAAAACTATCTCGTCCCCACATCGGCTGGAGCACAAAAAGCTGGCGTCGCCAATTCGGCTGCTACGACCCCGGCCCTGGACACATCCTGCTCAATCGCCGGATGGACCGCCCAAACGTCCCGCAATGCGCCGTAGAATACGTCCTCTACCACGAGATGCTCCACGTCAAGCACCCCACCCGCCGCTCCGGCTGCTCGCTAATCTCTCACTCCTCCGAATTCCGCGCCGAAGAAAAACAATTCGCCGACTTCCACCGCGCCCGCAAAGTCCTCGACCACTTGGCCCGCTAACTGTAGCCGCGGTCTCCGAGACCGCGGGGTTTAGATAAAACGAAGCCCACTCCACACGATGGGAAGATGTGTCCGACAGTTCTGCATCCAAGGCTGCTCCGATTGAGAACGCCATCTCTCCGCGATCCTCTGCGCCCCTCTGCGTCTCTGCGTTATCTTTCAAGTCGTCTATCTGCGTCCTCATAACCGCGGCGAATGCGACTGCACTTTCTCCCACTACTTAATCTCCTTCTTCTCCTTCTCCACGTCCTTATACAATTTCTCAATCCTCTTCCGAATCTTCTCCGCATCCTCCGCCTTGGGATACAAATCCAAATATCTCTGATACGACTTGATCGCCGGCTTCTTCAACCCCTTCTTCTCCTGCGCCTCCCCCAAAAACTTAAAAGGCACCGCATATCCGGGTTTTGCGAGCGTAGCATCCTGAAATCGGTCAATCGCCGCATCCACATCACCCTTATGCATGTAATACTGGCCAACCTCCAAATCCTTCTCCGCACGCAAAGGATCCCAGGTTGGCTGATCGGGCGCCGACTCCGCGGCATTGTCTCTATTCGTCTTAGGTGGCGTTTTCTTCGCTGCTGGAGGGGGCGCCGCATCGCCAGGATTGTCAGGCTGTTGCGGTGGAGGAGGAGGCTCCTGCGCTCGCACCAGCCCACCAATTCCCAACGCCCAAACCCCCAGCGCCGCCAGAAATCCCGAAATGTATCGCTTAAGTCTCATTGCACCGCTCACCAGTCACAAAATTACCCAAATGCCGTGCCAACTGGGGCAGCAACATCATTTCTTACTTTGCGCCTTCAGCTCTTGACTTTCAACCGGCTCGCGTGAGGTAGGCTCAACTCACGCTTCCTTGTGCGGGTGTGCGAGGTAGTGTTGCCGTAACAAATCCTTCCCGTAGTCATTCCCGTTCGGCGTTCGAACGACGCAGTGAATGTGCTGCTGCGTCGGCTTATTGGCATCGGCCGCGAACTTTCTCAGGTTCGCAGGCCGCTGGTGGTCAAACTCGATCAGCACAACCGGGCTCTGCACGCGGTAGTAAAAAACGCTGTCCGCCTGTGATTCCCCAATCCACGCGAACCAGGTGTTGTCGATGTGCCGCTGCACCTCGTTCATTTTTACGCGAGCGTGCCCCTCCGGCATGTTGCTCACATACAGGTGCACCAGATCCACCAAACGCTTCCGCGCCGGCGCCTCCAAATCGGCTGCCCGTATCCCCGCATAGTCGAGCACCACGTTGTCTTTAAACGCCTCGGTCAGGTTGTTGTTGCCGGTCTTGGAAAAATTCAAAACCGCCTTCCGGCGCGCCGCGTCCGGCAGAGCGGCTAGCAACCCCAACCCGTCGTTTTGCTCCTTCTGCAAAATTTCGACTCCCTTGTACTTTCCCGACGTCGCTTTGACCGGCTCGGAGCCAAAAAAGTGCGGCGTCATCACCACCTGATCGCCCAGCACGAAATAATTGATGATCGCGTGATGCCCATCGAGCTGCCATCCCCAAGGCTCCGTCGCCGACGGTTTTCCCATGATGCTGATGAAGTACAGCCATTCCCCCAGGAACTCGTGGTCATCCGAGAGTTCCGCAAGTGTCTCGTTCAAGCGCATGATGTTCCGCGTCAGCGCAAATCCGCTCTCACTCAGTGACGCCCGCATCAGTCCGAAAGCCAAATCGCGTTGTGCCTCGCTCATCTCCTGAAAGCTGATTCCCTGGCGCGCATAGAAATGCTGATTCATCCATTTCCGCCACTTGACGTCATCCACGGGATACATCGCCCGGGTGAGCTGCACACTGCTCAGCGACGCAATGAACTTCTCCGCGGCGTTTCGCACCGGCTCCGTCGAAACCCCGGTCGGCGCGATCTCAAAAACATTCGGCAGCACCGTGCCGTTGGTCGTGATCCCGCGGAACGGCGCGGCCAACCCCTCGGCTTCATACTCCTCGGACATCTGCCGAAAGCGCTCCGCCATCTCCGCGCGCGTTTGTTCCTGGCCGAACGCGAAGGGAACCACAACGCCCGTCGCCAGCATCGACCACAGAAACTCTCGCCGTGAAGCTAGCTCCTTCTTCGGGTGAGAGTGCGAGTGAGGATGTGAATGCGTATGACCCGGATGGTGCACGTGATCTCCCATAGTCACCCAGAATCTGCTCAGATTTAAGACTGGTCGCGCTAAATCCCGCCAAGGATAGTGATTTTTCAGTGCGCCATCAACTCCCGCACCGAGATGGATATCGCTGCGAACTCGAGAAATACGTTACCGCGGGAAAGCCTTCAACTGTCGACTCTCGACTCCCCTTACTCCCCCAACTCCCGCACCCAAATATTCCGAAATCTCACGGGATGATTGTGGTCCTGCAACGCCAGCGGCAGTTTCTCCGGCCCAGCGTTATATTCCGGTTTGTCGGTCGAAGTCGTCCCCTGAATCTCGACGTTGTCCTGTACCAAAACTCCGTTATGAAGCACAGTAACGCGCGCCTTGCGCAGCACCTTCCCATCGCCACCAAACTTCGGCGCGTGAAAAACGATATCGTAAGTTTGCCACTGCCCGGGCGGCCGAGAAGCATTCACCAGCGGCGGATATTGCCCGTAAACCGCGGCAGCCGACCCATCCGCGTACGTCTTGTTGTTGTAGGAGTCCAGCACCTGAATCTCGTAAAGCCCCATCAGAAACACGCCGCTATTCCCGCGGTCCTGGCCCTGTCCAACCGCGGGTGACGGCGTCGCAAACTCCACATGCAACTGGCAATCACCGAAAGCCTTCTTCGTATAGATGTATCCTGACTTCGGCACCGTCTCAAAATACCCACTACCCACTTTCCACTTCGCCGGACTCCCATCCTTCTGCGCCCACTCGGAAAGATCCTTCCCGTCGAATAGCACCCCGGCGTCCGAAGGTGCCCGGCCAACCACGTCCTGCGTGCTGGACACTCCTGGATCCACAACGGTAGGCGCTGGACGGTTCATGTCATGTGGCTTCCACTGCGTTTGCCCCTGCCCCCTATCCGTGCCGCATACCAGCAAGCCAACTCCGGCCACACACAAAATCCGCAATTTCCAAGTCATCGATTCATCTCCTGGTTCGAACCACCTTGTTCTAGCGCCATCTGAACCTGTCTAGGAATTTGTAGCGGCCGCTTTCCGAAGCGGGCGCATTTCTCTCAACTCACCGCGTATCCATTCCGTCAGTGGTTGGCACCCAGAGTGAACGCGAACAGCGAGTCACCTGCTCCGACGACCACGTACTGCTTGCCATCCAGTTCATAAGTAATGGCGCCGTTCGTCTGATTGAGCCCAACCGTGGTGTGCCACAGCGTCTTCCCGGTCGTCGAATCCATCGCCAGGATGTGCCCGGAGTTGTCGCCAGTAAACAGCAGATTTCCCGCCGTGGTCAGCAAGCCGGGCCCCATGGCTCCTATATCGTGGGTCCAGCGGATCTCTCCTGTTTTGTAATCGATCGCCTTGATGGTTCCCGGATAATTCAGGAAATCATCGCGCCCCGCGAAGCCCTCGGCCTTTCCTTCCGCGGTTAAATAGAAGACGCTGTAACTCTGCGAAGCCACGACATAGAAAAGACCAGTCATCGGATTGAAGCTGGGAGCAAACCAGTTGGACGCCCCGTTGGAACTCGGCGAGACCAGCGTGCCGTTGCGCGAAGGTTCTTTTTTGGGATTGAGAATCGGCTGCCCCTTCGCGTTGATTCCCAGACTCCAGTTGCTGTTGATGAAGGGCGCTGTCAGCAAATGCTCGCCATCGCTGCGGTCCAACACAAAGAAAAATCCGTTGCGGCTCGCCTGCGCCACCATCTTGCGCTGTTTTCCTTTGAACTCTCCATCGAACAAAATCGGCGTCTGTGTCGCGTCCCAGTCGTGGGTATCGTGCGGCGAGACCTGGTAGCCCCACGCCATCTTGCCGGTGTCCACGTGCAGCGCCACGATCGAACACGTCCACAGATTGTCGCCCTTCCGGGCATCTCCCGCGTGCACCGGATTGGGATTGCCAATCCCCCAGTAGATCAACCGCAATTCCGGATCGTAAGTGCCGGTCATCCACGTCATCCCGCCGCCATGAGCGCGAGCGTCTGCATCGGGCCAGGTTTCCGCCCCAGGTTCCCCCGCGTTAGGCTCGGTATTCCAACGCCACTGAGCCTCGCCCGTTTCGGGATCACGCGACTCCAGGAATCCGGGGTTGTCCAGCGAATCCCCGCCCACCCCAGTAATGATGTGATTGTCCACGACCAGCGGAGACATGGTGCAGAAGTATTCCAGTTTGACGTCCGCGATCTGTTTTCGCCAGCGTTCCTTGCCGTCCTTCGCGCTCAGCGAAACGAGGTTGCAATCTGGAGTTTCGAAGTAGATCCAATCTCCTAGCATGGCCACGCCACGCTGGCCTATGTGACTGCCTTCATTCTGCGGATATTTGTAATGCCAGATTTCGCGGCCGCTGCGCGCGTCCACTGCCCACACGTTATCGGGCATCGTGAAATAAAGTACCCCATTCACTGCGATCGGCGTCGACTTGATCACCGAACCGAATCCGCCTGTCCCGAAGTTGCTGGCGCGATAAATCCAGGTCGGCGTCAATGAGCCCACATTGGACGTGGCGATCTGCTTCAACGGACTGTTGCGCCGACCGGAGTAGTCACCGTTGTAGGTAGGCCAGCTGTCGACCGCGGGCTTCAGCAACGCCGCCGGCGTTAATCCCTCTCCGTGCTGCCCCTGCCCATAAATACCAGGCGCCATCAACAAAAACAGCGCAAGCGTCCCTGCCTTCATTTCAATGTCTCCAGATAGGCCAGCACATCGTGCATCTGTTCATCGGTGTACTTGGGGAGCAGGCTCTCGTGCGCGGCCCGTGGATCTTGCACATCGACGGTCACGTTTTCACGCGAAAACGAGTGCGGCCAGCCGGAGGCGTCGTGCAGTGACACCGTAAACTCGTCGAGATGGTCGAGCGTTCCGGAAACCTGTTCACCGTTGGCAAGGTGCACCGTGACTTTAGGTGGCGCGGGAGGCGTCACCGCCTTTCCCATGAAGACGTCGATCAGGTTCGGCGCGGGATATAGCATTCGGCGCTGCAACTCGACCGCATCATACTTGGTCGCTACGTGCGCCAAATCTCCCGTTGGCGAATGACAACTCGCACAATGTCCATCACCGTTAAAGAAGGCAGCGCCACGTTGCGCGTCCCCGGTGATGACATCACCGATCTTGTACGCAAAGCGATTCGAAACGTCGGCTGCGCGGGAGTGCAGGAACGTCGAAATATCGGCGATCTGCTCCGCTGTAAGGGCCGCAAAAGCGGGCATGCCTCGATCCAGCCGCCCGTTCCGAATCACCGGACCGATCACATCACCATTGTTGTCGTGAAGCACCAGCGCGGAGCGAACCAGGTCGGGACCGCTTTTCCCATGCGCATCATTGCCATGACAGAAGCCGCACGTCGGCACAAAGATCTTGCGGCCGCGCTCTGCCGCCTCCTTGTCGATTTTCGGCCCCAGCAACGCCGCAAGCGCATCCGCCGAATCATCCTTCTTTGCTGCGTCTTTCTGCTGAGCATTCGCCGCCTTTTGCTTTTCCGCAGCTTGATCCGCTTGCCCGTGGCTCGTTGAAGCGAGCAGCAGCAGGGCGACGCCCGCACCCAGGCAACGCTTGCGCATCCAGTTTCCCCCCCGCCTCACTTCAGGTTCTTCACGTACGCGTAGTCCACTTTGATCGCCTCCAGTGCCGGCATCTCGGTGAAGGGTGGTTCCTGTTCGACAAACATTGCTCGAATTTTCGCCTTCTGCGCCGCGGCGAAGATCCGGCGATAGTCAATCGCTCCTCGTCCCAATTCGGTTCCAACGGGCGCGCCGGGATCTTTGCCCAGTAACGTCGTACGCGGTGTAAAACCCTTCTGAAAATCCTTGATGTGCAGCAGGCTGTAACGCTCCGGATATTTGGTCAAGTACGCCACCGGATCCTGACCCGCCACCGTCGCCCACCCGCAATCCAGCTCCAGCTTCACCAGCCCCGGATCGGTCAGCCGCAGGAACTCATCGTAGCCCGTCACGCCGTCGTAGGACTTCCACTCAAAATTGTGATTGTGATAGGCGAGCTGTAAGCCTTCCTTCTTGACCTGCTCCCCCACTTTGTTGAACTGCTCGGCATTCCACTTCCAGTCATCCAACGTCAAGCCGGCAATGATCGCCAGGAAAAGAGCGAACTCGCCTTGCTGCGGGTCGGGTTTGAAGCGCGACGGGTCCGCAACCCACGGCACCGTGACCACCATGAACTCCTCACCGAGTTGATGCGCAAATTCGACCTTCTCCGGCAGCTTGCTCAGCAAATCCGGAAGCATGTAGTGCCCGGAAGGATTCTTCAGTCCCGCATCATCGAGCGCCTTCTTCAGGTCCTTCGCGGACATATTGGCCAGCGGCGATAATTCGACTTGCTTGTAACCCGCGGCGGCCACCGCTTTCAGCGTTCCCGCCGGATCGCTGTCCATTTCCTTCCCGACCGTGTACAGCTGCAAGCCGACCGGCAAGTTGAGCGGGTTCGCATTCATAGTCGGGATCTCCAGCATGGAGACGGCCAGACCAGCAGTCGTCGTTTGCAGAAATGTTCTACGGGATCTCGCGTTCGTCATGATGGCCGGTTGCTCCCCCAAACCTCCAGCACCCTGCGCCTTTTTCGAGCGAATGTAAATACCATAGATTAGGAAATCAACGGCGGCCAATGCGAAAAGCGAATCCTGGAACCCG
Organism: uncultured Acidobacteriota bacterium; assembly: GCA_963788915.1. Lineage (GTDB taxonomy): Bacteria > Acidobacteriota > Terriglobia > Acidiferrales > UBA7541 > Acidiferrum. The sequence continues at coordinate 502,918 of CAWBIY010000012.1, read as the reverse complement.
TGTCCTACATCCCTCACGACGCGTGTAGTGGCCGATCTTTAGATCGGTCCTGCCCCCGCGCGATCCTCCAGCAATTTCTCCAGCTTCGCGTACTGCAGGAGCATGATTGTCTTGGCGTCCCTGATTTCCCCTTGCGCAATCATCTCTAGCGCCTTCTCGAGCGGAATCTCCAACACCTCAATATCCTCGCCTTCCTTCTCATCCCCTCCACCAGCCGAAATCCGATGTTCGTGCTCGTACTCCGCCACAAAAAAGAACAGCTTCTCCGTCACCGACCCCGGGCTCATGTACGCCTCAAACACTTTTCTAGGATTGCGTACTACGAATCCAGCCTCTTCCTCCGCCTCCTTTTTGATGCACGCCTCCGGATCGTCCTTATCGAGCAACCCGGCGCACACCTCGATCAACATCCCGTCCGCCATTCCATTCACGAAAGCGGGGAATCGAAACTGACGAATCAGCACCACGGTCCCGTGCTCCCGGTTATAGAGCAAAATCGCTGCACCATTTCCGCGGTCATACGTCTCCCGGTTCTGCGTCTGCCAAGTCCCATCGCGCCGCAGAAAATCAAACGTAGTCTTCTTCAACACATACCAATCGTCCGACAAAGTTCTGACCGCCCGAATCCGCACCCGTTCCGATTCCGTCACCCTCAGTTCCTCCTCTTTCTCGTCATCCGCCACTCCCGCCTTTGTAGGGGCGCGCTTCAGCGCGTCCCAGCGAGCGCCCCGCGAGCCGCTCACGCCTCTCTCCTGTACGGGCGCAGCACTGCTGCGCCCCAACTTGTCCGGGTCTCAGCCCGGAACAACCGTCCTACCCCCAAATCCACGTAGGCCAATTCAAGTATCATAAGAGTTGTGGGGAAGTGCGTACTACTCACTGACCACTACTCGCTACTCACTTCTGCAAAATGGAACCCCGCGAAAAAGCCGCGCTACTCCCCGACAGCCCCGGTGTCTACCTCTTCAAAGACGCCGCAGGCACGGTCCTCTATGTCGGCAAAGCCACCTCCCTCCGCAGCCGCGTCCGTTCCTACTTCCTCGAATCCCGCTGGATGGACGCAAAAACCGGCTCGCTCGCCCGCGAAATCGCCGATTTCGATACCATCGTCCTCGCCAACCCACGCGAAGCCCTCGCGCTCGAAAATAATCTCATCAAGAAGTATCAGCCAAAATTCAACATCCGTCTTCTCGACGACAAAACCTACCCATATATCAAGCTCACGGCCTGCGAAAAATATCCCCGCGTGTACTTCACCCGCAAAGTAAAGAAAGACGGCGCGCTCTATTTCGGCCCCTATTTTCCAGCCAGCCTCGCGCGCCGCATCCTTACGTTCGTACACAAGCGCTTCATGGTCCCCTCCTGCAACGTCGATCTAACGCGCAATCATCCGCGCCCCTGTTTGCAGTACTACATTAAACGCTGCCTCGGCCCATGCGTCGCAGGTCTCACCACCGACGAGCAATACGCGGAAGCCGTGCGCGATGCGCGCCTCTTCCTCGATGGCAAGCGCCATGACCTGATCAAAAGCCTCGAACAGCGCATGACCGCCGCTGCCGAGAAGGAACTGTTCGAGCAAGCCGCAGCCTATCGCGATCTCCTCCGAACTCTCGAAGACATTGAGGAACGCCAGCGCATCGCGGCCGCGCAAGGCGACGATACCGATGTCCTCGCGTACTACGCCGAAGCCCCGCTGGTTGCCGCCAATTTATTTCACCTGCGCGGTGGCCGCGTTGTCGATCGCCGCGAATTCTACTGGGAAGACCTCGAAACCTTCGATCCCAAAGAATTCGTCCCTTCGCTCCTCAAGCAACTTTATCTCGACGCGGCCTACCTGCCGAAAGCAATCCACGTCCCTGTCGATTTTGAGGATCGCGCGTTGCTCGAGGAAACCCTCACCGAGCGTTCCGGCCACAAGGTGGAAATCTTCACCCCGCAGCGCGGCAGCAAGCGAGCCTTTCTCGACCTCGTCGAGAACAACGCCAAGCACGCCTTCGAGCAGCGTTTCCGCGTTCTGAAACCCACATCAAAAATGATCGGCGAAGCCGTGCAGAATGCTCTCAACTTGCTCGAAGAGCCCCGCCGCATCGAAAGCTTCGACATCTCCCACATGCAAGGCACCGACACCGTGGCCTCCATGGTCGTCTGGGAAAACGGCCGCATGAAAAAATCCGACTACCGCAAATTCATCATCCGTGGAGAATTCGCCGGCAACGGCGCGCTCGATGGCGACCCCTCCGTTCCGTGGACCCAAAACGATGATTTCGCCAGCATGAAAGAAGCTGTTACTCGCCGGTATCGCCGCGTCCTGGAAGAGAAGAAGCCGCTCCCCAGCTTGATCCTGATCGACGGTGGAATCGGCCAACTGCACGCCGCGGCCGATGCTCTGGAATCTTTGCAAATCATCAATCAACCCCTCGCAGCCATCGCCAAGAAGGAAGAGATTCTCTACATCTACGGACAGGAAAACGAACCCTGCATACTCGACCGCCATTCGCCCGTCTTGCATCTCATCCAGCAGATTCGCGACGAGACCCACCGCTTCGCCGTAACCTTCCACCGGCTCCGCCGCGGCAAGCGCCAGACCAAGACAGCCTTAAGCGAAGTTCCCGGCGTCGGTCCGCACACCGCCCAAAAACTCCTGCGCGAATTCGGCAGCGTGGCCAACATTCAGCGAGCGGGTGTCGAGGGGCTCAGCAAGCTGGTATCCCGAAAGAGCGCCAAAAGAATACTCACCTACCTCGAATCTGCTCCCATTCCTAATAACCTGTCCTGATAGCGCATACCGGTTAGCCCGTATTGCACCCGCATTAGCCCCTATGTTACGGTTTTTGTGGAGGTTACTATGGCGGACAATGTGGGTTCCAAGGTTAGTTATTTCCTCGTCGGCCTGGGCGTCGGCGCATTGGTTGGCGTGCTTTTCGCGCCCAAGTCGGGCGAAGAGACGCGCGATTATCTGAATAAGAAAGCCGATGAAGGCAAGGATTACGCACAGCGCAAAGCGCGCGAACTTCGCGAGCGCGCCGATGAGTTGGTTGAGCGCAGCAAAGATGTAGCCTCGCGCAAGAAGGATTCGATTGCGGCTGCCGTGGAAGCCGGCCGCGAAGCCTACCTTCGCGAATCGAAGGCCTAGTCACCGGAATACCCGAAACTACCCTGGTAGAAGTTCTGAAGCAGCGGTGCTCGAAGTGAAGTTGTAGCGATTCGTCCCGGCGTGGGTGAGGCAGGAATGGAAACTTGGGTAGTCATATCGGTTGTCATCGCAGCCATCGCCATCGTGTTCCAGGCGTGCATGCTGACGGCGATGTTTCTTCAAATGAAACGCACCATGGAACGAGTGGAGCGCCTCACCGACAATCTTGAAACGCGCGTCGGGCCGATTCTGACGCGCGTGCAGATTCTGCTCGACGACACGCAGCCGAAAATTTCCGAAATGGTTGCCGACGCCGCGCATGTTGTCTATCTGGCGCGCGGGCAAGCGCAAAAACTGGACCGCGTGGTGAGCGAGGCATCCGATCGTTTGCGCGGCCAGTTAGTGGCTGCGGACCGAATCCTCACCGGCGCGCTGGAAACGGTCGAGGAAGCTGGCTCACAGTTCAAGCGCGGCATCTGGAAGCCGGTGCAGAGAGTTTCCGCGGTCGTGTCGGGAATCAAGGTCGGGCTCGACTTTTTGCGCTCGCGACGCGCGCCGGGCCGACGTTCCTCCGACGATCCCGTCGAACACGAAGAAGAACTCTTCATCTGAGGTTCCGTCTAACCGTGCGAGCGTCCAATCCCACCCCAACGACTTTGTAGGGGCGGGGCTTGCCCCGCCCGGCGTCAACCTCGGCTCGCTCCAATCGGGACGCTCACTCCATCTTCTCCCCAACGTCATTTCCGCCTGATAATTAATATCTGCTCTTTTCCAATAAGTTGACTTGCTCCAATCCGCCGCCTCTTGCGGGCGCTGGGACGTGCTGAAGCGCGCGCACCCTACATTGCTACTCGCTTAGCGGATCCAGCCGCCGCCCAGGATGCGATCGCCGTCATAGAAGACGGCGCCTTGGCCGGAGGTGATGGCTCGTTGTGGCGCGTCAAACGTAACGCGGGCGCGCGTGGCATTAAGCGGCTCGACTTTTGCCATTGCGGGAATGTGCTTGTGGCGGATTTTGACGGCTGCACGAAATGGCTGGCTCGGACATTCGAGCGCGATCCAGTTTACTTGCTCGATCTCGCAGGTTGTGGCGCGTAGCGATTCGTCGTCGCCAACGACCACGCGACTGTTTTCCCGATCGATCGCCAGGACATAGTAGGGTTTGCCTGCGGCAAATCCCAGGCCTTTGCGTTGGCCAATCGTGAAATTATGCACGCCGTTGTGCCGGCCGACGACCGTGCCTTCTTCGTTGACGATCTCTCCGCCGGTGTTCGATAGCGGGGCGCCGCTTTCGCGTGAATAGGCTTCGATGAATTGCACGTAGTTGCCGTTGGGAACGAAGCAGAGCTCCATGCTCTCGGGTTTTTCGGCAACTGGAAGGTTCACCCGGCGGGCCGCGTCGCGGACTTCTTCCTTGGTGAGTTCACCGAGAGGAAACTCACTGCGCGCGAGCTGTTCCTGCGTGAGTCCCCACAGAAAATACGATTGATCTTTGCTGTCGTCGCGCGCACGAAGGAGCTCCAAGCGGCCCGTCTCCTCATTCTTGCGAATGCGGGCGTAGTGGCCGGTGGCCAAGTGTTCGGCGCCGATTTGCCGGGCCATGCGCAGAAGTGGCTCGAATTTGACGTCGGTGTTGCAGTTGGTGCATGCGATGGGTGTACGACCAGAGAGATATTGCTCGACGAACGGGCGCACCACCCGGGCTTCAAATTGTTGCTCGAAATTGACGACGTAATGGGGAAAGTTCAGGTGTTGCGCTACACGCTTGGCGTCGTAAACATCATCGAGCGAGCAGCAGCGATGCTGCGCTGGGCCGTCACCTTGCAGCTCGGGCAGGCGGCGCTGGTTCCACAGCTGCATGGTCAGGCCGATGACCGGGCGGTCTTGTTCCTGGAGCAGCGCAGCGACCGTGGAGCTGTCCACGCCGCCGGACATGGCTACCGCTACCAGACCGATGCGCACATCGGAGGTGGTGGGTAACGTGTCGAAGTAAGTTTCGGTATTCATGGACATTTCAATTGTAGCGGAAACGGGAAGAGCGGACTAACGCAGAGACGCAGAGAACACAGAGACAGCGCAGAGGAGAGAAGCGGCGCCGTGGTCATGGGTGGACCTCGGCTCTCGCCGCTTTATGGTATGTGGGGGATAGCTCGCGGAGGTGGGTTACCGCAGCGGGGATGACTTGTAGAGCGAAGTCGATGTCGGCAGGGGTCGTATGGCGGCCCAGGCTAAAGCGCAGGCTGGCTCGGGCGTCTTCGGCGGGGAGGCCGATGCCGGTAAGCACGTGGGAGGGTTCGACGGCGCCGGAGGAGCACGCCGCGCCGGTGGAACAGGCTAAGCCTTTTAGATCGAGCGCGATAACAAGGGCTTCGCCTTCGATGCCGGGGAAGGTGATGTTCGTAGTGTTGGGAGTGCGTTGTGCGCCGGCTCCGTTGACGCGGGAATCGGGCACGCGCTGCAGCAGCGTGTGCTCCAAGGTGTCGCGGAGCGCGGCGACGCGCTTGGCGTCTTCGGCCAAGGATGCTCTGGCGATTTGCGCAGCCTTTCCCAGGCCGACAATTCCGGCGACGTTCTCGGTGCCTGGCCGCAAGCCGCGCTGGTGATGACCACCGTAGAGGAGCTGGCGCAAGCGCGTGCCGCCGCGGATGTAGAGGGCGCCGATGCCTTTTGGAGCGTAGAGCTTGTGTCCTGAAAGCGAGAGCAGATCGAGTTTGAGTGCGTTCACATCGATCGGAATTTTGCCTGCGGACTGTACGGCGTCGGTGTGGAAGTAGACGTCTGCTTCGGCAGCGATTTGGCCGATTTCTTCGAGGGCTTGCACGGTGCCGAGCTCATTGTTGGCGTGCATGACGGTGATCAGCACGGTTTCGGGATGCTCGCGCAAGGAGTCGCGCAGGGCCTGGAGATCAATTTGCCCGTCACGATCGACAGAGAGATAGGTGACCGAGATTCCACGTTTCTCAAGCGCCTGGCAGGTATTGAGCACGGCTTCGTGCTCGATTGCTGTGGTGATGATGCGGGGTACAGGAGCGTTGATTGCCTGAATGTCTCGTGCTGCCGGCGTCGCGTCGCGGCCGATACCGCGACTTCTTGAGGAGGCCAAAACCGAAGCCTCCGCGATACCGAAAATGGCATGGTTGTCGGCTTCGGTGCCGCCACTGGTGAAGACGATTTCCTGAGGGCGGGCGCCGATCAGCGCGGCTACCTGTTCGCGGGCGGTTTCCACAGCGGCACGGGCCTTTTGGCCGAAGGTGTGGATGGACGAGGCGTTGCCGTACTCGCCAGAAAAAAAGGGAAACATGGCGTCGAGGACTGCGGGATCGACGGGGGTGGTGGCGTTGTGATCGAGGTAAACGCGGTTCATGGCGCTGCTTTCAGCATAGGCTGTGCGTGCGGAGAGGGCAAGAGATCTGGGTTGCGGGCACGGGATCGTGGGGCTTTCGTCGGGATGGCTTGCTCGCGGTCTTTCTGGCAGGGTTCGTGATCCGGGTTCCAGCTTGCCCGGTGGTTCGATTTAGATCGTAAGAGCACAGGCACTCCTGCCTGTGCCCAATTGGGACAGGGGTTGGTTAACACTTCCGCCCCCCCCTCTTCCCTGTTATTTCGTAAGTGCGGATTCTAAACGGTTTACGAGCGAGTGGAGAACCGGACACCGGCAGGGCTGGCGAGTTGAGAGCCGCGAACGCACTACCCGTGATAGCATAAGCTGTGTACTAAGTACATATATTTAACTGTGGTTAGCATTCGAATGCCCGGCGGGCACGGAGCGGCAACTGCAGCACGATTTTCCTAGAACGTGGTTTCGGCAGGGTGTAAAGCAAGGTTTGAAACGCAGGATCCGCCGTTCAAAAAGCAACCGCGAAAGGTCGGTCACCACGAGCGTGGGCCACCCGTGGTTCGGGGGTTTCGCGGAGATCGAGTGCCGGAGCAGAGCACTCCGGCACTCGCGGCTCGCGGGAGGAAAGAGAACTATGGAATCACAGCGGTGGCTTGGTTGGAGTCCGCGCTTTCGTCGCCGCCGGAATCAACGGCCGTGGCCACGTAGAAGTAGGTCGTGCCCGACTGGACGGTGGTATCGGAATAATTCAGGCTGGCAACCAGCGAAGAATTGAGCACGGCATAGCCGCTGCCGTTCACGGTGCTGCGGTAGATGTTGTAGCCGCTCACCGTCGACGTGCTTGCCGTCCAAGTCAGCGCCACGGAATGGGTCTGACCTGTGGAGGCGGCTGCCGTGAAGTTGACGCCCGTCTGGTTTACCCCGCTCAACGTAACACTCTGACTTCCGGGGGTGAACGTGAATCCGGTCTCGCTGGGCGTTACGGTGTACGCTCCGTTCGACAATCCCGTGAAGGTGTAGTTGCCCGAGGCGTTGGTCGTCGTGGTCGCGGCGCCCGGCCCGGTTAGCATAACGGTTGCACCGCTGCCCCCGGCGGTCGGAGTGATGGTGCCGGAAATACTGGAGCTCGGACCAGTTTGAGCCGTCGCCGTAAAGTTCAATCCGGTAATGTTGGCGGTTGTGATCGTCGCGGACTGGGTGGTAGGGCTGAAGGTGAATCCGGTATTGCTCGGGGTAAGGGCGTATGTTCCAGCTGGCAAACCGCTGAAACTGTAAGCTCCCGCAGTATTTGCAGTGGTTGTGGCGGTGGCCGCGCCGCTCAACGCTACGACGGCGCCGCTTCCCCCCGTCGTGGGGCTCACAGTGCCCGAAATGCCGAAGGTTTGGGCGCCGGGTGTCTGGGGCACCGTGTTACTAGTGGAGTTCGCAGTGCCAGCGCAGCCCCACGTACAGCCAGCGAGCACACACGATGTAATCCACAACGCCGCGCGTTGCAGGAAAGGCCACAAACGCCCTAAATTCTCCGCCCGTTGCATAAGCCTCCCAAATGAATGGCGCAGGTCCTTCAAGGAGGCTACGACCCCTATGTGAAAAGCAAAAGTCCTAATTAAGTACAGGTGTGCTTACTGTACCGTCGGCCTCCTTGCTGCGGGGGAAAGTCAACGAAGACTTGTGGCAAGCAAGTGGACGGCAATATACCACGAAATCCGGCCCTCGTGCGAGAGCGGCTTGGAGGGAGCGTAGTGCGGCGGCTCTACGGAATTACCGCGGTAGCTTGGTTGGAATCGGCGCTTTCGTCGCCGCCCGAGTCGACCGCGGTTGCCACATAGAAGTATGTGGTCCCCGATTGAACGGTGGTGTCGTCATAGCTGGTGCCGCTGATGAGAGCCGGGTTCAGCTTGGTGTAGCCGCTGCCGCTCACGGTGCTGCGATAGACGTTGTACCCGGCCACGGTCGAAGTACTCGCAATCCAGGTCAGCGTCACGGAGGCCGGCGTGTTAGCCGCCGCCGTGAAGTTGACGCCCGTGGCGTTCGCCCCGCTAACGGTGACACTCTTATTCGCTGGCGTGAACGTGAAACCCGAGTTGCTCGGGGTTACCGTGTAGCTTCCGTTGGCCAATCCTGTGAACGTATAAGCGCCAGAAGAGTTGGTTGTCGTGGTCGCGCCCGCCGCTCCGGTCAACAATACGGTCGCGCCGCTTCCCCCAGCGGTCGGGGTAATCGTGCCCGAAATCGTGAAAGTCGAAGGAGCCTGGGCAGTCGCTGTGAAGTTCACACCGGTGACGTTGGCATTGGTAATCGGCGCTGACTGCGTTGTCGGGCTGAACGTAAATCCAGTCTCGCTGGGTGTAACGGCATAGGATCCCGCTACCAGGCCGGTGAAGGTGTAGGCGCCCGAACCGTTGGTCGTGGTGGTCGCGCTGGAAGCTCCGCTCAAAGTCACGGTCGCGCCTGCCCCACCGGTGGTCGGACTAATCGTCCCGGAGATACTGAACGTCGGAGGCGGCTGCGCGGTGGCGGTGAAGTTCAAGCCGGTGACGTTGGCTGAAGCGATGGTTGCCGGTAGCGAGGCCGGGCTGAAAGTGAACCCGGTGTGACTGGGCGTGACGGTGTAGCTGCCATTGGCGAGTCCGGTAAAGGTGTAGGCGCCCGAGCCGTTGGTTGTGGTGGTCGCGCTGGAAGCTCCACTCAAGGTGACCGTCGCGCCTGCGCCACCGGTGGTCGGACTAATCGTCCCGGAGATGCTGAACGTCGGAGGTGGTTGCGCGGTAGCGGTGAAATTCAAGCCGGTGACGTTGGCTGAGGCGATCGTTGCCGGTAGCGAGACTGGGCTGAAAGTGAACCCGGTGTGACTCGGCGTGACCGTATAGCTTCCGTTGGCTAGCCCGGTAAAGGTGTAGGCGCCCGAGCCGTTGGTTGTGGTCGTCGCGCTGGAAGCTCCGCTCAAAGTCACGGTCGCGCCTGCCCCACCGGTGGTCGGACTAATCGTCCCGGAGATGCTGAACGTCGGAGGCGGCTGCGCGGTGGCGGTGAAGTTCAAGCCGGTGACGTTGGCTGAAGCGATGGTTGCCGGTAGCGAGGCCGGGCTGAAAGTGAACCCGGTGTGACTGGGCGTGACGGTGTAGCTGCCATTGGCGAGTCCGGTAAAGGTATAGGCGCCCGAGCCGTTGGCGGTGGTGGTCGCGCTGGAAGCTCCACTCAAGGTGACCGTCGCGCCTGCGCCACCGGTGGTCGGACTAATCGTCCCGGAGATGCTGAACGTCGGAGGTGGTTGCGCGGTAGCGGTGAAATTCAAGCCGGTGACGTTGGCTGAAGCGATGGTTGCCGGTAGCGAGGCCGGGCTGAAAGTGAACCCGGTGTGACTGGGCGTGACGGTGTAGCTGCCATTGGCGAGTCCGGTAAAGGTATAGGCGCCCGAGCCGTTGGCGGTGGTGGTCGCGCTGGAAGCTCCACTCAAGGTGACCGTCGCGCCTGCGCCACCGGTGGTCGGACTAATCGTCCCGGAGATGCTGAACGTCGGAGGTGGTTGCGCGGTAGCGGTGAAATTCAAGCCGGTGACGTTGGCTGAAGCGATGGTTGCCGGTAGCGAGGCCGGGCTGAAAGTGAATCCCGTCTGGCTGGGCGTGACCGTATAGCTGCCGTTCGCGAGTCCGGTGAAGGTGTAGGCGCCCGAGCTGTTGGCGACAGTCGTAGCGCCGGAAGTTCCGCTCAAGGTCACCGTCGCGCCAGCTCCGCCGGTTGCGGGGCTCAACGTTCCGGAAATCGAGAAAGTTGCAGGCGGCTGTGCGGTGGCGGTGAAATTCAGGCCGGTGACGTTGGCTGAGGCGATGGTGGCCGACTGAGAAGCGGGGCCGAAAGTGAATCCGGTGTGGCTGGGCGTGACGGTGTAGCTTCCGTTGGCTAACCCGGTAAAGGTGTAGGCGCCCGAACCGTTCGCCGTGGTGGTCGCGCTGGAGGCACCACTCAAAGTCACGGTCGCGCCGGCCCCGCCCGCAGCGGGGCTCAACGTTCCGGAAATCGAGAAGGTTGCGGGCGGCTGTGCGGTGGCGGTGAAATTCAGAGCCGGTGACGTTGGCTGAGGCGATGGTTGCCGCGCACTGGAGAAGCGGGGCCTGAAAGGTGAATCCGGTGTGGCTGGGCGTGACGGTGTAGCTTCCGTTGGCTAACCCGGTAAAGGTGTAGGCGCCCGAACCGTTCGCCGTGGTGGTCGCGCTGGAGGCACCACTCAAAGTCACGGTCGCGCCGGCCCCGCCCGCAGCGGGGCTCAACGTTCCGGAAATCGAGAAGGTTGCGGGCGGCTGTGCGGTGGCGGTGAAATTCAAGCCGGTGACGTTGGCTGAAGCGACGGTTGCCGGCAGCGAGGCCGGGCTGAAAGTGAATCCCGTTTGGCTGGGCGTGACCGTATAACTGCCGTTGGCGAGTCCGGTGAAGGTGTAGGCGCCCGAGCCGTTGGCGACAGTCGTAGCGCCGGAAGTTCCACTCAAGGTCACAGTCGCGCCGGCCCCGCCGGCGGCGGGGCTCAACGTTCCGGAAATCGAGAACGTTGCAGGCGGCTGTGCAGTAGCGGTGAAATTCAAGCCGGTGACGTTGGCTGAGGCGATGGTGGCCGGACTGCGAGGCGGGACTGAAAGTGAATCCGGTGTGGCTAGGTGTGACGGTGTAGCTCCCGTTGGCTAACCCGGTAAAGGTGTAGGCGCCCGAACCGTTCGCCGTGGTGGTCGCGCTGGAGGCACCACTCAAAGTCACGGTCGCGCCGGCCCCGCCCGCAGCGGGGCTCAACGTTCCGGAAATCGAGAAGGTTGCGGGCGGCTGAGCGGTGGCGGTGAAATTCAAGCCGGTGACGTTGGCTGAGGTGACCGTTGCCGGTAGCGAGGCCGGGCTGAAGTTGAATCCCGTTTGGCTGGGCGTGACCGTATAACTGCCGTTGGCGAGCCCGGTAAAGGTGTAGGCGCCCGAGCCGTTGGCGACAGTCGTAGCGCCGGAAGTTCCACTCAAGGTCACGGTCGCGCCGGCCCCGCCGGCGGCGGGGCTCAACGTTCCAGAAATCGAGAACGTTGCAGGTGGCTGCGCAGTAGCGGTGAAATTCAAGCCGGTGACGTTGGCTGAGGCGATGGTGGCCGACTGAGAAGCGGGGCCGAAAGTGAATCCGGTGTGGCTAGGTGTGACGGTGTAGCTCCCGTTGGCTAACCCGGTAAAGGTGTAGGCGCCCGAACCGTTCGCCGTGGTGGTCGCGCTGGAGGCACCACTCAAAGTCACGGTCGCGCCGGCCCCGCCCGCAGCGGGGCTCAACGTTCCGGAAATCGAGAAGGTTGCAGGCGGTTGTGCGGTGGCGGTGAAATTCAAGCCGGTGACGTTGGCTGAAGCGATGGTTGCCGGTAGCGAGGCCGGGCTGAAAGTGAATCCCGTCTGGCTGGGCGTGACGGTATAACTGCCGTTCGCGAGCCCCGTGAAGCTGTACGCACCTGAGCTGTTGGCTACGGTCGTGGCTCCTGACGCGCCGCTCAAGGTCACGGTCGCGCCGGCCCCACCGGTGGTCGGGCTTATAGTCCCAGAGATGCTGAACGTCGCAGGCGGCTGCGCGGTGGCGGTGAAGTTCAAGCTGGTGACGTTAGCCGAAGCGATGGTAGTCGACTGCGACGCCGGGCTGAAGGTGTAGCCCGTGTGGCTTGGCGTGACAGTGTAATTTCCGTTAGCCAACCCGGTGAAGCTGTAAGCGCCCGAAGCGCTGGCTGTGGTCGTAGCGCTGGAAGCTCCGCTCAAAGTCACGGTCGCGCCAGCCCCACCTGCCGCTGGGCTCAATGTTCCGGATATCGTGAATGTTTGTGGGGTCGTCGCGTTGTTGACGGTGACCGTGACGTTCGCACTGGTCGCAGTGTTGCCCGCGCCATCCGTCGCGACTGCACGTAGCGCATGGCTTCCGTTGGGCGTTTTCGTGGAATCCCAGGAATAAGAGTACGGGGAAGCTGCTTCCGGCGCTCCGACGCTCACGCCGTCCAACTGAAACTGCACGCTTGCCACGCTCACGTTGTCCGATGCCGTCGCCATCACCGCTACCATCCCGGCAACCGTAGCGCCATTTGCTGGGGAGGTCATCGACACCGTTGGCGGAGTCGTGTCTGCGCCGCCTGCGGTGGAGAACATCTGATCGTTGCTGGTGGCTGTGCTGCTCCCATCCGCGGAGCGCACGCGATAATGATAGGTGGTCGCGGCCGCGAGACTGGTAATCGCCATCTGGTGGGTCGTCACCATCGTGGGGTCGACCGGTGTGCTTGCGCCGTACGAAGCGGTCGTGCCGTAGTCGATGGCCGAAGTTGCGGGAAGGTTGGTGGCCCAGCTCAACTGCACCGATGAACTCGTTGCGGCGCTCGCCTGCACGTTCATGATTGCCAGGGGCGTGGCTGGGGTCGACGGAGTGGTCTGCCCGCTACTGTTGCTTACGACGCCCGCGCATCCAACCAGACTTAAACTCAATATCGTGATACTTAGAACAACGGTCAGCAGCTGAAGTCTATTTCTGGTTGCAGAGAGAGCTGCACTTACCATTTTTCCATCACCCCGAGAGACGCGAGCCTGGACACCAACGCAAGAAATTCCGACCAAGTTCCTGGCACTTGGAGACTACTGAGCGACGGAGTGACAGGTAACTGGACTCACGACGCAAATGAGGGCAATGTCGAGGTCGGGGATTAGTACTGGCCATAAGGGCAATACGCTACAGGTGAGGTTTAATGGTTGTGTTATTGGCGTTTTGATAATATATAAACAGCTGAAACGCAAGGTGTTATCGGATCTCCAGGGCCTGGTCACCGGCCATCGTTACCTCGGCCTGGGCGTCCTTGATTGCACAGAATTCTGGCCTTTCTGACCCGTGCCGAGCGAGTGGCGCCCGAGGCCAGCGCGCCCGAAAAAACATAACGTTCTTGTGTGCGAGGCAACGAATTTGATAGGCTCCCATGCGCGTGGGGGGCGACCTTGAGCTCTCTTCTTTCATCGGGCAAAAGCCACCTGTTGGGAGTGTCCGTCGGCATTGCAGTCGCGTTGATCGCGCTGGTGCTGAGATATCCCGCTTCTACCGTTCCCATGACGGTCGCGACGATCCTTCTTTTCTGTGCGGTCTTCGCCTATGTGTTATCTAGCCAGGAAAACATTAAGTTGTTGCGCGAGCAGATGGCGCGTCAGGAACTTGTATTCGTAGACTTTGGACTGAAGCTCGACGAAACCGGATCTCTTTCGGTGTGGGCTGCGAACCTCGGCACATCCAGTTTTGTAGTCAGCGGAGTCGACGTCCGCACGCAGGAGCGGTCCACCCCTCAGCGATGCCCTGTGAATGTCATCGTTCCCGCCGGAAAACTGAATAGCAAGATTCCGTTTGACGATCGGATCTTTGACGCGCTTCGGTCCGACGCGTTCGTGCATTTCGACATTTCGCTGCGATGCGACGGTTTAGTGGAGAACCATAAAACCGGTTGGAAGGGTTTCACAGTCGAACGCAGGCCACGCAGGCAATTGGAGGAAGGCTTTACCGGGCTGTGGGGTGTCGCATGTCCTAAATGCTCGCGATTCGATTTTATGGGCATGCGGACGGAGGGGCTCCCCAACTTGGACTCCGCCTGGCGCCGCCAAACCCAATTGGAAAATGATCTGCGGGCGTCTTGCCCGAGTCACCGCTCCGCACTGCTTCTGCTATCGAACGGCAAAAAGCAACTGGTTGGAGTGTCCTGATCCCTCGTAATCCCAATCGCGCGTGACCGCGATTCGGGGACAGAAACTCGGGTCACTCCACGCGTGCTAAGAACTCACCGATTTTCGGTTTCCATCGTTGCGGAAGCGCGATAACGAACCATCGCTTACTAATTCCCCCCACGCTCCTCCCGGCAAAAGTAAGTCACTCTCGGGTAAGAGCGGTATCGACCAGCGCGGCTCCGGGCGTGTCAAATACATATAGGCAGCTGCCGCTGAGGAGGGGCCGCTATGTTGGTCATTGCTATTGTTGCCGGGTTGAGTTTTGTCGGAGTCATCGGCTATCTCTTCTATCTGACTCCGGGACCCAACGATCAGATTTGACACATCCGCACCCCCGTTCTGACAGAGTCCCGTCGCAACCCCCTGCGACTCAGGCCGGTCCGCAAAGACACTTGTAGTCCTGCCGCGGTGTGGAAGTGTGCGCGAATCCATTCTTTCTGCTAAATTGTTTCAAGCGTCCTGGAGAGGTGTCCGAGCGGTTTAAGGAGCACGCTTGGAAAGCGTGTGTAGGAGAAATCCTACCGTGGGTTCGAATCCCACCCTCTCCGCCATTTGTTTGGAAGATCTTGTCTGCAAGCTTTTGTCTGCCCGATTCGTTTGGCAGGACTTACTTGTGATTTCCTCATGATCGTCCGCACCGTCGAGCAAGTCCGCCGCGCGTTCCGCATCGTCGCTGGGTTTACTCTGTTGCTCGCCGGCGTAGTGATGATTGTTACCCCCGGCCCAGGATGGCTGGTAATTTTTCTCGGCTTAAGCTTGCTCGCCGCCGAATTTATTTGGGCGCGCCGCTTGATGGACCGCATGAAGCGTCAGGGAGAGCGTGTCCGCGAAGCGGTGTGGCCTGCGACCATGTCGAAAGATGTCCCCGCGGAACCGACTGCTGAATCCAACGAGCTGAAGTAGCAGCATAGGGCGATTTTGTCGTCAGATTGCGCTTGCCAAATCATATCCGCAAAGATCAATCGGAGGTAAAGCTTATGAAAGTAGGTCTCATAGGTCTCGGCAATATGGGCTCGGGGATAGCCAAGACATTGCTGCGTGCGGGGCACCGCGTGACGGTTTACAACCGCACACGCGCCCGCGCGGAAGCGTTGCGGCCCGATGGCGCGATTGTCGCCGGTACAGCCGCCGAGGCCTGTGTCGGCGAAGCCGTCATCACCATGCTCGCTGACGACGCGGCGGTCGAAGCGCAGGTGTTCGGCAAAGACGGCGTCCTCGCTTCGTTGCCTCGAGGCGCGATTCACATTTCCTGCAGCACCATCAGTGTCGCCCTCAGCGATAGACTCGCCGCCGAACACGCCAAAGCCGGCCAGGAATTTGTCTCTGCTCCGGTCTTTGGACGCCCGGACGCCGCCGAAGCCGCCAGACTCGCAGTTGTCGCGGCAGGCCCCAAAGCCCCCATCGGTCGCTGCAAGCCCTTGTTCGAGGTCATGGGTCCAAAGTTTTGGATCGTCGGCGAAAAGCAGTCGCTTGCTAACGTCGTAAAACTCTCCGGGAATTTCCTGATCGCCAGCGTCCTCGAATCACTTTCCGAGGCCATCGCCTTCGCCCGCAAGTCCGGCGTCGACGCGGCAAGCCTGATGGATTTTCTTACCAGCACGCTGTTCAATGCCCCCGTGTACAAAACGTACGGCGGCTTGATCGTCGAAGGGAACTACGACAAAGTGGGCTTCGCGCTCCCGCTCGGACTGAAAGACGTTCGCCTCGTACTCCAGGCCGCCGAAGCCCAAAGCGTTCCCATGCCCATCGCCAGCGTCATCCGCGACCGCTTCATCACCGCCATCGCTCGAGGCAACGCCAACAGCGACTGGTCCGCCCTCGGCCGTATCGCCGCCGAAGACGCCGGGCTCCCCGCAGCCAAGAAAGCCGGCGCCTAGTGCGTTCCCATTGCAGGAGCGCAGCACGGTTGCGCCCCAGCTTGCCCGGACCACCGCACCAAAAATAGCGTGGAAAATAAGGAGACCCGCAACTTGGGAAGATCAATCGCAAAATGGCAAGGAAAGTGGGCCCTCGTAACCGGCGCCAGCGCCGGCATCGGCAAAGCGCTCGCCGAAGAATTAGCCGCCGGCGGCACGAACCTGGTGCTCACCGCGCGACGTCGCGAACGCCTCGATGATTTAGCGAGAATCCTCTCGACCACGCGCAAAATTCGCGCCGAGATCTTCGTAGCCGACCTCGCCGAGCCCGCCGCCTCAGAAGAAATCCTGGCGTTTACCCGCGAGAAAAATATCCACATCGACCTGCTGATCAACAACGCGGGTTTCGGAGCGCATGGTGAATTTTCGACGTCGGACATGTTGCGCCAACTGGAAATGGTTCAAGTGAATTGCGCCGCCGTCGTGCATCTGACGCGTCTGTTTCTCCCCGCGATGATCGAGCGCCACTCCGGAGACATCTTGATCCTCGCGTCTACCGCCTCGTTCCAAGCGGTGCCGTACATCTCCACATACGCTGCCACTAAGGTCTTTGATCTATTTTTCGCGGAGGGCCTCGCCGAAGAGCTAAAACCGCAAGGCATTCGCGTCTGTGCACTCTGCCCCGGCTCGACTGAATCTGAGTTTCACGAGGTCGCAAATCAGTCGAACGTGCCTGCCTCCAACGCAAGGCGTGAGACTGCCGAGAAAGTCGCGAGAACCGGCTTGCAAGCGCTAGCGGCCGGCAAGAGCTACGTAATCTCGGGTGCCGGAAACTACCTCGGCGCTCACATGCAACGCCTCGTGCCGCGTCGTGTGGTCACCTCAATCGCTGCCAAGATGTTTCGCCCTCCGCGCAAACCCTGAAGGCCCACTGCTCATTCGTAGCGCAGCGCAACCATAGCGTCGACACGCGTGGCGCGCCGGGCGGGGAGGTAGCAGGCCAGCACGGCTGACAGTAGCAGCACGGTTGCGACGGCGCCGATGGCGAGGGGATCGACGGCGCTGACTCCATACAAAATGGATTTCATCGCGCGGCCGACGAAATACGTGGCCCCGAGGCCCAGAACCAAGCCGGCCGCGGCCAGCAGCATTCCCTCGCGCAGCACCATAGTTAGCACTTCCTGTGAACCGGCGCCGAGTGCCATGCGCAATCCGATTTCGTGCGTGCGCTGGGCCACCGCGAAGGACATCACGCCGTAAATCCCAATCGCCGCCAACACCAGCGCCACGCCTGCGAAACCCGCGAACAGCCATGTCACGAAACGATCGCCCGCCAGCGATTCATCCACCAGTTGATCCATGGTGCGCACTTGGTCCAACGCCAAATCCGGATCGACCGATCGCACCGCGGCAGCCACACTGCTTGCCATGCTGGCGGGATCGCCTGCCGTGCGAACGCTGATCTGTACCCAAGGCAAGGGGCTCTGCCAGAAAGGCACGGTGATTTCGGCGGAGCCTGCGCGTCGAACGCTCCGGTTGTGAACATCGTGAAACACGCCAACGATGTTCCATTCAATCGGAGGTCCGAGCGTGGCCTGGCCTATCTGCCGAACCACGACGCGCTGATTCAGAGGATCGACGTTGGAGAGATACTGTTTGACGAAAGTTTCATTCACCATGGCGACGGGAAGACTTCCGGCCACGTCCTGTTCCGTGAAGCCGCGCCCCCGCGTGATCTGTATCCCAAACGTTCGAAAATAATCGGGCGTGACCATGGTGAAACCGGCGCTGGGGAGCGCGGAAGGATCGGGGACTGGTTGTCCCGCGATGTGGAAATCCATGCCGTAGCCGCTCCAGAGAATCGGCGTGCCGCTGGACGCCGTGGCCGACTCGATTCCCGGGAGCGCTGAAATCCTCTCGAGCAACGAGCGATCGAACGTGGTGATTTGATCGGGCTGCGGAAAGCGATCGAAGCCTATTGGCAATGCGAATGTGAGGACATGATCCTGGCGAAAGCCGAGGTCTACGCGCGTCAACTTCCAGAAGCTGTGGATTACCAGGCCCGCGCCGGCCAATAGCGTCAGCGCCAGCGCAGATTCCGCGACGACCAGGCCGCGCCGCAATCCTTGTCGACCGCTGCCGCTCGAACGTCCGCCTTCTTTTAGTGTGTCATTCAAATTCCACTGCGACGTCTGCCACGCTGGAGCGCACCCGCATAGAATTCCCGCCAGCATGGTGGCCACTAAACTAAAAAGCAGTACGGGCACATTCAATCGAATGTCCGATTCTGTCGGGATCGAGAATTGCGGCAACAAGACTACGATCACTTTCAGCAACATTGCGGCGAGTCCAATTCCCAGTGCGCCGCCAATCCACGCCAGTGCAAGGCCCTCCGTCAAGAATTGCGAAAACAATTGCCACCGCGTCGCACCGAGCGAAACGCGCAGGGCCGCTTCCTTTTTGCGCACGGTGCCGCGCGCGAGCAGCAAGTTGGCCACGTTGACACAGGCGATCAGCAGCACGAACCCGACCGCGCCCATCAGCAGCCACAAGTCCTTGACGGTGTCGCGGCTGGTAAAATTGTTTTTTAGCGGCTCGACGCTGACGCCCCAGCCCTTGTTGGACTTGGGATACGTTTCGGCGATGCGCCGCGCGACGCCATCCATATCCGCGTTGGCCTGTTGCGAGGTGACGCCTGGCTTCATCCGGCCCATCACCACCATCCAGTGACGCTCGTGGGTGATCTGGTCCGGACGCAAGGCCATCGGCACAAATATTTGAGATTCGTAGCGGTCCGGCATGCCCGCAGCCAGCACGCCAACGACGGTGTACTGTTCCGCATTCAACCGGACTTGCTTGCCGAGGATCTGCGGATCACTGCCGAAGCGTTCCCGCCAGAGGTGATTCGTCAGGATCACGACGTGCTCGTTGCCCGGTTGGCCCTCTTCCACAACAAAGTCGCGTCCCAGCGCCATCGGTATTCCCTGCATGCTGAAAAAGCCGGGGGTCATAATGCGGGTCTGCAGTGCCTCGGGCCGCCCGTCGACCGCGAGACTGAACGTATATTCATCCCACGCGACCAGATTCTGGAACACCGAGTTCTGCTGCTTCCAATCCAGAAAATCACCAGGAGAAACGACGTTGCGCCCGCCTATTTTCGACCACACCATTACGAGTTGCTCGGGATGAGGCATTGGCAAAGGAGCCAGCAGCGCTCCATACACTACGCTGAAGATCGCGGTGTTTGCTCCAATGCCTAAAGCCAGCGTCAGGATTGCCACCGCCGCAAATCCCGGATTCTTACGCAAAATCCGAAACCCGAACTGGACGTCCCTGAAAAATTGCTCGACTGCGCGCCATCGCCACACGTCGCGCCCGTCCTGCTCAACCAGCGTCACATTTCCGAACTGCCGCCGCGCAGCCGCGACCGCGTCTTTCCGCGACATCCCACTCGCGACCAACTCCTCGACCTTCTCTTCAATATGTGCACGAATCTCGTCGGATAAGTCAGCGTTCATCTGCCGCCGCAAAAATAGTCGCGTGAGCCAGTTCACAACTCACCTGCCCCAATCGGTCATTCGTACCGCAAAGCCACCATGGGGTCGACCCGTGTCGCTCGCCGCGCGGGGATGTAGCATGCCAGGAGCGCGACGAAGATGAGCAGGGTGGCCACGGCCGCAAACGTCACCGGGTCGTGTGCCGAGACGCCAAACAACAGGCTGGCCATCAAGCGCGTTAGCGCGAAGGAAGCGCCTATCCCAATCGCCACGCCCACCAGCGCCATCGTTGCGCCGTGCTTCAGAACCATTTGCAACACGTCTGCGCGTTGCGCACCAAGCGCCAAACGAATGCCGATTTCCCGTTGGCGTTGCGCCACGGTGTAAGAGATCACGCCATAGATGCCGATGAGTCCAAGCGCCAGCGCCATCGCTCCGGCGATCGCGAGCATCACCAGGGTGAACGAAGTCCGGGCAACCGATTTGTCATACACGGTTTGTATCGTCCGCACGTTCGCCAGCGGCAAGTTCGCATTCACCGACCATACGGCCTGGCGCACGTCGTCGAGAAATCCTTGCGTTCCGGCGCGCTCGCTGTGTATGACGAACGTGACGGTGCGCATCGCTTGACCGGGTCCCGGGCCGAACAGGTTTTCCATCATCGTCGGCCAGTAGACGATTTCCGGCGCCTTGGCCTGCACTCCGTTTTCACGGACATCCTGTACTACGCCAATCACTTCATGCCACGGCATCTTGGGGAATTCGGTCAGTTGCTTGCCGATCGCGGCGGATGGCGAGCCCCACAATTCGCGGGCCAGATTTTCGGAGACCATCACCACCGGCCGGAGGCCGTAGACCTCGGTCCAGGTCAGCTCGCGGCCGGCGACGATGCGTGTGCCGGCAGTGCCAAAGAAACCGGGCGAAACATGCTTGAACAGGCGTAGTGGGGGAATGACGTCGTCGGAAAAGGCTTTGTCCCGGGTATAGATCGCATCCCAGTCGGAATCGAACCCTTCCATGGGCATTTCGCTCGCGAAACCGGCCGACTTCACGCCCGGAATCGCCTGCAGCTTGTCCAGAATCTCGTTCTGTGTGCGGGTGACCCGCGCAGGTTCCGCGACCAGCGAGTCTGGGATAGAGATGCGCAAGATCTGAAGATACTGCGCATCGGTGAAGCCGGGCTCGACCCTTCGCAATTCCCGGAACGTGCGAATCATTAAGCCGGCGCACACCAGAAGCACCAGTGCCATTGCTACTTGGCCCACGACCAGCAAATTGCGAGCGTGGTATCGTTCGCGGCTGGTACTCACGGTGCGGCCTGCACTTTGAAGAGCCAATGCCACCTGCGGTCCCGCGTACTTCACGGCCGGAATCAATCCAAACACCAATCCCGAGAGCAGGGAGAGTAGGGCCGTGAATCCGATGGTCCGCGCGTCCAGCGAAATCTCGCTGAGGCGCGGGAGATTTGCCGGCCCCATCGTCACCAGAAACCGCACGCCGGCATATGCTAAGCCAACTCCGAGCGCACCGCCGAGCATGCCCAGCAGCAGGCTTTCGACCAGAAGTCCCCGAACGATGCGCGCCCAACCGGCACCGAGGGCCGCGCGAACGGCCAGTTCCTGCTGGCGGGCTTCCACTCTGACGAGCAACAAATTCGCGAGGTTCGCGCAGGTGATCAGCATTACCACGCCGATCGTCCCCATCACGACCCACAAGACTTCGCTCACGTTGCCAATCACTTCTTGCTTTAGGGGACGGATCGCGGGCGTAATTCGCCAAGTCTCATAAATGTGCGGATTGCTGCCGGGACCGTTTGACCATGAGTCCATCCAGATCGGCAACATTCGCGAAACATCGGCGTTGGCTTCGGCGATTGTGACGTGGGGCTTGAGCCGCGCGATGGCGTTATATCCAAACCCAGCAAGGATCAGCTTGCCGCGGTCGAATGCCAGCGGCACCATCACGTCGAAGTCGGTATCGACGAAGCGGAATCCCTGGGGCATGACGCCAACGATTTCGCGAGGGCGCGAATCGACCATCAGGTTGCGCCCGATCGCCGAGGGATCACCGCCGAAGCGGCGCTGCCAGTAGCCGTAGCTGAGCATTACGGTTTCCGCGCCGCGCGGGATCTGGTCCGCCCTGGAGAACCACCGGCCGGCCACGGGTGGAACCCCGAGGGTTTGCAACACACCGTCACTCACATCCACGGTGCGCACTTGTTCCGGCTCGGAGAGGCCAGTGACGTTGGCCGTGCCGGTATCCCACACACCCAAGGATTGAAATGACCGGTTTTGCTCGGCGTACGTGAAATACATGGAAGGCGAAAGGTGCAGACCGCTCTCAAAGTCTGCAAGTCCTGCTGCGCCGGGAGCAAGCTGGTGCAATGAGACCAATTGTTCCGGCTGCGGATAATCTAATGGTTTCAATAGAACGCTATTGACGACACTGAAGACCGCAGTATTCGCACCGATGCCAATCGCGAGCGTCAAAATGGCGACGGTCGTAAAGCCTGGAGCCTTGGCCAGCATGCGCAACGCGTAGCGAACGTCCTGCAGGAGGTCCTCGACGCGCGGCCATCGCCAGACTTCGCGGCCATTTTCCTCGGTTAGCGTCATATTTCCGAACTGGCGGCGAGCCGCGGCGGCGGCTTCCTCGCGCGACATTCCGGCGGACACTAGTTCCTCAACCTTTTCTTCCAAATGTTCCCGAATCTCTTCGGAAAGATCTCCGTACAACCGGCGTCGCGAAAATAGTTGCCTCAACCAGTTCATGATTCACCCGGCGCCAATACGCGCGTGATCCCTTCCAGCATCTTTTCGAAGCGCGACACCTCGTGTTCCAAATGTTTCGTTCCAGCCGCGGTCAGTCTGTAGATCCGAACGCGCCGATTCGTCGAAGAGATGCCCCATTCGGCTTTCACCAACTCTTCCTTCAGTAAACGCTGCAGTGCGGGATACAGCGAACCTTCTTCAATCTGCAGCAAATCATTCGAGTTTCGCTTGATGTGCTGCACCAACGCATATCCATGCAGCGGCTGCCGCTTCAAGGTGCGCAGGATCATCATCTCCAGCGCCCCAGGGAAAAGATCCCGCTGCTTGTCTTTCTTCATAGAATTACGTCCTTCATAGAACTGCGTCTCTCCCGCCTCGCTCCCGAAAGGGCGGGGCTTGCTACGTCCGACCGTAGCGTCCTGCCGCGTCTCTCCCGCCAACCGCAACCGAGTTCCTACTAGGCCTAGAGCAAAATAGCCTCGCTAACTGATTCTGTCAACTCCTTATTTCCTGTACTTCCTGCTAAACCCCCGCGCGTCCAATCAAAAGGAATACTCAAAAGCAATTGGGGTATATTGGCGGCCCGCAAAGCAAATTGCACTGCAGGCGGCATTTTGGTGTGGGGAACTTTTTTACACGGCCAAGGGAAATGAGAGAGAAGGCTGGTTGCGCCCGCCGGCCGCACAAGGCGTCGTGCCAAGGGAGATAGGCATTCCAGAAGAAGCCAGGGACGACGTACTCTTGCGCCGCGCCGCGAAGGGTGACGAGGATGCCTTCACCGTCCTCTACCGTCGCCACCAGGCCGCGATCTATCGGTTTGCCTTGCGCATGACCGGTAACGCCTGGGCGTCGGAAGAAATTGTGCAAGACGTGTTCATGACCCTGATGCGTGAGCCCACGAAGTACGACGTGGAACGTGGACCGCTGGCCGCCTATCTCTACGGAATTACGCGCAACCGGGTCATGAAACATCTGGAGCGCTTGCCGCGAGAGGTCGCCTTGGACGAGCACAACGAAAACGGTTCTCGTGGTGGCGCGGCGGTCATCAATGCGGTGACGCCGATGCACTGGGCCGAACGTCAGGAACGTATGCATCAGGTGCGCGCCGCGGTCCTGGATCTTCCGGCGGAATTTCGCGAAGCCGTTGTTCTCTGCGAGTTGGAAGAACTCAGTTACGAGGAAGCTTCGCTGCGGATCGGGTGCCCCATTGGAACCATTCGCTCGCGTTTGCATCGCGGCCGCGCGCTGTTGCTGGCAAAGCTGGAAATGTTGCGGGATGTGCCGCGGCGTTTTAGCGCGGCCCGATAGGAAATGAGCCAGAGATCGCTAGGAAAGTTCGGCGCTGGGCATTTTGCGAGAGTACGGCCACGAGGAAGTGCAGCGAAAGGGAAGTGCGAGATGAAGTGCGAAGAATTTGAGGCTGTCGGACTGGGTTTGGATCGCGAGAGCGCCGCGACGGATATCGATCCCATCGATCTTGCTGCGGCGATTGAGCATGCTGATACCTGTGCGCGTTGCGCGGCGTTGCAAGAGTCATGGCAAGAGGCGCAGTTGGAATTGCAGGCGTTGCGCGAAGCGACGCGAAACGTTGGCGCACCACTTCGTGTGGAGATGAGGTTGCGCCAGGAGTTTTGGGCCAAGCGTCGCGCGATGAAGGCGCGAGCCGCCGCCGTAGTCGGCGCCTGGGTTTTGGCATCTGCCGCGCTGCTGGTCGTAGGCATGGTCTGGTGGAACTGGCACATTGCGCAGGAAAATATTCCGCTGCAAAGCGTTAGCAGTCCCGCGAAAGATATTTTGGCGGAGAATCCGAGATTGGCGGCACCTGCCGGCAACCAAGTTGTCAGCAGCGTGCCGGACAACGCCGGGAGCGAGGCCACGAGCGACGAAACGCTGGTGGCAGCGAACGACGCGGAAGATTTCACCCTGCTCCCCGGCAGCATGTCGCAGGAAACTGGGGATGCCGCCGTCGTGCGCGTGCGTCTGCAGCGTGGTGCTCTGGGCGCGTTGGGACTGCCCGTGAACGAAGAGCGCGCGGGCGAGTGGATCCAGGTGGATTTGTTTGTCGGCCAGGATGGACAGCCACAGGCTGTCCGCCTGCCGCAGTGAGCAACCGGTGCGTTCGGTGCATTGGGATGAGCAGGCGGTAAGTCGGCTGCAATGGGTGAACAGACGATTTGCCAGCCTCATTTGAAAGCTCGCGAAAGTTTTCGACGATGGAATTAGCAAGGCTCAGGAGAGAAGAGGAGAAGAGACGATGAATCGGAAAAGTTGGGCCTGCTTGGTTTTGAGTTCGGCGTTGTTGTTGTGCGCAGGTACGGCGCGCGCCCAGGAGGGACCTCCTCCGGCTCCGGATGCAGTGATGCGCGGAGGCGGACCTGGCGGCCCAGGTGGACCCGGCGGCCCTGGGCCATTCGGCGATCGCATCGAGTTGATGGGTTTTGAAGGATTGCACGGAAACAAGGTGGTGAAGGGAGCGCCCTTCTCCGCGACGGCCGCGACAGAAACTACGCAGACCTTGCAGGACGGAACGTCGATCCATCGTTCGACGACCAGCACGCTCTACCGCGACGGCCAAGGGCGTTCGCGCAGTGAAGTGACGCTGTCGGGCTTCGGACCGCTGCAAGCGTCCGGGAAACCGCGCACGATGATCACCATTGCCGATCCGGTAGCGGGCTCGCGCTTCATGCTGGATGCCGATAAGAAAGTGGCGCATCAGATGAAGATGAGAGGGCAGAGCGCGCCGACCGCGGAGCAGGAACAGGCGTTTCAGCAGAAGATGCAGGCGCGGCTGCAAAAGGAAGAAGCCTCCGGAGCCGTGAAGAAGGAATCGCTCGGAACGCAAACGATCAATGGCGTCAGCGCGGAAGGCACGCGAATCACGCATACCATCGCTGCTGGTCAGATTGGCAACGACAAGCCGATGCAAATCGTATTCGAGCGCTGGTATTCGCCGGATTTGCAAGTAGTGGTGAAGAGCACGCGCAGCGATCCACGCTTCGGCACCACGACGTACATCTTGACGAACGTGCAGCGCACCGAGCCGGCGGCTACTTTGTTCGCAGTGCCCTCTGACTACACGGTGCAGCAGGGTGGGCCGAGAGGCGGCCCGCGGGGCGCTATGCGAGTTCCGCCTGCAGGAGGTCCCGCTCCCGAATAGTGGTTGAGCCGCTGGCTATATCGATCTTCTCTCCTGAAGACGGCACGCCCTTTCCGCGACGTCCCCCAATGTCGCGGGAGGGGCGCAGTCGTTTTTGGGCGAGAAGCAAAAGTGAGTTGCCAGTAGTGGGCAGTGAATTGTCGGCAGTGAATAGTGGTCGAGGTGGTGAAGTCGATTTTGGTAAGATCGCGGCGTGAACGAGCAGGCGCTGGCGAAAAAACTTCGAGATGAAGGCTTCGGCCAAACTTACGTTTGGGAAGACCGGCCGAATGCGCACTATCCCGATCACACGCATGCGGAGGAGACGGCACATATCGTTTTGAGCGGCGAGATGACGCTGACGATGGCCGGTGCGGCGAAAACATACAGAACCGGCGAACGTTGCGACGTGCCGGCCGGTGCAGTGCATTCCGCGCGTATGGGTCTGCAGGGATGCCGGTATCTGATCGGCGAGCGCCGAGCATGAAGCGAGTAAGTCGGCCGCTACGCGAAGACGAGAAAGCGTTGCTGGCGTTCTTGCTCTCGGCGGACTTTCCGGGATGCGATGTGCTTCGGATGCAAGCGGAGTCCGCGACCGTCGTCGGTGAATGCGAGTGCGGCTGTGGGACGATCGGTCTGGAGGTTGGGACCGGTCTTCCGACGGCCGGATTGGTGAAGCCACACCCGCTCGAAGCCTACGGCAAAATGATTGATGTCCTTCTGTTCGTGAGGAACGGATTTCTGGGATCACTGGAAATCGTTTTCTATGAAGATTCCGCCGAACGACCGTACCCGCTCCCGGCACAACTACAATTAGGGAAACACCCACAACATGGTCGCGGTGATGTTTCCTCCGGTCGGGAGTCATGACTTCACCATGGCGCGATCGAGGAGTTCGACTACGTGGAGGACCTCCTGGTTGGTGTGGTGGAGTTGGACGCCGGCGCGGAGTTGCAGGAGACATCCGGGGTTGGCGGTGACGATGGTTTCCGCGGCGGTGACGACGGCATGATGCATTTTGTCGGCCAGCAGTTCGAGGGATGTTTTGGTTTGGGTGACATTGTAGATTCCTGCGGAGCCGCAGCAGATTTCCGAGTGCGGCAATTCCACAAGCTCCAGGCCGGGGATGGCGCCCAGGAGTTGGCGCGGGGCGCTGCGGACTTTTTGTCCGTGGAGAAGATGGCACGAGTCCTGATAGGTGACGCGCAACGCCAGAGGTTTGAGAGGCTGCAGCGGAGCGCAGAGGCCTAAGTCGGCCAGGAACTCAGTGACATCGCGAACTTTCGCTTGGAACGCGACGGCCTGGTTGTATTCGGGTTCTTCCTGCGAAAAGAGATGATCGTATTCCTTTAGCGTGGAGCCGCAGCCCGCTGCGTTGGTGACGATGGCGTCAACGTCGTGGAGATGGAAAGCTGCGAGGTTCTTGCGGGCAAGATCGCGGGCGGCGTCGCGCACTCCGGCGTGGGCGGCGAGGGCGCCGCAGCAGAGCTGCGCTGCAGGCACGACGACTTCACAGCCGTTGGCGGTCAACACACGGACGGTGGCTTCGTTGAGGTGCGTAAAGGTAACCTGGGCGACGCAGCCGGCGAAGAAGGCCACACGGGCGCGTCGCGGGCCACTGGCGGGGAATGTGCGGCCGAGCTGGCTAAAGTAAAAAGAGTCATCGATGGGAGGAAGAAGGCGTTCGCGGTCGGCGAGGCCCAGAGGTTTTAAGATGCCGGTGGCGCGGGCGAGGAATTGGAGACCCGATCGCTGATAGAAGCGAAGGAGACGCGCGGCGGCGGCGATGCGGCGGGGATAAGGAAGCAATTCACGGAACACAAAGTGGCGGGCGATGCGGGTGAAGAGCGGGCGCTTATAGTCGCGCTCAATGACGGAGCGTGCGTGTGCAACGAGCTTGCCGTATTCGACGGCGGAAGGGCAGGCGGTTTCGCAGGCGCGGCAGTCGAGGCATTTGTCGATGTGATCGACGAAGGATGCGGTGATGGGTAAGGGGGCCGTCGCGGTGATTGGTCTTTGGCCATGTCCGCCGCTTGCGGGAGCGTCCCGTTTAGCGTTCGCCGGTTCGGAAAGCGCTACCGTGGCGAATTCGCTTTGGCAGACGTGAATCATCTGGTGGATGCGGCCGCGCGGGGAATCGGCCTCGAGATTCCAGAGGCGGTAGGTGGGGCAGGCGTTCAGGCACAGGCCGCAGTGGACGCAGCGGGCATAGTCCTCGTAGGTGGGATTCTGGCCGGGGACGGTGGGGACGGTAGTCATGATTTCGCTGCACACGACGTTAGCACGGCAGGGATGTGCAGTAGACAAGAGACCGTTTGGCGCCAGGAATGGAGTTTGGTTTCGCCTTATGTTTGCTTTTAGGGGGCACATCCCCGGGCATTTCAGAGGGCTATTTCAACGTGGCGTATTCGGCTTTGGCTTGCTTCAGGATGGGGATGTCAGGGTCGGCGTCTTTCCACAGCGTAAGAAAATCCTGATATGCGGTGCGACTCCTGGGTATGTCGCTGGAGAGAGCATAGGCACGGGCGACGCCAAGGCGGGCCAGCGCACCGGTGGGGCAATTACGAATTAATCCGGGATGAAGAAGGATTTTCTGAAACTCGGCCGCCGCCGCGACGCCATCGCGAGCAAGAAGCCAAGCCTGCCCGCGTTCATACACGGAGGTGAGGCAGACCTGCCCAAGTTCGAACGGCGAGGTCGTCTGGAGCAGATCAATAGCCCGTGGGCCGTCACCACGGATTATCTCGATCTGAGCACGGATCTCCGGCAAGGAAAAAGTATTCACCAGGGTATCCTTAGGAAAATGGCGATTTAATTCTCCGGCGATATTTTCCGCACGCGCCAATTCACCGGCCCCCGCTAGAGCCATTGCCGAATTGAAACGCACGTCACGTCCCGTCGAGGCACTCAGAGCCTCGGTCGCACCCCTCCGAGCCTCCGTAAGATTGCCGAAAGAGGCTTGCCGAAATGCCGCCAACGCTTTCCAGTAGGCGGCGCCTTCCTGCATCTCGTTCTGGCGAGCAGCCTCGACGGCGCGCCGCGAAAAATCCCGCGCTTTTCCAAGCCGTCCTCGGGATGCCTCCGTTTCAAATTCTCGGAAGTAAGTCAAGTCTAAGTCCTTTTTGTTAGTCACGGACCACGTGAATTGGCGCGCCATTTCGGCAGTGTCCCCGCGATGATATGCAAGGTGATACAAAACGTCGTGCACCCCGCCATAATCGGGATGTTGAACCTCGGCTCGCTCGATGGTCGATTTGGCTTCGTCAAACCGATCTAAAAACATGTAGTAAGAACTCAAATTTGACAGACACAGGATGCAGTCCGGATCGAGGTTGGAGGCTTGTTGCAACTCCGCTACGGCCTTCTCTAGTTGGCCCAATATCGCGTAGTCGACTCCGGTGTTGAGGTGTGGGTCAACGTCACGCGGATAGCTCCGGCTCCAGGTCCGGTAAACCTCCATTTCCTTGTCTAGCTCGCCGGTAACAATGCCGAAGTAGTACGCTGTGAGTCGAAACTTCTCCCGCTCGCTGACCCGGTCACGGAGTTCGTAAGCTTTGTTCATACTTTCGATTGCCAGAGTATTTTCTCCCAGGTTCGCGTACGAAATCGCTGCGTCTCCGTAGGCCAGCGCAAACGTGGGGTCGAGCTCAATTGCCCGCCGATAGAAAGGGATGGCTTCAGCGTCTCCGATCTGGCTCTGGGTTTTCTTGCCTTGGCTGTAGGATTTCAGGGCCTCCAGCGATGTAGTCGTAGCCTGTTCGATGGGAGCGTCATATTTTTGAATCGAACTCAACGATTCACCGAGCCTCTCGCGAAGCCGGGTGGCGGTGCTGCCGAGCGTTCTGAGGACTTCCTCTGTGCTCGTCGCTTCGGACTGTTCCTGCGCCAACAGATCGCCCGTCTGACAATTCGTCGCGCCAAGCGAAATCGCGTAGTGGCTTCCCAATTTGGCGATCGATCCGGTCAACAGGGCTTTACTCTCGGTACGTAGGCAAATTTCGCGTGCCGTATCTTGGGTAAGTCGTTCGCTTGCGGGGCGGCCCATAAGCCGCAAAACTTCACGCACCCTGTTGTCCGAGAGAATGTTGAGAAACGGCGATTGAGCAAGCTGTGCGGACAGACCTTGACGGAGAGTTTCGTCAAAGACTGGCTCGCCCGTTGTATTCATAAAGTCGGCGAGCACCACGGTGTCTTTTTCGGTGAGTGCGTGGGTTCTTGCGGAGCGCCAGTAGAGTGCGCCAACGACGCCCAGCGCCAGAAGCATCGCTACAGGAGCGAGGAATCTCCAGTCCCGTGCTAGCGGTTTTTTCAGTTGGGTCGATGGAGCAAGAACAGGCGCAGCAGATTGAGCGACAGAAACTTGTGGCGGCATTGACGCAGGCGCGGCCACCGATGCGGCGGCTATCTCGATCTGCGCGGTTTGGTGCCCCGTGCGACCCGAGTCGGTGTCGCGTTTGAGGCGCTGGAGGTCGGCGCGCATGTCGGTGGCGTGCTGGTAGCGCAGGTTGGAATCTTTCTCCAGCGCCTTGTTAATGACGTCTTCCAGCCGCTGCGGCAGATCTGGATTGAGCCGCACCGGCGCGACGGGCGCTTTATGAAGAATCGAATCGAATAGTGCGGCCGAGGTCTCTCCGCGAAAGGGAAGTTTCCCCGTGGCCATTTCGTAGAGCACGGTGCCGAAGGAAAAAAGATCCGTGCGAGGATCCAGTTCCTTGCCGAGCGCCTGTTCGGGCGACATGTACGCCACGGTACCCAATGCGGTTCCTGGGCTCGTCAGGTGCTCGTGGCTGCCGTCCATGGTGGCTTGCACGGAAGCGGTATCAGACGGAACCCCTTTGTCCAGGGTAAGCTTGGCCAGTCCGAAATCGAGAAGCTTCGCATGGCGACGCTCGGTGACAAAAATATTGGCTGGCTTGATGTCTCGGTGCACGATTCCCTTACTGTGCGCCGCATCCAGAGCGTCGGCGATCTCGATGCCGAAGACCAAGAGCGTGTCGAGCTCCATGGGCCGCCCGGAAATGTTGTGCTTCAGCGTCGCGCCTTCCAGAAATTCCATGGCGATAAAAGCCTGGCCGCCCTCCTCGCTGATGTCGTAAATTGTGCAAATGTTGGGATGGTTGAGAGCAGAGGCGGCGCGAGCCTCCCGTTTGAAGCGCTCCAGCGCCTGCGGGTCGTGCGCGACCTCTTCCGGAAGGAATTTTAAAGCGACAAAACGGCCCAGGCGCTTGTCTTCGGCTTTGTACACGACACCCATCCCGCCGCCACCCAGTTTTTCGATAATGCGGTATGGGAGATGATCTGACCAACAAGTGACGCGGAGTGAGGCATTCCGCGCTCATCTTAGGTTGCGGTCCGAGGCAAGTCAACGACGAGAGCCTGGTTACGGCCAGCAGAACACCGTTTCCAGCCCACGACGGGCACTTGTCCGGTTGCGCGACTTATAAGAGTTGGCCGAGATTGTTCATCGCGGTGACCCTTGGCGTCCGGTAGCAGAGACCTGAAGCGTTATCGGTCGATGATTACGGGTTCGTCGCCGGTGACGAAATCTTTTGCGTGTCGTCCACGGCGAATAACAAGTAGTTGCTGAAGCCCAGACGCCGGTGAATTCGCTTTCCTCGTAATTCACTAAAGACTTCAGCGGTTTGTGGAAGCCACATGTCAACTCCCCGGCTGCTGAAATGTACCGGGCCATATTCGATAGAAGTGTGGTCCACCGTGAGCTGTATATCGGGAAGCGCATCAACCAAATCTGTCTGGAGATCGACGATTTGATAGCTGTCTGCAACGATCCACGCCCGCCCCTTCAGGGCGATTGGACGAGCATTCCGACCAAATCTGTAGGCACGAATCCCGTTTGGTTTGTCTTCTCGTTGGCGAAAATAGATTTGCCAAGCCCGCTGTCCGTTCACGATGGCGAGCCCTTCGCATTTCATAGAAAAGCTCTCGGAATAGTAAGGATGGAAAATGAGGATGAGAGCGGGCAATCCCTTCGTCGTAATCCCTCCAGGAAAATCGACGGGAGTCGTTCCACGGCTCAGGTATTCCTCGACGGCAAGAATTCCAGGCCGGATTTCCTGGATGGAAACCGTATAGTCATATTTCCGCTTTTCGGTCGCGGAAACTTGGCCAGATTTGTTGATTGATTCATGCAGAAAGGATTCTGTGGCCGTGAATCGCTCCACATCCTTCACAAATTCCTGGAGCTTTTCTCCCGCTTTCTGGACCACTTCCTTGAGATTACAGGCCGAGCCCGACTCTATTGGTGGCACATTATCGTCTATATTCGGAGGCAACCAGCCGGATTTGCGTAGCGGGGTCTTGCCCGGGGGCATCGACGCGATCTTTTCCGTCGAATCGGCGTCGCGATTCTCGCCCGCCCGGAGTTCAACAGGCGCTTCCAGGCTTTCCAATTGTTTCTTTGCCGCGACATCTCCAGGGTGGACCTTCACGTAGGCTTGAAGCACTTCGGTGGCAGCCGTTACCAAAGTGCGAGCCAAAAGCAGAGAGACAGAAGGATCTGTTTTTGCGGCTCGTTCTAGATAAGGCAGGGCTTCCGAAGTCTTATTCTGGCTGAGTAGAACCTCGCCCATAGAGACCATCGCCGGAACATTATCTGGGTCCTGCTCCAGGACTTTTGCCCAGTACGACTTAGCTCGCTCCCAGTCGCCCAACTTAGACGCGTAGGCGCCAAAAATGTGATTCACGTCGGCGTCAGAAGAAACGGGTGGATAGACCCTGTTATGGCCTGTCTGGGGCGGCACTTGAATGATGATCCGGACCTCGCCTGCTTCGGGGACGTCGACTTCCTGAACCTTGCGCTCTAATCCCGGAACAACCGCCTCGATCGTGTAGCGCATCGGAGCCACGTCGCTCCATCGCAAGTGGCCCTTTGTGGCTATTCCCTGCCGGTAGGGTTGTCCTGCCGGCGTGAGCAGAGTAAGCGCGGCCGCTTCTTCGATACTCGCGTCATCCAAGCCACGGAGGTAGATGTCGAGACCTGTCGAGTCGTTAAATTCGAGCGGGGGCACTGACGGTATCGTATTTGAGGTCGCTTGCTGCCCACGGGCGGTCCCGCAGATGAGGACACTACAAAGAACAAAATGAGTAAGCGCGACAGAGGCTGGAATGCGTACGCACATAAGGTCGTGATGCCGACCGGCAAGACCCGCCGTTGGACGGGATTCTATACCTTTGCGGTCGGAAGGCGATACGGTTATCCGACTTCCCAGGACCTGACCGCGTCACTACAGAAAGCTGAGATATTCCTCGGTCGAGTAAGACAACAGCCGCCCGCCAGAAAACTCAAAAGTTATGACGATGTCCCTGCGGTAGACCATGTTTTCTGCACACCCAGAAAATCTCGCTTTAACCTGCGGCCCCATGTTGTCAAGAGCCATCGGGTTTCTTGCCTGAACGAAAGCTACAACTTGAGCCTTTGCAGAACCTGGCGGAATCTCGGTTTCAATTGCTGCGTCTAATTTGGCGGAATTGAGCACGTAGTGCTGGCCTAGAAGGATGAAAGCCGTCAGCATTGCGGCCACCGCGATCAGTGCCCAGAGAAGCCGTTTTTCGCGTGTGTTGAGTCCTCCCGCGATGTGAGGCTTCCGGGCAATGTTGTTTCAGTACGCGACCGAACGCAGTCTTTTCCAGATCTTTAAGATGAGGTAAGCAACGCCGAACACCAAGACTCCTAGCAAGCCGTACATGGCGATCCCGTGCGAAGGATGTTGGCGATAATCAAGCTCAAATTCCCAACCCATATCTGTATGAGGCTCGTATCTTTTGCTCGGGAATATCCGCTCGGACCGTTGGTGAATTGCATGCTGCGCCTCGTACGGTAGAAACCCCTCCAGAAGCCCAAGCTCGAAGATGAAAAGTCCGGCGAGAGCGACGATCAGCAGTCCTGTTTTCACATGCGTCTGGTTCGCCACTATTCGCCTCTGGCTACTGATGTCTGATATCTCTTCCCCCCTACTCCTTCAAATGGGCCAACGGAATCTGCGAGAACAATTGCAAATCGACGATCATGGACAGGCGCCGGTCCAGTTGGAAAAACGTCGCGGCTTTCTTCCCCGGCAACACCTGGGTCACCGTCGGAACATACTTCAGCCGCAAGGCCTGCGCCTCCGCGTCCACCTCCATCCAGTGCCGCACATAAATCAGCGCATCCTGATCCGTCATCGTTGCCCACGTCTCCGCGTACTGCTTCAACAGTGCATACTTCGCGTTGTGCACTTCATGCAGGTCGTCCGCGTAGTGCTTGTAGATGGGCCAGAACTTCTCCGCCTCCGCATCCGACAGCGACATATTCTGTCCAATTACTTGCATTTTCATTGCCCGTACATCTTTCCGCAGCAATGCAATATCCTCGTCCGTCACCGTCGGGCTAAAGACCCTCTGCACGGTAATTTGCTGCCCCTGCGTCTTCGCCCTCGCCGCGGCCATTCCCCCACCCAACGCCGTCGCCACCACCATCCCCGCAACAAACGCTCCAGCCAATCCCGCCGCTCCCGTCAGTTTGCATTTCATAATCTTTCTCCTAGCTAGTACTCCACAATCTCCGTCCGCCCGGCCAATCTGCTCGTACACCATACCTCATGAAGTCAATTCATGACATATCTACTGATTGTTTCGACGGAATGCACGATTTACTCTGGCTGATTACAACCCTGGCCCACCCTTGAAGTTCGCCTGAGTTCTGATAAACACGCCAGCAGTTACCGACCAATTTGCTGGTGAAAGGCGGACTTCTCGGTAGCGATATTGCCAGCTTCCGAGAACCCGTTTCTGGATCATTGGCTTAGACGCCCGGTCACTCGCGTCGGCGAGGAGTCTTGGTCGGAAACAAATCGTCAGGGTTGTGGGGCCGCGGCCAATGTCTGAAACGCATCAATTGCGGTCCAGACACCCAGTCCGATGCCCTTCGCCATCTGCGCCAGGTCCACCATATTGTGGGCCAAGAAGATGAGGACTGATCCATCGTTGGGATCGGCTTGCCACCAACCACCGAACGCTCCCGGCCAACTGACCGTTCCGACGCCCCCACGTCGCATGAAGTCGTTCCGGTCAGTCTCTAGCACTACCGAGACACCCAAACCAAATCCTCGACCGGGCGTCAGCCCGAGCCATCCAGGATGGGTGCGCTGAGCCTCCGTCAGTTGGTTGGTCATCATTCTCGCTAGCGTTTCGGGACGCAAAAGGCGCACGCCATCCACCGAACCGTCCCCCAGGAATATGCGAGCGAAACGTAGATAGTCATCCACCGTGGACCACAACCCCTGGCCGCCCGATTCATATGCCATATCGTCCGGTCGTTCCGCGACCAGCACTCCGCTCCGCGTGGTTCGCTTGATCAGTCGCCCGTCGTCGTTGAATCCGTATGCCGCCGCACGCCGATCCCGCTTGTCACGAGGCACTAGGAAACTGGTGTCCTTCATTCCCAGGGGATCGAAAATACGCCGTTTGAGGACAGCCCCAAGCGACTCTCCCTCGATTCGCGCGATCAACAGTCCGAGCAGGTCCGTCGCGCGGCCGTACGACATCATCGCCCCGGGTTGGCCGATCAATGGCAATTGCGCGAGCCTCGCGATCCAGTCGTCGGGCGCGACTGGGCTGTCAATATCGCCGCCCAGCGCCTCGCGGTACGCCTGCGCGATCGGCCCGCGATGAAAGTCCGCATACGTCAGGCCCGCCCGATGCGTCAGAAGATCCTCGAACGTAATGAGCCGTTCCGCGGGATCCGTTTCGTCGAGCGGACCGTCGGGAGATCGGAGCACCCGCATCTGCGAAAACTCCGGCGCACAGCAAGCAATAGGATTATTAAGCGCAATACGGCCCTCTTCCACCAACATGAGCGCCGCCACGGACGTAATCGGCTTCGTCATCGAAGCGATTCTGAACATCGTGTCCCGCTCGACTGCCAAGTTGCCCTCAATATCTCGCCAACCGACACAGGCCACCTGCGCCGCTCCACTCCTCCATACCAGGGTTGCTGCTCCCGCAAGCTGCTCCAACTCCACGAACTTCTGCAACGGCCCCGCGCTTATTGGTGTATTCATTTCGGTGATTTACGACTCGCACTTTCATAATATAATGTAATTATAAAATAGATGTGCTATAAAATCAAGTCGATGGTACCCGAACTCGATTCTCCCCGCCGCCAGCCCAAAGGCGATAAGCGCGACCGCACCCGCGCCCAACTCCTGGAAGCCGCTCGCTCCCTGATCCGCGAAAAAGGCTACGAGCACACCACCCTGGAAGCCATCGCTGAGCGGGCCGGCATGACCACCGGAGCCATCTACGGCAACTTTAAAAACCGCGAAGAATTATTCATTTCTCTGGGGCAGACTTACTGGGCCCCGATCAAGCCGCGCGTACAACCGGGCGCGACCTTCCCCGAAATCATGCGCGCCCTGGCCGACGCCACGCTCGCTGCCATCCCCGATCGCAGCGCGGCCGCGGTCGGTCGTCTCACGGGCCTGGCCTACACACTCACGCATGAAGAATTGCGCGCAAAGGTCGCCGAGGTCACTGCAGGTAGCTATGCGTTCGGCGAGCAATGGCTTCGCTGCGTCACGAAAGAAGAAGATCTCCCCATGCCGGTCGACCAACTCGTGCGCGTCATACACGCCTTGACCGAAGGCCTGGTTTTCCAACGGCTGCTGACTCCAGAACTGATTCCCGATGAGATCTTCCATGCGGCCTTCGCCGCGCTAGGAAGGAAGACCTCAGCTATCTGACACCGGAATCGTTGCGATACCGCTCGAAGCGTTGATCGCAGCCGGAAATATCCTTGCGAATACTTAATGCGCGGT
Organism: uncultured Acidobacteriota bacterium; assembly: GCA_963788915.1. Classification (GTDB taxonomy): domain Bacteria; phylum Acidobacteriota; class Terriglobia; order Acidiferrales; family UBA7541; genus Acidiferrum. The sequence continues at coordinate 466,631 of CAWBIY010000012.1, read as the reverse complement.
GTAGGCTGCGCCCTGCGAACTCGCGAGACTTGCCTTGAGAATTCACGGGGCAATAGGGTCCCGCGATCATCATTTATCCTCAGTATTCTGCGAACCACTGACTGCAAGACAACTAACCTTTGGAGGTCACTCAAATGAAAAACCTGAGACTAGTCTTGTTGCTATGTTTGCTGCTGGGCGGTTTGCCGCTGTGCGCTCAGACCGTGAAAGTGAATTGGCAAACGGGGGCTCCGTTTTCGACGTATAAGACATTTGCCTGGCAAGATCCCACAGCTCAAAAAATACCCTTTTACGGGGCATGGGTGAAAGGCGACGTCATCACCGAATTGCAAACCAAAGGCTTGACGCCGATTGCCGCTGGACAGAAGCCTGATGTGATCGTGACCTACCACTTGCAAGGGCAGGAAGTAGTCGACGCGACTTCTACCACGGATGGCTTTGGAATGGGAGCAGGACCGTGGGGCGGAGGCTGGGGTTGGTACGGTGGTTGGGGTGGTTGGGGACCATGGTCCGACGATTCAACGACGTTCACATCCGAGCATCCCAGGACCATTCTCATTCTAACGATAGACATGGCGGATGCGGCCCATAACAACACGCTTGTTTTTCGCGGCCAGGCGACCGTCGAAAACGTCTCCAGCTCCGAATCGGGAGACGAGAAACAGACCAAGCAATGTGTTGAGAAAATATTCAAGAACTATCCGCCCAAACCAAAGAAGTAGTGCGTGATGTTTGCTCACGTCGGTTCCAGGCTGAACCGAATTGCGTGGGTTCTGTGCAGCGCTCTCAACGAACTTTCGCGTTTATTTCAGTCGTGCGGATGCTGCATGAAGGACAGCAACATTATCCTGGTGGCGTTGATTTCAATCGTCGTCCCCCCGGACCCTTCCGCCCTAGGTTCGGAGCCTGGCAAGGTGTGGCCGCCGTCCTCGATCGTATAGAGAATTACGTCCGCATTCTGGGCGTCGTTGGTGTATGCGAAACGGCGGACGCTCGAGAAGATTCGATCGGCCGCACGCTCGATCCGAAAGGCGAAATACCACAATGATCCATCGCTATTTGAAAGGCTCCTTCCCAGCAAGGGCTTTCTATGCCGCTGCTGCGCTGTTCTCGGCTCTTTGTTTTGCACCGGGGCGTGCGCAAGGCCAGTCTACCGGCGCTGAGAAGGGTTCCGAGGTCACGCACCAGATGAGCCGCGCGTTCGAATCTCTCGTGAAGCGGGTCTCTCCCGCTGTGGTGGAGGTGCTGGTGACCGGCTACGGCTCCGCGGACGAGGATGATGAGCACGCCTCGCGCGCCGTGGGCCGCGAGCGCAGCCTCGGCTCCGGGGTCATCATCGAACCGGATGGCTACATCGTGACCAACTATCACGTGGTGAAGGGTGCGGATCGCGTGCGTGTTGTCTTGACGCCGGAGGACAACCAAGACTCTCAACCCCGGGCGTTGCTGAAATCCCATGGGCGCACACTTCCCGCCAGGATCGTTGGTGTCAGCAAGCAGATCGATCTTGCGGTCCTCAAGGTGGAGGCTACCGGGCTGCCAACTCTTCCCATCGGCCGATACGATCGCATACACAAGGGACAGCTCGTTTTGGCCTTCGGCAGCCCGGAAGGCTTGGAAAATTCCGTCGCTCTTGGACTGGTCAGCTCGGTCTTGCGGCAGCCGGATCCAGACAATCCGATGGTCTATATCCAGACCGACGCCGCCATCAATCCCGGGAATAGCGGGGGTCCGCTGGTGGATGTTGACGGTAACGTCGTCGGCATCGACACCTTTATCTATACGAAATCCGGCGGAAATGAAGGCATCGGCTTCGCCATTCCCAGTGGCATTGTCCGGTATGCCTACCAACAGATTCGGCAGTACGGACGGGTGCGTCGCCGCTCCATCGGCGCCGATCTCCAATCCCTGACACCGGACTTGGCCCAGGCCCTTGGCTTGTCGATGGAACTCGGTGTGATTATTTCGGACGTCGTTCCTGGCAGCCCCGCCGAACGCGCGGGCCTGAAAATTCAAGACGTGATCGTAGGGTTGGATGGATTCCCGGTAGACAACGTCCCGCTTTTTGCCCTGGGTCTCTATCTGTTGAATACCGGCAATTCCGCGAAACTGCAGATTGTACGCGATGCTAAAAAGCTCGACCTTACAGTCCCGATCTTTGAACCCCGTACGGACCCGCAGCGGCTCTCCGATCTAGGCGATCCGACGAAAGGCCTAATCCCAAGATTGGGCATCGTCGGTGTGACTACTTCTCCGGAGGTTCTGGATCTGCTGGGAGAGCTTCGGATTGCTTCGGGGGTGCTGGTCACGTCGATCGTTGACGATCGGCTGGCTGTCGATTCAGGCCTAATGGAAGGTGATGTAATTCACACTTTGAATCGCACTCAAATCACGAGCGTGGATGGTCTGCGCGCCGCGTTCAGCAAGCTGCAACCTGGCGAAGCGGCGGCGATGCAAGTGGAACGCAACGGCAAACTCACCTACGTAACATTTGATATGGAATAGTTTGGCGCGAAAGGCAGGCCCAACAAAAAGACGCTGTCAAAATGAACAAGAATTCCAGAGAAGACGCAGCATGATAAATCAAAGTGACTCCGCTGACGATCAAATCCGTTTGTTTGAGGCAATGTATTCAGCGCGTGCGATGCGCTGGCTCAAGCCGGATCCCGTCCCCCCTCAACTCATCGCCCGGATCCTGGAGGCTGCGACTCAGGCTCCCAGCGCGGGCAATAAACAAAACTGGCTTTTCGTGGTCGTCTGTGACGCCGAGCAACGGCGACGGATCGGCGAGATCTACGCCAAAGTCAGCCGCTGGGTCAGAGAGCGCTACCAACATCAGAGCAGGCCGGAGCACGTGTCGCAGGAACAGCATGACCGTATGATGAAGGGGGGCGTGCACCTTCATGAGCACATGGGCGACGCGCCGGTGTTGCTGATTCCTTGCCTCAGGCTGACTTCCGCCGAACTGCCCGGTGAAATTCCGGCCGATGTCCAATCGGCAATGAAGGAAGCGTCGCCCTGGACGGCTGGCGCCAGCATCTATCCTGCGGTGCAGAATGTCATCCTAGCTTGCCGCGCGCTGGGTCTTGGGACCGTGTTGACCACGAACCACACGGTTGCCGAGGAGGAGATCAAAGCGGTCCTGAATCTACCACCGGACATAAGGACGTTCGCACTGATGCCGATTGGTTATCCAATGCGGGGGTTTGGCCCCGTTAAACGGCGGCCCGTGGCCGAGGTCGCGGTTCTGGACCGGTACGGATCGCCGTTCAGCGGGAACTGACATCCTGGATGCTGAGCCTTCGGTTCCAGAACCTAAGCGATAATCCTACCGCCGTTGGAGTCGGGAAGATTATTATCCGCTGAATCGGAATTGATTTCGCCTGCGGCGGGTGACCCGAACGACATCTTGGGACCTGGACTGTTCGGCATTCTTTCGATGAGGCTTATCGCTCTACCGCCCTGTACGCCTTCGATTTCCTTCTCACTAAGCTCGTCAGTCGCTTTTACTTCTTCTTTGTGATCAGACATTTTGTATTCCTTTCTAAGGATGAATGTTGTTGCGTGTTCAGACCAAAGGTCCCGGGGGGAAATGGTTTCAGGATCGAGGCGAACACGGCAGATTCCTACGTTGTCCGCCACCGATGGTGATCAATATGTGTCGTACGTCGCCGAGCCAGATTAGCTCGAGCTGCGAGCAAGGCCGTGCTGCGGCCGATCTTTAATGCCGATGGTCATCGTCGTTGTCAGAGGGGCGAGGGAAGCGAACCACGCCGTGAATAGCCTGTGACCCGAAATGGCCAGTTGCGGGCCCTCCGAACACTAGCGAGATGTTTGCAAACTCGACTTCTCCCCCGCCGGTGATGCACACCTGCAGCGTCGATGGCCCCTTAGACTCAAAGGGCGCAGGGTTGCCGTTGCCTGTAATTTTGACAACGCTCTTTGGATCGTTAGGGTCGACGGTGAGCACCAATCCAGAGGGGTTGGTAACGGGATTGTCGGGTGGGCAGACCTTCGTGTTCTGCGTGACCACGGCGTCCGTCATTGTGATGTGGTGAGTGTGCTGCCCCCTGACACTCAAGTCGACTGGACCAGGGCCTGGAGGATCCGGATAATTTTTCGAAAGCCAATAATCGGAAAGCTCCATGGCCATCTCCGCGGTAAAGTCGGCCTTGGTGGATCTATCCTTCAAGTGCAGAGACCAGCGGCCGCGCATTTCGTAGGGACCTGTCGGATTGGCGGCCGCGTTAAACGGGGTGTAGTCACTAATTATGCCGCTTAGGTGCTCGGGCAACGGAGCGTCGGCCCAAGCGCCGGTCACTACGGCGAGTGCCAGGACCGCGATGATGCGTACCAACCAGCTGAAAACATTGCTATTCATGAAAGTCCTCCAATTTTTGAGATCACGTCTCTGGTGCCGGAAGCTCCTCTGGCGGCACAGGACTTCCCGTCCCGCACCGAGGGTCTACGGCTCAAGAATTGCATCTTGGCGATTTCACACTTGTGTCGCGCGGACACAATCCGACACCTGGAGGGTGTCGTCAAAGGGCGATGTGCTGAATTGCCGCAGTCCCTCTATTTACCATCGAATGCCGTGCTTTGCCGTACGCTACGGATGTACAATCGGCTCCCCCGGGGCCCGCGACAACCGGGGGTACCAATCAGGAGAGCGCCATCGGCGAACCATCCCCAGACACCGCGCCACCCGTAAGATCTCCCGAAGACCGCTTGGATTCGTGGAAGGAAATCGCGGCCTATCTCAACCGCGATGTGACCACGGTCCAACGGTGGGAGAAGCGGGAGGGGATGCCCGTCCACCGGCACGTGCACGACAGTATGGGTTCGGTGTACGCGTTTCGGGCAGACTTGGACGCCTGGGTGCGCAGCCGGAAAATCCCGGCAGCGCAGGATAACGGGAAGAATGCGCCCTTGCCCGATCCCGCTGCGCCGCTACCGCACGTGGCAATATCTGCCTCTCGAACCAGATGGTCGCTGGTGTCGCTGCTGATAGCGGTGGGAGCTGCGCTGGCGATTGGCGCAATGCTCTGGTTTCAGAAGACGGAATATTTCTGGCGGAGTCCGATCGCTGACGCGCGTATTCAGACGGTCACGGACTTCGATGGAGTGGCGGCGGCTGCTGCGGTGTCACGCGACGGTCATTTCGTAGCGTTTCTGTCGGACCAGGAGGGAGCGACGGACGTCTGGGTTACGCAGGTGGGTTCGGGAGAGTTCCACAACCTGACCCGCGGGAGCGCACTGGAATTCGTCAATCCATCGGTCCGCGCCCTGGGATTCTCGCCCGACGGTTCTCTGGTTACGTTTTGGGTTCGCAAGCGAGACAGCTCGAGCGGCGGCGGCATCAGTGTGTGGGCAGTGCCAACGCTCGGCGGACAGCTGCGGCCGTACCTTGAAGGCGTGGCTGAGTTTGACTGGTCGCGCGACGGCTCGCGACTCGCGTACCACACGTCCGGACCGGGCGACCCGCTGTTCATTTCCGACGGCGGCCGGCGCACGGAGGGCCGGCTCATCTTAACTGCGCCCGCCGGGCTCCACTCTCACTTTCCGCTGTGGGCACCCGACATGGCATTCCTCTACTTCGTTCAAGGCACGCTCCCGGACAAATTGGACATCTGGCGGATCCGGCCATCCGGGGGGACTCCCGAACGGATCACGTCACACTCCGGGCGTGTGAGTTATCCAGTGCTCCTGGATCGGCGCACGCTGATGTATCTCGCCAGCGATGCCGAGGGTTCGGGGCCGTGGCTTTATAGCGTGGACGTTGAACGGCGCATCCCCCACCGGCTAACCTATGGCCTTGACCGGTACACGTCGCTGGCGGCCAGTGCTGACGGCCGCCGCCTGGTTGTCACGGTTGCAGATCCGAAGAGAACACTGTGGCGCTTGCCGCTCGGTGATTCGCGTACCGAGGGGTCGGCGGCCGCTCGAATGTCGCTAACGACCAGCACTGGATTCTCGCCTCGCCTCGGTCCCGATTATCTTCTGTATGTCTCTGCGAGCGGCACGAGCGAGAGTATCTGGAAGCTCGTCAAAGGAACTGGAACGGAGCTGTGGCGTGGTCAGGGAGCGCGAATCTTTGGCGGACCGGCAATCTCGGCCGATGGACGGAAGATCGCATTCTCAGTCCAGCAACGCGGGCAGACATTCTTGTACGTCATGCAGGCCGACGGATCGAATGCGCGGGTGGTGGCGGATTCGCTCGAGCTACAGGGCGCTCCGGCATGGGCGCCCGACGGACAATCGATCACCACGGCGGCGGACGATCACGGCGTCCCCCACCTCTTGCGGGTGCCGGTCGATGGCGGCGCCCCGGCTCTTTTAGTCCGGGAATACTCGGTCGATCCCGCGTGGTCACCGGATGGGCGCTTCGTTGCCTACTCGGGCCCCGATGTCGGCACAACGTTTTCTGTGAAAGCGGTCACGGCGGACGCCGCAGCGCATCCACTGCCGGTTCTGACGCTGACTCGGGGAGCTCGACACTTGGCCTTTCTGCCTGGAGGACGGGCGCTCGTACTCCTGCGAGGAGAGATTCAACACAAGAATCTCTGGCGGATTGACCTGGAGACGGGTGCTGAGCGGCAGTTGACCAACCTCACTCCGGATTTCGACATTCGCGACTTCGACATTTCTCCTGATGGCCGAGAAGTTGTCCTCGAACGAGCCCAAGAGCGTTCGGATGTGGTGCTGCTGGATCTCCCGCGACCATAGCCCGCCGGATGGCAGAGACATGGCCCAAAACGGGAGCTCTGCCTTAAGTTAGCGCCTTTATGGGCGCTCCACTGGACGGGCGGCGAGTAGGGAGCAGGTTCCGTGGGAATTGCCTTTACATAATATGTATTTGTATCAACATATGGCGCTAGTCTGGCTTGTTATCGATTGTTGATTCAAACCATATTGCTAATGGCGAAAGAAATTAAAATCCATACACATAGCGGCGGCGTACGAACTGGAGCTTGAAGGATTGCGTAAGTATCTTTTCCAGATGTCGGACGGCGAATTGTTGAGGTTTGGACAGGTTGCGAAATATGCGTCTGGCAACGACACGGCCGTAGAGGGGCGAGAATCGTCACTGGTGCGACTGCGTGAAGCCCGGGTGGAATGGAACAGACGAAGGCCGGGGTTGCCCTTGCGCGGTTCGTTCTAGACACGATCTGCCGGTAGCGCCGACGCGGAACGCTCGCAATCCTGATAAGAACCGCCAAATAACTGTACTTCAAGAGAATGTTCTTCTTGACGTTATATTACGAATTATTAAAATACGGTGTGTTTGTAAGTGGTGATTTGTGATTTCCATTACGAAAGGAGAAGGGAATTGGCGGCTGCTACTGGTCTATGCAGAACTCTCAAGAAGGGAAATGAGGTCAAGGAATCAGATATCGAAAAGTTGCGTCAGCGGCTTCGCGGGATGTCGAATCCCGAATTGCTGCTGTTTGGGGTTACGGCGAAATGCCAATGCTCATTGGCAACAGAAACAGATCATCCACCACCAGAGGGTATCCTTCAACAACTGAGCGAAGCCCGGAAAGAATGGAGAAAACGAAACCCGAGCTTGCCTCTCAGTGATTCGTTTTAATCCAGAATGAGTCTAGACGATGCGGGTGGCTGAGCCACGCCGTGGTACGACGAGCGAAGTCTTTCTCGTGCGCTCGTGACGGATTGGTGGCAGACGGGCACGATTGCTCCGGCGTCCGGCGACAACGGCGTTAGCATCGCAACAGGCTTCCCCCGAGGAGTGAATAGCGATGTCAACCGAACGACGCCGCGCACCGCGGTATCCGTTTATTGCGAGGGCGGAGATTATTGATGAGAAGGAAAATGCACGGACCTCTTCGCGAGTTAGCGATTTGAGCCAGCATGGCTGTTACGTGGAAATGTCGAATCCGTTTCCGGAAGGGACGAGCGTCATCATCGAGATTTATACGGAGACGGAGTTTCTAGAAGCGCATGGGACGGTGGCTCGGATTGAACCTCGACGAGGGATGGGATTGACATTCGACGAGATGCCATCTTCGTTCGCAGGGATCTTGAGTAAGTGGGTAGAGCAGGCCAACGGTCGAAGCGTTGTTTGATGGAAGCCCATTTGCGGGGCGCTCGTTGGGACGCGCCCTTCCTTTGTCAGGGTGAACTGAAGCGCGCCCCCCACGCACATACACACTCGCTACTCTCCGCGGAGGGCTTCGACCGGATCGACGCTGGCTACGCGGCGCGATGGTAAATAGCTGGCTAGCCATGCTGGCACGACCAATCCAGCGCAAACTACGAGATAGGTGACGGGGTCGACGGGGCTCACGTTGAAGAGCAGCGTTGACATTAGGCGCATCACAGCTATGGCTGCGATCACTCCAAAGACGACTCCGATTGCCGTCAGGCGCAAGCCGTGGCGCACGAACATGCTAGTCAATGCCTGCGTTTGCGCGCCCAGAGCCATGCGAATGCCGATCTCGCGGGTTCGCTGGGAGACGGAATAGGCGATCACGCCGTAGATGCCGACCACCCCAAGTAAGAGAGCCATGCTTCCAGCAACGCCGAGCATGATCAGCGTGAATGAAGTGCGGGCGATCGACTTCTTGTAGAAAAAATCCACCGTGTTGACCGAGGAGAGCGGTACGTTGGGATTGACCGACCATACTGCCTCGCGAACGTCCTTCATCAGGCTTTCTGAGCCGGCCCGCGAGGTACGGATGGCGAAGGCCACATCGCGCGCGACGTACTCCTTTTGACCCTCGAAGCGGTCCATCAGGACGGGCCAGAAGATGGTTGTTGGGGCGGGCTGGCTGACGCCGTTGTCGTAGACGTTGCCGACGATACCGATGATTTCACGCCAGTCGTCGTTGGTTGCGACACGAATACGTTTGCCTAGGGCATCGGCGGGATTGGACCAGTTCTCGCGTGCGAAATTTTCGGAGACTACGGCTAAGGGAAGACGCTGGTAGGTGTCGGCCCACGAGAAGAGGCGACCGGCAACCAGGGGAGTGCCTAACGTCTCGAGGAAGCCGGGGGCTGCGCGTTTGAAGCGGCGAAGCGGGGGAAGTGCGCCTTCCGCATAGGTGCGGTCGGCGATGAAGACGGGGTCGTTGTTGGAGTCACCATCCATGGGGATGCTTGAGCCCCAAGCGACCGACGATACGCCGGGAACGGCTTTGATTTTGTTCAGGATCGCTTCGTTCATGCGGACTACTTGTTCGCGGTCGGGGACTTGGGTGTCTAGGATGGAGATGCGGAAGGTTTGCAGTTCGACAGGTTTGGAGAAACCGGGATCGACCTTGGTGAGGGCGCGGAAGGTGCGAATCATCAGGCCGGAGCAGATGAGCAGGACCAGGGCGAGCGAGACCTGAACGACTACCAGGACGCCCCGGGCGCGATGTTGCTCCTTGCTTTGGCTGAGCGCGCGGCCGCCTTCGCGGATGCCGGTATTGAGCCGAACGCCAGCGTACTTTAAGACCGGGATGCAGCCGAACAATACGCTGGAGAAGAGGGAAACGAAGAGAGTGAAGAGCAGGACCGGCGTGTTGATGGTGATTTCGTTGATGCGCGGGAGGCCGTCGGGCGCCATGGCTACGAGTACGCGCAGGGCGGCGTACGCGATGCCTAAGCCGATGGCGCTGCCCAGCAAACCGAGAACGACGCTTTCGAGAAGAAGTTCGGCGGCGATACGTCCGCGGCTTGCGCCGAGCGCGCCACGGACGGCGAGTTCCTGGCGGCGTCCTTCGACGCGGACCAGGAGGAGATTGGCGACGTTGGCGCAGGCGATCAGCAGCACCATGCCGATTGAGCCCATCAGCACCCACAAGGTGTTACCGACGTCGCCGACGACGTCCTGCTTCAGCGGGCGTATGTTCGGGCCGATCTTGGCCTGTTGGAAGATTTTTATGCTGAAGCCTTCGGGTGCCGGAAAACTGTCCATGACAATGGGTTGCATTCGCGCCAAGTCTGCGTTGGCCTGCTGGATCGTGACGCCGGGTTTGAGCCGAGCGAGGGCTTCATAGCTGTAATTTCCGAGATGAATGTCGCTGCGGTCCCACTGCACCGGAAGGATTACACCGCGATCTTCGCTATCCAGGAAATGAAAGTTCTTGGGGAGGATGCCGATGACCTGGTGAGCTTTTCCGTCGACAATGATGGTCCGGCCGATCATAGCGGGGTCGGCGCTGAACTTGCGGCGCCAGTAGGCGTAAGAGATCACCGCGGTGGGAGGGGCGCCGGCGGTATCGTCCTGACGGCTGAAGGTGCGGCCAAGGGGGGGAGTGACGCCCAGTAGGGGAAGAGTGCCATCGGTAACGCGCAGCGCGGGAACCTGCTCGGGCTCAGCGACGCCGGTGATGCTGACGGAATCGTATTGATAGGCGCCGACGTCGACGAAACTTTGATTCTGCTCACGGAAAATGAAGTAAGTGGAGGGCGCGATATTCAGGTCTTTAATGTTGAGTCCTGGCGCGGTTTGCCAAACTCCGACGAGGTCTTCGGCGCGAGGATAGGGCAACGGCTTGAGCAGGACGCCCTCCAGAACGCTGAAAACAACGGTGTTGGCGCCGACTCCCGCTGCCAGCGTGATCAACGTGATTGCGGTGAACATCGGGGCGCGAACCAATCTGCGGAAAACTTGTCTCAGCTGGTTCCGAAATTCACCCACGAAACACCTCCCGGGCTGACGTTCAGGGACACGTTGGAGTCGCGTCTGTTAATCAAGTACGAGATTGCCGGGAAGAAGTTCCTAAGAAGGTGGTCTGCGCTGAGAATTTTCTAAACCATGGAAACTGAGGCGGGTTTCGTTAGTATGTACGCGCAAGCAAAACTAGGCGACGCGGAATGAATATCGAGTGTCTCTTTGAGGCGAAAGATATCGTTGGAGAGAGTCCCCTATGGCACGCCGAGCACGAGTGCGTCTATTGGACGGACGTTAACGGTTTCAAGATCAGCCGCTATTCCCCCAAGACGCATGAACATACAAGTTGGCGATTTGATGTCCCCGTCAGCGCGATCTCACTCACGACCGATCCGAAGTGGTTGCTCGTGTCGCTGGGGCCGCGTTTGATTTTGTGGTCGCCGGTGGGGGATCGGCGAGTGGCGTTTGCTCAACCGGAACGCGATTGGCCCTACAACCGATTGAATGATGGAGCGACCGACCCCACGGGCGTTTTCTGGGTTGGTAGCATGCGCAACAACGTTGGAGAGGACGGTAGTGAGTTGGAGGTTGAAGGTTTTACCGGCTCGTTGTATCGCGTAACCCCGGACGGAGAAGTGAGTGTGATCGATCGAGGTTTCGGCATTACCAATACTCTGGTTTGGAGTCCGGAGCAGACTACATTTTATTGCGGGTGTTCTGTTCGGAATGTCATCTACGCCTACGACTACGATGCCAAAGATTCGTCGGTGCGCAATCGTCGAGCGTTTGTGGAGAATGTTGCACCAGGACTTCCGGATGGGTCCGCAATGGACGAAGAAGGCTGCCTTTGGAATTGCCGGTTTTTTGGGGGCTGCATCGTGCGAATCTCCGCGACGGGAAAAGTCGTGCAAACGATTCCGATGCCGGTGTCGAATATTACGAATTGCAGCTTCGGTGGAAATGACCTCAGAACGCTGTTTGTTACGACCGCGTCTCTGCGCGCCGGGGAGGGTGAGAAGCTGGCGGGTGGATTGTTTGCGATCCGTTCGGAAGTTCGTGGTCTCGAGCCTGGGAGATTTCGTTTGTCCGCCTCGACGATTTCCATGCTGGCAGTGTGAGCGGGGCGACGAACGTTTCGTTGGTTGCCAAGTTGGGGCGCGAGTATCCTGTGCCCCTACAACGAACTGGCCGTGAGCGTGGCGGCGGCTTGGGTTCGTGGAAGTTCGTCGGTTACTACCGCGAAATGGGTCAGGTTAGCCATGCCAAACGATGTGGTTATGGCAACGTCGGAGGCGTCGCGGCCTGTGGCCATGAGTACCCGTCCGATGCGCGGCTGGTTGTTGCGGGCGTCGAAGGCCCACCACCGGTCTTCGAGATAGACTTCGAACCAGGCGCTGAAGTCCATGACGCCGGTGACGGGCACGCCTATGTCGCCTAGATATCCGGTCACGTAACGGGCTGGGATATTCAGGGCACGGCACATGGTCACGGCGAGGTGCTGGAAATCGCGGCAGACGCCGATGCGTTCCGTGTATACGTCCAACGCGGTTTTTGTGGGGCGGGCGTGTTGATAGCCGAAGACGACCCGGGTGTGGATCCAGTCGCAAATGGCCTGGACGCGTGACCATCCGGGAGGCAGGCCTCCGAACAATTCCAGCGCGATAATGGAGAAGCGGTCGACCTCGCAGTAGCGGCTGTTGTATAGGTAGCGCAGGACGTCGTGGGGCAAGTCCTGCACGGGCACTTCGCGAGCGTTCGGACTGACGGGGTCGGGCAGGCCGGTATCCGAGATCTTCGTCGAATTGGTCAAACGAAGAGTGCCCGGTTGTGCTACGAACCTCATGCAGCGATTTCCGAAGCTATCGATGTAGCTCTCTGTTTGCGTCGCGGGCTCGACGAGGAGTTCGTCAGGGGCGAGGAGATCGGGAACGCGGGATGGGTGGACATTGAGTAGGGTGACGAAGGTCACCGGAGCAGAAAGTTCGAACCGGATGTCGTAGCCGAGCCGCAGAATCATGGTTTCCGTCTTTTGCAAGGATGCATGCATGGGTATCCGCTCTGGACTGCATTCGGATGAATGCTTGCGGGTTGTCCCACGTCTTGGTAGGGCCGCTTCCTATCTTACGATTGTGCCTCAATCGCGGTGCGCGTGCACGGATTTGGTTGGTTGTAATTGGTCACAGCGAGTTGTTTCTTCTTATGGGCGCCCTGCGCCTTTACGCTCCGGAAGCGAACTCTTCGACCGCTTGACCCTATACTATGGTATAGGGTTGATGCTAGGGGCTTATGCGTATCGGGGAATTGGCACGAAGAGCTGGAGTCAACGTTCAGACCATCCGGTTTTACGAGCGGCGACAGTTGTTGCGCGAGCCCGCGAGGACGGAGGGTGGGTATCGGAATTACGAGCCGGGTGATCTGGAGAGTTTGGTGTTCATCAAGTGGTGCCAGCCTCTGGGGTTTACACTTAAGGAGGTTCGGCAGCTTTTGCGACTGCACTCGACGGTGGCCAGTTTGCCGGCGGGCGCGGGAGCCCGGAAGCCGAGCGAGTTGGAGTCCATTGTGCGGATGGGCGAGGAGAAATTGGCCAGCATCGAGGAAAAAGTGCAGCTGCTAAAAGGCATGGAGAAGCAGCTTCGATTCGTGATTCAGGAATTGCGGGGCCGGCAAGGGCTGGTGTGTCCGGCGTCGAAACCACGCGGTAGAAGTTCCTCCAAGTAGGCGTAGCCTCCGCTTCTGCGATCCGCGAAAGATCTTGACTCTATACCTCAATACAGGGTCGAGACTTGCCTTCGTGTTGGCGCCTGAGTAGGGTCAGGCGGATTTGCGAAGGAGGGTTGACATGAAATCGGATGCCAAGATAGCGGGCCGACGAGCGCGGGTAGTGTGGTTTGTCCTGATTGCTCTCGTCGCTTTGCTGTTTACATTTGTTGTGTGGAAGTCCGGGAGTATGGCGAAGACGATGTCCGCAGCCGCCGCTTCGGATGAGCAGGATTTCTCCCGCAGCGCGGTGGGGAGCTCAGCGAAGTTTGTGCTGGAGATTGCGGACGCCAGCTCGGAAGGAAAGATAACGGGGAAGCTGTTGCAAAAGAAGACCGAAGAGATCTATACGCGAACGGCTACGGCGGTGACCGTGCAGTCCAATAGGCAGACTAGGGTTGTGATGGGGAAGCCGGCCGACGTTCATGCCGGGGCCGTTGTGCACATTACTGGAACTGTCCAAAAGGATCAGGTTATCGCCGCGGATCAGATCGTAATTCTGACAGGGTATGTGAAGGTGCAGTCGGAATGAATTCGTTTTTTTACACCAGCGTCAGCGGATGGATCGCGGTGATTTTGGTTGGGATTGAGATTGCCCTTCCGTACCTGTTGCGGCGCAATTGGTTGAGTGTTCGGCTAGGTGTTGCGCAGAGTTTTGGGTCGCCATATCTCAGGCGGATGTCGGTACATTATTGGCTGGGATACTTGGTAGCGGGTTTGTCGTTTCTGCATGCTTGGGTGCCAATGCAAGCGGGGCACATGCGGCGGGCGAATATGACAGGTCTGTGGTTGGCGACCGCCGCTTTATTCTTGTTGGGCTTGCAGGTAGCGTTAGGATTGGCGTTGCGGGATTCCGATCTCCGAGGGCGGCGCGTGGTTCGCGGCTGGCATTACTGGGTGATGGTCGGCGTGGCGTTACTGCTGACTGGGCATGTTTGGTTGAATGGCTGAGTTAAGTCGCGGCCCGAGGCTGCAGCTTTTCATTTTCTTGGAATTGTCCCACGTCGATTGCCCAAGCGTTTCCGCGGCGCTGAAGCTCCTCTCTTCATAACTTCGGTAACTTGGCGTGGAGATACGCGACGGTGCGAGAATGCGTTTGCTTAGCAAAGCGCACCGCTATGACGGTTGGGAGAAAAGGCGGCCGGGCGCGAAGATATTTTGAGAATCGAAAGCCGATTTGACTTTGTGCATTAACGCTAGATCAGAGTGGGGATGGGAGTTCAGTGTGGATTCGAGGAGGCGCTTGATCGTGGGCGGGGCAAAAAGCAGGGACGCCCGACCTTCGAGGCGGTGGCTCAGGGAGATCATTTCCTGGGTCATCAGCGCGACATTTTCTGGGGAGAAGTCTTCAGCGGAGTTAGGAAGTAGAGCTACATAAAGGGTGCCGGATGCACGGGCGATGAGTGCCGGAGGCAGCTTTGCTGAGTCGCCTACGGCCTCGAGAATCGTGACGGCTTGCGCGTGGCCAGAAGGCAGGACGTTGAGTTTTAGGATGGCGGCGAAGGGCGAGGACTCGCGGAAGAGCGCAAGAGCTTCGCGGAGGCGGCCCCAGATCGACGGACGGGTGGCGTCGTCGAGGGTGGTGATTGATATTGCGCCGGATTGCTCGGCTGCGCGGGTGAGATCGCGCGAATAGCGATCCAATACTTCAGGGACACCTGCGAAAGCCGCGCAGAGTTGCCAATCGCGCGGATGAAACCACTCGCCGGGTAATGGCAATGCACTGTCGGCGGTTGCGTGGGCTTCGCCGGCAAAAACCGAGGGTTCGGGCGTGATTGGAGTGCGCTCGGCGAAAATCCCGGCGGCGCGGGGATTGATGACGTCGAGAGTCAGCGGTGAGAGTGGAGACTCGGCGATTTTGCGACGGGCCTTTAGCGCGGCTTCGTGAGTCGAGAAGGACGCCAGGAATCCGCGAGGAGTGAGAGGCGCGGGGAAGGTGCGGAAGTTCAGGCGCGTGATCACGCCTAGAGTGCCGAGCGAGCCGATGAGGAGTTTGTGCAGGTCGTAGCCGGTGACGTTCTTCACGACGCGGCCGCCACTCTTTACCATTGCGCCGGTGCCGTCGATGAATTCGGCGCCGAGGAGGAAGTCGCGCGAGGTGCCGTACGCTTGGCGGAGTGGAGAGTCGATGCCGGACGCGATGGTGCCGCCGATGGTCGCTTGCGAGTAATACGGAACCAGGAGTGGAAGGAATTGGTTGTGCTCGAGGAGCGTGGCGTTTAACTTTGCTAGCGGCATGCCTGCGCCTACGCTGACGGTGAGGTCGGCGGGATCGTGGTGGCCGATTTGGTTCATGGCAGACATGTCGAGCGCGATGTCGTAGCGAACGGGGGTCGCGCCGATGGAGAGTTTGGTGCGCGAGCCAACAGGGACGAGTGCGAGCTTCTCTTTTAGTGCGAAACGCACGATTTCCGCGGCTTCTTCGGCGGTGGCGGGCTTCACGACTGCTGAAGGCACGAAGCCGTCGACCGCGTAGGATTCGCGGTCCGAGGGATCAGCGAAATCGCGAGGGCTAGCGCCTAGGGATCCGAGCCTCGCAGTGATGTTGTTCGTGACGGCCGTCATGTTTGAGCCATCGCCTGCGGAACTTGCGGGCGGATGCGGGTTTCCCCGCAGCCTTTATTCAGAGGAAAGACCTTGCCGGGATTCAGCGAGCAGGTGGGATTCATGGCATCGTGGACGCGGCGCATCAGGGCGAAGTCCGCGTCGGAGAAGAGCAGCGGCATGAGTTCGCTCTTTTCCATGCCGATCCCGTGCTCGCCGGAGAGGCTGCCGCCGACCTCGACGCAATGACGGATGATTTCGGCGGAGGCTTTGAGGGCGCGTTCGAATTGTTCGGTATCGCGCGGATCGTAAAGGACGATGGGGTGGAGATTGCCGTCGCCCGCATGGAAGATGTTGCCGATGCGAAAGCCGAATTGGTCGCCGATTTCTTTGATGCGGCGAAGAGTCTGCGGGAGTTTGGAGCGGGGGATGACGCCGTCGAGGACATAGATGCCGGCGGCAATGCGACCGAGCGCGCCGAAAGCGTTCTTGCGGCCCTTCCAGAGCAGGTCGCGCTCCTTGTCATCACGGGCGACGCGGACTTCGCGCGCGTTATGGATCCGGCAAATTTCGTCGATGGCGGCTGCTTGCGCGATGACTGCTTCCGTGATGCCTTCCACTTCGATCAGCAGGACCGCGGCGCTGTCGAGCGGGAAACCGGCGTGGATGTAGTCTTCGACGGTGCGCAGCGTCCAGCCATCGAGCATCTCGCAGGCCGCGGGGGTGATGCCGCGGGCCGTGATGTCGGCGACGGTTTCCGAGGCATCGTCGATGGTGTCGAAGATAGCGAGGAGAGTACGGACGGCTTCCGCCTTGCGCGAGAGTTTGACGGTGATTTCGGTAATCAGCGCGAGGGTGCCTTCCGAGCCGACGAGCAGGCCAGCGAGGTCGTACAGGAAGGAGTCGCCTTGTTTGTTGCCGATACGAACGATTTGACCGTCGGGTAAGACGAGTTCGAGAGCGGTGACGTGATTTGTGGTGACGCCATAGGCCAGCGTGTGCGGGCCGCCGGCATTTTCAGCGACGTTGCCGCCGATGGTGCAGGATTTCTGGCTGGATGGATCGGGAGCGAAGTACAAGCCGGCATGTTCGACGGCTCGTGTCAGATCCATATTGACGACGCCTGGCTGCACGACTGCGCGTTGATTTTCAATGTCGAGATCGAGGATGCGGTTCATGCGCGTGAAGGCGATGATCAGCCCGCCGCGGCTGGCGAGCGCGCCGCCGGAGAGGCCGGTCCCCGCGCCGCGGCCGATGATGGGCATTTGGTGCTGCGCGGCAAGTGCAACCGTGCGGGAGACATCGGCAGTGCTGCGAGGAAAGGCGACGATGTCGGGGCGGCCCTTTTCGACCGAGCCGTCGTATTCATAGTGGAGCACGTCTTCCGGCAGGTCCAGCACGGAAGATGGACCGAGAAGCTTCTGGAGTTCGCGAATGAAGACCTGAGTCATAAGCGTTGAAGCTTAGGCAATGCTCTGTTCACTATAAGGAAAATAGCTTGGTCGGCGCAACGGCGGTTTACGACCTATTTTGAGAATGGAGGAAATCTCGGAGCGATCGGATGTGGCGAATTGTGAGGGGGGGTAGGATTCTTGCAGTCGGGAGTCGCATGTTGGCACAAAGGCGGCGGCGAGCCGCCGCACTCCGAAGAGATGCAGGCGGAACCTGTGCTAGTGTAACGTCTAACCTGAGAGAGGGATCCGATGCCGAAGCCGCGAGTGTTGGCTACGCGACCGCTATTTCCTGCGGCGCAACAGATTTTGAATGCCGGCTGTGACGTGGAATATTGGACGCAACCCGAGCGCATTTCGCAGGAAGAATTGTTTCGGCGGGTAAAAGACAAAGAGGGACTGGTGTGCCTGCTGACCGAGAAGGTGAGTGAAGAGTTGTTGCGAGCGGCACCGAAGTTGCGCATCGCTGCGAATGTGGCGGTGGGCTTCGACAATATCGATGTACCGGCATGCACGAAGCGCGGCGTGGTTGCCACGAACACGCCTGGAGTGCTGGACGAAACGACGGCAGACTTTGCGTGGACGCTGTTGATGGCTGTGGCCCGCCGCATTGGGGAAGGCGAGGCGTTGGCGCGGTCCGGCAATTGGAAAGGCTGGGATCTGGATCAGCTTGTGGGCACCGACGTCTGGGGTAAAACGCTGGGGTTGGTCGGGTTTGGACGCATCGGACGAGCTGTGGCCCGTCGGGCGGTAGGATTTCAGATGAAGGTGATTTATTCCGACGCGATCCGCGCTCCGCTAGATGTCGAAAAAGAATTGAAGGCGGAATATCGCGATTTCAACGCCGTGCTTGCCGAGGCGGATTTCGTCAGCCTGCACGTGCCGCTGCTTGCGGACACGCGGGGACTATTTGACGGCGCGAAGTTTGCACGGATGAAGCCGACCGCATTTTTGATCAATACATCGCGGGGACCGGTGGTGGATGAGGTGGCCCTCGTGCATGCGCTGGAGACGGGGAAAATTGCCGGTGCGGCTTTAGACGTGTATGAGAACGAGCCATTCATTCATGCGGGTTTGAAGCGTGCCAATGTCGTGCTCGCGCCGCACATGGCCTCCGCATCGCTGGAAACACGCACGAGAATGGCTACCATGGCGGCGGAAAACGTGACCGCGCTATTCAAAGGGCAGCGGCCGCCCAATATGTTGAACGCTGAAGTGCTGAAGAGAAACTGAGCGGCGATAATCCCCATGGCGGATCTGAAGCAGCTCGCCCGGCGGATCTTCCTCGAAACACTCGCGGCGATCGATGTTCCTGCGGCCATGCGGCGAAAGCTGTGGCGGGACGGATGGGTGTTGCATTGCGGCGATGAGCTCGTTGTGGACCTGCGCGCGTTCAACCGCGTTTGCGTGATCGCGATCGGCAAGGCGTCGCATGGGATGGTGGAAGGGCTCGTGCCGGTGATTCCGCCAAGTCTCCGCTTCGATGGGGTGGTCTCCGCCCCCGCGCGCCCCGCGAGAGTTTTGAGCGGCCTACAATATTTTGTTGGGGGACATCCGATACCCAATCGCGAGAGTTGGCAGGCCGCGGAAGTGATTCTCGCATCCTTGAAGACCTGCGATGAAAAGACGTTGGTGTTCTTCTTGCTGTCGGGCGGAGGGTCGGCGCTCGTCGAATTGCCGCTGAATGAGAAGCAGACGCTCGAGGATGTGCAGCAGTTGTATTCGGCGTTGGTGACCTGTGGCGCTCCCATTGGCGACATTGGCAAAGTGCGTCGGCATCTATCCGCCGTCAAAGGAGGAAGGCTCGCTGCCGAGGCCGGGAAGGCGACGAAGATCACCCTCGCCGTGAGCGACGTTCCCGCGAAGCAGGAAGCTGCGTTAGCGTCAGGACCGACGCTGCCGGACCCGACGACGATTGCGGACGTGCATCAGGTGCTGATGCAATACGGTCTGCGGAGTCAACTGCCGACGGCCGTACGCCAGTGGATCGACGACGGAAAGATGATCGAGACTCTCAAGGCCGGCGATCCGACGTTCGCGAATGCGCACTTTTCGCTGCTGCTGGGCATGGACGATCTATTTCATCCGGCACATCACGCGGCGGAGGCTGCCGGATGCATCACGTACTGCGACAACACGACGGATGATTGGCCCGTGGAGAAAGCTGCGGCGTTTTTGCTGGGTCAACTCGAGGAATTGCGAGCGACTCATCCAGGACGGCGAGTGGCGTTGATTGCCGATGGGGAAGTCGGTTCGCCGGTGATCGGCAATGGAATCGGGGGAAGGAACTCCGCATTTGTGCTGGCGTGCGTGGACAAGATCGCAGGACGGCGCCTGGCGATATTGAGTGCGGGGACAGACGGGATTGACGGAAATAGTCCGGCTGCGGGAGCAGTGGCGGATGGAGAAACGCTTGAGCGCGCGCGTACGATGGGGATGGACACGGACGATGCGTTCCGGCGAAGCGACGCTTACAACTTTTTTGCGTCGCTCGAGGATGCCGTCATTACCGGACCGACGGGGAACAATTTGCGGGACCTTCGGATCTTGATCGCGGAGCCCTGGGTTATAACCGCGAGGATGGCCTAGTTTTTTGATTGAAGTGGCAGACGAGCTTCGATGGCTTTCAGCCGGTCGCTCATCTCCTGAACGAGTCGCTCGAGTTGCTCGAGACGGTGCGAAACCGAAGTTTGGTTTGCTCCGCTAGCCGTTTTGTCGCCGTCTTCGTCCTGCTTTTCGTCGTCGCTATCTTTGTGCCCCTTACCCTGTGTCCCCTGAGGCTTCTGCAGCTTTTCGATCTGCTCCTTGATCTCCGGAACCATTTCGATGCTGAGATCGTCGCTCTTCAGCAAAGCTTCCAGCGCCGGGATCGCGGTGGGATCTCCGCGATATCCTAAGGCTGAGATGGCCGCCCAACGCACCGTGAAATGGGGCTCTGTCAGATACGAGGCGATCTGCAGAGTGATTTCCTTGTTGCCCTTGTCCAGGCGGCCCAGACTAGCGATGGCGGCGCCTCGCGAATCCATGGCCTTGCCGGGAGCCGCCCATTCGCGAAGCAAAGGTGTCGCTTTGTTGTCGCCCAGGAAGCCCAACGAGCGTAGAGCGGCATTCCGGAGAAATCCGTCAGGGGATTCGGCGTCGACGGCGGCGGTCAGAATGCCCATCGCGTTCGGCGACTTCAGGCGGCCCAGAGCTTCCAGAGCGCTGGCGCGGGCTCGGTAAGAGTGGTCGTCGCGCGCGATGGCTTCGAGTTTGGAAGGAACGCTGGGGTCATCCTTGAACTCGCCCATGGCGCCAACGATGTGATACCGCACGGGAGCGAAATCATTCGTGTTCAGTGCGCCGACGAGATGTTTCAGCGCGGCGGGACCTCCAATTCGCCCGAGCGCGTCGGCGGAGATCGCGCGCATGCCCCACGCTTTGTCGGTGTTCAGGGATGTCGCAAGCGCCGCGACCACTTCGTCGTCATTCTTGATTTTTCGTAATGCCACCACGGCGTCGGCGCGATCGGCGAATTCCGCGGCGTTCTTCAATTGATAGAGCCACTCCTTCTTATCTTTGTGAAAATCCGCCGTTTTGAGAAGGTAGCCGCCCTTGTCGAATAGCACCATTAATGGAGCAGCATCAGAGGGGAATGCGAAGGTCTCGACGTCCTTAGTGACCTTAATGGGATAGAGTTTCGGGCCGGACAGCGTGGTGATTTCCACGTCGGCGGGAACCCGGAAAATGCCGACCTTACCTTCCACTTTTTGCGTCTGTTTGACGGTTAAAGCGACTTGATGCTTGGCGCTGTCATACGTGTAACCAAGGTCGAATTTCGGAGCGCCGGCACCGTACACCCATTGATGAAAGAACTGGTCCACGCTGACGTGCGTGGTTTCCTCAATGGCTTTGATCAAGTCGGAGGTAACTACATTCTTGCCGCGATTGACCTCCAGATAGTGTTTCAGGCTACGCCAGAAGGCATCATCACCGAGTTGATGGCGGAGCATATACAGGACCCAACCGCCCTTGCCATATGCGTTTCCATCGAATTCATTCGAATCGTCGAAGTCGAAACGCACGATCGATTTCTCGTAAAGTTCGGTATTCGCGAACCATTCCCGCGAAGCATTCCACACATCGTAGGCGGACTGTTCTCTTGGGTAGTGTGATTCGCTCCAAACCGTCTCGAAAAAGGTAGCGAAACCTTCATTGAGCCAAACATTGCCCCAATCCTTGCAGGTGACCAGATCGCCGAACCACTGATGGGCTAGTTCATGCGAGATCAGGTCGTCCTCGTCCATGGGAAATTCCGACACGAGTTTGGGATTTTTTAGCGACTCCGCGGTGTTCGTGGTGGCGCTGGAATTTTCCATGCCGCCCGCCACGAAGTCATCGACCATCGCTTGCGAGTATTTTTCCCAGGGATACTCGACCCCTAACTTCTTGGTGAAAAGGTCGATCATTGCAGGCGTGCGCTCATAGTTGACAGCTAGCCGATCGCCGCGACCTTTGGGCGCGTAGTACGTGACCGGAAGGCCGTGCCAAGATTGCTTCACTTCGTCGAATTCGCCGGCGACGACGGTGATGAGATAGGTCGAGCTGGGCAGGGATTCGCGCCAAGTCCAGGTCTTCGTGGCATTGCCAGCGTCGGTGACGCTGACGAGTTTTCCATTTGCGACGGTAGTCCACGACGCCGGAACGGTCAGAATCGTCTCGGTGGTCAGGCGATCGTTGGGATAGTCGTAGGTCGGCAAGTAGTAGCGCGTATCTTCCGATTCTCCCTGAGTCCAAATTTGTCTGGGCCGGTTTGGATAGTCTTTGTCGGGAAGGATGAAGTAGATGCCCTTTGTCGGTTTGCCCTCATAGCGGATTTCGACGTCGAATTTGTCCCCCGGATGCGAGGGCGCAGGGAGTGGAACGATGAGCTTGCCCGCGGTGGTTTCAAACTTGACGGGCGATTTGTTGACAGTGACGCTGTGGATGTCGAGCCCGACGGAGTCGAAGGAGACTTTAGAAGTGTTGTCGCGAAGAATGGAAAGAGAATGCGTGACATCCCCGATGACCTTGCGTTGGTCGAGGTCAAATCGAAGCGCGATCCTGGAGTGCTGAAGGTCGTAGTCGCGGGTGCGGGAATACGGCTCATCGGCCTGAAGTTGAATCGCGGAGACGATCAGGGTGAGCCAGATGGCCACACTGAGAATCGTCTTGCGGCTTCGATTGACGGAACGAGGCGATAACACGATCATTCTGCTCTTTCTCCCAAGACCCTCAAGATCCATTTCAATTTCAGAAGCGCGCACCGCACTTTCATTCTTCCGCGACACGGGCTGCGTGCATCAGCCTATAGTGACAGGGATGGCGCAGTACCGGGAAGCAGAGGTGCAACTATTTTCGCATCGCTTGAGGCCGCAAGCGAGCGCAGACAGCACGCTGATTCCGAGACTGCAAACCGCACCTGCTGGGCCCAAAACGCATGTGAAACGGAGTGCCTATCAAGAGTTGGTGGATGGCGAAGGGCTATCTGGGCGCTCGTCGGCTTCAAATACATTAGACGTAAGACAGCCGCAATGGTTACCAGATCCCGCTCATAACATACGGAGCTTGCCATGCAACCCGCCCGGCACTAAGATGCGTGCAATTTCGGACGCACCTTCCTAGGAGGCATCTATGCGGCGAGATAGAGCATTCATCGGCCTACTATTTTTGTTGGCGTGGGCAACTCTGGGCACCTTCGCGCCGGCTTACGCACAAATCGGCAAATATGTTCCGATACCTGCGGGATCCGACGCCGATCATGCGCTGACCGAAATCAATGCGACGACCGACCCCGCGCAGAAGCTGGCGTTGATCGACAAATTCGCCGCGAATATCGCGCAGGGAGACCTTGCCATCGTGGCCGACGATCTATATGTGAACTACTACATCGCGGCCAAGAACTACGACAAAGCCTTCGAATACGGCGACAAATTATTCGCGCTGGACCCGGACAATTTCGCCAACGGCGTGAATATGGTTCGCGCAGCGCAAGAGAAGGGCGATACCGACAAGCTGTTCTCGTACGGTGAAAAAGTGGCCGGCATTTTGAAGCGCTATAAGGACGCGCCGGCTCCAGAAGGGAAAGACCCAGGCGACTGGAACAATACCAAGAAACAGACGCTAGAGAATGCGCACGACAGCATCGTTTACGTCCAGCAGCTGGTCCTCAACGGCGCCTATCAGACGTCGGATGTAGCCAAGCGCGCAGCGCTATTGACGCGTTTCTCCCAGATGTTCCCCGATTCGCCCTACGCGGACCAGGCGATGGGTGTCGCGGCGGCCTCCTATCGGCAGGCTCAAAACGTTCCGAAGATGCTTGAAGTCGCGAATGGACTTCTGGCGAAGGATCCGTCGAACCTGGGAATGCTGATCCTGTTGTCGGACTACTACAGCGAAAAAGGCGAGCAGCTCGACAAAGCCGAAGCCTATGCAAAGAAAGCTATCTCGGTACTAGAAACCGCGAAGAAACCCGAGGGCTTGACGGACGAACAGTGGCAGCAGCAGAGCGCCCTACAGAAAGGGCTGGCGTTGAGTGCGCTGGGTCAGGTGAACATCCAGAAGAAAAATAACACGCAGGCGGTCGATAACTTCAAGGCCGCGGCGCCGCTATTGAAGCCCGACGCCAACAGCTACGCCCGCAACCAATACCGGCTGGGATTCGCGTTGTTAAACTTGAAGCGCGTACCGGAGGCCAAAGCGGCGCTGACCGACGCGGCGTCTGTGAATAGTCCATACAAGGCCTTGGCGCAGGACAAATTGAAGGCGATCTCTGGTGGCACTGCGACCCGGGCGAAGTCTTAGTTTGCGGATTGCTGCTTAGAATCGAGAATGCTGCGGATCGCATCTAATGTGCTGCCTAAACCCATGGGCATAACGATTGTTGGGTTTCCGAGGAATGGAGAGCTACATGACAGAGATCGCGACATTTGGTGCAGGATGTTTTTGGGGGATTGAGGCCGCCTTTCGAAGGATACCGGGAGTTGTCGACGCGGCTGTGGGTTACAGCGGAGGCCACACGGTTCGCCCGACCTACCAGGATGTTTGCACCGACGAAACTGGCCACGCCGAAGTCGTCCAAGTGACCTTCGATCCTGCGAAAGTCAGCTACGAGCAGTTGCTGGATGCCTTCTGGGCTATGCACGACCCGACCCAAAAGAACCGTCAGGGGCCCGATTTCGGTTCGCAATACCGCACGGCGATTTTCTTTCACTCGCCCGAGCAGGAAGCTGCGGCGAAGAAGTCCAAAGCCGCGCTGGACGCGAGCAAGAAATTCGGGCGACCGGTGGCGACGGAGATCACGGCAGCTGGGCCGTTCTATCGCGCGGAAGAATATCACCAGAAATATCTAGAGAAGCGCGGCGCCGCATCCTGCCACTTCTAGATTGGAGCTCGGGCCTTTTTCGAAATGTAGTTCAGATTGGTTGTTAGTGAGACTCGCGGGCGGACATTGTTCGCCCGTTTTTTTGATCAGACTGAAATCGTCTGCGCTGCGGTGTGATCACGGAATGCAAGCGCCCTGGATCGCCGAGCCTCAGACTTGCAGTACGTCGCCTTCCCGGGCCACGATCTCGTAGAGCACCGGGTTAACGAAGAATCCCAGCAATAGACGCGAGACCAACCCCGCGACCACCACAATCGCGAACGGCTTTTGCGTATCGCTGCCCACACCAGTGGAGATCGCAGCCGGCAACAACCCCAGGCAAGCAACCAGCGCAGTCATCATGATCGGGCGCAGGCGCAGCAGGGAAGCCTCCCGGGTAGCGTCGCGGACCGAAGCGCCTTCCAGTCGAAGCTTGTTGATGTAGGAGACCAGGATGACCGCGGTTTCGACGGAGACGCCCAGCAGCGCGAGAAGTCCAAGCCCGCTGGAGACGCTGAACGGGATGTGCAAGAGCTTAAGGGCAATGAGCGCCCCAACCGGTTCGGTGAGGATGACGCCCAATGCAATGGTGACCGGAAATTTGAAATTGCCGTAAAGCGCGAAGAGAATCAGAAAAATCAGAAAGATAGCAAGCGGACCGATCACATAGAGCTGAGTTTTCGCTTCCAGCAACTCGCTATACTCCCCGCCCCAATCCAGCCGGTAGCCCTCGGGAAGTTGCACGGATTTTGCGACTGCCGCCTGGCCCGCCTGAACAATGCCTTCGAGGTCGCGGCCCGTGACCGAAAATTGAATGCCGATGTAGCGCGAATTATTTTCGCGATAAATAAAGGAAGCCCCCGTGGATTCTTTAATGTCAGCCAGCTGCGACAAGGGAATCTGCTGGCCTCCCGGCGTGGGCACCAGAAGATTGGCAATCTGGCTGGCGTTGGAGCGATATTGCGGCTCCATGCGTACAACGAGATCGAAAAGCTTTTCACCTTGAATTACCTGCGTCGCGGCTTGGCCGCCGACCGCGGTCTGCACGACGGCTTCGACATCGGCGACGTTAATCCCATAGCGCGCAATTTTCGGGCGGTCGATGTCGACAATCAAGCTCGGCTGCCCGAGCTCTCGTACCACCGTAAGCTCGGTATATCCCGGTGTTTTGTCGAGAATATTCTTGATCTCGACCGCCTTCTTCTCCAGGACGTCGAGATCGGGACCGAAAATCTTCACGGCCAGCGCGGACTTCAGGCCGGTGAGCGCTTCGTCAACGGCATCTTCCGCAGGTTGCGTGAAGTTAAATATGACGCCAGGATAGGCGTCTAGTTTTTTCTCGAGATCTTTGGTCAATTCCTCTTTCGTATGAATTGTCCCGGATTTCCACGTCTTGTCATCGTAGGGTTTTAGGCCTACATAAAACTCACAGTTGAAAAAGCCGGTGGGGTCGGTCCCGTCGTCTGGTCGCCCTAACTCCGAGCCCACGACGGTAACCTGCGGATATCGAATCAGAATATTGCGCACCTGCGGCGCGAATTTCGCAGCTTCGTCGAACCCGATCGTATACGGCATCGTGGCCCGCACCCACAGAGCCCCTTCATCAAGATGCGGAAGAAACTCACCGCCGATCAACGGCACCAGGAGCAGCGTGGAACCGAAGATCAGCAATGCCACTACCACCGTAGTCTTGGGGTGATCCAGGCACCACACCAGGCGCCCGGCATAGCGGTCGCGCACCCAATTGAAAATACGATTGGGCTTTTCCCGTACCCCGTTCTTGAACCAATACGAAACGATCACCGGCACAAAGGTCAGCGTAAACACCAGCGCGCCGAGCAGTGCGAAGGCCATGGTATCGGCCATGGGATGGAAGAGTTTCCCGGACGGCCCGGTCAAGGCATAGATGGGGAGATAGCCTGCGATGATGACCGCAACGGAGTAGAAGATGGGTCGGTCGACGTCCCGCGCGGCGTGAAGGATGACTTCATGGAAGTTGTATTCGGTCCCGTGGCGTTCGGCAAGCTCCCGGTAGATGTTCTCGACCATGACGATGGTGCCATCGATGATGATGCCGAAGTCGATGGCGCCGATGGACAGCAAGTTCGCCGCCTCCCCGGTGGCGTGCAGAAAGATGAAAGCGAACAAGAGCGCCAAGGGGATCGTGAGGGCGGTGATCACAGCAGCACGAAAACTGACGAGGAAGAAAAGCAGCACCAGGAAAACCAGGATCATGCCACGGAGAAGATTTCCTTCAACAGTGTCGGTGGTGACGCGGACGAGGTCGCTGCGATCGTAGTAGGGGTGGATCTTTACGTCAGGAGGCAGGATATTGCGATTGAGTTCGTCGGTCTTTTGCTGGACGCCGCGCAGTACGTTCTGCGTCTGCTCGCCTCGCCGCATGAGGATCACGCCCTCGACGGCGTCGTCGTTATTCTTGTTTTTCTCCTGGAAGCCGAAGATTCCTAGACGCGGTGCGTTGCCGATGACCACCTGGCCGACGTCCTTAACGCGAATCGGGACCCCGTTATTGCTCCCAACAACGACTTCGCCGATATCGTCGGTGGATTTCAGAAGTCCCAGGCCGCGCACATAGTAAAACTGGCCACCTTGCGTGTAGAAGCCGCCGCCGGTGTTGGCATTGTTCGCTTGTAAGGCGTTGAAAACTTGCACGACGGGAAGATGAAAATTGTAAAGGCGGGCTGGATCAAGCAGGACGTGATACTGCATCGTCGGTCCGCCAAATCCGGAATCGTCCGCGACGCCCGGGACGCTGCGGTAGGCGCGCTCGATGATCCAGTCTTCATAAGTGTGCAACTCCATCGGCGAGCGGTCGGGACTATCGATGACGTACCGATAGACCAATCCACTGGGACTAAACAGCGGAGCCATGCTGGGCGTTACCCCACTGGGCAGTTGCGCGTCCGCAATCCGTTGAAAAACGACTTGGCGAGCGAAATAAGAGTCCGTGCCTTCGTCGAAAGTAAGGATGACGTCGGACAAACCATACAGCGAGATGGAACGCATAACGCGCAGGTTCGGCGTGCCATTCATGGCCAACTCGAGAGGAAGCGTGGTCAGCCGCTCGACTTCTTCAGCGGCATGCCCGGGCCACTGCGTGATCAGCTCGACCATCGGCGGCGAAAGATCGGGGTACGCATCTACGGGCATTCGCTGAAACGAGACAGCCCCGGCGATAACGACAAGGACCGTGAACATCAGGACGACGAACCGTTGTTTCAGCGCGAATTGGACGATGCGATGGATCATGCATTACGCCCGGGGACCGTCACGAGTTTGCGCGATGTGAGCATGGTCGTTGTGGCTTCCTAGTGCTGCAGCGAATTCTTGAATTGGAGGAAAAGGCTGCCGTCGCCCACGACGTGCTCGCCCTCCTTGAGCCCGTCCTGAATGAGCGTGCGTCCGTCCTGGCTATCGCCGACTCTCACCAAGCGCCGCGCGAATTGATTGGGCGCGACCTGGACATAGGCGAACGGCTGGTTTTCCGTGTCGCGCAAGATCGCTGCATCGGGCACCGTAAGTGCATTGGCCAGGGCTCCGGCATGCGCGGTGGCTGTGACGTACATGTCTTTCTTAAGCTTATAACCCGGGTTCTGCGTGACGATTCGGGCTTGCAGCGTCCGCGTATTCGGATCCAAGGCGTCGGCGATGTAGGAAATTTTTCCGCGAAATATGTCGGGGTACGCGTCGGTAGTGATGTCAACGCTGTCTCCGACCCGCACGTAGGCCAGATCGTTTTGGTAGACGTTCACCAGCACCCACACCGTACTCATGTCCGAAATCGTGAAGCACTGGGTCGTCCCGGCTTGCAGAAGCTGACCCGGCCCCACCAGGCGCTCGACGATCTGACCGGCCACCGGTGCTGGGACAGGGATCTGGCCCGTCGTTTTGGGAGGCTCCTTGACCAGCGATTCAGGGTCGCGGATACCCAGAGCGCGCAGCGCATCCTCAGCCGACTGCTGGTCGGCCTGCGCCTGGGCGCGGTCCGATTCCGCTTGTTGCAGATCGCGCTCGGCAATTGCTTTGTGTTCGTAAAGATCCTTGGAGCGCTCGTAATTCTTGTCCGTGAGCTGAAACGCGGTCACCGCTTTCAGGAAGGCCGAACGCGCCGCGGAATAATCAGGACTAGTCACCGTCAACAGCGTTTGACCCGCCCGAACATTTTGTCCCGGTTCTGACAGAATCTCCTGCACCGGCCCGCCTACGGCGCTGAACACGGGAGTTGTCTTGAACGCGTTATAAGCCACGGCGCCAGTAAGTCGAAGAGCCCGCGGTACCTTGGATTTTTCCACCGACACCACCTGAATGTGCGACATCTGCTCCGGTGGAAGAGTGAATAGCTCGGCCGTATCCGCTTTGGTCTGACCCGTCGAATAGGAAGTCATCTTGGATTCCGCTTCCCCAGGGCCGGAGCCGCACCCTATGGACGCGAATACCATCGCGGCGACCGTAAGGGTTGCGAAGAGACGTGGCTTAGCAAATGGATTGCGCGTGATCATGGCAGGTTCCTTGTTCCAACGGCTTGACGCATCTCTTCGAGAGCCGTCATGTAACTGGCGAGCGCCTGGCGATAAGCGAGTTGATTGGCGCGATAGGTGCGCTCGGCATCCAGGAAATCGAGCAAGCTGGCAGCCCCGCGCCTGTAAGCGTATTCGGTGATGTCGCGGGATTGTTTGGCCTGATCCACGTAGCCGCCGCGATACAACTGAATAATTTCATCGTTGGAATGCAACGCCGCATAGGCGTCCACGACATCCGTGTTCACTTGCTGCGCGCTCTCCAGAGCTTGTTGCTCGGCCTGGGTGATGGCGAAGCGCGTCCGCGCAATTTCGCCCTGGTTACGGTCGAAAATCGGGAGATCGATGTTGAAGAAAAAGGCCCCGCTGTTGATACCGGCGGTATGGGTGTAGTCGAAGGTTACGCCGACATCCTTCTTGCCGTTGGCGCGCATCAGCGCTTCCTGGCTTCGTGCAGCCGTGACCCCTTCCTGCGCGGCGCGCAAGTCCGGGCGGTTCTGCATGGCGAGCAACTTCAGAGCCTGCATGTCCGCATGCACTGGTTGATAGTCGAGATCGCCTTCCACGTCGAATTCGTCCGGTACGGACTCGAACCCCACAAGTTGACGCAGTGCCGCGAGTGCCTGAACCTTGGCGAGGTTTGCCATCGAAAGATCGCTCTGGAATTGCAGGAGCTGGAGTTTGATCTTGAGCAGGTCGCCTTCGCTCATATCCCCGTCCTTATAGCGCGCCTCGCTGATGTTTACCGTTTGCTGGAAGCTTTCCGCATCTTGCTTCGCCAGATCGATGGTGGATTGCGCGAGCAGTACCGCGACAAACTGCTGGCTGGTGTTAAAGATCAGCTGCCGCTGGCTGTCGTCCACTTGCGACCGGCTCACCGCGGTTTGATCTTTCGCCGCCTGCAGCCGGTGCTGCCGCTTCTTGCCGCGCTCGAAGGTATAACCGATGCCCACATCGAACTGCGCCTGATTCGAAATGTAGTTGGTGCTGAACGCACTGGGGTCGAACAGCGGGAAGAATTGCGTGTCCCACGATAATGTCGGATTTGGCCGAAGGTTGGCCGTCACCTCCTCGGCCTCATTCTGCAAAATCGTCGTGCGCGTCGCCTGTAGCGCGTGATTGTGCTGCAGCGCCAGCCGGATCGCTTCGTCCATGGAAATCCGCGTGGGTGCATTTGGCGCGGGCGACGGTGCCACCGCAGGCGCAGAAGGCGGCGGCAGCGGGGGCATCTTCTGCCCTTGGGCCGCAATGGCTATCGGCAGGGCCAAAAATGCACTGGCCAGTGCCAATCCTTTCTTCATGACTGAACTCCTGGCATGTCTGCGAGAGACAAAGCAATCGAGCGAACGGAAATGGGGCCGAAGGGGGGAAACTCGAAGAAACTAGAGGGAAGGAGGCGCGCGGGGAGAGGTTGCGCGCGGTGCCGCGGAACAAACGTCAAAGCGAACAGCCGGACTTTCCAGCCGGTTCAGAACCGGAACAATCGCTATGGTCGGTGCCGCGGTCAGGATCGCAGACCCAGCGGTCGCGCAGAACGGACAAACATGCGAGGCGTAAGGTTCCGAAGCCCGATCGGTACCGCAAAAGTGAAATTGCCCCGCGAGAAACACAATCCCGAGGAGCAATACCAAAGCCAACCGCATGTTCTTGCTTGACATGTGCTTGGTAAGACGAAGCTTAGGCAAAATTGGTTGTCAGGTCAAGCCATTCGAGCCCTAGGCGTGCCCGCCCGTAACTGCCCTCAAACTTGCTGAAACCGCGATCGATCTATAGCGGAAAGGGTGGAATTCGGACCCTCTCCATTACCTGAATTTTCGTAACTTATTGATTATACATTACGACAGAACCCGACAAAGCCGCTCGGCCGAACGATGTTGAGGAGGCCTCCCAGCGAAGGCCTTCAATTGGGCGTCCGCCCGGGGATACGGGTCAGGTCTAGTTGCTCTGAAAACGCTTTGGGATTGGTTGCGAGGGACGCCACAAATATCTTCATTTGCTTGCCGTTTGCGGTGAGGAGATATTCGCCGGAGTCACCCTGGGCGCAGGGCACTGTGATGAGGCGGGACTTCAAGGCGCCTTGTAGCCATTTGTTATCTATGTTTCGAAAATGTAGATTATTTTGTTCCGTCTCTAGCTTTCCGATAATGTGCATCGGCACCCAGAAGCCGGCAACGATATTGACAGCAAAGCCCTCGCCCACAACAAATTCGGGTGGGAGGGTCGACTCGTTACCCGGTCCAAGGATCTGGAAGGTTGCGTCGTAGAATAGCTGGCCGTCAATATGAGCTGCACATATTTCGAGGACTAGCTTCTTGCCTGTTGTTAACTCTTCGTCGCGATCTAATATCCAGTATTTGTTATGGTGGCTCTCCCGAACGGAGTAAGTAACGCCAGGAGAGGTCCACGCTCCCAGGAGCTCGGGCACCACTTCGCACTCGTCAGACGAGAAGAGTCCTCGCAGAGATTTTGCACCAACGGCAGCTCTGGCAAGGCTTGGAATACCTGCGATCAGAAGCGCGGTGATCATGAACACTTGGAATAGACGCATTTTTGAGTTCTCCATCCTTCGTGCCCAGGAGGCGTGACCAACCACAAAGAAGCGAAGGATTGACCGAGAGCGGAACCCCAGTGGAACTTCTCCGTGGGCTGCCGAGCGGGCTGTACGGCGTCAACGCAGATGTCGAACGATCCTAAACTCGGGGCCTCCCGCGAACGAATTTTGCTCCGACCAAAACAATAATCAGCAGCAATATTCCCCCACCGATGAACGGGAGGTAGCTACCCGTCGTCGGATTCGTTGTCACAGGGGCAGAAGGAGTTTCCGTGGTCTCCGGCCGAGCAGTCGTGGGTGCACCCTCGGCAATCAGCAAAGGAGTGTCGGCTGGCGGAGCTGGTGGGGGTGTCGGCATCGGGCCGCTTACACTCTTCTCCTGTGATGGAACCGACGCCTGTGATGGGACCGACGCCTGTGATGGAACCGACGCCGGAACCTGCGGAGCTGGCGGGGGTGTCGGCATTGTGCCGCTGACACTCTTCTGCTGTGATACTACCGACACCGGAACCTCGACGATTTTCGTCGCCGTGACCACCATCCCTTTCTTCAGTCCAAAGGCGTCAACCATTTCTCCATTTACCTTGAATTTCTGATCCTTCGGGATCTTAAACGACTGGTTCGTTCCGTTTTCCAGGGTCAGGATCACTGAGAGTGGCGCATTGACGAACCAGACCTTTCCCGTCACCGTCTCGACGGTGGTGACGACCTGAGGAGTGGTTGTGGTGGTTATGGTGCGCTGAAGCTTCATGCCTGGTTTCAAGTCGTGAATTCCCAACTGTTTTCCATCAACGGTAACCTTGGCGCTCTCCGGGATGTTCTCAAAGTGTCGGATCGAGCCATCTTGCATTCTCACGATCAAATCGTTGCCTTCCACCGTGAGAACCTCGCCATGATCAACCCGAACTACTTTGCTACTCTGGCCCTCTCGTATACCCGTTTGCGTCTGTACTTGTGCTCCGGCGTTAGGAGCAAAGACAATGGAAACTAATCCTATTGCGAGCACGAGGCCGCTTCTCATCAAACTATTGCTTGATTTCATGTTCTATTCTCTTTTGTTGAATTCGACAAAGAGTTTCCACAGATTTGCGCCCTATTTAAACTGACCGAGCCGATAGAAACCGAATCCCCCGGCCCAAGACACGAAAATGACAACCCTGCACTAGAAACAGAAGCCGTAGTGCAGCCTGTCGCAATCAACGCACCGATATGGTCGAACGGCCAGCAAGACACCTAACTTCGAAAGCCCCCTGCGCCTCTCCCTGTGCACCTTTCCTTGACAGTAAGGACATCTCCTATGTCGGTGAGTTGTGAGAGCAAAGAGCGATCCCGAAAGGGTATGTCCTCGGCCAGGGATGGGCGACTTTTGTTGCACAATCCGCACTCACTACACGGCCATATGGGTGGCCTCTACTCTGGCCGACTCAACTCGACCAATCGCACGAACCGC
Source organism: uncultured Acidobacteriota bacterium (assembly GCA_963788915.1). GTDB lineage: Bacteria > Acidobacteriota > Terriglobia > Acidiferrales > UBA7541 > Acidiferrum. The sequence continues at coordinate 433,338 of CAWBIY010000012.1, read as the reverse complement.
ACTCTAAGTTGCAAACGCTGTTGCAGTAGTTCCCTCGCAAAGTCACGCAAGAGGAGATTCACTTGATTCAACTCGCCGTGTGCCTCTAGCGCTTCCTGTGCTCCGCGCAACAACGCAATCAACTCAGCATCTGAAACCTTATGATCTATTTCTGTCGTAAACTCCATCACCGCCACCTCGGACACCGCACTCTGCAGGCAGTGGACACGTCCAACTTAGCGACCTCGGGTTGCATTGCCCTGGTCCAATCCTAGCCGACTGCTACTTTTTGTTGAGGTCGTCGTCCTTGTAGTACTTCGTGCCCTGCAGCGTCAGTTGAAGCGCGAGACCATTCTTGGTGATCTGATAGACCCATACTCCCGGGGCAACTTCAGCCGCTCCCGAGTAAGCTCCGCCCTTCTCGCCCGCTTTGGCGGCAGCGTCCGCTTGCCCTGAACCGGACCAGCCGGAGTCCAGAAATTGTGTCAGGACCTTTTCGTTCTCGAAAACGAACACCACGACATAGTCTTTCACTCCCATGCCCACACCGACACCGGCCGAACCCATCTTCATGAAGGTTTCTTGCTTGGTCTTGTTGTTGACGGCCAGTCCTGAACCGCGTGCCGTGCTCAACAGCAATACGTTCACCCCCATGTTGTCGAAAACGGCGTATCCCGTCGCTTTCTGGATAGCTGCTTGGGAAGTGGGTTCCAGCTTGTACAAATCCTGCAAGGCCTCAGCTGCCATCTTGCGGGTTTTCTGCCTTTTCTTTTCATCGTCGTCATCTGCGGCCATGCACATAACTGCGGACAGCATCGTCAGGGCGAGAATCGAGGCGATCATCTTCACTTTCATCGGAATACTTCCTTCCTGGAGTTCAGCGGCAAGGCGCTGAGGTTGCCCAGTACACTGACGCCAGGCGTCCTGCTAACGACTCGACGGTATCTCCACGTTCGCCATTTATTCCGATCTCCAGATCGCGAACAACTAGGGAAATCCCTAGGAGTTCCGAAATCGGTAAGGTTATGTTTGCCCTCTTGCGTAAATTCGGGCCTGTCGATCCTAGCCAGCCAACTATCTATTGGTGCGCTCATACCGCTTCCACTGCCGCCCGCCTCGACCCTACATCCACTGTTTCATGATGCGATGGATATGATCCGCACCGGCTACCAGGTTGACCAGTTGCCGCTGCCGCAGCGTCAGGCTCGTCCGGCGTGGCGCCTCCGCTTCCGGCTTGCCCGGTCTGTGTCCCAAACATGGCTCCTCCCTTTCGGAAAGGAGCCATCTTTTTGCGAGTTCGCTAACGATTTACCCGCTCAGTGAATCGCGTATCACAAACTCTTTCTCAACTTTTTGGACAAGACCACGTTCTCAGACCACTAGGGAAATCCCTAGTAGCAGTGGAGACCGAAACGCTATAGATATGGGAATCGGGCGCGACTCTTACCGTCCGAACTGTCGGGCTGCTTTCGACTTCTTGGGCGGAGAGATGGCAGCCTCTTTCCTCATCGGTTCGAAGAATCCGAGGGAAAGAGGACAAATGGGTATTCGCCTCCAAACTTAGACTTTCCTCGAGGAGTGTGGCCTGTCCCCCTCCAAGGAAGATGAGAAAGCGAAGCCAAGTCGCCTCACTCCGTAACAGAAGCTCCAAGGCGATTCCGCGAACGGAAGTTCTCGGGGCGCTCGCTTCGGCGCTTGCAATAACCGTCTTAATGGGACTAGCCCCGATAATTTTGAGTCTTTTATTGATGTCCTAGTGCCGCGTTATGGAAATCACCAAATTCAGTTCGTACCTCTTTATCGGTTTGGAACAAGCGTCGGTACTTCTTCGGCGCGCACTGAACGCGCTCAGGGAACGGCAAAAGAATGTTCTCGAGAAAATGCGGGCGTTTCTGGCAAGCTCCCTCGATGCAGTCGTTGAGGCGAACGGCAAAATCATCAAATTCCGTTCACAACTTTTTGTCGCTTTGAAACAAGTGACGGTAAATCTTCGGCATGCACTGAACCCGCTCATGGAATGGGGAAAGGATGCTCTTGAGAAAACCCAAACACTACAGGAATCACGTCGCGCAAGGGAGAATGATTTGCGGGAGTTACTGGCAAGCCAGGTCGATTCAGTTGTTGTGACGAACCATGACCGCCGATTTATTGCCGCAAATCTGAACGCCTTGCATTTGTTCGGAGTCTCGGAAACAAACATGAGACAGTTCACCATTGACGCCTTTCTTTTAGAAGGTGAAATTACACACTTTGACAGAAATGGTTTGCCTTTCATAAGTCGAGAGGAGAGACAAGGTCAATGCAAGATTAGGCGTCTGACCGGAAACCTTCGAATCGCCGAATATGCCTTCGTCGCAAATTTTGTCTCTTTTCGCCACCTATTCATATTCCGTAACGATCGAGAATGCGTAGCCAGAAAAACAAGCTGCCGCCGCCCGACGAACGCGATAACCGGCAAAGTCGGGCACAAGTGGCTAGGGGTTTCCTAGTTGGAAGGTGGTCGAGTGGAACCTAGCATCCTCTTCGGGTCTCATCAGGGCTATCAAGGTCAACTTTGTGCCCTAACCTGGGCGGGTGCTTTCCCAAGTCGAAGGATTGGAGCTGCCCTAGAGGGCTGGAGGTGCAACCATGATGTGGCGTAAATTTCGTCGGCTGAAATTATTTTTGCTTCTTGGGCTCCCTGTGGCTTGCTTTGGTCAAACCGCTGGTGGCGGTTCAAGCACGGCGTCGAATCCTCTCAACGTGTACGCCCCGCCTTGCATTTCCCAGGTTAAGCAGTACATCGCCGTGAGTTGCCAAATCACCCCGACAGGGGGTGCGCAACCGTACAGCTATACCTTTACTGGAGGCTTCCCAACTGGGATGTCCATGTCCACTGGTATGGGCGGCGGCTTGATCAATGGCACGCCCACAGGGATAACTGGCGAGCAGGCCACCGTGACCGTAACCGATGTCGGTGGGGGGACCGCCGCAACTTCCTTCATGATCACGCCGGCAGGCTTAACCGGCTCAGGCCCCTGTGGCAGCTCCGTCTGCGTCACGGGAGCCGGTTACGCCATCAAAACGGCGGAAGGTTATACCATCACAACGTTAGCCACGGTGCAGATGGCTGCCACGACCTATTGGAGTGATGGCAGCACACTTGATGTAACTTCCATGGCGACCTGGGCCTGCACTCCGAGCCCGCAGTGCGGTTCGGTATCAGCAAGTGGGCTTTATACAACTGGAAATTCGGTCGGTACCTACCATGTGACGGCAACGCTTTCCGGAGTAACGAGCAATGGCGGGTCGGGTGTCGCGGTTACTGTGGCCACAATACAGGCTCACACCAAAGAGAGCGACCGAGTAGCAAATTCTGGCATGGTGATGAGGGACGTCCTGCAACTGCGCAGTGGCATACCCGCGGCGGTGCTACAGAAGGCGGAATGCGTCATCGTTGTGCCATCAACCCTCAAGTTCGCTGCTGGCGTTGGTGGAAGCTACGGGCGCGGCGTAATGACTTGCCGCGGGGGCCCCGACTTTCAAGGGCCGTGGAGCGCTCCGTCAATGATGGCGCTCGGCGGAGGCGGCTTTGGCCTGCAGGTCGGCGGGCAGGCCACGGACTTTGTTCTTCTGCTGATGAATGACCGTGCGGCCAACAGCATATTGACAAGCAAAGTGAAGATCGGTGCTACTGCGTCGGCTGCCGGCGGGCCCGTTGGACGTGAATCAACTGCCGCCACAGATTTATTCCTACGCGCAGAGATACTTTCGTACTCACGCGCTCGGGGACTCTTTGCTGGGGTGTCGCTGGAAGGTTCCACACTGCGGCCTGACAACCGGGCAAACCGAAAGCTGTATGGAAAAGATGTGAGTGCGAGAGCAATTGTGCTCAACGGTGAAGTTTCGCCGCCATCGTCTGCGCTGGAACTGTTATCGGTACTGAACAGCAAGTCACCCACCAACAAGTCAGCAAATGCTTTAAGCAAGGGGAAATGAATGTAATTCCACCTTTCGGCGTCAGGCCCTTGACTTGTTGAGTCATCCCTCCTGTTGCATTTCGAAATTGCGATTGGGCAAGCACAAAGTTGTGTACAGGCAACGACGGAAACCACTTGGCATGTGATGCTTGTAGTGCCGAATCAAGGGAGCTTCTGCGCCCTTTGGAACGACGGCTAAGGCGACGGAGAAGCATTACAGTCCATGGATTCGCGAGCGACATGAACAGGCGGAAGCGGATGTGAAGCGGACATGGGCGCAAGATCCGATAGCGCTCCGCGAAAACGAAGGGGACGCAACAGGTACACGGAAATCGTTCCGCTCTGAACTAAAAGAAAACAAAAGAATAAAAATGGCGGAGAGGGTGGGATTCGAACCCACGGTACGGTTTCCCGTACGCTCGCTTTCGAGGCGAGTACTTTCAACCGCTCAGTCACCTCTCCGCGGCCATCTGCCATCGTAACAGACGGTTTGCTTTCCCGGCAATGCGCCGTTGCATCGTGCACCACCAGATGTTTTGGCTCGAAAAAACGCGCGGTAAGCGTTTACCGGCGCTCGGCAAAGAACGCTTGAATCAGCGCAGCGCATTCATTTGAAAGCACGCCCGAGGTGACCTCGACCTGATGATTCAGCCGCGGATGGGTGAGAATCTCGAAGCACGACCGCACGCCGCCGCCCTTGGGATCGTCGCAGCCGTACACCACCCGCGGCACGCGAGCCTGAATAATCGCTCCCGCACACATGCTGCAGGGCTCGATCGTAACGTACAAGGTCGTCCCAGCCAGCCGGTAGTTGTCGAGTTTGCGCGCACCCTCACGCAGCACGACGATTTCCGCATGCGCAGTAGGATCGCAATCCCGAATCGTGCGATTGCCCGAGCGCGCGATCACTTCGCCGTTGCGCACTAGAACCGCCCCAACGGGGACCTCCCCCGCCAGCGCCGCACCGCGTCCCTCTTCCAGCGCCAACCGCATGAATTCCAACTCGCTGTCCATAGCTCGCCGAGAATAACACGCGGCCAATCCACGCTGAAGCAAATGGCCACCGGACCAGGCACTTGGTGATCGCCCGCTAATCCAACTTTCTCCTTCGAACATAATCCTCCGCGACCTCTGTGCTTCGGCCCGCGTGTCCTCTGTGTTAACTCCTTCTTTTTCCCCCGCTTCTTGACAATCAGCGTACCGGGAAACAAACTACTGCGCATGGTCGAGGTGGTCGTCAACAATTTTCCAACCTCGCGTCGTATTCAGGTCCGCTAAAAACCAAAACTCCGCATGGAAATTCGACGAGATCCAATCACGCAAAGCTGGGTAGTCCTGGGGCAGCGCGAACATCCGGACGACGCCACCGAACCATGCCCATTCGACGGCGGCATCGTCGAGAGGCAGCCTTCCATCCTTACCTGGCCCGCCGAGGGCCCCTGGCAAGTGCGTGTTCTACCGCATCCCGACCCGCTCTACCGCATTGAAGGAGAACCCGGCCGCCTCGCCGAAGGCATGTACGACAAGATGGGCGCCCTCGGAGCGCACGAAGTGGTCGTCGAAACACCCCATCACGACAAACGCATGTCGCAGTTCAGCGACGAAGAGGTCGAGCGGGTTTTGTGGGTCTGGGCCGCCCGCATCGCCGACTTGAAAAAGGATTCCCGCTTCAAATATGTAGCCGTATTCAAGAATCAAGGTGTGCTCGCCGGCGACGAGTGGTCCCACGCCCATTCGCAAATCACCGCCACTATTTTCGTGCCCAGGCGTATCAAGTACGAACTCAGCTCCGCCAACGAGTGGTACCACGAGCGCGAGCGCTGCATCTTCTGCGACGTGGTCCGCCAAGACGAAAAGCAAGGCAAGCGCATCGTCGATGTCCAGGGCGAGTATTACGCGCTCTGCCCGTACTCTTCCCGCGTGCCCTACGAAATGTGGCTGATGCACCGCAAACACAATCATTTGTTCGAGCAGCCGAGACCAGGCTCCAACCGTAGGCATCTCGCCGCCTTGCTTGGCCGCGTCTTGCGCAGACTGGACAAAATCGCCCCGGCGTTTCACCTCGTCGTCCACACCGCCCCCAACACGCGCAACAAAAAAGGCGAATTAGCGGGCTATTGGAAGACCCTCGCGGAAGACTTCCACTGGCACATCGAAATCCTTCCCATTCTTGAAAAGCGCAGCAAGTCCTACAGCATCAAAGAGGTCTACTTCAACTCTCTGCTCCCGGAGCAAGCCGCCGAACAATTGCGTTCGCTGGATCCCAATTCATGAGGCGGCGCTTTCGCAAGCGCGACCTTCCAGCTCAGACCGGCGGAATCATCTCCTCGCTCATTTCTCTCGTTTTTGTGGTTGTGTTATGCGCCGTGCTGTATTTCGCTCGTGGCCCCATCTTGCGATTCGTGGGGGAGAGTTGGATCGTCGAAGACTCCCTCGAGCGAGCCGATGCCATCATCGTTCTCAGCGACGACAATTTCTATGCCGACCGCGCCGCCCACGCCGCGGATCTCTACCGTCACGGTATGGCTCCCATCGTAGTCGCCAGCGGCCGCAGGCTCCGGCCATACGCCGGCATCGCTGAGTTGATGGAGCACGACCTGATCGAGCGCGGCGTGCCCAAAGACAAGATCGTGCGCATATCGCACAATGCCGGGAACACCAGGGAAGAGGCCCAAGTCCTGGCGCAGCAAGCCCTGGAGCGCAAGTGGCGCAGCGTGATCGTCGTAACCTCGAACTATCACACCCGCCGCGCGCGCTATATCTTCCTGCACGTGTTTCCGTCGCAAACCTTGGTGCGCGTCTCCGGATCTCACGATGGCGATTTCGACCCCGAACACTGGTGGCAAGCCCGTAACTCACTGAAAGAGTTCACCCGGGAGTTCGCCGGCATGGTGGTGGCCATGTGGGAACTCCGGGGCCAGCCCAAAGTAAGCGCTATCCCACCAGCCGTTGTGGGATTGAACGGACTAAACCCACTATATCTAGTGTAGAGCGTGACGTAACACCCCAGATTTGCTACCCCCCATTTCCCTTTACACTCGCTAAGCCCTGTACTATCTTCGCGCTTCCAAGTCGCGCGCCCAACACAGCCTGACGAATTGCGACTTTGAAGAGCAAAAATCTTTCGTCGAGGTGTCCCAATGTGGAAAAAAGAAGACGCAAAGCCCCAAGGACTTCCGGCCCACGGGGCCCAAGGAGCTCCCTCGGGACCTGCCGCGGCGCCATCCCACTCGGCCCACAGTCACACCAGTCATCGTGACGCTCCCGCCGCTCCGCCTGTTTCGCCCAACGCCCCTGCCTGCATCAGCCAGGGGATTCGCATCAAGGGTGAAATCACCGGCAGTGAAGATCTCTTTGTCGATGGGCCAATCGAAGGTAAGCTCAACTTGGCCAATGGCAGCTTGACCATAGGCCCCAATGGCACCGTGAAGGCCGACGTCGTCGCCCGCGAAGTCATTGTGCGCGGACGCCTGGAAGGCAAGATCGCGGGCCGCGAGCGCGTTCAACTCTGGAGCACTGGACAAGTCATCGGCGAGATTCAGACCCAGCGCTTGGCCATCGAGGACGGCGCGGTTCTCCGTGGTAAAGTGGAGACCGGTAAGCCGATCGATAAGACCAGCGACGACCGCAGCCCGGCAGTGGCCATGGCCGGTAAGTCAGTGCCAGCCGGAACCGCATCGATCTAACCCATGAGTCTCCTCAACAAGTTCGGCATCGGGCCTGGCAACGGGCCCTCCCGTGAAGTCTCTCGCTCGGTGGCAACCGCCGCCGGCTCGGCCGACAGATCACGCCCGAAGAGTGGCCTTCCAGGCCCCGCTGTGGGCGGTACGCGAGCCCCGGAGTCCAGCGAAAGCACACGGGTCTCCAACGGTCTGAAAGAGCTGCTGTGGAATCTCGACGGCCTCGGCCGAGGAACACTTCTCGACCTGGGAGCCGCCTGGCAGACCACCCTTAGCTTCTTCATCGAGAAAGGCTTTCGTGTCACCGCCGACGATCTGCTACGCTCTTGGAAGCAGTTTCTGGATCAGGATGAAAAGTTGCTCCGCGCCGCGGGCAAGACGCCCGATCCATCGGTAGACCTGACACCCGCTGGTAGAGCCACCAGGTTCCTCGAATCCAATCTGCAATATCCGGCGTCATCGTTTGACGCCGTGCTGTTGTGGGATTTGTTGGACTATCTCGAGCAACCGATGGCCACCAAGACCGTCGCTTGCATCACCGAGATTCTGCGCCCCGGTGGCGTCGTCTTCGCTATGTTCCATAGTAAGAAGCCCGAAGGATTCCAACGCTACCGGGTTGCGGACTCCGGCACTTTGCAAGTGATCTCGAGCCCCTTGCTTTGCCCCGCACAGCGCGTGTACCAAAACCGCGAAATCCAGGACCTCTTCGTCCGCTATCGCACGACAAAATCATTCATCGCGCGAGACCAGCTTCGCGAAACACTGTTCATCAAGTAAACCCTTATTCAGGCCGCTCTGGCGATTTCCACAAGCTTCCACCTCCTTCGCGCATTTCTCTGTTTCTTCGCTTGCATTTGATGGGTGCGAGGCGTAGACGTGAAACGTGAGCTCGATGAGCTTCGGAGGGGAGCATGACTCCACCGGGCTTAGAGCGAAGCACAAGCTGAACACACCGCTCTCGCGGTGCGCGTCGCCCAGAAACACACGCGCAACTTGCGGCGCTTCCGAGACGACACCAGCAAACGACGAAACGGGGAGCCTGATAGCTCCCCGTTTTCACGTCTTGCCTGCCAATCGTATTAGCTACTGATTTTGAGTCGACGTGTGGGGACTCGCGTGATGATGGGCGGCCGTGTGACCCTTATGCCCGCCGTGATGTCGGTGGTGCCTGTGATGCGCAGGCTGCGCAGCGCTTGCCGTCGAAATCGTCATCGCCAGAAGTACAGCCACGGATGCCAGTAGAAGGCCTTTGCAGATATGTTTCACGGTAAATCTCCCGATGTCCTAACTGTCCCGCGTGAACATTGAATCATAACCGGCTCGCGAAAGTCCCCAGGAATCTGCTAGACGTTGCCAATCCGCAAAATCCATTCCTCTCAAGTAGCAGACACTCCTGTCTGTGTTCGTTCTAGCCCAAACGGAGATCTGACCGCGAAGCATGCTCCGATCGGCACCCAAACTAGCCACCGAACTTCAGAGTATAGAGCCACTTGATGTCTTCGCGCTGGTTGGAAATGATCTGCGCCTGCCAGATCAAGGCCACGCACATGACCGACATCATTATCAGGCAAACTGCGAGCACCAGGCCCTTTTGCGATTCTGAAGCTGCGGCGCTGAATTTCAGTCGAGACCAAGCCATAGTTATAGATCTCCCGGTACTTCTGATTAATCTTTAAACTGCGACATCTATAGCAGCGCGGTCTGCTACTGCAGTAATCGCAATTCGTCTGCCAGCGCGCATGCGCGCTCTGTTCGCGCCGTATCACAACGAAAACAAAGGAATTGCGGCCTATCAAGCGCTTTCCAGGCCTTCCGCGCGAGCCGCCAAGTTGGGCAAAGAGTCAGACTTAAGAGACAGTTTTTTCCAAGAGCTATCCTCGGGAAGTGACGTTGGCGAAGACCAAGTCCCATAGGTCCGGCGAATTCAAGGGAAAGACCTTGTTTTTGGAGCCGCGGGCTGCCGTTGAAGCGGACTCAAACTCCGCCGGTCTTGCCAACAGCAGGCCACGGTCGCACGCCGGCAGGAACCCCTCGGCTTCGCCCGCGGCCGCGATCCCCAGGATCGTTGGATGGGATCGCAGCGCCCGATCATACAATTTCGACAGCGCGCGAATACACCCGATCAAATCGGCGCCCACTGCTAGCGACCAGAGGACTCCGTGCTGTCTCAATGCAATCTTCCGAAGGCCCGCCTCGGCGACGAATCGCTCGATGTCCGGTTCAGCCGCTCCAGCAAAGAAGAAAAGCTCGTCGAAATCGCGTTGCCGCGCCAGTTCGGCGTCGCGCGCCGGCAATCCCGTGTTTTGCTCGAGTTCCCGCGGCGCAAGGGAGCGTAAGGGAACCGTCGAGACTCCGGTTTCTTCGGACAATGACTCCAAGGCCTCGGAGGCCGCAGGCTGTACCTCCGCCAACGGGATACACGTGAAGCGCCCCATCCGCACCGTTTTCGCGGGCCTCAGGTGAAAGTAATCTTCCGGCAGGTACACGCCGCAACCGTCTTCCCCAATGAAAGGATGCTGGTGCCCGAATTTTCGCCGCGGTTCGTCCATCTGCATCCGCGAACGAGCCGTCACCCACACAACCGGCAACCCGGCATGATCCAGTTGAGCCCCAAATTCTTCGAATCCCGCAAGGCTCTTGCCGCGCACAGGCACAATCGTATCAACCGCAATAAACACAACCGCAGAAGTTTGCCGCAATCAAGTAGCTCCGATAACCGCGCATCATTCTAGCCTGTATTTCCCATGTAGGCGCCGGGCTTCAGCCCGACGTCGCGATCAATCCTGCAAGCTACTGTAGCCGCGGTCTCCGGGACCGCGGGGTTTAGATGACGATGACACTCACCTGCGCGCGAGGTACACGCCCTAAACCCGCCTTCTCGCGTAGCAGGTAAGCAAGAAGTTGTAGCGGCCGCTTTCCGAAGCGGGCGCCTTTTCGTTCATCAAGACAGTCAGAGGGCGGCTACAACACTCCTCGGATCAGCGAAGGCCCCCGGTTCCAGAAGTCTGTGAATCTGCGTTACAGTGGGTGCCAGCTTTCAGGAGTTTGTTCCTTTAGGTCAAAGCGCGGACGAAATGAAAACTCTTCTCCTTTCGAAATACAACCATCTGGAAATTGCTGATCTTCCTAAGCCCACTGCGCTCCCGGATGAAGTGTTGATTGAGGTGGCGGCGTGCGGCATCTGCGGCAGTGACGTCCATGGCTACGACGGCTCCTCCGGTCGCCGCATTCCGCCGATCGTAATGGGCCACGAAGCCGCCGGCCGCATCGCCGCCATAGGCCAAAACGTCACGGGCCTCGCCGAAGGCGATCGCGTCACCTTCGACTCCACCATCTACTGCGGCGCCTGCCAGCACTGCCTTCGCGGCCAATTAAATCTCTGCGACAATCGCCAGGTCCTGGGCGTCTCCTGCGGCGACTACCGTCGCGCCGGGGCATTTGCAGAGTATGTCGTCGTTCCCGCTCGCATCGTGCACCGCCTTCCCGATCAGCTTTCTTTCACCGAAGCAGCCATGCTCGAGGCCGTCGCCGTCGCACTCCACGCCGTCGCCGTCACCCAGACGCCCGTCGACAGCACCGCACTCGTCATTGGTGCCGGCATGATCGGCCTCCTCATCCTGCAAGCTCTGCGTGCCACCGGCTGCTCGCGCGTCTTGGTTGCCGATATCGACGACTCGCGCCTCAAAATGGCCACGGAGCTCGGCGCTACCGCGGCCCTATCCTCCAAAACCGATCTCGTCGTCCAGGTACTACAACTCACTAACGGGAACGGCGTCGATGTAGTTCTCGAAGCTGTCGGAAGAAACGAAACGGTCGCGGCAGCAATCGATTGCGTGCGTAAGGGCGGCACCGTCACCCTGGTCGGCAACATCTCACCGGAGGTCAAGCTCCCGCTGCAGAAGGTTGTCTCGCGTCAGATTCGCCTGCAAGGTTCCTGCGCCTCCGCTGGCGAATATCCCCAAGCGATCGAGTTGCTGGCATCCGGTGCGATTCGCGTGAAGCCCTTGATTACCGCCGTTGCTCCGCTCGATCAAGGCCCCGCATGGTTTGCGCGTCTGCACGCCGGCGAACCGAATCTGCTAAAGGTGGTTTTGACCCCGGGGAAAGATGCATGAGCCCAAACCCCACCAACGAACTCTTCGATCTCACCGGCAAGGTAGCCGTTGTCACGGGCACCAGCCGCGGCCTGGGCCAGATTTTCGCACGCGCCCTGGCGAAAGCCGGCGCGGATCTCGTCATGACCAGCCGCCACCGCGATCACCTGCTGCCTTTTGAAAAAGAAATGACCGCGCTTGGTCGCCGCGCGATTTCGCTCGAGCTAGACGTTCGCGACTACGCCAGCATCCAGAAAATGGTTGCGGACGCAGAGGCCGCGTTCGGCCACCTCGACATCCTCGTCAACAATGCTGGCTGCAACGTGCGCAAACCCGCCCTGGAAGTCACCTGGGACGACTGGAACCTGATTCTCGACACCAACTTGCGCGGCAGTTTCTTCGTCGCCCAGGCAATCGCGCGCGGCATGATCGCTCGGGGCTATGGCCGCATCATCAACATCGGTTCCGTCACGAGCGTCTCGGGATTCGCCGGGCTAGGCCCCTACGGCGCTAGCCGCGGCGGCATCAAGCAACTCACCATGAGCCTGGCCGACGACTGGGGCAAATACGGAATCACCGTAAACTGCCTGGCCCCAGGCTGGTTTCGCACCGAACAAAACAAAATCCTCTACGAAGACAAAGAGTGGGTTGCGTACATCTCGGACCGCATCCCGGTGAAGCGCCCAGGCCAACCCAACGATCTCGAGTCGGCGGTCGTCTTCCTGGCCGCCGAATCCAGCCGCTACATCACAGGCCAAACGCTATTGGTCGACGGCGGCATCTCCACAGGCGCAACCCGCGCCTTGGCCCAACCCAAGCCACCCACCACCAACGATCCGCCACTCGCCTAACCAACCGCCTCTGACGAGACTCGTCGGCATCCGTGTCGTCCTAAGAATTCCCCTTGTAGGGGCAGGGCTTGCCCCGCCCGGCGTCAACCCCGGCGCATTCCATTCCGACTCAATCAATTTCGTTTTGACGAGCAGATATCTTTATGGTAATAAAGCTGCACTGTAACCTTACAGGGAACCATAGGGCGTTTAGAAAGGTGATAACTACCGCCATCGTAAGCCAGTTAGAATGAACACTTGCGGAAGTGTATAAAAACAATGGACTTTAACCGGCTTTAAAATGAACACTTACACGAACCGAGGGGGAGGGGTGTTATGAGTTAACCCAACTCCACTCCCTAGCTCACGCTCGTTGAAAGATGCGGCCTAAGCTTGCGGCTCTGGAATCGGCTGGATGCGGCCCAACAGAAAAATATAGCCTGCGATGCCTATCAGCAGAAACGCCGCCGCCACTCCAAATGCCCAGGAGAAAGAATGCGTTGCGCGGAGAATATATCCGGTGATGATCGGAGAGGCGATGCCCGCGATTTGGTTCGCCAGATTCAGGATTCCGCCCAGCGTTCCCACGCTTTCCCGCGGCGCGATCAAAGAAGGAATCGACCAGCCGACGGGCGAGGCTGCGGATAGCCCCCCGATCGAAATGCTGATCCAGAAAACTGCGGCAAAAGGTGTGACGGATTGCGTTGTCCCGAAAATCCCCAGTCCCAGAGCCGTTCCGCCGATAAGGACCGCTTGGCGAACGCGAACCGGATTCCAGCCGCGCTGGATCAGAGTGTCCACCAGCACGCCTCCCACGGCCAGATCAACAACCCCCGCAAACAGCCAGGGGACGCTCGCATACAGGACCGAGTGAAACAGGTCAATGTGCAGCGCGGTAGAAAGGTAGGAAGGGAGCCAGGCGAGCAGCAGGTAAAAAGTGTAGTTGTAGGAGCCGAATCCCAGTGCCAGCCCCCACACTTTGGGCTGCTTCAGCAAATACCAGAGCGGCGCGCCTTTCGCTGCGCGGGCTTGATCTTCGGGCTGCGCTCCGCCTTTGGTAATGAATTCGCGTTCGGCTGCGCTAAGGGCCTTGTCTTCACTGGGGTTCCGGTAGAAGGCATAGAACAATGCGAAGTACAAGAGACTGATGACGCCGGTGGCCGCGAAGCTCCAGCGCCAGCCGAAGTGCAGGAGGAACATGCCGATGATTGGAACTCCCACACCTGGCGCAAATTTTGCGGCGGAGTCGAACATGGCGGTCGCCAGGCTTCGTTCTTGTTGCGGGAACCAGTAGCCGACCGCCTTTGCGTTCGCGGGAAATGTGGGAGCTTCGCCGATGCCCAATAGGAATCGAGCGGCGAATAGCGCTTCAATCCTGGTGGCCACTGCGGCGGCAAAGGACGCGATGCTCCAGATGATTGTGCTGATGCGGCCTACGCGGCGCACGCCAAAGCGGTCCAGCAACAGCCCGCAGGGAAGTTGTAGGGCGGCGTAGGGCCAATTGTAGAAGCTCGACAAATAGCCGAACGTTACTGCGGAGATTCCGAAGGTGTCGGTCAGAGCTTTTTGCGAGACCGAAAGATTGACGCGGTCGAAATAGTTGACCAGGACACCGAAACCCAACAGGAGCGCAATGCCCCAACGTCTGCTGGGCACGTGCGATCCGGAATCCAATGCTCCTGGAGTTGTGTTGGTCAATGGTTTGGCGGACTAGACTGCACCATCGGGCGAGATGGTTCAATAACGAATTGTCAGCCGCATCAGTGCGGCGGAAGGGGTGCCCAGACAGAGATCCAGAAAGGGAGCACACACAGGGACACAAGCAGGGCACAGGAAGCACAGATAGCAGCGCCTGTGCCGCTTTAGGCAATTTTACGGAACGATTCTTGCTGCCCAGCCGCCTCCGGGCGCCAGCTTCACCTTTAACGTAGTTGTCTTGTTGACCTGCGTTTTCGTCATTTTGTAATCGCTGGCCATGCGGTCCGCGTTCACACCGTCCTCGTACGACTGCATCTGGAAGTTGCCATCCGGAAGGAATGAAAAGTCGATGTCGAGTTCGCGCGGCGTCCAGTCGGTCATCGCTCCGACGTACCAGTCGCGGCCGCTGCGGCGAGCCACAACCACGTAGTCGGAGATTTTGCCGCTCAGCGGACGCGTGTCGTCCCAAGTCGTCGGCACCGGCGCGAGAAATTCCATCGCTTCCGGTTCACGCAAGTAATTCGATGGGCTGTCGGAGAGCATTTGCAACGGGGCGTCGTAGATGACGTACATCGCCAACTGTTGGCAACGAGTGCCCAGGCTCATCGGACGGTCGTGGATTGCAGCGAAGCTGGCTTTTTGCGCGTTCAGCATGGCACCCGGCGTGTAATCCATGGGACCCAGGAACATGCGCGTGAAGGGGAGGGTGGTGCTGTGCTTGGGATCGGTCTCCGCGCTCCACTTATCCCATTCCATGCCGCGCACGCCTTCGGTGTTGATCAGGTTGGGCCAAGTGCGCATCATCGTTGCCGGTTTCTGATCGCCGTGAAAATCGACGAGGATTTTTCGTTTGGCGGCCTCGCGGCAAACCCTATGGTAGTAGTTAATCAGCGGTTGATCGCTGCGCTGCATGAAATCGACTTTGATCCCTTTCACGCCCCATTTCGCGTACTGATCCAGCGCCGGCTCGAGCTGATTGTCCAACGTCTTCCACGCCACCCACAGAATGAGGCCGACACTTTTCTGTTCCGCGTAGGCCGCCAATTCTTCCATGTTGATTTCCGGAACGACCTCCAGAATATTTCCGGCCTTGTACCAGCCTGCATCCAGAATGATGTAGGGGATCGCATACTTCGCCGCAAAGTCGATGTAGTACTTGTA
Organism: uncultured Acidobacteriota bacterium; assembly: GCA_963788915.1. Classification (GTDB taxonomy): domain Bacteria; phylum Acidobacteriota; class Terriglobia; order Acidiferrales; family UBA7541; genus Acidiferrum. Next base: position 417,937 of record CAWBIY010000012.1, on the reverse strand, counting down.
GGTCGCGGTGTTGATGCCAGCTTTGAAGTCAACGCCGTAAACGTTGTTGCGCGGCCCACCAGTCCCAGGCGACTTTGCCTGGTTTGATCCACGACGTGTCCGCAACCTGCGACGGCTTTTCCAGCAGGTACACAATCTGATTGGTCAGCAGATCCATGTCTTTGTCGACGATTCCCAGCACGCGCCACGGATATGTTCGCGTCCCTTTGGTGACGGCGATGTAGTCGGCGGCCTCCGTGACGCGGACATCGAGTTCGTTCTCTTGTTTCTCCTTCAATGGGTAAGGCGGAAAGGTTGCGGCGAGCGTCGTTCCGCCGGTTCCCCGCAGCCACAGACCCGGATATTCCTCTACATCCGATTCGGCGACCGCGACCTTCGCGCCTTGTCCCACATCAACGACGGCGGGCAGCGTCGCTATGAACGCCGGCAGGATCTCCGACAAACGTTGCGGTAGATATTTTCGCTCGTTGTGCGACATGAAGCCGTCTTCTTGCGGATAAAAGATAATGTCATTTTGCGAAAAATTCAGGTTCATTTCTTCGCCGTAAATCTTCACTTCCTGCTGGGGAAGGGAAGTCTCCAGCCGGTAAGCGACGCCCTCGTTGTAGGCGCGAAAGGTGACGTCGTAGCCGCCATCCATCTCCAAGCGCACTTCGTTGTAATGGTCGCGAATTTTTGCGAATTTCTGGCGCACGACCGGCTCGATCGTTTCGTCGTGGCTGCGTTCCTTGGAATGCAGGGCCTTCGATGCATCATTGCCAAATACTTTGTGGTCTATGTCGATGGAAAGGGAACAGTTCTCGAGGATCGCTCTGCCGTTCAGAACCACGTCGTAGCGCACACCTTGAGCGGTGCGGATGCGCACTTCGATGCGCTTGTCGGGCGACTTCAGATCGAAACTGGATTGAGCCCGGCCACCCGACGCCATCGAGAGCGCCGCAACTGTGAACAGCGCTGCGATTTTCCAAGAGTTTTGCATGATGTCTCCTTCAGGAAACCGCTCCAGGGCCGACCGCCACGACGAAGTAGGTCGCGGGCGTTGTGCCCACGTTCTTGATGCCGTGCTCGTCATTCGAGCGCACAAATCCGACGCCGCCCGGCCCCAGGCGGTGAGTCGCGCCATTGATGGTTAGCTCCACGGTGCCTTCGCGGATCAGCCACATTTCGGAGTGGACGTGATGGTGCGCGGGATGAGGCATGCCGCCCGGCGGCAGCGTGGTTTCGTGGGTCTCCAAAGATTCGCCAGTGGCCAGCTTGCCTTTCAGAACGGCGCGAAACTGGCCATCCTTGGTGGCCTCGACCGGCAATTGATCGAAGGTCCAAGTAGCTGAGGGCAGGGAAGCGTCTTCTGCCGATAAATCTTCCGCGATGGCGGCAACCGGCAACATAGCGGCTGGCAACATCCGACAGAGTTGCCTACGACTGAGCGACATGGCTCCTCCTTAAGCGCTTAACCTGGCAACGTGAAAAAACGCGGGCCGAAAACAGGTGCCGCGCGGCACAAGAATCTTCACCGGGAAGCGGTTTGTCAAGGGGTGCGGGTTCGTTCACAGGGCAACAGGCGCGCCATGTTCAAGCGCCGCGCGGTAGATCGCTTCGATCAGCGCGACACTCTTGCGGCCTTGCGGACCATCGCAAAGTGGGGTCCCATCGAATTCGATGGCGCGGAGAAAATCCTCAAGGATCGCCTGGTGGCCACGAACGTCGGTCACCGCGGCGGACGATGCACTCGCATTGGTGTCCACAGGGTTGTTTGGCGCGACTTCTGTAGGAGGTCTGCGAAGGTCGGTAGCGATGATGCGATCGTGCTCGAGAATCACGGTGCCTTCCGAGCCGGTAATTTCGACGCGGCGTGAATAGCCCGGATACGCGGCGGTGGTTGCCTGCAATGAGCCGAGCGCGCCGCTCGCGAATTCGACGATGGCGATGGCGATGTCTTCCGATTCGATCGAGTGCAAAGCCGTGGAGGTGCGCGCCTGGACGCGGGTCACGTTGCCGGCCAGCCAGAGCAGCAGATCGACGGTGTGGACGCCCTGGTTCATCAAGGCGCCGCCGCCGTCTAACGCCAACGTCCCACGCCATTTCGATTTTCCATAGTATTCGGGCGGGCGATACCACTTCACACGCGCGTCCACGAATAAGATTTTGCCGAGCACCCCCTGATCGACCCACTGTTTGAGGCGGCGAATGTCGGGCTTCACGCGATCCTGAAAAATCACCCCGAGTTTTACGCGCGATTGCTTCGCGGCCTCGATCAAGGCGTCGGCGCGTGCCGCGGTGATATCGATCGGCTTTTCGGTCAGGACGTGAAGGCCGAGCCGAGCGGCGGCGATGCCTTCGGCGGCGTGGAGTCCGGAAGGGCTTCCAATCATGACGAGGTCCATGGGGCGATGCGTCAGGAATGCTTCGAAATCCTGATAGGCCTGCCCGCCATATTCGCGACAGAGGCGTTCGACATTCGCGGTGTTCGTTCCGTAAATGGCGGCGATATTTACCGAAGGAATCGCTCGGGCTGCGCGGGCGTGGGTTTCAGTGATGTTTCCGCCGCCGATTAGGCCGATGTTGATAGACATGGGTACGCTCGTTCGTGCGCCGGGCTAAAGCCCAACGGCTACATGGCACGTTCGTTTAGGTGGCACCGCATCGGTCAGCGCGAGCTGCTTGGCGGATCGACTCGGGCGCCGCCGTGCTGAGGTCGCGGGTGGCTCGCTGGAGTTCCGACGACAACATCCTGTTTTGTATCGTCGAAAGTTACGCGTTGCCCGGTCTGGATCGCGGCGATGGTCATGCACAGGGCGATTGAATGGCTGTAGCCGGCTTCGATGTCCGCGTTTGGCTTCTTGCGGGTTTGGACGCATTCCATCCAGTTTCGGACGTTGGCTGCCGTAGCGTCGTCGGCTCCTGTACTGGCAGCGGTCGTCGTAGCGGGGGTGGACTGCGCCAGCGATACGGTCGGCAGAAGATTCGGCTTCACATCCATTTCCTTGGCAAATTCCTCGGTGAGTCCGCCGGCCGGGGTGACTTGATTCTTGTCCAGGTCCAGCGTGCCACCGTTCGAGAAATATAATTCCTTCACGCCGCCTGCGGAGTTGGTCATGCGCGAGGAGTAGACCACCTGAAATCCCTTGGAGGGGTCGTCGAGCGGGCCATAGTCGAAGACCGCGGTCATGGTATCCCAATTCTTTCTGCCGTCGTGCCAATGGTAAACGCCGCCATTTGCGACCACGCTGCGGGGTCGCGGCAATCCGGTAAACCAATGGACGGTATCGACCTGATGGACCATCCATTGATCGGGTATCCCCGAAGAGAAGGGCCAGAACAAACGAAACTCCAAATATTTCCTGGCATCGAAGGGCTCAAAGGGGCGGTTGAGCAGGAATCTTTTCCAGTCGGTATCGGCCTCGCGCAACAGGGAGACAAGTTTTGGGCGTCGCCAGCGGCCGGGCTGATTGACGTTCCAGGTCATTTCCACGGAGACGATATCGCCGAACTGGCCGGACTTGATGAACTCGTGGGCGCGCTGGTACAGGGGAGAGCTGCGACGCTGCGTACCGATGGCGACAATGCGGTCGGTTCCTTTCACGGTGCTGTGAATGGCTCGCGCATCTTCCATGGTGTTGGCCAGTGGTTTCTCGATGTACGCGTCGCGACCTGAACGGATGGCTTCGACGCCATGGGTCGCATGCTGGAAGTCCGGGGTCGCAACGATCACTGCTTGTACATCCTTATTGTCGTAAAGTTCGTCGTTGTTTCGCGCCAGGGCGATCTGCTTGTTGGTGAGCTTGGCGATGTGCGCCGCGCCTTCCTCCCGGCGCTTGCTCCAGATGTCGGAAAGCGCGACAAACTCGAGATTGAGCTCGCCGGCAGATTTTAGAAACGCTGGAGCCAAACTGTTTCGGAAGCGGTCGGAGAAACCCACGATCCCCACTCCGACGCGATCGTTAGCCCCGGCAATTCGGGCGTAGCTCGAGGCCGCCGCACTCAGCGCGGTGCCCGCAACGCCAACGCCCGCCAGTTTGAGGAAGTCCCGGCGGGAAGCATTCGCTCTAGACATGAAACCTCCGTACGAAGCGACATCATGCCACAACTGCAGGGCAGCACCGCGGCAAAGAAATTCGAGCGTGAGGGTCTTGCAGCGAGGTGCGGGCTCAGGTACCCTCCCTGCATTGTGCCAGGTGAACCGCTTAACCGGCAGAGGGCGATTTTGCCGCCGCGCGGTTCAATAGGCAGCGCACGGGCCGGGATCGGAGCCGATCCGGTGGGGGCGAGGGACGCCGAACTGGTACGAGAGGCCAGTATCTCTCACGATCATCGCGGACAGGGTACGTTTCTGTTGAATCCGATTTTCTGCTAAAAGGACACATGAGAATCGAAATCCGGCCGCCGATTGGAACTTTGTTTTTCCTGCTTGGGTTCATCCTGGCCGCCTATGGCACCTTGGCCGATTCTTCACGTGATCCGCGATCCTTGGGAGTGAATAGTCATCTCACCCGGGGCGTTGTTTTAGCTCGGTGTGGCCCGGTCAGACTCCTACCGGGCCATCGCGGAATGCGTGTCGTACCGCAGAAGTCGTATTTGCCGGATTTATCTGGCCATTAAATAAGGAGACAGCGGGAAGCCTGGCTTCCAGCTCATCTGGCTTTTGCTGGGACAAGAGTCCATGACACGACTGTCGAACATAGCCGGGCGCTTTAGCGCGCGATTTGACGGGGCTTCTCGCGTGTATCGCGCTCCCGGCCGCGTGAATCTGATCGGGGAGCATACGGATTACAACGACGGCTTCGCCATGCCCGCGGCGATTGAATTCTATTGCTGGGTAGCCATTGGCGCGCGCGAGGACCGCAAGCTCAGCATCTACTCGGAAGAATTCTCCGCCGCTGCCGAGGTGGATCTTAGTTCCACCGCGATTTCGCCCACGAAGTCGTGGAGTGACTACCCGATTGGCGTCGCGCTGGAACTGGAGAGAGCGGGTTTTCGCGTTCGCGGCGCCAATCTTTTCATCGAGAGCGAAGTTCCCATGGGGGCGGGGCTGAGCTCTTCGGCGGCGATTGAGGTGGCCACAGCGCTGGCTCTCGCGGAAAATTCCGGGGCTACGCCGGATCGTCTGCAATTGGCGCAGCTTTGCCGCAAAGCTGAGAACGAATTCGTGGGCGCGCGGGTGGGCATCATGGATCAATTTGTTTCGCTTCATGGGCAGAAAGATCACGCGCTGCTGCTGGATTGTCGCTCGCTAACCTTCAAATCCCTGGCGATTCCCGATTCCGTGAAGCTGGTGATCAGCAACACCATGGTCAAGCACGAACTGGCTTCCAGCGAATACAACCGGCGGCGCGCGGATTGCGAAGAGGCGGTTCGCCGGCTGGCGACGGTGCTTCCGGGAATTCGGGCGCTTCGCGACGTCAACCTGGAGCAACTGGAGCGGCATCGCGGGCTGCTCTCGGAGGTGATTTACAAGCGTGCGCTGCACATCCTCACGGAGAACGCGCGCGTACTGGACAGCGCGGAGGCGTTGGAGGCCGGCGATATCGAGCGGTTTGGAAAACGGATGGCGGAATCGCACCGCAGCTTGCGCGATCTTTACGAAGTCAGTTGCCGAGAACTGGATTTAATGGTGGACCTGGCGTACCAGCAAAAAGGTGTGTTCGGTGCACGCATGACCGGCGGAGGATTTGGCGGCGCAACCATCAATCTTGTGGACGCGCGGCGCGCCGGAGAATTCAAGGAGAAGTTGGGGAAGGCATACCAGCGAGAGACGGGCTTGGTGCCCCAAATTTACATCTGCAAACCTGCCGAAGGAGCCGGCCTGGTTGCTCCATCAGACTTATAGCTACAAAAAGAAGCAATGGGGCTGATGACCGCTCGCGAACAAAAGGACGCGCCGCACCGCCGATGGAATCCGCTACTGCGGGAGTGGGTGCTGGTTTCGCCGCACCGCACGCAGCGTCCCTGGCTGGGGCACGTGGCCACGGCGGCTACGCCGCCGGTGGTCGAATACGATCCCGAATGCTATCTGTGTCCCGGAAATGCGCGAGCGGGCGGAGCGCGGAATCCCGCGTACACGGGCACGTATGTTTTCGACAACGATTACCCGGCATTGTTGCCCGACACGCCGGCGTTCGAGGTCGATCAAGAGGGGTTGATTGTTGCTCGGGGTGAGCGTGGTGTATGTCGCGTCGTCTGTTTTTCGCCGCGGCACGACCTGACTATTCCGCGTATGCAGCCCGAGGAAGTGCGCGCGGTCATTGACGTTTGGGCTGGTCAGTACAGTGATCTGGGGGGGGTCCCGTGGATCCAGCACGTTCAAATCTTCGAGAATCGCGGCGCGCTGATGGGAGCGAGCAATCCGCATCCGCATTGCCAGATCTGGGCCAACGAGACGATTCCCAACCAGCCTGCGCGCGAGCTGGCCGCGCAAGCCGAATATCTTGAGACGCGCAAGAAATGCTTGCTCTGCTCCTATTTAGCCATTGAGCAAAACGACCGGGAGCGCATCGTCGCCGAAAACGAAAGCTTTGTGGCGCTGGTTCCGTATTGGGCGGTGTGGCCATTCGAGACCATGATCCTCAGCCGCCGCCACGCGGGCAGCCTCCCTGATCTCAACGATGCCGAGCGGAGCGATCTCGCCCGCATTATGCGGAGCCTGACCATCCGCTACGACAACCTGTTTACCACTGCTTTTCCCTACACGATGGGTTTCCACCAGCAGCCAACCGACGACAAACGGCATCCCGAGTGGCATTTTCACGCGCACTATTTTCCGCCGCTCTTGCGCTCCGCCACCATTCAGAAATTCATGGTTGGATACGAAATGCTCGGTAGCCCTCAGCGGGACATCACCGCGGAAAGCGCCGCGGCGCATTTGCGTGGCGCCAGCGAAGTTCATTTTCTCGACCGGGGTTAACAACTTCAGGTATGTTGGTGCGGCTCGGAGTGCGTTGTCGGCCCCAATTTCTATGAACATCGACTCGCATCAGCACTTCTGGGTGTACGAACCCGCGCGGGATGGTTGGATTGACGAACACATGGGTGTGTTGAAACACGATTTCTTGCCGGAAGAGTTGGCTTTCGAGTTCGACGCAAACGGAATCGATGCCTCCGTCGCGGTGCAAGCGGATCAATCGGAGCGAGAAACGTTATTCCTGCTGGATCTTGCCAAACGCTCTACGCGGATTGCCGGGGTTGTCGGGTGGGTTGACCTCGCTTCGCCGCGAATTGACGAGCGACTTGAGTATTTCTCCGGATACAAAAAAGTGCGCGGGTTTCGTCACATTGTCCAGTCCGAGCCGGATAATGATTTCATGCTGCGGGCCGAGTTCATGCGCGGGATTTCGCGCCTACAGGAATTTGGTTTCACCTACGATATTCTCATTTATCCAAGGCAGCTTCCCGCGGCCATTGAACTGGTCGAGCGATTTCCCCGCCAACGATTTGTCGTCGATCATTTGGCCAAACCGGAGATCAAAGTCAAGAATATCGAAGCGTGGGCCGCGCAGATTCGCCGCATCGCTGGCAACACGAATGTATATTGCAAGGTGTCGGGGTTAGTGACCGAGGCCGACTGGCACAGCTGGACGCTGTCGGACTTCGATCCGTACCTCGACGTGGTCTTTGAATCGTTTGGTGAGGACAGATTGATGTTTGGTTCCGATTGGCCGGTGTGCCTTTTGGCTGCAAGCTATGGGCAAATGAAACAGATCGTCGAGAATTATGTCGATCGCAACGCGCTCGCCGCTAAAGACAAGATTTTCGGTGAAAATGCGACTCGATTTTACGATTTAAAGGCGCACACGAATGGACTTGCAGATTAAGGGCAAAGTTGTGTTGATCACAGGTGGCGCGAAAGGGATCGGCGCCGCAATTGTGCGCGGGTGCGCGGACGAAGAGGCTGTGCCCGTCGTCGTGGATCGGGATGTCGAGGCTGGACGGCGACTCCAATCGCAGGTGGCGGGTTCGGGGAAGAAAGTTGGATTCATTCCGGCTGACCTGGCGTCGGCTCAGGACTGTTTGTTGGCTGTGGAGCAGACGCTGCAGGAGTTTGGGCGACTGGATGCGTTGGTGAACAACGCGGGGATAAACGATCGAGTGGGCCTGGAGCACGGGAGTCCCGAGGATTTTGTGGGATCGCTGGGGCGAAATCTTTTGCACTACTACAACATGGCCCACTACGGGATTCCGGCGCTGAAAGAATCGCACGGTTGCATCGTGAACATTGCTTCGAAGACGGCGGTCACCGGACAGGGCGGCACGTCAGGGTACGTCGCCGCGAAAGGTGCGATTCTGGGGCTCACGCGGGAATGGGCGGTGGAGTTGCTGCCGTACGGGATTCGCGTGAACGCTGTCTTGCCGGCGGAGGTGATGACGCCGCTGTATCAGCAGTGGCTCGGCACGTTCGCGAATCCTGAGGAGAAGCTGCGCGAAATTACCGCAAAGATTCCGCTGGGTGGGCGCATGACCGCACCGGAAGAGATTGCAGCGACGGTGTTGTTTTTGATCTCCGGGCGGGCAAGCCATGTTACTGGCCAGCATTTGTTTGTCGATGGCGGATACGTTCATCTGGATCGCGCGTTGACCTAGAGCGGTGAGAGGAAGTACGGGGTGAAGCGAAAATGAGTAGTGTGAAGGAACGTCGCCCACGAAGATTTTGCCTGACGCTGGATTTGAAGGATGACCCTGCGCTTATCGCAGAGTACAAGCACTATCACGAAAAAGTCTGGCCCGAGATCACCAAAAGTTTGAAGGACGCGGGTGTGGTCGACATGGAGATCTACCTGTTAGGCACGCGCATGTTCATGATTATGGAAGTGGACTCGGAGTTTTCGTTTGCGAAGAAAGCTAAGATGGACTTGGCGAATCCGAAGGTGCGTGAGTGGGAAGAACTTATGGGGCGATTTCAGAATCCACTGCCCAACGCTAGTCCCGTGGAACGCTGGCAGGTGATGGAGAAAGTATTTGAATTGGAGAAATAGTGGAGTTGGAGGGAATGGATACGGGGACGAACTGTTGAAGGGGACACAGGCCCTTCGAGGCTCAGGGTGGACAAGAGTGCCTGCGCTACTAGAACCCGATTTCGTGAAGGGGAATTCGATGAAGCGAACAACGCCAAGGATGATGATGATTCTGTTGGCGGCCGTGTTCTGGAGTTCCGCGGCGGTTGGGCAGAGTTATCAGCCTTCGGAGTCCAACCTTAAGGCCCGACAGTGGTTTCAGGACGCTAAGTTCGGAATGTTCATTCATTGGGGCGTGTATAGCGTTCCGGGCCGCGGCGAATGGGTGATGGAGAATGAGAAGATTCCCATTACCGAATACGAAAAGTTCGCGCCGCAGTTCAATCCAACGGAGTTCAGCGCCGCGGATATTGTTTCGCTGGCGAAGGCCGCGGGCATGAAATACATCACCATAACGAGCAAGCACCACGATGGATTCGCGATGTTTGCCACAAAGCAGAACAAGTGGAATATCGTGGATGCGACGCCTTACGGGAAGGACCCGCTAAAACAATTGGCGGAGCAATGCCGCAAGCAGGGAATCAAGCTGTTTTTCTATCATTCGCAGCTGGATTGGCACAATCCGGATTATTTTCCTCTTGGGCGCACGGGACATTCCGCGGGCCGTCCGGCTGGCGGCGATTTCCAGCGTTATCTGGATTTCATGGACGCGCAGCTCGCCGAGTTGTTGACGAACTACGGCGACGTCGCCGGAATCTGGTTCGATGGCATGTGGGATAAGCCCGACGCGGATTGGCAATTGCAGCGGACCTATTCGCTGATTCACAAGCTCCAGCCTGCCGCATTGATCGGCAGCAACCATCATCACGCGCCTTTTGACGGGGAGGACTTCCAGATGTTTGAGAAAGACCTGCCGGGAGCGAACACGGCGGGATTCAATCAAACGTCGATCAGCACGTTGCCGTTGGAAACCTGCGAAACCGTTAACGGAGCGTGGGGATATAACGCGAGTGACAAAAAATTCAAGAGCGTGCCGGACCTGATTCACTATCTGGTGCGCGCCGCTGGTTCGAACGCGAATTTTCTTCTGAACATCGGGCCGATGCCTACGGGAAGAGTGCAACCGGAGTTTGTCGAGCGGCTGCACGCCGTTGGCGAATGGATGCAGAAAAACGGCGACACGATTTACGGCACGCGCGGCGGGCCCATTACGCCCCGGAGTTGGGGTGTCTCGACGCAAAAAGGCCGGGATATCTTTGTGCACGTTCTGGATTGGAAGGACGAATACCTGGCGTTGCCGGAGTTGCCGGGAGTCACGGGGGCGCATCTGTTCGGATCGAATGCACCGCTGGAGCTAAAGCCTCTAAATGGGGGCCTGTTGCTGAGGTTGCCGAAAGAGGGCCGCGAGCCAATCGATACGATTGTCGTCCTGCAGCGGGGAAACTAGTCCGAGGCTCAATTATCGGGAATATCGTATGAGAGCGAAGCTTCAATTTAACTGAATCTTGTCTTCAGTTCTAGCGGTTTGACACCTTGGCGGGCGGTTCCTATAGTCGTTGAGTTTGAGATCAAGCTGAAAACAGCAGTTGAAGGAGTGTTGCGCGAGGCGTGCAGATGGGGCGCTGGGGTAGAAGCGGCTCGTTGCGGGGAATCTGTCGATATCAGAAAATCAAAGTATGCAAAATAGTGTTTTACAACTGGATTCGAGAGACAACGTTCTGGTCGCGCTGACCCCCCTACGAAAAGGTGAGCTGATTGCTTTTTCGGGCGACACGTATTCGCTGCTTTCGGATATTCCGGCCAAACAGAAATTCGTCACGCGGGATCTTCAGCCTGGGGATCAAGTCATCATGTATGGCGGTCTGGTGGGCACGGCAACTGTGCCGATCCGTCGGGGCGATCTGCTCTCGACACGCAACATACGGCACGCCGCCTCCGATTTTCATGCTTCCGAAGAGACTGCCCGCTGGACGCCACCCGATGTTTCTGCCTGGCGCGAGCGCACATTTCTGGGTTACCACCGCGCGGACGGACAGGTTGGCACGCGAAACTACTGGCTGGTGATCCCGCTGGTGTTTTGCGAGAACAGGAATCTTGGCGTTCTGAAGCAGGCGTTCGAGGAAGAGCTGGGATTTGCGCTGCCGCAGATTTACCGGCGTCAGGTCGCGGAGCTGGTCCGACTCTATCGCGAGGGGAAAGCCGAGGAGCTTAAGAACTTTCAGTTCGTCCAAGATAAGGGCGCTTCGACTGCGCCGAAAGTTTTCCGGAACATGGACGGCATTAAGTTTCTGGCGCATGAGCAGGGGTGCGGGGGAACGCGCGAAGACACCAGGAATCTGTGCGGGCTGCTGGCGGGCTACGTTCATCATCCCAACGTTGCGGGAGCCACGATTCTCAGTCTGGGCTGCCAGAACGCTCAGATACCGACGCTGCTGGAAGAGATCAAGCGACGCGATCCCAACTTCTCCAAGCCCCTGCTGGTTTTTGAACAGCAGCAGATCGGCGAGGAATCCACGATGCTCTCGAAAGCTATACGCGAGACGTTCGTGGGACTTGTCGAAGCCGACAAAGCCGAGAGAGCGCCTGCGCCGCTTTCGCGTCTTTGCATTGGGTTGAAATGCGGCGGCTCGGATGGCTTCTCTGGAATATCCGCGAATCCGGCCATTGGGCACACCGCCGATATCCTTGCGGGGCTTGGCGGGCGCGGCATTTTATCGGAATTTCCGGAGCTCTGCGGAGTGGAACAGCAACTGATCAATCGAAGCGTGCGTAAGGACGTTGGCGAGCGGTTCATGCAGCTGATGCGAGACTATGCGGCTCGTGCGAAGGCCGTTCATGCCAGCTTTGAGATGAATCCTTCGCCGGGAAATGTTCGCGACGGTTTGCTGACCGACGCGATGAAATCCGCCGGGGCGGCGAAGAAGGGTGGGGCGTCACCGGTGACAGGTGTGCTTGACTATCCGGAATATTCGAGGGAGCCGGGGTTAAATCTGCTGTGCACGCCGGGTAGCGATGTGGAGTGCGTCAGCGCGCAGGTCGGCGCGGGGGCGAATGTTGTTCTGTTTACGACTGGGTTGGGCACGCCTACGGGAAATCCGATTGCGCCGGTGTTGAAGCTTTCTACGAATTCGGAACTTGCGCGGCGGATGCCCGACATCATTGATATCGATACTGGGCCGATCATTGCGGGTGAGACGACTATTGAGAAGATGGGTGAAGCGATTTTGGAACGGGTCATTCAGGTGGCGAGCGGAGAGGCACAAACCAAGGCGGAGAATCTGAAGCAGGATGATTTTATTCCTTGGAAGCGCGGCGTTTCGCTGTGAGCGAAGTGAAATTCGAAAAAAGAATTTACCGCTGAGACGCAGAGCGCACAGAGAAAGCGCGGAGAGTGCATGGCGCTTTGGAGTGTGTTAATTGATGAGCAAGAAAAACGATGCCGCTGACCATTAAACCAAAGCAAAATTGCCGCTGGGACTTGGTGAGTCTGGGCGAAGTGATGGTTCGCTTTGATCCGGGGGATCGGCGCATTACGACCGCGCGCAGCTTCGAGGTCTGTGAAGGCGGTGGGGAATACAACGTCGCGCGCGGCCTGAAGCGCTGCTTCGGCATGGATACGTCGATCGTCACGGCGTTTGCGGACGATCCCGTGGGACGCTTGTTGCAGGACATGCTGTATCAAGGTGGCGTCGATCAAACCTACGTTCGCTGGTTGCCGCACGATGGCGTCGGACGCGGGACGCGCAATGGGCTGAATTTTACGGAACGCGGCTTTGGGGTACGGGCGGCTGCAGGGTCCTACGACCGCGGACATACGGCGGTCTCTCAATTGAAGCCCGGCGATTTCGATTGGGATGAGATCTTTGGAAAGCACGGCGCGCGCTGGCTGCACACCGGGGGAATTTTCTGCGCGCTTTCGGCTACAACTCCAGATGTTGCGGTGGAAGCTATGCAAGCTGCGCGGCGGCATGGTGCGATTGTTTCTTACGACCTGAATTACCGGGCGTCGTTATGGAAATCGTTGGGCGGAAAGAAGCAGGCTCAGGAGGTGAACCGCCGGGTCGCGCCTTTTGTGGATGTGATGCTGGGCAACGAAGAAGATTTCTCCGCGGCGCTTGGCTATGAAGTGCCGGGCATGGACGAGCACCATTCGGCATTTAGCGTCGAAGGCTTTCAGCAAATGATTGAGAGAGTGGTGAAAGACTATCCATTTCAAGTGGTGGCCACGACTTTGCGCAAGGCGAAAACCGCGACGCAGAACGATTGGGGTGCGGTGTGTTATTACGAAGGAAAATTCTTTCAGGCCAAGAATCGGGAGAATCTGGAGATTTTCGACCGCGTCGGCGGCGGCGATTCGTTTGCTTCGGGATTGATCTATGGGTTCCTGGCGGGCCGTGACGCGCAGTGGGCAGTGGAATGCGGCGCGGCGCATGGGGCGTTGGCGATGACCACGCCGGGAGATACTTCTATGGCGACTCTTGAAGATGTGCTGCAAGTGATGAAAGGAGTCGGCGCGCGCATCGCGCGCTGACGGGGATCTCCCGGGAGAAAGGCGCGCTCAATGGAAAAGCAGGCGGTTCGCGATCGCATCCTGCAAATCGGCATTGTGCCGGTGGTGCGCGCTTCGTCTCCCGACGAAGCGCGGATGGCGGCGGAATGCGTTTGCAAGGGCGGCATTCCCATCGTGGAAATCACGATGACGGTGCCTGGAGCCATCGACGTGATTCGCGAACTTGCAAAGCATGCCGCTTCGGAGTTGCTGGTTGGCGCAGGGACGGTACTCAATGCCGATGTGGCACAGCAATGTCTCGACGCCGGCGCACAATTTTTGGTGAGCCCAGGATTTAAGGCGGAAACTGTGGCGCTGGCCGTGCGGAAAGGGAAGTTGATCATGGCCGGCGCATTGACTCCGACCGAAGTAATTACGGCGTGGGAAGCGGGATCGGATTTCGTGAAAGTTTTCCCGTGCGGGCAGGTTGGCGGCGCGAAATATATCAAGGCGCTGAAGGGGCCGCTACCGGGTATTCCGCTGGTGCCGACGGGTGGCGTGAATCTGAACACCGCAGCCGAGTTCCTAGAAGCGGGTGCGGCGGCGCTGGGGATCGGCGGGGAACTGGTACACCCCGACCACTTGAAGTCGGGTAACGCGGAATTGATTGTCGACAACGCTCGGAAGTTTCTTGCGATTGTGGCGCAAACCCGAGCCAAGATGGGTTCGGCGGCAGTGCCGGCTGCGCGTTCCCTCTGAGCAGAGGAACAAAAGAAAATGGCTCCGGGGCATGGACTCGAACCATGATAACCAGCTCCAAAGGCTGGTGTCCTACCAATTAGACGACCCCGGAATTGTTGAAACCTTTGAACTTACATCATAAAGGGATGGTAACTTGTGGGTCAAATTGGGTCCAACCGAGCAATCTCACAAGTGTACTCTCACGCCGGTGATCCTTCACCTGCTCCTGCTCAAACGGGAAAGAGTTCCAGAGTTATGTAGTAGCGATCGTGACTGTCCGACGGGAGACAGAAGCCAGCAGAATTTTGACAATTCGCTCCGCCGCCTTGCCATCCCATAGCGGAGGAATTCTCCCAATCTTGCTTTTGCCAGCGAGAATGTCACGAGCGGCTGACCGAATTTTGTGCGGGTCGGTTCCCACCAGAGCATTCGTGCCTATCGAAATTGTAACCGGCCGCTCGGTGTTCTCTCGAAGAGTCAGACAGGGGACTCCCAGCGCAGTGGTTTCTTCTTGTATCCCACCAGAGTCGGTAAGAACCAAGCTCGCCTTGGTCAGCAAGCACAAAAAATCGAGATATCCAAGGGGCTGAATCATACGCAACCGCGAGTGGCAGTTCGTTAGACCTGCCTCCGTTAGTCGCTGTTGAGTGCGCGGGTGCACAGGAAATATCACTGGGACCTCATCTGCAATAGCGGCGACGGCGTTCAGAAGCTGACCGAGCTTGTCCACGGAATCGACGTTTGAAGGCCGGTGAAGGGTTAGAACAGCGAAGCGCTGCCAAGTTTGTCCGAGGGTCAACCGCAGTTCGTCACCGATGTGCGATTGCTGTGCGAGAGGCACGAATTGGAGGAGAGAATCGATCATCACGTTGCCTACGAAATGAATGCTCGAGGCGGGACGGCCCTCTTTCCGGAGATTCTCAATGGCGACTTCCTCGGTCACGAAGAGATATTCAGCGAGGGCATCTGTGAGAACGCGGTTAATTTCCTCCGGCATGGAACGATCGAAACTGCGCAAGCCGGCTTCGACGTGCGCCACGCTTATGCCAAGCGTTGCCGCAGCCAAAGAGACAGCGAGCGTCGAATTGACATCACCGACTACAAGAACCAGATCAGGCTTCTGCGCAATCAGGAAAGGCTCGATACGTTTTAGGATTTCGGCGGTTTGACCGGCCTGCGAATCGGAGCCTACTTCCAGGTTTACGTCAGGCGCCGGTATGCCCATTTGCCGGAAGAAAACACTCGATAGCGCGTCGTCGTAGTGCTGACCGGTGTGAACGAGGATGGCTTCAATCCCAGAATGGCGACGCATCTCGCGGATCAAAGGCGCAATTTTCGGCAGATTCGGACGTGCACCGACGACATTGACAATTTTCAAGAGATAACTCACGCGGATGCCGACGTAAAAAACAACTATAGCATTTTGCCCAAACTGGTCGCTTGTAGCGTCGTTCATTCGAGAAGGGTGACATCGGTCACGTTGAACCGTAGCAGCGGTCACATACGTACAGCCTTAGCTCGTTGTAGAAGACATACGAGAAAGGGCAAAGACCGCCCAGGGAGAGGGCCGCTGAGGCTGCCGGAAACGGAAAAAAACGGCCGGGCCTGCGACTCCACCTCAAAGTCCTTGAACGAGGTTCGACCCGGCGGGTTGATGTCCCGACTATCTGAGGCAGCGGCGAGGCCGGCAGCGCATGTGAAGCGCCCGGTGATTTCGACGCAGCGGCCGTCGGGCCGCAAAGATGCTTGGCTTGTGCCGCTGCCTCAGAGTTGTAGCCGCGGCGCCTTGGTGAGGCGAAAGAGGAGGAAGTCATGAGGAATATGTATGAGGAGTTGTTCGGTTTCCGGCGGGACTTCGACGAAATGTTCAACCGGATTCTGACGGGTAAGCCGTGGGCAGGATGGGCACAACTGCCCGAATTCAAAAAGGAATTCAACTTTACGCCAGCGGTGGAAGCGTATGTGGACAAAGAGGGGAAGAAGTACGTCTGCCGCGTGACACTGCCGGGCGTGGAGCCGAAGGATGTGCAAGTTCACGCGCAAGGAAACCTGCTGACCATTCATGGCGAGCGGAAATTCACTCGCAACGTCAAGGAAGTCGAGTTCGTGGAGCAGGAGGTTGCTTACGGCGTGTTCGAAAGGACACTCACGCTGCCAGAGGGCGTGGTGATCGATAAGTTGATGGCGGAGTACGTGAACGGCGTGCTGGAAATCACGGCGCCGGTTACGGCGGGTGCGCTGCCGCGCAAGATCGAAATCAAGACGGCGGCCCCGTTAGTGAAGCAGATCGCCGCGTAAGTGGTAGTGGAGTGCAAAACGGCCACGAATCGAAAGGTTCGTGGCCGTTTCCTTTTGTGTGCCGAGCATGATCGACAGCTTGGAGGTGCAAGTCCTCTTCACAACGTGATGGACGTGAAGTGATAGCGAAGCGCAAGGGTGAAATAACACTCGCCGCGAGGCGGGGCCTGAAAGAAGCGCGGAGCAAAGACGCGAGCTGATGAACAAGAACTGGATAGGAGGCAGGCAGTGTTCGGGCGAGCTGGCAAATGGCAGCGAAGCCCACATCCATCAAGGGCACTGAATGTAAATCCAGCGGTTGCGCGTCGAAGGCGGTCGAACTTACCTCGGGAGATCTGCTACCGGTCTCGCATTCGAGACTGAGGAGCGAGAAATCGTTTCTGACCCGGTGGCAGAAGTCAGCAGAGGGCGTAGTAGCTGCGCGAGCAGTGAAGGCCCGAACGGTCCCCGCAAGGGGATAAAGGGAGCGATGAGTACGCGGGGCAACTCAACCACCGACAAGCGGCAGAAAAGCCAGTATCGTCTGGTCTTCCCGGAGGAGAGCAGGGGTGCAGCCCCGAGGGCCTTCGTAGAAGGGACCGAATCGGAGTTGGCGGAGCGCAGAGCAGAAAGTCCGGCTACCGAGCAGTGGATGGCAGAAGTCTGCGAGCGGGAAAACTGCAAGCAGGCGCTACGACGAGTGAAAGCCAACAAGGGGAGTCCGGGCATCGACGGGATGACTGTCGAGCAGCTGCCCGGGCACCTGAAAGAGCACTGGCCAGCAATTCGTGAACAACTCTTCAGGGGAACCTACAAGCCGCAACTGGTAAGAGGAGTGGAAATCCCGAAGCCGGACGGCGGAGTGCGCAAGTTGGGCATTCCGACGGTGCTGGATCGGTTCATCCAGCAAGCGGTGATGCAGGTACTGCAGAGGAGCTGGGACGGAACGTTCTCTGAACATAGCTATGGGTTTCGGCCCAAGCGATCGGCACATCAGGCGGTGGAGCAGGCTCAACAGTATCAGGCCGAAGGCTACCGCTGGGTGGTGGATTTGGACCTCGAGAAATTCTTTGATCGGGTCAACCACGACCGATTGCTAGCAAAGATCGCCGAAAGGGTCAGCGATAAGCGGTTGCTGAGACTGATTCGTGCGTTCTTGCGAGCTGGAGTAATGGAGAACGGGCTGGTGAGTCCGGCCGAGGAAGGAACGCCGCAAGGCGGTCCTCTTTCGCCCGTGCTATCGAACATCGTACTCAACGAACTGGATCAGGAGCTGGAGCGGCGCGGACATCGGTTCACCCGATATGCGGATGACTGCAACATTTACGTCCGCAGTCGGCGGGCCGGCGAACGGGTCATGAGCAGTGTAACGAGGCTGCTCACGACGAAGCTCAAGCTTCGAGTGAACAGCGAGAAGAGTGCAGTGGCTCGACCATGGCAACGAAAATTCCTGGGATTCAGCTTCACGAATCACAAGCAACCGAAGAGGCGCTTGGCGCCGAAAACGGCGGCACGGTTCAAGGAGCGAGTTCGGGAGGTTACACGGCGGACACGGGGCATAAGCCTCGCCCGAATGATCCATGACTTAGCGGAGTATCTCCGCGGGTGGATCGGTTACTTCGGCCGATGCGAAACACCGGAAGTGCTCAATAAACTGGAGAAATGGATCCGACGTCGACTTCGGTCGATGGTCTGGAAGCAGTGGAAACGAGGAACCACAAGATATCGGGAGCTCCGCAAGCGCGGCATCGCTGCGCAGGACGCCGCGCAAACGGCGGGCAGCTCCGATGGACCGTGGCACCTTGCCAACACGCCAGCGCTGAAAATCGCTCTGTCCAACGCTTTCTTCGCCTCGCTCGGACTTCCCGAGCTCACAGCTCACGGGTAGCTCACCCCGCCGAACCGCCGGATGCGGACCCGCAAGTCCGGTGGTGTGGCAGGGGAGAGTGGGCGACCACTTCCCCTATGCCGATTCAGGAGTTGAAACAGCCCTGCCAAGGCCTAGGAACTGTGTGACATGTGTGAGGGTGATCAGGCGCGCGTACTTCTTTTCCATTATAGACCGGGATTTTCTGCCTTCTATGATCGCGCCACCATTGCGATTTCGAGCGTACATCTCCGTTGAAAATGCCCAGGTCCTTGCCGTCCTTAGGCTCGCGGCATCGGCTCTGTTACGATGCCCCGCTATGATTGAGCCTCAAGTTGAAAACGGCGCGGCGGACATCGCGCATTCCACCGAGGTCGTGCAACGTGAGTCTGGACTTCGTCGCGAACTGAAGCCCCACCAGGTGGCGATGATCGCCCTGGGCTGCACGATTGGCACGGGGCTGTTTCTGGGCAGCGCTATTTCCGTGAAACTGGCCGGTCCCTCGGTCATCGTGAGCTTCTTGCTGGGCGCCTTGGTGGCACTCACGGTTATGTGGGCGCTGGCCGAGATGTCCGTGGAGCATCCCACAGCGGGCGCCTTTGGCTTGCACGCGGAGATGTACCTCCATCCTTGGGCGGGATTTGCGATTCGCTACACGTACTGGCTGTGCCTGGTGGTGATCATTGGCAGCGAAGTCGTGGCGGCGGCAATCTACTGTCAGTATTGGTTTCCCAATGTGCCCGCGTGGTTGTGGATTGCGGGATTCTCAATGGCGATGATCTACGTCAATACCCTAAGCATCGAGAATTTCGGCACTCTGGAATATTGGTTTGCGATGGTCAAAGTCGTAACCATCGCTGTTTTTCTTGTGCTGGGAGCGGCTTTGCTATTGGGGTTTGGGTTCCCGCGCATCGGAGCCGCAAACTATACCGCGTACGGCGGCTTCTTTCCTGGCGGATGGTCCGGAGTGGCGCTGGGCGTGACCATGGCGATTTTCAGCTATCTGGGGCTGGAAATTGTCGGAACCACCGCGGGTGAAGCTGCTGACCCCAAGATCGCCGTGCCGCGCGCGTTGCGCCGCACCTTGCTTACCCTAGTGCTCTTCTACATTGGCGGCTTAGCCATTGTTGTGGGTATCGTGCCCTGGACCCAGATCGGATTGGGCGAGAGTCCCTTTGTTCGCGTGTTTGAAACCGTGGGAATTCCCGCCGCTGGGCACATCATGAACTTCGTGGTGCTGACCGCGGCGTTGTCTGCCGCGACTTGCAACGTATATTTCACGTCGCGTTTGCTGTTTTCGCTCGCGCGGGGCGGATACGCACCGTTACGACTGGGGCGTCTGAACAAGCGAGGCATGCCAGTCGCGGCGGTATTGGTTTCCAGCGTGGGTATGCTCGCGGCACTTATCCTGTCTCAACTATTCAAGAACACGGCATTTGTGTTCATGATCGGCGTAGCCTTCTTTGGCGGTCCCTTCATCTGGATTATGATCTTGGCGACACACCTGGCATTTCGGCGAGCCACGACCCGGGCTGGAAAGGACATTCTGCGGTTCGCGCCGCCCGGGCCGTGGAGTTCCCTATTTGGGCTCGTTGCCCTGGTCGGGGTGCTGATCTCGACGTGGTGGGTACCGAGCTTCCATATCACCTTGCTCGCTGGTCCCCCCTGGCTCATTTTCATCACTTTATGCTATTTGGCGTGGAGAAGAGCGAACCCGGTTGGCCATCCCCCCAAAGTCAACCCCAAGGTGAACCCTCGATCGCGAGTTTGGTTTAGCGGAGATAGGGACAAGAAATTGCCACTTCGTGGAAGTAAAAGCGGACTACCACAACGTTCGAGAGGAGCCACCATCGGGACCGTACCTCGCGATGGTCTAATTTTACGGAATGGCGGCTTCGCTTTCGTTTGAATACGCGCTTTCGGCGCCGGTCGTATCAACGGCAGTGCTGACGTAGTAGTAGGTCGTGCCGGATTGGACGCTGGTGTCTGTATAGGCGGCGCTTGGAACCAGCGAGGAAGTCATTTTGGTGTAAGGCCCGCCGGTGGTGGTCCCGCGATAAACGTTAAAGCCAGCTAAGTTCGAGGACGTATCGCTCCAGGTCAAACTCACCGAATGAGACACCGCCTGCGTGGCCAAACCAGATAACGTGATCGTCGTCGGAGAATTTGTGGCAGTGCTTACAACAGAGGCGCTGCCTGAGAGTGTTCCCGCGGTCAGCGGTGCGAACAGGACCGAGAAGTTGGTGATTTGACCGGCGGCCAGATTCAGAGGCAAAGACAAGCCTGTAATGCTGAAGGGAGCGCCGGAAAAATTCAGCTGTGAAATGGTCACCGCGGCATTTCCCGTGTTTGACAGCGTAACGGTTTGACTGGCGCTGCTGGTGCCAACAGTGGTGCTTGCAAAACTGAGCGAAGCGGGGCTGGCAGAGAGCTGAGACGTCTGAGCCACGCCCGATCCTGAGAGCACAAAGTTCGCTGGTGAAACCGGGGCGTTGCTGACGAGCCCTAGCGTGCCGGAAATCGTGCCCGCCGCCGCGGGTGTATAGCTCAGCGTGAACGAGCTCATAGTGCCTGGAGCAATATTGAGAGGAAGCGTCAAACCCGTCATTTTGAAACCCGCGCCGCTGAGGGTGCTTTGCGAAATATTCAGGGTCGCGCTTCCGGGGTTCGAAATCGTCATCGTCTGGGTGTTTGTTGAACCCACGGGCACGTTGCCGAAGGCCACATTGCCCGGTTGCAATGAAAGCTGCGGTTGAACGCCCGAGCCCGCGAGAGCAATGGATGCAGGAGAGTTGGTTGCATTGCTCACGACGGAAACACTGCCCGTGGCCGCACCTGTGACCGAAGGATCAAAGCTGACCGTCAACGTGGCCACTTGCCCAGGAGCGAGTGACGAGGGTACGGGAATTCCTCCCGCGGCAAATCCGCTGCCGGTCACCTTGACTTGTGAAATGCTAACCGAGGTGTTGCCGGTGTTCGTGAAGGTTACCGCACTGGAACTGCTTGTCGTGCCAACGAGAATATTCCCGAAATTTAAGTTGCTGGCACTGGCGGAGAGTTTCAATGTTTGCGCCGTACCCGCGCCACTCAGCGCAATCTTTGCGCTGGGCGTATTCGCCGCATTGCTGAGGACGGTGACACTGCCCGTTGCACTGCCAGCGGTAAGCGGCGAGAAGGAAACCGCGAGGGATGCGCTTTGACCGGCAGGAACGGTCACGGGCAGCGCGAGCCCGGTGGCGGCAAAGCCTGTTCCTTGCGCACTGATCTGCGAGATGCTCAGGTTCGCCGTACCGTTGTTAGTCAACAAGACAGACTGCGAGCTGGTACTGCCAACCAGCACGCTACCGAGATTCAGCGATGCGACGCTCAAGGAAATCTCGGGGACGGGACCTGGTGACTGCGGGGGCGAGGCTAGCCCGGTTCCGGACACAGGAACCCTTCTTCCGTCCCTGCCTTGTAGCGAAAAGTTGATACTGCCAGAAAATCTTCCTGCTGCATTCGGGATGAATACCACAAGAAAAGATACTCCCTGGCCGGGCGCTACACTGACGGGCAGAGTGGGCCCGGAGATGGCGAATTGAGGGATGCTGCTCGCGGCTTGCAGGATTTCGATGTTCCGGTTGCCCGTATTAAGCAGCGTAATCGCTTGAGACGAACTGAGAGTATTGACCGGCACGGAGCCAAAATTCACCGATATCGGGTTCGTCGTGAGTCTGGACCCTGCAGTAGCTTGCTGGCTGAACGTCCCACACAGCAGCGGGCCCAAGAAAAGAGAAAACAGAAAGAGAAGAGACCTCTCCGTTCGCTTCATCAAGATCTCCTGGATTGCGGCGATGAATCCGGCGGGAGGGGGGAACCGGGTCGGTGGTTTTCACCTTGAACTGCTTCACTGCAGTCTCAGAGTAAACAAGGCATCGCGGCTGAACTACTGGTGCGAGGAACAGTTTTGGTACAGGTCTGTGACACGGAGGAGGTACAGGGTGGCTATGGGTTTGACACCTCCGGTAAGGTCGTTAACCTGGTAGGGAGAAGTCTACGGGGATGGGTACGGATCGTTGCCACCCAGTGATGCCAAAGCTAAAGTCTCAGGAGACAGCCCACGGGCGCGAGGAATTCTCACGTATTGGATTAGAGATCAGCGGATGTGGCGCAGAGAGGGGCGATGGTTCGCCACTCGGTAAACGGGAGGTAATGGCGCGCTAAATGCCAGGGTAGACCCCGATGCCGGGCCGAGAATTAAGAATGCCCGGGGGATCATGCCGATGGTCGGCCTCCCACCGACCATCGGACTCAAGCCTCAGTGCCTTCCGCTCTTCCAGAACACGAGGTCAAAGTTCGCTGTCTGGGTTCAATAACTGTCTAGGGAAATCATTTCGTTCAGGGTCGGGGAGGTAAATCGGCACAGCCACAGGTCGTGCAGAAAAACCTCGCCCACTTCGTTCACGTGCTTCTGGCAGCTGGATCGAGATACGCATGTACCCTGGCAAGGTGCTCGTCGCGGTTCATACCACAAGTTTGCGGCAAAAGAAGCCCTCGGCATGGCCGCTGGGGGCAACGCATTCCATCCCGCGCAGGCGCATCAGGGAAAGGAATGTTTCCTTCTCAAACCACTGCTTTGTACGCTGCGTTTCGAAGGCTTCCATGATGTAACGAACCTTCTTCTCGTAAATCTCCTGATCAAGTGGCACGAAAAAGTTAGGCTGCCCCAAGTCCCCGTCGTATTTCGGAATTTCATATTCCAGAATCAAATGGTTACGGAAGGTATTCCAAGTCAGCTCCGCGACTAGGCGGTGGTCTTGATGCGCGTCCCTTCGGCTATGAGTAAAAATCAAGTCAGGGGCTGTCCTTTTTAGGTCTTCAAAAAAACTCTTGATTTCCGCTCCATCGAACGGAAAGAAGCCGTCTCGAAATTTCTTGACGATGATTTCCTTGCGTCTAGCCTGACTTAGGAAAAGCTCCGCGCTATTCCGCGCCTCCCGTTCACGCTTGCTATTGGAGCTAAAAACGACCCATACGATATCCAGTTCCCGGTTGCTAAGCAGCCGCAAAATAGTCCCGCCGCAGCCGATCTCAATGTCATCAGAGTGCGAACCCAAACACAAAATCTTGAGAGGTCCGGTCTCACTTTGGGGCAAATTTAGGGCAAGCATAAGAGTCGGCAGCCTCAGCGATCCCCGCTGTTGCCGTTGGTTTTCCATACTTCCCAGGGCGCGAGACCACCGGCCCACAGGCCCTCCAACTGCTGCCTGTCTTTGAAGGTGTCCATGCTTGCCCAGAACCCATCGTAGGGGTAGCCAATTAATTGCTTCTCCGCCACCAGCCGATGAAATGGCTCAATCACGAGTTCTTCCTTATCTTTCAAGTATTCGAAAATCTTCTTTTTAAAAACGAAGAACCCGCCGTTGATCCTCACATTCCCGTCGTTAATTGGACGAATTTCAGACACCAAACTGCCGTTACCCTGCTCCAGCGCAACGAGATGGTAGCTGAGGTTCGGGCGGACGCAAAGAAAGCTAGCGATCTTGTCCTGCTCATGAAAGTGGTCGAGCTGTCGTGTCAGGGGCATGTCTGTCAGGCCATCGCTATAGTTCGCGAGAAATTCGTCCTCTCCGTCCAAATGCTTTTCAACCGCTTTAAGGCGTTGCCCAATATTGGAACTGATTCCCGTGTCCGCGAAGGTTATCCGCCAATCGTGGATATCGCTATTGAGCAAATCGATGTTCTTGCCACCACCCGAAAGCACAAAATCGTTGGAAGCGCACTCGTTGTAGTTGAGAAAGTAATTTTTGACGGCTTCGGCTCGATATCCCAAGCACAAGATGAAGTCCTTATGCCCGAAGTGAGCATAATATTTCATGACATGCCAAAGAATGGGCCGGTACCCGATCTGCACCATAGGCTTGGGAATATCTTCCGCATCACGTATGCGTAATCCCAACCCGCCACAGAAAAGAACCACTTTCATATGTAATCCTCCGCGTTACGCCCAGTTTAGGCGTTTACGCCGGCAAGTTCCTCCAACCAGGTTTCCCCTCGGAAGCGGCGATATTGCTCTGCCCGAAGCTGGTCGGCCAATCGATTGGGAGGAAGAATGACGTCTTCGTAGGTGATGACAGCATCTTTCGGGATGTCTCGTGTGAGGACGCAACCTTCGACTAGACCCTCTGGGAGGTAATGGTTGCTGCACATCTCCTGGGAGTTCACCGCCTCACCGTAGGTCATATACATGCCATAGTCGTCGAGAACCTCTCCACACCTGAGGTCACGCTTGGCCACAGCGCAAACCTCGACCACCGGGCCGCCTAGAGGCTTCGCGACCGAGTCTCGGAACAGAGCGACGCGAGCAATCGCTGAAGGTACTTCGAAATGCACCAAATGATAGGGAGTGAAGAACGGATACAGGGGACCGTCTCCCATTTTGTACAGACTAAGATAGTGTTGTTGCTTTGGATCCGCATGCTCGGCCAGGATGAACACTTTTGTTAGCGGCGTGCCAACCACATAGTCTACGATGCCGCCTACCTTGCGGATCTCTTCGACGTCATAGATCTTGGCAATTTTCATGACATCGTCTTTGTACTCCGCGCCTCTCGACATACCCCGCGAACGCACCACAAATCCGGTCGCGTTAGCGACAATTGCTTGTTCAAAGCTGATCTTGGAGCCGTCAGCAAAGCTGGTCACCATCGCGGGGTTTTGTCCCCACTTCTCGGCAAACCCCTTTTGCGTGGTGGGATTTCGGTACGGGTCCTGCAGACCTTTGATGTTGCCAATGACGCGAGGGGTGAGTCCAAGTCCTTTTACCCAGCGATACAGATTGATCTGCAACCCGGGCTCGTCACCGTCGCATGCCGACAGCACCACTCCATGATTTTGCGCATAGACTTGTAGAATCGGCCCTATGGTCGCGTCAATTTCCGCGTTTAGCAAAACAACGTCCTTCTTATTACGAAACGCTTCCAGAGCCACGCGCGCGCCAAAATCAACCGAGCCCGTCACGTCCACGAGAACATCCACTCCCGTCGAGCGGGCTAGCATATACGCGTCGTCGGTCGCTACGACTTTTCCCTCCCTGATCGCGAGGTCAGCTTCTTGTTGCGTCGCTGGACCGACGACGCCTTCGACACCAGCATACTTGCAGAGATCAAATGCACGCTGAGGATGCCGGTTGAAAACGCCGACCAAGCGCATCCCGGGCGTGGTGTGCACGATGTGGTTCGCCAAGCCCTGAGAAATAAATCCAGCGCCGAGCAGTGCGACCCGGATCGGTCTACCCTCCGCCTCGCGTGCCCGCAGCGCATTGTCGACGATGATCATTGGTTATGCCTCAATAAGGGATTGCATCAGCCGGTCACTTGCACCGGCTCAGCTCGCATCCGCTGCCTGATTTCGTCTTCTTGTTGATCTAGTGTCTTCCAATGCCGGTCTTTGTCTGAAATCTCCTCAACTGGCAAGGGCCAACGCAATCCGAGCCGAGGATCGTTATGCAACAGGCCGCCCTCGCAGCCCGGAGTGTAGAACTCGCCGACCTGATAGCTGGTTTCGGTTTTATCTCGGAGCACTTGGTACCCGTGCGCGAAACGCTCCGGAACGTAGAGGGCGCGACCATTGTCTTCGTTCAGTTCGACGGTGACGTGTTGGAGATAAGTCGGGCTCTCGGGCCGCAAATCCACGATGATATCGAGAATTGCTCCGCGAGTGCAGCGCACCAACTTCGTCTCCGCCGCAGGAGGAAATTGGAAATGCATTCCTCGTAGAGTGCCCTTTTTATGATTAAAAGCGATGTTCCCTTGGGCAATTGTGGGTTTCAAGCGATGGGCTTCGAATTCGTGCTGGCAAAAGCCTCGCGCGAAAAACCCCCGCGAGTCCTCCCGGCGTTCGATATCGATCATGAACGCCCCCTTTAACATCGTTTCTGTGAAGATCATGAAGATAGAGCTCCTTTCCTTCTGTTTCGCTGGGCCTAGCTCGCTGTGATCGGCACCGTCGGCGTTTTTTCTGGGCCCTGGGCCTTCCAGTGAAGGGAGGCGTCTAGCTTCCCTTGCCCCAGGAGTCGTTGAATGCTGTGGATCCGGAAAAAGCGCCCGGAATTCATATCCTCGGCGGTGAATCCATGAGAACGTAGGCATCGTAGAGTTCCTGCGCGCCTTTGCGAGCGGTCCATTGTGGCCGGAAGTTGGGTAGCACACGCCCGATCTTGTCGCAGTTTACCCGATAACACCGCTTATCCGGTCCGCCGCCAGGAAAGTATTCGATATGACATCCGGGGACCGTTTCAGCGACGATATCCGCGAGTTCGCTGATTCTGTAGTTTTCCGTCGTCTGGCCCACATTGAAGGTCGCGTTGTGTACGACGTTCACTGGAGCCTCTAACACGGACAACATTGCGCCGATTATGTCCCGAATGTGCACGATCGGGCGCCAAGGCGTACCATCGCTCTTGATCAGAATCCGGCCGGTTGTAAACGCAGACGCCACGAAATCATTCAGCACCAGATCCAACCGGAGACGCGGAGACACGCCGTACGCAGTTGCATTTCTCATGTAAGTCGGGCTGAAGTTTTCATCCGCCAGCGCGGCCACGTCGCGTTCGACCAAGACCTTTGACTCACCGTATGGGGTCACAGGGTTGAGCGCTGCTGACTCTTCGAGGAATTCATCACCCGCCGAGCCGTACGTGCTGCAGGACGAGGAAAACACGAAACGTCTCACGCCTGCTTGTTTGGAAAGTTCGGCTAGCCGAACGGAAGCCTTATGGTTGATTTCATACGTGAGGCTGGGATCGAGATTGCTAACCGGATCGTTCGATAGTGCGGCCAAATGTACTACAGCTTCGAAGCCATCCAAGTCTGCAATTGTTACGTCACGAATGTCTTTGCGTACCTCGGCAATCTCGGGTCCTGGCTGTCCGAAATCACAACCCGCGTACAGGTCGGTGTCGAGGCCAACCACTTCATGCCCCGCCTCATGAAACATTTGCATCGCAACCGCACCAATATAGCCCCTATGGCCAGTCAGCAGTACTCTCATCGTCTTGCGGCTCCCGTTCGCAGGATTCTTGCCAAGAAGCGCACCTCGAATACAATTGATATCATCACGGCGCTAACCCATGTGTCTGTAAAGAACGCTGCCCGCCGTGGAGAAGAAAGTGTCCGGCAAATTGCACAGAATTTCGCGGAACCCCCGCCATTGCCAAGGCGCTGCTTCTCGTCGTCCTCCGACATTTGTGTACCGATAATATGTCAGCAACCGCTTGCTCGCCCCAAGCCGATCCTTAAAAGCAACTAAGCCCTTGTGATCTAGTTCCGAACGGCCCAAGTCGATCTTTTCTGTGCCTGATAATTTGCACTCTTCGATGAGCCGCCAAAACAAGAACGGAATGCCGCCGAGGCTGTGAAGTGCCGCGTTGGAGCATGCGTACTTGAAAACGACAAGCGAGCGGTGTCGGAGGGTAAGCATCGCGGCGATTGGAGTGCCACACTTCCGGGCTATCCGGATCTCCGCTTTGTCACCCATACATTCAACCAAGTTTGTAAACCAACTTCGCGGCTGTGGGAGCAGATGATGGCGCCTTCTAGTCATTAACAGTAGCTGGTAGAACTCGTCCACAAGTTGGTCGAGACCGGCCCACTTCATACGAAAGGCGCTCTCTTTCGGCTCGCCGGATCTTTCGCTGAAAGGAGTTCTTATGCAACCGACGGAAAATTTGCTCCAGACCGTAGCCTAAGTCTAGCTCATGGAGCCAATAGGCACCGGTTGGCTTTAGACCAGACTCGGTAATCTGAAGTTCCGATAACGGACGAAGCTCCACGTACTGCTGGCGATTGCGATCGCACTCGTCTCGCAACCACTTGGTGAACGTTCGTGTCTCCGCGGGATCGTTCAGCAGGGGTTCGCAATGATCTGTAAAGGGCAGCGAAACCAAACGGGTGCCCGTCAGCCAGCTCGAGACTCGGCAGACGACCATGCCGCTCTCTAATGTTGAGCCGGCTGGCGAATTGGTCAAGACCAGTGGTTCGTATCCATAAGTACGCGATAGCGCTTCGAGCCAGCCCCGCTGATGGAAGACCGATGCGTGTCGATGGCGAGCAACAAGATCATCCCAGCGGCGGTCTGCGAGCGGATGTAGGATGTGAACGTTCAATGTTTTCGCGGTTCGGAACGGTCCAGGCACGCTCTTGGGAGCCAAGGCAGCGCACCCTGTCGGACCGTACCCCGCGACGTTCGTGGGCGCCAAATCCTTCAGCATCCGCTAGCAATCCTGTAACTACCGCTACCTTCCTGTATTCCTTCATTGCCCGCAGAAACATTCAACCGCCTGCTGGAAAAGCGGAGCGGGGAATCCGTGCGACTTGGTTCGCAATTGGTCACCAATAACGGAATGACGAGCACGGCCCAAGCCAAACCACACAATTGCACTCATCCACTCGCGGCAATCAATCTGCCAGTCCGCTCGGACTATCACATGTAGATGGAATTGGCTTGGTTTAGCTAAGATGTTTAACAACAATTACTTACAAGTGACCGGGAAGTTGGAGAGCTCTGGGTTTTGGTGACCTGCTCCCAAGCGGCGGGAATGGGGAAAATTGTTACCAGGTTTTGCGAAAGCGTTTCCTGTTAAGCCCAGTGCAACCTCACCGCCTCCGACACAAACGGCGATCTAAAGGTATGCCTGCGCAGTAACTGAGTCACTCGTTCGGAAGCGCCCTACGATATTCTTCCGGCGACTTAGGACCTTGATGGCTCAGCTGGTCTCGGTCGGGCCACGCATTGCCGTGGGTCCAAGGTCCACTATCTGGCAGACGGCGTCGAGTAGGGACCGTGCGAACAAATCGGCGCTTCCGGTCGGGACTTCATCGCATTTCAGTATTCGAACCGTTTTGCATCCAGCGCTTTTGCCAGCTCCGATATCGACGTCGGAGTCTCCAATCATCCATGACGACGGTAGATCAATTTCATGTTCAATTGCGGCCTTCAAGAGCAGGCCCGGAGCCGGCTTGCGACAACCGCAGGGTGGGTGTTCGTCGTGAGAACAATAATAAATCCCATCTATCATAGCGCCGTCTGACGCAAACCCTCTGCGCATACGCTCGTGTATCAGATCTAAATCGTCCGTCGTCAAGAGCCCTTTTGCTATACATCTTTGATTGCTAACCACAACTACATGGAATCCAGCTCTGTTAAGTGAAGCGATGGCCTCGACCACGCCGGGAAGTAACTTCATCTCTTCCCAGCACGTCACATATTGACCCTCCGGAAGCTTTTGGTTTATGACCCCGTCACGATCGAGGAACGCAGCTCTTCTCATGAAAATTTCCTGTTGCACCAATTGAGGCTTTTATTGTGCGGCAACTACTCAATTTGTAACCTTGTGGTTCTGCACAGACGAATTATCACCCTGAGCGCTGCCGTATCCCCTATCTGAAATGCAGCGGCATAACGGACCAACCGGTTTTGTCAGCTCTTATCCAGAGGCTGCAGCCCCCCAATCGTTCATCGGCCAATGTCGCGGTAAGCCAGGACCGCCATCGTGAGGCTCTTCCAATCAACGAATCAGCGGCGAAGGCTTGACCCGGTGTCGAGGTCCGGGGATTGGCTGAGGGAGGATTTCCGCTCGCGCTTACCGAATGCCCGCTGATAAGCGGCAAGGAGATTGGGTACGGAATATTCCCAAGCGAGCTCGTCCAAGACTCGTTTGCGTCCGAATTTCCCCATTCTTTCTCTCTCCTCTGGATGTTCAATCAACCAGAGGATTTTGGCGGCAAAATCGGGCACCTGATTCTGATTGTCACTGTAAACCGCTGCTTCCTGGGCGCTGAAACGGCCTTCCTTCAGGGAGAATTGGACGATAGGCTTGCCAAGCGCCATGTACTCCATGATCTTGATCATCGTGGAGATGTCATTCATTTCACAGGGTTTGTCCGGATTGACGCAAATGTCGGCCGTAGACAGTATCTCTAAGAGCTGTTGATCGGGAATCCTACCGGTGAAATTAAACATGTCACCGAGCTGCTTGTCCTGCAACATTTTCCGAAGCCCGGACAGTCCCGGTCCCCCGCCGACGCAAGTGAAATGAATGTCGCGACGCCCCAAGTTTTTGAGGTGGAGTGCCACATCCAAGAGAATGTCCAAACCTTCCTGAACGCTGATCGTCCCGACGTACCCGACCAAGTAAGGCTTGCCGAATTTGAGAGCGGGATTGGGCTGAACGGGTTTAAAGGTCATGAGATCGGGCCCGTTTCGAACAATGAAAACGTCACGAGGATCCATGCCTCCCCTGGATACCGCGAGTTCCCGGTAGCTGTCATTAGTGGCCATGACTACGTCGCAGAAACGGTAGGTCTGGCTTTTCGAGCCAGACCTGGGCCCTGTAAAGGAAGTCTTTTCTTTCAAACTTGGATAAGTAGAGTTCCGGGTTCGCATCGTGATGATCGAAGATATATTTCACGCCCAGGAGTTTGAAAGGGAGGGCGACCAGAAAAATATCGTCGGGGGGATTACAGCCTTGAATGACGTGGAAACCGTGCCGAAAATAAATCCACCAGGTGTAGAAGAACTCCCAAAACAGTGCGCAGCCGAATTCGAGGAGATACCCGAGAGGACTGTTCCCTTCTTTTGGCATCGGGTGCCGATAGACGTGTATCCCATTGAGAACTTCGTGGCCCGCAGCGTAGCCCTTGCCTCGAGGACACAATACGGTGACGTCATAACCGTTCGCGCACAAGGACAAGGCTTCCTTCCATACGCGTGAGTCGAAGGGAACGGGCAGGTTTTCAACGATGATTAGGACTTTATTTTTCATGTAAGCGGTCTCTTGAGCCGAGGCCATGGGCCGAATTCATGAACTTCCACTAGATACGTAGGGCAGGCCGAGCGAGTAGCCCGCGATCACGACCGGCGCAAGACCTCGTCACGGCCGAGAAACGCGGCTCTCTTCAGGGAAGATTTCCTTCTCCACCAGTTCTGAGAGGATGTGGCCGATCAGAATATGGCACTCCTGAATACGAGCGGTATCGTTGGAGGGAACGCAAATGCAAAATTCCGCGCTCTTGGCAAGAGTTCCTCCGGATGCCCCCGTCAATCCGACGGTCCGCAAACCCATTTGGCGGGCGGCCAGGACGGCCTTGGCCACGTTCGGTGAATTTCCGCTCGTCGAAATGCCAACAGCGACGTCGCCAGCCTTTGCCAAAGCTTCGATCTGCCGGGAAAAAACGTGTTCAAACCCGTAGTCGTTGCCGATGGCCGTAACACAGGAACTATTTACAGAAAGAGCTAATGCGGGCAAGGCCGGCCGATCGAAAGCAAAGCGCCCGACTAGTTCCGCGGCGATGTGTTGCGCGTCCGCCGCGCTGCCACCGTTGCCGAACAGAATCACTTTGTTTCCCTGCTGCAATGATGCGACTAAGATTTCGCTAACCTTGGCGATCGTCGCGACCAGTTCAGAACTACTTAGCATGGTTTGCTTTGTGGCAATCGAAGCCTTCATTAATTCGGTTACTCGATGGCCGAAATCACCCGTTTCCTTCATCCACCCTCCGCATCGAAGTCTGGTCGGGGAACCAAATCAACATCCTTCGAGTATCTGCCGATTGTGTTTTCACAGTTGCAAACCATTCGCCAACACCGCAAAACGAACTGGGATACAGCGCACACTCGAATCAGTGCAGCTTCTCATCACCAAAACCGGGAAGTCTCTTTACGCGGGCCGCATCATAAAGTCGATCGGAAAGTCCTTGCGCTCGCGCATAGTCTTCCGGAGTGCCTATGTCGATAAACACTCCTTGCTGTTCCAACGCATAGACGCCCTGAGTCAGCAGTTTCGGGAAGACATCCCGCTCCAGACTGGACGGTCCTTCTGGAATCTGTTTGAGAATTCTTCGGTTGAAGACATAGACTCCCGCGTTGACCAGCCCGTTTGGATCCGCATTCGTCTTCTCTGCAAAACCGCTTACCACTCCATCGGGTCGCACTTGGACTGTCCCGTATCGCATCTCATTCCTGGTTCGAAGCACGGCCATGGTTGCGATGCCGCCCGATTCTCGATGGAAGGAAATCAGATGTCGGAAATCCATTTCCATGAACGAATCGCCATTCATCACTAGAAAGTCGGAAACCTCCCGGAGGAACGGTTCAGCGAATTTCACGGCGCCCGCCGTGCCAAGGGCTTCCGGTTCCCTGGAATACTCAATCGTTACATCCCAGGAATGGCCATCGCCCAGGTCATGCTCGATCTGTTGGGCTCGATAACCAGTACACATCACCAGCCGGCGGATGTCCTGATGGCGCAGTTGCCGAACCAGCAGTTCGAGGAAGGGCCGTTCACCGACCGCGGCCAGGGGTTTGGGCGTACTCTGCACCACAGATCGCAGCCGTGTTCCCAATCCCCCTACTAGCAGAACAGCCTTTATATCGCTGTCGGACGGACTCATAAATGGTCCCTTTGCCCGCTCGTTTACAAATCTCGATAATTTTCAGGAGGAATACTCGAACAGTTCTCTCGACTCTATCGGTCGGATTCGAATGCCTCGCCCCAGTATGCCAGCATCGAAGCCAATGTTTGCTCGATTGACATCAGCGGTTTCCAGCCCGTATCCCTACGGATCTTATCGGTGCGGCCGAAGATGATCTTCTCGTCGGAAGGCCGCATCAAGCGAGGGACACGCCTGACTTCTACTTTTACGCCTGACAGCCGGATTGCGGCACGTAACAGCTCGTCAATCTGGAACGTCTTGCTCGCGCACAAATTGTAGGCCTCCCCCCGCTTTCCTTTCAAGGCGGCCAGGTAAAAACCGCGGACCGTATCATGGACATCAAGAAACGCGCGGCGGGGGGTCAGGTTGCCGACTTCAATGACGGGTGCCTGCATTCCCTTCTTAATCCGAGCCAGTTGGCGGACAAAGTCTGATGGAGCATCGTTGGTCTTGCCTGGGCCGGTTGTATTGAAGAGCCGGATGTTGGTGGCCGGTATTTTGTAGTCCAAGAAGTACTCGCGGGCCAGAAGGTCGAGGCAAACCTTGCTGATGCCGTAGGGGTGAAGAGGCTGCAGTGGCTGGTGTTCCGAGACCGGAATCGCGGCGGGCGGAACATGTCCATACTCTGCGCTCGAACAGGCCGACACTATAACGGGGGGCCGCTTCATATAGCGCAGCGCTTCGAACAAGTGTAGTGAGCCCATGATGTTTGATTCGAAGGTCCCTACCGGATCTGCCCAGGACACTGTGGGCAGGCTCTGTGCGCCCAGGTGGAAGACGTGGGTCGGTTCGTACTCATTGAGAACTTGGGCCACCCTTTGGCCATTCCGTAGATCACACTGCACGAAGTTCAGGTTGGGTAGTTCTGGAAAAGAATTCCTGCCGTAGAAGCAATATCCGCCGATGACCTTCCACTGCTTGGCCTGGAGGAACCTCACCAAGTGAGATCCGATGAAGCCCTCGGCTCCAGTTACGAGTGCGACCTTCTTCTGCATTCTTGTTGTCATAATGTGAAAAGAATCTTCCGGGAAGGAATCCGTGATTGAGACATTCGCTCTAGGCGCTAGAGGTGAAAGGGAAACTGACCCAACTGCGCCTGCATGATTTGCCCAAGGGCTCTTACTCAGACTTGCGTGGGTCACCCGAGTTCCTGAATGCCAGGGGAAAGCAACCACTCGTGGAGAGACAAGCCCGACGTGCCTAGGAATGCTCAGTCTGCGCGTAGACCTCGCGGCGTTCGCGCGTTAGACCTTCGTCGTATTCTCCCTCCGGCTCATACACAATGACTTGGCTCCCTCGATTAGAAAACGCAAAGGGTACGCACAAGAGCTTTTTTAATCGACGTCGCACGTCATCGCGGCGTTCGGGGGGCACGTAGAGCAACAAGAAGCCGCCGCCGCCGGCTCCCAAAAGCTTGCCGCCGAGAGCGCCTGCGTCGAGTCCGGCCTCGTAAATCTCATTGATGTCCGAGTTGGTGATTTTTTGCGTCAGCGACCGTTTCACTTTCCATCCCTCGTGCAGCAAGCGCCCGAATTCATCGAGAGAGCGATGCGGGTTCGTCACGATGTCCTCCGCCTCGCCCACCATTTGGAACATTGTTTCCAGCTCTTTCGTCCTTTGAGGCGTCACTCTAACTTGCTCCTGAGCAATTTCCGAAGCGATCCTCGAAAAACCGGTGAAGTACAGAGCCAGGTTCTGCTCGAGTGCTGCCAGTCTGGCCGGCGCGGTCAAGACTCGCTTCACTTCGAAGGAATCATCCTGATTGAAGTTGATGCGATTGAAGCCGCCGTATGCGGCGCTTACCTGGTCCTGCGACCCCACGGCTTCCCGAATCAGGTTTTGCTCCACATGGAGAGCGTCGACGGCGAGCGCATGCTTGTCGCGCATTTGGTTCTTGAGGGCATACAAACCGAGCAGGAGTCCCACGGTAAACGCCGAACTAGTCCCCAATCCGGTTCGGGCAGGCAAGTCGGCCACGTGATGGATCTCGACCCCACCGTTGATGTCCAGGAATTGCAAGCACTCGCGCGCCGAAGGATGCTCGATCGTGCTATTGTCATTTACGTTTTCAATTCGCGAGTACGACACGCGGCTCTGATACTCGAAAAAGGGCGGGAGCCATCTGGACGTAATGTAGCAGCACTTGTCGATAGCGGTCGACAGCACGGCGCCGCCGTGCTCGCGATACCAGACGGGATAATCCGTGCCTCCCCCGAAGAACGAAATGCGAAGCGGAGTACGAGTAATGATCATGTTTCCATCCTTCCGATGGTGTGCTCAGGGAGGACCCAGCGAGTTTAGCCGCACGCAATTTCCAATCTTGACGTCAAAAAAACGCAGGCCCGACGATAGCGTCAAGCTACAACGGGACTCAGAGCAACCAATCCTGGGCCTGAATCGATCCAGGCGAGCCACTTCACGCTTGAACAGGGCGAACGCCAGCTTGCGCCGGAATCATGTTCTGTAAGAAGCCTGCGATTTCCCCGACAACCCGCTCGCGCTGCTCCGCGCTGAGCTGCGGAAACATCGGTAACGATACGATCTCGGGCGCAATTTTCTCCGTCACCGGAAAGTCCCCGCGGCCATATCCCAATCCTGCATAAGCTTTTTGCAAGTGCAGTGGCACCGGGTAGTGAATTCCTGTCCCAATCTTGGCTTCGGCCAGGTGCTTCTGCAACCCTTCGCGATCTCGAACGCGAACTACATACAGGTGATGAACTGCTCGCGCCCAGTCCGGGCTGTAGGGCCTCACCACTCCGTCCACGTTCGACAGTAGCCTGTCGTAATGCCGGGCGGCTTCCGCTCGCTTCCGGTTCCATTCCCCTAGATGTTTGAGTTTCGCGGATAGTATGCCCGCTTGGATCGAATCCAGGCGGCCGTTATAGCCCTCGATATCGTGATAGTACTTCTTGGATTGCCCATGGTCGCGAAGCATTGACACTTTTCTCGCAAGCGATTCGTCGTTCGTCGTGACCGCTCCACCTTCGCCGCACGCTCCCAGGTTCTTTCCCGGATAGAAGCTGAATGCGGCGGCCTTACCCATCGACCCCGCGGTGCGCCAGCGGTTTTCCTTCTTTGAGAAATACTCCGCGCCGTGCGCCTGGCAGGCGTCTTCAATCAGAATCAGGTTGTACTGCTTCGCGATCTCCAGCAGCGCATCCATATCCGCGGTCTGTCCGTACAAATGGACGGGAACGATGGCGGTGACCGGCTTTCCGGCCTTGTTATCAATCACCGCTCCCGTTTGCCCGTCGACCGTGCACGACTTCTCCAAGTACTCCCGCACCTTAGCCGGATCCATGTTGTACGTCCGTTCGTCGACATCCACGAATCTCGGTTCGGCTCCGGCCTGTGAGATCGCTTCCACAGTCGCGATAAAAGTGTTTGGCACGGTAATCGCAACGTCGCCGGCTTTCACACCCGCAGCCGTTAGCGCGAAACGCAGCGCATCGGTTCCGTTACTGGCGCCGACGCAATACTTCACTCCGCAGAAATCCGCGAACCCGCGCTCGAATTGTTCGACCAGCGGGCCGCCGATGAAGCTGGCGGTGTGCAGCGCGCGCTTGAAAACCTCGGTAAGTTCCTGTTCCAGCTCGACGTGCGGTGTAACAAGATCAAGAAACGGAATGGCTTCCTTGGCGTTCACTTTTGGTCTCCTGGTACGATGGCCGCGGCGGTATCAATGGACCTCTTCACTTTCGCGGGATTTCCGACGACGATGGCATTGGCGGGTACATCCTTCGTGACTACGCTTCCCGCACCCACAATGGCATTTTCGCCGATGGTCACATTGGCGAGAATTGTCGCTCCCGAACCAATCGACGCGCCCTTCTTGACCAACGTGCGCTCAACCTTCCAGTCTTTTTCGGTCTGCAGGTGCCCGTCCGACGTGACTGCGCGAGGATAGGAATCGTTTATGAATGTCACGCCATGCCCGACGAACACGTTGTCTTCGATCGTCACGCCTTCACAGATGAAGCTGTGGCTTGAGATCTTGCAGTTCTTTCCCACGCTCGCATTTTTCTGAATCTCGACGAAGGCCCCGATTTTCGTGCCGTCGCCTATTTGGCAGCCATATAGATTGATGAACTTCGAAAGACATACATCCTTGCCGAGTTTCACATCCGCAGTAATGCACGCAGAAGTCGCTCATAGCCCGAAAATTTTCCCTTTCTGTTGTAGGGATTTGTCGGCAGTCTCCAGCATGCGCACCACCCGCAGACCGGCTTTCCCATCATTGAACGGTTGCTTGTCTTCGGTTATGCACTCAATGAAATACGCCGTCTCGGCTTTGAGCGCCTCCACTTGCTCAACCTTGGGCGACCACATGTCGCCAGTTCGATAGCTCACCAGTTGCTGATAAACGGCTTCACCGGTAGTAAACTGCACCCCTTTGTCGTAGACCTTGATCTTCTCGTCTGCCTCGATATCATTCCAAACAAGCATCTTCTTCTCGCCGCCGATCAGCGTTGTGCGTATCTTTACCGGGGAAAGCCAATTGACGTTGAGGTGCCCGATCATGTTGTTTGGGTAATAGATCGTTATAAAGGCCACGTCTGCGGTGCCATTCAGGTGGCCTTCACCTGTGGCCACCATGGCCTCCGGCTTCTCCGTAATCAGATAATCCATGATGGAGAGATCGTGTGGCGCAAGATCCCAAATTACGTTTACATCATGTTGGAAGAGTCCCAGATTCACACGCGTCGAGTCGTAGTAGTACAGCTTGCCAAGAGTTCCGTCGTCGATCAGCCCGCGGATCTTCCTCACCGCACCTGTGAACAAGAACGTGTGGTCGACCATGACCTTCAAGTTCTTCCGTTCCGCCAACTCGATCAATTCTTCAGCTTGTGCCGTCGACGACGTAAAGGGCTTTTCGACAAAGACGTGCTTTCCATTCTCCAGCGCCTTCTTCGCCAATTCGAAGTGCGTCCAAACGGGCGTCACTACAGCTATAGCGTCGATATCCGTCGCGGTCAGCAAATCGTCGGCATTCGAATTAACACGCAGCTCCGGATACGCCTGCTGGGCTCTTCGCAACGATTTGTCGCTCTTGTCGCACACGGCCACCACGCGCGAACCTTCCGTCTGCTGAAAATTTCGCACGATATTGGGGCCCCAATACCCGTAACCGATGACACCGACTCGGATCATTTTTCGCTCTTCCTTCTGCGGAGGGAGGCTATCTATTTAGGATCGCTCTTGTGAAAGGCAGGACCTCAGTAACAGTCTCGAGAAGGTCGGGTCATTTCAAGGTGACCGCGCCCAAGTTCAGATAGGCTACCGCCATTAAACCTCACCTACGGACATTCCAAGGAGAAGGGTCGCAATCGACCTGCCACACTGGTACCAATTTGGAATCGGTTTGTCTTTGGTCTCTTTCCACGATAACTATAAGAAAATAAGCTGCTTAGATGCCGTGGACAGGATTGGGACCGACTATTAGCGGTCCCCCGCCGAGTCAAGCGCCACATCATGAGGAAAAGACTTGCCCCGACTTGAGAACGCCTTTCCAACGGCCAATATCTGCCGGCCGCCAAGAAACCGTATCAGTTGGTCGAGGCAGTAAGATTAATCTTTTGTTACAGTTCGACGGTGTGGTCGAAATGCTTGCAGGTCGTTCCCCGCTTAAAGTCCACTCGTCTCGGGCGTAAAATGGGGATTTAGTGCCCTTTTGTGTGGCCCTCGGCGCCTGTTTCCGTCGTCCGGGCAGGGGCCCACATTGCTCCAAGGTGTCAATTTGGGACGTCCTTTCGAGGTGACACTGTAACGTTCTTTTCGAGCAAACGATTGCATGTTAGGGGCAAGGCGGTGCACAGCTTTCTCCCTGGACTCATATGCAATATTCATTCTAAAAGACTTATTTATGAACCGCTTTGGCAACCTGTTTGCACGCATTGAGGCAGCGTTTCCCCGACGCTTGGTTGATCCTTAGCGGAGAAAAATCGTAATGAACCTTTCAAAGGCGATGTGGTCCTTTGCGTTGCTGTTAGTGATGACACCGCTGGCGCACGCGGACGGAACCACGACCATGCTGTTCACCGGCGTCAATGGAGCGAATGACGGCGTCTACTATGTAAGTCCCTACACGGGCGTCATGAATCTTGGGTCCTCCAATGCTCAGCCGGTAGCTTTGTTCTGCGACGACATTAATAATGAGGTTTACGTCGGCGAGGTCTGGCAGGCCAATGTAACCAACATGGCGACGGGCAACCTTGCCAACACTCGCTATGGAAATGGCTTAGTCAACCCTAACCTTGGAGGCACGAGCCCGCAGACCCTCTACGAAGAGGGGGCGTGGATCGTATCTCAATTTGCGTCGCACTCAGGCGACTATGTCAGTTTGCAATACGCCCTGTGGGATCTAATGACGCCGAACGCCGAGCCTACAAGCTACGCCAACGCCGATGGGATCAAGGTATCTCAATGGTTGTCCTGGGCTGCGGCGGATTATGCCCAGATCAACCCAGCGAATTTTTCCATCGTTACCAACGTCGGCGGCCACTTGCTTACACGGGTCAGGTGCAAGAGTTCATCGTCTCGACGCCCGAGCCGGCCGCCGTCGTCTTGATGTTCGTGGGGATGGGCTTTATGTTTCTTCTCCTTGGGCGTCGCCATCAGCAGTCGTAACGGCCCGGAGTTCGTGGCGAAGGAGCTGAGGCAGTGGTTGGCGAAGGTGGGCAGGGGGACGCTGTACATCGAGCCGGGAAGTCCTTGGGAGAACGGCTACTGCGAAAGCTTCAACGGGAAGCTGCGGGAATGCTTGAACGGAGAGATTTTCTACGCACTGAAGGAGGCGCAGATCATGATCGAAAACTGGCGCGTGGAATACGAAACGGCCGCACTCTGCACTCGGCTACAAGGCGCCTGTCCCCGCGGCCTGCAGCCCCGGGGGAGTAAATCCAACTTCACAGCCCATGGCTGTGGTATAAGACTCTCACTTCTCCTGGACTAACCAATCGGGCATCTCAGTGCGTTTCGACTGAGCCAAGGCACTTTGGGCCTTGGAGTAAAGAAAATGAAACGCTCGATAATGCGAATTGTTAAAGCTGGTCTGCTGACGCTGCTCTTAGGCCATGCGATTCCTTCCTTTGGCCAAATGGGGGTTACAGCCCCTGGCAACTTTGCCGGCGCGTTGATGGGGACTTCAGTTCCGACTTATGTGGCCGGACAGGAGTACCTGAACGCGACCGCAGGCACCTCGTTTACCTCTTCGCCTTTCGACAGCACGGGCGCGGATCTTCTCGTCATGTTTCTAGGGTGCCACAACCAGACGGTCTTCACGATTACGGACAGCTACGGCAATACTTGGCTCCCCTTGTCCGGGCCAGCCTATAAGGTGGGAACTGAATCTTTCCCCATGGAAGGCGAACTCTTCTATGCCCCGAATGCAACAACTGGAACAGGCCATACCATAACGGTCGGGCTCAGCCAGTCCGAGCCCTTGGTGATGTCGATTGTTGCGCTGTCGGGAGACAACATCTACTCGCCGATAGATGCCTACAGCTTTGTCACGGGCGACAACGGGACACGCTCTAAATATATTGCCAGCAGTCCATTGACAACGTTTCAGCCGAACGACTTGCTGGTTGGGATAATTAAGGGATTCGATCCCAATACTTATACGGCAGGAACGGGATACACAGTGCAGTCGGCGTCCGCTGGAACGAACTTCAGCGCCGAGACCGGGACGGCTTCTAGCGCTGGCAGCTATACCTCCAGCTTCACGGCTTCCAACAGCGACTTCTGGCAGACTGTCGTGGCGGCAATCGCGCCCAAGGCCACTGAAGCCGCTTTGTCCTGGACGGCGTCCACAGGCGGCACTATTGCCAACTATTACATTGAAAGATGCACAGGCCTGAGCTGCTCCAATTTCAGCCAGGTCGCCAGCGTCTCCGGCTCGACTGTGACGTATACGGACGCGACCATCTCATCGGGAACGGTCTACAACTACAGAGTCCGCGCCCAGAACTCCGGGGGAACCTACAGCCCTTATTCCACTGTCCAGGTGCTCAGCCCGATCATACCGTACGTCGTTTCTAGCTTGACCGCGACTCCGGCCAGAACGCTGGCTTGGAACGCCTCGGCGGAAAGCGGAGGCTCGATCAGCCAGTACTCGATCGAGAGATGTACTGGAATTAGTTGCTCCGACTTCTCCCAGATTGCGACTACTCCGAGCACGTCTTACACGGATGCTTCTGCTGTGGCAGGGACGACTTACAATTACCGGGTAAGAGCCCAAGACGCCAATAACTCATACGGTCCGTACTCGGTAGCGGCGACGGCTAGCATTCCGGCCTACTTCGACAACTCGGCCGATGGTGGGAACAACGGTGGAAGCACGACATCGCTGACTTACTCGTACACAGTTGGAACGAATTCCAACCGGCTACTGCTTGTCAACTTAATTGGCGACGTATCAGCAGACGATATCTCGTCCGTAACATACGCCGGGGCGCCAATGACTCTTCTTGATAAAGTCCAGACGCCGGGCGAGAGATGGCACTATTTATATTATCTGTTGGCGCCAGCCTCTGGAACAAACAACGTGGTTGTAACGGCGGGAAGTTCCCAGTATCTGATATCAGAAGCAACATCTTGGTACAATGTCGCCCAATCTGGTCAACCCGTTGCGAACACAACTAACACGGCAGCCGGAGGTGTCGTGTCCATGACGACATCTTTACCAGCAAGTTCCAACAGCGCGATAGTTGCGGAAAGCATGTGGGCTCTACTCGGGATTCTTCCCAATAGTGGATCATCTGAAATAGTTGCGGATTCGGCTTTCCAGAGTCTCGGAATGTTCTCAAGCGTACCGTCCCCGGTCACACAGGCTTTCCCGGTGTTTATGACGAACACATGGGGCGGGCAGGCCTCGGCCTCCAGCATCATGGCCTCGTTCTCCCTCGCATCAAACGGAACTGTTGGCATAACGTACGACAATTCGGCCGATGGTGGAAACAACGGTGGCTTAACTGGTTCGCTGACCTATTCTTACACCGTGGGAAGCGGTCCTAACCGGCTACTCGTGGTCAACCTGATTGGCGATACTTCAGCAGATGACATTTCATCTGTTACTTACGCCGGGACACCGATGACCCTCGTAGG
The DNA here is from genome assembly GCA_963788915.1 of uncultured Acidobacteriota bacterium. GTDB lineage: Bacteria > Acidobacteriota > Terriglobia > Acidiferrales > UBA7541 > Acidiferrum. The sequence goes on along the minus strand of CAWBIY010000012.1, from coordinate 376,042 downwards.
TAAGGTGCAATCGGCATCCAACGATTGGCAATACTTTTACTATCTTTTGAATCCGCCCAGTGGGACCAGTAACATTGTTGCCACGGCAGCGAGCCAGCATTATCTCATCTCTCAAGTCGATCTTGGTATAACGTAAGGCAGTCCGCCCAGCCGGATGCGTCTACGACGAACACGGCGGCGGCCACAAGTACGTCTATTACTACGGCTCTGACAACTGTCGCCAGCGGATCGTTGGTCGTACAAGGGATCTGGTCCTACGGGCATCTGGCCGCAGGAGCGGGCGCAACTCCGATACTTACCGATACACAGTTTGATGGAGCGGGAATTTTCGTGAGCAGCGGATCTCCGGTTTCTCCGGCCGGGAACGTCAGCATGACGACGATCTCTGACGGTGCGGCGAGCACTGGCGTCATTATGGCGTCGTTCTCACCGGTTTCTGGTCCGACGCCGACTGTGGCCAGCGTGTCCCCGAACACCGGTTCGACGGCGGGTGGGACGGCGGTGACGATCACGGGGACGAACTTTGCTGCAGGAGCGACGGTAACGTTTGGTAGTGCGGCGGCGACGGACGTGGTGGTGGTAAGCGGGACACAGATCACGGCGACGACGCCGACAGGCAGTGTGGGAGCGGCGACCGTGACGGTGACCAATCCCGGAGGGGGGAGTGGGAACCTGGCCAGTGCCTTTACCTATATTGCGCCGCCGACGGTGAGCAGCGTGGCGCCGAGTAGCGGGTCAACGGCAGGTGGGACGGCGGTGACCATCACGGGGACGAACTTTGCCACAGGAGCGACGGTAACGTTTGGGAGTGCGGCGGCGACGAGCGTGGTGGTGGTGGGTAGCACAAGTATTACGGCGACGACGCCGGCCGGCAGTGCGGGAGCGGTGACCGTGACGGTGACGGTCAACGGGCAGAGCGGAAACCTGACCAATGGGTTCACCTACATTGCGCCGCCGACGGTGAGCAGTGTGGCGCCGAAGAATGGTCCAGCAGCGGGTGGAACAGCGGTGACGATCACGGGGACGAACTTTGCCGCAGGAGCGACGGTAACGTTTGGGGGTACGGCGGCGACGAACGTGGTGGTGGTGAGTAGCACAAGTATTACGGCGACGACGCCGGCACATGCGGCAGGAGCAGTGACCGTGACGGTGACGGTCAACGGGCAGAGCGGAAACCTGACCAATGGGTTCACCTACAATCCGGCGGTGGCGATCGGTTTCGGGCAGGTAGCGGCGGCTACGCCGCAATCAGCCACGGCAACGGTTCCTGTGACCTATCCAGCAGCGCAGACGGCGGGGGACCTGAACATCGTGGTGGTAGGATGGAATGATACGACGGCGACGGTGCAATCGGTGAAGGATAGTGCGGGGAACAACTACAGTCTGGCGATTGGGCCGACCAGCGGAACGGGGCTACGACAATCGATCTACTATGCGGCGAACATTGTGGGTGGTAGCAATACGGTGACGGTAACGTTCAGCCAAGCGGCGAGTTACCCGGATGTGCGTATTCTGGAATACCAGGGGGTGACAACACTGGATGTGACGGCAGGGGCGAGCGGGAGTAGTGCGAGTGCGAACAGTGGAGCGGCGACGACGACGGTAGCGAGCGAGCTGATCTTTGGTGCGGACACGGTTGCGACTTCCACCAAAGCAGCAGGGAGCGGATTCACGTCGCGCATCATCACCTCTCCGAACGGCGATATTGCGGAAGACAAGGTGGTAACGACGGCAGGGAGCAATAGCGCAGCGGCGACGTTGACCGGTTCGGGGCCCTGGGTCATGCAGATGGTCACATTCTCCGCAGTGTCTGGTCCGACGCCGACTGTGGCCAGCGTGTCCCCGAACACCGGTTCGACGGCAGGTGGGACGGCGGTGACGATCACGGGGACGAACTTTGCTGCAGGAGCGACGGTAACGTTTGGGAGTGCGGCGGCGACGAACGTGGTGGTGGTAAGCGGGACACAGATCACGGCGACGACGCCGACAGGCAGTGCGGGAGCGGCGACCGTGACGGTGACCAATCCCGGAGGGGGGAGTGGGAACCTGGCCAGCGCATTTACCTATATTGCGCCGCCGACGGTGAGCAGTGTGGCGCCGAACAATGGTCTGGCAGCAGGTGGGACGGCGGTGACCATCACGGGGACGAACTTTGCGGCGGGAGCGACGGTAACGTTCGGAGCTACGGCAGCGACGAACGTGGTGGTGGTGAGTAGCACAAGCATTACGGCGACGACACCAGCGGGCAGTGCCGGTGCAGTGACGGTAACGGTAACCAACAGCAATGGGCTGAGTGGAAGTTTAGCTAGCGCATTTACCTACATTGTACCGCCGACGGTGAGCAGTGTGGCGCCGAGTAGCGGGTCAACGGCAGGTGGGACGGCGGTGACCATCACGGGGACGAACTTTGCCACAGGAGCGACGGTAACGTTTGGGAGTGCGGCGGCGACGAACGTGGTGGTGGTGAGTAGCACAAGTATTACGGCGACGACGCCGGCCGGCAGTGCGGGAGCGGTGACCGTGACGGTGACCAATCCGGGTGTCCAGAGCGGGAGTTTGACGAACGGGTTCACCTATGTCGTGGTGCCGACGGTGAGCAGTGTGGCGCCGAAGAATGGTCCAGCAGCGGGTGGAACAGCGGTAACGATCACGGGGACGAACTTTGCGGCAGGAGCGACGGTAACGTTCGGAGGGACAGCGGCGACGAACGTGGTGGTGGTGAGTAGCACAAGTATTACGGCGACGACGCCGGCACATGCGGCAGGAGCAGTGACCGTGACGGTGACGGTCAACGGGCAGAGCGGAAACCTGACCAATGGTTCACCTACAATCCGGCGGTGGCGATCGGTTTCGGGCAGGTAGCGGCGGCTACGCCGCAATCAGCCACGGCAACGGTTCCTGTGACCTATCCAGCAGCGCAGACGGCGGGGGACCTGAACATCGTGGTGGTAGGATGGAACGATACGACGGCGACGGTGCAATCGGTGAAGGATAGTGCGGGGAACAACTACAGTTTGGCGATTGGGCCGACCAGCGGAACGGGGCTACGACAATCGATCTACTATGCGGCGAACATTGTGGGTGGTAGCAATACGGTGACGGTAACGTTCAGCCAAGCGGCGAGTTACCCGGATGTGCGTATTCTGGAATACAAGGGGGTGACAACACTGGATGTGACGGCAGGGGCGAGCGGGAGTAGTGCGAGTGCGAACAGTGGAGCGGCGACGACGACGGTAGCGAGCGAGCTGATCTTTGGTGCGGACACGGTTGCGACTTCCACCAAAGCAGCAGGGAGCGGATTCACGTCGCGCATCATCACCTCTCCGGACGGCGATATTGCGGAAGACAAGGTGGTAACGACGGCAGGGAGCAATAGCGCAGCGGCGACGTTGACCGCTTCCGGGCCCTGGGTCATGCAGATGGTCTCATTTAAATGAGATGAAGTCATTCCGCGGGGACTAGTAGGGCGATTCCAAAATCATATAGCTCAGAAGAGTCACGCACAATCGACCCATTTTGAAGTTCAATCTGCGATTCATCGTAGCGCCTTTCGAAGCTTGAATTGAGCTTGTTTCCAAGCCCTCATTGACACTGGGTCTACAGGACAAACGTTACGTGTTCTTCTCAGAATTTCAGAACTCCACAGCGACTCCGTTTACGACGGAGTCTTCTCACACTTCGCAGCTAAGAGGGACAATCCAGGGCGTCTACCGGCGCTTGCAATTCAACGTTCGTTTGGCATGGCGGGCGAACCTCAAGCCGGTGCCACGCCGATTTCTGGCGCCGCACCGCGTAGCTTCCCCGTCAGACCTTAACCTCTGCCTCCGTGCGTCGGCATGGAGGCATTTCTCTTTCTCTACGGATCAGTGAATAAGCCCATCGTGGTGGGCTCTTGCTGAGCTGTAAGCCGCCGCCCGGTGCTTGCGGTTGAAGCGCCGCCGACGAGACCCATGTCTCAATCCAACTAAGTTGCTCCCTGGAACGAGGGAGCGTCGCTCTTACTTTCTCTCGCGGGTCGGCGATGTCATGGGAGGACTAATCCGAAACCGTGACAACGCTTCTCCGAGATTCTGTATGAACGTTTCCGAACTGTAGACGTCTGCGCCGGTATGCGTGCTCCCCGCTGGCGCGGCTGATTCGACTTGGTCCAATTCAAATTCGTGTGCGACATCTTCCACGATCTTGGGCAGGATTGGCCGCTGCTGTTCGACGTAGGCATTGATCAGTGCGTGTTCGCATAGCAAATTCACCACGCGCGGAATGCCCATCGAATACATGTGAATCGTTTCCACCGTCCTGGGATCGAAAATCGGTTCCCCGCTGGCTCCCGCGATCCGTAGACGTTCGAGGATGTAGTTGTGCGTCTGCTCTTTCGTCAAAGGGGATGTCTTGCAGCGCAGCATAACGCGCTGGCGGAGCTGTCGCAGTTGGGGAAGCCTCAGCCTTTCTTCAAACTCTGGCTGCCCGGACAACACGATTTGCAGCAGCTTCTCCGTGGACGTTTCAAGATTGGTCAACAGCCGAATTTCCTCTAGGACTGGATGAGTCAGGTTCTGCGCCTCATCCACAATCAGCACCACGGTCTCGCCGGCGCGGTAACGTTCCAGCAGCCACTGGTTAAGTCTCATCAACTGTTGGCTCTTGTTCCGGGCGTCGCAGGAGATTCCAAACTCCGCCAGGATGAAATCGAACAATTGGTTCGTGTTCATCCGGGAATTGAACAGGAAGGCCGTCCGTGCCCGCCGCTGATGCAGCCAATCCAGAAGGCGGTTTACCAATGTGGTTTTCCCTGTACCCACTTCACCGGTAAGCGTGATGAAGCCTTTGCGATTGTGCACGCCATACATTAACCCGCTCAGCGCTTCTTCGACCTCCTTGGTCAAGAAGAGATAGCGCGGATCCGGGTTGGCGTTGAAGGGATCTTCTCTTAACCCGAAAAAGCTCTTATACATGATGTCAGTACCTTAGCTGACAGACTACAAAACGTGGTTTCCGGCGGACCAGAATAATATCTCGCTGAAACTCGACCTTAACTCGCTAGCACGCCTCTTCAGTCTACCGCAGTACCAACGGCCGCGTATGCCATTGAAACCCGACGGATACCTCATGCCGAAAAAGCTGCTGGCGTACGGAAGGGTCGCGAGCGGCCGGCCCAGTCCTACCCCTAAGAACCATGAATTGCATATTGTAGTTTGAGAACTGGCAGTGAAGAACGGAAGTTTCCTTTGCCACGCGGCTCACTTTCCTAAGCATGCTGCGACGGCCTGATGGCCGATGAATTAACGGCGCATATACTTCTTTGCCAGTACCGCTCTCCCATTTTAACAGCACGGGATGCCCGTTCGCTCGATTTCCACAACCATGGTGTTTAGAGACTGCGCATCCGCGCCGTGACCATACACGAATCCGTTGTCCACCGACGGTACGAGAGAGACAGTCGCCATGGCAGCGCTGCTTTTCCCCTGTTACGGGAGCAGGTTCGGTACCAAATGGGCATATGGATCTACCCACGCCGCAGCCAGCTAACAAGTTTAGAATCAGTGTGTTGCGGGGCAGACAGGAGGCTTCGGCCCCGCACCTGGCGAGAACGGAAGTCCGACTTTACTTCCACGTAGTGGCAATTTGTTGCCCCGTAACTGGGGCTTCGGGTGTTCCGGGGAATCCTGGAAAACATTGCTTCGGACAATGGCTGGAGTTCGCGGCGAAGGAGCTGCGACAGTGGCTCGCGAAACTGGGCACGGGAACACTGTACATCGAGCCGGAAGTGCATGAGAGAACGGTTACTGCGATGGTTTAGGTGGGAAGCTGCGGGACGAATGCCTGGACGGGGAAATTTTCTGTTCGTTGAAGAGGCGCAGATCGTGATCGAGAGTGGCGGATTGGAACCAGAAAACCATCGAGACTTCCTTCTTGATTTTGTGGATTCCGTCAGCAGTGCCACCGAAAGGGCTTGTCCAGACATTGTTGAGGACCATCACGCCTTCCTTCACGATCGGTGGAACCTGACGGGCTCTTCACTTCAGAAGCTTTGTAACCGCCTGTAAATATTGAAGATGCATGCTGTTCATCAGACCGCTTGAATCTCTGCCCGCGCATGGCTACTTATGGAAACGCGCTAGGCCAATAGCGGCAAGAGTTGTTCACTCTGGCGGTCTACCGGCCGCTCAACTCCCAGGTTGTTTTGCAGGAAGGGGACATGTCCGAAGTTAAGCGATGTTATTATCATATACTTAAGGGGATAACGGGATTAATTGAGAATGCGCACCATCCATCTGCTAGTCCGGCATACCGATTGCCTCATAGTACCACGTCTAAAGTCGTTTAATGGCGGTAGCCTAGCTAAATGACGGAATTGAGCCGGCAAATCGGTCAGGGAGCCTCTGCCGCTCCAGGGCTACCAGATCAAACTGCTGACTGTTTGCAACAGGACAGTTGAATTGGAAAAATTGCGCCCAACGAACTGAAAAAACGTCGTTTCGGGCGAAGCGGTTTCGGAACTTCGTTGTTCCCTCATCCTTAGCCTACCGAAGTGTGGCTATAGAGCGGTGCGAGGATTATGCCCAGCAACGTCCTCTCATGCTAAATAGCTCAGGCAATACAAAAGTAAAAGAGGCTGCTTTGACAGAAGAACACCCCCTCCTACCATACGTGCTGATCACGCCAGCCAGAAACGAAGAAGAGTTCATCGAGAAAACGCTCGAGTCCATGGTCCATCAGACATATTTGCCGCTGAAATGGGTGATCGTAAACGACGGCTCAACCGACAGCACTGCGAGTCGGATCGAACCCTACGTTTCGAAGTACGACTGGATCGAACTGGTGAATTTGCCGGTGCGCCGCGAGCGGAATTTCGCGGCAAAGGTATATGCCTTCAATGCCGGTCGGGAAAGAGTCAAAGACCTCAAATACGAGATCATTGGCAATTTGGATTCCGACGTTTCGTTGGACGCGGATCACTTTGAGTTTCTCTTGAATAAGTTCAGAGAGGATCCTCGGCTAGGCGTTGCTGGAACAGTCTTCCGCGAAGAAAGTGGTTACAACTCGGAAACCGATAGCCTTGAAGGCCAGCTCCATGTTTCAGGCCAGTGCCAACTGTTTCGGCGTCAGTGCTTCGCGGATGTAGGCGGATACTTCGCCAACAGGGCCGGAGGCATTGACTGGATCGCGGTTACGACTGCCCGGATGATGGGTTGGAAAACACGATCGTTTCGCGAGAAGTCGTTCTTCCATCACCGGCGCTTGGGAACGGCGGAGCGTAGCGTGTTTGCGGCTGCATTTTCGTATGGTGAGAAAGATTACTACCTCGGCGGCCATCCCGTATGGGAGCTCTTCCGCGTTACCTATCGCATGGTCAAGCCTCCCTACGTGGTGGAGGGACTTGCGCTCGGCTCCGGCTATGGATGGGCAGCCCTGCGAAGAGCAAAGAGGCCCATTTCCAAAGAGCTTATTGCGTTCCATCGCCGAGAACAGATGCGCAAGCTCAAAGTGATTTTGAAATCTGCCGTAACGTTTAAACCGCTCGACAAGTTCAGTCTTCTTTCTGAATAGGTCGGCTTTGCTTCAAGGTATGGCAAAGTCCAAGACGCTGGGCTCCAAGGATTTATTGCTTCAGTCGAGGATTGCAAACTAGCAGATCTTATGTGCGGCATATGCGGACAATTTAACTTCGGAAATCAGGCGCCGGTTCGACGCGTAGACCTCGAGGCGATGACCCGTTCCATCGTCCATCGTGGTCCGGATGACGAGGGCTATTTCGTCGCGGGACCACTCGGATTTGGATTTCGGCGGCTCTCCATTATCGACTTGGCCGGCGGGCATCAACCGATGTCCGATCAGGAACAGTCCGTGTGGGTGATTTTCAACGGTGAGATTTACAATTTCCCGGAACTTAAGCAGGAGCTACAGAGCCACGGCCATATATTCTGCACGAATTCCGATACCGAGGTCATCATTCACGGGTACAAGCAGTGGGGCGATGAGGTACTGAACCGCCTGAACGGCATGTTTGGCCTGGCGATCTGGGACGTTCGGCAGAGACGGCTGGTTCTGGCCCGGGATCCATTTGGGATCAAGTTGATCTATTACCGCATCGATGGGGATACTCTTTATTTTGGATCGGAAATGCGGCCCATCCGCGCTGTCATGAAGGGCAAGGCGGAAATTGACGCCACGTCTCTGAGTCTATTCCTGCGATATCGGTTCACCCCCTCGCCGTACACGATACTCAAAGGGGTGAAGAAACTCGCTCCAGGGACAAAGCTGACTGTGCAGAATGGTGTCTGCGAGGTTAGTCGGTATTACCGATTCAAACCAGAACCGTTCGCGCCAGCCAAGTCGCCAGCCGAAGCCAGAGAAGAACTGCTTTCCCTCTACAAGAGCGCCATCAAGCGGCAGCTGATTAGCGATGTGCCAGTAGGCTTGCTTCTGAGTGGCGGGATTGATTCGGGGCTGCTGCTCGCATTGATGAATCTGAACGGGAGCTCGTGGCCGACTTACACGGTAGGCTACGGTTCGTCCTTCGCTGACGATGAGCTAGCCGATGCCGCCGAAACAGCCCGAGTGCTGGGCTCCAAGCACTCGAGTGTCACGATCACGAGGTCAACTTTTGAGAGCGCACTACCGAAAATTGTGGCTATATTGGAAGAGCCCATCGCAGCTTCGTCGATTGTTCCGATGTACTTTGTATGTGAGCGGGCTCGCCAAGATGTCAAGGTGGCCCTGGTGGGGCAGGGTCCGGACGAGTTGTTCGGCGGTTATCGCAGACACCTAGGAGTGCGCTACGGCGCATTGTGGGCCGGCTTGCCGGGCTGGATGCGTACACCAATCTCCTCAACGATAGCCGCCCTGCCCAGAAACGAGACTCTTAAGCGCGGAGTGTATTCTTTGGCGATTCCGGATCGCATGCGGAGATATCAACACGTCCTTTCCCTTCTGCCGGGCGACCAAGTAGGAGAGCTATTTCAAGACGGACTGCTACCGCTTGATGCCGGGGACACCCTTCTCGGCTGTTGGGAGAATATGGGTGAACTGATGAGCGAAACCGACGAATTGGGTGGGCTGCAGTTCTTGGAAGTGCGTTCCACGCTTCCAGACGAATTGCTAATGTATGCCGACAAGCTTTCCATGGCTCACGGCCTCGAACTTCGAGTGCCGTTTGTCGATAAAGAAATTGTGGAATATGTCGAGCGATTGCCCGCAAGTCTAAAAGTGAGGAATGGTTCCCGGAAATGGCTGCACCGGCAAGTTTGCCGGAATTTCCTTCCAGAATCGATAGTCAAGCGGCCGAAGCGGGGCTTTGCCAGTAATGTAGTGGACGACTGGTTCCGCGCGGCCATCGACAATAAGATGGCAGAGGCACTGCTCGATAGAGGATCTAGGGTCTACCAGTACCTTCGCCCGCAAGTTGTGCATGAACTGTTTGAGCAGCATGCTGCTGGGCGGAACGACAATCATAAGGTGTTGTTTAGTTTGATTGTATTCGAAGAGTGGTTACGGACTCATGAACAGCCGGTAGCAAGCCTGAGTTCGTAGTCCTGGGTAATGGCCCTCGACTCTGGAAGCCGGTCGCCGCGAATGATCACCGTTTGACAGACAGAATCCTGAGTGCAAAACGATTTCCCATATCTGCTTATCTTAATTAAGGAATTTCAAAAACAAATGACGCTAAGAAAGACAGGTCTAATTGTAGGCGGTAGAGAGCTATTGGTCGAAGGGCGTCTCTGCAATGTTGCACATGTTGATGCGGACGACTACAAGTTTCTAGATGATCCCGAAGCGGCGATCGACAAATTGCGCAGCTCCAAAGCGCGGATTGACCTTTTTACTTTTCTTCAGAAATTGCCTGACACCAGTCCCAAGTACGCCTATCCCATCGAGTGGGACAATATGGCTGTCCTGCCTGTCTCCACCTATGAGAACTGGTGGACGCACCAGATTGGGTTCAAGGCGCGAAACAAAGCTAAGCAAGCGGAGAAGAAAGGTGTTGTAGTTCGCGAAGTGTCATTTGATGATGCGCTCGTGCGCGGAATTTGGGAGATCTACAACGAATGCCCGGTCCGCCAAGAAAGACTGTTCCCACACTATGGGAAGAGCCTTGAAGCAGTGCGCGAAATGAGTGCGACATATCTCGAATCGAGCGTCTTTATTGGTGCTTATGATTCCGGCAAGCTAATTGGTTTTATAAAACTAGTTGTCGACGATACGGGAACACAAGCAGGAATGATGCACATAATTTCAAGGCTCCAGTGCCGGGACAAGGCGCCAACTAACGCATTGGTTGCCCAGGCAGTTCGTTCTTGTGCCGATCGGCGCATTCCTCATCTGGTGTACTCGAAATTTGCTTATGGGAAGAAGGCGCAAAGCAGTCTGAGCGACTTTAAGGAACGAAATGGATTCAAACGAGTCGATATGCCGCGTTATTACGTGCCCTTGACCCGTTGGGGCGCACTCGCCTTTTCAATGAGCCTACACCAGCGACTGACAGATCGTCTTCCAGAATCGTTCGTTGCAAAGCTACGCGAATTGCGCAGCGCTTGGTACCAACGCAAATTCCAGCTGAGGCCGGAATCACTCTAGGAGACGGAATTGCCCGGAATCGTCGGTTTCTTCACTGGCCGTCCGAGAGCAGTCGCGGAGCGTGAACTGCGCGAAATGGTCAAATCGCTCTGTCACGAACCGTTCTACAGTAGCGGCACGTGGATCGATGAGGAACATGGAATCTACGTCGGCTGGGTAGCACGGCAGGGATCCTTTGACGACGGAATGCCACTGCGTAACGAGACTGGTGAAGTGACTCTGGTTTTTTCAGGTGAAGAATTTCCTGAACCGGGCACGGCTTTTGCGCTGAAGGCACGTGGACATGCGGTGGTGCAAGGCGGGCCATCCTACTTGGTCCATCGATATGAAGAGGAGGTGGACTTTCCGAAGCAATTGAACGGTCGATTTCACGGCTTGGTCGCGGACCGTGCGCGCAAGACAGCCATACTCTTCAACGACCGTTTCGGCCTACAGCGGATTTATTACCATGAAGCAAAAGACACCTTTTACTTTGCGGCCGAAGCAAAGGCAATCCTAAAGGTTCGGCCGGAGCTGCGTAACATGGATCCGCGCGGCTTGGGAGAATTTATCGTTTGTGGTTGCGTGCTCGAGAATCGGTCGTTATTCCCGGGCATCCATGTTCTGCCTCCCGGCTCGGCTTGGGTGTTCCGGGGAGGAAAACTCGAAAAGAAGAGCGCCTACTTCCAGCCTAGGGAATGGGAGGAAGAAGAGCCGCTCAAGCCAGAAACTTACTACGCTAATCTACGTGACGTTTTCGTGCAGAATCTGCCGCGCTATTTCAATGGGAAGGAGCGGGTGGGCGTTTCCCTTACCGGTGGACTCGACTCGCGCATCATCATGGCGTGGCGCAAGGCTCCGCCTGGTTCCTTGCCATGTTATACGTTCGGCAGCATGTACCGGGATAATCGCGACGTGCAACTGGCTAGGCGCGTGGCACAAATCTGTGGACAACAACACCAGGTCATCACCACAGGCAAGGAGTTCCTGGCACGATTCCCGCATTACGCCGAGCGGACCGTACATCTCACAGATGGTTGCGTGGATCTCAACCGCTCACCCGACCTCTACGTAAACGAAAAAGTACGGGAGATTGCTCCTGTGCGGATGGTGGGAACGTATGGCAGTGAGATGCTTTTGCATGCAGTGATGTTCAAGGCAGAAGAACCTGCTACTGGATTGTTCCAGCAGGAACTCGAATCACAAATTCATGCAGCCCAGCAAACCTACGATGCAAGCCGTCAAGTCCATCCGATGACTTTCGTCGCATTCCGTCAATCTCCTTGGCACCATTTTGGCGTGCTTGGATTGGAGCAGACCCAGGTAGCCGTGCGCTCGCCCTATCTGGACAATGACTTGGTCAAAACACTCTACAAAGCGCCCGGCCCGATATCGGTTAACCAGGAGGCCAGAGTGCGGTTGATACGCGAGGGCAACCCCGATCTTGCCGACTTGCGCACCGATCGCGGCATTCGCGGAGTCAATAGCGTTTTGACTCGGAGTTTTCATGAGTTCTTTTTCAAGGCTGAATACGCCTATGACTACGGTATGCCGCAGTGGATCGCTCAGGCGGATCACCTCTTTGCTCCGCTCCATTTAGAGCGTATCTGGTTGGGCCGTCACAAGGTGTTTCATTTCCGGGTGTGGTATCGCGACGAACTTGCGAACTACGTCCGTGAGATGCTGCTTGACCCAAAATCGCTGGCGCGTCCATATGTCAATGCGGAATCGGTCCGAAAAATTGTCAACGGACATCTTAAGGGCAATCGCAATTACACCACCGAGATCCATAGACTCCTGACGCTCGAGCTGACACACCGACTTTTTCTGGATGCGAGCCTAGACTAAACGCCCCGTCAGAACGGCGGTCCCATTAAAGGCTCGACGACATTGGCAAAACTGCATCTTCGAACGGACGAAGTTATCTCTAAACAAGAGGAATTTGTGAATTCACACGCAACGTCCACAATTGACCTCTCCACAGGGCAGAAAGCAGGCGTTCTGCCCGTCGAGCAAACTCAAGCGGCTATCTCGAAATTTTCGAAATGGTTGGAACACTACGGAGAAACTTCTTACGACTTTCAGAGTTTCTACGCGAGCAGCTTGGGACAAAGGGCCAAGGCGCTGTATTACAAAAAGCCGCTGTTAGGACTGTTTGCGGTAACTCCAATGGTATTCTCCGAAGCGTTTGTACCCTCCGCGAGGGGTATATTTTGGAAGCGCCAGCGATTTCCGATAGCCGATGCTCATTATGCGATGGGATTTGCTCTGCTGGCTAAGCTAACGAAAGAAGAACGTCACTACCAGAAAGCCCTTCACTTTCTTCAGGTCCTCAAGAGCACTCGATGTTCCGGCTACAGCCATTATTGTTGGGGATATCCATTCAACTGGGAAACGCTCCGCGGAACGATCCGAGAAGGAACTCCTCTTATAACAACGGTACCGTACGTTTACGAAGCCTTTAGACAAGTTTGGGAAATAGATAGAGCCGACGAATGGCTGAAGATAATGAACTCGATAGCTGAGCATGCGCTCCAGGACTATAAGGATTTCCCAACATCTTCAAGCGCATCCACTTGTTCATACACTCCGGACCCCGAACAATCGGTGGGGGTAGTCAATGCAAACGCGTACCGCGCCTTCCTGCTGATCAGTGCAGCCCACGATTTTTCAGAGCCGAAATTCCGTACCGTGGGTGAAAGGAATCTGAATTTTGTCATCGAATCTCAAAACGAGGACGGCTCCTGGTACTATGCCAAAGATGGAAAACGAAATTTCATAGATCACTTTCATACCTGCTTTGTTCTCAAAGCGCTCGCAAAGATCGAGGCGTTGGCTGGCCATCCAGGTTGTACAGAAGCCATCAAACGGGGAGTCGGCTATTACGTAAAAAGTTTGTTCGACGAACAAGGCTTGCCGAAGCCTTTCTCAAGCCGGCCACGATTGACGGTGTACAGGCGTGAATTGTACGACTATGCGGAATCCATTAACCTCGCCACGCTGCTGCAGGGACGTTTTCCCACATTGGACGGTTACTTGTCCGCGGTTTTGAACGACATCTTGACCGTCTGGCAAAAACCGGATGGGTCTTTTCGCAGCCGTCGCTTGCACCTGGGTTGGGATAATATTCCTATGCATCGCTGGGCCCAGGCACAATTGTTCCGAAGTCTTTGTTTGTTGATCTATCGTCACTCTGAAATCGCCAAAAGCCAAGGCACAACAGGAGTTAATTGATCCTGCTTCAAACTCGGCATTTCGTGCCCTAAATGGGGCCCGCCTCCGGGTCGTTTTCGTTTCCAGAAGAAATATTCGATTGACAACCACAGAAACCGCCGCCAAACGAAGAAGGAGCGCATCTTGAAAGTCAGCATATTCGGTCTAGGTTATGTCGGCACGGTGTCTGCAGGCTGCCTCGCAAAGGAAGGTCATGAAATCATTGGGGTAGATCCGGTAAAAGCGAAAGTGGATCTGATCAATGCGGGAAGGTCCCCCATCATCGAAAAGGATATTGAAGAAATAATTGCCGAGGCAGTGAAAACCGGCCGTCTTCGTGCTACCGGTGACACCGTTCAAGCCATCCGCGAGACCGAGCTTTCGTTCGTGTGCGTCGGAACTCCCAGCCAGCTCAACGGCAATCTTGACTTGACGCATGTCAGAAATGTTTGTGAGCAAATTGGCCACGCACTCAAGGGTAAGTCGGCGCGACATACTGTAGTCATACGCAGCACTATTCTGCCCGGGACAATGCGTCGTGTAGTCATTCCCGTATTGGAAGAAACTTTCGGGGAAAAAGGCCGGCACTGACTTTGGGGTTTGCAACAATCCCGAGTTTCTGCGCGAAGGTACAGCAGTGATGGATTTCGACTCCCCGTCCAAGACAGTAATCGGCGAACTCGACCGGGCCGGTGGAGACATTTTGGCTGGGCTGTACGCGAAACTCGATGCACCCCTGATCAGGACGGACATCGAAACAGCCGAGATGATTAAATACATCGATAATAGTTGGCACGCCCTAAAAATCGGCTTTGCGAATGAGATTGGCAATCTTTGCAAATCTTTCTCTATAGATGCGCACCGGGCGATGGAGATTTTCTGTCAAGACAAGAAACTAAACATCTCTTCGGCTTACCTCATGCCTGGGTTTGCGTTTGGGGGCTCGTGTCTGCCGAAGGATCTTAGAGCGTCTGGCTTATTCTGCAAAGTTGCACGACCTGGAATTGCCGATTCTAAATGCAATTCTGCCGAGCAACGAATTACAGATCGCCAGAGGTCTTCAACTGATTATGGAAAAGGGTCGCAAACGCATTGGGATTTTGGGCTTCAGTTTCAAAGCAGGAACGGACGATCTGCGCGAGAGCCCCATGATCGAAATCATCGAACGACTTGCAGGAAAGGGTTACGATGTACGCATCTACGACAAAAATGTGCAAGTGGCGAGACTGGTAGGTGCGAATCGCGATTTCATTCTGAACCGCATTCCGCATATTTCCAGACTCATGGTGGACAATATTGATGCAGTTTTGCAACACGCTGAGACGATTGTGATTGGCAATAAATCCGCTGAATTCGAGAGCGTTCCTCAAAGATTGCACACAGGTCAGTGTCTGGTGGATTTTGTGCGCATTTCGAATTACAAGGGTAATAATGGCGAGTATAGCGGCATCTGCTGGTAAGAACTCTGCGCCTCGGCGGCGCATTCTAACGAAACAAATGTTCAGGTCAGCGGACCAGGTGTGTCTGAGATCTCCGCGGGCAGATCTGAGACGATGGGCCAGAGGTGGTCCTGAGAAGAATGAGCAAGATGCTCGAAAAACCCAGCGGTTAGCTGCAATTACACGTGGATGACGCCGAGACAGCCGTCGCTGTCCCCGTGCCTGCGCCCAAGGCCTTCAGCCGGAAATCCATATTTCTCATCCTTTTTGCCGCGCTCCTCGTGAACGCCGCGATAGTGCTCGTGGGGCTGCCGAAGGTGAGCCGCCCTCTGACGCTGACCTATAGCATGAACTTCGGGGACCTCTACGACCTGATAGCAAAGAACCTGGAGCAGGGGAACGGCTACCGTGTCGACGCTGACATGGGCCCTACCATGCTTCGGGAGCCTGGGTATCCGCTGATTCTGGCAGCCGCGTTTAAACTAGGCGGGTACGGTATACAGACGGCTCGCGTAGCGTGCGTGCTGCTGGCCTTTGGGAGCGCGCTAATGCTGCTGCTGCTTGCCCGAAAGATCACCAGCGACGCGATGACCGCGCTGTTTGCGGCGCTTCTTTTCCTCCTTTACCCCGGCACTCTTGTTGCTGAGGCGCGAGCAGGCATTGAAATGCCCTCGGTATTCACCGTGATTCTTTTCATGCTTGCGCTCTACTGCGCAGTGGAAAAAGGAAGCCTGTGGCGGTATTGGGCTGCGGGTTTGCTGCTGGGCGTGGCGGTTCTGGTAAGGAGCCAGGTTCTGCTATTTCCGCTCTTCTTGCTGGTCTACCTCATCTTTTCCTCGAAGAGCACGAGCGAACGGGTGAAAATCGCGCTGCGGATCGCGGCACTCGTCCTCGGAACAGTGGTTGTGGTGTCGCCATGGATAATCCGCAACTACATGCTGGTGCACAAGCTTGTACCTACCGCCACCGTTGCCGGAGTCGCAGCGCAGGAGGGACTTTACACCTGTGAAAACGCCTCAGCCAGCGTGCCGTTCTACCTGGCACAAACGCGGGCCGGGTTCGAGCGCGCACAACTCGCAAGCCAGCTTGGGATCCCGTTCAAAGGCCCCTACTACCAACTGTTCTACACGCCGCAGGACGAAGTTGCGTTCAACCAGGCGCTGCTTAGTGGTGTCTCGACCGAATACCGAAGCCACCCGGAGCTTCTTGCCAGATGCGCCGCGAAGAACCTCTTCTTCAACTTCTGGTTTCTCGGCAAGACACGGCAATCGACGCTGCTGAACGTCGTCGTGCAGGCACCGCTGCTCGGACTGACTCTCGCAGGAGTCGTGGTTTTGTGGAAGCGTGGCGTCTTGCGCAAGACAGCCATAGTTTTGCTGTACATCCTCTACATCCCGGCGGTTGAGGCCCCAATCATCGCACACGCGCGCCACAGTATGTTGATCGTTCCGTTCCTTGCAATTCTGGCTGCCGCCTCCCTCGTGTCGGCTTGGCGAGCACTGAGAATGAAGAGTTCCGGCGCTCCATTGCAGCAAACCGTCGCCGCGACCAGCGGCGAGTAAACTGACAGTGGTTATCGGTCAGCAATTAGCCGTCAGCGGCTCGAAAAAGGAGGTCACGGGCAAAACTAAACAAGAGACGAGAGACAATCGGTCAGCTTGCTGGTCGAAAAGATGCAAACGCGCGGAAAGTATTTGCGATCGGCGACCTCTCGACTGACAATTGAACGGCTCGAAAAATCGGCAATTCGATGGTTCGCCAGCTCATTACTCTTCCCTTGCTGGCAGTTCTGTCGCCCGCGCTGATCGCTGACCGCTTGTCACTTGTCTCTCGCCACTCGCCATTGCTCTTAACCCATGCCTCCGCAAATAGCAACCGTCCTCTTCGCCGTTCGGCATCGCCGGCCTCTTCTGGCTCGATCGTGACGGCTCCGTGCGCACATCGAAAGCCCTCTGGCTGCCCGTAATCTGGCTGTCGATCACCGGGTCCCGGTCTGTCTCCGCCTGGCTAGGGATGGGCGTGCCGATGGAAATCCCTGGTCAGCTTCCCGAGTCGCAGCTTGCTCGACCAGCTTATTGCCGGCCCGTTAATGCTATTGGGAGCAATCGTTCTCATTCGGCGCGGCAGAGACGTGACGAGTCTGCTCAAAGCCAATTGGCCGATCGTGCTTTACTTTTCTTTCTGCTCTGATTAGCCTCCTTTGGTCCGATTTTCCCGCCTGGGGCTTCAAGCGATGGGTCAGGGCTCTGGGCGATTTGGTCATGGTCCTGATTGTTGCTACGGACGCGCAGCCGATTGCGGCCTTCAGGCGCCTGTTTTCGCGAGTAGGGTTTGTCCTGTTGCCTGCTTCGGTCCTTTTGATCAGGTACTACCCGGAGCTAGGCCAGGGTTTTGACGCATGTGGATTGCGCGACGTTCATCGGAGTCACAACCAACAAGAATGTCCTCGGGGACCTGGTTTACCTTATAGCGCTTGGAGCCTTATGGCAGATACTCAGTCTCGTCCGCGACAAGGAGCAGCCCAATCGCACCCGTCGCCTGCTGGCCCAATGCACTCTGCTCGCTTTTGGCATCGAGCTCTTGTTTACGGCGCACTGCGCCACGGCCGTGGCTTGCTTCATTCTCGGAGCGGGGTTGATGCTCGCCATCTCCCTGCCATTCATCAGACGCCGTCCCGCAGCCGTGCATGCGCTTGTTCTCGCTTATTTTGGTAGGTGGTGGTCTCATCTGGCTTCTCGGAGGCAGGGCTGCAATCACGGAGGCACTGGGAAGGAAGCCGGATTTCACGGGACGTACCGAAATCTGGCGGATAGTGATTCCGATGGGGCCTAACCCGATCGGAGGTGCTGGCTTTGAAACCTTCTGGGTGGGGCCTCGCGTCGCGAAAATTTACTCCAAGGTTGGGGGACTCCAAATGACCAACGAGGCGCACAACGGCTATATTGAGGTATATCTGAACCTTGGGTCCTTGGCTTGGGGCTTATTGGGCTGCTTCTTGGGCAGGGTTATCGCAAGGCCGTCAGTCTCTTTCGACGCGATCCGGCACTGGGTGGCCTACTAGTGGCCTACGTGGTCACGGCAGCGGCCTACAATGTCACCGAGGCTGGTTTTAGAATGCTTAGCCTGGAATGGTTTTTCCTGCTTCTGTCGATTATGGCGGCGAACCGCGTCATCAACCTTGCGGAGACAGCGTCGGAGTCGGGCAGAGAATTCGCCCACGCTGACGGTCCGCCCTGGGCAACTCGGATGTCTTCGAATTCAGTCCGACTTGGAGGGGGAGTCGAAACCGTTTTTTCGCGAGATGCCGTGACACGGTGGTCCGAGCACAGGGAACCGCGGACGACACGGATCATCGCCGACAGCAGAAAGGCCAATAATCAATCGAGATCCAGAGGGTGATGATGACCCGGGAAACGATTGACCGGCTCCTTCTGGGCAAGTTGGAAAGATGCAGCTCTGGAAGGTACGCTCGCGTTCTGCCGGCCGCAAGCGCAGCTCAATTCCGAGCTCGCGCCATTTTTATTCTTATTCTTTATCTGGGAGCCGATATTTCTACCGTTCGGTGGCGAGCAAGCCGACGTGTCGGGATTCAGGTCGCTAGTCCACGAGTTATTATGCCTTTGATCTGTCCCTAAGAAGAGCACGTACTAGGACAATTCATGAGTCGATTACGAATTTTGCTGCTGGGACCGGACTGCAACCCGGAGGGCGTCAGCATTCCCTTTGTCACCTATTCCCATGCGGCAGCGCTGGCCGAACTCCATGATGTCACCCTGCTCGCGAGATCGCCCGTTCAGGACGCACTGCGCCGCGCAAAGGCGCCGTTTCGTACCATCGAGTTGGTCCGGATGCCGTGGCTCGAGCGCATCTATGCCTGGAGTTTTCGACGGATCTTCAAATCTAACTTTGCCAGCCAGGCGGTGACCGCTTTCGGTTATCCCTTTGCTCTTGCCTTCGAATGGCGTGCCTGGCGACAGCTGCGCCATCGGATCTTCGGCGGCGAATTCGATGTCGTTCTCCGCCTCGTGCCGATGACTGCAGTGTTGCCGAGTCCCTTCGCTTTCTTCCTGCGGAAGGGACCCATACCCTTCGTGATCGGGCCGATCAATGGCGGACTCCCTTTTGTGGAGGGTTTCAGTCAGGCCGCTAATCAGCGGGAATGGATCTCCAGTCTGAGGAATCTATACCGATTCCTGCCTTTTGCTCGATCGACTTATCGCAATGCGGCAGCGATCATAGCCGCTTCGTCCCAAACGTATGCCGAGTTTGCCGAGTATCGAGACAAACTGTTTTTTGTCCCGGAACCCGGCGTCGGGCGTGCTCTGTGCTCCGACGACACGCGCAGTTCGGAGCCCGGCACCAAGCTTCACTTGATCTTCGTCGGGGGGCTAATCCCCTGCAAGGCTTGTGATCTTGGGCTGCGCGCAGCCGCTCCGCTCTTGCGAAATGATTTGGCGCGCTTTACCGTGATTGGCGATGGCCCAGAGCGGAACCGACTTGAGCAGCTTGTGAAATCCCTTGGGATCGAGAAGGCTGTTTCCTTCTGTGGTTGGGTTAGCCATGCCGAGGTACTTAACAGGCTACGATCCGCGGATGTCATGGTGTTTCCATCGGTTCGCGACTTCGGTGCAGGCGTGGTCTTTGAAGCCCTCGCGACTGGCGCCGTACCGGTGGTCGCGGACTTCGGCGGGCCTGGCGATATCGTCAATCCAGAGGTAGGATACAAGGTGCCTCTTACTAATGAGAGCGACTTCGTGACCCAGATGGAAAAGATTCTGACGGAACTGGCCTGTAATCGGGATCAGCTCGAGCAGTTACGGCGTCAAGGAATGGCTTATGTGCGGGAACGCTTAACCTGGGAGGCAAAGGCGCAGGCCGTTACTCGGATTCTGCATTGGGCACTGAGGCAAGGTCCGAAGCCAGACTTTCCGCCTCCAAAGGAGTTAGTTGCGGGTATTGGTTCCTCCCGGTAAATCACCGATCCGCATACCGCAGCCCGGCCTCGGGGGAGGGTTACCAAGAGTTGTTGCTTTAGAACGCGGAAGGACTTTGCTGTTGCTTCCTCGCTAACCATGGATCGTGGTCTTTTATCGCGCTTTATCTATCCTCGGTTCCAGTCGAGGATCACCTATTGGCTATGACCGAATACAGTATGCGCTATTCGCGGGTTGGTCAGCCGGTTGCCGCGCCTGTCGACAGACCAAACGGCAACCCTCAACCCTGTCAAGAATGCTGACCCCTTGGAAGTCATCCAACCGATCATCCGCAATGTGCGATTGCTGCGCCCTCGTTAATACGCTGTCGATTTCCGATGGTTCGGCGGAGGGCATCCGATGAACCTATTAGACGCACTAGAGCTTTTGAAGCAACCCATCTCCGAACCGGCATCCGACCGGGAGATTTCTCTTGAGTGTGGGTTTACCCCTCTTCATCTCAAGACATTTCTAGCGGCTCACCTGCGCCTGTGTTTTCCTAAAGATCGCATCGCGATCGGAACGGGCTTATATGGTGACCTGGTTGGCAATCTCGAACGGCTGCGGCCCTTAGATGGATTGATGGTGTGTGTTGTAATCGAGTGGGCGGATCTGGACCCACGGTTGGGCATTCGGTCGCTGGGTGGATGGCGTTCAGCGAACATCCCCGACATTGTCGATTCAGCGCGCCGGCAAAGTGAGCGGCTGGCCGATCGCATTCAACAGCTAGCGGACAAGGCGCCGATTTACGTGAGCACACCAACGCTTCCTTTGCCTCCCATTTTCACGACGCGAGGCGGACAAGCCCACCACTACGAGTGCCAACTGTGGGATATCGCCGCGTCACTTGCGACTTCGCTTTCAATACATAGGCGGGTGAGATTGCTAAGTTCCCGGCGCCTTGACGAACTATCGCCTCTCGCACGGCGCTTCGACGTGAAGGCGGAAATCAGCACTGGTTTTCCGTACAGTCTCGAACACGCATCAAGGCTAGCCGAACTCCTGGCGACACTCATTCAGGATTCGCCACCCAAGAAGGGGCTCATCACCGATCTTGACGACACTCTCTGGGCCGGAATTGTCGGTGAAATCGGTGTGGATAGGATCGCGTGGGATATGGCGGGTCACGCCCACATGCACGGCCTATATCAGCAATTCCTCGGCTCGTTAGCCAGTGCCGGTGTGCTCCTGGCAGCCGCGAGCAAAAATGATTGTGCCTTGGTGGAACTGGCATTGTCCCGCAATGATATCCTTCTTTCGAAGGAGAACCTGTTTCCTCTGGAGGTACATTGGAAACCAAAGTCCGAGTCGGTGAGGCGCATCCTAGAGACGTGGAACATAGGGCCGGGAGATGTTGTCTTCATCGACGACAGCCCCATGGAGGTGGCCGAGGTACACGCCGTTTTCCCGCAAATGGAATGCATTGTATTCCCGAAGGGCGACTATCAGGCCATTTGGGACCTTCTTAAGAAATTGCGGGACTACTTCGGGAAAGAGATCGTCTCTTCCGAGGACATGATTCGGCTACGCAGCATCCGCGCCGCGTCGACGTTGAGAAGTTCCGCACCGGAGGGGGGGCTCGGCGCTGACGATTTTCTTCTTAAGGCCGAGGCGGTTATCACTTTCTGCTTGGCGGCTGACGCGCGTGACAATAGGGCTTTCGAGTTGGTCAATAAAACGAACCAATTTAATCTTAATGGGAAGCGATTCAGCGATTCGGATTGGCTAAGCTGTCTTCAAGATCCCGCTGCTTTTGTCCTTACCGCCTCCTATGAGGATAAATATGGCCCGCTGGGCAAGATCGCGGTCGTCATGGGCAAAACGGCTGGCCGCAAGGCCTATGTGAGTACTTGGGTCATGAGCTGCCGGGCATTCTCCCGCCGCATTGAGCATCGGTGCTTGAAGTACTTGTTCGAGAAGCTCGACGTTGACGAGATTGTCTTCGACTATAAACTGACTCCTCGTAATGGTCCGATCCAAGATTTCTTTGCAGAATTGATGGAAGGGGCGCCTGAGCCGAGTCTGTCCGTTCAGAAAACTTGCTTTAACGTCAAAGCTCCAGCCTTGTTTCATCGCATCGTGGAGGTTGCTAATGTCTGAGCAGGACGATCGGTTGGTGCGGTGTTTTGCATCCGTGTTCCCAACCTTGAGCGAAGGAGAAATTCGCACGTCTAATGTCATCCCATTGTTCGACCTTGATTCGTTAGCGGGGGTAACACTCGTTACCCTCATCGATCAAGAGTTTGGTGTGAATGCAGAACTTTCAGATTTGCTCGAACTGGGATCGTTTGAAGCGATTTCGCAATTTCTGCGAAAACGGAACCCTTCTGGGGTGCTGCACGAATGAGAGAATGGCGCGAAGAGACCTTTTTGCGGGCGTCGATAAACCGTCTGCTTCAGTTACTGGCAAGGATCCTCCCGGGTGGCGAATCAATACGAATCAGGTTACACCGTGCGCGCGGAGTGCACATCGGGAAGAATGTCTTTATCAGTGAGGACGTGATTCTTGAAACGGCGTGCCCTGATCTAATCACAATTGAGGACCGCGTGTCGATCGGCATCCGAACGATAATTATCGCCCACTTCCGAGAATTGAATGAGGGCGTCAGGATTGAAAGTGATGTTTTTGTCGGGCCCGGTGTGATCATCCTGCCGAACGTGGTCATCGGCCGCGGGGCGGTCGTCGCGGCGGGTAGTGTAGTGACTCGGTCGGTGCCACCCATGACTCTCGTCCAGGGGAACCCCGCCGTCCCGGTAGCTAGATGCGGCGTCCCGCTCGGGCCCGATGTCACGCAGAAAGAGTTTTCCCGGCAACTCAAGCCACATGCCGTTCGTGCGGCAGGGCCAAAGCGGCAGGATTGAAGCTCACGCAAGAGAAGATCCCACGGAACAAAAGATTCGATATGAAGCTCGTCGTTCCCCATACTGGTGAAGTGCAGCCAGCAGACGCTCGTTTGCTCCGTTTAGCCGAGTTTCTTGGCGTGCGTTGTGAGCCACTTCGTCTAGCCAAAGAGGTTCAACATTGTGCCGAGTATATTGAAAAAGCGGTCCCCGACCAGAATTCTTGCCTGGTCATAAACCCGCAAGTCATGCGGGAATGGGCGGGCGAGGATGCGCTTTGGGCTGAAGTGGTTTCTTCCGTCGTGGGACGCTGTTCGCACGTGCTCATGCACGGCCTCACGCTGGATCCCTTCGTCGCAAGAATGGTTGCCGCAGTGTCAGGTGGCAAATTGCAATCGGTACAACCGATCGCGGATGTGGGGCAGCCTTATGAGATTAGTTCGAACTCGAAAGACATCTGCGGCCCTTTTTCCGGACTTTCGTTCGGCCCCACTAACGCTGCCAACGACCGTGTACTTGACGTCAGCTCTGACGATCCGACTGTACGGACACTGATCTCCATCGGCGGACGTTCTAATATGGCAGTCGTGAAGCGGGATAAGACGGAAATCTTGTTCCTCGCAAGCGAAGACACTGCGGACGTCAACGCTGAAATCGGTGGCGAGCTCGAGCGCAACTGTTTTTCCCGATTAGTGCCCCATGCCATGGCACTGCGGCACATCTTCGGAGAAGAATGCTGGCGCCCATCTAAACAAAGCGCTTCGATCATCATCGATGATCCTCTTCTGCGACGGGACTACGGTTATCTGAATTTCGAATCCCTGCTCCGCCTTATGGAAGAGTACAATTTTCATACGACTATCTCGTTCATTCCTCACAACTACAGGAGGAATTCGGCGCGAATCATTCGGATGTTCCGCGAGAATCCCCATCGCCTCTCAATCTGCTTTCATGGAAATGATCACACCGAGGCGGAATTTGCATCAACCGACTCCGCCCATCTCAACAGGACGCTTGGTATCGCCGAAGAGCGGATGAAGATGCAGGCACAAGCGACCGGACTGCACTGCGACAGAGTGATGGTGTTCCCGCAAGATAAGTATTCCGTAGAAGCCCTGGAGGTTCTCAAATCACGAAACTTTCGTGCTGCGATTTCGAGCCCTAATGCCGTGGGTAAGCCAATCCCCATCAGAATTGCTGATCTGGCCCAGCCGGCGGTTCTTCGGTACGGGGGGGTCCCTTTGTTCATTCGAAACTTCATTAAGGGTACCCAGAGTCAAGACATCGCGTTTAATCTCTTCTTCGGAAGGCCCATTCTGATCGGCGAACACCATGATACCTTCAAGCACCCTGGATCTCTGCTGGAGGTCGTCCAGAAAATCAATTCGATTGCGCCTGGAATATCTTGGTCCAGTCTCGAAGGCATCGTGGACAACTCAACTCTCAAGCGGCGAAGGCCAGATGGAACGGTGCAGGTTCGACCTTACTCGAGTGACGTGCTCATTGCGAACGATTCCACTTCCGTGGAGCGGTATTCCATTGAATGGGGCCAGTCTGGTAAATGCTTCCCCATTGAACAAGTCCTTCGGGACGGGACTCGATTACCGGGCGTCGAATTTGATGATACCGGGATTCGCGTCTTGGCGGAATTGCCTCCCGGCGCTTCCCAGTTATTTTCAGTGGTGTATCGGAATGATCACGCCGCCTTTGGAAAACCCGGCTTTATGTGGGATGCCCAGGCGTTTCTGCGGAGAAGGCTTTCCGAAGTGCGCGACAACTACCTCAGTAAGAATCAGCATGTCTTGACAGCTGCCAAAGCCTTGCAGCGCCGCTTTCTAAAATGAGTCACAATCTAGCAGAATGTGTAGCCACGTCTAAGCTTCGATGCTGCTACGCGAAGCAAGTCTAGCAGCTGCTCCATGAAGGGTACCGTGGGTTCCCATGAATCGAGGTCGCGGCGATTGTCTCTGTGAATAGGACGCGGTATTTATCCCCAGCCGATGTCCCGGACCGATCTTCTCAACGCGGTGACGGACCGTTTGCCCTGATCGCAAAGTACCCGCGGGCCACAGATCGTGCTGAGTCAGTCTGCTAGTGTCCAGCTGCTGATGCAGAAGACTAACGGGCTTCGCCCCAGCCCAACGACCATGATCCGCCAGCGAACGAGAGACGAGGCGCCGGGTTCAGCCCTCGCGTGGAACTCAATGAGCGGCGACGAGGCCAACCGACGAAAAGATCAGTTGACGACTGCTGCCAGTTTCGTTGGGGGAGCGGGTACTGTTGCGATAGAGGACTGCGTGAGCGGATGTGGGTAGGTATAAGGCGTGTAGTAGGCCGTCCAGGTGTTCGACGTTTCGCAGAGGTACAGAGTGCTTGTATCAGTCGCCCAATAGCCTACCTGGACTGTACAGGTTGATGGCCGCGCAGATAAGAGCCCCTGGCCGACTCCCTTGGTACCATTGAAGCTGCCCGATTCACCGTAGGTGCCGAACTGTTGGTAGTAGTCTTTATTGTCGGTAAGCAAAGATCCGCCATCGACAAGCAGGATTCCCTCGGGTGAGTAACCTGCATCGTTGTAAGTATTTTCCCAGACATAGAATGGGTCTAGCGCTTGATGGGGCCATGCTATTGTCCCTGTTGTGCTGTTGACGACATTAGGGAAATTCCCTGATAGGAGATCGCCCGCCCCACGTCCCGGTTGATCTAAACAAGCGTAACCTGACGAGTTCGTGTTCTGGTCCCAACTCGTCGGACCGTTCGTGCCGCAGTTCCCCCATCCACTTGGGGTTGTCCCGTAGTTATACGTCGAATTGTCTTTCCTCGTGTAATCAACCTCCACCATGTATCTGTAGTTTGTGGTGGTGTTTCCCCAATAAAGCAGCGTGCCGCTATTGATCGAGTATGACGGAGCACCATCTTGCACGCTTCGCGTGAAGGTGTTTAGATAGATTTCCGCCGCCCGTACTGATCTGCCCCGTGCGTCAGTTAGGCCGTGGTTGTACATCTGACCATGTGTGCCGGTGTAGGTAGAGTGGCGGATGACGTATCGAGCGCCGTCGTGCGCGTCGCCTAGGTCTCCCTGGGTGAATGCATCATCCTCGAAAAAGAAAAATGCACTCGAGCCAAAATGGTCTGTGTCCGCCCATGAATGGTCCCCGACCGCGGGGGCCGGTTCGCTTGATCCGTTCCAGTGAGCGCCGTTGTGGATAGCCAGGGGATTGTTTGGATTGGCACCCGAGGGCGATTGGAAGTAATCGTGATCCGCAACTCCGAGCACCGATCCGTCAATGCGCAAACCTACCGCTCCGGCAGTCGTATAAATATGGCAGTGATCTACGCGCACAGTAGAGGACGAGCCATCTATGTCGAGGATTCCTCCAGATGCCGCATTACTTGTGCCAATAAGAGCGATTCCCGTGACCCGAAAAGACTTTCCCGACGTGGTAGTGAAGGCCATGATGGATGAGGTCGCACTGTTATCGGTGACGACTGTCAGATCGCTCCCAGTAGTGCTTGCCCCACCCGTCGTTGCCGAGATGGCTCCTGCGCCTTGAATCGTGACCGACTTAGTGAACGTAGCCGTCACTTCCGATGTCCAAGAACAGCTTCCAGAAGGGATCGAGATGATGTCACCGTCAACGGCCTTGGCTTGTTCTGATGTAATAGCCGCAGATACGTCACTCAAATTGCAGGTTTTGGCTGCGTAGGTTCCTTGTGCCTTTGCGAAGGGCGCAAGAAAGGGCGACGAGGCGAGAAAAAGGCCGACGAAGAAATACACGAGTCGTTTCATTTTATAATTGTTCCCCATATCGTCCGGACCCCGTCCCCAAGGATCGATCATGTGCAGAAACGACAATGAAGTCTACTGTACCGAGGGGCAGTTTTCGCACAGCGAACCATTTAGCCCTTCCCGGGTAAAAGGGCCAAAAGACTGAGAATGGCATTAGCGGCGGTCACGTCTTCGTCCATTCGTTTGCAATCACTCGTTTCCGGCAGCAGGCTCAAGACTTGGTCGTGCCAAGAACCGAGATTAGCGTGGGGAAACCGGTAGCAGAATGTGGCAAAGGTTTTCCATTTTGATCGCTTCTGTAACAGCATGGTGTCTTGCGCCTGATAAGTTATTGCGATCGAAAGACTAACGTGTTTATTTTCAATCTACTAGCTATGTCTTGTGAACTCGGCCTTTGCACCGTTCCAGGAGGCCCTGGCGGGACGATTGCGAAGTTGGTTGTGGTCGTTCTGGCGTATTAAGGTGGTAGCCCGCGACTTGGTCTACGTGTGGGGTGTTTGGTGTTGTCGACTCTAATTGACGAACGCTGTATCCAGTCATGAATCCGCTGGTTTCGATTCTAATTCCCGCGTACAACGCCGAGGAGTGGATCGCCGATACCGTTCAGTCGGCGCTTGCGCAAACCTGGCCACGTAAAGAGATCATTATTGTAGACGACGGATCCAAAGACCGGACGGCCGAGGTGGCCTGCCGCTTCGCCTCGAAAGAGATCGTCGTTGTCTCCAAAGTGAACGAAGGTGCTGCGGCAACACGTAACCACGCCTTGCGACTCAGCCAGGGAGACTATATCCAGTGGCTAGATGCAGATGACCTTTTGGATCGCAACAAGATCGAGCGACAGCTTGGCGCCCTCCAAGGGCACGAGGGTAAACGGATACTCGCATCGTCCTCGTGGGGCTATTTTAACTACCGCCCCCGCCGCGCGCGCTTCGTGCCGACTTCGCTGTGGCAGGATCTCTCCCCGGTCGAATGGCTCATCCGGAAGATGGGAGAGAACCTACACATGCAAACCGCGACCTGGCTGACGAGCCGTGAACTTGCCGAAGCTGCGGGGCCGTGGGACACTCGACTCCTGAGTGATGACGACGGCGAATATTTTTGTCGTGTACTTCTGGCATCTCAAGGTACTCGTTTCGTCCCGGGCGCCCAGGTCTTCTACAGGATTACTCCTTCGAATCGACTAAGCCGCATAGGCACATCAGACAAGAAAAAAGATGCACTGCTGGTCTCAATGAAATTGCACATTCAGTACCTCCGGTCGCTAGAAGACAGCCAACGTGTCCGAAATGCTTGTTTGAGCTACATGCAGACTTGGCTGGAGCATTTCTATCCGGACCGGATGGATGTTTTCGCGCAACTACAGGCCATGGCGGCAGAAGTGCACGGCCACCTGGAAACTCCCACCCTGCGTCGCAAATATGCCTGGTTAGAGCCACTGCTTGGGGTGAAGGTGGCCCGATGGGCTCAAACCGTGCTGCCGGAAAAGAAGGCCTCTCTCATCCGGCGCTGGGACAAGGCTATGTTCGACCTGGAAAACCGGGAAGCTAGGCGATGACGATGTGGAGTATCTTTGTCGAGCACTTGTCGTCCGAAGGAACGCGGTTCGTTCCCAAAGCCAGAGTCTCCTACAGGCACACTTCTCATTTGAACCGTTTGAGTTACATCGGCTCTTCAGACGCGAAGAAGGATACGAAATTGCTGTCGATGAAACTACGGATTCAATCGCGCGGCGTGCGATCTCTGCTTGTGCGTTCCAATCAAATCTACGCCGCGGATGCAGAAGATGCATATTAGGATCGGGCACCCGATTTGCGAGACTTTGGAGGAGATGTTGGCGAGGTGTGAAAAAGGGAATTCAAGTCCACCAGGATCGCGAGGATGATGTGAATCTTCAGGAGTTTGTCTAGTATGACGGTGGCCGACACGGCCGGCAAAGTCGAGGTGGCCCTGCTTACCGGCGGGATCGACAGGCCCTATACCTTCGGCCTGGTTATGGAGCTCATCACGAAAGGTGCAGCCCTTGATGTGATTGGCAGCGACGGTGTGGATTTTCCGGAATTCCACGGCAAGCCTGGACTGAACTTTCTTAATCTGCAAGGCAGTCAGCGCCCTGAAGTCAGGTTGATATCCAAAGTGTTTCGCCTTCTGCTGTACTATGCCAAGCTGATCCGCTATACGGTGACAGCCAAGCCGAAAATCTTTCACATCCTATGGAATAACAAGTTTGAAGTATTCGATCGAACGCTGCTTACCCTCTTCTTCCGGTCACTGGGGAAAAGGATCGTCCTTACTGTTCACAACGTGAACGCAGCCAAGCGGGACTCTAAAGACACACGCCTCAATCGGTTGACGCTGCGAATCCAATATCGGCTAGCCGACCATATTTTCGTCCACGCGGAAAGGCTGAAGCTCGAGCTTGGCAAGGATTTTAGCGTGCCAGAAACCAGAGTCACTGTGATCCCTTTCGGTATCAACAATGCTGTTCCAAGTACGAACCTCTCCCGGAGCGAGGCAAGGCAGCGATTGGGCATTGAAGATGGCAAAAAGGCGATTTTGTTTTTCGGCAGAATCACACCGTACAAGGGACTCGAATATCTGGTCACCGCATTTCAGCAGGTCCTGGCCCGGGACGACGATTACCGGTTGATCGTCGCCGGCAGGCCGGAGAACGACTGTCAAAGGTACTGGAACGAGATACAGGGCCGGATTCAGGAAGGCACGGGCAAGGGACGAGTGCTGCTAAGGGCGGCACACATTCCGGATAATGAGACCGAACTCTACTTCAAAGCGGCGGACGTACTCGTCTTGCCCTACACGCAGGTATACCAAAGTGGCGTCTTGTTTCTGGGTTACAGCTTTGGCCTGCCAATCCTAGCGGCCGACGTGGGACCCCTCAAGGATGAGATCCTTGAGGGCAAGACGGGGTTCGTATTCAGACCTGAGGATTCAGTTGATTTGGCGACGACCATAGAGCGGTACTTCGCGAGTGATCTTTTCGCAGATTTGGACAACCGACGGCCGCAGATAAGCGCGTACGCCGAGGAGCGGCATTCGTGGGATGTGGTCGGCCAAACAACTATGAGTAGATACGCGAAATTACTCCGGAGCGACGCTCGGCGGGGACTGGTCGATCGCGATACACCTAACGTTTCTCTCAGTACTGACCCTACTTCTGGGGATACAACATGCCTGCCCAAAGACGATTGTAGAAGCGCTCGACACTGATCGTTTGCGAGCAGACCTCAAAGGCCGGTCTGTTCGCGGCGGAATTGCTGGACACGGAAGTAGCCATGAATAGATTTGGGTCTCGTGGCGACTTACTCGAAGCGCCAGCTCTGAAGAATTACTTAGGGCGTTCTATGGATTGTTCATCGCCACATGAAGCCGGCATCACCTGCCTCCCAGCCCCTACGTATGTTTTCAAACTTGATTAGGTATCAGGGCATTAGATTAGAAGTTCGTTTGCCGTACAAGGATGGGATGCCAATGCTCGGACGTCCGGTTCAACAGCTTTGGTCTAGTTCTTGTGGCGGACAATCGCACCTGCGAAATCAGATGGCGCGACCATATTTGATTTGGGGAGGACCGAGGAGGACGATTCAGGACTACTTGCGTTCAAGAGTCATAGGGCTTCGCGACCGCGCCATCTGATTTTTTGGAGATCTCCCGACCTTCTTCACTCGATTCAGCCGGACGCTGGAAAATGCGGACAGGGACGCGTACCTTCCAAGTTATGCCTACAGGCTTACTGAGGGTCGCTGAAAGTTTGCTCTACCGCCATATTGGCTCAAGAAAGAACGCAATGTAGGTTTTTTAGGCTTCAGTTAACCACTGCCTTCAATTGCGTCGGAGGTGGCGGCTGCTGTACAACCGAACCGCCGGACTTGAACGCTGCCACGCGACCAGCCCATTCACTTTCCGCTGTGCCGCCGCATGCCATCGCCCATGTTACTGTAACTGGATTAGCGTTAGGGTCGTAGTAGTGCATCCAGCCGTTGTTCTGATCAACCGATTCCGGTCCATCCACACCATTCCCTGTATCCGTCGCGACGTCAAATAACGAACCACTGGGAGCGTTGGTGCCTACTCCGGTACAGAAATTCCAGGCTGCGTTGGCGATAACCAGGTCATTTGTTACGCTGGGCGTCAAGCAACCGCTGCAAGTGGTGAACGAACTGACTAGGCTCGTTTGATTTGCGGTCTGTCCCCCTGAGTCCCTATCGAATGGGGAACTCGCGGCCCCCGTGACGTCGTACAGCATGAACGTTCCGTCCCTCGAATTGTCGTTCCGAGTAACCGACAGCGTCATCGAATTCGACGTGCTCGCGTTAGCAGCGTAATAGATTTGCGAAAGCGCAGTAATGGTTTCGTTTCCGACGGCTGTTCCGGTGCTGGACCACGTATTAGATGGAGTACTTGAAATGCTAGTAATATTACTGCCGCCCCCGACATAGGAATTGACGACCAAATTCCCCGAAGTCGGGAACTGCACAGTAAATGGGTTCGCTGCACCTATTGGGTGTTGCTGGTGAAGCATGTGCAGGATTCTAAATGTGGCCGTAGGAGCCGTGCCGCCAGCGGCCGCTTTCAGTGCGACAGCGCAGGAAGTAAAATTCTGTGCTGTTCCGCTCGTGAATGTCGGATTGATAGCGCTAGTAGAGTTGTAGATTCCAGCTTGTGATGCCGAACCGTCGTACAGGTCAGTTCCCAAGAATTGCCAAGTGATGCTCGCTTGTGAGCCCGCTGTGAACGAGCTGACGGAAGCTGGCAATCCACCTCCGTCATTCCCGTTCGGTGCCCACTGCCAGAGCAAGTCACCGGTGGCCGTCGGCGTGATACTGCCCGCTGTAATCGTGGTCGAGCTTGACCCTGCGTTGCAGTTTGACCCGTCCGTGGCACCAACATTGTAATATTCGCTGATAGACATCGCCGCATTGTATGCACCGTTTACCGTGCGGTGAAAGTCAAGCATCCTAGTTCCAACCGCCACATTTGAAGCCTTGTAGATAGCGACATACATATTGTTGCTGTCTACGACGCTTTTCACGAGCGAGTAGGAATTTCCCTTGTCGTCCGAAATCGAGAACGTGCCATTGTTGTTCACAATCACGCCGACGATGATCGTGTTGCCAGACTGTGACGGCTCAGGCAGCGGGCACTTGTAGTCAGGCGTCGAGCTTTGTCCATTGCCTGTGGCGCGGCTATTCGAGCAACTGGCGTGCTGAACGAACGTCGGACTCTGCCCCGAGGCGAGTATGGGAAAAAGGAAAATGAGGAAGAACAATCTTGTGGGCTTCACAGTAGTTTGCATGCTAGCAGGGGCGCTTGGCCGTGTACAACTGAACGAAAGGGCAAGGTTCGGACAGGGCTGAGGGCCAGTGGTATGGAGAGCCGCGCAGCTTTTCCACACATAGCGTGATTTCAGCCTAACCGACAGGTGGAATCTTGCCAAATTCGTGGGGACCTGCACTCTGTTGGCACCGAAAAGGGGAACCTCGTGCCGCACATCCCAGCGCTTGGCTCAAGGAAACGTGTTCCCATGGGGTGGTAACACTTTTCCTCCCGGTGACCTGAACCTTTGGGAATCGAACTGGTATCCACATCAAGGCTTCACCAACTCTTCTATTTTCATTAAATTGGCGAAATTCAGGTGGATCTTGAGGCTCGTTCTTCTCGAGAGTCTGGCACGTAAATTGCGACCAAGCCAATGTGCCAGACTGCACTTTGGGCGGTAGCCCGTCCGGGACTTATTCGGATGTCTATGACGCGCCCGAGCAAGATTTATACCCTAGCTCGTAGCCACATCCTTATCGAGTTCGTTTGAACAACGAAGGCGTGTTTACTTTTAGAGGGAGACTAGACACGGAGAGACAAAGTCTGACATATTACCTGCTAAAATAGAAGAAGTCGGGGACCAAGAACAGCTTCAGAACGCGTAGGCGATCCGGCAATTCTCTCTTCGACCGGCATGCGACTGTTTACGGCGCTTCTTCGCGACTCCGCTTGGATCTGCTGCTAAACGATTTTGTGGCGTCTGCGTTTACTACCGGAAAAATTCTTATTAAGAGCGACAGCACGCCCTGGCCTCCGATCGTACACATCCATCTAGGACATCGCCGGTGCCAGGTTGGCGGTACCCGAGGATCCGAACAGCACGATCCACAACGCGACCTTCAATGTCGGTCACATTTCAAGCTCTCCTTCGGATTCGTGGTGTTGAATGCGCCTTGCGGGATAGGTACGCTGAGGCATTCTATTCACGCAAACTGGCCTGCGAATTGAAAGAAACCCCGTGAATCGTAGTTCTCTACATCGGCCAAAAAGTTACAGTCGTGAGCCTGGCAGATTGACATCTCCCCATGCCGTTGTGAGAACACGATGAAGGATTTGAAGCAGAAGACGATTCAGGGGGGTCTCGCCAGACTCGGCGCCCAAGGTCTGAATTTTGCTCTTCGCCTGGGCTCTCTCATGGTATTAGGCCGGCTACTTGGGCCGAAAGATTACGGATTAGTTGGTATGGTCACCGCTTTCACAGGTGTTCTAGGCCTGTTCCGGGATTTCGGGCTTTCCTCTGCTGCTGTGCAGCGTGCAACCGTGACGGAAGAGCAGATTTCCACTTTATTCTGGATCAATATTCTGGTTGGAGCAGCTGCTCGCGCTTTTGACAGCAGCGATGGCGCCGGCTATGGCGGCCTTCTACCACGAACCCCAGCTCATTCCCGTGACCGCGGTTATAGGGCTCGGGTTTCTGTTCAACGCGGCGGGGGTGCAACACTCGGTGCTTCTCCAACGCCAAATGCGTTTTACCACCTTGGCGGTGATCAGCACCATCAGTTTAATTCTGGGGACTGCACTCGCCATTGCTGGAGCCAAGGCTGGCTACGGATATTGGGCGCTCGTGGCTATGACGGTTACGTCTCCGCTTGTCGCCACAATCGGTTTCTGGCTGGCTGCGGGCTGGGTTCCGGGAATGCCAAGAAGACGAACGGGAGTTCGTTCTATGATGCGTTTTGGCGGTACGGTCACCTTAAACGGCCTCTTGGCTTATCTTGCTTATAACGCTGAGAAAATTCTGATTGGCCGCTTCTGGGGAGCCGATGCCATCGGAATCTACGGAAGGGCCTACCAGATCGTCAACATTCCCACGGACAATCTGAATTCAGCCGTTGGCGAGCTAGCGTTTTCGGCGTTGTCCCGGCTCCAGGACGATCTCAATCGGCTCAAGAGTTATTTCCTAAAGGGCTACTCTCTGGTTCTTGGATTAACCCTGCCCATTACTATTGCCTGCGCTCTTTTTCCGAGTGACATCATTTTCGTTCTTCTGGGGCCAAAGTGGGCGGCGGCGACCCCTATTCTTCGTCTGCTGGCTCCCACTATTTTGATCTTTGCGATAATCAATCCTTTATCGTGGCTCCTCTTCTCGCTGGGACTGGTGGGGCGAAGCTTGAAGATGTCCGTGGTCTTTTCTCCTCTTATTATTGCGGGATACGTTGTGGGACTTCCTTACGGACCGAAAGGTGTTGCCTTTGCCTATTCGGCGGTGATGGCGCTGTGTGCCCTTCCGCTTACCGCGTGGGCTGTACACGGCACGGTGATTTCCTTAAAGGACATTCTGCTGGTGGTGAGTCGGCCACTGGCTTCAGGAATCTTAGCGGGAGGGCTCGCTCTTGGGGTAAGCCTGGCTTATTGCCGACACTTCTCTCCGTTACCTCGACTGGTGCTGGAAAGCAGCGTCCTATTAATCGCCTTTGTTGGGTTACTCCTATTCGTCGCAGGACAGAAATCTTTCTATCTGGAGCTCCTGCGCGGGTTGAAGGGATCCGCGGCCGTGGAAGATAAGAGCGTGGTTTCGGCGTAGCACATGAGCATGAGCATTTCTCCTTCTTCGGTCTGAGGAAAGCGTAGGCAATTGAATCCGCTTTCGCTGAACTTCCCAGGAACCACTAATTGAGGATGCGCGCTTTGGATAGGGCGCACATTGAGTCGACTGATGCGAAAAGTTTTGGTTACCGGTGCAACTAGCCACATAGGCTCCCCCGCCTGATCAGAGAAGGCGCGGAGGTCCATGCGGTTTCTCGAAAAGCCACAACCGACGATCACGGCGAGATTCGATGCTGGCGTGGCGATCTTCGGGATGCCGAACCAACGCGCAACTGATGGCCGCCGTGCAGCCGGAAGTCGTATTCCACCTGGCTGGTTGCGTCACCGGAGGGCGCGGCCTCGAAGCTGTACTGCCAACTCTCGAACATAATCTTCACGCGACGGTAAACCTCCTGACCGCGCTGACGGAATTGGGCTGCGGACGAATTGTCTTGGCCGGCTCGTTGGAAGAGCCGGCCGAAGGTTGTCCTGGGACGATATGAACCGCTCTCAGCCCTTGGTAAGCATCGTCACTCCTGTCTACAACGGGGCAGAGTATCTCTCAGAATGCATTGAGAGCGTTCTTGCGCAGACATACCAGAATTGGGAATACACGATTGTCAACAATTGCAGCACGGACGACTCAATGGAGATCGCTCGCCGGTATGCGGCGCGAGACGGCCGAATTCGGATCTACGAAAATGAGCAGTTCTTGCAGGTAATTGCAAACCATAACGTCGCGCTTCGTCAGATTTCTCCGGCGAGCAAGTATTGCAAGTTCGTATTTGCTGATGACTGGATATTTCGAGAGTGTATAGAGCGAATGGTTGCGGTAGCAGAGGAATTTCCATCCGTTGGCATTGTCGGGGCTTACGTTTTAGAGGGGCAGGAAGTCAAATGTGCAGGCTTGCCGTACCAAACTGCGAGGTTCGATGGTCGCGAGATTTGTTGCCGGCATCTTCTGAATCAATTGTATGTTTTCGAGTCAGCCAACGCCGTCCTTTATCGTGCTGACCTGGTTCGAAACAAGCCTGCCTTCTATAACGAGAACAACATTCATGCCGATACAGAGGCATGTTTCGCGCTGCTAAAAACCAATGACTTTGGTTTCGTCCATCAAATCCTTACCTATACGAGGGTACGTTCCGAATCATTGAAGGCGTCCTCGACAGATCTACAGACCGCTCATGCGGGGATGCTACGGATCCTGCTCACTCACGGTCCAGACTATCTCACGCAGAATGAGCTCGATCGTCTCTTGCGCAACCATATCTCCAATTACTATGCGTTTCTCGGCAAGAGTCTACTGCTCGGCCAAAAAAGGGCACTGGACTATCACAGAGAAAAGTTAGTTGAAGCGGGTGTCGGCTTCTATTGGTCGCGCGTCGCCTTGGGCACGTTGTCCACGATCTGGGGTCTTGCCTTGAATCCTCTCTCTACCGCGAAAAAACTCTTAAGAACCGAGCATAAGCCGACTCTTTCAGGTGGCACACAGAATGAGTTGAGTGGTTCTATCGCGCCTAACGCGATGGACAGTCGCGGAAGGAAATAATTCAAGCAATATGAGTTCAACAACTGGCAAGACCTTGAAGATAGGTCTTCTTGATCATATGGGGTACGGTAACCTGGGGGATGCTGCAACTCAAGATGTGGCGATTGCAAACATTAAGAAGCGCCTGCCAGATGCACAGCTGATTGGGTTTTCCTTTGTTCCGGCTGATACGACGATGCGACATGGGATCCCTTGTTATCCGATCCGGTCGTGGTATCCAAGGCCAGCGACAACAGAAAATCTCGCTGCCGACCCGGGAAGGGCCAAACTAAAGCTGACATCAGCATTGAAGAGCATCCCCTTCGTGTATAGCTGTGCAAAACTCATTTTAGATTTTGTCCGTGAAGTATTGTTCTGCGTGCATTCGTATCGCGCTGTAAGAAGACTTGACCTGTTGATCATTTCAGGTGGCGGGCAACTCAGCGACTTATGGCGTGGCCCCTGGTCTCACCCATTTGCGATTTTCAAGTTCTGTCTGCTAACGAAGGTCGCTGGTAAGAAGTTATATTTTTTGAACGTCGGAGCCGGCCCCCTGGATCATCGCCTGAGTAAACTGTTCGCTAAGTATGCTGTCCAGCTCGCCGACTATAGATCTTTTCGGGACGATGAGTCGCAAAAGTTAGTGCGCAGCTTGGGTGTGAAAGCGAAGACCCTCGTCTACCCTGATCTTGCATACGGACTTGAAGTCGAGGAACTTCAAAACAGCTCGACGCGCTCCTCTTCAATGCCAGTCGTTGGAATCAATCCAATTGGCTTTTGCGACCCAAGAAACTGGCCGCGAAAAGACAGAGCGGTCTACAATGACTACCTTGAAAAGACAACTCGTTTCTCGGTTTGGCTGTTGGAGGAAGGCTACAAACTGCGAATGTTCACGACTGAGGTTAGTCTAGACAAGCATGCTATGGAAGACCTGAGAACGCAACTGCGCGCGCGACTAACGCCCGAACTTTTCAACCAGATCTTCTGGAGTGCGAGCGAGAGCGTAAGGGACGTTCTCCAGGAGATGTCAGAGTTTGACTTCGTTGTGACTTCGAAATACCACGGCATCGTTTTTTCCCACGTGCTCAGAAAGCCTGTAATTTCGTTGAGTTACGGCAGAAAAATGGATTTTGCCATGCAAGCTGCGGGACAAGGTCGTTTCAACGCCAACATTGAACGTTTCGACTTCGACTGGTTTGTTAAAGCTTTTCGTTCACTGGCTGACGACAGAGAGATCATAAAGCGGGAATCTGCCGCAGCCGTGAATGCGTATGCGGCCAAATTGTCAGAGCAATTCGATAGTCTTTTTTTGCCGGACAGGTCTTAGTCACAAACTAATGCTCTTTTTTCTCCACCTCCACGAAATCTGTCAGCAAGAGTGCCACAAGAGTCTTAGAGGGCCGGTATGATGTCAAATTCATAGATGTTAGTGCTGCGCTGTGAAAATCAACCTTTAGGGGATCAGTTTATATGCGTTACGTGCATTGGTTGCCAGCGTCTGCCTCATTTACAGACACAGGCCTGACTGGGTACATCTTCGGGCCCCTGAATGACCCTAATGTCGAAGTCTGCTACATCGATGTTGCCCAGGGACACGATACCTTCCAGATAAGCCGGAAGATTACCCGAATTTATTACGTTCTCACAGGAAGTGGCTACTTCACAATCGCCGGGCAGCGATACGAAGTCACCTCGGGTGTGCTGGTAGAAGTCCCACCAGGATTGGAATACTCTTACTCGGGAACAATGAAACTTATTGCGTTTATGAAACCGCGCTGGTTTGCCGGCAATGACACAGCTACGAAATGGAATCCAGATGTGAAACCCCAGAATGTCAGATTTGAACCTGGAAATGGGGTTACTTGGCCATCGAGATTGCTCGGATTGCAGATTTTTGGGAAGTCTCCAATCCGGGGCTATTTTGG
The DNA here is from genome assembly GCA_963788915.1 of uncultured Acidobacteriota bacterium. GTDB lineage: Bacteria > Acidobacteriota > Terriglobia > Acidiferrales > UBA7541 > Acidiferrum. The sequence continues at coordinate 337,916 of CAWBIY010000012.1, read as the reverse complement.
TGTTAATCAGAGACTGTTGCAGAAGCTTCCTAGGTCCTTTACTGCTTCTCGTCCAATGCGTTTATACGGTGCCTTCGTGAACAAACTAGTTCGTGCGAAGGGCGATCGGGCGCAGGGACTTGGTACATGCTTTCTTCGTAATCGGCCTGCCCTAGAATTAATCCGACGGCTCGTGATTCGGAAAGGACAAGGTGAAACTGTAAGAGTAGCGGTATTGGGTTGTAGCGCGGGTGCGGAAGTCTACTCGATAGCCTGGAGAATTCGATCTGCGCGCCCCGATTTGTCGCTTCATTTGCACGCGACGGACATTTCCAGGGATGTTTTGGAGGTTGCGCGGGGCGGCGTTTACCCCGTGAAGTCCTCGGTAGAGTCCTCCCACCTATCAGATCCAGCCGTGTTTGAACGGATGTCCAGTGCCGAGGTGGAGGAATTCTTTCATCGGGAAGATGACGTCGTGAGGGTCAAACCGTGGATAAAAGAAGGCATTAACTGGGATGTAGGAGATGTGGGGGATCCAGGCATTGTTGAGAGGCTAGGAACCTACGATATTGTGGTGTCCAACAATTTTCTCTGTCATATGGAGCCTGGGAAAGCAGAAAGATGCCTGCGCAACATTGCTCGCTTGGTGGCTCCCCGGGGTTACCTCTTCGTATCTGGGATCGACTTAGACGTCCGAACAAAGGTTGCGCGTGAATTGGGATGGACCCCTGTGGAGGAACTGCTCGAGGAGATTCACGAGGGAGATACCTGGTTGAGGCAACTATGGCCAGGGCATTATGCTGGTCTAGAGCCCTTGGATAAGGGACGACCGGAATGGAAAGTTCGCTACGCGGCCGTTTTCGAGTTACCCGCCACGAACTACGTCAGCAAGCCGAATGAAATCGACTCGGTCGCCCAGGAGGGCGTTGGGCTAGGAGCCACTTAGTTTTGGTCGCTGGCACCAAGATTGCCTGTCCGTCCCGATCCCATGCCCGTGGGCCGCAGTGTCAGACCACAGTCCTCGGAATCTCCTGCGGATCGCGCCGCTTTGGAAGCCCGCCGTTTCACCCCGGCTCGCGAAACAAACTCAAGTTGCCAACCGTGCTCGTGCCTCCTCTGGGGCCGTATCCTACTGACACTGTCTGCTTATGCCCAATGGTTGTTGGGTGACCATTGAAAAAAGTGTGAAAGGATTTTCTCATAGCCGCCACGGGGTTCAGCTTTTGACGCATTCCTCGCCCATGCCCTACGGCAATACCCTACGATAAAGCCTGTATTTACTATGATTTGGTCGAATATTGGAAGCTGCTCGGGTCATGAAAACTGGGTATTCGATTGCAACACTCTACCGAGAGTATCCCTCGTGATTACAGGGAAGAGTATGCCTTTTGGGTTGGAATGCCTCGAGGCAGGTGGTCGACTGGGCGCGGCAAGACCTTTCTTCTGTTGATGATGTTCTCGAAGTCCCCGTGAGAGCAGCGATCATATCCAGGGTTGGGCCGGCGCCTGCGATTTCGGCTTGGGCCGGCTCGTTTCCGCTCGTGAACAGGTCGCACAAATTGAGGAGATCGTGGGCTCCGCCGTCGTTTGGTACCCGGCCAGATTGCCGATTAGCAGGAACCGCCAGCTGACTCGACCGTTTCGGAGGAAGCAGAAGTGAGAAAACAACTCATGCGCTTAACAAAGCTTAGCGTGCTCATACTGACCCTGTTTAGCGCGATCCCTGCCACTTGCCAAGTCTCGGTTCTGACTCAACACAATGACAACGCACGCACCGGGCAGAACCTGAATGAGACCACCCTCAACACTTCAAACGTAAACCAAAACAGTTTCGGCAAGTTATTTTGGCGCACGGTTGACGGTTTTATCTATGCCCAGCCGTTATATGTTCCAGGACTTACGATTCAGGGAGCGACCCATAACGTCGTATATGTCGCCACCGAGCACAACAGCGTATATGCCTTTGATGCCGATAATCCCAACGAGCCGGCTCCCTTGTGGCAAATGAACTTGGGCACACCTGTTCCCAGCCAGGATATTTGCATTATTACGGGTGACACCAATCCCGCCGATTGCCCTTACTACGACATCAGTCCGGAAATCGGTATTACCAGTACGCCTGTAATCGATCCCACTGCGGGAATCATCTACGTGGTGAACAGGACCAAGAACACCAGCAATAGCACCTATCACGATTACCTTCACGCCTTGGATCTGACAACCGGAGCCGAACGACTCAGCGGCCCGGTAGAGATCATGGGGCAGGTGAGCGGGACCGGGACCGCTAGCGTGGGCGGCACGTTGACATTCGATCCAACCTATCATCATCAGCGCCCGTCGCTGCTTCTGGTGAATGGAGTTCTCTATGTTTGCTTCGGTTCGGTTGGCGACATTGGGGGGACCTATCATGGCTGGGTCATGACTTACAACGCCAGCACCCTGCAGCAAGAGGCAATATTCAACATCACTCCGGACGGCAACGAAGGTGGAGTTTGGTCTGCAGGACAGGGTCCGGTTGCGGATGCCGCCGGCAATGTCTATATCATGACAGGAAATGGCGACTTTACTGCGAACTCCGGCGGTAGAGACTACGGTGACTCGTTTCTGAAGTTTAGTGGATCAAGTCTAGCCGTGGGCGACTACTTCACCCCGCACAATCAGGGAGCTCTGAACGCGGATAACACTGATTTGGGATCCGGCGGTCCGATGCTTATGCCGGGAACTTCGCTGCTTGTAGGAATGGGCAAGGACGGAGTTTTTCGCGTCGTGAACACCAACAACATGGGCGAATACAACTCCAGTGTCGACAATGACGTTCAGGAGTTCACCGCGACTCGCGAATGCCTTTTTCAGCTCTCCGGTCTACTGGAACAGCCCGAACAACGGGCCCGTCGTGTATATCTGGGGACCGACGGATTTTCTGAAGGCCTTCCAGTTCACAGGATCCAAGTTTGCGACCACCCCCGTTTCGCAAGGCACGATTCAGAATAGTTCCGGGGACCCCAACGCGGCGGCCCTTTCGATTTCTGCCAACTGCAGCCAATTGGGTAGTGGAATTCTGTGGTCTTCCGCGTCACTTTCCCAGTGGGCGAAAGGAGACCAAGTTCCTGGTGTCGTGCGCGCCTTTGACGCCACCAATCTTACCAGCGAGCTGTGGGACAGCACGCAAAATCTGGCACGCGATGACGTGGGGAATTATGCCAAATTCGTTCCGCCGACCATCGCCAACGGCAAGGTTTACGTGGGTTCGTTTTCTGGGCAGCTGCAAGTCTATGGTTTGAATCCTCCTGCGTTTCAAGGAATTCGGTTCGTTCAGGTGGCGTCAGCCACTCCGCAATCCACTACGGCATCGGTTCCTGTGGCTTATCCAGGATCGCAAACGGCTGGTGACCTAAACGTTGTAATCGTGGGTTGGAATGACAGTACTGCCAGCATACAGTCCGTTACCGATTCTGCGGGAAATACCTATGCCCTGGCGATCGGCCCAACCACGGGCACAGGTTTGCGCCAATCCATCTACTACGCCAAGAACATTGTGGGAAGCAGCAGCAATACGGTCACTGTCACTTTCAATCAAGGTGCAACCAAGCCCGATGTGCGCATTCTTGAGTACAGCGGAGTGGATGCATCAAACCCGCTGGATGTCTCCGCTGGCGCAAGTGGAAACAGCAACATTGCCGACAGCGGCTTCGTCACGACAAATGCCGCGAACGAACTGATTGTCGGGGCGAATATGGTACACCAGCAACACCACCATCATGGCGGGCGCGCCTTTCACTCCGAGAATCATCACCTCGACAGATTCAGACGTTGCGGAAGATCGCCTGGTCAATGTGCCTGGCAGCTATCACTCCTGGGCGCCACTGAACGCATCTGGAGCGTGGGTCAGCAGGTCGTCACGTTCCGGGCTGCCGCTGCAAGCACAGTACCTTTTGTGAGCAGTGTGAGTCCGAGCAGCGGACCGGTAGCAGGTGGGACGGCCGTAACGATCACGGGGACGAACTTTGCGGCGGGAGCGACGGTGAAGTTTGGCAGCACGGCAGCGACCAACGTAGTGGTGGTGAACAGCACGACGATCACGGCGACAACGCCAGCGGGGAGTGCCGGTGCGGTGACGGTGACGGTGACAGTGAACGGGCAGAGTGGGAGCCTGACGAGCGGGTTCACCTATGTTGTACCGCCGACGGTGAGCAGTGTCAGTCCGAACAGCGGGTCGACGGCAGGTGGAACGGCAGTGACGATTACCGGGACGAACTTTGTCGCAGGAGCGACGGTAACGTTTGGAGCTGCGGCAGCGACCAGCGTAGTAGTGGTGAACAGCACGACGATCACGGCGACAACTCCGGCAGGCAGTGTCGGTGCGGTGACGGTGACCGTCACGGTGAGCGGGCAAAGCGGCAGTCTGGCCAGTGGATTTACCTATGTAGTTGTGCCGACAGTGAGCAGTGTCAGCCCGAACAACGGACCGGCGGCGGGCGGGACGGCGGTGACGATCACGGGGACGAACTTTGCGGCGGGAGCGACGGTGACGTTCGGAGCTACGGCAGCGACCAACGTGGTGGTGGTGAGCAGCACGATCGATTACGGCGACGACGCCGGCGGGGAGTGCCGGTGCGGTGACGGTGACGGTGACGGTGAACGGGCAGAGCGGGAGCCTGACGAACGGGTTCACCTATGTTGTGCCGCCGACGGTGAGCAGTGTGAGTCCGAACAGCGGATCGACGGCAGGTGGAACGGCGGTGACGATCACCGGGACGAACTTTGCCGCGGGAGCGACGGTGACGTTTGGCAGTGCGGCAGCGACGAACGTGGTGGTGGTGAACAGCACGACGATCACGGCGACAACGCCGGCAGGCAGTGCCGGTGCGGTGACGGTGACGGTGACCAATCCTGGTGTGCAGAGCGGGAGTTTGACGAACGGGTACACCTACGTAGTGACGCCGACAGTGAGCAGTGTCAGTCCGAACAACGGACCGGCGGCGGGTGGGACGGCGGTGACGATCACGGGGACGAACTTTGCGGCGGGAGCGACGGTGACGTTTGGAGGGACGGCAGCGACCAACGTGGTGGTGGTGAACAGCACGACGATTACGGCGACAACACCGGCGGGTGCGGGCGCGGTGACGGTGACGGTGACGGTGAACGGGCAGAGCGGGAGCCTGACCAACGGGTTCACCTACACGGGGACGGTAGCGATCAGTTTTGCGCAGGTGGCATCAGCCACGCCGCAATCAGCCGACGGCGACGGTAGCGGTGACTTATCCGGCAGCACAGACGGCGGGAGATCTGAACGTGGTGGTGGTGGGGTGGAACGACACCACGGCGACGGTGCAGTCGGTGAAGGACAGTGCGGGGAACACGTACAGTCTGGCGATTGGGCCGACGACCGGGACGGGGTTGCAACAGTCGATCTACTATGCGGCGAGCATCGCGGGTGGGAGCAACACGGTGACGGTGACGTTCAGCCAAGCGGCGGCGTTTCCGGATGTACGCATTCTGGAGTATCGGGGAGTGACGACTTTGGATGTGACGGCCGGGGCGAGCGGGAGCAGTACAGCCGCGAACAGCGGAGCAGCGACGACGACGAGTGCGAACGAGTTGATCTTTGGGGCGAACATGGTGGCGACGACGACGGGGGCGGCGGGGAGCGGATTCACGTCGCGGATCATCACGTCGCCGGACGGAGATATTGCGGAAGACAAGCTCGTGACGACGGCGGGGAGCAACAGTGCGACGGCGACGTTGAACGGTTCGGGGCCGTGGGTCATGCAGATGGCGACGTTCTCAGCGGTTTCTGGGCCGGTGCCGACGGTGAGCAGTGTGAGTCCGAACAGCGGGTCGACGGCGGGCGGGACGGCGGTGACGATCACGGGGACGAACTTCGTCGCGGGAGCGACGGTGACGTTTGGAGCTACGGCGGCGACCAACGTGGTGGTGGTGAACAGCACGACGATTACGGCGACGACGCCGGCGGGGAGTGCGGGCGCGGTGACGGTGACGGTGACAGGAACGGGCAGAGCGGGAGCCTGGCCAGTGCATTTACCTACATTGTGCCGCCGACGGTGAGCAGTGTGGCGCCGAGCGGTGGGCCGCCGGCGGGCGGAACGGCGGTAACGATCACGGGGACGAACTTTGCGGCGGGAGCGACGGTGACGTTTGGCAGCGACGGCAGCGACCAACGTGGCGGTCGTGAACAGCACCACGATCACGGCGACAACGCCAGCGGGCAGTGCCGGTGCGGTGACGGTAACGGTGACCAACAGCAACGGGCTGAGTGGAAGCCTGACCAGCGGGTTTACCTACGCTGCGCCGCCGACGGTGAGCAGTGTGAGTCCGAACAGCGGGTCAACGGCGGGTGGAACGGCAGTGACGATCACCGGGACGAACTTTGCCGCGGGAGCGACGGTCGAGATTTTGGAGACGCGCAGGCAAGCCACCAACGTGGTGGTCGTGAACAGCACAACCATCACGGCCACAACTCCGGCGGGGATGCCGGTGCGGTGACGGTGACGGTGACGGTGAACGGGCAGAGCGGGAACCTGGCCAACGGGTTCACCTACATTGCGCCGCCGACGGTGAGCAGTGTGGCGCCGAATAGCGGGTCGACGGCGGGTGGGACGGCGGTGACGATCACCGGGACGAACTTTGCCGCGGGAGCGACGGTGACGTTTGGAACAGCGGCAGCGACCAACGTGGCGGTGGTGAACAGCACGACGATCACGGCGACAACGCCAGCGGGGAGCGTCGGTGCGGTGACGGTGACGGTGACCAACAGCAACGGGCAGAGCGGAAGCCTGACCAACGGGTTCACCTACGTTGTACCGCCGACGGTGAGCAGTGTCAGTCCGAACAGCGGGACGACGGCGGGTGGAACGGCAGTGACGATCACGGGGACGAACTTTGCCGCGGGAGCGACGGTGACGTTTGGCAGTGCGGCAGCGACCAACGTGGTGGTGGTGAACAGCACGACGATCACGGCGACAACTCCGGCGGGGAGTGCCGGTGCGGTGACGGTGACGGTGACCAACGTTGGGTCGGGCAGAGCGGAAGTCTGACCAACGGGTTCACCTACGTCGCTGACACCCACGGTGAGCAGTGTGCAGTCCGAACAACGGACCGGCGGCGGGTGGGACGGCGGTGACGATCACGGGGACGAACTTTGCCGCGGGAGCGACGGTGACGTTCGGAGCTACGGCAGCGACCAACGTGGTGGTGGTGAACAGCACGACGATCACGGCGACGACGCCGGCGGGGAGTGCCGGTGCGGTGACGGTGACGGTGACGGTGAACGGGCAGAGCGGGAGCCTGACCAACGGGTTCACCTACGTTGTGCCGCCGACGGTGAGCAGTGTGAGTCCGAACAGCGGATCGACGGCAGGTGGGACGGCAGTGACGATCACGGGGACGAACTTTGCCGCGGGAGCGACGGTGACGTTTGGAGCTGCGGCAGCGACCAACGTGGTGGTGGTGAACAGCACGACGATCACGGCGACAACTCCGGCAGGCAGTGCCGGTGCGGTGACGGTGACGGTCACGGTGAGCGGGCAGAGCGGGAGTCTGGCCAGTGGATACACCTATGTAGTTGCGCCGACGGTGAGCAGTGTCAGTCCGAACAACGGACCGGCGGCGGGTGGGACGGCGGTGACGATCACGGGGACGAACTTTGCGGCGGGAGCGACGGTGAAGTTTGGAGCGACGGCAGCGACCAACGTGGTGGTGGTGAACAGCACGACGATTACGGCGACAACGCCGGCGGGTGCGGGCGCAGTGACGGTGACGGTGACGGTGAACGGGCAGAGCGGGAGCCTGACCAACGGGTTCACCTACACGGGGACGGTAGCGATCAGTTTCGGGCAGGTGGCATCAGCGACGCCGCAATCAGCCGACGGCGACGGTACCGGTGACTTATCCGGCAGCACAGACAGCGGGAGACCTGAACGTGGTGGTGGTGGGGTGGAATGACACCACGGCGACGGTGCAGTCGGTGAAGGACAGTGCGGGGAACACCTACAGTCTGGCGATCGGGCCGACGACCGGGACGGGGTTGCAGCAGTCGATCTACTATGCGGCGAACATCGCGGGTGGGAGCAACACGGTGACGGTGACGTTCAGCCAGGCGGCGGCGTTTCCGGATGTACGGATTCTGGAGTATCGGGGAGTGACGACGCTGGATGTGACGGCCGGGGCGAGCGGGAGCAGTACAGCCGCGAACAGTGGAGCAGCGACGACGACGAGTGCGAACGAGTTGATCTTCGGGGCGAACATGGTGGCGACGACGACGGGGGCGGCGGGGAGCGGATTCACGTCGCGGATCATCACGTCGCCGGACGGAGATATTGCGGAAGACAAGCTCGTGACGACGGCAGGGAGCAACAGTGCGACGGCGACGTTGAACGGTTCGGGGCCGTGGGTCATGCAGATGGCGACGTTCTCAGCGGTTTCTGGGCCGGTGCCGACGGTGAGCAGTGTGAGTCCGAACAGCGGGTCGACGGCGGGCGGGACGGCGGTGACGATCACGGGGACGAACTTTGCCGCGGGAGCGACGGTGACGTTTGGAGCTACGGCGGCGACCAACGTGGTGGTGGTGAACAGCACGACGATTACGGCGACGACGCCGGCGGGGAGCGCGGGTGCGGTGACGGTGACGGTGACAGTGAACGGGCAGAGCGGGAGCCTGGCCAGCGGATTTACCTACGTTGTGCCGCCGACGGTGAGCAGTGTGTCGCCGAGCAGCGGGCCGCCGGCGGGCGGGACGGCGGTGACGATCACGGGGACGAACTTTGCGGCGGGAGCGACGGTGACGTTTGGCAGCGACGGCGGCGACCAACGTGGTGGTGGTGAACAGCACGACGATCACGGCGACAACGCCGGCGGGCAGTGCCGGTGCGGTGACGGTGACGGTGACCAACAGCAACGGGCAGAGTGGAAGCCTGACCAGCGGGTTCACCTATGTTGCACCGCCGACGGTGAGCAGTGTGTAGTCCGAACAGCGGATCGACGGCAGGTGGAACGGCAGTGACGATCACGGGGACGAACTTTGCCGCGGGAGCGACGGTAACGTTTGGAGCTACGGCAGCGACCAACGTGGTGGTGGTGAACAGCACGACGATCACGGCGACAACGCCGGCGGGCAGTGCCGGTGCGGTGACGGTGACGGTGACGGTGAGCGGGCAGAGCGGGAGTCTGGCCAGTGGATATACCTATGTAGTTGCGCCGACGGTGAGCAGTGTCAGTCCGAACAACGGACCAGCGGCGGGTGGGACGGCAGTGACGATCACGGGGACGAACTTTGCGGCGGGAGCGACGGTGACGTTTGGAGCGACGGCAGCGACCAACGTGGTGGTGGTGAACAGCACGACGATCACGGCGACAACGCCGGCCGGCAGTGCCGGTGCGGTGACGGTGACGGTGACGGTGAACGGGCAGAGCGGGAGCCTGACCAACGGGTTCACCTACGTTGTGCCGCCGACGGTGAGCAGTGTGAGTCCGAACAGCGGATCGACGGCGGGTGGAACGGCAGTGACGATCACCGGGACGAACTTTGCCGCGGGAGCGACGGTGACGTTTGGAGTACGGCAGCGACCAACGTGGTGGTGGTGAACAGCACGACGATCACGGCGACAACGCCGGCAGGCAGTGCCGGTGCGGTGACGGTGACGGTCACGGTGAGCGGGCAGAGCGGAAGTCTGGCCAGTGGATTTACCTATGTAGTTGCGCCGACGGTGAGCAGTGTCAGTCCGAACAACGGACCGACGGCGGGTGGGACGGCGGTGACGATCACGGGGACGAACTTTGCGGCGGGAGCGACGGTGACGTTTGGAGCGACGGCAGCGACCAACGTGGTGGTGGTGAGCAGCACGACGATCACGGCGACGACGCCGGCGGGGAGTGCCGGTGCGGTGACGGTGACGGTGACGGTGAACGGGCAGAGCGGGAGCCTGACCAACGGGTTCACCTATGTTGTGCCGCCGACGGTGAGCAGTGTGAGTCCGAACAGCGGATCGACGGCAGGTGGAACGGCGGTGACGATCACCGGGACGAACTTTGCCGCGGGAGCGACGGTGACGTTTGGAGCTGCGGCAGCGACCAACGTAGTGGTGGTGAACAGCACGACGATCACGGCGACAACGCCGGCAGGCAGTGCCGGTGCGGTGACGGTGACGGTCACGGTGAGCGGGCAGAGCGGGAGTCTGGCCAGTGGATTTACCTATGTAGTTGCGCCGACGGTGAGCAGTGTCAGTCCGAACAACGGACCGGCGGCGGGTGGGACGGCGGTGACGATCACGGGGACGAACTTTGCGGCGGGAGCGACGGTGACGTTTGGAGCGACGGCAGCGACCAACGTGGTGGTGGTGAACAGCACGACCATCACGGCCACGACGCCGGCGGGTAGCGCCGGCGCGGTGACGGTGACGGTGACGGTGAACGGGCAGAGCGGGAGCCTGACCAATGGGTTCACCTACACCGGGACGGTAGCGATCAGTTTCGCGCAGGTGGCATCAGCCACGCCGCAATCAGCCGACGGCGACGGTACCGGTGACTTATCCGGCAGCACAGACGGCCGGGAGACCTGAACGTGGTGGTGGTGGGGTGGAATGACACCACGGCGACGGTGCAGTCGGTGAAGGACAGTGCGGGGAACACCTACAGTCTGGCGATTGGGCCGACGACCGGGACGGGGTTGCAGCAGTCGATCTACTATGCGGCGAACATCGCGGGTGGGAGCAACACGGTGACGGTGACGTTCAGCCAGGCGGCGGCGTTTCCGGATGTGCGCATTCTGGAGTATCGGGGAGTGACGACTCTGGATGTGACGGCGGGGGCGAGCGGGAGCAGTACGGCCGCGAACAGTGGAGCGGCGACGACGACGAGTGCGAACGAGTTGATCTTTGGGGCGAACATGGTGGCGACGACGACGGGGGCGGCGGGGAGCGGATTCACGTCGCGGATCATCACGTCGCCGGACGGAGATATTGCGGAAGACAAGATCGTGACGACGGCGGGGAGCAACAGTGCGACGGCGACGTTGACCGGTGCGGGGCCGTGGGTCATGCAGATGGCGACGTTCTCGGCGGTTTCTGGGCCGGTGCCGACGGTGAGCAGTGTGAGTCCGAACAGCGGGTCGACGGCGGGCGGGACGGCGGTGACGATCACGGGGACGAACTTTGCCGCGGGAGCGACGGTGACGTTTGGGAGCTACGGCAGCGACCAACGTGGTGGTGGTGAACAGCACGACGATCACGGCGACGACGCCGGCCGGGAGTGCGGGCGCGGTGACGGTGACGGTGACCAATCCCGGCGGGCAGAGTGGGAGCCTGGCCAGTGGATTTACCTACATTGCGTCGCCGACGGTGAGCAGTGTGATCGCCGAACAGCGGGCGTTGGCGGGCGGAACGGCGGTGACGATCACGGGGACGAACTTTGCCGCGGGAGCGACGGTGACGTTTGGGAGCACGGCGGCGACCAACGTGGCGGTGGTGAACAGCACGACGATCACGGCGACAACGCCGGCGGGCAGTGCCGGCGCGGTGACGGTAACGGTGACCAACAGCAACGGGCTGAGTGGAAGCTTGGCTAGCGCATTTACCTACGTTGGACCGCCGACGGTGAGCAGTGTGAGTCCGAACAGCGGGACGACGCTGGGTGGAACGGCAGTGACGATTACGGGGACGAACTTTTTCGCGGGAGCGACGGTGACGTTTGGGAGCAACGCAGCGACCAACGTGGCTGGTCGTGAACAGCACGACGATCACGGCGACAACGCCGGCGGGGAGTGCCGGTGCGGTGACGGTGACGGTCACGGTGGGCGGGCAAAGCGGGAGTCTGGCCAGTGGATTTACCTATGTGGTCACAGCCGGGATCACAGCTCCCGGCAACTTTGCCGGCGCGCTGATGGGGACTTCGGCCCCGACTTATGTCGCCGGACAGGAGTACTACAACGCGACTCCAGGCACTTCGTTTACATCTTCGCCTTTCAACAGCACGGGCGCGGATCTTCTAGTCATGTTCCTGGGCTGCCATAACAACACGGTCTTTACGATTACAGACAGCTACGGCAACACCTGGCTTCCCTTGGCCGGGCCAGCTTATAAAGTCGGAACTGCAATCTTTCCCCATGGAAGGCGAATTCTTCTACGCCCCGAATGCAACAACTGGAACAGGCCATACCATAACGGTTGGACTCAGCCAGACCGAGCCCTTGGTAATGTCGATTGCCGCGCTGTCGGGAGACAACATCTACTCGCCGATAGACGCCTACAGCTCTATCACGGGCGACAACGGGACAATCGCTAAGTATATCGCCAGCAGTCCATTGACAACGTCTCAGCCGAACGACTTGCTGCTCGGGATTGTTAAGGGATTCTCGAACAATACTTATACGGCAGGAACGGGATACACAGCGCAGTCGGCGTCCACCGGCCTGAACTTCAGCGCCGAGACTCGGACGGCGTCTAGCGCCGGCAACTATAATTCCAGCTTTACGGCTTCCGTCGGCGATTTTTGGCAAACTGTTATAGCGGCAATCGCGCCCAAACCCAATGAAACCGTCCTGTCCTGGACAGCCGTCTACAGGCGGCATTATTGCCAACTATTACATTGAAAGATGCACAGGCCTGGGCTGCTCCAGTTTCAGCCAGATCGCCAGCGTCTCCAGCTCGACTCTGACCTACACGGACACGACCATCTCATCGGGAACGGTCTACAACTACAGAGTCCGCGCCCAGGACTCCAGCGGAACTTTCAGCCCCTATTCCAACGTCCAGGCACTCAGCCCGATTATACCGTACGTTGTTTCCAGCTTCGCCGCTACTCCGGCAAGAATGCTGTCCTGGAATGCCTCGGCGGAGAGCGGAGGCTCGATCAGCCAGTATTCCATCGAGAGATGTACTGGACTTGGTTGCTCCAACTTTTCTCAGATTGCAACTACTTCGAGCACGTCTTACACCGACACTTCCGCCGCGGCGGGGACGACCTACAATTACCGAGTAAGAGCTCAAGACGCCAACAACTTCTACGGCCCGTACTCGGTAGCGGCGGCGGCCAGCATTCCGGCCTACTTCGACAACGCGGCGGACGGCGGAAATAACGGTGGAAGCACGACGTCGCTTACTTACTCGTACACGGTTGGAACGAATTCCAACCGGCTACTGCTTGTCAACTTAATTGGCGACTCGTCAGCAGACGATATCTCATCCGTGACATATGCCGGGGCGTCAATGACTCTTATTACAAAAGTCCAGACGCCGGGCGATCAATGGCACTATCTATATTACTTGTTGGCGCCAGCCTCTGGAACAAACAACGTTGTTATAACGGCGGCCAGTCCCCATTATCTGATATCAGAAGCAGCATCTTGGTACAATGTCGCCCAATCTGGTCAACCTGTAGCGTACACAACTAACACGGCAGCCGCAGGTGTCGTGTCCATGACGACATCTTTGCCGGCAAGTTCCAACAACGCGATAGTTGCGGAAAGTATGTGGGCTCCGATTGGGATTCTTCCCGCTAGTGGCTCATCTGAACTGATCGCGGATTCGGCCTTTCAGAGTCTCGGAATGTTCTCAAGCGTTCCGTCCCCAGTCACTCAGGCTTTCCCGGTGTCTATGACGAACACATGGGGCGGGCAGGCCCCAGCCTCCAGCATCATGGCTTCGTTCTCCCTCGCGTCAAATGGAACTGCCTGGTATAACTTACGACAATTCGGCCGACGGTGGAAACAACGGTGGCTCAACGACGTCGCTGACCTATTCTTACACCGTGGGAACGCGGCTCCAACCGGCTACTCGTTGTCAATCTGATTGGCGATACTTCAGCAGATGACATTTCATCTGTTACTTATGCCGGGACTCCGATGACTCTTGTAGGAAAGGTCCAGGCGCCTCCGGCAACAACTGGCAATACCTGTACTATCTTCTCAATCCGCCCAGCGGGACCAACAACATTGTCGTCACGGCGGGCAGCCCGCACTATCTCATCTCCCAGGCGGCGTCTTGGTACAACGTAAAGCAGACAGCCCAGCCGGATGCGTTTACGACGAACACGGCTGCCGGCCACAAATACGTCTATCACTACGTCCCTGACAACTGTCGCCGCCGGATCGTTGGTCGTGCAAGGGCGTCTGGTCCTTCGGGCATCTGGCCGCTGGAGCGGGCGCAACTCCGATAGTTATCGATACAGCGATTGGTGGAGCGGGAATTTTCGCAAGCAGCGGATCTCCGGTTTCCCCGGCCGGGAACGTCAGCATGACGACTATCTCCGACGGCACGATGAGCACGGGCGTCATCATGGTGTCGTTCGCCCCCGCGCCATAGACTCGGGGAGGTCTTCTGGCGACGGGCCAAAACGCTTGGCGTTTTGAGGTCGCTCACACGGACTTGAGAGTCATTGACGTCAAGTCGAATTGATTGAAGCTGCCGCGGCGCTAGCTGTGTTTGTTTGTATATCAGCGGCCGCCCAACTCGTGCCGGTTGGAAAAGAGCAAAACGCACTAGTTTGCCCCTTAACGCCGTCTAATTTCTACGTGCGACGGACCAAAGCCCTTGCCGGAGGACCTCAATGATGAGAGGCATACAGATTTCGCCAAGTGTGGCTCGATACGGTTTGGTTTGTTTGTTGCTCGGGGGACTCTCTCGGGGTTACACGTTAGCCCCGGCTCTCGCGGCCCAGGAACCTGCCCCCACGACCGGCGCTATTTCCAAAGCTACCGGCACCGACCAGAGTCACCCGCCGGATACCTCCAACGTTGCGCCAGATGCCGCGGTAATCACGATCAGTGGCTTGTGTGACAATCCCCCGACGGACAAAGCGGCGGCTTCCAATTGCAAAACTGTGATCACACGGGCCAAATTTGAGAGGGTAATTGGCGCGGTTCAACCCAACATGAAAGTGCGGGCTCAACGCGAGTTTGCCACGCGCTATGCCACCGCCCTGGTTATGGCTAAGAAGGCAGAGCAAATGGGACTGGACAAGGGGGCGAATTTTGAAGAGCAAATGAAAGTTGCTCGCATTCAGATCTTGTCTCAGGAGCTGAAGAAAGCCATCGAACGACAAGTCTCACAGATTTCTGATACAGACGTCGAAAACTACTACCGCGTCAACACGCCGTCATTCGAGGAGGCGGAAATGGAGAGGATCTACGTTCCGAGAACTCAAGACTCGCCTGTGCCTCCCGACAAAACGCTGAGCGATACCGACAAGCAAAAGATGTTGCAGCGGGCCGAACAAATGATGAGAGAGTTAGCCGACAAACTGCGTGCACGCGCGATTGAGGGAGAAGACTTCAGCAACCTGCAAGCAGAGGCTTATAAGATTGCCGGAATTAAGACCACCGCCAGCCCGAGCTTGGGGACGATCAGGCGTGTCTCGTTGCCGCGTAGCCAGGTTTGGGTCATGGATCTAAAGCCCGGCGAGGTTTCATCGGTCATTGAGGCTCCCAACGGGTATTTAATTTACAAGATTAAAACTAAAGAGACGCTTCCCTTGGAGAAAGCTCGAGAAGAAATTAAAGGAGTCTTGCGTTCCCAGCGGCTACAGAAAGCAACGCAGGCAATCGAAGAATCCGCAACTCCCACTCTTAATGAAATCTTCTTTCGCCCCCAAAGGGTAGTGCCTCAAACAGTGAATAAGCCTGCGGACCGGCCAGACGCTCAATGAAACAGTCTTGATCTCAGGGCATTTGGGTGTGTCTACTTAAGTTGATAGCACTTGTGATTTTCAATCAGACAAGCCAGCAGCAAATTCAGCCGAACCAGTGGCTTTTGGAGCGGTACAGGGTTGGCTAGACGACCATCCTGATCTTAGGCCAGGGCCAGAACCCACGACCAGCGATCCGCAGGTTATTGAATCCACTCACCAGTTAATCCTGATTTGGGCGCACTTGGGCGCAGAATCTCACCCACTTTGTGCAACCCTTCCGGATTCGCCTTCCACGTGGACAAATACTCCCCGAGAAGTACGGCGAGCGCTCCCGACATCGCAACTAGATCTCGGCTAGCCTTGCTCTTCACCGTTTGGATTTGACCGTGCCAAGCCGATCGCTCGACGTGGATGATGCGCCGATCGAAGTTGATGTCAGCTTTTTGCAGGCCCAGAACCTCACCGACGCGCAAGCCCGCCATTGCAGCGATCGCGAACATAGTGTGGTACGGCTCCGGAGCAACGGTGATAACCTTCTGCGCTTCTTCCTCGTTGAAGAATCTTGCCGGTTTGCGGAGCTCATCCGAAAGCAGGGCCAGTTCACCCGTCATCACTGACTGTGTACCGTATCCCCACAACTTAGCCGTGCGCATCATCGAGCTGATAGTCCCCAGGACGTTGAGCACGGTTTTTCGGGATACCTTCTGCGAAATCAATGTGACGAAGTTCTGCTGGGCCTGCGGGGTGAGTTCGTGGAGAAGAACTTTCCCCAGATGTTTTCTAATGTGCCTGCGGAGGTGAGCTTTCACAGCTTTAGCGCTGGACGGGTTCTGGCGCGTTAGCACCTGAGTCTCCCAGGCATCTGCGAATTTTTCTCACAATGATGAAATTACTCGGACGGTAATCGGAGGAATTGATTCTCGCGAGGATGGGGCCAAGAAGACGTTGCGCGATGCGCTTGGTTTTTAGTCGGCCATGAGGCTTACAGACTCGGCTTCACGACGAGCCTGCCCGTATAGTCGATACGATTCAAAAAAAGCGGTTTACCTTCAAAATACTCGTCAACTGCTTTCCGCGCACCTTGCCAGTGGCCATAGTCATCGATAATGAGGATGCCACCCGGCGAGAGTAACGGATAGAGGTATGTGAGTTCATGCAGGGTGGAGGCGTACCAGTCTGTGTCAATGCGGAGCAGGGAGATTCGGTCAGGTACATCGCGTGGGATTGTTTGCTCTACAGGCCCCTCCACAAACTTGACCCGGCTGATCGGGTATTCAGTCGCCGCCACGTTTGCCCGAACCTCTTCAAGCGAGACGGAGCCGAGTTTCAGACTACGCTCGTGCGCCTCCAATTGCTTGGCCGCCGCCAACAGCGCCGAAGCGCTGGCACCGGAATGACTTATGTCCGCGGAGGTGGCGTCCGTCATACCGGCGTAGGTATCGTACATCCACAGCGTCCGTGGAGACTGGTCCTTTAGGGCGAGGGCCATCGCCATAGAACTCCCGCCGCGCCAGACACCACACTCGACGATATCCCCAGGAATTTCGTATCTAACGATGTGATCTACTGCGCGGATGTTGGCTAAGATCCGCTCTATCGACAACATCGTAAATTGCTTGACGCGAGAGTATATGTACCATTCCCGATCGGTAATGTCAGGATGCTGCTCCCTGGTTGACCGCGGCGGTATTATTGGCGACAGCTGATACCCAACGCGGCGCAGGAGAGATTTTGCAAGGCGCTTCATAGAAGGTCATCCTGTCTTTAAAGAGACTCAGGACATGTATACGCAGAGCGTAGCAAAATAATCCATCGCAAGTCAATAGTCGCAGGAAAAGTTGATCGTGAGAAGGTTGCCCGCGGTCGGGGCTGCGTTAACAATCT
Organism: uncultured Acidobacteriota bacterium; assembly: GCA_963788915.1. Classification (GTDB taxonomy): domain Bacteria; phylum Acidobacteriota; class Terriglobia; order Acidiferrales; family UBA7541; genus Acidiferrum. Next base: position 320,417 of record CAWBIY010000012.1, on the reverse strand, counting down.
TGATCGACACGAGATCACCGGCCGCGAGATCAACCGTGTGTACCGTGTCAGACACGATCGTGCCAGCCGCGGCGCCGGGTTGAACGGTCGCTGAAACACTTGTATCGGTTGGAGAAACATGACCTCGGCCAATCCGCAGGGTTACAACGAGATTCCCGGTTGCAGGCTGATCTTCCCCAAGATTCATGTACATGCTTGATATTTGGCAGGCTTTTGCCACAACGTACTGCCTTCGTTCTTCGGACAATGCTACGGTTGAGATTCCGGGTGCAGCGAACGAGGTGGCGTTGGCAGGTATGGTACCAGGCTGCGAGCTGAGCACGTATGCACCCACCGGGGAAAACACCCAAGCACTTCCGTTCCACTGGCAGGAACGCGCAATGGTTCCCGATCCCGGGGTGCAGTCCGATATAGCGCCTCCATCAGGGATTCTGACGATGGTGCCGACGACTGGTACAACAGGAAGCGTCGCTGCCGCTGAAGTTGAGGTATTGATTGGTGTGTAGTAAAAATTTCCGGAACCGTCGTTAGTTAGATATCCCGCTGCATTCGCCGAGGGGAAGTTTGTCTGTACGTTATTCAGTTTTACGATGTTACCGTTGGAATTGACTTGAAACTGAGAGACCGAACCCACAGATAACAAAGCCGCCGGCGATGTAGTACCGATCCCCACTCTGCCGCCATTTATTTGAAGGTCTAGATTTCTAACCAAGCCCGATCCACCCTTCGCGGAACTTATGTGAGCATCACCGCTGGCGAATTTACCCATTCTCAGACATTCATAGTTCGAGCCAAAGAGGTTAACGTCTGTCGAACATAAGTCAAACCAAGCAACGCCAGTGTTTGCAGTGAAATTGGAAGGAGTCCCTTTGGGATACACGTCAAAAGCAATAACGGAATTGGCAGTCGTTGGCGTAAAATAAGGTACCGGGATGCCTACCCCGATCCTACCCGAGAGATTAAACGCCTCTGCGGGTGTTGCTCCGGAATTCAACCGAATCTTTCCACGGAGTAAGTCCAATGTGTCGCCGGGAGAAGGATTGCCCAGGCCCAATCTATGATTGGTAGAATCCCAGACAAAGTTTGTACTGTCTTCCGTAAAATTACCCGAATGATTGAATACAACAGGATCGGGAGTGCCAACTAACGCGGGAGTGAACTGCTGAGTCCATGTATTTGTTGCCGTACAGGAATATTTATTCTGGCTAGCCGCGTCAAAATACTCATCACCCGAACTGCACGTCGCCGGAAGATTGGCTATAGGCGGCTGCCCGACTGGCAAGCTACGTGTAGTTGCGCTTGAATCCACAACACCGCGAATGGCTCCATCTGCGTTCTGGTTGCTTTGGGCATTCACCACCGCAGGGAGAAATAAGGCGAATGCAAAAATGCTTAATGTTTTCATGGCCCGAAGAGCAAACCATCGAAATATCAGTTCGCCCGGCAAATCTCCCTTCACGGTGCGAGTCTCGCAGCCTCGCGCGCCAGCTCCATCCGGCCGCGCACTCGGAATTTCGTGAGCAGCGATGAGACGTGGAACTTTACGGTGCGCTCGGAAAGATTCAGCGACGCGGCGATCTCTTTGTTGACTAGACTTCGCGTGATTCCGCCGAGGACTTCTCCTTCCCGGCGCGTCAGCTTCACGGAGTTGCCGACCGAATGCCCGGCCTGCAGCAGTTTTTGGGCTTTCTCGGTCAAGTCTTCCAGGGCTTCATGCGCGGCTTCCACCATCACTACATAGTCCCTCGGTGACGACCCGCGGACCAGACAGTGCATTGCCAACAGACCGGCTGCTTCCTCGACTGGAAACTGCCCGTCCGGGGCCGCTTCAATGTGAAAGTGGGATACTCCGGTATTCTTCTCGTAAAAGAAGTATGTTTTGCGTAGAGGACCTGCACCGAAACTTAACTGGTGAGGTTTTTGATCGCGCGGCGGATCATCTCTGCGGATTGCCTTCACGTGCGCCCCCTCAATACCCAGCCAGAATGAGCCAAGTACCTATCGGGGTATACGAAAGCGAGGACTATTGTCAGTTAATCGTTAGCTGTCCGGAAGGACAGTAAGACTGAGGTAGTATACGAGGGTTGATATCGAACTCGCTGCGATGGTAGCTTCGCGAGCCGGCCCCAACCCGAGGATGTCACGGCCCCTCGCCGGGTTCGGAAAACGCCATCCAAATGTTGCCGGCAGGTCGAGCAGAATCAGTGGACGTAGTAGTTTGCTCGCACGAGGGTTGAGAAAACATGTTTTTGAGGCTCCTCGGTTGAACGACCTGGCTGTCGAAATAGAATTCTTCTGTCCGAAACCGCATGCCGAAAGTAGCTAGACTAGAGCTCAACCAACAGGCGTTCCCCGTCCTCGCGACGGTCACTTGGAATTGCTGGCGGCTTTCCGTCCTTCCATTCGAACTGCGGCGGCAACCTCGCAAGGCTTCACCTGCGGAGTGACAAAGATCTTCTTCATCATGGTTCCGCAGGAGCAACGCGGATTCATCCCTTCCTCTACTTCGCTCGATTCGAGGACCTGAATCTTGCTGCCACAGTATCGGGATTCACATTGCCACCGCTGTCCCTTCAACAATCTCACGAGATCCCTTTCGCGGTCCGACGAGACTCATGCGAATCGCGGGTTATTTTCTGCTTAGGGATCCGGCTACGCTAAATGTTTCGGGATTTGGTTCGAATCGCGATCAGGGAAGACGCGTGCTTGCGTAGCTCAACGATCCAGCATCGTCAAGATCAGTACTTCGAGATTGAACCAGGCGACCCGTTCGGTGTCGTTGGGATCGAGCCCATGTCGTTCTACGCAGTGCTCGCGGAATTCGCGAAGCCATCGGTCCAATTCGCCTTCGCTGAAACCGGGCATCGGCGTACCCAATCACAATCAGGGCTTCCACAGCGACATGCGTTTTGGAGCGCTCAAGCGGTTTGGGATGGGCCATAGAAGAAACCTCTAAGCATTTCTACGGGTTCCCGCCAGTTCTTCTCTTTGCCCTGGCATTTCCGCTGTCTCGTCCATCGCAGAGGCACTCCCGCCTCGAAACTGGCCTGCTAGTGCAACACGAATGGTCGCGCACGCCACTTTAGACCAACGGTGATCACGTGCGATGTAAAGTTTGTGCCGCAATTCGCTCCCGCACAGACTGCGGTGTTAGAAGTCTGAATGTTTGCTGTATAGTTCAAAGTAAAGTCCGTGGTTCGGCTAACTGGCCGCTCCAAGCCCGCGCCTACATAAACAGTATTGTATGTTAGATTGGGATTTGTATTTGTACTAGCTCCGGCTGGACTTGCGTTCCGTGTGTAGCCGAGACTTACGTTTCCCCTCCACGCTCGAGTCAATTTCCGATTGGCGCTTCCTATCACTTGATCCGACGTTGCCCCAAACAAAAGACCGCTTCCGTTATTGGCGCCGTGGTTATAGCTTAGCGACACGCTCCCAGCCGAGAATGCGTAAGACAAGCTTGCCGAACCAGTTCCGTCGATGAACTGCGTGCCTGTCCCAACTCCCGGGGGTACTCTAAAACTCGTTATTTCTGGACCGCCCGAGAGTTTCAGCGCTAGGCGCCCCGTAATCTTTTTCCCGTACGCCGCCTGAATCACATGAACTCCGATGGCCTGTGGAGAATCAAGAAATTCATACGCAGTGAATCGGTACGACATTCCAAGTGTATCGGTTCTGCTCACCTGGTGGTTGTAGCCTGCGTACAAGACCACATCATTGGATTCTATGCTTCCCCGGCTCGGTGAAGCGCAAAATACTAAATACTCCACCGATCGTGAGCGAACTCCGGGGCGTGAGTGCGTAATTGAATTGGGTCCCAAATGAATTCGAGGTCTCTGGTCCCACCTGTGTAAAGGCCGATTGACTCGGAGTAAGTCCAGTTTGTAGACCCGGCAGGCTTGGGGCTAGCAGTCCCCCCACCCCCGGTATCGCAATGCCGGTGCCTGCCCCGAAACCGAACTGCGCTTGGCGTAAATAGGCGAACTGATCTAAGACCGTTAGCCGCCAGCGCCCCCAATTAAAGGTCTGAAAAGCACTGAATTGGTGAGTTTGTCCAGTTCCGATGGCAGAGTCGGTTGAAATCGCTTCGCCTCCTGAGTAGTTAAGTGACAGCTGCGCCGTGCCCCAATTCTGCAAGAGGCTCAGATTTCCTAAAATGTAGCTTGTAGAATTCCAGCTGTTCCCCCCTCCCTGGGCCAGCGCATTGGACTGGATGAAGTTGGTGTAGGAAATGCCTGGAATCCAATAGCTGTGCTTTTCTGGCGCCGTGCCGACAGTCCAACTCCTGAAATCCTGTGAGGGGGCGGTCGTCAGGCTGGAGCGCAGTGGGCCCTTGATCCGTTTCCTGATCATCTCCGAGTCCGACAGGGGGATATGCCTTCGCAGCTGGTTTTGGCGGAGCTTCGGTCTGAGGGTCTTGCGCATTGACCGCTGCAGGGCACCCGAACATCCAGACAAGCAGTAGCACAGCCGCCGGAATTGTTAGCCAGTGTTTCATTCGTTCTCTCTACGGCACGACAATGGTGTCGCCGGGCTGGAGCAGGATGTTGTCTTCGGGTTTCTTCCCGCCAACAACGGCTTTGTAATTGAATGGGAGTTTCACTTCCCGGCCATCTTCGGTCCGCAGGACGTAAATGTTCTTGATCTTCGCGAATTGTGTAAACCCGCCGCCGCTCGTCAGCGCCTGCAACACCGTCATGCCGGGCAAAAGCGGGAATGCCCCGGGCCGTGTCACCTCACCGGTGACATAGACTCTCCGGCTGTTAATCGTAGACACGCTGACGCTAACCTGAGGTTCGTTAACGTATTTTTTCAGTTCGGCGCGTATTACGCCTGCTAATTCCATAGGTGTCAGGCCGGCGGCTTGCACGTCGTTCAAGAGTGGTAGTGTGATCTTCCCATCCGGTCGTACAGGAACGGAGCGCGTGATCTCAGGTTCTTTCCATACGTCGATCTGGAGCACATCCTGAGCCCCGATCTTATACTCTGCATCCGCTTGAGGGTTCTGCGCTGAAGGAACGGCTGTTTGGTTCTTGGGAGCCTTCCCCTTTTCACTCTTGTCCTGAGGGGCCCAGGTTCCCCTCGCTAGGTTCGCGCCATTTGCCACTAGGCACGATGCCAGAAACAAGAAGATCATCCGTTTCATCTGTTTTGCGCCCTCCTTGGCTAACGCCTTGAGGCCGTCTTTAATCTTGTGTAGAGCTATAGCTGATGTTCACTTGCACTTCGGCCTGTTTACGATTCCAGTGCGTCCTCTCAAGCGTCGCCACACGCTCAGCTTCCAATTCACACCATCGTCCCGAATCCCCACTGCGCGGCGAACCCTCGCCTTCCCTACGCGCAACCTCTACTGATCCTATCTGATACGGTAGAATTCCTTGCTCCTAAAGCCTCGCTGCGTTGCAGCAATCGTAGCACAGGAACAAGAAGGAGCAGGGCAAAGAGGAAGAAAGCGATGCCACCCTGACGGTGCAGCCTGCCGTAAAGAAACCCGGGATCGACATAAATCGCAAGTAGGGTCAGCGTGGCAATCCGGATTCCATTTTTCAAGATCATCATAAGCAATCCGCAGGCGAGAAATAAGGCTTTCGTCCAAAACCTTCTTAGGCAAAAATGCACGATGACAAGTGCCAGGATGAGCAGCACCATGCTGGAACGAATCCCACTGCACTCCTTCGCCACTTCGATGCTCACTCGCGCAAGATGAAAGACTAAACCGTCGCGCAGTACAGGGACACCCAAGAAGTCAAATAAAGCACCTGTTATCCATGCGGAACCTACCTGAAGATAATAAGTGATACGGTCCAGAATAGAGCTCGGCAGGGGCACCATTAGAAAAAGGAAGAGAAGGGGGAAGTAAGCTGCCTTAGAGGCAGTTCTTCCAAATAGAAAAGCGAAACCGGCCACCCACAGCAATACGAGCGACAGAACGTACCCGGACAGTTGCAGAACTGGCGCTGAGGCACTCATTCCAAGGGATGTACCTGAGCGCCACACAAGCACTCAAGACGACCAGGCTGCTGCTCAGCACTTTGTCATAGCTGAGATTCTGAAAAACTTTGTGGCGTTCGACGAACAGCACGCCGGCGCTTATGAACGGAATCAGAATCAGGTATGAGGAATCATCGTTCGAGAAATAGGTTCGGGCGAATGCCGCTAGGATCCTGGCAAATACCAAGCACCAGAAGCAAATCCAGCAGCCGAAGAACAACCATCGTCTTCTGATGGTCGCATGGCTATTGTCGAGGGTCGTCGTCTCCGTGATTGATGCAGCAGCGTCTCGCAAAGCGGCTTCGTTCCGGACCTGTTGGCCGGTCGTCCTAGTAAGCGCCTTCACCGCCGAGAACGGCGCGAGGAGTCGCGACGAGGATCTTGAGATCAAGCCAGAGGGACCAGGACTGCGAGTACCGGAGATCCAACCGAACCATGTCGTCGAAACTCGTACGACTCCGACCGCTCACTTGCCACAGTCCGGTAACGCCCGGCTTCACTTCAAGAACGCGTCGACGATGCCAGACGTCGTAGACTGCATATTCATAGGGGACCGGCGGCCGCGGGCCAACCAGAGACATCTCGCCGCTCAGCACGTTCCAAAACTGGGGAACCTCATCAAGGCTCGTTTTCCGCAGGAATTTCCCAATTGGCGTCACCCGAGGATCGTTCGTGATCTTGTAGACGGGCGGCTTCCCAGATGCAGTTTCACCGTCAGCTCTGCCGGCAATAAAACGCTGGCAATATTCCTCGTGAATTTTGGGGTCATTGTCGGTGTACATCGTTCTGAACTTCAGACACTTGAACCGAGCCCCGAACTGTCCCAGCCGGTCCTGCTGGAAAATCACAGGACCCTTCGAAGTCAATTTGATCGCAACTGCAACCACAATCAGCAAAGGGCTAGCCAAGACGAGCAACGCAGCGCTGCCAACAATGTCGGTCATGCGCTTCACTAGGAGGGGGAGGCCCGTTTTTGGGTTCCCCTGAGTGAGATCAGGATAAAGCCTGGAGTCGGCAATCGGTTTGCCGCCGTCGCCGTCTTGGCTCTCGGGAAAGAGATGAACTGTGACGACCAGATTGGAAGTGGCTTCGCGACTAAGCTCGTCGTGAAGGGCATTCACGACCTTCGAGCGAAGAATCTCAGTAATCGAATCTTTGAATTCCAGACTGGTTTCGGTGAAGATCACGCCTAGGACCAGACCATTTTTGTACCAGCCAACGAGGTCGGTCTCGCGGGTCGACTTCAAAAGAACCGACGCGACCTGTGACATCAAACGGTCTGATGTTTCGGTCCCAGCGAAAGCGCCGGCATCCAGCAGCATTAAAACAAAAGAGTTGCGCGATCGCTCGGCACGCCGCCGCTCAAGCGTCAACATGCTGTGGAATATTTGTTCCTGCAGAAGCGTGGCCCGCTTCAGCAGGTTCGAAGCAAGAGTAGGGTGATGACCTGCTGTGTGCCGAGTACTTTTCTGCTCCCCGACTACCCCAATTCTTGGTTGGATATTGGCCATGTTTGGTTAGTTCCTGACGGGGGACAATATTGAAAAAAATAATCTTTCGCGTAAGCCATCAAACGACCAAAAAATTAGTGCCCTCGCCGTGCCGTTGGAGCTTAGGGCAAATATCAGAGTCAGACCTATCATGCAATCGCTGGTTCGAACGAAGGCATAATCGAGAACGACCGAAGGTCGGGGATTCCGGTCGGCCCAATCGGGCAGATCTGAGATCTGTCAATCTCCACTGCTACGGACCGGCGAAGCAGGGAAACGGAAACTACGATCCTATGGCGTTCCTTGAAGCTGATCAGAATTCCTTCAAGCCCACGCAACGGGCCATCCTCAATCCGAACATTCTGGCCCACGTCCAAATAGGGGCAAGGTTCAGCTCGCACGCCAGACAAGGCCACTCTCTCGATGGCAGCCATTTCCCAATCCTCAACAGGAGCAGGAACGGAGCCTCGTCGGACAACAGAAACCACACCAGGAGTGATCAGAACTGGGAGGCGTTGATTCGCATCAAATCGACAGAACACATATCCTGGGAACAAAGGTGCTATAACTGCCTTAGAGTTGCCACGCCATTGTTTCACTGCCTTGAACGTGGGAAGAATTATTTGGTATCCCTTGCCGAGCAGTAAGTTGGCCGTCGAACGTTCCCAACGGGTTCTCACCTGAAGCGCATACCACAAACTGCGATTGGGTTCGGCGTTCATCCTGATTTTTGAGACTCCCTCACGCAGCGTTGGAATCAACGGGTACTCGCACTTTTCTACTTATGTCGCAATCGGCCTGCCATACGGCAAGATGAAGGGGTGCTCTGTTGCCGGTCTACTACTGGTGCTAGTTGCCTGATAAAGTAGGGCTTACGTGAAGTCTCTCAGCTGGGCTGGAGGGCGAAACCCAAAATAGTACATCTGCCGTGCGGGAAAGTGAAAACCATTGCCATCATTTGCCAAGAGGCTTCCAGATAGCGAGTGCAGGCCTTTTTTCGCAGATTACCTAACGCACCGGTCTGGTCGAATCGTTATTTGCCAGCGGCCGTAGTATTTGTCTGCCAGCTACTACGTCTAGTATCTGGGATCTGACGGGTGAACAATTTTGCGAGAACCTGCGTGGCCTCTACTTATTTCTTATCGGAATGCCCGTAGTAATAGCTGCCCTGGGTTTCGGAGTTTTCGACCTGATTCAGCACTACTCCCAATAGGTTTTTCTCTCGAAACTCCAAAGAACCCTTCTTAGCCGCCTCGTGGTCGGTCTCTCCAGCTCGCACCACGAACAATACCCCATCGCACAGGTCCGCCAGACTGCTCGCGTCGTGAACCGGCAACGCCGGAGGCGAATCCAGAATCACCCAGTCGAATGCGGGCGTAACGCACTCCAGGAGTATCCTCATCCGTTCGCTCAGCAGTAGTTCACTGGGATTTGAAACTTTCGATCCGCACGGGATGAAACAAAGGTTGTTTGCCACGCTGTTTTGAACGACCGCGTATTCGTCCGCCGCTCCCCGCAAATAGTCGGAAAGGCCAGGTGAACTTGGCGCTCCCAGAGCCACGTGTAGACGGGGCGCGCGAAGATCCGCATCAATCAATAACACTCGCCTGTCGGCTTGCCGGATGATCGAGCGCACCAGGTTTGTCGCGACGAAAGTCTTTCCTTCTGCTGGCAAGCTGCTCGTGATCAGTACCCGCCGGAGTGTCCTTGTGCCCGCAATTTGGTACAAACGCGAACGCAAGGTCCGAAATCGCTCTCCGACGACTTTTCCGCTGTCGCCAGCCAACGAAACGCGCAATGCAGAGTCAGATTTCCACTCAGGGTGGGCGCAACGCCGAACCAGATCGTCAAACTGAAGGATCGCGCCGTCGGCCACGTGTGCGGCTCGAACGCTCTCTGCGGGACGGTTCGTTTCCTCAGGTATCCGCTGAGAAGAGAAAATAGGCACTTCAGTATCGTTCACGACCTGGGGCGCGGTGGTGCGCGCCCCTGCCAGCATTTGTGCCGCCTTTTCCTGCTCCGCCTTTTTTAGGGCTTCGTGAATCCGGCTCATCGTTTCCTCTTAATTTCAGGGAACCCTGTCCGACCGCTTAGTCCGCTCCAGTGGGTTGCATCGAGCTTCCTGCTCAACAACCCAGTCTTCCGTGTGCTTGTCGGATCGTCCAAGAGAGGAACGGTCGTGAGAACGGGCAGGTTCAAACACACTTCAACATCTCGTTCCGTATGCATCGACTTATCTAAGAGCGCGATCAAGTACATGATCGCGAGCGCCAAAGCGAATCCAGCTCCCAAGCCTCCCGCCGATGAAGTAGCGCCGTTTCGGAAACGACGGTGCATCTGGCAGGCTCGGAGGATCCAAGACGCGAAATTGCTCGCTTTCTTGCTGGTGTTCCAGATCCGAGGCCATCTCCGATTGTTGGCGCTTTTTCAGCAAATCATTGTAGAAGTCCTGCGCTGTCTGATAGCTCCGAGTGATTTCTTTCAGTTGCTGTTCGACGACGGGACTGGCCTGCAAACGCCCTTGCAACTGTGTGATTTGGTCTTGAATTTGAGCTTGCCGCTTCGTCAAGTCCGCAATATTCAGATCATCCTGCCGCAGCTTCGCCCGAAGCTGCTGAACCTGAAACGATTCGGTTTTTGGTACAACGATGTCCCCCGGCTCCTTCGCTTTCGGCGCAGCTGCCATGCGCTTCTTGAACTCTTCGATCTGGTTCTTGAGCTTCACAACATCCGGGTGTTCCGGTGTGTAGCGCGCCTCCAAGCCGGTCAGTTGGTCCTCCAACGCGTTGAGCTGTTGGTCCGGCGTCTCGGAGCTGTTCTGCCCTCCGGGAACGAATATCTTCGCGTTGGCTTCCTGCTGCGACAGCAACGACTCATTGAAGGTTTTATCCTGCTGCGCACGGCTTAATGCTTGAACGTTCGCCTCGAGCTGCGAGTTCATGCCGGTCAGCAGGTTCAAGTTTGTCAGTTCTTCTTCCGGCAGCGACCCCAGAAACTGCCTCTTAAAAGCGGCCAGCCTCCGGTCCTGATCGTCCAATTTCCTCTTCGCTTCTTCGAGTTGCTCGCTCAGAAACGAGGTTGTCTGCACCGCCTGTTGTTCCCGTTCCCGCGTGTTTTGCTGCATAAACATCGAGGTGATTTCCGTGCAAATCTGCTGGGCCGTTTGTGGGTTATTAAAGGTCACGTTGACGTAGAAACCCGGTAAGCTGTGGTTCTGCGTCCCTGGCATGGGCTCCATCGGCGTTACGGTAACCGCAGTCCGCAGCTTCTCGACTAGATCATCGATGCTCTTCCGTTGCCGTTCCTCGGCGTACAGTCCAAATTTCTCGATAATCGGTTGCAGCCGCGTCCGGCTCAAGATTTGTTCTTGCATCGACGCCAGCCGGTGATTCAAATCGTCCGTCACCACCGGTTTCACAAACTCTGTCGGGACCGTCGGTTGGTCCACCAGCACCAGCGTTTCCGAGGTGTATTTCTTGGGCACCACTGTCGCTGCCAACAGTCCAACTGCGCCGCAGCCAACAATAGCGATTGGCAAGATCCACCAATAGTGTCGAAAGATGCGCTTCACTTCCGAGATTGTTATTTCGCCATTCTTAATCATGTCTTGTAATAACTCGAGAACTACTGTCCGGCCCGTCGAAATCCCTTAGCACGCGGGATTGGGCCTAGCTCGCACACAGTTCGGCGCTATATCCTTCAGCACGTGCCATTCCAGCTCTGTCACCTACGCATCGCATGTCGATATTGGTGTAAGTACTTATATTTCTGAGCGATAGACCGCATCTGACGGCGCCCGGCCCTTTCTTCTGCCAGAATATAACAGAGGACCAGAGGCTGAGTGGAAGTATTCTATCCAGATTGGCTAAGCAATTTGCCAGCCGTCCCCCTAGTCTCTCTCAACGCATCTCCTAGGCTCTCTCCCATTCCTTGCTTTTGTCCGTACCGGCAGGATCCTCCGCAAAATCAATGACTTCGCCACTTGTTTCCCTGCAGAAATCCTCTCCCATTAGGCCTCCAAATTGCAGTCTATTTAATGCTGGCAGTGTCAACGGCGCGTTAATTTCCAGCGGATCTGCTTCCTCCGAGACATATGCGAGACAAGAGCACATCGACCTTATTCGTTGCCCTATCAGTTCTGTTTGCCATCGGGGCAGCGGGCTGCCTCAGTAGTCCCTCAGCCCGAAAGCAAAAATTCTACGAACAGGGCCTTCGCGACTTCGCCAGCCAGAAATATCCAGAGGCCATTATCTCGTTCAGTCGCGTTCTCCAGATCGATCCTCGATTCGCCGATGCGCACTACCAGTTAGCGCTATGTCATCAGCGAGAGAGCAACTGGGCCGCGGCCATTCAGGAATTGCAGCGCACCATCGAGCTCCAGCCTGAAAATTGGCATGCGCAAATCGATTTCGGACAAATCATCCTCGCGGGCGGTAAGAATCAAGACGCCAAGGATCGTGCTCTCGCCGTACTCCACACCGACCCGAAGAATCTCGAAGCCCAACTCCTGCTTTCCAACGCCGACGCTCTCATGGGCAATTCGAAGGACGCCCGCCAGGAGGCACAAGACGCTATAGCGCTCGCTCCAGACCAAGCGCGCACGTACATCAATCTTGCGATCATCGAACAAAAGGCGGGCGCGGACGATGACGCTGAAAGCGTCCTAAAGAAAGCTCAGTCGGTCGATCCTTCCTCCGCCATCCCCCGCATGGCTCTCGGCGATCTTTACGAGCGCCACAATCGTTGGACCGACGCGCAAGCTCAATTTCAATCCGCGATCACCGTGGCTCCCCGCGACCCGCAGCCCCGCTCCGCTCTGGCGGCCCTCTACCTGAAACAAGGTGACCACGCGGCCGCCGAAAAGGTTTTCACCGACGCAAGACAACAAGTCCCCGACGATCCGGCCATTTACCGCCTACTCGGCGACTACTACATGTCGCAGGGCAACTTGAACCAGGCTCTATCTGAGTTTGGAACGCTCTCCACCCGCTATCAAAAGGACTTGCCGGTACGCAAGACCTACATCCAACTCCTCATCCTGAATCATCGCCTCGATGAAGCCGCGCAATTGAACGACGGCATTCTTGCGGGCGCGCCTCAAGATCCGGAGTCCCTGATCCTCCGCGGACAAATTCAGATTCAGCAGAATCATTTGGACGACAGCATTCTCACTCTTCGGCAGGCGTTGAGATTCGATCCCGCCAGCGCCATGGGTCATTATCAGCTCGGTGTGGCTTTCCAGAAGAAAGGACAGCCACAGCAAGCCGAAGCGGAATGGCATACGGCGGTTCGCCTTCGCCCGAATTTACAGCAAGCGTGGTCCGCATTGGGCACAAACGCGGCCCAGCAGGCAGACTGGCGGTCACTCGAAGCCATCGCCACGCAACTTCGCAAAATCTCCCCTGGTTCGCCCGAAGGCTATCTCTTCCATGCCACCGCAAAGTTCAATGAAGGTGACGCCACCGCTGCCGAGGAAGACTTCAAACAGCTCATTCAAAACGCCCCCCAAAACCCGTTGGGCTACATAAAGCTCGGTCAGCTCCGATCCCAGCAAAAACGCTGGAGCGAGGCAGAGGACTCCTATCGCCAGGCTCTTTCCCGAAATCCCAACTCACTTTCTGCAACCGAGGGACTAGTTGCTGTCGACTTTGCGCGGAACCGCCCCGCGGATGCTATTCGCCTCCTCCAAGCGGAGATCGAAAGGACGTCCGGCAGCTCGGCGCTCCTTTTCTTACTCGGTCAGGCCCAGCTGCGAAACGGCGAAGCAGAGGAAGCCAGACGCTCCTTGACTCGATCCATTTCTCTGGACAACAAGAACGTGAACGCCACAGTTCTGATGGCACAACTCCAGGTTTCCGGCGGCAATTTCGAGCAGGGAATTGCCGGCTACCAACGCGCGATCGAGTTGGCTCCAAGCAATGTCGAGCTTTATGTTGGTCTCGCCGCACTCTACGATTCGCAGGGGGATTGGCAAAAGGCCCAGAGCCTGCACCAAAAGGCGCTCGCCATTCAACCGGACTACGCGCCGGCGGCCAACGATTTAGCCTATCTCATGCTTGAACACGGAGGCGATCTCAACGTAGCACTTACGCTGGCCCAGACCGCGCGCCGTGGCCTCCCCACGCTGCCCAATTCTGCCGACACCCTGGGCTGGGCTTACTATCACGGCGGCTCCTTCTCCGTCGCCGCGCCCCTCCTCGAGGAGGCCGTCAAGAAAGAGCCATCGAACTCTACGTACCACTACCATCTAGGACTGACCTACCAGAAGCTCAAAGAACCAACCCGAGCCCGAGCCGAGCTCCAAAAGGCCATTAGCATCGCCCCGAAATCTCCCATCGCCGATCTGGCCCGCCAAGCCGAGAGCCAAGCATCCGGCTCTTGACATCCCTAGCGGCAGGCCTTTGAACCAGATGTATTCGAAATATTTCCATCCCTCCTACCAATGGGCGAATAAATAGCGAGAGTTTCAGAAGCCTTAGCGGCCTTTTAGCCGCTGCGCGGAGAGGATAGAGTCGACACCGAAAAGCAATTCTTCGCGCCCCGACTTCGGCTTGGGGCATAGCCATTTCATTGGGTTAGACATCGCGTCACGGCTGACGGTATCGCAACGACTCACGCCATATGCGATGGTGCTGAACGATTCATTGATCGGCAGCTGACTTGGAACCATTCGGGCTAGATACGGCAACTCGAGAGCGCTCGAAAAGAGAAATCTTGGATGTAGTCCTGGGAGCGGGGCGCGGCCAGCCCATGGCTGAGCGGCGTGGTAGGGCGGACGCGAGCAGAGCGACGTTGACGGTTCCAGCTCGAGTGCCGTCGGGGCCGCCTGTCACGCTTGGCGGCGAGGCAACAGCAACATCGAATAGTTCTATCTCAGCCTGAAGGAAGAGGATTCACGAAAAAACAATCGGTCGATCTTCTTCACTTAAATGCGACCATCTGCATGACCCAGGGTCCTGCAGTGGTCAGCGTGGCTGTTGCACTATTGCTGCCGGCTGTGGTCACCACCTTGTCTTCTGCAATATCCCCGTCCGGCGACGTGATGATCCGCGACGTGAACCCGCTCCCGGCTGCCTTGGTCAATGTCGCCACCATGTTGGCGCCAAAGATCAACTCGTTCGCACTGGTGGTCGTCGCCGCACCGCTATTCGATGTGGCACTGCTTCCGCTCGCCCCGGCCGTCACATCCAGCGTCGTCACCCCCCGGTATTCCAGAATGCGTATATCGGGAGCGGTCGCCGCTTGATTGAACGTCACGGTCACCGTGTTGCTGCCACCCACGATGTCCGCCGCATAGTAGATGGATTGCCGCAGTCCCGTTCCGCTCGTGGGCCCAATCGCCAAACTGTAGTTGTTCCCCGCACTGTCCTTCACCGACTGTACCGTGGCCGTCGTGTCATTCCATCCCACGACCACCACGTTCAGGTCTCCCATCGTCTGCGCTCCTGGATAAGCAACTGTCACCGTCACCGTTGACGATTGCGGCGTTGCCGAAGCTACCTGCGAGAGACCTGATCGCCACCGCTGCGTTGTAAGTGAACCCGCTGGCCAGGCTTCCAATCTGCCCGCTGACCGTCACCGCCACGGTCACTGCTCCCACACTACCTGCTGGCGTCGTGGCCGTGATCGCGTGCCGCTCACCACCACCACGTTCGTCGCTGCGGTACCACCGAACGTCACCGTCGCTCCCGCGGCAAAGTTCGTCCCTGTGATCGTAACTGCCGTTCCACCCGCGGCCGGACCATTGTTCGGCGACACACTGCTAACCGTGGGCGCGGCATTGTAGGTGAATCCATTGGCTAGACTTCCGCTCTGGCTATTGACCGTTACTGTTACCGTCACCGCTCCTGCCGCTGCGCCGGCGTCGTGGCGGTGATCGTGCGTCCCGCTCACGACCACCACGTTCGTCGCTGCCGTCCCGCCAAACGTGACCGTCGCTCCCGCGGCAAAGTTCGTCCCCGTGATCGTCACCGACGTACCACCCGCTATCGGGCCACTGTTCGGCGATACACTGCTCACCGTCGGCGCAACTACATAGGTGAATCCGCTGGCCAAATTTCCGCTCTGACCGCCTAAATTCGTTACCGTCACGGTCACCGCACCGGCACTGCCTGCCGGCGTCGTGGCCGTGATCGTGGTGCTGTTCACCACCACCACGTTCGTCGCTGCCGCAGCTCCGAACGTCACCGTCGCGCCCGCGGCAAAATTCGTCCCTGTGATCGTCACCGCCGTCCCTCCGGAGGTTGACCCAGTGTTTGGCGACACACTGCTCACCGTGGCGGAACAGTGTAGGTGAAGCCACTTGCCAGAGCTTCCGCTCTGCCCGTTGACCGTCACCGTCACGGTCACCGCACCGGCGCTGCCCGCCGGGGTCGTCGCCGTGATGGTCGTCGCTGCTCACGACCACCACGTTGGTCGCCGCCGTCCCGCCAAATGTCACCGTCGCTCCCGCGGCAAATTCGTCCCTGTGATCGTGACAGCCGTCCCTCCGGCGGCCGACCCGCTGTTCGGCGAAACAGTGCTCACTGTCGGTGGAGCAACATAGGTGAACCCGTTGGCCAGACTTCCGCTCTGCCCACTCGGGATTTGTCACCGTCACCGTCACCGCGCCCGCGCTGCCGGCCGGCGTCGTCGCCGTGATCGTCGTGCTGTTCACCACCACTACGTTGGTCGCCGCCGTAGCTCCAAACGTCACCGTCGCTCCCGCGACAAAGTTCGTCCCCGTGATCGTCACCGCCGTTCCGCCCGCCGTCGACCCGCTGTTCGGACTCACACTGCTCACCGTCGGCACTGGCCCAGAAACCGCCGAGAACGTCACCATCTGCATGACCCAGGCCCGGAGGTTCAACGTCGCCGTGGCACTGTTGCTCCCTGCCGTCGTCACGATCTTGTCTTCCGCAATATCTCCGTCCGGCGATGTGATGATCCGCGACGTAAATCCGCTCCCTGCCGCCCCGTCGTCGTCGCCACCATGTTCGCCCCAAAGATCAACTCGTTCGCACTCGTCGTCGTCGCCGCGCCACTGTTCGCGCTCTGCACTGCTCCCGCTCGCCCCGGCCGTCACATCCAGAGTCGTCACTCCCCTGTACTCCAGAATGCGTATATCCGGATACGCCGCCGCCTGGCTGAACGTCACCGTCACCGTGTTGCTGCCACCCGCGATGTTCGCCGCATAGTAGATCGATTGCCGCAATCCCGTCCCGCTCGTCGGCCCGATCGCCAGACTGTAGGTGTTCCCCGCACTGTCCTTCACCGACTGCACCGTCGCCGTGGTGTCATTCCACCCCACCACCACCACGTTCAGGTCTCCCGCCGTCTGTGCTCGCCGGATAAGTCACCGCTACCGTCGCCGTCGGTGATTGCGGCGTCGCTGATGCCACCTGCGCAAAACCGATCGCTACCGTCCGCGTTGTAGGTGAACCCGTTGGTCAGGCTCCCACTCTGCCCGTTCACCGTCACCGTAACTGTCACCGCGCCGGCGCACCCGCCGGCGTTGTGGCCGTGATCGATGTGCTGCTCACCACCACCACGTTGGTCGCTGCCGTGGCTCCAAACTTCACCGTCGCTCCCGCCGCAAAGTTCGTCCCCGTGATCGTCACCGCCGTCCCACCCGCCGCCGGTCCGTTGTTCGGACTGACACATGCTCACCGTCGGCGCAACTACATACGTGATATCCACTGGCCAGACTCCCGCTTTGCCCGCTCACCGTGACGGTCACCGTCACCGCACCGGCACTGCCTGCTGGTGTTGTCGCCGTGATCGTCGTGCTGTTCACCACTACTACGCTCGTCGCTGCCGCAGCTCCAAACGTCACCGTCGCTCCCGCGACAAAGTTCGTCCCGGTAATCGTCACGGCCGTTCCACCCGCCGTCGATCCGCTGTTCGGACTACACACTGCTCACCGTCGGCGGCACTACATAGGTGAATCCGTTGGTCAGACTCCCACTCTGCCCGTTCACTGTCACCGTCACGGTCACCGCACCGGCACTGCCCGCCGGCGTTGTCGCCGTGATCGTGTGCTGCTCACCACCACCACGTTGGTCGCTGCCGTGGCTCCAAACTTCACCGTCGCTCCCGCCGCAAAGTTCGTCCCCGTGATCGTCACCGCCGTCCCACCCGCCGCTGGTCCGTTGTTCGGACTGACACTGCTCACCGTCGGCGCAACTACATACGTATATCCACTGGCCAGACTCCCGCTTTGCCCGCTCACCGTGACCGTCACCGTCACCGCACCGGCACTGCCTGCCGGAGTTGTCGCCGTGATCGTGGTGCTGTTCACCACTACTACGTTCGTCGCTGCCGCACTCCAAACGTCACCGTCGCTCCCGCGACGAAGTTCGTCCCGGTGATCGTTACTGCCGTTCCACCTGCCGTCGATCCGCTATTCGGACGTCACACTGCTCACCGTCGGCGGCACAACGTAGGTGAACCCATTCGTCAAGCTTCCACTCTGCCCGTTCACTGTCACCGTCACCGTCACCGCACCGGCACTGCCCGCTGGAGTTGTCGCCGTGATCGGTCGTGCTGTTCACCACCACCACGTTGGTCGCTGCTGTTCCGCCAAACGTCACCGTCGCTCCCGCCGCAAAGTTCGTCCCCGTGATCGTCACCGCCGTCCCGCCCGCCGTCGATCCGCTATTCGGCGTCACACTGCTCACCGTCGGCGGTAACAACGTAGGTGAATCCGCTGGCCAGGCTTCCGCTCTGCCCGCTCGACCGGTCACCGTCACCGTCACTGCACCGGCACTTCCGGCTGGCGTTGTCGCCGTGATGGATGTGCTGCTCACCACCACCACGTTGGTCGCTGCCGTGCTCCAAACTTCACCGTCGCTCCCGCCGCGAAGTTCGTCCCCGTGATCGTCACCGCCGTCCCGCCCGCCGTCGGTCCGTTGTTCGGAGCTACGCTGCTCACCGTCGGCGCCACATACATAGGTATATCCACTGGCCAGACTCCCGCTTTGCCCGCTCCGACCTGTTACCGTCACCGTCACCGCACCGGCACTGCCTGCCGGAGTTGTCGCCGTGATCGTCGTGCTGTTCACCACTACTACGCTCGTCGCTGCCGCACTCCCAAACGTCACCGTCGCTCCCGCGACGAAGTTTGTCCCGGTAATCGTCACTGCCGTTCCACCTGCCGTCGATCCGCTGTTCGGACTCACACTGCTCACCGTCGGCGGCACTACGTAGGTGAATCCGCTCGTCAGGCTTCCACTCTGCCCGTTCACTGTCACCGTCACCGTCACCGCACCGGCACTCCCCGCTGGCGTTGTCGCCGTGATCGTCGTGCTGCTCACCACCACCACGTTGGTCGCTGCCGTGGCTCCAAACTTCACCGTCGCTCCCGCCGCAAAGTTCGTCCCTGTGATCGTCACCGCCGTTCCACCCGCTATCGGGCCGCTGTTCGGCGATATGCTGCTCACCGTGGGCGCAACTACATAGGTGAATCCGCTCGCCAAATTTCCGCCCGACACACCTAAATTCGTTACCGTCACGGTCACCGCTCCGGCGCTCCCCGCCGGCGTCGTGGCCGTGATCGTGGTGCCGCTCACGACCACCACGTTCGTCGCTGCCGTCCCACCAAACGTGACCGTCGCTCCCGCGGCAAAATTCGTCCCCGTGATCGTGACAGCCGTCCCTCCGGCGGTTGACCCACTGTTTGGCGAAACACTGCTCACCGTGGCCGGAACAGTGTAGGTGAAGCCGCTTGCTGAGCTTCCGCTCTCCCCGTTGACCGTTACCGTCACGGTCACCGCACCGGCGTTGCCCGACGGGGTCGTCGCCGTGATTTGCGTCGCGCTCACGACCACCACGTTGGTCGCCGCTGTCCCTCCAAACGTCACTGTCGCTCCCGCGGCAAAATTCGTCCCTGTGATCGTGACAGCCGTCCCTCCGGCGGCCGACCCGCCGTTTGGCGAAACAGTGCTCACTGTCGGTGGAGCAACATAGGTGAACCCGTTGGCCAGATTTCCACTTTGCCCACCAGGATTTGTCACCGTCACCGTCACTGCGCCCGCACTCCCCGCCGGCGTCGTCGCCGTGATCGTCGTGCCGTTCACTACAGTCACGTTCGTCGCCGCCGTAGCTCCAAACGTCACCGTCGCTCCCGCGACAAAGTTCGTCCCCGTAATCGTGACCGCCGTCCCTCCGGCGGTCGACCCGCTGTTGGGAGACACATTCGTCACACTCGGTGCCGGACCAGAAGCCGCCGAGAATGTCACCATCTGCATGACCCAGGGTCCTGCAGTGGTCAGCGTGGCTGTTGCACTATTGCTGCCGGCTGTGGTCACCACCTTGTCTTCTGCAATATCTCCGTCCGGCGACGTGATGATCCGCGACGTGAACCCGCTCCCGGCTGCCTTGGTCAATGTCGCCACCATGTTGGCGCCAAAGATCAACTCGTTCGCACTGGTGGTCGTCGCCGCACCACTATTCGATGTGGCACTGCTTCCGCTCGCCCCGGCCGTCACATCCAGTGTCGTCACCCCCCGGTATTCCAGAATGCGTACATCGGGAGCGGTCGCCGCTTGATTGAATGTTACGGTCACTGTGTTGCTGCCACCCACGATGTCCGCCGCATAGTAGATGGATTGCCGCAGTCCCGTTCCGCTCGTGGGCCCAATCGCCAAACTGTAACTGTTCCCCGCACTGTCCTTCACCGACTGCACCGTGGCCGTCGTGTCATTCCATCCCACGACCACCACGTTCAGGTCCCCGAGTGTTTGCACCGCCGGGTAGGCCACAGGGACCGAGGTCGTCGAAGATTGCGGCGTTGCGGAAGCTACTTGTGCGAAACCAACGGGCACCGCCACGGTGTACGTAAATCCATTGCTCAGGCTTCCGCTCTGAGTGTTCACGGTTATCATCACCGTAACCGATCCCACGGCGTGCGCTGGCGTGGTTGCGGTGATGGTTGCACTGTTCACGACGATTACGTTTGTTGCTGCCGTACCTCCGAACGTCACTGTCGCTCCCGCGGCAAAGTTCGCCCCAGTGATCGTAACTGCCGTACCACCGGCCGCCGGACCGTTATTCGGCGACACGCTGCTGACCGTGACTGTCGCAGCTGACGTATATGTGAACGCGTTGGCTAAACTCCCATTCTGGCTGTTCACGGTCACCGTCACCGTGACCGCTCCCGCCGCATTCGCCGGCGTCGTCGCCGTGATCGTTGTACTGTTAACGACGGTTACGTTTGTTGCAGCCGTACCTCCGAACGTCACCGTAGCTCCCAAGGCAAAATTCGTGCCTGCGATCGTCACCGCAGTTCCGCCTGCCGTGGAACCACTATTCGGGGAAACAGTCGTCACGGTGGGCACAGCAACGTACGTGAACCCGTTAGTTAAGGTTCCGGCCTGGCCATCCGTGTTGATGACCACAATGTTGACCGCTCCCGCGCTGTTTGTCGGGGACGTCGCAGTGATAGTTGTACTGCTCACTACGATCACATTCGTCGCAGCCCTCGCGCCGAAATTTACCGTAGCCCCTGCCAGAAATCCCGTGCCAGTGATCGCGACTGGCGTCCCGCCCGCGTTGGGACCCCCGTTTGGCGAGATCCCGGTCACGATCGGCGCCGGATTTGTCGACGTGTATGTATATCCGCTTGCGAGATTCCCGGTTTGGCTATCCGTGTTAGTCACAACCACGTTCACGGCACCGATCACATGGGAGGGAGTAGTAGCTGTAATCGAAGTACCGCTCAGCACGCTGACGTTTGTCGCGGCGGTTCCACCGATGGTGACTGTCGCTCCTGCGAGGAAGCCAGTGCCAGTGATCGTCACGACGGTTCCGCCAGCGGTGGTCCCGGAAGTGGGCGAAATTGAGGTCACTGTCGGCGGAGGATTTGTAACGCTTCCTGCCGTCTTGAACGCCGCGGCCTGCATGAGCCAAAAGCTCGAGGCGCTCACAGATGCATTTACAATGTAAGATCCTGCCGCAGTGGCTGACTCGTCCTCGACGATGTCCCCGTTGGGCGCAGTGATCATTCGACTTGTAAATCCCGCCCCAGGCGCAGCGGTAAGAATTTGTACAATATTTGCTCCGACGATCACATCTGTTGCGTTCGATGTGGTCAGAGTGACAGTAGCATTGGTACCCTCACCATTCGCGCCACTAGCTGCATCGAAAGGGTTGATCGTGTCAATTCCGCCGTACTCCAGAATCCGGAGATCCACCGAATTGGCGGGACTCGTGAAGCTGACGGTAACCTGGTTGGCGCCGGATCCCGCCGAAAAGATGTTCTTCGCGTAGTAAATCGCTTGTGACGCACTCCCGGAGAACACTGTCGGACCGGCAGGCAAGTATTGATTGCCAATCGTGTCTGTCACGCCTCCCGACGCGATCGTTGCCGTCCTGTCATTCCACCCGACTACGACCACGTTCAGATCACCGGCCACCTGCGCTTTGAGATAGGTCGCATTCACCGTCGACGGCTGAGATGCGGGCACGGCGTAATTGCCTTGGACGAACGAAGGGCCTGACGGGCCTCCACTGACCCCGTAAATCCCCACCGCAGTAGGGCTCACGCGGAAGCCGGCACCGACTGCCACTGCACTCAGGGTCATATTGGTCGTTACCACGATGGGTCCACTGGCGATATTGGATTCCGCCGTCGGAGTGCTGCCATCGGTCGTGTAATAAATTGTCGTGCCAGGCGTTGAATCGGAGATCGTTACGGACACGGGGCCGCTATAGTTCCCACCGCTAGGACTGAAGGTTGGCGCGGCAGCCTGCGTCATCGAGCTGAACAGGCCGTAAACGGCAACTGAACCCTGCGTTGCGACATAGACTTTTCCATTAGCCACAACTGGCATGGTGAACTTGACTGGAGATCCGGCCAGATCGGAACCAACTTGGTTGCTGTTGTAAAGCTCACTTGCGAGGTTCGTGGCGTTGTAGGCGTGCAGGATTGCAGCCGTGCCGGACACGTCTTGATCGGGGGTACCACTATTCTCAATGGCCCACACAATGCCTTGGCTGGCGCCATTGGCAGAAACAACTGGGCTCGTACCTGGGAATTTGTAAACCTCAGATGACTGCGACACAGCGGATGTCGACAGCAATCCATTCGCAAACTTGAACAGTTTTAGGGAGTCGTTGACCCCGCCCCAATAAACATTTCCCTGCCAATAAGCCGGCGAACTGTAGCAATTCTCCACATAGGTCGTGCCGTTATTCGTGACGCGCGTGCCTCCAATTGCGTTCAACAGTTCCTGAATGATCTGGGAATCATTCGAGGAATTGAAATGCCCCATATTGTCGGCGTCGATCACATAGATCGCGTCGTTCTTCCCACAGCCGATCAGAATGTTCGGGTGCTGGGCGGTTCCGGCACTCGCCGGGAGGAGCATGAGGCCGCCGGACGCAACGTCTTCGTCTATTGCGTCCAAACTAGCCTGATTAAATGGGGTGAAGTAATCAGTGATGGCCAGACCCGGCGTTGCCAGCTTGAGGAAACTGTCGGAGTAATCGGCGATACCATCAAAGCCTCCATTGCCCGTCGAGAGATACAGATTCCCACTGGTATCAGCAACAAGGCCGCCACCGTGCATCCAAATGCCGCCCTCACCTTCACCCCCGTTCGGCGTAACCGAAAAAACTGCAACTTTGGCTAGCGACGAGGTGTCGTAACCAAAGATCCAGCCATGCCAGACGTCGTTGTCTCCCCAAGATCCGAACGCGATATAAACAGCATTGTCCGCCAGTACGAGTCCCGGACGCTGCATAGAATAGAGCGGACTGAATGTCACGAAACCACCGTTGTTTGGGCTTCCAGTGCCAGGTACTTGGCCTTGGATAACCACTGGGCTGTTTGGACGCTCCTGGCCTGTTGTGATATCGAGAGCGTGCAGCCGGTAAACGTAGTTCGTCGTGCTACCAGAAATTTCCCGCGTTTTCGCAACTGCGTAGATCGTATTCGTGGAGGTGTCGATCACAGGCGTGCTGGTAATGCCAATTTCCTGGACAATGTCTGTATTCGTGCCTTCCGTATTCATGCTGTAAGGAACGGGGGTGCATGTCCAACCGCTCAAGCAGCTACTCGTAGCCAAATTCACTGTCCAGAGCGGCTCTAGCTGCAGGCCATCGGCGTCATACGCAGAGACGCTGTCGTGTTCGGTAGCAACATATAAGACGTTGTGACTGCCATCCCCCGGAATCGAAACGTTTGGGACGTACAGGGGCTGCGCGAACACACGCCCGTCAGTTGAAACCCCAAAAAGTTTGCCGAAAGTCGAGGTGTTCACGTTGCTCAAAGTCAGCGTACTTTCATTTGCATTTAGGCCGTCGCGGGCCGTGTCGTAGCGCTGCGTCAAAACAGACACCTGCGCCGCCACGGGCGAGGCCAGTAGAAGCAAGAAGATCAACCTCTTGGGGGAGGACATAATGAGTGCACGCATCATCTGGGCCTCACTTAAGGATGGATTCCGGTAACTCCGTGACGACCGTGGGCAGCAAACAGGGACAGCGGAAAAGCGTATTACTGATTCGAAGCGCTGCGAACGTGACTCCTTGCAGTGCACGAATGGCGTTCACAAGACCCGCCCCATTCGCGCAGAGACATTTTTCGGTCGCAAAGTCATCTGTGTTGCTTTTGTCCCACTGCCGAGGTGGTTCTTTAAAGGAGCGACATACCGAGCGGACGCCTGCCATTTATTGTGATTTGTTTCCCAAATGTCAACTATGAAGTAGTCCCTCGAGCAGTCCTTCCCATTGATTGTTCCCTGCGAACTCTCCACGACACTGACTACCGCTACGCCCAAGAATGCACGGACCGCTATCGCACGATGACTGAAGGAACGAATGTCGCAGCTGGTGAGCTCCTGCTGAATCCAATTTTCACGTGACAACGGATTTTCCGGATTCTCTGAATTACGAAGCATGAATTCAGGAGCGAGGATAGCGTCCAAGGCGGCTTTGTCTTTTTTCTGTACTGCTTGAGTCCAGTCACGCTCGAGCTTTGTAAATAGCTCTACGAAGCTGCGCGCGTCGGAAGCCGGTCTATCCGTTTCAGATGTTCCTCGCTCATGTTTGTGGACTCCTTGTGCTGCGCACGGAACTGCCAGGCACAAGGAATGCACAAGCCCAAGCTTAATCAGTCGCCGTAGGTGTCCTCTGAGGGCAGCAATAGAGATATACCGGCAATGCATAGTTCTTTTACTCGTCGCTAATTTGGAAAGTCACGACCCTGGAACTTAGTGCATCTGTCAAAGCCTAGAACGGCCCGATTGGAGTTGCGATTCTCGCCCGCCGCCAAGCGTGACAGGTTGAGGTGCCCGATTGGTTAGTCCAGGAGAAGTGAGAGTTTTATACCACAACCATGGGCTGTGAAGTTGGATTTACTCTCAAGGGGCTAGAGGCCGCGGTGGCAGGCGGCCTGTAGCCGAGTGCGGCGTGCGGCCGCTTCGTGTGGTATTCCACGCCAGTTTTCGATCACGATCTGTGCCTCCTTCTGTGAGTAAAAAATCTTTCCGTTTAGGCATTTCATCTCGCAGCTTCCCGCTGAGGCTCTCGCCGAGCCGTTCGCTCTTGCAGACCGGCCAGGCGGCGTGGTGTTATAATCCGTCAGATTTTCGGACGAGGTGTTGTGTGGGCGCTGCACCCGCGGGTGTTTTCAAAATCCCCTCTCTTCCTAAGTTCGCGACCCTGGAAGAGGAACGACGACACCGCAAAGAACGCCTGGCCGCGGCCTTCCGTCTTTTTGCCAAGTTCGGTTTTGATGAAGGTGTGGCCGGGCACATTACCGCGCGAGATCCGGAACGACCGGATCATTTCTGGGTCAATCCCTTCGGTGTGCATTTCCGTCATATCCGCGTCTCTGACCTGATTCTGGTGAACAAGAACGGGGAAGTTGTCGAAGGCAAGCACCCGGTGAACATTGCCGCCTTTGCAATCCATTCGAGCATTCACCATGCTCGGGCGGATGTAATTGCCGCGGCCCATTCGCATTCGCTATACGGCAAGGCGTGGGCATCGCTCGGCCGGCCGTTAGATCCCATTACGCAGGATGCGTGCGCGTTCTTTGAAGACCATGTCGTCTTCGACGATTTTACCGGCGTCGTGTACGAAACGAGCGAGGGGGAAAGGATCGCGAAGGCGCTCTGGAATCACAAAGCAGCCATTCTCCGAAACCACGGGCTGCTAACCGTAGGTCATACCGTCGATGAAGCGGCTTGGTGGTTCATCACCATGGACCGGAGCTGCCATGCGCAGCTCTTGGCGGAAGCCGCGGGGCAACCGGTACTCATCAATCGCGAGTGTGCGCTGGCGACCCGGCAACAAGTCGGGACCCACGAAACAGGCTGGTTCCAGTTCCAGCCGCTGTGGGAGATGATCACGCGCGAACAGCCGGATTTGCTCGACTAATCAAAAAAATTGCCGGGCAACTTGCCGCGCTGCCTAGGAAACAAACGCGAGTGAAAGAGCCGGGAAAATGTGCTGCGAAGTAAGTTGTAAAGGCGCATTACGGAATGTCGCGCAACGAATTGGATAAGCTCACGGTCGCGACGACACACGCGTTGCTTTCAGTTTTACCAGACATAGGCCGCGCTGATGCGCGATGGGCCACGGTCCACCAGGCTCTGTGGGTTGTGAAGGGAACCCGCGTCGCAATCCCTCGGCCTCGCATTCACTTCAGACTTCAGGGGCGCGACTAGTGTGCTGGATGCTCGGTGCGGTTCATATCCGTTAGTCAGCTTTATCAGAAAGTGCCCGGTCTTGACTAGCAGGTTGTTTGTGCATGTGCTCGCTTTGATGGATCACGTATAGCGCAAGTTCAAGCCGGTTTGACGTACCCAGCTTGTTAAAAATCCGGAAGAGGTAGTTCCGGACCGTATGTTCACTCAGGCCGAGCTCTCGCGAGATCTCGCGGTTGGTTCGGCCTCCTGCAATGAGTTGCACCAGATCGTGCTCACGTTTTGTAAGCAGATTTGCGCCTCGAGCGTCGGTGATGGGTCGGGGAGGGACACTGGACGCCAATGATTCAACTAGGTAACGAAGCTGCAGATTGCTGGCCCATATTTGGCCCTGATAGACTCTTCGGATGCACTTGCATAGCGTCTCAAATTGCTCTTCGCGAGAAAAAACTCCCAAAGCACCCGAACGGAAGGCTTCAACGACGGTGTTGCGATCTGAGGAGTCCAGCAACATGATCACGCGCGCACGTGGATTCGCGACGCGTAGTTGTCGCGTCACCAGTAATCCTGCTAGTGGCTCACGCTTAAGGGTAGAGCTTATGACGCACACATCGGGATTTTTCTCCCCGTATGCAGCCAGGATCTCGGCAGAATCTAGCGCTGAGGCCACCACAGACAGTCGGTGGCGTTGTAGAGCCGTCGCCATCAACTCGCAATTGATTTCAGATGATTCTGCCACCAAAATCGTGATTACAGAGTCGTTCTCGCCCACCCTTCGCATCTAGTTTCCTTCTAAGTGTGAAATAGCCACTTCGCTACAGGACTCTCCCTGACCTTCGGTACAGGTAGCGCACAAGTTCACCACCGACTCCTCAGCAGACGGCGCCGCGATGGAGCCCGGCGAATTTTTCATAGTACGATGTAAGAAGTTCTCGACAAAATAAGTACGCCGCACGTGCGTCAACGTGTTGCATAGGATGTCTTTCTGAACCAAGGTCGAAATCAAGGCCAGAAGCCAATCGCAACGGGCCTTTCGAGACTGAACCACCTTTCGGTCTCAAAGTAGTAGATTCTCCTACTCGGCACCACCACTCACCGGTTGCATAACGCGTTCCAAAGAGGAATCGCTTTGTCATCATCAAATTTCTCTAGCGATGCCCTCGCCGATGTATCGGGTTAGAGACTCTTGTACCTGTACTACAGGACAGGTTCCTTCCTCCAAATGTAGTGACCTTGGTGTCTGCGGTGAATAGGAACAAAAGAACTCTTTTGAAGTGTCATTCTCTTCCTTGCGCGCTCCTCGGCTCGCGCCTAGCATTTGTGGTAGGTGTTCTACGGAGCGACGCGTGAGCACGAAAATGGTTGAACTCGAGTATGAATGCGGGGAGCCCCGAGCAACAAAGCAGGAGCGTTCCGATGCTGGCGTGAGGACCCAGATGCGATTTCCGATAGCGGCTCCGGTGACGTTCAACTGGTTGGCCAGAAATGGTACGCAACATCAAGGAACGGGAAGAAGCCGAAACGTCAGTGAAGGAGGAGCTTTTGTTTTTACTCGAAAGCTGCCTCCCATCGGAGCCTGCATAAACTTGTCTATTCAGTTTCCGAGCACGGCCCTTAATGGGCGGATCCTCAGAATGGAAATGACTGGAGAGGTTGTGCGACTGGAATTGCCTCTAGACCACAAATCGAAATGGGGATTTGCGGTGGTTCGTAAACGAAGTTCTTTGAACCTATTCCGAGATCGGAAAACCGTACTATCACTGGGAATTCAGTAGAACGATATTCGTTGCAAGTGCTCCTGCGAGCGCGGTCAGTGGTTAGTGTATCTCTAGTCGGCAGCGGGTTGTCTTATAGCGGCATCGGCCTACGGAGGTCGATGTCCTGTGAGTCACAGGGCGGAGCTATATGAGATCACGACGAAATCCCGCCGGGAACCTCAACACCTCCATCTGCGTAGCCTTTGGCAAGCGACGATGGCACGGGACCACTATAGCAACCCTTGTCACAAATCCCGTTGACAGGAACGACACGGAACGAGAGATTTTGATTGGCTTATCTGGCGCAAAAAAAAGAAACTGATATGTCCTGAACTGGCATCCCCAGCCGGCTGCAGGGATATCCAGATGTCGCGAGAACACCTCGCAACGAGTACGTCTTGAACACATACGAATTAGGGATATTTCACTTCTTCGTGGCTGGCGGCGTATCTTTTTGAATGGCTCTTCGCATGCCAGCGAGGATTAAATGCCTGAAGAATTAGAAGATCAAGTATTTAAAGGCTTGGGAGACTACTGGTCGATTTTGTTTCGACGTCGTTGGTGGATATTGCTCCCGACGTTTCTCTGTTGGGCGGCAATATGGACTGGGGGATGGCTATGGCCTGATCGCTATGAGTCCGAAGCACTTATTCTGGTGGAACAACAAAAGGTCCCCGAACATTATGTCACGCCCAACGTCACCCTGGATCTGCAGGACCGCGTTCGCGGCATGACGCAGCAAATCCTAAGTCGAACGCGTTTACAAGCAACAATCGAGCGCTTCCGTCTTTATCCGCGGAGCCGCGGTTTGAGCAGCCTTCTCGAAACAACGGATCCGGTCGAACAAATGCGAAAGGATATTCAGATAGAATTGGTGCAGTCGGACGCCAAAACAGGAGGCCGTCCTGGGGAGCTGACGGCTTTCAAGATCCGCTACTTTGCCGGCTCGCCCGAGATTGCCCAACAGGTTAACAGCGAGCTGACATCCCTTTTCATCGAGGAGAACCTAAAGTCTCAGCAGCAGCTTTCCGAGAACACCACGGCTTTCCTCAATAGCCAGCTTGCAGATGCCCGTGCGAAATTGGAGCAGCAGGAGGCCAAAGTTCGCGAGTTCAAAGCTGGGCACTTAGGAGATCTACCCAGCCAATTGAGTAGCAATGTCCAAATCCTGTCTGGCTTACAGAGCCAGTTAGAAGGCGTCCAGCGGGCGATTGACGGCGCAACGCAGCAGAAGCTTTATCTGGAATCGCTACTGCAACAATATCAATCAGTCCAGACGGCCCTGGTTACTGGCGAGTCCGCCGTGGCACCGCCGGAAGCGTTAGACAAGGAATTAATGGAAATGCGCCGCCGCCTTGCGGATGCGCGTTCGAGGTACACCGACGATTATCCAGACATCGTTGCTCTCAAAGACAAAATCGCGAAGACGGAAACCCTGAAGAAGCAAATCGAAGACGAAATCGTCTCCAGGCAAAAAGCAGGGGCGGCAAGTGATTCATTGAAGCCCGGTTCAGCGGAATCAGTCCAACTCGTCCCGTCGACATCCATGATGCAAATTCAAAGCCAGATCAAGTCGAATCAGCTTGAGATCCAAAACTACGAGCGGCGACGGAAGGATTTCGAGTCGCAGATTTCCGCTTATCAGATCCGCTTGAATCTTACTCCAGCAATCGAACAAGAATTGACCGATGTCTCTCGCGGGTATGAAGGAGCTAAGGCCAACTACGACTCCCTTTTGCAGAAGCAGAACCAATCGCAGCTTGCCACAAGCCTCGAACAACGGCAGCAAGGTGAACATTTCAGTATCATCGATCCACCGAGTTCGCCGCTAAAACCATTCTCACCAAATCATTTGATGATAAGCCTCGGCGGTCTGGGATTTGGACTCGTCGTCGGGTGCGGGCTAGTAGCATTTGTAGAGCTAACGAACGTGTGTATTCGGCGGAGGGAGGACCTCGAAGGGCTCATCCGTACTCCCGTGCTGGTCGGCATTCCTTCTCTGAGCGAGCGCGCACATGGGCATCTTCGCACCTTGCGCCAAGGAGTGGAGATCGTCGCCGTAGTTGGGATCGTTGTTTTAATCGTCGCTGGAAACTTCTACGCGTTCTACAAGGGCTAAAGCAATGTATAAGAGATTTTATGGGTTGACGCGTAGCCCATTTGAACTAAGTCCCGACCCTTACTTTTTCTATCCGACCCGACATCACAATGAAGCGTTTGCCATGTTGAACTATTGCGTGGTCCGACGAAAGGGTTTCGTGGTTGTTTCTGGCGAAGTCGGGACCGGCAAAACACTGATGTTGCGATATCTTTTGGACGCACTGAATCGCGGACATATTGCCTCGGCATTCGTTTACAACCCGAGGCTCTCGGTATCCGAATTTCTGGCGTACGTGCTCACGGATTTGCGGTTACCGACTGCTGGACGCACGAAGGGCGAGATGTTGGCACATCTGAATGAGTATTTACTCGCTCGGTCCCGACGTGGCTCGACGACGGCCCTCGTTGTG
Source organism: uncultured Acidobacteriota bacterium (assembly GCA_963788915.1). Classification (GTDB taxonomy): domain Bacteria; phylum Acidobacteriota; class Terriglobia; order Acidiferrales; family UBA7541; genus Acidiferrum. The sequence goes on along the minus strand of CAWBIY010000012.1, from coordinate 290,040 downwards.
GACGAAGCCCAATTGCTCAGTTGGGAATTGCTCGAAGAAATCCGATTGTTGACAAATTTGGAGACCACGCAGCACAAGCTCTTGCAAATCGTTCTAGTGGGTCAACCAGAACTCGATCATATGATCGATTCAAACGAATTGCGTCAGCTGAAACAGCGGATCGCGATGCGCTGCCGATTGGAGCCGTTGGAATTGGAAGACTTAAGGGGATACATTCACCGGAGATTGGAGCTTGCCGGGGCGAAGGCTCGCGGAGCGAATATATTTTCCAATGAAGCGATCGAGGCCGTATTCGCATTTTCGGGCGGAATTCCTCGACTAGCCAATACGCTGTGCGAGAATTCGCTGATTTCCGGGTACGGCAAGCAGGCGAAACATATAACACCAGATATTGTACAGGAAGTAGCCATAGATCTTCGACTTAATCTTGCTCCTGAGCCGTCCATTGCGACTTTGTAAAGGGCCGGAGCATTGGAAGAGGCGTAGAAGCTTACGACACTGAGTAGCGCAGAAGATCTGTCACAACAGATCAGATCGACGATAGCGATTTTTGCTTAGGAGTGAAGATGGGTCGGCTCTATGAATCACTGAAGCGTGCGGAAAGCGAACGTCGGCAATCCGGGACGTTAGATAACGAAATCGATAATCCGCTGGAACTGGGTGGTCTCCTCCCTGAGACGTTTGAACTTGAAGGCAGCTTGTCGGCGACGATGGAGTTGTCCTCAAAGTCGCGCCTGGTCGCTCTGACCGATCCAAGGTGCTTGGCCGCTGAAAAATTCCGCGCCCTGGTGACACGCTTACAGCACATGCGAAATGAGCGAGAACTAAAATCATTGTTAGTTACCAGTAGTATCACGAGCGAAGGTAAGACTTTCGTAACCGGGAACCTGGCCGTTACGCTTGCCAAGCATTTTGACCTTAGAGTTCTCGTGGTTGAGGGGGACTTGCACAGGCCGGCGCTCCAGTCACTGTTGGGCTTGACCCGGTTGCAGGGATTAAGTCATTGGTGGTCGACGCGGAAAGACAATATTGCACATTACGTTTACAAGATAAATGGAATGCCACTGTGGTTCCTGGGTGCAGGCGAGTCTTGCGACCGCCCTTCGCAAATTCTGCAATCGGCAGAATTTGCGGAAGCCTTTACAGGCTTAAGTGGTTCTTTCGATTGGCTCTTAGTGGACTCTACGCCAATGTTGCCGACAGTAGACGTAAACCTATGGTCTAGATTAGTCGACGGCATGGTTCTTGTGGTTCGAGAGGGTGTGGCACCGGTTAAGGCTCTTGAGCAGGGCTTGGCGAGCCTCGACAATCCGAAGTTGGTGGGGATTGTCCTCAACGAGACTTCAGAGTTCGATCAGAGAAGATACGCTGGTCAATACTACGGCAGCCCGAAAGCTGAAAAGAAGAGTCCGAACAAAAAGCACTAATTGAGGCTGTCCCATGATCCGGCTCCTGAATGCTTATTTCCCACGGCGTACGTTCTTTCTCGGAATATCAGAAACGTTTTTGGTCGCTCTCGCATTCATTGGTGCCACGATTGCGCGGTTGGGAGCGAACGACGCAAGCGTGATGCTTAGTTACGAGCAAGGATTTTTGAAAGTTATTGTAGTTTCGGCGGCGTTTGTAGTCTGCATGTACTACTTCGATCTTTATGATTCAGCGATCTTGAGCAATCGGCGCGAGGTGCTGAGCCGTTTAGTCCAGGTTTTGGGCACGGCATGCTTGGTGCTGGCCGTGCTTTATTATGTTTATCCGCCGCTCGAACTGGGACGTGGGATATTCCTGCTTGGTACCGCGTTCGTGGCCGTGGTTCTGTTCCTATGGCGCAGGCTGTTCTTGGTCATCAACAGTGTGTCGCGTTTCGCTGATCGGGTACTGATTCTCGGTGACGGGTTGCTTGCTGAGCCGCTGTCAAAGGAAATCGTTCAACGGCCCGAGCTCGCACTGTGCGTTATCGGGCACATACCTGAACGAACGGATGACAGTGGCGAGAGCTTGGGGGCTGGATGATGCCGACCGAGTTGCAGATCTGCCGCGGTATGTACGGTCTCATCGGGTCGACCGAATCATTGTTGCGATGAGCGACCGTAAGGCGAAGCTGCCGGTTGAGCAACTGTTGGCCGTCAAGAGCCGAGGTGTGCTTATACAAGATGCGACGGAAGTTTATGAAGCGATCACCGGCAAAGTTCCTCTCGAATCCATTCGCTTAGGCTGGCTTCTTTTCTCGCCAAGTTTCTCAGATTTTCGCTTTGTCCTGATTTACAATCGGTTCGCTTCTGTGTTGGTTTCCGTTATCGGATTGCTGCTAAGCCTTCCCCTGATTCCTTTTATTGCACTCGCTATCAAGCTGAGCTCACGAGGACCGATTCTCTATCGGCAGAAGCGCGTGGGTCGTGAAGGCACCGTTTTCAATTGCTATAAATTCCGGACCATGCGCGCGGACGCCGAGGCGGATACCGGAGCCACGTGGGCGGCCGACGACGATCCGAGGATTACCAGGGTGGGGTCTTTCCTTCGCACTTCGCGACTGGACGAGATTCCACAGCTTTGGAACGTCTTAGTGGGTGAGATGAGTGTGGTTGGTCCGCGACCGGAACGACCCGAATTTGTGGAATGGCTTAGTCGAGAAATCCCTCACTATAACGTGCGGCATATTATTCGCCCCGGGATCACCGGATGGGCGCAGGTTCGCTACCGATACGGGAGTTCAATTGAAGACGCCAAAGAAAAACTCCGCTATGACCTGTTCTACGTGAAGAACATATCTCCCGGATTTGATTTATTGATCTTGTTCTATACCATCAAAATCATTCTTCTCGGTCGGGGCGCAAAATGAAGCTGCTATTTTGGTCATCCTTGTCCCTGATTTTCTTCGCTTATGCTGGATATCCAATCTGCCTTTACTTGCGGGCGCGATTCTGGGCTCGGCCCGTTCGACGGGGAAGCGCTTTACCTAGCGTCACGATTCTCATCGCCGTCCACAACGAAGAGAATATACCTGCCGGCGAAACTGCAAAATCTGGCGCACATCGACTATCCTGCGGATCGGCTGCAAATCGTTGTGGTCTCCGATGGATCGACCGACGCCACCAATGAAATCCTTGCTGCTTGGCAGAACCCTGCGCTCCAGCGCCATGATCTTGCCCGAACAGGGAGGCAAGGCGATCGCTCTGAACCACGGCCTGGCCGCCGCCCACGGAGAGGTCATCGTTTTTACCGATGCCAGGCAAACGATTGCTTCCGAGGCGCTAAAGCATATAGTCGCGAATTTCGCCGATCCAGATGTGGGCTGCGTGAGCGGCGAACTCATGATAGGCCAGGGTGAGGCCTCCGGCGCTCAGGGCGTGGGTTTGTATTGGCGAATGGAAAAGAAGATTCGCTATTGGGAAGGGCTTGCCGGATCGACCGTCGGGGCCACGGGAGCTTTGTATGCGGTGCGAAAAAATCTGATATCGCCCCTCCCACCGGGGACAATTCTGGATGACGTATACATTCCTCTTCAGGTTGTGCGGCAAGGGCAGCGGGTTGTTTTCGAGCCACGGGCCTTGGCTTTCGACCCTCTCACCCCCGATCCAAAACAGGAATTTCGTCGGAAACTGAGAACGCTGATCGGGAACTACCAGCTATTGCAACTGGCGCCCTGGGTGCTGACGCGGCCCAACCCTCTTCGTTTGCAGTTTGTTTGTCATAAGTTATTGCGACTTCTAGTGCCTTTTGCGCTCGTAGGCATGCTTGTTTCGACGCTCTGGCTTCGGAAGGACGTCTATGAACTAGCTCTTGTACTTCAGCTTGTCTTTTATGCGTTAGCTGGCTTGCGCTTATCCCCGCGGGAAGTTTGGCATTGTGTCGCGATTGTCGGATATTTCGCTCGCCTTTCTCGTTTTGAACACTGCGGCTGCCGTAGCGTTCCTCTATTTCATTACCGGCAGGAAGGCGATATGGTCCCGGACCTAGGCGTCAGCCATGTCGCGGCGCAGGGGAACTGGCAGGTAACCAGATGCCGACAGCCTCCGCGCCATCGCAACAACGCAAACTGTCAAGACACAAGCAGCTTGCTGAAGCGTATGTATCGCTTTTGTTGTTCATGGTGGTCTATTGCGCCCGGCCAGAGGACTGGATCCCGGGCTTGTCCAACGTCCCGTTAGCCAAAATCGCCGGCGTTTTGGCTTTGGTCGCCTTTGTTTTATCGCTTGGCCAGATACGCCAGCGACTGCCTCGCGAGGTAATTTTCATAATTCTGCTCACAGGACAACTATTTGTCACCGTCCCCATGGTCTCCTGTGTGGCGGGGCGGGGCGCTTAGCACGACGCTTGATTTTGCGAAAATCGTGCTCATTGTTCCTGGTGATGGTTATGGCTGTGAACACGGCGACGCGGTTGCGCCGGCTGCTCTTCATTCAGGCCGCATCCGTTGCGACTATCAGTGCCGTTGCGGTGTGGAAAGGGCGAGTGCTCGGTGGCCGGTTAGAAGGAGTTCTCAACGGGAACTATTCCAATTCTAATGACTTGGCCGTTTCGATTGTCATCTCACTGCCGTTGTGTCTCGCCTTATTGTTCCTGAGCAAGAACGTGATTTGGAAGGCTGCTTGGGCACTCGCGATCGTTACTGATGGCCTACGCAATGTTGCTGACAGGTTCGAGAGCAGGATTTATATCGCTCCGCAATTGTGGTCGCTGTTTGTCTTTGGGAATTTGCGATTCGAGGCCGACCGTACGTATCTTGTTAGCGTCGTGGCAGCCGCGTTGGCTTTGGTCCTCTTGGTTTCTTCCGGTTCGATGGTGGGTGATCGTCTTAAGGAAACTCTTGAGCTCCGACGACCCAGCTTCTTCAACTGCGTACAGTTCGTCCCAGCAGCGGCAGCAGTTGTTCTGGCGCAGTCATCGAGTTAACGGCAAGACATCCGTTATTCGGAGTGGGACCCCGGTAACTTTGAGATACTCTCAGGCAGTTGGCACGTGACTCACAATTCCTATACCCAGATGAGTTCAGAAGGTGGAATACCTGCTCTGATCTTTTATGTCACGATTCTGTGGTATGGCTTTAAGAATCTTAAACGAATTAGGAAACTATCGAGTGTTAATAAAGAAGTTAGCTTTTGGCCGGAGCATTGCATGCCAGTCTGGCCGGGTTCATAGTCGGCTCTTTCTTCGCGAGCTATGCCTATCAATTTTTTCCTTACTTCTTGGTGGCCTATACCACCGTATTACTTCGAATTGCCAAAGCATATGCCACACGATCGCAGAAGGTCGAACCCGTTGACCAAACAGAATCTGAGCATTGGACGAAAAAACAATCGAATCAGAACTATCCTGGCATTCGTGCTGAGGTTTGAGTGATGCAAAGGCATTTCGTGGCTGTGATCGAGATCGTGAATATCGCCCTTGCAGTGTGTGACATTCGTGTGGATCGCTTTCGCAGCGTTCAAACCCATAGGTTCCCACTTCTGCGTTCCGGAAAATTAGATTCGACGTTCAGTTTCAGCGCTGCAAAGCTGCCGTTGGGGGTATTTGAAACTATGTGTGGAATCGCAGGCATGTTCAAGACGGCTATCGATGCAGTGGTCGACGCCCCTACGATCCACCGAATGTGTCAAACGATCATTCACCGCGGTCCTGACGACGAGGGTATATACCTCAAGGACGGAGTTGGTCTCGGAATGCGGAGGCTCAGCATTATCGACTTATCGGGCGGTCGACAACCTATCCACAATGAGGACAAGACAGTTTGGGTCGTTTTCAATGGCGAGATTTACAATTTCCGTGAACTGCGTGCAGAACTGGAGCGCGGAGGGCATCGGTTCTATACTAACACCGATACTGAGGTCATCGTCCATCTCTACGAAGACCTGGGTTCCGATTTTGTTCTAAAGCTGCGCGGCATGTTCGCAATCGCTTTGTACGACGAACGCCGCAGGTCATTTGGTTTTGGCTCGGGATCGCTTAGGCAAAAAGCCGCTGCACTATTCGTTCGCTGCGGGGCAATTTCTGTTGTTCGGCTCCGAGATCAAGTCGCTGCTAGCCGTAGCACCGGAGTTGGCCGAAGTCGATCAAGAGGCTATTTTACAGTATTTTTACTTCGGATATATCCTTGACCCTGCAACGGCGTTTCGCTCTATCCGCAAACTTCCCCCAGGGTTCTTGCTCGAGTTCGCGGATGGGCAGATCCAGCCTCGGCAGCTATTGGGACTTGCCCACGTATGGGACGGCTGGACCGAATTCCGAAGAGGAATATCTTTGAGGAGTTAGAACACAACTGGACGAGGCGGTTCGGATTCGCTTGATCAGCGATGTTCCTCTTGGCGCCTTGCTCAGCGGCGGCGTGGACTCGTCGACAATTGTAGCCCTCATGGCCAAGGCCAGTTCGGGTCCGGTGAAGACGTTTTCGATTGGATTCCGCGATCCTGATTTTGACGAGGCCAATTACGCCCGAATTGTGGCGAAGCATTTTAGGACTGAGCATCACGAGCTCATAGTGGAGCCCGACTTCGATGAGACCCTTGTCATCTGACCCACATCCTTGAAGAGCCATTTGGTGATTCTTCGATCTTGCCGACGTATCTCGTGTGCAAGTTGGCGCGCCAGCACGTTACGGTCGCGCTATCCGGCGACGGGGGTGACGAACTTTTCGCGGGCTATGACCGATACTTAGTCAACTTGCGCCGCCGATACTTTGACGGGATTCCTCCTTGGCTAGGCCGATTGTATCGTGAGTCGGTTTATCCTCATCTGCCGACTCGGATCCGTGGTCGGAAGTTTGCATACAACATTTCGTTGCCTCTTCGCGATCGCTACATCGACGGCCTTTCCTTTTCATCCGTCGAAAGCCGAGACCGCTCTCTCTTCTCCCAGGATTTTCTGGCATGGGCCAAAACGCGTGTTTCTCCGGCTGAGATGTTTCGAAGTTATTTTGACGGAGCTCCGGCTCGCGATCCGCTTGGTCGGATGCAATATCTCGACGCCAAGACCTACTTGACAGCCGATATACTTTGCAAGGTCGACCGGATGAGTATGGCCACGTCTCTCGAGGTCCGATGCCCTATTCTTGATCATGTCTTCGTTGAGTGGGCCACAACGCTGGCGCCCCGCTGGAAGCTACATTCTGGCGAACGCAAATATGTTCTGAAGAGAGTCGCCGAGCGGCTAGGAGTGCCTTCGGAAGTTTTGTATCGACGGAAGCAGGGTTTCGCTCTACCTCTAGTCCACTGGATCCGCGATCAGCTGAAAGACGAGCTGCCCCGATTGTTGCTCGAACCGCGCACGCTTCAGCGTGGCTATCTTAACCCTAGTGCCGTGCGCCGGCTGCTAGATGAGCACTTTAGAGGCCGCTTTGATCATTCCGCGATCATCTGGCAGCTCCTCGTCTTTGAGTTGTGGCACAGAAATTATCTGGAGACACTTCCCCAATGCAGATCAGCACAGCCCAACGTCGTCATGGCTTGAAGAGTGCCGCATTCAACGCTTTGAACTGCTTGTGCCAAATGGCCAAATGATGGATAGATGCAGGTTCCGACCCTCCGTGACCGTAACCTTGAATAGCGGGCGCACGCAATGATTCAACGCCCGAATCTCTTTCTCATGATTAACACGCTCGAAACCGGGGGAAGTGAGCGCCAATTTGCCGCTTTGGCGGGGGCGATTCGCCCGGAGCGTTTTAAAATTTACTTGGGGTGCTTACGTCATGTCGGTCCTCTCGCCCTTAGAGTAAAGGACATCACTGAGTTTCCTCTAGGAGGTAGCTATTTTTCTTGGCAGGCTCTGCGCTCGGGGCTGGCGCTGGCGCGTTGGCTGCGTGCCAAAGGGATTGCGGTGGCTCATGCGTTTGATTTTTACGCAAACTTGATGCTACTCCCTATAGCGCGTCTGGCTGGCGTACGTGCAGTAGTCGGGAGTCATCGGCAGCTCGGGGATCTATTGACTCCAACTCAATTTCGCGCGCAGGCCGCCGCGTTCCGGTTTTGCGACCGTATCGTTTGCAATTCACAAGCCGCGGCCAATCGTCTTAGTGAGTACGGCGTATCTGTGCGGAAGCTGGTTGTGATACCCAATGGGCTCACTCGTGAAGCCTTCGTACGCCGATCCAATCTTGCTGCGCGAAGAAGGAATCGTGCGAGTTGGCATGATTGGTCGGATGAATGTCGCATACAAGAATCAGGCTGCTTTTGTGCGCGCTGCAAAACGGATATGTCAACGTTATGATCAAGTGGAGTTCATACTCGTAGGAGATGGGGTGTTTCGCCCGGAGTTCGAAAGACTGGCGCAGGGACTAGGCCTGGGATCGCGCGTGCGCTTCTTGGGAGAACAAGACGACATTCCTTCAGTGCTGGCAGCGTTAGACCTTATTGTGGTTCCTTCAGCTTCAGAGAGTCTACCTAACGTGATTCTGGAGGCCATGGCGGCAGGTATTCCGGTCGTGGCCACCCGAGTCGGTGGAATCCCTGAAGTTGTCGAGCACGAAAGAACCGGCCTCCTTGTACCGCAAGGGGATGAGGATCAGCTCGTTGAAGCGATCGAAAGGTTGATTCGGCAGCCATCTCTGCGAACAGAATATGGTTGCCGAGCGCGCGAGAATGCTCTTTCGTGTTTCCAATGGGATCGAGTGTCCTCCCGTTTCGAAGACCTATATGACGATTTGCTATCTGAATAGTGCCGACGCTGGCCCGACACGTTCAGCAGCCGTGAAGGCGACTCCGGCTCAAGTTCGGGTTGCGATTGTGGGTCCTTCTTTGCGCTTTCAAGGCGGCCAGTCCGTACAGGCGAACTTGCTCACGAGTAATTGGAGAAATGATCCAGCCGCAGATGTCCGCTTCGTGCCTGTTGACCCTGAGTTGCCTCGATTGTTCAAGTGGGTAGAGCGCGTACGTTACCTACGCACAGTGGTTAGGATGCCCTTTTATCTAGTGGAACTGTGGTATGGGATGCGGGAAGCTGACATTGTGCATATCTTCTCAGCCTCGTATTGGTCTTTTCTGTTGAACCCGGCGCCTGCTTGGTTGATGGCACGTATGCGCGGGAAGCGGACGCTAATGAACTACCGCAGTGGTGAAGCAAGGGACCACCTCCGCCGGTCCCGAATTGCGGTCCGGATTCTGCAAGCCGTAGATCGAAACATAGTGCCGTCCGGATACCTTGTGGATGTGTTTCGGGAGTTCAATCTCAGAGCTGAAGCAATTCCCAATACGGTGGACTCGTCGCACTTTTGTTACCGGTCGCGTGAGCCGCTGTTTCCCCGGCTCGTCTGCACCCGTGGATTTCATCCCTATTACAGCGTGGACGTGGTAGTGCGTGCGTTCGACCTATTGAAGAAAACGTATCCGGAATCTCGGCTGTGTCTCGTTGGCAAGGGGCCTGTTGAGAAACAAATTCGCGCTCTAGTCCAAAGTCTTGGGCTAATGGACGTCGCATTCACCGGGCCCGTATCACACTCAAAAATGGCGAATTGTTACGAGCAGAACGATATCTTCATCAACGCCTCTTGCGTGGATAACATGCCAGTGTCAATTTTGGAGGCTTTTGCATCAGGAACCCCCGTGGTGACGACAGCGCCCGAGGGAATTCGATACATCGTGGAACATGAACGGACGGGGTTGCTGTGCGAACCCGAGGATTGGCGTGCGTTGGCAGAAAACGTGACTCGATTGCTGAAAGATCCGCAATTCGCGCAGAGGATGGCGTTGAACGCGTATGAGGAATCACGTCGCTATCAGTGGGACGTTGTGCGGGCGCAGTGGCTAAGGGTCTATCGAAAGCTTTGCGAGCGTAGCGACGTCTAACAAGGGTTGTTTAAGCGACCACAGGTGATCCAAATGCGTCAAACTGTAGCTAAGCCCGAGTCCCAACCGCTCTCATTAGCGCTTCATACGGACAAACACATGTCACGCCGGGCGCTGGTAGTGCTGATTTTTATTGTGATCTTGGGAGCGGCTGCTAGATTTATCACCCTGAGTCGCGAATCTGTTGATGGCGATGAGCTGTTCTCTCGCAGTATCGCTCTGCTTCCAATTCACTCTGGTTTGGACGTTGTTCGCAATGACCTAGTGCATCCACCGTTTTACTATCTTCTGTTGAAGGCCGGCACTACGGTCTGGGGCGCAAGCATACTGGGTATTCGGTTGTGGTCACTTGTGTTTGGGGTGGCGACACTACCGCTCATCATGGCTGTTGGTAGGACATTGCCCGGAGTCCGACATGCTGGTGTTCTTGCCGCCGCAATGCTTGCAGTTAACGAGTACCATATCTTTTACAGCCAGCAAGCGCGATCCTACGCTTTTTATACCTTCTTAGTGATGCTTCTAGTTTTCTGGGTTTCCGTCATTACCAAAGAAGGAGAGCAAAATCTGCCATCGGTCGTAGGATTTTCGCTTATGGTGCTACTTCTATACACGCACTATGTGGCAGCCTTATACGTCTTCGCGGTGATTGTCGCAATTCTGGTCTGCAATGTGCCGCAAAGGACAAAGATTTTCGTGATGCTTGCCTCAGTAACCGCAGCGATGGCGTTTGTACCATGGATCATCACACTCGCTGGAGTCTACCGAGCGAGGCACGGAGTGGGTGAAAACCTTGATTGGCAGGGACATCCATCCCTTTATGACTTAAAGGAAATTTGGGCATCCTCCCTTGGAATTATGGAATTCAAGGGTGCCACTACTCTCGCCTTCTGCTTGGTTGCTATGCTTTCAGTCACAGCATTAATCCAACTGTCGCGACGGCAGTCGCTGCGTGACGCCCCCATCATCGTTGCGCTAGCTCTAGTCTCAATCTTGCCGCCTCTCGCGTTGTTCATATTGTCGCTGAAGCCATTTAATTACCCACTATTCGGACTTAGGCACCTCCTCCTTCGATCATCGCGCTTTGTCTGTTCTGTTGCTACGGATTGGAGACCATAGCTCGGCACTTCGAGCGACATTATCGTCTATTGTTCGCGACGGGAAGCTCAGTTTTGTTGGCTTTTGCATTCATCCCAACATTTACTGCGATTGCCCGTGGGCCTAGCCGGTATCCCTATGAGACGATAGCGAGTGCTGTGCGATTGCAGGTGGGCAATGGACGCAAGGTGTACACGACTTGGCCCGATGGCATTGCGGTGACCGTTAACTTCTACTGCAGAACCGACTGTGTGCAACCGCTACCAGCCGACTACTCAATCCTTGGCAAACAAATCGTCCTTCTGTACCGCCCGCACGTCCCTCAAGAGGCGCAACGGTATCAAGACCTAATCAAAGAGGGATTCACGGCTGGTTTCAACACGTACTACACCAATGGGAGGCAATCAGCTTTTGGTACTTCAATGACGCTACTAACGCAAGACCGTCGGGACTGACGAGCTCAACCACCATCCCTCCGTGTCAACATCTCTGAGACCGTTTTAGTAGTCTTAAGTTCCATTATGCAAAGGAATGGAAAACGCATTGCGAGAATGTCGGAACGCACGCAAAGAATGCGAGAGCGTAACCATGCCACTCGTGAGAGATGAATTAAACGAAACATTTCCAATCGCCGCTATCACGGGCGAACTTATGGTGCTTGTCCTTTCTTAGGAACTGACTAGCTTCTTCTTCTCTTTCGGCTAGCATGTTTAAACTTTTTCGAATGGCTGCACGACTGCATCCCAACTATAGGTCCGCTCGACAAGTTCTCGTGCCGTCCGGCGAAGTTCTGCACGCCGTGTGGGAGCTCCCAAGAGTTGGATGGTCTGGCCCGCCAATTCACAACGGGACGACTACTGAGGCCAATCTAGAATTATTCGACAAGACGTTCACAGGGGCCTCGGGGTGCTGTTATTGAGAGAGGATAGGGACAGGACGCAACCGGCCTAGACGAACATCGCGCTCAGTTGGCGATTCCGCCAGCTAGGGTGTGTCCGAAGATCTGGAATCTCGGCTCAGAAGCATATTCCGAACCTTTGCGTATTGTCTTCCCCCTATTGCTTTAATGACGCTCATGGCTCTCCACCGAAGCAGCTGCTCGAAACGAAGTTGCCGGTTGCCGCTGGCTAATCCCGCAGCTTCGCGCGACGACGTGCCTCGCTTAATGGTATAACGGCCCAGAATAAATAAATCGTTTACCTTCATGGGTCTCATTGTGGGCTCGGACGTAAACAGTATGCATACGCCCGCGGCGAAAGCTTCCTCAGCTACCTGCCGGGAGTAAAATCCACCTGGGACCGAAGCCAACCTCACCGGCTCGCCCAGTATGTCTTCCAATTTTTTGACGCTGTCTGTCCATTCTTTCTTCAGCTGCGGCTGGTTACAGCGAGATATCTGAGCCGGATGCGAGGAGGAATGACTTCCAATAAGGTGGCCACGTTCTCGCAACTCTCGGATCTGTCCTCGGCTCAGAAAACGAGACGTATCGATGAAATCGGTCGTGACGAAAAAGTGCCCTCGCCAATCATAGCGTTCAAGCATGTCCGCAATGACTGTGTAACCGCTTACTCCTCCGTCATCAAATGTAATTAGCCATCTCTGATTCTGTGATTCTATCGGACCCTCTGTCAAAAGCGTCGGCCTCAAGCCGATTTCATCTTCAATCGCTTGAAGATGCCGCTCAAATTCGTCACTTTCGAGTTTATATCGGTCAGCGCCCGAAAGCAGAAATCCGCTGGAGTCGAATGCGCCGGAACGTACGACGTCGTGATACAAGATGGAAACCGTGGGCATTTTATGATCCCGCGTGCCGCTTTTGAGCCTGGCGCTTCCACTTGATGTAGCTGGTGAGACGGGGTTGCCCCCAAGTGGCAGACGATCGATTTGACGTGTCCAGCTGTCGAGCTTCTCCTCGGTAAATTTCCCAGATCTTGTTCTGGATCCGCTCGAGATTGTCGAACACGACGCGATTTTGGATCACGATATGAGATTCCTTAAGATCGTTAAACTTATAAGTGAAGTAGCCGTATACCGGTCCTGTATCCACACCTCGATCAATGCGCAGTAGTGTCATCCCAACTCGGTCTAAATCATCATTTGCGAGCGCCCAGAAACAGCCGTGCGCGTTTCTATATTCTGGGCATATGCCAGGGTGCATTACCAGAGTGCCCTTCGAAGGTAGAGAAAATATATCCTCCTTCAATAGGGTCTTGCATCGCGCAATCATGATGTCCGGGTGCAAGTTCTCGATGAATCGCTTCGCCTCAGACGTATTGGGGCTGTGAGTACGGAAGAGCGGTATTTCGGGAGGAAGTGGCGGGTAAACCCGGCTCAATTTCTCGAGTATCCCCGCTTCCCACCTTCTGTCTAACCGGGAAAGTATGAACGAGTAGTACAAGCGAAAAGCGATAACGTCGCACAAGCGCCACAGACCCGAACGACTCAATTCGCGACGAATTCGGCGCCAAATCTGATGCTTGTTCTCTCTTAACACGATTAATCCCACAAGGTGAGAGAAAGACGCGAGCCAACGCGCCATCACTTGTTGGTCCAAAGGATATCCATCGTGGCAAATGAGCAGAGTTCTCATGATCGCGGATCCATTTTGCTCCCTGAAGGTGCGTTAGCGGGCGCACGCGCGTCTACAGTATGTCAAGTTGCTGAGTGTCGATTGCCCAATCGCTTATCACAAAAAACGCAATGTGCTCAATCCTGCAGGCTCATCGACTCTCTTCTTTCGCCAGCAAGCATGTTCAACACTGTCTCGAACGGTTGCACGACTGCATCCCAACTATAGGTCCCGCTCAACGAGTTCTCGTGCCGTTCGACCAAGTTCTGCACGCCGGATGGGATCCCCCAAGAGGTGGATGGTCTTGTCCGCAAACTCCTCTGGATCGTCCGCGATCAGGATGTCTTGCCCTGGGTGCACGGGAAGTCCTTCGGCGCCAATTGTTGTGGAAACCACAGCTTTGCCCATGGCCATCGCCTCAAAGATCTTGAGGCGCGTTCCGCCTCCGATCCGAAGCGGAACAACGTAGACAGCAGCGCGATGCACGAAAGGTCGAATGTCATCCACTATGCCGGTGATCTCTATGCCTTGATGGCTGGCGGCCAATTCAAGAAGCGCGCGAGAGGGATTCCGCCCAACCACGCAAAGAGATGCATTCGGGATTTGTTTCCGAATTCGAGGCAATATTCGTTTTATGAAATACACCATGGCATCTTCATTCGGCATCCAGTCCATCGCGCCGGAAAAAACGAGGGTTGTGGGTTGGTCCTGGTTGGGCGACGGTCGAAAATATTCGATGTCAACCCCCGTGGGAATCACCGTGATCCGCGAAGGATCGATCATCTTCGAGAAAATATTCCGGTCATGGTCTGAGACAGTGAGCACGTGGTCTGCCCGTTTGAGACAATCCCGTTCGAAGCGATCCATCGCTGCGGTACTCTCGCCAAGAGAGCAGCTTCCAGAACGGGTTCCGCTGCGACCTTGTAGTGATGCCTCCAAATTGCGGCTTCCACATTATGCGTAAATAAAATCTTTGGTATCGGTAGTTTCCCAGGGGATTGATTGAGCAGCGATAACAAAATCGCAGACGATCACGTCCGGCTTGTTTTCTGCAACTAGCTGCGAAAGCCGCTGCGCAACCTCCGGCTGGCAGAACTTAGAGACGGTGTACGGCAATGGCGAAGACAAGTATCGAGCATAGCTGAGGGCCTCGCGAAAGGTTCTGCCGGCGGGAATCGTCAAGGGCATGAGCACGACTCGATTGAATTCATGTTCCAAGGCGCTGTGAAGATCGTCCTTGGTCGCGGCATAGAACGTGAACAGCGTAATGCTATGTCGTCGCGCTAGTGCCTTTAGAATGTGATAGCTGCGAATCCGACCTCCGATATTTGGAGGATAAAGCCCGCCCGCCTTAACCCAGAGGATCTTCAATGCCTGTTCCTGTCACCAGCATATTCCTTCATAAACGAACGCGCCTTGCGGCCGCTGGGATGAATTGAGATTTACCAAATCTATGACGGTCTGGTCGGCACGAAGCAGGCCTTGGAGAACTTGTTGATCGATTGCCTTGGTACCAATCAGAACTGCGTCGGTCGTTTGAATGACTTCTTCCAGCGTCGGGCGCAAGAGCGATCCGATATGGGGGATGACTTCCTGGATGTACTGCCGGTTCGAACCTATCAAGGTTCCCAGCGACACTTCTTTATCCCAGATCCGGATCTCAAGACCCTCGCCCAGAAGACGCTTTATGAGCTGCACGAGCGGGCTCTCTCGAAGATCATCGGTGCCGGCTTTAAAGCTGAGACCAAGAACACCGACTTTGCGGACCTTCGTGCGCAATACCGACTCAACTGCCCGCTCAATATGCTGTGTATTGCTAGGTAAGATGCTCGCAAGGAGAGGTAGCTGGATATCGAGCTCTTTCGCGCCGTAGGTAAGTGCACGTAAGTCCTTTGGCAAGCACGATCCGCCAAAGGCAAAGCCAGGAGATAAATATGCGGTCGAGATGTTGAGTCGCGTGTCAGAAGTGAAAATCTCGCTGACGGACTGTGTATCGACTCCGAAGGCTTTGCAGAGAGTTCCCAATTCATTCGCAAAGCCTATCTTGATGGCGTGAAATGCATTGCAGGCATACTTCACCATTTCGGCACCAGCCAGCGAGGTTTCAAAGACGCGACCGTTCACGCCTTCGTAGACATCACGCAACGGTGAAAAATGAGATTGGTTGGAGGCGCCCAAGACGGTTAAAGGAGGCTCGAAGAAATCAGCCACAGCCGTTCCTTCGCGAATGAACTCCGGGTTGTAACATACGGCGAAGTCCACACCTGCTCGCTTCCCGGCCGCCTCTTCGAGGATGGGAACTACGACGTTTTCAGTCGTGCCGGGCAGAACCGTGCTGCGCAAGACCACCCAATGAAACTTGTCGCTCTGCCGCAACACTTGCCCGATTTCTCGACAGACATTCCTGATGTGCGTCAGGTCCAGCTTTCCATTTGGCTGGCTTGGAGTGCCCACACAGATCAGAGAGATTTCCGATTGGAGCACTGCTGAAGCGGCGTCAGTGGTCGCACTGAGGCGAGAATCCTTACGTGCCGAAGCAATCAGGTCATCCAAGCCTTTCTCAATAATCGGGCTACGGCCCGATTCCAGCGATTCTGTTTTCGCCGCGTTTGAGTCTACCCCCACCACATGGTGCCCTTGGTGAGCTAGGCAAGCGGCTGTTACGGACCCGACGTACCCCAGGCCGAAGACACTAACATTTCTTTTCATAGAATCTCTCAGTGTCGGTGCCGGGCGCATATCGACCCAAGCTCGTTCTTTGTATCCGACAGAATTAGCTCCTTACTTATGACTATAAATTAAAAATCACGCAGTTTTGAGCGCGACCTTTGCCTTTGCCTGCCTGCAACCCTGTCAACCCGGGGGCGCTGCGGATCGCCCGACTTTCCATTGGCACCGTATCGCACAGGCGACGCGAAACCAGGAGCTGATAACCTTTCAGGAAACCCTGAGTATCTGACCCGTTATTGAGCCATGGGTGGAGGCCCAGCCCCTTGTTCTTTCATACGGTATACTGTCCTCATTTGCCTTCATCCATGTCACGACACAAATGGTTGCCTCGCATTACAGGGATGACCGGATCGGAAGTCCTGACGCGGGCTCGACAAGGTTTCATGAAGCGTTGGGATTGCATGATATCCCGCGGATTTGCGGAAGACCCTTCGAGATGGAGATCCAGAATCGATCCGAACAGCGCGGTTCTTTTTTGACCCTTCAGAAATACGGCCGATCATCGAACTGATGCGGCAGCTGATGCCCGAGCAGGCTGTGCTGATTCAAGAGCACGCAGAGCAAATTTGCCAGCATCGGTTTGCTCTCCTTGGCTATGAAAATCTCGATTACGGGCCAAAAATCGACTGGCATTTGGACGTCGTTAACGGCAAACGCGCTCCTCGCAAAGCATGGTTCAAAGTCCCGTATTTGAATTTCGGCGAAGTGGGAGATCACAAAGTAATCTGGGAGCTGAACCGTCATCAACATCTGGTCACTTTAGCCAAGGCCTACTGCCTAACGGGTGAGCAGCGATATGTTGAGGAGTTGTGCGCTCAGTGGTACGAACTGGAACAAAGAAAACCCTTATGCGATCGGGATCAACTGGTCGAGCAGCCTGGAAGTAGGCCTTTCGGACACTCTCCTGGCTTTGGGTGCGCCAGCTACTCAAGAGATTGCGCCGTGCTCCCCTCGAACTTTCAATCGGACCTACTCGTTGGACTCACGCAAAACGCCCGGCATATCTCCCGATACCTCTCGACATATTTTTCACCAAACACCCATCTACTTGGCGAAGCGGTCGCCCTTTTCTTTGTGGGCACGCTTTGTCCGGAAATTCGGTCGGCATCTGAATGGGAAACGATCGGTTGGGACATCCTGGTGAAAGAAGCCGAGCGACAAGTCCAAGCAGATGGAGTCTACTTCGAACAATCCGTCTATTACCACGTTTACGCATTGGATCTGTTTTTGCACGCTCGGATCCTTGCGAAGCGCAACGGGCGACCGATTCCCAGTGGCTTCGATCACAAGATTGAACAGATGGCCGAGGCGCTCTCTATACTCGGCCAGGGCGGAACGCCTCCGCGCGTCGGTGATGACGACGGAGGCCGAGTATTTGACCCTAGGCGCAACGGCGCTGCTCACATGTGCGATCCACTGTCTACGGCCGCGGCCCTATTCGGACGTGCTGATTTTAAAGCCGTCTCCGCAGGGCTTCGAGAAGAAACCTTGTGGCTGCTGGGGGCCGACGGAGCGGCGACGTTCGCCAAACTGCCGGTAGTCAATCCCAAGCTTACATCGCGCGGTTTTGAGTCCAGCGGGTTCTACGTGATGGCTTCCAACACTCCTAGGATGCAATTGGTTGCGCGTGCGGGTCCGATGGGGGCGCTTCGGGCCGGGCACAGCCATTGCGACTTGCTTAGTTTGAATTTGTCTATCAACGATCAAGAGTTCCTGACCGATCCGGGCACATATCGGTACGTCTCTGGGAGCGGCGAGCGCGACGACTTTCGCGGTACCTCCGCGCATAACACTCTGCGAATCGACGGCCGTGATCAAGCCGAGGCTGGCGATTCCTTCTCCTGGGTTTCTCTACCCACTGTTCGGGTGCAGCATTGGATCGAAGGACACACCGTCGATGTTCTGGCAGCCGAGCACTCCGGATACCGACGTCTAGCCTCGCCTGCGACGCATTGCCGTTGGGTAATACATTTGAAGGATCAGTTCTGGTTTGTTCGCGATGTGGTTGAGGGCGAAGGTCGCCATCTGCTTGAAACGTATTGGCATTTGGCGCCTGGTCTGGTTTGGAAAGAGGAGACCGCAGGTTCTTTTCTTGTCGAAGGCGGCGTGGACGGCTCGCGCTCGCTCGCTCTTTTCGCAACCGACAGCCATAACGGTTCTGGGAATATTCGCCGAGGTTGGTATTCTCGGGCTTACGGAGCAAAGACGGAAATCTCCGTGCTCGAGTTCAGTACGGTCACCGACGTCCCTTTTGAGTCTGCGACTGTGCTCTTTCCGGGCCGAGCGTCCGAGGCCCGCCTTGCCGTGTTGCCCTCAGCCGACCGAAAGGGGAATTGCGCTGCCGTGGTTGGATACCGGTTCGAAGAGTCCGGTAAGTGTCATTTCTTCTTTTTCGCCACGTCCAGGGAACCTTGGGCGTGGCAGGGCTGGTCCAGCGACGCCCGTTTTCTCTATGGCCGCGCCGATCGAAACAATGAACTGGTTCATTTCGTCGTGTGTGACGGTAGCTTTGCGGAAACCAACGGTCGCCGACTCTTCGACAGTCAAAAAGTCGTGGCCCACTATGAATGGCTCGGGTCAACGGGTGAGCCTAACGTGTGGTGCTCGGACCCGGAAATTGAGCACAATGCGCGAGTGAGCACGTCACCGGTCGCGAAGAAGACGATTTCTGGACCAGATCCGTTGCGAGGAAGTGGGTAGCCATGTGCGGAATCTGCGGGGTGTTTCACCACGATCGGTCGCTGCACGTCGACATCGCGACGCTAAAGGCCATGAACCAGCAAATCGTCCACCGAGGCCCTGACGAGGAGGGTTCCTACGTGGCGGGAAATATTGGTTTGGCGATGCGGCGCCTGAGCATCATAGACGTGCAAACCGGCAAACAGCCTGTCACAAACGAAAACCAAACCATCTGGCTCGTGTACAACGGCGAGATTTACAACCATCTTGAACTGAAAGCTCGGTTGGAAGCGAATGGTCATCGATTCCGAAGTAAAAGCGACACAGAGACCATAGTCCACCTCTACGAAGAGTATGGGGAAGAATGCGTTTTGCATCTTCGCGGGATGTTCGCTTTCGCACTTTGGGATTCAAACAAACGGCGGCTGTTCCTGGCACGTGACCGCCTCGGGATCAAGCCGCTTTATTATCGGCAGTCTCAAGCAGACTTTCCTGTTTGCGTCTGAGATCAAGGCCCTGCTGGCTCATCCGAGTGTATCTGCGGAACTTAATCGGGCAGCTCTACCGGAATTCCTTGCCTTCGGTTACCTCTCAGGGACACGAACTCTCTTTGATGGGATCCAAAAACTTGCCCCGGGTCATACCGCTGTGCTCGAAGCAGGCGGTACGTTGAGGATTCGACAGTATTGGGACGCGCCCAAGGAGGGGAGCTCTGAATCCCGACCGGCTTCTTACTATGTTGAGGGCTATCGAGACTTACTGAAGCAAGCAGTGCAGAGCCACCTGATGAGTGACGTGCCGCTCGGGGTGTTCTTGAGTGGCGGAATTGATTCAAGCGCGATAGCGGCTCTGATGAGCGACCTGCCGACAGGCTCCGATCGAAACCTTCTCGGTTGGCTACGCCGAGGAAGCTTACAGCGAGCTACCGTATGCGCGGTTGATGGCTGACCATATAGGCTCAAGCCACCACGAAGTACGCATCAGTCGAAAAGACTTCTTCGATGTGTTACCGAAACTAATATGGCATGAAGACGAACCGTTGGTTTGGCCATCGAGTGTCTCGCTTTATTTTGTTGCTCGGCTTGCGCGGGAACGCGTTAAGGTCGTTCTCACCGGCGAGGGCAGCGATGAAACGCTGGCGGGCTACACTCGGTATCCATTCACGGTTTGGAATGCCCGGTTGGACCGCGGCTATCGTGGTGTGGTACCGAGCGGAATGCGGCGTTTTCTTCGAGACGCGGTAGCTGATTCGAACTGGTTGCCTTCGAAAATGAAGAAGAAGCTGCGTCACACGTTCTTGGCGCGGGATGGCGCTTCGTGGGCTGCCTTCTACTTTGACAATTTTTACGCGGCGTTCTCGGAAGCGGAGCAAGCCAGCCTCCTAGCAGACGAAATACGCACATCGCCTGGCCAGGAGTACGGCGACGTCCTGAAGTTTTGGGAAAAGTCCTCAGGTTCGCTTCTGGAACGTCTTCTTTACACCGACATCAAGACTTATCTCGTTGAACTCTGCATGAAGCAGGACCAGATGAGCATGGCGGCCTCGGTAGAGAGTCGAGTTCCATTTTTGGACCATGTTCTGGTTGAATTTGCGCTCAATATACCTGCCTCTCTCAAGACTCGAGGGCTAACCGGCAAAAGGATTCTCAAAGCCGTTATGAAGAACTCTTTGCCGAACGCGATCCTGAATCGACAAAAACTGGGATTTCCTACCCCGTACTCCCAATGGCTTTCGGGCTCGCAAGTCGATATTGTGAAAGATCTCCTTCTTGAGGAGCGCACCTTGAACCGGGGCCTTTTCAAATCGGAGACGTGTAGAGCGATTGTTCGCGGAGCATCGGGCAAACCATCGTGACCATGCGGACAAGCTTTGGCGGCTGCTCAATTTGGAGGTTTGGCACCGCGTTTTCGTCGATCGGGACCCTAAGCCGCTGAACGTTCCGACCGCTCGAAACTCTGTTGCGTCAGATTGAAACTGGCGGTATACATGAGGTTCACGGAAGAGAGTCTGATTTTCCACGCGCGGCGCAATGTCCATCGACCGAGTGAGGAAACCAAGTCCTCGCAATCGGTTTAGTCTCGCAAGCTACTGTTATAGCTCGACTTTCGATTGCATGTAAGCGATCGGCCTCGTTGAGAGTCGCGTGAACGCGGAACTCGAGGCCACGGTTTTCGTCGCTGTTGCAGGCAGGCGAGCACTGGCCTCTTTCTGGCCTTCTCACCAGCCGATTTGCGCAGGCCCTTGAACCATAGTCGCCGTCGGGTCTGTTACCGAGACGTCCAGATGCGACACCAAGCTTTTTCTACGGTCTCTTATGCGATGCCGAACAGAAATCGCGATTCTTGCGAGTGATCTTCAGAAGGTAGGGGAACTCATGTATCGGATCTGTTTGGTTTTTTCCACACTTTTGACCGCTGCAGTGATGATTGGTTGCGCGGGCGCTTCAGCGACAAAAGGAGTTCCTACGATCACTGCCGTTTCGCCGTCCACTGCCGTCGCGGGCTCCAAGAACACGAAGATCACGAGTTTCCGCCGCCAACTTCAGCAATCAGCGCAACGATTCTCGTCAATGGAATGCCTCGGGTCACGACCTATTTGAATAAGAGTCAGCTAACGTCGATTCTCACGAGCACGGACCTCGCTCAACCGAGAACCCTGCAGATTTCCGTCGCTATGAACACTCTTGATGACGCTCAGTCGACATCGATCACGCAGTCCAAAAATTCCATAAATTTCGTGGTTACTCCTGCCGCGCTGAAGATCCTGACCACGAGCGTTCCGGCTGCGGTGGTCCAGGCTCCGTACTCGGTAGCCCTGAGATGCCCAAGGTGGCGTCGCGCCATATACCTGGAAGGTGGCTTCTGGCCAGCTACCCAGCGGTCTGAGCTTGGCGGCTTCCTCGGGAGTGATTTCTGGCATTCCAACGCAAACGGGACAGTTCTCCTTTTCGGTCCAGGTGGCAGAGCTCATCTTCGACCGCCCTCAGCGCTCTTCACATTAGCTCTTCTGCGCTACCTACAACCCCGATCCGCCAACTCCAACCGACCCCGACCCCAACCCCGCCCGACGCACCGCCTCTGCATCGGAATCGTCCACAGCTCCGGAACTACCACGATCCTACATCGATACGTCTATGCCCACCCAGACTGGTTTGACAATCAATGTCCCAGCAGGCGGAGATTTCCAGGGCGCGCTGAATGGCGCGAGCTGTGGAGACACTATCCAGCTTGCCGAAGGTGCGACGTTCACTGGCAATTTTGTGCTTCCCGTCCAGTAGCTGCGACGGCTGGGTTGTCGTTCGAACGTCCGCGCCGGATTCCAGTCTGCCTGCCGCCGGCACGAGGATTGCACCGGCCTATGCTCACGTCCTGCCGAAAATTGTCAGCTCCTAATTCAGCCCCGGCGATCGCTGCTCGATTTGGCGCCAATCACTTTCGTTTTGTAGCGGATAGAAGTGACGACAACATTTTCTACTCTTGAATCTGAACAATACGCATTGGTGGATTTTGGGGAAGATCCCGCAACAGGCAAGACTGCTACTTCCTCGTCTGAGCTTCCGCACGACATCACGATTGACCGCTGCTACATTCACGGTACCCCGAAAGGGAACGTTAAGAGCGGGGTGGTGTTCAATGGAGCGTCCCTGGCGGTGATTGATTCCTATATCTCGGACATCCACGTTGAGGGTCAGGACACTCAGGCGATTGTTGGCTGGAACGGTCCAGGGCCGTTCAAGATAGTGGACAATGAGTTGGAGGCGGCGGGAGAAAACGTCATGTTTGGGGGGGCTCGACCGACGCTGGTTGGTAACATCCCTTCGGATATCGAAATACGGGGGAATCACTTTTTCAAGCCTGTGAGTTGGATGGTGGGAAGTCCCAGTTATGCAGGGAATCATTGGACAGTCAAGAACCTGTTGGAATTTAAGATCGCACAGCGGGTATTGATCACCGGGAACATTTTGGAAAACAACTGGGTGGACGCTCAAACCGGATTCGCTTTCCTGGTCACTCCGCGCACGGAATACGGGACTGCGCCATGGGTTTATGTGCAGGACATAACTTTCACCTATAACGTGCTGCGGCATACGGCGAGCGCGGTGAACATTTCTGGATTAGACAGTGGAGACCCACAGAAATTGGTTCGTGGAAGGCGGATATTGATTCAAAACAATCTGTTTGATGATGTCAATGGCAAAGCGTGGGGAGGTGGAGGCGGCGTGCTGTTTCAAGTGATCAGCGGTGCAGACGCAGTGACGATTGACCACAACACTGGATTCCAGAGCAACCAAATCATCATCGCGGATGGGATTCCCAGCACCAACTTTGTCTATCAAAACAACATCACACCGCACAACATGTACGGAGTGATGGGTTCGGGATATGCCTCAGGGATTCCCAGTCTGGACCATTTTTTCCCTGGCTTCGTGTTCGAAAAGAACGTGATCGAAGGCATTGCACCCAGCGGAGTGTCCCAGTCGAGGTATCCGGCGAGCACTTTTTTCCCGTCGGATTGGGCAGCCGTTCAATTTGTGAACTTTGCGAACGGAAACTACGCTTTGGCGCCAACCAGTCCATACAAGAATGCTGGGACGGACGGTAAGGATATCGGCGCCGACATCGCGGGCCTCAATGCAGCAATCGCCTCAGCGATCGCACATTAATTGGACTGAGAAATATCGTAGGCATCTTCGCGCAGTTAAAACCGATGGCTGGGAAGTACCCAGGGAACAACACTTCTCTGATAATTTCGACGAGCGAAATCATCATTACTCAACTTGGCAGTGCTACTGGAGGCCGCTGGTGATATACGCCGGTGGCACGTAATCGAGCGGCAGGGGTTCCGTGCGACGGTACAACGCAAATTCGAAGATGCAGGGAACCAGTACGCTATTTCGGACCCAATCCGGATATCTCCACTGTTTAACCAGTTCGCCCTGTAGCGGCACACTCGGTACCGGCGTATTGGAGGGCAATCCGGCCGTGCCCGTACCGAGCAAGTAAAACTCCACATTCAGATCGAGCGGGTGGAAAATCGACGCCGTGTGCCGGCTCGCGGGGATGATCGGCTCATGAGGTAGCCTCATCAGACGGTAACCGTCGTATATACCTGCATTCGGGTATTCATAAGACTGTATGTGACTAATCAGCAGCGGACTCCCAGGACTGACGAACGAAGGAAGTTCTCGGGTTAAATCCCGTTTGATATCGAATACTTGGGCATACGTCACCGGCAAGTAACTGAACGCGAAGCGATTAATCAGGAAGGCCGCCAGCAATGCCGCCCAGGCCAGTTGTGCGCCGGATCGGGCGGCCAACCGGCCGCCGATAAAGGCGACCCCGTGGGTGGCCAGTACCACGACCGCGAAGACAAAGGGGAGCATGAAACGGGGATAGGCCACTCGCGTCATGCCGATGATCACTACGTAGTAGCCAATCATGGGGATGCTTAGAAGCCAGAACTGTTTTCCGCGGCCGGAACGGAAGAGGACAACGATGCCGAGAATACAGAGAGCCAGCACGGGCCACGTAAAGACAGCCAACAGCCGTCCAAGCGTCACGCCCAGGATGGCAATTTCTCCGGCCACAGACAAAGGAATCTTGGTCGGCGCATGTGGCGAGACCACAAAGCGTGCGTGATTCCACCACCGGGAGGGTTGCGGCACAATGGCAACAACGGCATAGGCTACTGCAACCACCGCGCCGAACAATGCAGTCTGGCGCACGCGCTGGCTCAACGCGGTCGACCGTTGCGGACCGATCAGCAGCAACAATACACCAGTGCCCACGATCATCCCCGCCGCCTGATCTTTGGATCCGACGGCGCATGCTGCGGCGATCCCAGCGGGCACTAAAGATCGCAGCGCCGGGCGATCTTCAATCAGATAACGCCATAAGAACAGCCACGTGAGAGCTAACCAGAAGTTGTACGGAATATCCAGATTACCAGTACGAGCATAGTAAATAAATGTGCCGTTGGTACCTATGAATAGCAAGCAAAACCACAGCCATTTCCTTTCCTTTTCGACAAAAGGAAAAGTGCACCACAGCAGCAGTGTTCCCATCGCGGCGGCGATCAAATTGGAAATGACGATGAGAACCGAGAAAAAGCCGGAGACTTCGCGCATGCCATAAGGCCAAGCCGAAGAAATCTTTGAGATGCCCCCAGCCAGCCAGTAGACGACAAACGCGATGGCGTAGAAAGGCAGCACTAGGATCTGATGAAACGCAGGGTAGGTCGTATTGAGGTCTGACTTTTTAAATTCGGCGAAAAACAGCAGCGGTCCAAGTGGCAAAGGAGCATCAACCTGTGGCGTCAGGGCGCTTGGAAGACCCCAAAACACACCGGGCACGATCAGCGAGAAAACCAGTATTAGCCAAAAGTTGCGTCGGTCCGTAAGCATGCGACGAGCAGGTTAACACAGCGACGCTGCGGAGGGGACACACCCTTTTTTGACTCGACGGTGCCGGCCTCATGCCAAAGATGGCACAATTACCGCTATGTACAGGAATCGTAAAAACTACCGGGTTGTTTTTCTGAGAGTGATTTTGGGCCTCACCGCATTTTCGATTTTGTTCGGCCTGATTGGGTCTTCACGTGCCCCGGGAGCCGACAATGCCAAGTCTATAGCCGGACGCGTCTTTGACGCAAAAGCGGTCCCGAAGAAGGTACAAGCCGAACTTCCGCGTGTCTATATGGATACAACTTATCCGGCTCCGAAGGGGAACACACTGGTTGTGGCTGCGGGTGGCAACCTGCAGGAAGCGATCAATCGTGCAAAGTGTGGCGATGTGGTCAAGCTTGCCTCGGGAGCAACATTCGTGGGAAATTTCGTCCTGGCCAATAAAGGTGAGTGCAAAGCATGGATCATCATTCAATCGGACGCAGCGGATTCATATTTGCCGACGCCGGGTGCACGGTTTGCGCCATCCAACGCCAACGCCATGCCTAAGCTGTTCAGCAACAACGTCAGTCCGGCCATTACAACTGCCAGCGGAGCTAACCACTACCGGTTGGTCGGCGTAGAGATCGGGGTGGCTGATAGCGTCAAGTTGAATTATGGCATTTTTACGATTGGGCAGTCTGAAACCGCTTTGTCTGAGCTTCCGCACGACATCACGATTGACCGCTGCTACATTCACGGTACCCCGAAAGGGAACGTCAAGAGCGGGATGGTGTTCAATGGAGCGTCCCTGGCGGTGGTTGATTCCTATATCTCCGACATCCACGTTGAGGGCCAGGACACCCAGGCGATTGTTGGCTGGAACGGTCCGGGGCCGTTCAAGATAGTGGACAATGAGTTGGAGGCGGCGGGAGAAAACGTCATGTTTGGGGGGGCTCGGCCCGACGCTGGTTGGTAACATCCCTTCGGATATCGAAATACGCGGGAATCACTTTTTCAAGCCTGTGAGTTGGATGGTAGGAAGTCCCAGTTATGCAGGCAATCCATTGGACGGTCAAGAACCTGTTGGAATTTAAGATCGCACAGCGGGTATTGATCACCGGGAACATTCTGGAAAACAACTGGGTGGACGCTCAAACCGGATTCGCTTTCCTGGTCACTCCGCGCACGGAATACGGGAGTGCGCCGTGGGTTTATGTGCAGGACATAACTTTCACCTATAACGTGCTGCGGCATACGGCGAGCGCGGTGAACATTTCTGGATTAGACAGTGGAGACCCACAGAAATTGGTTCGTGGAAGGCGGATACTTGATTCAAAACAATCTGTTTGATGACGTCAATGGCAAAGCGTGGGGAGGTGGAGGCGGCGTGCTGTTTCAAGTGGTCAGCGGTGCAGACGCAGTAACGATTGACCACAACACAGGATTCCAGAGCAACCAAATCATCATCGCGGATGGGATTCCGAGCACCAACTTTGTCTATCAGAACAACATCACACCGCACAACATGTACGGAGTGATGGGTTCGGGATATGCCTCAGGGATTTCCAGCCTGGACCATTTTTTTCCTGGCTTCGTGTTCGAAAAGAACGTGATTGAAGGCATTGCACCCAGCGGGGTGTCACAGTCGAAGTATCCGGCAAGCACTTTTTTCACCGGATTGGGCAGCCGTCAATTTGTGAACTTTGCGAACGGAAACTACGCTTTGGCGCCATCCAGCCCAGTACAAGAATGCTGGGACGGACGGCAAGGATATCGGCGCCGACATCGCGGGGCTAAACGCGGCAACCTCTTCGGTAATTGTTCACTAGGGACTGACTTCCGAGACGCCGCCAGGGAAAGCCCTCCGGGTGCGGCGATGCGGTCCCTCATTCCCGCTGAGAACTCGACGATTGCCCTTTCCCGCTCCCACACTAGGGGCGGCACGAGTTTCGATCTGCGTCGTGATCCTCTCTCGGATGACCAACGCCTTAAACGAAACACCGGCGGAAGGCCGACCGCGAGCGCGCTTTTCACGACGCCGCTCGCACTTGAGTTCCTGCGTGAAGTCAGAGACTGAGCTCGGGTCAGGGTGGAGCAAACGGATGCGTGCTAGTCTAACGGCCCATCGATCTTAGCGTACGCTACCCGATCCGGAAGAACGAAACACGATTGTCGTGAGGCCAGCCGAACCACGGCCGCGGGCAACGACCGCGAAGAGAACTACTGCTGGGCCCAGCGTGAGTTCCTTTCTAGGTAGTCACTAGATCATGTCCACTTCGTCTTTTGCTTGCTGAACGGCGCGCCGAGCGGTCGCCGAGTCAATCAGTCACAAGATGTAATTAACCGCAAGACAAATTCCTCGGATATTTCTCTGGAAATCTGTTCCGTTTCAAGATAATTCTGGAACATCTCGAATGCTTGATATCGTCAGAAAGGCACTGAACTCTGGTCGCGTGCTCGCGTCGTGGATCTAATCTGCGTTTGGGTACGATTGCATCGAGCAAGCGAAATTTCGGAGGAAATGGAGGTGTTCGGCCGAAGATTGTTGGCAGCGAGGCACCGCACTTGCTTCTCTTCGCTTGGTCGTTCCCCCCCGAAATTAATGGAGGTGTTTATCGCCCCGTGTCATTGGCGAAGTATGCTGTGAGGGCTGGTTGGCGGGTAACCGTCGCAACAGGCCCCTTAACAGGCGCGCCGAGCGCGGCAGGCCTCGACTTGTTAAATTCACTTCCTGCTACGGTTGGCATTTTCCGCGCATTGCCGGCAGCGCCGACGAGTTATAAGTTGCTCCCGAAAGTCGACGGAGGGTTCCAAAATATTATTCCCATAGCAGAAGCGGCTGCGGCAGCGTGTCAACACGATCCGCCGACAGCTATTTTGGCATCAGGCCCTCCCTTTGTAACGTTCATCAGTGCCAGTTTCGTCGCCACACAGTTTCGAGTGCCTCTTGTTCTGGAGTATCGTGACGAGTGGTCCGTCCATACTCCAGGTTTTGTTACCGCCGGTGCGTTCGACAAGAAATGGGAACGAAAGCTCTTGCGGTCTGCTTCGGCGGTAGTTTTTGTCACCGAAGCCAGTCGCAACGCTTATCTCGCATCGATCGACGGGCTTGATGGGAGCAAATGTCTCGTCGTTCCAAATGGGTGGGATCCCGAGGACTTCGTCGCGGAGCCAGTTTCTTCGGCAACGAGCTCAGTGGAAAATCACAGCAAACTAGTGATTTCCTTTGTCGGATCGATAGGTTGGCTGGCTAAACCGGATGCGTTTTTGACGCGATTTCAAGAAGTTCTCGTACGGTGTCCGTCGCTTCGAGAGCGCCTGATAGTACGATTCACCGGGCCAAAATCGGACGAATTTCGTGGTGCGTTCACGAGTTTCCAGAATCAATTCCCGAATTCGATCGAGCTCGTCGACGGGGTTCCCAAATCTGAAGCCATTGCGGAGATGCGTCGAGCTGGTGCGTTGCTCCTTTTGTTGGATTCGTTCTATGACACGACGATACCGGGGAAGTTATACGAATACTTGGCGGCAGGAGCACCGATTCTTGTCTTCAGCGACACAGGCCTTGCTGGAGATATTGTCCGACGCCTCGGTGCGGGCTTGGTCGTACCAACCCACGATTCTTTCCTTCTGGAGGCGGCATTCCTCCGTTTGCTACAGGAGCCTCGCAGTCAATGGCAGAGCCCCGACCGGACATCGTGGCTTGAAGCCCATAGCCGCAGTGCGCTAGCGACACGGATGCTTAAGGTTCTGAGCGACGTACGGTAAGTCATGGGGATCTAGCGGGACTGCTGCATCTTCTTTCCCGTTCCTGTGAGGTTCAACGTAGCAACCGCTCCGGTAATCATTTCACCGGAGGGCTGCCTTTGCGTTGTGCCGTTACGTTGTGCAGGTGCAGGCCGAGTAGGCTCTATGTGGGTTAGGTTATCGGCACAGGTCAATTTTGGATAGAGCGTCAATGCTAGACTAGGGTTGAAGTGAGTACGAAAAGACGTTGAATTCTTGATATCCACGCGTGATGTCGCCCGTATATTTGCCGCACCAGCGCAGGTCAAACGGGAGAAGCATCGCGCGAGCGACGGTTCCCTAAGCTTATGACCATTCGCGCCAATTCAGGACCTCTGGTCCCTCCGACTGTGAGTGTGATCATTCCGGCCTACAATACGGCCGAGTTCATCATGGAAACACTGGACTCGGTTTTCCAACAGACCTTCAAGAATTTTGAAGTGATCGTCGTAAACGATGGATCGCCCGACACGGAAAAATTGGAATATGTACTGGCACCTGTTCGGGATCGCATCACCTACCTGAAGCGGGAGAATCGCGGCCCGGCGGCGGCTCGAAATGCCGCCATCCGCCAGGCCCGGGGAACATATTTGGCCTTTCTCGATAGCGACGATGCTTGGCTGCCCAAATATCTTGAAAAGCAAATCGAATTCTTGGAGAACAACACGGGATTTGCGGCCGTTTATTGCGACTCTCGCTGCTTCGGCGACCTCCGTTTTTCAGGTCAAACGTTTATGCAGTTGTCCCCGTCGACGGGTCCCGTGACACTCGAAAGCCTCATACTTATTCGATGCCAGGTATGCACCTCCTGCACCGTTGCACGTTGCAAGGCCGTTATTGATGCGGGATTCTTTGACGAGGACCAACGGCTAAGAGGTATTGAAGATTGGGATTTGTGGGTAAGAATGCTCCATCGTGGCAACGCGATGGCATATCATCGCGCCGTATTGGGTCGTCGTCGGCTGCGCCCCGGTGCCTTGTCGGCTGCCTCGGTATCGATGCTGGCTGCGCAACTTTGTGTGCTGCACAAGATCGATGACACCCTCGATGTTTCTCCTTCTATGCGGTCCGTAATCCGCAACCGGCTGCAGGTAGTCGAGGCTCAATTTGAGCTTGAACAAGCCAAGCTATTTTTGGCAGGCAATCGACTCGGGGAAGCAGAAGAATCTCTGCGGAAAGCAAACGACTTCTTTCACCGCACGAAACTGAAGTTAATTCTTCTAGGACTCCGAAGTGTTCCGAACCTGACCAGTCTGGGAATCAAATTCTGGAACTTTGGATTGAATTGCTTCGCCTTCTGCCGTGCTGCGGCTCTCTTCGCGCAACGCCTTGTGATTGACCCAAAGAACGGTGATCCAGTTTGACATGGAAGACCGGTGCAGCCTTAAAGGGTGGGGTTTGGCTTCTCCATTGCCAGCAAACCTATGCTGAAGGAAAGACTCGCCAGTCGTTTTACATTTTTTCCGCACACAGCACGTAACCTAACGGAAAGGACGACCTAGTCCGTTCCGAAAGCTTGCGAAGCGGTTTGGTTTTGCCTAGTAGCGACGCGCTCGTGTGAAGCGGTCGCAGGACCGCTGCCACAGCGCGTGGCAGGAAATTCAGGCCTTTCGAACTCAGGTCAAATAGGATTTCCGGCAATCCACCGTAGGGAACGATTTCGACGACACGAAGCCCGCTCAATTCACAGAAACGCCGCAACGCAAATTCAGTGTACCGGTAGTAGTCATGCGGTACTTCATGCAGCCAATAGAAGAAAGGCACGCCGAGAATGAGCTTGCCGTTTGGGCGAAGAATCCTGGCGATCTCGCACATCAGGCTAGTAGGTTCTGGAATGTGCTCAAGCACATCGGTCAATAAAACCGTATCGAAGCTGCCCCTTTCAAACGGCAATGCCCCGGTGAGATCGACCATCTGATCGAGGTACGGATTCACATGAGCAGTGTTTTGCCAATCAATACAGATGTTCTCAGACACCAGGTCCCGGTAGGCGTCGTAGAGCGGAACATAGCCGCAGCCCATATCAAGTAGACGCCCGTGGGCATGGTCGCGAATCGCTCTGTCATAGTACGGCGCCACAATATCCGCAGCAAAGCGAGAGGAAACTGATACATGCGCCGGAACATCTGACGCTCTAAGCAGGTCTCCCATGCGAACGAATTTTGTGGGACGCCATTGTTCGACGTTTCTCAATAGGAAGGCTCCGGTTTTCTTGGTGCCTATGGTAACTACCGGACGATCGGTCCTTCGTTTGTCACCGGCGAAGGAGACGATCGCCGAGGTATCACATTAGATTTCCGTCTCTCTTAGGAGTCTTAACGGCTACGAATATGAACTGGTGAGCAAGTAGCCTCGACCCCCAATGCGTCCTGCCTAGAGTCAACGGTTCAGAGACGGTTTCTTCGACGCTTGCGGCGGTGCCAAGAGTGTGACTTGTGGCAATAGACTTGACGATTTGAAATCCACTCTTCTCAATGAGCTTCCGAACTTCCCGCGGAGAATAGAAACCCCGCCAATCAGGATGCACCGGGAAAGAACGCCCTGCAATGAGCGTCCAAATGCGAGAGATGTGGTTCATGTTGAAGTACGTTATGACCAAATGCCCTTCCTCGTTCAACGTGGACCGGAGAGAAGCCAAGAATGCGGGCGCATTCTCCATGTATTCGAGAATGCCCGAGCAAACAACGATGTCAAAATCATTTAGACCGCCTGGTAAGGGTTCTCGATTGAAATTGCACTGGTAAAAGGGAAAGTCGGTAGGAGGGGCCGGCGCAATGAAGTCACATCCGGTGTATTCGACTCCTGGGCAGAGCATTCGCAGATGGCCAGTCGCGCAACCGACGTCGAGCATTCGTTTCGGCGCCAGTTCATTGACAAGCGCTGCCACCTGACGGAGCCGGAGATGAGGCCGTCCGTAGCGTTCGACAGACTGAGACCAGCGCTGTTCAGTTGTAAGCCCAATCATCGTTGAAGCGGGCGAAATCTTGGACAGTTGTTCTTCGATTGCGGTGATATTTCCCTGCGCGGCCGTGCAGCGCTCGTCCAATGTCTTGGCCAGCTGATCTCTAATACCGCTGACGTTGGCCAGAAAGTATCCGGCCTTGCTCAATCCAGTTCTGTGCGTCACTAGTGAAAGGGATCTGGTACGACTCAAGACCCATTTGCCGGAAGATTTCCTCCGTTTTGTCTTCATATCCCAAACCCATGGCGGGCACTCCAGCTAACATCGCAAGAATACAGGCATGCAATCGCATCCCTATGAATGCGTCGCATTGCCCAAGCGCTTTCATCAGTTCGATGGGTCCATAACGCGCGCGATCGATGTTACATCGAGCCTGGAGGTCTTCAGGAAGCCGGTCGCGAATTTGCAAGGCAATCTGCGAATCGTCCACATAGCCAGGTATGCCCTGGCAGGTAGAGAGGAAGAGAACTTTTTTATCGCTGTCGCGAAGGATGTGCCGGCACAGTTGCTCTGCCTTGGCGATCGTCTGTTGCAGCACTACTTGGTCGCCAAGCGGCCACACGCGAAAGCTCAAACCTACTAGCCGGGCGTTCGATTCGCTCTTGGGCTTGAACATTTCCGGCGCTATCCGATGCCACAGGAATGCCACATCAGCCGTGATTCTGATCTTTGAGGAGTCCACGCCACATTTGGCCAGATGCCGGCTTGAGATCTGGTCCCTGAGGCAAATGCAAGACGCCCGGTTGAGAACCTGCCGGACACGTTTGACGGACTTAGCGTTTCCAAAAGGGCCCGATGGATTGACCGACCAATATCAACGGTTTCGAAAGTCGCAACGCTAATTCAAATCCTTGCAAACGCTCCTCAATGGAGTAGTGGTCGTGCAAGAATCCGCCGGGAGCGGAAAGAACCACATCTGCTGCGCGGTAACAATGCGAGAGTGTTTCTGCGAGATTCCTCTGTGTTCGCAAACTCCAGATCGGAGGCCAAGCGAAGATCCGGAAGTTGTTTGCGGCACAGCTCCAGATCTTTACAGAGAACCGTAACTTCAGAATCCGGCCATCGACGAGCCAGCGTCGCGGATAGCGCCCGAAGCAAGGCCTCGTCGCCACCGTTAAGCGGGACGGAATTGGTTATAAGAAAATTCATGTAGACATATATCCAGACGGTGCATCAGCCGGAATTGCGCACGTCGTGCAGAAAGAGAATTTTCTATTAATTCCCCTGTCGATGTCTCACCTAATTCGCGCTGCGTTGCCTGATAGAAAGCAGATTTATCACAGCCACGGGACGTACCAGGAACAGCAGTGAGCAGTAGACAAGCGCTCCCGCGGGCACCAAAATGGCCAATTGTATGGGCCGGTTTATAGAAACGTAAAAGGAAGCCGAGTGTGCCGGACTGCCACTAGCATGACTATCGGAGAACGCCAAGGATCGGCCACAGCGGCCGCAGGAAATCGCTCATTTTCATGTCGATGAGCCGGAAAGGCACCGCGAAAGCAGGGTAAATGAGCAACAAATTAGCAATCAAATATCCAACTGCAACCCCGCGAATTCCCCACGGCAAGCCGGCGAAAAAGGAGCCGACCGATACGGCAGTCCCGAATAGTCCCCAACGAAAGAGCCAGTCCGCTCGTCCTTTCGCGTAGTAAATGTTCCCGACCGTCGTTACTACTGACTGCATCAGGCCGACAGGGGCCAGAATAACGAGCAGCGACGCCACCGGGTGCCATTTTTCCCCAAGCACAGCCCTCACAAAGGGATCGGCCACCGCCATCACTCCAGCCATCATTGGAAATGTGACGACCGCAATCGTGGACACCGCCTTGGTGTAAGCCTGCCGAAAACGTTCGTTGTCATCCTGCACTTTCGCAAAGACCGGAAATAAGACTCGACTCATTACTTGCGAGATGTTCTGTACCGCATACAGCATCACGTTGTATGCCAGTTGGTAGAATCCGAGTTGATACGCGCCCAGGTAGCGGCCGACAATGGTGTTGTCGGCATTCCGGCTGAAATAATTCACAAGGTTAAATCCAGACAGATTCAGGCTGAAGGAAGCGATGGACCGAAGTTCAGTCCAACTCAGGAGCCATTTGGGCCGCCACGGCCATGACCACCAAAGAAAGACCGTCGTGACGCAGGTATTTGCGAGAGACGAAACCACCAAACTCCACACCCCCGCTCCGCGCAGCGCCATGCCGACAGCCAGGCATGTCGCGAAAACAGCCGAACCAGTCTCGATCACCATCACCTTGCGGAATGCCATTTCCCGGTTCAGCAACGCTGAAGGAACGGACGACAAGGCACTGATGATGAATCCCACCGCCAACAACTGCACGATCGGGCCTATTTTGGATTGATGGAAAAACAAAGCCACCAGGGGTGACGTGGCGATGGCCAACGCGAAAGTTATTACCCCGAGTCCTAGGTTTGCCCAGAATATGCTGCTGAGAAACTCCTGGCTGAGCTGTTTCCGCTGAATAATTGCGGCTGTTATCCCCAACTCTCGGAAGATCGCGATCAGTCCAATGGCCAGGCGCGCCATTCCCACGAGCCCGTAGTCTTCGGGGGTCAGGAGGCGCGCAAGGACGAGGGTTCCAAGAAGTGAGATCGCCTGGGTTAATGCACTGCTGACCCCGGTCCATGTAGCCCCGGAAACCGCTTTCTGAGTAAGAGAGCGCGGCTTCTGGGATTTGTCCTCCGACACATATTCGACTTCTATGACGGTTTCCCCTTCGCCTGTGCTTTCAGAATGCCATGGAGGCCCTG
Organism: uncultured Acidobacteriota bacterium; assembly: GCA_963788915.1. GTDB lineage: Bacteria > Acidobacteriota > Terriglobia > Acidiferrales > UBA7541 > Acidiferrum. Next base: position 255,291 of record CAWBIY010000012.1, on the reverse strand, counting down.
AATGCTACGTTCCATTGAAAAATAGGTCAGGATTCTCGCCCGAGCGTTTTCACCCAGTTTTGAAGCGAGCTGCGGATCGCGGGCAAGAAGAGTCATGTGATTGGCCATCGAATCGATGTCCAGCTCCTCGCAGAGCAGTCCAGTCTCACCGTGGGCAACGGTGTCAGCTATACCTGCATGCTTTGTGCTCACGACCGGAAGCCCGGAAGCACCCGCTTCCATGACTGTGACGGGATTCCCTTCAGAGTCTCCAGAAGGAGCCGTTACCGAGTGCTGTACGAATCCGCGGAAGCGCTGCATCGTACTGGGCACTCTGTCGTGACTTACCACGCCTAGAAATTGCACTGCCCCTTCCAGTCGCAGCGCCGCTACCAACTGTTTGCAGCTATCCAGCAGTGGACCATCGCCAGCGAGAGTCAATCGCATATCAGGACACTGCCGAAGGGCGCGTTCGAATGCCAGAATCGTCAAGAGGTGCGCCTTCTTTTCGACAAAACGACCCATCGCAAGGAAGTGCGGTGGATTGCTGCCGGCATCGGTGGAGGTAAAACGAAGGACATCGACCCCGCATGGGTTGAGGTGAACCTTTTCCCGAGGTGCGCCAAGCCGGACCACCTGCTCGCACATCGCCTTGGAGACAACGACAAAGGCGGCGGCACTCAGAAACATCTCCTGGTAATCTTTTTCGTACCTCTCGAGAGTCCTGCGCTCATAGGCATCGTACCCGTGAAAGTGAACGACTAAAGGAACCTTCGCGATTCGGCATGGACGAACGAGACTGCTACCCAACGGAGCGAACTCCGCAAGGGTGACGTTTACCTGCCTAAGAAACGCAGCCAACCGGTTCTCGCCGGCTTTTTGAATCCGCTGTCTCACCCAGGAAGGGAATCGGCCCGAGAAGCGGAATCCCAGGCGGCATGGTTTAGGGAGAACCAACCGCCCGTTGAACCGGAAGTCCGGCCACCCTCCAAACAGGGGCAATATCTCACCCGGCAGGCGAAGGAGGTGATCACGAACGAAGGTCTGGGAATATTCTTCAGCAGCACTACTGGCGAGGCAAATTTTCAAGTCCTGATCCCGATCCTGATCCTCGCGAGGATGCTCTCAACCGACAGGCCGGCTCGCGCATCTCGGCAAGAGCAACGGCGGACAAATTCGCGATCAGTTTCTAATGGTACGCAAAATAGGTTGCTCAATGGAGTGCAAAACAGACGGCTGTGCCCAACAAGCATGTGACTGCGGCAGGCCGTCAGAGTTTATTAACTCGAGCCATGGTCGTTTCCAGTTCCGTCTCGTGGTCGGGTGTTGTTATACACTGGCCATCGTCTCCAACCTAAAGAACAGCGCGTCCACCGCGTGATACAAGCATGGGCGATGTCATACATACCGAGGTTCGTATGATGCGGGAACATGTAGAGCTCCAGGAACACAGCGTCGAGGTGGCTTCGGGCGAACGCTTTGAATTCGGCAAGAACTGGGCCTCCTTTCTCAAAACGGTGGATGACCAGCGGGTCGATGAAGCCAAAAAGTCTTTGATTGCAATGCTTGACGCCGTTGACCTGAAGGGAAAAACCTTTTTGGATGTTGGTTGTGGCAGCGGTCTTTTTAGCCTGGCGGCTCGACTGTTGGGGGCCCGTGTCCATTCCCTGGATTACGACCCTAGCTCGGTGCAGTGTGCGCGAGAACTCAAGCGACGATACGCACCGGAAGATCTGAATTGGACCATCGAAGAAGGCTCGGCTCTGGACCAGGCGTACTTGTCGGCGCTCGGTCGCTTTGATGTTGTCTACTCCTGGGGAGTTTTGCACCACACCGGGAGCATGTGGATCGCCCTGGACAACGTCGGCGATTTAGTGGCGTCGGAAGGCAGTCTGTTCATTGCCATCTACAACGATCAAGGTTCGAGAAGCGTTCGTTGGCGAAAAGTTAAGGAGCTCTACAACCGTTTGCCCCCTTATCTTCGATTTCTCATCGTTGTACCGTTTTCCTGCGTGCTGCTTTGGCGGCCTTTCGTTAAAGGCGTCTTACGGGGCCGTCCGCTCGAGTTTTTTCGAGACTACAAGAAGCGACGTGGCATGTCCGTCTGGCACGACGTACTTGACTGGCTTGGTGGACTGCCATTCGAAGTGGCTAAACCCGAAGCGATTTTTGATTTTTACAAAGCTCGAGGCTTCGCGCTAAGCCGATTGGTCACGGATCGTGGATCAGGGTGCAACGAATTTGTGTTCGTCAAGAAGGGTTCTTCCGCCACTGCGACGAATACTCGGCGCGTCGATAGGACCGTTAGCTACTGAGCACTGGTTCCAGACAATACCCCACCCTTGTTGGAACGCCATCGTTCTCCGGTTTTCGCACTCGCCCATGTGTGGCGGCCGCTGCCACATATGCGGGTATTTTTGAGTCAGTTTCCGGGGCGAAACTAAATCAAAACAGACAAATGAAAATGGGCCTGTACCACGGTTCTATTGACGGTTAGTCCGCATCCCAGTTACTTTGCGTTGACCATTAGGAACACATAGGAGAAATTAATCCTGTGGAGCCTTTTGGGTCGTGCGACGATTAAACAGTACTTTAGTACAAGAAAACTGAACAGTACCTTAGTTCCATTGACAGTACAGCAGTACCATCGATAGCTTGTTCGGGACGATAATTTTGCAGGCACCCTCCACCAGCCTTGGGGGCCTTCTGAAGACGGGAAGGTCGTTGAAACATCCCGTTTTCGATTCCGAGAAGCACTGACTTGGCAGCTCGCGAAGCATCGCCGAGTCTATGTTTCGGGACTCACTCGGGCGCGTAAAAATTCTGAGGAGGGTAATAGTCATGAGAAGGCCATGGGTTGTCCTGTGCATCTTGGCGTTGGGGGTTATGTTCGGTTCGATGCCCGCAAACGCACAGACGGGAATTGCATTGAGTACCAGTTCCACCAGCGGCATAACGTTTATGTCGACGGGCGGCGGAAATCTATCGCTGGCCGCCGCCGTATTTGGCAGCGCTGCCGGCTTAGGAGGGCTGCTAGGTCAGAACGGGTTTTATACACTTTCGGGTGCCCCTATCGCATTGACGCTGGGTCCCAGTTTTTCCCCTGTTTTTGCCTAGTACACTGCTTCCGGTACGCTGAATTTTGAAATCACCTCGATGCCAGGCGGTCTGGGAACGGACTTGCTGATGGGCACTTTAAAATTGGTTGATCTCGTCCAAGTTGCTACCACTGGCATGACCAACACTTCGGGCGTAGCGGACATGACCATTACGGGCGGCTCTTTAAAGGGCGATTACCCGGGCCTCACCGGGATCTCACAACTGAACATCAATCTTGCGGGACTTGGTTTCTTGCCGAGCTTGAGCGGAGCAAAGTCCACAAAACTGACCGGCGCGACACTCAATGCACTACCGACACCGGAACCCTGGTCAATGCTTCTGTACGGTTCGGGCTTGGTGCTGATTGGGTTCGTTCTTCGTCGGCGGCTTGCTCCGGTAGGCATGGCCGCACAGGCTTAAGCATTTCAAAGCGCAAGTCAGTTCTCACAACGAGGGTAGAACGCTCGGATTTGGCTCGGCCTCGCGCTAGCCAACATTTGCGCGGCTACCCTCGTAGTCTTTTTGGCGAGGCTTCCGAAGGCTCACGGTTTCGCGCACCCTACGCGACCCTATTTCCGATCCAGCCCGGTTATCAAGCCTATTGCGAACGAGGAAACCGTGACGTTTGTCCCGCGTGAAGCGGGCGGGAATTCGCTGGTATCGTCCTTGTGTACCCATTTATGGGCAAAACAAATTTGTCGCTGGGGTACTGCGTCGCCACGTCATACTCCGCGCTCAACTTTGCCCAAGGCTGATTTTAGTTCTGGAAAACACATGTCCGTCAGTACCCAACTATTGGAGGTCTCCGGGAAACACTGGAGCTGGATCGTGTGGCCCACGATTACTACCGGCCTCCTTGTGTTCCTATACGCTCCAGTGCTGAGGGGCATGGCCCTGCAATGGTCTACTGACCCGGACTATGGCCACGGATTTCTCGTCCCTGTCTTTTCCGCTTACATCCTTTGGCGACGGCGCTCATTTTTGTTAGGTGCGGAAACTAAACCCGCCAATTTCGGGTTTCTGGTCATGATCGGCGCTGTCTGCCTGCTTTTTTTGGGCTCGCTCGGAGCCGAATTGTTCATTAGTCGGTTCTCTCTGTTGGTCCTGCTCTCCGGCATGACTCTGTTTTTAGCGGGCTGGCAGGTTCTTCGCCTCGTTTCTTTTCCGCTGGGTTTTCTCATTTTTATGATTCCCATTCCGGCCATCATCTACAACCAAATTACTTTTCCGATGCAATTGCTTGCGTCGCGTTTAGCCAGCTCCTGGCTGGAATTGGTTCGCGTACCGGTGTTGCGTAACGGCAACATTTTGGTGCTGTCGAGCTATTCACTTGAAGTAGTGGAAGCGTGCAGTGGCGTTAGATCGCTCATGACCCTCGTTTCGCTGGCAGTTGCGTATGGATACCTCGCCGAACCACGGCTCTGGATCCGCTGCACGCTAGCTCTTTTGATGGTGCCCAGCGCAATTGTCACCAACGCGATTCGAGTAGCTATTGTTGGCATATTGGCCCACAAATTTGGCCCTGCCACCGCCGATGGCTTTTTGCACCTGTTTTCGGGTTGGCTGGTTTTTCTCTCTGCTCTCGTTATGCTGTTGCTTTTCCATCGAATTTTACGCCGCGTCGCAGATTTGCGAAGGGAAGCAGTCCATGTTTAGTCCTCCGCAATCCGTCCGGTTCTGGATCACCGCAATCGTTCTGCTTGGAGCGACGGCGTTATTACGTGGCGTAAGCCACGGCGAGCCGATCGTTCCTCGCGAGCCTCTTCGCGATCTTCCCTATGTACTCGGCTCTTGGAAAGGTGAAGATCACCCGCTGCAACCGAAGATTGTGCAGGCAGTTAACGTTAACGATTATGCTAATCGGCTCTATTTCGATCCGGCAGGTGCGACCGTTCAGCTTTATATCGGCTATTACGACAGCCAAAGAACTGGAACCACGATTCACTCGCCGAAGAACTGCCTGCCGGGTTCCGGATGGGACCCGATTCGTTCCGGATACGCCGGAATTTCCCTGCTCGGCGGGAAAGCAATCACGGTCAACGAATATGTGATCCAGCAAGACCAGGACAAGCAGCTGGTTTTTTATTGGTATCAAGGACGCGGCCGAGTCATTGCCAGTGAATACTCGGCGAAGTTCTGGATGGTGGCGGATGCCATTTCTCGGAATCGTACTGACGGCGCCTTGGTGCGCTTGATCACGCCCATGAGCGACGGGGAATCCAACGCACGGGCTCGACTGATAAGTTTTGGTCAGGTTCTCTTGCCGTATTTGGATGAATTCATACCGCAGTGAGATGCCGATTCTTTTATGGAGAAACCCAGATGAGCGGTCCCCGAAACTTCATTCCGATCGCAGTCGTTTTATTCTCAGCAGCACTATTGCTCGGTTCGTGCTCAAGCGATCCACAGAAGGCCAAAGCGAAGTACCTTGCGACTGGGCAGAATTATATGGACAAAGGTCAGTATGGTGACGCAGCGATCGAATTTCGGAACGCCCTGAGGCTCGATCCGCGCTTTGTCGATGCATACTACCAGCTTGCGCAGGCCAATCTGGCCCAGCATGACTGGCCTGCCGCATACGCAGCTCTCGAAAAAACCATCGAATTGAATCCCAGCCGCTTGGACGCGCGTTTAGATCGAGGACGCATCTACCTAGCCGCACGTCAATTCCATGACGCCGACGACGAGGCGAATTTCATCCTGCGCCAGGACCCAAAAGATGTGAGCGCCTATCAACTCCTCGGCGCAGCACTGATCGGGGAACAGAAACCCGATAAAGCGCTAGCAGCGTTTGCAAAGGTTACCGAACTGCTGCCAAACAACTCGAGTGCCTATGTGAATATGGCGTTAGTTGAAGTCACTCTGCATCGCTTACCGGACGCGGAAAAGCATTTGAAGAGAGCGGTGCTTGTTGATCCCAAGGACGCGCAAGCTTACATGGATTTGGCCAATTTCTACCGGCTGCAGAACCGTGTCCCGGAAGCGCAGCAGGTCCTCGAGGATGGGATTGCGAAGAACCCGGCCGGAACGCTGCTCTATATTGATTGGGCGTCAATGTTAGCCAGCCAAGGCAAGAAGGCAGACGCCGAAGCTCTGCTCGACAAACTCCGCAAACAGCCAATCAATTCTGCCGATGCTGCTGTAGCCATTGGTGACTTTTATTTTCAGCAGAAAGACACAAATCGGGCACTGGCTGAATATCAACGAGGCCTTTCGATCGCACCGAAGAATCTCGACGCGAAGAAGCGAATTCAGGATCTTTACCTGTCGACCGGTCAGACGCAGCTCGCGGCCGAGTTGGATCGACAGTTGGGGAAGGAAGCTCCGAAAGACGTTACCGTCCGCATCGATCACGGACGATTGCTCATGGCGCAAGGCAAAATACTGGAGGCGATCAGCAGCCTTCAAAAGGTAGTCGCAGATGCTGCCGACTCTGCTCAGGCCAACTATTTCCTGGCCATGGCTTACTTGCAAAATGACAACCCAGCTCAGGCCCACACTGCTTTGCTGGAGGCGCTCAAAGCCTCGCCTGATCTGCCCATCGCGTTACAGGCTCTATCCCGCCTGAGCCTCGAGCAGGGAGATGCTTCCGATGCCGTTAACTTTGCCGAGGAGTTGGTGGAGAAGTTTCCAGCTGACCAGACCTATCGGCAGCTTCTCGCCGAAGCTCTAGCGCGCCACGGTCAGATCCGACAGGCCGAGGAACAACTTCTTGTGGCAAAGCAGCTAACCCCGAACGATCCAAACGTGCGTCTCGGACTCGCGCAAGTCTATTCTGTGGAAAAGAAGTGGCCGGAGGCTCAAACCGAGTTCGAAACCATTCTCCAGCTCGATCCACATAACACGACGGCCCTCGGACAACTGGCAGATGTGTTGACTGCCCGTAATCAGTTTTCCGAGGCATCCAAGCTTGTGCAGGAATATGTGAGCGCCAATCCTAACGATGCCAATGGCCACGTCATATTGGGCGCGCTAGATTCCGATTCGAAAAACTACGGTAACGCCCAAAAAGAGTTCGAACACGCCATCGAACTCGACCCCAACAACGTCCAAGCCTACCTGCGGCTCGGTCAAACCTATGAAGTCCAGGGTCAGCCCGATCTCGCGATCCAGCGTTATCAGAAAGCCCTTGATCTGCAGCCCAAACTCGCTGCTCTTGCCACGATGATTGGAAATCTATATTTGAACAAGAAGGATTTGGATACGGCGCGCAAATACTACACTCAGGCTCTTGCAGCCGACCCGAATTTCGCCGTCGCCAATGCGAACATGGCTTGGGTGGATGTTCAACAGGGTAAGAACCTCGATGTTGCCTTAGGCAGAGCGCAGAAGGCAAAATCCCTCATGCCTGATCTACCCTCCGTTTCCGATACGCTCGCCTGGGTAATGTACAAGAAGGGGAACTATGCAGGGGCCATGCCTCTGCTCCAGGAATGCGTTCAGAAATCTCCCGATTCTTCACAATTTCACTACCATCTGGGACTTGCTCTGATCGCCTCAGGACAAAAGGCCAAGGGCAGGGAACAGCTCGAGAGTGCCCTTCGCCTGAAGCTGGACAATGCGGACGCGCAACAAGCCCAGCAGTTCCTCGCCGCGGCAAACTGAGGAATGGCTGGCTGCTCCTCGACACCACGCGATCCTAAATGAGATTTTGGACCGTGCAGACCTGTGGTGTGCGCGGCGGCTGGAGCACCGTTCAGAATTTCTTTAGCGGGTCCGCGGTTTGGGCGCCGAAATACGAGGGCGGGGCTTTAGGCCTTTCCTCGAGGAAGCGGCGGAACTGGCTTTACGATCTGAAGCTTCATCCCAGAACGAAAGGATGGACTTGTGCGTTGTCTGGCCGGGTTTGCGCTTTTTTGTCGGCCGGAACGAGAGACTCCCACTCCCCCTCATTCAGGAACAGAACTCCAAAGGACTGCCAGGTTGGTGCAAGTGCTTGGTGTGCTTTCGGCAAGGCTGGGTGAATTTCGTTTGACTGGGTCAGACTATTGCCCGGCAGCACCTTTTATATCTCTTCCCGCTACCGCAGGGACAGGGGGACTGGACGGCGCAGGAAAAAAAACGGCTGCTGCGATCCATCAGGAGATCGCGCGGGAAATAGATGCGCTGCTGCGAGTGATTTTCACCGCACGTCACAAGACGGGCGCAATGGACCTGGAAGCGGTGGAGATGGCCTTGCGCGCCGCCCTGCAGCAGGCCGGTGCCGCTGGTTTGAGCCAACTTCTCCGACAGGAGTCCCCGGCGGAATCGCAAGTATCTTGCTCCTGCGGAGGTCAGGCCCGCTATAAGGGGATGCGCACCAAGCCTCTGCTTACCGTGCTGGGTCGCGCGGAAATGCGGCGCGCTTATTACTGGTGCTCCCGCTGTCAGCAAGGGCAATTCCCCACCGACGCGGCGCTGGATGTGGAAAACACCGAGCTCTCGCCCGGGGTGCGCCGCATGTTGACTCTGGTGGGTAGTGAGTGCTCCTCTTTCGAGCGCGGCCGCGAGCAGATGAAGCTGTTGGCCGGGCTGGAAGTCACCACCAAGGCGGTCGAACGGACCACGGAGAGCATCGGCGCGGATATCGCCCACCGCGAGCAGGACACCATCCAGCAAGCCCTGCAACGAGAGTTGCCCATCGCGGTGGGCCAGGCGATCCCGGTGATGTATGTGCAGATGGATGGCACAGGCGTGCCCATGGTGAGCAAAGAACTGGAGGGGCGGAAGGGCAAAGGAAGCAACGGACGGGCGCACACGCGGGAGGTCAAGCTCGGGTTGTGTCTTCACGCAGACCAAGCGGGATGCCCAAGGCTGGCCAGTGCGAGACGAAGACAGCACCACCTATACGGGAGCGATCGAAACGGCAGAAGAGTTTTCCCGCCGCCTGTACACCGAGGCTCAGCGGCGAGGTTGGGACCGGGCGCAGAAGAAAGTAGTCATGGGAGATGGCGCGGAATGGATCTGGAACTTGGCCCAAGAACAGTTTTCGGGAGCCATCGAGATCGTGGATCTCTATCACGCCCGACAACACCTGTGGGATCTCGGCGGCAAGCTCCATCCGAGCGATGTGGCGTCCAAACGACGCTGGGTGATGAGTCATCAGCATTTCTTGGATGACGGCAAGATCGAGCCACTGGTGAATCGCTTGCGCGCCCAAGGCCCAGAAAGACAGGAACTGGCGGAGGAAATCGAGACCGAGGCCAACTATTTCGAGCGCAACGCGGCGCGCATGCGTTATCCGAAGTTCCGCAAGCAGGGTTTGTTCGTGGGCTCAGGGGTGATCGAAGCGGGTTGCAAAACCCTCATCGCCACCCGGCTCAAACGCTCCGGAATGTTCTGGACCGTTCGCGGCGCTAATGCGGTCATCGCCGTCCGTTGCTGCCGCCACAGTCGTGAATTTGAAAACTATTGGGAGTCCCGCCGGCCATGATTGCCCATTCCAGGTCGCGCACCCGTCAGCGAGGGCCAACGTAGCTGCCTCACAGGCTTTGCCACTCGTTCTTTCCGTTCGTTTTGGCATCGGGCGTCCTCGTGACGCACGACGTCGCTGACGCCCGCACCCTGTTAATGCCAATTCGACTTCTGAGTATAAATCTGGTAAACATTGTTGTCGAAAATCAAATTGGAGTTTTCGATCGCGCTCTGCACGTGACTGTACTTAGCAGGGTCCCGCTCCTTATCCATCGCGTGAAGACTTCGGGAAAGCGGGTCCATGACGAAAACATCCGGGCGCAAGCCACTTAGGAAGCCGAGGGTCGGATCGGTAAGGAAATTCGGATCATCCCACAACCCCAACCAAAAGTGATTGGAAGCCATCACTCGCGCATTCGAACCGGCGACATGCCGAATCGCCGCGACGGCGGGCTGAAATTGCCGATGAAAATCGTCGGAGCGGGCCAGATGGACGATGCCTGCGAGCTGTATGCCAGCGAGAATCGCTACGGCAGTAGCAATCGATCTCCATGCCGGAGGGGACGTGACATAGGAGAGAAAGACGCTGAAGCAGGCGGCCAACATAACAGTTGTATGCGGCAGGTAGTAACTGTATTTCGACGGGGAAACTTCGGCGAGCAAAAAGAACGAAGCGATGAAAATAGCGGCAAACCATGCCACCGCAGGGTTGCTCCGCAATCTGCGGATCGCGAGGATTCCGCACACTGCTCCGAGATACGCAACCAGGACCACGGCTTTTAGCCGTCTTGCCAAGCTAACGTCTGGAAGCAAGCCGAAGGGCGCGGCGTATCGATTCACAATCTCCTGTTCCAAGTACTGTATGGGTCTGAAGCCCGAAAAGTTGGGATCATAAAAGACCCTCTGATTTTCAGCCAATATGGCTCGCATTTGCTCGTGGAACGCTGCGGTATCCTGCGCTATGTAAACGCCCCAAGCCGAGGCTCCAAGCAGATAGGGAAGCGCTCCAATGACCAGCAGCCTGAACGAGAGCAGCCGCCGATCAAAAAACCACATCGCCAGTAGTAGTGCGACCGCCCAGACGATCCCGACCGGGTGCGAAAATACCGCCAAGGCCGCAAGGGTGTGTCCACTAAAGATCGCCAGGCGAGCGTTAGTTAGATGCCACCGCACGTAAGCGGCTAACCCGAGAGAGCCGAATCCGACGCACATAATATCCATGCGGCCATGCGATGCTCCAATAAGGAAGAAGTAGTCAACAGAAATCAAGCCCATTGCCAGAAGGCCTGCCACCGCAGATCTCGCCAAACCGCGGACGATGGTGAACCAAGAGATTAGACACAATAATCCGAACACAATCGACAACAGCCGCACCTGAAACAGTCCAAAGCCAACGATTCGATACCAGAGCGCAGTCGCTAGGAAGTACACGGGAGGCTGCCAGTACATGCGTTCGGCGCTCGATAATGGACGAAAGCCGCGAAGCTCGAAAGTCGTGATCGCCATTTTTCCGTGAAACGCTAAGTTGTATCCGGGATTCGCGAGCGTCGCCTCGTCATCTTGCGGAACGGCGGTTAGCGCAAGACTCAGAGGCGGAAAGAAGGTATACGGTAGTGATCGCGAAGAAAATGACCCATTGCCTTCGGGTGAGTTCTGGCGATGCCAATCGGAATCTCCTCCTCCAGAGCGGAACCTGAGTATAACGCGTCCACAACTCAACTTTCAATTACCCACAAGTTCGCTGGCCCGAGTCCGACCTCCTGTTAGCGAATTCGCGTACCACAGCGATGCACGACGGCAGAAATGGAACCGGGGCGTAAATCACCCAAACTCAGGAATTGCTGCAGGATCTTGATTCGTTGGGCTTCCAGGGAATTCAAGGGATCTGACATGAGGTGCCTCCAATACTGAGCTCCTACATACACTCAGTATTGTCAACGTTGTTGACCCACTACTGTTTCCACCTTCGGCCGAATTGTCGAAAGTTATTCCCGGAGCTTTCCATTTGAAGGGCCGGCCAACACGGGGGCGCGCAGATTCCAGCCCACGTCGATGAGAAGGAATTGCAAATTATCACCGAGAAGAAAGCCCGCTAGATTCATTCAGCGTTGCAGACACGCTTGCCTACTGTAAGACTCCAATGCACTTGGTTCGCACGCGGCCCACCGCATGAAAACCATCGTTGGTTCATCGATCTTAGGAACTGCACGTCAATCGAAAACCCTGAAGCCGAACCGATGACGGAGTCGATTCCACACTTTGGGCACATGGCGGTCTGCCCATCGTCCAACCATTCCTTAATCTCGCCGGGAGGAAAAGTTGCCAGGCAATGAAAGCATCCGCAGATTTCACTGGCCATCACCTCTTTACGACACTTGTAGCAGTGTCTGTGCGCAACCTCGAGATCCGATTTCCTGGTTCTCATTTTATCGACAATCTTAGCCCGGAGCGATACGCGATGACAGTGCCGATCTGATCCGCGCGTCCAATGAATTCTTCCAGGCACCTCGCGCAGGGGAGGTATGACAAACATGGGCGGTGGCCGGCAGCGCAACTGTTCGATGCGCGAAGCTATCTCGTTATATGAAAAAATCACCGGCAAGCAGCACCACCGGAAGTATGTCGAAGAGAACCGCCGCGGCGATCATATCTGGTGGATTAGCGACCTCACGCACTTCCAGGAGCACTACCCTAACTGGAAGCTTCGATACAATGTTCCTCAGAATCTTGCAGGAAATCTATGAGACGGTCGAACGATGGAGCGAAGAAAGACCTAACGCAAAAACGAAAACAGCGTCCGTGCCTTGATTGACGGCGCGGCATAAAAAGATAGCTGCTCGTGGGGTGAAATTCGAGCACTTAGCCGTGGCTGGCGGCGAATTGGCAACAAGGGGTCCAATTCATGCACGACCGAGGGGCATAGTTGAATCCGTGACCACAGAATGTGAATGCGTGAGTGCCGAGCCCTGGAATCAACCTCCTCCATGCCGCCGCCTGTGACAGCTTGCACACAGTGTGATCAGGTTCTCCAATGCATCGTCGCCCAACGCGCTTCGCTTATCTAGATGATGTACGTGCAAGTCTTTCGACGAACCGCATTCTTGACACCGCCACCCATCTCGTTCGAGCACGCGGTCGCGAAGTAAATTATATTCTTCAAAACTGAGCTTCAGTCGAGGTCGCTTCTGGCGAAGTTGCTGCATTGTCCTCTTAATCTCAATCACCGGATAGAGAATAGCGTCAAAAGGCTGGAGTAGAGTTTGCGAGTGTCTCTGATTCTTTGGTGCTGTTATTGGGGTGAATTGCTGCTGTCGTCAGGACGTCTCTTGAGCACTGGTCGGTTCGGATCAGATTCCGGGCCGGTCTGCATGTCCGAGCCGGCGACGTCGTACACGTATCGTATGACGATGGGCGTTTTAGATCGACCGTTGTCGATGTGCAGGGTTTCGTGTAAGTTCCGACCGTCTTGGGACAATTCGAACGTTCGACTCATTTTCCCGCCTAGCGGACTTTTTTCATCCGACACAAGCTGACTTCCATTCCAGCGCGCCGCAACCTCCTGATGGTTGTTGTCCGTGGACTTCTGCAATTGCCGCCCATCCATGTACAAGATCAGCTTATGGAATTGATCATCCGTCACATCGACTTCAGGGTTTTTCAGTTCGATGTTTAGCGACACCGAAGAGTAAATCAGCGGCTGCATTTTTGGGTTGTCTTCAATGTCCTGTCCGGTATTTCGTTGTCCTCCGTAGGGTCCTCCACCTCCGCCCCCAGGGTAGGGAGAACCTCCCCGACGGCCGCCTCCGGGATAGCCTCCAGGATAACCGCCCGGGTTGCCGCCACCGGGATAACCGCTCGTGTTGCCGCTGCTTGAGCCTTCCGCAGCTCGAACTCGCTCCCGGGGATCATCGCTTTCATCGCGATTCAGCTTCCAAGGCCCGGCAAGAGTCGTTCTCGCTGGCACCTGCGGCTGTTTGGGTTTGGCAGCAGGCTGCGGAGGCTGGGCTGGCGACTGCTCCTGTGATTGGGCTGGGACAATCGGTCCGGGCGCCGCCTGTGCATTCAGGCGTTTCGGACTCGTGAGTGAGGCTGCAATCAGGAATCCCCCAAAGGCAACCATTGGAGTGGATCGTGCTTTCAAGTTTGTCTCCGACACCAGCGTGACCGCGGTGAACACCGCATATTTGCTGATGATGCGGTTTCCAGCATTCTAGTTGCCTCTTGCCAAGGCTAATTGCTTACTGGCCGCGAGCGATCTCCGAGGCATTAGCTTAAGACTCGCCCTCTCGAGCGTTCGCTCCGGCAAGAAAATCAGCGCAGATCATCTCCAGACAGTATCCCCGGGACTTATCGCTTCCCAGCATAAGGGCGGCCGTTTCGATGGCTTTCTCAACGATGGGCAGCTGACTCTTGTAGAGCTTGAAATAGATGATCTCCCAGGGCTCTGTGTCCTTCCCCGTGAGGTGACGTTCGACCTCACCCTTAAATCCCTCCTTTGGCATTCCTTTGGCCTTGTGCAACCAGGTTGCACAATCGAAGTTTTCTCCATCCCTCCTCGCTACCTTGACTAGTTCCACCGCTTTGCTCCATCCCACCTCTCGGAGCTGGGGCTTGGGAATCCGTGTCAGATTTTCATGGATCGCCATCAGGTAATAAGCCTTTCGGCGTGATTCCGGAAACCGCTTCCCCAGGAATTCCTCGAATGAGCTCAGTTTCTCCAATCTCCAGTACTGCCTCGACCGCACCTCACACAGATACTCGCCAAGCTCCACAAATCGCACGTCGCCTTCCTTCTCTTTGCTCTTTTCCCAGGTCAAGATCTCGTCGATCCTGCCTAGGACGAATCGGGCCCGTCGGGGGTCGAGTTCCGGTGACACGGCCGGTCGTCCGTTAGTCCACAAGCTCGTCAAGCCAATCAAGGTCACTCGCTCCTGCCTTCCGTATGAGGTTGGCTGCGACCAGCGACTCGTTGTTCAGGCAAAGCCCCAGATGAGAACAACTCACGCAGCCATTCTGCGGAAACCGAATACCGCTGTGCGAATCAAAGTGACCCGATTCGATCTGGCTTATGGTTGTTTCTACCAGTCGGCCAAACTCCCGCCGCTGCTCCTCCGAGATCGAAGTTCTCAAATATTGGATCTCCGGGGCACCTGCTTTCGCACAAACACAACAAACGCTACCTCGGAAATCCCACTGATCCATGAATAGCAGATGAGCTGGGGGTCGAGGGACAGCAAGCCCGCGGGCCCTCTGGGTAACGGCTGGTGGTGGTCTTCCAGTCGATCAAGCAGCGTATCCCGTCGATTTCACCGATGGCATCCATGTACGCCACAAACTCGGCGCCTCCGGGAAGAGATCGCATGATCTTGATCTGAAGATTCTTCGCAGGATCGTGAATGCGAATGCGGTCATCCTGGGCAAATCTTTGGAGCAAATGAACGCCCTGGTGCACCAGACGGTCCCAGGTGTCTCCCTTCTTGTACTCAAACGGAGCATCGCGATAAGCTCCCCACTCCTTGAATAGTGCCGCCCCGCAATCCTCTCCACGAAAGTACGCTGCAAGAGCGCTCTCAAAGCAGCGGCCGAAGGCCATAGCTGCGCGTGTTTCTTTTTCACGCCAGCCGTCGAGGTAGCGGTAGCGATAGCTGCGAGGGCAGCGGAGATATTGGCTGATTTGTGTGTAGCTATAGACCATCGGCGTCCCTCCGATCCTCAGCAGGACTGATTGACGAGGCAGGGCAGGGCATCCCACTCGGCAGCAGGCGCGAATGCGTCGAGGTTCTGATAAGAACGTCCATTCATGGTGGTATGGGAGGTGCGAACGACCCCTTGTAGGTTGAGCAGAGATTTCTCGTCCATTTGGTCGCGGCTGAGCAGTTCCGTGTCATAGCCGAAGTCGCGAAGAAACCAATTTAGTTTCCAAAGGGCTCGGTCGGTGCAGTACAGCCGTCCAGAGAAGGAGCGCGAAGCCATGGCTTTTGGCTCCAAGACGATGAATCGCAGCTCTAGAAAGGACTTCTGCCGATGCCAGCGGTAAGCGGCTCTTTCCACACGGACCAGAAACAATCCTTCGAGACTGCCTTCAGGATCCAGCTGATTCGAATGAAGACCCGGAATTTGTCGCCTCATGACTTGACCTCCTGAGGTTGGGCGTAGGAATTGAGCTTGCAGACCAAGGCGTCTCGGTTTTCCTTGGCGGACGCAGACAGATGAGAAATGAAAGACTCAACCAGCTCGCGGCTGGCTCCGCTGAGGGTTTGCGTGCCGCAAAAATCCGCGGCGTATGCTTTTACCAAATTCGGATCGAGATTGTACTCGCGGATCAGAAGGCAGAGCTGATCTCGCAACCGGGGTTGGCCATTGCTTGAGCCGTTTGAAGCATAGTTGCCGTTCGACCTCTCCGCAGCAGGAGAGGGCTGTGGCGCCCCAGAAAACGAACCGAGTTCCTCAACGGAGCAAATTCCGATCCCGTAGGCCTTACGAAGAGCCCGGTTAACAGCACGCGTTTCGGCTATGCGCATCTCAGCGCCGCGAACGAGAGGGGATACGTTAGATGGATCGGCGTCTCCGAAGCCGACGAACCCGCGTGATCGCGCCGACCTGTAAACGATAGCCTTGAAGACCCAGCGGCCGGCAATGGGGTCGGACTGTCGTTCTTCCAAGTTCGTCCTGATTCCGACGCATCGGCGGCGAAAAGCCAACTGGAGAAGGCCGGAATGAGTCACATACCAATGATTGTCGAGATACGTTACCTCCCCGAGGCTCACCGAAATTTTGTGCCTCTGAATCAGTGATCTCAACTCCCCCATTCTGGATGCCTGAAGATTTGGCCACTTGCGCCTCGCGAGTCTCAGTTCCAATCGAAGATGATTCCGCTTTGAGTCCATAAGAGCCTCCCTCTTAATGCTTAGCGGTAAGCATATGCCTAGCGCTAAGCATAGTCAAGCGTTTATTGATTTCAATGCGAGGCCGGGATATGGTGACCTTCACATGAAGCAGAGGAAAGACAAGGATCCTAGTGCCGTCGCGTTAGGACAAAAGGGCGGAAAGGCTCGTAGTAAAAAGCTCTCTCCTGAACAACGAAAAGAAATTGCGCAAAAGGCAGCCAGAGCTCGATGGTCCAAGGCCAAATCGAGAGAATGAGCGGCCGTTATCTTTGCTGTCCCTCGGAAAAACTTGAACCTCACCTATAGGGGAGCTTAGGTTTTAGGGGTGCCGATCAAACGGGCGTCCGCAAACAGGAGGTGCAGTGTTCTGGGTGCGGCGCTAAGCGTATGGTTCCGACGCAGAGAGTCACTTGATTGCATAACAGTGTCGGCTCCCTCGACCTGAGTACACTTTGGTTGCTTGCCGTCGCGCCGAATTGTACTACCAGCAGTTCGATGCCTTAGCGGCTCTGCGACAGCAAGCGCGGCGAGAACTCCTTGCTGAAAGCCGAGAACATTTCGCGGTGAACTTACTGCGCCAGATTCCTTCGATCGGTCCAATCCGCGCAGCACTCCTGGTTGCTTTGATCCAGACGCCCCACCGCTTCCGCACCAAGCGCCAACTGTGGACCTACAGCGGGCTTGCGTTGGAGACTCACGACAGCGCGCAATACCGCTCTATCCAGGGACAGCTGCAACGTTCCAAGAAACCACCGCAACTTCGTGGGCTGAATGCGAACCATAACCACGATCTCAAGGATGTCTTCAAGGGTGCGGCCGCGAGGGCGAGCACCTGCGTTGGACCTGCCATTCGCCAAAATGCTTGCTGGCCGAAGAATCAATGACTTACAGCCTTGGTTCGGAGCGCCGTCTGCTATAACCCTGGCTCATGGACAGCCTGCTTTTGCTCTGAATCCTGAAGTTAGCATTAGGCCGTTGGTAAATTCCGAGTAAGCCCGTAATCCGTCCAGGATCGATGCCAAGCACGGAGATCACTTCTTACATGCCGACTTACCAGATGGAGTTAGCCCGAAAGTCGGATGTCACTGAATTCTTGGAGTGACCTTCGATCTTGCGGTTTTCCGCCTTAGTAGACCTGCTGGAAGCCGACGTTCACTACGTCGCGAAACTTCGGCGTTCCTGGCGGCAGTTTGGACAAATCCAGGAAATCCGTATCGAACGCGTACGCACGAGTCGGAGGCGAATATACGGTGCCACAGCACTTGAATACGCCCGTCGCATACTGGGAATAAAACAAACTAACCATCGAACCTTCATAGTTGAGCGATTGCCCGCCCCAATTTTCCAGATAGCGCAAGAAATTGTGGACGCCGCCGTCGGTGCCGTAATCCTGTGGGACACCCGCGAACCCCGGCTGAGGGAAATTGATATTTTTCCCTGAGGCAATCGCCAAGCGATAGTAGCTGCTGCCTGCGGCACGTCCGGCGACGGAAGCGGGACTAGTGAAGCTGCTGGTGTCTCGCCAATTATTCGATAGCAGTGTCACGGTGTCCGCGATGACCGCGGCGGCGGCATGCGGGTCGCCGAACCCACCGGCGGTCGCGTTGTAATTCCCCAACACATAAGCCGGTTGCTCGCTGGCGAGGGTAAAGCCCCCCTGCCCGTTGTCTGGACGAACCGGCAGATTGCCGAGCGCACCATTCACGAGCCGGACACTGTGACGCGGCCCCGAGACCCAGTTGGGCCGAGCAACATTGAAGCAACTAACCGGGGTATTGGGAAGCTGTCCAGGCTGGACTACACCGAATCCGAGGCCGAGAAAATTCGCTGAATAGGTATCGAGAATGTTGTTCTGATTCACATCTTCCCCGGCATTCAGCGCTCCATCCGGCGCGCCTGTGACGCTACCCGGGTTGATTACATCCTCGTAGCCATACTCGCCATTCTTGGTGCCGGCCGTCGGGCTCGCGATCATGCCCCGCCGGTCGGAAAGATAAAGAATGTAGCCGTTTTGTGAGACGAATTCCGTGTTGCCGCCGGAGGCCCCAATATTTCCCGCGAGCCATCTCTTCAAGTTATTCACGTCAATCTCGACGAGGTTCAACACGCCGCCAATGCTGCAGTTCACTGTGGCGCGCTGGTTCTCTCGGAATTCGCCTTCGCGAGCCTCATACATATTGATGGGATACCAATTGTTGCGCGTTGCAGGCCCGGTGATGGTGCTTGAGGTACCCGCGTCGGTCACGAGCTCCGCGGCCGAAGCCGTGCCATCGCCGTTGCGGTCGGCTTGCATCTGCAGCAATAGGATCGCATTCGGATGCACTGTATTCCCGGAAAAGGCGCCCGGTGGAATCGGCCCCCGTGCGAAACCTAATTGCAGCCATTCGTTGGTAACGCCCACATACGATCCGTCGTTTTGCCGGATTTCCACGCGCAAATATCCGTCCAACAAATCCCAAGGCTGAGTCGTGGTCGTGGTGGCTCCCGTTGTCGTGGAGGTTGGGGTCAGGACTGGGGCGGTCACGGGGACCAGTGTGGCCTGGGCCGCCGGGGGAGTAGTTGGCACGTTAGTCCAATTGGTTTCACCGCCAGGGCCTACTCTCGTTGTCGTTACTCCCCCCGTCGTATCCGTTACTTTCACACCCTCGGCAAAAAAGGTGTTACCGACAAGGCCTGTCACTGGCACGCCGTTGCTGTAATCGGGAGACGCAGCACTTGTCTTGACGTTCGCCAAGCGGATGTTTTGCGGATCGCCCGCGCCTCCAGGTAACTCGGCGGGGTTGTCACTGAGCAACACGCGGATTTGCGCCTGATTGTAAAGACGAGATTCACCCACCAGCGAGGTCGAGGATTCGCCAGGAAGCGGACGGCGCACAATTTCAATCGGGCCGACGCCGGGTTGCACGAAAGAGAGAGTTAGCTGCCGCGCTCCGGTCGTTCCGCTCAAGATCATGCCAGCATAGGTCGACGTGGACAATGAACTCCAAAGAGGATTTACGACCCCGGTTCCAGTGGGCGAGTAGGCAGGGGTTGGCCCCCCGACGGAGCTGCCTTCGTTGGGATTCACTTGAAGACTTCGGCACGCGGGTTGTCCCGCATCGCATCCATTGGGAGCGGTGGGAATCATCACCTGACCCGTGCGTCCCTGAGCTGTAGTGCTTGCGCCGTTCGCCAATTGATCGCGCACCACGTCTCCGGCAGCGCGAATAGGGCTGTGAAAGGTGAGCGTTGCGCCGCCACCTTCAGCAAGAAAGAGGTTTCCGTTCGTTTGGACGCGGCCCGCGAAGTCGAAACTCGGACCTGGAAAATAACTCAGGTCACTTTGCGAGAACACACCAAATTGAAAGACAGGAATTTCAGCGACCTCTACGTTTCGGATTAAGCGCGCTTCGTCACCCGCCGGGCTGTCCGCGGTGACTTGCAGGTTCATGCGAACGATCTCTGCCTGTAGTCCGCTGTTGGGTCCGCTGCTGATCGTCTGCACGTTCGTGGCGGGAGGTGCACATCCCCCGCCGGGCGGTGGTGGAACATTGAAGATATACTCGCGGTAGGTGGTTCCCACCGCAGCTGGGTTCGGCGGCGTGGCCTGGAGAGCTACGATGTCGCAATTGGTGGGCGAGGCTTTCTGCGTGTACAGAAGCGATAGATCCGACATCATTTTTTCCATTCCCGCTTCCGCACCGTAGTAAGCCACCGTATTCCCGGAGTCTGCACCCTGCAGATGTTGTTCGTGGTTGACCTTATAAACGAGCGCAACCGCAATCGCTGACAGGAGAGTTAGCAGCAAGAGGGTGGTTATCAGCGCCACGCCTCTTTCGGATCGGTCCAGGCTTTCACAGATTCGTGGGGTCTTCATGGACTGGCTCCTCCATCGGCCCTGATGCTCATTGATATCGATCACGGAAACTCAGATTCCGCGGACCGATCGAGGTGGTCAAATTGACTCGCTGCGTCGTCGCAGCGGTGGTTAGGTCGGCGCGAACCGCCTTGCTCGTGACGTTGATATTGATTTTTCGGATCTGGTTCGGCTGCGGAACTGCGGGGTTTCCTATCACCGTGTCGGGCGAACCCGCAGTTAATGCACTAGAGATCGGGTCAATAACGTCATAAGTGAACTTCAGATCCTCGATGTGTTCGGCCACTGGCACTGCCGAATGGGCCCCGCTCTGGCGCATCAAACGTGCGTCGGGTCCATTAGGCCCGACAAAAGACGCAATGAAGTAGCTGACCATCATCAAACGAGAAACCTGGGTGGGGGGATAGGTAACAGGATTGGAGGCTGGCGTTGCGAGGGACTTGATGTTTCCCGCCGCGGCGCCTGGCTGGTTGATATTGAGTGGATCCGCTCCGAAAGTAATCGATTGGCCGGCCACCGATGTCGCGATACCTATCGCCGAGCCGTACACGTTTTGCAAAAGGATGACGTCACCCGGCGTGATACCCACGGCTGGATCGGTCACCGCGGGAGTCGTCGCCGCCGGCATGGTCAGGCTGCTCCCATTTGGTGCGATGGTCGCGGCCTGAAACGCCGACCAGTCCAGAGTGGGGTCCACGTAGGTAATTTTTATCGCGTCACTCGGCTCGGAAATCGTGGGGCCGATGATGTAGCCCGGGGTCACCTTGTATAGAAGCCCTTGCGTGTAGGCGGGGTCGACGCCTGTATAGCACTGCGATGGGTCGCACGCAAAATTGGGATTTGCGCCGCCGGTTCCCAACGAAGGGATGGCAATGCCGTTCAAGGGCACGGCGGTACCGGCCTGCGATAAATCGCGGGAAATTTGGCTGAGCGCTGCTCGGGCTTCGGTCTGCACTTCGGAGCGTTTCAGCGTCAGGTTCGATGTTTGCACCGAGTGCGTAAACACAAGGACGGCCGCTCCCACGACCGTGACGGTGAGAGCCGTGGCCATGATGAGCTCAATCAGCGTGAAACCCGTATGTGCTTGCTTGCGGCTACGAGCCATAACTATGTCCTCACTGAAAGCGTGAAATATATCCGGTGACGGTGTAATTGCGGGCCGCCCGGCCCGGGGACGTCACTTGCACGGTCACGCTGATTTGGCGGATGTCGGGACTAACGTTTCCGGTGGAATCGATGAGCGGCGTAATCAGGATCTGGCGCTGAAAGTTGATCAGTGGGATGATTTCGTCATCTGCGGTCCCCAGGATGCCGTCTGGTCCTGGCAAGATCTGACGGTCAAGAATTCCAGATTGGCCCTGAGTTCCAACGATGCCGTTCGCTCCGGCCAAAAAGAGCGGCTGGAATCCGTCGAGAAAAATCCCCCCATTGCTTACGTTTTGGATTCCGGCGAACCCGACCGTTGCATCGTTTCGTGCGCTGTACACGGCTTCCAGACTTTCGCGCGCCTTTTGTTTTGCGATCAGGTCCTCGCGTGTGTATTGGAGAGAGGTCAGCGACTGGCTGAACAGTCCAGCGAGCGCAACTAGGCCGACGACCAGAATGACCGCCGCGATCATTGCCTCGATAAGTCCAAAGCCGCTCTGCGGAGATCGAAATTGTATTTTACTGTTCCAGGCTCTGCTCATTGGTTCCACCCGGTAACGCCGGCCGCCGACGTCAGATACCAACCCTTGACGCGGCCCGTGGACCCGAAGAGAGAAACCGCTCTGCTCGAAAACAGATTGGTTGGCTCGGCCATGTACACGACTCCATCGTTCAACCGGTTAGCGCCGTCTAACGCTCTTCCGTCCGGTTGAAAATAGATTTGCGTCCCTCCGCCGCCATTCTCGACGTCAAAATCGATGGCATTGGCTCCCGAGCCAAACCCGTCTGGCGTTGCCGACGCGCTAGTCGGAATGCCTGCCACGACAATGAATTGGATTCCGGTTGGGAGCGTAAGCGGGCCTTGCGCCTGCACGAAGGTCGGTGCGCTGCCAGTGATCGTGGTGGCGACGTTTGGCGCTTGTCCAACGTCGACCTGAATGGTCTGCGGTGCCACAAACGTAACGCGATAAATTCGCCGCTCATCGACCGCCCGCTCATGAGCTCGCCGCAATTCACCCATGACGAGTTCCAGCGCCGAGTTGGACTTTGAATTCTTAAGCGACGGAACCATGTTTACTAACGCTGCTGATATGACGATCAAGATGATGGTCACCACGACGGCTAATTCCGTCATGGAGAACCCACATTCAGTCCGGCTCTGTTTCGGAATCGTTCCAGTCATAAGTCCTTCGGAAGCATTCTTCCTTCCGGTGAGGGACGATGTTGCGGCAGGAAGAATTTGCAGTTAGAAAGAGCACGTGACACTCCCTGCCGATATGGAACATAAGCCCTTCCAGTTCAATGGCTTAGGACACACAAACCCTCATGAGTTTCGTGTGGGGCACAGAGGCGGGGATAATTTGTTACAAACCGCTCCATCCAAGGAGCAGCCAACTACTTAGGGATGAGCGAAGTTTTCTCTGGGGTATCCGAGCGAGTACTTAGCTTGATTATATACACTTCGAACAATAACAGAAGGTTTGACAGAATCCCCATACCGGATATCTTGAACGCTGCTCACGCCCGCCAACCGTTGCGGCTTCTTCCGCCGCCAACCGGTAGTTTCAGACATGTCCTCGAACGGCTAGCTTCTGACTAACGGGTAGACCGGAAGTTGGCGGCTGAAGGAGAGCCGATAGACGCGCTTCTCGTCAGTGCTTGATTCCTGACGAGATGCCGACTTGAACGAAGCAGCTGGCGCGGCGGACGCTTCCGCACGTCATGCCCCAGCGTAACGCATCAAATTGCGGTTCTCGCACATGCTCATTTTCTAAGTACCGCAAAACCAATAGCTTACAGATGGGTTAAAAGATTGAATTCCCATAGCCGTTAGCCCGCATCCGCCGCAAACGCCAGCGTCTTCCTTCAAGTCGTTGTATCGAAAGCGCGCAAACACACCGTGCTCGTGTGTGGAGCTTGCTGACTCGCGCTTCCGATACAACACTAAGACTTCTCGGTACTGATCGCCCGCTGCCCGTCTGGATTACTTCCGGTTTGCCGACAATACACTCGGAACACGAGTTGTGGCCTCCCAGAGTCGTGGCTTCTCGGATAGACACTTCTCGGCACTTGTCGATGGAACGCAGTACCATCATGCTCCGCCGGGCCGCAGTTTCGCGAAAAAAAGGTCAGGGTTTCTTGAGGTGCGCGTCGAACCAGTTGAGAGTGTAGACGACCTTGGCGACTTGATGGCTCGGGCGGCGGCTGAGACCGTGCGGTTCGCCAGGGAAGCGGACCAGAGCAGATTCGACTTTGAGGAGTTTAAGGGCGGCGTAGTATTGCTCGGCTTCGGATATGGGAGTGCGGAAGTCTTCCTCGCCAGTCATGAGCAGAGTGGGTGTCTTCACGTTTTTCACCAGAGAAATGACCGATCGCTTCATGTAGTCCTCGGTGTAATCCCAGGGATTGCCGGAGAACCAGTATTGTGCACCGAGTGACGGCAGGTCGGAGGTCAGGACCCAGCTATACCAGTTGATGACGGGATAAAGACTCGCCGCAGCGCGGAAACGATCGGTGTGATCGATCATCCAGCAGGTAAGAACACCCCCACCCGAACCGCCCGTGACGAACAAATTATCCTTGTCGATGTAGCCCCTGGCGAGAATCGAGTCGACGCCGGAGTCAAGGTCTTGGAAGTCATTACCGGGATAGGCGTGGTGGATCAGATTGGCAAATTCTTCCCCGTAACTCGTGCTGCCCCGCGGGTTGGTGTAGAGGATTACGTAGTCTTTGGCAGCCCAGATTTGCGCGTTGAGGTCGAACCGATCACCGTAGTTCGAGAAGGGACCACCGTGAATTTGTAGGATCAGGGGATATTTCTTGTTGGGATCAAAATTAGGTGGCTTGATGATCCAGCCTTCGATTTTACGTTTATCGAAGGAAGAGTCGTACCAGAGTTCTTCGACGGCACCCAGTTTCTTGGCGGTGAAGAGTTCGCGATTGAGAGAAGTGAGGACATTGAGTTTTGGATTAGCAAGAGAAGCGACCGCGACGTCGCCCGGATCGGAGGGCGTGTCATATTGGAGAGCGAAGGAGTTGTTTTTGGCGATGCTGAAATTGCCGCCCGCGTTTAGATGCTCGGCGAAAATCTTGGTCGAACCGTCAATGGGCAAGTAGGCGAGCTTGGTGTCGCCCTGATCGGCATAGGCGAAGAAGATGCCTTTGCCGTCGGCAGCCCAGCGGGGATCGGACACGTCGCGATCGAGTTTGGAAGTGACCGGGTGGGGATTGCTGCCATCGCGATTGGCCACGTATAGATATGTCGTTTGATGGCCCTGGTAACGGTCATCGAAGCCGCTGTAGGCGATGAGTTTGCCGTCGGGGGAGATATCCGGAGACTGGTTGGGACCCTTGCGATGGGTCAGCTGCGTAAGAGAGCCGTCAGCGACGCGGATTTCGAAGAGTTCGGTGTGGAGAGGTTCGTACTCATAGTTCGCGGTGCCATTCATGGAAAAGATGAGCGACTTTCCATCAGGAGCCCAGGACACGTAGGAGCCACCAAAATCGCCGACGCCCGGGCCGTGGGGGAAATTGCCGGTGGTTAATTGGCGCGGTGCGCCGCCGTCAGCGGCAACGACGAAGAGTTGCGAATAGCCGGGTTTCAAGTATCCAGGGCCGTTGAAGCGGTAGATGAGATCCTCATAAACCTTCGGTGCATCGGCCCACTTGGCGCCCTCAGGTGCGGTGGGAAGCGTGGCGATTTTCAGTGGGGCGGAGGACACAAGCGAAGTGAATGCGATCTGCTTTCCATCAGGAGCCCAGGAAATTCCAGCAGGAGCATTTTCAACGTCGGTGAGTTTGGCGGTCTGGCCAGAATCCATCCAGCGAACGTAGAGTTGAGACTTGCCATCGCGGTCAGAAACGAAGGCAACACGAGTGCCATCGGGTGACCAGCGCGGAGAAGAGTCACTATAAGTGCCTGTGGTGAGAGGACGATGGTCGGAGCCATCGAAATTAACGATCCAGAGGTTGGAAAGACGGCGATCGGAAGCGACATCAGCGGACTGGCGGACGTAAACGATATGCTTGCCGTCGGGAGAGATTTGCGGATCAGAAGCAACCTGAACGCGGAAAACATCCGTGGGTTCCAGCCGATCGGGATTTTGCTGAGCGACGCTGTCGAGAGGGGAAAGCGGAAGAAAAAAGATGACTGCGCCCGTGAGTGAGCGGAATTGTTGGTACATGGTTCACCTGTCGCGGAGGCATGTTATCACCAAATGCGACAGCAGCTTCGTTTCAACATCGGTTGGCTGGCTTTGCGAGAATGCCTTCCCAACCACTGGGCGGATGACGCGTAAGCCGGAAGTTATCAGCTCGCCCGTTGGGTCAGTACCGAGAAACGCGCATCTCGTCAGTGCTTGATTTCCTGCCGAGATGCCGACAATACGTTCGGGAGATGGGGCTGTGTAACAATAAACCGATTCGATTCAATATTACTTGCGTGTCGTGTAATACCTACAGGAGCGTTTGCAATCGGCCTTGTCCACCGCGCCTTGGCGGACCCTAGGAGGAAAAATGTCTTCTCAGCCAGTACCCAGCGCACTCGACGTTCGCACCCAAGCGTTTCCAATCTTGACCGCGGCACAAATCAACCGCGTTCGTCCCGGCAGCAAGCTGCGAGCAGTCAAGAAGGGTGAAGTCCTGTTTGAACCGGGTGATACAAATGTCCCATTTTTTGTCCTGCTCTCCGGAAGCATGGAGATCGTGCAGCCGGATCTTACGGGCGAGCGCCCCTTAGTCACCCACGGCCCCGGCGGGTTCACCGGTGAGATGACCATGATCTCCGGGCGGCGCAGCCTCGCGCGTGGCCGCGTCACGGAGCCCGGTGAGTTTCTGGAACTGAGTGCAGAGAGCCTGCGGTCGCTCGTCGCAAAAGACGCCGAGCTGAGTGAGATTTTCATGAGGGCGTTCATACTGCGCCGGTTGGAACTCATCCGAACGGGTCAGGGCAACGTCATCTTGATGGGGTCGCGCCACTCGGCTAACGCGCTGCGCCTGCGCGAGTTTCTGACCCGGAATGAGCATCCTTATACGTACATAGATCTCGACACGGACAAGACTTCACAGGAACTGCTCGATCGTTTTGACGTCAAGTTGGACGAAATTCCGGTGGTCATTTGTAACGCTCGCTCGGTGCTGCGAAATCCCTCAATTCAAGAATTGGCCGAGTGCCTGGGGCTGAACAGTGCGATCGACGAGACGCAGGTCCGCGATTTGATCATTGTGGGCGCTGGACCGTCCGGCTTGGCAGCTGCCGTTTACGCCGCTTCGGAAGGCCTCGACGTGCTGGTGATTGAGACTGCCACACCCGGAGGACAGGCCGGATCAAGCTCGAAGATCGAGAATTACCTGGGCTTTCCTACGGGAATCTCCGGACAAGAACTGGCAGCGCGCGCGATCGCTCAGTCGGAGAAATTCGGAGCCAAGATGATGGTGGCGCACAGCGTTGCGCGGCTGGATTGCGAAAAGCGTCCGTACAAGGTAGTCCTGGACAACGGCAACAGGCTTCCGACGCGCGCCGTCATCATCGCTACTGGAGCACAATACAACAAGCCGCGTATCGCCAATCTGGAACAGTTTGAGGGTCAGGGGATCTACTATGGTGCGACCTACATGGAGGCGCAACTATGCGAACAAGAAGAGACTATCGTAGTGGGCGGAGGGAACTCCGCCGGACAAGCTGCGATTTTCCTTTCGCAGACAGCGCGCAAGGTGTACCTGCTCGTGCGCTCGGGTGAGTTATCAGACACCATGTCTCGCTATTTGGTCCAGCGAATCCAAGAGAACCCCGCCATCGAACTGCACTACAAAACGCAAATAGTCGGTCTCGATGGAGGCACCCATCTTGAGCGCGTCACTTGCCAGGACAAGTCTAGCGGCGAAACTTCCGTCCACGACATTCGGCACGTATTCATCATGGCGGGAGCATCGCCGAGAACTGAGTGGCTGCGAGGCTGCGTGGCGGTCGATGACAAAGGGTTCATCCTCACCGGGCGGGATTTGGATAACGCAACCGGAGCCCCGGCGTGGACAATGGCTCGTTCTCCACAAATGCTGGAAACTAGCCTTCCTGGCGTGTTTGCGGTTGGCGATGTTCGCTCGGGCAATGTGAAGCGCGTGGCCTCGGCTGTCGGCGAAGGAGCGATTGCCGTCCACCTTGTCCACCGCGCCTTGGCGGAGCGTTAGCTCCCAAACCTCTGGATCACGGGCGAGCCGAAAGGTATCGATTTGTCCGTCGGATTAGTACTGACAAACGCGCTAGCAAGAACCGTTGCATTGCTGACGACAAGCCGACTTCCCGATATCGATGATCCCTAACGGAGTGAGCGTTCTGAGGAGCCGCGCCCCGGTATACCCGATGCACGACGCGGAGGTCGGATTGATCGAGGGAAAAGAGTCGGGTTCTTTACTTATTCGTTAGTACACGTCTGGCCGTTCTCTGCGCAGCACGTTTCTTTCCTTGCGCTTCGTCCCTCGACTGGATGGCATGCGCGTTGACGATTGCCCGAATTAGTCCCGGAAAGCGTTGCTCGAGTTCCGTGCAACGCGAGGTGTTGTGGACTTCCACGCCGCGACGCTCACCACGGATCAGCCCCGCCTCTCTCAGTTCCCTAAAGTGCTGAGAGAGTGTGGACTTCGGGATCGTCTTGTCGCTGACTGTCAGAAACGTCGAGCAGTTCTGCGAGCACTCCTGCGACACGATGTCTGCATAAATTGCCACCCGCACCGGGTCGGACAAGGCGTGGAGAATTCCTTCTACCGTAATCTCCTCAATCGATGGGTGGAACAGAGGCCGCATGCTAATAAGAGTAGTCATTCAAGAAAAAGGGTTCAATAGTTCTATGGTGCTGAACTAATGAATCGTTTCAGGGCCCAATTGCATCTACTCACCGGAAGCGAATGCGAAGCGGCCCAGCGCAACAGCCCCGAGACGCCGCTGAATAACGACATGGCAGCGGGCTCTCGCATTAATCTATCGCACGCATGAAGGGAGAACAGTCATGGGAAAGCTCGAAGGAAAAGTAGCTGTCATCACAGCAGCGACGTCCGGCATGGCGCTCGCCACCGCCAAGCTCTTCGTCAAAGAGGGCGCGTACGTCTTCATCACAGGACGCCGCAAGGATAAGCTCGATGAGGCCGTCAAGCTCATCGGCAAAAACGCCACCGGTGTGCAGGGCGACGCCAGTAACCTAGCCGACCTCGACCGCCTCTACGATACGGTGAAGCGCGAGAAGGGCAAGATCGATATTCTTTTCGCCAGCGCCGGACAGGGCGAGTTGGCCAAGCTCGAAGAAGTAACCGAAGAACACTTCGACAAAACCTTCGACCTGAACGTGCGCGGCACGCTCTTCACTGTGCAGAAGGCGCTGCCTCTGTTCAACGACAACGGTTCCATCTTCTTGAACGGATCCATCGCCAGCATCAAGGGATTTCCGGCCTTCGGCGTCTACAGCGCCAGCAAGGCTGCGGTGCGCTCCTTCGCTCGTACTTGGCTGGTAGAGCTCAAGGAACGCAGAATTCGAGTCAACATCCTCAGCCCCGGCACCATCGACACGCCAATCCTAGACCCGCTCGGGCCAGACGCGAAGGAGTTCTTCAAATCTCAGATCCCTCGCGGCGAAATGGGACACCCCGAAGAGATCGCGACCGTCGCGCTCTTCCTCGCCTCAAGCGATTCAAGTTTCGTCAACGGCATCGAACTCTTCGTCGACGGCGGCACGGCCCAGATCTAAGTCATCGTCACAGGTGTGCAGATGCCATCGGCCGGTGGGACCGCACGTCGGCTTTTTGAACAAGGTGGTTGATTCCAGGAATCTCGATCTTCGATCCACCGTCGAATGATGATGGCCCTTCTTCCAGCCAAGCGGGACGGTAGCCTCTTTGATGTTGCGCTCCACCGTTGGAAGCAGCCGATCGAAAACATGTTCGCAGTCCAAGCTCCCAAGCTCTGGTCCCCCGAGCCCGTCTGAGGCTGTTCGGGGTCAGGAGATTCGCTCCGAGTGGTGGCGTTGAAGCAAAACGCGCATCTCGTCAGCGCTTGATTTCCTGACGACAAGCCGACTTCCCGGTACCAATCCGGCCAACTTCCTCGAACGCCGTTTTTCTGGATAGTTTCCGGATTGACTCTCCAGGAACTTGTTGATAAGTCTTTTCAAATCAAGAAATCGTCCTAGACAAGTTCCTGGCACTAGCGACGCGTCAAAGTCGCAGTCGATGCTTACCAGGAGTTAGCCCGCCACAATTTCCCAGAGCCGGACTTTTGGCCAGCTTCAGCGCACTTGATTGGGTTTCAGTTAGGTCACCTTCAGTTGCCGGAAACCACTATGCCTTCGGCGCATCACGTTCAACCTGCCGGATGTACAGAAACAGTCCTACCACCGACATCAAGATGAAAACCAGGGCAAGTCCCAGGCCTTTGCGGCGATAGTTCCGTTCCGCCAAAGCATTTTGGCCTGCCTGCAGGGTTTTCGAAGCGATTTGCAGTCCTTCCTGGATGTCGTGATCGACAAGGTCTTTCCGAAAGCTGTGGATCGTGACGCGCGCTTTTGTTAACGCATCCTGGGCTTGCGCTTCGTCCATTCGGGCCTGGCTCACTTCCATCCCGGAGGATTCTGCAACGCCGAGCAGATTGTGAGCGTTTTTGATCGCACCATCGAGACGGGTCAAACCGGTAAGCATTTCCGCTCTTGCCTGATCGCACGGATCTCCCGGAGCGTGGCACCGCATGCAGTTGGCCTCAGGACCCGTGCCAAGTTTTGCGTCTGTTGGATGGCCGATGCCGTGGTTGCCATGACAGACGACGCAACCGGGAAGGCCAGCGGATTGAAAGGCGGCTTTGTGCGAGCTTTTCTCGAACATCTGGTCCTGGAATACGTGACACTTCGAACAGACGTTTTGAACCGTATCCACGCCCGGAGGAGCCGCGCCATGGTTTCCGTGGCAGGTGGTACACGTTGGCGCGCTGAGGTCATCACGGACGACCAGTGCGTCATGGTGCACGCTAGTGCTGTACTTGGCGAATTGGTCCGTCGGGATCGAATATCCGTTCATGTGCGCGGCGTCCGCATGACAGCGCGAGCAGGTCTGAGCAACATTGAGAGGATGAACTTTCGAACGGGTGTCGCTCGCGGGGCGCAGCCCATGAACGCCATGGCAGTCGATGCATACCGCAACTTTGGTGTCACCCTTTGCGAAAAGCTTTCCGTGCACACTTGTTTTGTATTGGCTGAGCTGATCCGTCCGCAACGAAGGATTGTAATTGCGCATGAACGCCCCATCGGAATGGCAGCCGCCACAGAGGGCCGGAATCTGGCTGCGCTCGATCTTTCCGCGGAAGCCAGCCGATTTGCTCATGGCGTCAGGATCGGCCTTCGTGGGGTCGCCGCCGTGACAACTGGCGCAGGTCAGTCCCTTCTGTGAATGAATGTCCTCAGCAAATTGTTCTGCTGTCACTTGGAGCGGAGGATCAAGCGCGGCGTGGCAATCGAGACATGTGTTCGGCGTTTGCGCGTATGCCAGGCAGCCACCGGCAGTAAGCAGTAACGGCACGAGCAACGCTCGCAAAAGCCCGCTATTGTGCCAAATATCCATAAATGGTCATGGCAATGATGTAACAGAGCGCAAAGACTCCCCCGCCCATGATGAATTTGCGGCCTCGTCCGCGCGCCAACGGATCGAAAAAGGGAAGCAGCATCCAGAGAACGCCCGCGACGCCGAATACCAGGATGCCCACGACTTCACCATCGATAAACCCTATCTTTGCCGGAATTTTCTTGAGCGTCTGAAACATAAACATGAAATACCACTCCGGCCGAATCCCCGCCGGAGCGGGAGCAAACGGGTCCGCTTTGGTGCCCAATTCCCAGGGCAAGATCGCTGCAAGCGCGCCGAGAACCCCCAGAGCGATGTACCAGGCCATGAGTTCGCGCAAGAAAAAATTGGGAAAAAACTTCATCTGCCGTGCCTCAGCAGGAAAAGTATTCCAGCGGGTTTCCACGCCCGGCGGAACGCTCATGCCAAAGTACTGGACCAGCGCGAGGTGGATCAGTACGAGGAGCGTCGTCAGCCCGGGCAGAACGGCGACGTGAAATCCGAAGAAGCGGGTGAGCGTCGCGCCGGTGACGTCTTCGCCGCCCCGCAGGAAAATCATCAAGCTGTGGCCGACGACTGGCACTTGACCAGTAATCTCAGTCCCCACTTTGGTGGCAAAAAACGCCAGGGTATTCCACGGCAGGAGATAACCACTGAAACCGAAACCCATTGCGAGAAAGAGCAACAGCATACCGCTGACCCAAGTGAGCTCCCGCGGCTTACGGTACGCCCGCAGAAAAACGACACTGAACATATGGGCGAAGGCAGTGAGGATCATTAGGTTCGCCGCCCAGAAATGAATGGAGCGTACCAGCCAGCCAAACTGCACACGGGTCATGATGTACTGCACACTCTCGAACGCCTCATTAGCGCCTGGCCGGTAGTAGAGCAGCAGCAAAATGCCGGTGCAGACCTGGATCATGAAGAGAAAAAGCGTGATTCCCCCGAGGAAATACCAATAGGAGAGCTTGTGGACCGGCACCGTCTTTTTTTTCAGTGGCCCGATGAGCTCGGCCCAATGAAAGCGCTCGTCTATCCAATTGCGGACACCGGTCAACAAACTCACTTCATGCCTGCCGTTTCCGGCTCACGACGATTTCGTCGCCGCGAACATGGACCGTGTAAGATTCCAGCGGACGCGGAGGCGGGCCGCTGAGATTGCGTCCAGCCAAGTCGTACAAACCGTTGTGACAGGCGCACCAAATTTGGTGGAGGTCGTTGCGATACTGCACGGTGCAGCTCAAGTGCGTACAAACAGCGGATAGCGCGCGATATTCACCCTCGGCGGTCATCAGCAAGAGCGCGGGACGAGTCCCAAATCGAAAGATTTTGGAGCCGTTGGGTTTTAGATCGGCAATCTTCGAGGCGACCACTTCATCACTGCCGAGGTCAGCGACCGGCGGAGGGATGAGATAACGCAACACCGGGTAGATAGCGGAAACGATCGAAGCAAATAACCCGCCTCCCAACAACACTTCAACCAAGCGTCGCCGCGCCGGTTGAATCCTTGCGGGGCCATTCTTTTGCATAAAGCTTGTAGTTCCAGCTTCTGATCCGCTGAGCGCTGCAAATCAGCAATTCTTCGGTATATTCCGGATAAAGACAACCAGTTAACTAATGTGTTCCTGGCTCAGTTTTGTTTCATACCCCGGCATCTTGTCCTGGCCTTGGATGGATAATCGTTTTGAATCGGCGCCCGATTTCTTCTGGATTTCGGCGGATTGGAGGTCGGGAACCTTGAATGGAAACTCCGATTTGGACCTCTAGCTCGCATATCGTATGCCTCTCCTGCCCTAGATACAACGAATTTGCTACCAGAGCAGGCCTAGACACCACAAGTCAAGAACGAGTATAAGCGCCTCCGAATCGGTCAAGTCTGATAAGCGCGGCGGTCTCAATGGGTCGACGCTACACCAGATCGAAACCCGAGCGGAGGGCTTTCAGCAGCTAAGGGTCGTTCGCGAGCGTTGATTCAAACGGAACACCACCCTCGCTAGGGTCCGATTGAGTACAGCCGAAGTATTGCCAGATCAACTGACGAGAAGGTGTTGCATCGACCGGTTGAGCTGGCAGCGTTTCCCAGGCATGTTGATTGTTTCGAGGGCCTGTAATACAGAAACAACAGATCACTTCCTACAAGCCGACTTCACAGGACTAATCCCTGCGTCGAGGCCGGATAGCTTCCGGTTAGCCGACACGTCCGGAAAGTGTCGGGCGAGAACGTTAGTTGTGCCCAGGGCAAAATCGTCAGGTCCGGTTTGCTTGCACGCCTTTTGTCCCACCGACTGCCGAGTAGGGCTTCCATTCGCCGAGTGTGCACGAACCGGCTTCAATTGCTTCCTTCAGTCGCTTCTTGTCCGCCTGCAACTGTTCTTCGTTCTTGTAAGCGTCCTGCAGAAACTCAAATAAACGCTTCTTCGTCCCCTGTTTCGGGTCAGCAAGGCGGTAGAAGATTCGGTACCCGTCCCGGCGGTCCAGCACAAGGCCGGAGTTCTTCAGATATGAGAGATGACGAGAAACGTTTGGCTGTGTCGCCTCTAAGACATACTGGATGTCGCAGACGCACAACTCGCCATGCAGCAGCAGGTTCAAGATTCGCAGCCGGTTCGTATCACCGAGAGCCTTGAAGTATTGTTCCAGTTCTTTCATGCGTTCCTTCCTCTTCACCTTTATGCTGCTACTTCTGCGATTTGTCGCAACCGCTCGCTTCCAACGGGCGCCTCAATCTGCCAGGGAATCAACGCCACACGACTGGCCAAAGTATCACGAACTTCGGAGATGTAGCGGTGTTCAAGCCGGCCGCGTTCAGCCAACACAGGGTCTTGGGTATCAGTGGCGCAAAAGCTTTGATTGATCACCCAAGCATATGGATTGATTCCCGCGCGTTTTAGATCCTCTTGCAACCTTGCCGCCTCATGTACGGGCGTTGCCTCTGGCAATGTCACGATGAGAATTCGCGTGAACTCGGGGTTCCGCAGTTGCGGAAGCAATCTGCGGACGCTATCGGGAATGTAACTCAGATTGCGGGCAACATCTCGGTGGTACGCCTCCGCCGCGTCCAGCAACAGAAGTGTATGCCCTGTCGGAGCCGTATCGATGACCACAAATCCATCGTTGCCTTCATCCACTCTGCGAGCAAAGGCACGAAAAACAGCAATCTCTTCCGTGCAAGGAGAGCGAAGGTCCTCTTCGAGCAGGGCCTTGCCTTTCTCATCAAGATCGCGGCCAGATTCGGCCATTACTTCTTCGGTGTAAGCCCGTGTCTCACTAGCTGGATCAATCCGCGTGACTTGCAATCCAGGCACTTTGCCGTTCAACGCCATCGAAACGTGGGCTGCCGGGTCAGTCGTCGTCAGATGGACTCGATGGCCCATACTCGCAGTTCTACAGCGATTGAAGCAGCCACGGTAGTCTTGCCGACTCCACCTTTGCCCATCGTCATGATGACGCCTTTTCCGCTTGCCGCTATTTCAACCAGCAGGTCGGCAAGAGGTGGGGGCAGGGCCTCTCGGAGAGTAATGTTGGCGGATTCCTGTATGATTTGAGAATGGCCGGAACTTAGCGCGCGAAGCGACTCGACACCAATGAGAGCGTTAGAAACCAACGCAACCTCATCTTGGGGAAGCACGCGTAGCCCTTGCGGCATATCCGCCAAGGCCTTCTTGCCCCTTGATTCCAATGCCAGAGCAACCGCATCCTCTCTGCCGTTGGCGTGAAAAACACCATTCAGAATCAATCTCTGATTCCTGATCCCAAGGCCTTCAAGTTCGTTGCGTGTACGTTCTGCCTCGGCCAGTGCTGAATGATCTGGCCGACTCACGAGAAACACCGTGGTAGTGAGTGAGTTAGAAAGGGCTTGTAGAGCACTTGCGTAGAGTTCCTTCTGAGCCTGGAGACCAGCTAGGGGGCCGAGACAAGAGGTTCCGCGTCATGTTCGACTCGATGAAGCCAGTCCATGCCGCAGGTAATTGCAGGAGCCGCAGCGTATGGCCCGTAGGGGCGGTATCGAAGATGATGTGATCGTAGTCTGCCGTTGCGTCTTGATCTCCCAACAGTTTCGCAAATTCATCGAAAGCTGCGATTTCGACGGTGCATGCACCGGACAGCTGTTCTTCGATGTTATCCACCGCCGACTTAGGAAGGAGCTCGCGATAGGGGCCAACAACCCGTTCCCGATAAAGCCGGGCGGCCTCTTCCGGGTCGACGTTCATGGCGTGCAGACCAGGTATCCGGGCAATTGGGGTCGGTCGTATACCCAGACGGGTTTCCAGAACTTCGTCAAGATTAGAAGCGGGGTCGGTACTCACCAGCAGAACTCGCTTTCCCCTTTCAGCGAGCGAAACGGCTATAGCACAGGCAATCGAAGTCTTGCCAACGCCGCCCTTTCCCGTGAAAAGAAGATTGCGAGTCAAATCGTGGGGCAGATTCATGGCTCACCTTGCTCCAGACTTGCCCGTTCCACCGATTGTTACGAAAGGCTGTTGTTCTTTCACGTGAGTAATAACCGGCCCAGGCTCGAACTCCAGATGCGCGAGACTCGCAAGCTCTTCCCGTGTCGGATAGGCTCCTTCAGAAACGATGGTCCCGTCGAGTAAGAGGAGGGGAAGGCACTTACTTCCTCTGCTGTTGAGCGCTGACCTTGACGATAGGATTGCTCGTAAAAGCAGCAACCTCCTGAGCCAAGTTATAGCGCTCGACTTGGAGTCCCTTGCTCTTGAGCCATTCGAGGTCTGCCGCAAACCTTGGCAGAGCTGGATCAACACTCGGGCCGCAGACGCCCGTCGAGCAGCACATGGCAGGATCAAAGACTTGTAGTTTGGACATCGCTTCTCTCCTATGACTTTATATTCGCAACGCCTCGCATCGGCTCCTTCGGAGAAACACCCTGATTGTCAATACAGGGTTTGGGGCATAGTTTTGACCGCTAGCTCCATCAACATTGTCCCTGTGGACAGCCGATAACAGCCATCCAGCTCGGGGCATTCCAAGCACCTCTGCCACGCCTCGCGGTCTACGGTCGCATCTCGCTTGTGAGCGACTTGCCCTGGGTAGTCCACTTGGTAACCAAACACCTTCCCAGCGACCAGCCTGTTGTGAGCCATCTCCACAACCGAAGGAAACATCTTTCCGTAACATTCTTGTGTACGATTCATGGGGTTGCCTCCTAACCAAGCGCCAGATTTCCCGCTGTGACGCTTTTCGTTGCTTCCGGTACCCTTATCCCCGGCCAATCTTCCTTAATTTCGAGAACACCATGTTGTCGAAGCGCGGCCAGACAATGGCTGCAAAGGAGCAGGCGTGCGCTTAAGGGTAGAACCCTAGTCCCCATAACTACGGCCGGCACCGTCACCGGGTCCGATATGAGAGTGCCATGCTTATCGCAGACGCCAGCCGAGCAGTGTTGGCAAATTCCAATTGTCTCGGTAGTAGTGCCATTCCTTGCACAATCCAAGCATTTCATAACCTGCCTCCTTCACCTGCCCTCTGGCCTCGTCCCAGTATTGTCGGGCGGCACCCGTTCGATCATTTCTCTCTACTGTGGCGTCGAGCATGCTCTATCCCCAGATGGCGTCGGTGGAAACCACTCTCGCGTTCGGTTGCAAACAGCACATACGGACAGCATGACGGGTACTTCCACTAGAACCCCGACCACAGTCGCCAGCGCAGCGCCCGAACCCGGTCCAAAGAGCGCTATGGCTGTCGCAACAGCGAGCTCAAAGAAGTTGCTCGCGCCAATCAATGCTCCAGGCGCAGCGACGGAATGCTGAACCCTAAACAATCTCATCAGGCTGTAAGTCAAACCCGAATTCAAATACACCTGCAGCAGAATCGGGATAGCGATAAGAACCACGTGGAAGTAGCGGCTGGTGATGTTATCGGCCTGGAAGGCGAAGATGAAAACCAGCGTGACCAGCAAGGCTAGAATTGTCACGGGTGCAAATCTCGGCAGCAAGCTTCGCTCGAACCACTCAACACTGTGCCTGCGAATGAACCAATACCGAAGCGCGGAACCCACACTGAGCGGGACCACGATGAAAATAAATACGGAATACAGCAGAACATTAAATGGCACGTGCAGCGAAGAGGCTCCGCTCACCAGAAAACGCACAATCGGCGCAAAAAGAAAAAGCATGATCAGGTCATTCACCGATACCTGGACCAGGGTATAGGCCGGGTCGCCATCTGTCAGGTAACTCCAAACGAAAACCATGGCCGTGCAAGGTGCCGCCGCCAGAATGATCGTTCCGGCGATGTATTGGTCGGCTAGAGCTGTTGGAATCCACGCGCTAAAGAGGTGCCGGAAAAACACCCACGAAATCAGCGCCATGGAAAATGGCTTCACCAGCCAGTTCACAAACAAGGTGATGAGGAGCCCGCGCGGCCTCTGACGAATGCTCAGAACCGAGGCAAAATTCACCTTCATCATCATCGGGATGATCATCAGCCAGATCAGGATGGCGATGGGGACGTTGACCTGACTGCCGCGACCAAATTCCAGAGAACGAAGACTCTCCACGAAGCCGGGCATGCTCTTTCCCAGGGCAACTCCGATAACCATGCAGAGCGCGACCCACAGTGTCAGGTAACGCTCGAAAAGATTTAGCCGCTTAGCCTGCCGAGCAGCGGGTGCCACATTGAGGGTGGTTTCCACGGTGCCGTCGCTTTCCATGAGTAGCTGTATATTCGCATACAAGCATGTACTTATGCTACTCTCCTGGCGTCGATGCGCAGTGACGTGCATCACGCAGGCCCGTGATCGCTGAACGTACCGGCAGCCGGCACTTGCCTCAAGGAAGGGATAACCGCATGAAAGGACGCTACAACGTTCTCTTCTTATGCACGGGCAATTCTGCCCGCTCCATCATGGCGGAAGCCATCATGAACAAAAAGGGATTTCCGAATTTCACTGCTTACAGTGCAGGAAGTCACGCCACAGGGCGCGTTCACCCACAAGCGCTGCGCCAACTCGAGATTGCCAAGCTACCCACCGATCGGGCGCGCAGTAAGAACTGGGATGAATTCGCAAAGCCCGGAGCTCCGCAACTTGATTTTGTATTCACGGTTTGCGACAACGCAGCCAAAGAAGTGTGCCCTATTTGGCCGGGTCAACCGATGACGGCGCACTGGGGTGTACCGGACCCTGCCGCTGTAGCGGGTACACCCGAACAGATCGAAAAGGCGTTCCGCGAGGCATTCATGGTTCTTGATCGCAGAATCAGCCTTCTCCACTGCTTGCCCCTCTCCAGCCTCGACAGTCTGGCAATCAAAAAAGAAATCGACAAAATCGGTCAGCAATGACCATTTCGATGAATCCCCGATTTGCATTCCACGCTCCTGGTAGCGATACCACGAGTGCGAGAAACATTCGCCGATGGGCACTTGTCCGGCTGAGTCTGGGTTTTCTGCAGATATCTGGGGTGGC
The DNA here is from genome assembly GCA_963788915.1 of uncultured Acidobacteriota bacterium. Classification (GTDB taxonomy): domain Bacteria; phylum Acidobacteriota; class Terriglobia; order Acidiferrales; family UBA7541; genus Acidiferrum. The sequence continues at coordinate 216,917 of CAWBIY010000012.1, read as the reverse complement.
ATTTTCCGTGGGCCTGATCGTTTACAGCGGGATTACGGCACTGGCGCTCGCCAGTGTGCTAATCACAGGCGCATTCACAGGCACCAGCATGTTGCTCTTCAAGGTGTGGAAACGCGGTCAACTACCCCACAGACAGTCTGCAATAGGTAATCGCAAAAGATGAATCCAAAATACGCGCCTTGCTCCCGACACGAACCATGCCAACGAGAGGAGCCGTGAAGACAACGAGCAGTAGCCGCAGCACTCTCCGGCCCGCTCTATTGGCAGCAGTGCTCGCGGCCATCGCTCTATGCTGCTCGTGCGCCGACAGAACCGACCGCAATTCGTATTTTCAAGACCGAGTGAACGCTGTCAGGGGACGTACCGTTCCTTCCGATGCCATTGTGGCGAATAATTCCGGGCTGACTGTAAGCGCGTACTCGGCAACAGCAGATTGGGAGTTTGAGATGAACGAGGAGAGAAAGGTCTATTCTAGCCTGGATAAGCCAACAACTTGAACATGATGACCTCAAATTGAAATCCTCCGACGAATCGAGCCTCGTTCTTACGAAGAGTTCCCGAGGCGAATCGGAGTCTGTCAAGGTCCAGGTCACACCCTCCAACGGAAAATTGCATGTCAAGATTGCCTACGCCATCGATTCCGACTAGGCAATCGGCGCCTGTCATTCCCTGTAACGCCGGTGTTTCGGAGTTGAGCCGCACGGTCGCATAGTCGGCTGCGCGTGACTTCCTTCGCGTTCGATTAGCCGTGCGTCTCGGGATTCTGCCCGGATCGCGGCGAAACCGGAAGTAATGCCTCCGGGTTGGCAGATTGCTCCCGATAAACGCTTGTATTGACTGGACTGGCAAAATTCCACATGGTTGGCAACCCTTCCCTTGCCGGATTTATGGAAGGTTCCCCGTAACCCAACCACAATCAAGCGCGAGCGCCAACAGCCTCAGCGCTCTGCATCGAGAAAGCGACCTGTGTGTGAAAGATTGCGGAGGAGCCGTCCCATAGCGATGAATCTGCTCGCATACGGCGCTTATCGCCAAACTGGCGCACTAGCCGATCCAGCTTGCTAGAATTTGTCTCTAGCGCGGCACTGATTGGGGCGGCAACACAAATGGCACGCCGCGGTCCGCGTTCAACTGCACAGTCTTCTCAAAGTCAATGCGCTCGAAGGGCAGGGAGTTTTGGCCGCCATACGTGGTCGTGTAATGCAATTCGCCGTCTTTAACCCAATAGTCCGTAAGGCCGTACATGGATCCGTCCCGCAACTGCAACAAAGTGACGGGGCGCTCGGGTTTCATACCATTTTGTAATGGCGTGGTTGTGCCGTTGAAGTTCGGTATCTCGTTTGTCGCGTCCGAATTTATGGGCGGATCCGCCAGGTATGGTTCGGCTGGAGGTTGGACCGTTAAGTCGGGTACCGTCCCACCTTCAAACCATGCTCTGCCGCCAGATGCCGGGCCGTACGAGAGGGGTCCAGAAAACCAGCCAAAGAAAAATGGATCGAAAAAGAAGTCATCGTTGGAACAGTTCCAATTGTTGCCGAAACGGAAATGATACTCGACCCATCCGTAGGGGCATCCGCCAAGGCCGAAAGCCCTGCGTCGGGGGAAGAAACTGATGGGATGTCGGAAAACGAACCGATTGCTCGGCTGACGGTCCAACACGCGCGGGACGGATTCCGGCGACGGAGTAACTTTCCCGTGCTCCGGTGGTGCCGCCGGCCTGGCTCCCTGGCCGGGATGTCCAAAGATACGAGCGAAAGAGTGCCCAATGGAACGCCCCGAGGAGTGTCCTGAAGAAGATCCTCCCGCCGAGTGTCCACCATGTCCGCCGGATCCGCCGTGTCCTGCGCCCGGCCCACCGGCGCGCACCCGAGTCGATGTCATCGCCAAGGATCCTGCGAGGATGAGCGTCAATGCGCGAGCCGCGTACTCCATGACGAATCGCTCCGGCTATTGGCAGGGTACTCCGGAGTTTTTGTGATTTCCACTACCTACGCCGCGATAGTCCGAAGCTTGGCTAAACATCGGTGCGGCAGCCGCAAAATCGGAGGCCTCATGCTCACTTAGCGGATGGTCGGCTCCACGGAAGTCATCCAGGAACGGGGTTCGGGTCCACCAGCAAATTCGCGTTTGAGCCGGAGCAAGGGCTTGGAGAGTTTCGGTTCTTCTTTTATCGGCAGCGAGATTTTTGGCCAGGCGGCTGCTTTGGCTCTCCGGTATCGATATACAGAATCCGCCGGCGACGTTGTAGACGCCGCTTGGCAATTTGGCTGATCCGCACGTCAACCGGATGGCCGGCACGGATACAAAATTCAAATTACTTAAAACGTGTGTACTGATTGGACGCATAAGAAGGATTCGCGGTATCTTGTCAGAAAGACCTTGACTAATTAGTTTTGAAGAGTACTGTGGCGCCAGGCGGCAAAAGAGTTTCGGGCCGCTTTGCATTTCCAGACTTGAACGTGACTTGAATGGACTGACTGGCTGTTTGCGGTCGGTCTTTTTTTTTGGGGAGAGGAGAACTTATGACCGCCGACGCCGAGTACGTCATTCCGGAGGGTCACGCGCAGGAACACCCGCCTGGTGTTGCGACGGGCGGACCCAACGCCGAGAGTCCCCCGGACCTACCAAGAGCCTGCCAGAAAAAAGGCGGCCGAACAGATCGCGGTCGGTTGCACGCAAGGCAGGATTCCCCTTTGAGCCGCGGCCTACTCGAGACCCTTTGTAAGTGCGGCGAAAATCGTAGATCGCTTCGCCGGATGGAGGCAGAACTACGCGCCGAGTTGAAGCCCGCCGGGCCATTGGGCAAACTCTTGTTCGACCGATTTTGGTCCTGCGTTTTGCGCTTGATCTTTGGATCGCACCTTGAAGGAAAAGGGCTATTCACCAGCGCAGTTCCCTCGAAAAGCTCTGCAGTCCCTTATTTACAAGACGGTCCCGTTCCAATCTTAGTGACCCAGACGCAAGACAACAACGTAACAGACGACCCAAAAGAATCCGAAGTCATGGATCAGGATTTGTTTCAGCGGCTTGCCCTCATTGCGCGATACGACCGCTCCGCCAGTCGAGAAATGTATCGAACGCTGGGTTTTCTACTCGTCATGCGCGACGGCGGCGGAAAGGGTTTAACGGCTGCCGTCCGAGCAGCCGCTGGAATCAAGGAATGCGCGGTAGAGGGCGGTAACAATGCCTGAATTAAATATCATAGAACTGAACGTCATAGATTTTATCTATGAGCTCGATCTCCTGAAAGGTGGGCGTCTTTCTAAAGCCCAGGAGACAATTTTAAAAGCAACGTATGGACTTCCCCTTGATCAAGTCGAGTTGGAAATCTATCGTCGGGCCACTGGCTGTGAAACTTATAACGCACTCGAGCACGACGAAATTAGGGCTGCCGCCGGGACCAAGACGGTCGACGGGGAGGGAAAACAATGACGGCCAAAAAATTGGACATTCTCGAATTCGTAACGGAGCTGGACCTCCTTAAAGGGTCACCGCTATCTCTTGCACAGCGAACGATCCTCAAGGCGACCTATGGCCTTAATCTCGACCCAGCCGAACTCGATATCTACCGCCGTGGTACCGATCGCGAAATTTACGAACCGCGCGAGCACAACGAGGCTACCTTCATTGTCGGTCGCCGGGGAGGGAAGACGAGCCGAATCGGTGCCATCATCGCGGTGTACGAGGCGTGTCGAGATCATGGGCTAAAGCCTGGGGAGCACGCCTACGTTGTACTCGTTGCTCCGGTTACTAAGCAAGCGCAGATAGCCTTTAGATTTATCCTCAATTACATTTTAGATTCGCCGCCTCTGAACAAGAAGGTGGTGAAAATCCGGAAGGATGAAATTGAGCTCGACAATGGCATTACAATCGCGTGCTATCCCTGTTCGCAAGTTACCATACGGGGCTTGTCTGTGGTGGCAGCCGTTCTGGACGAGCTCGGTTTTTGGCGCGATGACGTTACGGCGGCCAATCCAGCCGAAGAGGTTTTAAATGCACTGCGACCCGCGATGGCTACTTTCGCCACACACAGGTTAATCAAAATATCCACGCCTTACCGTAAAGACGGTGTGCTGTGGCGTGATTTCCACCAGCGTGCCGAACACGATTATCTGGTTTGGCAGCTGCCCTCAGCCGAAATGAATCCCACAATATCTTCAAACTTTCTCGAGAAAGAACGACAGCGTAATGAAGAGAGCTACCAGCGCGAATACCTCGCGCAATTCACGGACCACGTCGAAAGCTGGATCGGTCCTGAAATTTTGGAGCAGTGCGTGATCAAGTCATCTACAGAGTGGCCTCGAGTCACTGATGCGATCTACGCCGCTGCGATTGATCCTGCGTTTAAGGGGGACGATTTCGCCCTTGCCATCGCGCACCGTACACCCGGTGGCACGATCATTCTTGATTACACGGCGACCTGGACGGGAACGCGAGAAGCACCTCTGGGATATGAGTGGGTCTGCAATGAGATTGCACGCATTCTTAAGCGGTATGAACTGAATACGATTGTTGGCGACCAGCATTGCGCGGCAATCATTAAGCAAGAATTTCTGAAATTGGGTATTAGTTATCGGGAATGGACTTTCGGCGCCGGAACGCGTCTCGAGATCTTCGGAAATCTAAAACATCTATTTATTCAGAGGAAGATTCAAATCCCCGACGATCCGGAACTGCAGCGGCAGGTCCTAAGTCTGAAAGAACACAAGACTCATCGTGGGAACATTGACGTCCGCCCCGCATACGCCGCCAAAGATGATCTCGCCGTAGCGGTTGCACTTGCTGCGTTCCAGTTATCTAACAACATCGACGACGGGCCAGCGCCGTTCACGCTGGGCCGAGCTGGGAGACCCTGGGACGAGGTGACAATGAGAGCGGAGCAAGACCCGTGGACACGTGCGAGCGGGCCTTCCTTTAACCAGGTTCCCGGTAATTGTTCTCTGGACGCCATTTGCGCAAATGTTCCACATTGCATGGACGAAGGTCGATGCTTGGATTTTAAAGATGAGCGGCTCGTTGCAATATCATAGAAAATTTCCAGCCACTTAGGGGCTGAATGTTTCTAAGGCGATAGCTCCAAGGGATTTACGGGCGATTGAGCTCGCGCCAGGAAGGTTAAAGTTAACAAAGCTATACGCTGGTCATTCAGCCCTAATGCGCTCAGCGGCGCCCTCGGTCAACCGATAACGCCGCAAATCGACGTCAACGTTTCATCGTCATAAAGACCAAACCAAAACCAACCGCTCGGCCAGCCCATCTCCAAGTCAATGGAGATCAGCTGTGATTTTGCGTTGGTTCAGCCTGAAATGGAGAGAGGGCGCTTTCCGTTAGTGAGTAAACGGGATCCGGAGGTTGAGCTACGACCGCTTTCGGCGTCACCTACTACGGGTACTTTCGGATGCGCTTCAAGAACGAGAAAGGCCATTTCCTACGTATGCCAAAACCGAAAGGGAATCGGTCTGCCGATTCGCCCGTGAACCCCGCAAGCTCGTGAAACGAGTTGTTGCTCATGGGTAAGAGTTCATCGACAATGCGGGCATGGACGTCGGGCTCCAGCTCGAGCGAATTCTTCGCCGCGTACAGCTGTCGGCTGTCGAACTGGAGCTGCAACTAGAGGAGGAAGCAGGAGATGGGTAACACTGACGATAAAGAGTTGAATGCGGCCTTGCCGAACAAGCTCTCGAGACGCGATTTAATCAAGGGAGTGATTGCAGGTGGCGTGGCAGTCTCCTCCGCAAGCTATCTTTTCCGCGCTTCCACTCTGCTTGGACAGTCTACTCGCGGCGCGGGTGAAAGACTTCTCACCATCAATGTAAACGGCCAGTTGCGGCGCGCCGACGTTATGCGGCAAGAGACGCTCGCCTGGACTCTGCGCCACAAACTTGGCCTCACCGGCACAAAATTGGGCTGCGACCGCGCCGAATGCGGCTCTTGCACCGTGTTGATCGACGACGTGCCGTACTACGCCTGTTCGGTTCTGACACACACCGTGCGCGACCGCAAGGTTCTGACCATCGAGGGCCTGGCGAGCCCCGAAGGAAAGTTGCATCCCGTTCAGCAGGGTGTCATCGACGAGCAAGGCTTCCAATGTGCCTTCTGCATGCCGGGTTTCATCATGGCCTCGGTAGGATTCCTGAAGACAAATCCCAATCCCACCCGAAGCGAACTCGCGCAGGGCCTCTCGGGAAACCTCTGCCGGTGCCAGGACTACGACAAAATCTTAACCGCGATGATGCGGGGAGCCGAGAACTTGAGGGAGGTGAGCCGTGCCTCGTAAAGATACCAAACCCGTTGAGCGAACCGCGCGTGTCTACGGAGTCGGTCGCAAACTGATTGGCAAGGACTACGAAACCGCTGACCTCTATGCCAAGGTCACGGGACTGGCAAAGTACGCCGAGGATTATCACGCCGACGGCATGCTCTACTGCAAACTGCTGCTCAGCCCCTTGCCACACGCTCGCGTGAAGCATCTTGACGTTCGCCAAGCGCTCGCCATGCCTGGCGTGAAGGCGATTCTCACCGCCGACGAACTTCCGCCTCCGGCTGATACCCTGACCGACAATGGCACGGTCATTCATGCCAACCCAAAGAGCGAGAAGGCGCTCACCATGGAACCGCTTTACGCGGGTGAGCCGATTCTCGCCGTGGCCGCTGTTGATGAATACACTGCTGCGGAAGCCATCGAAAAAATTCACATCGAGTTTGAACCGCTTCCCTTCGTTATCGACCCGCTCGATACCTTGCGACCTGGCGGGCCCAACCCAAGAGCGGAAGGGAACATCTGGGTGCAGCATCCGGCCCCGGCGACCGCGGCGGGAGCCCGGCCCGCGGCTCCGCCACCTCCGACGATCGGAGTACTCAAGTGGACCGAGGCGGACTTCGCCGACGAAAAAAAAGGGCGTCTGCCTACGGGAAAGACGCCCGACGAATGGTCTTACGGTGATCTTCAAGCGGGCTTTCAAAGTGCCGCGCTGGTCCTCGATGAAACGTTCGTCACACCAGATACGAGCCACCAGACGCTCGAGACCCGCACTGCGATGGCTTACTGGCAAAACGGAAAGGTCTATGTCCACACGGGCACGCAGAGCACTGCGCAGACCGTGCCTGCAATCGGACGCTGGCTGAACATTGACCCGGGCAAAGTCGTGCTCATCAGCGAATACACGGGGGGTGGGTTCGGCAGCAAGATCACCGGCGGCGTTACGTTGGTTATTCCGGCGCTCTTATCGAAGAAGGCGAATGCGCCGGTGATGATGCGGATTAGCCGCGAGGAGGAAACTTTCATCGGCCGTGCGCGGCCCAGTATGCTCGGGCGGATGAAAGCCGGGTTTTCCAAGGATGGCCGAATCATCGCGCTAGATATGTTTGTGATTGCGAACAATGGTCCTTATGACGCGGTCGGCGATTCCCCCTCCTCAGGCCGCATCGTATCTCTTCTCTACCAACCACAGGCCATGCGCTGGCGCGGAGCCACACTGCTGACGAATACGCCGCCGAGAAGTGCGCAAAGCTCGCCCGGCGGCATGCAGGGGATTGTGATTATGGAGCCGATCATCGCCAAAGCCGCGCGCAAACTCGGGCTCGACCAGGTGGCCATCCGCCGCATCAACTGTCCCGAAGGCAAAGCGCCCTTCGGACCGGCGGCGCAGGGCAAACGTCCGTACGCGACGAGTGCGTTCCTCAAGGAAGCGCTCGACCGCGGTGCGGAACAGTTCAAATGGCAGGAACGTGTCTCGCGCACGCCGAAGCGGATTGGTTCCAAGGTGCGCGGCGTCGGAGTTTCGCTGAGCTGTTATGCGGGTGGCACGGTGGGCTTCGATGGAATCCTGATCATCAAGCCAGATGGGCGAGTGGCCATCCTTTCCGGAATCGGCAACTTGGGAACGGAGTCCGTGATCGACGTTCATCGAGTGGCTGCCGAGGTGCTGGGAGTGTCGTGGGAGAAGTGCGACATTACCTGGGGCGACTCGTCGAAGAACCTGCCCTTCACCTGCGTTTCGGGCGGAAGCCAGACAACACATGCAATGACACGGGCTGCGCACGCGACTGCGATGGACGCCCGGAAGAAATTGCAGGAGCTCGCCGCCAAAAAGCTCGGCGGAAAGCCGGAGAATTATGACGTTGCCAACGAACGCGTATTTCGCAAAGGCGGGGGCGCAGGTATGACTTTGGCGCAAGCCGCGAACTACGCCATTCAAGTGGGTGGCATCTACGATGGCCACGAAGTTTCCCCAGACCTCAATAAGGTGACGAAGGCTTCCGTCGCTGCGATCGCGGGCCAAGGTCTTATAGCCGCTGCCAAGGACAAATACCCCCGTGACGGCGCGACATTTTCCTATGTTGCCAGCTTTGCCGAAGTCGAGGTTGACGTCGAGACCGGCAAGTACCACATCGTGGATTTCCTCGCTTCCGCGGACGTAGGCTCCGTGATTCATCCCCGCGCACTTGGAGGCCAAGTGCTGGGCCGCTCCGTTCTGGGTATGGGGCATGCGATTGGACAGAAGTGGGTGTTCGACCCTCGCTATGGCGCCATGCTCTCGACTAGGTTCAGTCAGAGCAAACCGCCAACGATTCTGGATGTGCCCGTCAATATGCAGTGGTTGGCGCTCGACATTCCCGATCCGGAAACGCCGGTCGGCGCTCGCGGTGTAGGCGAACCGCCCGTAGGAGGAGGATGCGCCTCTATCTTGAACGCGCTCTCGGACGCCCTCGGCGACGAAATCTTCAGGCGGGCGCCCGTCAACGCGGACACGATTCTAACCTCGTTGGAGGCGGGACGGCCCATGCAGCATCCCCTGATGGCGCACATTTAGCGAGACGCGAAAGGAGAACTCATGGCTGTAATCCGAGACGTCATGGCGGCTTTTGATCTGCTTCAGCCTACCTCGATTGCCGACGCGCAGAAATTACTCCAGCAGCAGGGAAGCGACGGCTGGGTGCTCGCCGGAGGCATGGATAGCTTCGACTGGCTCAAGGACCGCATCAAGAAACCAAAGGTCGTGGTCGATTTAAGCGGAATCGCCGAGCTCAAGGGAATTCGCAGCACAGCCGACGGCATCGAGATCGGTGCGATGACCACGCTTACGGAAGTAGTCGAGCATCCCCTCATCAAAGAGAAGTACAAGCTGCTGGCGGATAGCGCGGAACTGGTTGCCTCGCCGCAGATCAGAAACCAGGGCACCATCGGCGGCAATGTTTCGCAGGACGCGCGCTGCTGGTATTACCGCGCCGGCTGGCCTTGCTACCGCGCCGGGGGAAACATCTGCTATGCCGACACACCGGATGGCCGCAACCGCGAGCACGCGATTCTGCATGCGGAACGATGCGTGGCCGTGAATCCCTCGGACACCGCCCCGGCCCTCATCGCACTCGACGCTAAATTCGTGATCCGCACTCACAAAGGCGAGCGCGTCATCGACGCCGAAGACTATTTCATCGGTCCGGACATCGACATCACGAGCTTGCATATCTTGCAACCCGGAGATCTGCTGACGGCCATTCGCATTCCATCCGCATGGGCCGGCGCGCAATTCTATTTTGAAAAAGTGCGTGACCGCAATGTGTGGGACTTTCCCCTTCTGAACGTGGCATCAGCGATGGTCGTCTCGGGTAACAATATCGAACGCATCCGCATCGCCGTAAACGGCGCAGCGGCTCGTCCGCTGCGCCTAAAAGCTGTCGAAGACGCCGTCCGCGGCAGACCAGCAAACGCCGCAACTGGCGATATGGCTGGGAAACTGGCCGTGCAAGGCGCTGTCCCCTTGCAGTTCAACGCGTACAAGATCCCGCTGATGCGGAATCTGGTGAAGCGCGCCATCGGAGGAGTCGAGGAGGCTACATGGACTTCCTGAAGTGGGCCATCAGTCCGTGGGGACAGCGTGTCCCGATTCACATTGCTTGGTTCCTGATTTGGGTCGCAGTTATTGCCGGATTTCTGTTTTTTATCGTTCACGCGACGTACCTTCGATATTTCGCCAAACCCAAGGAGTTTGCGAGCAGCGGATCGCCTCTGATCGCCGCGCGCATACCCGAGCACGTGCCCAGACATTCGCTGACCGCGCGATTTTTTCACTGGATCATGGCAGCCTCCATGTTCACCCTGCTATTTACTGCTTTTCTCCCCAAGGTGGGCATGCCGTTTGACTGGGTCACTTACCACTGGATAGCCGGCTCCGTCCTGACCGTCTCTATCCTCTTCCATATCATCCACGCCTCGTTCTTCATGGACTTCTGGTCGATCTGGCCAGACAAAATTGATCTGCGCGACGCATACAGAAGAACACTGCGTTTCCTGGGCAAGTCTGCGCAGCCGCCGGATAAATTTGCCAAGTATCCCCTCGAGAACAAGCTCTATCACGGCGCGATCATAGCCGCGGGTCTCTCTGCAATCGTAACCGGTGTGTTCATGATGTTTCGCGTGCGAACAATCTTTTTTCCCCGCAATCCCTATCTATTCAGCGACATGACTTGGGGCATGATGTATGTGCTGCACGGCCTGGCTGGCGTGGGACTGATCGCCTTGATTATGGTGCATGTCTATTTTGGGCTTCGTCCGGAAAAGCGCGCGATCACGAAATCCATGATCTTCGGCTGGATGAGCCGCGACTTCTATCTGAAGGAACACGATTCGCAGCGCTGGCCCGTCGAATCTCCCACTTCATCGCCGGCATCCCGAGGAGAAGCCCCGGAGGGATTAAGAGATGCTGGCTGACCTCTCGGAACGCTCCGACACGATCGAAGAATGTTACGAGTTCATGTTGGCTTATGCGGCGCAAGGGCTTCCCAGCGATGAAGGAAGCCGGTCCGGCGGACAAATTCGCGAATATCTGGGCCGCGCCGTGAAAGCCATCTCTGGTCTGGCCGATAGCTGTGCGACCGCAGTGAAACAAGAACACCTCGAACCGGCGGAAAAATATCGCGCATTCTTCGCGGTGCTCCAACGCGACGCGAGCGATTCGCTCGCCGCCATCGAGCTGGTCCTGGCGCAACCCACCATCGGCTCTCCGTTGATCGACAACCTGAACGCTTCCATTCATCTGCGTGCACTCCTCACGGATCTGTTTCTCCTGACCGAGATCGCAAAGATTCAACGCACACCGGCGAAGCCTATGGCTTCGAGCGGTTAGGACTGCGTCGTTGCCGCGAGTGTGAGTCAACCGCCTGACATTCTCGCCGACGGGCCGGATCGTAACACTTCGAAATCGTCACCAATCTTGCGAATGAACAAAATCAGATCGCCGCGCGGTGACCAAACAGGGAAGTTGTCGCATTCGTTGGTCAGCACGGTGATCGAGTAGTCTTCGAGGTTCAAAATGCGCAGGCCATCACCCTCCGGACTGGTAGTGCGATAGACAATGTGCGCTTGCCGTCGGGCGCGAAGGAGGGAAAGGCATTGTTGTTCGCGCCCGAAGTGATGAGACGAAATCCCGATCCGTCGGCGTTGACGATGCCGACCTGAATTTCGCCATTCACGGAGTCGGTCGGTTTTTTCCACCCGCCGAGCGAAGTGAACAGGCCGATCCCAAAGACAATCCGTGTAGACGACCATCCGGGAGTGCTATACCGATGGTTCGCGCTTTCTGTGTTTCGGTTTTGTAGTCGCCCGTTCGCCGCGCTGGATTGCCTGGATTATTTGCTCTCTGCTGACGCCGACCCTCAGCGCCGATACAACTGTTCTTAGGACATCTCGTATTGCCTTGTTTTGATCGTTCGTCATTTTGTGGTCGAGTTACCCTTTAGGCGGGCTTCGTTTTCTTCAAGCAAGCGGTTTATTTCTTCGACGAGCGCGTGCCACTTTTCGGGGTCCCGCTCAACAGCAGCAGCCTGTTCGCACAGCTCAAGCCAGAGTTCTTTCGTCTTCATCGATCAAAGAGCTCCTTGGCGGGCGGGGCCTAAGTTGTAGCGGGTCTGGCTGTGCGTCGTCTGTTCAATATTGGACATTGGCTTGCGTCCGCCATTTAGCCGCGTTTTTCTGGTCGGGCTCGTCGCGGTGGTTCGCGGTTAAGAATATGGTGCCCACCGATTTGGTGATTCCACACAACTTATCCTAACCGGACACGGTGAAGTCCCTACTGCTTTGTCATTCGGGGGTCCGGCATGCACGATTCTGAACGCCAAAATAATCCATTTGCTGTATTGCCGACGTGGGATTACTGGCAGCTAATAGAACAGCTATGATTACCGCAATGCTCTTTATCGCTGGCGTGCTTCTCATCGGCGGTGCGGCTTGGCTAGCGGTTTTGTTTGAACAAGCCCCTTGCGGATTCCAGTGCGACAAGCACGGCTACTTCCACGGAAAGTTAAAGGCCTGCCCGAAATGCGGAGGCGGCGATTTTCCAGCGCGGCAGTGGCTTCAGCCCTCAAGCTGACGGCCTGCGGCAAGTCGACAACTACGTCGTGCCAGGTAAGCGCACAATTAAAAGAGGGCGCAACAGCCTAACCGCTGATGCGCCCTTAATTTTTGTTTCGAAGTCAGTGCGGGTCAGAGGTTTATTTCGCCCTTTGCTTTTTCCGACCTTCGGCCAACACACTGGCCAAGCTCGGCTGACATGGGAATGTTTTTCCTGACAAGGGAAGAAAGTCACTACCGAGCATTTACACAGCCACTAACCCCCTGATGAGTCCGTGTTTATCTTCTCTCGAAATTGGTGAGACGATTGCTCCTTTGTGGGTTTGGTCGTGGGGCCATTCCGTTGGGAGGCAAAGCCCGATGGTGACACGCGTTCTTCTTGCCCTGGCGGTTCTGGCGATCGCGTTCTTGACGTGGGGCTCGGTATCGCCGCCAGCTGCCTTTCAGAGTTCTGGTCTACGGGAGCTTTCCCAATCGCAGCTATGGGAAGCGCATCACCAGCCACAAGACGACGAAAAAAGCCAAGTCAAGGAATTCAAAGGCAAGATCTCCAAAATTGACGGCAGGTTCGTACTTGAGGAGTCATCCGACGGCGGCACGTACGGCACCTATCTGCTGGATGATCAAACTACCGCAAGCAAGTATGAGGGACAAAGAGTCACAGTCACGGGAACGCTGGATGCGCCGCATAAGACGATCCGTGTGCGGAAGATCGAGGCGGTTGCCTAGTCGGCAGGACCGATTTGTGAACTCCGCGGTTCCCGCAATACCACCGAGCTGGTATCACTCGCAAACGGAAACTGGTTTTAGCGCCGCCTTTATCTGTTCCCGGCTAGCAGCGGAGGCTTAATACGTCGTGGCGGCAGCCGTTCTGTGACGGTGATCCTATCACTGACACCCCTGGAACGTGCAAAAGCATGACCTTAAATGAGCGTAGAATCATTCCAGAATGGAAAAACGACCCACGCCGGAAGCCCGCTGCCCGCACTGCGGTGCGGTCGCAGCGATTAAGTTCGCTAATTTACCCTGTGGTCGTAAGGGTTGTAAGGGCGTCTTTGAAAGCGCGACTGGCGAAAAGGATTGGGACGAGTGTCCCTCATGCCATGCAACCGGTTGGGAAGGCCGGAGTATATGCAGTCGGTGTAAGGGTAATGGTTGGTTATTTGGTCGCAGTCTATAACTTTCGCTTTTTGACCCTCAATTCAAAACACCCGTCGTCAAACTCCCTTCAGCAATTCTTCAACATCGCAACCGCCGCCCAAACGCAACAAGACGAGGAATGTGGATTTCCGCGGTGAGCTTGAATTTTCAGCGCGTCTACGGTGTTCCTCATTCTCGGCTACAGGCATAACCGTATAGGTCTCTTGCCTTCTCTCTTCTACTATCCAGAGCCGAAGTCGGACCCCAAGAAAATTTCCGAACCTGATCCACGCCCCAGCCCCCGAAAACCCAGCAGCTTGAACAAAAGCATGCTACCCAGCAGCAGAAGGGCCAGGAGCTGTACATGTGGGACGTCGTCCCTACGGATAGGAGCACGCATGGCACACTCACCTGTAACACCCATCCCTCACTGGATGACGCGCTCGCTTTTAGAGATCAGGTCTATGCAAGCGGAGGCGCAGTGGTATCTTTCGACATCGAGACTGCTGAGTCACGCTCCCTCGATGAAGACGCACGAGAAGGCTTTGCTGATACTCATATCGAACTTATCCAATTCGCTGTGGGACCTAACGGATCTGGAGTTGCGTTTCCTTGGGAGGGACGATACCGCGAGATCGCCGGAGACATTCTTCGCTCCCCTAATACAAAATGCGGCCATAACACTTGGCTATTTGACCAGCGAGTGCTTAAAGCTGCTGGAGCACGAGAGGGCCTCGACCTTAATTGTCGAGGGGCCGTCCACGACACCCCGCAGATGTTCCACCACTGGCAGCCGGACCTCCCCGCGCATCTCCAGTTCGCGGCCTCGTTCATCCGCTTTCCGTTCCCGTGGAAGCACCTAACCGCGACCGTCCAGCCGCATTCACCTGTGCCGCCCGATATCGCGTATCATTCTTACGCTATGGCGGACAAAATCTTGCACTGGGGTTGGGTCACGATAGGATTACGGGCATAGCTTTAGGCCACGGAACCGGTCTGGGCCTAAGCATCTGTTACGGCACCGTTAAGGAACATAATAGTGACATTTACGCGCAGAATCTCCAGCCTAACGGAGCCGCCGTGACCATTGAGCTGCCTGCAGCATGAGGGTCATTGGGGTTCTACTCTTGTCCGGATCGACTTCCGCTAACTCCCGCTCAGTCGGATAATCGGACATGTGCCGAGTGGGCCGAGCCTGTCGGTAGACTATTCTTTGAGGCGTGCGAGCAGCTCTTGAACGGCTCGGAACACCTTTGCGAACGGCAAGTTCGACAAGCTTGATTCGTTTTCACGAACCGTCACCGCCTGGACCGACCAGGCTTGGACCGTGTTCTAACAATTGGTGGCGGTATCATTCAGCGCCATCGATACTATTCTTGGCGCTGAGGTGAAACGGCTTCTCCGGGTATTAGGCAATCATGACGAACGGGATCGGGCAATGATTCGTAGACGACTTCGACGATGACCTTCGAGGTGGACTCAAATGTACATCGTCGCTCTCGATCATTGGCGCGAGAACGGCGAGTAGCTTAATTGCTTGCAAGTCCCCTCCCGCAGATTTGTTTGCCAGCTGCTTTGCGGCAGCCTCTATTTTAGTTACCGCTGTTCTTTTCCCCTTCTCGTTAATAGTTACTTGCTCTTCGAAGGCGTTACGGAACACAGTTTTCCAATTGAGCGTTCCGCGCGGTCTTCCATTTGGATTTCCGGATACTCCTTTCTGGAAGCGCTTGTTTGTTGGAGGCTTCTTATAGCCCACCTCGAGGCTATGCGACAATTTCTGGTCAGGCTTACCCATCCTTATTCTCCCTCCTCTTGATTTATTCAGATACTTCTCCTGCAGCCCAAGAGCCAACGTACCTTCCGGTGCCTATGCGCAGCCCGAGGCTCGTTTTCCGTGCGACAGGTGTTGTTTGAGCGAATTCCCATCGTCCACAGTTTCGGTTTCAAGTCTTGTGATCGTGGCTTTCAACGATTGCGTTCCTCCTCGATGTCGTCGAAGGATCGTCCCGTCGACTCCTCTAAAATGTTTTGCCCTGTGAACTTTCGCCAACGACGTAGGCTCGTATCGACGTGCTGCGGGTCGAGCTCCATGCCGTAGCATGTACGACCAGTATCCTCAGCAGCGAGGAGTGTAGTACCGTTTCCCAAGAATGGATCGAGGACCAGCTGTCCGCGTCTTGTGCAGTCCAAGATGGCGTCGGCGACCATGTCTACTGGCTTAATCGTTTGGTGAAAGTTGGACAAGCCTTCTGTGCCCTTACCGTGAGACCGAGACTTCACTCCCCGATAATTCCACACATTCGAACGATACTGCCCACATTGTCGGCGATGAACACCGTTGCGATGCGGTTTTTTGCTCGTCTTGAAAACAAACACTAGTTGATGCTGGCCGCGGTACAGCGAGCCCTGCCCGGGCTTATCCTTCACCCAAACGCATAGGTCCTTGAATTCGGTATAGACCGACTGCGCGGCCGTCAGCAGTTCTGGAGAGTGTCGCCAGTCCACACAGATGAAATTCAATGCCCCGTCCACGCTGTTACTCGCGAGGTTTGTTAAGGACGCCCTCAAAGACTCAGCGAAGTGGGAGGCGTTCCTCGGATCCGAAACCATCGCGGATTCCGTGTGATGGACCGCGCCAAATCCCGTAAGGCAGGCGTCGATCGGATCCTGGCAAGGAGGGCCTGCGAAGGCCATTTCCGCGCGCCGCCCTTGCATCAAGATGCTGTAGGCAGAGTCGCTTCGCGCATCGCCGCAGTAAACTCGATGTCGGCCCAGATTCCAGCAGTCCCCAGCTCGAGTGACTAACGGACGCCCGTGAAAATCAGGGATAACATCGGCGGCTCTTGCGACACTCTCGGTGGCCGGGGTGAGATTCTCAATGAAGCAGTCTATTTCCTTTATTTCGAAGCCAGTAACCTCCAAATTGAAGTTCAGATCGGAGTCTGAAAGAATTTTGAGCTGCTCGCCGAGCAGTTGGTGATCCCATTCAGAGGTTTCATTTAGCCGATTGTCGGCGATCGTGAACGCGCGTGCTTGGGCCTCGGTCAAGCGTTCTAGGCGGATGGTGGGCACTTCGGTTATGCCCAGAAGTTTGCAGGCCAGAAGGCGCCCATGCCCGGCCACTACTTGGCTCTGAGCGTTAATCAACAGCGGAACATTAAAACCAAAGACCTCAATGCTTTTCGCAATCTGCCGAATTTGTTTCTCGTCGTGCTTCCGGGAATTCCCGGGGTAGGGCGTAAGGTCTGCCACGCGCCTATATTCAATTGCCAGTTTTCTGGGGATTCCGGACGATGCCGATCAGTGTTCCGGGGCATGCCGATCACCCGTTCCGGATGATGGCGATCATGATTCCGGGATGATGCCGATCACTCGTTCCGGGATGATCCCGATCAGTTGATCATGATCGTCGGAACGGTGATCGCGATGACCGGAATGGTGATCGCGATGCCCCGGAATGTTTTCCACAGGGCGAGGTGACGCTGGACATCACCGTAGGCAAGCTGTTTTTCCTATTTGCGTTACGGGAGAGACAGAGTGCCAACCAGGAGATTGTCCATGCGTAAGATCAGAGAAGTCCTCCGCCTCCGCATCGAGCTGAGGCTGGGGCAACGGGCCATAGCCCGCGCTTGTTCGATTAGCCAGAGCACCGTTCATGAATACCTCAACCGGGCCGCCGCAGCCGGTGTGGTGTGGCCGCTCGGAGAGGAGTGGGACGAGCAGCGTGTCGAGCAGGCATTGTTCCGAGAGCGGCAGGTGGTAAAACGACTCCCGGAACAAGTCCTTCCGGATTTTCCCGCCTTGCATTCGCAGTTGCAGCAGCATCCCCATCTGAAGTTGCAGTTGGCTTGGGAAGAGTACCGGCAGATTCATCCGGAAGGATACGGCTACAGTCGCTTCTGCGAGCTCTACCAACGGTGGCGCAGGAAGCAGGATGTGGTTCTGCGCCAGGTCCACCAGCCCGGCGAGAAGGGTTTCGTGGACTGGGCCGGTGCAACGATTCCGCTACACGATCCGGTTACCGGCGAAGTCAGGCCAGCGTCGCTGTTCGTGATGGTGCTGGGCGCCAGCTCCTACACGTATGCCGAAGCCACCCGGGATCAGCAGTTGACGGCCTGGATCAGCGCTCACATGCATGCCTTTGAATATTTTTCTGGAGTGCCCAGACTCCTGGTCCCCGATAACCTGCGAACGGGAGTGAGCCGCGCGTGCCGCTACGATCCGGATCTCAACCCCACCTACCAAGAGTTTGCCATGCACTACGACGTGGGAGTCGTGCCGGCGCGCCCTCGTCATCCAAAAGACAAGGCCAAGGTCGAAGTCGGCGTGCAAGTTGTCGAACGCTGGATCCTTGCCGCCCTACGCCACCAGAAGTTTTTTCGGTTGGCGGATCTGAATAATGCGATTCGCGAACTGCTCGAGCGGCTGAACCAGCGACCATTCCGGAAGCGCGAAGGATCGCGTGCCAGTGTGTTCGCTGCGGTCGAACGCAACGCTTTGCGAGCGTTGCCCGCCGAGCCGTTCGACATGAGCCAGTGGTCCTACGCCCGAGTGAACATCGACTACCACATCGCCTTCGACGCCAACCTCTACAGCGTGCCCTACACGCTGGTGCAAGAACGCGTGGAAGTTCGAGCGACACCGACCACCATCGAGATCTTTCACAAGGGACAGCGGGTAGCCTCGCATGTCCGTGGTCATGGACGAGAACAGGTGTTCACGCAGAGAGAACACCGGCCGAAGAGTCACCAAGCACACCTCGAGTGGACGCCCTCACACATGGTGAACTGGGCCGAACAGATCGGACCGCACACGGCCAAGTTGTTTGCACGGATCCTCGCCGAAAAACCGCATCCGGAGATGGGCTATCGATCCTGCCTCGGGATCATCCGACTGGCCGAGGAGTACTCCTCGGCCAGGATGGAAGCAGCTGCTGATCGAGCCATACGGACCGGTGCTTGCCGCTACCAGAGCGTGAAATCGATCCTGAAGAACTCCCTCGACCAACAACCACTCCCAGAACCGCCACCACTACTTCTTCCGCCATCGCATGACAACATTCGTGGCGCTGAGTACTTCGAGTAAAAAGGAGAGACGATCATGTTGCAACAACCAATGAAAGTACAACTCTATGCTCTCAAGCTTCAGGGAATGGTCGAAGCGCTGGAGCATCAGGAACAAGATGAAACTGCTCGGGAGTTGAGCTTCCTCGACCGTCTGGCACTACTCGTCGATCAGCAGTGGAACTGGCGTCAAAACCAGGCCCTCACTCGGCGGGTCCTTGCCGCTCGCTTGCGAGGATCTGCCTGCGTCGAGAACATCGATTATCGTGCCGAGCGAGCACTGAACCGGAGCGTATCCGTGCGTTGGCCCAAGAGTCTAGCTGGGTAGCCAACCACGAACACATCTTCGTGCTGGGTCCGACCGGTGTGGGCAAGAGTTATGTGGCTTCGGCACTGGCGCAGAAAGCTTGCCGGGATCGCTATCTCGTCTACTACACGCGGGCGGCGGCGCTGTTCCGGGATCTGAACCTGGCACGCGCCGATGGCAGTCTGCGGAAACTGTTGAGGCGGATGAACCGCATCGATGTACTGGTCGTCGATGACTGGGTCATGACTCCGATGTCGGAACCGGAGGAAGAGACTTCTGGGAGATCGCCGAGGATCGCTACCAGACGCGCTCGATGATCCTGACTTCGCAGTTGCCAGTGTCTCGCTGGCACGAACAGATCGGAGATCCCACCCTGGCCGACGGAATCCTCGACCGGCTGGTGCACAACGCGCATCGCATCGAGATGCGCGGGGATTCGATCCGTAAACAGAAAGGAGTGAAAGAGGGAAAGTGAATGAATCGGCGGGCCAAAAGCTGTGGAAAAGACGGGCCAAAAGCGCCCTTGGAAATCGCAGGGCGATTTCCACTTTCCCACAGCTTCAACAACAACAAGCTTGACGATCGCGATCACTTTCAACAAAATGCAAAAACCAGCGTCGCTTCGCTCCGAGGACTGATCGGATCATCCCGGAACATTGATCGGCATATTCTTGGCTGATCGCGCAGAATTTCTCTTTTAATTTCTGGGAAGTTGCCGCCACGGTTCTTGGGTCTTGGTCCATTTATTCCCCGTCTTTCCTTTGTGCCGGTCTCGTGCTGGCATCAGGTTACGAAAGAGGGGAAACACTGAAAAGTAAACAAAACTGATTATTTGACCCTATTTTGTTTCCGGCTGGTCTGGCGGCTGAAAGTTGCGGGCGAAAGCGGGAGCTATCTCATTCTGCCACAAAGGATTGTTCCGCTTGAAGTGAGCCAAGTTCTTTCTGATTACATCTTCATTCACTGCTTTTTGCTTAAGGTTGTCATCCGCATGAAAACCAGCGTTCACTAAGTTCGCGATGGTTTTATTGGTCACGGGATGTTGCAACTTTGACTCGAGAAAATTTTGGAACAGACAAAGCATTGACTGGTCTCTATCTCGGCCACGCCGCTTCGTACCGAAAGCCGGCTTGCACCGCTGCAATGCCTGGGAATATTTGTCCGCTAGCAAAACAAGCTCCGACGCCAAATCCTTATTGCAGAGTTCCGTTTCAATATCACGCGCCGCACGGAGACCAGCAATAGCAGTTTCTAATTGGTTCTTCTTCTTGATTCCGCGAGCCTTCTTTTCCTCATTAAGAAAAAGAGTGACATCCGGGTCGACGTGCGCCCTGATGCGCGTCGCGACGCGCTTTGACAGCTGGTCATCGCCCAAAATGGCGGAAATACTGAAATCTAAACCCTCGTAATATCCTCTTAGTATCTCGTTAAACCGCTGATTCCACTCTCGTTGGTTGTCCTTGTCGGAGATCCAACGCCGTACGCCGGCGATCCTAGCCGCCTTAGTTCGTACACTGGCCTTGTTCCTTACCCCCATCAGAATTACCGCCAAACCAGAGTTTAGGTTAACTGTATAGGAAGGGCAATTGCCACCGCTACGACGTCGCACTCGACCTTAGCCTAGCTGCGGAGGGCAGCCCCTTCATGAGGAACCCCTTTGGTATTTTTATCCGTGGGATGGGTGGAAGCTAAAATAACGGGAGTGACGTCCGCCGAAAGAGCGCAGGGCGTGCGAGGGCCAATTGGCGACCATAAGTTTAGCGATTCCGGGTTGATTCCTCGTTATCACGCCAGAATATTCCCTATCGTTTTGCCATTCTGTCCGTAAGTAATTGAACAGACTGGAGCTTTCCGATATTTTGGCCCGCGAAGGATCCGCAACCATGAATTTCCCTGTAGAATTCCCTGTTCCGGCCGTCACCGTCGTCGCCAGAGCGGCTTTGAATGATCTGCGCTTTGTGCTCACACCCTGAAAACTCGCCGCCACAGAGCGAAACTTCACGTTCGGACGTGAGGGTGGCCGAAACGCACTTCGATCTTCAGCAACCGCTTTGCTTGAAACACTAATTCAGTCAAAATAGAAGTCCTTCAGTATCTTAGGAGAAACACCTTGAATCTCGCGGTGATTGGTTGCGGCTATGTAGGTCTCGTAACGGGAGCATGTCTTGCCGAGGCTGGCCACAACGTCGTCTGCACCGACGTCGATACCGGGCGCATTGCGCAACTCCAGGCCGGTAAGGTGCCCATCTACGAGCAGCACTTGGACAAAGTCCTCGACTCCGCGCGAAAATCCGGAAAAATCTCCTTCACCGCTGATGCCGGCGAAGCGATCCGCGCTAGCGATGCGATTTTCATCTGCGTTGGCACGCCTCCGAAGGAAAACGGCGGCGCCGATCTTTCCGCCATCGACAACGTTGCCCGCCAGATCGCCACCGAAGCGCGCTCCCCGAAACTCGTCATCGAAAAGAGCACGGTTCCCGCTCGCACCGGTTTGGAGTTGCGCCGCGCGCTGAACGCGTACTCACGCAATAGCGGCTTGACCTTTCGCGTCGTCTCCAATCCAGAGTTCCTTCGCGAAGGCACCGCCGTCGGGGATTTCTTTCATCCTGACCGCATCGTCGTAGGCGTGGAAGACGAGTCCGCCGCTGCTCAGATGCGCGAAATCTATCGCCCGATTCTCGAGCGGAAGTTCCGCTGCCCGGTTCACGAGAATTCTTGCCCGGATGGCCCTGCAGCCCACCTCCTGGTCACCACCATCAACAGCGCGGAGCTAATCAAGCATGCCTCCAATTCGTTCCTCGCCCTGAAAATCAGCTACGCCAACGTCATCGCCGACCTCTGCGAAAAAATCGGCGCGGATGTGGAGGAAGTCACGCAAGCCATGGGGCTCGATCCCCGCATTGGCGGCCAGTTCCTTCGTGCCGGTCTGGGCTTCGGCGGCTTCTGCTTCCCGAAAGATCTCCAGGCCTTCGTGCATCTCGCGGGAACCGTCGGCGTCGATTTTGAAATCCTCAAAGCTGCCGAGCGCGTCAACAAACAGCGCATCGACCGCTTCCTCGAAAAGGTTCACCAGGCTTTGTGGGTTGTAAAAGGGAAGCGTGTTGCCATCCTCGGCCTCGCTTTCAAAGCCAACACCGACGACGTTCGCTTCTCACCCGCTCTGGAGGTCGCCAGGCGGATGCACGCGGAAGGTGCTGAAGTTCACGCCACCGATCCCGAAGCCATCTCGCGAGCGCAAGCCATCCTGCCGCAAATTACCTACCACCACGACCCCTACGACGCTCTGCGCGACGCCGAAGCAGTCCTGATCTGCACAGAATGGGAAGAATTTCGTGAGCTTGATTGGGAGCGCGCAGGCAAACTCATGGCTCGCCGCCTCGTAATTGATGGACGCAACCTGTACTCACCCGCGCGCATGGGTGAACTTGATTTCGAGTATTTCTCGTTCGGGCGAGAGCTGATTCTCAGCGGCCGCACAGAAGTCAGCCGCTGAACTGGCCCAAAGGGCGGCACTCCCGCGAACCGCTACTCGACCCTGCAGGCATGGATGGAGCGATCAGTCTTCGGCCCGAGGCGCCTCCCGGTCGGAGCTAGTGTAGACTGCAAACTTCCGACAGCTTTGTGCGTACTGAAGTTGAAGGCACCTCGCGAAAGAAGCGCCATGGCACACTCAATTCCTCTAGCGTCTCAGGTGCAGACTCGAACGACCGTCAAAGCTATTGCGAGCACGGAATCGATCCCCTGGTACATTTGGTCCTGCCTCATCGCGGTCATCTGTAGCGTAATCGGCGGCGCATGGGATATTTCCTGGCACGAGAGTGTCGGTCGCGACACCTTTTGGACCACACCGCACATTCTCATCCAGTTGTGCGGCGTTT
Source organism: uncultured Acidobacteriota bacterium (assembly GCA_963788915.1). Lineage (GTDB taxonomy): Bacteria > Acidobacteriota > Terriglobia > Acidiferrales > UBA7541 > Acidiferrum. The sequence continues at coordinate 194,180 of CAWBIY010000012.1, read as the reverse complement.
TGTCCGGCATTTCCTGCGGCTATTTGATTCTCTCGACCACCTTCCAGAAGGACTCGCCCTTGCGCGATCACTCCATTACGCTATGGGGTTTCCGCGGGCCCATGGGCGCGTTTATGTGCGCGTGGGGCGGGGTGGCTATGATCACCTCGGCGCCATTCGATAACTGGTGGCACGCGGCCTACGGCCTGGACGTCAAGATCCTCAGCCCACCGCACGTTTTGCTGGCGCTGGGCATGACTGCCATCCGTTTCGGCACGCTGGTCATGATTCTGTCGGAGATGAACCGCGCCCAGGGTGAGTACCGCGCCAAGCTCGAGCGCCTGGTGTTTTTGGCGTTCATTTTCATGATGGGCATGACGATCGGCATCGCACAGGAGTACACCTTCCGATTCCTCATGCATGGAGCAATGTTCTATCTGGTGGTCGCGCTTGTGGCGCCGATTTGGATGGCCGCCGTCGCGGCTGCTTCGAAGCATTCCTGGGCCGCAACCATCATGACGAGTATGTATACCGCCATGCATCTTTGCCTCACTTGGCTGCTGCCTCTTTCACCGGCGGAGCCCAAGCTCGGCCCGGTCTATCAAAAAATCACACATCTCGTCCCGCCTGATTTTCCGTTGCTTCTGATCGTGCCCGCGATCGTTTTCGATCTGGTACGCCGCCGAGTTGGAGAGTGGAACAGATGGGCCAAAGCAGCGGCGCTCGGCGCGGCGTTCCTGGCCAGCTTTCTTGTGGTGCAGTGGCCATTCGCGGATTTCCTGATGTCGCCGGCTTCACGCAACTGGATTTTCGCAACCAACAACTTTCCTTATTTCGTACGTCCCGGGTCTCCCTGGGCACTCAACATCTTCGTTCCCACGGAAGCAACCCTTGCCGCATTTTGGATGCGCATGGGCATCGCGCTGGTCATAGCGATCGTAATGACCAAAGTCGGCTTCGGCTGGGGTGAATGGATGCGGCGGACTCGCAGGTGAACCCTTAAGGACAAATAGACCGAGCCTTAATTTGCGTGCGAATTCCTGCGAATCGGCGCTCGAAACCGTTCTTTCTCAAAACTTGATGCGATCACGCACACCACTCTTCGCATTCTTAACCTTTCTCCTGGCAGCCGTTCTCCCTGTGAGCGCGCATGTCGGAAGCCCGGACGTCTTTTACGAAGGTAGCGCCGGTCCCTACCGTCTTGTTGTCACCGTACGCGTGCCTCAAGTCATTCCCGGCGTGGCCGAAATTCAAATTCGTAGCGAATCAGGCGATGTTCGCGCGATTCGAGTCGTTCCCTTGCGCCTCGCGGGTCCAGGTTCCAACCTGCCTCCCACACCTGACCTCGCCCAGCGGTCCAACGACGATCCACAATTCTTCACTGCTAGTCTTTGGCTGATGGAGTCCGGGGCATTGCAGGTGCGCGTCCTGGTGGATGGAGCCCAAGGACCAGGGGAGCTCTCCGTTCCGGTGCCCGCCTCCGCGCAGCGCACTCTCCCAATGGAGAAACCCCTCGCCGGACTATTACTTGCTCTCATGCTGTTTCTGGCTGTCGGGGTGGTCTGCATCATCGGCGCCATCGCGCGCGAAGGCAACCTGGAGGCAGGCGAAATCCCGGATCGGTCCCATAAGCGCCGCGCCTACGTGGTCATGCTCGCAACCGCAATTTTGGTCGGCGCCATCCTTTATCTCGGAAAAGCCTGGTGGGGTTCCGACGCGACGGAGTTTCAACGCCGGGTGGATTTCTTCAAGCCTCCAGTCGCCGCGCTACAGCTCGTTGATGGCCACCGCCTCGAGATTCGCGCGCAACGCACAGACATTAAATCGTCTGCCTACATCCGTCTGGGAGAGGTCCTTCCCGATCACGGTCACCTGATGCACTTGTTTCTCCTCCGCGTTCCGGAATTGGACCGCATGTGGCACCTTCATCCGGACCCCACCAACGGAGGCGGGTTCGCGGTGGATTTGCCCGATCTTCCCGCGGGTCACTATAAAGTCTTCGCCGACGTTGTCGACCCACGTGGTTATCCATGGACACTGATCGGGAGCATCGACCTTCCGCAAATTGCCGGCAAACCTCTCGCGGGCGACGACTCCACATGGTCCGGCGTGCCACTGTTGGCGGTCGCTGAGGATTCCACGACTTCGCTGCTCCCAGACGGCGGCCGCATCGTTTGGCAACGCCCGGCAGGCGACTTTAAAGCCAACGTTCCCATGGAATTTATATTCACCGTGCAAGATAAGGACGGCAAGCCTGCCCAAGATATGCAGCCCTACATGGGCATGGCGGGACACGCCGAGTTTGTGCGCTCCGATTTGAGCGTTTTCGCTCACCTACATCCAGCCGGATCAGTTTCCATGGCCGCGTTGGAGCTCGCACAAGCCGGACTCGCGAACGCCGCGCCCTCCGCGCCAGACGCGATGATGTCCATGACCATGCCTCCATCCGGTCCGCTTCCGCCCGAAGTCCGATTCCCCTACGGGTTCCCACAACCCGGCGACTATCGCATTTTTGTGCAGATCAAGCGCGCCGGTCGCGTCGAGACCGGCGTCTTTGACGCTCACGTGAAGTGAGCGGTGGCGGTTCAACTGAGTACGCGAGGGATGATCTTGGATCTTGCAGGTTAAAGCTCAGACGGAAGGGCGTACTCCGGCGCATTTCCAAGGCGCGGGACGCTCACAGACGACTGCCCGGAGAGGTATTAAGCGGCGACGCTGCGGCGGCGATTGCGGCGTAGCCCGACGATAGCCAGCCCGAGAACGAGGCCCATTCCAGCCAGGGTCATAGCCAACGTGCTGGGCTCAGGAACTGCGTGGAGTTTGCGGTCTTTGTGCCAGTCTTTACCTTTTCCGTCGTCGCCATGGTGTTCAGCGAATACGGCAGCGGGCGTTGCCAGCAAGGCAAAAAGACATGTGGTGGCCGCGAATTTCGGATTCATGAGCCTCATGGGAACCTCCGCGCAAGTCTCTCGAGCCGGAAACTAGTCCACGACTGCGGGAGGGCGCTCCGGACTGCATGGAAAGGTACCAGTTTTATAATGGCCTTGCAACAACTTTGTCGAGATTCAAGCATCTTGGCCGGGCGGTCGCTCGAAACCATGCCGAGAGCATCCTAACAAGCGCCCAGAAACAGCTACATTGTCGGAAAATGTTCTCGTTCACGAGGTCCTATTCAGCAACTGCTTACTCGAAGAGTGCGCTCTGGTGCCCAAGTTTCCGCTAAGACGCTACTCTGGTACTGAACGTCGTTGAGACCATCGCAACTTCCGAGATTGCGGACTTCTAGCCTGCGTCTCGAGAGTCCTGCCCAAAAAACTAGGATCCAGGCATCCGGCTCCGGATCACCGCGAAATCAAAAAACAATAGCCTACGGTGAGTGCTAGGATACCGTCGCCATGAAAAACTCTTTGCTCGTACGCGCTTCCGCGATCCTGACGACTCTGTCTGCTTTTACTTTGCTCAGCTTGCTTGCCGCTGGCTCCTGCATGGGCCAGAGCGGTCAGGTCTTCCGCCTGGACGGCGGCGACTCCACGTACGTCTTTGGCGTGAATGAGCGCGGGGAATTGCAGTCCCTATACTGGGGCGGGCGCTTGGGCGCGCACGATTCCGTTCCCACGGCGCATTCACTTCCCGAGGTGGCTTCATTCGATTCGCCGTACACCACAACGCCGCAGGAGTATGCCAGTTGGGGGGCCGGCCTGTTTACCGAGCCAGCCCTGAAAGTGACATTCGCCGATGGAAATCGTGATCTGGTCTTGCATTTTGTTAGCGGCAAGCCCGCCGGCCCCGGGGCGTTCGACGTGATGCTGAAGGATGTTTCGCGGGAAATTTACGTGACATTGCGCTATGCGATCGATGCGGAGAGCGGAATTCTCGCGCGCTCCGCCGTAATCGAAAATCGCGAGAAACAACCGGTGGTGATCGAGCAGGCCGCCGCAGCCCAATGGACGCTGCCTCCGGCGCGCTACACGCTGAGCTATCTAACCGGCCGGTGGGCTGGAGAGTGGACACTGAATCAGGAACCAGTCCAGGGCGGAGGGCGCGTGATCGAAAGCCCCCGAGGGACGACCGGGCATCAGGCGAACCCGTGGTTTGCGCTTTCGCGCGATAGCGGCCAACGGCCCACATCTCCGATTGTTGCCGACGAAGAGCACGGCGAAGTCTGGTTCGGCGCCCTGGCGTGGTCGGGTTCATGGCGGATTACCGTGGAAAAGACGCAACTCGACGCGATCCGCGTGACCGGCGGATTCAATCCGTTTGATTTCGGCTACAAGTTGAAACCAAACGAACGCTTGGAGACGCCGATTTTTTATGGCGGCTATTCGAATCATGGGCTGGGCGGGGCGTCACGACTACTGCACAAATTTGAAAACGCACACATCCTGCCGCAGGCTCCGAACCCGAAACCACGGCCGGTAATTTACAACTCGTGGGAGGCAACCGAATTTCGCGTCGATGAAGCTGGGCAGATGGCCATCGCAGAGAAAGCAGCGTCGATCGGTGTGGATCGATTCGTGATGGACGACGGCTGGTTTGGTCAACGGAAAGATGACCACGCGGGGTTGGGCGATTGGTATGTGAACTCCGAAAAATTCCCCCACGGCCTGAAGCCCCTCATCGACAAAGTGCATTCGCTGGGGATGGATTTTGGTTTGTGGGTCGAGCCGGAGATGGTGAATCCGGATTCGGATTTGTATCGCAAACATCCCGACTGGGTTTTGAATTTCCCCGGGCGGCCACGCTCGGAGTCGCGCAACCAGCTGGTCCTGAATCTGGCGCGCCCGGATGTGCGCGACTACGTCGAAGGGTTTCTCGACAAGCTGCTGACGGAAAACGATATCGCTTTTCTGAAGTGGGACTACAACCGCAACTGGTCCGAGCCAGGTTGGGATGCCGTTCCCGTCGATGAGCAGAAGCGCGTGTACGTCGAGTTCATCCGGAACCTCTATGCGATTCTCGCGGACCTGCGCAAGAAGCATCCCAAGATCGAGATCGAGAGTTGTTCGGGCGGAGGCGGCCGCGTCGATCTCGGCATCCTACGCTACACCGACGAGGTCTGGCCGTCGGACAATACCGATCCCTACGATCGTCTCTCGATGCAAGACGGTTTCACCTACGCCTACACGCCGCAAATCATGATGGCATGGGTCACCGACTCGCCGCACTGGCTCAACCACCGTTCCACTTCGCTCACTTACCGCATGCTCAGCTCCATGCAGGGCTCATTGGGCATTGGAGCGAATTTGAATAAATGGACAGCGGAAGATTTTGCTACGGCAAAGCGGTTGATTGCCGCGTATCACGCGGTGCAGAGAACAATCGTGCAGGGCGATTTGTTTCGCCTGATCAGCCCGCGCGACGCCAGCGAGTTTTCCGCCACAGAGACGGTATCGGCGGACAAGAATCAGGCGGTGGTGTTCGCGTTCGCGAATGCGACGACGGAAGGGCGCGGGTTTCCTCTACTGCAGCTGCGCGGACTGGACCCAAACGGCGAATACAAGTTGGGATGGATCGACGGCAAGGCGCCGCCGGGAACTCCGGAGACCGCGTCTGGCGATTGGTGGATGCACCACGGCCTACAACTCGATTTGCGTGGCGACTATCAAGCGGCGGCGTTCCGGCTGGACCGCCAGCGATAGCTCTGCTTTGCATAGCGACGGAGCGGCGCCGCCGTAGGTATAGACAGTGCGCCGTGAACTGGCGCTATGTTCCTTGAGCCAACTTCCGCTTGCCGCTAAACAGTCGCAAGCGCGAGATGACCACTTCTTTCACGGAATTCACCGCTGAGGGCAGAATCTTGTAGGGCACGACTTCGTCTGCTTGTTTGGCTAAACCAGCTTCCAAACCGCGTCTCCACGCGACCCGAAGTTCCGTATTGATGTGGACAATATTGATCCCCGCCGCGATCGCTTCGCGCAAGTCTTCATCATCGGTGCCTGAGCCGCCGTGGAGCGTCAGGAGCGCTCCCGTCGCTTGCTTGATGGCAGCTATTCGCTTGATATCCAGGCGCTTCTTCGTTTCTCCCTTTACCATGCTCCGCAGCATCCCATGCATATTGCCCACCGCAGGGGCCAGAATGTCCACTCCGGTGCTGTCTACAAACTGTTTGGCTTCCTCCGGCTTGGAAAGCCCCTTCAACAGGTCGGGGGCTGTTTCGTGTATTTCAGAGCCCGTTCCGATGTCTCCGATTTCTCCCTCGACCAGCATGGAAGGATTGATCGCCTTCAGCGCTTCTACCGCCTGCTTGGTTTGGCGCACATTTTCTTCGAAAGGCAAGGCCGACAGGTCAAAGACGACCGAATCAAACCCGGCTTTTGCCGCCTCCAACGCTTTCGCGAGGGAGTGCGTATGATCTGCGTTAAGAAAGATAGGGAAGTCGAATTCTTCGCGCAAACTTCGCACCAGGGCCGCACTCTGACGAACTCCCACGAACTCACGCTCGCCCTCGGACAAACCAACCAAGACCGGCACGTTCAGTTCCCGGGCAGCGGCAAACACTGCCTTCAATAGAACCAGGTCAGAGATGTTAAAATGACCGATCGCCAGACCGCTTTGTTGCGCTTCCTCCAACACCTTCCGTAACGAATTCATGTGATTGTTATCCTTCCGTTCTTGCCGTTTTTGCAAGAACTCGATTATCTACATTGTCAGGACGACGCGGAATTGGGCCTTGCCGCTGGTCATGCGGTTGTACGCTTCGTTGACCTTGTCCAGCGGGAATTTTTCGATCATGGGGCGTACGCCGGTATATCCCGCGAAGCGCAAGGTATCTTCGGAGTCGGGGGCGATCCCGGACGCCCAGCCCTTTAATTCTTTGTTGCCAAAGATAAGTGCGCTGGTCTGCACTTCGATGGGATCGGGGCCTGCGCCGAGGACCATCATGGTGCCGTTTGCGCCGAGGCCGTTGATGAGCGAGGCCATGGCCTTGCCGCTGGGTGCGGTGGAGAGAATGACTCTCGCACCCCCGAGTTTTTTCAGTTCAGCGGCGGCGTCGGTTGCAGAGCTATCAATGTAAAAGTGTGCGCCGAGCTTCTTAGCCAAGGCTTCACTCTCTTTACCGCGGCTGATGCCAACCACTTGATAGCCCAATTTGTTCGCGAATTGAATTCCCAGGTGCCCCAGCCCGCCGACGCCGAGAACCGCGACCAGGTCTCCACCTTGCGCACCGCTATGACGCAGCGCGTTGAAGGTAGTGATGCCGGCGCAAAGCAGCGGCGCGGCTTCGACGGGATCCAGCGAGTCCGGCATGGACGCCACCGCTTCCCAGGGCGCAACCATATATTCCGCGTAGCCGCCGTCATAGCTGATGCCCGTCCACTTTTCGTTCACGCAATTGATAAAATCGCCGCGACGGCACTGCAGGCAGGTGAAGTCGTGGCCGCCGTGCCACCCGACTCCCACTCGCTGTCCTTTCTTCCACGCGGACACGTGCGGGCCCACTTCGTCGATAATGCCCGCGATCTCGTGCCCGGGTGAGCGCGGGTAGACTATGCCCGGAAACAAGTTGTCCTTCACGATGTGATCGCTGAAGCACACTCCGCAGGCCAGGACCTTGATGCGAACCTGTCCCACCCCGGGGGTGGGTATTTCGCGCTCCTGAACTTCGAAATCGGCCCCGGGCTTAGGCACTACGGCAATCTTCATTTTCGGCATCGCGCTCTTCCTTGCCAATTTCGATTTGAGCAATACGCGCATTGGATGCCAAATAGGTTGGCTCGGTTAGAGAAAAAGAAGCGAGGAAGCACTTCATCTACAGTCCGGGTTCGGAAACCCTTGTAGGGGCGCGGCACTGCTGCGCCCCGAACACCCAGCCCTATACTGCGATCCCGCGTTTAACTTTCGAAAGAGGTTCACTTCGACTGACCCGTAAGCGTTCATCCGTCAGCGTTCATGCTACAGTTTTGCTTTCAGGTGCCCGCCATTTGCACGCGTTCAGGAGGAGAGAGTGGCCTATCGGGATTTGCGGGAGTTCGTGCGCAAGCTGGAGAAAGAGGGCGAACTGACGCGGGTGCGAACCGAGGTGGACCCGGTCCTGGAGATTACCGAAATTACCCAGCGAGTCGCGCGCGACGCCAAGCGCAAAGCAAAGAGCGTTGGACCCGCGTTGCTGTTCGAGAAGCCCAAAGGTTCCCGGGTGCCACTGCTGGTGAATACATTCGGCAGTGTGCGGCGTATGGAATTGGCGTTTGAAGTGGGACACCTGGAAGAGGTTGCCGATCGCATCAAGGGTTTCCTGGCCATGGAGTCGCCGCAGGGCTTGTTCGACAAGATCAAGATGTTGCCGAAACTCGCCGAGTTAGGATCCTTCTTTCCGAAAACCGTGAAAGACGGTGACTGCAAGGAAATCGTGCGCACCGGCGCGGACGTCAACTTGCTCGATTTTCCGATTTTGAAATGTTGGCCGCAGGACGGCGGGCGATTCATCACCTTCCCACTGGTGTTTACGCGAAATCCGGAATCAGGCAAGCGCAACGTGGGCATGTATCGCATGCAGGTCTACGACGAACGAACCACGGGCATGCATTGGCAGACGCAAAAGCATGGCGCGGAACATTTCCGGCGTGCGCGCGCGGCAAGTCCCGACGGACGCATTTCCGTTTCGGTGGCCATCGGCGCCGATCCGCCGACAGCCCTGGCTGGCATGCTGCCAATTCCCCCGGACCTGGACGAAATGATGTTCGCGGGATTTTTACGGCGCGAGCCGGTAGAGATGGTCAAGTGCGAAACCAACGATCTGGAAGTCCCCGCGAATGCAGAGATCATCCTCGAAGGCTACGTAAGCCTGAACGAGATGCGCACCGAAGGGCCGTTTGGCGATCACACCGGATTTTATTCGCTGGAAGGGGAGTTCCCCGTGTTCCACGTGGAGTGCATCACGCACCGCAAGGATCCGATCTATTTGACGACCGTCGTCGGACCCCCGCCGCAGGAAGACTATTTCATGGGTTACGCCGTGGAACGCGTGTTCCTGCCGGTAATGAAGATGCAGTATCCGGAAATCGCCGACGTGGCCATGCCCGCCGAAGGCATTTTTCACAATCTGATGATTGTAGCGATCCGCAAGTCCTACCCAGGCCATGCCCGAAAAATAATGAATGCCATTTGGTCGCTGGGTCAGGCCATGTTTACGAAGGTGATCGTGGTGGTGGATCACGACGTGGATGTGCACAACTACCGCGAAGTCGTTTGGAAAGCGCTGTGTGCCATCGATCCCGAGCGCGACGTGCAGTTCGTCCTGGGCCCGGCGGACACCCTGGATCACGCGCAGCGCATGCAGGACTACGGTTCGAAAATGGGCATCGATGCCACGCGAAAATGGGCAACCGAGGGATTCACGCGCCCGTGGCCCGACGAAATTCTCATGGACGAAGCGACAAAGGCGCGCGTCGCCGCCCTTTGGAAAACTCTAGGCTTGTAGCCCTCCAGTAGCACAGACACTCCTGTCTGTGTCAGCGTAAAAAAGCCGCAAAGCCAAGCCCCAACTCAAGCCAATCCAAATCGCGCCGATAGGTACGGCGTGAGATTCGACGATGAACGGTCAGCATAACTTCCCAGTTCTAAAGACGGACACTCAACACGGCACCGAGCGCCGCCGCAGCCCTCGTTATCGCTGCAGCGAGGCCATGGCCGTCCAGTGCCCCGGCGGTACGCTCATGACCGGAATCAGCGTCGAAATCAGCCAAGGCGGCATGTCCGCGATGGTGAACGGGTTACAGGTGGGCGACGCTGCGGAAGTCTATCCGGTAGCGGGTGCCCCCGTTCAGGCCAGAGTGCGCCACAAACTCGGGCTACTCTATGGTTTCGAATTCACGGAAATCAGCGCGGCGCAGATCCGGCAAATTACGGAGAATTGGAAGAAATCGTATGCGTGGCGCCTGCGCGCCCGGAACCCGTGATCGCAAACGATAACCGTCCCATGGAACAGGTTGGAAGCCATCGAAAGTTCAATATCTTGCGGTACTGAGAGTTTAGCTACGCTATATATAGCGCCCCATACCATAAATACCCAACAACTACCGGAAACAACCCATATACATAGGACAACTCACGCACAAAATCCCTTTGACCCCTGCAACGCTGCGATGTCATAAACGCTAGCAGAGGGCGCACCCTCGTGGTTCCGCTGTGTCGGGTGGGGTGCACCAGTGGGTTGCAGTTCGGGCGTGTTCGGGCGCCGGGGTAGCGTTCCTAGTGAATGAATCGCGTGAAGTGATGAATGTGCGGCAAGCGTCGCAGTATCTGGGTATCTCCCCGGATACGCTGTACCGTTACATCACCGAAGGCGAGATTCCCGCATTCAAACTCGGCAATCGTTGGAAACTACGCAAGACCATCCTGGATCGCTGGATGGAACGCAAGATGAGCCAGGCGCACGTACGGCGCCGCTAATCGGGCGAGGCGACAGGGAAAGAGGCCGCGAATATGTGGTTACTGGGCGGACGGAAGAACAAGCAACTGGTTGGCCTGGACATCGGTTCCAGTTCGATCAAGGCTGTGGAACTGCGTTCCACTAAAGCCGGGTATGAACTGGTGAGCTTCGGCATGGAGCCTCTGGCGCAGGACACCGTCGTCGATGGCGCGATCATGGACGCGCCGCAGGTGGCCAACGCCATCAGCAAGATTTTCGACGCCGAAAAGATCAAGACCAAGAATGTGGCCACCTCCGTTTCCGGGCACTCCGTCATCGTGAAACGCGTTCCTCTGCCGCTGATGACCGAAGAAGAGCTTTACGACCGCATCCCGTCGGAAGCCAGCCAGCACATCCCCTTCGACATCGCGGACGTGAACCTCAGCTACCAGCTCCTGGAATCGATGGACGCGCAGATGGACGTGCTGCTGGTCGCCGTCAAGAAAGACAAGATTCTGAACCACACCAACGTGCTCGCTCAGGCTGGGAAAACTCCTGTGGTCGTCGATATCGACGCCTTCGGCCTGCAGAACTGCTTTGAAATGAACTACGAACCCGATGCGGGTCAGACCGTAGCGCTGCTGAACATTGGCGCCAGCGTCATGAACATCAACATTGTGCGGGGTGGTATCCCGCTGTTTACCCGCGACGTCAGTGTCGGCGGCAATCAATTTACCGACGCGCTGCAAAAAGAACTCGATTTGAGCTACGAAGACGCCGAGCGCCTGAAGAAGGGCGAAACCCTTCCCAGCGTAACGGACGAGCAAAAGCAGCAGATTCTGCGCAGCGTTTCCGACATTTTGACGCTGGAAATTCAGAAGACCTTTGACTTCTTCCGCGCCACCGCGAGCGGCGAAAACATTCAGCGCATCGTCGTGGCCGGGGGCACCGCCCGCGTTCCGGGGCTGGTCGACCTGCTCCGTGAAGAATTCGCAATGCCGGTGGAAGAACTGAATCCGTTCCGTAAAGTGCTGGTGAATCCGGGCAGGCACAGCGACGACACCATTCGCGAAATGGCGCCGCGGCTGGCGATTGCTGTCGGGCTGGCGCTGAGGAGCTTTGACTAGCCATGATCCGAATAAATCTTCTCGGACAAGCCAAACCGAAGGCCTCACGCCGTCCGGTGGATACCGGGGCCGCCCTTCCGGTGCTATTCGTCGGCGCCGGTGTTCTGTTCGGTGCGCTGATCCTCGGTTACCTCTATTACTCCTGGCAGCGCCAGTTGAACGATGAGAACACGCGCATCAAGCAACTCCAGGCGCAGAAGACCGACCTCGAACAGGTCAAACAGCAGGTCGAAGCCTTCGAGAAGCAGAAAACGGTTTTGCAGCAGCGCGTCTCCACCATCGAACAGCTGCAACGGGATCGCACCGGTGGCCAGGAACTCCTGGACGAAATCGCCAGCACCGTCGCGCGTACCGAGAATTTGTGGCTCACTTCGATGATTCGCAAAGGCAACACTCTGACCATCGACGGCGCCTCCGCTTCCGTAAACGGCGTCGCCAATTTCATTACCGCGCTGAAGCGTTCCGGATATTTCTCCAAGATCGAGATCAAGGAATCAAAGCAGGACGACAAGAACGTTGCAGTGCAAACGTTCATGTTCGAGGTCTCCGCCGAAATCACTCCACCGCCCGCGGGCGTGCCTGCGCCGCATGCGCAAGCCAAGCCGGCCAGCGCCCCTGCGCAGCCTGCGCCAGCCACCGGGGCAAAGCCGAAGGTAGGGTAAAGACATGGCCAATCCACTTCGCGATATGTCCGTGATCATGCAGGGCCTCTTGGCGGTCGCCATTACCGTCGTGCTGGTGGTCGTCGGCGTGTACGTGCCGCTGTCCCCGGTCGCGCAAGAGCGCGATGAAGTCGACAAAGCGGTCCGCCAGCGGTCGCAGCTCAATCAGGAAGTTACTCAGCTTCAGGTTTACCGGCAGCGCTACGGCGAATTGAAGTCCCAGATGGACGCGCTGTCCAAACAGTTGGAGACGCTGAAGACCATTGTGCCGGACGAAAAGGACGTCGACGAATTCATCCGCCTCGTCCAGGGTGCGGCCACTGCTTCCAACGTTCAGATTCGGCGCCTGACCGCCCAGCCGGTGGTCGCGCGCGAATACCACTACGACATGCCCTTTGAAGTGCAAGCAGACGGTCCCTATTTCAACATCTTGGACTTTTTCGGGCGCCTCAGCCGCTTGTCGAGAATTATCAACGTAGGCGATTTGGACTTCGAGGATGCCACTGGTAGCAAGGCCGGAAAATATCCGTTTCGTCCGGGCACGTCGGTTTCTGGGATCTTTACTGCAACGACATTTTTCACCAAGCCGGCTGATACAGGCGCCGCTCCCGCAGCTGCGGGTGCGAAGTCACAGCCAGCTGGAAAACTGTGACCGAATGAGTGAACTATGCGTTCTGTGAACACTCTCGTAGTAGCGATTTTGCTGGCGGCCAGCTCCTCCAGCTTGTTGGCGCAAGCCAATTCCGCGGGCGCGGCAGCGGTAGCGCCGCCGGCGGCTAAGGCCACGCCCCATGCTGCGAAGACGACCGCCAAACCTAAGGCTAAATCGGCTGCGAAAAAGCCCGTAGAAGGTACGGCATCGCCCGCCGAGGTGCAAGCTTCGGGCGAGGGCGACAAACTCGCGCGGCGCGATCCCTTTGAGTCTCTCGTCAACCGAAATAAAGATACCGGTGCAAAAAATCTGCCGCCCGGAAAAGCCGGCCTGCAGGTAAGCACGCTGCGGCTGGACGGGATCGTGCGCTCGTCGAACGGCATGATCGCGGTGGTTTCCAATCCGCAGGCGCGAACCTACTTCCTTCGCGAGGGCGACCAGTTGTACGACGGTCGCGTGGAGAAGATTGCCATGGATGGAGTTTCCTTCCACGAATTGGGCAAGGACGCTTTTGGCAAGCCCGTGGAACGCCAGGTTAATAAGAGAATCTACGCCAGTGCAGGAGAACAGCAATGAAGACGAACCGGCCGGCCTTTCGAATTGGCTGCCTGATACTCGCGGCGACAACCATGACCATGACTCCGTCGTCCGCCCAGACCCAGGAGTCCGCCGGCGCCACCGCGACCGCGGGAGTGATCTCCAACGTGGCGGTCACCCAGGCTTCGCAGCACTCCAGCGTGCGTGTCGAAGGCACGGGTCCCTTGGAGGTTCGCGCGTCGCGGATGCAGAATCCCGAGCGCCTGGTCTTGGACTTCAGCGCCACCCGCCTGGCGGTACAGAAATCCGTTATTCCCGGCGTTGCGGCGCCGGTGCGCGGCGTGCGCCTGGGCCAGTTCCGGCCCGATGTGGCACGCGTGGTGGTCGATCTGACCGCCGCGGCACCCTACCAGATTTTGCGTGAAGGCCCGACCGTGGTGATTTCGTTCGACATGCAGCCGGAATCGCCCGTGGATGCACCCGTGGCCACCACCACCATCGCGTCGCAAGACGCCGTCAAGCCACGCCCCAACTTTCATTACGACCTGTCCGCGCCCCGGGTGATACCCGTACGGGCTTCCAAGAAAGTCTCTAACCGAGTTCCTCGTTTCGCGTTGCCTGGCGAACTGACCCAGCCCTCAGTCGTTTTGGCATCGTTCAGCGGGAAAGACGAACCCGCACGTCCGATCGCCGCGCAGGAAGCGGCTCAACAGGCGATGGCGCAGGCCGGTAATGCTGCGGCAACCGTTGGCGCCGCGCCGCAGGCAGCTGCTGCGGGTCCGTCGCGATACAGCGGTGAACCCATTTCCGTCAACCTCAAGGACGTGGACTTGCGCGATTTCTTCCGCTTGATTCACGAAATCAGCGGCCTCAACGTCGTTCTGGACCCTCAGGTAAAGGGAACCCTCACGATCGTTCTCGACGAAGTTCCCTGGGATCAGGCGCTCGACATCGTGCTGCAGAACAATGGTCTCGACAAGCAATTGCATGGCAACGTTTTGCGCATCGCGACCCTGGACACCATCAAGAAGGAAGCAGAAACCGCGCGAGATGTGCGGAAAGCGGAAAACGACGCGCAGGAAATGATCACTGTGACCCGCGTGCTCAGCTATGCAAAGGCCGACACTCTCAAAGATACGCTGAAAAAGTTTCTGACCACGCGCGGCGATATTCTTTCCGATACGCGCTCCAACCAGCTCATCGTCCGCGATATTCCGGCGGTCATTCCGGCCATCGACAACCTCATCCACCAGCTCGATCGCAAATCGCAGCAAGTGGAAATCGAGGCACGCGTCGTATCCGCTACCCGCGCTTTTGCGCAGGACATTGGTACGGAATTGGGTTTTGCGGGCACCACCACCGGCGGTCGATCGCTGTTTAGCGGCTCTCCGGCAGTGGGCGCTAGCGGCGTAACCACTGGACCGGGGATACCGTCATCGCCCGTGACGATTTCCGCCGGGCAAACCACCGGCAACGGCGCGACTGCCGGTATTCCGCTGAGCGTTAACCTCGGAGCGGGTGTGCCCACCAGCGGTTTGGGCTTCTCTCACCGGTCCCCGAACTTTGCGGTGGACTTCTTTATCACCGCCGCGGAGTCCAAGGGCGTTGGTAAGCTGCTCTCCAAACCCCGCATCGTGACCCAGAACAACGAAAAGGCCACCGTCAAGCAGGGTGTCAAGATTCCGATTCAAACTACTATCAACAACACCATTTCTGTCCAATACATCGACGCCGTGCTCAAGCTGGAGGTCACTCCCCAGATCACCGCGGAAGGCACGATTTACATGGACGTGATTGTCGAAAACACCCAGATCGATCAAGGCATCCCACGCATTCAGGGCGTTCCAGCGCTGGATACGCAATCCGCAGAAAGCAAAATTACCGTTGCCGATGGCGCGACCATTGTGGTCGGCGGCGTAATCATCACCTCATCGCAGGTCAACATCACGCAGGTTCCCATCCTGGGCAGCCTGCCGTTGATCGGGAACCTGTTCAGGCGCAACAACACCAGCGTCAATACCGGCGAACTGCTCTTCTTCCTGACGCCGCGCATCATTCCGGCGGCTTAGCAACGGCGCACGTCTTCGATCGCTGACTTTCAACCGAGGGCCACATCGAGGAGACTGCGGTCTCCTCGTTTCCTTTATGAAGACTCTTTTCGCGCAACGCAGTCGGGCGCTTCTATCACACCTAAGCAAGAGTCAGCTCGGCACCTTGTTAATCACCCAGCCGGCGAGCTGGTACTACTTGACTGGCTTCACCGGCGAGTCGGGTGCCCTGGTGGTTTCGCGGCGTGGGACGGCGCTCATCACCGACGGTCGGTTTACGTCGCAGGCTCGCGAAGAAACCTCGGGAGTTCGCATCGTCCAGCAAAGCCGATCTTTAGTGGCGGCGGTCGGAGACTTCCTGAAAGGTGCTGGCGGTGGCAAGGTTGGCTTTGATCCTTCGCATATTACCGTCGGGCAGCTTGCGGCCATGAGAAGGGCTGGTGGGCGCCGCGTGCGCTGGGTCGCCTCTGCCGGTCACGTGGAGGCGTTGCGCACCCGGAAAGACCCGCAGGAGCTCGCCAAGATGCGCCGGGCGGCGGTCCTGGCGGGCAAGGTTCTGGAAGGTGCCTTGAAGCTGCTGAAGCCCGGCGTTCGCGAGCTGGAAGTCGCCGCGGATATCGAGTACCAAATGCGCCATCTCGGCGCTTCCGGTCCGGCCTTCGAAACGATTGTGGCTTTCGGCGAGCGTTCGGCCTTTCCACATGCGCGTGCTACCGCGAAACGACTGAGGAAAAATGAATTGGTCGTACTGGACCTGGGTGCTATACTCGCGCACTATTGCAGCGACATTACGCGCACCGTGGTGGTTGGGCGAGCGTCAACAAAAATTCGCAAGTGGCACAAGGCGGTCCAGGAAGCGCAGGCGGCGGCTGTAGGCACGGTAAAGGCCGGAGTTAGCTGCGGGGAAGTGGACGCGGCAGCCAGAACGGTTTTAGCACGACATCGCCTCGATCGGTATTTCGTGCACAGCACCGGGCATGGACTTGGGCTGGAGGTGCACGAGGATCCCCGGGTGGCCAAGGGACAGAAGCAGACCTTGGAGCCGGGGAATGTGATCACCATTGAGCCAGGTGTTTACGTCCCGGGCGTTGGGGGCATCCGCATCGAAGACGACGTCGCCGTGCACGCATCGAACACCGAAGTACTCACCCGTATTCCACGGGATCTCATTGAGATTTAATAAAAGGCATGAAACGCAAACAGCCCTCGAAACCGACTGCTAGCCCCGCGATAGGGAACCCCGAACTCCAGCATATCGAGCAATTGCTTCGCTACATGAGCGAGCACAACCTCGAGGAATTCGAATATTCAAATGGTGATTTGAAGATCCGGCTGAAGAAGCCGTCGGCTGGGACCGTGGTTAGTGTTCCCAGGCAAATGGCTGCGCCCGAGATCATTATCGCCAGTGGCGGGGCAGCGCAATCGCCTCCAAATCCCCCCGCAGCGCCTCCCGTGCAGGCTTCGGAAGGACGCTCCGCGGAAGATTTGCATGTGGTGAAGTCACCTATCGTGGGAACGTACTACGGATCCCCAAGTCCGGGCGCCGAGCCCTTCGTCAAGATCGGCGGCTACGTCGAAACCGGGCAGACCCTGTGCATCGTCGAAGCCATGAAACTTATGAACGAGATTGAATCCGACATCAGCGGCGAAGTGCTGCGCACCTTCGTCGAAAACGGACAGCCCGTGGAGTATGGGCAGCCGCTGTTCGGCATCCGTCCGAGTCGGAAGAAGTAGCCCCGCCTGCCTATGTTCCAGAAAATCCTAGTCGCCAACCGCGGGGAAATTGCCCTGCGGATCATCTGTGCATGCAAAGAGTTGGGGATCTCGACAGTTGCCATCTATTCGGAGGCGGATCGCAATGCGTTGCACGTACGCTTCGCGGATGAAGCCGTCTGCATCGGACCGCCGCGGAGCAGCGAAAGCTATCTGAATATCCCGCAGGTAATCAGCGCCGCGGAAATTACCAATGTGGACGCGATCCATCCCGGATACGGATTTCTGTCCGAGAACGCCAACTTTGCCAAGGTGTGCGAAGCATCGGAGATCACCTTCATCGGGCCGACCGCTGAAGTGATCGAGATCATGGGCGAGAAAGACCGCGCGCGGCGCGAGGTCAAGGCCGCGGGTCTGCCGACCGTTCCCGGAAGCGATGGCGTGGTCGAGGGCGAGGACCAACTCGCGAAGGAAGCCGCGAAAATTGGGTATCCGCTCATCCTGAAGGCCGTTGCGGGCGGCGGCGGACGCGGCATGCGCATCGTTCGCAAGCAGGACGAGCTGCTGTCCATGTATCAGACCGCTCGGAGTGAGGCCCAGCAGGCCTTCGGCACGCCCGACGTTTACGCGGAGAAATTTATCGAGCATCCGCGGCACATCGAGTTTCAGGTGCTGGGCGACCAGCATGGCAAGGTCATCCATCTGGGCGAACGCGAATGCACCATTCAGCGGCGGCACCAGAAGCTGCTGGAAGAGTCCCCATCGCCGGCGATGGATCCCAAGCGTCGCAAGGAACTCGGAGCCAAGGTGGTGCGAGCGCTGGAAAAGATCGGATACACCAACGCCGGTACCGTCGAGTTTCTGATGGACGAACACGGCTCGATCTACTTCATCGAAATGAATACGCGCATTCAGGTGGAGCATCCGGTCACGGAGATGATTACCGGCGTGGACCTTGTGAAGGCCCAGATTCGCATAGCGGCAGGAGAGCGGCTTGAGGACGCCGTTGGGGAGATGACATTTTCGGGGCACGCAATCGAATGCCGGATCAATGCCGAAGACCCCGACACGTTCGTTCCCTCGGCAGGGCGCATCACCACGTTTCAGGCGCCGGGTGGCACCGGCGTGCGCGTGGATTCCGCGGCTCACGCCGACGCCGTCATCCCGCCATACTACGATTCGATGATCGCAAAACTCATCGTGAAAGGGCGCGATCGCTCCGAAGCCATTGGCCGCATGAAGCGTGCGCTGGAAATGTTCGTGATCGAGGGGATCAAAACCTCGATTCCGCTGCACCGGAGCATTCTCGCGGATCCTGATTTTGCGGCAGGAAAGTTCGATACTCACTTCATCGAAAAATTGCTGGGAACAAACGGAAAATAGGTGTCGATGCGGCTTGTTCTGCCTAGGCTGTATGTGATACTAGACGCAGCATTGCTGACCATTCCTGTACAAGATTGCGCCCAGGAATTAACGGAAGCCGGCGTCAGATTACTGCAATACCGGGACAAGACCGCCCCGGCGCGAGACTTGATGCATTCGTCACGAAGGCTCGCCTCGCTGCTCACTCCCCAAGGAATTACCTTCATAGTGAATGATCGGGCGGATGTGGCCGTGTTGGCTGGAGCCAGCGGCGTGCATGTCGGGCAAGACGATTTGGGAGCAGAGCAGGCGCGCGCACTGGTGGGAAACGAAAAATTGGTTGGCGTATCCACTCATAACATCGACCAGTTTCGTGCGGCAGCAGCGACTTCAGCGGATTACATCGCTGTGGGGCCGGTGTTTGCGACTTCGTCGAAAGCGAATCCCGATCCAGTAGTCGGCACAGACTTTATCCGGCGGGTGAGGGAGATCAGCGATAAACCGATCGTGGCAATTGGTGGAATCATGCTTGAAAATTCGGCTGCGGTCATTCAAGCCGGTGCCAACTCCGTGGCCGTGATCAGCGATATTTTGCGGGCGCCGGATCGCGGCTTGCGAGCGAGGCAATATTTGGAAACCCTGGGCGCCGCGAATCACACGGCGAAGGCCTGAGAGTCATTGCGCATGGCAGATAGGACGACAAACCCGGTCCGGCAAAGCGGCACGGCCGCAGCGCAGGCGCCGGGGTTTGTACGCGCGATTGGATTGTTCGACGGGACGATGATCGTTGTTGGATCGATGATCGGCTCGGGGATTTTCATTGTGGCGGCGGATATTTCGCGCCAGACCGGTTCGTCGGGGGGGTTGTTGCTCACGTGGATCATCACGGGGCTGTTGACGATTTCAGCGGCGCTCTCGTACGGCGAATTGGCAGCGCTGTTTCCGCATGCGGGCGGGCAATACATTTATTTGCGAGAAGCGTATTCGCCGCTATGGGGTTTCCTCTACGGGTGGACGCTATTTCTTGTCATCCAGACGGGGACGATCGCGGCCGTAGCCGTGGGCTTCGCGCGCTATCTGGGCGTGTTGTTTCCCGCCATTTCCGGTAATACCTGGATCGTTCCGCCCATTGCTCTCGGGTCCAAGTACGCGATCAGCCTGTCAGTGCAGCAGTTGGTCGGCGTGCTGATGATTGTCTTTCTGACGTTTCTGAACATGCAGGGCGTGCGGCTGGGCAAGCTGATTCAAAATGTGTTTACCAGCGCGAAGACGCTTTCTCTCTTGGGGCTGATTTTTCTCTGCATCTTCGTCGGTCGAAGCGCCGCGGCAATCTTGGACAATTTCAGCCAAATGTGGGCGGTACGCGGCGCGCAACCCATCGAACCCGGCGCCAATTTTTTGCGCTCGATGATTCCAACGGTGACCGCAGCGAGCGGAGCGTTTGGCTTGTTTGTCGCCTTCGGCGTGGCGCAGGTCGGTTCGCTGTTCTCCGCCGACGCCTGGAACAACATCGGGTTTACCGCCGCGGAGGTCAAGAATCCGAAGCGCGATGTGGCACTGTCGATGGCCTTCGGCACGCTGATCGTCATTACCCTGTATTGCCTCGCAAACGTCGCGTATTTGTGTGCGTTGCCTCTTTCACAGATTCAGAATGCGCCCGACGATCGCGTGGCCACCGCGGCGCTGAGCGCGATTTTCGGACCCGCCGGCGCACTCATCATGGCGGCCGCCATTGTTATTTCCACGTTTGGCTGCAACAACGGGTTGATTCTCGCGGGCGCGCGCGTTTCCTACGCGATGGCCAAGGATGGCCTGTTCTTCCGCGCGACGGGCACCTTGAATAAGAAGGGCGTCCCAGCCAAAGCACTGCTCTACCAGGGCGTGTGGATCATCGTGCTGATTTTGCTGCGCACCCGGCACGTGGGCCCGACGGGCTTAACCACCTACGGCAATCTTTATAGCGATCTGCTCGATTACGTGGTGTTTGCGGCTTTAAGTTTTTACGCGCTGACCATCGCGGGCATTTTCGTCTTGCGCATGAAGCGGCCAAGTCTGGAGCGGCCCTATCGGGCGTTTGGCTACCCTTTCGTACCGGCGATGTATATAGTGGCGGCGCTGGCGATCATGTTTGTGCTGCTGTTGTACAAGACGCAGACAGCCTGGCCGGGTTTGGTGATTGTGCTGTGCGGCGTGCCGGTGTACCTCGTGTGGTCGCGTCAGGGGAAGCGCGCGCGGGCATAAGAGTTCATTGGTGTAATCGCAAAGAGTCGTGAGGGTGAAAGCGGCACAGCCATTCTGGTGCTGTGTCCTCAAGGAGGCTAGGCATGGGCGGCCTGTTTGCCAAGAAGCCGATCAGTGCGTTGATGGAGGAGGCTAGAGAAACCGGCGAGCACAGTTTGAAGCGCACGCTGGGACCGTTCCAACTGACGGCCTTGGGAGTCGGCGCGGTGATCGGCGCGGGAATTTTCGTGCTTTCCGGGCTGGGAGCGCACTATGCGGGGCCGGGCCTGATGCTTTCGTTCGTGCTGTCGGGCCTGGGTTGTGCGTTTGCCGCGCTGTGCTATGCGGAGTTTGCAGCGATGATTCCGCTGGCGGGGAGCGCGTACACCTACGCATACGCCACATTGGGAGAACTCCTTGCCTGGATCATTGGCTGGGACCTGACACTGGAGTACGCGATGGGCGCCAGCACGGTATCCTCGGGCTGGTCCAACCACTTCATCGAATTGCTGAATATCTTTCACATCAAGATGCCTTTGTGGCTCGCGTACGACCACTGGACGGCGCTGCGTACGGCAGAAAACCTGGTCGCGCGTCAGATGGCGCAGACCTTTGACCCCACGCTGGTGCCGGGCACACAGGCGTTCCTCGATCGAGTGATGATGATCATGAGCGCGCACTCACCGGAATTGGTACAGCGGGCCCATGACTTGATGGCTGCTCCCAAACTGTTCGGCGCAGAGATCGGTTTCAACTTGCCGGCGTTCATCATCGCACTGGTGATCACGGCGATCCTTGTGATCGGTATCAAAGAGAGCGCCAGCTTCAACGCGACGATCGTGGTGATCAAGGTTTCGGTGGTCTTGTTCGTAATTGGCCTCGGTTCAAGATACATTTCGACAGCGAACTGGGGAACCGATTGGCACAGTTTTGCGCCGTACGGATTTTCGGGAATCGGCGCCGGCGCGGCGTACATATTCTTTGCCTACATTGGGTTCGATGCGGTTTCGACGACGGCGCAGGAAGCGAAGAACCCGCAGCGTGACCTGCCCATCGGAATCATCGTCTCGCTGCTGGTTTGCACGGCGCTATACATCATGGTGGCGGGCGTGCTGACCGGCATGGTGCGTTGGCAGGACATCAACATCGAGGCTCCCGTCGCGAGAGCTTTCTTGGATCGTGGGCTGCCGCTGGCTTCGCACATTATTACTTTGGGCGCGCTTGCTGGTCTAACGAGCGTGATGCTAGTCATGTTGTTGGGGCAAACACGCGTACTGTATTCGATGGCCAACGACGGGCTATTGCCGAGGAAATTCTTCGCGGCCGTCCATCCGAAATTTCGCACTCCCTATAAGAACACCATGGCAGTCGGCTTGCTCGCGGCAATCGTGGGAAGCATCACCCCGATCGATGATATCGGGAGAATGGTGAATATCGGGACGCTGCTGGCGTTCGTGATCGTGTGCATTGCGGTGATGGTTCTGCGGCGGACGAACCCGGATCAGTCCCGACCGTTTCGGACGCCATGGGTTCCGGTGGTACCGATCCTGGGTATCCTTTTTAACGGATACATGATGTACAAGCTGGGCTGGGTCAACTGGGCACGGTTGATCATCTGGCTGGTCATCGGGTTGGTGGTGTACTTCACCTATAGCCAGTATCACAGCCGAGTGCGGAACCCGGTCGCAAAGTAAAAGATAGGACCGATTCAACCGATGGGCCCAGCGTCCTGTTTGCACAAGGGTGGAGGGAGAGAGGAAATCCCCTGTCTGGGCAAGGCAAGTAACTGCGCCCTTTGAACGTTAACTTTCTGAGTACTACCCCCTCCTAGTTTTTTGTAAGTGTTCATTCTACGGGTGGTTAAAGTTCTTTGTTTAGACTTTTGCAAGTGTTGATTCTAAATCACTTAGTTGATCTGAGTGTAGGGAGGATGACTTGAATCGGTCTGCCCTGTTGGCTTCGTCATTGCATTGCTGAAGGCACAGGCACGAGTGCCTGTGCCCTGAGGCGATATCGTACTCAGTGGTATTTTTGAAGTTAAGTTAACTTCTGTCAAGCTGAATTTGCGGTTTGCTGGTTGGGTTTGACTCGCGTTTACACCTCACCATCATTCGAACCATTATCGTCCGCCCGAAGGTCGCACCGCCTGATAGGGATGCTGAGGAAGAGAAGCGAATACGGGTATGTCGCCGGCGTTCGGTACAATGACGGTTCTTCAGGTAGAGTAGTGCTTCTGTTGGATAGTCCGGGAACTGATGACTTCTTTCGTTGATCGGTGTCGAGAGGTTTGGCGGCGTTGTTCGCGGCTGGATGTGGCTGCGTTGGTGGTGCTGCTGGCGGGTGTGACGGCTTCGGCTGTGGACCTGCACAGTGGGATTCTGAGCTTCGTCAAGTTTCTGGCGATTCTTTCCGGGTGCTATCTCATTTACAGGGTGATCGCGTGGGGTCGGAGCTGGCTGCTTTGGAGCCTGCGGAACCGCTTGATCGTCGCGTACTTGTTTATCGCGGTTGTGCCGATCCTACTGATCATGACGTTTGTGCTGCTGGCCGGCAGGTTTTTGTACTCCCAGCTCGGTGCGTTTCTGCTTTACGAGGATCTGCACCGGCGCATCGAGATGATCACGGACATTTCGCACCATATTGCCGCGGCCCATGACTTTCTGCCGCCTGGGATAAGCGAGCAGGATTCCGAGCGAGTTTTGGCGGCGCAATCGCACGTAGTTCACGATCGCGAACTGCCAGGGTTGACCATCGAGTTTTCGAATGACGTGAGCCTGTTGCGGAACCTGGCGCCCGGGAGGGTGTTTTTCGCGGGGTTGCTGCAAGACGAGGGCGGCCTGGCAATGGTGGGCCTGCGGGAGCTGGACCCGCCGACGGGCAGGCGAGTCGTGCGGTTGCGGCTTCCGTTGACGCCGGACTTCCTTGCGACGATCGCGCCGGACCTGGGCGAGATCCAATTGAATGTAACGCGGCCATACACTGGGGGTACGCCGAGAGGGGTAATTTACACCACGGCGGGAGTGCAGTATGAGACGGCTAAACCCATCGTAGCGAGTAACCGCACGCTGCAGCCGGCAGCATTCTGGCTGGAGCCATCGGTGAACGTAGTATCGAGACTGGAAGATGCGGTATTTGTGGCACGGGACGGCACGGTGGGCAAGCCCCGGCCAGTGTTTGCGGTGTTCAGCGCGCGGCCGTCGAGCTTGAGCGGGAGGATGTTCAGCACGCTGGGGGAACTGCGCGACTCCTATCTGATCTTGTTTGCGGTGCTGGGGACATTTTTTCTTTTTATCTGGATCGCCGCGTTTATCACCGGCGTGGTGCTGACACGGCAAATCACCAAGGCGGTAGCGGACCTTTATCACGCGACGCAATACGTGCAGAGTGGGGACTTGACGCACCGGGTGCGCATCGAGCGGCGGGATCAGCTGGGCGTTCTTGCGGAGTCGTTCAACCTGATGACCGGGTCGATCAGCGGGTTGATCGAGGAGCAGAAGAAGCGGCAGCGGCTGGAGAATGAAATATCGATCGCGCGGGAGGTACAAAACCAGCTGTTCCCGCAGAAATTGCCGGTGGTGCCTGGCGTGGAGATGGAGGCGATCTGCAAGGCGGCGCGGTCGGTTAGCGGGGATTATTACGATTTTATTCAGCTGAGCCCGACGCATCTGGCGATTGCGGTGGCGGACATATCGGGGAAGGGAATTTCCGCGGCGCTATTGATGGCCAGCTTGCAGGCGGCGTTGCGGAGCCAGATGCTGGCGCCCGGGAGCGAGAGCATGAGTACCGCGGAATTGGTGTCGCGATTGAACAAGCATCTCGTGCGGAATACGGGGGACGATCGATTTGCGACGTTCTTTATCGCGGTGTACGACAGCGCTACGCGGACGCTGCGGTACACGAATGCAGGGCATTTGCCTTCGTTTCTGATTTCAAAGGATGCGGCGTTGCATTTGGATATAGGTGGGATGGTGCTGGGCGTGGCTGAGGATTGTTGTTACGAGGAGGGCCGAGTCTTAGTGCCGAGGGATTCGCTTTTGGTGGGATACAGCGACGGCCTGGTCGAACCGGAAAACGTGTATGGCGAGGAGTTTGGGATCAAGAGGCTGCAGCAGGCGGCGGTCTACGTCCAGGCGTCGCCGCCGCGCGTGGTGGCGGAGGCGTTGATGAACGCCGCGGAAGAGTGGGCCGGGACGCCGGAACAGGCGGACGATATGACGGTGATCGTGGCGCGGCTGCAGTAGCTGCGGCGGGCCGGGAGAAAAGCTCAGAGAAGGTCGAAGAGGAAGGATAACGCTGAGACGCAGAGGGCGCTGAGATTCGCAGAGGAAGATCGAACGTGTCGCGAGGAAGAAACGGCAACCCAAGACCCAGGTTCAAAAAGCGAACCTGGGGCACCTCCGTGTCTCTATACTGTAATTGGAGATACCAATCATGGTAGCCCGTCTCAATAATTTCAATCCGGGCCACCCGCCTAACTTAACAAGAGAGGTGTGCCCGTGATCGAGAACTTCGTTCAAGATCTGCGGTTTGGTATGCGGATGCTGCGGCGCAGTCCGGGATTTTCGGTATTGGCGATCCTTTGTTTGACGCTGGGGATCGGGGCGAATGCCGCGGTGTTCAGTTGGATCGAGGGAATACTGTTCCGGCCGTACCCGCTCGTGGAGCATCAGGAGAGGCTTGTTGCGCTGGCGGGAACGGCGCGCGGCGAGGCGGGCGCTACCGCTATTTCGTGGCCCGATTATCTCGATCTGCAGAATAACTGCACGCTGGTGGATTCGTTCATCGTGACCAAGATCATGGGTACCACGCTGAGCCTTGGCGATCGCGCCGAGCGTACGATCGGAAGCATTGTATCGGCGAATTATTTTGACGCGATCGGAGTTCATCCGATCCTTGGGCGTGGCTTCGCGCCCGGCGAAGACGTGGGCAGCAACGCGCACCCTGTAACGGTGATCAGCTACCAGCTGTGGCAGAGCCGCTTCAAAGGCGATCCCGCAATCATTGGCAAGACGCAGCGCTTGAACGGCATTGAGCACACCATCGTGGGTGTAGCGCCCAAGGGATTCCTGGGGACCTTCGTGGGCTGGGGGATGCAGTTCTGGGTCTCGGCATCGATGGAGGAAACGTTCGAAGGTGGGCCGTACAAGCTGGAGGATCGTGACGCGCGTTGGATCGAGGCTTATGTGCGTCTCAAGCCTGGCGTGACCATTGGACAGGCTCAGCAGGAGATGTCCGCTGTTGCCGCGCGATTGGAATCTGATTTCCCGGCGACGAACCGGGGGCGCGGCATCAAGCTGTGGCCGTTGTGGCAAACGCCATTCAATAACGCGGGGACATTGCTCCCGACCCTGGGGATCATGCTTGCCGTGGTGGTTTTTGTTTTGTTGATCGCCTGCGCGAATGTCGGGAATTTGCTGCTCGTGCGGGCCTTCACGCGGCGGCACGAAATGACGGTGCGGGTGGCGGTCGGGGCGAACCGTGGCCGGTTGTTGCAGCAGCTTGTCACCGAGGGACTGATTCTGTCGGCGTTGGCTGCGACGGGTGGACTGCTTTTTGCGCACTGGTGCCGGCATGCATTGGTTCTGCTGTTTCCGGCGCGCGGGGGCGTGGCTATGACGCTGCCGGGCGAGATCGATTGGCGGGTGCTCGCGCTCAGCGCCGGTGTTTGCCTCGTCACCACTTTACTGCTGGGGTTGGTTCCCGCCATGCAGACTGGAAAGATCGATCTTGCCGGAGCGATGAAATCGGAAATGTCGGGTGTCGTTGGTGGCAGTCGGGGGAAGTCGTGGCTTCGGTCCAGTCTCGTTGTACTCCAGGTGTCGCTCAGTTTCCTTTTGCTGGTTGGAGCAGGTCTTTTAATGCTCAGCCTCCAGCGAATTCGCAACCTCGATCCCGGTTTTACGACTCGAGGCGTGCTCTTTACCGCTGTGGACTTGCGAGGAGCTGGATACGACGCGATACGCGCCAAGACTTTTGACGATGAGCTGATTGAGCGGGTGCAAGCCTTGCCAGGGGTGGAGTCGGCTGTGCTTGCGCGAGCCACACCGCTGAGTTATGGGAGCTTTTCTTCCTCGGCGATTGCGGTTGATGGTTATCAGGCGCAGCCCGAGGAGCAGCCAGCGGTGGAATACAACCAGGTTGGAGCCGGCTATTTCGCGACGATGGGAATTCCGGTGCTTTCTGGCCGGGAATTTACGCGGGGCGACAACGAAACTGCTGCGCTGGTCGCGGTGGTGAATGATGTCATGGCCGCTCGGTATTGGCGCGGTGGGGGTGCTGTCGGCAAGCGGTTGCAGGTTAAGGGGCAATGGCTGCAGGTCGTCGGGGTGGCCAAGGTGTCGAAATACCAGAGCGTTCGCGAAAATCCGAAACCGTTTTTCTATGTTCCCCTGCGGCAGGATTTTTCTGTCGGAGCGGCGTTGAATATTCGAACGCGTATGCCTGCGGAGACCATAGCCGCGGAGCTGGCTCGGGAGGTGCATACTCTCGACGCGAATCTCGCGCCGTATGAAGTCATCAGCCTGCAAGAGCAGATGGATCGGTCGACGTCGCCGCAGCGCGTTGCGGTGACGCTGCTGGGAATACTTGGCGGATTGGCATTGTTGCTAGCGACGGTGGGCCTGTACGCGGTGATGTCGTATACGATTTCGCAAGGCACTCGTGAATTCGGATTGCGCATGGCACTGGGTGCGGGGGCGTGGACTTTGTTGCGGCAGGTTTTGTCACGTGGCTTGGCTTTGACCGGGGTTGGCGTGCTTCTTGGCATTGTGGTGGCGCTCGGAACGACTCGGCTACTGGGGAACTTGTTGTACCGGGTGAGTCCCCGTGACCCGGCGGCGTTCGGCTCTGCGCTGGTGGTGATGACCGTCGCTTCGTTGGCGGCGTGTTTCTGGCCGGCTTGGCGGGCTACTCGGACGGATCCCGCGCGTGCTTTGCGGGATTGAGTCTCGCTTTTTGCTGAAGTGTGGTGAAGGCGGCTTCGCCTTTCCTAGACAGCGGGTTTTGGTCAAATTCCACTTGTACGACTAGCGCGTTTACTGAGGAATTGGACCTGGAAATCGCCACTGGATTCCTATCTGCAGTCGCCCCAGTTTTGATCGGTGTAGAACACGACGGTGTACCAACCACTTTCTAAACGACCTACAGACGGAACCGCACAGGGGATACCAGCGTATTTTCCGGACTGGTGGTTCAGGACGGCAGCCGAAAGCGAGTCGGTCGGGTCAAAGACGAGAAAAACGACCGTGTCACTTCCACCCCAGCCCCAGCCATCCCATTCCACATGTCTCAGATCACCATTTGCCGAAGCAGGCTGTGCGAGAAGCTTTTCCTTGTAGTCGCGAGACCACACCAACCACCTGGCGGTGGTGCGCATCGCGAAGTGGTATTTGAGGTCGACGAGGAAGAGAATTGGCGTAAGCATCCAAATGATTGCCAACGTTGACAGCAGCGTTAGGCGCTTTGGGCGGCCTTTGCCCGTTGTCATGAATGCGATCAGCGAAATGCTGACGAGCACCAAAATGGGTGCCACCAGAAACAGATATGTAAACAATGCGGTATCTGATTGGCAGACCGCCAGCAGAATAAACACAACAAACGCAAGTAAGGCTGCAATTGACGGCAGTCGCCAACTAAACGGACTTGCCTTGCTAGGTTTTTCCGCCATTCTAGATTCGTAGTTGCTGGATGAAATTATACTGAAGTGTGGAACCCACTACCCTGCCAGAATTCGGTCTGTTGTGTACCCTGAGTCGGTGCCTGGTGAGTCGCGTTATCGGAAACTGACCTGGTGTCGAAGAGGGAGTCGGCATGCTGGAGTGCTGTCGGCTGGGCTATACTGAATCGCTTTTATGACTTGGTGCGGGGAGAGGAATGTCGCTTCAAAATCGGGTGGCACTGGTTACTGGCGGGAGCCGCGGGATCGGGCGCGGGATTGCGGTGAAGCTTGCGCAGGATGGAGCGCGGGTGGCGATTGCGTATCGCTCGAATAAAGTGGCGGCGCAGCAGACTTTGCGGCTGTTGCAGGAGAAGGGTGCGGACTGCGTGGCGGTAGAAACCGATATTAATGATGCGGCGCGCTCCGAGGATTTGTTGCGCACGGTGGTGGATCGCTTCGGGCGGATCGATATCGTAGTGAACAATGTGGGCGATTTCCGGTGGGGGACACTGGCGGAATCTTCGCTGGAAGATTGGCGGAATATCATTTCGTCGAACCTGATGACCGTGCTGTATGTTAGCCGGGCGGCGCTACCGCATTTGCGGCGGGGGCGTTGGGGACGGATCATAAATTTGGGGGCGGTGGGGGCGGAGAGGGCTTTCGGTCAGGCGAAGATTTCCGCTTATGCGGCGGCGAAGGCGGCAGTGGTGGCCTTGTCGCGGTCATTGGCGCTGGAAGAGGCGAAGAATGGGATTACCGTCAATGTGGTGAACCCTTCGAGCATTGACGAGAATGAATTGACTTTGAATGAGGCGCGGCGCATTCGGGATGCGCGATTTCCGATTGGGCGGCCGCCTACCGTTGAGGATGTGGCGAATACTGTGGCGTTTTTTGCTTCGGAAGAAGCTGAATATGTTACCGGTCAAGTCGTGAATGTCAGCGGCGGCTGGATGCTGTGATCTCGTTGTGAACCTGCCATGAAAGCCCTTACTTCGGAAGAGATGCGCGAAGTTGACCGCCTGACTACCGAGCGGCTCGGAATTGCCAGCTTGCAATTGATGGAGACCGCGGGGACCCTCGCGGCGAACTGTCTTGCCGCGTGGATGCGCGATGCTGGATTGCATACGCCCACGATTTCCGTGCTGTGCGGCAAGGGAAATAACGGCGGGGACGGGTTCGTTGTGGCGCGGCATTTATACCCGGCGGCGGGACGAGTGCGTGTGTATTTGTTTGCGGGATTGGACGATTTGCGCGGCGATGCCGCGACGAATTGTCATCGCTGGCGCAATCTGGGTGGCGACATCATTTCCGTTCCGGACGAAAAGGCGTGGGAAGCGTTGCGGAGTGAGGTTGGCAGCGCCGATGTGATTGTTGACGCAATATTCGGCACTGGATTTCGCGGGGTGGCATCGGGAGCGGTGGGGCAGGCGATTGCGGACATCAACCGGATGTCGCGGGATGCGACCGCGGCGCGTCCTGCGCTGATTTTTGCGGTGGATACGCCGTCGGGGTTGCCTTCGGACGGAGGAGCGGCTGAGGGGCCGGTTCTACGGGCGCATCATACGGTGACGTTTACGGCGCCGAAGGTGGGGCAGTTGGTGTCGCGGGACTGTGAGGCCGCGGGGTCGCTGCGGGTGGTGAATATTGGATCGCCGGTTTCGCTGGTGGAGGAAGTCGGCAAGGGATTGCTGCGTTGGAGTGAGACGGAGGAGTTTGCGGAGCTGCCGCTGGTGCGGACTACGGACGGGCACAAGGGTTTGTACGGTCACCTATTGATTGTGGCGGGCTCGCAGGGGAAGAGTGGGGCGGCGGTCATGTCGGGGAGTGCGGCGTTGTTCGCTGGGGCGGGGCTGGTGACGGTCGCGACGCCGGATGTGGTGCTACCGATTGTGGCTGCGGCTCACCCGGAATACATGACTGAGGCGCTGGTGTCGACCATTGATGGGATGGCGTCCAAAGCGAATCTGGCGGGCGGCCGTTTTGCCGCGATCGAAAAAGGGAAGACAGTTCTCGCCGTCGGACCGGGGCTTGGACAGGACCCGGAAACGCAGGAATTTATTCGAGCGATTGTAAAGGGGAGCGAGGTACCTGTAATTGTTGACGCCGATGGATTGAATGCTTTCGGGGGTCGCGCTGACGATTTGCGGGATCGCAAGGCGGAATTTCTCGCGATTACGCCGCATCCGGGGGAGATGGCGCGGTTGCTGAACAGCTCGATCAAAGAGGTGCAGGCGGATCGCGTGAAAACGGCGCAAGAGGCGGCGAAGCGATGGGACGCGCACGTGATTTTGAAGGGGTCGCATACGGTGCTGGCTGCGCCGGACGGGCGAACATTTGTCAATGCTACCGGTAACGCGGGGCTGGCTAAGGGCGGCTCTGGTGATGTGTTGACCGGGGTGCTGGCGGCGATGACTGGGCAGTTCAAGACGGATGATTGGTTGCGGGTCTTGGCGCTGGGCGTTTATTTACATGGGGTGGCTGCGGAGGTTGCGACGACGGGCGCGGACCTGTCGGGGCTGGTGGCCGGAGAGGTGGCTCGGGCGGTGCCGGCGGCGCGGCTGAGACTTTTGCGGGAGCTGCAGCGGCGTGGGTGAGGAGTTGATTACGCGATCGGCGGAAGAGACCATCGCGTGGGGCAGGGAATTCGCGGGGCGGCTGCGGGCGCCCGTTCTCGTGTTGCTGACGGGCGAGCTTGGGAGTGGGAAGACTACGTTGACGAAGGGGATTGTTGCGGGCCTGGGGGCGGCGGCTGAGGATGAGGTGACTAGCCCGACGTTTACGTTGGTGCATGTCTATGGAGGGGCGGCGAAGGTTTATCACGGGGACCTTTACCGGATTGAGAATTTTCATGATTTTGAGACTTTGGGGTTGGAGGATGTTTTCGCTGCGCCGGCGGTGATGATTTTGGAATGGTCGGAGAAGTTTCCCTTGGAGTCGCCTTGGCCGCAGGTTCGGGTGCGGTTGGAGCATGTGGGGGGGGATTCGCGGCGGATTTTGGTGGATTGAGGTTTACTGACCAGCGTGCCGACAGCGGGCGCTGAGAACAGCCTGCATTACGGGCGCGCGTGGGTTGATTGGAGTCTAAACCCCGCGGTCTCGGAGACCGCGGCTACAGGGCGCTCCGACCTCTTACTGGCTAACTGTCTCGCCAACGATGGTACTGGTGGCTATTGCTCGCTCCTGTCGCCACTGCTAGCTTGGAAAAAGCCCTTCTGGCGAGACTACATGGCTTACGAGATTCTTACCCCTATCGCGACGGAAGAGGCCCGGATCGAGCTTAAGAGCTACAACACCACGATCCCGATGGGATCGCTGGCCATTGGTGTGGATAACATCCACCACGATGTGTTCCTGAGCCCGAAGTTCGTCCAGGCCTCGCGCGACTATTTGTTCGACCTGATTCGCCAGAGTACCAAGGCGACGTATTTTTCCGGGATCGAGCTGCGCACCGTCAAAGCTCCGGACAACGCCGCCTACCGGAAGCTACTTACCGATCTGCTGCAGAGCGCGCTGACGCAAGCCAAATATCAAAAAAATATCGAGATCGACTTGCTCTTCCGGCTGGCGCTGCTGAAATTTCTGACCGTCGAGATCGGCAACCAGTTTGCGAATTTGATTCTGGAAGGCAAGGAGTGGATTCGCCAGCGGGGCGAGCATTTTGAGCGCAGCCAACAAGCGCACGTTATCAAGTCGCGCTTGTCGGAGTTGCAGTCATCGCGGCGTGTGGTGGTACGAGGGGTGGGACAGCAGATCGCCCAGATGGTGGCCGACGCCGAGGATAATGTGGTGTCGAAGGCGCGGCGTGCGCTGTTTGGGGAGGATTTCGCTGCGTACTATGACCTGCTGAAAAACCGGCTGGTGTTTCTGGATGGCGGCAAGGACGACGTGTTCTTTCTGGAGCACTACGTGCTGCTGGGGAACTACGTTCGCGATCCTGACCGCTTTGAGGCCATGGACGAGTTGTTTCAGGATTTCCTGCGAGACGCGGGGTTAGCGATCAGCCAGGATTTCGCGTATACCGAAGCGAGTCAAAGCCACAGAGCTCTGATGGAAGAGGCGCAGGGAATGCGCAACGAGATCGCCAACCTGGAAGGGCAACGCGAGAGCCTCCAGAAAAAACTGGAGCGCGGCGACAGCTTCTTGAACAAGTTTTTGAATTCAGGCGACCCTTCAGATTTGAAAGCGTCGCTGAGCGATATTGAAGCCCGGTTGAAGCATCAGGAAGTGAAGCTGGAGGAGTTTGGGCCACAAATCGAAGCCTCCAAGCAAAAGCTGGAGTTTTTGACGAAAGACTACAAAGGACGCCTGGGTGATTATCTCAACGATCCGGAAAACGCCAAAAGGCTCTTTGATCAGACATCCGTAAACGCGGGCGACAGCTCGCCTCGCGGAAAACTGCTCTCGGAACTGCTGGAGCGGCTGGAGCAACAGGAAATCATTTATCACGTGCTGGCGAGTTACGAGATTCGCGCAATCTCCTCGGAATACAGTCCCCCGGTTCACTTACAGCAACTCCGCAAGGCTTTGGTTTCGAAAGAGGAGATGAAGCGTGTCGAGGGCGTATTGAAGCATGTGCCCGCGCGGCAGTTGTCTCTAAAGCCCATCGAAGATCTGTCGCGCAAGATCCGGCGTTTCTCTCGCGAAGAAAAATTGAGTTTCGTGGTTCGCTTTGCTGGGGATTTCCTGCGGCTGCGGCGGGACGTGCGCAATGCCGAGCACCTGACTACCTGCATGGAGCGGGTCAACCTGGTTACTACCGAACAGGCACGCGAGCTTTCGCGAATGAACAATCGCTTGTACGAGTGCGTCCTGCAAGAGGAGGCCAAGCCGAATCAGGACCAGGTGGTGTCGCACGTGATCATCAAAGCCGACGTGCGGGGTTCGACCAAGATGACGCAGGACCTGTTGTCGCGGGGGCTCAGCCCGGCGTCGCACTTCAGCCTGAATTTGCACGAGCCGGTGAAGAAGCTGCTGGATCGCTATGCGGCAAAGAAAGTATTCATCGAGGGAGACGCCATCATCCTGGCGATTTTCGAGACGGAATCGAATCGCGCCTATGCGCGAGCGGTTGCCAAGGCCTGCATTTTGTCGCGGCAGATTCTTGCGGTTTGCAACTCTTATAACGATCGCGCCGCGACCACGGACCTGCCGGCGCTGGAACTCGGGATCGGCGTGGCGTTTCAAGGCTCGGCGCCTACCTACTGGACTGACGGGGATTCGCGCATCATGATCTCAAAGGCGCTCAATTTGTCGGACCGGCTGTCGGGATGCGCGAAGATCGCCAAGCGCCTGATGACGGGGCAGAAGACGCATTTCTCCGTATTCCAATTTCTGACCGCCATGGAAGGAGCGTCCGCCGAGGAGTTGGACGAATTCCTGGTGCGCTTCAACATGAACGGGATCGAGTTGAACGAAGAGGGCTTCCAGAAATTGTCTGAGGAAATTTCACTGGACTCGATCGAGACCAAGCTGGATATGCCGTGGGGCAAGGAAAATGTGATGTTGCACTACGGTGAAGTGCCGATGGGGGATTCCGTAGAGTTGTTGGTTCTACGCAAAGGGCTTGCGCGGGAACTGCGTCCCGACGGGGCGATCGGCATCGCATCGAGCCATCCCTATTACGAAGTCTGCACCAGCGGAGCTCTCTACGATTTGGTGGCCGCCCTGATCCGCACGCAAAGTGCGGCGCTGGAAACCTCGCGCGTTTGACCCCTCCCGCTTTCGCCGGCGTTCTATTTGTTTGGAAATATTCGTGCAGCCACGGAAATCGGGAGACCTACGCAGAAAATGTGCACAAGGATGGGAACAAGCGTACCGCTCAGAGTAAAGTGCCTCTTCGGGAGTGCCGACAGGGGAATTACAACCAGGTTCATGAAAAAGAACACGAGCACGCCGTAAAATGCGCCCGACAACAGATAGTGTTCGACCAGTGCTGGCAGGTAGCGGATGGCGAGATTGAAGATCAGCGCTGCAACCATCGCGATCAAGATGTGACAAAACAACCCGAGCGCTGCTGATGCCGCGCCTTGACGAAAACTGGCCGGGCCCAACAGGCCGCTGGCGACGCCTTGCCACAATCGAGTGAACGAAACGCCTCGCATCGAGAAAGTAATGGTCGCTGAAATGCCGTCCAGGAGGGCGGCTATGCCTCCGCCGAGCAGAACTGCACGCATGGTGTTGGTCATGGTTGAAGTATTGAGACAACATGGGGATCGGGCGAGGCCGGCGCTTCGATCACGCCCGGGGGATCGGCCAACAACCGCGCGCTCAGGATACTGGAATCCAAGGTTGCACCGCCTCTATCTTTCGGACGCAGCGAAGCAGCTTTTGTTATCACGCAGAAGGGCGCGGAACGGTTACTGCGAGGAATTCACGCACCGCGACATTTTCGATCGGAGCGAGTGCGCCTCCACCTTATCTCTGAGCCGGAGAAGCGTCCGAACGTCACACTACCGCATTGCGCTGGATCACTTCGCGGTACCACTCCGCGCTCAACTTGGGAGTGCGCTTTTGGGTCTTGAAGTCCACGTAGTGAATGCCGAAGCGCTTGCTGTAGCCGTCGGCCCATTCGAAGTTGTCCAGCAGGCTCCATAGGAAGTAGCCCTTGATCGGGTAGTTCTCGGAGGCGGCGCGGTGCAGGTGCGTCAGGTGATTGCGCAGATACATTACCCGGTCGGTGTCTTCGATGTGCCCGTTCGCGGCGATCACGTCGTCGGACGAACAGCCGTTCTCTGTGATGTATAGCTCCTTCGGCTTCCAGATGTCGCTGGGATTGCGGATGGCCCAGTACAGCACTTCCGGACCGATGTTGATCCACGGTGAGGCCATGTGCGGATACGAAGCCGGCCGAGGCTCGATGACATAGCCCAGCGGCGAACCGTCCGCGCGAACATAGTCCGGGGTATAAACGTTGAGACCAATGAAGTCGAGCGGGCTGCCGATGGCCTTAAAGTCGCCGGGCTCGACCTTGGGAGCGTTCGCTCCTTCGCGCTGGAGATACCCGTCGGTGTACTTTCCTTCCATGAGGGCGGTGAGGAACGGAGCGTTGCCTTCGCGAGTGGCGCGCCGAGCGGCTTCGATGTGCTCGTGGGTTTCGATTACCGGGACGTAGACGTTGGAATTTTCGGCGAGGCCCACGAGCGTTCCGCTCTTCGCGCTGGCGCGGATGGCTTGCACTGCCAGCCCGTGGGCAAGTATTGCGTGGTGGCGGACCTGGTTGACTTGTGCGGGAGGGAGCTTTTTGCCCGGCGCAAACTGGCCGGTCTTGTAGCTCAGATCGGTGAAGCACACAAATTCGTTGGTAGTGAAAAAGTGATTCACGCGATCGGACAGATGCTTCGAGACATACGCCGCGTAATCGGCAAAAGCCTTGGAGGTGTCGCGTGATTCCCAACCGCCAGGTAAGGCCTGAGGCAGATCCCAGTGAAAGAGCGTGATGTATGGGTGAATATCGTTTGCCAGCAGTTCGTCAACCACGCGTTGGTAATAGGCGAGGCCTTTTTCGTTTGGCTGGCCGGTGCCGTCGGGGAAGATGCGCGACCAGGAGATGGAGAAGCGGTAGACTTTCACGCCCAAATTCTTGAGCAGTTGCACATCTTCTTTGTAGAGATGATAGGAATCATCGGCGACATCGCCGGTGTCTCCCTGAAAAGTCTTCCCCGGCGTGTGCGAGAAAGTGTCCCAGACCGATGGCTTCCGCCCGTCTTCGTTGGCAGCCCCTTCAATCTGGTAGGAGGCGGTGGCGCAACCCCACTTAAAGTCGGCAGGGAATCGGAGCAAAGTGGCGTTCGACATTTGGGCGAGCGCGATCCGCGGCAAGGAAGCGCTGGCCAAAGTGGTGGCTGCAGTCGCAGCGATAGCGCGGGCAAACTGGCGGCGTGAGAGAGTGTTCATAAGCCCAATAGTGTAAATCACTTGGCGGAGCGCCGCGTCAAACAAAGATTCGAGCTTGAACGATCCCGCCACAGCCCGTTTCAACTATTAACGGTTTCTTTTCATGTGCCTTCGATGTTACCCCTAACCCCGGCATACAGAAAACACTGTAGCGCCTTCCTACTTCGATCGTGGTATTGCTTCCATGACTGTCCATTCGAACGAGGTCGTGGGTCGCTCCATTGTCTAAATGTGGCAGTGCGGTAGGAGGTCCATTTTCACCGCACAGTACGATCGCCGTGAAGCGTGTTCGTCAAACTAGTTTCAAGAGTCGTGTCAGCCAGGAGTGCATGAACGTCTGTACATCGTCGGGAGAGTTAAATGAAGAGAAATGGCCAGAACACATCGCCTACTGATGGCAGAACTCGCGCGAGAAGCGACTCCCGTGGCGGTGGGCTTGCCACGGCGGTAACGGAGGCCTCGCAGCCCGATCTGAGTGTGATCCTGGCCAGCCTTCAGACCATGTCCGATGGCGACTTCTCGGTGCGGCTGCCCGGTTCTTGGACCGGCTTGGCAGGCAAGCTTGCGGACACGTTCAATGACATCGCTTCCTCCAACCAACAAATTGCGCAAGAACTAAAGCGTATTGGGCAGGTGGTAGGGAAAGAGGGGCGCACGCGCGAGCGCGCCCGTTTTCATCAGTCAAAAGGCGCCTGGGGAGAGATGGAGGTCTCGGTAAACACACTGGTGGACGATCTCCTGCGGCCCACCACCGAAGTAACCCGGGCCATCGCCGGCGTCGCTCAGGGCAACCTCACCCAAACCGTGCGCCTGGATGTCGATGGCCGCCCGCTGGAGGGCGAGTTTCTGCGCTCGGCCACCATCGTTAACACCATGATTCAGCAGCTTGGTGTGTTCACCTCGGAAGTCACGCGTGTGGCGCGAGAAGTGGGCACCGACGGCAAGCTGGGCGGACAGGCTCAAGTGCCTGGTGTGGCGGGGACCTGGAAAGATCTCACCGACTCCGTCAACTCCATGGCCAGCAATCTTACTGGTCAGGTTCGCAACATCGCTGAGGTCGCCACGGCCGTCGCAAGCGGAGACCTATCGCGCAAGATTACCGTGGATGTGCGCGGCGAAATCTTGCAGCTCAAAGAAGCCATTAACACGATGGTCGATCAGCTGCGCTCGTTCGCTTCGGAAGTGACACGCGTGGCCCGCGAGGTTGGCACCGATGGAAAGCTGGGTGGGCAGGCGGTCGTCCCGGGCGTGGCCGGCACGTGGAAGGATCTCACCGACTCCGTGAACTCGATGGCGGGGAACCTGACCGCGCAGGTGCGCAACATCGCTGAAGTGACGACCGCGGTGGCGCGCGGCGACCTCTCGCGCAAGATCACGGTGGACGTGAAGGGCGAGATTCTCGAGCTGAAAGACACCATCAACACCATGGTGGACCAGCTCAACGCATTCGCCGGTGAGGTGACACGCGTGGCGCGCGAAGTCGGCACGGAAGGGAAGCTGGGAGGGCAGGCTCAGGTGCCCGGCGTTGGCGGGACCTGGAAAGATTTGACTGACAACGTGAACTTCATGGCCAGCAACTTGACCGGCCAGGTTCGCAACATCGCAGAAGTTGCTACCGCGATCGCGAGCGGCGACCTTTCGCGCAAGATCACCGTCGATGTACGCGGAGAAATCCTGCAGCTGAAAGAAACGCTCAACACCATGGTCGATCAGCTCAACCGCTTCGCCGGCGAAGTCACCCGTGTAGCGCGCGAAGTAGGCAGCGAAGGACGTCTCGGCGGTCAGGCCAACGTTCCCGGCGTCGCGGGCACGTGGAAGGACCTTACGGACTCGGTCAACGCGATGGCTGGCAACCTGACCGGCCAAGTCCGTAACATCGCCGAAGTCACCACGGCGGTGGCGCGTGGCGACCTTTCGCGCAAGATCACTGTGGACGTGAAGGGCGAAATTCTTGAGTTGAAGAACACCATTAACACGATGGTAGACCAGCTCAATGCGTTCGCCGGCGAAGTGACCCGCGTGGCGCGCGAAGTCGGTACCGAAGGCAAGCTCGGAGGCCAAGCGCAGGTGCCTGGCGCCGGAACGTGGAAAGATTTGACCGACAACGTGAACTTCATGGCCAGCAACCTGACCGGCCAGGTTCGCAACATCGCTGAAGTGGCAACGGCTGTGGCACGCGGCGACCTTTCGAAGAAGATTACCGTCGATGTGAAGGGCGAAATCCTGGAACTGAAAGATACGCTGAACACGATGGTGGATCAGTTGCGGTCGTTCGCGTCCGAAGTGACGCGCGTGGCGCGCGAGGTCGGTACGGACGGCAAACTAGGCGGGCAGGCGGTTGTGCCGGGTGTCGCGGGCACGTGGAAAGACCTCACGGACTCCGTAAACTCCATGGCCAGCAACCTGACTGGTCAAGTTCGCAATATCGCCGAGGTATCGACGGCGATTGCCAGCGGCGATCTTTCGAAGAAAATCACGGTGAACGTCAGCGGCGAAATTCTGCTGCTGAAAGAAACGATCAACACCACCGTTGACCAGCTGAACGCGTTTGCGGGGGAAGTCACACGCGTGGCGCGCGAAGTGGGCAGCGAAGGGCGGCTTGGCGGTCAGGCTAACGTGCCGGGTGTTGCGGGCACCTGGAAGGATCTCACCGACTCTGTTAACTCCATGGCCGGCAACCTTACCGCGCAGGTCCGGAACATTGCCGAAGTCACCACGGCGGTGGCGCGTGGCGACCTTTCGCGCAAGATTACTGTGGACGTGAAGGGCGAAATTCTTGAGTTGAAGAACACCATTAACACGATGGTGGACCAGCTCAACGCGTTTGCCGGCGAGGTGACGCGCG
Organism: uncultured Acidobacteriota bacterium; assembly: GCA_963788915.1. Classification (GTDB taxonomy): domain Bacteria; phylum Acidobacteriota; class Terriglobia; order Acidiferrales; family UBA7541; genus Acidiferrum. Next base: position 155,137 of record CAWBIY010000012.1, on the reverse strand, counting down.
TGGCGCGTGAAGTTGGAACGGAAGGAAAGTTGGGTGGCCAGGCGCAGGTGCCAGGCGTCGGAGGCACGTGGAAAGACCTCACCGACAACGTGAACTTCATGGCCAGCAACTTGACTGGCCAGGTGCGCAACATCGCCGAAGTAGCAACGGCGATCGCCAGCGGCGACCTTTCGCGCAAGATCACCGTCGATGTACGCGGCGAGATTTTGCAGTTGAAAGAAACGCTGAACACGATGGTGGAGCAGTTGCGATCGTTCGCGGCCGAAGTCACCCGTGTGGCGCGCGAAGTGGGCAGCGAAGGACGGCTCGGCGGTCAAGCCAACGTGCCCGGCGTCGCGGGCACTTGGAAGGACCTCACGGACTCGGTCAATGCGATGGCCGGCAACCTGACCGCGCAAGTGCGCAACATTGCCGAAGTCACCACCGCTGTGGCGCGCGGCGACCTCTCGCGCAAGATCACGGTGGACGTGAAGGGCGAAATCCTTGAGCTGAAGAACACCATTAACACGATGGTGGACCAATTGAACGCCTTCGCCGCCGAAGTGACCCGCGTGGCGCGTGAAGTCGGCACGGACGGGAAACTGGGAGGCCAGGCGAAAGTTCCCGGCGTTGCCGGAACCTGGAAGGACCTTACCGACAACGTCAACGTGATGGCCGCCAACTTGACCGAGCAGGTGCGCGGCATCGTGAAGGTCGTCACGGCCGTTGCGAACGGCGAACTCACGCAGAAGCTCACCGTCAATGCAAAGGGCGAAGTAGCCGCCCTCGCCGAGACCATCAACAACATGACCGACACGCTCGCTACGTTCGCCGACCAGGTCACCACGGTCGCGCGCGAAGTCGGCGTGGAAGGCCGCCTCGGCGGTCAAGCCAACGTCCCAGGCGCCGCGGGCACGTGGAAAGACCTCACCGGCAACGTGAACTTACTTGCGGACAACCTGACCAACCAGGTCCGCGCCATCGCCGAAGTCACCACGGCCGTTACCAAGGGCGACCTGACGCGTTCGATTCAGGTGGAGGCCAGCGGCGAAGTCGCCGAGCTCAAAGACTACATCAACACCATGATCGACAACCTCCGGCTCACCACTGACCGCAACAACGAGCAGGACTGGCTGAAGACCAACCTCGCGCGCTTCACCGGAATGCTTCAGGGCCAGCGCGACCTCACTACCGTCGGCCGCATGTTGCTTTCCGAATTGGCGCCGCTGGTGAACGCACAGCAGGGTGTCATGTACCAGATGGCTTCGGAAGAGTCGTCGGAGATGGTGCTGCTGTCGGCGTTTGCGGACGCCGCGGATAACGGTCACCGTCATGAGCTGCGCGTGGGAGAAGGCCTGGTAGGGCAGTGCGCCGCCGAGAAGCGCCGCATGCTCATCACCGATCTTCCGGCAAACGCGGTCCTGATCCGCTCCGGCTTGTTCCAAGCCGTGCCGCGCAACATCATCGTGCTGCCAATTCTATTTGAGGATAGAGTCAAAGCCGTTATCGAGCTCGCGTCGTTGGGCGCGTTCACGGCATCGCATCTCTCGTTCCTCGAACAACTGACGGCGTCGATCGGTATCGTGCTGAACAGCATTGAAGCCACGATGCAGACTGAAGGGCTGCTGAAGCAGTCGCAGCAATTGGCCGCCGAGCTGCAAGCACAGCAGACCGAATTGCAGCAGACCAACGAACAGCTCGCGCAAAAAGCGCAGCAGCTTGCCGAACAAAACGTCGAAGTGGAACGCAAGAACCAGGAAATCGAGCAAGCGCGCCGCGCGGTCGAAGAAAAAGCTAAGGAACTCGCGCTGACCTCGAAATACAAATCCGAATTCCTGGCGAACATGTCTCACGAACTGCGCACGCCGCTGAACAGCATCCTTGTACTTGGCCAGCAGCTCACGGACAACCCCGATGGCAACCTGACGCTGAAACAGGTGGAGTTCGCGCGCACGATTCACGGTGCCGGCACCGACTTGCTCAACTTGATCAGCGACATTCTTGACCTTTCTAAGATCGAGTCCGGCACCGTCTCCGTGGAGGCAGAGGAAGTCTTCTTTGCAAGCCTTCTCGAAATGATCGCTCGCCCGTTCCGGCACGAAGCCGAACATCGCCGCCTGGCGTTCGAGATCGAGACTGATCCCAAACTAATGCGCAGTATCATCACGGACTCCAAACGCTTGCAGCAGGTCCTGAAAAACCTGCTATCCAACGCCTTTAAATTCACTGAACACGGTAGCGTTCGCCTTTCAGTTTCCATTACCGCCTCGGGATGGAGCGACGGCCACCCTGTCCTTGATCGCGCTGCCTCCGTGATTACTTTCGAGGTTACCGACACCGGTATCGGCATCCCCACCGAGAAGCAACGCATCATTTTTGAGGCTTTCCAACAGGCCGACGCGGGCACCAGCCGGAAGTACGGCGGCACGGGTCTCGGGCTCGCCATTAGCCGCGAGTTGGCCAACCTTCTCGGCGGCGAAATCCAATTGCGAAGCATCCCTAGCGTTGGCAGCACGTTCACACTGTACCTGCCTCAGGCTTACGTTGGTCCGTCCACCGGCGTCAACATTTCCGATCGCCGGGCCCTGCAGCCGACTTCGGCGCAGCTCGCCGCTGCGAGTGTCGTAGAACGCACGCCCGAGCAAGTGCCTGACGACCGCGAAAATCTTGAGCCTGACGATGCGATCCTGTTGATTGTCGAAGACGATCCTCATTACGCGCGTGTCCTGTGCGATTTGGCACGCGACAAGGGCTTTAAGGTTCTGGTCGCGGCACGTGGCAGCGAAGCTCTCAGCTTGGTGCGCGAATTTCATCCGAGCGCCGTATCGCTCGACGTCTTTTTGCCCGACATGCTGGGCTGGACGGTTCTCAACCACCTCAAACAGGATCCGGCCACACGTCACATTCCCGTCCAGATCCTCACCATGGATGAAGATCGCCAACATGGATTGTCGCGTGGCGCGTTCTCCTTCGTCACGAAACCGACCACGCGCGAGGGCCTCAATGCGGCGTTCTCTCGCATAAAGGAATATTCGTCGCCGCGTCTGAAGCGCTTGCTTGTGGTGGAGGACAATCCCTCGGAGCAACTCAGCATCCGGGAGTTGCTGGGGTACCACGACATCCAGGTTTCCGTCGCCGCGACCGGAGCGGAAGCGCTCGCCGCCATCACCGAAGAGGCTTACGATTGCATGGTGTTGGACCTGCGCTTACCGGACATGTCGGGCTTCGACGTTTTGGAACGCCTGAGGGACACACCTTCGCTGAACGATTTGCCGGTGGTTGTTTTCACCGGCAAAGACCTATCGTCCGAGGAGGACACGCGCTTGCATTCGCTGGCTCGCAGCGTGGTCGTGAAGGGCGTGGAATCTCCCGAACGTTTGCTCGATGAGACCGCGCTCTTTCTTCACCGCGTCGTCTCGGACCTTCCGCCCGAAAAGCAGAAGATGCTCGATCGCCTACATCGCTCCGATGACGCCTTAATTGGAAAGAAGGTTTTGGTCGTCGACGATGACGTGCGTAACATCTTCGCGCTCAGCAGCGTTCTCGAGCGCCGTGGAATGGTCGTGCTCACCGCCGGCACCGGCCGCGAAGCCATCACCACCCTCGAATCCACACCCGGCATCGCCATTGTTCTGATGGACATCATGATGCCGGAGATGGATGGCTACGAAACCATGCAAGTGATGCGGCAGAATCCTGATTTCCGCCGCTTGCCGATCGTTGCGCTTACGGCCAAAGCCATGAAGGGCGATCGCGAAAAGTGCCTCGAAGCCGGCGCCTCGGAATATCTCGCGAAGCCCGTGAACACCGAACAGCTTCTCTCGACTTTACGAATGTGGCTGCATCGCTAACTTTACGAGGACTCAATTGAGAATCAGACGATGAGTGCACAAGAAAAAGTGAACATCCTGATGGTCGATGACCAGCCGGGGAAGCTGCTGAGCTATGAGGTCATTCTCGGCGAATTGGGCGAGAACCTCATCAAGGCAAATTCCGGAACGGAGGCCCTCGACGTCTTATTGAAGAATGACGTGGCCGTCGTTCTGATGGATGTCAGCATGCCCGAGCTTGATGGATTCGAGCTTGCTGGCATGATCCGCCAGCATCCTCGCTTTCAACACGTAGCCATCATTTTCATATCCGCCGTGCACTTGACGGATTTGGACCGCCTTCAGGGCTACCAGCGTGGCGCCGTGGACTACATTTCGGTCCCGGTCATTCCCGAACTGTTGCGGGCGAAAGTCAGCGTTTTTGCGGAGCTGCATCGAAAGACGCGGCAGCTGGAGGCGCTGAATCACGAGCTGCGCCGCTTGTCCAGCGCGCTGCTGACTTCGCAGGACAATGAGCGCCGTCGCATCGCGCGCGAATTGCATGACGGTCTGGGACAGGAACTCAGCGGCGCGAAGATGATGCTGGATGGGATTGTTAGACCCGATTTATCGATGCAATGGAAAGAGAAAGCGGCCGCCGAGAGCAGTGCGCTGATCGACCGTGCCATTCAGCAGGTTCGCAGCATGTCTCATCTTTTGCACCCACCGTTACTGGATGAGGTCGGTTTGAGCTCCGCTCTCGAACAATATCTGGAAGGTTTCACAAAACGCAGCGGCATCGATGCCCGGATCGAGCCTCCAGCCGGTGATTTCCCGCGGTTCAAACCGGAACTAGAAACCGCGATTTTTCGGATTATTCAGGAGGCGCTTACGAACGTCTTCCGCCACTCCGGAGCGCACAAAGCCTGGGTCACCATCGGCAAAGATCATGACCAGATTGCCATCACCGTGCGTGACGATGGTAAAGGCATCGACGAAAATATCATCGAATTTCGACCGGGCAGCGTGGGAATTGGAATCGGAGGCATGCGACAACGAGTCAAAGAATTCGGCGGGGAGGTTCGTTTGCGCAATGCCAACCCCGGCACGTTGGTGGAGGTTTCCATCCCCGCCAATCCGGTCGATGGCTGGTCGCAGGCGGCGCACTTTGCCGCGAGGCAATAGGGCAAACCGCGCTGCGGAGGTATGTACGGCGGAAGGGCTTTTCGCGGTGACGCGGGGGGCCTTACGCCGCTCCGCCGTAGGTGGTGACGGCAGTTTCGATCGTCTTGATCAAATCCCACGCTTGAGCCTTGGAAACGATAGCGCAAATCCCGGCGTCACGTGCTGCTTTTTCCAATCCGTCTAGATCCAGGACGGTGAACAGAACTAAGGGCACCCAGGGATTCAATGTGGACATGCGTTTTGCGGCTTCGATTCCGTTGATGTCTGGCATCGCGAGATCGATCAGCACCAAATCTGGCTTGAGTTCTTGAAACTTCGCGATACCGCTCCGGCCGGTCTCGGCTTCTCCGCAGACGTTCCAATTACGAGAGTGCACGATGGCCCGCAGGATTCGCCTCGTAGTTTCCGAGTCGTCGATGATTAAGATTCGCAAAGCCGCCGTCCGGTAGTCATCCCATTTGTATACCCGGTACTGCGGCCGTGCGAAATACCCGCTTTTACTTAGTACGTCTGAGGTCAGGGTTCCGGTCGCGGGGCGTGTGACCGGAGGTACTCAGGCTCGTGACGGCCCTCACATACGCCCGCTAAAGAGGCCTCTAAGCTGGTGCTAGGTTCCTCAAGTGAATGAATGAAGGAGGTACCATGAGGCCATATCGAGATATCGCAACGCTGGCGAGTGCGCAGATCGCCTGTTTCCTCTTGCTCACTCATCTGGAGCCCAACTTTTTCCTAATTCACCTTTATCAGTCGATCTTGTACATAGCGATCCTGGTGATGTTGTTCTACATGGAAGATCGCTGGGCCTACATGATCGGAATGCTGGCATCGGTTGTGTGGCTGGGGCTCGCCTATGAGTCCGGAATCCTGGGCAGCGCGGTGCGGCAGTTCTCACAACTGAGAACTGCCACAATGACTGCCAATCTGGTCGGCGCAGTGGCGGCGGCGACGGCACTGCTTGCAGTGCTGATGGTCGTTCTCTGCGGCAGACACTGGATGAAGGAATATTCGGGACTCGGGAAGGCTCGCAGCACATTTCTGGTGAGTCTGGGGATCGTCGTTGTGTACTACGGAACTCTGCTCCGATTCTTTTGGGACATGATTCCGAACGCGTAGTCAGGTCCAAGACCAAGTTAGCAGCTAAACATACGGACCTCTTGTCGAGACATCGACCAGAGGTCCGTCGTCGTAGCCACTTACCTGTGGGCTCTAACTCAAGAGACGCCTTCAACAGAGTAACGCTCCTTACGAACTGCTGTGACTAATGTCATCGCTTCGACCGGAATTGCGCTGAGAGCGGGGACGGGGAGACTAGCGACACGTTGGCAGTCAGATGGCTCACAGGCGGAGTCGGAATTAATGTGGCGGTTGGAGCGCTAGGTCACAGGAGACATTTGAACGCGCTGCGTGCACGGCGCGCCGGTGGCACACTGTCGAGCCTTGGTGTCTATTCCGGGAAGTTGTCGGTTCCGCCGGAGCATTCGCGGCCGGGTTGGGCGAGCACAAGATCATCACCACGCTTTTGCCTTGGCGGCAAGGAACGCGTGCACCGACTCATGGAGTTGATGCGCCACGACCGGTTGGATCTGCGACCACTGCTAACGTATACATTCTCTTTCGATCAGATCACCGACGCCTATGCGCTCTTCGGAAAACGCCGTGACGTCGTGATCAAAGTTGCGATCCGTCCATGACGCCGATCAAGTGAGAGCTAAAGGATAAGCAGCGCGGAAGGCCAGCAAGAAATCACGCATCGTTGACGTAGCTGGGTAGGGCCGAGCCCCGTCTCGTCTGCATTCAACCTGAAACTGCAGAAATTCTGAAGAGCCCGGGTTCGTTTTCTGAAGTAAGCCGACTTGTCGGTACTGATCCGCACGATGCCAGCTTTACTTCCGAATCGCCAACAATCCGTCCAGAACAGCCTTTCACTTCCTACTAGTGCGCTTCTGGACCGAGAGAGGGTGAGTCACATCTGCGAGATCCCATTGCTCGTCGAAGTGAAACTGCTGCGCAGAATCACCTGGAACGGCCGCAGGCATTTGGGCAATCGGCTGGGCCATGCTATGGATATCTAGGTTGCTTGGTCCCCAAGAGGCGTAATCGCGACCGCCGTCACCTTGTACTCGGGGCATTTCGATTGCGGATCCACATAGGGACTGGTCAAGAGATTCGCGTGCGTTTCCGGAAAATGGAAGGTAAGGAAGAGGGTACCAGGTGAAACGCGGTGGGTAATGCGCGCTGGAGCGCGGGTCGAGCCCCAGCGGCTTTGTACCTGCACCGTTTGTCCATCTTTGATGTGATGGCGCACTGCATCCGTGGAGTGAATCTCCAGGAAATCCGCAGGTAAGAGATCGCGATTCGGGGTCCGGCGAGTCATCGTTCCGACGTTGTAATGCTCCAGAGCACGGCCGGTAATCAGCAGGAAGGGATAGCCGTTCTGGTCGTGCTCGGGACTGGGCACGAAGTCGAGAGCAACGAGACGACCGTTGCCGCGCAGGAATCCCTCCGAATGAACCGTCCCGGTGCCGGGGTGGTCGGGCGAGGGGCAGGGCCACTGCAATCCGTCCGGCTCCAGCCTGGCGTAGCTGACGCCGCCGAAAAGCTTTGGAGCGACTCGCGCAACTTCGTCCATAACGTCCGAGGGAGTTTCGTGCGTCCAACGCGCGCCCAGCTCGTTTCCGACGTCGCGAATTACCTCCCAGTCCGCGCGGGCGCCTGCGGGTGGGGGGACGACGGAGCGGATCAACTGAATGCGCCGCTCGCCATTGGTGAAAGTGCCTTCCTGTTCGAAGACGCCGGCAGCAGGAAACACGAGGTGAGCAAAACGCGCGGTCTCTGAAAAAAACATTTCCTGCACGACGAGGAGGTCGAGGGCTTTGAGTGCTTCGACAACGTGCGTCTGGTTGGGATCGCTTTGGGCTACATCCTCTCCCTGCATCCACAGAGCTTTGATCTTGCCGTTTGCGGCTCCATCGAGCATTTCGGGAATGGTAAGGCCCGCTTCTCGCGGCGGAGCGATGCCCCAGACTTGCTCGAGGCGGCCACGCACCTCCGGGTCGGTAAGGGATTGGTAGCCGGTCACCTGATTGGGCATACAACCCATGTCGGCGTTGCCCTGAACATTGTTTTGCCCGCGGAGCGGGAGCATGCCCGCCCCTGGTTTGCCGATGCTTCCGGTCAGCATTCCGAGGTTACAAAGAGCCATTACCGAAGCGGTGCCCTGGGTGAGCTCAGAAAGTCCGAGCCCTGAAACGAAAAGAGCTGGGCCACTTTTCGCGAGGAGGGAAGCTGCAGCGAAGATTTCTTCCTGAGCCACTCCGGTGATTTCCGCGGTCTGCGCTAGGGAAAGAGCATTCAAAAATTTCCGAAGTTCGGCAAAGCCCTCCGTGCGGGACTGAATGTAAGCAGTGTCGAGTAAATCTTTTTCGATCAAGATTTTGGCGATAGCGTTGAACAGCGGCACGTTCGTGCCGGGTTTCGGGCGCAAGTGGACGCCCGCATATTCCGCGAGCTCGATGCGCCGAGGATCGATGACGATTAAAGAGCTCCCGGCAAGCACTGCTTGTTTTATGCGAGCGCCGACGACGGGATGTGCTTCGGTCGCATTGGAACCGGCGAGCACAATGTTTCGTGCCAGCGGAATATCGGCATAGGAGGCGGTAGCGGCGCCAGTTCCGGTGACGGTTTGAAGGGCAAGTGCGGTCGAGGAGTGGCAGACCCGTGCACAACAGTCTACGTTATTGGTGCCAACACAAGTGCGGAAGAGCTTTTGGAGCAAGTAAGCAGCTTCATTGGTGGAGCGAGAAGAAGTGAATGCTCCGAGAGAATTGGCGCCGAAGCGGTCGCGAAGGTCCAGCATGCGTCGGGACAGCCAAGAAATTGCCTCCGGCCAAGCGATCTCTCGCCAAACCTCGCCGGTGCGCAACAGCGGTCGCGTGAGGCGGTCCGCAGAATGTTGGAACGCGTGGGCGTAGCGTCCCTTGACACAAAGGTGTCCGTGATTCACCTGAGCGTGGGGCGCGCCGCGAATTCGCGCAACACGATTGTGGGAGACCTCGATGTCAAGCCGGCAGCCGACACCGCAGTAGCCGCACGTGGACTGTACAACAGCATCCGGTGGAGGTGCGTCGATGCGGTCGATGTCCGTAATCGCGCCCGTAGGACAGTGGTCCACGCAAGCGCCACAGGAGACGCAAGGGCTGTCCGCAAAACGCTGGGAAGGACCGAAGATGAGGTGCGTTGAAGAGCCACGGCCTTCAAGACCGTAGACGAACTGTCCCTGAATTTCCTCGCAGGCATGCAGGCAGCGCCGGCAGTTAATGCAGAGTGATGAAAAGAACCGAAGGTAAGTATGACTCTCATCGGCAGGCACGGCTTCGCCCATGTGGCCGAACCCAGAGGATTGGAGGCCAAGGCGGTGCATCAGTCGCTCGATTTCGGTTCCCACGTTATTAGGGCGAAAAGTGTCGGGAGGATGCGCAGACAGGTAAAGAGACAAGATGTCACGACGCAACAAATCGATACGTGGAGAAGTCGTGCGGATTTCCATTCCTGGTTGCAGAGGTGTGTGGCAGGCGGCGTGAATTGTGCCGCGCTGGTCGGTCTCCACCAGGCAAATACGGCAACCACCTTCGGGTGAAAGTCCTGGGGAATAGCAAAGCGTGGGGATATCGAGGCCCGTCCGCCGAGCTGCGTCGAGGATGGTTTCTCCACGTTGCGGAGAAACCGTCTTGTTATCAATCGTGGCGGTCTGTGCTGTCATTGAAGAATACGATCGCCGAAATGTTGCAACATCTCAGACATCGGACCGGGCATCAGTTGGCCAAACGCGCAGAGACTGCCTTGCGCCATGATATTGAAAAGACGTTCGAGTTGCGGCCGGGACCGTGAGCCCGCCACACTTTGGGCTATATCTAACGCTCGTCTGGAACCTAGGCGGCAAGGGACGCACTTGCCGCAAGATTCCTCGGCCATGAACTCAATCCAGTTAAGGAACAGCGTTTTGAGGTCAGTGCCTTCCGGGACGGCAACCAGCCCCGCGTGGCCTAGAATGAGGTTGCACCCGGCCATAGCCTGGTAACAGACTGGCACATCCCATTGACTGGGAAGCGCAACGCTGCCCATGGGTCCACCGATGAGCACAGCTTCCAATCTCTGCCCCCGAGCAGCACCACCTGCGTCCCGTTCTATGACGTCCCTCAAGGAACGACCGAATTCGATTTCCAATATGCCGGGGGCAGCGAAACCATGATTGAGGCAGACCGCTTTTGTGCCCGGCGAACCTTTGGTGCCAAGCGCAGCGTATTCCGCCGCGCCGTGTTCGAGGATCCAGGGCACGTTGACGAGTGTTTCTACGTTGTTCACAACAGTTGGCTTTCCGAATAAGCCTTCGAAAACTGGATACGGTGGACGAAGGCGAACTTCACCTCGAAAACCTTCGATGGCATTCAGCATGGCCGTTTCTTCGCCGCACACGTAGCTGCCCATTCCCGGGAAGACGGATAGTTCGAACCCTTCGAGGAGACCCGCGGCAGTAGCGACTTGAATAGCAATCTGCATTCGCTCCATGGCGCGCGGATATTCGGAACGGATGTACACGATTCCTTTATGCGCACCAACGGCATGTCCGCAGATAGCCATGCCTTCGAGAATGGAGTGCGGATCATCCTCGATGAGGACACGGTCGATAAAGGAGCCCGGGTCACCTTCGTCGCCATTGGCGACCACATACTTCACGTCCGAAGGTACTTCGGCGCACCGGAGCCATTTCGTGCCGGTAGGAAAGGCAGCGCCGCCGCGGCCACGCTCGCCGGACTGCTCCATGGCGGCGATTACGTCTTCGGACCGCATCCGGCGGGCTTTGGTGAGAGCCTCGTAGGCGCCATCGGCACGGGCAGCCTCAAGCTCAGAAAAATCGCCGCGGCCAATACGGCGGGTCACTATGGTCCTTTTTGCAACGGAGCGGATTGCCGGACGAGCGGGCTCGGCGGAAGCTGGGTCGAGGAGCGACTCGACCGAGGCATGGCCGTTCAAGGCCACCGCGCGGTCGTCGGAGCGTAACGCGGCCGGAGAACGATCGCAGAAACCAACGCAATAGACACCGCGGCATTCCGTCCGACGGCTTGTTGCGGCTAACAGCTCTTTGGCGCCGGCGAGCACGCAAGACGTCCCGATGCAAACGCGTGCGGCTCCCGGCTCTCGGTGTAGATCGGAGTAAAAGGAGAGCGCGCCGCGAACGATCGCTTCGGGAAGCGCCACGTCTCGCGACAGTTGCTTGATTTGGACGGAATCCGGTATCCCGTGAGCCCTTACAAACTGCTGAATCACAACCAAGGGTGAGTTGCTGCCTTGGTGCGTTTCGAAGAAACGGCGTTCCCGGTGCATTGAGGTCACTATAGTACTATGGCGGGCATGAATAATGACATTAGAGTGGATACGCGCTCTCACGTGGATGCATGGCTTCCAGCAGAAATGGCGGAGCGCGCCGAAAGCATCGGAGTCAAAAAGGCGAGCCTTGATTTCTGGACCATGCTCGTGCTCGGAGTCCTGGCAGGAGCGTTCATTGGATTGGGCGCGCTCTTTGCCACGACGGTAACAGCGTCACCGCTTCCGTATGGTGTGAACCGGTTATTGGGGGGATTGGCGTTCTGCCTGGGACTCATCTTGGTGGTCGTGGCTGGCGCCGAGCTTTTTACTGGGAACAATCTGATTGCGATGGCGTGGGCCAACGGGAAGGTAAACACCGCGAGCGTTTTGCGAAACTGGGTGATTGTTTATGCCGGGAACTTTATTGGTGCAACGGCGACCGCAGGGATCGTCTTTTCATCCAAACAGTACACATTTGGGCGTGGAGCGGTAGGCAAGAACGCGCTCGTCATTGCGCAAAACAAATGCAGTCTTGGGCTAATGGAGAGCATAGCGCTGGGGATACTTTGCAATGCGCTGGTCTGCCTGGCGGTGTGGCTGAGCTACAGCGCGCGGACAACGACGGACAAAATTGTCTCCATCATTTTCCCGATCACCGCGTTTGTTGCCGCAGGGTTTGAGCACAGTGTGGCCAATATGTATTTCATACCGGCGGGTCTTTTCATCAAGGCATACGCACGGCCTGAATTCTGGAACCTAATTCACGACTCGGCCGGAGCGTATGCGGCTCTAACGTGGACCGGGCTCGCGCGAAACCTTGTTGGCGTCACTTTGGGAAATATCTTTGGCGGCTCGGTGATGGTGGGTTTGGTGTATTGGTTCATCTACTTGCGACGAGCGAGCAGGAAAGGCTGAAATGGCAAAGCTCGAACCCCATTATCGCCTCCATGGAAGTTACTCGAAGAGGATTGCTTTCGTGTAGCGGATGGCATTGCAGCGCTATTTCCACAGCGGAAAGTGGTCACGCACCTCACATTCGACGAGATTGATCGCGCCCTAGGCGACGGTGAATGAACCACCATCTCTTCTCAGAGTCTTGTTGAGGGAAGTTGCTCTTGATTCGACTCGGAATGTTGGACTCACTCCGGGCGCCTTCGTTCTAAGGGGCAACCGGAAGCTATCAGGTCGCCCGTTGGGTTAGTACGTACAAACGCGCATCTCGTCAGTGCTTGATTTCCTGACGAGATCCCGACTTGTCAGTACCAACCCGCTGGGAAGATCAGATTGTCGGGTCGGAGGAGGCGCGCTTGCGCGCTAGCCTCCGTCCGCCGCCCAAACTGCACGTGCGGTTTTCCCGCATGCAGCTTTCACGAAGACACGTGACCTGAGATGTAAGGAAAAGGCAACCGCCAAGTGGGCCTTGCTTACATCCGGAAGGTTGAGTCCGGCCTCCAGTATCCTCGGACGATGATGTACGGGTTTTTCGCTAAGCGAACTGATCCACCTTCATCATCCTTACTCTTCTGGCTGCCCACCTCTTCCTTCCTGCCTTCGCCTGCCACCTTCCCCGACCCACGCTAGCCGCCGATCGCTCGGTCACGTGACTTTCATCACGCTTCAGGTACTATTTGGCAGTCCGACTACTGACAGAGCATCACTCGCCACTTCGCTTTTGCTTATAGGTCCGCTTACTCCGGTGTCACCCAGAGACTCTGCCAGTTCTCCTGAGGTCATGCGCTGTTCTTCTGTGCCGTGCCGTCCGCAAACACCTTGGTGCGGTGGGTGAATGAGAACGCCTTCGTCTCAGAAGTGCAGACTCGACCTTGCCCCACCTTTGGCCGACCGGTTCATCTTGGGGATTGTCCCCATCGATTGCAGCCCGGCACTTCTCCTCATGCCCTTCGGATTCCACCTCGCGATGGACACCCTGCCCTCCGAAGTACAGCAAGCGGTGGCTTCAGGTCGGTCTTGGCTGTATCCAGCTTTCGCCTTCGTGCCCGTCTAGACGTCTCCATACCTTCCGCTTTCTCCGGCCAGCGAGGCTATTACCCCCCGCTTTTGGATATGGCGCCCCTCATTTGAGCGCCAGAGGGACTTCAACCCTCATGAACAACGCGCTGCTCAGCGCGCACTTCTGGATTGCCGATTTGCCTGCTCGCGTAAATCGCAAGTGCTGTGAGGACGATCATGGAGAGTGAGACAAGAATCGTATACAGCCCAATTAACCCGCTAAGAAACGCTGTGCGTGGCGACATGGTGTCCTCCGAAACTAAGCGGTGAACCGCAAATCCATAGCTGTAACCCTACGACCGACGGAATCCGCATCCAAAGGACTATATGCTTGCCTGGTCGTTTAGCGGAGCCCCTAACTGAAGCAGCCTTCGGCCAACCAGGAAGTACCGGGTCAGAATCGAAAGGCCGCCGCCACCGGCAATGACCATGCCTACGTCGAGCACTTTCGGCACAAGCGCTAAAATGATTTCAAAAGCTATAAGCAACAAATTTCCCAGAATTCCAGCGTAAGCGGTCGCTTTGCTGAACACCTTGCCGCTGAGCATGACTGCGGAGATGACTAGGCACGCGAATTCTATGACGAGAATGCCAGCACGGCTTTGTCCCTCCGCAAGCATCGTCTGACCTGCCGCGATCAATAAAGATCTCTGCGCATCGGTGGTAGCGGTTGCATATTGGCCGCTAAGGGAAAGCATGGGGAAGGCTCGACTGCTTGCCAGGTAGACCGCTGTCCCCACGAAGAAGAGGATCGTGCCGAACGCCGCGTAAGCGTCGTTGTCTCGCCTGAGGGGGGCGTAGATGGCGAGAATCGTCGGCGCTAATAGGACTGCTCCAATGAGATTCAAGAGACCGAGATTGCGGAGTCCAACAAACCAATGGTTCTGAAACAATGTAAACCAGTCGACTACGGTCACGGTCCGTTGCGACGCGTCTGCCACTCCCGGGAAGTAATTAATGGCGATTTCGGCGACCACTACCACTACCGTAATCAGGGCAGTCGTTCCCCCAACTTTGTAGAGACCTTTCCAGCTGGAGCCTGCCACTTCGGTATCCATAGTCTGCTTTGGTTCCAATCGCGCCGCCGCGTTGTCTCAATATTCGTTCAGCGTGTAGGTCTAACTGCGCAAGTGCTGATGAAAAAAACGAGCGATCCTTCTCCGCGCATCTTCCGCCGACGCTTCGTGATATCCAATGTGAATCACTTGCAGCGCGTTGAACCACCAAGTGCCGGGATTATTGAGAAACGAGTGCCCCGCTTCCGGATACTCTTTTACGTCGTGCGCGACATCGGCCGTGGTGAGCGTCTGCTCCAACTTCTGGGCCACGCCCCTGGTCCAGCGGTCCTTGGCGCCATAGCTCGCTACGATAGGACATGCCTTCGCAAGAAAGGTCTCGGCATCCGGTGGCAACTTTCCGCCATAATTCACGCTCGCTGCTCCGAATCCATGATCCGGGGCGAGCAGTAGCGCGAACCCGCCTCCCATGCAAAACCCGATCACGCCGACCCGGCCGGTGCATCCTTCTTGCTGGACCAGCCATGTGCGGACGGCCTCCACATCGTCGTACGTCGGGCCGCGCCGTGCCTTCAGGTCTCGCGCGAGGGCGAAAAGACATTTCATCTTGCCGCCGCGGAAAAGCAAGTTCGGCGCCGCTGCCAGGAATCCCGCCTTCGCCAGCCACCGTGTCTGGTTGCGCAGATCTTCCGACATGCCGGCGACGTCATGTAGCACCACCACGCCGGGCCACGGCGCACCCTGCTCGGGAGCCGTAACGAATACCGGCAAATCGCCGGAATTCACGGGGATCCTAACGTCGCCCATATTGCGCCTCTCCGTAGGTCTCTTGAGTTCGTCTGGTATCCTAGCGCAAACGTCTCCAAAGATTCGCGGTTGCTCTCACGCGAGTTCGCTTCTGCTTCACGCCTGCCACAGTGGACAGCACGCCCACGCCAGCGTAATGTGTGATTGTCCGCTCTTCCATTCCAGAGGCATCCAATGAAACGCTTAGTTCCAA
This sequence comes from uncultured Acidobacteriota bacterium, assembly GCA_963788915.1. Taxonomy (GTDB): domain Bacteria; phylum Acidobacteriota; class Terriglobia; order Acidiferrales; family UBA7541; genus Acidiferrum. The sequence continues at coordinate 139,775 of CAWBIY010000012.1, read as the reverse complement.
TTCCCAGCAGGTTTGTCGATCACCTGAAACAAGCTAGAGAGACAGGCATTGGCTATCAAGTAGTGTCGGTGGTACTCAAAGACGGTAGATCTTTCGATCAGGTCGCCACAAGTGAGGGCTGCATTATTGAGGTCCGAGGGTACAAGGAAATTCCTTTTGCTCCTGATGACCTGGCATCGGTGAGCGTCAACCACAAGATGTGGAATTTCAGAGATGAGTCGGACGCACGCAGCAAAAGTAGGTCTGCGACCGCTTGATCTTGTCGCCTCGCTGCAAACTTCTGACTTTCTGTGTTATCGTCCGGCCATGAAAAGAGCCTTCCTATTATTTGCTGAGCTGTGCATAGTCGTGCCCATCGCCGCACCGCAGACGGCCGCACCAAACCCTGAAGTGCGCGAGCGGCCAATGAGCGCCGACGACGCGGCCATTCGACAGGTCTCAGAAGACTGGATCAGGTTCTATAACGGCGGGGACGCGGCAAGTGTTGCGTCCTTGTACACCAACGACAGCTATTATCTTTCGGCACACATCCTGGCGCACGGGCGGCAGGAGATCGAGGCTTATTGGGAACGCGGCATCAAGGCGGGCGGGCACATCGACTTCGTAAAGCCGCTGACCCTCTACTACACCGGGGACCTCTCCTATTGCGCGGGGACCTACCAGGCGACCAACGCCGGCGTGACGGTCGATGGGCGCATTCTAATAGTGCTGAGGAAAGTGAATGGCAAGTGGCGGATGGCTGCGCATGAGGCCGTAGTGCGCGATCAACCGCTTTGAGTGGGGATTGCCTTCTTGGGTGTTCGCAAGTGGGCTGCCCAAAAACCTGTAGGCCTCAGCAGTTGTAAACCCTTCTTCGTAACGGCTTACACTGAAGTCTTCGGCCGGGCTCCAATTTCCGGTTTGCCGACCGGTTCAGAATCGCTGGACTGGCTGCGGACCGATGGCGAGAAGCTAGGGTTCCAATCGTGACCTTGTGTCACATGGCGCGAGCAATGACTAGAGTCAAATCGTCGGATTGGAAGCCTTCAGTAAATTCTTGCACGGTGGAAACTACCTTTGTTAGGAGCAGCGCTGGCGCGAAAGAACGAAACTCTTTGAGGTTCGCAATGAACCGGGCTTCACCGAATTCCTCACCAGCGCGGTTCATCGCCTCCGTTACGCCGTCGCTGTAAATAACCAGGAGATCGCCTGGATGCAGGTTGGTCTCCTGAGTCAAACACTGCCACTTTTCGAAAAGGCCGAGAACGGTGGCAGTGGCGGCAAGCCGATCGACCGTTCCGTCGGCGCGTAACAGAATCGGAGGATTGTGGCCGCAGTTGGAAAAGAGGAGCAGGCGCGAGGAGTCATCATAGTCGGCGAAGAAAAGTGTGGCGAAGTATCCTTCACCGGAGGACTTGCGGAGTTGCTCATTGACAGCGCTCAGCCGAAGTGGGATGTCACCGGAGGAACCAACGCACCGGCTGCGAAGACTGGCTTGCAAGTTGGCCATCAACAGAGCGGCGGAGATGCCCTTGCCCGAGACATCGCCAAGGACCAGCCCTATATGTCCAGGCCCCAAATCTAGAAAGTCATAGTAGTCGCCGCCGACAGAGCGCGTTTGGATACACCGGCCCGCGCACTCCAGAGTTTGCAGCACAGGCGCGGACTGGGGCAGAAGTTTATCTTGTACCTCTTTGGCGACCTGCATTTCGATGGCGGAGCGCCGTTCGGCTTCCATGCGCTCGGCCATTTTCTCGGCCAGCCGAATGTTCTCCAGAGCCCCTGCCGCTTGACCGGCAACAGAAGCAAGAAGCCGCCGGTCCTCGCGTGAATAGGATTCTTCGGAAAGCCGAGTGCCCAACACCACCACGCCTCTCAGTTGGCTGTCGCTCCCCAGCATCGGCACGAGGCACTCGGGCTGGACCGATCCGAACGCAGACGTCTCTAAGGTGATTCTCGCTTGCTGCGGAATCAGCTGCCAAGGCCCAGCGTGGCGCTGCAGTTCGCGCAGTAAAGCTGTATCCATTGAAAGAACGGGCTCAAACTTCTGCTGCGAACCGTCGGCCTGAAGGGTCAGATGGCCGTCGCGTTCTTCCAAATAGATGCCAATCGCCGTCGGGTGCAGCGCCTGTTCGATTTCACCCTCTAAGAGTGCCGCCAATTTCTCGCGGCTGCTGGCTAGCCGGGTCTTGTCCACCAGGTTTTCGAGGACTTGCCGCGCGTCATAGGAGCTGCGAAAGAACGCCCGGTCGATGCGCCGCGTCACAACATGATGAAGTCGCAGCCCGGAGAGGGCCAGAACCGAGCCGAATATCACCGCCGCGGTCAGCAGAGCAGGAATGGGAAATGGCGAGCTCGACTTGAAAACGCGGGAGAAGGCCAAAGCAAGAATGACGGTCAGCGCCGTACTCAACAGAACATGCACGACAACGAAACCACGCTGAACCAAAAAATAACGCGCACTGCGCTTCAAGAGAACAGGAATTTCGAGCACGCGGTGTTTGACGACGGCGTAGGCAAAGGAGAGCGGAAAGAGCCAAAAGGTACCCACAACGATCGGACCCCACAGCCATACGGGAAGTAGCTCCGGGACCTGCTTCCCCGTAAAAATGGCTACCACGTCCAACACCATGCCAGGCGTAAGACCCACCACTGTGCCCCAGACGATGACTCGAATCTTCCTGCGCACGTCGGCGGCCGGCGCGTAAAAACCATTCCAGGCGAGAGAGACCAGCCCCAAGACAAAAGAGCCCAGATAATAAGCGATGATGATCCAATGGAGAGGCTGGTGTTTCGAAACCCATATCCCGAGATCCCACACAGGAGCCGGATTGCCAACGGCAACCGCCAAAAGACTCACTGGGACGACAACCGTAATCGCTCCCGCGAATAAAGCGGTCTTCAGCCAAGGCATCCTCCGGTCCACGCCGGAGGGTGCCGGAAACATGGCAAAGAAGGAATAAAAGATTGCGGGGAATAGCCCGTAGAATATCACTTTGTAGCCCAGCGTGAAGCTCCGCAAGCCATGCGGGATGATGAGCTGGAAAGGAAAGAGCGGCGCGCCGGCGATGAAGCTGGAGAACAAAATCGCGAGCAGCCAGGCGTTGCGATCTTCGATGCGAAGGAACAGAACGGGCATGCTCACCAGAACAAACCAAACAGGAAAAACGTCGAGCAGTTCGTTTCCCAGCGTCTCCGCAAGCGAAAGTCTTCGCGCCGCAGGCCAGGGTCGCAGTGTGGCATGAAATGTGACCGGGGTTGAAGTGCCGGGCCGCTGCACCTGCAGAGTAATAACGTCCCTGGGCTTGCCGCGACTCACGATGCGGTAAAAGGGCTCCAGGTCTTCGAGCTGCCTGCCGTTTATGGCCAAAATTTGATCGCCGGGACGCAATCCCGCTAGCTCGGCGGCGGAGCCAGGCTGCACGGATGAAACCAAGGCTGAGTTAACCTGTGTAGGGGACCCGTTCTCAATCCCTAAATAGGCGCTGGGATGCCAGCGCACGCAATACATCCAGATACAGCTATAGAGAACGACGGTCGCGGCGAAGAAGGCCGCAAACGCGAAGAGAAAAGGCCGAGGGAGTTGAGTCCAGCGGAGAATGGCTCAATATCCTCTCGTGAAGTGGTGCCGCTGCCAAGCGAAGGCTACGACGGCGCCCAGAGTGAGTCAATCAACAACAACAGCCTACAAGTGGTCGGGAGCTAACGAAGTTTGGATTGATTTAACGTGTGAATCCGATCTCTGGCCTCTTGTGAAGTTGTGGAATTTAGAGCAGTCGATTCACAGATACGACGACATCCATTCCTTGGATCATCCTTGCCCGCCGTGCCACCCAAACAGGCAGAATGTGGATGTGAATCCCGCGAAGCGGGCCAGACGTCCGCTTGTGGGAAGTCTCACCAGATAGGTACCGAGAAACGCGCTTGTGTTGATCAGGGTCCAACCTAAAAGCAGCGCTAAACAATTCGGGGTAAGAGGCGTTCGCAATCCTTTGCCAGCGTTGCCTTCAACGATTGTACCGGTGGTGTAATTGCCAGGGTTGTGCAGCCGCAACGGTCTGGGCAACTGTTATTGTTAGATTGATTACTGTAGTTCTGTAGTAACGATCTAGGGAAGTGTTGCATCGCGATTTGAGCCGTCGCGAGAAATTTAGGTACCATGTTGAGGCGCATGAGCCGAGTGTTCAACGGGCTTGTAGAACGCCCGCCGCGTCACCGGTGCCGACACGGCCAAATCACCATACTTTCATTCCGCCATCGACGACGATATCGACTCCGGTCACGTACGAACTGTCATCGGAGGCCAGGAATAAAGCGACGTTCGCCACTTCTTCCGGCCGGCCGAGGCGACCCAACAGGGTCTTACCGAGCATGTAGCCGGCCCATTCTGGGTCCTTCAGCTGTTCGCGCGTCTGGTTGGTTTCGATCACTCCCGGCGAAATCGAATTGGCGCGAATCCCATGCTCGCGGCCTTCCATCGCCAACTGCCGGGTCATGCCGATGATGCCAGCCTTGGCTGTAGTGTGTGCGAGAGAGCCCAGGTTCTTGAAGCTCATCAGCGCGGTCAGCGAAGCGGTGTTCACGACCACGCCACGGCTGGCCTTCAAATAAGGCCATGCGGCGCGGGTAAGGTAGAACACCAGGTCCACTTCACTCCGACGATTGCGGTCCCACTCCTCGTCTGAAATGTCTTCGAGCCAGTTGAAATGCGCTAAGGCGGCGTTGTTGAAGAGCACGTCGACTCGACCAAAAGTTCGCACCGCAAAATCGACCAGCGCCTTACAGTCATCCGGCTGCGTCAAATCGCATGGCTGCATGGAGAGCATTGTTCCACCCGCGGCGCGAACCGCCGCGACAGTCGCTTCCGCATCCTCGACGTACAGACCGCAGCCAACGACCAAAGCGCCCTCTCGCGCGAAGGTTAAAGCGGCTTCACGCCCCATGCCGCCACCAGTGCCGGTGATGATGCAAACTCTTCCTGAAAGTCTGTTCGACATAGTGTTTCTCCCAGACTGGCGCTGGCGGGTCTGGCGCCTATTCCTCCACCGCAGAAACCGCTGACGAATGCTCGCGAACAGCCGGCGCAACTTCCGCTCCGAGCAGTTCGATCGCGTGCATGCGGTTCGCGTGCGGCAGAGAAGCAATGCTCATTTGAAAGCTAAGTCTTTCGATTCCTCCGAGTACTTCACTGACCGAAAGGATCTTGTCAGCTACCGTTCGAGGATCGCCAACGAGCAAGGCACCTTTTGGCTCAAGAAGCGCTTCGAACTGACGACGCGTAATCGGCGGCCAGCCACGCTCTTTGCCAATCTCGGTGAAGGACCGAGCGTAACCTGGGAAGAACTCATCCGCAGCTTCCTGATCGGTATCCGCAACATAGCCCAGCGCGTGAATTCCGACCTTCAACCGGTCCAAAGGATGACCAGAGCGACGGCCTGCCTCGCGGTAGAGATCAATCAAGGGGCGAAAGCGACGAGGCTCACCGCCAATGATCGCCACCATCAGAGGAAGGCCGAGTGTTCCGGCGCGCGCAAACGAAGCCGGCGTGCCGCCCACCCCGAGCCAGATCGGAAGAGATCGCTGATCTGGCCGTGGATACACGGCTTGCCCCGTAAGAGGCGGTCGGTGTTGACCAGCCCAATGAACGTGAGTGTTTTCTCGAATCTTCAGAAGCAGTTCCAGCTTGCTCGCGAAAAGAGAATCGTAGTCGGCGAGATCGAGGCCGAACAAAGGAAAAGCTTCCACAAACGACCCGCGCCCCACAATTATTTCGGCGCGTCCGCGCGAGAGAAGATCGATCGTTGCGAACTGCTGAAATATGCGCACGGGGTCATTCGCGCTCAGAACGGTGACGGCACTGGTGAGATGGATTCTCTCGGTCCTGACTGCCGCTGCAGCCAAGATCGTTTCTGGCGCCGAATCAAGAAATTCCACCCGGTGATGCTCGCCAATCCCAAAGACATCCAGCCCGACGCGATCCGCAGACTCGATTTCGTCGAGGAGGTGGCTCAAGCGATCTGCCGGGCCGAGATTCTCACCCGTCAGGGTGTCCGGCACCGCAGCGACAAAACTATCGATTCCGATTTGCATAATCCTGCTCCCGTCATTCTTAAAAGGTCGCGATGAGGTTGCCTCGATCGTGCTCGAAAGTTCGCTCGGATTGACGAGCGAAACCCACAAGTCTATCGACGCCACTCTCCCACGAAGACCGTTCTGAGTGAGGGTTCCACTCCTTTGCAGTTCCGTGGCACGGCAAAGTTCAGCTCAGGGTAGCTTGTCGAAAAAGAGATAAAGGGCGGCAATCCGGCCATCGAGGGCAATGATGAAATCAGTCCCGGCGTAAGCCGGCGCCTCACTAGGGCGGCCCGCTACCCATCGTACCCGCCCGCCGTTGCCCGTTTCCTCGGGTTCGGCAATTGGCTGATACCGAAAGTCAAGGTGGGTAGCCCTGATCTCGCCCGCGATGCGGTCGATCTCGTCGCGGCCACGATAGACTCCCTTGCTGGGGTCGTAGAACACGCCATCTTCGGTGTAGAGCTCCTGAACGGCCGCGCGCCGGCGAGCGGGGTCGTTCTCACCGAAGACTTCTTGAAGATTGCGGGTCAATAAGGTCGATATGCTGTTGGACATGTTTAGCTGATCCTCCGTTCTTAACAAGCCCATGAATCATCGCCTGACGGATGGTCATCACACTCACCACTGACGGTTCTGACCCCATCGAAACCGCGCCTCATCCTCACCCGTATAGTCGGGATCGAGATAGATGTGCAGGCTCGATATGCGACCCTCTCGAAACTTGAAGACGTTGCAGAAACGCCCGCCAGGAGTTTTGCCGCCTGCCCAGGACTTACCAGACATTCTGCCGTGCGAAGTGCCTTCAACGATGAGATAGTCGGCTGAAGGAATGAACGTCAAACGGTCGTAATCGTGTTGAATGAATTCCAAGGCGCCTTCGAATCCTTTCACCATCTCAAGAAACGAGTCCCGTCCAAATCCAAATCCGAATTTCGGGAAATAGACTTCGGCATCTTCCTGGAACAGTTCAAGGATGTCTGGGCGTCCCTGGTCGGCTCGCATGAAATATTCGCGAGAGATCTTGATCTTCTCTTGATCGTCCGACATAAACCGATCTTCCTTGCCGCCGGACTGAGGCTTTGATGCTCGGCCGCGGCCTCTGATTCACGATTTTACGAATTGCAGGTCCAGCGTGATGGTGACTTCCTCCCCGACCAGGATGCCGCCCGTTTCCAGCGCCGTATTCCAGGTCAAGCCGTAGTCCTTGCGGTTGATCTTTGTCGTTGCCGAGACGCCAATCCGGGTATTGCCCCACGGATCTTTGGCAGGAGGTGTCGGGCCTTCCACGGCGAAGCGCACAGTGTGGGTGACTCCATGAATCGTCAATTCGCCTTCGACTGCCAGTTCGTCCTGGTTCTTGGGAATTACGCGGGTTGATTTGAACGAAAGGGTCGGGAATTTTTCCACCTCGAAGAAGTCCCCGCTCTTCAAGTGCGCGTCGCGTTGCGCGTCGCGTGTGTCTACGGACGCCGCGTCGATAGTGACCTCAACCTCCGACTTGGTCACATCTCCTTCGTGGCGCTCCAGCGTGCCGGAAAGGCCCGAGAACTGGCCCTTTACATTTGAAATCATCATGTGCTTGACCTTGAACTCAGCCACGGAGTGCGCCGGATCAATGGCCCAGGTGGTTACCGCGTTTTGTGGTGCAGTTGCTGTAGTTGCTGTTGACATGGTATTGGCTCCTTTCGCCTCGTTTGAATTAGATGCGTTGTCACGATATTCGTTGCAACGAATAGTACAGAAAAAAAATTAGGGTTCTCGCCGGGCAGCGCGGAGCAATTCACAAAGAGCTTTGAGCCGCTCACGCCCCAGGTGACCCAGTTGCTTCCGGTGCCCTTCTTGGACCGGCTCGTCAAGTCGGTCCAGCATTTTCAGTCCTTCCGGCGTAATCCGGGCCAGGACCATGCGCCGGTCTTTGACGTCGCGCCATCTCGCGATCAGGCCCCGCTTCTCCAATCGATCAAGCAGTCGCGTGATGTCGGGATCCCGAGTGATCATGCGTTGGCCGATTTCGCCGCACGGCAGACCTTCCAGTGCACCACGCAAGATGCGCAGCACGTTGTACTGCGTCGGCGATAGCTGCTCGGCTTTCAGCAGCGGCACTAGCCTGCGGCTTAGCTGGTCCGTCGTGCGGAGCAGCTCCAAGAATGCGGCCTCCTCGGGACATGCCTCCCGCCGAACCTTCCTAGCCTGTTGAACTCCCGCTTTCATACCTCCCAACGATACTCGTTGCAACGATATATGTCAACGTGCTACTCTTGCAGTCGCGTTTCTTTTTAATGTCCACTAGTGGTAGCCCGTCGTCCGTCCAGAATTAGTGAGAAGAGTGAGAGCACTGCATACAAGCCGACTTGACTAATTCGCGCTTACAGCTCTCTTGTTGGTTCAGGCTTGCGTGGCGTAGTTCAGTTGGTTAGAACGCCTCCCTGTCACGGCAGAGGTCGCGAGTTCGAGTCTCGTCGTCCCCGCCATATTTTCAAGCACTTACAGCAGACCCAAAAAAAAATCTGGGTCCGTTTGGGTCCAATAAGCCACAAAGCACTTCGCCCGCGACGCATTCCCTCGAACGAATCCAAGAACGCGCTCTCTAGCACCAACTACTGAATGAGAGTTGACTTGCTCGCCGAAAGCAAACCGCCCGGTAAGATCGCATCTACCAACTTCCCTTGCGCCACGCGTTTGCTCTGCGACGTTGCTTGAAGGTACTTGTTCGTCACATGGAGATTGCTGTGACGCAAGTAGTCGCGGATCGTGAGTTGATGTTCTCCCATCTCTGCCAGCATGGTCCACGACTGGACTGAACCCTTAACTTGAGACACTCGGATAAGGCACACTTTGCAGGGAAAGGTACTGCAAGTGGCGAAGAGACGAGTGGGACGGTATCCGAAAGAATTCCGCCGGATGGCTGTCGAGCGGTTGAAGACCTGCGACAACATTGTGGAATTGTCACAGGAACTTGGTGTACATCGGCGGCTGCTGTACAAGTGGCGAGATCAATTTGATCCCTTCGACCCCGGTGAGGAGTCGTCACCAGGGAACTCTCGCGAGTCCACGCTCCGTACGGAAATCAACCAGTTGAAGCGCGTGCTGGTTGACAAGACGTTGGAGGTGGATTTTTTCAAAGGTGCCTTGCAAAAAGTCGAGGCTCGACGCCAGAAGAGCGATATCAGTGGCGAGAAGCCATCTACGACGAAATCCAAGAAGTGATGCCTTTGCAAGGCAGCTTAAGCATCGAGCGAATGTGTCAGCTGGCCGGGGTCAGCCGAGCCGGTTTTTATCGTTCTCTGCAGGAGCGAGCACCAGTCGAGGAAGACATGGAGGTACGAAGCGTGATTCAGCAGATCTCTGTCGAGCACCGGCGCCGATACGGGTATCGACGGATCAGCGCCGAGCTGCGGCGACGCGGGATGCTGGTCAATCACAAGCGTGTGTTGCGGATCATACGGGAAGACAACCTGCTGGCCGTGCAGCCGCGGGCGTTCGTAGTGACCACGGATTCCGATCACGAGTTCGAGGTCTATCTGAACCTCGCCAGTCGCATGAAACTGACGGGAGTGAATCAGCTGTGGGTAGCGGATATCACCTATATCCGTTTGAAGAAGGAGTTTGTCTACCTGGCCGTCATTCTTGACGCGTTTTCGCGGAAAGTGGTGGGCTGGGCGTTGGACCGCACCCTCGCGAGCCGCTTGCCGATCGCCGCTCTGGACCAGGCCATCGCCGAACGACAGTCCCCACCAGGTTTGGTGCATCATTCCGACCGTGGCGTGCAGTACGCTTCTGAAGACTACGTGAGGGTCTTGCGAAAGCACCAGATGATCCCGAGCATGAGTCGGCCGGCGAACCCTTATGACAACGCCAGTTGCGAAAGTTTTATGAAGACGCTCAAACGGGAGGAGATTTATGCCAACGACTACCGAGACTTAGAGCACTTGCTTGGTAACGTCGAGGCCTTCATTGAACAGTACTATAATCGGTGCCGTTTACATTCGGCGCTGGGCTATCGGCCGCCGGAAGAGTTCGAGCGAGAAGCGAGTACCGGGGTAAATTCTGCTGGAGCAACAATGAGTTTTTTCAGGCATGGGGAGATCTCTCAGTCCGATGTAAAAGGAAACAGTAGCGGGGAGCGACCCAAGAGCCGCTCCCCGGCTCATCGTTCCGATGAGTCTCCAGCTGGCTATTCCTCGGCGAGTTGCTCTCCAGCAGAGCTCGCCTCCGCTTCACCAGCCGAGCGTCATCCTGAAGGAGACGAGGAAGTTTGAGAAGGGAAAATCATTGAACTGCATGTGTGCCAATTCCAAACTGTCTCAACAGAGGGGTTCACCCCACGACCGTGTGCCGAAACGTGTGCCAACCTACGCTAGTGATTCCGACCTTCACAAATGCAGGTTGGATTTTCCGCTTGAGGACGGCGGCCAGGTCCAGAGGCTTCTTGCCTTTGTGCCGACAAGACGGGAAAACGAAATCCCCAGGTCCGTTGTAGTCGCTCTGTGACTTCCATTCCAGCAACGCACCTTTCAGCGCCAGATGCATCGGCAACACCTTGGCCGACGCTTCCGTTTTTGTCGCCTTCAGATGTCCGCCTCTGCGCCAGTAGTACGAGTGCTGAACGCTGAAGCTCATGCTGTCGAAGTTGCAGTCCGACCAGCGCAGGGCGCCGAGCTCGCCTCGACGTGTCCCTAACGCTCCATCCAGAAACACGAGCAACTGGTCGCGAAATTCTAATTTCGTCAGGCCGAGTTTCACTTGCTCTGGTGACAAGAACAGGGGTGCTTGTTGACGCTTCGCACTGACACGTACGCCAGTGCTTGGACCTCTCTTTCCCCCACTTCCGACGGGAATCCCCGACGAGATTGGATTGTGACCACAGAATTCCCAACGGACGGCGTGTGAAAACAAAGCCGACATCACGCATTTGAGTTTGGCCTTGGTCCCATCCGCCACTTCCGCTGCTCGTAGCCAACGTTCCACCTCGACGGTCTCTATTTCTTCCAGCAGCGCGCTGCCCCATCGTGGGAGAATCCAGTTCTTTGCATAGACGCTGTATGCGTCTTGCGTGGACATCTCCTTTAGCGGCAACTCTTCGCGACAATAGTGTTCCCACAAAATGTTCACCGTTGTCAGACGAAGATTCCTGCGGTTGGAAAGATTGTTGATGGTCAGCCGAAGAACATCCGCTGCCGCTTGCGCCGCCGATTCGGTTGGATACTGCTCCGAACTTCCGATCTGCAGCTTGCGGCGTACAGGTTTTCCGTTGATGTCCTTTTCCCACCAGCGGTATACCCATACTGCGGAGCCTCTCTTTCGGTCTTCCTGAACGAGACTTCCCTGTTGATAGCGTGTCCGTCTAAACAAAGTTCCTCCCTTGTTTAAACGGCACTGACAGCCCAGTGCAGAATGTCCCAATCGCGCAGAAGGGTCGATGCATTTCATCCCGTTCCTAACGCCGCCCGTAGCCGGCAATCCCCTCCAGCCAGCGGTTGAGCGTGGAGGCCCGAAATCTCCAGACTCTCCCAATCTGAATGCCGGGGATGACTCCGTGCGCTGCTTTCACTCGTAGCGTCTTCGGATGAATTCTCAGGAGTCTGGCAGCCTCGGCGACATCCAAAAGAGGTTCAAACTCAGAGTCATTCACGATGCGTTGGGGCTCCTGACTTGTGTTGTGGTGCACGTCGGTACTAACCTGGGTGTCGCTAGCCGCCCTCGTCGTGTAGCGCTACTTTTGCTCGGTGGGACCGCACAGCATATTGGCAGCGGTCCACCGTCTCCAAGGGAGCGGCTCTTCCCAATTCCGCGACAGGCTCCTTACTGCCTCTATCTCGGAATCGGCCTCATGTATTCCCGAAGCATCTCGAAATCACCGGTCTTGAAGTCGCAAAAGTCGGCGCCAACCACGAACATGTCGCACGCGTAGCGGAGAGAGAAGTCCGTCTTGTCCTTGAAACGCACGGTGAAGTACAGAGTCCCGTCCTCGATAGAATGGGTGATAAAGTCCACGACCTTGCCGTGAATCTCGGGGTATCTACGCCGAAAGCGATCGTATTTCTTCTTAATTCGCTCATCGAGATTCCTCCGCTCCTTCGCCGTAATAGGAGTTAGGGGCGTGTCCCCAGTGGACGCGACCTTAGGCTTTCTCTTCTTATGCATGCGCTCCCTCCGGTTTTGTGCTCTTGACGCCCGAATCGGATGTCGGCGAACCATTTACTTTGCGGCTAGGGTGGCCTTCGTTTTTTTTCGTTACTTTCTTCAGGCGGTTGCTTCGGGCAAGAAATTGCACCAATGGCGGTTTTCCTTCCAGTTTGCGCTCGCATTCGACGCCGCGCATCAAGCGACAGATTTCTTCGTTGGTCAGCGGTTCGTCGGAAAGCCAGACGTTGAATTCTTCCTCGAAGCGGGACTCATCGTCTTCTTCCAGCTTGCGCATTTCGAGCATGAATTGCAGGTTGACGATGGAACGACGGCGTTCGAGGCCAGCCATGGACTTGTGGTAAGTCTCCATGAAGAGTTTGGGAGATTTCTTTAGGCGCTGAACTCCCCGAACGGCTTCGTCAATACCGTGGTTCACCAAATACAGTGCTTCATACAGATGTGCTTTTTCCATGACTGAACGTCCTTTGAGCGGCGAAGTCGCCGCGAGTTCGGAAGTTGATAGGTGCGTCGAGGCATAGATCCTCGATGCAGTCGAGAATCGACAGGTGTGGACAAACAAATTCAGCTGGACAAGACTACGGTGGGGGATGCGCGATACGCGGAGGTGCAGATCGTGGGATGGAAACGAAACGGTGATGCGCGGGTTGCACCCAAGGGGCGAACCCGATACTTTCTATTCCAGCCATCGTTGCCTCTTAAGCAGGCGACTTGGTTAGGGGCGTGTTCAGTGTTGATAGCACTGGCGCGTCCCGCCTTCTTACTACGAGCACCGCTTGGAAAATCAGACCTATACGAGAAGCGGTTCTCGTATAAGAGATATCGCAATTGCAATAATCCTGTCAAGAGGTAAGTGGCAGCAAACAAGGTGTTCATTCTAGGATAGGTGCATGAAACGCGATCTAATCTCAGAAGTCATGCGCAAGATGGGGAAAAAAGGTGGAAAGGCAGGCGGCAAGAAAGGCGGAAAGGCTCGTATGGCTGCCCTGACGCCAGACGAGAGAAAGGCACTTGCAAGAAAAGCAGTCCAAACTAGATGGGCCAAGGCCAAGAAGAAAAGCAAAAAGCCCTGAAGTTCGGGGAACAGTTGAAAGCGGTTTCTCCGATTAGCCCTAACTCCTCAGAGGCTCCGTTCCTTCACTAAGGATATTTAGGTATCGCGGATAGGCAAACAGTCGGTCTCTGCGTTTTCCGGTCGATTCCTTCGCAATTTTGAGCTTAGTGAGCGTTTCTAAAGCACTCGTGACAGTGGGTATGGATAGTTTGAGATCGCCGCTTCCAACAATGGCAGCGTTCCGGGCTGCTCACCCGTCTGCTGCAGAAATTGGCCGAAGACTTACGCGATCGCGGCAAGCTGGATCTGCGCGAAGCCTTCATCGACGCCAGCTTCAGTTCGGCGAAAAAAGGGGCTCTGGTGTTGGCCCTACAAAACGCGGCAAAGGCAGCAAAATCATGGCAATCGCAGACCGCCATGGTCTTCCTGTCGCCCTGCACGTGGTCAGCGCTTCGCCGAATGAAGCCACTCTTGTCGAAGCCACGCTCGAGCGACGATTCCTGCGCGAAGCACCGCAGCGATTGATCGGCGACAAAGCCTACGACAGCGATCCGTTGGATCAGCGGGTCCGCGAATTCGAGCGGAAATCTGGTGATGGAAGCCACACTCGAAACGAAAGCCGAGACTATTCTTGAGTTTGTTCATGGTTTGCGCGGTAGTTTGCACGTGAGCTTCGAGGAAGGAACGTGTGCCGCTTGGTTACACGATCTTTTGAAGCCTCACGTTACCGAAGTGTTGGTTTGTGATTCGCGTAAAAATGCCCTGTTGAGAGTTGGAAACAAGAACGACCGTGAAGATGCACGCAAGCTGTCCGAACTGTTGTTCCTGAACAAGCTCCATCCGGTCTATCACGGCGAAACTGGAATTCGCACGCTGAAGGAGCTGGCGCGTAGCTACCTGACGCTCACCCGCGATCTGACGCGCGTGATGAATCGCCTGAAGGCGATCTATCGAGGTTGGGGGATTGCTTGTACCGGCCAGCAAGTGTATGCACCTCGCTACCGTGCCGAATGGCTCGCGAAGATCACCGAAGCCGGCGTGCGCCGTCGCGCCGAGATCTACTATCAGCAGTTCGATGCCTTAGCTGCTTTGCGCCAGGAAGTGCGCCGAGAGCTATTGGCGGAATCCCGGAAACATCCGGCCATGAGATTGCTGCGGCAGATTCCCTCGATCGGCCCGATCCGCGCCGCTTTGTTGATCGCTCTGATGCAGACACCCCATCGCTTCCGTACCCAGCGGCAGCTGTGGGCCTACTGCGGACTGGCACTGAGAACCTACGATAGTGGGGAATATCGCTTCGTTGGCGGTCAACTGAAACGCTCTAAGAAAGCTGTGACCATCCGCGGACTGAACAAAAATCACAATCATGATCTGAAAAATATCTTTAAGGGAGCTGCCACCCGAGCGGCTGCCACAGCTGGGCCTCTCCAGAATTTCTACGAGGCGCGTATCGCTAACGGCATGAAACCACCGATGGCGCGTCTGACCTTGGCGCGTAAGATCGCGGCCATCACTTTGCTCGTGTGGAAGAAAGGAGTTCGTTTCGACGCTGAACAGTTAAAGCAACAAGCAGCTTGAGCGACTGGTGAGAACTCTTTTCCTCGCTGGATTCATGTCTGGCGGCGATCTGTCGGTTCTTCTGGCGCTCTGGTTCGAGGGCGAGTATCCATAACCGCGTTAGGTGGAGACTGTGCTTCGAGCACCAACCATCTCTTGGTTAACTATATGCCCCCTCGGACAACCAGAAAAAGCTATAGGCTTCGAGCCTCAGATAGAACCATGGTTGGCAATTTTTGCAACCGTACTGCTTGTCGCATCAGAAACCGAAGGCGTCGTCACGACAACAACATGACTCTGCGAAAAAAGAGAACCCCAAGAGCCTCCCAACATTACGTGGGCTGGAGAGCCGGGCAAAAATCTTTGCTCCTTCCAGTCGCCGGGGAGTTTTTTCTCTTGACTCTCCCCTTTATAGAACGTGGTTACCGGACATCAAGTCCTATAAAAGGGAATGTCAAGAGACATATCGCGGCGTCGACTCGGTGCCGAAGCTTTTTTGTCTCGGCATTCAGCCCAATCGTTTGAACGTGCACGCGCGATCGACGAGTGTTCTGGTTCAGGAAGTCGTTGCTTCGTTTCCCACAGGCAGTTAGGATCGCTGAGATTAACATTCTCCCACAGCAGTCGGCCATACATATCCCCGCGCCGCAGACCCGTATGCAGCGCGAGATCAAGTTCCGGCTCGTGCTCCGCCCACTCCGACTTTGACTGCACTCGCATATCCAATAAATTCTTTGTTGTGATGGTATTCTGAGATTGGGGGCGAAAAGGATCCGGTGATCTTCCCGGCCTTCAAAGCCGGCGATTCGGCCCTTCGCGGGTCGAATGGTGGATTCGACTTCCACACGCCTCCGCCATTTTTAGCTAGTTTTTATGAGAATTCTGGGGCGTGGATTGGCAGCTCCGTTCTGTGGCCGCAACCTTGCTGCCGCCGTCCTTTTAGGGCCCCACACATCAAACCTGCATACCCAGGGGACGGTACGGAGTTATGCCCAGGTGGATGCTGAGGTGTCCGAGTTGCAGCCACAAGTTCCCGCACAGCGCCATCGACGCGAAGATGGTTGAGCAAGCCTTTCGCGACCCCTTCCGAATCGTACCGAGGCCTGAGTTTTCTGCCGACGGTGAGCGGCGGACATGCCCAAGTTGCAAAAAAGAATCTGTCTTTCAGCCCTTCCAATTGTTCTACAGCGAAGACGCCAACATATCGGACCAGATCTGACCGCAAACGCCCCACCACTTCCATATCTCGCGATGAAACGCGGCCCATTCATCACAGCCGGATGCCCAGGCGTATAATTCTACCCGTGAGCAAGCCGTCCGTTTATCTGGGGACTTCTGGGTTTAGCGCCGCAGGCTGGGTTGGATCGTTTTATCCTGCTGGACTGAAGGCTGCGGACTATCTGAGCTTCTATGCCGACCACTTTGAGACCGTTGAGGTGGATTCGACTTTCTATGGTTGTCCTTCCCCGCGCACAGTGAGTAATTGGGCCGCAAAGGTGCCGGGCGGCTTCGTTTTCTCGGTGAAAGTTCCTCAGAGCATTACGCACGACAAGGCTCTGGTGGACTGCGGTGCTGAGCTCGAGGAATTTCTAAGCACGATGAAAATCCTCGGGGAGAAACTCGGGCCGATGGTTCTGCAGTTTCCCGTCTTCGAGAAATGGAAAATCAAAGACCGGCATGAATTTACCGACCGGTTGATTCCGTTATTAAAGAAACTACCGAGCGAGCACCGATTTGCGATCGAGATTCGTAACAAAGAATGGCTGAATGCCGAACTTGCGGACCTGCTACGCGAATACACGGTTGCGTTAGTTCTCCAGGACCTGTCATATATGCCTAAGCCCACGGAGCTTAAGTTCGATCCTGTTACTACGGATTTTGCTTACATCCGATGGCTGGGCGACCGCAAGGACATCGAACGGCAAACTTTGAACTGGAATAAGACCATTATTGACCGGACGCAAGAGATGAGCGAATGGGTGAAGTATTGTTACCCAATCGTGAAGCGCGGTGTGAAAGTGTTCGCCTATGCAAATAACCATTACAGCGGCCATGCGCCAGATTCGGTTGAGCAGTTTCGCAAGCTGTGGAAGGCCATCGAAGGCTTGGAAATCGGTAAGCCGAAGCCAGTCGTCATGCCCGCGTCGGCCCAGCAGGGCAGCTTCCTGTTCGAGTGAACTTCATTTCGGATGAAAAAATCTTTAACGGACACTGTGCGGAGCGCCGTGCGGGGAAGACCTGACCGCGATCGTGTTATGGCCCAGGCTGGCTTGGGCGCAAGCGGTCCTCCACCCTACAAACCGAGAGCCCTAGGAGTAGTAACGAAAGAACCACGGCGGGTTTGCGACGGCTTGGCTTATGATGCGTGCATGCGATTGCTGCTGGTCGAAGATGAGGCGCGGATTGCGCGATTTGTGGCCAAGGGATTGCGCGAGCAGTCGTATGCCGTGGATGTCGCTACGAACGGCGACGATGCGTTGTATCAGGCAGCGATCAATACCTATGACTTGATCGTGCTCGACGTCATGATTCCCGGCCGCGACGGATTTGCCGTCTGTCGCGAGTTGCGAGCGTCTGGCCAGAAGATTCCGATCCTCATGCTCACGGCAAAGGATGCCGTCGAGGACCGCATCGCGGGTCTCGATTTCGGCGCCGACGACTACCTCACCAAACCTTTTGAGTTTCGCGAGTTGCTGGCGCGTTTGCGGGCGCTGCTGCGACGTTCGGGTGAGTTGCGGCCGGCGCGCATCGCAGTGGCGGATCTGGTGCTGGACACCGGCGCCCGGAGCGTGTCGCGAGCGGGAACCAATGTACCGATGACCACGAAGGAATACGCACTTCTTGAGTATCTGGCACGGAACGTGGGGCGAGTGGTCGGTCGCGCGGAAATTGCGGAGCACGTTTGGGAGGAGACCTTCGACCCGTTCTCGAACTTGATCGAGGTTTACGTGAATCGCCTGCGCCGCAAGATTGACGCGGGCCGCGCCACGCCCTTGCTGCAAACACGACGCGGGGCGGGCTACATCCTGGGCGATGCTGCCGAAGCGCATCGCGCCGAGATGGGAAAGCAAGAGCCGACGCGGAATACCGCGCCTAAGGCCGCTGGCAAAGACCGTGCTTGATTCCGTCCGCGTCCGGCTGACGCTGTGGTATTCCGCGGTGCTGGCCTTGGTGCTGTTGGCGTTGGCTGGCGCGATGTATTTGTTGTTGGCGCGGGATGCCATGCGCAGTACCGACAGCAACCTGTCGGAGATAGCGGACGCGTTTCTGACTACCGTGGATGCGGAACTGGAAAGTGACACGAGCGTGCCGGGATTGATGCAGGCGGCGCAGGAGGCTATCGCGGAACACAGGTTTCGAGACGACGCGTTTGTCGTGCTCGATCCCGACGGCAAAATCGTCATTACCTCCGAAGACTTGCCGGGCGACGCCGGAGCTCGACGCGAATTCCCCCGCGAAGTTTTTACTTCGGAATCGTTTCAAAAGTTGGCCCGCTCCACCGGTCAGAGGACGCGCACCTTTGGAAATGTGGCGGGAAGAAGAAGCGGATATCGCGGGGTGGTTCGGAGTTTTGCCGTTGGTAGCGGGGAATTCACGCTGGTGGTTTTGCAGTCGCTCCACCGACAGCAGGAGGCGCTCCAAGAAATCGTGCGGACGTTTGCGGTGGTCATACCCTTCGCGGTGGTGCTGGCGACCGCGGGGGGATATTTTCTTGCGAAGAAAAGCCTGGCGCCCGTTGTGGCCATGAGCGCGCAGGCCGGAAAGATCAGTGCTTCGAACCTCCACGACCGCCTGAAGATCCGGAACGAGACCGATGAGCTGGGACATTTGGCGAATTCCTTCAACGAGCTGCTGGACCGGCTGGATGCCTCGTTCGAGCAGCAGCATCGATTTATGGCCGATGCATCGCACGAATTGAGGACGCCGGTAGCGATCTTGCGAGGCGAAGCGGAAGTGTCGCTGTCGCAAGAAGCGCGATCGCCAGAAGACTATCGGGAATCGCTGACGATTGTGCGAGCGGAGGCGGGGAGGCTGTCGCAAATCGTGGAAGACTTGTTCACGCTGGCGCGCGCGGATGCAGGCCAGCACCCACTGGTGAAGCGCGAGTTTTACCTGGATGAGCTTGTGGCGGAGGCCGTGCACTCGGCGCGGGCACTAGCCCTGGAGAAAGAGATCGCGCTGCTGTGCGAGACCTCGCAGGAGTGTTTGTTTCTTGGAGACGAGGGACTCCTCCGGCGGATGGTCATGAATCTGATCAGCAACGCCATCAAGTACACACCGCGCGAGGGAACCGTCACCGTAACCTGCCGTGAAGTTGACAATCGCTATGAGCTGATGATTTCCGACTCCGGCCCTGGAATCCCAGCCGAACTCCAGGCCCGCATTTTCGATCGATTTTTTCGCGCGGATACCGCCAGGTCTCGCGAGGATGGAGACAAAGGCGGAGCCGGACTGGGATTGTCGATCGCTCGATGGATTTCCGAAGTGCACGGGGGGAGTTTGGAGTTGACCAGCTCCGGCGCCAAAGGCAGCGCTTTTACGGCGTTTTTGCCGATTTTCCGCGGTTAATCCCCCGTTTATCTTCCGCCGCATAGGCTAGGAACTGAGCCATGCGTCTGCCTGAAAAACCGTACAAGCCTTTCGATCGCACGATGAAATGCGGTGTTTTCATCAAATTGAGCGCTGGTGTTTTTGCGGCTCTGGTTCTAACGGCCAGCGCAAGTCTGGCGCAGGAAAATCGGCCCCAGAGTTTGCCGGAGAACGGCACGAAGGCGGGTGTGGAACGGTTGAGCCTACAGGATGCGATCGAAAGGGCCCGCCGCAACGACCCGCAATTTCAGTCCGTGCAAACCGACGCCGGTATCGCGAAGGAAGATCGCGTTCAGGCGCGTGACGGATTGCTGCCAAGCGTCGTGTACAACAACAGCGCGATTTATACGCAGGCCAACAACGGGCCGGTGGGAGTCATCTTCATCGCCAACAACGCAGTGCACGAATATATCAGCCAGGGCAACGTTCATGAAGCACTGGACGCTGCGACGTTGATGAACTACCGGAAGGCCTCGGCGGCGGCGGCTGTGGCGAAAGCGCGAGCGGAGATTGCGTCGCGGGGATTGATTGTCACGGTGGTGCAGAGCTACTACGGAGTGGAAGCTGCAAAAGAGAAACTGGATGCCGCGGCCCGAGCGGCTGACGAAGGGGAGAAGTTTCTAAAGCTGACGCAGGACCTGGAACATGGCGGCGAGGTCGCGCACGCCGATGAGATCAAGGCAGAGTTGCTGGCCAACGACCGGCGACGGCAACTGCGCGAAGCGCAATTGGCGTTGGTGAACGCGCGGCTGGATTTTGCCGTGCTGATCTTTCCCAGTCTTCGCGACGACTTCGAGCTGACGGATGATTTGCACCGCGACATACCACTGCCGTTATTCCCAGAATTTCAACAGCTGGCTGCCCAAAATAATCCGGACGTACGAGCGGCGTTGGAAGCCGTGCAGGTTACAAACGCGGAGGTGAATGGCGAACGAGGAGGGTACTTGCCATCTCTGAGCATTGATTATTTTTACGGAATTGATGCAGCGCATTTTGCCACGAAGACCGATGGAGTGAACAACCTCGGCTCGTCAGCCATCGCCACTCTGACTATCCCGATTTGGAATTGGGGAGCGACGCAGAGCCGCGTGCGGCAGGCGCAGCTGCGAAGGACGCAGGCGAAGCGCGAACTATCTTTGGCGCAACGGAAATTGCTGGCAGAAATTCAATCCCTTTACGCGGAAGCGGAAGCAGCGTTAAACGAGTTGGCCGGGCTGCAGCGTTCGGTGGAGCTTGCCGCGGAGAGTCTGAAACTGACGACGTTGCGCTATCGGAACTCCGAGGGAACGATTTTGGAAGTGTCTGACGCACAGGCCGTGAACGCACAAGCGAATGCGGCGTATCAGGATGGCGCAGTGAGGTATCAAGTGGCGCTCGCGAATTTGCAGACGTTGACGGGAGTGTTGAAGACGCAATGAGGACCGGCTTCGTTTGTGCGCCAAAGAGAGGATCAATCGCGATCGGACTGTTCGCTGCATTGACGATGCTGTTTATCACGATGAACTCGGCGGGGTGCGGCGCCACTGAAAAGGAAAAAGAACCGGTGGTGACCGTCGAAGCGGCACCAGCGGAGCGCGCGGCAATTTCAGAAGTGGTTACGGCCGAGGCGGTTGTGTACCCGGTGCAGCAATCCGTGATCACCCCGAAGATCACCTCAACGATTCGGGAGTTCAAGGTGCAACGCGGCAGTCGAGTCCATAAGGGACAGTTGCTCGCGATTCTCGAAAATGCAGATCTCGCGGCGGCGGCGGAGCAGAGCAAAGGTGAGTTCGAACAGGCCGAGGCGAGTTACGCGACAACGGTCGAGGCTGGAGTTCCGCAGCAAATGCAGAAAGCCGAACTGGACGCGGCGGCGGCCAAAGCCGCATACGAAGCGACGCAAAAGGTGTACGACAGTCGCAAAGATTTATTCCAGCAGGGGGCACTGCCGCGCCGGGACTTGGATGCAGCGCAAGTTGCGCTGGCGCAATCGAAAACCCAGTCCGATGTAGCGGAGCGGCAACTCGCAGATTTGAAGCGGCTCGGCGAGCAGCAAGCACTAAAGTCCGCGAAAGGACAATTGGGCGCGGCAAAAGGAAAATTGCTTGGGTCGACAGCGGCTCTCAGCTATTCCGAGATCCGGAGCCCGCTTGATGGCGTAGTGACCGATCGTCCTCAATACGCGGGAGAACTTGCGGCCGCGAATCAACCTCTGATGACCCTGATGGACCTTTCGAAACTCATCGCCAAGGCGCATATCTCGCGGGCGGAAGCGGCGACCTTGAAGGTCGGAGATGCGGCGGAACTACGGACGGCAGAATCGGATGAACCCATTCACGGGCGAGTCAGCTTGGTGAGTCCGGCGCTCGATCCGGGCAGTACGACGGTTGAGGTCTGGGTGGAGGTTGCGAAGCCGGACGCTAGGCTCAAGCCGGGAATGACCGCGCAAGTCTCCATGGTGGCGAAAACCGTGAAGGACGCTCTCGTAGTGCCCGCGGCAGCCGTATTTAAAGACGCGGAAGGGGCGGACTACGTAATGGTGGCGGGCTCCGACGAGCACGCACATCAGAAGGTCGTAAAGGTGGGAATCCGAAATGGCGACCAAGTTCAAATCGTGAGCGGGTTGGACGCTGCCGAGAAAGTTATTCAGTCCGGTGGGTACGGACTGCCGGACAAAACGCAAATCAAGCTGCAAGAGGCGGCACCCTCGAAAGACGCCAGCGAGGATAAAGCAGATCGCGCGGGCGATTCGGCGAAGCCGGAAACTCCGGGTAAGGAGTGAACCCGATGCCGCCGGATTCGCACGCGAGCCGTGCCGCGGATCAGTCGTTCGAAAACAAAAAAACCGAGCTTCCGTGGTTTCAACGGATGTCTCGTCCGATTTTTTTCCTGACGATAAGTCTGGCGCTGGTCGGGGCTTATCTCGCGTTTTCCATTCCTGTCTCAGTATTCCCAAGCACCGATTTCCCACGCATCGTGATCG
The DNA here is from genome assembly GCA_963788915.1 of uncultured Acidobacteriota bacterium. Lineage (GTDB taxonomy): Bacteria > Acidobacteriota > Terriglobia > Acidiferrales > UBA7541 > Acidiferrum. Next base: position 117,414 of record CAWBIY010000012.1, on the reverse strand, counting down.
GCGTTGACAATGGCGTGATGCCGATTGACCAGATGCTGGTGACAATCACGCGCCCACTCGAAGAAGCCGTCAATAGCGTTCCCGGCTTGCAGAAAGTGAAATCGATCACTAGCCGCGGGTCAGCCGAAGTGGATTTGTTCTTCGACTGGAACGTCAACATGATCCAGACGTTGCAGTTTGTGGACGCCGTGGTGGCCAGAACAGAAAGCGAACTCCCGCCGACGGCAAAAGTCGAAACACACCGCCTGACGTTCGCGACATTCCCAATCATCGGATACAGCTTGACGTCAGAAACAGTGCCGCAAGCGAAATTGTGGGAAATGGCAACCTACGATATCAAGCCGCGTTTGAACCGGTTGGATGGCGTGGCGACGGTCTTGGTGCAAGGTGGCCGCGTGCCGGAATTTCAGATCACGCCCGAACCCGCGCAATTGTTATCGTCCGGCGTGACCGTGACGGATTTGCTGGACGCGGTACGTCGCACCAATCTCATTGATTCGCCAGGGTTGATCGAGCACGACCACCATCTTGTCCTGGGATTGGTGAGCGGACAGGTGCATTCGCCCGACGATATCGGTCAAGTTGTCGTGAAGACGACGACAGCGGGCGTCCCAGTGCGCGTGGGAGACGTGGCGAAAGTCAGCCCCTCGGTCCAGCCCGTCTACACAATCGTAACGGCGAACGGAAAGCCCGCCGTACTGGTCAGTGTGAACCGGCAGCCCTACAGCAACACGGTGGCAGTGGCTGACGAGGTGCATGCGCAGATTGCGGAATTGAGCGCGTCCCTCCCGCGAGGAATTGACCTGAAGCCCTTCTACGACCAATCGACGATCGTGCATGACTCGATTTCCAGCGTGCGGGACGCGGTGCTCCTGGGATTGCTGTTGTCGTCGGCGATTCTGGTGCTCTTCTTACGGGATTGGGGCACATCGATCGTAGCGGCACTGGTGATTCCCGCCACCCTGTTGCTCACTTTCATCGTTCTGAAATTTACGGGGCAAAGCTTCAATCTCATGACGCTTGGGGGTCTCGCAGCGGCCGTGGGCCTGGTGATTGACGACGCCATCGTGGTGCTGGAAAACATCGTCCTGCACCGGGACTCGGGCGAGGGACGTCTGCAGGCGATCCAGAGCGCGCTGCGCGAGATGACCGTGCCGCTGATTGGCTCGACGGTGACCCCCATCGTCGTCTTTCTTCCTCTCATCGCCATCACTGGAGTGACGGGATCGTTCTTTCGGGCACTCGCAGTGACCATGACGGTGTCGCTGTTCAGCTCATTGCTGCTGGCACTGACATGGACACCGACGCTCAGTCAGTATTTCGTAATGCGCAAAGTCGGCTCTATGGAGGCAGAGGGCAGGTCCGACGAGCACGCCCGTCCAGATACGGCCGCTATTCATGCCGCCGAGGAGAAGCATCTTTCGGGATTCTTCGGACGAATCGTGGAGTTTTACGGCGGTGTCTTGAGGAGAGTGCTGCACAGGCCGTGGGTTTTGCTGGCGAGTTCGGTCGTGATCATGGTCCTGTCGTACGGATGCTACCGCTTTCTCGGCACCGATCTTTTGCCGGCCATGGACGAAGGCGGATTTATTCTGGATTACTACACGCCGGCGGGCAGCTCCTTGACGGAGTCTGACCGAATTTTGCGGCACATCGAAGAGATCCTTCGATCCGTTCCCGAAGTGGAGAACACATCGCGACGAACCGGCCTGCAGCTTGGCTTGGCGGCCGTCACGGAAGCAAATCGCGGCGACTTCACCGTGAGACTGAAACGTAAACGAAGTCGCGACATCGACGAGATCATCGAGGATGTCCGCGGCCAGGTGGAACAAAGCGAGCCTTCCGCGAAGGTGGAATTCGTGCAGGTATTGCAGGACATGATTGGCGATTTGTCCAATGAGCCCGAGCCGATTGTGATCAAGATGTTTTGCCAGGATCCGAAGGTATTGATGCAGAGCGCGCCGCGGGTGGCGGAGGCCATTCAGAAGGTCCCTGGTGTCGTGGATGTTCTGAACGGAATTGAAAATACGATCAGCGGGCCGGCAGTGACGTTTCAGGTAAACCCCATTGTAGCGGCGCGCGCGGGATTCACCCCTGAAGAGATAAGCGTGGATGCGGCCGCGATCCTGGAAGGCGCGCCGGCGGCGACTCCGATGGTGTTGAATGACCGCGTCTATCCGATCCGAGTGCGCTTTCCGGATGCCAATCGCTCTTCGCTGGACCGCATGAGCAACACTTTGCTCACGAGCGCGTCGGGAAAATCCGCGACGTTAGGCTCGCTGGCGGCGATGGCGTCCGAGCCGGGACAAACAGAGATCACTCGCGAGAATTTGCAAAGACTGGTCCAGGTGACCGGGCGCCTGGAGGGCGTCGATTTGGGGAAGGGAATCGCCGGGGTTCAGAAGGCAGTGAGTGACTTGCATTTGCCCCCATCGATCCGCCTCGAATACGGCGGCACCTACCAGGAACAACAAAGGTCGTTTCGCGACCTCTCGATGGTCCTCGTTCTTGCCTTGCTGCTCCTCTTTATCGTGCTGCTATTCGAGTTTCGAACCTTTTCTGCACCATTGGCCATTCTGGCTTCCGCTCTACTTTCCACCTTCGGAACTTTCTTCGCACTGCTCATCACCCGGACCACGTTCAATGTGGCGTCGTTCATGGGCATGATCATGGTCATCGGAATCGTGGCGAAGAACGGCATCCTGTTGCTTGATGCAGAGAATCGCTTTCGCGCCCTGGGCGCTCCGCTGGAAGAAGCGCTGGTGCAAGCTGGGCGCCGAAGGTTGCGGCCTATTGCCATGACCGCGCTGGCAACCGTGGCCGGAATGCTGCCGCTGGCCTTTGCCATTGGTGCGGGTTCGCAGATGCTACAGCCGCTGGCCATCGCGGTCATCGGCGGACTTCTGAGCTCGATGGTCCTATCGCTGATCTTCACGCCGGCAATCCAGTTTTTCCTGCAATCGAGAAGAACCGCGACGCTGTAGAAGAAACCCCGCAGTCATACTCGATTCACACGACGTTCATAACCACTGACCTAGAATCCGCTGGGGAAATATCCATGAATGTTTTGGTCGTAGAAGATGATGAGGAGATGGCGGAGCTATTGGTGCGCGGTTTGCGGGAGGAATCCCACGAAGTGGATCTGGCACGTGACGGCAGGGCCGCTCTAACACTTTCCAATAACTGCGCTTTCGACGTCATCCTGCTCGATGTCATGCTGCCCGGGATGGACGGGCTGAAGGTCGCAAAACAATTACGCTTGCGCCGCGAGCAAGTGCCGGTGCTCATGCTCACTGCGCGCGATGCACTTTCCGACATTGTCAAAGGTCTGGACGCCGGAGCGGATGACTACATGACAAAGCCGTTCTCTTTCGTCGAGCTTCTCGCACGTATTCGGGCTTTGGGTCGGCGGCGCGCGGAGAGGCCAAGAAACGTGTTGGAAGTCGAAGACGTGGTCCTGGACACCACGACCTACCGCACCTTTCGTGCGGGCCACGAGATCCACTTGTCGCTGACGGAGTTTCGCCTTCTCGAACTGCTCATCCGGAACCGCGGTGCGGTTGTATCGCGCCACGCGATACTGGAGACGCTCTGGGGCAGCCGGCGCGACATCGGAGAGAACACCATTGATGCGTTCATCCGCTTGTTGAGAAGGAAATTAGACGACGGGACACACACGAAACTCATCCACACCCATCGCGGATTCGGATATTCCGTTGGGGTATTGAACTGAACTTCAATCTCCCAATCCGCGCACGCCTCACAGCGTTGTACTGCGTCGTTCTCGCTTTGTCGTTCGCCGCCTTCTTCTGGATCAGTGATATCGGCTTCCAGCGCAGCATTGAAGCCACCGTCGATGATGCCTCGCGGACGAATCTCGAGACCATACAGCGGCTCCTGGCGCGCAGAGCAAGCGTGGGCGACGACAAGCTTCCACACGAGCTCGCGGAACTTTCGGATTTATGGGCCAACGGCGCGCTTTTTGAAGTAGCGGACGCCAGCGGGAACTGGATTTTCCGCTCTCCCCGCTTCGCGCTTGCTCGCCCTGCTTTGCCCGCCGTTCGCAATCAGGGCGTTGCTTTCTTCACAACCAATCTGGATTTCCTGCAGTATCGCATCGCGCTCCAGCACGTGCAGGCGGCCGGCAAGACGTATGAAATCCACGCCGCGGTTCCTACCGAGCCGTTCGATCAAGCATTGGATCATTTCCGGCTGATCGAAAAAGAGGCCTTGCCTCTCCTGGTTTTGCTCGCTTCGCTACTGGGCTACTGGTTGAGCGGATGGTCCCTGGCTCCGGTTAAGCGCATCATCGAGACCACCGAGTCCATTGGCGCGCAGAATCTGTCGCGCCGTCTGGAAGTCCCCAAGGCCCGCGATGAATTGCGCAGGCTAACGCAGACTCTCAATGCCATGCTGCATCGTATCGAGGCATCCTTCAATAAGATCACGCAATTCACTGCGGACGCCTCGCACGATCTGCGCACGCCCGTCGCCGTCATGCGAACTACGGCGGAGATTGCGTTGCGAAGGCCGAGGACAATCGCCGAGTATCGCAATGCATTGTCTAAAATTCTGGCCACCTCTGTTGAGACCTCGGAGCTTCTGGAGAACCTCTTGACTCTCGCCCGGGCGGACGCGGGCGCGCTGGGAATGGACATGCATCGCGTCGATCTCGGCGCGCACGTGCGCAAGGCCCAGGAGCGGGCGGCATTGCTATCGGCCGAGAAAAATGTGGACGTTACCCTCGAAGCCCCAGCCAATCCCGTTTGGGTCACAGCCGACGCGATTGCCATCGATCGATTGCTTTTGATTTTGCTGGACAACGCCGTCAAGTACTCCCCGCCGGGTGGACGTTGCGAAATCGCGCTTTCTCAGGACCAAAGCGAAGCACGGATCAGCGTTCGCGATTCGGGTATCGGCATCGCCCAAGACGATCTCAAGAGTATCTTCGACAGGTTTGTACCGCGCGGACCGCGCGCGATCCAGGAACACCGGCGGAGCGGGATTGGGCTTGGCCATCGCGCGCTGGATCACGGAGTTGCACGGCGGGATGATCGCGGTCGAAAGTACACCCGGCGCAGGCTCTGTTTTCCGGGTTCTTCCCTACCTGCCGGACAGGCGGTTTGACCCGGATCTAGTACCAGCCCTCTTGACTGAAAAAAATTCAGCTTCTTTTAAACACTCCATTAACGCTTGTTCATCGCCGGTGACCTAATCCGGCAGGTAGAAACACACCAAGTTTCCAACCCAACGATTCACGGGAAGTGAGACCCGAAGTCGTTCGCAAACAGGCCGACGGCCATTCTATTTTGATCGCGAGAAGAGGATTCAATCTATGAGTTTCAGTACTTCTAGAAAACCATGGCAGTTAGCATCCGTGGCGATCTTTGTCTCCTTGGTATCTGCGGTTGGAGTCATCGGGTCAAAGCGCAAAGGGAACGATCACCGGCAAAGTCGCAGATACGTCAGAGGGCGTCTTGCAAGGCGCGCAGATTCAAATGGAGCAACCAGCGACATAAGCGTTGTGTCGGACGTTCTGGGTCAGTTTTATGTCAACGATCTGATCCAGGGAAATACACAATCACGGTCAGCTACGTTGGCTTCAAGACCTTTACGAAAACTGTGGATGTGGCCGCCGGCCAGACTGTCAGCCTAGACGCGAATCTCGCCGTTGAAGCGCAGAATTTAAAGGTTCTTGTGACCGCCGACCGTGTCTCCGCCGAAGCGGAAGCAATCAACCGCCAGCGGACGGCCGACAACATTCTGCAGGTGCTCCCCTACGATGTGATTCGCAGCCTTCCCAACGCCAACCTGGCGGACGCTCTGGGCCGTCTGCCCAGTGTGACGCTGGAACGCGACGAAGGCGAAGGCAAGTATGTACAAGTGCGCGGCACCGAACCGCGCCTCACGAACACTACGATCGACGGAGTCAACGTCCCCTCTCCCGAAACTGGCGTTCGTCAGATCAAGTTTGACGCCATTCCTGCGGACATCGTGGAGTCCGTCGAAATCAATAAGACGCTGCAAGCCAACATGGATGGAGACGGCATCGGCGGCTCCATCAACCTCGTCACCAAGACGGCGGGCGAGCGGCCCACCGTCGCGCTCAGTGGAATGAGCGGCTATACCCCGATCCTGGAGGACGCAGTTTGGTCGAAACAACGGGCACGATCGGCCAACGGTTTGGTGCCAGCAAGCGCTTCGGCCTCCTGGTTGGAGGTTCGTACGACTGGAATGGACGCGGGATCGACGACATCGAGCCAGTATCAGACATCGCCACGGCTCTCCCGGGCAGCCACGATTCATCGACGCCATGGACGTCCGCGAATATCGGTACTACCGCACTCGCTGGGGGCTCGCTGGCAGCTCTGATTACAAACTGGGCAACGATTCGAACGTCTATGCTCGCTTCCTGTACTCCGATTTTCAAAACTACGGTGATCGCTGGGTCTACTCTCTGAACGACAATACGCAAAACGCCGGCTTGCCTCGGATCCAACGGCGGCAGCGCCTTCGTTTAACACCCAAGATCGTAACCTTCCATGACTTCCGCTGCTATCGCCAGCCTCGTCGTCGGTGGCAAGCACGTGCTCACCAGCACCTGGTATTCCTGGGACGTTTCGGTTTCCCGTTCACGTGATCTCAACTCCTCCCCTGGTCAAGCTAGTTTCTCCAGCACTTTGGACAGCAGCGCTTGCCAATATAGCCCTTCGGCGACCACAGATATTTATCGCCCGCAGTTTACCCCGGTCTGTTTCGCGGAAGCATACGACCCGACGACCATGGCCATGAGTGACATTCAGATTTCTCACGGGAAAAGCGCTCAATTGAACCTCCAGGGCGCGGGCGCCATGGGCAAGCGCTACCACATTGGTTCGCACTTGGCCACCGTCGAGATTGGCGGTAAATTCCGCAATGCCCACAAGTTCGACGACACCTACAACATCGGGTATACGCCCACCGGCACGATACTCCTGAGCCAGTTCCCCAATGGTTTCACGAACGGCAACTACTATGGCGGCACTTACAAGCTGGGCTACAACCCCAACTATCAGACCATTCGCAATTTCCTGTTCGCCAATCCCGGCGACTTTACCAGCGTCAGCACTCTCGGAGCAGATCCTGCCAATTACAGCCTGGTGGAACAAGTCTCGTCGGGCTACGGAATGAACACCGTTGATCTCAGCAGCCGTGTTCGCCTCGTGGCAGGCGTGCGCTTTGAAGGCACAAATCTCGACACACTTTCCTTTTGATACCACGACGAATTACGCTGACCGACAAGGCCAGTGGCTCCTACATCAAAGTTCTGCCCAGCGCCTCGCTGCGCTACGCCTTCAACAGCAACACGAACCTTCGCCTCGTTTATGGGCGGGGTCTTTCGCGGCCCGACCCTCAGGACATTGCGCAGGCGGTGACCTTCACGACGACTGGCAGCCCGGGGTCGATCAAAAACACGGCTTCTTTGGGGAACCCCAATCTCAAAGCCGAGACGGCCGATAACGTTGATGTTCTTGTGGAACACTACCTGAACCCTTTTGGAATGATCACCGCTGGATTCTTCTACAAGAACCTATACGACCCAATCGTGACGCAGAGTTTTGTTCTAATGAATTTCCAGCCCTCCCCAGTCGCACCGATTGGAACGTACACCGTCACCCAGCCGATCAATGCGGGAAGCGCTTGGATCGCCGGATTTGAAGCGGCTTATCTACAGCACCTCACGTTCCTTCCCGGGGCGCTCGGCGGCCTGGGCATCTCGGCGAACTATGGCTATACCGACTCGCGCGCCAGCGGATTGCCAGGGCGTTCCGATCACCCACGACTTTTGCGTAATGCGCCGAATACTTGGAACATCAGTCCCGACCTATGACCGCGGCCGCTTCTCCGTTCGTGTCGGCCTGTCCTACAATCAGGCGAATATCTACAGTTACAACTATCAGGACGGCATGTGACGGAACCGACACCGACGCCCGGCGGCGTGAAAGGGCCGTTCGGCGACATCTACTTCTATTCTCACCTTCAAGTTGACGCGCAGGGCAGCGTCCGCTTGGCTCATGGACTGAGTTTCATTGCCTACGGTCTGAATCTGACCAACGAAGTGTTCGGCTTCTATCAGGGCAGCACGCCGTACATGATTCAGCGCGAATATTACAGTCCTACAATTGCTGCGGGCTTCCGCTGGTCGCCTGTGCACGAAAAATAGCCGTGTTCTTAAGTTCGGGTCGCGGAGACGAGCGACTCGCCAGGCCGGAGCAGCACCACCCCTGTTCTCAATGCTCCGGCCATTCTTCCCGGCGGTTTGTCTCATAGTTCTAAACCTGATCAAGACAGACCCGATTTCTCGCGAGTTCTGTCGGGTTCAGGACGCGGCGAATCGAGTCCTAAGCGCGATGGAGAAAATGAAGATAGTTCCGACCACAATCCTGTTCCTCTGCTTAGTTCTGCTCGGTGGCCTACGGCGGGGCGGTGCAAAATCGCCGCTACCTCCCGCGCAAAACGAACTACCTGCGATTCTGGTCGGCGCGGGCGACATCGCCGACTGCAGAGATCTTGCGGGCGCCGAGGCCACCGCCAAACTGCTCGAAAAAATTCCGGGCACCATCATGGCTGTCGGAGACCTCGCTTATCCCGACGGCACCAAGGAGAATTTCGAGTGTTATGACCGTACGTGGGGCCGCGTAAAATCGCGCACCCGGCCATCGCCCGGCAATCACGAATTCCACACGCAAGGCGCCACGTACTATTTTTCTTACTTTGGGGAAGGGGCCGGAGATCCCAAGGCCGGCTACTACAGTTACGAACTCGGCTCCTGGCATATCATCGTTCTCAACAGCGAATGCGTCGACATCGGCGGCTGCGACGCGGGCTCCGCCGAAGAAAAGTGGCTCCGCGCTGATCTGGCCGCGCACCCTGTCGCGTGTACGTTGGCCTACTTTCACAAGCCCCTGTTCAGTTCGGGTGCTGCGCACGGCGACGACCCCGAGATCATGCCGATCTGGCAGGCTTTGTACGACGCGAATGCGGACGTGGTGGTGGGCGGGCACGATCACGACTACGAGCGATTTGCGCCACAGACTCCCCTGGCGAAGCCGGATGCCACGCGCGGGATTCGCGAATTTGTTGTGGGCACAGGTGGAAAGAGTCACCGTCCCTTTGCCCCGCCTCACGCGAACAGCGAAGTCCGCAATGCCGACACCTTCGGCGTGTTGAAACTGACCCTGCGGCCCGGAGCCTATGATTGGCAATTCATTCCCGAAGCGGGCAAGACCTTCACCGATTCAGGCACCGGGAGCTGTCATTGATCTAGGGCCCCGCATGTAGCCGCTGTCTCCGAGTCGGCGGGGTTCAGATCATCCATGGCAAGCGCATCACGACGTACCCGGTTGACCGTTTCAGTTCAGCGTTCGCCGATTCAATTGCGACGGAGGAAAAAAATGCAACGTGGAAAAATCATCCTGGCAGCAGTGCTCGCACTCGCAACTCTAGGCGCGAACTCTACGGGCTATCACGTATTCAAAAAGGTCGCGCTGCCCGGCGCCGGCGGCTGGGACTACCTCACCGTGGATGAGGCGGCGCGCCGGCTATACGTTTCTCACGCGACGCAAGTCGTCGTCCTCGATGCCGACTCGTTGGAGATCGTGGGAAAGATCTCCGATTTGTCGGGAGTTCACGGCATCGCAGTAGCCCCGGAGTTTGGTTACGGCTATATCACTGCCGGGCAAATGGATGCTGTGATTGTTTTCGATCTCAAAACCCTTGCAAAGGTCGGCGAGATCAAGGTCGGGAAGAAGCCCGACGCGATTGTCTACGACCCGTCCGCGAAACGCGTGGTAGCGATGAACGGCGACAGCGGAAGCGCCACGGTGATTGAAGCGGCGGAAAATAGGGCCATAAAAACGTTGGATCTCGAGGGCGGACCGGAATTCACGGTCGCGGACGGAAAGGGCAACGTTTTCGTCAACCTCGAAGACCGAAGTGAGCTCCTACGGGTTGATACCAGAAGGGTCGAGGTGATGAATCGCTGGCCGGTCGCTCCCTGCAAAGCTCCTTCGAGCCTTGCGTTTGACGCCGAGAATCGCCGCCTCTTCCTGGGTTGCCGCAGCAAGGTAATGGCGGTGCTCGATGCCGACAACGGCAAAGTGATCGCCACCTATCCCATCGGGGACCATGTGGACGCTTCGGCCTTCGACCCTGCCGCAAAAGTCGTCTTCAATTCCACCGGCGACGGAAACGTTTTCGCTTTCCATCAAGACTCCGCCGACAAATACACCGCTTTGGATGTGATCCCGACGGTACAGGGCTCGAAGACGATGACGCTGGATCGCAAGACGCAACGCCTGTTCGTACCCGCGCGCGAAAACGACGCCATCTCATTGTGGGTCCTGCAGCGCTGACCCCCGTCGGTTGTGAAACGCAGCCGCGACCAAGTAGCATCCTAAGGGCTACCCGCGTTTCCACGGTGCGGGCTTCCCTGGGAGGCACCGACTCATTGAGCGGCATTGTCGGAATGTTCCGCCAAGACGGCGCGCCGGTCGATCCGCGGCTCCTGCAAGCGCTCACGGATTACATGTCGTACCGCGGGCCTGACGCGAACGGGATCTGGCACCACGGCGAAGTTGGCCTCGGGCACACGCTGCTGCAGATAACGTCGGAGCTAGCCGGAGAGCGGCGCTGCGCCCCGACCCAGGCTTCAGCCCATGCAGCGGCCGCCTTCCGAGGCGGGCGCATTTCTCATTGCAGTCTTGACGATCGGCTGTGGCTGACCGCTGACGCTCGACTCGATGAGCGAACAGCGTTGATCCGAGAGCTCCGGCGTTCGGGTGACGAAGTTAGCGAGTCCGCGCCCGATTCCGAATTGATCCTGAGAAGTTATGCCGCTTGGGGCGCGAATTGCGTTGATCATCTTCGCGGCGATTTCGCGTTCGCCATTTGGGATGCACCCAATGAGTTGCTGTTCTGCGCCCGCGACCACTTCGGCGTCAAACCGTTCTACTACGCGCAGCTAAAAAATCTCTTTCTGTTCAGCAACACCCTCAATTGCGTAAGAGCCCATCCCGATATTTCCGGCGAACTCAACGATTCCGCCATCGCCGATTTCCTGCTGTTCGGGCTGAACTACAACGAAGCCACAACCACCTTTCGCGACGTTCAGCGCCTGCCTCCCGCTCACTGCATGACCGTGTCGCGCGGCAGCCTGGAGTTGAGGCAATACTGGACGCCGCCAACGAAGGAACGCATCCGTTACCGCCGCGACGCAGAATACGTCGAGCATTTCCAGATCCTGCTGCAATCCGCCGTGAACGACCGGTTGCGCACCGATCACGTCGGCATCCTCCTAAGCGGCGGGCTGGATTCAACATCCCTCGCCGCAACCACGAAAGAAATCTCCGCGAACAACGGTGGCTCTCCCCACATCCACACCTATACGGCCCTCTACGAGTCCCTGATTCCCGACCGCGAAATAGATTACGCGAGCGACGCCGCAAAATTTCTAGGCGTTCCAAACCGCCGTATTCCGATGGACGACTTGCGACCGTTTGTGTGGCCGGACGATCCCAACTGCAGGCTGCCCGAACCGCCAGACAATCCATTCTTCAGCGCACTATTCAATCAGTTCCGCGCGGTTGCGGAAGATTGCCGCGTGCTGTTTTCGGGCGAGGGCAACGACAACCTGATGTACTTCCAGATGTGGCCGTACGTGCAGTATTTGCGCCGCAACAAACAGTGGTCGCGTCTGTCGAGCGAAGCACTCCGCTATCTGTGGATCAGGCCCTTTCCGTGGCGGGGAATTCGCGCACGTTTGGCAAGCATGTTCGGCAGAACTTCCGGCTCCGATCCGTTTCCCCCCTGGATCGAACCCGATTTCGCCCGTCGCCTGAATCTGAAAGATCGCTGGCGTGAGTGCAGCGAGCTGCGCATGCCCTCGCCGCCCCATCCAGTTCGCCCAAAGGCGCACGCTTCGCTCGCGCTGCCCCATTGGACCAGCATGTTCGAAAACGAAAACCCCGGCGTGACCCGTTATCCCGTCGAGGTGCGCTATCCCTTCCTCGATCTAAGGCTCGTCGACTACTTACTCGCCCTTCCACCGTTCCCGTGGTTCTTCCAAAAGGCACTTTTGCGCAAAGCGATGGCGGGCAAACTCCCGGAACGCGTACGCATCAGACCAAAGACCCCGTTTCAAGGCGATCCGCTGTTGGCAAGTTTTCGGAGGCACCAGATAAATTGGATCAATCAAACCCCTCTCAGTGAAGAGTTGGATAGCTATATCAATCGTTCAGCACTTTTGAGGTTGCATGGTAATATGGCTCCTGAGCAGGTAATTCTCGGTACCCGGCCACACTGCCTCAACTTTTGGCTGCAGTCCGTTCGGAGTCCCCGAAGTACGTCGCACCTGGAGACCAGGTAATGGATAAACCGGTTAAGCCGGAACCAAAGAAGCCGTACTCGCCACCCAAAGTCACGGTTTACGGAACGGTGCGCGAATTGACCTTGCACCAGGGACTGAGGGGCCATAAGGACAATCACCCAAGAAACCCAATTAAGAACAGTACCAACGTTTAGAGTGTAAGCGCCGACGTGGAATGCTATTGCTACTCCGTTTTTGGATTGTCGCTGCGCTCCAATCTCCACATCCCGGCGCTCCGCTGCTCAAATGCTCCGAACCATGCCCCTGACGTCGAACTCCACTTGGGAATTTTCCCGGATCTCGATCCTCATTCCGCACCCTCTCTGAAGAAATCGATATACGTCAGCTCTTATACCGACGAGGTGGGCGAGCCAGCCTTGCGCGCGTGGGAGGCCGCCGAGGGCGCTTTGCTTCATCTTGCATACAGCGATGGCACTCAGTTTTGGCTGGATCGAAAAGGCGCCGCGATCTGGGCCGCGTGGTCCGAGCGATCATCGCTGGAGAACGCCGTCTCCTATTTACTGGGCCCGGTGTTGGGGCTCGTATTGCGGTTGCGGGGAATCGTTTGCCTGCACGCAAGTGCAGTGGCGTTTGACGATAGTTGCGTGGCATTCGTGGGTTCCGCTGGGGCAGGAAAATCGACGACCGCCGCAGCCTTTGCGCGGCAAGGCTACGGCATCGTTTCCGACGACATTGTTGGTCTTGTCGAGCGACACGGGAGCTTCTATGTTCTACCTGCGTATCCGCATCTTTGCCTCTGGCCGGAATCCGTCGACATGCTCTACGGCTCCGCGGACGCGCTCCCGCTGTTAGTTCACGATTGGGAAAAGCGCCAGCTCGCTCTCGGCGAAAATGGCACCCGTTTCGAGGAGCGCACTCTTCCTCTAAAGGCGATCTATATTTTGGGAGCACGGCGCCCAGACACTGATCCATCGGTGACCGACGTCGCTGATCGCGAAGCGCTTCTGACTCTGGTAGCCAATACCTACGCGACGAACTTGATTGACCGTACGATGCGCGGAGAGGAATTTGACCTTCTCAGCCGCTTGATCTCTAGCGTTCTCGTGCGCACGGTGCATCCCAGTGACGACCCGAGTCGAATTGGAGATCTTTGGCGCTTAATCCACTCCGACTTTGGGAATCAGAAATCATAGCGTGTACTGCCTTTAAGCTGGTGCCGTCGACCCTTGACTTGATCCGGTACAAAAAACTCTCATAATTCGCAACAACTCCTCCTATCTTGGAACATTGTGCTAGCATCCTTTTGCACGTGTAATCCTCGCACCGGTAACTCAGTGGTCGTCGTTGACAGGTAGACTTCTGTGCTGCGCCCTCGATCCCAACCCTCGAGCCACGGCACACGGTAAGAACAGCCCTTGTCTTCCGATCAACTCGTTCCGTGGGCCATCCGCACTCGAGCCTCCAGGAGGGTTGTAGCCATGACGACGCAATCTCGAAACGCTCGGATCGCGTTTTATTCAGGTTTGGCCGTCCTTGTTTCCGCCGTCATTCTTCTGGGCTCTTGCCCCGGAGCTAAGCACTGGTTCGCAACGACCCTAACTCGCTCGGGCGTCAGCACTCGGGCTAATCTTGCGGCCGACGTTCCTACTCGCGGTGCGACTGACCCCAACTCCCCGCTACGGTTCGAGGAAAATCAGGGTCAGACGGCCCGCGAAGTTCGCTTTGTTTCTCACGGGGGCGGCTATGAGCTCTTCTTAACCCCCCAGGAAGCCGTGCTGGCGCTGCACCCTACGCGCCGGTTGGATCTGTCTCCCACGCATCGAACGGCTTACTTTAAAGCACAACGCGAAGCACGGAGGGCCACAAAGACAGCGGTGCTTCGGATGCGACTCGCCAATGCCAACAAGGCGACCAAGATTGCCGGAATCGATCCGTTGCCCGGCAGGGTGGACTACTTCCTCGGCCAAGATCCGTCGAACTGGCGGACCAATATCCCTTCCTACGCTCGCGTGAAGTACGCGGATGTTTATCCAGGTGTAGATCTCGTCTTCTATGGCAATCAGCGGCGGCTGGAATATGACTTCATCGTCGCTCCCGGAGCCGATCCGAAAGCGATCGCGCTGAATGTGGAAGGATCGCGGAAGCTGCGCGTGAACTCGCGCGGCGATTTGCTGGTAGCCGTTTCCGGCGGGGAAGTGCAATTCCAAAGGCCATTGGTGTACCAACAGATTGGCGGTGAGCGCCGCGAAATTGCCGGAAATTATGCCATCACCGGCGATCACCAGGTAACTTTCGCGGTCGCGAAGTACGATTCCAGCAAACCGCTGATTGTCGACCCTGTACTGATCTATTCAACGTACCTGGGAGGCGAACTCGACGACACCGGGCAGGCGATCGCGGTGGATTCGCTCGGCGACGTTGTTGTCGCCGGTACTACCCTCTCCTTGCAATTTCCCACGACCACCGGAGCATTCACGCCAAGCCCGCTCGCCAGCAACCTGTTTGGCGTAGTTTTTGTAGCGAAGATGGATCCTACCGGAACCCATCTACTCTATTCCTCGTATGTGGGCGGCTCCGGAGGAGATTCCGGATTCGGCGTTGCCATCGACGGTTCCGGCAATATTTGCGTCACCGGAGAAACTTCTTCGACCGATTTCCCCACGACTACGAACGCTTTGAAGCCGGGCCCGAATGCTGGAAATGCCAACGGCACCAGCTTCGTCTTCAAAATTAATCCGACGCTGTCGGGAGCATCCTCCCTGGTCTATTCGTCCTATCTCGGAGGAACGCAGAGCACCGTAACCGAATTTGGAGATGGCATCGCCACGGACGCGGACGGGCTAGTCTACGTCGTCGGGCTGACTGCGTCCCAGCCCGGTGCGGCCCTCGCGAACTTTCCGGTCACGGCGTCCACCGCGTTTCTAGCCACACCGGATCCCGCCAACTTGAGTGGAACGGGATTCCTCACCAAGCTCGATACCACCAAGACAGGCGCCGCGTCTTTGATCTATTCCACGTACTTGGGCGGCAACGGTGTGAACGCGGCGACTACGCTAGGTGGTTTCGGCGATGAGGCCTTTGGAGTCGGTGAGGATTCCACCGGGAACACCTACGTGGCCGGCACCACCGCCTCTACAAATTTCCCAACAACCACAACCGCATTTCAGCAAACCACGCCGGCCGGCAATACTGGGGGGACCGCGTTCGTCTCGCGCTTCGACACCACCAAAGTCGGGGCGGCATCCTTACTCTATTCGACGTTCCTCGGTGGCGACACCGCCGACTTTGGCGACGCCATCGCGCTGGGGCCCTCGAACGTGGCGTACGTCACGGGTTTGACAAGCTCGCTTCTTTTTCCGGCGACCTCCGGAGCATTCCAAACAAAGGGAAATACCGCAGGCATCGCGTTCATCACCTTGGTGGATACCAGCCTGACAGGCAGTGCTTCGCTCAAATATTCGACCTTCGTCGGCGGCTCCGAAGCAAATAGCGCGTTTGGCATCGCCGCCGACACCGCAGGGAACGCCTACATTGCCGGGGCAACTCAAGGATCAGATTTCCCGGTAACCAAGGGCGCCTTCCAAACGAGTCCAGTCGCCGGCTCCGAGGGCGAAGGTTTTGTCACCAAGTTGAATCCAGCGGGAACAGGTGCTGCTGACTTGGTCTATTCGACGTACTTCGGAGGAAGCGGTGCCGGGTCGAATTTCGACGAGGTCGATGCGATTGCCGTCAACCCGCTCACCAACAACGGCTACATCACAGGTGTGACGGCCTCCACAGCCGCCACATTTCCAGTGTTTCCGAATCCCGGCGCCTTCCAGACCGCGCTCAACGGCACGTCCGATGCTTTCATCGCGGAGCTGACTTTCCAGCCCACGTTGGCGGTTTCTCCTCTGACCCTAACGTTCGGACCGCAGCTAGTTGGTACACCTACCGCCGCGCAAATGGTGACGCTGACGAACAACAACATCACTGCAGTCGCGTTCACGAGCGTTGCCGTCTCCGGCGGCTCACCGGCAGCGGCCAACACGGATTTCACTTCGCCATCGAACACCTGCGGAACCAGCATCGCCGCAGGCGCCTCCTGCACGATCAGCGTCGTCTTTACGCCATCGGTCGCAGCCGTGGAAACCGCCAACTTGGTCATCACCGATGCCGACTCAACCAGTCCGCAAACGGTAACACTGACGGGAACAGGCACCAGCAGCGCCGGCGGCACTTTGACGGTCGCTCCCACGAGCTTGGCCTTCGGCTCACAGCCGGTTGGCTCCCCGACCGCCGCGAAAATGGTGACGCTGACCAATAGCGCCAGCGCCGCGATCGCCTTCACCAGCGCAGGCATCTCCGGAGGCGTTCCTGCAGCAGCCAACACCGACTTCACATCCACCAACACGTGCGGCACGAGCATCGCCGCAAACAGCTCCTGCACGGTCAGCGTGATTTTCAAGCCGTCCGTCGCCGCGGCCGAGACTGCAAACCTCGTCCTCACAGACACGGCTTCGACCAGCCCACAAACCGTAACCCTGAGCGGCACTGGCACAAGCACCACCGCCCCAAATTTCAGCCTCGCCGCGTCACCGACCACGCTGAGCGTCCCTCAGGGCATGAGCGGCACCTTCAAGGTAACCGTGACGCCGACAGGCGGCTTCAACCAAGCCGTCGCCCTGGCTTGCACCGGCTTACCTGCCAATTCGACCTGCACCGCCGCCCCAACGTCGGTGACGCCGTCCGATGGCGTAACCCCCATCAGCGCCATGGTAACGGTTGTTACCACAAGTCCAGCCGTCGTTACTCCGCCATCCTCGACGCCGGACACGCGCATGTTCCTGTGGCGCACGGTGCCTTTGTTCTCGGTGTTTTCGCTGCTGCTCTTCTTGGTTCGCAGGCAGAGATTCGCCATACGGCTGAGCATGGCCGCGGCAATGGCAGGCTTTCTGGCATTAGCAGGCTGCGGCGGCGGCCATACGCCAACAGGCGGCACCCCCAAAGGCACCAGCACGGTGACGGTAACCGGCACGTCCGGAACCCTCACGAGTTCAGCCACAGTCTCACTTACCGTAAATTAGTGGATCGCAAGTCCAGCGGTCGTATCGTCACCCTCTAACCCCGTAGGGCAGCACGCTGCGCCCCAAACTCCCAGCCCGATCACTCGAGCTATGCAACGTGCGAAGTGCCCGCTCACACTGTGGACCGCGTCAGCACCTCCATCACACGCCGCAAGATCGTGTACACTCATCGGCGTTTTCGCGCCCGCAAGGAGATTCCGATGAAGCCCGCAATCTCTATCCTGATTCTTGTCCTCTCCTGTCTTCTGCCAGCAACGCTACTCGCTCAGCAGCCACCCGAAATCCGCTACCACGCCGTCCCCGACTTCCTGAAGCTTCCGCCCGATCTCTACTTCGGCGAAGCCGCCGGCGTAGCCGTCAACTCGAAAGGACACATCTTCGTTTTCTCGCGCGGCAACACCACAGGTCCCGCATACGCCGCCGCCGGCGCGCAACTCCTCGAGTTCGCACCCGACGGAAGTTTCATCCGCGAAATCGGCCACAATCTCTACGCCTGGTCCTACGCGCACTCCGTAAAGATCGACCGCCAGGACAACATCTGGGTCGCCGACAAAGGCTCCGACATGGTCATCAAGTTCACCCCCGACGGCCGCGTCGCCATGGTTTTTGGCCGCAAGCAGGAAGCCTCCGACGAAGGCACCGGCCCGCTGAAACACGCCCATCCGCCGCTGCCTCCAGTCGACGGCTTGTTCCGCCAGGTCACCGACATGGCCTGGGACGCCGCCGGCAACACGTACATCAGCGACGGCTACATCAACTCGCGCGTCGCCAAAGTCGATAAAGACGGCAACTGGCTGATGTCCTGGGGCGAACCCGGCAGCGGCCCCGGACAATTCAACGTCCCCCACAGCATCGCGCTCGACGCCGCCGGAAACATCTACGTCGCCGACCGCGGCAACCACCGCATCCAGGTCTTCGACACCGACGGAAAACCTCTGCGCGAGATCACCATCAACGTTCCCGCTCCCCCCGACGCGCGTCCTGCCATCGGCGACAAGCCCACGCAAGCCACCGGCACGATGTCGCCCGGCGCTCCGTGGACAGTCTGCATCACGCCCGGTCCAAACCAGGTGCTCTACACCTCCGACGCCTTCCCCGGCCGCATCTACAAGCTAAGCCTCGACGGAAAAATCCTCGGCATGTTCGGCAAAGCCGGCAAGCAACCAGGCCAATTCGGCTGGATTCACCAAATCGCATGCCCGACCGAAAACGATCTCTACGTCGCCGAAATCCTGAACTGGCGCGTGCAAAAGTTAGTCCTCGAGTCGCCACACTGATGCGTTCCGTAGTTTCTCGACGGGTGCCCGCGCCCTTGAATTCTAAGGGTGCGGGTTCTAGGTCGCGTTTTTTTGGGCCCGAAAGGCCTATGTCCTCAGGGTTGTACAGGTCTCTTTCTTTGGGAGGTCAGGTCTTCTCTGAGGTCTCATTCCTTAGGAGGTCGGGGCTTCAGCCCCGACGGAAGCTGCCTGCCATCAACGGGCTCTAGCCCCTGAAACAGGGTGCCCCAGCTCACTATACCGAACCCGGAACATCCGCCTCGTTGTTCTCGCACGTGCCAGTCTCATTGTGGGCCACTCGCCAGTCGCTTACGTTCCCCTTGTCAAACTAGGAGAGTGTCGGTACACTCCTAGTCAGCCTAGGAGGCCGTGCTACAGTGAGCAAAACCGCGGAACTACTGCCCGGTACATTGGATATGCTGATTCTCAAAGCGGTGTCCTTGAAACCGCTGCATGGATACGGTGTTTTGGTACGCATCCGGCAGATCTCCGGGGACGCGCTCGAGATTCCACAGGGATCCTTATATCCGGCGCTCTACCGATTGGAGCATCACGGTCTCATCACCGCCGAATGGGGTCAGAGCGAGAACAACCGCCGCGCGAAATTCTACACCTTGACCGCTGCTGGGCGTCGCCGCTTGCGCGACGAAACTGCCGGCTGGAACCGGCTTGCGTCGGCGATTGCCGCGGCGTTGAACACAACGTCGGAGGAGGTGTGACAATGTTCAAACGCCTTCGCTCCCTGTTTCGTGCGCTCACCCGGCGGCGTGAATTTGAAGAGGGCATGACCGAGGAACTGCGCTTTCACATCGCGCAATATACCGATGACCTGGTGCGCTCCGGCATGTCACCAGAAAAGGCGGCCCGCCACGCACGCATGGAGTTCGGCAGCCTTGACAGCGTCAAGGGAGACTGCCGCGCGGAACGTGGCCTTCCGCTGTTTGATGAGTTTCGCAGAGAGCTGAGCTATGCCGCCCGATTGCTACGAAAGACGCCCGGATTCACAGCTACCGCTCTCTTGACCCTGGCCGTTTGTCTCGGCGCGAACCTGACGATTTTTGCCGTGATCGACTCCGTACTGCTCCGCCCGCTGCCATTTCCTGAGCCCGAACGGCTCATGACGGTATTCAACACGTATCCAAAAGCCGGGGTCGAGCGCGACGGCTCCTCGCTGACCAACTACTACGAACGACGCGGTCATATTCCCGCCTTCACTTCGCTCGCGATCTATCGCTACGGCACGGAGATTATCGGCGACGCTGGCTCAACGGAACGCGAGCCAACCATGCGAGTGTCTCCGGATTTTTTCTCTACTCTTGGGCTCGGCCCGGCGATCGGACGTAGTTTCACGGACGAGGAAACCACTTCTGAAACCGACCAGGTTGCCATTCTTTCCGACGCATTTTGGCGGCAACGATTCAACGCCGATCCCCATGTGATCGGAAGGCAGATTCGCGTCAACAGCGTTCCCAGAACGGTGATCGGTGTCTTGCCTCCCGCCTTTCGCTTTCTCTCTTCCGATGCCCGGTTGTTCCTGCCCCTGGCATCGCGCCCTGAAGATCGCACGCCGTCGCGGCGGCACGCCGGGGGAAATGTCATCCAAATGATTGCCCGCCTCCAACCGGGTGTCACTCTCGCGCAGGCCCAGTCTCAGATCGATGCGCAGAATGCGGCATTGGAGGTCGACGACCCCCAGGCCAAAATGATTGCCGATGCAGGCTTTCGTTCCCTGGTGGTGCCATTGCGCGCCGACCACGTCGCAGCAATCCGTCCCACTTTATTGCTGTTGCAAGCCGGCGCGCTGGCCCTCCTGTTGATCGGCGCAGTCAACCTTGTAAACCTGCTTCTCGTTCGTGCCGGCAGTCGAGTTAAAGAATTAGCCGTTCGTCAGGCGCTTGGCGCAAGTCGGGGATACCTCGTCAGCGAAGTGATCGTCGAGACCACGTTGCTCACGACTGTCGGAGGACTACTCGGACTCGGCGTCGGCGCCTGCGGAATCCATCTTCTGCGCGTGTTGGGTGCTGAGCGCCTACCCTTGGGAAGTCGCATCGTCTTCGACGCGCGACTCGCATCGGTCGGCCTGGTCGCAGCTATCATCATGGGCATCGTGTTCGCAATGCCGGTCGCCTGGCTCAATTTTCGACGCCATCTCGGTAATGCGCTTCAATCGGAGAGCCGGGGTGGAACGAGCGGCCGCGCCGCTCAAGTGATGCGCCATGGCTTTATTGTCTCTCAGATTGCTCTGGCGTTCATGCTGTTAGCCGGAGCCGGTCTGCTCGGGCTCAGTCTTCTGCGTGCCATGGCCGTTTCTCCGGGCTTCCAGTCCGACCACGTCCTCACGGGGCAAGTCCTGCTTCCGTGGGCAACCTATCCGGACGCAACCCGGCTGACATTTGTTGAAAGCTTGATGGTCAAAATCGGCCACATTCCGGGAGTACTGTCCGCGGGCGTGGTCAACAATGTACCCTTCAGTGGCAAGAGCGGCAAAAGTTCCGCCACCGTAGAAGGGCACATCCTCCGTCCAGGCGAATCAGCGCGAGGGCACTACTCTTACGGTGTCGCGGGTGACTACTTTCGCGCCATGGGTTTCTCCTTGCGGGCAGGACGATTCCTCACGGCCGATGATTCACGTCGCTCTCAGAGGGTCTGCGTTGTGGATGAAGACTTCGCGCGATACTACTGGCCGAACGCCAGCGCCATTGGCCAACGATTGTGGGATGGGTCCGAAGCGGGGAAGGGTGCCGAAGCGTTCATTGTCGTCGGCGTTGTTGGCGAGGCAAAACAAGTGGGACTCACCGAGGACCAAGCACAGGGCGCGATTTATTATCCATATTCCTTCCGTATTGATGACAGCTTCTTCGTCGCCGTCCGAACGAGTCTTCCGCCGGAATCGCTCGGGTTGGCACTCCAAAAGGTAGTTCGGCAAATTGACCCCGACATACCGGTCAATGACCTTCGGTCGATGGAAACTCGCATAGCCGACAGCCTTGCCGCCCGTCGTTCGCCGGCGCTGCTGTCTGGTCTCTTCTCTGGCATAGCTCTGTTACTCACGGCCATCGGCACTTACGGCGTGTTGAGTTACGCTGTAGCGCAGCGTCGCCGTGAAATCGGCCTGCGCATGGCCTTGGGTGCGCAGCCGGGGCAAATCCGCAGCCAGTTCTTTAATTTCTCCTTACGCTTGCTCGCTGGCGGAACCATATTAGGCGCGATCGGAGCGTGGCTGACAGGCAGGGCCATGCAGGCGGTGCTTTTTCATGTGCAGGCTCTTAACCCGGCGATTCTCGCAGGTACTGGATGCGTGATGGGGTTGGTGTCTCTCGTCGCGTGCCTGCTGCCATCTCAACGCGCCGCGCGGATATCCCCGATGGAGGCTCTCGCCGAGGAGTAGACCGTCCGTCCAATCCGTCGCGTCAACGTGGGGCGGGCCAAGTGCCCCGGACAACGAACTGATCATCCCAACATGAGTGCCGCTCGGGCGAGAAAGTCTTCTGCTCTTCACCATCACTGTAACGCGGAGGGTACCCCAGGTTCGGTTTTTGAACCTGGGTCCTGATTTGACCTTTCTTCTCACTCCTCAACGTCCACCCGTATCAATCCAACTTCGCCATTCTCATAAAACGACCCGAGCCTGGGGCACCCTCCGCGCCTCTATACTTTCGCCAGACGTATCGCAGTGATTTAATTCTATCGAAGATCCTCATATCAATAAGTTTCACTCCAAGTCAGCCGCTCTGAGACTGCTCTCCAATGGGCCCGAGGGCACAACCTTAAGGTCGACATTGTTTGTCCGACGGCGCAGCAGTATGTAGCGAAGCACCCGGAGTTCTCAGATCTCGTTATGCATTGAGGCAGGAAAGGCTGGTGCAAGGCTTCGTCCAGGGAACGGACGGCCCTCAATGATCGAGACACGTTGACAAACTCCGCAGTACTGATCGTGCCTCTGTAGCGCGGCCCAAGCTCTCGCGAAATTCCCTTGCAATGTGCGAAGAGTGTTATCGGGGTCTCGCCCTCGACGCCCGCCATTATGAATGTCGGCACGACCGTTATTCCAAATTGTCAAGGCGACCTGAGATTCCTTGAGCAATCTCTGGTAATCCGGGCAGAACACCTGTACTGACGACTCTGTGCCCATGGATCCTCCTTGGATGATCGCCGCACGGGACCAAGTCCCTAGGCGCGCGGAAGAAAGTGAGGGCTGTTGTCATCCTCCGGCAATCCTACTCGTTCTGAACAGCACAATGCTGGCCGCAACATAACCGTATGATCTTGAGCGGGTTGCGTAAATTTAGAACCGCGATGAATAGGAACCAAAGGAGTAACAGTACGTCGATAGTTCCCGGCAGCGGAAACAAAAAGGGCGACCTGAAGGCCGCCCGTCCTGATATGAAATTCCTACTTACTTACTGAGGAAAGTCCTGGCGTCGCGCCGGTGTGCGATCTTGCAGAGGCTTCTTGGATCGCCGCAGAGGACACCGGAATGGTGAATATGTGGTTGGCTGTTTCGATCTTGCTCAGGAAGTGCTGGTCCCCAGCATTTTCGAAGCTGACTTCAGATTTGTCCACGTGAGAGATTTCGACGTGAGATACGTGAAGGATCGCTCCCGTATTATTCTCAAAGCTACTGAGGACTAGCCCTTCCGAGCTATCGGCCGAAAGACGATTCACCCTATATGTGCCTGCCGGAAGTGTCTTGCCAGCGACGACAAATTCGAACGGGATCGTCAGAACGATTTGGTCTATAACCTCTGCGTTGGCCGTAAAACCTAACCCAGCGAAGCCGACCACCGCCATCAGAATACGCAAATACTGCTTTTTCATCATTTCTCCTTTGAATGTTTACAAACGTATTGAACAACCTTAGAAAGTGCCTCGGACGATTAGTACGCTGTGTGCTCGACGACTTAGAATGACCCGCACGGTTATGCCTTTTGCCTTCAGCTAACCGTGACTGCGTGCTCGGACAATTCACTTTGAGAGATTATTCTGTAGAACTCTTCCCGCTGCTGAAGTGCTGTGAGAAGGGCCAGTGCTTTGCCGTAGGCTGCTATCGCTCCCGTCAAACTGTAGAACGTGGGCGAGTTTTTGGCTGTTTGGCGTCTGGTTATTTGGGCGTCCGCTGACAGTTCGAGTACTCGTTCAATGGCTCGACCTGCATGACCCGGGCTAGGTTTCCTCATGGACCGTACCTCCTTTCTTTGAGCGTCACTGTTAATGACTGCCGCATCGAGCTGTTTATTCCGCAAAGCACGCTTAGCAAAGGTCATTCTTAAAACGTGTACATATGATGAGACGCACTTTTCAGAGCCAAGTAACGGAATCAGACGTAAACAATGTGTCTTGCATTCGTCGTGGATCTGGGGATTAAAGTTACAACGGAGAGCGGACTGTTTTGACCAACGATCCACTCTGCATGGGAATTGCAAGAGCGGGAGTATGGCGGGTGGCCCAGATAAATTAACGGCGACAACGAGACGAGAAGACTCTTCCATTCACAAATAAAGTAACGCGGAGGGTGCCCCAGGTTCGCTTTTTGAACCTGGGTCTTGGGGTTGACCTGTCCTCTCACCCCTCAATATCCACACGCACCAACCCAACTTCACCTTTCTCATAAAACGACCCGCTGCTCCACGGCCAATCCTTGAATCACCGGATTCGCGTGCCTATAGAGCAGCTTCTCCATCTTCTTCCCCTTGCTGTAAACGTTGAAACCGTAGAAGCGCGCCTGCCAAAACGCCCGCAGCGGTTCGCCGTGCCAGTTCGAACGGCAAGCGAAATTGCCCCGCATTGCCCGCCCTTCTCCGCTTCCGCAGTTTCCGCGCCACGCGCAATTTCAACTTCTGCAGCGCCGTCGAAGGTATTCCTTAAGTTAACTCACTCGTCCGAAGGCGCTGCTTATCCAAGCCCTTTGGGATAAGCTCCGCCTATGGATGCCACAGGACCGAGATTGATGGCGAAGGTCGGCTTCAATCTAACTTTCATATGCGTGCTAGCGCTCGTGGATTGCGCTATGTGGGCCCAGGATACGACCTCGCAGGCACCTGCGAAGGAAGCGCCCTTTTACGCCGAGTCCGATGCGGGGTTTGAGACACAGTTTACGGCTATCTTTCACGCGCGCCGTTCCGGCGATACAGCATCGGAACAGAGCCTCCTCGAACAATTGAAAATTCCCGACTCGGCCGGGTGGTTTGCGCAGAACTTCGACCCGGGCGAGGCTGCAAATCTGACTAAACGCTACGAGCGCCTTTTCTCGGATTATCGTGATTCCATCGAAAAAACCATCGAAAGCACTTGCGAGGCCCCAGGCGCAGAAATTGCGATTAATCACGCGAATGCTCCGGGGGAACACCTAAGGATCGCTCGGGGATTCCAGGTCAGTGCGATTCGCCCCCTGACTGATCTGCGCCTTTCACGCTTCCGTTTTGCCGTGCGTCTGCAAGGACGAGACACGGGTTCGTGGGCAGAGACATTCGCGTATCAACAGGGAGCGTTCCGTTTCGTCGGACTGGGAACCCTGCCATTTTGGAGTTGGGTGGAAGGGGCCGGCCCAAGCGCTTTCAAGAGCGAGCATTTCGTCGCCCCCATGGAGCCGATTTACCAAGTCCCGCCTGTTTATCCGTCGGCGGCGAGGGCGAACCACATTGAGGGAGTGGTGGTGCTACGGGCGCTCATCGACAAAGAGGGAAAAGTGAAGACACTGGAATTGATTCAGGGTGATCCACGGCTCGTAGACGCAGCGATGACAGCGGTGAAGCAGTGGCGCTACAAGCCCGCAACGATTGGAGGCAGCCCAGCTGAGGCCGACACAAACGTCAGCGTAGTCTTCCAACTACGCAAGAACTGAATGCGTTTCGGCGGGTGGCCCATCCTTACGCTTTTCGCAAGGGTGGGCTCTGGGTGTCGACTTTTCCTGCCCCTCCACGTCCATTCAAAATCGACCAGCCTGAACGCTCATGTCCTGAAACTCTTGTCCCGAATTGGCACTTGACAGATAATTACTAGTATGATATCATAATTCGTGTTGCCTCAAATAATATTTCGAACGCTTGGCGTGCGTTCCGGCGCCTCTACCCCCCCCAACCCAAAGTGCCATTCCATCCTTAAACCCTTTAGAATCCGCACTTACAAAAACCGCGCCCGTAACTCCTTTACAATCCGCAGATCCAAAAACCTCCACTTAAAGCCCTCTAGAATCCTCACTTACAAAATAAGGCGGGGGGAAGGGGTCAGCGATAGGCTTCTTTGCGGTGACGCACGGCGACGATTTCAATGCGGTCATCGCCTTTCAGATCGAAGAAGACGCGATAGTCGCCGCAACGGAGACGGAAGCCGGTGAGCGGAGGCTTCCGTTTTTTTACGTCGCCCGTGCGGCTGGCGAGGTAGCGATCCAGGCAGTAGAGAATCTGGATGGCGGGTTCTCGGTCGATGCTGCGGAGATCGGCGCGGGCTTCAGGAGACCAACGGACCGCGATGCGCTCGGGCGCAGGCGGTTCGGTCATTTTTTCAAGCCGAACTCGCGCAGAATTTCATCGTGGGGAATGGCTTCACCGCGGGCGAGCGAAGCACGGGCGCGGTCCAGGGCCGCGGCCATTTCGGCCGTGAGTTCTTCCTCGTCCACCGAGGCCAGCGTCAGCGCGCGCGACAGCGGCTCGACCATCACTTCCAGCAAAGTGCGCACGGCGTTCAGCTTCTCGTCAGGCAGCATATCGAGCAGCGCGTGGGCTTGCTGGCGTTCTTGCGTGCGGTTTCGTTCCAATGTCTTTTCCTCGCCGAACAGCAGATCGTTGCTAGATTACACCAAAATGCCCACGCAAGGATGCCACTGCAGGCAGAACAATTATTTGTGCGAAGCGCGGCGCACTAGCGTGTTCTCGAGGAACAGGTATTCGATGCCGGTTCCCAGGAAAGTGTCGATGGCTTCGCGCGGCGTGTTCACGATGGGTTGGCCCTTTACGTTGAAGCTGGTGTTCAGGACCATTTCGCGGCCGGTTACTTTGCCTACGGCTTTGAGGAGTTCGTGGAATTCGCAGTTGTCTTTTGCGGACACGGTTTGCACGCGCGCCGAGCCGTTCACGTGGGTGATGGCTGGCAGCGCGGCGCGGAATTGCGGGCGGACGTCGGCGGTCATGATCATGTACGGCAACTCCATGCCCCGCGGGACCTCGAACCAGTCTTGGACTTGCTCGAGGGAAACGGCGGGGGCGAACGGGCGGAAAGCTTCGCGCATCTTGACCATGGCGTTGATGCGGTCGCGCATTTCCACGTGGCCCGGATCGGCGAGGATGCTGCGGTGGCCCAGCGCGCGCGGGCCGAACTCCATGCGGCCGCGATACCAGCCCAGGACGCGGCCGTCTTTGATGAGCTTGGCGGCTTCGGCGCAAGTGTCTTGGAGACTGGCGAAGCGGGTGACACTGATGCGGTCACCAGTTTGGGCGATGGCAGCGTCGATTTCGGCCTGCGTTGCGGCGGGGCCATAGAAAGGAACAGGGAACCGGTAGTTGCGGACGCCTCCGTTGCGGGAAGCTCGCCACAGGGCCGCTCCAAGCGCGGTGCCATCATCGCCGGCTGCCGGCTGCACGTAGATGTCGTCGAAAATTCCCGATTGCAGCAGCCTGCCGTTGGCCGTGCAATTCAGAGCGACGCCGCCGGCCATTGCGAGTTTTCGCAAGCAGGTCGCACGGCCGAAGTGTCCGCAAATGTGCAGCATCACTTTGTCGAGGCACTCCTGAAGAGCAGCCGCGACGTCGCGATGATCGTCGGTGATTTCAGAGTCAGGAGCGCGCTTCGGAATCAGGTGCTCTTCCAGGTAGCGCCGCGTAGCTCCGTAGGTCTCGCGGTCCTCGCGCTGTTCGTTCAGGCGCAGGATGGGAATCTTGATCGCGCCGTTGTCGAGGAGTTCGACGGCTTGCTCGAAGAAATGGCGATAGCGCGCGGGATTTCCATAGGGCGCCAGACCCATGATCTTGTATTCGTCGGAATTGAAATCGAAGCCCAGGTGCAGCGTGATGACGGAATACAGGATGCCGATGGAGTCTTTTGCGGTGATTTCGTGCAGCTTGTCGATCTGGTTGCCGTGCGCATGGTATGCCGTGGCGCTGTGAGCTTCGCCCATGCCGTCAATGACCACGACCAGGCATTCGTCCCAGCCAGACGTGTAGAACGCGCTGGCCGCGTGCGCCAGGTGATGATTTACCTGGTGAACTTTGTCGGCGCGAAAACCGGGGAGATGCTGCTGGACCTCTGCGATCAGGTTTTCTCGCGAGAAAACCTGATCGTATTGTTCGGCGCTGGTGGCGTCGAGAAGGAAAGCTGCGCGATAAGGCGAGTAGTCAAAACCGTGGGCGATCTCGTCGACCTGATCTGCGGTGATTCCGGCCGCGCCGAGGCAATACTGAATCGCGCCGATCGGGAAGTCTCCGGTATGCTTTTTGCGACTGAAGCGTTCCTCGGCAGCGCCAGCCACAACTTCGCCATCAACCAGCAAGACAGCCGCGGAATCATGTCCTTGCGAAATGCGATACTCGCGTTCCTCGAGACCAGGCCAGTGAGCCTTCTTGAACGGAATGGAATTTTCAAACCCACTTATGCCCAACACTTTCGCCATGATCCCGGGTCTCCCTAGCTCGTCACGCCGTGGCCGGAGCCAAAGCGCACCATCGCTGCCACAAAAACTGCGGAAGCTGTCTCCAAGTTGCAATTTCGGTACCTAATATTTTGCGATATCTCCGCGCCGTACCGTCAGCTTTCTACCAATCTTGTATCCTTTGCTGCATTGTTCTATGCAACGAATGCTGCATTGTTCTATGCAACGAAACTGTCCGCAATGTGTTTGGATGCACAAGGGTGCTAAGACCCGCGACTGCTGCAAACAGAAGAGGTTAATGGCTCACTACCCTGAGAACCCGTAGGGTCTAAATGGTACGCTGTATTGCCCGAGTCCCCACGGGCCTCTCTAATAGTAGCGAATAGAAAACCTGGATGCGGGACGTTCCCCCCTCCCTCCTGCCACCAATCTGTCGTCGATTGATCGCTGCGCGTAGCCGAAAGGTGACTGTGAACGACCCACGCTATCGTCTTGAGATTTGCACACTTGCGGAACCCGAGTGTCCCTACTTGGAGACACTTGGCCCCGGGGCCATAGGAGTCTATGGTTGGTCATCTGTAAATAGCACATTCTTAATGCAGTTACGGGAAACTGGAGCAAGATCGACTTGGCATCGAACATGCTCTCTGTCTAGTGGTAG
Organism: uncultured Acidobacteriota bacterium; assembly: GCA_963788915.1. GTDB lineage: Bacteria > Acidobacteriota > Terriglobia > Acidiferrales > UBA7541 > Acidiferrum. The sequence continues at coordinate 88,463 of CAWBIY010000012.1, read as the reverse complement.
TACTAGGGATCGACGGATTATGCGGGATTTTCGGGGGTTTCGTTCGGTGGGCCCGATTCCTGCCCTGTCCCTGGCCTCTGAAAAGAAGGCAGTGAGGCCCTTACCATCATGACAACCCAGGCTGCGGACCAAACATTGCGTGTGGGAACTCGCACGAGCGTGCTGATCTCCGAGGCCAGCATGATGTATTGCGACCTCTTGAAAATGGCATTCTTGGCGGTACCTGAGCGTTTTCAGGTGGTGGCGTGCGCGTCCAAGACCTCTGAAGTATTAGCGCTGGTGCAGCAGCAGCGGCCGCAGGTTGCGATTATCAGCGATAATCTTGAGGAAGGGCCGCTTGCTGGGCTGCGAATATTGCCGGAAGTGCGGCGCGCGAATCCGGAAACCAGGATTTTGGTGGCGATGGGTTCGTCGGACAAGGAACTGGTGATTGAGGCCTTCCGATTTGGAGCGGACGGAGTGTTCTGCAGAAAGAGCCCGTTCGAACTGCTGTGCAAGTCGGTGGATGCGCTTTCGCAGGGACAGATTTGGGCGAATGCCACGGAATTGCGCTATGTTATGAACGAATTTACGCGGGCGCCGAAGCAGCGCAAGGTGGATCCGACGGTCGAGAACCGCATGACCAAGCGCGAAGGCGACGTCGTGCGACTGGCAGTTGAGGGCTTGTCGAATCGCGAGATTGCCCGGGAGTTGGGTTTGACCGAGCACACGGTGAAGAATTATTTGTTCCGCGTGTTTGATAAGCTGGGCGTCTCCAATCGAGTGGAGCTGGTCCTGTCGTGTTTGCGACAGGAAGAGGTTGCCCGCGAAGAGATTATCGTCGCATCGTAAGAGATTTTACGGTTTCGCCACTCCCCCGGGACTTGCGAGAGCGTCAACCACAGGATATGCATAAACAGATGACTCAGGACCAATTCATCGAGTTGCTTACCAACTGGCTTCGGGCGAATAAGCAGTTTTCAGCAAACCTACAGATCTCTCCGGACACCGAGCTATTGGGATCGGGGCTGTTGGATTCGTTCGATTTTCTTGATTTGATCGTACACATTGAATCGAAGATGGCGGCGAAGATTGACCTTTCCGTTGCGGATCCCAACCAGTTCTCGACGGTGCGAGGATTGTGGAACCTGGCAATGAGCGCGCAGGGCGGCGCGGAACAGCGGCAGACCGACCGCGGCAGCATACTGCCTGCCGGCGCAGGTATCTAACAGCGCTTGGCCGCGCGGCTTGTGCCGTTCAACGAATCAATCCATTGAAGCCGCAGCTCTTACCGAGCGTTGCTTCAACCCATATCGATCCGTAGTTCCTTCCAACGGCATGCGAAGGCCGGACCGTCTGTCCGGCCTTCGTCCTTCTAACATTGAAGTCCTCATTATATCCGTTTGCTTTGCACGTGACGGGATTGGAGCGCACCGTGCCAAGACGCATCGGCCGGGCCGGGCAAGCCCCGCCCCTACAAGGGCGAGAGTGCGCACCACCGAAGGCGGAAATGCGCACGACAGGCGAGAGTGTGCGGAACGCAAGGCGGGAATGCTCGCAACAGGCGAGAGTACGCACAGTGAAGATGAGAATGCGCACGACAAAGGCGAGGGAGGCACAACAAAATCGAGAGGGCGTGCAGGACGGGGTTAGTCGGCGGCGCGGCAGGCGGCGCGTACGAGGTTCAGCTCTGCGTTTTGCTCGGTTTGATGCAGCGCTTCGGTGCGGGTGACGGCGCGGGTTACGGCGTCCGAGAGAGCGATCCTGAAATCGGCGGCCAGTAGATCCGCATTGAGGCGGAAATCTTCGCTAGGCGACATGTGGAAAAACGAGGCATATCCGAGCGTGGGCTGAGGGTTTTTAATCAATTGAAATGAGTGTTCCCACACGGTGTCGTCGGTCTTTCGCTCGGACCATTCGAGGAACCATTTGCCTTCCCAGTCGTAATGAAGGGTTTGAAAGAGAGCGATGGGAAAACCATCTTTGCCCAGATTCTTGAGGCGAAGCCCCTCGAATCCATCGGGTTGCAGGGTTTCCTGCAAAACCTGGCAAATCGAGCGAAAGTCCGAGCAGGCAGCGAGCGCGTCGGTAGCGCGGCGTAGATTTGGTGCGTCGGTCACGATCTGGCGGCGGCGTCCGCCGGGCCGAAAAAGTCTGGAAAACTCAGGGTAATGAAGCTGCTGGACGCCAACGAAGACCCCGATGACTACTGCAAATAGAATGGGTAGAAGGAATTTCTCGTCCAGCACGAGCGCAAGGCTGGCCACCACAAATGCGGATGTGACGGTATATAGAACGAAAACCGCCTGACGATGAGATAGGCCGAGGCGCAACAGCTTGTGATGTATGTGGTCGGTATCGCCGCGGAAGACTGGATGCCCGCGGAGAAGCCGGCGCATCACCGCCAGCGTGACATCAAGAATAGGGAGACCGAAAGCCAATATCGGAATGGCGATTCCCGATGTGGGAGTGATTTCTTGGGCAGCAGCCATGGCGAGAGCGCTCAGCAGAAATCCGATGAACAGGCTGCCGGAGTCGCCCATGAAAATACTAGCCGGGTAGAAGTTGAAGGGCAAAAACCCGAGGATTGCGCCCAGGAGCACGACAACGAGATAGGTAACCAGAACGTTGTGGCCCAAGAGGCAAACCGCCAAGATAGCGACCACGGAAATCAGAGCGGAGCCAGCGGCCAGCCCGTCGAGCCCGTCGATCAGGTTAAACGCATTGGTAATGAGCAAGACCCAGAATATGGTGAGTAGAAGATCGATGGCGGCGCCGATGGGATGTCCGGCGGAGACGGAACGGAAGATGGTACCAAAGTAGTGAATCCCGAATCCCGCGAGATAGAGAAGAATTGCCGCGGAAGCCTGGACGACGATCTTCGATTTAGGCTTGAGAGGTTTGATGTCGTCATAAGCGCCCATGAGGAAAATGAGCAGCACGGGGATGAGAATACCGAGGTAGCTTTTGGTGGAAACGCCAAGATGTAGAGCCTCAGAAATGGGAATGTAGGCCAGGGCAGCGGTCATGAAGGTGACACAAATGGCGATACCGCCCAATCGAGGCAACGGCTTGGTATGCAAGTGGCGGCCGTAGACCGGAGTGGCCTTCAGACCCCAGGCTACCGCGGTGGAGCGCACCCAATAGGTGAGGAGCGCCGACAGGGCGACGGAGGCGGTTAGCAGCACAACATAGAGATACGTGGGCATTGGTTACTCAATGGGGCCGGGCCAACCTTACCACTGCCTTAGATGCAGATGCGCCGAAAACATACCATGTAACCGTACGAGCGATTTCTGCGAAAAAAGAATAGCATCGCTAATATTCACAAATGATTATAACTGTGAAGCGTGCCGATCGGGGAGCGGAAAAGATTCGTCCGCAGCGGCAGTGCCTCCGAGGGTAATAACCCCATTCGTTTGGGCAGGTTGCGGCGTCTCGGCCGGAGCTTCACCTTGTGTGAAGCGGTCCTTGAGGCGTGGGCGGTCGATCTTCCCATTGGGGTTTTTGGGGAGCACGTCGTAGGCCATCCAGCGCGCAGGAAACATATAGCTTGGAACGGTTTTCTTTAGATGCTCGCGTATGGCAATTAGACTGACTTCTTCGCCGGGGCGGAGGACGTAGGCGCAGCAAATCATCCAGCCACCGAAATTGTCGGTAGGAATGGCGACGACGGCACATTCCTGCAGCTTACCCATGGAGTTAAGCGCGGTTTCAATCTCGCCGAGCTCGATGCGATATCCGCGGACTTTGATTTGAGAATCGGCGCGACCCACAAAGTAGACGAGTCCCTGTTCGTCTTGCCACGCAAGATCGCCGGTACGATACAGGCGGTTCGCGGGATCGGAACTTTGGAAATCGGGGCTGTGGGGATTGTGGATGAACGCCGCGCTGGTTTTCTGTGGCTCCCGCCAGTAGCCGGGGCTCAGACCCACGCCAGAAATATAGAGGTCGCCAATTTCGCGAACGGGCACGGATTGAAGTTTTTCGTCGAGCACCGAGAGTCGTTCGCCATCGCAGGCGGTACCGATGGGGATGGCGGCCTTGGGATCGGTGGGACAAACGACGACGTCATAGTAGCTGCTGGCGATGGTCGCCTCGGTGGGCCCGTAGAGATTCGAGAAGCGCACTTTCGGGAGGCGTTCCATCCAGTACATGAGCGCGGGTGTTGGTAAGACTTCGCCACACCATAGCACTCTGCGAAGTGAAGGGAAGTCGTTCTGGCGTACGGCATTGAATTTGGCGAGATAATTCAAGACCGAAGGAACGGAGAACCACTGTGTGAGTTCGGAGTCGCGAATAAATTCCGCGAGCTTAGGCGGCAACAGCGCCGTCTCCGGGGGCACCAGGTGCAGCTGGGCGCCGGCGGTAATGGCGCCAAAAATGTCGAATGTAGACAGATCGAAGTGAAAAGGGGTGTGACCGGAAAAGCGATCGGTGTGATCGATTTCGTAGTGCTTCAGGGCCCAGGCTACGAAAGTGGTGACGTTCGAATGGGTGATGACCACACCTTTCGGCACACCTGTGGAGCCAGAAGTGAAGAGGATGTGGGAAGCTTCGTCGGCGGTGCACTGCTGTGGAATGGCTCCGTAGTCCGCGGCGTCCAAATCCGCGGAGGAAAAGGCGGGCGAGAAATTAGTTGCGGAGGGCGACTGCGCATCCAGCCAACCGATGGAGGTACGGGCGCGCAGTGGTTCATCCGCTAACAACTCGTCCAAGAGCGGGCTGACACGGCCAGCGGCAAGAGTCCAACGATTTTCGCAGGAATCGAAGATGTGGCGTATGCGCGCCGCGGGAGTGGCGGAGTCGATGGGCACGTGCATGCAGCCGGCTTTGAGGATGCCAATCATGCTGACAATGGCGGCCGGGGATTTCGGCATCAGGATGCAGACGCGGTCGCCCTTCTTACAGCCGGCGTCCCGGAGTAAATGCGCAAGACGATTACTGGACGTTTCCAGTTGGGCGTAGGTCAGCACATCGCCGCCCATTACGATGGCGGTGTCATCAGGGCGGGTTTCCGCTTGTTGACTAACCCAACTTTGAAGCAATCGGTTCATGAAGGTTCGTGCCTCGAAAAAGTGTCCCGGACCTAAGCCAAGGGCGGCGGGGGATGTCTCGTAATTGTATAGTTAACTTCCAAACGTGTCGAGCCAAGTTTATTCTCTGCTTTAACCGATTAAAGCTGAAGGAGTTACGCCAGTTCGTTTTGTAATTTCCTCTCCGAGCAATGATAGCCTGACTGCTGACGACCGCTAGGCGGTCAGGATCAAGACGACACACTCACGTTGATTGAGGGCGGTACGCTAGGCCGAGGTGCACCCGTTGAGCCCGTTCAAGCTGACTGAGAGTCCGATCGAAGGTGTGTTCCAAGGGTGGTCCCATACCTTAGCAATTGGTCTAATGTCCGAGAGCCGGGGACGGGTATGTTGCGGCGACGCGATTCTAGATGACTGTGCGCGAAGGATATCTGTTATCGCACAAGGTCGAAGACGAGGTTCGCGGCTGAGGTCCTTGTTCTTCTAATTCAATGGATTACCCCATTTCAGTTCACGGCCCCATCGCGCCACCACGATCCACACAACCCGAAGCCTAGTATAAGTCTATTTTGTACTTATACTTACGAACGTAATTGCCCCCTGAACAACGGCGCAGTACTAAAACTGTCCTCTTTCCCTGCCCTTCCGCTTCCTACAGGCTTGCTCCCAATCTGTCCTGCTGGTCAACTTGCCCGCTAGTACGGCTATGACTAACATCACCCCGTCGGCAGCTCCGTTAACCCACCAACCGGAACGTTGTTGATCGGCGGTAGCACGCTGTAAACAAAACATTTAGCGAAAGGGTCCCCGCGACTACATGATACGTGTGCCTGAAAGTCGACGTTCGAGGTGTGTATTCTTCAGTGCGAGCCTGGTTTTAGTTCTGAGCTTCTCGTTTTGGATAACGGGATGCGCCGGGTCAGCCTCAGCTACGAAACCTGCTAGTATCACCACCAGCGTACCTCCGAGTGGGGGCTCCGCTGTGACTTCGGTGACCATCACGCCGAGCTCTCCTTCGACAACGACCGGAGGCACACTGCAGTTCTCAGCAACCGTATCCGCCACGGCCACGGAAGAAACGGTCACGTGGACAGCCACTTTGGGCAGCATCAACTCCTTGGGTGCCTACACCGCTCCAGCGAACGCCGGAACGGATAAGGTCACTGCAACCAGCAATGCGGACCACAGCAAGTCTGCTTCGGCGACCGTGAACATTACTACGCCAGCATCAACTCCGGCACCTTCTCCTCAAACCGCATCGTGCCGCGGCTCCGGTTGCCCGGCGTTTCCAAGCGCGGAAGGGGGCGGTGCCGCTTCAGTCGGCGGACGCGGAGGAGTGGTAATGGAAGTAACAAACTTGAACGATTCCGGCAACGGATCGTTGCGAGCGTGTGTGGAAGCGACCGGGCCGAGAACCTGCGTATTCCGCGTTGGCGGAAATATCGTGAACCAGTCCCGGTTGCAAGTGTCCAATCCTTACCTGACCATCGCGGGGCAGACCGCTCCCGGCGGCGGGATCACAATCGGTGGCACGAATATGAAGGGCGAGGCGCTGTTCGTCGACACGCACGACGTAATCATTCGCTACCTTACGTGCAATGGAGATAATCCGAATACCCCGACCGGCCCCGATACTGGAACTGTGTGTTTCGAGGCGACCGGCGGTACCCACGACGTGATTTGGGATCATATCTCCGTACGCTGGTGGGGCAACAAGGGATTCATCACATACTCGAACGACACATCAAACATCGACAACGTAGTGAAAAACGTGACGCTACAGAACGCTCTCGTGTATGAGCCTAACACGACACATCCGGTGGGTCCCGGTACAGACGCGGCGGCATGGCCAAATGAAGCCATCAATCAAGATTTCCACCACATCCTGTTCGCCAATGTCGGGCATCGCATCCCGATGGTAGCGACGTCGGCGATCCGCCTGGTGAGCACGGTCACATATAATTGGAACTACTTCGCTGTGGGGATGGGCGGAAGCTCGATGGATCTGATCGACAACAAGTGGGTTACAGGGAATATGAACGCAGGGAACGCTAACCCGCATCCGGTGAATGCCTGGCAAGGGCAAGGGGGCAACTGCACGACAGGGCCAGCGTGCGACCTGCCCGGCGTAGCTTCAATCTACATGAGCGGAAACGTAGGGCCACAGGGAACCGATTTCGAATTGACTGCGGAAGAAGCCGGTACGGACGCGGAGGGCACAGCGGAAATTGCCACTCCGATCCCGTCAAGTTGGCAACGCTCGACGCCGCTTCCGACAGAGCCTTTTCCGATCACAGCAGATTCACCGGCAAGCCTTGATGCAATGATCCCACAGTGGGGCAATGCGCAGGGGCTCGACTGCGATGGTAACTGGATCTCACGCCAGGATTCTCAAGATGCCCGGATTATCGCGCAGTATCAGGCTCGTGGCAGCGGCGGTTTGTTCACCGGGCAATTCAGCCAGCCGTCAATCGCGGCAGGGACACCGTGCACGGAATCGATGCACGACGGCATCCCGGATCAGTGGAAAACTTCCAAAGGCTTAAGCACAACGGATTCGACGCTGTTCAAAGCCACAGCACCAAATGGCTACACCTGGCTCGAAAACTATCTAAATGGTCAGTAATTTGCCTCGGCGCGGACCGTGAGGGCTGCCGACTCGCGGTCACTGCGCATTTAAAGCGATCACCGTATGTTCAATTTTGAACAGCTGGAGCACCGTTTTGTGATTTCTGGCGTGCTGATTGTCGACGATAGCCCCACGATTCGCTCGAAAATTCGCGCGTAGGCTAGACGCCCAACTACCGGACGACACACACCATTGTTTGGCTTCTACGTCCTACGCTATAATCAGTTTCTCATGGACCGCAGTGCCGTCGAAACGCCGTCTTGCGAACACGAAGTAGCTTCTGGTGAACGCTTCGCGTTCGGTAAGAATTGGCAAAACTTTCTTCGATCACTGAGTGAAGCTCAAATTTCGGCAGCCGTGGCATCTCTTAAACAGATGCTTGGTTGTGAGTCCCTGAAAGGACAACGCTTCCTGGATGCCGGTTCGGGAAGTGGGCTTTTCAGCCTTGCTGCTCGGCGCCTGGGCGCGGAAGTTCATTCGTTCGACTTTGACCCACAGTCTGTCGCTTGCACGACGACATTGAAGCAGAGATACTTCTCGCTCGATAGCCATTGGCGGGTTGAACGAGCTTCCGTCCTGGATCCCCAATATTTGCAAACGATTGGCACGTTCGACGTCGTTTATTCATGGGGCGTGTTGCACCACACGGGATCGATGTGGGCCGCCGCAAACAATCTTATTCCGCTGGTAGGTGAGGGCGGCCTGCTGTTTATCGCTCTTTATAATGACCAAGGGCTCGCCTCACGCTTCTGGAAGCGCGCGAAGCGACTCTACAATCAGTTTCCGCCCAGCCTCCGATTTCTCGTTCTCGGACCTCTTGCGCTACCCCTGCTTGTAACTACCACGCTTGGGGACATCGTTCATCGCCGGCCGCTTCGACTACTCTCGAACCGCACGCTTGGCCGCGGAATGACGGTGTGGACGGACATTGTTGATTGGGTCGGCGGCTACCCCTTTGAAGTAGCCACGCCCGGTGAAGTGGTTGATTTCTTCGTGCCGCACTCCCTGATGCTACGAAAGTTGAAAACCTGTGGCGGCAAACTCGGTTGCAACCAGTTTGTCTTCAAAAGAGTCCTCTAGCCCGGATCGGGCACACAGTCACATTCTGAAGCCACTTTGTAGATGTTGAAGACTGCTGTTCCGCAGTCATTTGCTGTCCAAGACGGGATGATGGCCGATGCGACCGTTTTTCTCGCCTGCGGACAAACCCCTGATGGACAGCCTAGTGAGGTCGGATTCATCGGATTGATAGATCTGTGCTAACGGCAAATCTTGGGGGCGGACAACGTAATCGCCGTGCTCCATAGCGAGGCCGGAATTGGAGATGATGGGGCTGCCATCGGGAGAGACGCGAAGCCGAAACTGGCGTGTTCCCGGCTCGTAGTTTGAGTACGTAAAACATTTTCCGATGCAGGCGCGGTCGACCAAATGACGGGAGTTGATTCGATTGTCATCGCTGAAGTCGATGGTGTAGGCGACTCGAGTGCCGAAGGGTAGTGGGCTGACGAGGTTTTCGACCTGCTGCTCCATGTCGTTGAGGATCGCGGTGTCTCGATATTGCATCGTGAAAAAGATCGCCGCGAAAACCGCGAGCCCCGCGAGTATCCATTTTCGCGGTTGAACGGAGCCCAAAACGGATAGTCCGAGAATGGCAGTCATCGCCGTCAAGCGGCTATTGATGGAGCTAACGGCCGCACTGTATTGAGGAAACCAAATGGTTCCCGGCAGCACTGCTACGGCAAAAACGAAAATCACCCAAAGTTCCAAAGGCGTCCGAAACCACTGCGGCAGAGGACGATTTCTGTCGCGTATGGTTGCGGCGATGAAGGCGCAACTTCCAAGGATGAGTAGGTATTCCGCGAACAACCTGTAACGCTCGCCGAACAAGACGAGCTGGTCGGCGCCGTTCATGAACACGAAACGCGGACCGAAGCCTCCTTCGGTCCGAAAGTGGTGCAGAGCAAAGTGCAAACTGACAAGAGCCAAGAAACCTGAGGCGAACACGGCCCAGCGATACCACCCGCGTACGGATTCCGCCAAACGAACGTAAGTGACCACCGCCACCAGCAGCCCAAAGCCCATCGGATGGGCCATCAGTGTCAGGACCGCCAGCAGAACGCCCACGATCCAATCGGTGCGTGTTCCTCTCCAGAAAACGGCGGCGGCAAAGAGCGCCAGTCCGACGGAGAGATAAAAATTCATGAAGCCGACATAAAACGTATACCCGTACGCAACCATAGCGATCGCCGGAGTCAGATACCACGGCGGACGCAGAGACGCTGCTGAAATGAACGCGAAAGCCCCCCAGAAAAAGGTGAGGACGCAGAGTGAAACTACAATTCTCTCTGCGGTGATGAAACCGAGACGAGCCCCGAGCCACGTCAAGGCGGAATCGACGATTATATTGTTCCACTGATGGGCGAGATAAAGACCCGGAACGCGCCCTTGCTTTACCAGTAAGGCCAGCCACGCGTTGTAGGTGTGGCTACCCAGGTCGCCCGCTTCAATGCGACGGTGCCAGAAGCAGGGAATCAGCATCAGACCGGAGATCACCAGCACTAAAGCCAAGCGATCCCTTAGAAACTGACCCGCGAGACCGATGGCCGACGGCGCGGGGACTTGTATTGTGTCCGATATTTGCTCGGTTGTTAATAGATTCAAGAAGCCACGCCCTTAAGGGCGTAGTCGAAGACTGCTTGGGTGTGTGTCAGTTCTTCCCGGGTCGGCGGTATGTCCAGGATAAAGGACTTGAAGCCGCCACGCATGTAACGGGAAATCTCATCGGCAACTTCTTCATAGCTGCCAACGAGATAGGGACAGAACGTCTGATAATTCTGAAAGGGCCACATCCAATACACGCCTTGCACCTCGCCCACTTCCTTGATCATCTCTGAGAGTTGCTTGTGCCAGACCGAGTCTGAGACACGCATAGCCATTTGATGTGCGAGCTGCCCCTTTCGGTCGCCTGGGAATCGCTGATTTGCAATATTCCAAGCATCGGCGCTGTTGGGGCGGGCGATGACCCCGACGCGAACTCCGGATTTGTCGCCGTCGAGCGGTGCACCAGGCTCGCAATCCTTGGCGGGTTTGGGGTATTTCACGGCCGTCGCACCGACGGCGCGGGCGGCCGCTAAACCTGCTTCGGAGGAACCCGACATCAGAATGCCGGGAAAAAGCTCGGGTGCAAGCGGCGGAGTCATTTTAAGATTTTCCACCTTATAGAACTTGCCTTCGAAGGTGACCGGCGCGGGACTCGACAAAAGTAGCTTGATGATCGTGGTGTACTCGATCAATCGCGTGTAGCGCTCATCGTGTGGCGTGGTGTCGTTGAGTGCGAGCAGATCGTTTTTGAAACCGCCGGCGACCATGTTGAGATACATTCGCCGGCCGTACAAATGGCCGAAACTGGCGACCATTTTCGCGACCGAATAGGGATGCATGTAGACCGGTTGAATGGCAACCAGCGGGCACAATTTTTTGGTGTTCTGAAGAATGATATTCGAGACCAGCCAGGGATCCACGATAGAATTGTCGGTGTACACGAGAATAGCTGTGCATCCGGCTTGTTCGCTCCATGTCGCGACGTCGATGACCTGCGGCACGTAGGTTTCGCGAGGGAAGTCTTTCGACTGCGGCGTTGTCGAAAAGACTTCGATTTGAGATCTATCGAAGGTGTCCATCGTTGGTTTGTTTCCTCCCGCTATAAATTCCTGCGGCCTGTGAGCTCATAACTAATCGCTAATAAGAATAAATTCCCTGCCGGTGATTCAGTGAAGCCGGAGTTACTTGCAATTTTTTTCTGCCCATGGCGTTGGCCAAAGACCAAATAGAACTTTACCTGCCCCCCAGATGTACAGCGGTACAGATGGCGTACAGGATAGTACCAGTACTAAACTCCAGCGAACACTCGCCCTTAATCTGACCCACCCGCCAGTTGTGACCTTTTGACCCCGCTAACTAGCATGGCTCCAGCCTGGCGACCCTACCGCCAGGAGGTCGGAACTGATTGTAAACGCTTGGGAAAACTTGGGTTCGGGAAAAACGGAGAGCAAGAGAGATGAATCCCCTTCGTAGGAAACTAGTTCTAGTACCTCTTGCATTGGCGGTCTCATGTTTGATTTGGGCCGGGTGCGCTGGGATGGCTGAACCCATGCCTTCCCTGGCTGTTGCTCCTGATGCCCTCACAGTGAGCGCTAAGGTGGGCTCAACGAGTTTGTTGCCCGTGACACTGACGAATACAGGTGCGACGCCCGTGAGCGTCACACAAGCGATGCTGTCAGGCACAGGCTTCAGTCTGAGCGGCCTAGCAATGCCTCTGACCCTCCCTGGCGGAACTAGTGCGAGTTTCACCGTCAAATTTGCGGCAACCAAGGTTGGAGTGGTCAGCGGGAACGTGGAGTTCGTGACCGACTCGCAACACCGTCCGGCCATGCTTCCATTAAAGGGAACGGGCTCCTCGCTGGATCCGGAAGTCTCGTCGATTGTGGTGTTGCCGGCCGTGGCGACGCCCGCTCCGCGCGCCACGGTGCAGTTCACGGTTGCGATCCAAGGAGCAACCAAAAATGATTCAGTAACTTGGACGGCATCGATTGGGACGATTACCGCTGCCGGCGTGTTTACGGCCCCGCCCGCTGGGGGCGTTGGCAAGATTACCGCGACCAGCGTTGCAGACCCGACCAAGTCAGCGAGCGCTACAGTGTCTGTGGCAGGTGCTTCTTCGCAGCCGTCGAGTTCGGGTGTGACAGGGGTAACGGTAACTCCTGCGACCGCTTCGTCGGTTACGGGCGGCACCCTGCAATTTAAGGCCACCGTTGCGGGCGCGACCTCAAACATAAACACGGCCGTGGTCTGGAAGGCCCAGTTAGGTACGATCACGCCAACCGGCAACTATACGGCACCGGCAAAGGTCGGCACTGACACGGTGACGGCGACGAGCCTTGCTGACGGCACGAAGTCTGGATCTGCGAGCGTGACGGTGACGGCACCCGGCGCGACTCCGGTGGTAAACTCCATTTCGGTTTCACCAAGCACAGCCAAAGCCACAACGGGGACCTCGCTGCAGTTTACGGCGTCGGTACAAGGGACGGTCACCGACAAGTCTGTAACGTGGACCGCTTCGCTGGGAACGATCAACTCGTCCGGCATTTACACGGCGCCTGCTAAGACCGGTAGCGACACGGTTACGGCGACCAGCAACGCTGATACGAGCAAATCCGCGTCTGCAGCCGTGACCGTCACTGCGTCGGCGCCTCCGCCGCCTCCAACTCCGGCCCCGCCTAGCCCATCTTCCAGCGTGTCGTGCGCCGGCTCAAATTGCCCGGCATTTCCGGGCGCGGCCGGCGGTGGAGCTGGCTCTGCCGGTGGACGCGGCGGCACGGTAATCGAAGTGACGAACACAAATGACTCGGGAACCGGATCTCTGCGCGCCTGCGTGGAAGCCAGTGGCCCTCGCACCTGTGTCTTCCGCGTGGCCGGGGTGTTCAACATCACCTCGGGAGATAATTTCGCCGGAAGCCCGTACCTAACCATCGCGTGCCAGAGCGCTCCTGGCGAAGTCATCATCGGCGGGCCGAATTCCAATGGAGCCGCGCTGCGCATCTCGACGCATGATGTGATCGTGCGCTATTGCACCTTCAGTCCGGACAATGTCAACACGGCGTCCGGCCCAGACACGGGGACCGTCGGCATCACGATTGTGAACTGCGCCGGAGATGGCACGCTAACCGGCGGAGGCTGTTACAACATCATTACCGATCACAACACGACGCGATGGAGCGGGAACAAGTCGTGGATCACCGGCAGCAACTTCACACCGGCCGTAAACGGCAACGGCAATGGCACGGGTCCGAACCACTCCATTACAGTGTCGTGGACACTAGACTATGAGCCGCACGAAGGCCACCCGGTGGGTTACGGGACGGCGACCGACGAAAGCTGCGTGGGAACGCGCACCAATCCAACCTGTCTGTCGCCGTATGAGACCGACATCGATTTCCACCACAACATGTTCGTCAACGTTGACCATCGCATCCCGGAAAACTCCAACGGATCAACGCGCTGGATCAACAACATCATTTACAACTGGAGCTTCTATGCCAACGAATGGCTGGGAGCGGAGATCATCGACGACATCAACAATAAGTTCATTCGAGGGAACCTGAACGGCCAGGCCCAGGCGCATCCGATCCACTTCACGACGAACAGTCCGGAGATGAGCGGAGCGCCGTCGACCTACGTGGCCGGGAATATCTTCGGAAGCCCGGGAGCCAATAGTGCGGCTTCCGACCAGTACGGCACGCTGGTGGCGAACATCACCGGCGAGAATGGCGACGAGACCGGTCCGATCCCCAGCAGTTGGCAACGGAGCAGCCCGATGGATCCCAGCAATTCGTTTCCGATCGTTCCGGACCCAGCGGCCAATCTGGATAGCTTGCTACTGGGAACGATAGGAAATTCCCAGCACCTCGATTGTAGCGGCAACTGGGTGTCGCACCGAGACGCAGCAGACCAGCGCATCATTGCGCAATATCAGAACGGCGGAAGCGGCGGCTTCTGGCCGAACGGCGTGACATTCGCAGGCCAACCGAACATTCCGACACCGACTAGCAACTGGCAAGATAACCCGGTAACAAACTTCACCGCTTGCCAGGAATCGCTGCACGACGGGATTCCAGACCAGTGGAAGACCCTGAAGGGGCTCAGCACGACTGATCCAAATCTCTACAAGACAGTCGCTCCGAACGGCTACACCTGGCTGGAGAACTATCTCAACGGACAGTAGGACAGGCTAGCCAGCCACTACTTCCGGGGAAGTGAGCTTCGCTCATTTCCCCGGATACCTTATTTCAGCGATCGATGCCGCGGTCAGACTTTTCGCTTGTCCCGAAGCGACATCAAGAAACCAGCGGGCATTGAGCCGCGACCAAGATCCTCGCCGTTGTCGGGCGGAGTTCCTTGAATTGGGACGATGGGCCGATTCCCAATCCGAATGAGTAGCGGCTGTAGTTGATCGCGGAGCGAAACAAGCTTCGCGGCGTGCGAAACAGCCAACCGATTAATTCGTTCAAAACGAACCGATGGAGATAGGCGCGACCGGATAGCACGGCCGGGGTCAGAGTCGACAAGTGGTCGTCAGCGCCGTCGTGCACGTGGTAGATGCGGAGCGCCTCGTTGACATATCGCGTCTTGTATTTTCTCGATAGAGCGAACCAAACGATGCTTTCCGGAATGAACTTCGCATTGGGAAGCGATGGAAACGGAAACTGCTTGAGCACATCCGTTCGCTGGAAACCCCACTTTTCGCCACGGACGCCATATTTGAAAGTTACCTCAATGGTGTCCGAGTCCAGCACGTCGCGGGGGAACTTGTCGCCGACAAGGTCTCCCTTTTGGTCTTTGCACAAGACGGTTACGGCGGAGAACTTCGCTTTTTCCGGCCCGGGGATGCTGTCCCAGTGATACTTGAAGCGCTCGAGCGCTTCGGGGACACAACCGTCGTCGGAATCGAGGGTTAGGAATAGTTCGCCGCGAGCTTGCTGTACGCCGTGGTTGAAAGCCGCAGGTTTGCCCTGATTTTCCTGGAAGATATAGCGGATCGGGAAGTTGGATTCGGCTTGCCAACGGGTAATCAGTTGTCGTGTGTCATCCGTCGAGCCATCGTCCATAACGAGCCATTCGAAATTGCGAAGGGTCTGTCGTTGGAGGCTCTCATAGACGCGCGGCAATGTTCGCACACGGTTATACGACGGAGTGAATACCGTGAAGAGGTATTCAGATCGCGTAGGATTGTTTGTCGACTTTTCGATTCGAGATTCCGTTGTGATTTCCACGGCTTAGGACCTGTACACCATTGACGAATTTTGAGCAACGGCAGGACTCGCTAAAACTCGCCCCTACATCACCGGAGTCGATAGCGGACATAAATCTCAGCGCGCAATAGTTCCACTGACCGCCGGATCAGGACTCAGGTTGGCAGTCGACAGTCCGCCTAACGATGTCTCGTTTACTTGCCGTCCCGCAGTGGAGGTCGAAGCTCGCAGGGTGGATAGGCGAATGGCGATCACCAGGGCCACAGGAATAAGCACAAAGAGAACCGCGGTATAGCGCTGATCGCCATTTGGGTAAAGCCCGTAACTGACCGCTCGGGCCGCAAGAACCGCTGCGATCATGTCGCTATAGAGTGACGTCCGATTGAGCCAAATGGCCAGGCCACCAAGAAGCAAGTAGAGCGCGAAACTGCCGGAGATCAGCCAAAGGTAGGCGCCGCGGACGACCTGGTGGAGGTACGCGGAGCGCGAGAAGTGCAGGATTGTCTCGCCCGGAGTGGTGAGCCCGCCCAAGAAAGAGTTGTAGAAAAGAGCTGGCCACCCGTAGTTGCCGGCAAAATAATTGATCGCGAAGTAGCTGCCCAGACTGAGCGCGCAGAGTGAGGCAAACTGGGCGAAATCGAGCTTGCCGCGGAGCAATAAAACCAGGAAGACGATTCCGGCCAAAACCAGTACGTCGGTGCGAACCCAGATGTCGAAAATTAAAAACGAACATCCCCAGAAATAAAGATTTCGCTCGAGTATGAGGTAGACGCCGAGCGCGGCCACAAGCGTGGCGAGGCTGTCGGGAGTCGCCCATCTGGACAGCTCCAGAATATTGGGGGAGAGCATGATGAGCGTACACGACGCTGCGAGTGGGAGACCAGCGAGATAAGGGGATAGCCAGCGCCATACGAGCAGAGCCAGTAGGAAATTGGATACTGCGGAGATGGCGACCGCCGCTCTCGGAAAGGGCATCCCCAGGCGGTGCTCGCCCTTTATCAGTGCTACGTAGACGGGCTTAATGGAATAGAAGGGCATTTGTTCGGCGAAGTGGTACGCATTCGCCGCGACATCCACGCGATAGGGGTTGTCAATCTGAATGTCTTTTTTTGCGGAGACTGGGCGGATGGCGTCGAACGCGACGTCATGAATCGTGCGGGCATCGGTGCTATCTACCGCGGAGCCTATGTAGCCAAGCAAATCCCAGGAGTACTCCGGCTGCAAGACGGCGTAGGCCGAGAGCAGCAGGAAGAAGCCCACGTAGGGAAGCACGATATAACGAGAGAGTTTAGGCATTCCGATGTTCACAGCAATTCGAATTTGTTTCCGGTGATTGCTTCGAAGACTCGTGCGGTCCGTACCTCGCAAGCGGCATTTTATTGTTTCTGGTCGGGAACGTGGAATACGTGCAAGGCATGATCGAGGATTTCCGTCTGCGGATATTGCAAAGCCCAGTGGTAGCCGTTTGGATCGTCGAGGAGTTGCCCGGATAGGTGCGTTGCGCTGACGACCACGGTTCCCGTGACGCGTTCGTTAGGAGCCAGAGGCGTGTAACGGATGCCGTAGAGGGAAGGGTCCACGGTTCCGAAATAGGCGAGGTGCATTGTTTCGCTGGGGTGTTCGGCCTGGTATTTGCGGAGCGCGAGCAAGCCCTGACCCCAGTCGAGGTTGCTGTCGCTGAGTAATTTGTAGCTAGTGGCCGGGTTGACAAAGATGTTGAAGTAAGAAAGATAGCCTGGAGCGTAGCGCAAGGTGTCGGCTGCGTTCGCGACAACCAACGCGACCAGCAGAGCGAGTACTCCGCGACGCCGCCGAGCGTAATGCCACAACGCCGCGGCATAGAGGAGCGCAAACGGGTAGACGAGCAGGATGTGGCGCTCTCCGAGGTCTACCTTGGAGAAAATGGCCAACAGAAAGTAGAGCGCTGGAAAAAGGGAAAAGATGAGCAGGTCGGGGGGAAACTGGATACGCTTGAGGAACCCGAGAACAACTGCCGTCAAGAAGATGGCAAGAACGACGGTGGGCCACTTCAGGAGCACCACGACGGGGAAGTACGACTTCCAGCCTTTGCCCACGGAGACTTGCCCGAGAAAGAAAGTGGGATGCCCGAGGTTCAAGTGATTGGCTACGCGGCCCATGCCTTCGACGTATTCACCCGCGGGTAAATACATGGTCAGATTCAAGTGCCGGTGCATGTCTCCGGTGGCGGCTTTGGTGCGATTCGGGGAACTTACCGTGACGAAGCCATCCTTCACGCTGACTTTGGTCCAGTGGAAAAAGTAGGTTCCCCACACGAAGACAAAGGCGATGGCGATCATGGCGATCGCTTTGCGCCAGTTCCATTCCTGTGGTTTCCAGGACACGCCACCGGGCTTCAGGATCAGCACCAGGGCCAAGGCAAGCGCAAACATCACGGGCGTGCTGAACTTGGTGGCCAGCAGAGCGCCCAGGATCAAGCCTAGCGCGATGGTTCGGCCCCAGGACTGAGTGCGCTTCCAATAGACGACCTGCATGGCGGTCACGAAGGTGATCAGCGCTACCGCGCCATCGTTGCAGGTGATGGAAAAATTGGCGATCAGCGAGGGTGAGAACGCGAACAATCCAAGGGCGAAATTTGCGGCACCTTCGGAGAAAAGGCGCCTTGCGGTTATCCATAACAAGACGCCGAGGAGGACTCCCAACAGCACAATGACCGGTCGAGCGGCCCAAGCCACCGCCTCGGGATTGGGCTTGATTCCGTCAAAATACTTGGCCTCGGGCTGGATATCGAGTTCGGTGTGATTTAGCAGCAGGGGCAACGCGCACAAGAGAAAGACCAGCGGCGGATGGTCGTTCCAGCGCTCAAAACGATGGTAGCGCCACGCATCCAGGCCGGCGACCATGTGGAGAGGTTCGTCGTTGCTGAGCGATTGGGTGTTGATGAACCAAGTACATTGCGCTACGAACAACATGCAAAGCGCGGTGGGAAGGATCCACCTTGTTCGGGAGGGCTGGCCGGGCAGCGCGGCGCGATGCGCGGGCGCGCCGGTGGTTTGCGATTCGAGCTGGACGTCCTCGAGAGAGGGGTTGACGGTCGTTGGGGGCATAGTGGTTTGAAAGAGTTACGTTCCTAGTATAAGTTCTGTGATATGGCGTCGGGCTTCCAGCCGTTGAGCGCGCTTGATCCAGATTGGCTCGTTGAGTATCTCGGCCGGGAAGGCCACGCTGCGGAAGCGGTGCGCTGGAAGTATTTTGATTCGCGTTTCAATCGAAACCGCGAACGCGGCTATGCATGGGTCAAAGACGGAAAGATTGGTAGTTTTCTCGGCCTGATCCCTTTTCAAGTTGTCGTCGGGGACCGCGTGGCTGATGCGGCTTGGACCTGCGATTGGTCGGTGCAAGACCCGACGGCCCGAGGAATCGGGATTTTGCTGATCCGGCAGGCGCAGGATAAATATGAGTTCCTGACGCAACTGGGAGGAAACGAAGCGACGCAGCGCATCATTTCGCGGCTTTCTTCAAAGACGGTCAACGATGCCGGAATCGTGTTCCATCTTCCGCTCCGCTTGGGGGCGATGCTGCGCGTGGCGCGGCGCAAGTTTCCGAGACTACCAGTAGACGTTCTCGAATTCGTCAATCAGCTGCCCTTGCGGATTCCGCGCCGTCCGGCAGGGATTGAGTCGGTGATGTTTGAGCCTGGAGTCTCCAAAGCCTTGGGAAATTTGTTGGAGCCTGCTCAACGCGGCGAGATCCATGCGCGCTATGATTTCGAGTACATTCAGTGGCAGATCGGCGATTGCCCGTTCGTAGTTTCTGAGACCTGCACCATTGCGAACGGAGCCGAACCGCGCGCCTCGGCATTGATCTGGAGGCACAAGGATTCGCCGGACTTCTGGCGCTTCGCTTTGTGGTCGCGCGAAGGAGCTGAGAAGGAGAGGGAAATTCTCGTTTCCAGCGTCATCCGGCGTGTCTACGACCACAAAGGATTCTTGCTGTCCTTTGTGGTGTCGCGCCTCGATCAGTCTGTGATCGAACTGCTCCGCAGCAAGAAGTTTCTGGCTGCGCCGCGGCGACGGCCGTTGCATATCATCGCCAGCAGGAAGACGGGCGAGCCCGTCCCGGAGCTGTGGCCGTTGAGCTATCTCGACACCGACTACGCTTACCGCTTTTGAAGCTTGCTGAAACGCCGAGTTCAGTCTCCGGCAGCTCTCTTTGTGAGATGGATGGTTTCTGTGTGCCCGTTCGGTTTGTTTACGATGATCTTTTCCGACGGAACTGGACCCCTTGGAGCGCTGGCAAAAGCGGCCATCAGGTGCTCGTCGAGCAAGTTGCGTGACGGGCTGCCCGCGATCTTGAGGAATTTCTGGTTGTAATACCGCGTGTCCGTGTAGTCCGTGATTTCTTTATCTTCGAAGGCCTGGCGAAGCTGGCGCATGCCGTCTTCCAGTTGCCAGGAAGCGGTGAAGCCGAGCTGGGTCTGGATTTTGTCAAAGGAGACGCGATAGTTGCGGCGATCGGTGTCCTCAATATGCTGCACGCGCGTGTTGGGGAACATCTTGAGAATCATTTGCGAAAGTTGCGTCAGCGTGTAGTTGAGGCGAGTATCGCCCAGGTTGAAGATCTGACCACTTACGATCGGCAGAGCCGCATTCAGGGTGCGGATAATGCCTGCGGCCACGTCGTGAACGTGGATGAACGGGCGCCATTGTTCGCCGTTGAAAATGGTGATGACGCCTTCGTTGTAGGCTTTGGCCATCAAAAGATTCACTACCAGGTCAAAGCGCGGACGATAGGAGAGCCCGAAAACCGTTGCCAGGCGGAGAATCGTCGGGTGGAAGGTTTCGGACCGTGCTTGCAGCAGGGCGTGTTCGGAGTCGAGCTTGGTCTGGCCGTACAGCGAGATGGGACGGACGGCGGAGTTTTCGTCCATCATCACGTCGGTAGCGCCATAGACGCTGCAACTGGAGGCGAAAATGAAGCGCTGGATGCCGTGGCCTTTTGCCACTTCGATCAGCATGCGCGTGGCGGCGTAGTTGATCTCCAGCGCGGTCTGCTTGTCTTGCTCGCACGCAGGATCGCCGACGATGGCAGCGAGGTCGATAATAGAATCGACTCCGCGGACGGCCGCTACCATGTCTTGAATGTTGCGGCAGTCGCCGATGCGCATCTCCAAGTTGGGATGGCCGAAAACGCCCCGGAGCGGTTCGTCTCCGTAGACGAGGCTATCGACGACGCGAACCTTGCGCCCTGATTCCAAAAGCTTTCGCACGAGGCTCGACCCGATGTATCCGGCGCCACCGAGGACGAGAACTGTGCCTTCGGAGTTTTGGTTGTCGCGCGCGCGGATTTCGTAACGCTCGGTGAGTAAGGCCTTTGCCAGCCGAGTCAGCGAGAGAGCGAGCACGGTGAGGACGGCAAAGAACAGGAGTGCCAGGCGGGGCACGAGGTTGGCGCGGAAGAAGAGGTAGTTGACCGCGAGGAGCGTGAGGATGCCAACTCCCGCGCCGCGCATCACAACGACCATTTTATAGCGGCCGCTGTAGGCGCGTGAGCGCGTGTAAAAGCCGTTCAGCAGGAACACGAGGGGAAACAGCACCGAGATGCACAGGAAGTAGGGAACGTAGTAAGAGAGCGCTTCCACCAGCCGCGCGGTGGCGGCGGTTGAGTCCCCGCGCGAAAGCAGGAAGACCACCGGAATGCCGAGCGCCATGATCATGCAGATCTGGACCAGCGCGAAATCGGCCAGCATGCGCGGCAGAGCTTGCGATGTCTTGAAATTTCGAACCGACGTTAACATTTACTGCCTCCCCGAGAGTGATACTTCCTTGCGTGTGGTGGCTGAGTGGGCCAGCCGGTGAATCGCGCGCGAGACGGTTTCGATCGTTGAGTCCGGAAGCGATTCATAGATTGGCAAGCTGAGAATTCCACCGGTGACTTCTTCTGTGGTCTTGAGGTCGTTGCGTGCGGCGTCGTGAAAGGACTTGTAGAGCTTTTGCATATGCATCGGCGGATAGAAGTATTTCTTGGTCTCGATGTTTTCCGCCAGGAGGCCTTCGGCGAGTTCGTCGCGGGTCATGCCGAACTGGCTGGGCGTGACGTGGATCGAGTAATCCTTGTAGGTGTTCACGTCATTTGGATGCACGGACTGGAAGCGAAGTCCCGGAAGGGAGGCAAGCTGATCGGTATACATCCGGGCGATTTGGTTTCTGCGGCGGACGCGCTCATCGATGTCCGCGAGGCCGGTCAGGGCCAGCGCGGCGTTGAATTCGGACATGCGTGCGTTCATTCCCAGCCATTCCGGGTCGTAGGAACCGGTGTCGCCGTAGTTGCGCATGGCGCGGATAGCTTTCGCCAGGGTGGCGTCATTGGTGGTGACCAGGCCGCCTTCTCCGGCGACCAACAGCTTGGTCGGGGAGAGCGAGAAGACTTCGGCGTCGCCAAACTGACCGATGGAACGCCCTCGATATTGGCTGCCGAAAGCGTGCGCGCCGTCGAAAATGAGCTTCAGGTTGTGACGTGTCGCGATCTTGGACAGCACCTCGACATCGGCGGGATTGCCATACAGGTGCACGATCAGCAACGCTTTGGTGCGCTCGGTGATTTTGCGCTCGATGTCCGCCGGATCGACATTCCAGGTGTCCGGCAGGCAGTCGGCGAAGACCGGGGTCAAACTGTTCCAGCGAGCGGCGTGCCCGGTGGCAAAGAAAGTGAAGCTTGGAATGATGACTTCGCCTGTAACTCCCAGGGCGCGAAGGGTCATCATCAGGCCGCTAGTGCAGCTGGAAACGGCCACGCAGTGCTTCACTTGCAGTCGCTCGGCGACCGCCGCTTCGAACCTTCCTACGATGTCGGCGTTGGTAATCAAGCCGTTTTCGTAGGCCGCGCCATAGGTTGCCATCACGGTGTTGAGTGATGGGAGACTAGGCCGGATGAAGCGGAAGCGCTGAGAGAAGAGAGGGCGACCTCCATGAATAGCAGGCAGGTCATTCTCTCCCAGTCTTTCACTCGGTGACATGAGTTCTCCTTTGATGTAGGTGCAGAAAATCGCGGGTATTGGGCTTCCCGCAAATTTCTCCCGGATATTGATGCTGAGTTGCCAGGGCGTTTGAGCTACTGCGTCGGAAGCTGCGAAATCATCTTGTACTGCCGGACTTTGCCGTAGGGCACGAGTTCGCGCGGCGTCCAGTCCTCAAAAACCAGCTTGCAGAAAGTGTGGAACAGAATCTTGATGTCGGCGCTCAACGAATGATTGCGCGCGTAAAATAGCTGAAGCGCAAGCTTCGTAGGACGAATCAGTTCTTCGTAGGTTTTTTCCGGATCTTTGCTGCCTTCTAGCACTGCTGCTTCATTCGAATTCCAGATTGATGCCCAGTCAGTGATCCCTGGCCGAAGCTCTAGAATCGCGCGCTCTTCATCGGAATACATGTCCACGTACTTCTGAACTTCCGGGCGGGGGCCCACCAAGCTCATATCGCCGACGAGAACATTCAGAAACTGGGGAAACTCGTCGAGTTTGTGGCACCGGAGGAATTTGCCGATGGGAGTGATGCGCGGATCGTCTTCGGCGGTTGCTGAGCCACCCAAATTTTCGGCGTTGATCACCATGGTTCGAAATTTGTAGATGCGGAAAGGCGCTCCGCGGAACCCGATGCGGACGCCGCGATAGAAGACTGGACCCGGCGAGCCAATCTTGATGATCAGGGCCACCACGAGCAGGATCGGGGACAGCAGCAGCAGGGCAACCAGCGCGACCACAAAGTCGAAGCTGCGTTTAATCAACTCCGAGATGCCATGCGCTGGCGGGTTCATCTTGCTTGTTGCTCCACGATGTTGAATTCGCGCGAGCTCTTTGGCCCAGCCGCCAGCAGTTCGCGATAGACTCCAAGGGTCTCGCTGACCACACGTTCAATCGAAAATTCCTGTACCGCAATATCGCGGCCCTTCAAACCCATGCCCGCGCGGAGTGCCGGGTTCTCGATCAGCAAGCGCAAGGCTTCGGCCAGGGCCCGGCTGTCGCGCACCGGCACGAGCAGACCATTTTCGCCGTTGCGCACAATCTCGCGGCAGCCTGGAGCATCGGTCGTGACGATTGCGCGGCCACAAGCTGCCGCTTCGATCAAAACCTTGGGTACGCCTTCACGGAGGGAAGGGAGGCACACGATGTGAGCCTGCGCCAGGACGTCTCGCATGTTGGCTTGATGACCCCACCATTCGACGACGCCGGAGTCTGCCCATTGGCGCAACTGCGCGGCGGTGATTGCCGTTGGATTGCCAGCGTCGGTTTCCCCGACGAGAACGAAGCGTGCGGGGACACCTGCGTCGCGAAGACTGCGTGCCGCGCCCACGAACTCGTCCACGCCTTTGTCGCGGAGCATCCTGGAAGCAAGCACTACCACCGGAACGCCGTCGCGTTCGGGTGTGGGGACGTATGTATTTACATCCACGCCGGAACCTTTGATCAGCGCCGTCTGGCGCGCCGCTAGAATCTTGTTTTGAATGAAGACAAACTGGTCATCCGGGTTTTGGAAAATGATGCGTTGATTGCCGTGACGGAACGCGACCTTGCAGCTTAGCTGCACTAGTTTCCGAATCACCGCGGCTTTGCGGGTCTCGGCGATGAATACATAACCCAAACCGGTGAGTAGTCCCGCAACGGCGGGAACCCGTGCGCCATAGGCAGCTAAGCCCCCGTAGAGAACGGGCTTCAGCCGAAGGTGGTGCACGAGGTCAGGCTGGAGCTTTCGATACAATCGGAAGAGCGCCACGATGGTTGCCAGTTCTTTCCACGGATGCAAGCCGCTGCGCGTCATCGGCAACGGGTGGAATCGAAAACCCTCGTTCCGAAGAGTTTCTTCTGCTTTGCCTTCGGGAGCAGCGATGTGAACATCGAAGCCGGCATCGCGAGCGGCTCTGGCCATTTCAATGCGGTAGGAATAGAACGAGTTCACGTCATTGTCGACGAACAAGATCCTAACTTGAGGATTCAAAGAATTTCGATGCAGTAGAGTACGGGTCTGCTTCGAGCGCCCGTTTTCAACGGGCTGCGAGGACCGCTTGGCTGACGTTTCGCCGGCGATCTGCGTATACAGATCCTGATACCGGGCGATGATCGCCGGCAGGCCGAAGTTCTGTTCGATTCGTTCACGCGCCGCCAATCCCAGCCGCTTTCGAGTCTCGGGACCCGCATCTAACAACTGCTTCCACGCTTGTGCCAAGACGGTGGGTGCCTTGGGGGCCACGATGCGGCCCGTTTCACCCACGATAAACCGCGAATCGCCAACGTCGGTGGCTGCGCATGGGATTCCGCATGCCATTGCTTCGGCTACGGCGTTCGGGAACGCTTCGCCGGTGGACGCGGAAGTGGCGATGTCCAACGCGTTGAGAATCTGCGGAATATCCTCGCGCTGGCCCAGCAGATGGCACACCTCGTGAATTTCTGCGGATTGAACCCAGGCCATGATCTCCGGATCATCGGGCGTGACGCCCTCGCCGCACAGCACGAACCTGACTTCGGGGAATTCTTGATGCAGAAGACCAGCCGCCTGCATGAAATTTCGGTGGTCCTTGATTGGGTGTTTGCGAGCGATCAAGCCGATCACCGGCACCGACTGTGAAATCCCTAATGCCTCACGGGTCTCTCTGCGCTGCGCGAGATCGGATTTGAAACGATCCAGGTCGAAGCCATTCGGAATGACCTGCATACGATCCGACGCGTACCCTAGATTTGCATGGAACGTCCTCGACGTTTCCGAGCAGCAGACGATTCGCTTCGGCAGGCGACGCGAGAGCCGGGCGCACGCTCGAGCGGTCCAGATGGTGTGACGTTTGTCGGTCTCGGGATGCAATTCACTGTGGCGTATGTTCCAGACAACTGTGGAGAGCCCTGCCAACTTGGCAGCGAACCCGCCGACCAGATCGGCGTGATACATCCAGGTCTGGACCACTTGAGGCCGCGATTTCCGCAGCCAGGCGGCAAGTCGGAGCAGGTAGAACGGGTTGGCGCTACCCCGCTTCATGCCTAACGCGCGAACGCGCGCGCCGCTGGCCTGGAGCTTTTGAGCCATGGGCCCTAGGTTCGTCAGGGAAATCACTTCGTTCTCGAATTGGGTGGAATCCATTCCAGAAATGAGGCGCTGCAGCATCTTCTCGGCGCCGTCCGGGTCTAATCCCGCAATGATGTGGGTCACGCGAATCACAGCACTTGCTCCCACGCCGAAGTGTCGCTCGTATAGGTAGTCTCCAGCCCACGATCGACATTAGTCACAAGTGCAGCCACGTCGATCATCGAGAGCGATTTCATGCCATGCGTCTGCCGGCAACGGGAGAACACATCCAGGACGCTACGAAGGAAGTCCAAATTGTCATCCGCGTTGGCGCCGAAATTATGCGGGTGCCACCAGAGGTGGAATATGCCCCGCTGCTCCGCCGCCGCGCGAATTCCGCCGGCGATCCGGCGGAGCCGAATGGATTCAAAGCTCTTCCGCTGCGCCGAGTACGGCCGGAGGAACATGCTCGAACGGACATCGCAAAGGCCGCTCGGCTGAAGGACTTCCTCCCAGGGCACTACTTTGGATCCGGAAAGCGAAATATAGTGGTCCAGCAGACGCGGCGCTCGCACCGCGAGGGTTTCCTGGCGACGCGGGCGCGGTTGGTACATCCAATGGGGCTCATTGCCGCGATAGCAAATGATGCCAGCTTCTTTCAGCAGACTTTCGTAGCCGGGCCGAAACTGATTGCGGGGGAACACGATGGAGCGCACATCGATTCCACGGCGGTGTGCGATGGCAACCGCACGGGATAAGTCGGCGGCAAAGGCCTCGGGTGTCTCGCCAGGTTCCTGGCAGTAGTAATGCGAAAAGGTATGGGTCGCGATTTCCTGTTTTGGTTCGTTCGCAATCCGCGCGATCAAACTGCCGGCATAGTGCAGCGGATCGTCGTCCTCGTTTTCACCCGTGGGCTCAGCATAAGGGCAGAGACGCTGATCCGCATATTGCGGGCGCACCGCCGGGGAGAATTCCTCCCGCTCGCGACGCGACTCCGCAAAGAGAAATCCGACGGTTGCCCAAGTGGCCGCAACGTCAAACTCTTCGAACAAATCCAGAATCCGTGGAATAGCTTTGCGCGCTCCCAGCAGGTTCTCGCGGTACGGTCCGTCCGGAGCACACTTGTCTCGCACGCCCCAGTGGAGCTCAAAGTCGAGCGAAATCACCAGCGCGCCAAAGTCCGGCTCTTGTGTGAAGTGCGAGTTCATTTCGAGTGATTTCGGCAACTGCGACGTACTTCTTAATGCGCCGCGAGGGCTTACTGTCCTGCCGCGACCGATTTATAGAACCGCTTTCAGGCGTTGTCGCGCGTCGGCATCGGCCTCAAGGGTTATCTCCGACGCTGGCGCGTTAGCCGCAGCCATGGCTACCTTAGCTTGAATCGCAAGATGCCACAGTCCGCCGAAAGCACGATCCGTCCAGCTGATTTTCCGTTGGCCATAGGCGGCAACCATCGCGGGAAGGCTGGTCATCGAGTGTTTATATTCCCGGATGCATCGCCGGAAGTGCTCAGGATTGAGGTAAAGATCATCCTTTGAGTGAATGCAGATGGTCCACACACCGAAAGGCACCGCGCGGAATCTCCAGAGCTGCTGCGGAACCCACACTACGTTTTGAGAATCGCGATGAGGATAAAGGGCCAAGCCGTCGCTGATCGTACGGACACCCAGGCTAATGAGAATCGAAACCGTAATCTCGTCGAACGAATGCGCTGGCGCTACCCAGCAATCCGGATGCACGCCCTCGCGAGTAAAGATAGCCAGCGCCTGCGTTAGCTTGATCCGCTGATCTTCGAGAGGGACACCGGCAAACTCACTGTAAGGCTTCAATCCGACGAGGCCGGCGTTTCTGCTTACGTACCGATGCTGATATCCGTGCAGACCAATCGTCCATCCGCGCGCTTGCCACGCTCGTACGCGCTCCCAGAAGCGCTCATTTGGTTCGCATTCGTGAAGAATGGGATCCTGATTGTCGGGGATGACCGACAGAATCGGCCGGACATTCTCTTCAATCATAACGTCTTCGAGTTTTTGCCAGACGTCCCAATTAATCGTCGGGCACATGTCGTCAAACCGCAGCAAGAACTTGACACTCATGTTCGAGCCCCGCCTTTTCCTATGACATCAGTTAACCGCACAGCATCCAGAGAGGGTGAAGCGGATGAAACGTACAGCTGTGAAATTTACGTGATGCTCGGCTGAATGGAACCCGCGCCAGCCACACGGGAAGACACGCCTATCACGGGGGCATCCGCAACAGCTGCATCTTCTACTTTGTCTGAAACCAGACTCTTGTGCTGCTCGAGCCATGACTGGAACATCAGCACGCCCCACATCTGAGATTGCCAGTTGCGCCGACCGCTGACGTGTTCCGACCATTTCTGCCGGATGGGAGCGGGGGAGAAGTAACCTTCGTTGTTCAAGCGCGATTCGTCAAGTAATTCCTCGGCCCAAGGACGCATCGGGCCGCGCAGCCATTCGTGAACGGGCACGCCGAAACCCTGCTTTGGCCTCTCGACGAGGTGCTTGGGGACATAGCGATGGAGCAACTGGCGGAGCGGCCGCTTCCCGGTGTCGCCTTTGACCTTCATCGCCAGCGGCAGCCTCCAGGCGAACTCAATGACGCGGTGATCCAACAAAGGCACGCGAGATTCAAGACTGACACCCATGGATGCGCGGTCAACTTTCACGAGAATGTCATCGGGCAAGTACATGATGGTATCGAGATACATCATGACGTGCATGAATTCCTTGATCGCGGCCCACTTGGTGGGATCTGTGAGCGGTGTCAGTGGTTCTTTCGCGCCGATGACCACCGAAGCTGGGTCCATCCAATACGAGCAGAGTACCCAGTAGAGCGCTTCGCGTTGATTCACTTTCAGGATTCCGGCGAGCTTCTGCAAAACCTTGTTCAGGTCCTTTTTCCGCAGGCTTTGTGGAAGCACCGACGGGCTTCCGCCCAAGAAGGCATTCCAGTCCAATCGCGACAATGGGTCTAGCGATTTCGCGAGCGCGGCTTTCAAAGGCCGCGGCATCCAGCCGATGTTTTTCTGAACGCTGCGTCCCCAGAGATAGGTGTTGTAGCCGCCGAACAGTTCGTCTCCGCCGTCGCCCGAGAGGCTGACGGTTACCTTGCGGCGCGCAAGTTGCGAGACCAGAAAGGTCGGGATCTGTGAAGAGTCCGCGAAGGGCTCGTCATACAGAGTCGGAAGCCGGGGAATCACGGCCATGGCTTCTTCCGGAGTGACGTACAGTTCGGTGTGATCGGTTCCCAGATGCTTCGCAACGGCCTTGGCCGATTCAGCCTCGTTGAAGTCTGAATTCTCAAAGCCGATCGTGAACGTTTTCACTGGTCTGTCGCTATTGGCCTGCATGATGGCGACGATCAGGGACGAATCAATTCCACCCGACAGAAACGCCCCGAGCGGAACGTCGGCTTCCATGCGCATGCTGACGGCGTCGTTCAAGAGCGTGTCGAGTTGATCGACCGCTTCCGCATCGGTCCCTACGAATGGAGCACTCAATCCATCTTCGGCGGCGCGTTTTGCGGACCAGTAAGGCTTGGGCGAGGCATCGCTGCCAAAACCTCGAATGGTCAGCAAGGTTCCGGGCAGCAGCTTGTAAACGCCTTTATAGATGGAATGGGGCGCGGGAATGTAATCGTGGCGGAGATAGACGGTGAGCGTTCCGCGATCGATTTCGCCTCGGAAATCCGGATGTTGGTGCAGGGCTTTCAGCTCGGAACCGAACAGCAGTGTGTGCCCAGCCCAGCCGTAGTAGAGGGGTTTTTCGCCGGCGCGGTCCCGCGACAAATAAAGAATTCGCTCCTGCTGGTCCCAGAGGGCAAACACGAACATGCCGTTAAACTTCTTTAGCGCGTCTTCTACGCCCCAGCGCGCGATGGCGGCAAGCATTACCTCGGTGTCGGAGTGCCCGCGGAAGGTTTGCCCGAGTGCATCGAGCTCGGCTCGCAGAGCTTTGAAATTGTAAATCTCACCATTAAAAGTGATGACATAGCGCCCGCAAGACGAGTGCATGGGTTGATGTCCCGCTGGAGAAAGATCGATAATCGACAAGCGACGATGTCCGAACGCAATTCCACTCGCAGCATCGGCCCAGGTGCCTTCGTCTTCCGGCCCGCGATGGCGCAGACTGGTAGCCATGCGACGCACGGTGGCTACCATGTCATCGTGCCGCATGCTTTGTCGTGTATCCAGAAATCCTGTTATTCCGCACATATGGACTTGCTCTCCGTTGCCGTTCTTCAACCAACCCAGCGCGGCCCATGCCGCATTGGGTCAAGCCACTTCAGGTTAAGCGTCTGCCCGAGGGTGAGCTTCTTCCGGGTGCCCGAGGGCCGGCGCGGCGCGTCTGTCTCTGCCTTCGAGGCTTCGAACAAGCACCTGTTCGGTCTTGTCACCTAGATGGGCAACCGTAAAATTCTCCAGAATCCGCTGCCGAGCGCGCAGATTCAGAGGGCTGCCATCCAGTGTCTCCCGCAGTCCAGTGGCGAGCGCTTCCACATCGGCTGACGGCACCGTGAGTCCTGTTGCGCCTACCAGGAATTTGGAATCGCCTACGTCGGTGACCACGCAATGCCGTGCGCAGGCCATCGCTTCGCCGATTACGTTGGGAAAGCCTTCGCTGGAAGAAGCGGAGCAAAAAATGTCCAGCGCGTTATAAACGGCTCGCACATCACCCCGCGCCTGGACCCATTGCACCTTATTCTCGATTCCCAGGGTACGTGTCAATTCTTGCAGTTGCTGAAGATAGGCAGCGTCGCCGTGGCCAACGCAAACGAAGCGGACGTCCGGGCGCTCAGCCGCAACGCGTGCTGCGGCCTTGAGGAACAGCGGATGATTCTTGATCGGGTCGAAGCGCGCTACCTTGCCAATTACTTTCAGGCCCTCGCCGATACCCCATTCGGTCCGAACGCGTTTGCCTTCCTTTTCGGAGGGATAGAATGCGTTGGTGTCGATGCCATTCGGGATGAAAACCATCTTGTCTCGCGCAACGCCTCGCGATGCGGCGTGTTCGAGCCCGGCCATCGAATTCACAACGATGCGGTCGGCGAAAGTGGATAGCCGCGCTTGCAGCCAAACTAAAACGCTCTCTACCGGATCAAGAACATTCTCAACATTGGAGGCTCGCACGCACCAGAAGAGCTTCACCCCCGGATAAAAAAGCCGAATCGTCGTCGCGATCACATTTTGCGTGTGCATCCAGCCGTGTAAGATGTCGGGACGTTCCTGCCGCATGATTTGCAAGACCTTCACGTACATCGAAACTAAATCCCAGCGCGAACGCTTCTCCAGGGAAAGCAAGCGGACTCGCCCGAGGTCCAGCTGCTTTGAAAGCGCACCCCCCGTATAGAACGAAGTGATGATCACCTCGTGTCCGCGGGAGGCTAGCTCATTAGCCACGATTACCAACTGGCGCTCCGCGCCTCCGATATTCAATTGCCTTACCAGAAATAAGACCTTCACGGGCGCCTCTCGTTTTTATCTCGGACTGGGCGCACAGGTATGCCGTTCAAGTAGTGCTCCAAAATCGTGTAACCGTCAGGGGCAACGCTCTTGTATAGGTCACGGTTTGTCGTGCTCAGGCCTTGTAGCTTCTTCCACTGGTCTGGGATTCCGTCGTGGAGCGATTCCGCGCAAGCGGCACCGCTAAGTACGGGCCGATCCTGCCATTGGGCGGCTGGTGTTGGTAGGGGCAGCGCCGCTCTGCCTGTCGCGGTAATGCCGTTGGGCCAAAACCCGCCCGAGCCTTGAAACTGGTATTGTGCAATGATCCGCAGGTCGGCATCGTCGCGGTGCTTGACCCAGGTCCCGTCGCAACTTAGATGTTGTGAATTGCCAACAGTAGGCAGCAGGATGGCGTCCAAACTTGCCACCGGATCCGCGATGATCGGGAAATCGGTCGCCGGCAGTGGTGCTCTGCGTTTCCAGCTATCGGGTATCGGACCATTCTCGCGCCCGTTTTCTCCAGTGATGTGCGACACCATCAGGTATTGGTCGCCATTGGAGTTCGATTGATTCGGGCCGACGTTGCCCGAAACGAAAACTGACGGGTTGCCAAGGACTTTCGGACTTTTCTCGGTGACGTGGATCTCATGGGCTTGCGAATACTCGTTCAGATTGCCGCGAACCCACTTGTTGCCGATGATGTCCAGCGCTTCGCCGCCGAGGCCGGCGAAGGCGTAGAACGCCCAATTGAAGGTCAAGTTGTTTACCCAACGCACCGATTTGTTGTCGGTCTCCGGGATTCTGTGGCTGATGTTTACAAACATGTTGTGATGGAAATCGATGTCCGTTTCCAGAGAACTGAAGCACGGGTTCGCAAGATGAGGGTCGGGTGCTGCGTTCGGGCATCCGACTGGATTTCCTGCTGTGCCTGGCCCCACTGGATGACCCGCGTGTGGCTCGTAAAACAGACTCCAGGATGCCGTGATTGATCGGTTGGGGCCGACGTAGTTGCTCCCCGTGATCCAAAGCTTGTTGCCTGCCCAGCGCAAACTCGCGTGATCGAGAATAATGTTGTAGTTGTCGCCGTTGATCACGGCAAATCCAACTGTGCCAGTCGATGGACCCGAGAGCGTGCCGGGATCGTCTGGGCTAATCGTGACGTACCGGACAATCACGTCGCGAGTAGACACTCGCAAGACATAGCCTTTGTTTCCCGGTCCTCCCAGGACGATTTCGCCTGGTGCCGTCTGCCCGGCGATAGTCAGAAATGGATTGTTCACGATGAGATCGCTGTGCTGGGTAATCATCCCGGCAACGCGAAAAATACACGTCCGCGGGCCGCTAGCTTCCACGCAAGCGCGAAGACTGCCTGGTCCCGAATCATCCAGATTGGTTACTTCCTGGACCGTACCGCCGCGTCCTCCGAGGGAGGCAGCTCCGCCGCCCTGAGCTTCCGGAAAGGCAGGCTTTTGCGCCACGCAAGGAGCGAAACCGCCGAGCACCAGCAAGCTTGCCCCAAGTACCACTGCCACCGAGCTCTTTTTCGTCGCGCCACAAGAACCCGCCATCGCGATCATCATCCATCCTAAAGTCAGTCGACAACGTGTTCCCGGGCCAAATTGTTAGGTCCTCTGCGCAGGAGACTTGGTGAAGGAGTATTCGTCGCAACCCGCGCCGAGAAGGCCGATGCATGGAGTAACGAAAGAACGAATCGGCTCAAATCCCAGCTTGTGCATGAAGGTTATGGCCTCTTGCGGAGAAATCGATTCGTACGGATAGCCGCCAAGCCAATCGCGAGTGTCGTGGTACATATCCATGCCGCGCTGCTGGAAATAGGTCTCGCGGCGTTTCTTGAGGCTTTCACCCTTGAGCGCTAGGCGCGCGCCAACTGCAACGTAATAGACTTGTTCGATTGCTTTTTGGACCCATTTTGGTGAGCGCGAATAGATTCTTTTCTCAATCCGCCAGAGACCGCAGAACGGCGTCTTTCCATACAGCGCCAGCGCTAGAATTCCTTGAGGCTTAACAACCGTTGACGCCTTTCCGATCGCTTTGTACATCGCGCCCGTGTGATGCAAGACGCCCCAGGAATAAACGATGTCGAACGTCCCCACTTTGTTGGGATCCAGATCAAAAACGCTGAGACGCTGGCAGTCCCAATTCGACCCAGCGGGAGCGTAACGCTCCAGTGTCTTACGCGTGGTTTGCACGCTGTTTGGATCTAGGTCTACAGCCAAGAGGCGCTGGCAACCCAGTCGCACCGCCGCCAGCGAAAACAGTCCCGATCCGCAACCGATATCGAGAAAGGTGCGACCCGCGATCGATTCCCGACCCACCAAACGAATGAGGGATTTCTGCGCTTCTTCGATCCTTCTCTCGTCAATTTTCTCGGCGTACTGCGCCCAGTTTTCCCCGAAGGAAAAGTGGCTTTCGAATTCAAGCAGATTTTCGGTCATGATTTTCTACCCTGGTTACAACATCTTTGGAGCTGCCGAAAGAGACTCCGGATTTGCCGCAGTGTCAGCCTTCTGCTTCTGCCACACGATTGAGTCTGCTGAGCACATACCACAACAGCAAGACTTCGCCCACGCTGAGCACCGTCGAAGTGATGATCACGGCAAACGCCGCACCAAGTAGTCCATATTTGGGCACCAGCACCCAGCTTGCAAGAGCGGCAGCTCCCACCGCGGACGCGAGGACCGGAATCTGCCGCGCAAAACACCGCGCTGACGTGACCGCCGACGCCATAAGGGATGACACGTACGTCATGGCGCCACCAACCATCATCGCGATCAGCACGTCCGTGTGCTCTGCATACTCGGGCCGATAGAGTAACGTCAGCAGCATATGCCCGAAAAACACCGCAACACCGATCCCGCCCAAACCCAGCACCGCCGCAATGCCCAACAGCTTCAAGAGCAGGGAATTGAATCCCGCAATGTCTCCCCCACCGTAGTGCTTGGCCAACCGCACAAACGCCGACTGTCCGAGTGCGTTGACAATTAAGCTACCCGATGACACGAGGAAAGCGGTCGCCGTAAAGATGCCTAGCGCCCGTTCTCCAAGCGATCCCTGAATGAAATACCTCGGAACGTTGGGAAGCAGCGATACCAGCATAGCGATGACTCCCAGCGTAATGGACGTGCGGAACAGTTCACTTTGCGTATCCCAATTCCAACGCGGCCGCAGCGCATCTTTCTTGGAAGCAATAGCTTGCTCAGCCTCTTGGGGATCCGCGTGTCGCGGTAACAACTGCGTCCGCTTGTTAATGTCGTACCCGATCAGCACTACCGTACGCGCCAGCACCAAGGCAACAGCTCCCCAGACGACGCTCTTGGTGAGATAAACCGTCGCGCCCAAAGCACTGAGTCCCAGCAAGGCCCGGGCGATCATCGACTTGGCGATGCGGTCCATGTGGTCGTAGAACTGCAGCCGCCCGTAATAAAGATCGCTCAGCGTCTCGAGTGCCTGGCCAATACCAATGATCAAAACCACCAACGTCGATTCCCGGCGGTAATGCATGACGAAGGGAATGGCGCCAATGACGAGCACCGAGAACACTGTCGTCGCTAGCCGGAAGCCAAGGTACTCCCCGAATGGGACGCGTTCCCGGACGTCGGTCGTTAGGACCGCTCTGAGCTGCAAGGTTGACAGAGCCAGGATGGGCGTAGCGATAGCCATCGCCAGCCCGTACTGCCCAACCATTTCCGGATTCCCAATCTTCGCCAGTACCACAAGCATTCCCCATTGGCACGCGGAATAAATGATGTTGCCAACAAAGGTCCAACTGAAATTCCAACGAAGAGATGCGCTGCTCACATGGACTTTCGCGGCGCTTGGACTGGCCGGGGTTGAAAAGCCAGCCGATTCCGGAGTAGCGGAATTCATTTGCGTTCCTTCATTCGCTTCGTGCTGGGATTCGCCGTTTGACAACGGTGTTGGTACCGGCAAGCCAGGCTCCGGTGAAGATATTGAGTTGGTGGCCGAACTCATCGGCGCTCCAGAGTAGGCGGTTTTTCCAGCCCCGCTTTTTGCAGCTTCACATGCAACTCACGCAGCATTCTTGCGCGCGCTGGCGAGTGTGCTGCTTGCGCCACTGCGATGGATCGAAACGCCCGCGCCGTGAAATGCCTCCTCGCCGCAGCCACTTGGATTGAGGCTGCATCCGCGGCCAGCAACCCAAAAAGTAGCCATGTGGGCTTGGTGTTCTCCCAAGTCATTCCGGAGCTCCCCAAAGCCCACGTAAGCAGCATCATCAACCACAGGCTGCGGCGCAGTACCGGCAGTTGCAACGCTGAATGAATCAGCATCACCAGCAAAACAACGAAGATCGCAAAACCGACGACGCCTTGCTCCACCAAAATGGACAGGAAGGTATTGTGAGCGACCCACGCAGTCACTACGTTCCGCTGGATGGCCGTTGGAAATCCGCCCGCTCCCACTCCGAAGAAAGGATGCTCCAGGAAGACATCCCAGCCGGCCCGCCAGATTACAGTTCGGGCATCCATGGTCCCCTGGCTGATTTCCGTTCCAGTGGTGCTCATGCGCTGCCAAGTAGAAGCCGGCACCATGGCGATTGCCGTAAAGGAAGCGGCCACCACCACCACACTCATAACCGCCTTCTGGCGGAACGTCCACTTACGGAATGTCAGTGGGATCATCAGCAGGCTACCAACAAGCGCGATCAGCGCGCCCCGCGATCCCGTCATAAACAATGCGCAAACGGCCAAGACCATATGCAAGCGGTAAAGCCATACGCGAAAGTCCTGTTTTTCCGACACCGCCAAGTACAGCGCCATCGGAATGCTTATCGCGAGGCGCAATCCAATGTCGTTCGGGTTCATGTTGAAGGTGGAATTGCGCGTGACTCCAGCCGCCGCTCCGACGTGGAGCAACGCTCCTATCGCGGACACACCGGTACCCACAAGGTATGCCTGCATCAGGTTGACCCGCTGGCGGGGTAGCGGGCACAATTCCCAAATGAGCCATACCATCGCCAGAAACTGGATGTAGCTGAGAACCTCTTCTACCGTATCGTCCGGAGAGACCGTCCAGAAGTACGTCAAACACGCCCAGGTCACAAAGGCCAGCATCACAAGGTGAACGGGTAACGGCGATCGCAGTCGTCCTTTTTCTATTACTGCAAATATTCCAAGGGCAAATGCCGCTAGACCCACCAGCCGTCCAAACGTCCCCACTCCTGGCAGGACGAGCGCGTTTTCGAGCGGAATTGCAAACACGAACAGGACAAGCAATGCAAACGCGGAGGAGGTAAGCAGTTGGCCGCCCTTTGACGCGACCGGACGACCACCGCCCATCGGCCCTACCCTATTTATCCCAGGCATCTGCTGGCTCGGCACTCTGGCAGAGAACATTTGTGGAGAGTCACCTATCCGTTGCCGTTCGTACGGTTAGTAGAAGAGATAATGTTGGCCCGAACGCTGACTGCGTCAGGCATGGGGCGTTGGGGGATGCTTAGCGTCCGCAGTCTGGCCGTAACCGTAGCCATAGCCGTAACCGTAGCCGTATCCATAGGTGCGGCCAGGAGTCTTCCGCGGATCCCAACTATTGAGCACGGTACCCAGAATTCGCGTGCCGTCCTCGGACAGCCGCTGCGTTGCAATCAAGGCCGCCTCGCGCATGGTGTGGCCCGCACGGACGACCAGAATGACTCCGTCCGAGAGACCTCCCAGTAGTCGTGCGTCCGCCAAATGCATCATCGGCGGAGCGTCAATGATGACCATGTCAAACTCCGTGCGCATGCGGGCCATCAATGCTTCCACCCGCGGTGAGTGCAGCAGTTGCGAAATGCTTGTGGTGCGCGTGCCGCTCGGAAGCAGCGACACACCCGCAATGCGCGTCTCGACCACCAACTGATTCAATGGCACGGTTTCGAGAGGCGCTTCGGACAACAGAACATCGCTCACACCGCGGGTGTTTGCCGACCCGAAGATCTTGTGCAACTTCGGCTGTCGCAAGTCACCATCGATCAATAGCACACGGCGTCCCATCTCGGCGATGGCGATGCTGAGGTTGCTCGCAACGGTGGTCTTGCCTTCTGCCGGTCCAGGGCTGGTTACCACGATTACCTGCGGTCCGTCAGAATTCTGCCCGGGCAGCAAAATCGAAGTCAGCATGGCTCGGAAAGATTCCGCTACTGCGGACGGTTTGTGCTTCCAGGTCACTAGTTCCAGGCAATCGCTGGGGTCGGCGGGTCCAAGCGCTCGCTGGCTGCGAACCGCGGGCGTGTCGCAGACCTCGGCCATTGGAATGACGCCGAGTTCCGGAAGATTCAAGTACACCTGCAAATCTCCAGGGGCTTGAATGCTGCGATCGAATCGCGTGCGGAACACCACGAAACCTAGTCCCAGAAAGATGCCGCAGAACAATCCTAGTGCCGAATTCACCGGCACATTCGGCTTCGCTGGTAGGAAAGGCGGTTTGGCTTCGTCCACGACTAGCACGTTGCTGGCGCGCATTGCGGAAGCCAGCGAGGCTTGCTTCACGCGGTTCAGAAGCGTGTCGTACAACTGACGGCTCGAATCCACTTCGCGACGTAGCGTGTCGTAGTGAATGACCTTGTCCGATTGATTGGCCACGGTTTTCTGTTGTTCGATGTACGACTGTTGCAACAATTTCTCGCGACGTGATGCCGCGGCGTATTCGTTCCCCACACGGCGCAGCACGTTGGTGCGCTGTTTTTCGAGAGCGCCCTGCAATTCGTTGATTTGTGCCTGCACACGCTGCACTTTGTAGTGTTCGGGAGTTAGCGTCGCGCTCAACTCCACGAGTTGCCGATGCAAGTCGGTCAACTTTATGCTGTAATCGCGCAACATAGGGTCGTCGATCGTTTCCGGCAGAGATTCCGCAGGCTTGCTCTTGGCTTCTTCAAATTTTGCTTGTTTGTCGACGCGGTCGGCCTGCGCCTTGTCGAGTTCGTCCTGGAGCTCTTTGAGCCGGCCTTCGGTGACGTTTTCCTTCTCAGTCATCGTCAACCCGGACTGGCGCGCGTACGTTTGGAGCGCCGCCTCGGACTTTTCCAGGTTGTTCTTCATTTCGCTCAAATGACCGGTCAGCCACTCGCCCGTGCGTTGGCTGGACTTCCAGCGCATTTCCTGACTTTGTTCGATGAATTCGGAAACCAGCGTGTTGGCAAACAGCGCCGCGAACTTGGGATCTTCGGAGTCGTACATCACTTCCACCAGGCGGGTCTGGCCGGAAGCGCGAACCGTCAAGTTATTGCGGGCTTTCGCTACGAACGCATCTTTATTCACTTCCTGGCTGGGCTCCGAGAGACCGAGCATCCGCTGCACGCGCTCCGAGAATGCTCCCCAACCGCTTCCCGGCCGCTCTTGCTGCAGATCAAGCTTGTTGGCGACACGGTCCAGCAGGGAATCGCTCTGCAGGATCTTGATTTGCGTCTGGAAATACGAGTCGGTGGCGGCGCCCGGACCGGCGTTCGTCGGATCGACGTTCTTTAGATCCATGAACTCCGAGTTAAAGTCCTGAATTTCCAGCGAGGTTCGTGCCCGGTAAACGGGCGTCTGCAGCAGGCTGAACAGAACCGCTATGGCGAGACCTGCCAGCGCGAAACACAAAAGAGTAACCTTGTTGCGGACGAGGATATGCCAATATCCGAGCAGACTGTCGTAGCCCTGCGCTTCCCCATTGTCCGCCTGGACCGTTTCATCCGCTCGATATACCGTGGGGCGGTTATCCGAATAGGTGCTGAGTTGTACGGCTCGCGTCCGATTGTTCACTCGATCGAAATGCTTAGACATGTATTACCTGCCGTTCCGCCCTGCGGCTAAAATTGACATCTCCCGCGATCGCTCTGTTTCCTTGAGCGATCTTTACGGGCGATAAATAGCGAGACCCGTGCCGGTGGAAATTGCTGCTTCCATGAAACGTAGTGCAACTTTCTTGCCCGTGCTGTCGGGGATAAACAGAATGTCGTTGCCCTGCATGGGAACGTCACCACCCTTGCCTTGTAGAATGCTCTTCAAGTCCACGGGAATTTCCGTGCGTTGGTCTGCGCCGGGGGCCAGGCGCAAAATCTTCGCATGCTTGGGATCCGGTGCTGGTCCCATGCCTTCCGCAAGAGAAACCGCTTGCAGCACGGACATGGTTTGTCTCTCGCCGAGAACGAAACCTCCGGACTTCTTTACGTCGCCGGTCACGTACACTAACTCCGCTTTCGGCACCGAGATGACGTCATGCGGTAAGATCTGGATATTTTCCTCCGGCGTCTTTGCTTCCATAATCTCTTGGAGATTCACCTGAGCGACGCTGAATCGACCCGAAGCGTCCAACTTCGCGCCGGGCAGCGGGATACATCCCCACTCCACTTGCCGCGTGATGCGGATGCTGTAGCCGGCATCCGGCCGCACGCCTCCCGCCATAGAGATCATTTCGAGCAAGGTCTTGTGTCCTTCTACCTGATGCACACCCGGGCTATTCACCGCTCCCAGAACGGAGGCGGGCTGGCTGCGCAGATCCTTTACGTCAAGAGCTGCTTGCGGGTGGCGGATGTAGGTGCTCAATCTCTTGTTCAATTCCTGCTCGGCTTGCTGCACTGTCAAGCCCGCGACATGCACGCGGCCAACCAATGGCACCTGAATATCACCTTCACCATCGACGCGCACGGTCTTGGTGGTTAACTCTTCCAGTTCGGGGCCCGAGATTTGCAGTTCATCTTCGGGGCCGAGCAGGTACGTCGAACGCACCTGGCTATTGCAGCCCGCTTGCTGGGAGTCTGGTGCCGCCGGCGAAGTCGCTCGCCCATCTCCACTTACTGTCAAGAAGAGAACCACCAGGCCGATCGTGAAGCCTCTTAAAGTAGTCATCGACCCCCCTCTCCGCACTTTTCTCACGTTATGAATTTCGATTTTCACTTGCTGTCCTCATTTGTCTCTTTGCTCTTAGATGCTCTCTAGACCCTGCCCTAGGAAATTTCGGCTGCAATGGGCGCCTTCGCGTTTGGCGCTGGCTCGCCGGGTCCGCTGATCGGGTGCATCCATTCCGGAGCCACTTCCACCGAGATCGATCTCTTTAATAGCGTGACCGCGACGTACATCCGGTGCTGATTCGCGATCTTTGTTACAACGCCTTCCAAGCCTCGCAGTGGCCCATGTTTCAGTCGTACCTTTTGCCCCA
Organism: uncultured Acidobacteriota bacterium; assembly: GCA_963788915.1. Classification (GTDB taxonomy): domain Bacteria; phylum Acidobacteriota; class Terriglobia; order Acidiferrales; family UBA7541; genus Acidiferrum. The sequence continues at coordinate 48,366 of CAWBIY010000012.1, read as the reverse complement.
CCATCAGCGACGGAAATGGTGTTACTGGCAGGCCAGATCGCAGTACCGATTGTATCGCCTCGATCTCGCTTTCATCCACCGGCTCGGGATTCTTGCCGACCCCCACCAGGTACAGAAACCCCGGTGTGGTCAGAAGCGGCATACGCTGCTCTAGATTCAGACGGCAGAAGAGGTATCCAGGGAACAGCGGAAGATCCATCATCTTCACGCGATCGGACCATTGCCGCCGACTCCGGACCAGAGGAAGAAACTCTTCAAATCCCTTACCTCGAAGGGCCGCAGCGACCGGCTTCTCGTAGTTGGGACGGACCCGCAGCGCGAACCAGGGTGCCACAGCCAGCGTCACCTCACCATCAACCCTCACCGTCGACTGAAGTTGTCCAAGCTCGCTCGGCCCAGCCTTATCATGGGGATTGGATTCCCCGGAGTGCTCCGGAGCCTCGCCTGCTCGGCCATTTTCCAATTCTTTCATCCTCAGCCCAATCGCTACTGCTGGGTTAGGGGTAAGCTACCGCCCTTTGAGTCACATTTGCCCTTCAGACTCATCCAACCCATCGGCTCGCTTGACTTTGCGAGCGCCAAAATCTCGCCCATCCTCAATAAGATCCGGGCACCTGAACATTGCACACATCGACAGGAGACACGGTGGCCTGACCACTCCACTTTGCCATGACCTGTCCTTTCGGCCAATGGGCCTCAAGTTCCTCAAGAGCAGTACCGAAGTACTCGGCTGGAAGGGAAGCACTTTCGGTCCAGCCAAACGGTCCCATCGTACTATTTGCAAGGATTGAGCCTGCGCTGCTAATGACCGTAGGCTCCTTGGCCGGGCTTGGTTTGTTCTTACTCCCCACTTGCCCTCCCGTCATCCTCTGCCGCCTCATCCACCCGGAGCTCATCGAGCGCGGTATATTCTTGGTCTGCCTTTTGGCCGCGAGTCTCACGCAAGCGGGTCGTGTGGTTCATCGCTGCAAACCCACAAATGTCAGAACCCGTTGCGCGACGCTCCGATCGGACGACCCTTCCTATGGCATGGATTTCCGACGGACGAGCCGAATGCTCTGGTCTGGGGAGGAAGACATTCATTTCGACAGAGACTCCTAGCGGTGGGACAAACTCAGCTTGAACGTAGATCCCCCGGCTACCTAAATCGCGGCAGTACCCGTCGCATCCTTGCACGTGCCCGGCATCATCTTGCCAGGAGAAAACGACAGGAAGTCGCAAGGGGTACCGTAGTGCTGTTCTTCGTTCCGCGACGCGGCTCGATGGACTTGGACGCGCGAACATCTGGACCTCCCACCTGCGTATGGGGAACTCGTTAAGCTGAAACACCCATCCGTCGTATCAAATCTACTCGTGTGGTGGCGATAGTAAAGAGGTCGAGTGTCGCCTAGAGCAGAGGTCTGCGGACCTCCCGATGGACCCGTAGTTGTGCAGAGTCCTAAGACTCTGATATTAGAGACTAAAGTCTCTAAGACCTCCAAAACGGGCATTAAGGGAGGCCCTATCGGCGGGAACGCGGGCTGAACCGGCTCAACAACACTCCAACTAAGAGAATCGCCAAGCATGGTTGGTCCCACCGGACCCGAGGAACGCCCAGCAAGCAGTGGATGGCGAATAGCCTCCGCCATACGTATCATTTCATTGCGGCGAAGGTTGGGGCGAATATGACGAATGGATGGAAGCAACTTCACTGGGGACAGACTCCTTGGAGGATCGATTTTCATCCTCAGGCGATCTCCTTGCCGGAGAGTGTGGACTTCGCCGTGGTTGGCGGCGGCTTTACGGGTCTTTCCGCCGCCGCGGAACTTCGGCGCATCGATCCGGACAAGACCGTGGCGGTCCTTGAAGCCGAATCTGTGGGTGCCCGCTCGAGCGGCCACACCGGCGGGTTAGTTTTAGCCGAAACCGCTTCCGGCGATCTACCCGGCCTTGGCGATGTTCTAGCGGGTTATTCCAATGTGCTCAGAAATTTGAAGGTTGACGGGGACATTTCCTTGCCTGGCGCTTGGGAACTAGACCGCACGTCGCGGCTCGGGAATTCGCCCATCCTCTGGAGCGATTCCGGTCAACTTCGCGTCGCCCGGGAGGTCCCGGGAGGTACGGCAGATCCTGGAAAAATCGTCAGTGGGCTTGCGCACGCTGCAGAACGGCAAGGAGCACTCGTCTTCGAGGGCGCCCGAGTCGATCGGATCGATTTCGGCGATCCCTTGACGCTCCATGTCAGCCGCAAGCGAATTCGAGCTCAGCGCGTGCTGATCGCTACGAACTCGGAGTCCCTTGAGATAAGCGGCTTAGTCGATCGGGCCGAACCGAAATTTACTCTGGCATTGGCTACCGAACCCGTCCAGGAGAACAAGCTGGCGGCCATCGGATTGGCTTCGGGAAAACCGTTTTACACCGTGGACCTGCCTTATTTATGGGGACGTCTGCTTCACGGAAACCAAATTATCTTTGGCAGCGGGCTGGTCAGCCTCGACAACTGGAGGGAACTGGCGGCACTAGACATAGGCGCGGGTGAGGCGTTCGAACTTCTTGCGCGTCTCAAGAAGCGAGTCTCCGGTCTTCATCCCGCGCTCGCTGATGTTCATTTTAGCCATGAATGGGGAGGACCAATATTGATCGCGGAACAATGGCGGCCGGTGTTCGCTCGCCATACAGCGAGCGACCGAGCCATCGTCCTTGGTGCGTACAGCGGCCACGGCGTGGCGCTTTCCGTCTACCTCGGAGCCTGGGCAGCGGAAGTTCTCTTAGGTAGACGAGACCTGCCCAATTGGAGCTCCGGGTGGGCCTCGTCCGAGACTCTCTAGCACCAGCGAATACAAGTCAGTGCGTGTCTTCGCAGCAGCTGTTGTGCCCGCAGCGCAATTAATGTTTGCAGTTTTCTCCATCGCCTCAATTACCCCAAGCGATACTTACCGTAGCCTGTCCAGGTGGATTCGCGAGCGTTGGCTCCTCCGTGCTCGCTTTCAACTTCGACTGCAACTCCGTTGACGACTGACGCGTACTACACCCGCATACGTCTTCGCAACGCCTTGCGTAGGTCGTTCCATGTATGGACGCGGCTCCGCTTAGCTCTTAACGTCACACCAGCCTAGCGATGCGACGGCTAACGATTTCTAATGGATCGGAAAGGAACACCATATGGAGCATAACGAACTGAAGGAACTTTACATGGATGAGCTAAGGGATTTGTACGACGCCGAAAACAAGCTGGTGAAGGCTCTACCAAAACTTGCCAAAGCGGCCGGCTCCGACAAGCTTCGCGCCGGGCTCGAGGAGCACTTGGAGCAGACGCGCGGCCACGTAGAGCGCCTTGAGGAAATCTTCGAGGCTCTTGACGAAAAACCGACCGGAAAGAAATGCGCCGGGATGGCTGGTCTCGTCAAAGAAGGCGAAGAGATCATGGATGAGGACCTCAGCGCGGAGGTGATGGACGCCGCTCTGATCTCCGCCGCCCAACGCGTCGAGCACTATGAAATTGCCGCATACGGTTGCGTTAGTGCTTGGGCACAGTTGCTCGGCGAGTCCGAAGCCAACGCTCTGCTGGAGAAGACACTGGAAGAAGAAAAAGAAACCGACCAGAAACTGAGTCAGCTCTCGGAAGAAATCAACGTCGAGGCGAAAGGCGCAGGGAAAGAAGAAGAGGAAGATTCCGACGAAACCACCCCAATTCGCAAAGCGAAAAGCGCTCGCGCCTAAAACCTAGTTCAATCTCGATATGCTTGGTCACGGCGGTGGCGTCTATAAAAGACGGCACCGCCGTGATGCATTTGCAAGCCGCGAGGCGTGAATTTCGAAATTGCGCGTCTCGGCTATTTTGTCGGCGTCTAAAGTTTGTGTTCCACTTGCCGATTGGATGCTGAGAGAAGGTGTTCCAAGAATGCGCATATTGGACGCCCTCACACGCTCGAAACCAGTGCAAATCAGCGCGAACTCCGGTATGGCCCTGCTCACTCCCAGCGAGCAACACGTCGTTACCCTGATTGGCGAAGGAATGAAGAATCGGGAAATTGCGCAGCACCTGCGTCTCGCCGAACATACGGTGAGTAATTATCTATACAAAATTTTCGACAAGTTGGGAGTATCGACTCGCCTCGAGTTACACCTTTACGCGATCAGTCACCAAAACACAGAAGACCGCGTCTAAGCGCCACGGTGTCGATCTCGGATCGAACCTCTGCAATCACCGGGTCGCTTGCAACGATTCTGTGGTTCATCGCGCTACGCAACGAAAGGTTCAATGTGAGTTTCTGGAGCTCTCTGAAGGTTCCCGTCACTCTCTTCCAGGATTGCGGCCACCGCCAGGCAAGCAGTCCCAGCCATATCTCTTTCCGCGAACACTAGTACACGCCCCTTGCCACACAACATTTCCGCGCCTTCGTAGCGCCATTTGTTGCGCCGGCCGGTGCTGAGGTCAGCCGAGCCTATTCAGCAGGACCACCCGATTGACAGCCAAGGCGTGCCCGCTCTATGGTCCCATTAGCGACATATCAGAAGGAAAACCCGAACAAGGCGCAAGCGGCGGAAGGTTGAGGTTGCCTCGCGGTCTTCGAACTTTCCCGACGAGAGGCAGGTACCAGCACGAATTTCCGACGGTGCAACCCCGTCAGGCCAGTCCTAGTGGAAAGGAGAATTGCAATGAAGACAAATGGGACGAAGCTGGTTCTTGGTTTCATTTTCGTTGAGGCGGTTCTGATTGCGGCATGTGCCAAGCCCTACCACGAGGAAAACGAACGCTACGTGTTCGTGGCCACGAATATTAAGCTGCCATACTGGCAGGAGGCTGAGGCAGGATTTTTGGACGCGGCCCGTGCCCTCGGCGTGAAGGGTGAGCTCGTCGGCCCCACGGGCTACCAACCGAACGCGGAGCTCGGAATGTTCCGCGACATCGTGGAACAGCACCCAGCCGGAATCTGTCTCTCCGCGGCGCGACCCGAGATTTTTAAGGCGGAGATTGACAAGGCTGTCGCCCAAGGTATCCCGGTCATCTGCGTGGATTCAGACGTCGCGGATTCGAAGCGGGTGATGTACATCGGAACGGATAACTTCAAGGCGGGCACAGAGAGTCTGAAGCAGATGGCGGCGCTGGTTCCGGGTGGTGGGAGCGTTGCTGTTATCACCATTACGGGACAGCGGAACCTCGACGATCGAGTGGCGGGCGTTGCGGACGCGCTGAAGAATTTCCCGGCCATCAAGCTGACAAAGATACTCGATGACAAGGGCGACGCGCGAAGCGCGTTTGATCAGGTGTCCGAGCTGATACAGAAGAAAGAAAAAGTGGACGGAATCATTTGCTTGGAGGCGACAGGAGGCTCTGGCGCCGCCGAAGCGCTGCACCGGTTCAACAGGGAAGGGAAGCCGCCGATTGTTGCGTTCGACGACGATCCTGAGACGCTTGACTGGATCGACCGCGGCGTAATTGCGGTAACGATCACGCAAAAGCCCTACGTAATGAGTTATTACGGATTGAAATTCTTGGATGATTTGCACCACAACGCCGTACATCAATTCAACGACTGGCGCACGGCCCTCGCACCACCGATGCCGATGTCCGTCGATACCGGCACCGTGGTCGTGGACAAGGGCAACCTCAAGGTCTATCGCGAAGCTCTGACCGCGCACCCCAAACCCCTGTAGTGGGCCTCCGGCAAATTGAGGTCTCGGCTTTCTTCCGCCGCCCGGACTCGAGACTAGTGCTGTCCCTGTACCAGTGGGATCTGCGATGCCAGTTGCAGGTCGATCAAGCTGCTTATGCGACGGTCGATCTGAAAGAAGGTGGCGGTCTTGGTACCCGGCAGCACGCTGCTGACGATCGGGACGTACTTGATGCGGAGCTGCGCAATAGACTCGTCCAAGGCCAATGAGCGATCGATTAAGCTCCTTGCCTGAGCATCCGTCAACGAACCGTAGTTCTGAGCGTACTCCTTGATCAAGGCGTACTTCTGATCGCCGACTTTCGTCATTTCCGCAGCGTACTGGTCATAAACCGGCCAGAATTTTGTCGCCTCCGCGTCTGTCAGGATTAAATTCGCCGCAACCAGCTGTTTTTTCCCCGACCGGAGATCCTGTCGCAATAGCTGGATATCCTGGTCGGTGACGGTTGGGGAATCCTTGCTGGCCGACGACTGGGCGTGCGCGGGTGGGACCACCAATACCCACGCGCTCGCCAAAACGACTGCAACTATTTTATTTCTCATACTGGTCCTCCTCGATTCTTGATCAAGATTCAAAACTGCACTTGCCGGGCGACGTGAACTCGAGAAGTTTAGAGGTGCTGGTAATTTGAGTTTTGCGTAGAAATATTCAACTGCTTGCTAACACCATCGATCATCATACTGGAGACATGGTTCGGCCCCTCCGGCAGGCGGCTGAATTGCACGGTCAGGTTCATTGCATCCTTTGGATCATCCATGTACGAAGCAATCTGAAGCCGCAATAATTCCTTTTGAGTCTTGTCGAATACCAGAGTCATCGAATCCTGGGGCTTCAAATAATTGTGAATAACCAGTTGAAGCTCACCCGGAGCGCCTGCGACTGAACCCAAGGTAATGTTCCCCTGTGCATAGGCCTGTTGGATCAGCTCCTTGTCGGGTGGCACGTATTGCTGTGCCAACGCCTTCATCTGCTCCGCATATTCCTTGTACTCTTCCTTTTTCTTTTCGACGATGTGCTTTTTCAGTCGGCCTCCACCGCCCGCCGAGGGATCGGCTGGCGGATCGAGCGGGGTCTTCTGTGGCTTTCCGTCGGGTCCAAGGCGAACCTGGAAGTGCTCTTGCTTTTTCTGCTCGCCTTTGAGGCTGATGTTGATCTGCTCAACCCAGGTGTACTGTGCCATCGCTTGCTTGTTCTTCGCGGCCGCTTCCTTCATTTCCGCAACTCGCTCCTGCAACTCCTGGTTCTGTGCGTCAGCAGGGCGGCTGAAACCAACGCTGCCCAGAAAAACGAACGGAATAAGAAGCGCGACCTTCGCGATCCGTTGCACATTATTTCTCATAAGAGTCCTCTTTCAACCATCTTCAAGCCTTTACTTTCTATTTTTATTTGGGTGGGTAATTCTTCAGCAATTTCTGCATGGCCTTGTCGAGATTCTTCTGTTTCTTCTCCTGGTTGTTGCCGGGATCGAGGGTCTTGGTGACACGGCCCGTCCAGACGAGTTTCTTGATAGAGGGGTCGTACATATCCAGGACGAGAGTGCCGACGCTGATTGTGGAACTTGTGGCCGTTCCCATCCCGCCGCCCCAGCGGGGCCCGCCGCCCATGCCGTAGGCGTTCCACTGTTTTTCCTGATCGAGGGAGGTCTGATAGCCGACAAGGAGGTCGGCCTTGTCTCCGTCGGTTTTGGTGAGGCCTTTGGCGGCCAACTGTGAATCAATGGAAGCCTTGATCTGCGCGTCGAGAATCTGGTTCGGCTGGGTTGCGCCTTCAATGGCGACCCACTTATAGGTGTGAAACTTGGAGAATTCGGTGCCGGGCATCGAATTGGTGGTTACGTCCTGAGCGCGCGTCAGCGTGCACGCTACAAGAGCCAAAACGAGCGCGATCCCGAGTTTTGTTACTTTGTTCCCTACTTTTTGCCGCATGGCGTATCTCCTTTAACTCAATTTTTGTGGATCTTATGCCCCATCGTCCTAGTTCCGCGCGTTCGCAACACAGCGAAAACCCAGGTGATTTGTTCCCGTGCTTACTTCACCCATACCGCGTGTTCCCACCATGTAACGGGAACAATATTGGTCCGTGCAAAGGAAAGATCCTCCGCGATGCACTTTCTTCTTCTCGGATGGTTCCGCCGGGTCGAAAGAAGTTTGGGGTCCTTTCGGATTGCGAGTCACTGCTCCCGCAGCGGCCAGCTGATTGTAGTAGTCAGGTCGATACCAGTCCGCGGTCCACTGCCAAACATTTCCAGCCATGTCGTAGAGACCATATCCGTTGGGCGCGAACTGTGCTACCGGTGCCAGACCGACGAATCCATCATCACCTGTATCTTTAAGGGGGAAATGTCCTTGATACGTGTTCGCCATCCACTTTCCGTTTGGCTTGAACTTGTCTCCCCAAACGAATGGCTTACCTGCAAGGCCACCACGGGCGGCGAACTCCCATTCCGCCTCAGTGGGCAAGCGCTTCTGGGCCCATTTCGCATAGGCTTCGGCGTCAGCGTAGGCCATTAGGACAACGGGATGATTTTCTTTGCCCTTTATGGAGCTTTTCGGGCCGGTTGGGTGGCGCCAGTTCGCGCCTTTGACGTAACTCCACCATTGAAAATGATTGTTCAATGAGACTTGATGATCCGGCGGGGAAAACACGACCCCGCCCGCGTAAAGATTTTCCGGGGGAGCCCCAGGAAATTCTTCAGCAGTTGGTGCCTTTTCAGCAATGGTTACATAGCCTGTCGCTTTTACGAACTCGGAGAATTGCGCGTTGGTAACGTCGGTTTTGTCCATGAAGAAGCCGTCCACATAGACCCTGTGGATGGGCCGGGAATCCGCGGTGGCTCGCATGCCGACCATATCCATCTGTGGAGGATCTTGCGCGCCCATCGAAAATTCCCCGCCTGGAATCCAGACCATCCCGCTCGGGGACTTCCCTTGCGGTGGCTGAGTATTTGGCACCGTCGGACCAAACGCGGCGCCTGGACTCGCGGGCGAATTGGGTCCTGCCTGTACGGAGGTATCCGAAGGGTGGAAAACGTCCAAGAAAATCACAACGGCGATCAGCAGCCAGAACGGAGGGAGGAGGACAGTCCGACGAAGTGCATTGGCGATTGTCGGTGTTCGGATCATAGCGTCATCTCTTACCAAGACTCTGGGTAACACCGACAAGGATGCGCCTACGGCGGCACAGTGAGAATTGTCAAAAGTAACAGTCGTGAAGGGTGGCTTATCGAGGTCTCGCAGGTTTCGCGTATCTTGGCCCGTTGCTTTTGATCTTGCCCTTCCAGAGAAAGAGCGAGTCTTGTGCGCCGGCGACCAGATGCCATGGGCTTCTCCGGGCACTTCAGTATCAGTCCACGCCCGAACGGTTCAGCCTGTTTTGATCGCTCGGGCTCAACCACCCTCGGAGTATCCCTTAGGCCCTTCGATTTACCTTGAAAGGAACCAGAGTTCCAAGGCCGGTTTCTCGATTTAGTGGTTTAAATCCATGTATTTGGCTCTGTCAGTTTTAACAGTTTCGCGACGCGCACCGGAACATCATAATCCTCCGCACGGAGACGTACACAGGAAGACCGCACTCCTCTGTACGGAGAGGACCTGGTCCAAGACTTCGGGCAGAAGCGCACAGTATCCTCCAAATTCTGCGGGAAAGCGAAGAGCGTTCTCACCTAGTGGCAAACACCGCTCCTGTGTTGATCTGGATGTCGGGTACAGACAAACTCTGTACATTCTTCAATCAGGGGTGGCTTGACTTCACAGGACGGTCCCTGAAACAAGATTTGGGTAACGGATGGGTCGCAGCAGTACATCCGGACGACAAGGATCGCTGTCTGGAAATTTACTCGTCGGCGTTTGACGCTCGGATCGACTTCCAAATGGAATACCGTCTACGACGCTTTGACGGAGTTTACCGCTGGATCGTGGATTTTGGCGTTCCGCGGTTTGAATCCGACGGCTCTTTCTCGGGCTACGTTGGTTCGTGCATCGATATAACGGATCGAAAGGCGTCCGAAGAATCTGTCCACACTTTGACCGGCCGCCTGATCGCTGCCCAGGAAGAAGAACGTAATCGTATCGCGAGAGAGCTTCATGACGATTTCAGCCAGCGACTCGCCCTCCTCAGCATCGGACTGGGACAGCTATGGAAAAGGCTATCGAAATCCGAATCAGACGAATGTGTCAGTGTTCGTAAAATACTGGATGGAACTGAGGAGATTTGCTCGGACCTTCACACACTCTCTCATCAACTCCATTCTAGCAAACTCGAGCATGTAGGCCTGGTGTCTGCTCTCATCGGCCTCTGTAAAGAAATTGGTAATAAGCACAAGATTGGAATTCACTTCACCCAGTGCGATTGTCCTCCTGAAATTCCGAAGGACGTTGCCTTGTGTATGTTTCGAGTCGCGCAAGAGGCGCTCGGTAACGTAGTTAAGCATAGCGAAAGCAACGAGGCGCAAGTCGAACTCCGCGGAAACGACAGCGGTATCATTCTCAGCGTTTTGGACCAGGGCAAGGGTTTTGATCCTCGGCTTCGCAACTTGACTGCGGGAATTGGATTGATTGGTATGAGCGAGAGGCTCAGGCTTGTGGGGGGCAAGCTCACCATAAATTCGGAACCAAATTGCGGGACAGAGGTTCTAGCCGAGGTGCCACTGACCGCTTCCGCGAATAAGGACCAGGGCCTGACAAAGGCTGCCGGGAGATAGAATCTTGAGACGCCCACGGGTATTGCTGGCGGACGACCATCGAATGTTGGTGGACGCGCTGAAAGGGATTTTGGAGCCGCGCTGCGACGTAGTTGGCACAGTGGGCGATGGACGCGCGCTTCTGGAGGCCGCAGCTAAGCTTCAACCCGACATCATTGTCCTGGATATAGCCATGCCACGACTGAATGGGCTGGACGCCGCCCGGTACCTCAAGCGCACCATGCCCAAGATCAAGCTCATCTTCATGACCATGAACGAGGATCCTGACCTGGTGGGAGAAGCCTTTCGGGCGGGAGCTTCGGGATTTCTGTTGAAGCAGGCGGCTGCGTTCGAATTGATGGACGCGATCGAAAAAGTGTTGGCGGGTGGTTCTTATGTGACGCCCAGTGCCGCGGACGGGCAGGCGAATATTTTCCTGCGGGAGCCCAAAGCCCGCGATCATGCCGCCGAACCCACGCCTCGACAGCGGGAAGTTATTCAACTCTTGGCGGAGGGGCGTTCCATGAAAGAGGTGGCCTCCGTCCTGCAAATCACCAAACGGACCGTTGCGGCACACAAGTATGCGGTCATGGACCTTTTGCAACTGAAGACTAATGCCGATCTGGTGCAATACGCCATAAGACGCAGGATCATCTCCCTCTAGCCTCGGTTTTTCTTCGTCTCACTGTAAGTTTTACCAATAGGCACCCTCACGAATTGCGATCAACCTGAACCCAGAAGCTTGGCCTACCAGAAGTAATTGAGTTCCAGGCTGCAGATCTATCTGCAAGGTCAGACTTGTTCTTGAATCTCCGTTCCCGGCCCTTGAAACGGGGAAACATTTTCGAGGTAAGTTTCATGACGGGCAAGCGCGTCGTACTGGCGGATGATCTGACTCCGCTGTTACATGCAGTCGCAAAATTATTAGAGGGATCCTTCGAGGTTGTTGGCATGGTGTCCGATGGACAAGCCGCTCTCGATGCCGTGCTGGCGCTCGCACCCGACCTGGCGGTCCTGGACATCTCGATGCCGGGCATGAGTGGAATCGAGGTAGCAAGGGAACTCAAGAGGCGAGGCAGCAGCGCCAAGATCGTGTTTCTCACGGTACATGAGGACACGGACATTCTGGCCACTTGCCTTGCCGCGGGAGGGCTGGGCTACGTAAGTAAAGTGCTCATGGAAACCGACTTGATTCCAGCAATGAATGAGGCGCTTGCGGGTCGTGAATTTGTCTCCCGGTTTTCGTCGCTACAAGACTCGCTGAATGGCAACTAGCAGTCCGCAGAGACTGTCTATCTAGACAGTTGCTCGCAGCAGGTCGCGCGTTTTAGCCCTCTCACTCGTAACTTCCAAAGGTTAGACGTCCCGCGGTCTCATATCCCGATGGCTTGTCATTTTTGACAATTACGTCTTGTGATCGTCCGGAGCAGCATGCGTGCGCCTGAGAAGTCGCGTTCGCGTGCTTAAGCTGAGGAATCGGCTGCGTCGGCTTGTATCGAGCGAAAAAGAGGGGGACGTTTATGAAGTGGATGGCGAGAGTAAGTATTGTTCTGGCGACAACCTTCACAATCCTGGGATTCGCTGTGGCTCCCGCGGCCTTCGCGCAACAGAAGAAACCTAACATCGTCGTCATCATGGGCGACGATGTTGGCATCTGGAACATCAGCGCGTACCACCGTGGCATGATGGGCGGGCGCACTCCCAACATTGACCGGATTGCTAAGGAAGGTGCGTTGTTCACCGATTACTACGCCCAGCAATCCTGCACGGCAGGACGGGCCGCATTCATCCTTGGCCAGACGCCATTCCGCACCGGTTTGCTCAAGGTCGGCATGCCAGCCGCAAAACAAGGCTTGCAGGACAAAGACCCGACGATTGCCGAACTGCTCAAACCACTTGGTTACGCCACGTCGCAGATCGGCAAGAATCATCTGGGCGACCGCAATGAGTACTTGCCCACGGTCCACGGCTTCGACGAATTCTACGGCATCCTCTACCACCTTAACGCTATGGAGGAGCCCTACCAAGGGGACTATCCGAAGAGTGCTGGGTTCCGCGAACGTTTCGGCCCGCGCAATATTGTGGAGTGCAGAGCCACGGACGTTGATGACCCGACCACAGATCCGCGTTGGGGCAGGGTTGGCAAGCAGACGATCGCGGACGGTGGTCCGCTGCCGCCACACCCGAACATGGACCCGGCCGCCAAGTTCAACATGGAAGATGTCGACGCTGAACTCGTTCGCCGTTCCAATGACTTCATGGATCGCTCTGTGAAGGCGGGCAAACCGTTCTTCCTCTGGCACAACGCCACGCGCACGCACGTCTGGACTCATCTTTCTCCGAAATGGGAGAACAAGAGCGGCTTTGGTCTTTACGCCGATGCCATGATGGAACTGGACTAGGAGGTCGGCGAGATCCTCAAAAAAATTGATGACCTCGGTATTGCCGACAACACGATCGTGCTGTTCACCAGCGATAATGGCGCCGAGATTTTCAGTTGGCCGGATGGCGGCAACCACCCGTTCCGGGGCGAGAAGGGAACCACCTACGAGGGCGGATTCCGCGTGCCTATGATCGCAAAGTGGCCAGGCGTCATCAAGCCCAACACCATCATCAACGACATCATGGCAAGCGAGGACTGGATGCCGACCTTATTAGCCGGCGCCGGTGTACCGGACGTCAAAGAGAGGCTCTTGTCCGGCTACAAGGCGGGCAACAAGACCTTCAAAAACCACCTCGACGGTTACAACTTCCTGCCCTTCTTTAAGGGTGAGGTTGCCGAAGGGCCGCGCCACGAGTTCTTTTATTTCACGGACAACGGCGACCTTACCGCCTTGCGCTACGACGCCTGGAAAGTCAGCTTCAAAACCATCCAGGGTAACCTCTTCACCGGCAAAGAGGATTCGACGAACGTTCCGTTGGTAACCAATTTACGGGCGGATCCCTGGGAGCGTTATCAAACGGAATCGTTGCTCTATGGTCGCTGGTGGGGCGACAAGCTGTGGACGCTGATTCCTGCCGTACAGATTGTGGGACAGTTCCTCGTGACGTTCAAGGAGTACCCGCCCAGTCAAGTATCCGGCTCGATCAGCGTGACCCGATTCCTCGAAGCCATTCAGGCGGGAGTTGCGGGTAGTGGCCACTAACGAAATGTAATTCGGTGGTGAATATCGCGGGTTGTTTCATCCAGGCGCGACCCGCACCTTCACCAGTCTATCGCAACCTAAACGCTGGCCCTCTGTCAGTTTGGTGGGAGGGCCAGCAATCTCTTTGCAGTACCGTATCGTCGATGTTTGAGGTCAATGAATGTAGATGGAGAGGAAATCAGAATGGATGTCGCGCTTCGTCTTCGCTCGAACCTGAGAACGATACTGGCGTTAGTCGTTGTGCTGCTCGCAACAGCTGGTACGCATGCCCAGAGAGATCCGTTGCCCTCGTGGAATAACGGAGCGGCGAGAAAAGCGATCGTTTCTTTCGTCAAGGATACGACGGAAAAATCCAGTCCCAAGTATGTCGAACCCAAGGATCGCGTCGCCACGTTCGATCAAGATGGCACCCTCTGGACGGAACACCCGTTGTACGCACAAGCCATGTTCGCGCTCAGTCGCCTGGGCCAGCTCGCGCCGCAGCACCCCGAGTGGAAGGAGAAGGACCCGTTCAAAGCGGTGCTTACGGGTGACCGTGAGGCCATCTCGAAGTTCACCGAATCGGACTGGTTGGAAATTGTCGCCGTGACGCATGCGGGGATGAGCACGGAGAATTTTCAAGCGCTCGTTAAGCAGTGGCTCGCCACGGCCAAAGCTCCGCGCTTCGACCGGCCTTACACCGATCTTGTCTACCAGCCCATGCTCGAAGTGATGAAGTATCTGCGCGAGAAGGGTTTCAGGACGTACATCGTTACCGGTGGAGGGCAGGAGTTTGTCCGTGTTTACAGCGAACAAGTGTACGGCGTTCCACCGGAGCAAGTAGTCGGTTCAAGCATTGTAACAAAGTACGAAATTGCGGATGGAAAGCCCATGCTCATGAGGGAACCGAAACCCTTTTTCATCGATGATGGTCCCGGCAAAGCCATCGGAATCAACCTGTTTATCGGCAAACGGCCAAATGCGGCTTTCGGCAACTCAGGAGGTGACGCCCAAATGCTCGAGTGGACGCAGGCAGGCGACGGAGCGCGGCTTATGATGCTGGTTCATCATGACGATGCGACACGCGAATATGCCTATGGCCCTGCCGGAGGGCTTCCGGACACCCATGTCGGCACTTTTTCTGATGCGCTTATGTCCCAGGCGAAAAGTAGCGGTTGGATCGTGATCAGCATGAAGGAGGATTGGAAGCGAATTTTTCCGTTTGACAAGTAGGTGAACTCAATACGAGCGTGCTGGCGGAATTCCCGAGCTCCAGCATGGTCGTGAATTTGTTCAGATTTTTCGTTCGCGCAAAACACCAACAACGCCAACTAGCAGTCCAGCAGGACCACTTCCATGAAAATTCGACCGCGTCAGGGTGTCACTTTTGACAATTCCAATTTGTGATTTTCCGAAGCAGCATCGGCCTGCAGGTGAAGACTGCGTCGCGCGGCTTATCTGAGAACCGGAAAAATGTAAAGAAGATAGAGGAGGACGTTCATGAAGTGGTCTGAAAAACTTGGCCTGGGATTGGCGATAGTGGCGACATTCTTCGCTACAGTCGGAGCGCCTTCCGCGAAGGCGGAGGGGAACAAACCCAACATCGTCGTCATCATGGGCGACGACATCGGTATGTGGAACATCGGCGCTTATCACCGTGGCTTAATGGCCGGGCGGACGCCGAACCTCGACAAGATGGCGAAAGAGGGGATGTTGTTCACGGACTATTACGCCGAGGCGAGTTGCACGGCGGGCCGCGCACAATTCATTACCGGTGAGCTTCCGATTCGCACCGGCATGACCACGGTCGGCCAGGCTGGCGCGAAAACCGGCTTGCCTGCCGAGGCGGTGACCATCGCCACGATTCTGAAGTCGATGGGCTACGCCACCGGCCAGTTCGGCAAGAATCACCTGGGCGACAGGAATGAGTTCCTTCCCTGCGTTCACGGTTTCGATGAGTTCTTTGGCTATTTGTATCACCTCGACGCGATGGAAGACCCGGCACATCCCAACTATCCGCAGAATCTCTTGAGTGTCGTCGGTCCGCGCAACATGGTTCATTGCTGGGCCACCGATAAAGTTGACTCGACAGACCAGCCCCGCTGGGGTGAAATCGGAAAACAGAGGGTCGAGGACGCCGGTCCACTCTATCCCAAGAGAATGGAGACCGTGGATGACGAGATTCGCGACCTCTCCATCAAGTTCGTCGAAAAGGCGAAGAAAGACGGCAAGCCCTTCTTCGTTTGGATCAACCCCACGCGCATGCACATCGTCACGCACCTCTCTCCGAAGTATGAAGCGCTGCGCACCGCGGAGAATGGCTGGTCGGAAGAAGAAGCCGGCATGGCGCAACTGGACGACGACGTCGGCATCGTAATGAACAAGCTGAAGGACATGGGCGAAGACGACAACACAATCGTGTTGTTCACCACCGACAACGGCACGGAACTCTTTACCTGGCCCGATGGCGGTCAGACGCCATTTGCACAGTCCAAGGGAACAGTCTTCGAGGGCGGCTTCCGCGTACCTGCGATCCTTCGCTGGCCCGGTCATGTACCGGCGGACTCCGTGCAGAACGGCATCTTCTCCGGCCTGGATTGGCTTCCTACGTTCGTTGCGGCGGCCGGTAATCCAAACGTCAGCGAAGAGTTGCTGAAGGGCAAAACGATCGGTGATCGCACGTACAAGAACCATCTGGACGGCTATAACCAGATGGCTGCCATCACCGGCAAAGGCCCGTCCGCGCGCCATGAAATCTTCTATCTAGGCGAAAGCACAGTCGGCGCGGTGCGCATTGACGATTACAAGTTCCGCTTCATTGACCAACCCGCAGGCTGGGTGGGCGAGAAGACCCATCCGGACGTGCCTTACATCACCAACCTGCGTCTCGATCCGTTCGAGCGCACGGGCTGGCCAGGCAACGGGACCAAAGACGGGGCCCAGCAGTACTTCGATTGGTTCAAGTACGAATTCTGGCGCTTCGTGTTCGTCCAGCAGGCAATGGGCAAGGAAATCCAAACCTTCCTCGAGTACCCGCCGATGCAACGGGGCGCGAGCTTCAACCTGGACGCAATCAAAGCCGAGATGGGGAAAAGGATGGCCGAAGCGGAAGCAGCCGCCAAAGGCCCCAGCAACTAAGAGCGGCAACCTATGTGAGGGCGGTTCGGAAGGCCGCCCTCCCCGAAGTTGTCAGTTGCTCTTTCGCTCCCGTGGGGCGGAATCGCAGAATAATGAAACGAGTGCACAAAACAGTTTGGAGATTGGCGCTCGTTGTATGTCTCGCTTGCCTACCCGCGCGCGCGCAGGACGTACAATTTCTGCCGGAGGTGGATGCCCATCTGACACTGAATTCCACTTTTCGGACGTATCTTGAAGCCAAGGATGATCGCGACGGCGGTGAGTCGGATCAATTTGCCATAGGTCCAAGCCTTCAGGTCTATCTGAAGCCACTGCTCAGGCTCAAAAAGGTAACCGCGTTTGATCTGGACGACGCGAAGTCAAGGTTCCTGGTTCTGGAGGTCGGGTACCGCTATCTCGCCGCGCCCAATGCGCCGCCGGACAATCGCATGATTCCGGTGGTCACCTTCAACTTTCCGATGAAGGCGGCTTTCACCTCTCGGATCGCAATCGCGCGGATCTCGACTGGAAAGACGGCCAATTCACATGGCGGTATCGCAACAAATTGACGGTAGAACGAACTCTTTCGATCTACTCTTATCACTTGATCCCATATATCGCAGCCGAACCCTATTACGTGAGCCAGTATGGCAAGTGGAGCACCACGGCTCTCTTTGCAGGCTGCCTGTTCCCCGTGGGCAAACACTTCGAATTCAACACCTATTATGAACATGAGAACAATACCGGCAAGCGCCCAAACAAATCCGGTCAATCAGGTTGGCCTGGCTCTTTACCTTTATTTTTCGCTGGACAGGAAATAACTCCAAGGCCGCCCGACGAGCCGGGCTGGGCTGTCACTTTTGACAATTACCCCCGCTGACCGCTAGCACCAATATCGACACAACTTGGGTTTCAGCCTTTAACCCCGTGACGGGCTCATCGCGCCGCCCCCGTGAGAGCTGGCAGTATTTGTATTTTTTGGACAGGACAAGATCGTTGATTGAGACAGAAGAATAGAAAGTCGAAGGGAGTTCTAAATGAACCCGTCTCGCAAATTGCATCTATACCTCTTCTTGCCTTCGGCTTTGAGTTTCCTGCTGTTAATATCCGGAGCAACTGTCCACGCTCAAGCCTCAACACCAAGTCCGCAGGCTACAGATCAGACTTCTCCCTCGGATGGCTTGCACATCAGCATTACTCCGTATATCTGGTTTGCCGGCGTGAACGGCACCTCCGGAGTTCTTGGCCATGACGCGTCCGTACACGCCGGTTTCGGCGACATTTTCAATTATCTCAATATCGGAGCAATGGGCGTGCTGGAAACGCGCTACAACCGTGTGCTCATGCCCGTTGACTTTATGTGGATGAAGCTCTCCGACGATAAAGGAGTGCCGCTGAATGACCTGGGTGTGCAATCGATTAAGGCAAAGATGACGGAGACGATGTTAGCCCCAAAACTCGGGTATCGCTTAGCGGATGGCAAGAGAGTGAAAGTAGATGCCTTGTTTGGGATCCGTTACTGGCACGTTTCCACCGACCTCAGCTTGCAACCAACTCAAGTCTTCGGTGATTTTTCCCGATCAGCGAATTGGGTCGACGCCATTGGGGGTGGAAGAATTCAATTGTTTCTCGGTCCGAAAGCGTTCGTAGCAGTTGTAGGTGATGCTGGCGGAGGATCTGCCCGCTCCGATTACGAAGTCGGGGGATATCTTGGATACAAGGTCAGCCGCAAATGCGTTGTGCTGGCCGGGTATCGATATCTAAGCGTGAACTATAGACCGAATGGAAATGCCCAATTTGTCTACGACGTGGATATGCCGGGTCTAATGGTCGGCGCGACGATTAATCTAAAGTGAGCAATGCTGCGTATCTGCCAGGGAGTGAATAATGTCCACGGTTTCTATCAGGCTGGTTATAGTCTTAGCATCGACAGCAGCGGTTCTAGCTCCGTTTGCTCCGGTGTTAGATCAGCAAGCGACTGCCGCAACTCCCCAGCAGAATACTTCGCAATCGACGCCTTCGTTAGAAATGCCCGTCACATTCCAGCGGCACCTTGGCGATCTCAGTGGCATGGCGAAAAGGCGCCAAATTCGCGCACTAGTAGTCCCCAGTCGTTCTGGTTTTTTCTACGACAAAGGCCATCCGCGGGGAATCTTCTACGAAGCCATGGAGGAGTTCCAGCGGTTTGCGAACCTGAAGCTCAAGACCGGAAGCTTGAAGATCCATGTCATTTACATCCCAGTCAGGGGAGAGCAGATGCAAACCGCTCTCTTGGAAGGGGTGGGCGATGTCCTGGCGTATGGGGCGATAGTCACGCCAGAACGCGAGAAGCTGGCGTTGTTCACCGCCCCGATAGCAACGAACGTGAAACAGGTGATTGTGACTGGGCCGAAGTCACCTCCTGTCGCAAGACTGGAAGACTTGAGTGGAAGAGAGATTTACGTAAATCCTCTCACGGACTTCTACGAGAACCTGCAACATTTGAGTGAAGCCTTTCAAAAGGTTGGGAAAGCACCGATTCTCGTGAAAGCTGCCGATCCCAACCTTAGAGACGAGGACCTCCTCGAGATGGTCAATGCCGGTTTGATTCCGGCAACAGTGACGCTCGACGCCCGAGCCAAGTTTTGGTCGAAAGTGCTACCCAATTTGAGACTTCATCAGGACATTGTCTTGAAAGAGGAAGGGCAGCTCGCCTGGGTCACGCGCAAGGACAGCCCGCATCTGAAGCAACTTCTAGACCAGTTCATTCAAGGCCATCGAGTTGGTACAAGTTTTGGGAACACCCTGCTGCAACGCTATTTACAAAATACCAAGTGGGTAAAAGATGCCACATCGACCGAAGAAATGAAAAAGTTTCAGCTATACGTCCGTTATTTCGAAAAATATGCGGCTGAATATGATTTTGACTATCTGATGCTTGTGGCACAGGGGTATCAAGAATCACTGCTCAACCAAAGCCGCAAGAATCCAAGCGGAGCGGTGGGAATCATGCAGGTGATTCCCAAATACGCGGCTGCCCCTCCCATCAGCATCTCCGATGTACACACCGCCGAAGGCAACATCCAGGCTGGCGCCAAAATGCTGCGCAACATAGCGGACACCTATTTTAAGGACGACAACCTTGACGCTCTGAACAAAACCCTGATGGTCTTCGCCTCGTACAACGCTGGCCCAACCAGGATTGCACGCCTGCGGAAGATGGCAGCGAGCCAAGGACTGAATCCCAATCTATGGTTTGGAAATGTCGAACTCGTTGTGGCCAAAGGCGTCGGACAAGAAACCGTCCAGTACGTCAGCAATATCTACAAGTACTACATCGCCTACAAACTCACATTAGAACAGGCCAAGGTCGCGAACTAAGGGCTAGCAGACGGGAAGAATATTGAACAAGAAGGATTTCGTAGGCGATGAAAGCGAAAAGGAGAATGTACCCGATGAAGTCGATAAAGTGGACTCTGGCGGTGGCAATAGCGTCTGCTGTGTTCCCGTCTTTGAGCCGAGCACAGGTTCCTGTTTTGGCGTTTACGAAGGACGAAAGCTCGGTGAATTTCAGCGTAAAGGCGTCGGTAGCCCTGGAAGGTAAGTTCGACAAGTGGGATGCCACGCTGATATATCCCTCTACGGATGTCACGACAGGGGTTTTGGACATCAAGATTCAGGCCGACAGCGTGAATACCGGAAGCGGCATGAAGGACGGCAAGCTGAAGAGCAAAGACTTCTTCGACGTCGAGCAAGATCCGGTGATCACGTTTCATTCAGACAAGGTTGTGCAGACCGGTCCCTACAGCTTTGATATTCCGGGGACCTTTACGATCCGTGGAGTGTCTAAACCCGAGACGCTGACGTTTACGGCTACCGGCGTCAAGGGGTCAGGCGTAGGTGAAATCAAAGGGACAATGGCCTTCGACCGGAAGGACTACGGAATGAACAAAGGTATTCCATTCATCAAGATCGCCGACCGCGTCGAGGTCAGCGTCGACCTCAAGGTGAAGCGCGTCAGCGGTCCTCCCTTGGTTTTTAAGGAATAGCCAGCCCGCGTGAGTGAACACATAGTCCTCGAATTCGTGAAATCAGCAATAAGGAGCAATACCGTGAAAATCTCAACAGTTTGGGGAGCCCCGAAAGCAAGAGTCATCCTCCTTGTGCTGCTGGCCTGCGCAGTAGCGTTGGCGACACCCGCCGCCGAGACCGACAAAGAAAAGCAGCAGACGCAGATTCGGAATATGGCCCAAGACACCCTTCAGCGCCTTTATAAAGCCGAGCCAAAGACCGAAGCAGCAGTCAAACATGCATTCGGATATGCGGTATTCAGCGATCTGGGAGTCAAAATCCTTTTCGGCGGCACCGGCAACGGGAAAGGCATCGCCGTCAACAACAGGAACAAACACGAGATTTTTATGAAGATGCTCGAGGCTCAGGCCGGACTTGGAATGGGAATAGATAAATTCCGCGTTGTCTTTATATTCGACAACGAAAAGGTCTTCGACAGCTTCGTCAACTCTGGCTGGGAATTTGGTGGACAATCTACAGTCGCGGCCAAGACCGAGGACCAAGGCGGCGCGATGGCCGGAGCGGTCGCGGTCTCGGACGGAGTCTGGATGTATCAATTGACGGACAAGGGCTTGGCCGTCGAAATCAGCGCGACGGGCACCAAGTACTACAAAAACGATGACCTGAATTAAGTGCGATTCCAGGTGTTCTGTTTCCAAGGGCGATCAGGTCTATCACTTATGGCCTTGCTATGAGTCAGCGAAGTCCTTTTCCGTCCGAGGCTTCTGCTGAATCTCCCTCCAGCCTGAGACCGCGGCGTCAATCAGGCACTGTCACTTCTGACAATTCCGCTCCCCCGCCGTAACTGGCATAATCGCAACGCCCGTAAGGTTACGACGAGTGCGGTCTGATTCCGTGGAAGTACCGTGAGGTGCGTACACGGCCGATTCGGAAAGAAGAAGCGGAGAGAATAAAATGTTCAAGACCCTCACGAAACAACTTTTATCGACAACGCTGTCCGTTCTGCTGCTTATGGGCGCCGCGCCATTCGAAGCGGGAGCCCAATCAGGTCAATCGGGGTATTCGGGACAAGGCGTGCCGCTAACTGCGGAAGAGTTGCAGCAATTGGTAGCGCCCATCGCGCTCTACCCGGATGCCCTCGTAGCGCAGGTCCTTTCCGCCGCGACCTTTCCGGACCAGGTTGCTGAGGCTGCTAGTTGGCTCAAGCAGTATAGCAATCTCACCGGATCGACCCTGATGCAGGCCGTCGATGCGCAGCGTTGGGACCCCAGTGTGAAGGCTCTTACACAGTTTCCATCCGTCCTCGGCAACCTGGCGGCGAACCTTACGTGGACTTCATCGCTGGGAGAGGCGTATCACACGCAATCAGCCGACGTGATGGCGGCAGTTCAAGTGTTGCGTGCGAAAGCCTTGGCTGCCGGCAACTTGAAATCAGGAGCCCAACTCTCTGTCGTGCAACAGTCGCCGCAAGTGATCGTGATTCAACCGGTGAACCCGCAGGTGGTTTACGTTCCCATGTACAACCCCGCAGTCGTCTATGGTTATCCCTACGTGACTCCTGCATACGTCGCGCCTCCTGTTGCGGCGACCGCAGTGGTGGCCTTTGGAGTTGGCGTTGCGGTCGGGGCCATGATGGCCGGCGGCTCTTACGCCTGGGGATATAGCAGTTGGAATTGTGGCTGGCACGGCACGACGACAGTGGTATATCACGGCAGTGCGTATTACGGAAACAGTGCCTGGCACGGCGGATACTATGGTTCCAGCGCGTCCGCGTATGGAGCCTACGGCGGCAGCGCTCACGCGTCAAATGGGTACAACCCGTCCACCGGGACTTACGCGCGTGGCGGCACGGTCTCAAACGGTTACGGCAGCGCCAGCGCTGGCCAGGCGTACAACCCAAAAACGGGCGCATACGGCTCCACGGTGCAAACTTCCAATGCCTATGGGAGCGCGGGAGCCTCGACGGCTTCGAAAAACGGTACCACCGTAGACAGCCAGCATCAAACTAACGCTAACGGAACCACGGGCCAGATGCACAGTTCGACCGGTGCCTCTGCATATGGCGCGACGGGCAAGAACGGCAACAGCGCCGCCGTGGGCGAAAGCGCAAATGGCGACAAGTATGCGGCGGCAAACGGCAAAACCTACAGCAATACCGGCAGCGGTTGGGACCAGAAGAGCGGAAGCTCGAGCACGTCCAGTTACAACAAATCCAGTTCCAGCGGCTGGGGCGGGCAGGAGAAGAGCGGTAGCTCATCAGCGATGAGCAGCGGGGGTGGCGGATGGCAATCCAGGTCTGCCAGTGCTCGTGGTTCGTCAAGCATGGGGCGCAGCGGTGGCTGGGGTGGTCGCAGGTGAAACGAACGCCGACGGGGCCGCTGCAAACGAGGTGAAGTCAGGCGCGTTAGTGGAGCGCTTGTAGTCCAAGTTTTGGAGGATCGGCATGTCGCGAGGAACGCGCACAATCGATATTGGGAATCGTCTTCTTCTACTGGTATTGCTCATTCTGTTTGTTGGATGCAACAACGCCGCCAAGCCTTCGTACCAGGTGTTCGCTTCACCCGACGACGCAGGTAACGGGCTGTTGACTGCGGTGAAGTCAGGCGATCTAAACTCGATTGTCGCAGTGTTTGGTCCGAACTCGAAAGACATCATTCTCTCCGGCGATCCCGTGCAGGACAAGAATACCGCCAGCCAATTTGTGGCCGCCTATGGCGTGATGCATCGCTGGCGCAAGATGCCTGACGAATCCCAAATTCTGCTGATCGGAGCAGACAATTTTGCCTTCCCGATCCCGCTGAAGAAGAACGCCGCGGGACAGTGGTACTTCGACGTGGCCGCGGGCAGCGAGGAGATTCTGGCCCGGCGTATCGGCCGAAACGAACTGGCTATCATGGACGTTTGTATGGCGCTGGCTGACGCGCAGTCTGAGTACTACTCAGAGCGTCACGATGACGGAAGCACGCACCAGTTCGCTGTAAAGTTCATCAGTGACGCCGGCAAGCAGAACGGTTTGTACTGGGAGTCGTCGGAAGGTCAACCCAAAAGCCCGCTCGGACCACTGGCGGCATTCGCCACCGACGAAGGATATAACCTGAAGCCGGGTTCCCATACGCCGTTCCACGGCTACTACTTCCATATGCTTACTCGCCAGGGCAGTCACGCGCCCGGCGGCGCGAAGGACTACATCGTCGATGGAAAGATGACCGGCGGTTTTGCTTTCGTCGCCTATCCCGCTGAATACCGCAACTCCGGCGTGATGACGTTCATCATCAACCAGGATGGCGTGCTGCTCCAGAAGGATTTGGGCAGCGCCACTGCGCAAACCGGAGCCGCGATGACCGAGTTCGATCCCGATCCCAGTTGGACCCCGGCGCAGCAATAGCGGGTTTCCCCCCTCCGCGCGACCGAGCATAAGGCGCAACAAAGCGCTCAAAGCTATGAGCAACAGCATCCAAACAGCCAAGCCACGGCCCATTTTGACAAATCGAACTACCAGCAACAGCACCGGTCCAGCTTCCCGTCGGAAAATCTCGACTCTGAGAAGCAAAATCGTTCGAGCGGTTCAATGCAGCGTCAAAACTTTCAACGGTGGGAGGCTATAGCGGTGGTGGCCGTAGTTGCGGCGGCGGTGGTGGCGCAGGTCGTCGCAGGTGAGCCAAGTCCCTCTTGGCTGCCGATGGATCCGTATGGCGAAGCACTGAAAGGGTGTGACGGCACCTTGCATTATTTTTTCTGACGACGGATCCCGTGAACTGCATGCTCGTCGAAAGAAATCGAGCTGCCATCGAACTGAGCTTCCTGCCGATACCTCGTCGTACAAAAGGACAAGGAAGTTCTTGCGTGATTCCGTGCGACGTCGCTGATCTCGGCTCGCATCGTTCTACTTCTTTCCTCGACGAGGTGTGCCTATGAAAGCTTTCGCGCGCGGCTGCTTCTGTGCTCGCCGGAGCTTGTTGTGCGTCCTGTCTGTTCTATGCCTCGCTCAGGCTTCTCCGGCAAAGCGCCGGGCGCCCCAGGTTCCGTTTTATGGTACCTGGGTCTTGGGGTGCTCCGATCCTTTTTCGAATTGAAAAACAAAAGGGCCGGATGGAGCATCCGGACTTTCCAAACTGGCGTCGTCAAGTGCTCCGTATCGTGGATGAGTGCAACTCTCTTTTCAGAGCCGACCGATATCCCCTGTCACGCCCGGCCATACCTGCAACGGAAAATCAACATGCGCACCATCAAGGTTGATATATCCGGCCCGCACACGTTGTGGCGGACCCGGGATGTCTCTTACAATCGGTCCTCGGGATTTCCAGAAATAATCATGCTCTGCTGTAATGGCCGAGGAAGACTATGCTGAAACACATAACTGTTCTGATTTCGTCGAGTGCCATCGCATTGGGTACCATCTACACATACGCCGTGGGCGTGAACGCGAAGTTCGGCCCGTCAAACCCGTTTTATGCGCCGAGTACGTTGCCGTTTCATGTGCCTCCCTACGACAAGATCAAGGATGAGGACTATCAGCCAGCGATCGAGGCGGGCATGGCCGAAGAACTCTCTGAGATGCAGGCGATTGCGGACAATCCGGCAGCGCCGACGTTTGACAATACCTTGGTTGCCATGGAGAAGACCGGGCAGCTCCTTCAGCGAACGATGGCCGCGTTCCGCGGGGTCACCGGAGCAAATACGAATCCCGTGTTGCAGAAAGTGCGGACCGAAGAGGCGCCAAGGCTGGCAGCGCACCAGGATGCCATCTACTTGAACGCGAAGCTTTTTGCTCGCGTGGCCACGGTCTACCAGCAGCACGCAGGTTTGCAACTCGATCCTGAATCACTGCGACTGCTGGAGGTCACTTACGACAGTTTTGTCCGCGCTGGTGCAAAACTTTCGGAGGCAGACAAAACCGAGTTGAAGAAGTTAAACGAGGAAATCTCGACACGCTCGAATGCGTTTTCGATAAAACTGCTTGCTGCTACAAAAGACGCGGCCTACGCAACCACGGATAGGAATGCGGTTGCCGGCTTGAGCGACGCGCAGATCGCTGCTGCCGCACAAGCCGCGCAGAGTCGCAAACAGGATGGCTATGTTCTCCCGCTGCAGAACACGACACAGCAGCCGGACCTTGGCCTTCTCGGTGTCCGCGCGTCGCGCGAGGCCCTTTTTGAGAAATCCTGGAACCGCGCTGAGCGCGGCGATGCCAACGATACGCGTGATGACCTCGCGCACCTCGCACAACTGCGTGCGCGGCGGGCACAACTGCTCGGCTACGCCAACCACGCGGCGTGGAAGCTCGGGGACCAGATGGCGAAGACCCCGGAGGCCGCCTTGAAGTTCATGGACGCGCTTGTGCCGGGCGCTACCGCAAAAGCAACGAATGAAGGCAAGGATATTCAAGATGTCATCGACGCGCAGAAGGGCGGTTTCACGCTCCAACCCTGGGACTGGGACTTCTACGCCCAGCAGGTGCGCAAAGCGAAGTACGATCTGAACGAGGCGGAGGTCAAACCCTACTTCGAGTTAAACAACGTGCTCGAAAACGGCGTCTTCTACGCAGCCAATCAGCTTTACGGGATCACCTTTAAAGCACGCAAGGACCTCCCAGTGTACCAACCGGATGTGCGCGTCTTCGAGGTTTCCGATGCGGACGGCAGGCCGCTGGCGCTCTTCTATTGTGATTACTTTAAGCGTGACAATAAGGACGGCGGCGCGTGGATGGGCAGTTTCGTTCGACAGTCAAAGCTTCTGGGCACGCTGCCCGTGGTCTACAATGTCGCGAATCTGCCGAAGCCTACGGCGGGCGAGCCAGCGCTCATCAGCTTTACGGACGTGACGACGATGTTCCACGAGTTTGGCCATGCGCTGAACGGCATGTTTGCCAACACGGAGTATCCAAGTATGTCCGGCACCGCAACGGCGCGAGATTTCGTGGAGTTTCCCTCGCAATTCAACGAACATTGGGCCCTCTATCCCGCAGTGTTCTCGCATTACGCCAAGCATTACAAGACGGGAGCGGCCATGCCGGCCGACTTAGTGGCAAAAATCAAGAAGGCCGAGAGATTCAACCAGGGATACAAGTTGACGGAGTTGGTCGCGGCCGCGGAGCTCGACATGCAGTGGCACACGCTCCCGGCCAGCGCGCCGCTGCAGCAACCGGATGCGTTCGAGAAACAGGCGCTTGAGAAAATGAATGTGCTGCTGGCCGCCGTGCCGCCCCGCTACCGGTCCAGCTATTTCAGCCACATTTGGAGCAGCGGCTACTCCGCCGGCTACTATGCTTATTTGTGGTCGGAGATGCTTGATGACGACGCGTATGCATGGTTTGAAGAACACGGCGGCTTGACGCGCGCCAATGGCGACCGGTTCCGGCAGATGGTATTGTCACGCGGCAATACTGAGGATTTGGCGAAGATGTATGCCGCCTGGCGCGGCAAAGACCCCAGTGTCGAGCCGATGATGAAGTATCGGGGCTTGATAGAATCCGCACATTGAAGCTTGGCCTCACAACCATGACTCGATTCGTCGCCTTCTACGGCATATCGTTACTCGTGGCTTCGTGCCTCGCAGCAGATACCCCGGCCGATCGCGCATACCGCAACGGTACGGTGTTCACCGCCGACGCCCAGAACCCCGTCGCCGAAGCAATTGCCATCCGCGAGGGTCGGATCGTTTACGTCGGCAGCAATGAAGGCCTCGTTCGCTTCATCGGTCCTGCGACAAGAGTCACGGACCTCAAGAGCGGTTTCCTTATGCCGGGACTCGTGGATGGTCACCTGCATCCCCTGGAGGCGGGGCTAAGGCTGCAGCAGTGCAGTCTGAATTACGAGTCGCTCTCCGTGGAGGAACTGCAACATCGCGTCCAAGCTTGCCTCGAGAGGACGCGGAGCCAGGAACCCGACGGCTGGTTGGAGGTGGTCAGTTGGTTCCAAGAGAGCATGCGTCCGGCGGGCGTCAAGACCAGCCGCGCCACGCTCGACGCGCTAAAAACATCGCGCCCGATCATCGTGCGCTCCTCCTTTGGACACACCGTGCTAGCGAACTCGCGGGCGCTCGCTCTCGCAAAAATTGCGAACGCTACACCCGACCCCCCGGGCGGAAAGATCTGGCGCGATGCCGACGGCAATCCTACCGGGTTGCTCGAGGACTCGGCCTATGCGGTGTATTCCGATCTGGTTCCAAAGCCGACGCCCGAAGAGAACGTCTCTGCCGCGAAGGTGGCGCAGGAGGCCGTCAACCGTCAGGGCGTCACCTCGTTCCTGGATGCCGATGCCGCTCCCGAGGACCTGTCAGCATTTACGGCGGTACAGGCTGAGGGGCAACTTACGGTCCGTGCGCACTTCGCTCCGCTGATCGAGGTTGCGCAGGGAAGTGACCCGGTCGGCGCGGTGGCGAAGGTGGTTGGTTATACGAAACAGTATGACCAGGGCGCGATAAAGGCGAAGCC
This sequence comes from uncultured Acidobacteriota bacterium, assembly GCA_963788915.1. Classification (GTDB taxonomy): domain Bacteria; phylum Acidobacteriota; class Terriglobia; order Acidiferrales; family UBA7541; genus Acidiferrum. Next base: position 20,348 of record CAWBIY010000012.1, on the reverse strand, counting down.
CGGCATTACTGTGCGGAACGCCAAGCTGTTCCTCGATGGAGTGATCGCCGCGCCGGCACTGACGGGCGCCGTGCTGGAACCGTACCGTGTAAATGCGGGAACGCAGGAGAATCCTCACTGGGTACCCGGTCAGAGTCGCGGTCCGTCCGTTTATTTTCCACCTCAGGCGCTCGCGGAAATTCTGGTGCGGCTGGGCCGGGCTGGCATTGATCCCCACATGCACGCCGATGGTGATGGTGCGGTGCATGCAGCCCTCGATGCCGTGGAAGCAATGCGCAAACAAATTGGTCGTGTGGATGTTCGTCCCGCCATTGCGCATGACGAGATCGTCAGCCCCGCCGACTTTCCACGATTCAAAGCGCTCGACACGATTCCGGTTCTCTCGTTCCAGTGGGAAAAGCCCGCCGGCGACACCATCGGTTTAACCAACTACTTCGGCCCGGAACGCATGAAGATCCTCGAACCCGCGGGGTTGCTGGCGGCCGCTGGCGCGCGCATCACCTTCGGCAGCGATTGGCCCGTGGATGCGCTCGACGAATGGTTTGCCCTGAAGGTTGGTGTGACACGCACGAATGCGCCCAGCGCCCCACCGGAATTCCACGGTAAGTTGGGAGAAGACCCTGGCCTCTCGCGCGAAGCGGTTTTGAGAGCCGCCACGATTGACGCCGCCTATGAACTCCACGAAGACGACGTCACAGGCTCCTTGCAGGTCGGTAAATTCGCAGATCTCATCGTCCTTGATCGCGATCCCTTGAAAAGCCCAGCCGAAGACATTGCGAACGTGCACGTACTGGAAACCGTCGTTGGCGGCCGCACGGTTTACGAATTGACATCCCAGCACTAGGTCTTCGCAGGCCAAAGCTCGCACCGCACGACCTTCGAAGGTCACGTGCTCGTTTCTGCCACGGCGCGGGCGTTCAACTGGAACAAATTCGATTTCTGCTGGGCCATGTTTCTGTGCAGACTGCAGAAATATCTCGGCTGTAAGCAGGGACTAAGAAAGGCTGTCAACGACCAGAACGGATCGAGCGGGATTAGTTCCGACCTGTTCACCACTATTTCAGTGGAGGGCCCAGAGAACCTCGATTGAAGTTTGTTCACAGCACAGGCTTGCTATATCCTCAGCGTTAAAATCCTGGTGTCTGACATGCTCGCAAGAGGCTACCCCCGAGGCACTGCAGGGCGCGCGGTAAGCGTTGCGCCGAACAAGCTCGCACGGACGCTTATCCTTATTGTAGCCACTCTGGGTCTCAACTTTGCATGTCAGGGATGCCATTCCCAGAAAAGCACCGATAGTCCCTCCTTGGAGTTAACCAAGATTCCGCCCGCGGCAGAGGGTGGGCGAGAGAGAATCGATACGATCGCGAGGCGCGTCAGAAACGCTCGCCCAAGACTGCAGATCGTTATCTACGTGCACAGTGGGACGTGGTGGGTGCAGCCCTGGCCGCCTTATTTCGAATCGTGACGGAGATCGATGGTGTCGCGCCCGCACATAGTCGCACGTACCGCAACATTCTCAGTGCTGTTGGTGTATTTTGTGCTGACCGGATGCCACTCTTCACCAAAAAATTCAGCTTCAACGGTTGTTTTCAGCAAGGTCCCCGCTGCTCAGGAGAGCCACTACCAAATAGACATAATCGAAGATGGTGACTACAAAAGAGACATAATCGAAGGTCGTGCCACAGAGGCTCGACCCGGGCAGCGAATCGTGTTGTACGCAAAGACAGATGGACGATGGCAAATGTGCCGGCAATCAGGTCAGCCGTTTACGAATATCGAAGCTGACGGCCGGTGGAAAGCTTCAGTCCACTTGGGAATACAATATGCCGCGCTGTTGGTTGATCCAACCTACAATCCGCCTGAACAAACTGAATCGTTACCGATCGTCGGCAACGGCGTGGTGGCGCTGGCAGTTGTTAACGGGGAAGGCCCTGCGCCGGTACTCCCGTCGTTGCCCAAGATACTGAACTTTAGCGGTTACGAGTGGATGACGAGCACCGGGCCAATTTTCCGCGCTGGGTCGAGAAACTTTTTCGACCCTGCGAACGTTTGGACGGACGAAAGAGGTGCACTGCATCTTCGCATTTCGGGAAGCCCGGGAAAGTGGACCGCGGCGGAGCTGAAGCTCACGCGCAGCCTGGGATACGGAACATACAGGTTCCAGGTGCGCGATGTCTCTCATCTCGAACCTTCTGCTCTTCTAACGCTAATCACCTGGGACGGCGTTGGCACAGAGAGGAACAGGCGCGAGTTGGACGTTGAGCTTGGTCGTTGGGGATACCTTGATAATACCAACCTCAATTATGTCGTCCAGCCTTACTACGTTCCAGCTAACTACGTTGCCTTTCGGGTACCGCCTGGTCTCTACACACATTCGTTTCGGTGGGAACCGGGGAAAGTAACGTTTTCGACGGTAGCAGGATCGGGGAATGCAGGAGGTGGCCGTGTCATTAATCAGCACGTGTTTACCTCCGGTGTGCCTTCCCCGGGGGGCGAATCGGTACGCATCGCTCTGTATGTATTTCATCAAGGCCACATCCCCCTGAAAGACGAAAACGAGGTCATAGTCGACAAATTCGAGTACCTCCCGTGATTTGCTGGCTGAAGCAAACTCGATGGATTCTCATTGGAGTCGTGCTAGCGGGCCTTGTCACCGATGCATGTGCACTCGATCCCAATCGTCTGCCTTCGCAGTACGTCCGCGAACAATGGACCACCGAAACCAGGTTTCCCGGCGGCGGGGTCAACGGCATCGCGCAAACTGCCGATGGATACCTCTGGATTGGAACCGACAGAGGCCTGATACGTTTCGACGGCTTTAATTTCAGGCCTGTCTCTTTTGCTTCCATCGCCACCGCTTCGAAAGTTCCCATATTGCAACTGCTTACGGATGCTGGCGGAAAACTGTGGTTCCTTCCACAGGGTGCCGATCTCATACGCCAAAAAGATGGCAAGTTTGAGAGCGTCAGATACGGTCCAGGCGTAATCACCGCTCTGTCAAAAGATAACCACGACGGAGTACTGGTTTCGGACACGCAGGGCACATTCCGTTTCATGGAAGACCACGTTCAGAGATTGGGACCCGATTCGCCGCCAGTAATCTCTCTGGCAGAAACGGCAGACGGCAAGATTTGGCTGGGCACACTCGGCGATGGCCTCTTTCTTCTTACGAGCGGGCGAGCTACCTATGTCAACGCGGGATTGCCCGACCGAAAGATCAATTGTCTGCTGGCGATCGGTAGTGACGAGTTGTGGGTCGGCACCGACACGGGCTTATACCGCGGAAACGGCAAAGACTTTCGTCGGATCGAGTTGCCGTCGTTCCTCGGTAATGTCCAGGTTTTGAGCTTCCTCCGCGATCGTGACTCGAATATCTGGGTGGGTACGACGCGCGGGCTACTGCGCATCAACGCGAAAGGCATTTCGTTCTCCGAAGAGAATGAGCTTCGCGGAGACGGCGGGATTAACGTTCTGTTCGAGGACCGCGAAGGGAATCTCTGGATCGGAGGTGCGCGCGGGCTAGGCCGCATTCGGGACAGTGCGTTCGTAACTTATTCATCTGCTAGCGATCGTCGTTTTGAACACAATGGCCCTGTATATGTCGACCCGGAGGGCCGCACCTGGTTGGCTCCCGCTCAAGGTGGGCTGTATGTCCTCCAGAATGGACGAGTTCAACCCATTAGATCGATACCACCAAATGAGGTCGTCTATTCCATCAGTGGACGGGCAGATGTGGTGTGGGTCGGACGTCAACGCGGGGGACTGACCCGTTTACGATTTCGCAACGGCGCGATAGCGAGCCAGAGTTATACAGAGGCAAACGGACTGGCCCAAAACAGTGTCTATACTGTTTATGCGAGCCGCGATGGCTCTGCGTGGGCCGGCACGCTAAACGGCGGCGTCAGCAAATTCAAAGATAGACACTTAACCACTTATATAACGACCGACGGCCTCGCTTCGAATACCGTCTCGTCCATCCTCGAAACCCGCGATGGTGCAATGTGGTTTGCCACCCCTAACGGGCTGAGTTCTTTTTCAAACGGCCAATGGAGAACCTATACAACGATAGAGGGTTTGCCTTCGTCAGAGGTCAACTGCCTTTTCGAGGATTCATCCGGAACTCTCTGGAGTGGAACGTCTGCGGGTCTTGCCTTTTTTGCCTCTAACCGCTTTCAAGTTCCTCATGAAGCGCCCGACGTTTTGCGCGAACAAATAGTCGGAATGGCGGAGGACAAGAGCGGAAGGTTCTGGATCGCGACCTCAGATCATGTTTTGCGCGTTCCGCGCGAAAAACTGGTAAGCGGTGTGGTGAAGGCGCTCGATGCTCGCGAGTATGACCAGGCCGACGGTCTAGAGAGCACTGAAGGAGTGAAGCGGAGCCAATCGGTGGTCTCGGATTCAGCTGGCAGGATCTGGTTTTCACTCAGGAGCGGGTTGTCGGTTGTTGATTCATCCCAGATCACGGACTATTCAGTTCCCGCGCTGCCTCACATCGAGGCGATCACCGCCGATAACAACCCCGTAAACCTCGCTGGCTCCGTTCGAATTCCTCCATCTCCCAGGCGAATCACGTTTGAGTACACGGGGCTGAGCCTCGCGGTGCCCGGGCGTATTCGCTTTCGATATTTTCTCGAAGGCTTCGACCGCTCCTGGAGTGAGCCGGTTGCAACCCGGGAAGCCGTGTACACTAACCTTGGCGCTCATTCATACCGTTTTCGCGTCGTAGCCTGTAACAGCGAAGGGCTGTGGAGTGAGTCCGAGGCTGCGGTCGGGTTCGAAGTTGAACCGACCGTCTGGCAAACGTGGTGGTTTCGGACTGCCTCCGCCGCCCTAATTCTTCTTTTGGTGTGGTGCGTGTACCTCTATCGCGTGCGCCAACTCGCCAAGGAATTCAATATTCGCCTAGAAGAGCGCGTCGGTGAGCGCACGCGTGTCGCGCGGGAACTGCATGACACGCTGCTGCAAAGTTTTCACGGATTGTTGCTGCGGTTTCAAACGGTTTCCAACCTATTGCCGGCGGGCGAGCCCAAGCAAAAACTAGATGATGCTATCGATCAGTCGGCACAAGCGATTACCGAGGGGCGGGATGCCGTGCAGGGGTTACGGTCATCTACGACCGTGACCAACGATCTCGCGAGTGCAATAACCGCTCTCGGAACAGAACTTGCGCGCAGTGAATTGAATCCAAATGGTGCCGAGTTTCATGTGGAGGTAGAAGGCACGCCGCGTGACCTCCATCCTATATTGCGAGACGAGGTCTACCGGATTGCGGGGGAAGCATTGCGCAATGCATTCCACCACGCACAGGCGCAGCGGATCGAAGTGGAAATCCGGTATGACAAGCGGCAGCTTCGGTTGCGGGTCCGGGATGATGGGAAGGGCATTGACCCGAAGCTTCTGAATGATGATGGACGCGCCGGACACTATGGTTTGCAGGGCATGCGCGAACGCGCCAGGCTTATGGGCGGCAAGATGGCGGTGTGGAGTGAACTCGATTCGGGTACAGAGGTCGAGTTGAGGATTCCTGCGTCGCGAGCTTACGAGATACCGCCCGCTCGACGGCGTTGGTGGCTGGCTGAGAAGTTTTCTGGGGGAGACACGGAGTGAAGTCATGAGTGCCGATGCCGGCTCAATTCGGATTCTCTCTGTCGATGATCATCCAGTGCTACGCCAAGGGGTCGCTGCGCTTGTGGGTGGGCAAGCGGACATGAGTGTAGTCGCCGAGGCGGCAAATGGGCGCGACGCGATCCAGCAATTCCGCGCGCACCACCCAGACGTCACGCTGATGGACTTGCAGATGCCGGAAATGAACGGGCTCGATGCGATGATCGCGATTCGCGGGGAATTTCCTGAGGCGCGAATCATCGTGCTGACCACTTATGCCGGGGACGTGCAGGTGCTGCGGGCGCTTAAAGCCGGCGCGCGGGGTTACCTGCTAAAAAATAGCTTGCACAAGGAATTGCTGGACACCATCCGTAGCGTACATGCCGGGAAAAAGGCGCTCTCCACCGAGGTTTCCTACCAGCTTGCCGAGCATGCCACCGATGACGCGCTGACCCCGGCAGAAGTGCGTGTGCTGCGGCTGATTGCCGAAGGGAATGCTAACAAAGAGATTGCCGCGCACCTCTCCATCAGTGAAGAAACCGTCAAGGGCCAAGTCCGAAACATCCTCTCCAAACTGGACGCCAACGACCGAACACACGCCGCGATGATCGGTTTGAAGCGCGGAATCATCGAGTTTTAGCTCACTCAAAAGAGTGTTTCGCGCGTGCCCTTTGAGGCTTCCAGGCCGCGTCGGGAATCTCGTAACCTGGAGTATATTGCATAACCCACCTAAGTCATTGATTCCAATGGTCCGGAATGGGTTATGCCACAGCTTTCTGACATCAATTGAGACGCCTTTTCTCGACATTCGCCCACGGTTTGCCTGGCGCCGGCCTTCTGTTGATGAGGCTGGTTGCAGGTATTGCATTGGTTGTTCATGGGGTTACGACACTCAGGGGTTGGACTCCGATCGGAGCGGCCATACTTCCGGTGCTCGCGGCCGGAGCAGGAATACTGCTGCTCGCAGGTTTATGGACACCCATCGCGGGGACACTGGTGACGATTATCGAGCTGTGGAGCATCTTCTCGCAGGCTGGAGATCCTTGGATTCACATCCTCTTGGGAACCCTCGGTGCCGCCCTGGCGCTGCTCGGACCTGGCGCCTGGTCGGTCGATGCTCGCCTTTTTGGATGGAAGCGCATCGACCTTCGAGATCGAAAGAGTTAGTTCTCAATACCTCTGTGGAGTTAGTCCACACACTTTAAGAGGGTATTCCTCGTGTTCCGAAATGGTGTACACGGCGACTCTATCTGGGGTTGTCCGCAGACGGGGCTGGCTCCACAATGCGCGACATGAACAAAGTGGTCTAACAAGCGTGCAACGTTTCTAGATCGGTGAGGCAGGTTATGGCTAGCGTCGCGGTCATCATGGCGGATCCAAAACAGTCTGAAGAGAGACTCAAACACGAGAGCATCGCTCTGCCCGAAGAAATCGATAAGGGATCGATGTGCGACGAGATCGTCGGGAGTTCTGGCGCCTTGCAAAAGGTACTCTCGCTTGTGTCTAAGGTTGCTCCCACGGACGCCACCGTTTTGGTCACGGGCGAAACCGGGACAGGCAAGGAGCTTGTTGCGCGCGCCATTCACAGGCGGTCTCACCGATCCTCACGAGCTCTTGTCTGTGTCAACTGTGCGGCCGTCCCGCGCGACTTGATCGCCTCAGAGTTGTTTGGCCATGAGAAGGGCTCTTTTACCGGAGCGTTGCAGCGGCGCCTGGGCCGTTTCGAATTGGCAGAGGGAGGCACGATCTTCCTCGATGAGGTGGGAGAGCTTCCTCTCGAAACCCAGATTGCTCTGTTGCGTGTTTTGCAGGAGCACGAATTTGAGCGAGTCGGCGGAACTCGGTCCATCCAAACGAATGTCCGCGTGATAGCTGCTACCAACCGTAATTTGCAGGCGGCCATCGCTACCGGAACCTTTCGTAGGGACCTGTTTTACCGGCTCAACGTTTTCCCGATTGATATGCCTCCTCTGCGGAAACGAGGAGAAGACATTCCTGTACTGGTCGAACACTTCGTCGATCATTGCGCGAGGAAAGTGGGAAAGAACATAAAGGGGATAACCAAAGAAAGCCTCGATTTGCTCCGCTCCTACCCCTGGCCGGGAAACATCCGCGAATTGCAGAACGTGATTGAGCGATCGGTCATCATGTGCGAAACGGAGAATCTCTCGGTCGACAAGACCTGGCTCTCTTGGCTTGCTCAGCAACCGCCTGCGACCGAACCGAAAATCCCGCTGGACCTCTCCGAAAAACTCGCCGGTCTGAAAATCGCTTGAGAGCCTCAAGATGGGAACTTCCAGTGAAAGAGTATTCGGAATGGCTCTCACATTGGGCGATCGCGGTAGGGATAGAGAGTCGAGCCTAGCCGACGGTTACTTGTACCGTTTCGGCCAATTTGCGCTGGATTCCCGGAAGCGCACGCTGTCTCGCGCCGATTCACCTATCTCTCTGACCCCTAAAGCCTTCGACGTCCTGCTCTTCCTGGTGCAAAACCCCAACCGCCTGGTCACCAAGGAGGAATAGCTGCAAGCCGTGTGGGGCGACACCTTCGTGGAAGAGGGGAACCTGACGCAGTACATCTCCCATATACGCAAGGCGCTGGGTGACAACTCGGAAGACACCCGCTTGATCGTCACCATTGCTCGAAAGGGATACCAGTTCACGGTGGGTGTCACCGTTGGCGAAGCAGCAGACACCACAAAACAAGCCGCGGTCCAAGTCCCGACCGCCGAAGGTTCGCAAGCCGATACGCAACCCGTGCTCGGGAGTCCCGCAGTTGAGGCGGTTCCAAAAGCGCCAAAGTACTGGCGGAACACCGCGGTTATGGGTGCGTCGGCCGTCCTTTTGGTGGTTGTGTGTTTTGCGTCCTGGCGGCACTTTGGTGGAATGCCGCCGCCAAGGTCGCAAAAAATCATGCTCGCCGTACTGCCGTTTGCGAATCTCACGGGCGATCCCAAAAAGGAATATCTTGCGGACGGTCTGACCGAGGAAACAATTTCACAGTTAGGTCGCCTTAACCCGGAACAGTTGGGTGTGATCGCACGAACGTCCGTCATGGGATACAAGCAGAAGGACGAACGCCTGGATCAGATTGGACGCGATCTTTCTGTGCAGTATGTGCTGGAAAACAGCCTCCGCAAGAGCGGAAATCACATACGCCTTACCGCTCAGCTCATTCAGGTGACGGACCAAACTCAGTTGTGGTCACAGGATTACGACTATCCGGTGAAAGACATTCTTACTGTCGAAGATGATGTAGCCAAGGCTGTTGCGCAAGAAGTCCGGCTGCATTTGACTTCGCAGCAACAAGCAGAGTTGGCGCAGCCACGCCCAGTTAATCCGGATGCTTTCGATGCGTACTTGCAAGGGTTCTTCTTCTTTGAGAAGAACACCTACAAAGATACGGATGTAGCAGCAAAGTATTACGAGCGGGCGACGCAACTTGATCCCTCCTATGCGTTGGCTTGGGTCGGGTTGTCCCGGGCACGCAAGTGGCAGGCCGTCAGGGGTCTCATTCCCAAAGAGGAGGGTTATCGGCTTGCACGTGAAGCAGTTGAGCGGGCTCTGGCGTTGAACCCGAGCCTGGCAGAGGCCCATATCCAAATGGGACGGATTAAGCAACAGGTTGATTTCGATTGGACTGGAGCGGATTCCTCCACTAAGCGGGCGGTTGAACTTGAACCTGGAAATCCCGAAAGTGTATGGGCGGCGGCTGCCTCGGCAGCCTATCTCGGCCGCTTTGACGAAGCTCTTCGGTTGAATCGCCGAGCCGTTCATTTGGATCCGCTCAATGCAAGCAGTTGGGTGGGTCTTGCAGAGACCGAGTTTTTCATCGGGCAGCTAGACGAAGCCGCAGCGGATGACAGGAAGGCGCTTGAATTAAACCCCGATGCCTGGGCCGGCCCCATCCTGTTAGGCGAAATCTATGTGATGCAGGGGCGGCCGCAGGATGCTTTGCCGGAAATCGAGCACGTACCCTATCCATCCATACGTGCGTTTCTGTATCCGATTGCGTACTATGCGCTTGGTCGGAAAAGAGAGTCGGACGCCGCATTGAGTGAGTTAATTACCAAATACCACGCAAGCGATCCGTACCAGATCGCCCAAGTTTATGCTTTCCGCAACCAATCCGATGATGCGTTCGAGTGGCTGGACCGAGCTTATGTTCAACGTGACGACAGTCTGATCACTACGAAAGTGGACCCCCTACTGAAGAGCTTGCACAGAGACCCGCGATATGCCGCGTTCCTGAAGAAGCTCAATCTGCCGACGTGAAAAATGTTGTCCTATTTAAGAGTAATTTCTGGGAAGCGGGAGCCTCAAGTTCCCGGGATAGGCCTGAAACGATTTTTGTTGATTTTGAGTGACCGAATCTTCGATTCCAGGGTAGACCGTGGTATCTCCAACTTGCCCGCAGCGCCCGCGCGAACGGCTCGGCGGTTGGCCTTGTTAGGGGAGCCCCACTGGATCGTTCGGATACGCTTATGAGACGTCGAGCTGCGACTAGGGCCCATCTGCCGTTTCATAAGCGAGCCGTCGGACCGCCGCCAGTCTCACGTTTATAGTCCCTGCGACCAGATGCCGATCTAAGATGGCCCTAGAATTCAAGATGCAGGAAGAAGCTCCCTTTATTCGAGGACATATAGCCTATGACAGACTGGTTCGCACGCCCCGTCCTACACGTGACCGACGTTGAGGCCTCGCTCCACTTTTACATTGACCAGCTCGGCTTCACGAGCCCATGGCGCTACGAGGAGGATGGCAGGGCGCGCGTCGCACAGGTCGACCGGCAGGGCTGCGCGCTTATCCTGGCCGACACGTGGCCGGACAAGATTGGCAAGGGGCTGATGTTCATTTCCCTGAACGTCGAGCCGGTGACGCAAGTCGCCGCGTTGGACGCGCTGCGCGCAGAACTCGAGGCCAAGGGCGTTTCGGTCAAGGAAGGTTCGTGGGGCTATCGTCTGCTGGTGGTCGATGATCCCGATGGCAATCAGCTCTTCTTCAACTATCCGAACGACACCGCGTCCGGCAAGATTGTTAGCGATGAATCGTAATCGCTCAGCCGCGCCAGCAGAAGTCGGATGCGGCGATTTACGATTGCGGGGAGAGTTGTGGATAGCAGTGGGAACGGTGTAGCAGATGTGGAGTTACAGGTGGGCAAACAGGTCGTTTATACGGGGGCGATCCCTTTCCAATCGGCTGGCGGAAACGCAATGCGCCAGAAGCTCGGTGCGGGCTGCGTAAATTCCACTGCAACCTTAGGAGGTCCAATCCGCTCCCTCTTCACTGAGACCACGCGGCACTCCAGATTTTCGCCGCTTTCGGGGTTTTGCATTTGGAGCCTTTGCCGAGGTGCCACCAAGTCCGTTAAGTCCATGAGCGCACCATGCGCATTGATGACCAGTGTTTGCGTATTTTCGTAGAACTGCGGGCCCTCCCCTCGGGTCCTGTAAACGACCACCGGGACGTTCATTTCTATCCGCTGGCTGCGCCGGTTTTTCGACAATCGGTTAGTATCGGCGAGTTTTTTGTCGTGCATAAAACCACATTTCTGCACTTTGATCCGGCCGGGCTGCTGGTTAGGCTGGCCTAATGTGCTGCTGATCCAACGGTACAGTCCAAGAGGGAAACTAAAAACTGGCTTCATGGTCTGTTTAAGGACAGGAGTAAGCCCCTGTACCTCCAATTCAGTCCCAAGTCTAGGGAGCCTTCTAACGTTTCCCGCGTTGCCGGGTGCCCCAGGTTCCGGTTTTTGGTACCTGGGTCTTGGGGTGCCCCGATCCTTTTCCGAATTAAAAAACAAAAAGGTTGGATGGAGCATCCGGCCTTTTCCAAACTATTTACCTCAATTGGTTGCGGGGGCTTGCAACGCTCCGAAGCCGCCGCGTCTTGACTCCCTGATCGTCCCGGCTCGCCAAGTATTCGCAGGTGAGTCTCAGCGAGTTACAAAGCTATTGCTGGCCCAGCTCAGTGCCGGCGTCGCCGAACTTCTTTTGGATCTCGATTTGGGTCTCGGGATCGAAGTCGGTTAGGTCAAACATCCGGCGGACTTCGACCATTTCGTTGTCCGAGCCGGGGATGCGCGAGGCCCATTCGAGCGCCTCTTCGCGCGACTTCACCTGAATGATCCAGTAGCCGCCGACCACTTCCTTCGCTTCGGGGAACGGACCGTCGGTGACTTTCGACTTTCCGCCTTTGAAGGTGACACGCGCGCTCATCGTCGAGGGCGGGGTCAGCCCGTCGAGCGCGAGCAGCACGCCGGCTTTCCCTAGTTGCTCGTTGTACTTGCCCATTACCTCCATGGCTTTGAGGTCGGGTACCGTGCCGGGTTTTGCGTTTTCGTAGCTTTTCGGAAACATGATCATCATGAAGCGCATTGTGTTCTCCTTGAAGGTTGAGCGGACGCCGTATCAGGGCCGCTACTCTTATATAGGAGCTCGGACGCCGCGCAACCGGGGATTTGGGAGTAACGGTTGCGCGGTGCGGCTCCACTTACGCGTCGAACGGGGCGGTGGGGAATCGACAAACAGCTCAATGTTTTTTCGTGTGGCCGAGAATGCTGGAAACAGGGTATTTAGCTCTAGGACGGTGAGGCGGCGATGATTCCGGAACTGGAAGCGGAGCGGATGCGGCTGCGGCCGGTGCCCCAGGTTCCGTTTTTTGGTACCTGGGTCTTGGGGTGCTCCGATCCTTTTTCGAATAAAAAAAACCAAAAAGGCCGGAGGGAGCATCCGGCCTTTCCGAGCTATTACCTCAATTGGTTGCGGGGCACTGCAACGCACCGAACCCGCCAGTCTCGTCCTGCCATTCCGCTTTGAACTGATTAAGGAGGCAGCATGATCTCCTTATTTCGGTGCGGCGATCAGTCTGTATTTCTGTGGGTGTCCTCCCAAGCTTCGGACGTGGGTTCGATTCCCATCGCCCGCTCCATAAACCCTGTTGATGCAGTTGGCTTTACTGGCTTCCCACCCCCAAAATCTTGTTAAATTGACCGATTTTGGACGCAGTTGGACGTGAAATTGCGTCCAGGGCGGAGTTTTGGACGCGACGAAAAAGCATGTTCGTTGAGACGCAGGTTCCAAGAGTGCGTTTGTATCCCCGCCTGCCTCGGGAACCCTACCGCAAGTAGATGTGGTGCATGGAACCGCAGTCTGAGCCAAGGCTCCCGGCAAAGACACCACCGTCAGCTTCATCGGCCACGAATTCCTGCCAATGCTGGTCACAGAAGAAGCACACATCCCCCGGTAAGTCGGTTTCTTCTCCGGCCCATGAATGCGTGGCGGGCTTGGAGCATTGCCCACCACTGCAGGATCCGGACCAAAAATGGTAGACGCACATGCCGTGGGCGTAGACTTCTTTCCCGCAGGAATCCATGCAGCAACTCATGAAAACAACTCCTCAACCGTCATCGTGTCGAGACCATCGTTCCACTTGAAGAACCAATACTCCCATAGGCGGACTTCTTGCCGTCAACCCTCGCACCGTAATGCGGCCATGATACGGTACAGGTCTGATTCAGTTGGATTGTGGGCACAAAGCTGACGGAATTTCAAGAGCGGAAAACGGTAGGCGGCGATGGTTTTCTTCGCCTGACTCCCTGCACACTTCACCCGTTCTCAAGTCGAATCGATTCTCTCGCTTGCGGGAGAGCCCTGGCACACATTTTTTATCGTTCTGATTTTGAACGGACTGCGCGCTGGGGAAGCGCTCGGGCTGCAATGGTCCGACATCGACTTCGATCATAAGTGCATTCACGTCCGCCGCCCAAGTTGCGCCCAAGGTTTGCTTCGGGCTTCAGGTCAGAAGCGGGGACGATTACGCTCCAATGGCCCACCTCGTTTTTTCACCCCTCGGCAGTCGCGTACCCGTGACCACGCGGAGCATGCACCTAGCAGCGCATCTGTAATCCCAGGCTGGAACAAATTAGGCACTGCGTCGTCAGCGCCCTCGGCGTCTTCCACGCCCTTCACCACCTCGGCCTCGATCAAAAAATCGTCCCGCCTGGTTTTGCCGCGGGTCTTCTCGCCGCCGATCTTCGTTTTCACCTCGCTGTTCGCGCACATAAGGCACGCCGTCGCGCCCGAACGAACTATGTAGCCGTGAACACAACAGCCAGAAGGAGCGGGTGGAGCGGTCTCTCTTGAGGCACGTTCCTCCGCGTCCAGTAAGTTGCTAATAACTCGGGTTTGGAGCCGGCTGCCTCGTGATTGGCGATGCCTAAATTCTTGTCTAATCGTGGCCAACGCCAACCACCAGACTCCCCTTGCCCTTATCGGTGGCGGACGTTATTGACCTCGCCTGAGTCGAATCATACTCTGTAAACGAAATGGCTGGCTCCTCCCGCAAATTGTCCCTCGGTGATTCCTGGGTGCGGATTCCGCGACCACTTCTGCTTTCAGTGGCGATGCTTTTTTGCATCCTGACCACGGTGTACGCGGTGGCGTGGATGTACGACGCGCGGGCGCCGGAAAGCCAGGTAGAGCTTGGGTTCAACAAATCCCATGACGAGGAGTACGACAAGCGAACGCATTCCATTCCAGTGGTGGACGTAGTGCCGGGAAGCCCGGCGGACAAAGCGGGATTGCGGGAGGGCGACCACATCACAGGAGTCAACGGAATGCCACTGGCGACGACGGCGCCATGGGACGAGGTTTATGCCCGCAGCCGCCCGGGTGACGCGGTGGAAGTTACTGTGGAGCGCCGCGGCGCCGCGGAACCGATGAACTTACACGGGGTGTTTCGGGCTCGCGCCTCGTTGCATGGCGAAGGGTTGGCAAAATCGTCCGCGCAGCGAATTCTGAATCTTTTTCCGGTGTTGTTCCTGCTGGTGGGTTTTGGGGTTTTATTCCTGCGGACGGATGACCCCCATGCGTGGTTGCTGGCGTTGATGTTCAGCGCGTTTGCGGCGGCGCCGAATTTTCCAAACCCTCTGGCGATTGCGGTGCAGCCGCGGGTGTTTGGGTTCGCGTTCCGGGCGGTCTTTTATGGATTACTTGCGGCGCTCTTCTATTTCTTTTTCGCGGTATTTCCGGTGCGGTCCGTACTGGATCGCAAGCTGCCCTGGTTGAAGTGGGCGGTACTGGCCGTGTCGGTAACGACCGTGTTACCGGGGCTGCGGAGCGGCGAGCCGGCGTTTCCCCAATTTGTTCCGCGGATGATCGGGGATAGCCGAAGTTTTTTGCTGCTGATCATTTTGCGGTACGCGATTTTTGCGCTTGGGCTGGTGTCGCTGGCGCAAAACGCGTTTTCCGGCAGCATCTCAACGGATGCGCGGCGGAAGTCGCGGGTGATTCTGTTTGGCACTGTGGTCGGAGTGTTACCGGTTATCCTATTACGTTTGGCGATCCATTTCGCGAATTATCAACCGAGTTTTTGGGTGAATGCCGGAACTGCGATTGTGCTGTTTCTTTATCCGCTTTCGTTTGCGTACGCCGTGGTGAAACACCGCGTGATGGAAATACCGGCGCTGTTGCGGCGGAGCGCGCGTTATGTGTTGGTGCAGCGCAGCTACTTTCTGCTGCTTTTTTGTGTGGCCTTGCTGGCGATTTTTCTGTTTGCGCGATTTCTCGGATCGTATTTCGAGCAAAAGTCGCAATTGGGGATGGCGCTCAGCGCCGTTTTTGGCGTGGCGCTAGTGTGGGTGTCCCGGCCGTTTGTGAAACGTGGCACGGACCGCATCGACCGCGCGTTTTTCCGAAGCTCGTACGATGCTCGCGTGATTTTGCAGGAGTTGGCGGAGAAAACGCGGACGGTGACCGACCGCCAAGAACTGGCGAACTTGCTGGAGTTGCAGATTGAAGGCGCGTTGCATCCGCAGTCGCTGGGATGTTACCTGGAAAGCGGCGATGGCAATCTTTCGGCGGCGACCAAAACTGCGCCGCGCAGCCTGGGCGGTGCCCGCTCTGCGCTGCCGCGGCCAAAGTTTCCATTTCGCTTTGGGGCGCGTTTCGTTTTGCAAGAAGCGCCGACCATTTCAACGACTCTGCCTCTGTTGGAAGACCTGGCAAAGCACGGAAAAGCGTGGGACGTGCCACCGGTGGTTTCCGAAGACCCCGGAGGTAATAACGGGCTCGCGCCGGAATGCCTGGTGCCGATTGTAGGGCGGAATAGCGGGTTAATGGGCCTGCTGGTGCTGGGGCGTCGGCTTTCCGACGAGCCGTACTCGAGTGAGGACAAGCGGCTGCTCGATACCGTGGCGGATCAGGCTGCGATTACGCTGGAAAATATCCGCATGGCGGAGCAAATTGCGGGGCGTCTGGAAGTGGATCGCCGCGCGGCGCGGGAAATGGAGATTGCGCGCGAAGTACAATCTAGGCTTTTCCCGCAGGTGCTTCCACGAATGAATACGCTGGAGTACGCCGGGAACTGCATTCAGGCGCGGCAGGTGGGCGGGGATTATTACGATTTTTGGGACCTTGGCGCGAGGCATTTGGCGGTTGTACTGGCGGATATTTCGGGGAAGGGAATTTCCGGCGCACTGCTGATGGCGAATCTGCAGGCCAATCTGCGCAGCCGCTCGGCTGTAGCGAGACAGGACCTGCTGAATGTGAATCGCGACGGCACCTGGCTTCCGGGACTGCTGAAAGCGGTGAACCAGTTGTTTTACGAGAACACGCCCGACGATCATTATGCGACATTGTTTTTCGCTGTGTACGACGACGGGTCGCGGGAGCTCGAGTATGCCAACTGCGGGCACAATCCGCCGCTGCTGTTCCGCGCCAAGGGCGGAGTAGAGCCTCTCGGCGCAACGGCGTCGGTGATCGGTTTTTCCGCGAATTGGGACTGCGAAACGAAAATCATTCGACTCGAACCCAACGATATTTTGGTCATCTATACGGACGGGGTGACAGAAGCGAACGATGCAGGGGGCAATGAGTTCGGAGAAGAGCGGCTGGCGGAAGTGGTGCGCGAAAATGCCGGAGCCACACCTTGCGAATTGCTGGCCGCCATTCAAAAGGCGGTGCAGAACTTCAGCTACGGAGAACAGTTCGATGATTTGACGCTGGTTGTGGCGCGCGCCCGTTAAGGTCGTGGGAAACAGGCGGCGGTAGCTTTGAGGCGAGGAGCGAATTGGAGAGCAATACGTGTCGTGAAGTTGCATGCGCGAGATGGCGAGGCGAAGGGCCGGAGGGTGCGAACCGGGAGATACTTCGTCCAGAGGCAAAATTCTGCGCCCAAATGCGCCCAAATTGAGGATGGACGGTGAGTAGTTTCAAACACTTGCGGAACGCTGAACACGGGCGGATTTGGCTTCGATTCCCATCGCCAGCTCCATAAACCCTTGATGCAGTTGGCTTTACTGGCTTCCCACCCCTAAAAGTCTTGTCAAATTGCCCGATTTTGGACGCAGTTGGAGTGCGCCGGGATAAACCGGCGGGAAGTCGCGAATGAAAGAGTCGTACAGGTAAGGCGTAGCGAGCCAACCTGGCCCCGAGTCATGCGCGGGTAGTCGCAAGGCTGCACGTGAAGCGTTGACAGGGGAACATGCAGGCAGGGTATTGAGCCGTGAAAGTGGTCGGAAATCAGAGCGCTGACGCTGTTCCAATGTGCGGAAGGCAATACTGATAAATGCGAAATCGCGAGCATTCATCGGGCTCTGCGCGGTCGAAGACCCCTGGCATGCATGGAAACTTCACGCGCGAGAACCGGGAGGTCCCATCAATGCCCGACACGCAGTTGTGCGCGGGCCGGTTGGAGAAGGACATGATCCAGAAGTCCAACATGCACGTTGATGGGAAGTCGGACGGTCGTGAAGTGCGCGCTGAGCAGCGCGTTGTTCATGAGGGTTGAAGTCCCTCTGGCGCTCAAATGAGGGGCGCCATATCCAAAAGCGGGGGGTAATAGCCTCGCTGGCCGGAGAAAGCGGAAGGTATGGAGACGTCTAGACGGGCACGAAGGCGAAAGCTGGATACAGCCAAGACCGACCTGAAGCCACCGCTTGCTGTACTTCGGAGGGCAGGGTGTCCATCGCGAGGTGGAATCCGAAGGGCATGAGGAGAAGTGCCGGGCTGCAATCGATGGGGACAATCCCCAAGATGAACCGGTCGGCCAAAGGTGGGGCAAGGTCGAGTCTGCACTTCTGAGACGAAGGCGTTCTCATTCACCCACCGCACCAAGGTGTTTGCGGACGGCACGGCACAGAAGAACAGCGCGTGACCTCAGGAGAACTGGCAGAGTCTCTGGGTGACACCGGAGTAAGCGGACCTATAAGCAAAAGCGAAGTGGCGAGTGATGCTCTGTCAGTAGTCGGACTGCCAAATAGTACCTGAAGCGTGATGAAAGTCACGTGACCGAGCGATCGGCGGCTAGCGTGGGTCGGGGAAGGTGGCAGGCGAAGGCAGGAAGGAAGAGGTGGGCAGCCAGAAGAGTAAGGATGATGAAGGTGGATCAGTTCGCTTAGCGAAAAACCCGTACATCATCGTCCGAGGATACTGGAGGCCGGACTCAACCTTCCGGATGTAAGCAAGGCCCACTTGGCGGTTGCCTTTTCCTTACATCTCAGGTCACGTGTCTTCGTGAAAGCTGCATGCGGGAAAACCGCACGTGCAGTTTGGGCGGCGGACGGAGGCTAGCGCGCAAGCGCGCCTCCTCCGACCCGACACCGACGAAGTGCCTGAACAAAAGCGGGAACCCGCTGACGGAGGGCATGGAGGGAAGACGACCGGCTGAGGAGAACACCGAACAGACGTCCGCGTCTCAGACACAGAGCTGGGGTGACGCGTTGAGCGGCCTGCGCGGTGTGCGGGAAGCAGCAAAGAGGGACAAGCGGTTACAGTTCACAGCGCTACTTCACCATGTATCCGTCTTACTGCTGGAGAGCAGTTTCTACGCCTTGAAGCGAGATGCAGCTCCCGGAGTTGACGAAATCACATGGACGGAATACGAGACGGGCCTGAGCGAACGACTGAAGGACTTGCACAGCCGCGTGCATCGAGGAACGTATCGAGCGCAACCTTCGAAGAGAACCTACATTCCCAAGGCGGATGGACGTCAACGTCCGATAGGGATCGCTGCGATGGAGGACAAGATCGTCCAGCACGCGGTAGTGACGGTCCTCAATCAGATTTACGAAGAGGACTTTCTGGGGTTCTCGTACGGGTTTCGACCCGGGCGACGCCCGCACGATGCGCTGGATGCGCTCTGGGTAGGAATCATGAGAAGGAAAGTGAATTGGATTCTTGACGCTGACATCCGGAGCTTTTTCGATGAAATTCGACACGATTGGCTCCTACAGTTCGTCAAGCATCGCATCGCTGATCGACGGATACTTCGCCTCATCGGCAAGTGGTTGAGAGCTGGAGTATCGGAAGAAGGGCGATGGTCAAAGACGGAGCGGGGAACTCCGCAAGGTTCAGTGGCATCACCGATGCTTGCGAACGTTTACCTCCACTACGCCTTTGATCTGTGGGTCCAGCATTGGAGACAACATCGGGCGACAGGTGAAGTGATCGTCGTTCGGTATGCCGACGATGCTGTGTTGGGATTTCAGCACCGCGCCGACGCGGAGCAGTTCCTCCGAGACTGGAAGGAACGACTCGGTCGGTTCGGATTAGAGCTGCACCCGGACAAGACACGACTGATCGAGTTCGGGCGCTACGCAGTCGTAAACCGAAAAGAGCGGGGAGCAGGGAAGCCGGAGACATTCAACTTCCTCGGTTTCACCCACATCTGTGGGCAATCGTGGAAGACCGGAAAATTCCTTGTTCTACGCAAGACCATCCACAAGCGGCTCTCCGCCAAGCTGAGAGCGCTCAAGGAGGAATTTCGAAGACGCAGACATCTGCCAATAGAGGAGCTCGGGAAATGGTTGAGGTCCGTTGTACAGGGATACTTCAACTATCATGCGGTCCCCGGGAATCTGGCCAGTCTTCGAAGTTTTCGGATACAGGTGATCTGGCGTTGGATGCGTGCACTACGGCGCCGCAGCCAAAAGAGTCGGATCACATGGCCGCGACTCGTAGCTCTTGCGCAGCGCTGGCTTCCCCTACCTCGCATCCTTCATCCCTATCCCAATCTGCGCTTCGACGCCAGGCATCCGAGGTAAGAGCCGCATGCAGCAATTCTGCACGTGCGGATCCGTGCGGGGGTTGTGTCAAGACGACGCGAAAGCGTCATGCTGTACGAAAGATGAAGGTAGGCCCTTCGAAGTCGCCCTGTAGGGGGAGGCTTCAAACTGCCATAAGCTGCTTCGGTCAAAAGCCGTGGTGGTGAACGTTATGGTTAAAAGGCATGACAGTCCGATCATGTCAAGTAGGAATAAGAGAGATGAGTGCAAACGAACCTCTGATGAAGCATCGAAAGGATCTACGACGACACCAAAACCGGAGTTTCCCCCGTGCTCTGGGAGCAGCATGGCAGATGCCTACGTACTGGCCATGCGGTGTCCGGTGTTCAGGAGGCATGACTCTTATTCGGGCTTTCGTACGGAACTTGAGAACCTGTTCGGTGATGCTAAGGGAAAAGGCACAAGCGGAGGCCCCGCGAGGCTGAATGTACTGATGCGCCGACCAGGCTCGGACTGCTCCATAGTAGTGACGAAACGGAGTAATGTCCGTGGAGCGAAGGGAGCAGGTCACCCACGCTGGGATCGAGTCAACTGGAAACAGGAGGAACTCACTGTCCTGGCGGAAGGCGGTAGCTTTCACTGGGTGGCACGAGCCGTGTGACTGGAGACGGTCAAGCACGGATCTGTGAGGGCCTCGGGGTGAAATTCCCCGGGGCTACTCGGCGCGTCAGGTCAACTG
>CAWBIY010000011.1:0-62281 GCA_963788915.1 uncultured Acidobacteriota bacterium | reverse complement strand
CCGCGCTGTGCCCAATTTTGTGCCCACCTAGTCTTTCAACAGCCGTGAATACAGCATCCTCAGAAGGGTGAACGTAGCGCGTCGACATCGCTACGGAACTGTGTCCTGCGATCCGCGCGAGCGTCCACGCATCGCAGCCTGATTCGCCTAGGCGGGTCAAGAAGGTATGGCGTAGTGAGTAAAGCACGAAGGGACGGACAGGCTTTCCGTTGTTCTTTTTCGTCTCTTCCGCGAGCGTGAGGAAGCAGCGAGCGTGCTGCTTTTTCAGGCTGGAAGATTCAAGATGACCACTACGGGTGGGAGCGGGCCAAACCCAACCTTCTACGGGCTTCCTGGCGCCTTCCCAACGGGTCTCAAGAATCATCCGGACTCTTTGAGTCATTGGCAGAACGCTTCGCGCGGCAGCCGTTTTCCCGTGAGTCACAAGAAAGGTGCCGTGTCTGCCGTTGGACCACGTAATCGCTTCCCATCGCAGCCGGAAACATTCCTCAGGTCTCAAGCCCGAGTCCACAAGAACGGCTGCCACGTTGGCTACCAACTCGGGCGCAGCGGCCAAATAGCGGGCCTCTTCCTCTGGCGTAACTACGTGCTCCCGGTGACGTTCGCCGGGCATCATACGAATCATCGGAACGGCGGAATCGCTGACTCCCCACTCCACAGATAAACGCAGCATGCGACGAAGGATTTGAAGTGAGCTATTTACCGTACTTATCTGTCGTCCTTGCCTGTGGCGATGTGCCGCGAAAACGGCCGCTGTCTCACTCGTAATCTCGTCGAGCGGGGCATCTGCAAGCGGCTTGTACTCCAGAACGGTCTTAATGCCGACCTTGTAATAGTCGCGCCACGTCTTCGGTGATGATCTCTCAAAAGTGCCGCGTGCCCAGGGTTCGAACCGTTCTCTTATGAACTGCGACAGTCTGGGCTTAATCCTCTTCTCTCGAATGCCTACCTCACCTTTTGCGAGAGAAGTGCGGTGCGCGGATTCCATCTGCCGGGCGACCTTGTCGCTGCCCTGCTTGGTCGACTCGCGCACGAGCTTCCCCTGCCACATGAACTTGTACCAGTAGACGCCGCAGGCGCCGCGCTTGCCGCACTTCTTGCACCGGCCTTCGGGATCGAGATTGCACTTCCCCCGTTTGTATATCATTGCCCACCGGCCTTTCGCGGCCTGCCGCCCAGCTTGCCGTTCTCGCGCGCAATCTCTCGCACTCGCTCAATGCCGAACCTTCGCAGCCGCGCCAAATAGCTCCGCTTCCCCAACAAACTTGCCGCCTCGCTTAATTGCTTCTTCGCCATTTTTATATCCTAAACGTTTAGGTTAGCAAGAGTCAAGTGTAATGTGATAGGTTTCATCCGCGCGGATCATGTTTGTATCGTGGGAGCTGACGATGAGTGAAAACGACACTTTGGCGAACGCCGAAAATAAACTTTCCGCCAAGGCCTCCACGGTCAAGATGGAGCAGCGCCTCAAGGGCTGGCTGGAAGTAATCTTCGAACATCGGCGCGAACCGTCAGTGACCCCTGACGAAGCGATGCAGATCCTGGACGAAATGCTACGTTCATGGATCTCGGGCTCAGCCGGATCCGAGAAGAGCCCGTCCGCGACGTCGCGTTTACCTTTGCGGATCGACACGGTTTCCTTCACCCGAAGGATTCACCACTACGCTGTCGATCTGTACTACGACACCTACTTTCCTCGCTGGCCCGGTACGGAAGGCAAATCGAGCAGGGGCGCTCCTCCCCTCTCGGACGAATATCTCGAGCAGGTCTTTCGGTTGGCCCAAAGAGGAAAGCATCCGAAGGAGATAGCGGACAAATTAGGGCAATTAGACCCCAAAGCACCAGATAGGATTCGCAAACAGATTGACAGGTACGTACAGCGCCGTTCCGAGCTCGAGAAAAACATCCGCAAGATAGGCGATGAGCAGCGGCGAAGGAATGCCGAGGTACGCCGTCCCGAATCGACGCACGCGAACTCGAAAGCCGAGAGCGCGCCGGCAGCGATTACCAAACCAAAGGCAAAGCGTACAAGACGGAAAGAATAGGCGCATTTGTTTCCGGGAAAATATTCCGTACTTAATTTCCATCGCTTTGTATCCCCACCGATCGCCTAAGCTCGTTCAGAGTCAATTTCAGTCGTGCTGGCTCATCAGGAGATGAACAATGAACGAGCGCCGAGAATGGCTGACGGTGAGCGAATTTGCGGATGCACTTGGCATCACCAAGGCATGTGTGCGCAGGTGGCTGCTGGAACGGCGCGTTACGTCGACGCGCGTCGGTCGGTTGGTCAGAATTCATAGTAGCGAGATCGAGCGGTTGGTGAGCTCCGGGCTTCGCCCAGCACGGTCCATACGCTAGCGCAAATGCTAACCGCTGATCAGCGCAGACGATGGGGTCTGCATACCCCGAGCAGCCTCAAGGTTCGGGCGCAAGAACTCGGTTCTGCTGGCTACCTGATTAACGAGGTCTTGCCGGTTCGCTCGATCGGTCTGTTATTGGGTGATTCCGGCCTGGGTAAATCACCGTTGATGTATCAAGCCGCGATATCTATTGCTGCAGGATTACCGTTTCTCGGCCGCGAAACGCGAAAGGGTCTGGTCGTCATCGCTGATTTTGAGAACGGGATCAGCGACATGTATGAACTCGTCGAACGCATCAGCAAACATCTTGGGCTCGTGGGAACACCGGATGAGAATCTTCTGCTGTGGTCCCTCAATGACTGCTCGCAGCAGTACGGCCGACCAGGCGATACGTTACTAGACATGTTGCGTGAAGTGCGACCATCGTTGGCGATCATCGATTCGCTCGCCTCGTACATGCCTGAAGCGGAAGAGAAGAACAGTGGCGCGACTAAGATGCTGCAAGAGTTTCGCTCGCTCGCCCGTGACTGTGGCATGTCGGCGCTATTGGTCCACCATCGTCGCAAGCAATCGCGTAAGGCCGAGGAGTCCGCCGGTCCGCTGGAAAACGCGGTCCTCCGCCGATGGTTTGAGGAGGCGCGTGGGGCGAGCGCACTAATTAACGGCACCGACATTCGACTGGGTATAGATGAGCCGGACATCGGCGCCGTGGGAAAGGACAACGCCTCACTCGTGATCCGAGGATTCGGCCGCATACGTGGCGAAATCAGACCAATCTACTTGGCAAGGGAGGTCGACGATGTTGGTGATCCACTCGGTTATCGGAACCTCACTGGTCCGGAGCTTCTTTTCAATCCCAAACAGCAGACCGCTCTCGCGTCTTTACCTACCGACTTTGCCTTCAAGGAAGCAAAGGCTGCCTACGGTCACGCCGATCAGGCTCCTTCCAACTTTCTCGGGCAATGCATCGCTCATCAACTTGTGCGACGAGTAGCCCGCGGACGCTATGAAAAGATCGCGCTGCAAGATGTGCAGGATGCTGGAGCGTCCGGAGCACAGAGTTAAATACAATCGGTTCAGTCGTTTGCTGCTCCAGGGTCTTGCAGAGTGAGCTGGAGCGCGTGGAGCAATACTCCAGGCGCTCCAATGATATTTGGAAAGCCCCGGAGCACTAACGGACTCTAAAACAAAGAGTTAGATTGAAACTCCAAGCGCTCCACCCTTACAGTGCCGACCTCGCGACCGGTTGTTGAACGAAGGACGGTACGCCAGCCGTGGGAACGAATCCCGTAGCTTTGAGCAGCATCATTCGTTCCTTCGTTCCGTCGTCCTGCAAAGCCTTCTTCGCAGTTTTCTCAACGATGCGAGGAAGTGCGAGCGCTCCTACAAGGGTGGATATCTGACCTGCCTGGCGCAGCGCGATCGTCATCACGATTTCTAGGGCCCGACTCGGCGACACGCCGGCCGCGACGCAGAAGGCTTCCGGCGCCAGCAACCTCCGATAGGACGCTGGAACCGAGAGGTAGGCGTCTGAGAGTTTCCGAGCGTCAGGATCGTCCGATCCTTGGAGCAAGTCGAAAGCACGGGTAACGTCCGGGGCGCGAGCGATGCTCTTCAGTTGCATAGCGAAGAATGGGACGCGCTGCAGAGTCTTCGGGTCCACGCCGAGCTGTTGGTAGCCCAGTGCGCGCTTGTAGTCGGTCTGGCCTTCGCTCCTACAAACTTGCGGTTTCGTGCGCGGAATTTCTGCAGTCGGCATAGTGCCCTCCGAAGGGTTCACCAAGCCATTCGTCGCACAATTTGTCGTTCGTCGCAAGGTCGATTTCGCTGTCCTTGAGTTGCGCAGTTGTCAGGGACCACGGCACTTCTGCGAAAATATGCCCTGTGCCGCTCGAGTTTGCGCCCGCTTAGCGCCTCCCGTCGCGCCTCCTCCCCTAACATACCGTGTCGAATTTACGCTTCGCCCGGCTGGCGCTCATTTTGATACGCACACGTACGCATCATCGGAGTGGACACCGCGTCCTCCGGAATGCGCGTGCTGTTGTATGACCAAGCGCTACGGAGTGATACGAACAGCTCAAGTAAGTCGTGGGTCAGGCGCGGACTGCGCCAGTCACGTGCCCCCCTGTCGCTCCTCGTCGCACGTCATATCGCGCAAAAAGTGCCGACCGGGCGCATGACTCGGCTTGCCTTGACACGTCCCACGATTATGCGCGCTTGAATATGTGCGCCCGCGAGCACATACACGGGAGGGCTGGAACGGATGCCGAATGGGTATCAGTACTGGAGAACTCGCCGGTGTGAGTGGGACCAGGGCCAGTTTGGTCGAAGACGAATTGAAATTGTCGGGCATGCCCACCTAAGCGCGTGATAGTTGGTAACAAGAGAACGATCCCCAAATTCATAGCCCGATCTTATAACATCGCTCTCCGAGAAGCTGATCGGAGACCACATGGATGTGCACTTGATCGACGGAACGTACGAATTGTTCCGCCATTTTTTCGCAGTGCCCTCCACAACAGATTCGAACGGGCAGGAGATCGGTGCGGTACGGGGTGTCCTGACCTCGGTTTTGTCCATGATCGAGGGCGGTGCGACTCACATTGGAGTTGCGACCGAGCATTGGAAGCAATGGGAGTAGTGGTGTTGCCAATGGTCGATTATGAGGCGGACGATGCGCTCGCTTCTGCTGCCGACAAAGCAGCTAAGGATGACCGAGTGAAGCAGGTGCTCATTTGTACGCCGGATAAAGATCTCAGTCAGTGTGTGGTAGGCAGACGAGTTGTTCAATTGGACCGCAGGCATGAAATCGTGCGCGATGACGCCGGAGTCGTGGCGAAATTCGGAATAGAGCCCCAATCCATTCCAGACTTCCTGGCTCTCGTCGGAGATACCGCAGATGGCTTCCCGGGCTTGCCGGGATGGGGCGTAAAGGCCGCTGCTCTTACACTATCTCAGTATCCCCACCTTGAAGGTATTCCTAAGGACTGGCGAGAATGGCACGGAGAGCCCGATTACTGTCCGAATCGCTGAACAGTTCATGGAGCGAGGCCTTGTTGTTTCGGACTCTTGCGACCGTGCGATTGGATGTGCCCGCATTTGAGAATGTCGAGGATCTTCGTTGGAAGGGACCACGCCCGAGCTTTGAGGACTACTGCCGGCGAATGAGGTCTCGCGATCTGCTTGCTCGCGTACGCCGACAGACTCGATGAGAATACCCCGTAATTCTCCAAGATCGATTCCAGTTCCTACAAGCCGACTTCACAGGGCTGGTGCCGCCGTGGAAGCCGGATAGCTTCCGGTTAGCCGACCATACATCCAAATGAAGTGGCCTACCCTCACTCCGAATGCAGAGATGATATCGCTCTGTGAGATCGGCCACTGTTTCCGGCTGATCCTCAGTGAGGTAGTGCACGCTGGCGGGGATCAGGCCCGTTGCGACATGAGTGTTTCCGTTCGCTCGGAGACCTTCGGCAACCTTAGGGATCAAGTTCGCAAAAGGAGATGCGGCTCCCGTACCAAAGAACAACGGCACGTCATTGGGACCGCGTTGCGCAACGTTGAATTGCGCGTTGGCTGGAAACGCGCGGTACATTTCAAACACTGCGTGCAGCTGCGAATCAGTGCCGTAAGCTTGCAAGTAATGGGCCTGTAGCCCAAGAGTCTGTTGTTGATTCTGCGTTGCTTAGGTCCAATTTCAGGCCCTTCAAGACCGGCCACAAGTTGTATACGTTTGAATCTGACAACCGGTGGTCGCGGCACCTATTCTCGTCACATCCCACAAGCACTTTCTCATCGATCACGATTTACGGAACCCGCCGCTTCGCCCGCGCCGAGGATCGACGACGTCTGGCGGGCTTCGATCGGGGCCGGAGTCGCCGGCTGGTTTATGACAGGAATTGCCGATGATGCCCATTTGAGCCGTCCGTTGCTACCCGCCACTTCCTCCGCGATCTCCGTGAACAACTGATCTTGCATGGCAGTCCGCTTCGTGTAGTCCACAACATAGCTGACAGTGAATTCGAGCGATCCGGAGGTTACGACCAGCGCGACGGTAGGTTCTAACGGAGGATTTTCGCTTTGATAATATTCGCTCATACTTTTCCAAGAGGACTGCGCCTCGAGCAGGTACTCACCAATCGCCTCTTTGGCTACCCTCAAAAGCATCGCCCTGGCAAGTTGGGAGTCGCTGGTGCCTGTAAGCACTACCTTAATCTCGTCCCAGATAAACCGGAATCCCTGCGAGTAGTTGAAGACGGACCCTTTCAAGACGATGCTGTTTGGGATGCGAGCAATCCGGCCGTTGTATAAGTCCTTGCTGACCCAGTTCCCCGTTTCCATCAACGTGGTTCGCAGGAGTCCGATATCGATCACGTCACCTCGAGTATCACCGATCTGAACTCTGTCCCCCACGGTATATAACTTTGAAAAGCCGATCGCGAAAGCGCCGGCGATGCTGGCCAGCACGTCCTGCAGGGCCACGGCCACACCCGCGCCAGCGACACCCAGGGCAAAGCTCAGACGGCCCAAGCGATCTTCAAAGAGGAGGGCGAGGAAAAGTAGAATCGCAAGGTATCCGCAAAAGACCACGAACTTGCGGACCCTGTAACGCGCATCGGCCCGGCCAAAGCGCCTGGGCAGCGTTTGTTCGAGCACCCGAAACGTGGCGTGGATGAAGAGGATTCCGACAACTGCCGCAACGCACTTGCCGAGGAGCGAAAGCGAAACAGCTTCTTTTAGGAAAGCATTCATCGAGCCGCCGTCACGCCCCGTCTGCCGCTCCAGGGCGAAGTGAGACTATCGGATCTTTTAATTCGTTCGACAACCACGATTTTATGATTCACGGGCGCTTGCCTCTTTCCGTCCAATACCGTTCAGCTAGCCGACTTGTGAGGACTTATGTTTGTCTAGTCTCTCCCAACCCGCACCAACCCGAACAAAATTCTGCGACCGATGGAAGTCCGGCGCAAAGCTCAATCGCGACGGTTCCACAGGTCAGATTTACATCTCACATCTGCCGGGTTATTCCGACCTTTGCCTGATCATTCCCTTCAAAGATTGGCCTACCGAATAGCGCAATCGATCCTACGTGTTTGCGCGCCTCATTTGCTGATTCATCTATACCGCATGGTCCATATTGGCGCGTCGCCAGGCTGGTATTCGTTACCGACCCAAGGAGTTCCGCAGATGTGCAGATAGGCGTAAGGGGTCTTGTCCCACATGACCCATGCGCCCGCATCCCTTACGGTCGTCGGCAACCCGCATGCCTTCGCCCCGAAAGGCCACATGATCATCCAGTGTGGGCCGATTGGGATCGCCGGACTGGTTTTATCAAGCGGATCAGCATTGCTATGCTGTGTCGCTCCACAGAGCATGTAACACAACCCCGGAACTGCGTTCGTCGGGCTCGGTTTACCGGAATGAGCATCCATGAACCATTGCATCGCCATCGGGTCGGCACACATGGGCGGATCGCCAATCACGTTTTCATTTCCGGGCATGCAGACCCATTGATTTGTTCCTTTCCGGAGAACAGTCATCTTACCGTTTTCATCTTTGTCCATCACCGTCGCATCCTTGGCGATCTCAGATGGTCCAGCTAGCATCGCCCGCTTAATCTTGATTTCAACTATCTGTTCGGCGGCTGTCTGGCTAGCGATGGATGTCCTGACGGAATTCCGCTGATTGCGCTGTTGCTGTAGCTTCCCGATCCGGCCTGTTGGGCAATTCCTTCTCCGCTAAGTGCGGCGAGAGCAGACCCGGCAAGTGCGGCGTTCCGTACAAACGCACGACGGGAGATGGACTCGACCAATGTTGGATTGGAACCTCTCAGTCCGTCAGTTGCAGCTTCAGTAGGTCGATCATTATTTGGCATTTTTTCTCACGAGCGGAGATATCGGCGTTTAGATGTCTCCATCGTCAACTCCTTCTTCGATTGGTTCATTCAAATCCCCGCGGTGTTTGATCGCTCGAACGCGAAGAAGGATGCAAGCGGATTGATGGCTTTCGCAAGGGAAATCGAACGGCACTTCTTAGGCGAGGCTTACAGTCCGCAGGACATCACGAGCGGGTCACTGACCTCGGTAGAGGCTTCGTGTTGCACCAGGCCGGTGTGGAGCTTTTCGAAGGATGGGTTTCGGTGCCCAGATTAGTCCTCATAAACGCGCCAGCAGTGACAGACCAATCGCTGACGAGATGCCGACTTGTCAGGACCAATCCGCACCGTGGAATCCGGACACCTCCGATACCTTCCGGTTAGCCGGCAATACACGGAATGTGCTGGCTACGAACCGTTCTTCTGCGCGTAGCGTGTTTTTCAGACCTACCCGAGGATAGATGGGCCAATGGGGTGTTATCAGAGCGGAAAACTCATGCCAAACGGCCCGAGGCTATCATACGATACATGCGATTTGGTGAAGAACTAAGGCGAACCACATGTCGTCGCAGTCCGGATATGACGCGATTGTTATCGGCTCTGGCATCGGCGGACTCGCACTCGCAAGCATCATGGCGAAGCTGCGCAGTTGGCGAGTGCTCGTGCTCGAGCGTCACTTCAAAATCGGCGGTTTCACCCACACATTCACACGGCCCGGCGGCTGGTCCTGGGATGTGGGGCTTCATTACGTGGGCGAGATGGGCGAAGGCATGATGGGCCGCCTGCTATTCGATTTCATCACGGACAGAGGAGTGATATGGAACCCAATGCCGGAGGTTTACGACGTCTTTGTCTACCCGAATCTGCAAGTCAAGGCATGCAAAGGCAAAGCAAATTTCCGAACCGTGTTGATTGACGCCTTCCCCAACGAGCGAGCCAATATCGAGCAGTATTTCCGCGACTTAAAGTCCGCCATTCGCTGGTTCAATCGTCACGTCATGGCGCTTGCAGCGCCCGCGCCATTGAGCAATTTCGTTCGGGCGGTGAATCGTTTGAGAGCCGGTTTGCCGCTGGAAGTCACGCGGCACTATCTCGAAAGGCGTTTTCGTGACCAACGGCTTCGCGCCGTGGTCACATCGCAGTGGGCCGACTATGGATTGCCTCCCGGCCAGAGCGCCTTTGCTACTCATGCAGTGATCGCGAGCCATTACCTGAACGGAGCATGGTATCCAGCTGGGGGTGCCGGCGAAATCGCCAAAGCCACGGGCGCTACAATCCGCGCTGCTGGCGGTGAACTGCTGCCCAACCACGAGGTCACCCGCATTCTTCTCGAACACGACCGTGCCGTCGGCGTAGAAGTCAACATCAGGAAAGGCAAGCAAGGAGCCTGCGCCCAATTTCGAGCGCCGGTTGTCGTTTCTGACGCCGGCGCCTGGAACACCTTCGCGCGCATGCTGCCGGCATCCGCTCTGCCGTTTCGGGAACAACTGAAATCGCCGCCGGATGGTTTCGAAGTTGTCGAACTCTTTCTTGGCTTGCGACGTGATCCCCGCGAGATGGATTTCAAGGGAGAGAATTATTGGATTTTTGAGTCCTTCGACCACGATAAGATGTATTCCCAGCGGAACGCGCTCCTCGACGGTCGAGCGGCCATGGCCTATCTCTCGTTCCCGTCCCTGAAAGACCCTCGCGCCCAACGCCACACCGCGGAGATTATTGCCCCACTCTCCTATCGCTCGTTGGAAGAACATCGCGATGAACTCTGGCGCAGACGCGGCGCGGATTACGAATCCGCTAAAAACCGCATGACCAAGACATTGCTTGATCTTGTCGAGCGCTGCCACCCCGGATTTGGCGACCTCGTGGATTACGCAGAGCTTGGCACGCCTCTGACATTCGAGCACTTCACGGCAGCGCCTTCCGGCGCGATTTACGGCTATCCCGCTACGCCGGAAAAGTACCAGAAGACATGGCTTGGTCCGCGCACACCGGTCCGGAATTTGTATCTCACGGGTAGCGACGTGGCCTTGCTCGGCATCATGGGAGCGTTGATGGGCGCAGTAGTTACCGCGAGCTGCCTCCTGGGCCGGCTCGGCTTCATTGAAGTAATGCGTGCCGCGCGTTCCCGCTCATGAGAGTTGATTCCCAACATCGGATCACGGAAGCCGCTAGGGCACCAAGTTGCTGGACCGCCCTGCTATCTTTGCGATTGTGCCCGGGTGACGGGCAACTCTTCCCTAATCTTGTAAGGTAAGGTTTGCCGACCATTCGTCCAGAGCCTCATCTTTCGCTTCCCAAACGCACCCTTTGGACTATGAGAACGGCATGTCCGGTCTTCCGAATTGGCGATTTGACTTGATGCTGAAGAACGTGAGTCTTTAGCTCTCGTGCAGTGCGATGATTGGATCTACTTGGCTGGCGCGCCGCGCGGGAAGATAGCACGCAAGCCATGCGACAGTCAGGAGCACAAGCGACGCTCCGGTGAGGCTGGCAGGATCGCTTGCGCCAACGCCGTAGAGGAACCTAGATAGAACCCGCCCAAGCAGAATCGAGAGCATCAGCCCGATTCCAACTCCGCAGATGACGAGCATCATTCCCTGGCGAAGAATCAGACGCAGCACGCTTGCCTGACCAGCGCCCAACGCCATGCGGATGCCAATTTCACGCCGACGCTGATTCACGGAGTAGGCCATGATTCCATAGAGACCGATCGAGGCAAGTCCGAGCGCCAAGAATCCGAACACGCCGAGGAGCCCAACTCCCATTTTTGCGCCCCAAAGCGCTTGTTCGATCACTTTGGTTCCAGTTCGAATGTCGTCGATCGGCAGGGCGGAATCGATATTCCGGATTTCACTCTGGACGGAGGAGATCGTCTGTGACGGATCATGCTCGGTCCTGACATAGAGAACCATCGATTCAGAATAATTTTGTCGCAGAGGAACGTAGATGCAAGATTGGGGCGTTTCGCCAAGCGTTTGGTAGTCTGCGGTCTTGACGATGCCAACAATTTGACGGAATTCCTTTTGGCCGGGCAACTGGAGGCGTTTGCCGAGAGGATCCTGGTTGGGCCAATAGCGGCCTGCCATGGTGTCGTTAATGATCGCGACCGAGGCTGCGCCTTCGCGATCGTTTTGAGTGAATTCGCGACCAGCGAGGAGCGGGATGCCCATCGTCGTGAAATAATCGAGGTCGATCGTATTCACAACGCTTGAAATCGCCTCAGATTTCTTCCGCTGCTCCTGGCCTTCCATTACCACGCCAGTTTGGGCGCGGCTAAACAGCGGCAGGTTTGCGGCCCATGAAACAGAGGCGACTCCGGGAACTGTAGCGAGGCGATCACGCACGTCTTTGTAGAACTGTTCTGTTCTGGTCCGGTCGTAACCCAACTGGCCGGGGTAGAGCAGGAAAACGGTGAGATTCTTCGTTTCGAAACCAGGGGTGATCAGGTGTTCGCGCTGAACGCTGCGTAAAAACAGTGCTGCCGTAACCAGCAAAACCAGAGAAACCGCGACTTGTCCTACCAGAAGCGAGTTGGCCAGACTGGCGCGGCTGACACTTCGGCCAGCGGTGCGAGCTTCCTCTTTGAGCGCTTCGACGACGGGTGTGCGGGAAGAGCGCAGCGCGGGCGCGATGCCGAAGATCAGGCCGGTGAACAGCGCGACAACGAGCACGAAGAAGAAGACATTCGCGTTGAGATGGGGATCCACAAGGTTCTGCGCAAATTCC
Source organism: uncultured Acidobacteriota bacterium (assembly GCA_963788915.1). Lineage (GTDB taxonomy): Bacteria > Acidobacteriota > Terriglobia > Acidiferrales > UBA7541 > Acidiferrum. The sequence continues at coordinate 50,320 of CAWBIY010000011.1, read as the reverse complement.
GCTGGGCGGAACGACCAGAGTAGTTGGCACCCGCCGTAGCCAAAGAAAAACCCAAGGATGCCACTGAAGAGTCCGAGCAAGACGCTTTCTGTCAACAATTGACGGACCAAACGCCAGCGGCTGGCGCCAAGCGCAATGCGAACCGCAATCTCCTGCCGCCGAGCAGCGGCGCGCGCGAGGAGCAAATTCGCAACATTAGAGCACGCGATGAGAAGCACGAATCCCACGATGGCCATCAGCAAGACACTTCCGAACACGAGCCCCTGACGCTGATTGGTTGCGATAGCTGCCTCGCTGAGTGGCTGTAATGTGACAGTCTGTCCCTGGTTCGCGTCCGGATACTCTCTTTCGAGCGCAACGGCGATGGTCTTCAGGTCGGCCTGCGCTTGCGAGATTGAGACGCCAGACCTGAGACGGCCAGCGCCTGTGAAAGTGAGAACCGCGCGGTCTCGTAGAGCATTCTGCTGCTGGGCGGGCATAACCTGCTCAGCCATCATGGACGGAACCCACAGGTCGGGCCCGAAGATGGCATTGACGCCCTTGAAGCCTTGAGGAGTGACGCCGATGACGGTGAATGCGATGTTATTTAGCTTGATTGTCCGGCCCAGAACGTCAGATGCGCCGCCGAACCGGCCCTGCCATGCCGCGTAGCCAATGACAACGACGGGGATGGCCCCGGGCTTAGCGTCCTCGTCCGGCCAGAAGAGGCGCCCTATCCGAGGACGAATGCCAAGAGTATCGAAATAATTGCCGGTAACAACTTCCGCGAACACGCGTTGCGATTCGGCCCCGGCTGACATCGTAAGAGCCATCGGAGACGAGTACCCGGCGAGGCTGCTAAAAGAGCGGTTCTTTTCCCGGTAATCTTTGAGATTAAGGAACGAGAGCGGGCGGACATCTAGTGTCTCAGAGGTTTTCTTGGCCTGTGCAGTGTTGACGGCAGCCAATTGCGAGGCGTGCTCGACGGGAAGGGGATTCAGGAGGAACGTATTGACGATCGTGAAGACGGCTGTGTTTGCGCCAATGCCAAGCGCTAAAGTGAGGATGGCAACTGCCGTGAAACCTGGAGTCTTGCGCAGCATGCGCGCCGCATAGCGAAGGTCCTGCTTTAGGCCCGTGAAAAGATGGCCCGAATTCGAAAGTCCATCTGGGATAGGATCGGGAGGTGCCGTGCGTTCGGAGGCACGCAATTCCTCTGAGAGATCGCTCTGGCCTAGGCCGGAGACAACTTCGCGATAGGCCTCCTCCGGTGTCGCTCCCTCTGCGATTATTTCTTCGTACAGATTCTCGAGATGGTCTGAAAGCTCCTCAATGATCTCTACTTCGCGGGTGGGCGGAAGATTCAATCTCGCCAATCGTTTTCTGATCTCTTGTTTCCACTCAGGCATTTTCAACCCCCGTAATTTGGCTGACCGCGCGGACAAACTGCCGCCAGCTATGGCGTTGCTGCGCCAGAGTTTTTTGACCTTGCGGTGTCAGACGGTAGTATCGCCGCCTTCTTTGATTGGGCTTTTCGACCCAGCGCCCCAGGATCAGGCCGCGATTCTCGAGGCGGTAGAGCAGCGGATATAGCGAGGCGATGTGGAAGCGCAGCCTGCCGCCCGAGCGGCCTTCGATAAGCTTCCCAACGTCGTAACCGTGGCGAGGCTGATCCTCGAGCAGGGAGAGAATCAGTAGCTCAGCGCTGCCCTTCTTCCATTCCTGGTCCATGTTCCCGCCCATATATGTCACTCCCACATATCACTACGCAGCGGAACAGTTGGAAATTTCACGTCTGGGAAACCTTTTTTTTGGCGGTGGTTGACGCCAAGTATAGATGTGAATCCCGAGAAGCGGGCCAGAAGCCCAGTTCTGGGAAGTCATGAACATGTTGGCTCGGCGATTGCGTCCGAGTGACGGGCAACTCTGACGTAATGCGATTAGGGAAGAGTTGCCGACAATCCGGGAGCCATCTCGCGTGGTGTGGCAGATCGAGATGCCAAGTGCGACCACTTCTGCGGGTAGCGCCTCTACCAGGCATAAGGCCGGCGTTTTTCCGCCTGCTATAGTTTCCATCCGGCGATTCGGCTATAAGCACCTTCTCCGCTCGGTTGGAACAGCATCATCGATCCACACAGGGGCACGCTCGGCACTGACCTGTTGTTTTCCCAAAGGAAGTGTGCCATCCTTCCTGTTGGAAACCAAAATGGCGGTGCATCGTTAATACTATGAAGCAAAAAACGGACGTTCTCCAGGGCACGCTGGCGTTGATGGTCCTCAAGACTCTCGATGTCCTGGGACCGCTGCACGGCTACGGCATCGCGCGGCGCATCGAGCAGATCAGCGGAGATCTGCTGGCCGTGAATCAAGGGACTCTGTATCCCGTGTTGCTGAAGCTTGAGCAAGAAGGCGCGATCGCGTCCGAGTGGGGCGCTTCAGAGAATAACCGCAGGGCGCGCTTCTATCGGCTCACGCGCGAAGGACACAAGCAGTTGCAGGTCGAGACCCAAGATTGGGAACAAACGGCAGCGATCATCGCTCGGTTCTTCGAAGTGAAAGCGGAGGATTTTTCATGAAATCTTTGAGGCGCTTCTTCACCCGGCTCGTCAGCTTTGCGACAAGGCGGACACAAGAAGAACGATTGCGGGAAGAGATTGAGGAACATATCGCTCTGCAAGCTGCCGAAAATCTTCGCGCCGGCTTACCTCCCGTTGAGGCCCGCCGGCAAGCCATGCTGAAGTTTGGCGGGGTGGAGGCGATGAAACAAGATTATCGAGCCGAGCGAGGACTGCCATTGATCGAAGATTTTCTACAGGATCTGCGCTTCGCCCTGCGCCTGCTGCGCAAATCTCCCGGCTTTACCGCGGTGGCTGTTGCGACGCTGGCAATAGCCATCGGCGCAAACGCAGTCGTCTTCGGGGTATTGAATGCGTTAATTCTGCGCTCGCTGAATGTGCCTCAGGCAGAGAGCCTTTTCATAGTCCAGCACGGGAGCGACGTCGGGTCCCACTCCTATCCCGATTATCTCGATCTTCGCCAGCGCAATCGCAGCTTCGACGATGTGGCTGTTTTTGCTATCCGTCAGTCAGGGCTGGATACGGGCAAAGATCCATCCAATGTCTGGCAGTACGAAACCAGCGGAAACTACTTCGACGTATTGCGCATTCAACCGTACCTTGGCCGATTCTTCCACGATTCCGATGAGCATGGCCCAAACAGCGCGCCCTATGTCGTGCTCTCCTACGCATATTGGCGCAGCCATTTTCAGAACGATCGCGGCGTGGTGGGCCGCGTTGTTCGGCTCAACAGGCATCCATTCACCATCCTTGGCGTGGCGCCTCCAGGGTTCCAGGGGACCGTCTTGTTTTTCGCTTCGGATATCTTCGTGCCCATCGTGAACCATGAGCAGTTATCCGGCGAGAAGATCTTGAACGCGCGCGAGATCCATTGGATGTTTGAGATGGTGGGACATCTGAAGCCGGGAGTCACTCCGGCGCAGGCCACTGCCGATCTGAACTCCGTGGATTCGTATCTGAAAAGAGGCTATCCCAAAGAAGAAGGTAATGAGCCATATACGCTGGCACGGCCTGGTCTTCATGGCGACTATTTGGGGGGGGCAACGCGGGCTTTTCTCACCGGATTGATGCTTCTTTCGGGTTTGATACTGTTGGCGGCCTGTGCCAACCTGGGCAGCCTGTTTGCCGCGCGGGCCGCCGACCGTTCTCGCGAAGTGGCCTTGCGCCTGGCTCTTGGTTCGAGCCGCAATCGCATTTTGCGCCAGCTGTTCACCGAATCCGTGCTGCTTTCGCTCGCTGGAGGCGTAGCGGGACTTATGGGAAGCATTGTGCTTTTGCGCCGGTTGAGCGTGTGGCAGCCATTTCCGCGATTCCCCCTCCATGTGCCGGTAAGTCCGGACGCTAACGTTTATTTGGTAGCTTTGGTCTTGGCGTTGGTCAGCGGAGTTCTATTCGGAATTGTTCCGGTACGCCAGATCCTCCGGGCCAATCCGTATGAGATCGTCAAAGCGGGATCGACAGGCGCGTTCGGGCGCCGAATTACCGTGCGGGACGTAATGCTTGTCGTCCAAATTGCGATCTGTGCCGTGCTGGTCACTTCATCGATGGTTGCTGTGCGTGGACTCATGCGCTCCATGCACAGCAACTTCGGTTTTGAGCCGCGGAACGCGATGTTGGTAGATACTGATCTGACGACAGCAGGCTACAGCGGCGAAAGAGTACCCGCAATGCAACGGCGCATGATCGATGCCACACAAGCGATTCCTGGCGTAGATTCCGTAGGATCGGTGAATTATCCGCCGTTAGAACCTCCCGGTAGTTGGCAAGGGATCGTCTATACCGACACAACCGCGGATCTGAGCCCATCGAATGCCGCGGCCGACCCTTATATGTACAACGTATCTCCAGACTACTTCCGCGCATCCGGGACATCTTTATTGGCGGGCAGAGCCTTCTCATGGCATGACGACACAAACGCCCCGCGCGTAGCAGTGGTGAACCCGGAGTTCGCAAGCAAGATACTGGGCTCCATACCGGACGCTATCGGCCGGTATTTCAAGATGAGGGATGGAACGCGCGTGCGAGTGGTGGGTCTGGTCGAAGACGGAAAATATAAGAACCTTACCGAAGACCAACAGCCCGCGATGTTCCTCCCCCTCCTGCAGTCGCCGGCTAGTTGGACATGGCTGGTGGTGCGCTCGAGTCGCGACCCGCAGGAACTTGCCGTGGCCATGAGAAGTGTGCTCCGGGACATCGACCCTGGGATGGTTCTGGCGATTCGCCCGTGGAGCACAGAACTAGGCGGAACTTTGTTCCCCTCGCGCATGGCGACAGTATCGCTGGGTGTGCTGGGCATGATGGGCGCGATGCTTTCGATCACGGGCATCTTCGGAATGGCTGCCTACTCGGTGAGCAAGCGGCTCAAGGAGTTGGGAATTCGCGTGGCTCTCGGCGCGCAACGCAAGGAAGTGTTGCAGGCCGCGCTGGGACGTGCGTTCAAACTGTTGGCGATTGGTTCGGGGGTTGGATTGGTTCTGGGTCTGCTTGCGACGAAGGTGCTGGCTTTCATTGTGTATCAGGCCACGCCGCGCGATCCCCTGGTATTGACAGGTACTGTTCTCGCGATGGCGTTGCTGGGGCTAATCGCTGCGTGGATTCCGGCGCAACGCGCGCTGTCGGTTAATCCTGCGATACTTCTGCGCGAGGAATGACTCTCTCTATTGAAAGAGCTGATCGTCGGATGGGCCTGGCTTCTGATAGGACCGTGTACTCGTCGAAGCGAAATCGACCACTGCTGCTTTACGGACGCCTTCTTGATGATTCGCGCCCGAGTCACGGGCTACCCGCAACTAACCCCGATTACTTCCTGTTTGCCGACAATCCGAGAGTAATCTCCTAACTTCCACCGGTGGGTGGTCACAGCGCAATGATTCTTGGTCGGCACGCTCGGGTCAGAGTCTTCGTTCGTTGACTCTCGAATGCCCCGTCCATAAGATGAAGGGATCTGAAGGCCACGCAGCTTCGAATGATCGGCCAAATCATCTCGCACTACCGCATCGTCGACAAACTCGGCGGCGGCGGGATGGGTGTGGTCTACAAAGCTGAAGACATCCGGCTTCATCGTTTCGTCGCCCTGAAGTTTCTTCCTTCCGATCTTGCTCGCGATCCGCAGTCCCTAGCGCGCTTTCGGCGCGAGGCCCAAGCAGCCTCGGCGCTGAATCATCCGAACATATGCACCATTTACGACATTGGTGGAGAGCAGGAGCAGGCGTTTATCGCGATGGAATTTCTGGAGGGCATAACGCTCAAGCATCTTGTGGTTGGACGACCCCTTGAGCCTGATCGTCTGCTCTTCCTCGCAACCGAGATCACCGATGCTCTGGATGCTGCTCACGCCGCGGGTATCGTTCACCGTGACATTAAGCCGGCAAACATCTTTGTCACCACGCGTGGGCACGCTAAGATTCTTGATTTTGGGCTTGCGAAGGTTGCCGATCATTTCAGCGTCGCCACCGGTGCTTCACTCCAGGCGACACTTGACGACCCTCAATTAACCAGCCCAGGTACAGCGCTCGGGACAGTGGCATACATGTCACCTGAGCAGGCTCTGGGCAAACCGTTGGATGCACGAACAGATCTGTTTTCGCTCGGCCTGGTGCTTTACGAAATGGCGACGGGGAAACAGGTCTTCTCGGGGAGCACCTCTGCCGCGATCTTCGACTCTATTCTGCATAGCAGTCCACCGCCAGCGGGACGGCTAAACCCCTTAGTTCCCGCTGAACTGGATCACATCATAGTCAAGCTGCTGGAGAAAGAACCGGACCTCCGATACCAGACCGCAGCTGACTTGCGGGCTGATCTAAAACGCCTGCATCGGGACACCAGTTCAGGGCACACAGCCGCGCACAGTCTGGTGGTATCCGCTGCGGTAAACAAGAAAAGATTCCCCGGTTGGATGTGGGTCTCTATTGCTCTTTTTGTCCTCTGTCTGACTGTCGTCGCCGGTTGGCTCTATTTTTCTGCTCCCGCAAAATATTCTGGCCCACTCCCGCGGGTCGTTCCCTTCACCAGTTCTGGGGGAGACAAGGATTGTCCTGCAATGTCGCCGGATGGCAATGAAGTCGCATTCTCCTGGCAGGGAGAAAAGAGCACAGACCCCAATATCTATAACATTTACGTGCAGCTTGTGGGCGCGGGCTCGCCCCTTCGGATTACCAGTGCACGCGCTTCTGATCTCTCCCCTGCTTGGTCTCCAGACGGCCGTTTCATTGCCTTCGAGCGTGAGGCGGGACAGTCGCATGCTTACTTCATAGTGCCCGCCCTGGGCGGCTCGGAACGCAAATTGGCCAATGCTTATCCAGCGGCATTCGGCGGCGGCATTAGCTGGTCGCCTGATGGCAAGTACTTAGCAGTCGCCGACCGCGGCTCGCCCAACGGTTCCCGGGCTGGCATATTTTTCGTTTCGGTCGAAAGCGGCGAAATGCGGGATTCGGGTATTGAATTGCCAGCTCCATACATCGTCGCTCCGGCGTTATCTCCGGATGGGAAGTACCTGGCGTTTGTCAGCGGGTCTGGATTCTTGTCAAACGATATTTACGTTGTACCCATATCAGGCGGCAAGTCGCGGCCGCTAACCTCGTTGCATGCTCATATCAGGGGCCCGGCGTGGATGTCTAATGGCCAGGAACTGGTCTTTTCTTCAAATCACCAGGGACTCGATACTCTGTGGAGGGTGGCGCTGACCGGCGGCGACCCAGAGCCACTCTCGATTGCTGCTGATGATGCTAGGCAGGTCACGATCTCCTCGCGAGGAAACCGGCTGGCATTTCTCCGCTACAAAGTGGACACCAATATATGGGAGGCGCCAGCTTTCGCGGCAGTGCACCGTCAACCTTTGAAGTTGATAGCTTCAACGCGCGAGGATACGTCGCCGGCGTTCTCCCCGGATGGACACCGCATCGCTTTCGCTTCGAACCGTTCAGGGAGGTTCGAGATTTATGTCTGCGGCAGCGATGGATCCAATCCTGTCCAACTTACGTCAATGAGGGCTCCGGATACAGGCACACCGGCCTGGTCTCCCGATGGAAAGCAGATCGCTTTCGACTCTCGACTTGAAGGACACTCCGACATCTTCGTTATCAACGCCGAAGGTGGCTCACCGCACCGTCTCACGACCGAGCCCTATGACAACGAGTTGCCTAGCTGGTCGAGAGACGGTCACTGGATTTACTTCACTTCAGAGCGCTCCGCGGACAATCAAATCTGGAAGGTCCAAGCCGAAGGAGGCGCCGCCGTTCAGGTCACGAAGGGAGGTGGCTGGGGTGGACTCGACGGACCCGATGGCAAATCTCTCTACTACTATCGCGATCAGGCAATCTGGAAAAGCACTTTGACGGGCGAGGGTGAAGCCCGCGTCGCCGCTAACCCTGAATCGCAAGACTTCCGCCTGCGCCGTAATTCGCTCTGGCTTCTGGATAGCTCCGCCATCCAAGCCCAACTCGACGTTTTGGATTTATCCACGCACAAGAAGACCCGACTCGGTGTGTTGGACATCGGCGCTTCGGCCAAAACCGCAACCGGCTTTGATGTCTCTCCCGATGGACGAACGATCATCTACACCCGCGTTGACGGTCTCGAAAGCGACATCATGCTGGTCGAAAATTTCCACTGAAACCTGAAAATATAAGCTGTGCATTGCGCCCGAGTCACGGGCTATGCGGAAGTTATTCCAGTAAACCTGACTCCATTGCTCCACAAGGTTGATTGCGGTCGGCTCTCAGGAATACCTCAAAACTTAGCTTGACGCTTGCGTTAGCACGCGCAGGGCGAGCGCCCCCGCTGCAACCATCAGCATGAACACGGCGGGCCCAATGCCTTTGATGTCATGTACGCGCAGATGCGACACGACCGCGCCCACAAAATAGATGACGAGGCCAACGCCTGCCGCCAGACCCGCCCATGGCCACCAGATGCCAAGGACAAGGCCCAATGCACCGGCAAACTCACAAGCGGCCAGGAGCGGAAAGCGCCTCAGCGGTACGCCGACTACTTCGTGGATCACATGAACTACCTTCGGGTCTCGGCGAACCTTGGCGACTGCGGAGAACGCCACCATCGCCGCGAATAGGATTGTAATGAACAGATACGCAGGATGCATGCAAGGCATCCCATCAACTAGTTCAATTGCTTGGTATCCATCAAGAGATTACATCAGAACCCCAAGTTGTCACACCAGCGCTCGCCGTTGTAGTTTTGCCGATGCACGCTCGATGAGTCGCCTTCGGAGTGTCCAGCCCGAAAGCTGCGAGCAGTATAGCCCTTCCGAGAGGATAACGGGCAACCGGAAGTTATCAGCTCGCCGGTCGGATTAGTATCGATAAACGCGCATCTCATCAGTGCTTGATTTCCTGACGACAAGCCGACTTATCGGGACCTATTGTGGAATCCGTGCGTAACTGTAGACTTTGAACGCAATATTCCATCGACGATGAAAGTCCTTTCTTACATCGCCATTTCATTGGCAGGCCTACTTTCAGGCGCAGTGGTAGGAGCCGTAGGTGGATTCTTGCTCGGCTGGCTGTTGGCGTTCGGCTATCGCAAACACGACCACGGCCCGGGCGATGCCCCGGTGTATGTGGCACTGGGGTTGACGCTGGTCGGCGCTGGGTTAGGAACAATCGCTGGCCTGGTCGTAGGAATTATCTATAGCGTCCGTTTGACCCGCCGAGCGAATGCCCAGTACGAACTTTACCGGTAACCCGACTAATGTGTGCCACGAGCACGAAAGGAGGAAACGCTGAGTAGTGCGCAACTGCTTGACTGATGAGGGTAGGCCCCTCGGAACCGGTTTACAGGAACAGGTTCCAAACCACCTTCGGCGGCTGTAGTCAAAAGCTATGGTCGTGAACGCGGAAGGAAAAGGCCTGGCAACGACCAGGTCAGGTGACCGGCAAGAAGAGGACCGCAAGGGAACCACTGCTGAAGTGTCGAAAGGTTATAGACGATGTCAAAACCGCAGGGGGTTAGTTACTGCGGGATTAGCTCCGACGAAACCTGCTTACGGGCGGAGCGGCATCCGGCATGAGAGGTGGCCTGAGCTTGCCAAAGAGGCGGTTAAGCGGAACGTGGGAACCTGAGACTTCGATGCAAACGGAGAAGCCACAAGTGGAAGAACCACGAGGGTGAGAGTACGGAAGCGAAGTTTCAGGGTCGGACTGCCCCACAGTAGTGAAGAAGCGGGGTAATTCCCGTGGAGCGAAGGGGGCAGGTCACTCGCGTCCTAACCAATTACGGTCAACTGGAAACAGGAGGAACCGAGTGGTTAGAACGGAAGGTCAAACCTTCACGGAGTGACACGAGCCGTGTGACTGGAGACAGTCAAGCACGGTTCTGTGAGGGGCTCGGGGTGAAATTCCCCGGGCCTACTCGACGTGTGCCACGAGCACGAAAGGAGGAAACGCTGAGTAGTGCGCAACTGCTTAACTGATGAGGGTAGGCCCCTCGGAACCGGTTTACAGGAACAGGTTCCAAACCACCTTCGGCGGCTGTAGTCAAAAGCTATGGTCGTGAACGCGGAAGGAAAAAGGCCTGGCAACGACCAGGTCAGGTGACCGGCAAGAAGAGGACCGCAAGGGAACCACTGCTGAAGTGTCGAAAGGTTATAGACGATGTCAAAACCGCGGGGGGTTAGTTACTGCGGGATTAGCTCCGACGAAACCTGCTTACGGGCGGAGCGGCATCCGGCACGAGAGGTGGCCTGAGCTTGCCAAAGAGGCGGTTAAGCGGAACGTGGGAACCTGAGACTTCGATGCAAACGGAGAAGCCACAAGTGGAAGAACCACGAGGGTGAGAGTACGGAAGCGAAGTTTCAGGGTCGGACTGCCCCATAGTAGTGAAGAAGCGGGGTAATTCCCGTGGAGCGAAGGGGACAGGTCACTCGCGTCTTAACCAATTACGGTCAACTGGAAACAGGAGGAACCGAGTGGTTAGAACGGAAGGTCCAACCTTCACTGAGTGGCACGAGCCGTGTGACTGGAGACAGTCACGCACGGTTCTGTGAGGGGCTCGGGGTGAAATTCCCCGGGCCTACTCGACCAGGAAGTAGCAATCCGGGTGCGCTAAAAGGGTATAGAATCGCTCGCATGTATTCACGGCAATGACACGTATACTCGCAGCAATCCTGTTGATCCTGCCTTTTGTTGTTGGCCAAGCACACGATCGGGTCGTGTTACTGGCCGCTCATCGCGCAGGCGGTGTGGACGTTCTCGATCCGATCACGCTTGAATTTTTGGGCTCGATCAAGGTATTGCCGCAGGCTAACGGCGTAACAAGTGACCGCGCAGGAGTCCTATTTCTGAACGAAGGACTTGCTCCCGAATTTGAAGGCTGCTGCGCGCTGTATGCGGTCGATCTGAAGACCCTTGGGATGACGAAACTGCTCGAACCAGTCTCTAACGTTGTTGTCTCCCCGAACGGCCAGCATGTTCTCGCGCAGCGAGGAAACGTTGGAATCGAAGCCTTCAACGTGCACACCTTGCAGCGAGAACCGGCGATACCGCGTTCCGTTGCACCAGGTGTCTACACCTTGAGTTTCTCACCTGATGGTCGCCTGCTGTTTGGCGTCTCAAACTTTCCGCACGCCCTGGACATTTTCGATTTCGATCAGAGGAAACTAGTCCAACGATTCACCGTCCCGCAGGACCTCAGCGCTCTTGGAGCATGGGTTAGCAATGCCTACTACTTGTACGGCTATCGCAAGGGAGGCGGTCAACTCTGGCGGGTGAAGTCTGATAACTCCGCGCTGGAGGGACCTGTGAACGTCGACTTTCCCGATCTGGCATTGGATTGCGAGAGACAGGTGCAAGGGATGGTCGGTGCCGGTGGTCAGCTCTTCCTCTTTGAATTATTCGGAGTCACGGGTGATCGGCGTGACGGTTGTGGAAGAGATGTTCCTGGTGGTCTGCTCTCAATCGATACGCAAACGGGCAGGATCCTAGCCCGTTTAGCACCTGAGTTCCATTTCGCGTCTTTGATTCCGGGTGCGGACGGCAAGGAACTCTACGGCATTGACGTGAGGGACACGACTTGGAGTTCTGTCGGCCTAGTGCGGCTGAACGCCATCACCGGCGAAGTTCTTGCGAAGCGAAATCTAAAGGCCGATGTATGGTTCATCGATCTTACAAGCGTTCCCAGGGACTTGGTTCCAACTGGGCCTGTGGAAGCGACGACAAACTCTGTCAACTCCCGATAAACGCGGCAACCAAAAGCGGACATGTGACCTCATTGTCCGGTTACCCGACTACAGTGTGCCACGAGCACGAAAGGAGGAAACGTTGAGTAGTGCGCAACTGCTTGACTGATGAGGGTAGGCCCCTCGGAACCGGTTTACAGGAACAGGTTCCAAACCACCTTCGGCGGCTGTAGTCAAAAGCTATGGTCGTGAACGCGGAAGGAAAAGGCCTGGCAACGACCAGGTCAGGTGACCGGCAAGAAGAGGACCGCAAGGGAACCACTGCTGAAGTGTCGAAAGGTTATAGACGATGTCAAAACCGCGGGGGGTTAGTTACTGCGGGATTAGCTCCGACGAAACCTGCTTACGGGCGGAGCGGCATCCGGCATGAGAGGTGGCCTGAGCTTGCCAAAGAGGCGGTTGAGCGGAACGTGGGAACCTGAGACTTCGATGCAAACGGAGAAGCCACAAGTGGAAGAACCACGAGGGCGAGAGTACGGAAGCGAAGTTTCAGGGTCGGACTGCCCCACAGTAGTGAAGAAGCGGGGTAATTCCCGTGGAGCGAAGGGGGCAGGTCACTCGCGTCCTAACCAATTACGGTCAACTGGAAACAGGAGGAACCGAGTGGTTAGAACGGAAGGTCAAACCTTCACTGAGTGACACGAGCCGTGTGACTGGAGACAGTCAAGCACGGTTCTGTGAGGGGCTCGGGGTGAAATTCCCCGGGCCTACTCGGCCAGCCAAGTGAAGATAGTTAGGCCCACTCGACTTCCCAGAATGAGACCACGACGTGAACTTTGATCGTAGTGGAGGTCAAGAAAGCCTCGCTCAGGATTGCCGAGTCGCAGATCAGGAAAGACCGCAGCGGGACAACGGAATCAGCACGGACAGCCCAAAGGCCTACACAGTAAGGCCATTTCCGACCAACTCTACTGCCAGCGGAGCGCTACCGCCGGGTCGACCCGCAGCGCCCGCCAGGCGGGGATCGCTGCGGATGCCAGCGTGACGAAAACCGTGAACCCGGTCGCCGCGGCATATACCACCGGATCAGCCGGGCCCACCCCAACCAGCATCGCAGCCACCACGCGCGCCAGCGCCGCAGCCGCCAGTGAGCCCACAACCAAGCCCGCCGCCGCGAACGCGATTCCTTGCCCGACCACCAGCCGCATAATGTCCCGCGGCTGCGCGCCCAACGTCACGCGAATCCCAATCTCCCCCGTCCGCTGCGCCACCGCGTAAGCCATCACGCTGTACAGACCGATCGCTGCCAGCAGCAATCCCAGCCCGCTCAGGACACTCAAGAGGCTCGCTGCGATCTTGGCGCCGAAGAGCGAGGCGGCAACGTACTCCGTCATCGGCTCGGCATCGAAGATGGTCAGCGCCGGATCAATGGCCGTGGCCTCGCGGCGCAGCGCTGCAATCGCTTCATTTACCGATCCGGAGGTTCGCACGTTGAACGTCAAACCATACTCCGGCTGGAAAACCTGGCGGATGGGAATGTAAAAGTATGGCTGCGGATTCTCCGTAACGCGGTGATACTTGCTGTCTTTGGCCACTCCCACGATCGTGAACCATTCGCCCCATCCATGCACTTTTCGCCCGAGCACGCTACGATTGGCCAGGAAGCGCCGGACAAACTCCTGGTTGACGATCATTACTTTTAGGGACGTGGCATCGTCGCGGAGGTCGAAATCGCGGCCTTCTACCAGCGGTATCTTCATGGTCTCGAAGTAGCCAGGGGATACCAGATCCCGGTAGATCTTCATATTCTCGTTTGGGCCGGGAACATAGCCTTCCACCTCAAGCGTTTCCCAGCTTCCGCCGCTAAATCCCAAAGGCGGGGAGTCGTCGTAGCTGACGGCGGTCACTCCAGGCTGCCGCTCCAACTGTTCACGGAGACGCCGGCAATAACTGTCAGTCTGGCGCGCGTCATAGCCTTCCGAGGAAAAATCGAAGCGTGCCAGGGCGACCCCCTCCGGCTTGAAGCCCGGATCAATGGCCCGCGCGGTTTGGAAACTCTTCAGGGATAATCCCGCGCCCACCAAGGCGATCACCGCCAGAGCGACCTCGGAGGTCACCAGCAGGCCGCGTAAGCGGTGGGAATGCGCGCCGGAAGTCCCGGTGCGGCCGCCCTCCTTGAGCATCTCGTTGACGTTGGCTCGCGACGCGTGCAGCGCCGGAACCAGTCCCGCAAGAATGGCCACGCCAAATGCCAGCGCCATGGTGAATGCCAGGACCTGCCCGTCGAGCGGCGGTTGCAACATTGCCGGCATCGCGACTGCGGGAAGGAGCCAGCGCAGCGCGCCGCCCAGTAAGTTTGCCAATATCAAGCCGCACACCGAGCCGGCCACCGCCATCAGCAGTGTTTCGGTGAGAAGCTGCCGGATCAGTCGCATCGGTCGCGCGCCCATCGCCAGCCGCACGCTAAACTCTTTCAGTCGCCCAGTCGCGCGCGCCAGCAGCAGGTTTGCCAGGTTAGCGCAAACTATCAGCAGCACTACGCCGCTGGCTCCCATCAGGATGGTAATCGGCGTCAGGAGTATCGACTGGGTCCCGAAGTGCGACTGCCAAACCGGCAGCACCGTCGCACCAATTCCTTGGTTCGAGTCCGCGTCGGCCACCGCCATACGATTTGCCAGCGCTTGCACTTCCGCACGCGCTTGTTCCATGCCTACGCCTGGCGCAAGTCGCGCGTACATCATGAAGGGGCGCGCATTTCGGTCGCGCAACATCCAAGTCCCCGTATGGGTCAACTGGCCGTACATCGTGAGCGGCATCCACATCTCGTAATCCAGTCCCGCTGTTGTGCCGTGAAAACCCTCCGGTGCCACACCGATAATTTTGAACGGTGTACGGTTGATGCGCAGGCTCGCCCCGATTGCCGACCGATCCGAGTGGTACTGGTTCTTCCAATAGCTGTGGCTGATCACCACCACCGTATGCGCGTTCTGCGCGTCATCGCGCTCCGCGTCGGAGAAGAAACGCCCGGCTTCGGGCTGTATGCCCAGCATGTCGAAAAAGCCCCCGGAAACCATCTCAGCCCAGACTTGAGTTGTACGCGGGGCGTCGCCCACCGAGAACACATTTCCCACCCGCGCCGTCACCAGATTCACATGCTTCAGATTGTCGCGGAAATCCCGGAAGTCCAAATAAGAGGTGGCGATCGGCTCGCCGTCTGGCGCCATGTTCTCGATCGCGACGATGCGCTCCACCTGCGTGGCGCCAGGCAGCGGATTCAGCAGCATTGGGCGCATCCAGCTGAAGATGGTGGTGCTGGCCCCGATTCCAATCCCAATGGTCAGGACCGCTACCGCAGTAAAGCCAGGATTTCGCGTCAGTGTCCGCAAGCCGTAACGAAGGTCGCGCAGGAATGTATTCATGGCTGCCATGAATGGTGCAAGCCGCTTACCATCGTAAGTTGTTGAAAGCAGGCATTAAAGTTCAATTGCATCGGCTGACCCTGTCCGGTTGTGGGACAAGGCTGTCTGACGGGCCGGATAAATTCTGCTTCGAGTCCATCTGAAAGCGTAGCCGGTCTACCCAAACATGGGCCCGTCTTGATCCATGGACGCGGTCCCAAGAAGTCTGGGTGCAAACTGTCAGGGCACTTGGACGATAAACGCTTACCGGTAAAGTTCGTACTAACACGCACACCGCCCGTACCCCAGCTGTAGCAATTTCCCCTCAGCGCGTACTACCCCTACAGCAAATTGAGAGGCGAAGAAAAGGCAGCAATACTGGCGTGCCGACCAACCCTCAATGCGTACTACACGTCAATTTGAGGGTGGAGCCGTTTTTCCCGTAGCCACATCCTACCCGTCACTGCGTTGCGGGGGTTCCCCCCGCGGCACTGACCTGTCCGGCTATTCGCAAGCGCAGTTGGACCAAGTGGCGCTACGGTTAAATCAGCGTCCAAGAAAAACCTTAGGATTTCGAACTCCCGCCAGTAAACTGCAACAGAGTGTTGCGTCGACCATCTGAGCCGGCAGCGTTTACCAGGACTTGGTCGGGTCTCCCACTAAGTCCATTGAAGCCGGTTCCCTGTAAGTCTTGACAGTATGTGCCTATTGCAATCGCGCAAGAATGACAGGCGGCGGCTTTCCATTCAGCCGCAGACATAAATCATGAGTGTTCGCCAGCTTGTTGTTTGGACCGTGCTTTGTATTGGAGGGTCGGCGATTGGACACATTGCGATGGCGCAGACTCTGGCCCCTCGCGCGTATGTCATCACGCCGACGACCGCCAACGCGGTTACGTTTTCCTGGTCCTATTTTAGCGGCGGCCTGGACTTCAACGGAGCGATTCCCGTTACCGGAGCCACGGGAACCTACAGCGTACCGGTCGTCAGCTACTATCATTCGTTTGGCTTTTTAGGACGCTCGGCAAACGTCACCGCGTTTTTGCCCTACGGTGTGGGAACGTTTCAGGGAAAGGTACTTGGCACCGACCGCCAGATTTATCGCTCGGGTCTGCAGGATCTTACGTTGCGTCTCTCGGTCAACCTCAAGGGCGGGCCTGCGATGGCCCTGCCCCAATTCGTGAAGTGGAAACAAAAGACTCTTGTCGGAGTGAGCCTGACCGTTGTTGCTCCCACCGGCCAATACGATTCGACTCACCTCATCAACTGGGGCATCAATCGCTGGGCGCTCAAACCGGAGTTGGGTATTTCGCGACGCTGGGGGAATTGGGTTCTCGATGGCTATGGAGGCGCCTGGTTTTACAGCACGAACAATGCATTCTATTCCGTACCCAATCCTCAGCCGCAGACCCAAAGTCCGATCGGGTCCTTCGAGGGTCACTTGAGCTATGATTTTAGCAAGCTGCATTGTTGGGCTTCGCTGGATGGAAATTTCTGGTTCGGCGGCACCACGAGCTTAGGTGGCATTGCCAACACCGTCACTCGACAGACGAGTTCGCGGATCGGAGGGACGTTCTCCGTTCCTTTGAAAAAGCACCAATCCCTCAAGATCAGTTACAGCAATGGAGCTTATGTGCGCTACGGCGGCAACTATCAGAGTGTCTCTGTGGCTTGGCAGTATTCCTGGGTGGGCTGGCCGAAGCCACATGAACGGTAAGCGCGATTACCAAGCACAGGGTCCGTCAGTTTGCGCGAAGCCTGTTACGGAAAATTGCTTGGGAGTCGCATTCGACAAGCGTCGAGTCTTGGATTTGCAGACTCGCAGTGATCTGTGCGCGACAAACGACTACTCCGCGGGCTCTACTCCGCGGGCTGGCAATTCGTAAAGCAGTCTTCCGGACTTTGCCAACTCTGATTTAATTTTCCGGTCCTGAAAAAGGATCTCGGAAAGGTGAGGTCGGCTTACTGCTTCAACGCCGAGAACTCGCTTGCCGTTCCGTGGAGTTTGTCGGTGACGGCAATGGTCATGCTTTTGCCGTCAGGAGCCACGGTAAATTTGGCGACGCTGATCACTTTGCCATCGCGTTTATCAGTTTCTTCGAAGGAGTTCTTTCCCATGCGCTTGACCGAAACGCTCGTGATGCCGGGATCGCCCTTGTAGGTTGCGTCGGTGCCATTTAGTTTCGCACTATAGGACGCCCCGGTAGGAGTGTTCATGCAGAGGGTATCGCTTTCTAGCTTTAGCGTCAGGAGAAGGGCGTTGTCCGACAGGTGGTCCACTTTTGACTCGCGCCAAGAGCCGGAAATCGCGTGCGAATTGGCGGGACCTTTCGCAACTCGAATAGCTTCGCTCTTGCCCGAGACGGGAGCGGCATTGGTGTCACTGCTGTTG
Organism: uncultured Acidobacteriota bacterium; assembly: GCA_963788915.1. Classification (GTDB taxonomy): domain Bacteria; phylum Acidobacteriota; class Terriglobia; order Acidiferrales; family UBA7541; genus Acidiferrum. Next base: position 32,846 of record CAWBIY010000011.1, on the reverse strand, counting down.
GAAAACTCGACGATCAATGTATTGCCATCGGGTGAGACGGTCCATTTGGAAGTGACGACGGTCTTGCCATCTATCTTGTCGGTTTCCTCGATGGAATGGTCGTCGACTATCTTGATGCTCATAGAGTTATAGTAGGGATGTCCGGTGACCCTTTGGTCGTGGCCATCAGCTTTGACCTCGAAGGGGGGAACACAGGTCTTGCAGTGGAACATATCGGCTCGCAGCAGGTAGACGTCTGGCTTCTTGGGCAATTGGGCTTTGCTCATGTCCACTTTCCACATACCGTCGAAGGCGCTCTGCGCCATCGCCGAAACCGGCATAAGGAAAGACGCCAGCAAACCAATGCATAGCAGCTTTTTCATTGTCTATCCCTCCGTCGGATCAATTTCCGATTCAGATTTGAGCCAGGGAGACATGCGGGAATATAGCACCCGACGTTAACGTAACGTTAGGGCAGCCAAGCCCACAGGCTGAAACTCCCGCTGGACTAATTCAAGCCGGTCACGTCACCCCCTGTCGATAAATATGGCACGGTACTTGTTGCAAGGCGGGAAAGGGAGCACGGTTATATGTTGAGGTTCGAGAAGGGACTCTCTTACGCGGATGTCAGTTGGCTTGAGAACAGCCGCTCCGAGGGTGAAGCCCGCCAGGGGCAGGGCCCGAGTTGTCCGGGCCGAGGGGCAGGCGATCACGAGGACGCCCCCAAGCGCCTGCGAGCTACTTGCACATTTTTATTTTTATTTTCCGAACCGTTACGTAGAACCGCAACCCAGTGCCGAGCGAGCGCGCCCTCATTGACGGATAGCTTCCGGATGGTCCGTGACTCGGGCGCCATCGGCAGAGACCGCACCCTCTTTTACTCGTCTCGCAGAGCGACCATGGGATCGACGCGCATGGCGCGGCGAGCCGGGATGTAGCAGGCGGCGAGCGCCACGAGCGTCAGCAGTACCGCGACGCCAATCATCGTTAGCGGATCGTTGGCGTGGACGTCGTAGAGCATCGAGGCCAGATAGCGCGTTACACCCAGGGCCCCACCGATGCCCACGGCGGCTCCAACAACCGTCAGCACAATTCCCTGCCGCAAGACCAGCTGCAGCACGCTCCCCGGTTGCGCGCCGAGGGCCAAGCGGATTCCGATTTCACGTGTGCGCCGTGAAACTTCATAAGAAAGCAGTCCGTACAATCCCACGCAGGCCAGCACCAGCGCCAGCACGCCAAAAAAGCCGGACAGCCGCGCGACGAGCCGCTCCTGAAACAGCAACCGGTCGATTTGTTGCGATTCCGTTTTCACGTCAAAGAGCGGCAAATTGGTGTTTACTTGCGCCACCACTTCGCGTATCGCGGGAAGAATGGCCTGCGGATCGGCGGCGGTGCGTATTTCGAAGGAAGCGCCCCCGGCGCTTTGCGGCGTGTACATCATGGCTTGAATGTCGCGCCGCAGGCTGTTGTACTTGGCGTCGCGCACCACGCCGATGATTTCATAGCCCGGAGTCGCCGGACCGTTCGCGTCTCCCGCCGATTCGCCAAATTGTTTTCCGAGCGGATTTTCTTTTCCGAGATATTTTTGAACGAATGCCTGATTCACAATTACAGCGGTCCGCGCCGAACTTGGAGTTACTCCGCTGTTCGCCGCCGCCACCTTGAAATCAGAGGCGTTAAAGTCGCGACCGGCCAGAAAGGGAATGTGCATGGTCGCAAAGAAATTCGGTCCGACGTCAAGCCCGTCCGCCATGGATGTCTGCTCCTGCGGCATTCCCGGCCAGTGGAAGTCGGTAATCCTCAGCCGGTTGCTCAACAACGGCAAGATCGAGTAGCTCGCGGACGTCACTCCGGGCGTTTCAGCCAGCCGCCCCTGCAAGTCGCGGTAAAAGGCGTTCACCTGCGCGCCCTTGTAACCGATCAACGTGGGATCGATCCCGAAAACCAGGATATTGTGTGAATCGAACCCAACGTCGATGCTGCGCAGATTTTGGAGTGTGCGCACTAACAGTCCGGCACCCACCAGCACAACGATCGCCAGCGCCACCTGCGCCACCACCAGCGCATTGCCTATGCCGAACCATTTTCTGCCCGTAAGTCCTGAGCTCCCCGAGCTTCGCTCGCCTTCCTTCAGCGTCGGCGTCAAATCCACCCGTGCGCTACGAAAGGTCGGGGCGATGCCGAAAAGAATTCCAGTGAGCAGCGAGATCGTGACGGTGAACCCAAGGACTCGGAGGTCAACACCCGCCGCGAATCCAAGCGGGCGCGTCTGATTGCTGGACACGAACGAAACGATCGCGTGTGCTCCCCAGTACGCGAACAGAATCCCCAGTGCGCCGCCAAGCACCGACAGCATCACGCTCTCCGTCAAAAGCTGCCGCACCACCCGCACGCGTCCGGCGCCCAGAGCCAGTCGCACAGCCATTTCCTTTTGCCGTGCAGCGGCTCGGGCCAGCATCAGCCCAGCAACGTTCGCGCATGTAATCAGCAGAATGATTCCGACAGCCAGCATTAACACGTACAGGGGATTGGAATACTCGCTGCGCGCGCCGGTCAAGCCGGTTTGCGCCGGCAACAGCGTCACCTGCGGATTATCGGCAGCCGTGGAAAGCGTCTTCGGGCCGGCCTCCGGCGCTGCTCCTGGTGGCGCAGCAAGAATGACCGGCGCCTTGCCCGCGGATTGGGGCATCGACGCACCAGCAGCCTCTTTGGGAATTGAAACCGCACCCGCTGGCGCCTGCTGCACCGGCGCGCGCATACCGGTGCCGCCAACCGGCGGCATAGCTCCGTGAAACATTTGGTCGCTACCTGGGCCGCGTCCATCCGGCCCTCCCGGTCGCAACCCCATCTCTCCGCCTCGGAAAAGCGGAACCGCTCCGTGAAGCATTTCATTTCGGAAGAGCCCGCTCACCGCCGCTTGCGCCGAAGCAAGCTGTGTTCCGGGTTTTAGTCGGCCGACAATCGTTAGCCACCAGTTACTCACGTCGCTAGAACGGTTTTGCCAGAACATGAGATCGGTAATACGTTGCGCGTCGGAGAGGGGCAGCCAGACATCGTAATCGCTGCCCGGAGTAATCCCGGTGAATCGCTGCTCGGCGACGCCGATAATCGTGAAAGGAACGTTATTCAGTTCAATCGTGCGCCCTATCACGTCGCGCGAGCCGCCGAAGGCGCTCTGCCAGTAGCCATAGTTCAGCACGGCTACAGGTGCGGCCGACGGTGTGTCGTCCGCTGCCACAAACAGCCGGCCCGCGGCGGCTTTAGGGCCCATCGTGCGGAAGAACTCCCCCGAAACGAGCTGGCCATTGATAACGGTCGCTGGGCCGTTCCCCGTCAAGTTCAACCTCCCCGAGTTGGCAAAGGCGGCCGTCGCCCCAAAGACATTTGCTTGCGCTATTTCGCGAAACATCGGTTCGGAGAACGAGCAGCCTGACGGATTCGCAGCGCCGGGTCTCAGGTCCGAGGGGCAATCTCCAGAATTCATGTAGCCGTGAATGTTGGGCGCATTGCGCGCGCCCCACCTAAGCACCACCAACTGCGAGGGATTCTCGACCGGCAGCGACCGGAGCATTACCGCGTCTATCAAGCTGAAAATAGCCGTATTTGCGCCAATGCCCAACGCCAGCGTAAGAATGGCCGCCGCCGCAAACCCGGGAGATTTGCGGAGCATGCGGAGACCGAAGTGAATATCCTGCAGCATCTGCTCGAGCCAAACGAAACTCCACACCTCGCGTGTCTCTTCCTTAACTCGGGTCACGTTGCCGAACTTGCGCATCGCCGCGTAACGCGCTTCCTCCGGCGGCATCCCGCGCTCGATGTTGTCCTGCGTCTCCCGTTCGATGTGGTCACGAATGTCCTGGTCGAGCTCTTCCAACATACGCTTGCGGCGCCTCATGATTCGCCCTCCCGCTCCGCTGGCCGGAGAATCCGCGCGATCGCTCCCGCTAACTTGTCCCATTTGCTGGTCTCGACTGCCAGTTGCCGCCGGCCCTTGGCCGTCAACCGGTAGAACTTCGCCCGGCGATTGTTCTCGGAGATGCCCTCTTCGACCGCAATCCATCCTCGCCTGATCAACCTGTGCAGCGCCGGATATAGCGACCCCTGTTCGACTTGCAATACATCGTCGGAGTTGAACTCAATGGCCTTGGCGATGGCGTGGCCGTGCGTAGGCCCAAGGAGCAGCGTTCGCAGAATGAGCAGGTCCAGCGTGCCTTGGAGCAATTCGATGCGCTCTTTCTGTCCTTTAGTAGACATTCTAGGTGAGAATATATCGCTTCCAGTAGAATGTCAACGTGAGCCAGCACAGGACGACTATCTGGAAACGGCGCACGAAAACGGGCCCGAGGAAACCGTCAAGGCACCTGGACAATTAACGCGCTTCGGCAGGTGGAACTGTCCGCAGGAGAGCGGATACTTGATGTCCGGTAACTCAACTTACGACCGATGCGACAGGTCTGACCAAGGCTTGTTTCGTTATGGTTGACAGCCAGAAATTAAAATGCCAGATTCGCCTGCACTTCCGCACAGGTAGCATGCGAAATCAAGCAGTTCTGGAAGAGTGGTTGCTCGAAGCGAAGGACGTAAACAAATTGGACGAGTCCTAACTAAAAGTGGTTGAACGGGATGAATACCCCAAGATGAAGATCAATATCGATTGGCAATTGAGTCGAGGTGTCGCCGGAGCCGGTAATTTTGCCTTACTTCTGGTTGTGTTGCTTTCTTTCCCAGTCGTGTTGCAGTGGACAGGTGCGTTCTCTTTTGCAGACATCGATCCGCTGAGTCGCCAACATCTTTTAGCCTTCGTGAAGTTTTGTTTCATTCTCACTGTGTTTCTGTGGGTGTGTTTCAGCATTGCACTTGTGGGCATCCGACGAAAAGGAAGTGTCAGGTGGCAAGAACTGGTGGGAGCGAGATGGAATCGCTGGCAGTCAGTGCTTGGTGATGTGGGTATCGCGCTGGCGACGCTGATAACAACGGGAGTGATCGGGAATCTGTCAAATGTACTCCTGGGACCGCTGCACCAAGAAAGTGCTGCATTCCGCGCATTGGTTGCACAGAATATCGTTGAGGCATTCGCATTTCTCGTGCCAGCGTTTAGCGCGGGTTTTGTGGAAGAATTTGTTTTCCGAGGTTACTTACAAAGGCAGTTTCAGACCCTGTGTGGTAATGACGTTGTTGGCTCGGTCCTGCAAGTAATCGTTTTTACGCTAGGGCACTACTATCAAGGCTGGATTCGACTGGTGCCAGTTGCGCTCATAGGCACCTTGCTGACGATTGTGGCCTTATGGCGAAAGCGTCTGGTCCCTGGGATGATCGCACACGGCTTGGGAGATGGCTTGGTGTCTTTCTCGTTCTTTTTGAAGCACCTGTAAGCCGCGTTCAAGATGGTGTCGATCCACTTGTCACCGTAAAGGTCGGCGAAAACGAAGGCCAAGGACTGCCTTATGTTGGCAGGGAATTCCGCGCCGCTTGGTCCTTCGTGAAATAGAGACAATGAAATGGGCCGCCTCGAAAAGAAACCAGCATTCTCACTGCCTGATCTAACGCGGTATCTCTAACGAGGCCGGCCGTGTCAAGAGTGTTTTCTCTTCTTTTTTACCAAAACTCGGACACACTTCTCCTTCGGCGCATGAAGTGCGTCTTTTTCTGCCGCTTCTGTTCATCGGTGTCACCCTAATCTGCTCAGCCCGTTTACGATCATCAACTCAGTGTTGCCCACCAAACATCTCTTCGATCACCATCGACCATGATGAGTTATGCGAACTCCCCATTCCTAAAGGGAGGCGGGTAACCTAATCAACCGATGCGGTCGTAAGTTGACGACAAATCCGATGGTCCCCACGGCAATGTAGAGGCAGGAGAGGAACAAAACCGCGATCGGGCGCTTGGCTGAATTCATGGCAGCACCTCCAGAACGGCATCGCTGGGTTCGAGTGCTTCGGGGTCCGGCGGTAGAGCGGCTCCGGCATCAAGAAGCGCGCGCACCGTTCCCACAAAATCTCCTGTGCTCCGATGCCAGCCGTTTCCAGAAGCGTAGAGGGCCCATGACAACGCAGTCCCCGCATACTCCCGCGATTTAGTTTCAATATCCGGGTGAAAGCGCAATATGTCACGGGTCATTTCAGCATTGCCATTGAAGCCGGCCCAATGCAGCGCTGTGGCTCCCATTTCGCCCGGAGTATTGACTGGCCAGCCAGCCTCCAGCATCAGTTGGACCGCCTTTGTATTGTTGCTCTGTGCGGCTGCGGGTAGCTTTCGCCGCTCCGCGTCCGACAGCGTTTTGGTTGCGTCCGGATTCCGGGCCAGGTAGTCCTGAAATGTGCTTTCATCGCCCAGTTCACAGGCCAGAGCCAGCTTCAGATCTTCCGGAGTCCGCTCCATGAGCAGCTCAAAGACCTGCTCATGGCCGAAATCGCGCGCGACCACGTGCGCGGTTCGATTTACCCCCAGCATCCAGATGTAAATTGTGCCCCCTGCGCGAGGGTCTTTCTTTGGAAACCACGCTTCCGAAACGCTCATACGAATGCAGGCGGGGTCGGTGTCCAGATGATGCCGCACAAGATTTACATCGCCAAGTGCCGACGCCATCAGGAGGTCGGTTCTGCATCCGCGCGATACAAGATAGCGAGCAACGTCCTGACGATCTCGCGGATAGTGACGCTTTTGCTCAACACGTAACATGTACTGGGCTGGCGTGGATTCGTGGTCCACGTCGAGCGCGTCGATCTCCGCACCATGATCGAGAAGGAATTGAGCAATCTCAACCGTCGACGCGAAGTGCAGTGGCGTCTGTCCGTCTCCACCTTTTGCGTGGACAACGTTCTGATCCGCCGCGACCAATTCAGTCAGTTTTGAGGTCATTCCGAGCCGGACAGCCGCGTGCGCGTCGAGCACCGCGCCGCGTTCGACCAGAAAATCCACCAGGCCTGGATCACAATCGTCGAGCACGCCGAAACCGCCTGCCCACCACTCGGTTCGTTTGTGAATGTTGGCGCCTGCGTCCAACAGAACGTCGATGGTCGCCTGATCGCTCCGTTGCACCGCAGCAAACAGAGCATGTTGACCGAAGCCGTAGTTTGGCAGCGGTTCGTTGATATTCGCTCTCAATTCTGGATGGCGTTCCAGAAGTTCGCGAACCCGCTGCGCACCCTGATCGCGAATGGCAACAGTCAAAGCTTCAGCAGGCGGTAGGCCCAAGGCGATCACGTACGATTTCAGTTTTGCCCAGTCGGCAAAACCATACTCCCTAGCCAGTGCATGCTGCGCATCGGCCAGCTTGCCCTGTGACGTCGTGCGTTGTAATTGTTTGGCTTGCTTCCTCAGATATTCGAGGCTCGGTTTTGCGGGCAGCTCACTAGACATACACTTCTCCTTTTGTGGCCCGGTGTCCGCTGCACGGGCAAAAGAGAAGTCATGAGTCTGTGCTTGCAGGTTGATTCAGGTGGGATCTTCCCTTTCCGCGGACGGGGTGCAACCTGAATTGCAGGACTTCAATATACCATAATGCGCGCTGAGTTGACGCATTGCAGGCCAATGCGCTCATTGATCTCGGGTTTAGCCAGTTTCGGAGGATTACTCGCGCTAAACGCGCTTGTATTGACTGGTCTGGCCAACTTCCTGGTGGTCGCCTGCACGGAAGTTGTCCCCGAGCGGTCTGACGGCAACAATGAGATAGCTGAAAGATCGCCAGATCACTTCTCAGCCATCTCGGCGTGCAGGTGAATCTCACCCGTTGTGATCTGAACGGTCCGCGACCATTCCTTGCCGCCCATCGCGACCTTCACTGTGTGCTCGCCGGCTACGAGAGTTATGTCTGAGGGCGTGTTCCCGAAGAACTTGCCATCGATGTAAATCTCGCCTCCGCTGGGCGATGACGTGACGTGGACCTTGGCCTCACCCGCCGGGGAGACCGGGCGAGGCTGCGCCGGTGTTGGCTGCGCAGTCTGAACTGGAAGCGCGGCCGAACTAAGGTAATCCAGCTTGATCGGCTTGCTCCCGTACTCGTCCGTAAGCCGAGCGTCCGATGTATTGCGGACCGTGAGAGCGTATTGGGATCCAATACCAAAGGCTGGACACTCGGTCCATTTACCCTTTGCGTTTGCCGCCGCCCTATCCGTCGCGCCGGAATTGTTACCGGAGCCACCCTCCACCCCACCCATGACTCCAAGCAAGACTCGTGAGCCCGCCGTGAGCTTCCACGTTTGCGTGCAGGACAATAGGTAGAGTGCGTGGTCGCCTTTCGCGATCGTGTAATTCACCCTGCGGTACGTCGTGAGCGTGCTCTCGCTAGGTGGCGTGAAGGTCGTGCTGCAATGCGTGTTTGTGTCGGCGGTCCCCGAGAACGTTCCAGTATCGCCGTAGCTGCTGAATCGGCCGAAGTAGGAAGTGCTGCCGAGGCAGTTCGTGTACGCATGTCCGGGATGGGAGACGGTTGTGGAGCGCGGGACGTATTCGGATGCGGTAGCTACGATCTCTACGCGAACCGGTTCCGTGTTGCCTTGCGCCCGAGCGGGAGCATTCCACAGGAGAGCCACGACCGAGCAAATCAGGATGGTGCGTCGAGGCATTCGAGGCCTTCGCGAATAGGACAGAACTAAAGCGTGCCGTGAATGATATCACACTCATCGTGTGTAGACTCATAGTGGTCACGTTCCCAAGATGGCGGAGTGTCGAATCCCGACCCGCGAATCGCATTCGGAAAGCGCATCCGCCAGCTGCGCGTTGAGCGCAACCTATCGCAGGAGAAGCTAGCGGAGCTGTCCGAATTGCATCGCAACTATGTAGGCGGTATCGAGCGCGGAGAACGGAACGTCGGGCTGCTCAACATCGTGAAGTTGGCGCACGGTTTGAACGTCAGGGCGGCCAAACTTATTGAAACGATCCGCTAGGTTCGGGCCGAGGTGCCGCGTGCCCAGCGTAGTCTCAATGATCGGATGACCACGTAGCGTCGACAATTAAATCTGAAGAATGCTCTCGGTGTGCGCCTGCTGGGCGTGTGATCTTGGACGGTTTTACTTGATTGCATAACAGTGTCGGCTCCCTCGACCTGAGTCGATTTTGGCTACTTGACGACCAGCAGCAACATTGGAGCCGTGGCCAGTCTCGTGCGCCGGCGTGCGGTTCTCAACTCGATAGATTCAACTCGCGTATGGCGTCTCCGGCGCCACTGAGGTCGGCGAGGCGCATCTCGGAATATTTGCGAGATAGAAGGACTCCCGGAGCGCCAGCGCGGAACGCGGCGAGAACTGCTTGCTTAACGCTTTCGGGCGAAGACTTGCTGTTCGCGGGCTCGGTCGGGATATCAATATCTATGCCGGGCCAGACTAGAGTGTTCGTGCCCGCGACGCCTTCCAGCGCGCGTTTTGTTTCGCGGTAGACATAATCGGCCGAAAGGCCAGTATGAGGAATCTGTTCGTAGCTGCCTTCTTTGAGTCCCATCAGTGCATAGTTCATATCAAGCAGGCACTGTTTCGAGAGATCTCCATACACAGTAGAGCCGATATTGTCGGCATACAGGGCCATGCGCTCGCCGCCGCAATTGTTGTACATCACGACTTTTATGAAATCGGAATAATGCGAAAGTTCTTGAAGATCCTGCTCCGCGCGGTAAATCGGATTAAAGGAATTGTTGTGCCAGATGTGCCAGCCCACAGGCACAGTCGGCTTGGCGGTCTTTACGGTTTTGTAGATTGCGGCGTAGGTTTCGCGGAGGCTGTCGGTCCAGAGCATTTCCCAGGCGACTAGTTCGGGATAGCGCAGCAGGATCCGCCAGAATTGGACGAAGTAGCCGTCCACGGGGCGATTGCCACTTCGCGCAGAGCGAACGTATTTTTCCAACTCCAGAAATCCTTGCTTGGCGCGTTCCACATTGATGCCGCGCTGTTTGGCTTTGGTCTGACAGAACTGGCAGAAGCAAGTCACTTTGTCTGGATCGATCGGCGGCGTGTCATGCGTGGCGCCCAAGCTGTCGCAGAGCGCGCCTTGCCGCTCGGAACCCCACATAATTCCCTCAATGTCATAGGAACTGGAATAGTCTTCGACCAGACCGGTCAGGAAATTCCGGTAGTCCGGATTGTTAACGCACAGCGTTTCGGCATTTCGGCCATACAGATCGCGTTCCTGCAGTTTTTCGATGTGCGGCAAATCGGCGCGAAATACGTCTTCCAGCCAGCAGATGACTTTCATGCCGCGTTTTCTCGCGACGGGAATTACTTCGGCGAGGATGTCGAGGTTGCCGTGGTCGGGTGCGCGAGTGTCTCTGAGGACCGTGTTTTTGTAGAACTCGGGATGAGGAGTAGCGAAGTTGCCGCCGTGAAAATTGAGATCATACTCCTGCTTGCCGTGATCGGGCAGCGGCTGGCCAGGAATTTGTCGCCCGGCGATACCTCGGCCGTAGGTGAAAACCGCGAGGAATAGGGTATTCACGCAGGCGCGTTCCTGAAGCGTGTCGAGGACCTTCTCGGTGCCTTCATCTACAAATGAAATTGCTCCGACTTGGATACCGATCATTTTGGAAGAGACGGCAGCGTGCCCTGGAGTTGGGATTGCAAGAGCGGCGCCGGCTCCAGCGGCGATCTTCAGGAATTCGCGACGATTCACGTCCAATTTCGACATGGACTATTCCTATTTCCTTTGGTAGCAGCCGAGGTCTATGTTTCCGGATTTGACTCGGGGTGAGCCTTCAAGATCCAGTTCTCCGACCGGCATCCCATCAGTCGTGCCAGCAGCGATCGCGAGCGAATCTGATCGCAGATGAAAATCTTTAGTGGCGTCAACAAAATGCGGATCCAGAAAACGGGAATGACGGTCATTCCCCGTTGACACAACATATTTGTCGAATCCTCCCACAGTTTCACGAGCCTCTATCCAGGTACTCGCTTTCGATCCCGAAGCACAGTAATAAAAGTTGTAATCAATAGAGACGGGAGGCTGCTTCTTGTCGACCTGAGATTTGTTCACTGCGATAAGACACCGAGACCCCGCGTAAACGATGTTGTTCGCAAAAATATTGTCCGCCATGTTCCACTGCATCTGGAATTCACCGGACCCTGTTCCAGACGTATCATTGTCGTAGAGCGTGTTGTTGACCACGGTGCAGTGCTCGGTGTGTCCCCGCTCAGGCGCATAACCCCCGATAGAAACACCCGCGGTGTGGTTGTGATAGATCAGGTTATTTCGTGCAGTGATGTAGCTGGTGGCGCGGTTCTGGTGCTCGCTGGCCAGTTCGATTCCAAAGTCCACATCATGGATGACGTTCTGTTCAATCAGGATCCTGGTGCCGCCATCCACGTAAATGCCATCGGAGGATTCATCGTTGCCGTATGCCGGGTTGCCGTGCGAGGTGATGTTGTAAACCGAATTGCCACTTACTACCCCGTCCCGAGCTTGGTCAACAGCAGGGTCGGGTGCCGTGCGCTCGAAACCGATGACGTCGATTCCAATGTTGTTGTTGTCGTGGACATCGTTGTGCGTGATGCGGAAGTTCGTGACGTTCCCGTTCACCACAAGCGACTCGCTGGAGCCAGTTTTGAGGTGATGCACCTCATTGCCGTCAATCACCAGTTCACTGATAGGAGTCTTGGCGTCGGTTCCATATACAGCTATGCCGAACCCGTTGCCGCCTCGTCCCGGAGCATCACGTCCATTAAAAGTCTGCTCGATATGATGGACGTTGTTCTTCAGTAGTTCTATATGGGAGCCCGCCCCCATTACACTTATGCCCAATGGAGTCAGCCGATGTTCAGCGGTACGGTAGTTGCGAATTTCAAAGCCTTCGACTCTAACGTAACTCTTATTGTGAATGGTCAGTATGCCGCTTCTGCCATCTGGAGCGAAATGCTCTGCGTCGAGGACGGCTGTCTCGCCGGGATAGCTTCGAAAAGTAATGTATCCATCAGTTTCGTTGCCGGATGCCTTGATGCTTACGAGCTCTTCGTAGATTCCACCTCGCACATAGACCGTACTACCCGCACGCACGTTGTCAGCGGCATGTTGAACGGTGCGCCAGGGTGCCGTTTGCGTGCCGGGACTCAAATCATTCCCGGTCGTCGACACGTAGAAGGAGGGGTTGAGCTGGCCAAAGGCCCCGGAGGCGGACACAAATAATAGAACAAGGGACAGAAATTTCACGCTCGTGCTCCCAAGAGAAGCATAGAGCATCTTCTTGATCGATGCCTGGCACATAAAGAAAACTGAAGGGAATCGAACGTAAGGGTTCGTAATACAAGGAAAGGTTTGGAAAGTCAATTGATTTGGGGCCTCATTTGTTCGTGGGACGCGCGGCTTCACGATTGACGGCCCAGAGATCGCAGACGGCGGTCATTTCGACGTTGTGCGTTTTGTGGAGGATCGAAGCAATTTGGCCAAGTTCCCTGCCGCGGGCTCCCGAAAATGGCGGAACCGTCCTACAGCGGTCCTCGACTTGCTTTCAGCCGGTGCCAGACAGGTCTGTGCCGGCCGCAAAAAAAATGAAAAAAAATAGGGTAACGGTGTACGACCACGTTCTCGTCCTGCGCTCAGTCGCTGGCCGGACAACTCAAGACTTCACCCCTCGCGATGCAAATAGGCACTTTAAATATCTCGCAGGTGCACTCGACATCACGTCCGCAAATCAGCTGAAAATGCCCATAAAATGGCCCGAAAGTGCGCGTCACGTTTTCTCGCATCGTGCAATCTGCTCGCCAACTATTTTAGGCTGCGTTGTACTGTTCTCTTGACAGCATTAGCTAACATGGCAGATGTTATGCCATAAATACGAACGGCTCCGCCGGATGTTCTAGCATCCGACAGAGCCTAACTCCCAAAGTGAGGTATGCACGATGGAAGCTAACGCGAATCTATCAACCGTCCATCCGCAAGGCAAGGCATCCAATCCCGTACCGAAGAGGTCCGACAGGAAGCACTCACGCGCGCAGTCTCCGGCCAATCGTTGACCAACTTTCCCGGCGATCTTCTCAAGGATTCGCGCCGAAGGGTATTCCCGAGTCCGAGATCAAGCCGCGCGAGAACGTGTTCACGTTCGACGCATGGAAAGCACTCGGACGTGTCGTGCGTCGCGGCGAGCATGGCGTCAAAGTTGTGACGTTCATCGACCGCGCCAGCAAGGAAATCGACAAGGACACGGGCGAGCGCAAGATTATCCGCCGTCCGTGGACTACGACCGTGTTCCACGTCTCGCAGACGGAAGCACTTACAGGGGGGTGGCTGATGACCACCCCCACGTTCGCGTTTCCCGTTCGCCTGAGTGAGAAGTATCGCCCGCGCAAGGTGGCGGAGTTTGTCGGACTGCCGAAGGCCAAGCGCGTGCTGGCGAAGTTTGTCGGCGAATCCCTACGCGTGCTCGTTCCTGTTCTTCGGGCCGCCGGGTGTCGGCAAGACTTCGATGGCGATGGCCATGGCCGAGGAGATGGGCGCGGAGTTTCACCACCTCGGCTCGCAGAAGTGCAATCTGGAGAACCTGGAAGAGATCTGCCGCATCTGCCAGTACGTTCCGCTGACTGGCGGATTCCATTTTGTGCTGATCGACGAAGTAGACTCCGCGTCCCGCGCCGCGCAACTCGCCTTGCTGTCGAAGCTCGACTCGACGGACGCGCCCAAGGGAACCGTGTTTGTGTTCACCTGTAATCAGACCGACGGACTAGAGCCGCGATTCCTGTCGCCGATGCCTACCGATCGACTTCTCAAGCTACGGCATGGCCGGGGAGATCGCCGAGTATCTCGGACAAGGTGTGGCACGCGGAAGGCGGAAACGGAAACGGGCCAGACTTCGCGCGGCTCGCCAAAGAATGCCGGAACAACGTCCGCGACTGCCTGGGACGCTTGGAAGTGGAGTTGATGGCTCTCTAGAGCCGGAGGGAATGCCGATGAAGAAAACGTATAGCACCGAGGTCGCGGCACAAACGGATTGGCGTGTCGTTCCGGACGCTTAACCGATGGCTCGCTCTGGGCAAGATCAGCCGTCCGTTGGCATCCCGTTCAGCGGTGGCCGCACGCTCTGGCGCTGGACCGACGCGCGACATCGCCAAAGGACGCAAGGTTAAGGCCGCGCAGAAACCCGGCCCGAAGGCGCGCAGGAAATGAGAGCCGCCATTTATGCGCGCGTCTCGACCACCAACCACGGCCAAGACCCGACGTTCAGACGCGAGAGCTACGGGAACACTGTTTGCGCCGGGGGTGGGAGATCGCGGACGAGTACGTGGACGCGGGTATCTCTGGCACGAAAGAGCGCCGGCCACAACTCGACCGCTTGCTAGCGGATTGCCGACGCCGTCGCGTAGACATCGTGCTCGTGTATCGCTACGACAGATTCGCCCGCAGCCTGCGCCATCTGGTGAATGCGCTAGAGGAGTTTCGAGCACTGGGAATCGACTTCATCAGCTTGCACGAGGGTGTGGACACCAGCACGCCGAACGGACGACTGGTCTTCGGGATATTCGCCAGCATCGCGGAGTTCGAGCGAGAGCTAATCCGGGATCGGGTGAAGTCGGGTATCGCGGCCGCGCGGTCGAAAGGAACGACACTCGGACGTCCACGCATCGCCGTGGATGCCGCGAGGATTGCAGTGCTGCGTTCGCAGGGACTGTCGTGGGCGAGCATCGGTGAGCAACTCGGATTAGGGTAGGTTACCGTTCGACGGACCGCTGCAATGTCCGCCAAAAACCCTCTCAACACCGTCGCCGCAACTGCCATCGAATCAGCGTCCCGCTAGGGCAATTGTCCGTCCGCCAGAAACAACTGTTTTCGGAGGACGAATGGACGTTCAATTTGACTTCCCGAGCCTCTGGACCCTCTTTGTAGTCAATTATTCGTTTGTTTTTTTCTTGGCCAAAAGACTCACCTTCTTTCTATTGCTTAAGTCCCGGATAGTAGAGCGGCTTGCCGCCCGTTTCTGTAGCTAGATTAGCAGCCGTGTATTCGTGATCCGTAATATCGACAAAAGTCAGTCGGACCGCACCCTTCGCAACCGCTTCCTTCGCTAAGTCCACTGGAACATCCAAGTGATAGAGCAAAATGCCAGTTATTTTTGCCCCATTTTGCAAGGGCTCTTTAAGCGACTTGCTGTACAACGCATCTTCTCCTCGGAATTGGAAGGGGCCTTCAGGATAGTTAAGAGTTATAGTGCCACTCGGAGCTAGGTCCTTCACTGTGAAATGCTCAACCCCATTAATCGTCACATAAAAATCCCAACGATCTGCGATGCTGGGTGCTCCGACGTTTTTGACAGTGGCTATAACCATGAATGCAACTTGCCCCGGTCTATCCGGTCGCTCTCCTGTGTTGATACTTTCAATCGTCCCACTTAATTTGGGAGACGCTATCTGTGTTAGCTGTTTTACTTTCTCATCGCTTGCTAGCCGTTCCCGATGTTCGATGACCCACAATGCCGTTGCTGAAACAACGAACGCGATTATGACGCAATTCCAAAATAAAGTACGCTGCTGGACTTGCTCTCCGCGATACATGAGTAGCAACTCGCGAGCAAGGGATAGGAAGCCACTCATGAGAGCGACCACCCAAAGAAGTATCTGAAAGAGGTATTGAAGCAAATCGGACATATGTCTACTCCGTACCGCGGCCGGATCATATCGCAGTCGAGTTGGGTTCTACGAGTGCGGTGTCGCGCGGGACAACGACGTTTGCGCGGTTTTTTGAACGTGGCGAGGTAGAAAGGCCCAGGCGGCAAGAAACGATGTTCTCTGCTGGCTCTGCGGGTCCTCACAAGAGACGGGGTTCGGTAAGGCCCACCAAAACCGATGACGGACGTGCACTACTTTCAGCGGGCGTTTGAATGGTTCGGACTTGTTCGGCAAGGAAATGGTTTTGGTGGCCGCCTGCGATTTGTGCCTTCCTGGGCACGATACTTGTTGGCGTCAAATCAGGCCTAGTTCTATTGCCTCGCTATTTTCCGGCTTAAATACTGGCCTTACTATGCGCATCACAAAAATTGTTCCAGCCTTGGTTGTATTCGTGTGCGCCAGCCCAGCGCTTGCGCAGCAACAGGGATTCGAGTGGCAGCGCGGCACAGAGGAATCCGTGCGGCTGGACCCTGCCAACTACCATGGCGGCAAAAGCTATGGCTCGCAAGGCGGGACGATCCACGTGGACATCGACGCGCAGCAGCCCGTCTCGATTTTCATGACAGCTGCAGGCGAGTGGAATCGCGCGATGCAGAACCCGGAGATGCTCAGCAGCGTTCGGATGTTGTGCCTGCGCGAACATGTAATCAAGGTGACGTACACCTGCGACCTTCCGCTGGAACCGATGCAATTGATCGTTCGCGACGATCGTGAAAGTCAAAGCTCTAAGGCGTTTGCCGGGCTTGGAGCGGTATTGAAGAGCACCGAGTCTTTGGCAACCGCTGAGCCTGCGTTGGGCAGCGCTATGGGCGTCGTAGACGCGGTCGGCGCAGGCATCGCTGGCATGCTAGGCCACCAAAACAACGCGACACCGCGGCACTTTGTCGCACCAAACGATGTACAAATCCAATATTATCGGTGGATTTGCATCAGCAACTGCTTCCCGCCGGAATTTCGGTGGATCGAGCAAGACAAGGAAAAGTACGAGCTGACCTCGTTCTTGAAGGTGTGTGGTGGCTACGCTCCCGATCGCGATGGCGAGGTGATCAGCATCAAGATTAAGGCGCCAATGCCCATGCTGGTAGCGGTAGTGCCGTCCTCGGTCGCCAACCAGCTACACGGCAAGCCAGAAATGTTGGAGCCCGCGCTTGAAAAGAATTCCTGCCAGCAACGGGGCGTGCAGTCGCAAACATTTCAGTGCACCTTTAACGTGGCGGATGGTCCGCAGTCCCTGATTGTGGCCCCGGAAGACACCGGAAAAGTCAAACACAAGAAAGTGGAGATCGAGTTCTTCGCCTCCAAGTGCGTGGAACATTGCGAGCTGCCCCCGACGAATGCGAACGCTTCGGCGGTTAACCCCTAAGAACATACTGTAATCGGAATCACAATGCGGGACAGGCGAGCCTGAGAATCGTGCTATTCTGCCCTCCCGTTTCCTCCCAAATATAACAAACAAGGGAGGCCAGCCTTGATTCAACTAAGACCAGAGAGCCCCGAAGAACTGCGCGAACGCTTACGACAGATGTCCGACCTTGAGCTGCGCCGTTTCGGGCAGCGAGCGCGGAAACTATCAGATCCCAAGATGAACTTCGGCTCGACGGCACCGCACGTCGTAGAACTTGAAGAGGCGCGGGCGGAGTGGCGCAGGCGACATCCGCCGGCTCCCAAGCCCCGGTATCCGCTCAATGTGCTACCTAGACGCTGAACGTCACGAGTTGAGCTCGAAAAGTCTCGCCCGGCGCTCGGCTATGCGAAGGTGGACCTTGTGGTCGCGAGATAGTCGATCAAAGGTCCCGACACAACAATCTGCGCGTCCTTCAACGACATTCAGTTTCTTCCGCGCGGCAGTACGTCTCGGTAGACGCTATGACGGTTATTCAGTAGCCTGTGATTCAAGGGGAAGAACAATTGGCAATAAAAACATGTCGTAATCCTAAATGCGGAACGCGCCACCAAACCTGCAGTACAGTTTGCCCTGATTGTGGCGAACGTTATGGGAAACCAGTGCAACCAGCGCTTAGTGGGATTCAGGAGAAGATACTGCAAAGCATCAGAGAGGTGGTTAGGGTGCAGACGGACCATGCCGTCAAGAACGGTCTAACCAAACAACAAGTTCTAGATGTCATCGAAGAGGTTCTCTGCTAATGGCGGACAGCCGCGATCCAATCCAAGGATTGCAGGGCTTAGACCGGCTCGGGGCGAATCTGTATCAAACTCTAAGACTTCGATTCACTCGCAGCCGTCGCTCCTCCTCATCTCGCTCGCGACGCAACTCCTCTTTTCTGGCGGCCTCCTGTTTTCGAGCAGCTTGTTCCAATAGACTCCTTAGAGCACGGGTGGCCTGGGGTAGCCAAACCTTAAAGTTGTCCACCACCTGCTGGGCCTCATGTTCTGCGGCTCGTACTGTTGCCTGATTCCCATGGAACGAAAATGCAGTCGGCCCTTTCCCCATTACCGAGGAATAGCTACCCATCTGACCAAGCGCCGCGACCCATTCCCGTGAGACGGCCCTATCGAGCGTCAGCGTAAGCTGGCCGCCGCCCCACTCAGCCGCTACGAGTCGGGGTGGCGTTTCTGCTAGCGGCTCGTCGATTTCGATCGATTTGATCACGGTGCCATCGATTGCACTCACTCGTTGTAGCGAAACAGCTTCGGAATGGTGCTTCTGTATGAGGCCTTTCAGTTCTGCAATGGAGCTCGGTCTTTCACCGGGCACTTGCCTAAGCATCTTTGAGACGATCTCATCCAGGTATCCTTGTTCCGGGTCTGCCTGGCTGATTCTACGAGGCTCGGTGCCGTGGGGCACAACGCCGGTGAAAAGCTCATTTAGGATCAACCCCAACGCATAAATGTCAGCGGCTGCTCGAACCTCCGCGCCGGGGACGCGCTGCTCGGGTGCTGCATACTGGAAGTTAGCAAGTCGTTGCCCTGGGCCTGTCTCAACGATCGTTGCCACCAGATCTTCGGTGAACCTCGCCGTGCCGAAATCTGCTATGGCGAGGGTATTCGACTCTCTGTCGTGGAGAATGTTCTCTGGCTTCAGGTCGCGATGCACAACGCCCAGAAAGTGGGCGGCTTCAATGCCGTCAAGAATTTGGCTGAATAGCGGAAACTTGTCGGTTGGGCGAATTCCGCTCTTCATCAGGTCACGTAAGTTCGAGTGATACCGTCGCATCACGTAGAACGGGCCAACAATATCGCCGCGTGAAAGGCCGTGGTCGAGCACGGTTACTATGTTTCGATGCTTATTCCGGGTGAGAAACGCGATTTCATTTTTGAAGCGGCTTCTTTTATCCGTCGTTGCTCTTTCCTCGGTGAGCACTTTGAGGGCAATTGGGGCTTGGTCGATACCTACGCCGCCATATACGCGCCCGGCGCCACCTTCTCCCAATAGTTCATCGACGACATACGTTCCGAACGTTGTCTCAAAGGGGATGGATTTCTTTAGTTTGGTCACTTGAAGTCGCGCCCGACGTCCCAGTGTGGATCATATCGCGGCAGGAGAAGTTCTACGAGTGCGGTGTCGCGCGGGACAACGGCGCAGGAGCGACGATCCTCTTCCAACACAGGCCATCCCTCATCACGGACCGAGATCGAGTCCCACGGACGAGATGCGGACACGGCGGTAGCCAACCAAGACGTCTGCGTAATATGATCTGCATTTTCACGGGCATAGGGGTTGTCGCTGTCATGTATGAAGACCTGGAACCGATCGCAAGCTTGAAGTTCGGTCAGATCGTCGATTGCGAATCTCGCAAGGGAGTAGAGCGCATGTCTGCTGCTGTAAGTGATCTGGCGAGGCGCGGCCACAGTCATCCGGAAAGCGGACCGATGATCTCGGCTCGGGTAGACGTGGCTCTTGAGACTTCCGGGCAAGTGTGTCGAGGACTTTATGACACGTGGCTCCAGCTCATTCTGCAACGCAATTTGGGGCGACTAACGAGAGAGGACACCAATTTCATCATGGAACGAGTCAACGCCTGCTCAGAAGCTCGAGTCAATAACATCGGCCACATGCTCGGCAGTTTGAACGCGCGAAGCACTCAGTGGGCCCTGAACAGAGCGCGGATGGGGATGGAATCGGTAGCCAGCGGAATTGGTCGCGAGTTGGAAATAAAGCTTCGCGAACAGGTGGCATTCCCGAAGCGGGAGGTAGTGCCCCCGCCGGATCTGCGATTCACCGCTTTCCTTCGGGCCTTCGGAGAGAACTGGCTGACGAAGATGAGCGGTCCACTCACCGTACCGTTCACGTTGGCGGCACTCTTCGTGCCCGCGTATCTCAAACCCATCTTCGCCGGCCTGGCAATCACATCTGGAGTATTCGCCTCCTATCAAGTTTGGCGAAATGCCCGGGCTTCGGGGAATCGGCCTTGATTGAATTAAAAAAGGCGATTGCTACCAAGTGAGTACGGTAACTTCACGCCGGAAGGCGCGCCGCAAGGCCGCACCTATTGGACTGAAGAAGGGCGCCGTGATGGCGATTCACGAGGCCATTTTCTGGCACACAGCGCTCATCGTGACCGATTCAGGAACGGGTTGCGGTACGGCTACCGCAATTCGCTGGAAGACGCACAACCTTCTCGTTACCGCGAACCATGTCGTGAGAACAACCACCGATAGTAATTTGGGCTTTATATTTCGTCCAACTGGGACTCTTGAGCAGGAAGTATGGTGGGAGAGGCCTAGCGTCGACAAAATAAATCCCAATCCCGCGTCGCCAATTCCGATACTCCGCCGATTCAGCGATCTTACGAACGATCTTGCGGCCTTGGAGGTCTCTCCCGCCTTACTGCAGGAACGGCCCGTGAAGTTCTTTGAGATCCGCAAGGAGATGCGCCTTCCGAATCGCCTGCCTTCTTCAATCGCGACAATCGGCTTTCCAGCAGACAGTGTAGAACAGCTTAATCCCGGTGCGCATGCTCTTCAGGCATTTGCAACATGGGGGAATCGTAAGAGGCCGGGCAGGACTCTGCCTCCAGGTTACATAAAGGGACGCCATTTCCTAGTAGAATTCGCGGGTGCGCAAGACGGAAAAAACCCGAAAGGATTAAGCGGAGCCGGCGCCTGGTATTGCGAAGCCATACCGGAATCGAAGGTCTGGTTTCCAAACCTGGGCCTCGCTGGAATTTGCACGACCTACTATCCTCAGCGGCAAGCGATCCGAGTGTGTCGGATCGAAAAGCTCGTATCGTTTCTTCAACGGGTCCCGCCCTAACAGCTCGTTGAAGAATTGAGTTTTGTGAGAGATCGGTTCTGAATTTCAAGGGTTATCACTGCATTGCATAAGAGCCGTTTGGTCGTTCTGTCCGCTCAGCTGGCCCTAAGCGGAACCCGATGTCATGCTTCCGCTATCAGGTTTCGCAATCGGCAGAGGTTATAGGCAGCTCCGGTGAAGGTAAAAAGCCATCCAACCTTGTCGATCCCTCGCAGCTTCACTTTTCTGAGCATCCCCACCATCTTCATCCACCCGAACGACTGCTCCACTCGTTTTCGCTTCCGCTGACTCACCACATACCCAGCATGCCGCGTGGTCCGCTCGTCCACCGCGCTGCTGCGGTTCGTATCATTCTGCGCCACATGCGGGGTAATGTTCATCCCGCGGAGTTCTCGTACGAATTCCTGCGTGTCGTAGTTTTTGTCTCCTCCCAAGGTGACCCGCTTTCCGCTGGGAATTGCCTCGGCCATGAGCATCGCTGCCTCTCGTTCCGCTCTTCCATTCGCCTCGGTCAGAAAAGTCTGCACCAAAAGCCCGCTGCGGTTCTCCATCAATACATGTCCCAGGTAGCCGAGCTTTGCTTCGCTCCCTTTGGACTTCCTGAACAGCCGCGCCTCGGGATCCGTCGTCGATTCATGGGTCTGGTTCGTCCGCTTCTCCTTGTGAAAGTCGACCTCTCCTCCTGGTCCGGGTGGCTTCCCCTTCCCGTCTTTCCGCCGAAAACTCTTCTGACTCGCCCAGGCCTCGATCAGCGTCCCGTCCACCGTGAAGTGTTCGTCCGACATGTACGGCTTGGCGCGTTCCAGCACCCTTTGAAAAAAAGACTCCGCGATCTCCTCGTTCAGCAAACGCTCCCGGTTCTTGCTGTACACCGCGTGATTCCATACCGTCTCGTCCATCTCCATCCCCACAAACCATCGGAACAGCATGTTGTACTGGAGTTGCTCGATCAACATGCGCTCACTGCGCACCGAATAGAAAACCTGCAACAGCAGTGACCTCAACAGCCGTTCCGGAGCGATCGACGGGCGCCCCACATCGGAGTACAGCTTCGCGAACTTCGGCGACATCTCCTTCAGAATCTCGTCCACCATCTTGCGAATCGGTCGCAACGGGTGATCTGTGGGGACACGCTTCTCTGGAGAAATGTAGCTGAACATTCCTTCTTGCAGGTCATCGTCGCCGCGCATTCACTCGCCTCCTTCGCCTTCCTTCACTCTGACGAGTTCTCTTACATTAAAGTTGCAGTGGAACGGAGTTTTTCAACGAACTGCTAAACCAGCAATCACGCCGCCAGCGATAGCCTGAACGGAAATGGGCGAACGGTGCAAACCGGGCCCCCGAATCGAACTGGCTGTACCTGCCTGATCGTTTCCAAACGACTGAACCCTTAACTTGAGACACTCGGATAAGGCACACTTTGCAGGGAAAGGTACTGCAAGTGGCGAAGAGACGAGTGGGACGGTATCCGAAAGAATTCCGCCGGATGGCTGTCGAGCGGTTGAAGACCTGCGACAACATTGTGGAATTGTCACAGGAACTTGGTGTACATCGGCGGCTGCTGTACAAGTGGCGAGATCAATTTGATCCCTTCGACCCCGGTGAGGAGTCGTCACCAGGGAACTCTCGCGAGTCCACGCTCCGTACGGAAATCAACCAGTTGAAGCGCGTGCTGGTTGACAAGACGTTGGAGGTGGATTTTTTCAAAGGTGCCTTGCAAAAAGTCGAGGCTCGACGCCAGAAGAGCGATATCAGTGGCGAGAAGCCATCTACGACGAAATCCAAGAAGTGATGCCTTTGCAAGGCAGCTTAAGCATCGAGCGAATGTGTCAGCTGGCCGGGGTCAGCCGAGCCGGTTTTTATCGTTCTCTGCAGGAGCGAGCACCAGTCGAGGAAGACATGGAGGTACGAAGCGTGATTCAGCAGATCTCTGTCGAGCACCGGCGCCGATACGGGTATCGACGGATCAGCGCCGAGCTGCGGCGACGCGGGATGCTGGTCAATCACAAGCGTGTGTTGCGGATCATACGGGAAGACAACCTGCTGGCCGTGCAGCCGCGGGCGTTCGTAGTGACCACGGATTCCGATCACGAGTTCGAGGTCTATCTGAACCTCGCCAGTCGCATGAAACTGACGGGAGTGAATCAGCTGTGGGTAGCGGATATCACCTATATCCGTTTGAAGAAGGAGTTTGTCTACCTGGCCGTCATTCTTGACGCGTTTTCGCGGAAAGTGGTGGGCTGGGCGTTGGACCGCACCCTCGCGAGCCGCTTGCCGATCGCCGCTCTGGACCAGGCCATCGCCGAACGACAGTCCCCACCAGGTTTGGTGCATCATTC
Source organism: uncultured Acidobacteriota bacterium (assembly GCA_963788915.1). GTDB lineage: Bacteria > Acidobacteriota > Terriglobia > Acidiferrales > UBA7541 > Acidiferrum. The sequence goes on along the minus strand of CAWBIY010000011.1, from coordinate 9,738 downwards.
CGACCGTGGCGTGCAGTACGCTTCTGAAGACTACGTGAGGGTCTTGCGAAAGCACCAGATGATCCCGAGCATGAGTCGGCCGGCGAACCCTTATGACAACGCCAGTTGCGAAAGTTTTATGAAGACGCTCAAACGGGAGGAGATTTATGCCAACGACTACCGAGACTTAGAGCACTTGCTTGGTAACGTCGAGGCCTTCATTGAACAGTACTATAATCGGTGCCGTTTACATTCGGCGCTGGGCTATCGGCCGCCGGAAGAGTTCGAGCGAGAAGCGAGTACCGGGGTAAATTCTGCTGGAGCAACAATGAGTTTTTTCAGGCATGGGGAGATCTCTCAGTCCGATGTAAAAGGAAACAGTAGCGGGGAGCGACCCAAGAGCCGCCCCCCGACTCATCGTTCCGATGAGTCTCCAGCTGGCTATTCCTCGGCGAGTTGCTCTCCAGCAGAGCTCGCCTCCGCTTCACCAGCCGAGCGTCATCCTGAAGGAGACGAGGAAGTTTGAGAAGGGAAAATCATTGAACTGCATGTGTGCCAATTCCAAACTGTCTCAACAGAGGGGTTCACCCCAAACGACTGTGACCAGTTTTGTGCCCACCACCGAACCCTACTGTGTGCTACCGGCTCTCGCGTTCTGCGCCTAACCCCAAGTCTGCGTTGCACTTGATAGTATTCGGTAGCAAATAGTCGTATTCTGTCTAAATTATTGATTCTTCGTGCGACCAATCTTCGGGACCAGGAGGTCGAAGGTTCAAATCCTTTCGCCCCGACCACTTCTATCCGTCAAATCAACAACTTAGTTACGCACTAGTTTGCGAAGCGCTGGCAATTTGAGTCCGTTTGGGTCCAAATAGAAGCGCTTCGACGTTAGCTACCGCCCGGCGCTGATCTTCCGGTATAGCGTGCAGGTACACTTCTCGAGTGAGTTCCGATGTTGAGTGACCAAGACCGCCCTCCTTCCCTCTGATTATTGGGCCCTTGGCCAATATGTCGCCGTTCGCTGACATTCCGGAATGTCGTCGAGCGCTGACTTTCTCGCTTGTCGCCGCTCGCTGACTTTGATACAAAGTCGTCGCACGCTGACATCTGGAGGAAGACATGCGCATTCGAACACCGGCCGATCTCGGGGCCCTTATCCGCGACCACCGCACCAGGCTTGGCCTCGACCAGAAGTCTCTGGCGGAGAAGGTCGGTGTCAGCCGGCAGTGGATTGTGGACGCGGAGAAAGACAAGACGCGGGCTGAAATCGGCCTGCTGCTGCGCACTGTCGGTGCGCTCGGTATCGCCCTCGATGCAGAAAAAGAAGGTCCGGGAAAACCGAAGGACACCAGCCTGTCTCACGGTGCGGATGCGCATGTCGATATTGATTCCATCGTTGACTCCGCACGCAGGAAAAGAAAATGAGCGAAGAACTGGTTGCCATCCTAGACGGCCACGAAACAGGCCGCGTCGTGCAGGACGACAGGGGCAGACTATCCTTTACATACAACGAGGCGTGGCGCGCAGCCGCCGACGCCTACCCGCTATCGATCTCGATGCCGCTCGCTCTCGCCGAGCATGGCAACGAGAAAATCTATGCATTCCTCTGGGGACTCCTGCCCGATAACGAAATGGTGCTCGACCACTGGGCGCGCAAGTTCCACGTTTCGGCAAGAAACGCCTTTGCGCTCATCGCCTGCGTCGGCGAGGACTGCGCCGGAGCAGTCCAGTTCGTGCGGCCCGAAAGGCTGGAAGCAATCCTGGGAGAAGCCCCGCCACCGATCGAATGGCTCGATGATGCCGCGATTTCGCAGCGCCTCCGCGCCTTGCGGGAAGACATTCCGCATGGCGCATCCCGCGCGACACCGGCCAATTCAGCCTTGCCGGTGCGCAGCCGAAAAACCGCTCTCCTCTTGTCGGCTCAAACTCCGGAACTTGTATGGCAAATAATGCGCTTCGATGCCTGAGTATATCCTTCGGCATGCTCTCGTTTTACGAGGCGCGACGGACCCGGTCTTCCCACCATTTAACTTCGTCCAGTTCGCGCCTTAGTTCGGCTGTGGCGCGTACTTGAAACATCCTTACGATATCGTTTGTGTCGAGGTTGGTGTTCATGGAGGCATTCTGAAGGTTGAAGTCGCTGGGTTGGTGCTGCTCTTGGATTCTACTACCCTGCATATCCAGTCGGCGACACGAATTCCGGGACTCTATCGACGTTGGGGACGCCCGGTACCCTTCAGCGCACCGAAAATTACATCAACTTTCGTATAGAATGATGTTCAAGGATTGTCCCCAAGGAGACAAGAATGGTGATCTGCGACCGGCTGCGAGAATTGCGCGAGAACAAGAAGCTCTCCCAAGGAGACATCGAAAAGAGAACAGGATTGCTACGCGCTTACATATCCCGCGTTGAGAATGGCCACACCGTCCCGGCCATCGAGACATTGGAGAAGCTGGCCCGGGCTTTGGAAGTGCCGCTTTACCAGCTATTTTACGATGGCGAAAAACCACCTCAAGTCCCGAATCTTTTGAAGCGAAAGACCTCAGACGACATCGTTTGGGGAAGCAAGGGCAAGGACGCGGTTTACCTTCATAAATTTAGAAAGTGCCTCAGCAAAGCGGTGGACAAAGACCGCAAGATTCTGTTCTCAGTCGCTCAAAAGCTGGCGTCGGGTCGGGCTCGCGTCGCGCATGCTTCTGAGGCGTAATCGGTGTCGCTCTTTTCGAGGGTTTCGGTGCTATCAGAAGCCATGAAGAGAGTTACATTGGGTCTCGTGCTCTTCGCTAGCGGTTGCTCTTCAATGGACGGATTGCATGTGACGGCGTACCAGACTGTTTACGGAGGAGAAGCTTCGCCTTGGCCTTCTGGCTGCCTTGTGACAATCGAAAGCAGCACGAGACGATACGTTGGTCTTCACGGTGAGCCGTGCGATCACATAGCCATCGGAGATAAAGCCGTCTTCAAGCATGCACCTGATGTCATGTTTTGGATCGACGACAAACCTTACAGCGTAAAATCAGCCTCAAAGAAGTAAGCGCGGCTTGTCAGGAGCGTCCTGACCACTGGGGATGCGCCAACTTAGTTCGGTCCGTGCTGTTCTTGCCGTCTGTTCTTGCCCTGCCGTTCCTTCCATAGCCTTTAGAAAGCAAAATCAGATGTATCTTCGCGGTAGAACAGTTGGTGACGCTGAAAGACGGATTCTTCGTTGCAGTTGGGGCAGGTCTGCTTTTCGCCATTTTGGGCAAAGATGGGCCTGGGCAGGATTCCATCAGGGTCGCGGCGCGCTGCCTCAATGACCGCGCTTTCGATTCTTGTATGGATGAAATTGTGGCTGCACTTGGGGCACTTCAGCATCCAGCGTGGCATCGGCACACCGTGTCACCGCTAGTAGCACCGGCGCAATACAGCGCTTCATGTAGCAGATTTTGGTATGGCAGGCCGGTCAGCTTAGTCCTTTCTGCGTTTCTTCAACGTGCTGGATTAGCTGCCGGTGCTTTTCCGTTCTTGTCAACGCACTCTTTGACTGCGGGAATCAGAGTAGAAGCAAGCTGTCCCTTGTCCAGCAATTTCGTGGCTCCGAAGCTCCGGGCAAGGCTGACAGTCTCTGCGTCGTTCCACACAGACATTGCAAGCAAACATGACCCGTGAAAATGGGCTTTGATAGTGGCGGGGGTAAACAGCTTTTCGCCGGGCATCCGCACGTCCATCAGAACTACATCAGTAGTGGTCGCGTTAAATATCTTTAGCAGTTCTGCATAATTGCCAGCTTCGCCACAGACCGCGATGTCGGTTTGAGCTTGAAGCAGCGAACAGATGGTGCGGCGAATGGTTGCAGAATCGTCAGCGATTAGAAGTCGAATCGGGGTTCCCATCGACAAATGGTATAACCCAGCCAACTTGTTCTGTCTACGGTGCCATGAACACTACAGCCGGAAACCCCCCAGTAGCATAGGTCGCGCTGGCTGAAGATCATGCGGCCTGAAGCAGGCTTCGAACGCATTCAAGTAGCTTCCATCCGCCGTCAGGCTTGGAAACCACTCGGCTAGCACCGGCGGATAGTGCCAAGCCGCGGCCCACCTCGTCATCGTACATCGTGAACAGAACAATCGGCACTTGAGGCATCATCGTTCGCAACTCGAATGCAACTTCCACGCCGTTCTTCCGGGGCATCGCTAAGTCAAGAATCACAAGGTCGGGCTTCAATGTTCTCGCTTTTTCGATGGCGTCTAGGCCGTCAACAGCTTCTCCACAAACGTCAAGGTCTAGCTGGCTCTCAATAAAAAGCCGGGTGATTCTCCGACATGTATCGCTGTCATCAACGACTAGGATGTGTTTGGACATAAGAAATCAACCCCTGTACGTCAGACTCCGCTAAGACACTAAAGGTTTGCGCGGTCGGACATCTAGGGAAAATGAAAAAATGCCCCGCAAGCCGCAATTAATCTGACAAGCGGCACACAAGGGCTCTAGGTTTTCAGTTGGGTTTGACGAGTTGTACGCCGGGGTCACGCTTCCGCATTCCGTTCCATCATTTCATAGCCTCCAGAGGCCGCTCACGCCTGGGACCTAATAACGAGTATCGAATCTGGAGTTAGCCTACGGCCGAATGAGCAAAAAACACGCTCGGGCTAAGGACCGGTCTGGGTTTTACCGTCGGCAAAGACGACGTAGGCAAATGCTCCGGCCGCACCGATGATCATGGCTACGAATATTCCTACAATAAATGTCGCCACTCTTAGGCACCTCCTGAGGCCACGCATGGTCATAAATCCGTAACCCGCCGTCGATACGGTAAATCGTGTAGATGAAGTGGACCGTTTTGCGAGTCCAATGGGGCGGCCAGCGTACGGTGCCGTACTCCTACCGCTGTTAGCTGCTCGGAAGAAGCAGGAAATCGTCGGCCTTGCCGTTGGCAGGTTTCTACTCCTTTCGCTGTATTGTTTTGAATAAACGAGGGTAGGCATTATCCGATACTTATGAGGCTTTCTGAGTTTCAGCGGTCTAGCGTTACACCGAAGCGCATTCTCATCGCAGATGACAACGCTATCGTCCGGGCAGTTGTTCGGACTCTGATCGAAACAAAAATGGGGCTTGAGGTGTGTGGCGAAGCGGTCGACGGACTGGATGTCATCCAGCAAACCAAAGACCTCAAACCCGATGTAGTTCTGTTGGATTTCAGGATGCCCGTCTTAACCGGGATAGAGGCAGCCCCAATCATCAAGGGAGCATTTCCACAAGTCCGCATCGTTCTTTTCACATTGTACGAAAACGAAATAAGCAAGACGATGGCGACCGCCGCTCACATAGATTTAGTGGTTAGGAAACCGGACGGCCTGGATACACTGCTGGAGTCAATTCAAGATCTGATAGAGCCCGGTCATCAAAACTGATCGGCGAGGACACGATGTCTGCTATCTCTCCAACCTTGCAGAGTCAACAGAGTTTAGGGATCAAAGAGGAGAGCGCGAGCAAGGTCAACGCGAGGGCAAAATCTATCCTGCTCGCGGATGACAGCGCAACCATTCGCAGGCTAATTCGGACCCTACTTCAGGGGCAAACAGGCTGTGAGATTTGAGGTGAAGCTGTGGATGGCGTAGACGCCATCGAAAAAGCTAAGGAACTCAAGCCTGATTTGATCCTTCTAGATTTGTCCATGCACCGGATGAATGGCGCGGGAGCGGCGTCGATACTGAAGGACCAGATGCCGGAGGTACGTATAATTCTATTCACGATGTACAGCGAATGGTTTGGCGACACGGGCTTCCGCTCTCGATGTTGACATTGTACTTTCGAAGCCAGATGGTATGGGTATGCTGTTAGAGTCCGTCGAGGGCTTACTCGGTTCTTGAAGGACTTTTGGTGCGGCAGAAATCGCTAGAGCGAATATTCTAAGACATGGTGGCAAGCTAATTGGAATTCTGCCTGCCGCTGTCTTGATGCTAGTTAGCAGCTTCCAAACCTTAAACTTGGACACGATTGCACGAATACCTGCTTTCTGGTAAGGCTCTCGATTCCTTCAGTCTCTAGCACGTTAAAAAAGGAATAGCGGCACAGTGGGGTCAGAATCGGTCATCCATTTGGCGGCTTCGATGCCGCCGATGTCCGGCTTAGGTTCGTCAAAGTTCTTGACACCCAACCGACCGCTCAGGCGTCACAAATTATCGAGTAGTGGACTGGGTGATGGCACGAAAGGATGGACCGCGTAGTGTCTGAATCATCGACGATTAAAACCCGCAGCGTCACTAGACCTACCTCAACATGGTGAACGATGGTGAACGGGAGGAGGGCAAGTGGGGACGGTTTTTCCCATCTCTCCTCCCGTCTTTCGGGGGCTCGGTGGGCTTCAGCGTTCTCCGCCTGACTTGCGACCGAGTTTCACCCGCAGGGCTCTCGAGATCGTGCAAGAGACACTCGAAAGACCGTTGCTCTTTTTTATGGGGCGGATGTTTTGGCGAGACCCAGACTGCAGTGGGCCCAATGATCCGCCCCATCCGATCACTCCTGATCGGCAGTGATTCTTCAGGTTTAGCTACGCACTGTTATGGTCAACGCGACGTTCTGTCCGTCATCAGCGGGCCGATACTCGACCGTTACTAAGGTTCCGGTCGTGACGTGGCCTTTCAGTTGCGTGTCCTTACCTACGACAAAGTTCATCACCTGTTTGTCGTTCCCGTCCACTTGCAACGCGAACGTTGTGCCTGAATTTCCGATTGATGCTACTTTACCAGCGACACTTTTCGTCGTTGGCTCGGCTTGCTTCCCGGAATCCGATTGCAGAGGTTCGGGTTGCGCTCGCGCCGCTATACCCAGTGACAGCAGGGCGGCAAGAGAAATACAACAGACAAGCTTTCGATTCATTACATGGACCTCCCACTTAGGTTTGGGCGGGATGGATAACTCCGAGCACGCGGACAGCCCGTGTACGCCGATAAGATGTCAAATCTTCTAACCTCTCCATTTGAACGTGTTTGCGAAGAAGCCCGATGACCGTTCGACCGAGGAGGCGTGGGTCGATGTGAACTTTTTTCAAGCGACGCCCCATTCTTTCCCCCAAGCGCACGATTAGAGACAGTCCAGAAGATCTCAATCCCCAATATCGGCGATCCAAGCGAGAAAATTCCGCGAAAAATAGTTTCATGCCAGATTCGATGTATTGACCTGAAGAGCGGACTGTATTGGTGTAGAAGTTCCGTGTCGGGGAAGCTTCCGATGAGGAAATTTTACACGCATTGCGTGCTGGAGGTGGAACATGGCCGAAGGAACCAAGAGACAGCGTTTGGAGGAAACGGGAAGCCCGACGCCGTCCGAGCGAACTGAGGGTCTCGCCAGGAGACCATCGGGTGGAATGGGTCGCAGTTCTCCGGGCTACTTGCCCCCGATGTTTTCTATTACACCTGGAGAATTCTTCACGATGAGTCCAATCACGCTCATGAGGAGATTCACCGACGATATCGATCGAGTGGTTTCCGGCTTCGGAGGCCATCAGCGCGTCGATAGTCTTGCAGGAAACTTCACCTGGTTGCCTGCTGTAGAGGTGCGCCGGTCCGGCAATGACTTAATCATTCGTGCGGACTTGCCGGGCCTGTCGGAAAAAGACGTGAAGGTGGAAGCGACCGATGAAAACTTGTTCATCGAGGGTGAGCGCAATCAAGAACACTCCAGCGAGGAAGGCGGAGTGCATTTCTCCGAGCGAGCATATGGGCGTTTCTCAAGGCTAATACTGCTGCCGGAAGGCGCTAAGGTTGATGAGGCAAATGCCAGCTTCAAAAATGGAGTGCTCGAAATCAACATTCCGGTACCGGAGGCTGAGACGAAGCGTCGGCAGATTGCGATCGGGAGTTCGGAGCAGGTTCAAGCAAGGGCCGCGGCCGCAGGGCGCTGACAGTGTAGCTAACCAAGCCCAAATGTCAGAAAGACAGTGCGAAAAAGGGGCCAGGATGCCCGGCCCCTTCGCATCGGACATAGCTCTTTCAAGAAAAGTTTTGCTCGAAACGCTTTTTAATACTGAAATCTGAGACACTTCGTCGGTGAAAAGGCGGTGAAAGGCAATTTTAGCGGGAAAGCGTTTCGTCCTTTGATCTCAGGCAAATCCTTCTCTTAAAAAAGCAAATGTTCTCAGGCGCCATCACCTAGGGTTAGCGGAGTGCGCCCAAAAGTTCGGTATCCGCAGCTGAGTGCCTGTCCTGACGTACTATTGAGGATTCCTGACATCGTGTTAATTCTAGCCCGTTGCATTCCAGCCCGTAACTACTCCAGGGAGTCAGCTATGCCCGGCAGAAACGGCGCAGGAATCAGGCGCAGCAGTCGCGTGACGCTACGGGTACCGCTGAAAATCTATGAGCCGGGCTCGAACAAACGGTTTCTTGTCGAAGAGGCATCTGCTCTTAAGGTCAGCCTCTGGGGCGGGCTTGTCTGTCTCAGAGCGACTGTGACTCGAGACCAGAAACTGTTCCTGGTTAACCAGGCTACGGGAGAAGCCGCGGACTCCAAGGTAGCCTATCTGGGGCCGATGCAGCTGGGTGGAAGGCGGCTCAGACTAGTGGCCATAGAGTTCTTGAGACCGTCGCCTAGTTTTTGGGGCCTGGCCTTTCCTACCGTCGATCCAAACCAATCTCAAACCATACGGTATGCGCATTAGGCTCTAGTATTCGACAATAACTTCCTTCTAGGTCAGTCATTCCTACAAAATTCGCTGGTCCGGTTTGCGCGTTTATCAGGCAAGCAACTGATTTGCCGGAATGTCCGCAACTTATTTCTTAGTAGCTAAGAATTTAAAATTTGTGGATCGCCGCTCCGAGAACAAAACAGTGAGACCGGAGGTCGGTTTCCGGTCTCGTAATGTGGGTGGTAACTGCGAAGTTGAGGCTAGATTGAGCTACCCGCAGCCGGCCGTGAATCAGGTAGTTCTGGTATCACACCCTAGAAAGCAAGCAAAGCAGAAAAAAAGGCGGCACGTCACGACCTAGAGCCCAGAGCCACCGCCCTGCAAAACCGACCCGAGCATGGAAATTATAAACCTTCAGTCACTAACCGAACAAGAGAACGAGTCTGCTTGCAGATGGGATATTCCCTCGGGTTATGTATTTCCACGACATCTTTGTCGGCTCGGTCATGCCAAGTTTCCCTCGGAGCGATTGCGCTGTGGGCGGGCTCAGAGGGAAAGCTGTGAGTGAAAAAAAGGCGGCTCAGTCCCCGCGAACCAAGCCGCCCCCTCGGGTAATTGAGAAGCAGCTCAGAGTTTGTCACCCCATTTCCGTGAATGCATCGGGGATTCACTGTAAATGCTCCTAGGATGATTTGGTATTCCGACCGTCCGGTTAGCGAACAAAGGAAACATCAATAGAGATCAAGAACGATCTTCCACTCGGCAGAGTACTTCGAGGCCAAGGCAATAGTGATCGATGTCAAGCCAACCGTGGGTGTGGGTTTGGCATTTCGCGATGTAAGGCCCAATTTTCGGGAGGTCTTACAGAAGTGGATTCTCGCTGCAACGCATAACCAGAAAAATCCGAGGAAGAGATCCAGCAAAGCATCCTGCTCCCGGTACTTGTCCGATTAGCGCTGCCAGCTCAACCGGTCGACGCAACATCCTTTAAGCTGTTGATCGGACAACGCTTCCCCTTAAGCAACCGAAGCCTCCGACTGTAGTCAATCACGCCTAGCCGGACGGTGTTCCGCTTGAATTAGCGCTGGCGAACGACCCTTAGGTGCTGAAAACCCTGTGCGCGTAGGCAAAAGGGGCGCTCAAAAGGCGCCCA
>CAWBIY010000010.1:0-719324 GCA_963788915.1 uncultured Acidobacteriota bacterium | reverse complement strand
TCCTTGAGATCGTGGTTATGGTTCGCATTCCGCCCACGAAGTTGCGGTGGTTTCTTGGAACGTTGCAGCTGTCCCTGGATGGAGCGGTATTGCGCGCTGTCGTGGGTCTCCAACGCAAGCCCGCTGTAGGTCCACCGTGGGCGCTTGGTGCGGAAGCGGTGGGGCGTCTGCCGCCACCAAGGGAGCCGCCCGAAGCGAACCAATACCAGGAATCTGGCGTAGCAACTTCGTTGCGCGGTGCTTCCTCGCTTCGGCCAGCAGCTCTTTCCGGGCTGGTTGGCGCAAAAAACGCAGGGCGTCGAGTTGTTGGTAATTTCCGGGCATCGATGCGGTCCCTCTTGCTGCCTTGTTTCAGCAAGGCATCTTTCGGGGATTACACACTACGAGCTCGGTGACCTGCGGCTTCAGCAGGTCATACAACCAGGCCGCCCAGGTGCCTTCTTCAAAGGTGATGTACCGGTTTCCCCTTAGCCCTTGGAAAAACTGCAGGATGGTGCTGGCTTTGGTTTCGATAGTGCATTCCATGACCAGCTTGCCAGAGGAATTAAGAACTGCGATGGAGATCGTTTCCTGGTGAACATCCATACCGATATACTTCACGCTATCCATATACAGGGTGCTCCTTTCGGGAGGGGTTCGAGCTGACACTCAAAAACCTACTCCAAGGGGCGCCCTTTTATAATGTGTGGAACTGTTACGCTAGGACCCAGCGCAAAAACCGCGCCGCTGGGTGCCTGATTTCGTAGCCCTATTTCGACCACAAACTCGCAACATTGCCCTCTCGGCCAGTAGACCGCTAAGGGACGCCTATTTAGACTGGTAGATACATATGTCCGTAACTAAAAGCTTGAAATTGACGGGGACAGCAACGAGCACGGCTGAAATGGACCCAGTTGCGAATTTTAGGCAGGGGATCCGGTTGCTCAAGGAAGGCTACCCCCAAAAGGCCCTCGCACTTTTCCGGCTTTTGTTCGAATGCGAGAAGCACAACCCGTACTATCTGTCGTATTTTGGTTTGTCGGTCGCGCGTGCAGAACGTAAGTGGGAGCAAGCGTCGGAGTTGTGCGAATTAGCAATACATCTCAAAAATGAAGAGATCCAGTTCTATCTTAATTTGGCTGAGGTCTTTACATTAGCCAAGCGCCGCGAAAGAGCGTTCGATACCCTGGACGCGGCGCTCGAAATATTCGGAGAAGACGAACGACTACGGCAGGCACGTGGCAAGCTAGAAAAGCGCAGTCCCCCGCTACCTTTTCTTTCCAGGGATCTTTCTGAACCGGAAGCTGGGCAAATTGCGGCATCGCGCAGTGAAACGCTTGAAGAGTGAGGAGACTTAAGAGGAATCCTGAATCCCTGAGCTTTTTGGGCGTCAGACAACAGTGCTGTCCCGGCATATGCCTGATTAACGCTGATCGGACAAGTACCGGGAGGATGCTCAGCTAGATCCCTTCCTCGGATTTTTTCTGGTCATGCATTGCAGCAAGAATCCATTTCTGTAAGACCTCCCGAAAATTGGGCCTTACATCGCGAAATGCCAAACCCATACCCACGGTTGGCTTGACGTCGATCACTATTGCCTTGGCCTCCAAGTACTCTGCCGAGTGGAAGATCTTCACCAGGACTGGCGTCCTCACCTCAAACGGTGCGGGAATCTCCAAGTAGCACCCGGATGGGCTTAGCTCGGTGACACGCGCGGCGACGGTCGCGCCAGGTGAGCTTTCTGGAGCGATCTCGGCGGCAGCGTCGAAACGAAACCTTAGCCCCCGGCGTTCCTGGTCCACAGGTCAAGCGTAATCGTTTCTGTCCACAAGCGAAGAGGAATTTTTCCGCTTCGTGCCATCTGCGGAACGCATAACGCCGTCAGTGGACGGGATGAATCTTGGGAAACGCTCAATGTCCGGTTATCCAACTAACCAGGCACTGACCATCGGTTGTCATGCCCCACCGATTTTTTGTGACTGTGCCAATTGGCACGTCGAACACGAACACCGTCAAGTCTGGCCGAGTAGGCCCGGGGAATTTCACCCCGAGCCCCTCACAGAACCGTGCGTGACTGTCTCCAGTCACACGGCTCGTGCCACTCAGTGAAGGTTGGACCTTCCGTTCTAACCACTCGGTTCCTCCTGTTTCCAGTTGACCGTAATTGGTTAAGACGCGAGTGACCTGTCCCCTTCGCTCCACGGGAATTACCCCGCTTCTTCACTACTATGGGGCAGTCCGACCCTGAAACTTCGCTTCCGTACTCTCGCCCTCGTGGTTCTTCCACTTGTGGCTTCTCCGTTTGCATCGAAGTCTCAGGTTCCCACGTTCCGCTTAACCGCCTCTTTGGCAAGCTCAGGCCACCTCTCGTGCCGGATGCCGCTCCGCCCGTAAGCAGGTTTCGTCGGAGCTAATCCCGCAGTAACTAACCCCCCGCGGTTTTGACATCGTCTATAACCTTTCGACACTTCAGCAGTGGTTCCCTTGCGGTCCTCTTCTTGCCGGTCACCTGACCTGGTCGTTGCCAGGCCTTTTCCTTCCGCGTTCACGACCATAGCTTTTGACTACAGCCGCCGAAGGTGGTTTGGAACCTGTTCCTGTAAACCGGTTCCGAGGGGCCTACCCTCATCAGTTAAGCAGTTGCGCACTACTCAGCGTTTCCTCCTTTCGTGCTCGTGGCACACGAGAGTCGGGTTACCGGAGTGCGACCTGTAAAGCTGCTGAAAATGATTGTCTGGAGAGGAGGAACTCGATCAGACCGTGCGCCCCATCGCACGTAGCCTATAAGGCAGAGCGGGGAGGCAACGAACTGTTCTGGAGCCCTTGGAAAAATGTATCCACGCTCGCAAGAGCGGCACCGAAACCGCGAGGCCACGGTGTATCTGCCAGCATGAGGTGGAGACGGGCCTAAGGCTTGATCGTACGGTCAGAATATACAAATGCTCGCAAGCGTCGTCAGCCGAAGAGAGCCTAACATGCTGCGCGGCTCTTCTTGCAGGGAGTGCCGAGGCTTCCGGTTCCTCGGCCATGGGTAAACAACACTGCCGGCGTAGAGAGCAGACCTAACCGATCGCGTCATTTCAGCGGAACAGGGTAAGCCCGTAGCGCTCCCCGCAAGGGGAAAGTCCATCGCAAGATGGTGCCGATGGCGATGCGGGTAACGGAAATGGGAGCAAGCGAAGGCTGCCCTGTAATCGGGCAGATAGGAGGTTGCGTCGCCTCGTGGGGACAACATCACCTCGCCGGAAACGGAGCTGACTTCCTGTTGGTGCTCAACTCGAGAACGCTTGAGGAACCGATGCACGAAGCAAAGCAAATGACGACGGGGCAACCCGTTGGTGCAGCTTCACACACGACTGGTGGGTTTTCCACTGTCGTGCGAATCGGCAGCAAGTCAGTATCGAGTAGGTCTGCTTCGTTTTGAATCAGACCGCGTCCTCGTTTTTATGGGGGCGTTTTTTGAGTGCTCGAGCCGGATGAATGGGAAACCTTCAAGTCCGGTTCTTAGAGGGCTGGGCGCCAGCAATGGCGCCCGGCCACTCGACCAAGTCCAGTCCCGGTACTTCAAGTCTCCGGTAAAGCACTAGCGTTTATCGGGACTTAGCGTACTCGTGCGAATTCGTCCGCAATTTTTTGCCAGTAAATCGTACGCACTTACTGAAACCGTCGTAAAAGACAACGTGCCCGGTATTCGGAGCCAATTCAGACTCTGTGAGACGATGATTTCCGCTTAACTCAAATAGAAAAAGGATCTGGAGTCCGCATGACGCTGAGTAAGCTAATTCTTTTTGCCGAAGATGGCAGCGGCGGATTTTGCTTTTTTCTTGAAGACGCCTCCGACGTCCGCAGTAATATTCGGTTCCTCGGGCGTGCCGGTGACGCGCAGGGGTACGCCGGAAACTTTTCCCGAGGCACCGCCTGAACCATTTAGCTTCGTGAGCAAGCCGGCACCGACTTTGCCAATGCCTTCCGCTGCGACTTTTGCGAGGAGGTCGAAGTCCAGCTCATCGGCAGCTCCTACCGTGCCGCTGCCGATAACCTCGCCCAGAGCCGGAATCACAGCTTCGATCTTCTTGATAGCGACTACGGCGTTGCTGATGCGGACTGTAACGCGTAACTTTTCAATGTCCGTTGTGTCGCCCGTTTTTACGCCGCCGAGTGCCGCGACGCCATGAATTTTTGAACCGAGGTCAAACCCCACCAAGCGCGTGTTATCAACCGCGATGGTCCCGGCGACAATGAGCGATTTCACCTGACCGGTGATGGAAAGGTCTAGCGAGAGCGTGCCGCCCTTTAGCACCGCGCCATTTGGCAAATGAACATCGGCAGCGGTCATCAGGGACTGGAGGTCATCAATCAACAACCTTTGGCCGGCGATTTTCAAATCCAGCAGCGGATCTTCCACGCCGAGCGCGGTGATCTGATACGTACCGCTCACGTGTATCGCAGAAGCGTCGATTTTTGCGGTGGCGTCTTCGATCTGTCCGTTGTTGGCTTTCATGTGATACGTTCCGCTGTAAGCGAAGTCCAGCGGCTTTCGCGCGGCGGTGGCACCTTTGCGAAGTTTTAGGTTTTGGATGTGAACGTTGCCCCTAGTGTTGAGGGTTTGTCCGTCGGACGCGGCATGTATGTCGATGTCCGCGAGAAGCGCTAGGCCGGCATCGGGAACAAGAAATCCGGCGGCGACTGGGTCGAGGCCCTTCACATAGACTTGCGCGTCGCCGGGGCTAGCTGCCACGTCGTCGCGATTAAATGGCCCGACGTGCCCCGTGGCACTGATCGCACCGCCAGCGGGCAGGTCGGCACTCAGCTCGAACGGAAACTGTGAGGCGAAGGCAAAATCGCGCACCGTAAGATTTAAATGCTGGTACACGATGGGCTCGCCGTGCGCGGGCATTCTTGCAATTTCGGCGCGACCATCTTCAATAGCGATGCGAGCGACAAGAAAGGTAGGAAGCCCCGGCGCGGGCCTCTTTGAAATTCCCGAATCGGTGTCCGCGGCAGCGCCGCTAGCAGGGGCATCCGCTGGGGCAGCACGTCCAATGCTGGAAAAATTCCACGTGCCATTGGACGCACGAATCAAGGTGATTTGCGGCGAAATGATCTCGAAACTCTCCAGGTTCACCTTGCGCAAGAAAATTAATGGCCGCAGCAAGACGCCAATACGAAGTTCCTTCGCTATCAGAAATGGGGCGACGCTGAAATTGGAATCGTCGGCTATGCTGAGGTCTTTGGCAACTAGGCTGCCTGAGAGAAGCGACAGTCTCAAGTCGCCGAGCTTCACGCTGCGGCCGAGCGCCACTGTGAGTTGCATCTCGATAGTGGGTCGGAACGTGTTCGCGTTCAGGAGAAATGGAAGCGACGCAATCGCGACGACGACGAGACCGATAGTTGCCAATAGTATTTTCGTTCTGCGCTTCACGGAGTACCCTCACCGCAATACCATCCAATCGCCTACGAGCGTTTTAGCTAGAAGTATATGACGGGAAAATCCACTCCTGGCCGAGTAGGCCCGGGGAATTTCACCCCGAGCCCCTCACAGAACCGTGCTTGACTGTCTCCAGTCACACGGCTCGTGTCACTCAGTGAAGGTTTGACCTTCCGTTCTAACCACTCGGTTCCTCCTGTTTCCAGTTGACCGTAATTGGTTAGGACGCGAGTGACCTGCCCCCTTCGCTCCACGGGAATTACCCCGCTTCTTCACTACTGTGGGGCAGTCCGACCCTGAAACTTCGCTTCCGTACTCTCACCCTCGTGGTTCTTCCACTTGTGGCTTCTCCGTTTGCATCGAAGTCTCAGGTTCCCACGTTCCGCTCGACCGCCTCTTTGGCAAGCTCAGGCCACCTCTCATGCCGGATGCCGCTCCGCCCGTAAGCAGGTTTCGTCGGAGCTACTCCCGCAGTAACTAACCCCCCGCGGTTTTGACATCGTCTATAACCTTTCGACACTTCAGCAGTGGTTCCCTTGCGGTCCTCTTCTTGCCGGTCACCTGACCTGGTCGTTGCCAGGCCTTTTCCTTCCGCGTTCACGACCATAGCTTTTGACTACAGCCGCCGAAGGTGGTTTGGAACCTGTTCCTGTAAACCGGTTCCGAGGGGCCTACCCTCATCAGTCAAGCAGTTGCGCACTACTCAACGTTTCCTCCTTTCGTGCTCGTGGCACACATTAGTCGGGTAACCAGACAAGTGGAAATCGCGCTCGGGAGCACGAGCCATTGTTTCTTGTCCCACAAATGAGTAAAGAGTTTTACCGTAGGTGCCCGTGTCCTGCGCAGTGGTTGTTGGCATATTCATCCTGTACCTTGGTCGGGTGCGCAGTGATGCCAATCGGGGTCCTGGAAGTGAATCCTGCAATACCACATGCCGCACTGAGTACAACGCCGCTGAGCGGGAGCTTCGCAAGCTACATGTTGCTGCGAGACTCCCTTGCAGAGCCGCTTCTTCGGCTGCTTCGCAAGCTTTTTCATGGCGAACTCCCTCAAATCGGAAGTCCTAGGTTTATGGGGCTGATGATACCGCAGGCCGGGGACACATTTGAATTATTCGGAACGCTACCGGACTTGTCCGGTAAGCGCTTATCAGGACCTATGCCGGTTTGCGCCAGACGTGCTAAAAACTGAAGTCGCTATCGGTGGTAAGATTAGGGTTTGTCACGCGCGATAGTGAGGCCGCAAAAAGGAACAGAACTGGATTATGGGAAATTCAAGACAGTCTTACCACGCCGACATAGAGTTCGGCCTCAGCATCTAGCTCCAAGGTGCGACACGTCATTTCCAGCCACTTGCGCGCCCACTACTGCGGTTGAGACGGCTTCTTAGCGGCGTCTTCTCTGGCCCACTGCTAGTGAGTGGCCGCGTGAATGATGCCGAGCGCACCCAGCCCATACACCATCAGTTGGACAGCAACTGCGGTAAGCAGGATCCCGAACACGATCTCGGAGATGCCCAGGGCGACGGGGTTCAGGCGCTTGGACAGCTTGTCGATGTTGGCAAAGATCAAGTAATCGACCGCGCCGACCAGCAGGACGAGTCCCAGGACCAAGGCGGCGCTCGCGACCGAGACGATCTCGCCGGATGCAATGATGAGGATCGTGACGCCGACCGGGTTCAGCAGATAGGGCACCGCGAGCGGGTAGACCGCGATCTGCATCGGATCCTCTGGGATCTCGACCACCGCCTCGACCTTCTTGGTCGGCGCGGTGGCCATGTTGATGGCGAGGATTGCAAGCACGATCGCGCCGCCGACCGCAACGGCGCCGCCGCTGATGTGGAGCAGGCGCAGGAGAAGCCAACCAGTGGCGAACAGCACGATGGCCGTGACCACGGCGGTCACGACCATCCGCCGGCCGACAGCCCGTTGCGTCTCCGCATCGAGGTGCTTGGTCTTCTCAAGGAACGGCACCAAGGCGACCTTGGGACCCATGCCGATCAGCAGGAGCAGAAGCAGCTTGACCACGAGTTCAGCATCGATAACCGCGAAATCCATTGCGAAACTCGCTTTTGGGTAAAACATAGATACCGGGCATCCGCAATTTAATGACTTTCGGCAGCGTAGAGTTTGTGCCAGCCTGAGGCACTTCCCTTACGATCCGAGCGTCCAGAAGAAAAGAATTGCGGCCACAACTCCGAGGATCACTCCCAAGAGCGTTAACCATTGAAAACTGCCACTTTTTAGAGCGTCGGCTAGAACGTTTGACGGATCACCTTCGTTGGGCGACTGCATTGAGATTCTCCTCACAGATCAACCGAGCAATTCGGTAGCCCTGTTAATGCTTAAGAGGCTACGGGCGACATTAATTTTGAGGCTTGTAGGGGGAGCCGGACACTGACAGTTTTGACAGTGTAATGTCCAGTGAGCCATATAGTTATATAAGTAGTGGTTCGAGTTGAGTGTTGCGTCGACCCATTGAGACCGCCGCGTTTATCAGCCATTAGGAAATTCTGTAATGACGAATCGCGCCGGTCGAACCACAGCTGAGAGAAGTACGAAAACTGTTATTTCTGCCAGTGTGCGGGTATGAACGAAATGGTTACTTATCAGCGGTGGACGGATCCCACGTCGTAGGCTCTTGTTGATGCCTCGGAAACGCGCCCAGAGACTTTATAAGTGCCAAGACTTCGGGGATTCAGCCTTCTCTCAGAGAGATTGATCTATGCCTGCTTCGGGAATTGCTGCCGCGCCGTCGGGCATGAAGTCGCGCCTTTTTGAAGGATTGGCGCAGCGCGACCTCGAAGTCATCCGGACAGCAGCAACGGAGCGGCACTACCGCGCCAGTTCCGTCCTCACAAACCAAGGTAACCCTGCAGAACATTTGTTCCTGTTAACCAGCGGCCACGCAAGATATTTTTACAACACGCAGGACGGTCAAAAAACCCTTCTTCTTTGGATTACGCCCGGAGACATCCTGGGCGTTGCAGCGTTTTTATCCAAACCTTCTGAGTATCTCCTCAGCACGGAAGCGGTAAAAGACAGCTCGTTCTTGGTGTGGGATCGTGCCACAATCCGGAGCCTCGCGGCGAACTGCCCAAGGTTGCTGGAGAATGCGCTATTTATGGCGTCCGACTACTTGGCTTGGTATTTTGCCGATCACGTAGCGCTGGTTTGCGATACAGCGACCGAAAGACTCGCTCAAGTCTTAATTCACTTGGCCGGAGTTATTGGCCAGAAAGTTCCAGGGGGAATTGAGTTTGACGTCACGAACGAGGAGTTAGCCAGCGCGGCGAACATCACCCCGTTCACCGCAAGCCGTCTCTTGAGCGAATGGCGAACCAACCGTGCCGTCGTGAAGCGCCGCGGCAAAATAGTTCTTCGCTCTCCCGAGCGCTTGTTCCTACGTGTGGTTTAATTCTATGCTGATTCCTCCCACCAGTGCTCCTCTAATTGCCCTTTCAGCAATCTCAAAGTTGCCTTCGGGGGGCAACTCCTGGTAAGTCGCATTACAAGAATAGAGATCACTTCCCGACTTTTCAAAATCTACGTAATCACTGCGCGCACATCAAATCGCGGTGCGCCCCCCGTCGACGGCGAGTTTTGCGCCGTAAATGAAACTAGAACGATCGGTCGCTAGGAAAACAATGGCCTCGGCAATTTCGTCCGCGGTAGCCGGGCGCCCCGCTGGCGCCTGGGCGGCTAGTTGCTCCAAGCCCTCTCCCATTGCCTCGGTGCCCTCCGTGCGCGTAGGTCCAGGGCTCACCGCATTGACGCGGACACCACTGCGGCCGTATTCAGCTGCCCACGATCTCGTCAGTAGATTGATCGCTGCCTTGCTCGAGCCATAGAGACTCATGCCGGACACTCCGTAATCGGCAACCATCGTAGATACATTGACGATTGCCCCTTTGCCTCTCCTCGCCATCAGGGGAGCTAGTTCCGCGACAAGGAAGTACGGCGCCTTAACGTTGAGCGAATACACTCTGTCAAACTCTTCTTCCGTCGTTTTATTCGTCGGCCCGAACGGGAAGATTCCCGCATTGTTGATCACAATATCGACGTGGCCGTTTCCGAGCTCGATTGCTTTTTTCGCCACTTCGCGCGCGCTCGAAGCGTCTCTAAGGTCGGAGGAAATAAAATCGGCTTGACCTCCTGCTGCGCGGATTTCGGCAACCGTCCTCTCACCGCGCTCCACACTGCGGCCGACGACCAAGACATGGATGCCAAGCAGGGACAATTTATTAGCCGCCGCACGACCAATACCGCTAGTTCCTCCTGTAATGAGTGCTGTCGGCACGTTTGTAGTCATTAGCAACTCCCAGAGAAGTCTCCGCGTGGTGTGAGGTGGACATTCAACCTCTTTTCACCAAAGGGTGACCTCAATTTTAAAACCTTTTCAATTCGAGACTCAACTCTCGATAGACACGCTTGTATTGCTTGGTCTGGCCAACTTCCGAGTGGTTGGCAACTCGGAACTCATTGCTGGACCACGTCCCTAAGTCCCGATCAAGTCACATTACTGGATAAGTCCAGTCCCAGTACTTCAAGCTTCCGATTAGCGCGTTAATCGGGACTTAGCTTTTATTTTTGCTGGGGGGGGGATTAAAATCCACACCAGAACTAATTTTTAATGTCGTTAGCTATCCCATCAATTAATATGCTACGTTATGCTCTGATTATTATGTCACCGGGAGATATTATGAATAATTTGTCGTTCCTTGCTCTACTAATCTTACCATGTGCGGTCGAGGCGCAGATATCGCCTAAGCTAATCGCGCTATCCAGCACTTCTACTGTTGCAGTGGCGGACATCCGTAAAGGATTTCACAAAAAGTGCCCGAATGTGAGCATAACTTTTGAACCCTTGAAGGCGGACTACGCACTTGAGGCCGTGGCTGATACGATCAACCCTATAAGCGGCTCCCCGGCGATGCGCTACCGCTTCACACTGCTCAGCCGCACGGGGGACGTCCTGTATTCTACTTCTCCACATAAATTCTCGAATGCCATCAACAATGTGTGCATGGCAATCAACAAACAAAAGCCGAAGAGTGCAACCCCTAAGTAAGGTAGGGCGGGACTTTTCCGGTTGATGCCATAACGACGCCGGCCTCGCGACGGCCCGAGTAAACTGTTCGGTGTTCACCCTAACAGTGCTCGGACCGAAGGAGGCCGAGATGCGAATTATAGGATGTGATTTGCACGCTCGCCAGCAAACGTTGGCGATGTTGGACACCACAACGGGAGAGGTAGTGAATGTGACTCTCAAGCACGAAGGCGACAACGTGCGGGAGTTTTATTCCTCGCTTCCACGCCCGGTGCGAGTGGGTATCGAAGCCACGGGATCGATGCAGTGGTTTTTGAACCTCATGGAAGAGCTGGGAATCGAATGCCAAGTCGGTCATCCGGCACAGATTCGGGCAGCCGAGCCGCGGAAGCAGAAACATGATCGGCGAGATGCGGAGTTGATTCTGAAGATGCTGGTGGAAGGCCGCTTTCCGGCGATCTGGCTGCCTTCGAAGGAGCTACAGGATCTGCGGTCCTTGTTGCGGCATCGTCATCAGTGGGTACGCATGCGGACGCGAATACAAAATGCGTTGCAGTCGATTGCCCTGGCGAATGGTCTACGACGAGGCACCGCCCTGTGGAGCCACGACGGACAAAGCAGGATCGCATCATTGCCGTTGGCGCCCCATACCGCCTATCGGCGGAGCGAGTTGCAGGCGATGTACGAGAAGTTCGAAGCGGAGATCGAGAAGCTAAACCAGCGAGTCGAGGAGCAAGCTTGCAAACGTCCCGGAGCACGGCTGCTGATGACCCATCCCGGAGTGGGGCCGATCACCGCGTTAGCGACCGAGGTGTTCCTGGGCGATCCCGCCCGATTCGCAGACAGCAAGGCCCTGGCTAGTTATGTGGGAATGATTCCACGTGAATATTCCAGTGGAGGGCGACAGCGGCTCGGTGGGTTGAGTAAACAAGGTAACCCGCTGTTGCGGTTTCTCTGGGGTGAGGCGGGGGCGCATGCCGCACGCAAGGATCCAGAGTTGCAGCGTTTTTACCGCCGCAAATTGGTGCAGAAGGGTCTGGGGAAGGCGAGTGTGGCCGTGGCTCGCAAGCTCGGGATCCGGCTGTGGATCATGTTGCGGGATCAGATTGAGTACAACGAGTTCTGTCGTCGTGGACAGAAGCAGCAGAAAAGCAGTGATGCCTGTGCGGGGATGCCAGAAACGCCGTATGGTGCGAAAAGTCACCGGCCGGTTGATTAGGCTACCCGCCTCCCTTGAAGCAAGGGGAGTTCGAATAACTCATCATGGTCGATGGTGATCGAAGAGATGTTTGGTGGGCAACACTGAGTTGATGAACGGAAACGGGCTGAGCAGGTTAGGGTGCCACAGATGAAACAGAAGACGGCAGAAAAGACGCACTTCGTGCGCCGACGGAGAAGTGTGCTCGAATTCAGTGATAAGAAAAGAAAAAAACACTCTTGACACGGCCGGCGTCGTTAGAGATACGGCGTTAACCAGGACCTACTCTGGTTTTTTGAGCTGCCGTCTGTTCGTTGACCTGCCTGAGGCACGCAGCTTAAGATTTCGTCACTATGGCGGGAGCCGACACGCTCAGTGGGCAAACCGTCTCCCATTACCGCATCCTGGAAAGGCTCGGCGGGGGCGGGATGGGCGTCGTGTATAAGGCCGAGGACTTGAAACTCGGCCGGTTCGTCGCCCTCAAGTTTCTGCCCGAGGAAGTCGCAAGAGACCCACAGGCGTTGGCCCGTTTTCAACTCGAGGCTAAGTCGGCATCGACTCTCAACCATCCCAACATCTGCACAATCCACGAGGTCGATGAACAAGATGGTCGGCCTTTCATCGTTATGGAGTATCTTGATGGCATAACGCTGAAACACCTCATCGAGGGAAAGCCTATCGAAGTCGAGACCGTTCTGTCGCTCGGAATTGAGATCGCGGACGCGCTACACGCTGCTCACAGCGCCGGGATTGTCCACAGGGATATCAAGCCCGCGAACATCTTCATTACCAACCGAGGTCACGCCAAGATTTTGGACTTTGGCCTAGCCAAGGTCAGCACGGCAGGCGAAGCGACGACACTCGCCACGTTCGGTGTAGACCCTCAACAACTCACCAGTCCCGGTAGTGTGGTGGGGACGGTGGCCTATATGTCACCAGAGCAAGCGCGAGGAGAGGAATTGGATCCTAGAACCGATATCTTCTCGTTCGGTGCAGTGCTGTACGAGATGACCACGGGAAGAGTGGCATTTCCCGGCAGGACTTCGGCGGTGGTTTTCAAGGCGATCTTGGACGAAACGCCAAAGCCGCCTTGCGAAGTCAATCCAAAATTACCCGCGCAACTGGAGCAGATCGTCGATAAGTCACTTGAGAAGGATAAAACACTGCGTTATCAGTCCGCCGCTGACCTCCGTGCCGACCTTGCCCGTTTGACCAGGGATTCCGAAAGCAGGAAAACCGGTGCTGTGAAGCCGCGATCCGCGAAATCAAGAAGAGGTCTTTGGATCGCTGTATCTGCACTGGCTTTGTTAACCGCAGGTGAACTGGGGTATTTGAGGACATCGACCCGAGGAATGGCGAACCGGGCCTTCCACAACCCAGCTATGGTGCGTATCAGTTCCAGCGGCGACGTGCAATGGGCCCGCATTTCCGGAGATGGTCGATATCTCGCATACGTTTCTGAAAAGAGCGGACGTTTCAGCATCTGGGTTCGCCAAGTATCGGTGGCGAACGCCGTGCAGATCCTCGCACCACAGCCTTTCGCAATATCTGATCTGGCCTTTTCTCCAGACCGAAACTATCTCCAGTACACGTTGAGCGAACAGGAAAAAAGGGGGCGGATCTATCAGATTCCGGTGCTAGGCGGCTCACCACGGCGATTGGTGGATGACACTTTCATGGGTGCGACGGTTTCGCCTGATGGCCGCAACATCGCCTTCGGAAGACTCGGCGCAGGTGGCAGCGAGGGATACCTGATCGTGGCCGACGCGGATGGACGAAATGAACGCACTGTCCTTACACACAAAATCACCTTTGAGTCGTGGGGTGGAATATTTCAAGGACTGCAGTGGTCTCCCGACGGACGGAATATCGTTGCTCACGTTGCCAGTCCAGATCCCAACGGCCTGCCAAGCCACCTGTGGCTCATTGATCCTGCGAGCGGAAGAGAGAAGCGGCTGTCCGGACCGGGTTGGCGAAACATCTCGGACTTCGGCTGGTTACCTGATGGAACAGGTCTGGTCGTGGTCGCGCAGGAAAAGTCTGGAGCGCCGAGGCAGATTTGGTTTACCACATATCCGCAGGGAAACACCAGGCGAATCACCAATGACTTGTACGACTACCTTTCCGCATCAGTTTCCGAGGATGGTCGCACGATGGTCGCCGCGCAACAGGACACCCGCGTCGGTTTGTGGGTTGGCAGCACCACGGCACCGACAGATTTGAAGCCGATCACTTCCGGACGAATGGATGGAATGAATGGGCTGGCTTGGACGCCGCAAGGTCGGATTGTTTTCAGTGCCGACCACTTGGACAACTGGGACCTGTTTATTGTGGACGCCGACGGCAATCACGAACAGCAACTCACGTTTGACAGACATTACCATGGTTACCCGACGGTTTGTGACGGCGGGCGCAGTGTCGTTTACGAATCCGATCCCGAAGGTGTTTCTCATCTCTGGCGATTGGACTTCGAGAGTGGCGCGCGTACACAGTTGACCAGCGGGTCAGGAGAATCTTTGGCAGCCTGTGTTGGGGCCGGGCAAGAGGTCTTTTATCTGGGGCAGGCGGAAGGTAGAGCGACGCACCCCTTCAAGATCCCGATTGCAGGCGGTACGCCCACACAGATTAGCACTCAGCACGTCGCCACGGGGGCCGTGCCCTCCCCCGACCAGCGCCACATCAAGTTTTCCCAGTTTGAGAAAAATGGAACGGCGGTGATAAAAATCGTTTCCGCCCAAACCGGAGCGGACGAGTGGATATTCAGGATTCCCGCGACGGTCGATCCCAATGGTGGCCTATCCACCTGGGGGCCAAACGGCCGTTCCCTCGTTGCGTCTGATGTGAGAAACGGCACGCCTAATTTGTGGGAGTTCCCCCTGTTTCTGGATGCGCCGCCCAAACAATTGACTCACTTTGATTCCGGTCTCATCTTCAATCAGCGCTTCTCTCCCGACGGCAAGCTCATCGCGATCTCGAAAGGGACGATTAGTAGTGACGCCGTGCTATTCACCGAGGCCGAGTAATAACAAGCGGTCACGGGGCAAAACTCTCCGATCTGGAAGTCTGTAGGTACAGTTTGAGCACCATGTCTACGAATTGGAGCCTCAGAGCGAAGCGGCGCAATACGCGGCAAAAGATGTGTCAATTACGGGTACACTCGACGGAGAAACGATTCACATTAACTCCATCAATCCCATCAACCCTCCAACAGCCAAGAAGCCAGAGAGCAACTAGGCAGGCTGGACAAGATTCGTCGTCAGGTCCTGGTCGAGTAGGCCCGGGGAATTTCACCCCGAGCCCCTCACAGAACCGTGCTTGACTGTCTCCAGTCACACGGCTCGTGTCACTCCGTGAAGGTTTGACCTTCCGTTCTAACCACTCGGTTCCTCCTGTTTCCAGTTGACCGTAATTGGTTAGGACGCGAGTGACCTGCCCCCTTCGCTCCACGGGAATTACCCCGCTTCTTCACTACTGTGGGGCAGTCCGACCCTGAAACTTCGCTTCCGTACTCTCGCCCTCGTGGTTCTTCCACTTGTGGCTTCTCCGTTTGCATCGAAGTCTCAGGTTCCCACGTTCCGCTCAACCGCCTCTTTGGCAAGCTCAGGCCACCTCTCATGCCGGATGCCGCTCCGCCCGTAAGCAGGTTTCGTCGGAGCTAATCCCGCAGTAACTAACCCCCTGCGGTTTTGACATCGTCTATAACCTTTCGACACTTCAGCAGTGGTTCCCTTGCGGTCCTCTTCTTGCCGGTCACCTGACCTGGTCGTTGCCAGGCCTTTTCCTTCCGCGTTCACGACCATAGCTTTTGACTACAGCCGCCGAAGGTGGTTTGGAACCTGTTCCTGTAAACCGGTTCCGAGGGGCCTACCCTCATCAGTCAAGCAGTTGCGCACTACTCAGCGTTTCCTCCTTTCGTGCTCGTGGCACACATTAGTCGGGTTACCGGACATCAAGTCCAGTCCCAGTACTTCAAGTTTCCGATACCGCGTTTATCAGGACCTGACTCCGTCGTGGTCACAAATGCCCAAGCGGATTGCGGCATCGTCCGCCGTCCTCAAAAACTTGCAACAGCCGCAGTTTCGGTCGGATACGTTTCAAATACTTGCAGCAGCCGGGCAATTTCCAACGCATGGCTCAAGTTCGGGCCGAGATTACAAAGCTTGAGGCCTGCGCCTTTGGCTTTTGTCTTTCGATGCATTTCGATGAGTGCGCCGAGGCCCGCGCTGTCAACATAATTGACTTGCTCCAGATTAACGACAATCCGTGTGGCGCCGGGTGCGAGGAGATTGTCGATCATTGTACGCAACCCGTTGCTCTCTTGTCCCAGCACAAGACGCCCTTTGAGCGCCAGAACGTAGATTCCATTCATCTCACGTTGCGTTATCTCCAAAGGCATCGTTTGCCTCCCCCAAGACCATTACGCGGATTCGCGAATGCATCCATAATAGCCTTCGGATTCCCGATACCAAAGGCCAATGGCCACAAGCTTCGGGATTTCGCGGATGGTGGAGTGCGCGGCAAGGAGCTAAGGCATGAAAAATCTCTTTGAAGCAGCGACGGTGGAAGAGGTGGAGGAACGGATTGCCCAGCTGAGGCCGGATAGCGAGCGGCTGTGGGGCAAGATGAATCCAGCGCAGACGCTGGCGCATTGCTCCGCGGCAATGGAGATGGCGGTGGGGGAAAGAACTCCGCGGCGGATATTGATTGGGCGGTTGCTGGGGCGGTTCGCGAAGAAGTCTATGATCGTGAATGAGAAACCGATGCCCCACAATGTGGGGACGGACAAGAGCTTAGTGGTGAGCGATGAACGGGACTTCGTGGTGGAGAAGCAACGGCTGCGCGAATTCATTGACCGCTTTGCAGCAGGTGGGCCTGGGGCATGCACGAAGCATCCGCACTTCTTTTTCGGGCCGCTGACGCCGGTGGAATGGGCGGCGTTGATGTATCAGCATCTGGACCATCATCTGCGGCAGTTTCGGGTTTAGTGCATGTGCACCACGTCTGAGGACGGAACTCCTGGCCGAGTAGGCCCGGGGAATTTCACCCCGAGCCCCTCACAGAACCGTGCTTGACTGTCTCCAGTCACACGGCTCGTGTCACTCCGTGAAGGTTTGACCTTCCGTTCTAACCACTCGGTTCCTCCTGTTTCCAGTTGACCGTAATTGGTTAGGACGCGAGTGACCTGCCCCCTTCGCTCCACGGGAATTACCCCGCTTCTTCACTACTGTGGGGCAGTCCGACCCTGAAACTTCGCTTCCGTACTCTCGCCCTCGTGGTTCTTCCACTTGTGGCTTCTCCGTTTGCATCGAAGTCTCAGGTTCCCACGTTCCGCTCAACCGCCTCTTTGGCAAGCTCAGGCCACCTCTCATGCCGGATGCCGCTCCGCCCGTAAGCAGGTTTCGTCGGAGCTACTCCCGCAGTAACTAACCCCCTGCGGTTTTGACATCGTCTATAACCTTTCGACACTTCAGCAGTGGTTCCCTTGCGGTCCTCTTCTTGCCGGTCACCTGACCTGGTCGTTGCCAGGCCTTTTCCTTCCGCGTTCACGACCATAGCTTTTGACTACAGCCGCCGAAGGTGGTTTGGAACCTGTTCCTGTAAACCGGTTCCGAGGGGCCTACCCTCATCAGTCAAGCAGTTGCGCACTACTCAACGTTTCCTCCTTTCGTGCTCGTGGCACACTGTAGTCGGGTTACCGGAGTGCGACCTGTAAAGCTGCTGAAAATGATTGTCTGGAGAGGAGGAACTCGATCAGACCGCGCGTCTCATCGCGCGTAGCCTACAAGGCAGAGCGGGGAGGCAACGAACTGTTCTGGAGCCCTTGGACAATGTATCCACGCTCGCAAGAGCGGCACCGAAACCGCGAGGCCACGGTGTATCTGCCAGCATGAGGTGGAGCGGGCCTAAGGCTTGATCGTACGATCAGAATATACAAATGCTCGTAAGCGTCGTCAGCCGAAGAGAGCCTAACATGCTGCGCGGCTCTTCTTGCAGGGAGCACAGAGGCTTCCGGTTTCTCGGTCATGGGTAAACAACACTGCCGGCGTAAAGAGCAGACCTAACCGATCGCGTCATTTCAGCGGAACAGGGTAAGCCCGTAGCGCTCCTCGCAAGGGGAACGTCCATCGCAAGATGGCACCGATGGCGATGCGGGTAACGGAAATGGGAGCAAGCGAAGGCTGCCCTGTAATCGGGCAGGTAGAGGTTGCGTCGCCTCAGGGAGACAACATCACCTCGCCGGAAACGGAGCTGACTTCCTGTTGGTGCTCAGCTCGAGAACCCTTGAGGAACCGATGTATGAAGCAAAGCAAATGACGACGGGGCAACCCGTTGGTGCAGCTTCACACCCGACCGGTAGATTTTCCACCGCCGCGCGAATCGGCAGCAAGTCAGTATCGAGTACGTCTGATTCGTTCTGAATCGGCCGCGTCCTCGTTTTTCATGGGGGCGTTTTTGGGTGCTCGAGCCGGATGAATGGGAAACCTTCAAGTCCGGTTCTTAGAGGGCTGGGCGCCAGTAATGGCGCCCGGCCACTCGACCATGTCCAGTCGCAGTACTTCAAGTTTCCGATTAGCACGTTCATCAGGATTTGGCCTTCTGTGCCTGCAGGATTGAGGATTAAGGGTTTTCGTAAACGTCTACGTCTCCACCCGCTCTCTCGGAGAACTGAACCACGAGTGGCGGCCCTCGACCGCCCCGCGAAAAACTTTCCACGAAATAGCATGCTCGGCTAGACTCAGGGGCACGAGTTTCAAATCCGCGCTCCCTGGGCAGGCAGATCGGAAGTCGTACTTGGAGTGGAGCGGGGAGAGGCGTTAGCGATGAAACCAAATTGGAACTGGGCAGTGTGGGCCGGCGCGTCGCTGGTTTTCCTGGGAGTGATTAGCTATCCGCTGTTTTTCGTTCGCTTCCCGCCGCTTCGCGATTTTCCGTGGGCGAACCTGCCGATGATCGCGCTCGGGTTGGTGTTGATTGCCTTGGGCCTTGTGCGCGCATTCCGGCACGCGGACTTGTTTCGCGGGAAAATTTTCGGCAGTGTCCTCGCGGTGCTAGCGTTCGCACTCAGCGGATTTTTCTTCTACGGCATTTTTATCGGCGCGCGGCATGTGCTGCCCGCTTCGCACGGCGCGCCGCAGGTGGGCCAGATGGCGCCGGATTTCACGCTGCCGGATTCGCAGAACCACCCAGTGAGTTTGACGGGTGCGTTGAATTCTCCGTTCACTCCAGAGAGTACAACCCGCGCC
Source organism: uncultured Acidobacteriota bacterium (assembly GCA_963788915.1). Classification (GTDB taxonomy): domain Bacteria; phylum Acidobacteriota; class Terriglobia; order Acidiferrales; family UBA7541; genus Acidiferrum. Next base: position 700,427 of record CAWBIY010000010.1, on the reverse strand, counting down.
GCGACGAGCGCGGCCAAGGCAGCCGGCGTGATTTTGATTTTCTACCGTGGATATTGGTGACCGTTCTGCAACTCCGAGTTACGGAGTTTCGAGCAGGCGCTGCCGGAGTTCGATGCAAGGAAAATTCGAGTGATGGCCATCAGTGTGGATTCTCCCGCGGATTCCGAAAATCTTCGCCGGTCGCAGGGTTATACGTTTCCGATTCTTTCGGATGCACAGGAGGACGTGATTCGCAGGTGGGATCTGGTGCACCTGCATGGCCGGCGCGACGGTGCAGACATCTCGCGACCAGCGGAATTCCTTATCGACCCGTCGGGGAAGGTGCGCTGGGTGAATCTTACGGAAGATTTCGTGGTCCGCGCCCGGCCAGAAGAGGCGCTCGCAGCGTTTGACGCGATGAATAAATCATCGCGTTCCGGACAATAGTGAGTCTAGGCTTCTATTCTCAAATTCCAGAGTGCGATTTGCGTGCCCGGTCAACTCCCGATTAGTCGGGTGGTCTCAATGGGTCGACGCAACACTCAACTCGAACCCACCCTTCATTGAAAACAAAAGCTAAAATCGCTCGCTAGATTAGATTAGCCGAAACGCTACCCTGGCTAGGTTTTGACCGAGTACAGCCAAACAGACCGATTCTCCGGTGGAAGTAGTGTCGGATCAAGTGATTAGATGGTGTTGCATCGACCGGTTGAGCTGGCACGGGTTACCGGACATCTCTAACAATGCCGACCCTGTCAAATCTTTTTTGAGCGCACTACTCCGTTCGCTCCGAAGAGTGGTCAGACCGCATCGCAACATGGTTTGCCCTTCATCGATTCCCATCCCTCACGCACAATCAGGGGAAACAATGACAACGCAGCAACCGGGTCTGCCCAACTCACCCTCCAAAGCGCATTGACGAGCAGACCCGCCAAAGCAATCAAGGCTAGATAACCACAGATGGCAGACTCGGCAGCATCGGCCCTTAACGCCGCGCTCGCGGTGGCGGCTGAGAGTCGCCGTTTTTGTCTTGCGAGCCAAGGCATAACCACTGCCGCAAGGATCAGAAGGGCTATCCCGACAGGGCTTGGCCGGGCCTCGACGTGTCCTAGCAGTGCCAAAATAGAAGCGATGGCAACAAATGTTGCTAGAACAAAGAGCAGGCCGCCTGCGATTTTGGTCGCTCGCTCCTCAGCGTGCTCCTCGTGAGATAAGGGATAGAAGCGGTGGAGAACCACTGCCGCTGAGAGAAGTTCAACCGCGCTATCGCCGCCGAAGCCAAGAAGGGCTGGACTGCGGGCCATCCAAGCCGCGCCCAACGACACTACTGCTTCCACAGTCATCCAGATGAGCGTTAGAGCCTGAATCCGAACTATGCGGCGTGTGGTCTCAAGCGGGAACGTATTCGGCGACGCAGGCACAAGAGCATTATGGCATCTGAGCTAGAATCGGCGCAGCGCATCAACTTGACGCAGGGTCAGCGGTTGATAGCCGGTATCCAGCAAAGCGGGGTACTTGTTCCATTTTCGCAGCATCTGTTCTCGTGGAAGCCGTCCTGTTCCTGCACCTGCTTTGGTGCGGCTGGGTGTTGCTGGGCTGGACAGTTACGCGCTGTCGCCGTCTTCTGCGGACGCTCCACATCGCCTCGCTTATCTACGCCATCGTCATCGAGATAGTTCCTTGGCCGCCGTGCCCGCTCACCCTAGCTGAAACGTGGCTTGAAGCTCGCGAAGGCATCGAACCCGCACACGGACCGTTTCTGGTACAAATTCTCGATGCGGTTGTGTATCCCGACCTGCCCGAGTGGTTCGTCGTTGGCTGTGCGGTGCTTGTTTGCGCGGCAATGCTGTGCGTGTATATGCGGCGCTATCTTCGACGGACTGGGAGCGGTCAATGGTGACGGAAAACCAAGTACGCAACGTTGCAGTAGGGCTCCTGACTGAACAGGCGGAGCCGTTGCAACCCAAATCTTTCGGGAGTAGGCTCTCTTCAGCCTTACCCCAGCCTTTCCTCAAACGAAATTCGTAAGGCACGGCCCCATCTCCAAAGACACCGGAGGGGGAGAGCCCACATGCCCACGGACAACAAGGCCATCGTTCGCCGCTTGTACGAAGAAGTTTGGAATAAACGTAGGCTTGAAGTTGTGGACGAGCTGATCTCCCCAAGCCACGCACTCAACGACCCCCTCGCGTCGGATTCGCAGGTAGGTCCAAAGTTGTACAAACGGCGAGTGGTCGAGTTCACGGCAAGCTTTCCGGACCTACGTTTCACGATTGAAGACATGATCGCCGAAAAGGGAAAGGTTGTTGTCTGCTGGACTATTTCCGGCACACACAAAGGGGAGTTCACGGATATTCCTGCCACGGGTAGGAAGGTATCCGTGGAGGGAATCACGATTCACCACATCACAAATGGAAAGATTCTTGATTCGTACGCGCGATGGGACGCTCTAGGCTTGTTGCGGCAACTCGGGGACGCTTCGCCCCTGAGACAGTCGATTGTGGCGGGGAGGTTCTCATGACCCTTAACACGACTACCAGCAACGTGGACGGGGTTTTTGTGGTCTATCTCAGCGGTGCCATCCGTTTTGGCGAAGAGTCGGCATCTCTGCGAAATCTGGTGAAAGACCTGTTGAGCAAATCCAGCCAAGTCGTGCTCGATCTCGGAGATGTCACTTATATAGATAGCGGCGGCCTGGGTACCTTGGTGGCTTTGTATGTGTCGGCTCGGAAAATCGGCGGGGACGTCAGGCTTGCCCGCGTCGGTCATCACCCAAAAGAGGTGCTTCAGATAACCAGGCTCGTGACACTGTTTGAGGTATTCGACAAGACGGAAAACGCGATCACATCTTTCAAAAAAACCGCGGCTGCAACTTAGCACGCAGGAAACTACGGGTTGGGCCCGCCGTTTTTGGCACCGGGTTCCACTGACTGCCGCTTCAAGAGCCCGATGCCCGCAGATACGTAGGTTCCAATGATTGGCCAACTGCTCGCCATTATCGCATCGCAAGGAAAAGTGGCGTGGGAAACACATAGCAAAATGATCGATTCGAGCCTATATCTTCACGTGCGAATGATCCTGAATCGAGGCGAGTCCGATGTCTAAGACCTTTAAGCGCGGTGACCACGTTGAATGGAACTCAGAAGCCGGCAGAGTCAGAGGCGTCATTTTTAAGAAGGTTGTTTCAGATGTACGAATTAAGGGCTACGTGCACCATGCATCGAAAAAAGAACCCCAATACTTAATCAAGAGTGACAAAACTGACCACGTAGCCATTCACAAAGGGAAAGCACTAAGACTCGTGAAGACTCAGACTTGAAAGAGGCCGAGCAAAATCGGCAAGAGAGACGCTTAAGGCGATAACGCACGCACTCTGTGCGCACCTGCACTCTCGCTCGCTATTCGATGGTCATGCTAAGCGGAGCGATGACGACAAGGGGCCGTCGGAGAAGTCAGCGCGTGCTGCGGCCGACGAACTCGTTGCCCAAGGTCACAAAGCACTCGCCGTCGTCTCCGACGTCCCGGATGACGGTCAGGTGGAGGCAATGATTGCACAGACTGTTACCACTTTCGGGCGCCTCGATGCAGCCTACAACAATGCCGGTGTTCAAAATGTCTTTGCCCCGAGACAATTACGACCGAGTAAAGGCGATCAATCTGCGCGTTGTATGGATTTGCATGAAGTTCTAGCTTCAACAGATGCGCAAGCAAGAAAGTGGCGCCATCGTCAATTGCTCATCGCTGGGAGGAGTTGCGAGAGGTGCCGAGCGAGGAACCTACCACGCCGCAAAGCATGGAGTCGTGGCAAGCAATCCACGCTAGCGAATCAGACTCCAGGGATAGACGCCGACGTTAATTTTCATGATGAAGTAGCTAAAGCCGCCAGGGTCCGGCTTGGGTTGGTGTGGCGTGTCCGGCGGAATCAGCAGCCAATCGCCGGGTTTCACCTTGTGAGTTTGGCCGCCCACCACCGGCTGTCCACGGTATTCGCCCGGGATGATACCGTCCTTATCCTGGAGGTTTTGGCGATTCGCGATTTTCCCGCCGAGAATCATTTCACCAGTGCCTCCGGTAAAAATATAAAAATCGTAGGCGCCAGCGTGCTGCTCGGCGTCGTCGAGGACACTGTTGACTTTCGTCAAACTGAGGACGGGCTTGTCGCGAAACATGCGATAGAGCATGAACATGCTGAAAGTGCGGGTTTGCACATGCACTGGGCCGCCACCGAACGATTGTGAACTTCCACTGCCGGCTTCCTTCACCAGTTTCGCGGCCTTCTCGGCCATATCGGTGTGCGCTTTGCGAATATCGTCAATGTTCCAGTAGCTGATCGGCGGTGCGTCCGGCGCAAGCGCCGGTTCGCTTGGGGAATTGAAGCCGAAGGGCATGGCCTCGGTTCTGTTTTCTTGCGCGTTGGCGCTGGGGACCATCGAGAAATCATCGAAGTGCCCGCTAAGAATTGGTTGCGGAGCAGCTTTCGAAGCGTAGCCGACGACATATCCCATGAGGGCAGCTGCAATCAGAAGTACGGGAAGCATTCGTTTCATAAAACGTTCCTCCGTTGATGAAAACCGTGAAAACTACGCTGAATCGACGAAAACGATGTTTGATTCCCACTATTTCTTGGGAGCAGGTTTCGTCGATTCAAAGCGAATTTCTTTGAGCATTTCCGACTGCCGGTACAATTCAGTTTTTCCCGCCGGAAACTTATTGGCGCTCAGCATGAACGCCAGGATGTCCGAGTCTTGCTGGCGAGTGAGACGACCCGGCGCGCTTTGAGGCATGGTCTTGCGAATTCTGTCGAACAGGTCGCCCACCGTCAGGCCATTCCAATTTGCCAGGAATGCGCCGCCAGTCAGCGGAGGCGAGGATTCCCCACCGGTCAGCATTTCGCCGTGGCACGAAGCGCATTCCTTGCGGTAGATCGGCTCACCGCGCTTGGCCTGTTCCTCGGTATACACGCCGTCCCACACGGACTTTGATTCTTCGGTTGTCTGTACAAGAAGCAGATTTAGCGGCGATATGGACGCCACGAGAGCGAGGATGGTGATGGAATTTCTGGGATTCACGAGGTCATCGCATTCCGGCCGGCTTTGTGTATTCCTGAAGCATCAGCTTCACGTTCATTCCCCAGCTGACGGCAGCGCATAACCGATGTACTCGCCGGAATAAGGACCACCGCTGACGGCAACGACGATGTACTGCTTGCCGTTCACCATGTAAGTCATTGGCGAACCGGTTTGTGGAGCCGGCATGTACACCGCGCCGACTTCTTTTCCAGTGATCTTGTCGTAGGCGCGCAGCATCGCGCCGCGTGGATGCTCTGACGTTGTAGTGACTTGCCCTTCACCGGCGATGACCAAGGTTTTTGTTACCAGCGTGCCGATGTTGTAAGTCTCCTGACCGGTGCGCGGGATGTTCAAGCCTTTCAGCGCTTCGGAATTGCGGACGACGTCGGGCGTCTCGCCATGCGCGATCTGCCAGACGAACTCACCTTTATCGAGATTGATAGCAGTGATTGTCCCGTACGGTGGCTTGACCAGCGGCAATCCATCGATGTCCAAGGAAATGTATCCGCCTCCTTGCCGTTTTTTCGAGGGCTTAGGAGAATCCGCGCCAGCGTTTTCGCCCGGCCCCCTCAGAATTTCTACTTCTTTCCCAGCGGTTCCCGCGATGTAGTTCAGATCTGAAATTTCTTTCGGAGCTGGCACCAGCCCGATCGGCTCAATACAGGAGTTGCAGGCATAAACATAAACGTTGTGTGTTTCCGGATCGTAGGATCCACCCGGCCAATTGGTGCCACCAGATGCGGTTCCCATGGTGAGAGTGCCGAGCGTACCGTTCAATGTGCTGACGGTTGGCGGAGTGTAGACCGGCCCGAGGTGATATTTTGAGGCAATTTCTTTTGCGCGATCGCGGAATGCGGGCGTGAAGTCGACCAGATCATCGATGAAAACTCCGTTGCGGCTGTAGGCCGCGGGCTTTGTAGGAATCGGTTGGGTGGGCGAATACCACTCACCTGGAACGTTGCCCACTTCGACGGACCGCTCGGGAATCGGCCAGACAGGCTTCCCCGTGATGCGATCAAATACGTAGAGAAATCCCTGCTTGGTCGGTTGGGCCACTGCCTTCACCGGTTTTCCATCGACGGTGATGTCCGCAAGAATCGGCGCGGAGGAAATGTCCATGTCCCAGAGCGGGTGATGGACCAACTGAAAATGCCACTTCCGTTCCCCGGTCTTCAAATCGACACAAACCAAGGTTTCGCCGAACAGATTGGTTCCCGGCCGGTGACCGCCGTAAAAATCACTGGTCGGCGATTCAACAGGCAGGTAAACCAATCCAAGCTGCTCATCCACAGTGATCTGCGTCCAGACGCCGGTGTTTCCCGTGTATTCCGCCGAGCCTTTCTCCCAGGTGTCGTAGCCAAACTCGTCCTTCTTCGGAATGGTGTGGAAAATCCAAAGACGCATCCCGGTTCGAACGTCGAAGCCGCGCACATACCCCTTGTTGTTACGCATGCTCCTCGGCGTCATACCTTCGCGAAACGCTGCGCCGATAATCACTGTATCCTTCGCCACGACCGGCGCTGATTGGATGCCAATTTCTCCGGTAATCAAGTCCGGGAGGATATCCTGATCGTCATTCAGCTTTAGGTCCACTTCGCCGCCATTTCCAAAGGAAGGAATTCGAACGCCGGTCTTCGCATCCAAACAGATCAGTCGAAATCCCGGCGTTACATAGAGAATCCGCTCTTCCTTTCCGTCCGACCAATAGGCAAGGCCGCGGCCGGAAAGTTGCCGGGGAGCAGCGCCGCCGCGCTTTCCTTCGTGCTCGCCGTGGATCCAGAGCAATTCGCCAGTGGCCGGATCCAGTGCAATCACCGCGCGACGTGATCCGGCGGTCGCGTACAAAACGCCGTTGACCATGAGCGGCGTGCCTTCGAGTTTGTACTCCGGCCGGTCGCCGAAATTGTCGGTCTTGATGCGCCAGGCAATTTCCAGATCGTTGAAGTTACTGGCGTTGATCTGGTCCAGCGGCCGATAGCGACTTCCTGCCAAATCAGCGGCGTAGGACGGCCATTCGGTGTCCTTGGGTCGAAACTGCGCCAAGCCAGTGCTAGGAAGCAACCAGGCCGAAGTGACCGTACAGAGCAGCAATTTCCACAAGCATTCCCAATGACGCATCGCTGATTCTCCGTTGTGACTCAAGTCATTTGCTTCATTTGTTCGAGCGCCATTTTGATTTTTGCTTTTTGCTCCTCGGTCACGTCGGAATTCGGCGGACGCTGATAAAACTGACGTGTCCCCATTTGAAGGCTTAGTGCGTACTTCATTGGACCGTATTCATCGACGCCACCTGCCCGAAGCAATTTCAAAGCGGTTTCCAGTTTTGCGACGGACTCGCTGAGGTCCTTGCCAGCGCGCTTTGCGGCGAATACCGCAGCGATTTGTTTCGCGAAATTATTGCCTTCAGCGAGGATGGCACCCATGTCGTGGTCCAACGCGTATTTCAGATTTTCCGTCGTACCGGTGCGCATGTTGAGCTTGGGAAACTCGGCGACGAAATCGTGATAGACCTTAGGATCGCTCACGGAATCCTTGATCCCAGTGAGGTTCGGATATTTTTCCATGGCATGCAGTAATTCATGGCTGATGGGGACGCCGGTCGCAAATGGAATGTGATAGAGATTGATGGGAATTTTCACCTGCTCGAAAAGCATGGAAAAGTATCGCGTTAGGCCGTCCAGGTTCGGATGCTTATAGTAAAACGGAGGTACGACGAGTAGGCCGTCCGCGCCGTTGGCTTCCGCGTGTTGAGACAGTTCCAGCGTTTCGGGGAAATTCGCGGTGCCGGGCGAGACAATGATGTTCAGGCCGTTTCTGTGCTTGAAGGCGGTCTCCGCAACTTTCTTCCGCTCGGCCACCGAAAACGAAGGAAATTCGCCGGTCGTTCCGAGAACGACCACGCCATCGGCGCCGTTGCTTTTCAAGTACGCCAGCAGGTCCTTGTACAGTTCTTCATCGAACTTCAGGTTTTTGTCGCAAGGAGTCGATGCTGCGACCCAGAACAAAACTTTTTCTCCCGGTACTGCGGGTATCTTCAGTGTGCGCGGCTCCTTCACCAGCGCTTCGGGAAGTCTTGCGCCGGTGGCAACTCCCAGCGCGGCCGTCGCTCCCACGGCACCTAGAAAAGTTCTTCTCGTTGTTCGCATGATTCCCTCCCGGCAAGAAGTCCGCGGAAGTCTATGCCAGAGGTGCGCAAGAAACAATCACTAGTGAGGATCGCGAACATTGAGTACCTTCTCTTTGGTCGGCTCAAGCACAGCGTCCATGCAGCGAATAACGCACATGAAAAGAATCACATCGGGGTACTTGCCCCTCTTAAAGAGGTCGCGGAGTACGTCGTCCGCGATGCCCCAAAATGAAAGAGACGATGTTGTTGTGCACTGCCTGGTCCACTATTGGATTCGCTTCCTCTCGGCGAATCAATTGAACAGTTTAAAATAGGGCAAGTACCAATGGTGTAACATCGCCCAAGAAGTCATTGAGTCAGCGCCTCGCCGAGGTTTGCTGAGGCGGGATTTTAGCGCAAGTCTTGTAAAACTTCGTTCATGCGTTGATCCACTTCCCTCCGATACGGGTACGAAGCGAGTGTTTCGCGCTTTTCTGTCGATAGCGACGCGGTCGTCACTCCCATCGCAATCGCCTCCAAAACGCTTTCCCCTTCACTCAATCCCACAGCCAGTCCTGCGTTGAATGCGTCTCCCGCGCCCACGGTATCGATCGGCTTAACAGCCAACGCGGGAATGCGCTTCAACCCACTCCTGGAGACCCACAGAACACCCTGCCTGCCGCGAGTCAACATCACATTTTCGGGTCCCAGCTCCAGCAGCGCCGTCGCCAATTCCGCATCGCTCGCTAAGTCCGCAGGCGCCAATCCCAGGCACGTTCGAGCCTCTGTCTCGTTGGGAGTCAACGCAAACACACAGGACAAATCTGCCTTTCTTAGATCGCTGGCAGGCGCAGGATTTAGAACGGCCTTCACGCCGTGCTCTTTCGCAAGTTTGGCACCCACCAATGCGGTCTCCAATGGAATCTCCAGCGGAGAAATAATCACCGCGGAGTCTCGGATGGTTTTCACATGCTCCGCCAAATCGGAGGGCGAAAGTTGCCCATTCGCGCCGGGATCAATCGCGATCAAGTTTGTCCCGGTGGAGTTAAACAGAATAATGCCCACGCCCGTCGGGAGTTCCTCGGAATACAATACTTTTTCCCAATGTACGCCCTCGCGTTCCAGCATGGCCACAAATTCCGCTGCAAAGGCGTCGCGGCCCACTTTTCCAACAAAATAGGTCTCTGCCCCAAGGCGTGCCGCGCAAACCGCGGCATTCGAACCTTTCCCCCCAAACGTGGTATGGAAGTCCCGGCCAACGACGGTTTCGCCCTCAACGGGCAACCGGTCCATGTCCATCACCAACGCCACAATGTAACTGCCGATAACGGTCACACGACGAGGCGTTCCGCACACCTGGATAGCATCCTTCTTCCGATAAACAAACAGCGAGGATTACACCTTTATTCCGGAATAGTTTCTATCTATTTTTTTACAAGAGGTCGAACGTGTGAACTATTTCGGGCCGGGCTGCCCTGCGAACTTCAGAATGGCATTCACGGGTACTTGAATAAGCGCTTCGTAGTTCCCGTAGTCGCGTACGCGCTTATACGGCTTGTTCTCTACGGTATTGTAGGACGCAATGTAATTCCACCGCCGGTGTTCCGAGCGGTTGGCGTCAGAGCGATGGAGCAAATTGCAGTCAAAGAAAACGGCGTCACCCGGCTCTAGCTGCAAGTAGACCAGTTCAAAACGCTTGCGTGCAGCTTCCACATGCTCCGGATTCGCCATGGTTTGCTCGTTCACGCGGTCGTGGTTCACGCGTCCCATCATATGGGAACCCGCTAGGACCTGAAGGCAGCCGTTTTCTTGGGTCGCGCGGTCCACGGCAATCAGGCAGCTCAGCATGCTTGGCACCAGGCATCCGTAGTCGTACCAGTATCCATAATCCTGATGCCATTCCCACGCGCCACCTTCGCGCGCATTCTTCATGATCATTTTTGCGCTATACAGATAGACTTTTGCTCTTAGCAGCGTCTCCACATTCTTGACGATGCGAACGTTCCTCGAAAACATCCCGTAAATATCATCCTGCGGACGGTCCCACATGGCCAGGTCTACTGGATTCCCCGCGCGGTCCGATTTTTTCAGCAGCGAAGCGCCGGCTAGGTTGCGCTCCGCCTCGCGCTTCATCAGATTAATCTCCTGCGCCGAAAACAACCCGGGCACGATCAAATACCCCTTCGCTTTGTAGGTCTTCAGCTCCGCAGTACCAAACTTCGGAAAACCCTCAGGCGTCGTGGCTTGCTCAACGCGGGTCGGTTGCGCGCTGGTCATGTCGCGTTTATCAGCCATATCTGGCTCCCATCCATCAACCCTCTGGCGCCCACTTTATTCCGAGTTTCAATGGACTCGAATCGCAAACGCCTATCGATCACCGAAGCGCAAAGAAAAACGGTCTTGAGGGCTTGCATGTTGCTGTCACCCTCTCCAAAACAGTCCTGGTTGATAACGTCAACGTGCGGCTGCTGGCCGCAACCAAATAAACTGGCCAGAAGTATACGCGCGACTGCGAGTGTCCTAATTAGCGTTCGTGCGCTGCCGTTTACCGCGGCGCACTCGGTTGAGCGGCGCGTGGAAGCCGAGTCATCAATTCGATGTAGAGCTTGTAAAATTTTTCCGCGTCGATATCGAATTGTACATTGGCCAGCCGCAAGTAAGGTGGCACATGCGCCTTGGAATCCCAGAAGATGGTCTTGCCGTAGCTGGCTCCGTGATCGATGTCGATGTCCATGTAGAGCTGCCTCTGCCCGGTGATAATGGACGGGTCAATCAGGGCTGCTCCTGCGATTTCGTCCCACATATAACCGGGCAACGAGTACTTGTCCAGATATTGCGCTACCGGAGTGTCCGCCTTTGAGATAGTGGCTTTCATTTCGGTGGTAAAGCGCGTTTTGACCGAAATATCGATCGGCGTGATGGTGACTTTCTTCCAGGGGGCACGCAGAACGATCCTGGTGGCTTCCGGGTCGAACCACCAGTTGAATTCCCGGCGAGCATCGATGGCGCCGGGATCGATGGCGCCACGGTTAGCGTACAATCCGCCGCCCATCATCACGAACTCCTTTGCGAGCGTGGCAACCGACGGATCGAGCTTCAGCGCCAAAGCATAATTGGTCAGAGGGCCACCTGCCCAAAGAACTACCTCGCCCGGATATTTGTGCACCATCTGCACGATGAATTCGGCCGCTGTTCCGGGAGCAGCTTGGATATGGGGCGAACCTTCTCTCATGGTAGGCACCACTTCCGGGGCATGGTAGGGCTCGTCGTAGATAGTGGAGCGGTTGGCTTCGAATCGGTCAGTCCAGCATCCCTTGTACTCGAGTTTGCCGTAGAGGGCTTCCCAGCGCTCCGTTTCTTCCTTGGAATTGAGCAGCGGGAATTCCGCTCCTTGGACTACAGGGACATCCTTCCGTTCGGCAATTTCTTCCATCCGGAGGACGTGCTGGGTTTCTTCTCTTACCCATTGGTCGCCGCTGACCGTGGTTATGCCGAGGACTTCAAATTTGTCCGATTGCAGGAAAACCAAAAGCGCCTGCTGATCACTGGTACCCGGCCCGCGGGCATCCTGGTCAACAACGATTTTGATTTTCTGAGCTGAGGCAGCGGTTGAGAGGCCGAGGGTCAGCAGACATAGCGATGCGAATTTCCACATAAACCTATCCACTTCTCCAACAGATTTTTCGCCTGGAAATCTGAAGGTAAGCTGGGTGAAGCCGGGATTATCCTACGTTGCTCAGGCTGTCGGCAATGAGATCAGAAAAGGCAGTACTCGGAGCAACATGCCCGGTTATCCGACTCATCGGGAAGTAGTAGCCAACGCCTGATCCTTCGCGTCCCCCCCGTGGCACCGTGCCCGGGAGGTAGACGCTAAAGGGTCCGGGATCGGAGCATGCTCAAGACCATCGCGATCTGCCCGGAATGGTATATCACGTGTTGCACGAGCCCGTGCAGCATCGTTTCGTAGGAGTAGCTTCGTCCCGAAACCTGTTTCGCCAAATCTTCAATGGGAAACCTCCGAATCTTGTCTTCTAGCAGGTCGCGACTTTGGTTCCAGCATGCCAAGAGTTCGTTCCAGGGAATCGGAGGCTCGGCCCATTCCTCTTCTGCCTGCCAACGAGGCATGGGATTATTCCTGGAGGTGTTACGAACTCTTTCATTCCAGAGGAGCAAATGTTGAAGCAACGCCGAGATGGTATGAGCGCCTGGTGTAGGGGGCGTGGTCGCAAGTTCAGGCGACATCTCGGCTAATAGCTCAGCGAGCGAAGGTCCATACCAAGCGCCTTTGGTCGTCACGGCGTGGTAAGAATCGGCGATTCGGTGGGTTTCGTCCATGTGTGTTTAGGCGATACGCAGGGGAGAATTGCAGCGCCCCAGACGAGTTTAGTTTACATCAAGCGGCCTCGCGTTTAGGCCGCTACAGAGACTTCACATCCCTGGATAAGTCCTGATAAACGCGGTGCATTCGATAGGTGGATGCAACACCATCTAAGAACTGAACTCGACGGGAGAACGATGCCGCGGCAAAGCAGTAACAGCGAATCGTTGGGAATGCGAAGAAACAAACGGACACATTGCCGCGATATCCAGTATTCCGGACTTGTTACGATTTGCGCGAATCCTGATCCACTTGAGTTACGAAGAAGTCTAGAGCGAGGCATCCCGAGAAAATCAGTCCGGAGAAAATCGCAGCCGGGATAACTGCTCCCGAGTGACCTGCAAGGAAGGTTTCTAGAGTGGCGCTCAGCAGCCAGATTTGGACTACGAGCAGGATAACGATGAGGGCCATCGCCCCATCGATGGCGACAAGTCCGCGCCGCTGCTTGAAGGGTTCCAGGTTGGCCATGTCAGCTTCCTTTCACAGCAATCGCAAGTAGCTTTGTGCCCTCGCGTTCGAGAGTGATTTGCGGGAGAGGGCGTGGTGGGGGACCTTGCAAAACGGAACCATCTTTCACCGAGAAAAAGCCTTGATGGCACGGGCATTCGAGCCGGTCATTTTTCGAGGAGTAATATACAGCGCAGGACAAGTGCGTGCACTTCTGACTGAAGGCTATGTATTCGTCTTCGGCGGTGCGAATCATGATGCAATGGTCTTGCGGTGTCGGGTAGGTGAAGAGTTTCACGCCGCGAACCGGGATTTCGTTGATCTCGGCAACTTCAGCCGTTGGAAACGCGGGAGTCTTGGTAAGACGCGATTTCGCCAGAATCCAGAGATTGCCTACGAACATCCCTAGGCTCGCGAGCGTGAGAAACTTCGTGAATTGGCGACGGGTGACGTAGCGTTCGTTGCTCGTGAACACCGAAAACTCGTCTTTCCAGAGCGGCTCCTTACTGGGGTTGCGAAAAAGCGGCATACGACTCCTCCCACATGTAATCCAGAACATCGAGTGAAACGGCATCTGTCTCGGCGGGAACCATCATGTGCACGCGGGTGACAATCTTCTGGTTTCCGAACTGAAATACGTTGTTTGGCTTTTCCCGCCGCTTGGCGATCTCCCCGGGACGAAGATAAGAAAGCGCCTGACTTGGGCAGACCGTGGCGCACATAGGTTTTTTGCCAACCGAAGTGCGGTCGTAGCACATGTCGCATTTCATCATCTGCTCGTATTCCGGAAAGATCTTGGGGATGCCGAAAGGACACGCCAGCACACAGTTCGAGCAACCGATGCACCGAGGCTTCAATGAGGAGTGGACGATGCCATCATCGCCTTTCTTGATCGCGTCCGCGGGACACACCATAGCACAGGTCGGCTCTTCGCAGTGCCAGCAGACGTAGGCTGCGGTCGCCGTCGTTCTCTGCCGGTCGATGAAGTCAAAATTGATCATCGACTTGCCGCGATGGGTTTCACATTCCGCACAGGCTTCGACGCAAGATTGGCAGCCGATGCAACGTGAAGGATCGACGTAGAATTCGTAACCGTGCATCAGGCTTTGCCCTTTTTCGGTTGGGATATGTTTCCGTTTCCAATGGAGGTGCGAGCCCAGTCGGGCGGTCCCACTGCCTTTTTAAGTTGGCACGCGGATACCTTGAACTCGGGAATCTTGCTGCGCGGGTCGAGCGTGCGGTGCGTCAGCCGATTCGCGCTTCTCTTGCCAGCCCAGTGATAGGGGATGAACACCGTATCCGGCCGAATGGTCTTCACGACCATCGCTTGCAGGATGATTTCGCTCCTACGCGAAGTGATGGTCACCCAATCTCCATCCTTAATCTGATATTGTTCGGCTAGTCGCGGATGAATTTCGAGGCGCGGATTCGGGTACTGATCCAGGAGAGCGCCGATGCGGCGCGTCTGGGTCCCGGACAGATATTGGCTTACTACTCGGCCGGTCGTGAGATAAACCGGAAATTCCACTGATACGGGATCGCCGCTCTCGCGCCATTCCGTTACCACGAAATGGTGCTTGCCGTCCGGATGATACGAGCGTCCGTCCTCGAAAAGCCGCGGTGTCCCTGGGTGATCGAGCGTGGGACAGGGCCAGAAAATTCCCATGTTCTTGTCGATCTTTTCGTAGGTGATGCCGAAATAGTCCGCATTCCCGCCCCGAGACGCTTCGCGCAACTCTTCGTAAATCTCCTTTGTGGAGTTATACGGAAAGTACTTTCCTTTGCCTAAGCGCTTGGCGAGTTCAACATAAATCCAGCTATCGCCTTTGGCGTTTCCAGGCGGGTCCACGGCTTTCTGAATATGAATGACGCGCCCCTCGTTCGTGCAGCCGATTCCTTCCTCTTCTTCCTGCAAACTGCCAGCGAGAACCACGTCGGCGTGGTGCGCGGTCTCGGACATAAAGAAGTCCACAACACCGAAGAATTCAAGTTTCTCGAGGGCCTCCTGCGTGAACTTCGCATCGGGAAGCGAAACCAGTGGATTGAAACAGCAAGATAACAGCGCCTTGATTTCTCCGCGA
Organism: uncultured Acidobacteriota bacterium; assembly: GCA_963788915.1. Taxonomy (GTDB): domain Bacteria; phylum Acidobacteriota; class Terriglobia; order Acidiferrales; family UBA7541; genus Acidiferrum. The sequence goes on along the minus strand of CAWBIY010000010.1, from coordinate 685,367 downwards.
TGAATGGCTTCCATGATTTCAACAGCGGAGTAGCCGGCTTGGGGAATCTCGTCCGGCGAAATTCCCCAGACCTTCGCTGTGTGAGCACGAGCTTCGGGATCGTTGATCGAACGCTGGCCGGGAAGTTGATCGCATTTCTGGCCGTGTTCACGCCCGCCCTGGCCGTTGCCCTGCCCTGTAATCATCGCGCAGCCCGCGCCTTCGCGTCCGATGTTGCCGGTCGCGAGGCACAGGTTGATCAGCGCCAGGCAGTTTTCGACGCCTTTCGATTGGTGCTCCACCCCTCGCGCGTGAAGAACAACGGCGCGTTCAGCTTTCGCAAAGAGATGCGCCGCGCGTTTGATGGACTCGGGCGGCACACCAGTCTTCTCCGCGGCCGTGCGCGGGTCCCAAGCACGGACCGATTCCGCCACTTGTTCGAACCCGGTAGTGTGCGTGCCAATAAAATCGCGACGTTCGAGGCCGTCACGCAGAATGACGTGCAGCAGACCCATGTACAAAGCCATGTCCGTGCCCGGCCGGACGGGAAGGTATATGTCGGCGTTGCGGCAGATGGGTGTCATCCGAGGATCTACAATGATGAGTTTTCCGCCCGCGTCTCGGCATCGCCACAAATAGTCGGTCGTGATCGGGGCACACTCGGCGACATTCGCGCCGGCCACAAGCACGACTTGCGCTTTGAGAATATCGGCCCACGGCAAGGGGCTGCGGTCCACGCCAAACGCCAGTTTGTACGCGGTGCCTGCTGAGACCATACACAGCCGTCCGTTATAGTCGATGTGCCGCGTGCCTAAAGCCACGCGCGCAAATTTCCCGAGCAGGTAGGATTTCTCGGAAATCAGCGAGGCCCCGCCATAGATGGCCACGGAATCCTTGCCATACTTCTGCTGCACTTCTTTCAGTCGAGCAACTGTGAAAGCTAGCGACTCATCCCACGTCGCCGTGCGGAATCCGTGTGGCGTGCGCATCAAGGGATCAAGTAACCGGTCCGGATGCCCACCCTGCATGTAGCGCTTCACACCCTTCGGGCAAAGCATTCCGTGGTTGAACGGAAACTCTTCCCAGGGCTCGAAACCGATCACTTGGTTTCCGCGAACCTTAAGCTGAATCCCGCACTGTTGGCCGCAGAAACAGCAATGTGTTTTCACCAAGCGTTGTGCAGGGTTACGTGATTCGTCTTGCCAACCGCCAGGAGGCGTGTACGCTGGATGCGGGCCAAAACGATCGAGGAGCGATTCTAGCGATACCGGCGCCTTAGCCACGCGAATTCTCCTTAAGTTGGAGTTGCGCGAGCGAGAGCGATTTTCGTTTGCATGCCGGGCACAGTTCCTGCCAGCTTCCGTCGGCGCCTTCCATGCGGTAATCGAATCCAACCTGCGGAAGGACGCGCTTCAAATCTTCGATGTGCATCTTAGAAGCAAACCGGTCCCCGCAACGCTGGCAAAGCGCAGGCTCTCCCGTTTCTCCTGCTGCCTGGTAGAACTTCACACCAAGCTGAGCGGGGCGCTGGAAAATGTGAAAGAACTTGCCGAACGGAAGATACAGAAGCGCAGCAATCACCGTGATGGCGTGTAGAATCGCTAAAAAGCTGTAGAACTCCCCGCGCAACCAATTTTGCGAAACAGTAAGCGCAAGTCCAGTCACGGAAATCGCGAATAGCATAATGATTGGCAGAAAATCCAACGCGAAGGATTGAACTGCCTGAGCGCCTCTATCGCGAAAACGCCTCCACAACGAAAGAGCAATTCCACCGAGAACCAAAATTGCCGAGATATCCAGCCCATGGAACAAGAGTTCCGCAAGCAGCGTATGCAGGCGAAATGACTGCACAGGAAAGCCGTAGACCAGCACAACGTACGTCTCTTGATCCGTAGGCAGCGTCTGGAACGAGATCCAGCCGAAAACCAAAGGAAAAGTAATCAGTACCGCGAGGATACATCCCCAGAAGAGCAGTTGGTGCATCCACCAGCGCAACGTCGAACGGCGTCGAATGAAGGTTTGGGCAGCAAGGTGAGTAGTAGCCGTGCGCACAAGCCCGACCAGCCCTCGAAAGACACCCGCCTCGCGGAAAAGTTGCCATCCCCGTTCCCAATACACTCTCGTGGGAGGCTTATCGAGCCACACGCGGTAGTGGTAGACGACGCCCCAGGTCGCAAAGATCGTCGCGAAGGTGTAGATGACCAGGGCTGGATCAAAGTACTGAAGGTTACGCGACCCGACCACGATGGCGGCTACTAGCAAGCCAGTGAAGAGTGTGGCCGTGACGCCCGCTCGAATGCGGTCCGCTGTCCGGGTCAGAGATGCCGACAAAGTCAGCTCGGCAGCCTGCTGCCTGGTCAGGAAAACGGCAGTATTGGTGCGCGATAGAACTGCGGAAAGAAAAGCCAGCAGCGCGAAACCTGGCCAAACGGTGTGTAGGTGATCGCGAAAAACACCCAATAATAAAGGGGGAAAGAATCCTCCGAGGCCCCCCATGGCGCCCACCAGGCCGGTAACTGTCCCAACTTCTTCTGGAAAGTATTGTGGCACCAGCTTGAAAACCGCGCCGTTACCAATGCCCAGCAAGAACGCGCAACCAAGTGCGCCTACAGTGAACGGCAAGATCGCGGGCCACGACATTAACAGAGCAAATGGAATAATTCCGAGGAAGACAGTTTGGAGAACGCGCGCGCCTCCGATCTTATCGGACAGCCAGCCTCCAAGCGGACGGGCCAGGGTCGTCAGTACAACAAAACCCGCTGTCCGAAAGCCCGCGTCGGCGGGTTTTAATCCGAACTGGTCCTTAAGCAAGACAGGCAGGTAGATCGAAAACGCGACGAATCCTCCGAAGGTTAGGAAATAAAACAAAGAAAGTATCCAGGACAGTCGCTCGCGAGAGAGGAGTTGGATCATCGCGCCCAGCTCGGAGGGCCGCACCGTCTTTGGTGAATTGCGCGCAAGGAAAAAGAATGCGACTCCCCACATCACCAGCAAAGCCGCCATGCCTCGAAAAATATTCTGCCATCCGACGACCAAAGCCAGGACCGGCCCGACAAATACAGCAGCAGATTGCCCGATGTTGCCTAGCCCGTAAATGCCCAGTGCACCGCCCTGTTTTTCCGGTGGAAACCAGCGGGAAACGAATCCCACCCCGACCGCAAACGAACTTCCGGCGATGCCCAGGAAAAACGCGACATACAGTAGCTTCTCGTAGCTCGGGACAAGCGGCACCATGAACGCGGGCACGGCGACGAGAATCATTAGCAGCGCAAACACTGTTCTGCCGCCGAAGCGGTCCGCGAGCATACCTGTCACGATGCGCAGCAAAGCGCCGAGAAGAACGGGGACAGCCACGAGAAACGCCGTTTGCGTTGCTGTCAGGTGGAAGGTTTCACGGAAACGCGGGGCGAACGCGCTAATCAGTCCCCATGCGGCGAAGCAAACGGCAAAGGAGACAGTTCCCAGAGCTAACTGCAGGTTTGGTCGAGAAGCGGCTGGGATACTGTTCATCGCTGCTCCACGCAGCCCTCCAGTAGGCCGGAAGAAGTGGGTTCAGGCTTGCGCTCGTTGGAAGGATTTCAGCATACAGCTCGCGGCTCCCTCCAGACAAACTGAAGTTACTGCTGAAGTGTCTACACCTTTAAGAAATCTTCACTTGGACGCCCGCGACCAGCGGTTGTTTCTGTGCGTACGATGCGACATGGTGTCCTCCCGCAATTCAAGCGGCGACGGGAGCGGCCCAACGGCCAGCGCCAAATCAGCCAGGCCGTGACGACGGGGTAGAGGAGCGGCCCCCCCTAATCCGATTCACGATTCACTGCCGGCGCCGACAATGCGGTTAAGTGCTCGATGATTTTGCGGAGCCAAGCTACCATCGCGGCCTCAACTTCTTCCTGGGTTCCCAAGCGATAGTAGGTGTCAATGGTGTACCCTTCGGCATTGAGGGGAATGTGCCGGCAAGGAATCCTCTCGTTGCGGCAATCCGCGGGAACGAGATTCATCAAAATGCACTCGCTGCAGGGCCGTGGATTCCCTCCCTTGCCGTGGTTGATGCAGGTCGGCGAGTCCTCGAAAATAAACTGCGGCCTCCACCTTGCGTTGGGAGAATGCCGGTATCCACCTCTCTCCAGGAAGGCAAGCTCCGCTCTTAATACCGTCAACAGGTCGCGATTGTCGTTTGCCATGGCCGGCCTCCTCGCCTAGTGGTAGAGGTTCATGCGTAACGGGCTTTCAGGACGATCCACGACCATTTCGGGGTGCTCTCGCCTAAAGGTTTCGGTGATGTGGCAACTCCAGCAGATCGGCCGATGGGTCTTCATGGCATCCTGCAAGAACTCGCCAGGAATTTCGTCCCACAACACGCTCTTCCTCTCCTCATTCAACAGAGCAGGTGGGTGGCTGTGCCAGTTGATTTCGCCGAAGGGTTTTTGACAAAACACGCATTTCTGACCGTGATACCAACCGTTGGCGATGGTCTCAACCCGGCAGGCCTCGGGCGCTTCGTCAATCTGCGCCAGGCATCCTTGCGGGCAGTTTTGGCGTTCGGGCCAACGGGAGCATGCACGCAGTTGGAGTTTCGGCGTTCCCACAGTCGTGTTCAAGGCTGCCTTTGTTGCGTCCACCTCTACCGCGGCAGGGCGGTGATTCTCGGGGCACGAGACAATTCTCTTTCCTCGAAACGTACGGTACACGTCAAAGGCCAGCGCGAGTCGATAAATGCCATACGTTGCGATTAGAGTTCCCGCTGGAATCAGAAAATAAGTTGTCAGTGTCATAATTCCTCCTACGATGCGAACGGCTTATTGGCCGAGCCTAAACACTACGATTACGATCAATTGCACCGGGACCGGCTGGTCGTTCAGGTAGGTTGGCTCGTACTTCCATTCGCGGACTGCGTTCAGCGCGGCGTCAATCAAGAGTGGCGGGCCCGAAACCACTTGCATCTCAACCACGTTGCCCGTGGAATCGATCACGGCGTCAATCGACACCGTGCCTTGTAGGTGTGCTTGCCTGGCCAAAATTGGATAGGTCGGGTCGTGCCGCACGATGAGTCGCGGAGCTTTAACGTGTCCGCCCACACGAAGCGGCGCGGTCTGCTGAGGGGCTTTAGTCACGGGCGGCGGAATATACGCGCGCGATGCCCCGGAAATAACGCTTCCGATTACCCCACCCATCTGTCCGCCGGGAACGCCACCGGGCACGCCCCCTGCGCTGGCGATATCGGGTTCCAAAGGCTGCTCTTTGAGCATCGCGATCTTTTGTGGGATCGACTTTGGCGCGAGCAGTTTGCCGTCCGAGAGCAAGACTCGCCGGGGAGCAGGCGTGACCTTCGCTACGCTTTGCGCCATTGGGGCAGGTGGCGGAGGTGGAGGGGGCGCGACAAGTAACGTTTGCGCGAACCTCTTCAGGTCAATCGTATCCGTGAAATAGAGTGACGGCAGGATCAGCGCAATCAGGACAGCCGCATGAAAGACGACCGATATAACCAAGTCCTGCGTGCGGCGTTGGGGGCGAGTCGAACTCATCTCCAACAAGGCTTCGGAAAACAAGTCGTTTCTGCGCGGTACTGCGGCGTTGGTGGTCGTCGCAGGAGTCGCAATGCGAGGATCCCGCGGAGCCTGGATTTCGATAAAGTTTGGCTTGGCTACTAGTTGAGGTGTCGCTGTCGTTAGATTGGTGGCCATTTCGGTGACCTCGGTACTTGTACAAGTCTCGCCGCGGTGGGCGCAGGTGTGCCGTGACGCCAGTTACTCAGCGTGGTGACGGGCATCACAAGAGCTCCGGCGCGCAAGGTGAAAAACGGAGCCAATTCGGGGATCCAACGCAGCTGGAAAAGAATGAACGCCCTCAAAATGGGGCGGAAACGTGGGAATGGAAGATTCGACGATAGGGTGGAATCGGTGTGGGATTTCAACTTTTGTTATGATGCTGTGGCAGCGGGGGCATCCAGGTCTACGCCCGAGAATCGGCGGTCTACGACGCGGCAGTGACCCTCAGATTCGATCCCAAGGGCTGATTGTCCAAGCCAAAAGCGCTTATTGCGAGGTCACCATCTCTGCTGCTGACTACGCACAATGATCTCTCGTCGAGATTCATTTCCTCTGGCTCCCGAGGCTCACTTCGATTTGCCGGTGGTTATTCCGTCTTTGCGATGCCGGATGGCGAGCGCCACGGGCTCTGGGTATAGGAGCTTAGAACCCTCAGGTAGTTGGCGCGATCGAAGGCAGACGGATTCGGTACCGAGCGCCGACTCATGCTTCCTCGCATCTGCCCGACCGACTCGTATTCATGCTCTTCCATCCATCGGGTCATCTCGTGCAGGACCACGTTGGCGTGCCTGATGCCGTTTTGGAAGAACGCCGAAGTCATCATGGCCACATGCGCACCAGCCATCATAGCTTTGAGGATATCGCGACCCGTATGGACGCCACCAGTGACCGCCATATTCGCGGACACGTTGCCATAAAGGATCGCCACCCAATGCAGCCGCAGACGCAATTCCGGCGATTGGCTTAGCGTCAGGCTTGGGACGATTTCCAGCGCATCGATGTCGATGTCTGGCTGGTAAAAGCGATTGAAAAGCACAAGTCCGTCGGCGCCGGCGCCGTCCAACTGCTTGCCCACATTGGCCATTGCCGTAAAGAAGGGAGAAATCTTTACGGCTACCGGAATGCCGATGTTTTGCTTGACCTGTCTCACCAACTCGCAATAGTCCTCTTCCACTCGGGAACTCTGATGACGGGCGTCCGTGACGATATCGTAGATGTTCAGTTCGAGCGCCGCGGCTCCCGCTTGCTCGATCAGCTTGGCATAGCGAGTCCATCCGCCCACAGAGACCCCATTTAAGCTGCCGATCACCGGTATGGAGACGCTCTGCTTGGCCTTGTGGATCAATTCGAGGTAGGCATCGGGCCCTAGATTGTAGTTGTGCAAGTTCGGGAAATAGTTCAGCGACTCCGGGGTGCTTTCTGCACCGCGGGAAAGGTCAGCGTGAACAGCGTAGCTCTCCAACTCGAGCTGTTCTTCAAACAAAGACGGCAGCACGACAGCTCCGACTCCGCTGTCCTCGAAACGCCGGATGTTTTCGATGGAATCGGACAGCGGGGAGGCCGATGCGACGAGGGGTGAACGCAGTGGGAGACCCAGGTAGGTGGTCGTAATGTCCGTCACTTAGTTTCTCCCTCTTGTGAAGTCCCTTGAGCGGAAGCAACCGGTTCCGGGTGAGCATGGCTTGGCGTCTCGGTTGTCTCCGCGTGGTTGGAATAAACCTTCCATTGGCGATCAACATCACCCTGCGCGAGAGCCAGCAGTTCACGCGCTACTTCCGGATTGCTGCGCGCCAGCGTGGAATAGCGGGCCTCCTGGTAGGCATATTTCTGGAATGGTATTGAGGGCGCCCGGGAATCCAACTGAAATGGATTTTGCCCTTGAAGGCGTAGCGCGGGGTCATACCGCATCAGAGGCCAATAGCCGCACAGCACGGCGGCTTTTTGTTGTTCCATTCCGAAAGTCATATCGTATCCATGAGCGATGCAGTGGCTGTATGCGATGATGAGCGAAGGTCCATCGTAGGCCTCGGCTTCGATGAAAGCCTTCACCGTCTGGGTGTCGTTGCCACCCATCGCGACCCGCGCCACATAGACGGACCCGTAGCTAATGGCTTCTAGGGCCAGGTCTTTTTTAACCGTGCGCTTGCCTCCAGTGGCGTATTTCGCAACCGCCGCTCGAGGCGTCGCTTTGGACGCTTGACCGCCGGTGTTCGAGTACACTTCCGTGTCGAGCACGAGGACGTTCACATTGGCGCCGGTGCCTAGAACATGGTCGAGCCCACCCGCACCGATGTCATAGGCCCATCCATCGCCGCCAACCAGCCACACACTTCTGCGAACAAGTGACTCCGCGAGGGCGACCAAGTCCCGCGCGTCCGGCGAATCCTGCGAAGCGAGTTTTTGCTTCAGCTCCCCGACACGTTCGCGTTGCGCTGCGATACCCGCTTCACTCGATTGATCCGCGGCCAGCAAAGCTTGAACCAGCGCATCTCCGAGTAGAGAAGCCTGCCGTGTCAGGAGAATTCTTGCGTATTCGGCTTGCTTATCGGCGGCCAAGCGCAGACCGAGCCCGAACTCCGCATTGTCTTCAAACAAGGAGTTAGACCACGCCGGGCCGCGCCCTTGCTGATTGGTCGTGTAGGGCGTCGTAGGTAAGTTGCCGCCGTATATGGAAGAGCAACCGGTTGCGTTGGCGATCAGCAGACGGTCCCCAAACAATTGCGTCAGCAGTTTGATGTATGGCGTTTCGCCGCAGCCAGCGCACGCTCCGGAGAACTCGAAGAGCGGCTCGAGGAGTTGCACATCCTTGACGTGAGTGTGGGCCAGGTGTTGGCGATCGAAATCGGGAAGTGCGACAAAGAAATCCCAATTGGAGCTCTCGGGTTTGCGCAGCGGCTCTTGCGGCGTCATATTGATGGCTTTGTGCTTCGCTTCGCTCTTGCTCTTCACTGGGCAAACCTCGACGCAAAGCCGGCAGCCGGTGCAATCTTCGGGTGAGACCTGGAGCGTGTAGCGCAGACTTTCGAGCTCGCGCCAACGAGGTTTTGCCGATTTGAACGTCGAGGGAGCGTCCGCAAGGCGCGCAGAATCGTACACTTTCGCGCGGATGACGGCGTGCGGGCACACCATTACGCATTTTCCACACTGGATGCACAGATCCTCGTCCCAAACAGGAATCTCCTGGGCGATGTTGCGTTTCTCCCATTTCGCGGTGCCAGTCAGAAACGTCCCATCGATGGGCATGGCACTCACAGGGAGGGAGTCGCCTTGTCCGGCAATCATCGCGCCCAGCACGTTGCGAACAAACTCCGGCGCCTGATGCGGTACCAGAGGCAAGATTGGCAAACTGCTCGACGCGTGCTCGGGAACGGATACGTGCTGAAGGTGGCCTAGCGCTTGATCGACGGCGGCAAAATTCTTCGCCACCACCGCCTCACCGCGCTTTCCGTACGTTTCGCGGATGGCGTCCTTGATGGCCACGATCGCTTCCTCGCGCGGCAAAACGCCACTGATCGCAAAGAAACAGATCTGCATGATGGTATTGATGCGGTTGCCTAAGGCGGCCTCTCGTGCCGCCTTATAAGCATCGATCACATACAAGTCGAGCTTCTTCCTAAGGATCTCTTCTTGCACGGGCATTGGCAGATGATTCCACACTTCCGCGGAAGAGAAAGGAGCGTTTATTAGAAACGTGGCGCCGAGGTCCGCCGCCTTCAACACATCCATCCGTTCGAGGAATTGGAATTGGTGGCACGCGACAAAACTGGCCTTGCTGATCAGATAGGTAGACCGGATGGGGCGGGGACCAAAGCGGAGATGTGAAACGGTGATCGACCCTGCCTTCTTGGAATCATAAACGAAGTAGCCCTGGGCATAGGTGTTCGCTCGCTTACCGATTATCTTAATCGAATTCTTGTTTGCACCAACGGTCCCATCCGAGCCTAGGCCATAGAACACGGCGCGGACCGTGGTCGGATCCTCGGTAGTAAACTCTGGATCGTATACCAGACTCGTGTGCGTGACGTCATCACGGATTCCCACCGTGAAATGATTTTGCGGAGCGGGGCTTTTCAGTTCGTCCAAGACGCTCTTGGCCATTGCCGGAGTGAATTCCTTTGAGGAAAGGCCATACCGGCCGCCGATGATCCGCGGCCAATGCTCCGACATTGTGCGCGTCTCGTGGAAGGCGGCTACAACGTCAAGATACAAGGGTTCGCCGATGCTGCCGGGCTCCTTGGTGCGGTCCAGCACGGCAATGCCAGAGACGTTCTTCGGAATCGCATCGAGGAACGCGTCTATAGCAAACGGCAGGAACAAGCGGACCTTCAGCAAGCCCACCTTTTCTCCCCGTCGTTGCAGGTGCTCAATCGTCTCTTCTACGGCGCCGACGCCAGAGCCCATCATGACGATGATGCGATCGGCATCCGGTGCGCCAACATAGTCAAATAGCTTGTAACTCCTCCCCAGGCGATCTGCGAAGCGGTTCATGACGTCCTGCACAACGGTCGGGCACGCCCGATAAGAAGGATTGCCTGCCTCGCGAGCTTGGAAAAAGACGTCAGGATTCTGGGCCGTGCCGCGGAGCACAGGATGATCCGGGGACAGGCCGCGCTGGCGGTGCTTGCGGACCAGCGTCTCATCGATCAGCGAACGAAGATCGTCGTCGCTCAACGGAGTGATCTGGTTGAGTTCATGCGAGGTCCGAAAGCCGTCAAAGAAATGAAGGAAAGGGATGCGAGATTCGAGGGCCGCAGCCTGCGCGATGAGGGCAAAATCACTCGCCTCTTGCACCGAGCTGGAGCAGAGTAAGGCAAAGCCCGTGGCTCGGGCCGCCATGACGTCGCTGTGATCTCCAAAGATCGAAAGCGCGTGGGCCGCCACCGTGCGTGCCGCCACGTGTATCACCGCTGGAGTCAGCTCCCCGGCAATCTTGTACATGTTAGGAATCATGAGCAAAAGGCCCTGAGAAGCCGTAAAGGTAGTCGCCAAGGCGCCAGCCTGCAGGGCTCCATGGAGAGCTCCGGCTGCCCCTCCCTCGGATTGCATTTCGACGACCGTCGGGATCGCACCCCAAATGTTCGGGCGGCGTTCTTGTTGCCACTGGTCCGACCACTCGCCCATGGGCGAAGACGGGGTAATGGGATAAATAGCGATGACTTCGTTCAAGCGATAGGCAACGTCTGCGACCGCTTCGTTTCCGTCTACGATCACTGAGGAGCGTTTCATGAGCTTCTCCGGCTGGGGCGCAAGGACCTGCGGTTGCGGGTTCTTTCTGCGCCCACGGGCAAACAGAGTCATTTGAGCGGTTACCGGGAATCGCTGGGATTACTTCAAAACATCTGCCCTCGGTCGACGCTCGCGGGTCACAACAGTGTACCGCGGGTCAAGAAGTCTATGGTGTGATGCTGAACACGTTGGCACGTGAGGCGGGGCACAGCATTGTAGGAGCTGAATGCGAAAGTGCTGCGGGGGACGGAATGAACTCTTGATCCTGCGGCTCCCAAGAGAAAAGGGAGGGGATCAGCGGCATCGCCCCTGAGTCAAAAGAGAGGAAGGCTTATATGTTCGCACGTGAAGTCGTGTTGCAACTGAAGCCGGATGTAGTTAACGAACTTCCAGTCACGTTTGAAAAGGAAATCCTGCCCCTGCTTCGCAAGCAGAAGGGTTTCCAGGATGAGCTGTTGCTCGTCACACCGGAAAAGAAGGAAGTAGTGGCAATCAGCTTGTGGGAAACGAAGGAGTATGCGGAGGCCTACAATCGTAAACTGTATCCACAGATCGAGAAGATCATGGCGCGGTTCATTGAGGGCATCCCGGTAGTGAAGAAATTTGAGGCGAAATACTCAACGTTTCACAAGGTCGCGTTTGCGGCAACTGCTGTCTGATTGCGGAGTTTCCTTTGAGAGGAGGGGGCGAAGTTAGCTCCCTCTTTTGTTGCGTTGCTTACGCCTAGCGCGACGTGCGCCACTCAGTCCGTTTTTCCTGTCTCCAAAAATGGGTTATCTCTGCCGGCGGCGGCTTGTGTTTACCGTTACATCCGTCGGTGACCCGTATCACCGCTATTTGCGCCTTTAGTCTGGATACTGCGAATAGCGACAGAGCTCCGGGACCAACCAGGACTCAGGAGGCGTCTATGACTGAGCTTATTAAGGAAGAGCGATTCCTTTTCTTGGTCGGCACAAAAGAGCACGTTCTCCGGGTACAAGAGTTGCTCTGGGGCTCGACGGCATGGCCTGAGAGATTTCGCATTCATGTTCACGGATCCTACAGGCGAGACGCCCAGAACTTCTACGGAACAACTGCTCGGGAGGCAGTCGAGCGGGCGATTGAATACTTATCATCTCCGATCCGCGAGGCCGGGCCTTCGACATTCGGGCTCCACGCTTCCAACTGAATCATGACCGAGGTCTTGAGGGGATCAGAACCTAGAGCATCCCCCAATGGAGGGGTTCATGATCTTTCAAACTCTCGGCAAGCTGCTCGGGTTATGCCTGTTGTCGGGTTTGATGGTTGGCCTCTGTGGCGCGCAAGAAAAGCAGGTGCAGAAGGCGCCGGAAGCGTCTCAGACGGTCTCGTCCGGGGCCGAATTGTTTACGCAACATTGCGCCGTCTGCCATGGAAACGACTTGAAGGGAAACGGTCCTTTCCCTCCTCCCTATAGGGTGCCTCCCGACCTCACTACCCTGTCACGACGTCATGGGGGCAAGTTTCCCGAAGCTTATGTGTCGGGCGTGCTGCGCGATGGCGTAAAATTACCCGCGCACGCACCCGCTGAGATGCCTGCTTGGGCCACGACGAACCGATCGGACAAGGCTCACTTCGAATCGCGGATTCGAGACCTGACCGCTTACATCAAGTCACGCCAGGCGAAATAGTCGACAGCAGCTCTGAAAAGAACTGCTACCGAACGCTTCTGCTTGCAATACGCACGAATCAGGCTTCTAAGCAGAGGGTCGCCAGTTCGAGTCTGGCCGGGCGCGCCACTTCGTCAAACTCCGACCATTTTTAGCCGGAATTTCCGCTTCGCTAATCAATGCCAATGCAACAGCGCATCCCCCACCGCGCCGATGTCCAGTGACAACTGCCGCTCGGGACGTGAGCAATCCAAATCCGTATTCGCCTGATACAAATCCTCCACCGGCGTCCGATACGGCGGATCGGCAACGCTAATCTGCAAAAATAACGGTCCGCCTTTCATATTCTCCAGTTTCGTCACTCCATCTTTCGTCCACAACGATTGATTCTCGCCGTTCACCAGAATGTCGTAAGCCCTCGAAAACGCCTTCTTCGCCGTATATTGCACGCGAATGCTGATCGTGCAAGCCCCGCCGCTCGGTGCACTGACCCTGTCCCCTTTCGAGACCTGCACCTGCGTCAACACCTGCGACTGAATCGACGCCGCCATCCCCAAAGCCGCTTTCCCCAATGGCTGCTTCTCAAACGGCCGGCTCCCGTTCGTTCGCGTCATCGCTGAATAAAGATCGCGCCCACGCCGCCCGGTGTTCGACGTGGTGCTGCCGAAATCGATTCCAGCCTTGGTCGCATCCAACAACGCATCGTTGTGGCTCACCTTCGCGCTGTAGGTAGACGCCGGCACCAGATCCTTCGCATTCTGCGCATCCATCAATTTAGCTTCCAGATGCAAAATGTAGTCGCCCTTCTGCGGCTTGTCCGTAGGCAATAGCGTTATCAACAGCACGCTGTCCACTCCGGTAGACTGCGTGTACTCCAGCATCGATTCCGGAATCAACGGGCTATAAAGCCCCCCAGGATTAAGCAGCACAATTTGAAACGGCGCTCCCGCCAATTTGTCGTACACCATCGCTGTCAGGTTCTGCGCAAATTGCTGCCCAAACGAATCTCCCGAGGTATCAAATGTCGGCATGATTCCGACAATTCGCTTGCCGTCATTTCCCTGCGCTTCAGCGCGCCCACCGCAGGCCACTACAAGACACGCAACCAGGATCCGTGTGAACCTCATCCTCGCCCTCCCAACAAGTTAAGGAGGCGCACGTCGGCCGTGCGCCCCCAGCGTTCGTAGCGTGCGTCAGTGCGGCGCAGGCGCAGGTGTTGATGTTTTCTTCACTGCGGTTTTCGCTTGCGCCTTCGCAGGCTCCGAAGTTGTTGTCGTTCTACCGGCGTCCGAACTCCCGGTGGCTCGAGCAACTACCTCCGCCGCACTGGCCGCGGGCACGCTCGCTTGCATCACGTTGAGTGAATCCACGTTTTTCGTCGTAATCACCGACGCCGGCGGCATGTACCAGCTCTTGTCGCCGATCAGCAGAAAATAGTCGTAGATGATGTACATGTTCCCGGGCAGCTGCCCCGTATGCTGACGCTGATACAGTGCAACGTAGGTCTTCAGCTCTTTCTTGATCTGATCCTGCAATCCAGGATCGTTCTGCGAAATTTGGAACAGCGCATCTTCCAAATGCGGCTCAGCGTAAGCCCCACGATCCGCATCGTATTGAATTGCTTGCAGGAATTCGCTCATCGCCTGCTGTTTTTCCTCCGGCGTTCGACCCGTGGCAATCATCACCTGTCCCAGGTAGTAGTGCGCCCGAGGATCGTTCGAACGCAATTTCACCGCCTGATCCAGATCATCCCTAGCCTCATCGTACAGATCGTAATCCAGCGCTATCACGCCGTTGTCTCGCTTCAGCCCGGACATCAGCAACTGAAACTCCGGCCCCGAACTCACCAACCCCTTCTTTGCCCGCGCTTCCAGATCCGCCTTGTATGACGACGTGATCAGCCGCGTGATCTGCGCTTGCCGCTCTCGAGTCCGCTCCGGTTTTCCGATGAATCCCAGCCCCACTCGGCTGTCGCGACCCACCAGATTATCCAGCCGCGCATACATTCTCGGAATCTCACGCGCGTCATAATTTTGGTCCAGCATATACTTCAGCCCGGCCTCATCGGCTTCATCTTCGTAAACCGCAGACCATTCTGTTGGCTGAAATTTGTTCCGGAACAATAATCCGCCGGCAAATCCTCCGGCTATGCCGATCCCGCCTCCAATCAGCGCGCCCGAGTATCCCCCAACCGCACCACCGATTGCCGCACCACCCACTGCTGAAGCCACCCCAAAGATCGCGCGCTTCTTCCCCACATCTGCGGTCTTCTCCCGATCGAATTCCTCTTCCAGGATTTCGTTCCGAATCGTGTTGTACGTATGCCTCTTCTCCACGTGCGCGATCTCGTGCCCCAGCACGTAGGCCAACTGCGCCTCGCTGTCCAGCATCGACACCAGACCCGTCGAAATATAAATCGTCCCCGTCGTAAGCGCTTCCGCTCGCGGAACCGGGTCCAGCAGCAACCGGAACGAGTACAGATTCGGTGATCCCTGCGGAACAATTTTTTGCCCCAGCGAGTTCACATACCGCAACAAAATCGGATTGTTGTACAGCTCCCCAAAGTTTTGCCGGAACGTCGCCAACTCCGCGAGCGACAGCTCGCCCAATCTCGTCGACTGGTTCACGTTGAATGCAAACTCCATGTCCGCCCGGCGCCGCGCATCCCAGGTCTCTTGAATCCTGTGAATCACTTCGGGGCGCTGCGCAATCTCCCCCAATTTCTTCTTATCCTTATCGTTAAGTTCCGTTGCCGTCTGCGCAAAAAGCGGCAAACTCGCAAAAAGCAGTGTCAACAATATCGTCGCAAACCGCACGAAAGCCGAAGGCCGAATCATTTGATTCCTCCTGTGTTCCCGCGAACAAAATGGGTTTCGAGCGCGACGTGATTCTCAGGTTTTGGAATTCCGCAAGCACGCTCGGAGAGACTATACGCAACTAATACCGCACTTCGACTTTTGTCAAGCAAAATGCTTCATTTCACGATGACAAGCGGAGCCCGTTCCACTACAATCTGCTCACGAATTGAGCTCGATAGTTGAATCTGAATTTATGACCCCGCACCCTGTGGCCGCCCCCTTTTACCCTGAGCCTCGAAGAACCGGGAGGCCGAGGTTTTTGACGCAGATGAACACCACCACGACGAATAATCTCAACGCGCGCGGGTTTGGGCGTAGTTTTTATTCAATCGGAGCATTCCTTCCGTTAACATTGCTGACCGTAGCTCTACTTTTTCCCGCCTCCGCCGCCGACATTACCGAACCCATCACCCTCGAAATCCCCCAACTGCAACTGCAGCTGGAACCGAACGGCGCCGCCGTCATTGCCTCCACGGAATTCGATCAACTCCTGATCCACGTCGCAAAGAGCCCCATGCAAGTGAGTCCCGGCACCCTCTTCACCAAAATCAACACTCAAGCCGCCAATATGATCATGACCACCACGACGATGTCCGACGGAATCCTCTGCAAGCTCGATCTGAGCCACCACGAAGGTTTCCATCTCCAACCCGGCCGCAACTCCGTCGAATTTTCTTTCACCGATCTCATGAAGCGCGTCCACTACGCCTCGTTTCTCCTGCAAACCTCCGACACGACAACGACACGGGATAACAAGCGAGCTTCCATCACTCCCGATCGCCCGGTGGCAGGCGCCGACAAATTCGCGGTCGTCGTAGGTATTGCCCGTTACTCGGATACCGCCGGCGGCATCACCAGCCTCCAATTTGCCGACCGCGACGCCCAGGAATTTCGCGACTTCCTCCTCTCTCCCGACGGCGGCTCGTTCTCCAAAGACAACATCCGCCTGCTCCTCAACGATGACGCCACTTCCCAAAACCTTCGCAGCGCCCTCTTCACTTTTTTAACCAAAGCCCAACTGCAAGATGAAGTTGTACTCTACATCGCAGGCCACGGCGCACCAGATCCCAACGACCCCCGCAATTTGTATCTCCTGACCTACGACACAAAAATTGACGACATGGGAGGTACCGCCTTTCCCATGTACCAACTCCAGGATGTCTTTACCCGCGTCATCAAAGCCAAACGCGTGGTCACCTTCGCCGACACCTGCCACAGCTACGGCTTCAGCGGCGCCAGCGCCCACGGCAAAAAATCCAACAATCTCGTCAACCAATATCTCTCCCGCTTCGCCAACGATTCCGACCGCGCGGTCATCACCGCCAGCGACGTCAGCCAACTCTCCTACGAGTCCGACAAATGGGGAGGCGGCCACGGCGTTTTTACCTTCTTCCTCTTAAAGGGACTCCACGGCGAAGCCGACTTCAACAAAGACGGCACCGTAACCGCCGGCGAGTTGTTCGCCTACATCCACGACAGCGTAGACAAAGCCACCGAAGGCAACCAAAGCCCCATGGCCCTCCCAGGCCTGGCCGAGCACCTCCCCCTCTCAGGCGTAGGCCTGCGCAAAAGCTCCCACGCAGCATTCCTGATCGATCCGTCGCGTGAAATGAAAAATGTCATCACGACTTTGTTTAAATTTCCGAGACCCACTGTAGGGGCGAGCTTCAGCCCATCCCAATCCGTATCCACGCCAATATTTCAACCGCCAAGGTGACGTCGTAGCGGCCGCCTTCCGAGGCGGGCGCTTCCCTCAACCAAATCACCGACCCAATCCGGATTAAATGACCTCCAACATCCAAGATAACAATCCTTCACCGCGTGAATCGTGGGTGCCCCAGGTTCGGTTTGTGAACCTGGGTCCTGCGTTTGAATTTCTCCCGGGTGGCCCACCCTTTGCGCCTTTCAAAGGGTGGAGCTTTCCACAACCTCATTCTCAAACTGCCATCCCGACCGGAGCGAACCCGCTTTTCTTGCGCCCTCCTTATGGGCGCGGGGTCGCGTAGTGGAGGGACCCTGGCAACGAGTGATCACGTGCAAACCCACATGAACGCTTCCACGAATCCCATTTCAGGGAAACGCGCGCCCGCAATTCCGCCTCGATTCACGCGCGCATGGCTAACAATCTTCGCCCTCGCCCTACTTCTCGCCGCAACAATCTCCGCTCTCGAACAACCAGGCCTACTCCGCAAACTTGACCTGCAAACGTTCGATCTACTCGTCAAAGTCCAACATCCCGCTCCCCTAGGCGACGCCGTCCTCAACGTAGACTTCGACGAATCCTTCGTCCGCCTACACAACGCATTCCCCATCCCCCGCCTTCTGCTCGCCGAAGTTATCCGCAGGATCGCAGCCGGCAAACCCTCAGCAATTGGCGTCGACGTCATTCTCGACGTAGCCCGCGCCGAAGCCGACGACGCCCAACTAGCAACCGCCATCGAAGAAGCCGGCAACATAATCCTGGTCAGCGAATATGGTTTCACTGATCATCCTCCCAACAACCCCCTCGACATCTTCAAAAAAGTCGCCGCGGGGGTTGCCTTTGGCGATCTGGTCCTCGACGACGACGGCGCAGTTCGACGCATGTTCCTCCGCATCACCACCAAGGACTACAAGGCACTCTCGTTCCCGGTCGCGCTAGTGGACTACGCGACCGACCAGCATCTCCGTCCTGGCGGTCGCGGCTTCCTCCTCTTCGGCGCAACAAAACTCCCCCTAGCTTCCACGGAACCCGACACCGCGTGGATACGCTTCTACCCGTCCGCCCCGACACGCGTAATCTCGGTGGAATCCGTGCTCTCGAGCGCCTTCGACCCGTCACTTTTTACTGGGAAAATCGTCGTAGTAGGTCAGTCCAGCGAAATGGGCAAAGATCTTTTCACTACGCCGGCCACCCGCGCCGGAGCCACCATCGACGATCGCTCCATGCTCTCCGGCGCCGAAATCCATGCCGCCGCAACAGCAACACTCTTGGATAAAAGTTTCCTGAGCACCGCCCACTCGTTCCCGCGTTTCGCAATCGCTTTCGTGCTCGCGTTCTGCCTGGTCGCCCTCGCCTTCTATTACCGCTGGTATGTCGCGCTGCTAGCGTGGCTCGCGATGGCCGTAGCCGTGTTCTTCGCCGCCGCCTATCTGTTCGCGTATCACGGTGTCTGGATGCCATTCGCATCCATCGAGATCTGTCTCCTCGCGGCCCTCCCCACCGGCCTCGGCTACCGCTCCGTCGAAGAGCGCCGCCTGAAAAATGCTATGGAAGCCGAGCGCCGCCAACTCATGGGCCTTTTCGAGCGTTATGTCTCCGCCGACGTAGCCGCCGAAATCTGGAAAAATCGCGACAATATAGTCCTCGCCGGCGAAGAGCGCGTCGCCACCATCCTCTTTTCCGATATCCGCAACTTCACCGCCACAACCGCCGGCGTCCCCTCCAAGGAAGTCCTCGCCTGGCTCAACCGCTACCTCACCGCCATGGGCGACGTCATCAAGCAAAATCGCGGCTTCCTCAACAAATTCATAGGCGACGGCATCATGGTCATCTTCGGCGCCCCCCTAACCGAAGGCACCCGCGAAGACGCCTGCCGCGCCGTCCGCTGCGCCCTGGAAATGCTAGCTAGCGTCGATTGCTGGAACACCACCAAACCACCCACCGACCCAACATTAAAGATCGGCATCGGCATCCACACAGGCCAAGTCACCGCAGGCAACGTAGGCTCCCCAGACCGCCTCGAATATTCCGTAATCGGCGAAGCCGTAAACCTGGCCTCCCGCCTCGAATCCCTCACCAAGGACTTCAAGACCTCGCTAGTCCTAAGCCCAGCCACCTGGGAACAAATCCGCGATCAATTCCCTACCACCCCACTGGGCGAAGCCCAAGTCCGCGGCTTCACTACCCCCATTCCCCTGTATAGTGTGAAATCATCGAAGGCTGAGGCGCCTTCGTAAAACTATTGTTCTCCGCCTGCGCTGTAGCCGACGGAGGGTGCCCCAGGTTTCGGTTTTTGAAACCTGGGTCTTGGGGTTTCACCGCGAGGACTATCCACCATCATGAATCGCGATTCGCGTAAGCCCATTCACAAAGAGGTTCATTCATGAGAAATTTTCTGTTCGTCTGCGCGCTTACTCTACTTGTAAACTCTTCAAGCCGCGCCCAACAACAACCCAAACCCGATCCAAAATCCGCCACACCCGACCCGACCGCCAAACCCAAACGCAAATCCCTAGACGCCGACCTATCCGGCTTCGACATCTCCGACCCCAAGTCCGACAAAAAAGTTACGACCATGCTAGGCGGCAGTCGCACCGCAGCGGTCCCCTCCGCGATCCTGCTAGCCCCGCCCCGAGCAAAGTTCCTCGGCCAATCCGCCACCTTCGACTGGTCCTTCAGCGGCCACAATGAAGGCTACTTCCTGATCATCACCGACGAAGACGAAACCCAACTACTCCACCAGCAACTAAAGGAAACCCATTACCGCCTCGACCCCGCCGCAGCAAAATTCCAACCCGGCCAAATCTACTACTGGCGCGTCCAGGTCCTGCCAAACCCGCTAGCCAGCGAACCCCTGGAATTCGAAGTAATCTCCGCCGAAGAACAACAAGCCATCGCCAAAGCAATCGCCGCCGTCCCAACAACCGATCCCTACCAATCAGCTCTGGCAAGAGTCCAAATCCTCACCGACCACCGCCTCTGGTTCGACGCCCTGGGTGGCTACGACGACCTGATCGCCAAATTCCCAGACCACTCCGCACTCTACGACCAGCGAGGAGCCATCTACGCCCAAATCCCCATAACCAAGTCCCTCGCCGAAGCCGACTTCGCCCGCGCCGCCACCCCCCAAAAGTAGAAAGCACCTGAGCACCAGAAATAATTTGACCCTAGGTAACCTTTATCATATAATACCGAAGGGTTAATGTTAGGTAGCACAGACACTCTTGTCGGTGCCAACCGACATAACAGCAAGCAGACGACACCAAGCACGCCTCGTTGACATACCGGCGCGTGCACGAAGGGACGCATTCCGGGCCCGCCAATTCTCGTTTCACAACAGCGATTCCGAGCTTGAGAATCAGGAAAACAAAGGTGCGAGCCACGAACGCCTTTAGAATCAGGTCACTGAGCCAAACGAAGAACTAAGTCTTTTAGAATGAAATCACTGCAAAAAAGGTGGGGGGAGGGGGGTGGCACTAACCTCTACGACTCCTCAAGAAATTCCCTCAGCAGCATATGAAAGTGATGCACGCCGTTTTCTCGCTTCACCGAATACCGCCCGCGATCATAAAGTGAAGACCGCAGTCCACGCTGCACGCTCGCGCATAGCCCAATGTCTTCCTGCTGCACTTCCTCGCTGAACGCAATGGCCTTCTTCATCCGCTCTTGTACTTTCGCCGACGCAATATCGTGAAAAAACCATTCAAAAATCGTCAAAGTCTTGTTCGGCGACAGCGGCACGATCAAATTCGTCGACACATTGTCAGGATAAATATTCAGCATCAAGTTCGGAAAGATCCAGAAGTACAGTGCCTCCTGCGTCGCGCTACCCGGAGCATAAAAACGCTCACCCGCGTCCTCCGCTTTCATCGCTCGGATGGGCGCAAATTGCTGCGAGTGATACCGAAACGTGTCCGTCCGATACTGCGAGTAATCGATCTCGCGCATCAACCCGGGATGCGCGATGGGAATGTGATAGCCCTCCAAATAGTTGTCGACGTACACCTTCCAGTTGCAGTTGATCACGTAGTCTCGCCGCTCGGCAAGTTGCAGCCCTGCAAACTGAAAGCCCCGCGACTGCTCGGGAATATCCCCCAGATAAGCCGAAAGCGGCCCGGCATCGCGGTCGAAATTCACGAAGATGAATTGCTCCCACGTTTCCAGCCGAAGCGGCACCATCCCCATCGTGCTGCGATCGAAGAATTCCACCCCCTCCACATCCGGCGTTCCAATCAATCGCCCGTCAAGCGTGTACGTCCAACCATGGTACGCGCACCGCAACACATTCTTGCAACCGCTACCCAGCGCGATCGGCCCGGCCCGGTGCCGGCAAACATTGCTGAACGCGCGCAGTGTGCCCTCCTTGTCGCGCACCACCACCACCGGCTCGCCTGCGACCTCCTCCGTGAAAAAAGTCTCGCGATCGGCAATCGTCCGCGTCGCGCCGTTGACTTCGCCGCAAGCGTGATCCATCGTTCCCACAAGCTGCCACGCCCGCCGGAAAATCCGCGCCTTCTCGATATCCAGAATCGCAGGATCAGTGTAAAAGCGCGACGCCAGCGTGTGAGCGCACTCGATCTGTGCGTTGACGTCCAACCGCAGCGCCACCGGCGGCCGCACTCGTTTTGCGCTCATGAAATGAAATTCATTCTGGAGACAAGTTGAGATTGCGAACAGAATGAGCGGCGAAAGACGCTGGGTTTTAGAGAAATCGACACGTTTAGGGGAGGAACGTGCTCTTCCCGGCCACGGCGTCTTGGCGCGCGATCACAACGCGAGGCTCGGTCTCTCACTTGGAACACTAAAATTTCCGCGTTTCCTGCCGCGACCAGCGTTCCACCACAATCTTCGATTCCGTATAAAATTCCACGGCGTCGCGCCCTTGCCCGTGCAGAATGCCAAAGAAGCTCTCTTTCCAACCGCTGAACGGGAAATAAGCCATCGGCGCAGCCACGCCGATATTAATTCCGATGTTCCCCGCCGGCGCCTCGTACCGAAACTTCCGCGCCGCCGCCCCGCTCGTGGTGAACAAAGATGCCTGATTGCCGTAGGGACTTTTCGCCAGAAATTCCATCGCGGCATCGATCGAGTTCGCATGTACCAGGCTAAGCACCGGTCCAAAGATCTCCGTGTGCGCAAGCTCGCTCGACGCCGGAACTCCATCCAGCACCGTAGGCTTCAAGAAATTTCCCGCTTCGTAAGCGGGCACCTTGGCGTTACGTCCGTCCACCGTAGCTTTCGCACCTTCGCTTATGCCCTGTCCGATCAGCGACTCGATGCGCTGCTTGCTCTCTCGACTAATCACCGGCCCCATCTGCACGCCGGCATCGAGACCGTTGCCAACGCGAATCTTCGTGGCCGCATCGGCAATCGATTCTCCGAACGTCTTCTGCGCCTCGCCGATCGTCACCGCAACGGACACCGCCAGGCACCGCTGCCCCGCGCAACCAAATGCGCTGTCGCTGATGATCTGCGTCGCGAGTTCCATGTCAGCGTCAGGCAGAACGATGACATGATTTTTCGCGCCGCCCTGGCACTGCATGCGTTTACCGCTGGCCGCCGCGCGCGCGTAAACATGTTTTGCCACCGGCGTCGAGCCCACGAAACTGATCGCCCGCACCTGCGGATGGTCGCATAGCGCGTCTACCACCGCGCGCCCACCATTCACGAGATTTACGACGCCCTTCGGCAGGCCGGTCTTTTCAATCAATTCCATGACGTACTGCATCGTCAGCGGCACGCGTTCGGATGGCTTGAGCACGAAGGTGTTCCCGCAAGCGATGGCGTAGGGCAAAAACCAGAACGAAATCATCCCCGGAAAGTTGAACGGCACAATCGCCGCCACCACTCCCAGCGGCTGCCGGATCTGCATTTCATCCACGCCCGGCGTCACGTCTTCCAGGTTGTAGCCCTGCATCATCATCGGGATGCCGCAGGCGACTTCGACGTTCTCGATGCCGCGACGCATCTCAGCTTTTGCTTCGGCAAACGTCTTGCCGTTCTCGCGCGTGATCAGGCGCGCAATCTCATCGATATGTTCTTCCAGCAAGTTCTTGAGCTTGAACAGATACTGGACGCGTTCGCCCGGCGGAGTGCGCCGCCAGGCCGGGAAAGCGGCGGCCGCGGCTTGCACCGCAGCATTGACGTCCGCAAGAGTAGACAGCGGCGTGCGCGCGAGGACCTCGGCGGTAGCTGGGTTCGCGACGTCTACGTAGTCGGTGGCCGAAGATCGGTGCCAACCGCCACCAACATAATTCTGCAGATCGAGAGTTTGTGTTGTCGTTGCGTTGCTCATACCTTGCTCCTACTGGGGTTGTGACCTGGCTGGTGTCGCGGCCGCCAATTTCGGACCAACACCCGGAACGGTCAGCTTACCAAACAAATGTAAGGTTGAACACGACCGAGCTTTGCGCGACACCAGGGCCCGGATTAATTGTAGGAGCGCAGCATTGCAGCGCACCGTTTCAGCAAGACGCCGAAGAATCGGGATTCTAGAGTCCCGCCAGAAAGCATTTCAACGAAGCTTACGAAAAACGCCGCGCCTTACTTGCGGATCGACGCCAGCGCTTCGTACGCTGCGCCGAGCAGCGGGGCGGACTCGTTCAGCACCACCGATACCGGAATATTCGCGAGCAGATTCTCAAACTTCCACTTGTCCTTGAACGCGGCGACGAATCTTCCGTCCTTCATCTTCTCAATGATTTTGACGGCGATGCCGCCGGCCACGTAAACGCCGCCGAGCGCCAGCACCTTCAGCGCAAGATTGCCGGCTTCCGCTCCATAAATGGAAGTCCAAAGATCAAGAGTCTCGACGCAGACTGGGCAAGTCCTGGCCAGCCCTTTGCTTGTGATTTCCGGCGCGGGATCCGCGTCGGGGTCCTCGAAGGAAGCGTGCTTCACTTCCGGCGCGAGAAATTCATGAAGGGTGCGGAAACCGCGACCCGAGAGAATCAGCTCCCAGCTGACCTGCGGATAGCGTCGGCGCATAAAGCGCAACAACTCTATCTGCTGTTCGGTGTGTGGTGCAAAATCGGAATGCCCACCCTCGGATGGCGCAATGCGATAGCGCGTCCCATCCCAAACAAGGAAGGATTGCCCGAGTCCGGTGCCCGCCGCCAGCAGTGCCCTGGTGCCGCCCGGCTCCGGTTTTCCCGCATTCAGGACCGTGAATTCTTCGGGCGCGAGGTGTTCGATACTGTGTCCCGTCGCTCCAAGATCATTCAACAGCACGATATTTTCGACGTTTAATTCCTGCTCCAGAATTTTTGCATCCACGGACCACGGGAGATTGGTCGCGCGAACGTGATTTTCGATCACCGGTCCGGCAACTCCGAAACCCGCCGCGACCACGCGATCGGTAGACAAATAAGACGCCGCTTGTCGCGAGAATTCCTTCACGATCAGCTCGAACTTCGCGAACTCCTTGCTCGCAAACCGCTGCTTGAAAACGGTCGTTAGCTTTCCGCTCTTTTCCGAGAAAAGCGCAAGGTTGCACTTCGTGCCGCCTACGTCACCGGCAAGGATCACCTGTCCCCCTGTCCCTAGTTCGTTTCTTCGCGCTGTGTGCTTATGCGCTTGATGCTGTGGCTATGAATTGAACCACCGTCGGCCTTCGCGTTCCAGCAAAGCATCGGATTCGCGGGGGCCCCAACTTCCCGCCGGGTATTGCGGAACGCCGGCGGTCTTCGCCGCGCTCCAGACATCCAGAATCGGGTCGACCAGCGCCCAAGCCGCCTCAACGCTGTCGGCCCGATCGAACAGAGTGGCGTCACCGCGTACGCAGTCGCCGAGCAGCGTTGCGTACGCGCTTCGCGCGCCATCGCCAAACCCTTCGCTGTAACTGAAATTCATGGTGACGTTGCCGATGGCCATGTCGGGTCCCGGCTTCTTGGCCCCAAAGGAAACAGAGATTCCTTCATCTGGTTGAATGTTCAAGACCAGCCGGTTGGCCTTGACATGGCGTTCCCGAAAGACGATGTGCGGCGCGCACTTGAACTGAATCACGATTTCCGTCGTACGTTTGGCCAAACGCTTCCCAGTTCGTAAATAGAATGGAACGCCGGCCCATCGCCAGTTGTCGATCAATAGTTGCGCGGCAACAAAGGTTTCAGTGCGCGACGCGGGGCTGACGCCAGGTTCCGAGCGGTATCCGGGAACACTCTTGCTATCAAGCGTTCCGACCGCATACTGCCCGCGCACGACCGACTGCGCGACCATTCCAAGATCGAAAGGCCGTATGGATTGCAGCACTTTCAGCTTTTCGTTTCTCACCGCGGTAGCATCGAACGACGCCGGAGGTTCCACCGCGACCAGCGAAGTAAGCTGCAAAACGTGGCTCTGAATCATGTCTCGGAGTGCCCCAGCGGTCTCATAAAAGCCGCCGCGCCTTTCCACACCGAGGGTCTCCGCAGCGGTGATTTGGACGTGATCGACATAGTTTCGGTTCCAGAGAGGCTCGAAAATTCCATTGCTGAAACGCAGCACCAACAAATTCTGTACCGTGTCTTTTCCGAGGTAGTGATCGATGCGATAGACCTGCTGCTCGTCAAAAACTTTCAGCACGATCTTGTTCAACTCTTTCGCGGAGGCCAAGTCCCGGCCGAATGGCTTTTCGATAATGATGCGCACCCAGAAGTCGGCAGACCTAGGCTTCGCGAGTCCCGCCTTGCCCAGTTGCTCAACGATGTCCTTGTACACCTCGGGAGGCGTCGACAAGTAAAACAAACGGTTACCCACCAGGCCTTTCTGACCTTCCAGGTCCGTCAGGCGCTTTGCAAGATTGGCGAAATCATCCGCCTTGCCATATTCGCCGTGCTGGTAACGCAGATGTGACGCAAACTCCTCCCACTTTTTGGGATCGATCGGCCCGATTTCCGATTCGCTCTTGGACGCATCCCCCAGCGAGGCGCGAAAGCTTTCGTCCGTCATCAGGGTGCGCGCGTAGCCCACGATTGCATACTGAGGACCCAGCAAGCCGTGGATCGCCAGGTCGAACATCGCGGGGATCACTTTGCGCTTGGCGAGATCCCCCGAGGCACCGAAGAGCACCACGGTGCATGGCTCAGAGCCGTTTGCGCCTCCCGAACGGTTTTCATCCATGGTCGTTGGTCTCCCCTCAGCTCGATTCCAGGCTCTTATTGTGAATTAACGGCGTTTGACACTATACCTCAACACCGTACTTTTGCAGATCACAGCGGAGTTGCTGCGCGTTTTGATAGTGGATGGCATTCATGCCCAATCGTCGAGGTGCTTCCAGATTCAAAGGACGGTCATCGATGAACACGCATTGCTCCGGCGGCCGCTGGGTTACCTCCAGAGCCACGCGAAAGATCAGCTCTTCCGGCTTTCGCGAACGCACGTAGCACGAACTGAAGAAAACCAGAAAGTCCCGGCGCAAGTCAAAGGCTTCAATGCGGTACTGATTGAGCTCCAGCGGCTCGTTATTGATGGCTCCGATGAAATATTTCCCGGATTGTGCGGCCTGCTTCAAGAGCGCTCGCGACTGCGGGAATTCCTTGGACTGCGCGAACATGAAAGCGATGAACTCTTCCCGCGTGAATGACCGGGTGCGGTAAAACAGGGTGCGATCGAGATACTCGTCCAAGGTGATGTGCCCGGAATCAAAGGCGGGAAACGACAGTTCGTGTCGATCCTGGAACTCTTCCCAGTCTAAATGAAACACCGTGGCCGCTTCGCGGCGCGACCCGCGATCCCAGCCATTGGTGAGGATCACTCCACCGATATCCCAAAACAGCGTGGTGATTTTAGACAAGGCTGCGACACCTCGCTTCGAAGGCATTCCTTAAATACTCTTGTTCGGTGAGCCGCCCGCGACCCTCGATTCAGGGTGGACTTCGCGAGCGTGACCTAGAGCTTTTGAACCAGGTGCTCGAGTTCTGTCAAGCCCTGCTCCAGGCTCTGAGTGAAATGCAGTTGCATAGCCAGCATATGTCGCAACTCCAACGATTCGAAGGCGCTCAGAGCCAGAGCCAATTGTAACTGCCCAAAGGTATATCCGGCACCTGGAATGCCGATATCCTCCGCGGGTTCCGTGGTAAGAATCAAGAACAGTCCCCGGGATGGTCCACCCTTGTATACTTGCTCGAAATTACGAAGATAACGCGGGCCGGAACTCAGTAACACCGGGATTTGCAGGCGTGATGCGAGTTCTTCACGCAATCGCCCGAGCGCGGCTCGCGCATCCCGAGGGCCTGCGACACCAAGGTTTGCGGATCGCTGTTCCAAATCGCTGAGAGTAGCAGTCCAAAGGGAATCAAAGATGAATAACGGCCCTTAATGCCGGGGAATCAAGGAAGGTGGCCCGAAATCCGTAGTTTTTTGACAACCACGACAGATACGAATCCTCTTCAGTGACCGCAACAAAGCATTTGCCAGGGTCGCCGGCCCCTTGCGCTTTCAGACGGTTCAAGAAATAAAGCAGCAGCGCGTGGGTCTCAATGCGCTTCCCGGACTTGCTGGCGACAACAAAGAGGGTCTTTCGGTAATCGAGCTGTTTATCGACCGCGCGAATTGCGGCCGGATCAGTGCTATCCAAAACAAACACTTTTCCATATCGTTTTTCAGCGGACGTAGTTAATAGCGTCTCCGCGGCCAGGTTTGAGTCACCCACGGCAATGAAGACCACGTCCTGAAAGCCGTCACTTTTTGTGGCTTCCGCCAATTGGCTGACGCGATTCATATAGGCGCCAACTTGCTCCGGCAAATCGAGCCAGGCGAGATTTCCGCCCACCGATCGCTTCTGGCCGTTGGGACCGCGCCACAGCGACGCATCTTTTGCCCACAATCGATCGACGGCACTGCTGGCCACTAAGTTGTCCAACTCCCGGCGCCAAACTGGAGCTAGTTTACCTGAGTAAATTATTTGACTAGGCAGTAATGAAGTCCTTTACTAAGGGATAGGGACACAATTTTACTCTGGGCCGTGCAATTGAACCAAGCCTCTGCGCGTACGATTTAGCGCGTGGTGCCGCATTTCTCACTCCCGAAGTGGAATTTCTCGCCTGCTTGGGGTATCGTCGAAATTCAGGTGTTTTCCAGGAGCCTCGATGGCCAATGAATCTTGCGATCCTACACCAGCGCCCAGCGAACCGGTAAAGCCCGGCGCGCGCATGGTGCAGTGCGTGAAGTTTGGAAGACAAATGCCGGGGCTCGATCGCATCCCCTGGAAAGGGGAACTCGGTAAGCGCGTGTACGAGAGCGTGTCGAAGGATGCCTGGAAACTTTGGATTGAGCATTCGAAGATGGTGATGAACGAATACCGGCTTAACCCGCTCGATCCGAACTCGCAGAAAATCATGGAAGAACAGATGGAGCAGTTTTTCTTTGGTGAGGGATCGAAGCTTCCGGAAGGTTACGTGGCGCCCAAGGCCAAGGGCTGATTTTTCCCCGGACTGCTTCGCTCGGCAGTTTTTCTTTTAGCTCGCCCCTCAGTCAGCGCAATCCGTTCCTACCTGATCATGCCTCTGGTGGCGGGGTGCTCTACCGCGAGCCGCAGCGTGATGGTAAATCGTAATTTTGCATGCGCGGCTCGAAGGGCACTCTCGGCTTCTGCGGCAGCCTGGGAACGTGCAAACAGAAATCCCAAGTAACTCGAACCTTCGGGCCAAGCCGCAAGATAGTCGTGCAGGCGGGCCGTGATCTGCAAGTCAGTCACACCCGGCGTCCCGCGGGCCTCTTCTTCTCCCTGTACCCTTTCCAAGACCCCGCTCTGCGGAACTGGAATCATCATCACGCCCGAGGCCTCGGACTCTCGGGGCCAATCGGCGCCCGGCAAATCCACCGCATGGCGGAGCAACAACTCTTCGAGGCCGATCAGGCCACCGTCGTGTACGTGGTGAAATCGCAGGGCGCGCGCGCAAAGCCCGCCAATCGGCCGCGGGGCAACCTCCAGCGGCCATACTCCCTGTTCATTGATGCGAAATTCTGCGTGGATAGGGCCCTGCGTGAGGCCCAGTGCTCGAACGGCATCCAGAGCGCACCTTTCAACATCGCGTAGTTGCGATTCCGGGAGGCGCGCGGGCGTCACGTAAATAGTTTCTTCGAAATATGGCCCTTCCAGAGGATCGGGCTTGTCAAAGATGGCCAGCACGCGGAGCTGGCCATCGGTCAACAAACCTTCCAGCGCCACTTCTCTGCCCGGGATATAGTCTTCGACAATGACCTGATCCAGATTCGCTTCGCGCGTAGCCAAAATTTCGGGCGACGCCAGCAGTTTTCGAATCCTTTCCGCGGCGTCAACGAATTCCTCACGGGTGTTGGCGCGGATAACGCCCTGACTCGCGGAAAGCGACATCGGCTTGAGCACGCACGGATAGGAAATGCCGAGAAGCGCGGGCTCAGGCGCGGGATGCAACGCTACGGTGCGAAACCACGGCCCGGGCAATCCCGCGTCGCGAAACACTTCGCGCATGCGCGATTTGCTGCGGCAGGCTTCGACGGCGGCGGGATGGTTGCAAGTAAGACCTAAACCGCGAGCAACGTAGGCGGCCGCAACGGCGGGCCGATCGCCAAACGTCAGGATTCCATCGACGGCCTGGCCGTTAGCGCGGACTGCCTCCAAAACTGCGTAGGCCGCCGCGTCTGGCGACTCGAAATGGACAGCTATCGCGCGATCGCCCCAGGGATCGTCCAGTTGGTGGCACCGGTCGGTCACAAAGACGATATCCACGGCGACTTTGCGGGCAGCTTCGTCGAGGCTGCGGGTTTGGTATCCCAGCTTGCTGGCAAAAACTAGTACTCGCTTGCGCTTCACTCGTGCTGCCTTTCTCTGAAGGGGTTCGCCGCGTTTCGCTTGCCGCTGGGGCCAGGGACGATACGAGCTCGGCTTGGTGGTTCGCCGGGCTGAAGCCCAGCGCCTACACTTCAGACGAAGCCGTCGGCGCTCGCCGTTGGTGGTTCGGCGGGTTTCTTCGTCACGCTTCCAATCGAAACCAATTGCTCCTTTGTGGGCTCGGCACAGCAATACCAGGGCTCACTTAAGAACGGCACTGCCGCGCCGGATAGCGCGGCCAACTGCGGCGCCTCGATTCCAGCCGCGGCATAGGCCGCGCCGGCCGCGGCGTGGGCCGCCGTCCAGATCCTTGCGAATGCTGCGGACCGCGATTCCTTTTTCCGGTCTGCGTCTGCGGCGATCGCCTGCACGATCTCGCTCAATTTGTCCACCTGCGCGTCGGGATTCTGCCACGGATAGACTAGCGACTCGGCGTCAAAGGGGCCGACTCCGCGGCGCGCTTCCTCTAGCTCCAGCAGGCGCGAGCCTTGGGGAATCAGCAAGCGAATTCCCAGCTGGATCGGCGTTACGTTCTCGACCAACTCTTCGGCCGCCAGCACGCGTAACAAATCCAGATAGCCATCCATGGTTGTCCACGGCGTGAATGCCACAAATGTTGGATGCAATGTCATGCCTAGCGAACGAAAGGTTCGCGCCACATGCAAGAAATCCTCACGCGTGTGGCCTTTGTCGAGGCGGTGCAAAATTTCATCGTTTACGGATTCCACCGCGCTGATCACGAAGAGGCAGCCCGTGTCGCGGAGCGTCGTCAAATGATGCTCGTACTTGCGCAGATGCTCGATCTTGATGGTGACGTCGTAGGTCACATCGGGAATTTCTGCATGAAACGCAGCAACGAGTTCCAGGGCATGGCGTATTCCGTTGAAGAAGTCCGGGTCGCCGAAGGAGATGTGCTGGGCTCCCGCCGCCACCTGTTGGCGCACGTCCGCCATCACCACATCGCGGCTCACAATGCGGAACACACCGTTGTAGACCGGCACGATCGGGCAATGCCGGCAGAGATGTTTGCAGCCGCGGCTGGCCTCGGTCGATCCCACCACGCGATAGCCGCCGCCCGGAATAATCAGGTGCGCGTATTTGGCGAGCGAGGGCATCCCGGTACGGTCGGGCACCTCAAAAGCCAGCCGCTCCAGGGATATTAGAGGTTCGGGCTGCGCCGGGCGGCCGGCGTGTGCGACGCTCTTGTGGCGCGTTGCGGATTCCTCGGAGGAGGACGGTTCACTTTGAGCGTGGGAGGGCTTTTCTCCGCCGTTGCTCTGCGCACTGATCCTCTCGGCCAAACTAACCAAGCCGCCCTCAAACTCTCCGCCTAAGATCGTTCGCGCTCCCAACGTCCGCAAATACTCTGCATTCATGGGCGCGTAGAGACCGTAGCAACAAACATGCGCAGCGGGATTTTGCTCGCGCAGCGAGGGAATCAGCTTCGCCGCCAATCGCGTTGCCGTGTGCATCGGCAGATAGATCGCAATCAACGCAGCCGCACGAACCACATTTTGATCCAATTCCTGACGCGTCAAATCAAAGCACGCTACCTGGTGGCCGCGCTTGCGCAACCATGCCGCTGGCGACACCACGCCAAAAGGCTGGCGGCCCAACTCATAGGTCGAAAGCAGAACTATCTTCATCGATCCAAGTATACCTTTGAGAGCGATGGCCGCCGCTTCTTGCCGTGAGCCCGAAAAGATGAGACGGCGGGGCTTAGTGTTAAATCGTGTACCAGCGCGAGGCCGGAGTGCAGGTCCTGCGTGGGGTGCAAATGAGCACCTACCTAAGGGAGGGCGGAGATTGGCAGAGACGCCTGGGCGAAGCTGGCTCTACCCGCCCTCTCGGAGAGGGCGGCTACAGGGCGGGGCATCCGGTGCTGCTTATTTTCCTACGGGTACGTGCAACTTGTCGGTTGCGAATTGAATCGGTCCGGTGAAGGACGTGCGAATTGATTTTCGCACCGCGTCCTCTTGTCCCAGCACGTCGGGCGCAAGATGGCTCAGCAACAAGCTCTTTGCACCGGTGTCGCGGGCGGCTTGGCCAATTTTCTTGGGCGGCGTGTGCAGGGCGTACAGCTGCGAGGGTGAATCCGGAGGGTCCAGCACGGCACAATTAAAAATCAGCAGATCCGCATTTCTCGCCAGCTGCACCAGATTCGGCAGCGCGGATGCATCCATATCGCCGGAGAAAACGACCACCACGCCTTTGTAGGAAATACGATAGGCCACCGACGGACAGTCGTCGTGATGCGTGGCAATCTCCTCTACCACCAAACCGTTGTCGTCGACAATCTTGCTGCTCGCGGAATCCAGACGAATCGGCAGATCACGGACGACAAAAGATTCGCGGGCGCCGAACGTTTTTTGGTAGGCAAACGCGCCGTCACTTCCCACCAACAGGTCAACAAATCGGGAGGTCTTGGGAAATAGGCCGGCGCCGTCGGGGCCAAAAATGTGATACGCGATGGGTCCGTCGCTGGTCAGCGCCCGCTCATTGAAAAAAGCGGCCAGGTCACCGCTGTGATCGATGTGCAGATGCGTCAGCAAAACCGTGTCTACCTTTCCGACATCCAGGTCCAATTCTCCAATCCGCAGGAACGCTCCTGGCCCGGCGTCCACCAAAATTCGTGGTTCGCCCTCGACCTCCACGATGAAACTCGAGCCGCCCCTTCCGAAGGCGCGCGGCCCGCCAGAACCCAGCACCACGACTTCCAGCGCAGACTTTGCAACGGCCGCCGGCAAGCAAACCGGGGAGAAAGCAATTAGAGCCAAAATGAGTGCCGTCCGTTTCGTCATAGCGTTCATGCCTTTCGGGGCCGTGCTTGCGCAGCGACAATTGGACGCATACATTGTGGGCGTCTTCATGCGGGTTCGACGCGTGTCCCCTCACTCCCGTTTGAGGTTACCCAGCGATCGCCGCGCATGTCCAGCCACTCACCAATTAGTTGGTCGCTTTTGGCCTCCGAGCCAAACCGAAGCACGTTGCCATCAGGATCCTCGACCTGCATCTCATACGCCCACTGATAGTTCGTCGGCTCGTGGCGGATTTTCGCTCCGGTGCGCCGATATTCTTCGAGCAGTGCATCGGCGTCGCTCACGCCGACCCACACCCAGCCGCCGGCATGACCTTGATCTCCTCGCGAAAGAAAGATGCAGCACCGGCCCCGCGATACCGATGCAAAATACGGTGTCTGCCAATCGATTTTGAATCCCAGCACGCTCGTGTAATGGAGGATGCTCGCTTCGATGCTCCGTACCCGGAGAATTGGGGTGACGCCCTCAAACACCAGCGGGCCCTGCCCATTCGCTGCTGACATGACAGAGTCCTCCTTCTGCTTGTTGGGAAGATACCGGTGGCAAGATACCCGTAACAGCAGGAGAACTTCAATGCGGCGCGGGGGGTGTAGGATCTGTGGTGCACGCTTGAGCGCGACCCAAAAGGAATTCGCGTTCGCGGGTGTTGTGGGTGAGCGATGCAGCGCGCTGAAACTCCGCCAGTGCTTCCGTGAAGCGGCCCAGTTTAAACAAGAAGTCGCCGCGGACGCTGGGCAACAGATGGTAGGCCTTCAGTGAGGGTTCCGATGCAATCGCATCGATGATTTCGAGGCCCGCCGTTGGACCGAAGGCCATGGCGACCGCGACGGCGCGATTCAGCTCCACGATCGGCGAGGGCATGAGTTGTGCCAGGGCGTCGTAGAGCGCGGCGATGCGCTCCCAATCTGTCTCCGCGGCGGTGTGCGCTCGGGCGTGACACGCGGCGATGGCCGCCTGCAGCGCGTATGGGCCAAGTCCGCCTCCAAGTTCCTCGGCGCGCTGTAGCGCCGCGAGGCCGCGGCGAATTAAGACGTAGTCCCAACGGGTGCGATCCTGATCGAGCAGCAAGATGGGTTCGCCCTTCGAGCCGACGCGAGCGTGGGCTCGAGAGGCTTGGATTTCCATCAGCGCGACCAGCCCGTGCACTTCCGGTACGTTCGGAACTAACCCTGCCAGAATCCGCCCGAGCCGCAGCGCATCTTCGCAGAGCGCGGGGCGCATCCAGTCCTCGCCGGCAGTCGCCGAATAGCCTTCGTTAAAGATGAGGTAGATCACTTCGAGCACGGATGACAAGCGGGCCGCAAGGTCGGGCCCGCGGGGCACCTCGAAAGGAACGCGCGCCTCGGTCAGTGTTCGCTTGGCGCGCACGATGCGCTGCGCGACTGTGGGTTCGGGTACCAGGAAGGCGCGGGCAATTTCCTGGGTGGTCAGGCCGCCGAGCAGACGAAGGGTGAGCGAAACGCGACCTTCTGTCGAGAGCACCGGATGACACGACACGAACACCAGACGCAGCAGATCGTCTTCGATATCGTTATCCAGATTTGCGGTGTCGAAATTCGCCATGGCCACGTCCTGCTGCGACTTCAGCTCGCGACCCAGTTCCTCGTGCTTGCGCTGAAGCAGCTTGCTGCGGCGAAAGTGATCGATGGCGCGATTCTTTGCGGTGGCCATGAGCCACGCGCCGGGATTATCCGGCACGCCTGACTCCGGCCAGCGCTCCAGCGCGACGACGAGGGCGTCCTGCGCCAACTCTTCGGCCACACCAACATCGCGTACGATTCGAGCCAGTCCAGCAATGAGCCTGGCCGACTCGATCCTCCACACGGCATCGATGGCGCGATGGGTATCAGCGACGGACACGGTGAGCCCTCCTGCCTAGCAAGTTCAGGCTAAGCAAGAGGCCTTGGGAGTGCAAGCGACACCGTGTTCCAGCTGAGATCCGTCAGGATTTCGCTGCGCTCTGTGCTTGCGGCGCTTCGTATAGTTGCCGAAGCTCACACTCGCCGTCGCCCACGTAGCTCAGGAAATTCTTGACGTGTGCGATGGCTTCTTCCTTGGAGTTCGCCTGAATGATGGCCAGGCCGCCGACCACTTCCTTGGACTCGCTGAACGGGCCGTCGGTCACGTTGATATTGCCATTAGAACGCCGGACGCGCGCGCCCATTGCGGTGGGCATGCAGCCTTCGACGGCAAGCAAAAAGCCCGCCTTCATCCCTTCCTCGACCAGCTTGCCCATGTTGCACATTTCCTCTTCCGAAGGGGGACTGCTTTTCTCTACGGATTTGTACATGCTCAGAAATTTCATGACGATCTCCTTGGTAAGTTTAGGTTCGGCGTTAAATTGCCGGGAGTTGCGCAACGCGCAAGAATTGCCTCTCTACAGGGCGACGAACGAAGCCCTCCGGAATCGACACGAGAAACGTATCATTTTTCTCCGCCCTGGTCAGGGCATGGTCGAATACATGCTTGAGAAAAACATGAAAGAAAATGCACACGACAGTGTTGTTCGGCAATCCTGGCCGCCAAGCCAGCACTTCGCCGCCAGGTGTGAGCGGTTGGGTCAACCGTGCGATCTCGCGGTTCAACAGTTCGTCCCAAAGATGCCAGAACAGAGGCGCGACCACGCTTTGTGCGACTTCGCATGTTCGATCCGGGAATTCGACGGCATTCCGCAGGCCGGGCGCGAATACGGCGGAAACAACCAGCAACGCGGGAATCAGTAATTTTTTCATCGATCTGCCCTCCCTACCTTTGAATTTGCCGCCGCAACGCTGAAGCGCCCGCGCAGCTACTTCTTTTTCTCCAATTGTTTGCCTAACTCGCGCTGGCGATCGACGGCTCCACTTGGGGCAAAATCTTCCATCTCAAAAAATTGCCGAAGCTCGATCTCGCTATCCTGGTGTGGCCCGTGCGGAGCAGGCGCGCGCTTGGCCCACTCGATGGCCTCTTCGCGGGACTTCACCTGAATGATCCAGTAGCCGCCGATGAGTTCCTTGGCCTCGGTGAACGGGCCGTCGATCACCGTGGGTTTCCCGCCCGAAAACCGGACGCGCGCGCCCTTCGAAGTGGGCTTGAGCCCAGCCCCGTCCAGGAGAACGCCCGCTTTCATCAATTCTTCGTTGTATTTGCCCATCGCCGAAATCAGCTCTTCGCTCGGCATGAGGCCCGCTTCGGTATCCTTGTTGGCTTTGACAATCATCATGAATCGCATCGCCGCATCTCCCGTGTGTGGGGGCCAGGACCTGGGTTCCTCCGGCTACTACCGGCTGAATCCTGCCTCTACACTAACGTCGAACGAGGGCCCTCGAAATCGACAGCGGCAGGTCGCTTTTATTGAAGGGATTTGGCTGGAGCCCTGTAACGCCATTGAAAGACAAGGGTTGCTGAAACCGCGCACCACGAATCGCCAGCGTGAAGCTGACGGCCGGACTCCGATTGGGAAGAAATGGATCGTCCATCCCTCGCCGCACGATCTTTCTTTTTCGGCTATCATAGACTGGCGAATTCCGGGAAAGGACCGCCAGAATGGCCATCTCCGCAGGCAATTCCTTTAAGACGCGCGACACGCTGAATGTTGGGGCGCAAGCCTTCCAGATCCATCGGCTGGAAGTGCTCGAAAAACAGGGCGTCGCCACGCTTGCGAAATTGCCTTTCTCTTTGCGCGTTCTGCTGGAGAATCTACTGCGTTTTGAAGATGGGCGTACCGTTCACCCCGAAGACATCCGCTTCCTGGCTACTTGGACCCCCAACGCCAAGCAAAAAGAAATCGCGTTCATGCCTGCGCGTGTGCTGCTGCAGGATTTCACTGGCGTGCCTGCAGTCGTCGATTTCGCTACCATGCGCGAAGCTATGAAGCGGATGGGCGGCAATCCCAAGCGGATCAATCCGCTTTTTCCCGCCGAGCTGGTGATTGACCATTCCGTGCAAGTCGACAGCTTCGGCAGCGCCAATGCTTTTGGCTTGAACGCGGAACTGGAATTTCAACGCAACGTCGAGCGCTATGCCTTCCTGCGGTGGGGCCAAACCGCCTTCCAGAATTTCAAAGTCGTTCCGCCCGACACTGGGATCTGTCACCAGGTCAATCTTGAATATCTCGCGCGCGTGGTGTGCGCGATGCCCAGCGGGAACAAGTTCGAGGCGTATCCCGATTCCGTGGTTGGCACAGATTCGCATACCACCATGGTGAACGCGCTTGGCGTGTTTGGCTGGGGCGTGGGGGGCATCGAAGCGGAAGCCGCCATGCTTGGCCAGCCTTCGTCGATGCTCATTCCCGAAGTTGTTGGCTTCCGGCTGCACGGAAAACTCAGCGAAGGCGCGACGGCCACGGACCTCGTTCTGACCGTCACCGAAATGCTGCGCAAGAAAGGCGTCGTCGGCAAATTCGTCGAGTTCTACGGCACTGGACTTTCCAGCTTGAGCGTTCCCGATCGCGCCACGATCGCCAACATGGCGCCGGAATACGGCGCGACCATGGGCTTTTTTCCCGTTGATGCGGAAACTCTCGCGTATTTGCAATTCACCGGGCGCACTCAGGAACAGATCGCTTTGGTCGAAGCCTATTGCAAAGAACAGTTCCTCTTCCGCACGGACGCGACCGCCGAGCCTTTGTTCAGCGACAAGCTGGAACTTGATCTTGCCAGCGTTGAGTCGACGGTCGCGGGGCCGAAGCGCCCGCAGGACCGCGTCCCGCTGCGCCAGGCGAAGTCTTCCTTCACGAAGGTGGTTGAAGGCACGCCGGACAAGCACGTCGCCGTGCGCAACAATGGAGATTCTTTCGATCTTTCCAGCGGCGCCGTGGTGATCGCCGCGATTACCAGTTGCACGAATACGTCGAATCCATCCTTGATGCTCGGTGCGGGTTTGCTGGCCAAAAAGGCCGTCGAGCGCGGCTTGCAGATCAAGCCTTGGGTGAAGACAAGTCTCGCGCCTGGTTCCAAAGTTGTTACGGATTACCTTGCGGCTTCCGGCCTCAATGTGTTTCTCGATAAGCTCAAATTCAACCTTGTCGGTTACGGTTGCACCACCTGTATTGGCAATAGCGGGCCGCTCCCGGACGCGATCAGCGCTGCCATCAAGGACAACAATCTTGTGGCCGTCGCGGTGCTCAGCGGCAATCGCAATTTTGAAGGTCGCATTCACCCGCTGGTGCGCGCGAACTATTTGGCTTCCCCTCCGCTCGTGGTCGCTTACGCGCTCGCCGGCCGTATGGATCTCGACCTCACTACCGAATCGCTTGGACAGGGATCGGACGGCAAGCCCGTTTTTTTGCGCGATATCTGGCCCACGCCGCAGGAAATCGAGTCGACGGTGCGCGCTTCGGTTACGACCGCCATGTACCTCAAGCAGTACGGCGAGGTTTTTGAGGGCGACGCGCATTGGAAATCGATGAAGGTTCCCGAAGGCGATCTTTACCAGTGGGATCCAAAATCGACCTACATCAAGCTGCCGCCGTATTTTGAAAACATGCCAAAAACGCCGCCGGCGCTCGCGGATATTCACGATGCTCGCGTGCTCGCTATTCTGGGTGACAGCGTCACCACCGATCACATTTCTCCCGCGGGATCGATACCCGTTGATTCTCCGGCAGGAAAATATCTCGTCACCAATGGTGTGAAGCCGCACGAATTCAATTCTTATGGGGCGCGGCGCGGCAATCATGAAGTCATGGTTCGTGGCACATTCGCGAACATTCGCCTGCGGAATCAACTCGCTCCGGGCACCGAAGGCGGCTGGACGCTCTATCTGCCCGGCGGCGAGAAAATGAGCATCTACGACGCCGCTGTGAAATACCGCGAAGCTGGGGTGCCGTTGGTGGTGATCGCCGGAAAAGAATACGGGTCGGGGTCGTCGCGCGACTGGGCCGCGAAAGGCACCCGCCTGCTCGGCGCGCGCGCCGTGATCGCCGAAAGCTACGAACGCATCCACCGCAGCAACCTGATCGGCATGGGCGTCCTCCCGCTGGAATTCCAGCGAGGCGAAACTCGCGAATCGCTTGTTCTGACTGGCCACGAAACTTTCTCCATCGAAGGCGTAGTGTCGCTGGCTCCCGGCAGCGCGATCAATGTCCGCGCAAAATCTCCCGACGGAAAAGAGAGGCGTTTCACCGCCACCGCTCGCGTGGACACGCCCGAAGAAGTCTCTTATTACAAGCACGGCGGCATCCTGCAATACGTCCTCCGGCAAATGCTCTGACGCGGCGTTTGTGATGCGGCATGGTTTGGACGGGGAAAAAGATTTAACACAGAGGGCTCAGAGGTAAGGGCACAGAGTTCACGGAGCCAACGAAGCGTCTGCCTGCCCTTGCTTGCCCACCCTCCACAATTTTGCCGCTATGCCGCGGCGGTTTTCTTGAGGGCGCGGAACTGGCTCTTGACGTACACGAGTAAGAGGGCGCCCAGCGCGATCGAGACCAGGCTGGCGGTTTGCGCGTTGCTCATTCCGAAGAAGGAACGCGGGTTGATGCGGATGAACTCGATCAAAAATCGGGCGATGCCGGTGAGAATCAGATACAGGGAGAAAATCTCGCCTTTGGCCATAGGTTCGCGCAAATACCTCGCCCCGATGCGCCAGAGGATGGCGGCGATCGCCAGCCAGATGAAAAATTCGTAGAGCGGCGTCGGATGGACCCGCTGCGTTGTGGGCACGACGCCGTTGGGAAAACTCATACCCCACGGAAGCGAGGTGGGCATGCCATAGTCGCCGTCGCCAGAAAGCAGGCAGCCGATGCGGCCTATAGCGTAGCCGACGCAAGCGGCCGGCGAACAGATGTCCATAAATTCCAGTACCGGAATTTTTAAACGCCGCGCCAGAAAGAGCAGCGCTACAAATCCTCCGAGGAATCCTCCAAACCATGCGAAGCCAAAGCGGCTGAACAGCTGCGGCCAAGGGTCAGCAAAAAATTCGCTCGGGCTTTCGAGCACGTGATAGAGCCGCGCGCCCGCCAGCCCGACGAGGCCCGCGATGCCGATCACCAGGAAGCCTTCGTCGCGTTTGCCGGCGTAGCCCTTGATGCTCTCGAGTCGGGGTCGGCGCCGGTCGAAGTCGGCCTGTAGAACGTAGGCCGAGACGAAGAGAGCGGTGGCCACCATCAGGCCGAAGGTCGGAATGGTCAGGGGTCCTAGATGGAGGAACGGAATCATCGCTGGTCGAAGAAAGAGTATACATGGGCCGCGGAGAGGCGAAGTCATCGGCTGGGTGGTTCATCATTGAAAACATGCTCGGGTTCGCAATTGCTTTAAATTCTCACGGGGCATATCTCTTCATTTCGCAACATCGGGAGATAGCTGGGAGAGAGGTTGGTAACATCGGGAGCAAGCAACGAACTTGTCGCGCGCTTCGCATACTTACCTGTGTACCTCTTGAAACGCGGGCGGTCGGTGCTGAATCGCCACGGCTACGACATTCATCCGGTGGACTCCCGCTGCTGGGAAGATCAGAGAGCATTGCTCGGCAATCATAAAGAGACGTTAATCTTCGACGTGCGCGCGAACTGCGGACAAACGGCGTGGCAATACAGAAATTTGTTCCCGTACGCCCAAATTTATTCTTTTGATGATGCTGTCTTCGTCTCGCCACAATTGCAAGAGTCCTCTGTAGAACGCCTACGAACCTCCTGGATAAGCTAACTCCCGCCAATCGGATGTGAGGCTTTGCGATCTGGCGGAGTGTGATACTTTCTCGCCTGCGTTGTCAGCTGGAGGACATGCGATGCGGCAAAAGAGGTCGTGGCGGTTTGTGACCCTCGCGGTGCTGCTTCTTTGTGGGGGCGTTTGTGTTGCGGCGGAGCAGTACCCGGTCATCTACGAGCATGACGTCAAGGTGGCAATGCGCGACGGCGTTCTCCTTCGTGCTGACATTTATCGCCCGCAAGCTGAGGCGAAATTTCCGGTACTGCTGCAGCGCACGCCTTACGACAAACGCAATTTTGCTTTTGGATTGAAGGCTGCGGCACGGGGATATGTCGTGGTTATCCAGGATGTGCGCGGGCGGTACGCTTCGGACGGCGAGTGGTACACGTTCAAGAACGAAATGAACGATGGCTACGACACGATCGAGTGGGCTGCGGCGCTTCCCTATTCGAACGGCAAGGTGGGAATGTTCGGCGGGTCTTACGTGGGAGCGACGCAGATGCTGGCGGCGATCATGCATCCGCCGCACCTCGCGGGAATTTGTCCGTTGGTCACCTCCAGCAACTATCACTCCAGTTGGACCTATCAGGGCGGCGCTTTCGAGCAGTGGTTCAACCAGTCGTGGACCACCGGACTGACGCAAGACACTATGGACCGGAAAGTCAAACACGCCAGCAACGCGGCCGAGGGCATGTGGGAGCTGCCGCTGACCAGCTACCGCCTGTTCAATTTGGATGGGCGTCAAACAATGAAGGCTGCGGAGCTGGCTCCTTACTATCTCGATTGGCTTGCGCATCCCAACTAC
Source organism: uncultured Acidobacteriota bacterium (assembly GCA_963788915.1). Taxonomy (GTDB): domain Bacteria; phylum Acidobacteriota; class Terriglobia; order Acidiferrales; family UBA7541; genus Acidiferrum. Next base: position 644,383 of record CAWBIY010000010.1, on the reverse strand, counting down.
GACGACTACTGGAAAGCGCGTTTCGATCGAAGAACACTTCGGCGATATCAGCGTTCCCGCACTGCACATCGCGGCGTGGTACGACATTTTCCTGGGTGGCTCGCTGCGCAACTTCGAAGGCATCAAAGCGCATGGAGGCACCGAAGCCGCGCGGAACGGGCAGCAGCTGCTGGTGACGATCGGTGGGCATTCGGGAGACAAACGCAAGGTCGGCGACGTGGACTTTGGTCCAGATGCGGCGTTCAAAGAGGATGAGGCGGCGCTCGATTGGTACGACTTTTTGTTCAAGGGCGTCCAGAACCGGTTTGCTTCCGGCAAGCCAGTGAAACTTTTCGTGATGGGGGCGAACCAGTGGCGCGAAGAAGAGGCTTGGCCGTTGGCGCGTGCTCACGCGACAAGATACTTTATGCACTCGGCAGGTGCGGCCAACTCATCGCGAGGGAACGGAACACTTTCCGCCACAGGACCGGGCAAAGAAACCGCGGATCAATATATATACGATCCGGCAAGGCCGGTGCCTACGGTTGGAGGTCCGCTATGCTGCGATAGCGATCATTGGGCGCCCGGTCCGCGGGACCAGCGCGGCGTAGAGGCGCGCGAGGACGTGCTGGTGTACTCGACGTCGGCACTCTCGCAAGACATAGAGGTTACCGGCCCAGTGAGCGTTGAACTGTACGCGAAGTCTTCGGCGGCCGATACAGACTTCACCGCGAAGCTCGTGGACGTGTGGCCGGATGGGTTCGCGCAAAATCTCACCGAAGGAATTCTTCGCGCACGATATCGCGAATCGCAGGAAAACCCGACGATGATTACGCCTGGGCAGATCTACAAATTCACGATCGACCTGTGGGCGACCAGCAATGTTTTTAAGAGAGGACATATCTTGAGGCTGGAGATCTCGAGCAGCAATTTTCCCCGGTTCGACCGCAATTTGAATACTGGAGATCAGCGACCAGTGAGGAGCGGCGATGCGGATGAAATATTTACGAAGTCGACGAATGTGATTTTGCACGATGCGGAACATCCGTCGGCTTTGATTTTGTCGGTCGTTTCGGAGCGATGAGATCAGGTCGCCGCAGTTGAGTATCGGGAATACGGGAAAAATGCGCCGTGCTAAAGCCCCGGCGCCTATATGGAGGTTGTGAGTCGCGTCCTATGAACAAGACCCAATTGATTCTGCGAGTATTCGCGTGTTGCGCGATTGCTGCGATCACGTGTCACGGGACCAGGGCCCAGGGTGCTAGCGCGCCTGCGGGCCAGGCCAACGATTGGTTGGTGGCGTTTCCGGCGCATCGCGTGGTGGGCGACGTTTATTATGTGGGAAGCGCGGGGTTGGCGTCTTACCTAATTACGACGCCTGCGGGGCACATCCTGATCAACAGCAGCCTGGAAGCAAGTGTGCCGCTGATCCAGGCGAGTGTGGAGAAACTGGGGTTCAAGTTCAGCGACATCAAGACTTTGCTGATTAGCCATGCGCATGGGGATCATTGCGCGGGCAGTGCGCGAGTGAAGGAGTTGACCGGCGCGAAATATATGGTGATGGACGGGGATGTGCCGGTGGTGGAGTCGGGCGGGAAAGCGGACTTTCAGTACGGCGGGACTCCGGAGAATTTGTATCCGGCGACGAAAGTGGATCGCGTACTGCACGACGGCGACGAAGTGAAGCTGGGAGGCGTGGAGCTGGTGGCGCACAAGACGCCGGGTCATACGAAGGGCTGCACGACTTGGACGATGAAGGCGCGCGATGGCGCAGATGGGAAGCTATACGACGTGGTGATCGTTGGCAGCCCGAATGTGAATCCCGGATACAAGTTGGTGAATAATGCGGCCTATCTGGAGATCGCGCAGGACTACGAGCGAGCATTTCGCGTGTGGAGGGCTTTGCCGTGCGACGTGTTTTTGGGCGCGCACGGGACTTACTACGGGATGGCAGAGAAGTTCGCGCGGTTGAAGGATGGCGCGGCGAATCCGTTTGTTGATCCGGAAGGATATAAGAGTTATATCGCCGAACGGGAGTCGGCGTTCCGGGCGGAGTGGAAGAAGCAGCAAGAAAAATAGTTCGCCAAGGGCGGGGCGATGCCGAGCGGAGAAGGCGCGGAGTCCTAGCAGGCTGCGGAAAAATGCGACAAAACGAAGAAAAAACTTCCTTCAGGGCTAAAGCCCGTTGAGAGCACCCAGTTTACGTCGGCGCTAAAGCACCGACCTCCTAAAGAAAAGGACTTTTTTCGCAGCCTGCTAGACAGTCTGAGTTTTTGTGCGGCGGGAATGGAGGATCGCGCCGAGGACCAGCCAGAAGGTTAGGACGATATATTCGGCAGTGGTGAAGTGGCCCGGGGAGATCGGGAGAAATTTCATCAGAACCAGCGCGAAGGCGGCGATGGCGCCGAACGTGGCGATGATGCGGAGTTTGACGGGGGGAGTCGGAGGCGGCTGGATTGCGGCGATGTCAGTGCTGCGACTGTGGTTAGCGTCCCGGCGAAGTACGAGGAGCAAGGAGACGCAAGAGGCTAGCCAGCCATAGGCTGCGGCTGCGGAACCAACTTCGGTTACTGGGACAAGGATGGCATCGCCGAGGAAGAGGGCCACGAGAGTGCCCGCGCCGATGATGAGGATTGCGTTGCTGGGAGTTTGAAAACGCGGATGGATGCGGGCTAACGGCGCCGGGATCGAGCCGTTGCGACCGAAGGCGAAGATCATCCGAGTAGCGGCCGCGAAGTTGCCGTTAAAGCATTGAAAAAGGCCGAACATGGCCATGGTCAGGATGAGTTGGACCGGCCAGTGCTTCCCGAGGCCGTGCTCGAAGGCGATGGCCGTGGCGAATCGTTTACCTAAGAGACTTTGCCACGGGGCAATGTAGGAGACGGCCGCAAGCGAGAACGCGTAGAAAAAGACACCGACTCCCAGGGCCATGGCTATCGCGGTCATGTAGGTTTTGCCGCGGAGGTCGGGGTTGGCTTCTTCGGCGTACTTGGGCACGGATTCGAACCCGGTGAGGAAATACGGGACGATCTGCAGCGTCAGCAGGATCGAAACTAACGGAGTGGCGTGAAAGACTGGATGAAGATTTGCCGGGGTCCCTCGGGCGGCGCTGATGGCGACCAGGGCTAGAAAGATCAGCAGGACGATCGTCGTCATGCCCTTCTGGAAGTTGGCGCTCAGGCGGATGCCGCGGTAGTTGATCGTAGTCAGGAAAATGGTGAGGGCGATGCCCAGGACCAAGCGAAGCAGGAAAACCGGCTGGCCCGCGACACGATAGACCTCAATCGAATCGAGCTGGGGGAAAATGTAGGCGGCGATCTTCCCTAGCGCGATGGCTTCCCACGGGCAGACGATGAAGTAGGCGAGCAGCATGATCCAGCCGGTGAAATAGCTGACAATCGGTGGAAAGACCTGGGCCGTGTAGGCGGCTTCGCCCGCGGCGTCGGGTAGGCGGAGCACCCATTGGCCGTAGACGTAGCCTACTGGCAGCAGAATGATTCCGCCGAGGACGAAACCCAGGATTGCGCCTAACGGGCCGCCTCGGCCTAGCCAGTCGTCCATCAGCACGAGCCAGCCTGTGCCGATCATTGTGCCGAAAGCTAAGGCGAAATAATCGTGCAGCCGGAGTTTGCGGGCTAGCGTGGGCAATGGTTGGTCGATTGGCGCGCGATTTGGAAGACGGTCATATAGCACAGCGGCGTCGGTGATGCTAGTTGGAAGGCAGGGAGAACTGCGGCGCTGACATCGGGGAGAGATTCCTCCACTGCGCACGCCGGTTGTGAAGACGAGGTTGCGTTTAGAGGAGGCGGCACTTAGAGGACGCAGAGTAGTTCGTAGAGGAGGTTGGCGGCGAGAAGGCTGGTTAGCTCGCCCGTGTCGAACGGTGGGGAGACTTCGACAACATCGCAGCCGATGATGTGCAGGCCGCGGAGGGCGCGGACTAGTTGGAGGACTTGAATGCTGGTGAAGCCGCCGATTTGCGGTGTGCCGGTGCCGGGGGCGTAGGCGGGGTCTACCGAGTCGATGTCCAGGGTGACATACACCGGCTTATTTTTGAATGCGTTCAGGTGGCCTTGGACTTGCGGCATTCCTTTTTCGTGGAATTGCTCGGAGGTGACCATGCGGACTTTGTGGGCGTGGGCGAAATCGAAATCGTCTTCGCCGTAGACCTGGCCGCGCAGGCCGACTTGCAGGACGCCGCCGTCATTTAGCAGGCCTTCTTCGAAGGCGCGGCGAAATGGCGTGCCGTGCGAATACTTGCTGCCGAAATATTCGTCCCAGAGATCGTTGTGGGCGTCGAACTGGATGAGGTTCACGGGGCCGCCGTGTTTTTTGGCGATGGCGCGGAGGATGGGGAGGCTGATGGAGTGGTCGCCGCCCACGCAGGCGGTGCGGGCCCCGGCGGCCAGGATCGGAGCGATTCCCTGCTCGATGCGGCGGAAGGTGTCTTCAATCGAGAGAGGATTTACAGGGAGGTCCCCGAAGTCGGCGATGCGGTATTTTTCGAACGGATTCAGTTTGAGGACGGGATTCCACGGGCGAATGATGGCGGATTGCACGCGGATGTAGCGCGGACCGAAACGCGGGCCGGGGCGATAGGTCGTGCCGCCGTCGAAGGGGACACCGATGATGGCGATGTCGAGTTCTTCGGCTTGCGTGATGTATGGGAGACGCATGAAGGTGGGGATACCCGTGAAGCGCGCGTATTCCAGGGCGTCGACGGGTTGCGGATGCGGGAGATGGTAGGCACGAGTGAGCTTTTGTTTTGGCATGAACCGGGCATGTTAGGGGCGGGGTGCGGCGAAGTCAACGCGTGCCGGCGCCGACTGCCGGCGCCGACGCGGCGTTCACATCCCTTTCACTTGGGAGTAACACGAGCGGAGTATTTCTAAGCGCGGGAAGCTTTCGTCTGATGATTCCAAATATCTTGCGGTTGAAAATGCGAGTGTTACTAGGTGTGTGCATTCTCTGCGCCCTGGGAGCAGATCGGGCATGTGCGCAGGGCGCCGGCGCGCGCGGTGCAACGGCCGGTGCGCCCACTGCCGGGTGCTTCCGCGGGATCGAAGGCGCCGAAGTCCCGCAACCCGAGGATTTGCACAGCGTCAACGGCGTGTTGAAAGTGGAGCTGGCATTTCGGAGTTATGTGGATGGAAGTGGGAACACGCGATATTGCTACGTAACCTCCGGTGGCGGAGTTTCTCCTACCTTGCGCGTGAATCCAGGTGACATGGTGATTTTGAATCTGAAGAATGAGGCGCGCGTTATGGATCTGGCGAATCATGACGCGTCGGGGAGCGCGGGGCTTCACGGCTCGATGGAAATGAGCGCGGGAGCCGCGGATGGGGCGAGTGGGGCGGTACGGAACGCTTGTGCGGGCGGACCGATGATGGCCTCGGCGACTAACTTGCATTTTCATGGGTTGGCGATTCCCGCGGCGTGCCATGCGGATGAAACGCTGAAGACGTTGGTCGAGCCGACAGATGCGCCGTTCGAATATCGGTTTCAGATTCCGGAAAGCCAGCCGCCGGGATTGTACTGGTATCACCCGCATGTACATGGGATCAGCAGGTTCCAACTTCTCGGCGGGGCGTCGGGCGCGTTGATCGTCGAGGGCATCGAGCGGGTGAACCGGCAACTGGTGGGTTTGCCGGAGCGCGTGTTTGTAGTGCGCGACGAAAATCTGGTGCATCCGGAGGCCGAGCCGCCGGGAGTGAGTCTGGCGACGCAGGTACGGATGAGAGATTCCGAAGGCGACATGCTGAACACTGGGACCGGCGAAGGGAAGCCGGCAAAGGATTTGTCGATCAACTATGTACCGGTGCCGTATCCGAAGTATCCCCCCGCGGTTATTCGCATGAAGGCGTCGCGGAAGGAATTGTGGCGAGTGGCGAATGCTTCGGCGATTACCTATTTGAATTTGCAGGTGTTGTTCAACAGCGTGCCGCAACCGCTGGGAGTCGTGGGGCTGGATGGAGCGCCGCTGGCGGGAGGCGGCGACCCCGCGCGCTCGACGCTGCGCGTCAGCCATATGGTTGTGCCGCCAGGCGGGCGCGTGGAGTTTGTGGTGAACGGACCCGTCGCAGGTGTGGATGCAAGTTTGGTGACGCGCGGGGTGGACACCGGGCCGATGGGCGAGAACGATCCGCTGCGCGCACTGGCGACGATTGCGGTGTCGGCGAATGCTCCGGAGCCGCAAGCGGCCCTGGCGGCGAATCCGGCTCCATGGCCTGCGGCGAAGAAGGCGTGGCTGGGAACTGTTACGCCAGTGCGAGAGAGAAAGCTTTATTTTTCGGAGAAGCAGGAGAATCCGAACGATCCGAATAGCCCGACGACATTTTTCGTCACGGTGGATGGGCAGACGCCAAAGGCTTTCGATCCGGCGTCGGAAATTCCCAACATGGTGGCGCAGCAAGGAACCGTGGAGGACTGGACGATTGAGAACCGGACGCAGGAATTTCACGCATTTCACATTCATCAGATTCATTTTCTGATGACTCAATGGAATGGACGGAAGGTAGATGAGCCGTTCTTGCGGGACACGGTGAATCTGGAATATTGGGATGGAAAAAGCGCGACTTATCCGAGTATCAAGCTGCGGATGGACTTTCGGGATGCGAATGCTGCGGGGATTTTGCCGTATCACTGTCATTTGTTGGAACACCAGGACGGAGGAATGATGGGGATATTGCGGGTGGAGCCGGCGGCTGCGAAGCAGAGTGTGGCGCAGTGAATGGAATTGCGTTCGAAGCGGGGCGCGAAGACTTTTTTGAGTAGAGACAAATTTTTCACAACGTGCCATCAGGTTTTGACTTCGCGTTCATCTGGCGCTAATAAAAGCAGATTAAAAGTCTGAGCGCGGGAAAGTGGGCCGCGACGCCATGGGACGTGCGTCCACCCGTCATCACGTCTCATCCCATTTCTAAAGTTGTCTTCGAAAAACTGAGGTTCCATCAAAGGAGCAAGTGAATGATGAAACGGAAGCACCCTAAGCACGTTTGTGCCTTGGCCGCGATTGCGTCGCTCTCGCTCTTGACCCCGGCGGGAACGTGGGCGCAGCCCGGACCTGAGACGAATACACCGATCAAACACGTAGTCGTCATTTTTCAGGAAAACATTTCGTTCGATCACTACTTCGCGACGTATCCTCGCGCCGCGAATTCCAACGGCGAGACCAAATTTCACGCAAGAGCTGGAACGCCGACCGTTAACAGCCTGGAATCGGCCGGGTTGCTCACCAACAACCCGAACTCGGTGAACCCGTTCCTGTTGTCGCCGGCGGATGCGGTTACCTGCGACCAGGATCATGACTACGGCGACGAGCAAAAAGCCTTTGACGCGGGCTTGATGGACAAGTTCCCGGAGTCGGTGGGCGCCGGCGGTCCTGGCTGCAACGACGTCGGGATGGGCACGGGAATCGTGATGGGCTATTTTGACGGCAACACGGTAACGGGCTTCTGGAATTACGCGCAGCACTTTTCGATGAGCGACAACTCGTTCGGCACGGACTTCGGTCCCTCGGCGGTCGGCGCCATCAACCTGATTTCGGGGAACACCAACGGAGCAACACTGGTGCCGCTGAAGCCGAATGGAAGCGCGGCAAGCGGAGCGGGCAACATCGGGGGCGGGGGAACAACCGGTGCGCTGATCGGGGACCCACGACCCGGATTTGACGATTGCTCGAACACGACACCGGGATTGGCGAACTCGGCCCAAATCACGATGACCGGCAAGAACATAGGAGACCTGCTGAACGCGCAAGGACTGACATGGGGCTGGTTCCAAGGCGGATTTAAGCCGACCGGCAAGGATTCGATGGGGCGTGCGGTCTGCGGAGCGCACCACGTCGGACTGGCGGGCGACGATGCAACGACGCAATCGAGCGATGGGGACTACATTCCTCACCACTCCCCATTCCAGTACTACAAGCAGACCAGCAATCCGCATCACCTGCCGCCGACGTCGCCGCTATCGGTGGGGACAACAGACCAGGCAAACCACAACTACGACCTCAGCGACTTCTGGGCGGCAGTGAAGGCAGGGAATCTGCCAGCGGTCAGCTTCCTGAAAGCGGGCGCGTGGCAGGATGGACATCCAGGGTATTCGGACCCGATCGACGAGCAAGACTTCGTCGTGAGCACGATCAACAACCTGGAAAATACGCCGTTCTGGAAGTCAACGGCGGTGATCATTCTATATGACGACTCGGATGGCTGGTACGACCACCAGATCGGCCCGATCATCGGGCAGTCCAACGTGACCGACGACAATCTAACCGCTCCGGGCAGCTGCGGGGTTCCGAAGGCTATCGACGCCAAGGGAGACATTCAGAATGGACGCTGCGGGTACGGGCCGCGGCAACCACTGATCGTGATTTCTCCTTATGCGAGGGCGAACTTCGTGGATCATTCCACGACCGATCAATCTTCGGTGATTCGCTTTATCGAAGATAACTGGGGTCTGCCGCGAATTGGCAACGGATCGCGCGATGCGGTTGCGGGTTCGTTGTTGAACATGTTCGACTTCACGATGGACGGCACGCACAAGGTCTTCCTCGACCCCAACTCGGGAGTTGTGACGAAGATCGAGTAACCGTTGTAACTGTGGAAGGATGGCCGTTAGGCGAAGGTCCGTTCCGCTGTGCGGAGCGGGCCTTCTTGTTTGGATGGGACCCGAGAGACTGGAGGCTCGCGGGCCGGGGAGGGTTCTTTCTTGGCCAGCGCAGGCGCGAGACAACCCCGCAACACCGGGCGTCATCCGTTAGCGTGTAGTCATCCTCCTTGGTGCGAGGAGAGATGCGAACACGCCAGCTCATCGTGACGACGGTTGTGGTGTCGCTATTGGCAGGGACGACACGCGCGGCGGGGAATGAAGATCCTCCCCGGGACGCGGAGCCTGTTCGCTCCTCGGTCAAGAATGACGACGCTCCCATCGTCGAAGAGATTACGTTCGCGGGCCTTCGGCGAATCTCTCCTGAGGCCGTGAAAATGCAAATCGCGTCTCGACCCGGCGAGAGATTTGACGATGAACAGGCTGCCCGCGACGTTCGAAAGCTTGCGAGGCTGGGATGGTTTGCTTCGATCGGTATGAACGTGGAAGGCACGGAGCCGACGACGAAAACCTCTCGAGTAAACCATCAGCGCGTGCGTTTAGAGTTTGATCTGCAGGAAAATCCTTTCCTTACCGAAGTCCAATACTCTGGTTCGCGGCTGCTCTCACGCGGCCAGATCGATAAGCTGCTCGAGGACAAAAAGCTGGCTCCAAAGCTGGGTGAACCGGAGAATCCGGTGAACCTGTACCAGATCGCCGGTGCGCTTAAGGCCGCTCTGGCCGACCTGGGGCATCCAGAGGCACGCGTGGAAATTCATCGAGCCGAAACGCCCAGAGCTACGGTGCGCGTGCACTTTGAAATCGCCGACGGCCCGCATGTCGTCGTTGGGCGAGTGACTTTTCACGGTGATCCGGAAGTCTCCGCGAATTTATTGCAGAGGCAAATGCGGGAGACTCATCCAAACGGATTGTTCGGGAGCCTGCTCCAGAAGAACTCGTACACTCACGCACGGTTTGAAGAAGACCGCGAACGGCTCCTCGCGTACTACCAGAATCACGGCTATCCGGAGGCGCGCATCGGAGACGCGCGAATCTCGAAGTACGAAGAGCGTTCTCGGCGGTGGATTCCATGGCCGCGAAAGACGGTCGGTGTGCAGCTCGGCGTCGAAATCCCGGTCGAGGCGGGCCCCCTTTATCGAATCGAATCTGTCAAAGCCAGCGAAGCGCTTGCGCAACGAAAGACGACCCGCAACAAGTCGCTGGTGGCTCTGAACGAATCCCTGTCGGGCCATCCATATTCCGCGCGGGAGATCGAGAACCTTCGGCGAGATTGGCAAGCGAGGACACAGCCAAAGGCGGGCAGCGACAACACGTCTTTTTTCGAGGTCGAAGCCGTCCGCACACTGAATTCAGATGCTCGCACGGTGCGAATCGTGCTGGATCGCAGTCTTACGCCGCCTTACATCGTTCGGCGCCTGGAATTCCGAGGCATTCAGCACTTTCCGGACCGATATTTCCGCAGCCGCATTCTTCTGAAAGAGGGGGCGCCGTTCGATGATCGCTTGTTGGAAGCAGGATTGGCGCGCCTGGCGAGAGCCGGTTACTTCAAGCCGATCAAGAAGGAAGACATTCACGTAGAGACAGATGAAGCCAGTCATACGGCCGACGTAACGATTCGGGTGGGGGAACTCGGGCAGCAACGAGCATTCCTGACCGGAGGCCACGGTCAATTCGGCAGCACGCTCGGAATCGCGTACACGGTGTTCAATCTGCTCGACCGCGAAGAATTGCTTTCCTCACGCATCGAAGGAGGGCCGGAAAGCTTACAGTTGGCGATCGGTTTCGCAAAAGAGGGATTTCTGGGGTCGCGCGGTTCGTTGGCGCTGTCGGCGTTCAACACATTTCTTCGTCCGCGACTTTCCGGGAGCGTGCGCGGGCCATTTTTCAGGCAGGAGAGTGAAGGCATCGATGCGGCGTACAGCTACACGCTGACGAATTCGAATTCCCTCAGCATCAAATACGACTTGTCGCGCGCCAAAACGCAATATTTGCCAGTGCTACCCGCTGGCGTAACAGGACTGACGGTGAGCGAGCCGCCCCCTACGGCAACGTCAAGCCATTCGGCCGGACTCGGATGGACACACGATACCGGCGATGAACGCATGACTCTCGCGGACTCTGTTTCCGGAGGCTGGCTGGGTGGCAGCGAGAACCTGGTGCGTTCGAAAACCGAATATGGACGCGTCCTGCCAGACCGAATTTTCAATCCAACAAACTCCTGGGCTTTTCGGACGAGTTTCACAGGTGCGGGAAGTTATTCGGGCACAATGCCTTTTTATTCACGCATCTTTGCCGGGGATGACTTCGTGAGAGGGCTGCGCTCCGGTGATCTGGGGCCGGATGCGGTAGTCTCTTCCGTTTCCCCCGCTGGCGCGACGAAATACTCGGCATCGCCAGCTGGTGCCAATCTGGTAGGTGCTGCGAACGTGGAGTATCGCGCGAAACTTTCGGACAGTACGGAAGCAGCGGGCTTTTTCGATCTGGGGGCGGGAACGCTGCTGATGAATTGGCTGGGCCCAGTGCGCCCAACGCTCGCGGACTCCACGAACGGACTGCATGCATCCACCGGCATTCAACTGCAGTGGATCGTGCCGGGAATCGGCGTTCCCGTGCGTGTCTACTACGCGATAAACGTGCTGCGGCTGGATCGCTGGCTGCCCATGGCAGACGGATCCTTATTTCACGCGCACGACCGGTTCTCGGCGTTTGGCTGGGCGCTCGGGTCGCTGTTCTGACTCAACCGCTGTTACTTGCAAGCCGGCTACATTTCTTACGCCGGGCGAAGCCATTCGAAGCTCAGGGGTAAACAAGCCCCATCCCTACGAAACTTGACGATCTGTACTACACTGCAAAGCGTATGAAGGAACGAAAACTGATCGAGGAAGCAACTCGGCTTGCCGAACCCTTTTGCATTACCAGGGGCAGCAAGTTCCGCCTCAAGGACTTCGACCCCGCGGAAACCAAAGGAGTGAAATCCAAGAAGCACGCCGAGAAACTGACTGAACAGAACAGTGCCTTGGCGAGCGAGATGCAAGAGAAGCTCTACGCGCAGGATCGCTGGGCGTTGCTGCTGATCTTCCAGGGAATGGACGCGGCGGGGAAAGATGGCGCCATCAAGCACGTGATGTCCGGCGTAAATCCCCAAGGGTGCGACGTCCATGCGTTTAAGACCCCGACCAGCGAAGAACTGGATCACGATTATCTGTGGCGCTGCCACAAGGTGCTGCCCGAGCGCGGAAAGATCGGTATTTTCAATCGCTCGTACTACGAGGAGATGTTGATCGTTCGCGTGCACCCCATGCTACTGAGGAACGAGCGTCTTCCGGACCGGCTGGTGACAAAGCACATCTGGACCGAAAGATACGAAGATATCAACGCCTTCGAGCGGTATTTGACCCGGAACGGGGTGGTGATTCGGAAGTTCTTCTTTCACATCTCGAAGGAAGAACAGAAGAAGAGGTTTCTGGAGCGGCTGGAAGACTCCCAAAAGAATTGGAAATTCTCGATGGATGACATCAAGGAGCGCGGTTTCTGGAAAGACTACAGAGAAGTGTATGAGGAGTTGGTTCAGAACACAGCCACGAAGCATGCGCCGTGGTACGTCGTTCCGTCAGATAACAAGTGGTTTACGCGACTGGTGGTAGCGTCGGCGATTGTCGAGGCCCTGAGTGAATTGGATCTGGCGTTTCCGGACGTCGACCAAAAGAAGAAAAAAGAACTCAACGAAATACGCGATACGCTGCTCGCGGAAAAGGACTGAACGCGCGCCGGCGAGCGGCGCAACTTTATTGTTTTCAGTGTGTCAACGTGGCGGTTATTTCGGCGAATAGTGGTAGCGCAGATCCAGCGGCAGTCGGTCAGAACGTTGCCTCGTGTTGTAATCCAACTGATACTCTTGATGTTCGGCGTCGGCGGGATAGTCTTTGCCGGCGGGATAGGGATACGAAAGCGTCGAATGGCGCGGGAGCGGCTCGACCGTAAAGGCATGCGCCGCGTAGAAGTCCAAATCCTTCTCGAAGCCGTCAGCATAAAAAAAGTAGTCGCGCACCCACCCCGCCGGCAGCGCTGGGAGTTTGCGCGGATCGAAGTTCAGCTTCACCCCTTCACCGGAACCAAAGACCACAAAACGGTCATCCGAGCGGCTCAACAGATCGTGCACATCGCCGTAGCGCGTGTAATTTCCGGCCGCGCGGGCATAGGGACCGGTCATGCTGCGCTGCGTGAAGGAGTAGGTCGTATCACTCGCGGGCGTCAGCCGGATTTCGCGCGGGTATCCCAGATACTCGAGTGCGGCGTTGGCGAGCGGGACTTCCGCGACTCGAACGTCGTGGGCTTCAGGTGTCTGGTCGATACGAACCGCGTCCCAATAGATTTTCAGATTGTTGACGATGCGGATGCGCCGCGTGCCCGGCGGGAGCTTGGCAGTCAAATCCGTGACCATCGTGCGTTCGAGGCCAGCAGGGAAACCCATGTCGTCAACCACACGGATCCATTTTCCGTTTGTATCCTGGGCCTCGACGTAAGGCGCAATCACTTTGATGCCGGCCTGATCGGCGGAATACATGGAGGTCGCGGTGAAATAGTCGGTGTACCCGTCGAGGATCAAGCGCAGTGGCTTGTTCGCGTCCCAGGCGCCGAGATCGAGCTCAAGATAGTGAAGTTTGGCGAAGCCCGCGAAGGGCAGCTCTTCAAAGCTGGTGACGTACTTGCGATCGCGCTTCGCGATCAGCGGCAGAACGTCGTTGCCACTATCGTCCCACGCGCCAACCGGCGCATGAGCGTCTTTGGTAGCGATTACGCGAAATTCCGGAAACGGCGGAGCGCTGACGAATCTCTCATTCGGGTAAACGTCGTAGGCCGCCGGATGATCGATCGCCAGAAGACGAACCTGATCGAGGTAGACGGTTTCTTCCATCGGCTCCATGAAGCGGAAACTGAGGAGACCGTTGTGAGGACGGACACTGCGCGCATCGACTTTCAAATATTCGTCCGGATCGGGAACATCACGTTCACCCGGTGCGACCCAATGGCCGACAACGCCGGGACCAATCATGTCCGCGATGAATTCAAAATCGCGGCCGTTCCACGAAAATAAAACCGGGCAGGAGCTGCCCCGGCGATCTAACTCGGCAATGCTCTGCTCCCGTTTCGCCGCGAGATTGATTTCGTCCTGGGGCACGCCGGTGGGCCACAACAGCCGCACGACCTCGGCGTTCTTCTCCGTGTCCAGACCGGCGAGAATCGACGGTGCGTTTTGGCCCAGGTAGCCGGAGGCTCCCGCCACTTCCCACTTTTGGTAGAGGGCTCCCGCGTACACTTCAACCTTCGTGCCAATCGCGCTCTTGTTGTCGTTGAGCGCCTTCAAGTCGATGCGCATCCATGAGTGTCGCGTGGCGCCTTCGCTGCGAAGTAAAAGCGGAGTCCCGTCCAGTTGCGTAACGATCAAATCGGGATTGCCATCACCCGCAACGTCAGCAACGGCAATGGCTCGTGGCTGCGTCAGCTTCAGAGCGTCCAGCTGCACATCTTTCGTTACGTCAGCCCAACCGCTGGTGCCGAGATTCCGGAGCAAGCGCAGCTCTCCGCCGCTGGCGGTCTCCCCGACCGCGACGAGATCCAGCCAGCCATCATTGTCGTAATCAATCGCGGAAATTCCCCAACCGCGCTCCCAGGGAACATCGGGCAATTTCACGCGCTCAAGGCGTTTCCCTTCGATGTTGCGCCATAAACTGATACCGGGCGCGCCTGCATGCGTGAATGCCAAATCCATCCAGCCGTCCTTGTCAAAGTCGAAAGCCACCACTCCGACCGCGGGAGGCAGGTTTTCTTTTTTGAAATCGATCGCGGCCGACGGAGTGAATTTCCCTTCGCGCGGATTCAGATAGATGGAAGCGCCGGCAGAACCTCCGGCAAACACAAAATCGATAGCGCGATCGTTGTTGAAATCGGTGGTGACAAGCCCGGCGCCGGTAGCGTCGAAGTTGAGCGCAGTCTCTTCGGAAACATCAGTAAAAGTGCTGTTGCCGTTGTTGCGCCAGAGCACGTTGTGGGCGGTTACTTCGCGTGAAGCGGCGGTGGTGGGCAGAGATGTCACATACAAGTCCAGGTCGCCATCGTGATCGTAGTCCACGAACGTGACGCCAACGCAGCCCGCTTGGCGCCGGATTCCGACGGCTTGCGTGACATCCTCGAAATTTCCGTCGCCTTTATTTCGCAGCAGATGGATGCCATCGCTCAGGCAGACCGCGAGATCCGTGTGGCCGTCGTTGTCGAAGTCTCCGGCGGCACAGCCCAGACCGCTACCTCGTAGAGCGAGGCCTGCCGCCATCGTGACATCCGCGAAGCGCCCACCGCCGAGATTGTGGAGCAATCGGCTCGTTCCATCAGCCGTCGCGCTTACCAGGAAGAGATCGGGCTTGCCGTCGCCGTCGTAATCGATGAAGCAGGCTCCCGCACTTGGACCCAGCGGTGCGGCTCCGCCGCTTGCGGGAGTTGCGATGACGGGCTGCTCCTTGAACGTGACCTTGCTCGCGGCGGGGGCGGACGCTATCGGGCTGCGCGCAAGTTCCGCGAGCGAATAGCGGCCTTGATCTCCATACCCCGCACCAAAGGGCGTACCCAAATGTTCGGTGGTGATTTTCTGAAAGCGGGCAAGGTGTTCGCGCGCGGCAGCCGCCTCGCCTTTGCGTTGATACGCGCGCGCAAGGCCAAACTCGGCCGACGCGTGAAACGGGTAGGCAGCGAGCGCTTTCTGAAAGGCGGCGATGGCTTCATCGTAATGTTGCGCTTGAGACTGCAAATAACCAACAAAATAGAAACCGTCCGCTTCGGGCGTCAGCTCGGTGACGTGCTGGAAAGCAGCAATGCCTTTTTCGATTTCGCTCGAATCCTTATATACAAGCCCGAGGTTATACCAGGCGTACGGATCTTGCGGAAGCTGGCGGGCCGCTTCTTCAAGTGCGCCGCGGGCCGCCTCGAGTTTCTGCTGACTTAAAAACGCCACGCCGAGGTTGAGGCGAGCCACAGCGAACTTTGGATCAGCGGCCAGCGCCTGCTCGAATTTCTTCTGAGCATCAGCAAATTTCTGTTGATTCATATACGCAACGCCCAGCGTATTGCACCGCAGCGCGTCCGTCGCGCCGGCGGCGTTGTTCTGTGCGGCGGTTGATTTCGTAGCGGGTGCTTCCTGGGCGCGCGCGGATCGGGAGCGCAGCGCAAGCGTGACGACCGCGCTAATCAATAGAATGCCGGCGATCACGAACAAACTCGTGCGCGGATTGCATCTTGGCATCAGATATGTCTTTCTTTGGTCGCGAAACTTTCTTTCGTCGAACTGACGCTTCACGGCGCTCCGGCGACAAAGTGCCTTTTTGATTCTCCCGGCTCCCTGCGGCACCGTCAATTGTTTTCGCTGAAATTACGCTCTATCTGCGAGAATTGACCGCCGAAGTTCGAGATGGAGATTCACGAAGCAAAATCCATGAACTTTTCTCTCTTTTCGACAATTTCAGACGTTACGGCGGCAATTCGTACGCGTGCGATTTCAGCCGCGGAACTTGTCGAGACGACGCTCGAACGAATTTCCGTGCTCGACCCGAAGCTGCGCGCATTCGTGCACCTCGACGCGGAGGGTGCCAGGGCACAAGCGCGAAATGCCGACTCCGCGTTATTGCGCGATGACCCGCTCGGCACGCTCCACGGCGTGCCAGTCACGATCAAGGGCAACATCGACGTAACAGGACTGCCTTGTCCGGCGGGCTCGCTGCTCCGCAAAGACTACGTGCCGCAACACGATGCGCCGCTGGTAGCGCGCCTACGAGCGGCCGGTGCAATCATCCTCGGGAATACCAATACCCCGGAATTCCTGATGGCCTATGAAAGCGACAATCTGCTAGTCGGAAAGACCAGTAACCCTTGGGATCTCTCGCGAACACCCGGGGGATCGAGCGGCGGCGAAGCAGCAGCGATCGCCTCGGGTTTCTCGTTCGGCGGAGTCGGCAGCGATGGCGGCGGCTCCATCCGGGTTCCAGCACATTTTTCTGGCATTTGCGGACTAAAGCCCACTCCAGGTCGCGTGCCCTCCACCGGACATTTTCCTCCGGGCGCGGGTTTGCTCTCCTGGCTCGGCGTCGTAGGACCGATGGCGCGAACAATCGCCGATGTCCGCGCCCTGTTCGAAGTATTGGCCGGACCGGATCCAGGCGACGCTCTATCAGCCCCGGTGCCGTTTCAAAACGTCGAGGCTAACGCGCGGTTGAAGGGCTTGCGGGTAGGTCTGCTGGAGAGCAGCGCGCTCGTCAAAGCTACGCCAGAAACCGAGGCGGCAGTAAAAAAGGCAGCGTCGCTCTTAGTGGACCAGGGATTCACTGTCGAACCATTTCAACTTTCGGGACTCGACCGCGTCCTCGAAATCTGGTGGTTTTTCTTCGGACCGGTCGTTGCGCATCTGTTCGCTCCAACGGTTGAAGGCCACGAGGAACAACTCAGCCCGATCTTCCGCGAGTATCTCGCCTACGCCGCGCCTGAAAATCCCCTAACGCTCGACGCGCTGTTTTCAGCCTGCGCCGATCGCGATAACGTCCGCGCTGAAATCCTCAGACAGTTGAGGGATGCCCCCATCCTGCTCTCCCCGGTGTCCTCGTCCCCGGCATTTCGTCACGGCGAAGGAACGTATCACCTGGATTCCCCCCACTGCTATCGCATCTCGATGCGCCATTCGCAGTGGCTCAACCTTGCAGGCTGCCCAGGCGCCTCCGTCCCCGTCGGAGTATCGCCGGAAGGTTTGCCCCTCGGAGTGCAAGTGATTGGACGCCCGCACGAAGAGGAACTCGTCCTGGCAGTCGCAGAGTGCATTGAACGGGCTCGCGGCCCGTGGCAAGCCCCGCCCCTTTGAAGTTCCGTTGTAGGGGCGGGGCTCGTTTACCTTGAGCCTCGAAGGGCCACGCCCGGCCGTTGCGTCTTGGCACAATCTGCGGCCCAAAAAAGCAACCGACGCCCCGAAGAACTCGCCCGGGCGCGCGCGTCCGACCTCAAAGCCCCTGGCCGCTATTGCGGTGGCTGCGCGAGTTCCGGATTCCTCACGCGGTCTGCGTCCATGGCACCGGGCTCTTTTTCCTTGTCGTGCGAGGTATCGATCAGCTTCTTTGCTGCGATCATCTCCTTCTGCGCTTCTTCGCGGCGTCCCAACTTCATCAGAATGCGCCCGCGCATGAAGTGAATGTTCTGGCTGTCCGGCGCCAGACGCACCGCTCGATCAATCTCCGACAGCGCCTGTTGATATTTATCCCGCCGGACGTGGATCTTAGCCAATCCGAATAGCGACCCCGGCATCCGCGGGTTGTGGCGCAACGCCTCCTCAAATTCCTTTTCGGCTTCGTCGTCCTTTCCTACCTTCAAATAAAACTCGCCAAGCTGTTCGTAGATGTCAGCCGGACCGGGCTCGACCGCGATCTCCTTGCGAAACTCTGCTTCCGCACGTTCGTTATCATTGGTGCGCATATAAGCGACCCCGAGGCCAAAATGCAGGAACGGCATGTCCGGATTCACACTCTCGGCACGCTGCAATTCAACGATGGCTTTATCGGGCTCCTCACGGTTCAGGTACGCCTTGCCCAGAATGAGATGGAATTCCGGGTTGTCGCGGCCTACGTCCACTAAACGCGCGAGGGCCTTCTCATCAAGCTCCTTCTGACCAGCATTGTGCGCGGCAATCCCCAGCACGTAGAGGTACATAAAATTATCGGACGCCTGCGACCACAACGGTTCCAACACGGAAACCGCGTCGGCGTAATGCACGGTGAAGACATAACAAAGGCCCAGCAAATACCGCGCCTGGAACGAGTTCGGTTGATCTCGAACCACAGACACCAACGGCGCCACTGCTCCCGGATAATCGCCGCGCCGATATTTCACCAGCCCGATGTTCAGCCGGATTCCGGCCGAAGCCGGATCGAGTTTTTCCGCCTTCTGCAACAAGTTCAGCGCGTGATCCCATTCCTTGCGGCGCATGGCGATCACCCCGAGATTCGAATACGCCGCCGCAGCCTGTGGGTCAGCGGCAAGCACTTCCCTGAAAGCCTTTTCGGCAATCTCCAGGTCGCCTCGTTGCAGCGCAGCTTGCCCCATCGCGAACGAAGCCTTCGCATCGACGCGCGCGCTCGCTGGGGACGGACTATCCTGCGTTCCCTCTGGCGAACCCGGCCGAACGGACCCATGCCATTCCGCCCCTACCGCGTCATCTGCGAACGGCGCCAGGCAAATGCAGAGCACCAGTCCTCTAAGAAGCACGGATATCATCGGACGTAGTGTCCAGCGGAGGCACCCCGAATTCAAGCTGCGCGTGGCCATGCCAGCGTGTTTTGTTCCCGATAGCCCCGTCGCGCCAAGTCGCCCCAATAATCGTTATTGAACGGAGGCAAAAATCCCTCTTGACAACAACGCAATAATGCCATATTAACTCGTTTTAATAACCGTCTGGTGCTTGGGTATACCCGTCGAGTGGTGGGGGTTTTTCCGAATGAGTGGTATCCGGCGAGTGGCGAAGCACTACTTCGCGAAATCGCAGAACCAGTCTTCCCTCACGTGTCCGAGCTTTCAATCTAAGACTCTCCGGAGGTACTAAAGTGAAGGGACATTCTCATCCCCGTAATACCGGCGGCTTTCTGCATTTCATCAGCTGTGCGACGCTCCTGAAGATTCTGCCTTGCGCCATTCTAGTCCTGTGTCTGCCGTTTCTCGCGAGCGCGCAAGACACCGGTTCCATCAGCGGCACCGTTTCGGACAAGAGCGGCGCAGCCGTTGCCGGCGCCGAAATCACCATCACCAGCACCGCCGGCAGCCTGACTCGTTCCACCGTAACGAATAGTGACGGTGCTTACGTCGCCGCCGGCTTGCCGGGTGCCAGCTACGACGTCAGCGTATCCGCGAAAGGCTTTCAGAAGTACACGGCTCATGGCGTGGTGCTGGACGTCGCGCAGAAGATCCGTGTGGACGTGCAACTCACCGTCGGCTCCGTTTCCGAAGAAGTGGTGGTGACCGGCGAGAGCGTCGCTCAGGTCGAGACCGCCTCCTCGGAAATCAGCACCACGATAAGCGGCAAACAAGTCAACCAGTTGGAGCTGAATGGCCGCAATTTCACCCAGCTCGTGACCCTCACTCCGGGCGTCGTAAGCCAGACCAACCAGGATGAAGGCACCGTCGGCGTTAACGGCAACGTCGCGTACAGCATGAATGGCGGTCGCACCGAATACAACAACTGGGAGCTGGACGGCGGCGACAACATGGACAACGGCAGCAATTCCACGTTGAACGTCTACCCGAACATCGAAGCCATCGCAGAATTCAAGGTGTTGACTTCCACGTACGGCGCGCAGTATGGCCGTAACGGCTCCGGCACCATCGAAGTCGAGACCAAGTCCGGCGGCAGCTCCTTCCATGGCAGCGCCTTCGAATACCTGCGCAACGACTTCTTCAACGCGAAACCATGGGAATCCGGCGGCGAACCAGGCGACCCCAACCCGCCTTACAAGAAGCACGACTTCGGCTATACCATCGGCGGCCCTATATACATTCCGCACCACTACAACGCCGACAAGAGAAAGACCTTCTTCTTCTTTTCTGAGGAATGGCGAAGAGAGAAGAACCCCAACGCGATTACTCAAAACGTTCCATCCGTTGCCGAGCGCGGCGGCGATTTTTCAGACCTATGCCCGGGGACGGATTGTCCGAACGTTCCGAATCCCGCGGCGGTGCCCATTAGCGCCGTCGGACAGGCGCTTGAGGGGCTTATCCCCGTGCCCAACAGCACGAATGCCGGCTTCCCTTCGTTCGCTCAGACGGTCTCGCTCCCGACCACTTGGCGCGAAGAGTTGGTCCGCGTCGATCACAACATCACCGACAACTACCGCTTGACGTTCCGCTACATCCACGATTCCTGGTCAACTGTCGTCGCTAATCCGCTCTGGGGCGTGGGAACTTCCAGCTTCAACAACATCAATACCAACTTCGTGGGCCCGGGCTCGAGCTTTGTGGCGCGCCTCACCGCGAATGTAACGCCTACCCTATTAAACGAATTCGTCGCTAGCTACACCGCCGACCACATTTTCCTCACCGCCTTGAACCTCCCGGCATTTCCAGCCGGGTTTGCGATGGGCACACTCTTCGACAACGGCTTCGGCGGCAAGCTGCCGGCCATTCAGCTGCAATCCAACACTGCCTATGGCGGTAGCTTCGGCCAAGACACCGGGTACTTCCCCTGGAACAACGCCAATCCCACGTACACCTACCGCGACAATGTGACTAAAATCGTCCGCACTCACACCCTTCAGTTCGGCGCTTATTTCGCCGCCGCGCAGAAAAATGAAGACAATAGCGTCAATGTTCAAGGCCTGCTGACTTTTGACAGCGCATCCCCTATCAGCACGGGTAACTCGTTCGCGGATTTGCTGATGGGAAATATCGCCAGCTACAAGCAGTCCAACGCCACCGTTAAGTATTACAACCGCTACAAGATCTTCGAGCCCTACTTCCAGGACGACTGGCGCGTCACCAAGAAATTGACCCTCAACCTCGGCTTGCGCGTGAGTCTTTTTGGAACCTACCGTGAGAAGTATCAAGACGCCTTTAACTTCGAACCTACCGCCTTTGTTGCGGGCGCCTCTCCGGTGATCGACTACGCCGGAAACGCAACCGGCAGCGCAGGAGCCCTCACACCTGGTACCGGCAATCCGCTCAACGGCATTATCCAGTGCGGCGGTAAGGGAGGAACCTTTGTCGTCCCTGGCTTCTCAGCGGCCACCGTCGGCCCATCCTCAAACGCCGGCTGTTTGTCGGGCCACCTTTTCAACCCCGCTCCCCGCTTGGGCTTCGCTTGGGACCCCAAGGGCGACGGCAAGATGGCCATCCGTGGCGGCTACGGCGTTTTCTTCGAACACACAAACGGCAACGAAGGCAATACCGAATCTCTGGAAAATTCACCGCCGGTCGCCCTCACATCGACGCAGGCTAACGTCGTTGGATACGGCAATATCGGTGGTGGCGGACTACTCTTTCCATTGTCCGTCAATTCCATTCCCAACAAGGCCATCTGGCCCTACGTGCAGCAGTGGAACCTGAACGTTCAGAAAGAACTCCCATCTCACGTAGTTCTCTCGGTAGCCTACGTGGGCAGCAAGGGCACCCATTTGACCCTGGTTAGCGACGCCAACCAACTCTTTCCAGTCCCGGCGGCTAGCAACCCCTTTGCACCGGGAACGCCGATTGATCCCCTAGGCACGGATTGCGCAAACTTTACTACCAACGCCAACGGTCTCCCCACTTCCGCCACGCTCGGTAACGGCACTCCGGTGCCAGCCGCAGCGTTGCCAAATCTGTGGGTCGCCTGCGGCAATAGCGCTGACGGGCTCCGCACCGCTTTCCCGGGCTTCAGCAATATTACGAAGCTCTATAACCAAGCCAACTCCATCTACAACGCCTTGCAGGTCTCCGCAAACCGCACTGTCGGCGATCTGACTCTCAGCATGGCGTATACCTACAGTCATTCCATCGACGATTCCTCCGACCGCGGCGATACCGCCTTTGTGAACGCGTACGACATCGCCGCCAATCGTGCCAGCTCCACATTCGACATGCGTCATAACTTCACCATCAGCTATGTATATGCCCTGCCTTTCTTTAAGGGAACAGGCTTGACACATACTTTACTTGGCGGATGGCAGGTTTCCGGCATCACCGTTGCCCAGGCTGGTCTTCCCTTCAGCGTGACCAACGGCACCACTTACGGCGACAACGCCGGCGTCGGCAACGGCGTAGGCACCGGCTCGCGCCCCGACCTCGTCGGCGACCCTCGGGCCAGCATACCGCAGCGGGAGTTCCCCGACGTCCGTGGACCAGTTATTTACAACCCAGCGGCGTTCGCCCTCCCGACAGGACTCACCTTTGGCGACGTCGGACGTAACACTCTGAACTACCCCGGTCGTTTGAACTTCGACGCTGGCCTTTTCAAGCGTTTCGCCATCAACGAACGCATGGGCTTCGACTTCAAATGGGAAGTGTTCAACCTGTTCAATCACACGCAATTCGATCAAATTAACAACCAATCCGAAGGTACGAACGGCATCGCCATGGACACGGCTGATCCGGGCGCAAACCTCGACAGCTCGAATTTCCTGCACCTGACCGGCGCGCATGCGCCACGCCGCATGCAACTCGGCTTGCGCTTCTACTTCTAACTACACCCCATAACGAAAGGCGGCTCTCGCAAGAGAGCCGCCTTTTTTTTCGTACCCCCCACTCCCGCGCAAGCCGCGAAAGGAGTACACTCTCTCCCGCCATGAACCGACGAACCTTCATCGAAACATCCATCGCCACTGCTATTGTCACCGCCGCCGCGAAGCCAAGTTGGGCCGCCGCAGCCGCCCATCACATCGATCGTGTGGGTCTCCAGCTCTACACCGTGCGCAGTCTAATGAAGCAGGACTTCGAGGGCACCATCGCCGGCGTCGCGAAAATCGGCTACAAAGAAGTCGAATTCGCTGGCTATTACGGCAAGACACCCAAAGAAGTGCGCGCCGTCCTCGATTCGAACGGCCTCACCTCGCCGTCCGCGCACCATCCCATGCAACCGCCAAACGCCGCGGGCAAAACGCCGGCCCTCGAAACGAATCTGCAGGAGATCATCGACGGCGCGAACATCATCGGCCAGAAATTCCTGGTCTGCCCCTATCTCGATGCAAAATCGCGCACCGCCGACGGCTACAAGCTCCTCGCAGAATCCTGCAACAAGATTGGCGAAGTCACGAAAAAAGCCGGCATCCAATTCGCCTACCACAACCATTCTTTCGAGTTTGAAAAAGTCGATGGCCTCGACGGAAAGCTCCCCTTCGATTACCTTCTGGCGCAAACCGACCCCAAGTTCGTCAAAATCGAAATGGATCTCTGTTGGATCACGGTGGGTGGCCAGGATCCCATCGCCTATTTCAACAAATACCCCAGCCGCTTCCCGCTAGTTCACGTGAAAGACTGGAGCAAAGAAGGCTCCGACCCAGGCGGCAACGAAGGCGCAGTAGGCCACGCCGTAACAGGTCATATTGCAAACGTAGGAAGTGGCTCCATCGACTGGAAGAATATTTTCGCCCACTCCAGCAACGCAGGCATCGAGCATTACTTCGTAGAAAACGACGAGGCCAAATCGCTGGACGATCCCAAAGCCAGCTACGAGTACCTAGCCAAACTCCAGTTCTAACCGGTGCCGCCCTGAGCCTCGAAGGGCTCCGCCCGGCGTCAACCCCGGCACAATTTCACGATTACACGCGAATTCCACCGGGTCCGTTCCTATCTCCCATCCTTCTCCATATGAATCACGGGCAACGATCCCCCATTATCCAAAGGCACCGCAATCCGCTTCACCGCGACATACCCCTTTAGTCCAAACAACTTCGCCCCCGTCAAGGTCGCCCCCATCTCATACCGCCGAAACCCCGCCTCCCGCGCAGCCGCCTCGCAAGCCTCTAATATCAAGGTCCCCACCCCGCGCCGCGCCCAGGACGGATGCACAAAGAAAGCTCGTATCTTCGCCGCGTCCCGTTCAGGATCCAGCAACGTATCCTCCCGTTGCATCCAACGATCCCCACCATAAAGCGTCTTCCGCTTACTCCACCCCCCGCAACCCGCGACAGCCGGTTTCAGCCGGTCCTCGCCCTCCAGATCCAGCGCCTCCGCCACCAGATACGTCCCATCCGCAATCAACTGACTATCCACGCCAAAAACAGTCCGCAGCGCCGCCTCCCTCTGCGCCTCCGTATAATCCTCCGCCTGCAACCCCCGCACAGAAGCCTCAATCAGCTCGCGCAATACCGGCACATCCTCACGCGTTGCCACACGAATACGAATGCTCATCTCGAAGTCCTTTTTGCAGCTCGCGCGTCAATTCTAGAAGGCCTAACGTAAGCCCCGCCGTCTTTTTCAGATTGGAAAAATCCATCCGTCCCATTACCATAGTGCGCCGCTTGCAAACCGCGATCACGTCTCGACGAAAGGTACCCATGAAGATCACGCTCGTTCTCTGCCTCTCCGCCCTGGCGCTCCTTTTTGCCTCGCCGGCCCGCCCACAAGCCTCCAGCACCCCCGAACTCCCCTACTCACCGAGCCTTGATCTCACATCCATCGACAAATCCGTCGACCCGTGCGTGAATCTCTACCAATATTCCTGCGGACGCTGGAAGCAGCAGAATCCCATCCCGCCCGACCAAACTTCCTGGAGCGTCTACGCCAAACTCTACCAGGACAATTTAAACTTTCTCCGCGGCATCCTGGAGCAAGCCGCTGCCAACTCCGGCCAGCGAGATGCGGTCAGCCAGAAAATCGGCGACTTCTACGCAGCCTGCATCGACGAGTCCGCCATCGAGACCCGCGGAATTGACGCCCTCAAGCCGCAGCTCGAGGCCGTTGCCCGCCTGAAATCCGTACATGACATGGCGTCGGTGGTAGCGCAACTGCAGCTCAACTTCAGCAGCTCCGTGCTCTTCGGCGGCGGCTCCGACCAGGACCCCGACAACTCCGAACAGATCATTGCCTCGCTGGATCAAGGCGGCCTTGGCCTCCCCGACCGCGACTACTACACCAAAGACGACGCGAAATCCAGTGAGACTCGCGATCGCTATGTACAACATGTCCAGAAAGTCTTCGAACTCCTCGGCGACAATCCGGAGACCGCCAAAAACAACGCGCATACCGTAATGCGCATGGAGACCGCTCTCGCCAAAGCGTCGCTCACCCAAGTCGAACGCCGCGATCCCTATAAGCTCAAAAATAAGATGGATCTTCCGGCGCTGGAGAAACTCGCGCCGAATTTCGACTGGCAAACCTACTACAGCCAGCTGCAGTATCCCAAGATCGCCATCCTCAACGTCGCCGCCCCTGCCTTCTTTAAACAGGTCAATGCCCAACTCGCATCCGAACCACTGGAAAACTGGAAAACCTATCTGCGGTTCCACGTAGCCGACCAGTCCTCGCCATATCTTTCTGCCAATTTCGTCCAGGAGAACTTTGATTTCTACCGCAAGTATTTGCGCGGCGCGAAGGAGATGCAGCCGCGCTGGAAGCGCTGCGTTCAATATACCGACCGTGATCTAGGGGAGGCCCTCGGCCAGGCCTACGTGCGCAAGGTGTTTTCTCCGGAGCTCAAACAACGCACTCTGGAAATGGTGCAGCAAATCGAAGCCGCCATGGAACTACGCATCCGGAGCCTGGACTGGATGAGCCCGGAAACCAAGCAGCAAGCCCTCGTCAAGCTCCGCGGTATTCGCAACAAGATCGGCTATCCCGACAAATGGCGCGACTACAGTTCCGTAACCATCACACGCAACGATTTCATCGGTGACGTCCACAACGCCGTGGCATTCGAGCACCGTCGCGACATCGCCAAAATCGGCAAGCCCGTCGACCGCGGCGAGTGGGACATTTCGCCGCCCACGGTAGACGCTTACTACAACCCCCAGATGAACGACATCAACTTCCCCGCGGGCGTCCTCCAACCGCCCCTCTACGACGCCAAGATGGACGACGCCCCCAACTATGGCAATACCGGCGGCACCATCGGCCACGAACTGACCCACGGCTTCGACGACGAAGGCAGCCAGTTCGACGCTCAAGGGAACCTGAAGAATTGGTGGACCAAAGCGGATCGCGAGAAATTCGACGAGCGTACGAAATGCGTCAGCGACCAGTATTCGTCTTACGTCGTCGTCGACGATGTCCACATCAACGGCAAACTCACCATGGGGGAAGACGTTGCCGATCTTGGCGGCGAAATTCTCGCCTACATTGCCTGGAAATCCGCCACCAAAGACAAAAACCTACAGCCGATCGACGGCCTCACTCCAGAGCAGCGTTTCTTTATCGGCTACGCCCAGTGGGACTGCGCCAACGAACGTCCCGAAGACCTACGCATGCGCGCCCAGGTCGATCCCCACTCTCCCGCCCAATACCGCATCAACGGCGTTGTCGTGAACATGCCCGAATTCGCACAAGCCTTCGCCTGCAAACCAGGCCAACCCATGGTCAAGCCCCCAGAAAGAGTTTGCCGCGTCTGGTAGCACAGGCACTCCTGCTTGCCCTGAGGGACGAAGGGTCTGTGTCCCCGTCTCAACCCAGGCAAACCTATGTAGACGCCGGGCTTTAGCCCGGCGCTGCGTTCCGCGCGTACGTCAGGGCACGGCTTTAGCCGCCCCGCAGCTACTCGACCTTCAACCCGGCTTCAGCCGCTGAGGTCCGATCTTTCGGTGCTGTGTCGCGATAGGGAGGCAAGCTCTGTTCTTCAGCTTTACATACCGTCTAGCTTCTAGTCTCCGGTACTGGCGGGCACCCTGGAAACGCCTGCAGCGAAGTATTCCCAATGTATTGCAAATCCGCGATCCCAATCTTGCTGGTATAAAACCCATCGCAAGTCATATTGCGCAGAAACGCAAAGAACGCGACGCCCGAACTTAGCCCCGGAATCTCTCTCTCATTTTTCCGGTAAGCGATCAGGTCCAAAACTTCTTTCCGCTGTTCGGGCGCGCACTCCAGATACACCTTCCCATACCGATCCACGCAGAAATTATCGAGCCACATCAATCCGCCGCCAAGTTGCGTCTGGAACTTTTCATTCTCGCTGGTCAAAAGATCGATAAACTCCGGCGCCCCGGCCTCCACGGCCCCGCCCGAACGCTCATCCTTAGGAATAATCGTGTCGCACAAAGAAGTCAGTGTTTCATACTGGTGCGCCGAAAAATATTTAGGCACATACTTGCCCGCAGGCGAAGCAGCCTTCTCCTTCTGTATGAGCCCATGCGCATACTCCGCCGCCTGCGCCGGAATCATCTGCAACACCGACCCGCCCGCCGCCCCAACCATCAGCGACCGCAAAATATCTCGCCGCGAAACTCCAGTCCTCATCAATTGCTCTCTTCTCTGTGTCCTGTGTGCCCTCTGTGGTAAAATTCCGTTTCTCTTCCTCTTCTCCGCGAATCTCCGCGCTCTCTGCGTCTCTGCGTTATCTTTATGTCCTAGATGTTGCCCTTACCCGCCTCGCTCAATAGGTACTCGGAAGCCCGCCAGGAAAGCGCCATGATCGTCAAAGTCGGATTCTTATCCGGATTCGTAACCAGGGATGCCCCATCGGTAACGAAAAGATTCTTCACATCGTGCGCCTGGCAGTATCCGTTCAACACCGAGGTCTTCGGATCAGCCCCCATCCGCGCCGTCCCCACTTCGTGAATGATCTTTCCCCCCAGGTCAATCCCGAAAGCCCGAGGCCCATCGATGGGCGCCTTCGTCAAATACTGCCCGCCGGCCATCTCCACGATCGCCCGAAATGTTTCCTGCATATCCTTCGCTTGTCGCAATTCATATTCCGACCACTTAAAATGGAACCGCAGCACCGGGATGCCGAACTCGTCCACCACGTCCGGATCGATCTCGCAATACGTATCCGGATTCGGAATCATCTCTCCGCGTCCCGCGAACCCGATGGTCGTGCCGTAATCCTTACGCGCTTTCCGTTTCAGCTCAACGCCGTACCCTTCTTCACGGTGGCAAAGATCGTTGAACATTCCGACGTTCGGCAAATCCCGTCCGCCGCCAAATTCGATATGGTAGCCGCGGGGAAAATCATTTTTGCGGTCAAACTTCCACCACGGCATGTACATGTGCATCCCGCCGGTGCCGTCGTGGTTATGAGGCGTCATGTTCTCAAGCTGCGGAAAATATCCTTCGCCGCCGCTGCCCACCGAATCCGTCAAATATTTCCCCACGGTCCCGGACCAATTCGCTAAACCATCCGGAAACGACGGCGACTTCGAGTTAAGCAGCAGCCGCGCCGACTCGCACGCGCTCGCCGCCAGCACCACCGCGCGCGCACTGATGCGCTTTTCGGTGCGCGTTGCCTTGTCGATATACGACACACCTTGCGCTTTTCCATCCACGCCGACCAGCACCTCGCGCGCCATCGCGTCGGTGATCAAGGTCAATTTGCCGGTCGCCATCGCAGGTGGAATCAGCACCTGGCTCGAGCTGAAATTCGACGCCGTAGTGCATCCCCGCCCGCATTGACCGCAATAGTGGCAAGGCAGGCGTCCACTTACGGATTTTGTGAGAATTGCCAGCCGCGACGGAATGCAAATAATGTTGAGCTTGTCGCAGGCCTTCTTGACGATCAATTCGGTGCAGCGGGGCTTGGGAGGAGGCAGGAAAACGCCATCCGGCGCGCTCGAAACATTCTCTTTCGTTCCAAACACGCCGATGTAGCCTTCCACCTTGTCGTAATAAGGCGCGATATCGTCGTAGCTGATGGGCCAATCCGTGCCGAGCCCATCGCGCGTGTACGATTTGAAATCGATCGGAGAAAAGCGCAGCGCGATTCGCCCCCAGTGATTGGTGCGGCCGCCCACAATCCGCGAACGAAACCACCGAAAATCCGATCCGGGCGCGGAGGTATACGGCTCGCCCTCAATCTCCCACGCGCCATTCGGCGCCAGAAACTCTCCAAAATTCTCCGCCGCACGTCCGCCTACACCAATTCCACGATGCGGCAGCTCGTATGGCCACATAAACATCTTGAAGTCTTTTTCCGGATGAACTTGCGGGCCCGCTTCCAGCATCGCCACGTTCAGGCCGCCCTCGGTCAGGATCTTCGCCGCCATCCCACCGCCAGCGCCGGAACCCACCACAATCACATCGTATATCTTCGGCGAACGAATCACCTGCGCCATTCAGCGACTCCCCGGTTCCAGCTCTACGCCTTAAATATTGCTTTGTCTTACGCGCACAGCCAGGAATGGCTGTGCCACACACTCTCTCGTTCCCATCACGTGCCGAGCAATTCGTTGCGCACATTCTTCAAGACCCACGCCGCCCGCTCGACGCCTACGGGTCCCGCCAGAATGGGATCCTCATTTTCAATGCTAAGTATGCCTTCGTAGCCGATATCCATGTACGCCTGCACGATCGACTTCCACAGCGCCGCGCCGTGTCCATATCCAACCGCGCGAAATGTCTCGGACGCTTCCGGCAGGCTCGCAACATCCGGCGCAAAATTCAGCACGCCGTACTTCGCCACATTACCCGGGAACATCACGGTGTCCTTCATGTGCGCGTGGTAGATCGCGCCTTGCTTGCCCAAGAAATGAATCACTTCCACCGGATCGCAGCCCTGCCAGAACAGATGGCTTAGATCGTTATTCGCGCCAATCTCTTCGCCAACCGCTTCGCGCAACTTCATCAGGGTTCGTGGATTGTACACGACAAAATTCGGGTGCATTTCCAGGGCGATCCTGTGAATCCCGTGATCCCGCGCGAATTTAGCGGCCTCTTTCCAGTACGGGATAATCTTTTCTTTCCATTGCCAGTCCAACATCTCCCCGTATTCGGGCGGCCAGCGATAGGTAATCCAGTTGGGCTGCGCGTCGGTCGGCGTGCCACCGGGGCATCCGGAAAATGTCACGATCACTTTGATGTCTAGAATTTGCGCGAGCCGCACGGTTTTGCGAAACGTGTCCGCGTCCTTTGCCGCGTGCTTCGCATCCGGATGCACCGGATTTCCGTGGCAGCTCAAAGTTGCAACCTGAATTCCCTTGTCCTCGAATTTTTTCTTCCAAGTCTTCGCCTTCGCAGTATCCTCAACCAGTTCGTCGAGCGGGCAATGCAGATTGTTCGGGTAGCCGCCCGTACCAATTTCCATCGCTTCCAGTCCCAGCACGCTCACCGTGTCGAGCATTTGGTCCAGCGGCATTTTGCCGTACACCGGATCGAAGACGCCGATAGGAATCTTGCGCATGGACTTGTCAGCCCCGCGAGGGCGCTCCGCGGTCTGGGATTTGAGTGATCCGCCAGAGAATTCCGAGCTGGGATTCATTGCCGAGGAACCTGGAGCCGTCGCGGCGAGCAGGGTTCCTCCAGTTGCAGCGAGCAAGCTCCCAGTAGTCGCTGCGAGGAATTGTCTCCTGTCGATGCCTGCGTACTTGCGTCCGCTGTTCATCTGGTTGTGCCTCCGCGATGGCCGAACAAGTTCAAGTCAAAACTTGCCCGCGGCATTATACGCTGCTTTTGTGGGAGAGGAAGGTCGGTGCGCGCAGGCGAATGACTACGCCGGACGTCGAGGCGAGAGGGTGTTCAGCGCGGGAATCGAACGCGGTGCAACCAGCACGCGCGCCGGCGGTTGTTTCCGGTTTTGAATCGCGTCCACGATCATTTCGATGGCCTGCCCGGTGTTGGGTGGAACGAATATGGTGGCGGTCAGTTGGCCGCCTTTCACCCAGGCCTGGCCGGTGTTGGGCAAGCCGTCGCAGCCGACGAACGGAAGCTTCAACCAACGGTCGCGTTCCACTTCGTTGGCTAGTTCCTGGAAGGCCTTTCGCGCTCCCATAGCCATCGAATCATCCTGAGCGGCCACGACGTCGATTGTCGATTTCTGCGAAGTCGTGAGCTTCAACCAGGAGCGTACCGCGCGCAGCGAACTCTCTTCCGTCCATTGCGCCTTCAGCATGACCGCTTGAATGTTCGCCGGCTTGGTCTCCTGCATGCCAGCGGTGCGTTCCTTGGCCGCGGAATTTTCCGATGGTCCCTGTATGTAAAGGACCGCGCCGCCTTTGGGCAGCAGGGCCGCGAGTTGGCGCCCTTGCAACCGGCCAATTTCGACGTGGTCGGAGCTCACACCGAACATCGGCGCGCTGGTGGTTTTGCGAAGCTCGTCGAGGTAAGTGGCGTCGCGATTGAGCACCACCCAGCCAATTCCAGCGGTTGCAGCAGCCCGGGCCACTTGCGGCAGCGCGGTGCCTCCGACAGGCTCAAAGACGATGGCATCCGGCCGGTGTTCGGGCGAAGCTTGCACTACCTTCAGAATCTGGGTGCTCTGATTGATGGCGTCGTTGTCGGCATAGATGATTTCAGCCGTAACACCAAGTCGCGCTGCCGCCTGTTCGGCGGACTGCGCCTGTTCGATCTGATAGTCGTTGTCGTTCGTCGTCAGCGAGACGACGATGCGTATCTTTTTCGCCATGATGATTGGAGCCGAGCACTGGGCCCTTGAGGCTCTACAGTACACCGGGGCTGATAAAACTCGCGCGAAATCCTAAACCGGGCGTGCCGCGGCGACAACACCTCAAACGAAACGTAACGTTCTTTTCACTGGCAGAGGCTGACCGCCCCACGCCCGGCCTCGATTGCCGGAACATCATGAACACGATAAACTGTTTCGCGTGGCCCGGTAGAGTAACCGGTTAACTCGTCACCCTCTCAAGGTGAAGATTACGGGTTCGACTCCCGTCCGGGCTACCAAATCTCCCGCAGATTCTCCGATCCGATTGTAAATCGAGCCTCTCAGCCTGCCCCAAGGAGTTCGGTCACCGCGCGGTGTGCCTGGTCGATCGCTTCATTGGTGTAGGCGTTGGCCCCTGCGTCGGAATTGGCGATGGCGATGCGTCCGAAGGGTTTGCGGCCGATCACCCAAGGCTTTTCTTCTTCCTTCCAATCGGGATCGAACAGCGAATTGGGCGTGTAGGCGTAACCATGTGCCCACCGATTTACGGTAATGCCCTCAATATCATGCGCGGGGTCGAAGCCTGCCAATCCCAACATTCTCGCCAACTGATCGCGAATGTTGCGTTCGAACGTCGCAAAAGGCGTAGCCAACAATTCCACGCGGCCGGCACGATATTGATCGCGCATCGGAAGGCCCCGCCTACAAGGTGTGCGCAGCAAGAACAACACCATTGGCTCTTCGGGATTGCTTGGAAATTGGTACTGGCCGAGGCTCACCGGGAAATCGAGCGCGATATAGGTGTGGTAGCCGCCCGGCGCGACGATTTGATGCACCCCTAGTTTAGAGAAAGAGGTCCAATTGCGCAGCGCAACATGCGTGTAGACCAGCGGAGTCTTCACGAGATACGAAAGCGCCTCCTTCTGTTTCTCGGGAAGGTCCGGACAAATGTACGGGATCATCACGTTGTAGCAAGCGAGGACGCAATTCCTGCCGCGGACCGACTGCAGCTTGCCGCCGCGCATGTAAGTGACTTCCACTTCTTTCGCCGAATTGGCCCCAGGTTCCGCGTGCTGTACGTGCATGACGGTGCTGTTCAGTCGCAACCGCACCTTCGCGTCCGCTTGATCGAGCTTGCTATAGTCGGCGCGCGCGGTGACCACATCGTCCATCGTGGAGCCCGGTACTCCGCCGGGAATCAGCGAGCGCACCAGCAATCGCGCGACCGACCCGTTCCCGTCCGGAAAATGAAATATATACGGCTCTTCCTTTTCCCGTTCGGGAAGCCCCAGCCCGTCGAATCCCGGGTACGTGAACGACTCGTAGTCGTCGGGAGACGCATAACACGACGCCGCCGAGACGGCGTCGATGCCCACTCCAAACAAGTCATGCGGAAACGTCTGGAAAAATGGCAACGCTTCCGGCGTCACCTTGCAGAAGTTCGTCAGATAGTTCGCGTAGCTAATCGTTGCGAGCTTGGCGAGCTTTTGTTCCTTCGACAGGCCCGCCATGTAATCCACTTTTTGCGTGTACACGCGCGCAATATCGCGACGCACTGCGTCGGAAAGTGGCGCCTTGGCGAGGAATTCCGGCCAAGGCGTCGCGTTCATGCCCGTCAGCAGACGGTCTTCGCCGAACGTTTCCTGGTTGAAAAATGCCGCGGTGCCCAGCTTCGTGTATAGCTTCCGATCATAAGCCTTGTAAAAACGATCGACCTGGATTCCCACCTCCGCGATCAGGTCTTTCGCCACCCTGCTGTATGCCCCCGGGCTCTCAATCGATTGCGTTCCGCCGTAGCTCAGCAGCATGCGCTTGCCTGCGCGGAATTCGTTGCGCTTGGCGTGGCCTCCAAAGTCGTCGTGATTGTCGAGGATCAAAATGCGCGCCGCAGCTCCGGAGTTTTTGCGATAGAAATACGCGGTGGCCAGTCCGCTGATTCCCCCTCCCACGACCACCAAGTCGTAGGTTTCATCGGTTTTCGTGGCCGGGCCTTCGGCATCCCATTTGCCGCCATCGCGCAGGCGGTGCGCGAAGGTAAAGGTGCCGTCGTGATTCCCGCGCATGCCTGTCAGCGCGGGCGGATAGTAATCGGCGGCCTTCTCCGGCGCGTACTCCTCGCCACCCATCGCTGCCAGCAGCGGCTCCGCAACCATGGCGCCGCTCACCCCAACGGCAACTCCGTTCAAGAAATCGCGCCGCGAAATCGGGCAGTGCATGCCCAGATCTCGGTCTCTCTTCTCATCGCCCATCGAGCGATTCTCCCTATGCCCCAGCAATCGCCACGCATTATATCTTCGAGCCAGACCTTGTGCGAGAGGACGCCCCACGCGTAACATCCGCTCGTCGCAACAAGATCCGCATGGAGTGGCCGGTCTTCAGACCGGCCACTCCAGCAAAGCGAGGGTACGCGCTTCGGGGTACGCACTTCGATCTCTCAAACCAAGGAGGATTCCATGCAAGCTTCCGCCGGCAACCGCATCAGTCAGTACACCCTGTCAGTCGTCGTGGTCGTAATTCTAGCGTTCCCGATTCGCGCTTCACTCCAAGCCAGACCAGCACCGCAAGAAGCCAAGGACCGCCCATTTGTCGTCGAGTACTACTACAAAGCAAAATGGGGTCACGCCGACGAATTTATCGCGCTCTTCAAGAAAAATCACTACCCCCTCCTAAAGAAAGAAATGGAGCTCGGCCGCATCCTGAAAGTACTCGCGGTCGCGCCCCGCTATCACACCACCGAAGACGGCCGCTGGGACTATCGCACCACCATAATCTTCAAGAACGCCGAAATCGCTCACGACACTTTCGATTCCGCCGCGCTCCTCAAGCAGCTCTTTCCCGACCAGGACACCTACAAGCGCGAGGAGCAGCACCGCTTCGAAATCCTCGATGCCCACTGGGACATCCCCATCAAAGACATCGATCTCGACAAGTAGGGGGCACGCCATTGCCGTGCCCGCTCCCGTTCCAGCCAGCAGTCCGCCGATTTTCTCGCCGTCTACGCGCACCATATATAATAGACACCAGGAGCCTCCATGGCCGACTACACGGAAGAACACGCCCGCGCAGGCATAACAACGAAACTGCCTCCGCTGGAAACCTGGCCCAATCAATTCCCGGGCTACATCATCACCACAAAATTCCCGGAGTATTCCTCGGTTTGCCCAAAAACGGGCCTACCCGACTTCGGCACCATCACCATCCAATACGTCCCGCGCAAAGACTGCATCGAGCTCAAATCATTGAAAATGTACCTCCTAGCCTACCGCGACCTCGGCATCTTCTACGAAAACGCCGTAAACAAAATGCTCCACGACATCGTCGACGCCATCCAGCCAGAATGGTGCGTCGTCCGCGGCGAATTCACCCCGCGTGGCGGCCTCACCACCTCCATCTTCTCGCGATGGCCGACGCCAGCCTCGCGCGGCACGGCTGCCGCCAAGGACCGAACAAAAGCCCGCTCCCGCGAATAGGCATCGTCTGTAATCGTTGCGAGCAACGATTTGCGAATGGTACCATTGCAGGGTTGGGGGCCCATCTCCTAGGAGGCTGAATGAGTATTTCGCCAAACGTCCCGAGTCCGCAGGAGTCCTACCACTACGAAAACGTGGGCACACCCCGCTGGATCGCTGTGCTGTTCGGTGTCCTGATTGTTGCCGTCATCGCACTTGGTTTCATGGGCCATTCCGCGCAAGGTCAGCTCCAGGCCGACCTCGCTAAGGCCCAGGATCAGAACAAGTTGCTCAGCGCTCAGCTCGACCAGGCCAATGCCCGCCTCGCCGATCTGAAAGGCAACATTGAAGTCACCCAGCAGAAAGTTGGCATGACCCAGGCCGAGCTTGCGAAGGCCCGCAGCCGCGCCGAAGCGATTCGCAACGACCAGATCGCCTCGGATCAAAAGCTGGCAACGCAATTGACGGCAGTGCAGAAGGAGAGCGACGAGAAGATTGGCGCAGTTGCCACCGAAGTGGGTGGCGCCAAGAAGGATATCGCCGACACCAAGACCGATCTGGAGACCACCAAAGGCAAGCTGGAGCGCGCTACCGGAGACATGGGGGTTATGAGCGGCCTGATTGCTCACAACCGCGACGACCTCGAAGAGCTCAAGCGCCGTGGTGACCGCAACTACTACGAATTTAAAGTCACCAAGAGCAAGACTCCCCAGCGTGTCGGCCCCGTGCAGGTCACTCTGAACAAGACCGACCAGAAAAAAGGCAAGTACACCATGACCGTCTTCGTCGATGACCGCTCTATCGAGAAGAAAGACAAGACCGCGGGCGAACCCGTGCAGTTCTACCTCAAGGGCAGCGCGCGTCTGGCGCCCTATGAAATCGTGGTCTTCGACGTCGGCAAAAACGATATCAACGGTTATCTTTCCACTCCGAAGGATGCGGGTTCGGGTGCCGCTCCGGCAGCTACGCCGGCGGCCGCTCCAGCAGCCGCGTCCAAGCCGACCTCCTAGCTCCGGCTTTTCTCCTGCATTCGAAGCCCTGTTCCGCGTTCTGGAAACCTGACGCGGGACAGGGCTTCAGTCTTTTCAGGGCCGGAGCTAGCATGGAAAAGCTGCACATTCTGGCAGGAATTCGTGGCGGAGAGCCTTCATGAAAGTTACTCGCGTGCGCGCGTTTATTTGCGCTCTGATCTTCTCGATGCTTCTGTCCGGCCGACTCTCGGCTCAAGCGCCGCTGGAGCCCGCGCAAATGCCATCCCGCACTTCTTTCTATCTCATCTGGCGCGGAACCCCCGCGGGTGACGCGAGAAAGACCAACGCGTTGTTCGCGCTTTGGGACGACCCCGATTTCGCCCCCGTACGCGCCGCCATGTTTGCAAATATGACTAGCCCGTCGGAACAAGACGCGTCGAAGCCAGCGCTCACTCCGGAAGAAGCCGAGCAGTACTCTGCCCTCCTGGAAAATGCGTTCGTCGTCGGTTATCTCAGCAAGCCAGAAGCGAAGATGACTACCAGCGCCGCGCCTCCGAAACCCACCGACCACACCTACAATGGCCTCTTTTTTGTTTACGACCGCACAGGAAAGGAAGCTCTGCTGAGCAAAGCGGTTGTTCGCATGCGCGGCCAGGAAAAAGAGCTGCCGCAGATTTCGCAAATCACGGTCGCGGGCGTGCCCACCCTGAAGGTCGAGCGCAAGACCAGCACCACCTACTGGGTCGAGCACGGCAAATACGCCGCCAGCGCCAGTGAACGCTCCGTGCTCGAAGACATCCTGGGGCGCCTCGAAGGCAAAGGCACTGATTCCAGCTCGCTCGCCCAATCGGCGGCCTACAAGGAAGCACAGCCGCAACTCGGCGGCGGCGTCATCGAATTTTTCGCCGGTGTCCCGAGCCTGAAAGGCCTCGCTCCCGACTCTGCCTCCGGATTCAAACTCGCTCCGGTTCTGAACGCCCTGAAGCTCGAAGCCATCCATTCCTTCAGTGGGCGCGTGATTCTGGAGGGCGCGAAGACTCGCTTTCAAGGCGCGATTCTCGGCGACACCGCGCCGGGCGCGCTCTTCGACTTCTGGACCGACGGTCTAGCCTCGCCGACTTCACTTTCGCTCCTTCAGCCCAACGCCATCTCTTACAGCGAGACGCAATTCAACTTGCCGGGCTTTTATGAAATCCTGAAACGTGGCGTCGCTGCCGCGATGCCGCCAGGGCAGCAAAACGCCACGGCCATGGTCGAAGCTGTAGCGCAACAGCGCCTCGGCATGCCGCTCTCCGACGCACTAGCGCTACCTAGTGGCGAATTCGCGTCGATGCAGCTCAGCCCATCGCTCGATCCCCAAAAAGCCGTCTATGTTTTCGGAATCCGCAAAAAGCCCGAAACCCTGAAGCTCCTTCGCTCCGCCTTCGGTGATCAGATCACTTCAGAACGCGCCGAAGGGGACACCACCTTCCTGAAAATTTCCCTTCACGGCAATCAAGGCAGCAAAGGCGTCGCCCAATGGGACTTCTATCATCTCGCCGTCACGCCGGACTTTATTGTCGGTGCCACGCGTAACGAAACCGTCCGCGACCTCCTGGCGACTCGTTCCGCGTCGAACGCCATCTCCGCGGCTCAATTCAAGACAGCTCGCACTACCTACCCCGAAAAAATCAACGGCCTGAACTACTTCGACTTCCAAAAAATCGACTGGCCCGCCCTGAAAGCGCGCTGGATCGAAGAAGCCAAAAAGGTTTCGGAAACGCAAAACGCCACCGCACAGCAAAAAGCTGCTGCCGCAAAAGTCCCTTCCCTGCTGACCAACGCAAACCCGCAAGTCTTCCCCAGGCACCTGCACTACATGGCCGGCGCCTCCTGGAAAGATGCCAAAGGCATCCATTTCGATCAATGGCTCGAATGATTCCCACGTAGAACAGACACTCTTGTTCACCCTGAGCCGCGAAGGGTCTGTGCCTGCTGGCAAATTCGCAACAACCGAGAATCCCTGGACAGACTTCCTTCGGTAAACGCCGCGCGGGCACTTCCAAACGGCGCGCAAGCACTTTCAAAGGGCGTGCGAGCACTTTCAACAGGCATTAACGGCCTCCGGAAAAAGACTGCTTTTGCGGGGGCCGGAGCTTTAGCTCCGGCATAAAGCCCCCACTACCGATGGGCTTCATCCCCTGAGGAGACGCTCTTGGCATTTTTCCGCAGCCTGTTTAGCCGCTCAGACTAAAATCTGGCTATCCTACAAATTGCAACACATGAAATCTAAACTCAACTCCATGCTCTGCTCCGCTTTCTTGTTCACCGCAATTGCCCCGCTCGCGCGAGCACAACAACCTGTCGCAGCACCTACAGAGCCGATTCGCGTCAGCGTCGATCGTGTCAACGTTGGCGTAACCGTGACCGACACTCACGGTAATTTCATCGAAGGCCTGAGTCGCGAAGACCTCCACATCTTCGACGACGGCGTCGAGCAACCCATCACCGACTTCGCGACCATCACGGAACCCGCGCAGGTCTTGCTGCTGGTGGAAGCAGGTCCCGCCGTCTACTTTCTCGAAGCCGCCCACGTTCGCGCCGCTCACGCCCTGCTCGAAGGCCTCTCCCTCGACGACCGCGTCGCCGTCGTCAAATATGACGCCGCTCCCCAAGCCATGCTCGATTTCACACCCGACAAGCAAGCCGCTGAGTCCGCGCTCGACAACGTGCGCTACTACGTCGGCTTCGGCGCACTCAATCTTTCGCGCAGCCTCTCAACCGTCCTGGATTGGCTCGAAAAAGTACAAGGCAAGAAATCCATCGTGCTGCTCTCAACCGGCGTAGACACTTCGCCGCCCGAAATAGCTGCCGCACTCCTGACCCGCGTCAAAACCAGCGATGTCCGCATCCTCGCGCTGTCTTTAAGCGGAGAGCTGCGCCAACCCGCGCCAGATCAAAAGGATTCGAAGACCAAGAAAAGCAAAGACCACGTTCCCGCCGAAAAATCTGCCATCGCCGCGCAAGGATTCGCCGAAGCCGACCAGCTTCTCGCCGCTCTAACCCAAGCTACCGGCGGCCGCGTCTTTTTTCCGAATTCCGCGAAAGATTTTGCCGCCGTCTATGCCCAGATCGCCCAACTCGTCCGCCATGAATACAGCCTGGCGTTCGTCCCCCCTGCGCGCGACGGAAGAATTCACGCCATCGAAGTTCGCGTCACGCCGCCGTCAACCACGCCAGCGGACGCCATGCCGCCGACCTACCGCATCGACCATCGCAGCGCCTACCTCGCCCCCAGCCTGTAGCCGCCCTCCTGTTTCGGAGGCCGGTTAGAGTCAAACTCGACGCGAGTCTCCGCGCCAGCGAAGATTCGTCCGCGAGTCGCACCGATGACGATCAGCGCGATACCAGCAAATGAAAAGCGGGCCGCGCCTACTGATCAATGTGGATTGAACTGCATGACATGCTTGAATCCTACTCGAATTCCTTCATCACCCGCGCCATCTTGCTCAGCCGCTCATTCACCGCAGCAAATACCGTTCCGCTCGGAAACGAACCGTCGCCATTCCGACAGCCTGCCGTCATCCCCGTCAAAATCTCAATGCCCTCTTCAATCTTCGCCACCGGCCAGATATGAAACTTCCCCGCCCCGACCGCATCCAGGATATCTTCCCGCAGCATCAAGTCCTCGACATTCGAAGCCGGCATCAACACACCCTGCGAACCCGACAATCCCGCGATCTTGCAAACATCAAAAAATCCTTCGATCTTTTCGTTAATCCCGCCAATCGCTTGTACATCCCCCTGCTGATTCATCGACCCCGTCACCGCAATATCCTGACGCAAAGGCAACTCCGCCAAAGCCGAAACCAGCGCATAAACCTCAGTCGAGCTAGCGCTATCCCCATCCACCCCTGAATACGACTGCTCAAAACAAATACTAGCTGACAGCGACAACGGTTTATCCTGCGCAAACCGGCTGCGCAAATAACCCGAAATAATGTGAACGCCCTTATCGTGAAATCGCCCGCTCAAATTTGATTCCCGCTCGATATTAATGACGCCGACTTTCCCCAACGCCGCAGTAGCCGTGATCCTTACCGGCTTCCCAAACGAATACCCGCCAATCTCCAGCACGCTCAATCCATTCACCTGCCCGACGCGCACGCCTTCCAGATCGACTAGCAGCGTCCCTTCTTCAATCATTTCGCGAATCCGCGTCTCGATCAGGTTGTGCCGCTCCATCTTGGAAGACAGCGCCGTCCGCACATGTGCCGCGCGCACAACCGCTTCCCCCGCAGCCGAAGCTGCGTAAGCGGCCTCGCGCGCCAAATCCGCAATGTCCACAAACCGCGCCGTAACCTTGTTCCGCCGCCCCGCCTGCCGCACGCCATATTCCAGCATGGTCGCAAACGCGCCGCGGTCGAACGGCGACAAATTCTCCTTTTCACACAACGCCCGCAATCGCCCCGCATATTCCGCGATCACGCCGTCGCTCATCTTCATCTCTTCATCGAACTCCACGCGCACCTTGAAAATTTTCCGGAAATCTTCCTCGTAGTCATACAACATTTCGTACAACTCGCGATCCCCGATCAAAATCACCTTCACGTCGAGGTTCACCGCTTCCGGCTTCAGCGCGCTCCCGCCAAACGGATAAAACATCTCCAAAGGCTGAATTTCCAGCCGGTTGTGGTTCAAAGTCCGCTTCAGCGCCCGCCAAACACCGACCTCCGACAACGCCTCTAGCGAATACATAATCAAAAATCCGCCATCCGCCCGCAGCAGCGACCCCGCCCGCAAATCCATGAAGTCGCTCGTCCACCCGCCGCGCGCGTCGTAAGCCCGCTGAATGGTCCCGAACAAATTCGCATACGTCGGCGTGGTCTCAAAAATCACCGGCGAACCATCATCATCCCCATGCGCCAGAATCACATTCACGCCATACAAACGAAACGGATCGCGTTCCGGCCCGCTTCCCGGCATCTTCGGCATGCCATCCAGCGAAGGCGTACCCTCGCCCTCGTGCTCACCCTCGCCCTCGCGTTCCTTGAAAGGATCCAGGTTGTCCAGCAGATGATGCCGCACCTCTTCCAGATACTCCGCCACTCCCGCGTTCGAATATTTTTCCTTCAACTCCTCAATCACTCCATCCACCAAAACCGAAGCCGCCTCCTGCTCCAGATAACTCAACTCGCTAGCCAGTTCCCGAGACAACGTCAGCGTCTTCCGGTACACCACGGTAAATTCTTGCCGGAACTGCTCGTATTTCCTCTCGATCTCCTCCGCCACCGGCGAATCGAGCTTCCCCTCATGCACCATCTTCGAAATATCCTCGATCGGCACCATCTGCCCCTCGAGTACCGGAAAAATCTCCGGCAGCGCTACCGCACCCACCTGCATATGCCCCAGCGCAAACTGCTCCCGCGAAATCCTTCGGGTAAAATCGTCCATCAACTCCTTTTCGCGCACCGTAAATCGCTCCACGATCCGCCCCTTCTGCCGCTGAAACGGTTCGCCCTCAAACACCTGCGGAATCCGCCGCCGCAGAAAATCAATCCCCGCCTGCATCTCTTTCTTGAACGAATTAGCCTGCCCCCGCGGCAAAGATAAAAGCCGAGGCCGGTCTGCGATCTTAAAGTTGTTGACATAACATCGATCCAGTGAAGGTTTCGTAACCGGGTGCAACTCTTCAATCATCCGCGCGATGGTCCCGCCGCGGCTGGTCCCCGCCAACCCACACACAAACACGTTGTAGCCGGGAGCAGAAAGCTCCACCCCCATCTTCAGAGCCCGCAGCGCCCGCTCCTGCCCGATAAACCCTTCGCGCAATTCCGCCTGCGCCGTAGTCTCGAACGGCAACCGCGAAGCCTCGCACCGCCAACGCAGCTGCGCCGGAGGCAATTCCGCATGCACTGCAGCCGGTTTGTATCCGTTCACACCCATCGCAGTCGGGTACTCTAGCACACGCCCACGTCCCCGCACGCATTTTCGCCCCGCGTGTTTCGCATCAGCTCAATCACCTCCACCTACGTGTAGGTAAGCCCCCGTACACTGTCAACGCGCGTCACGCAGACCATGTAGTCGCCGGGCTTCAGCCCGCCGTTCCACTCAGACCACCCTCACCGCTATTCTTCCCGCAGCGCCACCACCGGGTCCACCCGGGTCGTACGCCAAGCCGGTATCACGGTAGCGGCGAACGCCACCGCCGCCAACAATACCGGCACCGCGCTGAACGTGGCCGCATCCATCGTGCTCACTCCGAACAGCAAACTCGCCATCACCCGCGTCAACGCAAATGCTCCCGCAAGCCCGGCCACGATGCCGATCACCGCCAATTCCATGCCCTGCCGCAGCACCAGCCCGAGAATATCCCCGGGCCGCGCGCCCAGCGCCATCAGTACGCCAATATCGTGAGTATTCTGGGTCACCAAATACGACATCACGCCGTAAAGCCCAACGGCCGCGAGCAACATCGCGAACGCCGCAAACCCCGCCAGCATCGTGCTGGAAAACCGCTGCCGCGCCAGTGAGTCGTACCAGCGGTCCTGCATGCTCCGAATTTCGTAAACCGCCATAGTCGGTTCGACACCATGAATTTCGCTGACGATCGCGCCCGGCAACCCAGCGGCATCGGACGAACTTCGCGCCACCAGGTACATGCCATTCGGTGCCCCTTGCTCGCGCGCAAAATACACCGCGATCTTACCCTCCGTCTCCAGGCCGTATTGTTTGACCGCTCCGACCACGCCGACAATCGTGATGGATTTCTTCGGATCGAACCACAAGTGCTTTCCGACGGCGTCCCCGTTCGGCCAGAATCTCCGCGCGAACCGTTCGTCGATGATGACCACCCCCGGTAAATCCGCCGTGTCATGCTCCGAGAAAAACCGTCCGGCGCGCAGAGGAATCTCCATAGCCCGAAAGTAGTCGGCGCTCGCCACCCGCAAGTCGACTTGCAACTCTTGCCCCGGCGGCGGCGTGTAGCCTTCCACGTTGATGCCTCCCCATCCCACGGACCCGGTGAGCGGCAGCACGGAAACCTCGCCCTCCGCAATCACGCCCGGCAGATGCACGACGCGGTTTTCGATCTCCCGGTATAAATTCGCCAACGCTTTTTCATCGCGATACTTCGGGTCGGTAGCGGCAATCTGCATGGTCAGGACGTGCTCGCTAGTAAATCCAGGAGCCACGCTTTGCAACCGCACGAAGCTGCGCACTAGCAGTCCCGCCCCGATCAACAGCATCAACGAAAGCGCCAACTCGGAAACCACCAGCAAACCCCGCAAACGGTGCCTCCGAAGGTACAAACCACCTTCTGTCTGGCCGGCGCGTCCCCCGGCCTTTAGGGAAGTATTCGGATCCACCCGGACGGCACGCCACAAAGGCGCTACGCCAAACAGAATCCCGGTCACTAACGAAACGCCGAAGGTAAACGCCAGCACGCTGCCATTGATTCCGATGTCCTCCAACCTTGGAATATTCCCCGGATTCATCGTGCGCACCACGGAAAGGCTCACTCGCGCGACCAAGAGTCCGAAGGCGCCGCCGAGAATCCCCAACAAAATGCTTTCCGTCAACAGTTGTCCCGCCAGCCGCTGCCAACCCGCTCCCAAAGCCGTCCGGATGGCCACCTCCCTCTCGCGCGCCGCCGCACGCGTAAGCAGCAAGTTCGCCACGTTGGCGCAAGCAATTAGCAAAACCACAGCCACCGATCCCAACAGCACCAGTAGCGCCCGTCGAAC
This sequence comes from uncultured Acidobacteriota bacterium, assembly GCA_963788915.1. Taxonomy (GTDB): domain Bacteria; phylum Acidobacteriota; class Terriglobia; order Acidiferrales; family UBA7541; genus Acidiferrum. The sequence goes on along the minus strand of CAWBIY010000010.1, from coordinate 600,642 downwards.
GTCACCCACCACCTCGTCCTGCAGCCCCACCACATGCATGCCGAAGCTACCGTCGCGCTTGTCCTTCTCCCGAATTCGGCTGGCGATCACATCGATATCCGCCTGCGCCTGTTGCAGCGAAACTCCCGGTTTCAGCCGCACAACAATGTTGTAATTTTCATCATGCCTCTTGCTCACGGCATCAGCTGCCAGCGGCAGTGGCAGGAAGACGTCCACCTTGTCCATCGGCTCTTCCGACGGCATCACTTCGGCATTGAGCATGAATCCCCGCTGTAGAACGCCAGCCACAGTGTAGGAATTCCCGTCCAGCGTGATGCTTTTGCCCACTATCTCCAAATCGGAGTTGAACAGTCGCCTCCACACCCGATCACTGAGAATCGCCACCGCCGGTTTTCCAGGCTTGTCCTCTTCCGGCAACAACACACGCCCCAGCGACGTCTTCGCGCCAAACATCTTCAGCAAGCTCGATTGTGTTCGCATTCCCGCAACCCGCTCAGGTTGTTCCCTGCCAGTCAGGGTGAGCATCCGCGTCTGTGCGAGCGCCTTCTCCTCAAACGAGTGGTTCTCATTCTGGATGTCGATGAACTGGCCCGGCGAAGGCCAGTCGCGGAATATCCCGATCGCCGGAGAATGCAGCCATACCGCCGCCAGCCGCTCCGGCTGCGGATATGGCAGCGGACGCAGCAACAGCGCGTTCACCACGCTGAAAACCGCTGAATTCGCTCCAATGCCGATGCCCAGCGACGCCAAAATCACCAAAGTCGACAGCCAGTTTTTGCGTAGCATCCGCCAGGCGTAGCGAAAGTCTTGTACCAAGGTGTGCATAGTGCCTCCGCCTAGGATGAACGCATGTAGGACCGGCTAAGTTCCATCGCGCAAAGACTGCAGTGAGTGGTGTAGGAGCACAGGATCCCTGAGGCCCAGCTTGCCCGGGCGAATACATACAAATTGCAAGGATCGGCTGTGGCTCACTTTTCGACAGCAATTCGCGGCCGTGGCCCACGTCGCTGTCATTACTTCATTACGTCGCTGCTTCCTTACTTCAGCTTTTCCGTCGCTTGTTACTTCGCTTCCGCCTTAACTCTCGGGGGCCTGGTATCCAAACCAAAATCACTCTCGATTCTTCGGTACCAGGTTTCGTCATCACTGCCATTCAAATCCACCCAAGCCTCATCGCTCATTTGACCCCGCCACTGCAGAAACGGAACCGCATCAGGTCCCACTGGGTGTCGCAGCTGCCAGGTTCCGCTCTCGGCGAGCTCCAGAATTTTCTGCGCGACCAGCGAGGGTGGCGCCGGATTCTTCAGCGATGCCGCGAACAAACGCGCGAACCGCTCACCTTGCCGGTAGGCCGAATCTTGCGGACGATCTCCAATGCGCTGGGCCATCGCCGTGTCAATGATGCCCGGCTCAACCAGCAACACTCGCACATTGAACGTCTTCAATTCGCCCGCAAGCCCTTCGCTAAGCGCTTCCAGCGCCCATTTGGAAGCCATGTAGGCCGTCAACGGCGCGCTGCTGATGCGTCCGGCGACCGAGCTGACGTTAATGATGCATCCACTGCGCCGCTGGCGCATCCCGGACACCACCGCCTGAACGCAACGGATCACTCCAAAATAGTTGGTCTCCATGACCGCGCGGAACTCGGCCAAGGGAAGCTCTTCGACGGCGCCGTTGCGTTCCACGCCGGCGTTGTTGACCAGCACATCGATCGGACCATGCTCCTTCTGCATGGCCGCAATGCCGCTCGCCACCGACTCGTCGGAGTCCACGTCCATCGCGCTGACGTGGATCGGAAGTTTTTCGTGCGCGGCGATTTCCGCAAGTTCCGGAGACCCCGCCGGATTGCGCATCGTCGCGTGTACCTGATGACCAGCGCGGCCAAACGCCAGCGCCGCCTCAAAACCGATTCCCCTGCTTGTTCCAGTGATCAGCACCGATGCCATCTTCTTCTCCTTGAGCGTTTACGTCACCCGCAACTGCCAGCAACGCATAGCCCGGCACTATATACCGTTAGCACTTCCAAGCGCATTCAAACATCACTGTGCACGCACGTCAGGCAAACCAGGCTATCGCTCCTTGTCTAAGTCTTCTTCTTAGACGGCTTGGGCCTCAGTCCTTTCGCATACTCGTAGCTCAACTCAAGATATTTTTGCAGCTCTTTCGTCTTCCCCAGCAAATCATCGGGAACCGTGACGTATTCCTTCATCACCGCTCCGTACGTCGCGTACAGCTTGGTCTTGTATTTCCTCAGAAACTCCTCGCGCGCACCCTCAGGCAAACGCATCGCCAGCGTCCCGGTCGGCTGCATCAACAGGAACATGTTCCCGTTCACCGCCGCATACGCGTTGTCGCCGCCCTTCCGTTCAATCTCCGGATTCACCGCAATCAGCTGATCGAACAACGCCAGCTTGTCCGCGGGCACGCCGCTCTTTCTCTTTTTTTGTGTACCCACGATGCTCCATCACCAACCGGGAGAGTATGGCCTCGCGCGTTCTGCTAGCCTACCGCGAGCTTTTCAAGCACCACGAACCCGTGCGCCGGAATCACCGCGTTGACCTGACCGCCGTTCACCTGCAACGCCGCGCCGCTGTTCCCCACGTTATCGCCGCCGTACACCGCGGCATCACTATTGAAGATCTCCTGCCATCCGCCCGAAGACAGCCGTGAAGGATCCGTGCCAAAAACATACCCATGATCGAAAGATGTGTCATTCAAACTCGCCAGGATCAAAAGCTGCTGGCTCCCGGCAGTGCGCGTGAACGCGATCACGCGATTGTCGTTGTGCACGTAGATGACATCCAGCGCGCGGGAACGCGCCGCCGGCGTCGCGGTCAACAGTCGGATCAGGTCCTGATAGAACCGGAACACGAACTGCCCGTCACTCGTCCTCTGGCCGACCAGATCCTCCTTGTTCAGAAAAAAATCGTTGTATCGGAAATATTTCGTCGCTCCGATCTCTTCGCCCATCAAAAACATGGGTGTTCCCGCCGACAGCACTGCCAGACCGCAAGCAAAGCGGCTGCGTCCTTCGGCATATTTCCTTGTCGTGCCAATCAGCGGCGCGGAATTCACCGCCGTAACAATGGTTCGCTCGGTGTTGCTCTCGTTGCCGGCCTCGTCGTGGTTTTCGTGATAGCTGACTTTGTCATATTGCGTCCCCAGCAGCGCCCCCGCGAAATAATCCATGTGGAGCGATCCGGAGGTTCCGTAACCCGCGTTCTTCAGCAGCTTCGCATAGTTGTCGCCATAGTTTCCGTCGCCGATCAGGTGATGATAGAAATCCGCGTACCACACAGCGTCAAATCCTATCCCGCCCTGATCCGGCGGTTGCGTCATCGCGCTCCAACCGGTATGGTCCTCGGCAATCAGAAATGCCGCTGGATTCACCACCTTCACCGTTCGCGCCAGCTCGCGCAGAAACTTGATTCCGTACAGATTCGCACTTCCAACCGATTGGCCATTCGCGTGAAGTGCGTTGTTTTGATGAATCGCATCGGTCAGGTCCACACGCAAACCATCGATGTGAAAATCATCGAGTAGCGCCGCCGCGCTGCTGGTAAACATCTGCCGGACATTTTCTTCGCTGAACCGCGGAGTCCAACCCGACGATCCATTGTCCAGGTATCCTCCGTTTAGGTTCCCGGGGTAGACCGTCGGCTGCCCTTCATACCAATACCAAGTGTTATCTTGCGGCGCGACATTCGGATCCGAGTCGTATCCCCATTCCGACCGCTCGTTGTTCGAAGTCGCGAAGTGGTTGTACACCACATCGAGGATCACCGCGATTCTCCGCTGATGGCATGCACGCACAAAATGCTTCAATTGATTCGCGCCTCCCGCGCTCGTCTGCAAACAAAAGAACAATGACGTCCCGTAACCCCACTGCAGGTCGCCATCGAATTCCAATACCGGCAGCAACTCCACAGCGTTCACCCCCAACTCCGCCAACTCATCGACAAACTCCATCGCGTCGGCAAACGTTCCGCTGGACGTCGAAGGGAATCCCAGAGAGCCGACGTGCAATTCGTAAATGATCAGATCTTCTATGTTTTGCGGGGGCAGCTTTCCGCTGGTGTATTCGCTCGCCCAGAAATCTTCCTCTGGAATCAGCGTCTGCTTTTCAATTCCCGTGTCGTTGAAGCTCTCGGTCACCTGATCCGGATCGGAAACTATCGAACAACTCACGATTCCGTCGAGATCGAGATAGGAACCTGCGTAGTGCGCTCCTCCCGGATTGGTTCCCCCACGGCCCACCTGGTTGCGCGAGAAAATATCGACTTTGTATGTCTGCACACCCTGCTCGTTGGTGATCCGGTACATGTACAGGCGGTTGAAGTACTCGCCAAGTTTCGCCAGCGCGGGCGTTGCCGCAATATCGCTCTGCCAAATGCCGCCCTTCGACACCAGGGGCACGACTGCTGCGCCCGGGTCCACTCCCGTGCCGTCGTCGGCGATATATCCCGTCGGCGTGCTGCCCGCGGCTGGGACCGGTGCAAACACCACTTCAACGCGCTCTGCCTGCGGCGCCCACACTGAAAATTGAATGCCAGCGCTCGCTGACCCTGGCGGGAAATATTTCTGCGCACCGAACCTGCGCCCGGTGACAAACCAGTAGTCTTGCTGCGTTGCGCCCGCCGAAAGTACGAAGCTCCGGTATCGCTGGCTCGAGTTTTCATCGGGCACTTCGGTTGCTATCACCCACGTGTTCGGCGCCCCCAGGATGTCGGCGGTTACGCCCCACTGGAACACCGTGCCCGGCGGCGTCGCCTGCAGCGACACACTGGCGCTGAAGGCGTCACAACCGGTCCAATCCGGCGACAGCGCCATCGGTACCTCTGTCCATTGGTTGGAAAACTTTCCAGTCGCATCCCAGCTACCGGAGAGTCGAACGTTGGAAAACACTTTGTGCTTCAGGCCGCTATGGAACCTGAACGTGACTGCAATTTGCGCCATTTGCGATCCTCCCAAGGACGGAGTATCGGGAACTACGGTCAAAGTCGAACAGACCCGGCATGGCCATACTGCAAGTGGCGTGTAGCGATTCCGGGCCGATCTCTGAGGACGCTCAAAGGTTCTCGGCCACCGCGTCGAGTCGCGAGACCTGCAGTTACAAGGCGGCTCTCATGCGGAGTACGTGTTGTCATCCTGAGCCTACCCGATAGCGACAGGCGAAAGACCTCGACCCCAGAAGTTGTCGATTCCCTACGCTTCCTGCCCAGCCGTCGCATCGCGGCGGTCCATGTACACGCGGAAGACTCCCATCGCCGCCGCCACAATCGTGGGCCCCGCCACCAATCCCAGCAATCCAAACACTTCCAAACCGCCTAGCACCCCGATAAACAGCAGCAGTTCGTTCAAATGCGTCCGGTTACGCAACAGCAGCGGTCGGATAATATTGTCGGCCAACGCCGCGACGCCGCCGCAAATCGCCAAAACCGCCGCTGCCTTACCCCAATGCCCGCTGAATCCGAGCCACAACGCCGCGGGAACCCAGATCAGCGCCGATCCTACCACAGGAATAAGTGAAAAGAATGCCATTAGCACACCCCAAAAAACCGCTGTGCGTATTCCTCCGATCGTGAACGCGAGCCCTCCCAGAAGGCCCTGAATCCCCGCGATAACCAGCCCCACCGCGACGCTTGCAAAAATAAGATCCTTCGACTCGTTCAACATGTCCGTTTGGATCGCCTCGTCGAACGGCAACAAATGCTTTACGCCACGCACCACGCTGTCTCCATCGCGAAACATAAAAAACAGCGCAAATATCACAATGAACAATTTGACGAAGAACGCCGCGAGGTTTTTCACCAAGCCCGCGATGTTTCCCGCCAGAAATCCCCCAATCTTCTCTGCGGCCTGCCGTATCGGCTCGGAAAAATCCGTCGATTGCCACTCGGTCGGAAGATGCCCGCGAGCCCACGCCACCACATGCATCTGCATCGCCTGGTCTGGGTCCCGGAGCGCGGTCTGTATACGCGCGGTTGCGTCAATGGCCTGCCGCGTCGCCAGGACCAGCACCACGATCGCCGGCACGATCAGCACCAGCGTGACTCCCAGGGTACTGACCAGCGCCGCCTGCGTGGGCTTCATGCCTTTCTGTATGCGTTCGTACACCGGGTAGAAAAAAATCGCCAGCACCGCCGACCACGCCAGCGGCACAAGAAACGGTTCCGCAATCAGATAGACCAGGTAGATCAGCAGCAGCAGCGTCCCGTACGAAAGTAAGGTGGTCAACCGATCGCTCGTCGACTTCTGTGCAGGCGAAGGAGGCTTCATGTGAGGTATATAATTGCACAAGATCGGAGGAGGATTGACCCTGATCGTGTCAGGGTATCCCGGACCAGGGCATCCAGGACCAGGCCAACCCGCAGCCGGCGCGACCTAACCCAACGTGTCATTCAAACGCATCCCACTCACGCCCTATCAGGTCCGTCTGCTGGCTGTCCTCGCGTTGATCAATTTCGTCAACTTTGCGGACCGGCAGGCGATCCCTCCGCTGGTTCCGCTGATACGCGATGCCTTCTCGCTCACCAGCACGCAGATCAGCTATCTGCAGGTGGCCCTGCAAGCCGTTCTGGCGATTGCCAGTATTCCCTTCGGATTCCTGGCCGATCGCTACAATCGCTCGCGCATCATCGCCGGCGGCGTGATCTTCTGGAGCTTCGCCACCATTTTCACCAGCCACGTGCATTCCTTTGCGATGCTGCTGCTCGCGCGCGCGTTCGTCGGGATCGGCGAGGCGGCCTACGCACCTGCAGCGCAGTCCATGATTTCCGGCGGCTATCCCCAGCAGGATCGTGCGCGCGCCCAGTCCATCTTCGCCGCGGGCATGCTTGTCGGCGGTACCGCGGGCCAGGCGATCGGTGGTCTCGTGGGCCAGTGGCTCGGCTGGCAAGCTGTGTTCTACGTGATCGGCATTCCGGGGTTGCTGCTCTCTTTCGCGATCCTCGGCATCGCAGAGCCGCCGCGCGGTCCGCGCAGCGAAGTCGTTCCCCTGTGGCGGCTGCTGCGCGTGCCGGCGTTCTTCACGCTGATCGTCAGCGGCGTGATGATTACGTTTGCGAGCGTCGCCTTTCTCACCTGGGGTACGGACTTCGTGGTGCGCTACAAGGATTTCAGTCTGCGGGAAGCAGGCATTTCGCTTGGTCCGGCGCTGCTCGTTTCCGGTTTGCTCGGCGTGCTGGCCGGCGGATTTCTTGCGGACATGTTGCAGAAGCGTTTTGCGTTTGGCCGCATTCTAACGGTGGCTTGCGGATTTCTGATCGCTGCGCCCTTTGTAATGTGGGCGATCACCAGCGAAGAGAAACATCAGGTGGTCGGTGCGTTTTTCGTCGCGGGATTTTTCATGTCGTGGTACCACGGGCCGCTTACCGCCGTGATTCACGACATGATGCCGCGGCGGGCGCATGCTTCGTCGGTCGGCGTGTATATGTTCGCCACGCAACTCTTCGGTGGAATTCTGGGGCCTTACGTTGTCGGACGGCTCGATGATCTCGCCGATCTGATTCTCGGCTTGCAGGTCGCGGTCGTGGTGATGGTTGGCGGTGCGCTGCTGATGTTCCTGGTGATGTACTTCATTCGCCGCGACGGCTTGTGTCACCCGGAACTCGACGCATTCCGCGCGGAACCTGGCGACTAGCGGGGCCCCGACTACTTGATGCCGATCGCGTCGATCAGGCGGAGCACGTCGTCGTGGAAGACGTCGTAGAGGGGACGGACGTCTTCTTCCTCGAGTCGTTCGCGCAGGTATTCGGCAGCAACGAAGCTGCATTCGCGGTCGGTGAGATCGCGGCCGGAGCGGTCGCGGAAGGTGACGAACGCGGTGTGCGCGAGTCCGACGACGTGTGCGACGCCGTCGACGTAAAACTTTGTGTCGATGGTGTCGGCATGGCGCGTGGCGATGCCGTTCCACATGTGGGAGAAGCGGCATTCGTAGACCTGTCCCGTGAGCTTTGAGGTCACGGTGAACGCGCCGACGAAGGTGCTCATGGCGCCGCTGTTCGCCAGCGTGGGTCGCTTTGTTGCGCTGCTCTCGTGCTCTTTCGCTGCCGTTGTCACTGGTTGTCCTCGTCTCTCGTTCTGCGAGTGCTCCGAAAAATCAAAGCCATTTCTTCAGGGGCTAAACCCCTTTACCCCGCGCACTCTATGTCGGAGCTGAAGCTCCGACCCCTAAAAAACCCGTTCGGCAGCCATTGTCACAACGATTCCGAATCGGCCTCAGCGGCTCATTGCGGCTGCTGTGCCTGCGTGGGTGTAACTCTGGATTGCGGCGCCTACGCCCGCGCCGCTTGGGAGGCGGAAGCCCTGGTCGATCAGTGTTTTTTCCAGTGCGGCCAGGAATAGTAGTACGTATTGCTTCTGGCTGCAGTGACCCATCAGGCCCACGCGCCAGATTTTGGCTTTGAGTGGGCCCAGGCCACCAGCGATTTCGATGTGGAATTCGTCGAGGAGTTGGTTGCGAACTTTTACATCGTCGATACCACTAGGAATCATCACGGCGGTGACAGTCGGCAAGCGGTCCACGGGGTTCTTTACCAGCAGCTCCAAACCCATGGCTTCGAGGCCGGCGATTAGCGCGAGTTGATTGATGCGGTGGCGCTCCCAGCGATTTTCCAGGCCTTCTTCGCTCACGATGCGCATCGCTTCGCGCAGGGCGAAGATCAACGAGACCGGCGGGGTGTGGTGATAGAGGCGGTCTTTGCCCCAATAGTTCATGGCGGTGGTCAGATCGAAATACCAGCTTTGCACTTTTGTTTTGCGATTGCGGAAGACTTCTTCGGCTTGCGGGCTGACGGTAATGGGCGACATGCCTGGCGGGGCGCTGATGGCTTTTTGCGTGCCGCTGAAGCAGATGTCGATGCGCTGGCGGTCGACGTTGATGGGAACGGCGGCGAGGGATGCGACGGTGTCGACGATCAGGAGCGCGCCGAGTTCGTCGGCGACTTTGCGGAAACTGTCGATGTCGGTGATCACGCCGGAAGATGTTTCGCCGTGCGCGAAGCCGACGATTTTGATCTTCCTGCCCTTCCCGGCTCGGCGCACATCTTCGGGATCGACGGCCTTGCCGTAGGGGGCTTCGACCTTGGTGACTTTCGCAGGCGTGTGACCGGCGATGACGGCCATGCGATCGGAAAATGTCCCGTTGACGGCGACGATGGCTTCGTCGCCTTCTTCGAGCGTATTTACGACCGAGGCTTCGATGCCGCCGGAACCCGAAGCCGAGAGCGGCATGGTGATGCGATTTTCGGTCTGAAAGATTTGGCGGAGCAGGACCTGGACGTCGTCCATGCAGCCACGGAACCAGGGGTCAACGTGGCCGACCAGAGGCGTGGCCAAGGCGCGGTAGACGCGCGGATCCATCGACGACGGACCAGGGGTGAGCATCAGCCTGTTGGGGGGATTGAGTTCGCCGATCGATTGAGTCATGACATTTGCCTCATGTTACGCGGGAAATGATTCTCCCGCAGGGAGACGGGGAGGTGCAACCGACAAATTGGTTGGAAGGTTGGCGAAGAGGGATTGCGATGAAGGCGAACAGACATGGAGGGTTAAGACGGGAGAACTTGAGAGTGACGCCCCCACCCCCCACCCTTTATTCTAGGGGAGTTAGTCTGCGGAATGGCGCAACGATTTGATTCTGAAAGGGTTAGCGGGTCTTGAGGAGCTGAAGGTCGGGATGGCGCCTGTGGCTCGCCTTTTGGCATCCACGCCCCGAGGGCATTTGTATGAGTATCGAACGAGCAGAGTTGCAGGAAGGGGCATCGGCAAATACATGAGTTTGAAGGATTTATTGGGAGCCGTCTGTTGCGGAGGTGCACCGGGGTTTGTCGCCCGGCCCGGGAACCTTGGGAGGATTCGAATGGGTTGTTGCTTAACACGGGGAAGAATACCACAAATTAGAGTAACAAGTCAATTAGTTAATCTAATAATTAGCACTCGAATGCGAAACGTGGGGAATCAGTGACTGCCTGGCGGTTGCAGTTTGCTTGGCGTTGAAGGAAGCACAGACAGGAGTGTCTGTACTACTACTTGGTCGTCGAAGGAGGTCTTAGAGACGAGGATCGACGGGCTCGCTCTCCAAGGCAAGCACGCCAAAAACGCACTCGTGAACCCGACGCAGGGGCTCATTTCGGACGAAACGCTCGAGAGCTTCAACCCCGAGCGCGAATTCGCGCTGAGCCAGCGATCGTTTGCGCCCTAGCCCACGCGAACGTAGACGGTCCAGATGGACGGGAAGGGTGTATTCGGGACCGTAGATGATTCGGAGGTATTCGCGGCCGCGGCATTTGACCGCGGGTTGCACGATCCCTCGCCGACCCTTTGCAACGAAATGCAGGGGCTTCACAACCATGCCTTCTCCGCCTCGTTCGGTGTGCTCCGACCACCAATCGATGGCGTTTCGCTGGCTCTCGGCGTCGACTAGGTCGACTCTGCGATGCCGGGTTGCGAGAAGGAGCTGTGGCTCCGCAGCACACAGAGCGGCGAGAGTTTCCATGTGCCAAAGATGATCGTGGTCAAAGTAGACGTGGCCTTCGGACGCGAGCAAATGGAACGGAGCCAATTTCAGATCGTCCAGGGAGTTGACGGGCCAACAATAGCGGCGATAGGCGGCGATAAAGCGATCCGTGAACGAGGCGCGCTCGCGAACGCGGTCGCGAAGGAGGGCGATTTCGGGACCCTGGGAAGCAGCCTGATCCAGTCCCAGGAGTGCCTGGTGAAACGCTCCGCGAGCGGAAGCGCCCACGGCGGCATATTGACGACGGAGCAATTCTTGAGCTTTGGCAGACCAAGGCATGAGTTCCGCATCCAGGCAAAACCATTCTGTTTTGAGTGTGTCCCAAAGCGCGGCCCGGTCGGCCGCCTCGCGGAGACGGTTCAGAAACTGTGACTCCAATTCCGCAGAGTCGAAGAAGCGGCGACCCGTCCGCGTGTAACACACACCGATGCCCTCTCCGATGACACCGAAGCGTTTGCGCGCGACGTCCTGATCGCGACAAAGGACAACCACGGCTCGCGAGCCCATGTGCTTTTCTTCGCAGACGACGGAGTGGACGCCCTCATGGCGAAAATAGGCGAAGGCCTCCGCTGGGTGTTCGAAAAGCCCGGGCTCCTGCGTCGTCTCCGTAGGAGACATGGTTGGCGGAAGATAGATGAGCCATTTGGGGTTCGCGGCGAAGCGGCTCATCACTTCGAGAGCGGCCATCGCATTTTCTTCCGGAATAGTGATGTTCGGGTGCAAACGCGTGGAAATGAGACGTTTGCCGGTCACATCTTCCAAATCCAACAGATCGTCGTAGGCATGTTGGGCGCCGAGGTTCGGCGCGACGGGCGGCGGCTGGAGAGGACGAGCGGGAGCGTAATAGATGTTGCGGGCAGGAACGGAAACGATTTCTTTTTCCGGATAGCGGAGCGCCGTTAATTTGCCGCCAAAGACGCAACCGGTGTCGATATTGATGGTGCGGTTGAGCCATTCGGGTTCGGGAATGGGAGTGTGACCGTAGACGACCATGGAGTTACCGCGATAGTCCGCGGCCCAATGGTAGCGAACCTGGAGGCCAAACTCGTCCAACTCACCGGTGGTCTCGCCAAATAAAGCAAAATCGCGGACCTTGCCCGAGCCGCGACCCTGCATTTCTTCTTTCATTCCTGCGTGGGCCACGACCAGCCGTCCGCCATCGAAGACATAGTGGCTGACAAGGGCGTCGAGGAAGGTGGCGACCTGGGTTCGGAATTCGGGAGGTTCTTTGTCGAGTTGGCGCAAGGTTTCGACGATGCCGTGGGTCAGCTGAACGTCGCGACCGCGCAATTTGCGCAAGAGCTTAATGTCGTGGTTTCCCGGTACGCAGTAGGCGTGACCCGCGGCGACCATGGCCATGACAAGACGCAACACGCCCGGAGAGTTCGGCCCACGGTCAACGAGATCTCCGAGAAAAACTGCTTTACGCCCGTCGGGAGGCAGGACACTCGACGCGGAGACGCCCGCATGCGCTTCGGACGGAAGGGTGTAACCGAGGTTGGTGAGCAGCCCGACGAGTTCATCGTAGCAGCCGTGAATATCGCCGATGATGTCGAACGGCCCGGTCTCGGATTTTTTGTCGTTATAGAGCGGAACGCGCTCCAGAGTGACGGATTCGGCTTCTTCAGGAGAGGCGAGAATCAGGACGTGCCGAAACCCCTCGCGGTCGAGGCCGCGTAGCGAGCGGCGAAGGCTCTGCAGCTGGCGATGGGCGACGTGCGCGCCAAGGCGGCGGTCGGTGCGGACTTTGTTGCGGTCCTGGCAAATGCTTTCGGGCACATTGAGCACGATAGCGACGGGAAGGCAGTGATATTGGCGCGCGAGTTCGATCAAAGACTTGCGATCTTCGGGCTTCACGTTAGTGGCATCGACAACGGTCAGACGGCCAGAGGCAAGGCGCTTCGCGGCAATGAAGTGCAGGACGTCAAACGCGTCGTTGGTTGCGGCAAGGTCATTCTCATCGTCGGATACGAGAGCGCGACAGTAGTCCGACGAAATCACCTCGGTGGGGAGGAAGTGCTTTCGAGCAAAGGTGCTCTTGCCAGAACCGGAGGCGCCGATGAGCACGACGAGGGACAAATCGGGAAATGTGAATTTTTGTTTCATGGAGAGATTCAATCGGTGCGGCGAAAGATGCCCATCTGGGTGGGTGAGCCGAGCTTCGAATCCTCCGGACCGATGGGCAGGAACGCCACCGAGTAACGATTTCTTTCAGAAACAAGATTTGCCCAGGCCTGAAATTCTTCGCGGGTCCATTCAAAGCGATGGTCCTTGTGGCGGAACGAATCCGCGGGAAGGGTTTCAAATTTGGTGTTGTACTCGCGATTCGGCGTGGTCATGACGACGGTGGCGGGACGCGCCTGCTCAAACAACACGCGTTCAAAGGCCGCGAGACGAGGCGGATCGAGATGCTCGACTACTTCCACCACCGCGGCGGCGTCAAATCCACGCAAGCGAGCATCGCGATACATGAGCGACCCCTGCAACAGCTTGATGCGTTCTCGCTTGCGGGGAGGAAGAGAATCGAGACGCAGACGGTCCGCAGCTTTCTCCAGCACACGAGGAGAGACATCGATTCCGACGATCTCGTTGAAAGAGGGATCAGCCAGTAATGCGGAAAGGAGTCGAGCTTCACCGCAGCCGAGATCCAGGACACGCTTTGCGCCGGATTGACGCAGCGCCGCAAGGACCGAGCCCAAACGCTGCTGGTTCAAACTGATGCGTTCTTCGAGAACGCCTTCTTCGAGAGCGTGAGCTTCGGAGGTCTCGTCGGAATCACCGTTTTCTTCTTCCAGGAGCCGCGCCTGCGCTTCGCGCATGAGGTAGCGCTGGTGCTTCAGGTACCGGCGGACGATTTCCTCGCGCTCGGGATGCGCGGTGAGCCAACCTTCACCTCGCAGGAGGAGCTTTTCGACTTCATCTTTACCGACCCAGTAGTGTTTGTCGTCATCAAGGACCGGCAGCAAGACGTAAAGATGCTGCAAGATGTCGCGCAGACGTCTGGCCGCAGAGAGAGTGACATTCCAATAGCGGCTTTCGCCCCATTCCGGAAAGTGGTCATCCAGCGGTTGGCGTGTGGCTTCCACGTGGTAGCCGAGCGGCTCGAACAGCATGCGAAGAAAGGCTTCACCGCCGCGGCAGGGCACGACGGCAAGCTGTACGGTGAAAGGGATTTCCGCGTCGGCGAGATCCTGCCGGTCTTTGCTGCGCCCGGCGAGGGCGGTTCCGAAGGCCCGCGCGAGGGCGACGCTGGTAAATGAAGAGCAAACATATGGGCGATCATTTACGTACTGATCTAGCAAGCCGCCCTCGCCGGAAGGCCCCCCGGGCTTGCGGACGAGTCCGACGGGATCGACTTCGAGCAGCAGAGCGGCTGTGCATCGATCCGACGTGGCCTCGGGATAGAAGATATGAGCCTCACCAAATGATACAGAGATCGAATGCAACTTTCCTGGGCGCTTGTGGAGCAGATAGCCCAGGTCGGTGGCTGGAGCATGCGTCGTTGAGATTGTTAGATACACGTTGAGCAATTGTACCGAGAGTCTGATGGAAGACGATTGCGGGTATTTTGGAATTTCCGAGAAAAGGGACGCTGGGTTCGGTCCTTGCCGACGAGGTATGTGTTCGCTAACCAGGTCAGTCCACGTGGCCGGCCAGAAGACCGCCATCAGATTGGTAAGCGCGAGAAGCAGATCCCTCACAGGAGTTCGGGATGACAACCCTTCGTCGGGTTGTCAGTTGTGTTTGACGAATTCGCCTTTGGTGTTGGTCAGCGAGTTGTAGAGGGTTTCGGTGAAGACGTCGGTATTGACGAAGTCGCCGGAGAATTTGCTCCACGGGGCCAGCACTTTTTCCTGCTTCATTTGATCCAGGGTTTTGTGGGCTTTTAGGGCGGCTTCGACCGCGGCCGAGGTCTCCTTCAACATTTTTGTGTAGGCGCGGACGTCGTCGAGATTCGAGAGGGCGCCGTGGCCGGGGATTACTTTTACGTCGGCGGGGAGTTGGGCGGTGGCCTTCTCCATGGCGGCGATCATGCCTTGGACGCTGCCGCCGGCGCTGACGTCGATGAAGGGGAAACCGTAACGCACGAAGTCGTCGCCCATGTGGACTACGTTATTTTTGGGGAAGAAGATGATGGAGTCGCCGTCGGTGTGGCCAGCGGGAAAGTGCAGGGCGCGGATGTCTTCGCCGTTGAGGTGGACGGTGACATCGTGCTCGAAGGTGATGATGGGGAGGGCGGCTTTCTCGGCGGGCTTGTTTTCCATTTTAACGCTGCCACCGTTGCCGGCTACGCCGCCGGTTTCGAGACGTTTGCGGACGTTGTCCTGGGCGATGATGGTGGAGCCGGCGTTGTTGAAAGGGACATTGCCACCGGTGTGATCGCCGTGATAGTGGGTGTTGATGACGAAGCGGACGGGCTTGTCGGTGATGCCCAGATTTTTGAGGGCGGCCTGGATTTTGTCGGCTAGCGGGGCGAATTCGTCGTCCACGATCACGATGCCGTCTTCGCCGACGGACGCGGCAATGTTGCCGCCAGCGCCTTCCAGCATGTAGATGTTGCCGGAGACCTTGGTGACTTTCATCTCGACTTTGGAGAAGTCATTGTTTTGCTGGGAGCGCGCGCTGAAGGGAATGAGGATTAGCGCTAGGACGGCGAGTTTGCGCATGGCGTGTTTTTTGTCTCCTGAATGCCGCGGGATTGTAGCATTGTTTGGAATCGGTCTGAAGAACCTCAGCACCGGAAGGCAAATGCGCCCGCTTCGGAAAGCGGCCGTTACAACTGCTCCGGGAGAGAAAACCCTTGCCTGGCGCGAGCGACGGTCAGCAGCTTTAACGATAGTGACCCGAAGCGCCGGATCAGCTGGAATGAGGTCGGAGGACCAGGGTACGGTCCAGGCGGAAAGTGAGGGAAGACTCCGCGGGAACCTGGACCTGTTTGCCGCGGGTGAAGATTTGCGTCAGCAGGCCGCCTCCGCCGCCGGCCGCGGCACCGATTCCTGCGCCCTTTCCGCCACCGAAAATACCACCGAGTAATGCACCGATGGCGGCTCCGCCGCCAGCAAACTCGGCGGTGCGGCGGTTGGCGCCGATGCCTTTTTTGCTGTTGACGTCTACATCCGCGGTGTCTACACGATATTCCTTGCCGTTGATGCTGATGGAGAACAGGTCCAAGACCAATTCGGGGCTGTGCACTGCGCCGCCGGTGGTGATGTCTCGTACGACGAGTTTCGCAGGGGTTCCCGCAGGGATGGCTATGTTGCCCGAGACGTCGGAGACATCCTCGCTGACGGTGGCGGAGTAGAGCTGGCCGGTGTTGGAATCCTTGGAATTAACGCTCTCGTTGGTGCGGATGGTGATCTCGGTGCCGACGGGAATGATCTTGCCGGTTCCCGAAGCGGCTGCGGTGGGGGGAATCGAACGCGTGAACACGAGGGAGGCGACGTCTTTTACTGGAAATTGGTAGCCGACGCCTTGGGTATCCGTGAAGGGGATGGGGCTTATGCCGGTGTAGTTGCCTGAGTAGACCCCGTTGCGCAGCGTGACGATATCGTTCGTGGAGGTGAATACGAGGGATTGCACGTCGCGGATGGGGAAATTGTATTGAATGCCCTGAGCGTCGGTGAAGGTGATCTGGCCGCCCGGGGCGCCGCCGAATTGGCCCGCGTAGCTTGCGCCATCGTGCAGGATGATGGTGTCTGGGCGGGCTGGGGAGGCCAGGAAGAATGGAAAGAGAAAAATTACTGCGCAGAATTTCAGGCTGGGGGCGCGGAACTGGCGGGAGAGTTTGCGCATTGATTTGCTCCTAGATGCGCGCCGGAGTTTATCATTGATCGGAACTGGGCTGAAGACTTGGAGTAGACAGAGAAAAGGAAAGTTGGAGTACACGGAGAAAAAAACGCCCGCTTCGGAAAGCGGCCGCTACATCGGATTACAGACTTCGTTCATCAAGCGGCTAGTTCTTGTTCCCGCTCTTCGGAGTGGAGGAGGTGGGCGGGGACTTGGCGGAGATCCCAGACCAGACCTAGCCACGAGAAGGCTTTCAGAACGTAATAGGTGATGTCGACTTCCCACCAGAAGAAGCCCTGGCGGGCTGCGGCCATGTAGTGGTGGTGGTTGTTGTGCCAGCCTTCGCCGAGCGTCAAGAGAGCGAGGAACCAGTTGTTCTTGCTGGTGTCGGTCGTTTCGTAGCGCACGGTGCCGAACAGGTGCGAGAGTGAATTGATGGTGAAGGTGTCGTGCCAGAGCAGGACTGTGCTCAGGCAGAAGGCCCAGAGGAAAAGGGGGAGGCCGCCGATCAAATATAAGCTGACCCCTAGGATCGTGGGTGGTATGAAATGGTATTTGTTGAGCCAGCGGAGCTCGGGAAATTTAGCGAAGTCGGCTATGTAGTTGACGCGCGTGTCGTTGTAGCGGTCGGAGACGATCCAGCCGATGTGGGCCCAGAAGAAACCGAAGAGCGTGGGGGAGTGGATGTCGTCGTCCTGGTCGGAGAAGCGGTGATGATGGCGGTGATGGGCGGCCCACCAGAGGACGCCTTTTTGGACCGATGTCATGGCCATGAAGGCGATTACGAATTGGAAGACGCGGCTGGTCTTGTAGGAGCGGTGGGAGAAATAACGGTGATAGCCGGCGGTGACCCAAAACATCCGGACCGCGACGAGCGCTACACAAGTGATCAGATAGGACCAGCGGAATGGGACGAAGAAAACGCCCAGGGCGAGCAGGTGCATTATGGCGAAAGGCGTTACGCCGATCAGGGAGATGCGGGCGCCGTTTGGCAGGGGGATAGACAGAGATCGTGCCGCTGAGGCCATACGACGAATTCCTTTGCCCGATTTCCGGGGCTCGGTGGTGATTTGGGCACCCGGACTGAGTGTTTTGCGAGCGCGGACTTCGCGAAGCTCAGCGCTACGAATCAGCTTGCTCAGTGTACGGGTGCGGGTGGTGGGGGTCAAGCGGGACTGTGGTACAGGGCCGTGCAAGGATGCACCGTACTGTGGGGCAGATGGGCTAGGAGTTTTTCTTCAGGGGCTAAAGCCCATTGGTTGCATGGCTTTATGTCGGAGCTGAAGCTCCGACCCCCTAAGAAGTTCCGGAGGGAGCGGTGCCAGACAAAAGTTCGAACGGAGCGAGACTGAAGGCAGAGTCGAAAGAAGCGGACCTCGTGACCGGTCTGAAGACCGGCCACTTCAGGCCGGATCATGTGGGATGTGGTATCGTTCCTTGGAAATAGCGTGAGGGAAAATGGCTGAACGGCCCGTGTTGGTTGGCCTTATACCGCAAGCGGTTGTGCTGGATGTTGGCGATCAGGTGTCCTGGATGTCGGACGCTGGGAATCTGCGGGTGGAGTTTGATGTGAACCGCTGCCCTTTTGGGTCGAATATATTTCAGGCGCCGGTGGGGATGCGGCTTTTGAGCGGGCCGCCGCGGGTGGGGATCAAAGCTGGGACGTATAAGTATCGCGTTTGGTTGAATGACCAGATGGTTGGGCAAGGCGAGGTGATACTGCGCGAGAAGTAAGGGCGCGGTGACGCCGATGGCCCGTACGACTAGAGCGTGCCAGCTTACTAAACACGGTGGAGCGACAACACCGAAATAGGCGAGCGGGCGCAAAGGCGCCCGCTTCGCAAAGCGGCCGCTACGAATTCGGTGCAATTCAGTGCGTCAGCGAAGAACCTCGCCGGGGCTTTACGCTGAGCGACGGTTACTGGGCTGCGGCGGCGGCTTGGCCGCTTGGCGTCATCTTGTCTACGACGTGGGGTAGCAGCTGGGTCATCATCGACGTGAGGTGGCTCGGATCGACGCCGAACTTTGCGGCTGCTTGATTCAGGGCGTCCGAGTGAAGAACGCTCTGCAGTTGATCGGCCGAGATCGGCAGATTTTGTCCGCTGCCAATCCAGGAAGTGACCAGCCCACCTAAACCCTTTTCCTGAAACTTTTGCTGCAGACCGGAAATGCCGCCGACTTGGGGACTGTTGATGTACTCCATGATGGCGGACAGGGTGCTGGCATGCTGCTCGCCAGTCGCGGAACCACCGAGATTCGTTAGTGCTTTGAGATCATCCAAGATTCCCATCGTACCCTCCTCGAGGTTGAGAGAAACAGGCGCGGGGCGGTGACGCAAGTGAGCTGCGGCCGCCCCGCACGAAAGTTATTTTTGCTTGGCGATAATCAGGCTGGAGATTTTGTTATAGGTCGCCTGGGGAATGACCTTTTTGTGGACGAGGTCCGTTTTCTTGGCATACGGACGCCCGTCGATAATTTTCTGGGCGTACTTTTCGCCGATGCCCGGAAGCGCGTCGAGTTGCTCCTTGGTCGCGGAGTTAATGTCCACCAAGTCGGTCGCCTTCGCGGCGGCCTGAGCCGCTGCGGCCGCCGTTGAGGCGGGCGCGGCGTTGGGATGCGAAACCGCTACGGAAACGGCGAGAATCATGATCAAAGCTGCGAGGACCGCCCGAGAGATTTGCCTTTTCATCGTGCTTTCTCCTTTGAGTTTTTAGCTTGTTGCAGCAACCAACTATTCCTTTTCTGCTGCGCGAAAGCCGGCTTTTTGTGCGTCGGCTTCGGACATGTATTTGCCTTGCTTGGTCTTGCCGTACCAACGAGTGCCGGGCTTGTGGTAGACGCCAGAATCGGTGTTTACCCAAACCATGCCATTACTGTTGGCGGGTGGAGGCTGTTGCGCGGTGGGAGTCTTGGGAGCGGCGGCCTTGGGCGCAGGGGCCGGGGCGGGTGCCGGAGTTGAAGTCGAGCTGGAAGCGGCGGTCGTGGCCGCCGAACTGGCGGGAGTGGTTGCAGGCGCTGATGCAGCGCCCTTTGTCGTCGTGGCTTTCGACTGGGTAGTGCCGCTGGAACCAGAGGTGGAGGAAGTGGCGGGCGCTTGTGCCTGATCGGTCGTGGCCGCAGCCTTTTTCGAGTTCTTCTTGGTGGTGGTGGTCGAGCTGTCGGCCGCGGCTGTGGAGGTGTCTGCAGAATCGCCGGCAGCAGTCGCCTTCGTTGACTTCTTCTTTTTTGTGGTCGTGCTACTGTCGGCTCCGGTGGAGCTATCTGTGGCTTGAGCGTCGCCAGCCGTGGTGGCCTTCTTGGACTTCTTCTTGGTAGTGGTGCTGCTGTCAGCCGCGGTAGCGTCGGTGGTTTGAGCGTCCTCTGCCGCCGTGGCTTTCTTGGACTTCTTCTTGGTGGTGGTGCTGGTGTCGGAGCTTGTCTGGGCCGAGGTGTCGGCGGCAGCCGCGTCGTCCGTGGACTTCTTCTTTTTCTTCTTGGTGGTGGTGCTGGAATCGGGTTGGGTCTGATCCGGTGATTGCGTGGATGTTTGTGCAGCTCGAACGGCTATTCCGCTGACGGCAAGCAGAAGAGCCACGAGCACGGACAGGTACGAGCTTCGCTTCTTCGAAATCATTCGTCCTCTTTTCGTCCGCGCCGAACTAGCCGCTCTATCGGGCATAGTCAGTCACTTTGGTGGGCAATGGTGACTTACGGAATTGGGACGCGGATCTTTCCTTGACGGAATGCGGGCATGATGAAGAAGGTGGAAGTGGAAGTCAAGTAAATGGAATTGTTCAACGGTGTGCGGGATAGGCAGGCCGGACGAATCGGCGTGAAGGGCACAGCCAGAAATGGCTGTGCCCTAGTGTCCCGGTGGGCTGTTGAGACAGGGACTGGGTTGGCTGGCATTGGAAGCTGGGGAATCGAAGATAACGTTTTGACGAGACGGGGCGCAGCGGTGCTGCTTCCCTCCGAGTGACTTGCGGGCCTTTGCTTAGTCCGCGGCGTTCGCGGTTCTTGGGGATTCGACGGATTCGGCCAGGCCGCGGCGGACGGGTCCCAGAACGAAAGCGGGGACGGCGCGCTCCGGTGCCAGGGTGAGATTGGCGGCTTTGCGGGGGAACTCGATGCGTTTGTCGAGGCGCATGCCTACTTCGCGGAGGAATTCGGCGGAAAAGCCCATGTCTTCGGCGCGATCGACGCCCCAGAACCAGAGCTTTTCTTCATGTCGCTGCAGGAAATCGAGGGACTGCTCGAGCTTCTTCATGGCGCGGTCGAATGAGGAGGCCAGGAAGAATACGCCCAACGACCAGGCGTGCCGCGGGTAATGGACGCGAATGCGGACACAGTACTTGCCACTCTGGTTCTTTTCCATGCTGCAGCGATAGTCATTGCGGACAGCGGAGGTACGTACTGGCATCTTCGTTCACCGATCCGGAAGAGTTGTCTTCAGGCTGATCATTAGAATTTTGTGTTACGGAAAAATCCCCGGAGAAGGAGCCTCTTGGCAACGGCGTCGTGGCCAAAACAGCATGCGAAAGGGACACAAATAGGGTACCGGGACGGGACGGCAAAGACAAGCGACCGCTTGTTAAATTTTAAGTCGT
Organism: uncultured Acidobacteriota bacterium; assembly: GCA_963788915.1. Lineage (GTDB taxonomy): Bacteria > Acidobacteriota > Terriglobia > Acidiferrales > UBA7541 > Acidiferrum. The sequence goes on along the minus strand of CAWBIY010000010.1, from coordinate 579,750 downwards.
TTGTTTTTAATTGGTTAAGCTAGGTAAGGTCGCCGAAGCCCTTGAGTTTTTCACTCATGATTTTGAGCTTCCCTTCCTGCTTCAGACGGGCCTCGAGCGAGGTGCGGAAGGCTTCAAACGCGAGGTTGCGCTTGGTTTGGAGCACCTGATCGGTCAAATCTTTCTTTTGTTTTTCAAAATCGGCGGGGTTTGGCTGCTGCTTTTCCGCTACGCGGTATACGAACCAGCTGGTGCCGAGGTTCAGAGGCTGCCCAACGTCGCCGGGTTTCAACTGGAACGCCGCGGAAAGCTGTTTGCCGCTGGCGGCGCCGGAAATTGAGCCGTTCCGAGCGAAGAGATCGCTGGTTTTTGGGTCGAGACCCAAAGATTTGGCGGCAGTTTCAAATTTTTCGCCGGACTTGAGGCGCTTTTCGAGATCATCGGCCTTCTGGCGTGCGATCTCGGTGCTCTTTTGCTGCTTGAGGTCGGCGATGACGCGGTCGCGGACCTCGTCGAGAGTGCCCTGGTGAGCGGGAAGAACGCCCCGAACCAGGAGGATCAGATAACCTCGGTCAGTATGGATTGGCAGGCCTATTTCGTCGGGACGCTGGCCAAAAATGGCATCCTTGACTTCTTTGGAATTACCCAGCTCCAAGATTGGCTCGTTGGCGCTGACGGGACGAGTCTCCCCTACCGTGAGGTGAAACTGCTTGGCGAGATCGTCCAGAGAGGTCTTGTTGGACTGGCGAATCGCTGCGGATAGCTTGTCGGCGATGTCGGCGGCTTGTCTGTCCGCTTTGGCGAGCATCAGCGGGGCGCGAATGGAGTCCTTTACCTCGTCGAAGGTTTTGGTGTGAGCGGTCTCTTTGTCGAGAACCTTGATAATGTGGAAGCCGTATTGGGTCTTTACCAGGTCGGAGATGTTGCCTTTGGGCAAGCTGAAAGCCACCTTTTCAAACTCCGGCACGGTCTGGCCTTGGGTGATCCAGCCCAAGTCGCCACCTTTGTCCTTGGTTCCCGGATCTTCAGAGTATTTCTTGGCTAGCTCCTCAAAATTCGCGCCCTTCTTGTTGGCCTGCTTGAGCACGTCCTCGGCTTTTTGGTGGATCTCTTCGACCTCGGCAGGGGTCTTGCCGACGGTCATCAAAAGGATATGGTCGACGTGGACGCGGTTGGGCACCTGGTATTGCTGAATATCCTGCTGATACTGGACCTTTAGCTCATCATCGGAGACTTGCGTGTTCTGGCGGATCTGATTCACGTCGGCAAGGGCGTAACGCACGACGCGCTTTTCGGGGACCAGATATTTGCTCTTGTTCTTTTCGTAGGCAGCCCGGATTTCCGCCTCGTCCGGGTTGATTTTGGCGGCGAGGTCTTCGGGCTTGACCAAGGCGTAGTCGAGCTTCACCTTTTCATTGCGGTAGCGAAATTCGTCCTGAAGTTCGCCGGGGCCGACGCTGATACCGTCGGTGACCAGCTTGCGGAACTTCTCCAGCAACAATCCCTGGCGAATTTGCTCTTCGAAGACTGGGACCGTCATCTGGAAGCGGCCCTGGACTTCGGCGGCGTAGCGGTCCATACCGACGAAGGTGTCGCCGTTGTACGCGGTGGGGAGGAATTGGCGGATGCGCTCGGCGCGCTCCTGATCGGAAACGTGAATGCCCAGGCGCTTGGCTTCGTACTCGATTTCTTTTTGAAAGACGAGTTGCTTCAAAATTTGCTGGGCGTAGAGGGACTCGAGTTGCTTGGGGACTTGGTTGCGCTGCTCGATTTCGGAGAGTTGCTGGCGGACTTCGTCGGTGGTGACGGATTCATCGCCGATTTTGGCGACGGTGTCGATGGAGGCGGCGTCGCCGGTGCCGGGCATGCTGGGGACAAGATAGAGGAGCATGCCGCCCGCGAGAACGAGGACGACCGCGCCTAGAAGAATGCGCGAGAAGAGTTGTTGACGATTATCTGATGATCCAGCCATTCCATAGGCTCCCGAGTCCGTGGTCAAACGTTACATTATAGAAGAAAGTGGCGGGGAGTGTAAGGGGAGTTAGGCGCGCGGGTTCGATGCGGGTCGAAAGAGGAACGAGAACACGAAGACGCTTTGAGCAGGACGCAGTGGCCGGGCCGGACCCTTCGAGACTCAGGATAAACAAGCCCCACCCCTACAAAGAGCGAAAGAGTTATTCAATTAGCGCCGACGCCGAGTTGCGAGAAGAGGAAGCTGAGGCTGTTGGTTTGTTCTTCGATTTGTTTGCCTAGGGGGCGGCCGCCGGAGTGGCCGGACTTCGTATCGTATAGCAGGAGGACGGGATTCCTGGTGGACGTCGCCTGCAGGCGGGCCGCCATTTTGCGGGCGTGGAGTGGGGCCACGCGCGTGTCACCGTCACCCGTGATGAAGAGGATCGAGGGATAGTTCGCTGAGTCTTTGACGTTGTGATAGGGCGAGTAGGCGCGCAGATACTTGAATTCGGCGGGATCGTCGGCCGAGCCGTATTCGGGTACCCAGAATGATCCTTTCATGAATTTCTGATAGCGAAGCATGTCGAGCAGAGGATATTCGCAGATCACTGCGCGAAAGAGACCGGGCCTTTGCGTGAATGCGGCGCCGACCAGGAGGCCGCCGTTGCTGCCGCCCTCAATGGCCAACTTTTGGGAACTGGTGTAATGGTTGGCGATCAGCCATTCGCCGGCGGCGATGAAATCGTCGAACACGTTTTGCTTCTTGTCTTTCATCCCGGCGATGTGCCAGGCTTCGCCGAACTCGCCGCCTCCGCGAAGATTGGGTTGAGCATAGATGCCGCCCGCGTCGGCCCATTCGATCGCTGGAGCGTAGAAGCTTGGCGTGAGGTTGACGTCAAAGCCGCCGTAAGCGGTCAGCCAAACGGGGCGAGCGCCATCTTTCGGCAAGCCCTTTTTGTAGAACAAGAACATGGGTACGCGGGTCTTGTCTTTGGATTCGTACCAGACTTGCTCGACGGTATAGGCGCTGGGATCCACAGGGACTTTCGGCGTGACCCAGGCGGTTAACTTTCCTGACGGCGCGTTATAGCGATAGATGCCGGTGGGAATGTTGAAAGTTTCGAAGGCGATGAACACGTCCGGAGACTCCCACGAGCCGCTGCCCCCGGAAACAGCGCCGAGGGAGGGCAAGTGGACTTCGCCGGCCGGATGGCCTTGCAAATCGAAGATTTTCACCTGCGAGACAACGTTGCGGACGTACTGGACGAAGATCTTGCCGGCGGAAAGCGACATATCCTCAAACGCAGCGTCAGATTCGGGAACGATCTCCTTCCAGGCGTCGCGGCGCGGGTCCGCGAGGTTGACGAAGAAGATGTGCCATTTGGGCGCTTTCCAGTTGGTGCGCACGAAAAGCTTGCCGTCCTCGATCTGTCCGAAGAAGATCGACTCCGTGTCGTTGACGATTGGCTGGACGGGCTTAACGCCTTGCAGATCCTTGAAATAGAGATCGGTGCGGGTGCTTCCCGAGCCATAAACCACGGTAATCAGAAGGTTATGGCCGTCAGCGGAAAGTTGCGAGGCGATGATTTTGTCGGAAGCGAAACCCTTGCCGAAGATCTCGACGTCTGACGTGGCGGCGGAACCCATTACGTGATGAAAAACCCGAGGGCCGTCGGGGCTGGTGCGGGCGTAGTACAGTCCGTGCGAGTTGGGTTCGAAGTCGACGGAGTAGTAGGTGGCTTGGGGCAGCTGTTCGGGCAAGTCGCGACGAGTTTTAGTGTCGAGGAAATGAATTGTGGTTTCGTCTTGTCCACCGACACGCACGCCGTAGGCAACGAGGGCAGCGTCGCGAGATGCGGCCATTAGCGCGACACTGGTGGAATGATCGGGGCTGAGGCTCTGGGGGTCGAGGAGGACTTCGTCGGCGCCGTCCACGCCGTGGCGGCGGCAGATGACAAAGAGGTCCTGGTCGACGGTGCGCTTGGTAAAGAAATAGTAGCCGCTGCGTTCGAGCGGGGTGGTGAAGGAATCAATTTTTTGGAGTTCGCCAAGACGCTTGGAAATTTGCTGACGTCCGGGGAGCGCATCGAGGGCGGCGGAGGTGCAGCGATTTTGCGCTTCAATCCAGGCGCGGGTTTCGCCGCTGTCCTGATCTTCGAGCCAGCGGTAGGGATCGGGAATGGAGACGCCGTGCAGGGTGTCGACCGTGGCATCTTTGTGGGTGGATGGAGGGCATGCGCCGTTGGTGGGGCTTTCCTGGGCGACCGCTGTGACACAAGCGAAACTGCAAATACAAAGAAGAAGGAGGGGGCGAGCTAGGTGATGCGGCTTGCTTCGTGAGGCAAGCAGAAAGCTTGGAGTTTGCTTCCGCGTTGAGGCGCGATGGCCTTGCTTGCCAATCATGAAGCCTCGCGATCTTTTCCGCGCCGGGGATGGGGAAAGCGGCACGCCTAAGTCGAGCGAAACGCTACCATCTCCAGTTAGGGGATCGCAAGGATTCGGGCGATGGGAGACTCACGATTGCTAGTGACACGAGATGAAATCGGTGCATCCTAGGTCGCGATGGGGCGATTGCAGGACTTAGCGGTGACAATGTTGATCGCGGTTGTAGCGTGGGGCGTTGCGAAAAGCAATGCATTCGCGGGGGAACCGCGAACATTGGGGGCGGCGCATCAAGCGCAGATGGCTGCCGGTCATTCGCCGACCTTTTATCGTGATGTGCTGCCAATTTTGCAGCAGCACTGCGAAATCTGTCATCGCGCGGGCGGGATTGCGCCGATGTCGTTTGCGAGTTATCAGGAAGCGCGGGCATACACGGAATCGATCCGCACAGCGACGGGAAATCGGTCGATGCCGCCGTGGTTTGCGGTACCGGGCTTCGGGCATTTTTCGAATGATCCGTCTCTGACAGCGGAACAGATCGCGACGCTGGCGGCTTGGGCTGAGGCGAAAGCTCCCGAAGGTGATCGGCACGACGCGCCTTTGCCGATGCATTGGGCGGAGAGTTGGACGATTCCGCAGCCCGATTTGGTGCTGAAGATGGCGAAGGGCGTGGCGCTGTCCGCGAACGGCGATGTCGATTACACGTATGAGATTGTGCCCACGCAGTTCGCGGAGGATCGCTGGGTGCAGAGCGTGGAGGTGCTGCCGTCGTTGCGGGCGAATGTGCATCATGCGGTGGTGTATGTGCGGCCGCCGGGTTCGAACTGGTTGCGGCATGCGCCGGTCGGGGTGCCCTTCACTGCGGAGACGCTGAGCGACCCGGAAGACCGGCGAGGTGCACACTGGACGGACGCCGATGTGCTGCTCGTGTATGCGCCGGGCAGCTCGCCGGACAGGTGGCCAGCGACGATGGCGAAGTTCGTTCCCGCGGGGGCCGACCTGGTTTTTCAGATGCACTACACGACGAACGGGCACGCGGGGACAGATGAGACGCGAGTGGGCGTGGTGTTTGCGAAAAAGCCGCCGGCACAGCGAGTGTTGACGCTGCAACTGACAAACGATCACTTTGTGATACCACCGGGCGCACCCGATTATCGCGTAGAGGCGCGCGGGACGTTGCCGAACGATGCTTTGCTGCTCAGCTTTTTTCCCCACATGCATTTACGAGGGAAACGATTTGAGTACAACATCATTCGAACGAAAGGGGATTTGGCGGGAACGCACGGCGGCGCGATGGACAGCAAAGGTGAGCCCAAGACGGAAACGCTGTTGCGCGTGAACTACCACTTTCACTGGCAGATGAGCTACCGACTAGCGGAGCCGCGATGGTTGAAGGCGGGCACGGAACTGCAAGCGGTCGCATGGTACGATAATTCGCGCGACAACCCGCACAATCCCGATCCCGAGGCCGCGGTGCACTGGGGCGATCAGACCTACGACGAGATGATGGTCGGATTTTTCGATGTGGCGGTGGCAGCGGGTCTGGACAAGAATAGCTACTTTAAACGCGAGAAATAAAGAAGTAAGGAAGTAGCGAAGTAACGAAAACGGACGGACAGCGATCGTGGAAATTGACGCTGAATATGTGGACCTGACGGTCAGCGATGGCACGAAGATGCGGGCCTGGACGGCGCGGCCTGTGGCGCGTAGCGCACATCCAGGCTTGATCGTGCTTCAGGAGGCTTTCGGCGTCAATGCGCATATTCGCGACGTTACAGAAAGGTTTGCGCGGCAGGGTTACGTGGCCATCGCGCCGGAACTCTTTCATCGGACTGCGGCAGCAGGATTTGAGGTGCGTTATGACGATTTTCCCAGCGCGGCGCCACACATGCGTGCCCTGAAAGATGGGGCGATGGAAGCCGACGAACGCGCGGCCTACGATTGGCTACGGGAAAACATAGCAAACGATGCGTTGATCTCTGCGATTGGCTATTGCATGGGTGGGCGGGCGGCGTTTTTGGCGGGGCTGACTCTACCGCTGGCGTGTACGGTTTCCTACTATGGAGGCGGGATCGCGCCGAATCCCACGAATCCGGGATTGCTCGGACGCGCGGCGGAGTTGCAATGTCCGATCCTGCTGTTCTGGGGAGGAAAGGACAAACACATCACACCGGAACATCGGAGAGCGGTGAACGACACCCTGACCGCAGAGGGAAAAGACTTCGTGCACGTGGAGATTTCGGACGCGGACCATGGGTTCTTCTGCGACGCGCGGCCTAGCCACAACGCCACAGGGGCGGCGCTGGCGTGGCCCTTGACGCTGGCATTCTTGAAGACGCACGGGTCGGGGCATTAGGTTGGACGCACTAACCTGCCGAGAATAGCTGAGTTGCACGTTTTTCGCGTTTTCGCGCCCGGGCCGCCGGGCTGAAGCCCGGCGCCTACATAACTCTTGAACGCCTGGGGAGTGGTCGCCCGTGTCCACGAGCGACCGCTTCACCTTACGTGTTGAGTACCAAAGAAGACCTATCTGACGAAAGTTGCGCACCTGCTATTTGCAGTTTGACTAACGCGTGCGCGGGCAGTTTGGACGCCCGCAAAACGCTGTGCTAGATTGCAAAATTGGCGCTATTGGTGCGCCGAAACTCGTGCCGACACAGACTCCAATCGAAACCAAGCGGTCCACGGACCCCGCGGCGAGTCAGAAAATCAACCGCGTGGAGGTGTATTGGACCACGGTTACTTACAAGACCGTGGCGATCTACATCATCCTGGCCGCGGCGATTGTCTTTTCGGCGCTTTATATCGCGAGTCCGAACTGGTATTCGACGACCGTCCGCAAGATCAGCACGGCCATCGATACGAGCGACAACGAGAGTATCGCCATCAATCAGACGCAGGCGAAGTTCGTGAACCTGGACGGCAAAGTGCTGGTGAAGAAGGTGGATTCGGTGCAATGGGTGGAAGCCGACTTCCACACGACTCTCGACAAGGGCGATCTGGTGCAAACGGGGCCGGAGGGCGTGGCGCGCATAACCTTTGGTGATGGAACGTTTTACGTGGTGAAGTCCGAGACCTTGATCACCGTCGAAGAAAATTCGATGGCCAGCAACAAGCCCACGAGCGTGGCCGTGCGCATCAATACCGGGTCGGTGGACCTGGCAACGCCGAACTGGGCGTCACCGGACTCCAAGGCCACGGTAAGCGTGGAAGATTCCACCGCGCAACTGCATTCGAACAGCCGCGCGGCGGTAAAGGCCGACCCGGATAAGAAGGAAACCGAAATCGTGATGGCCCGCGGCAGCGCCGAAGTCCAGCGCGGCCCGGAAAAGATTGAACTCGCACAATGGCAGAAAGCGACACTACCTGTCGGCGGACCGATCACCAAGTCCGACGTGCTGGCGCCTCCCGACCTGGTCGAGCCTTTGAATCTGACGCCGATCATTGGCGAGAACCCGAAGACCACGAATATTCACTTCGAATGGAAGCCAGTGCAGGACGCCGTTTCGTACACGCTGCGCATCAGTACCACCTCGATGTTCACGAAAGCGGTTAAGTCGGCGACGGTCTCCGGTACCAGCGCGGAAATCAATGGACTCGATGCGGGGGATTATTTCTGGAACGTTTCCGCGACGGACCAGAAGAAGCGCTCCAGCGAAGTCAGCGACACATTCAAATTCACTTTGGTAGCGCAGGGCAAGACGCAGGAAATGGTGCTGGAGGTAGACAGCACGCAATTGCACGGGCGGGTGGTCGAGATCATCGGACGTACGGAACCCGGTGCGGCGCTGATCGTGAACGGCCAACCGGTGCCGAATATCGCTCCGGACGGCAGCTTCCGGCACTTTACCGAGCCGCTGACGCCGGGGGAGCATACCATTGTAGTGATCGGACAGAATCGCCGCGGCGGCACGGCGAAGCAGCAGGTGTCCATCGTCGTGCCCAAGTAGTGGTGTCAAACCAGCGCGTGTCTGCGCAGGAAAGTGGGAATGCGGCGATCGAAGGAGATCGCGCGAAAATGAAATCGACGACCGCAACGCGCGTGCCCAGGTCGTGGCGCCCGGAAACAAGTGGGCCGTTGATGGTCCGCAAAAAATTGTTTTCCGGGCAGTGGAGAGAAGCTCTCCGCGGGGAGATCGAGGAATGAACAAGAACGGTTATAACCTCAGGTCGGTCTTCAGTTTATTTTCTTCCGACCTGGCCATCGATTTGGGCACGGCGAACACGCTGGTGTTCTCGCACGGCAAAGGCATCGTGGTGAACGAGCCCTCCATCGTAGCCATCAACAAGAACAGCGGCGAAGTGGTGGCCGTCGGCCGCGAAGCAAAAGACATGCTGGGACGCACGCCGGGCAACGTCGTGGCCATCAAGCCGATGAAGGACGGCGTAATTGCCGATTTCAAAGTCACGGAAAAAATGCTGACGTACTTCATCCAGAAGGCGCACAACCGGCGCGTGCTGGTGCACCCGCGCATCGTTATCGGAGTTCCGAGCGAGATCACGCCGGTGGAAAAACGCGCGGTGCAGGACTCCGCCTATCGTGCGCGGGCCAGCGAAGTGTACCTGGTGGAACAAGCCATGGCGGCCGCGATTGGCGCGGGCCTGCCGATTGAGGAACCATCCGGCAACATGGTCGTGGATATTGGCGGCGGCACGACCGACATCGCGGTTATTTCGATGAGCGGCATCGTCTATTCGCGCTCGGTGCGCGTTGCGGGCAACGAGATGGATGAAGCGGTCATGCAGTATTTGAAGCGCAAGTACAACTTGCTTGTCGGCGAGCGCACTGCGGAACAGATCAAGATGGAAATCGGCTCGGCGTATCCGTTGGAGAAGCCGCTGACCATGGAAGTGAAAGGCCGCAACCTGATTGAAGGCGTTCCACGAACGGTCACGATCGACGACAGCGAGATCCGTGAATCACTTGCAGAGTGCGTTGCGACCATTTTGAATGCGATCCGGGTTGCGCTCGAGCGCACACCGCCCGAGCTTTCCGCGGACATCAGCGATCGCGGCATCGTGCTCACGGGTGGCGGGGCGCTGTTGAAGAATCTGGATAAGCGTATTCGCGAGGAAACCGGGTTGCCGGTGTCGATCGCGGATGATCCGCTGGCTTCGGTGGTGCTGGGCACGGGGAAGATGCTTAGCGACTTTAAATTGTTGCGGCAGGTTTGCATCGACTAGAAGGCGCCTCGTCGATGCTCGTGAAGAGGCTTGCGCTTCAGAGTCTGCGCGCAACGGGAGAGCACGGCTTACGACTTTAGCCTTTGAAATGAATGTTTGGATTCTGGAGTTGGCTGATCGTTAGCGGATACGCTGGAGAAAAGCGCACAGACACTTCGAAGTTCCGTGTAAACAAGAGTGTCTGTGCTACGGGACGCCATGGTTGCCATTCCTTCTCGGCATAAATCGCTGGTGCTGCTCGCGGGGGTTATCGTACTGCAGGTGTTGCTGCTTGCGGTGCAGATCCGGCGCGACTCGCAGGGGCGATTGATTCGCGTGTGGACCGTTGGGGCGGTGACGCCGTTTGAGCGCGCGGGAGCAACCGGAATCGGCGGCATCCGAGGCGCCTGGCGACACTACTTCGCACTGCAAAACACCTCGCGCGAGAATGAACGACTGCGCCACGAAAACGACACGCTCAAGCTGCAACTCAACCAATTGCAAAGCAAAGCAGCGGAAGCGGACCGCCTGGCTACCCTGCTGACTTTCCGTCAGGCGCACCAGTCGATATCCATGGTGGCGGCGCGGGTTATCGGCACGAGCGCTGACACCGCGAGCCAGACGATTTACCTCGACCGCGGGGAACGCGACGGCATCCGGCGCAACATGGGCGCTATTACGCCCGATGGGGTCGTCGGCAAAGTCATCGAATCCTACCGCGACACTTCGCAAGTCCTCTTACTTACCGACAAGGACAGCGGCGTCGGCGCCATGCTGCTGGAATCGCGCATACAGAGTCCAGTTGGAGGCGTGGGCGAACCGTTGCTTTCGATGAAGTACGTCGCGAACGACGATACCGTGAATATCGGCGATCGCGTGGTCACCAGCGGCATGGATCGCATTTTTCCGCGCGATCTTCCGGTCGGCACGGTGACGCAAATCAAGCCTGGAAATCCGTTCAAGCAAATCCGGTTGCGTCCTGCGGCGAACCTCGAACGTTTGGAAGAAGTGATCGTCTTACTATCGTTGCAGCCCCTCGAACTTAACAAAGACACTTCTGCGGCCGAAGTCACCAAGAAGAACGCGCCGGGTCCGGCTAAGACGGAAAAGCCATGAACGATACGTACGATCTGCGAATCGCCGAAGCGCACATTGAGGTGCACAAGTTTCGCGGCGGCACGATTGCTGCTGCAACCATCATCGCCCTCTTTTTGCAGACGTCCGTGCCCGTCTATTTCCCGAAGTTCGCGGTTCTCGACTTGCCGCTTCTCCTCACCATCTACTTCGGTCTTAGCCGGCGCAATCCCTCGACGGGGTTGCTGCTCGGCATGATGATTGGGCTGCTGCAAGACAGCTTGAGCGGCCCGACCATACCTCTGGGCTTGTACGGCATTGCCAAAACGATCGTGGGTTACCTGGCGTCGTCGATCGGCGCAAGGCTCGACACCGAGCATCCCATCGCCAGGTTTGCGCTGACGATTATTTTCTTCGGTGTGCATCAGGGTCTCATCGTAATTACGCGGCGTCTGCTGCTGGCGCAACCCGAGGGCTGGTTCACGATGCACCTCGCGATCGGCGCCGCGGTCAACGCAATTGTTGGCATTCCGCTGTTCATGCTCCTCGATCGCCTGCGTAAAAATTAACGACAAAGCGCTTTCCCGCTCATCGCGCGGTCTACTAGCATCACCGACAGATAGCGGCCCATTCCCTACCCTGAGAGTCTCATCGGACATTGAGCGGAAGGAGTGCCTCTGGCATGGGGTCATCTACTTTTGATGTCGTAACGGTTGGCGGCGGGCTAGGCGCGTCTGCGTGCGCCGCATCGATGGCCCGAAGTGGCATGCGCGTCTTGGTTCTGGAGAAGGAAACACAGTTCAGAGACCGTGTGCGCGGTGAATACCTCGCGCCCTGGGGCGTCGCGGAAGCACGAGAACTGGGCGTCGAAGCGCAACTCCTGGAGACCTGCGCGACGCAGGTTCCGTGGATCGACATGGCCTTTGGTCCGCGGAATCTTGTCGAAACGACCTCGCAACAGTTGGCGGCCCTCTCTTTTTTTCATCCGGAAATGCAGCAGGCGCTTCTGGCGGAGGCGGAGTCTTCCGGAGCGGAGGTTCGTCGAGGCGTGGCCGTGACGCGTATCCAGCCCGGCACAAATCCCTCCGTCGTGGCTACCAGCAATGGGCGGGAGGAGCGGATACCTGCGCGCATGATCGTTGCCGCCGATGGACGTGGATCGCCGGCGAGAAAGTGGATGGGCTTCACGGCCGAGAAGAATCAGCAGCCCTTCCATTTTGCGGGCGTGCTGCTGACCGGGGTGTGCACGCGGAAAGACATGGGAACGTTTGTGTTCAATCCGGAATTCGGCCTGGTCGGCGGAATCGTTCCGCAGGGCGGCGACCGGTTTCGCGGCTATCTTGGCTACCCGACAAACGGAAGCTTTACACTGCAGGGCAGCGATAAATTTGGGACCTTTCTGGCGGAATCTCGAAAGGTTGGACCGATGTTCATTGAATGCTATGCGCAAGCTCAAAGCTTGGGGCCGCTGGCGTCGTTCGACGCGGGAGACGTCTGGATTGACCATCCCTACCGTGATGGAGTTGCTTTGATTGGCGAAGCGGCTGCAACGAGTGATCCGAGTTTCGGGCAGGGGATGTCTTTGACGCTGCGCGACGTCCGCGTCTTACGGGACGCTCTGTTGAGCCATTCCGATTGGGACCCAGCTGGACATCTTTACGCAGAGCAACATGACATCTATTTTCATCGCCTTCATACCGTCTGCTGCTGGCTCCGCAATCTCTTCCAGGAACAAGGGGCGGAAGCCGACGCGCGGAGGCAGAAGGCGATGCCGCGAATCGCGGAGGATTTGTCGCGCGTGCCCAACCATCTGTTTGGCGGGCCGGAATTGCCGATGGATGAAAAAGTCCGGGCGCGATTCTTCGGAGAGTGCTGAGGGATTGACGGAACTCGAACGGGATCCGCGGATCTCAACTCAACAGAAACTGCCTGAAGTCGTCGTATCCGCTTGAAATCGGCAGCGACAACTTTGGCCGCTTGAGGTAAGCGGCGAGGCGATCGGGCAGCGGAGGCGCGGTGCCGATCGCGCGCATGACCACGTCGGCGAATTTCGCGGGGTGCGCCGTCGCCAGCACCAGACCTTGCGAGGGCTCGGAGTGTGCGCGTTTATAGGCTTCCCAGCCGAGGACGCCGACTGCGGTATGCGGGTCGGCGATGTAGTTAAACCGCTCGTACAGGGTTTCCATCGCGCCGAGTGTTTCGTCGTCGGTCGCGCCGTGGCCCCAGATTTCGCGCTGCACATATTCCAGGCGCCCGCGGCACAAGTCCAGCAAGCGCGGAAAATTATTGGGGCTGCCCACATCCATCGCGTTGGAAACCGTCGCGGCCGCGGGCCGTGGATGAAACACTCCGGTGCGTAGGTATTCCGGCACAACATCATTGGCATTGGTGGACGCCACGAATCGGGCTACCGGCAATCCCATCCGCTTGGCGAAGATTCCCGCCGTCAGATTTCCGAAATTTCCGCTAGGCACCGATACGATTAGCGGTACGGACGCGACCGGGAGTTGCCGATACGCCGCCACGTGATAGAACATCTGCGGCAGTAGCCGCCCGATGTTGATGGAATTCGCCGAGGTCAGAAACGCGCGCTTGTTCAACTCCACATCCGAGAACGCTCGCTTCACCAGCCGCTGGCAATCGTCAAAGGATCCGGCAACTTCCAGCGCGGTGATATTTTCGCCCAGCGTGGTGAACTGTTTCTCCTGCGCTTCGCTGATGCGCTTGGACGGATACAAAATGACCACGCGAATCCCCGGCACGCCCAGGAAACCATGCGCCACGGCGCTTCCCGTATCCCCCGATGTTGCCACCAACACCGTCAACGGACGGGTCTCGCCGCGAACGAAATAACCCATCAAACGCGCCATGAAGCGCGCGCCAAAATCCTTAAACGCTAGGGTCGGGCCGTGAAACAGTTCGAGAATGTGCAGCCCTGGCGACAGCGAAACCAATTTCACCGGGAAATTGATGGCTTCGCTGACCACTTGCCACAAGACTTCCTCTGGCACCTCAGGACCCGCGAACGGCTTCACCACGCGGAAACAAACTTCCGTAAACGGCAGCGCGCGGAATTCTTCCAGTTCTTCCGGCGAGCGCCGCGCGATCTCTACCGGCATGTACAGGCCGCCATCCGGGGCAAGCCCACGCAGCACGGCGCCGCGCAGCGATGTCAGCGGAGCTCGCTTCGAAGTGCTTCGGTACCTCATTCGGGGGATGTCATGGTGATTTGATTCACGCTTGCTTGCCTGGCCGAAGCCCGGCGCCTACATTTCACGCGAGTCGTGGCGTTCGCACGCACTATAGTCCGCTGGCACGGCCGGATTTTTTCTCGATCTGCGCGCGAATTTTCTCGAGAAAGGCCGACGCGCCGCCGGACGTATCGTCCGACTGTCCAGACAGGGTGTGCAGGTCGGACACGGGTAAAGTGCAATGTGCCAAGGCCTCGTAACTTTGTCGGCGGGCCGCCACCAGCGCGGGGTAGCATCGCGCGACAGTCTTGTGCGGAGTCTCGTGATTCCTGGGCTGAAACGCGCCGCGCCACAAAACGGGCTTCGGGTCTGTTAGATAGCGTTCGATCAAAAGCTGCCGCTCTTCCGCGGATGCCGCCAGGTATACCACAGTCATTTGCCGCCGAAGCCGCATGAGGACATTGTTGCCGGTATAGATGACGCTGCCGGTGGTATCCAGAATCAGCTCGCGACTCGGATCCCGCTCGAGTTCGGTCAACAGCCCGTCGAGCGCGGCAATCTCGGCGGATAGATAGTCTGCTTCACGTTGCGCATAGGTTGGACTGTCCGGCCAGCCCATCCAGGCCGCCACTCCGCGGAGGCCGCTATATCCGTCGGTGGCCAGGTGCGCGCTGAGGCGCTGCTCAATGCAGTCGTCGCACGAGATGCTCGGGTAGCCGCTGGCCGCTAAACGCTTTGCCCAGAATGTTTTGCCGGAGCCGGACATGCCGACGAGGGCGATTCGCAATGCGGGGGGCTGTTGGCTGGCCATGGGTTCGTTTCAGTACGATATCGTGTGGTTTGCCTGTGGGCAAGTTTTCCCGGCGAAGGATGTCCCTCGGTCGAACCGCGAGCTGCGGATGGACGTGTTTTTCCTTCACGTCACGCAAACGCGGGAACGAAATCTTTGAAAACATTTTCTATCCCTAAACGTCTTAGGGATAGAGTAGGTGATCAGGGTCATTTGTTGCCAAGCGGGAACAGCCGGGCGGAGCCCTTCGAGGCTCAGGGTCAAAAAGCCCCGCCCTATAAACGGCAAGTAGGACCATGCCTGGAGGGACATGTCGATGGCGGAGAAGAAGACGCAGCCGGGAGAGCTGTTGCAAGGCACTCTGGACCTGCTGATCCTCAAGGCTTTGGCTGGCGGCGCCATGCATGGCTACGGCGTCGCCGAATGGATTCATGAGAGTTCGCAGGATGTGCTGCGCGTGGAGGAAGGCGCCCTCTACCCGGCGTTGCACCGGTTGGAGTTGCGCGGCCTACTGTCGGCGCAATGGGGCATATCGGATAACAATCGGCGCGCGAAATATTACTCACTGACCGCAGCCGGCCGAAAGCAATTGACACAGGAGACAGAATACTGGCGGCGGATGTCGGGCGCGGTCGCACGGATATTGCAGACGGCCTAGGAGGGAGCCATGTTGCGGGAGTGGGCAAGTCGAGCGTGGCTTCGGGCGAAGACGCTATGGAAGCGCCCGCAACTCGATCGGGAACTGAACGACGAAGTCGCTTTTCATTTGGCGATGCGCGAAGCGAAAAACCGCGAAGCAGGAATCGCCGGTGACGAGGCGGGCTACGCCGCGCGTCGCCAGTTCGGAAACGCGACAAACCTCAAAGAAAAGGCCCGCGAAATTTGGACCTTTGCTTCCTTCGAAACCTTTTGGCTGGACCTGCGCTATGGAGCGCGGGTGCTGCGGAAAAATCCGGGCTTCGCGATCGTTGCTGTATTGACACTTGCGCTGGGGATTGGCGCGAACACCGCTATTTTCAGCGTGGTGAAGGCTGTCCTGCTGAATTCGCTTCCTTATCGACAACCAGATCGCCTGGTGACTCTGGCCCAAGGCGACCCACAGACGCCAAATCCGGTGCACGTTTCCTATGCCGAGGTCGAGGACTGGAAGGCGCGCAATCGGTCCTTTCAGCAAATCGCCCTATATAGAGGATGGACACCGGCAGCGTCACACGATGGCGTTCCGGGGATGGTCTTCGGGCTTCGCGTTACGCGCAACTTCTTTGACTTGCTTGGTGTTTCGCCCCGCCTCGGACGCGGGTTTTTGCCGGAGGAGGATCGTCCCGATCGCTGGCATGTGGTGATCCTCAGCCATCCATTCTGGGTCCGGCAGTTCGGCGGGAACGAGAATGTCATCGGTCAAACTATTTTGTTGAATCAGGTTCTCTTCCAAATCGTCGGCGTGTTACCACCGAACTTTGATCCGCTTTCTTTTACCGACGCGGGCAGCCCGCCGGACGTATGGGCGCCGCTTGGGTACGACCTTTCGCTGCCCAACGCCTGCCGGACATGCCAGCACCTTTCTGCGGTGGGTCGATTGAACGACGGAGTCGGCATCGGCCAGGCCCAGGCGGAGATGAATTCGATTGCGGCGCGGCTCGCCCGCGAATACCCGAACGAGTATCCCGAAAACGCGACGATGCTGATCCAACCGCTGCGCGAAACCTGGTACGGCAAAGTGCAAACCACACTGTGGCTGCTTCTGGGCGCGACCGGAGTGGTTCTTCTGATCGCGTGCGCCAACGTTGCCAACCTGCTGCTGGCGCGAGCCGCGCAAAGAAATCGCGAAGTTGCGTTGCGGTCCGCATTGGGAGCGACGCGAACGCGGATTGCGCGACAACTTCTCACCGAGAGCACGCTGTTGAGTTCGATCGGTGGCGCCGCCGGAGTGCTCCTGGCGATTTGGGGAACGGCGCTGCTGGCGAAATGGGCGCCGGCAGAAATTCCGCGCGTGAATGACATTCATGTCGATCCGGGGGTTTTGCTTTTCGCGCTGCTGATCAGTACAGCCACGGGGACCGCGATGGGGCTGGTGCCCGCGTTGCAGGCTTCTCGTGTGGATCACCGGGAAGCCATGCAGCAATCGTCGCGTGGAGTGATTGGAGGGCGCCGCCGTTTCCGCAGCGTGTTGGTGTCATCGGAAATTTGTTTGGCGTTTATCCTTACGGTTGCGTCGGGTCTGTTGTTGAAGAGTTTCGTGCGCGCGTGGAACGTCGAGCCTGGTTTCAATGCTCAGAATCTCTATGAAGTGAATTTTTCGCTGACGGGGGCGGAATACCAGGACGAGAAGGTGGCGGTTCGCACGCAGACCGAAGTGTTGGACCGCGTACGGAGGATTCCGGGAGTGGACGCTGCCGCCGTCGTAAGCACTCCTCCCGTCGCGGGAAGTTTCGGAAGCTTCGATCAGGCGGGATTTGTCATTCAGGACCGGCGAATTCCCGATCCGCAGGTTCCCTCGGTGGATCGTTACGTGGTGAGTAGCGACTATTTTCGCACCGTGGAAGTGGCGTTGCTGCGCGGCCGGCTGTTCGCCGAATCGGACACGGCGACGAGCAGCCCTGTGGCCCTCATCAGCGAGAGGACAGCGCGGGAGATTTTCCCCGGCGAAGACCCGCTCGGAAAGAGAATTCAGCTTGGCGGCCGTCACGACGAACAGCCGTGGGCGGAAATCGTGGGTATTGTCGGCAACGTTCATCAATATGAGCTCGATGCCCCAGTAACACCCCAAGCGTATCTGCTCTATTCGCAATTTCCGTTCAACTACGCAACCGTTCTTTTTGCTCGCAGCAGTATGGGCGCGGCCGCGCTGACGCGCGCAATCGAGGAACAGATTTGGGCCGTCGATAAGAATACGCTGGTGTTCAACCCCTTTCTGCTGACGCAGATTGTCTCCGATTCTTTGGCGCAGCGGCGCTTCACGATGTCGCTGCTATCCGGATTTGGCGCACTCGCGTTGGCGCTTGCAGCAATCGGAATCTACGGAGTGCTGTCATGCACCGTGGCACAACGCACCAACGAAATTGGCATTCGCATGGCGTTGGGAGCGCGTGGCCGTGATGTCGGGCGGATGATTCTTCGAGAAGCGCTGATCATGACGATCCTGGCTCTGTCGATCGGATTGGCGTGCGCGCTGGTGCTCACGCGAGTGCTGCGCAGTCTACTTTTTGGTGTGTCTCCCACGGATCCTGGCACGTTGCTGGCGGTTTCCGCTGTCGTGCTTGCGGTGGCTGCGCTATCGGCGTTCCTGCCTGCGTGGCGCGCAACGCGAGTCGATCCGATGGTCGCCTTGCGGTACGAATGACGTCGGAAACGCAGGAGGGCGAATGCCGTTCGAACAACTTCACAGACTCCGGCAACGCCTTAGAGCGGCAGCGAAGCGAAGACAGCTTGAGCGCGAGCTGAACGACGAAGTCGCTTTTCATTTGGCAATGCGCGAAGCGAAAAATCGCGCGACGGGCATGCATACAGACCAGGCTGGCTACGCCGCGCGCCGCCAATTCGGAAACGTGACGCGCATCCGAGAAAACAGCCGAGCGATATGGACGTTTGCCTGGACCGAAACGCTGTGGCAGGACATTCGCTTCGGCGCGCGCATGCTGATCAAGGATCCCGGCTTCACACTCGTGGTTGTGCTCACGCTGGCGCTCGGCATCGGCGTGAACACGGCTATCTTCAGCATCGTGAACGGCCTGATGCTTCGGCCGCTGCCCGTAAGTGATCCGGCGAGTCTCGCGTATCTTGCATTTCCGCACGGAACGGAATTAGTTGACACTCAGTTTTCGTTTCCGGAATTCACCGACATTCGCAAGCAGACGTCAGCGCTCTTTTCCGATCAAGCCGGAATGATTTTTGGAGGTCTCGCAGGATTCGAAAATCAGTCCGATGGCATGACGCTGGATGGAAAAACCGAGGCGGTACAGACGGCGTTCGTTACCGGAAACTTTTTCTCAATGCTCGGCATTGCTCCCTCCCAAGGCCGGCTGATTCTGCCTTCCGAGGGAAATGCTCCCGGAGCCGATCCCATCGCCGTGCTCGGCTACCGCTACTGGAAAACGCGTTTTCGCTCTGATCCACAGATCGTCGGCAAGAAAGCCGCAATCAACGGCCATCTGGTCACGATTGTGGGTGTCGGCCCCGAAGGATTCGACGGCGTTACACCGCTCATAAGTATGCAAGCGTACCTGCCCCTAGGCATGGCCACACTGGACAGCGGCGGCAACACGGCTTTTCTGACCGACCCAAAAAATCGCAGCCTCGTCGTCATCGCACGATGGAACAAAGGAATGAATGGCGATAAAGCCCAGCCGGAGTTAAGCGTTGTCGGGCAGCGTTTGTTCCAGCAAAATTCACGGCCCGATGAGTCGAGCGCCCTTCGCGCTATACCCCTGCGTCCTCCCGGTATGACCAACCCGCCCGGACTGCTGCCGAAGCTCGCGAATCTCTTCCTGATCCTCGCGGCGCTCGTCTTGATACTGGCGTGCAGCAATGTGGCGAATCTTCTGCTCGTTCGCGCCACCGCGCGCGAGCGAGAGATGGCGGTCCGCACCGCGCTGGGGGCTTCGCGACTGCGCGTGGTGCGCCAGTTGCTGACAGAAAGCGTGCTGCTCTCCTCGCTCGGCTGCATCGCGGGTCTGGCCATCGGTGTGAACGTAACCAGCGCCATTACCGCTTTGCCGTTGGAAACCGATCTGCCGCTGGTGTTGAACTTTGCGTTCGATTGGCGGGTCTTCGCCTACGCCGTTGGCGTTGCGTTGTTAACCGGCGTCCTCGTCGGGCTCTTCCCCGCGCTGCGCGCCTCACTCAGCAACTTGCGCGAGGTGTTGCATGCGTCGGGTCGCGGCGCGACCGCGCGAAGACAACGCTTACGCGCCGTTCTGGTGGCCGCGCAAGTGGGCGGTTCGCTCGCACTCCTGATCGTCGCCGGACTATTTCTTCGAAGCCTCTACAGCGCGCAAAACGCCGACCTCGGATTCGACCCGACAAACGTCCTCAACCTGATGGTCGACCCTCACGAAATCGGCTACGACAAAACGCAGGGCATCGCGTTCTACAAGGAGTTGCTGGAGCGTGTGCGCGCGATGCCCGCCGTGAAATCCGCGAGCATCGCGTCCACCATTCCTTTTGGCGAAGTGGTTCTAGGCGACGACCTCGAGATCCCCGGCCATCCGTCTTCCCCCGCGGGAAATCAGCGCGCGCCTCACTCCATCTACACCGCAATTTCTTCCGGCTATCTCCGAACGATGAGCATTCCCTTGCTTCGTGGCCGCGAAATAACGGACGCCGACAATGAGAATGCGCCGCGCGTGGCGGTGATTAATTCGGCGATGGCCGAACGTTTTTGGCCAAAACAGGATCCCATCGGCAAACGCTTCGTTCGAACCAGTGATCCCAAACAACCGGTCGAAATCATTGGCATAGTCAAGAACAGCCGGTTCGACCAGGTGTACGGACCGTTCGAGGAAGCCTTCTTCGTGCCGTACACGCAAGTTTATGCGTCCACCGAGATCTTTCAGATTCGCGCGGGCGAAAAACCGGAGGCGGTTTTCCGCAGCGTCAAAGAGGTAATCCGTTCCATCGCGCCCACCATGCCCATTTCCGGAGTGCGCACGATGTCTCGAGCCGTTCGCGGCATCAACGGGCTGTTGCTTTTCGAGATCGCAGCAGGCTTGGCAGGCGCCCTCGGCATTTTGGGACTAGTGCTGGCCGTCGTCGGCGTTTACGGCGTGATGTCCTACTCCGTCAGCCGCCGCACCTCCGAAATCGGAATCCGCATGGCGCTCGGCGCCCAGCCCGGCCAGGTCCTCGCGATGATCTGCCGTCAAGGTGCGATTGTGGTGGGCTTCGGACTGCTCGCCGGTCTGGCTGGAGCATTCGCCATCGGACGTCTGGTCAGCGACTTCCTCGTCGGCGTAACGCCGAACGATCCCGTCACCTACATCGGCGTCTCGCTTTTGCTAGCCGGCATTGCTCTTCTAGCCAGCTATCTCCCGGCCCGGCGCGGAACCTGCATCGATCCAATGGTCGCGCTGCGCCACGAATGAACTGTCCCGAACGTAGGAGGGTGAATGCCGTTCGAGCTGTTTCACAAATTCCGGCAACGCCTTAGGGCGGCCGCGAAGCGAAGACAGCTTGAGCGCGAGCTGAACGACGAAGTCGCTTTTCACCTGGCGATGCGTGAACAGAAGAATCGCGCGGCGGGCATGGATACAGACGAAGCGCGCTATGCGGCGCGACGCCAGTTCGGGAATGTTACCGGCGTGAAGGAAAAGAGCTTGACTTTGTGGAGGTGGACCGCGATTGAGGCGTTGTGGCAGGACCTGCGATATGGCGCGCGATCTCTCCGCAAGAGTCCGGGGTTCACGATTGTAGCGGTGTTGACGCTGGCGCTGGGAATCGGCGCGCCGACGGCCATCTTCAGCGTGATCGATTCGGTGATGCTACAGCCCCTGCCATTCACGGAGCCGGACCAACTGGTCAGCATCCTCGCAACGAAGAACGGCTCGACCTTGGACGGGCCCTCGGCGCTGGATGCGCGCGACTATGCGCAAAACAATCACAGCTTTCAGAACATGGTGGTCTACGACCACTGGCGAAAGAACGTGAATCTCGGCACCGCAGGATCCGAACCCGAGCAGATGATCGTCGGCCTGGTTCCGGCTGCGTATTTTGAAATTTTGGACGTGCGACCCCTGATGGGCCGCTTGTTTACGGAGGATGAGAATCACTACGGCAAACACTATGTGGCGGCGATCGACGCGAACCTATGGAGGAACCGGTTTGGGAGCGACCCGGCGATTCTCGGCAAGAAGATTCGCATCAACGAGGAATCGTACACGATTGTAGCGGTGATGCCGGGTGCGATTCCGGATTGGATGGAAAACCGGCGGCCAATCCATCTCTGGACTCCGTTTGCGATCGCGGGAACGGACTGGCCCGAATCCTCACGCGGCGCGCGCGATAACACCGCAATCGGCAGGTTGAAGCCGGGTGTAACGATCGCGCAAGCGCAAGCGGATCTGGCGACCATCGCCGCTGGCCTTGCCACTGCGCATCCGGTTGATCGCGGTGTTGGAGTAAAGCTCGCGCCCTTGGCCGAAAAGCGAATCGGGACATTGAAGCCAGTGCTGTTCATGCTCATGGGAGCGGTCAGCCTGGTCCTGCTGATCGCGTGCTCGAATCTTGCGAATCTGCTGCTGGCGCGCAATGCGGTGCGACAGCGGGAACTAGCAGTGCGTGTGGCCTTGGGCGCGGGCCGATCCGGGCTGGTGCGGCAATTGCTCGCGGAAACGCTCCTGCTTTCGTTGATTGGCGGAGTCGCCGGGCTGGCCCTCGCTCAGTTTGGACTTGTGACGCTAACGAGAACGCATCTCGATGAGTTTCCTCAACTTGGCGCCGTTGCGATTCATGCCCCCGTTTTGATCTTCACGCTGCTCACTTCACTGCTGACGAGTCTTCTGTTTGGTTTGGCGCCTGCGTTGTCCGGCACGCGCGTGCAGGTGATCGATGCGTTGAAAGAAGGAGGGCGCTCCGGGTCCGCAGGCGCGCGTCGATTGCGCCTGCGCAATGCACTGGTGGCCGCGGAGATGGCGATTTCCCTGATATTGGTCGTGGGCGCGAGTCTGCTGGTGCAAAGCATCGTGCGATTGCAGCGGCAGGATATCGGAGCGCGCGCCGACCACCTGTTGAAGGGTCACTTCTATCTGCCCCCCGCGCGTTACCCGAACGCCGATGCGATCACACACTTTTCCGATGAACTTGGGCGACAAGTACGATGGCTACCAGGAGTTACTTCCGCGAGCGTGACGACGCTGTATCCGCCAGAAAGCCGCTGGAAGCAGATGATCGGAATTGCGGGACGCCCGACGCCCCGAATCGAGGAAATCCCAACGTCTTACTTCGGTGTGGCGGATGCTGCTTTTCTGCGCACTCTGGGCATACCGCTTCTTCGCGGAAGAGATTTTGCGGAGACCGACACGGCAACGAGTGCGCCGGTTGCCTTGATCAGCGAGGAGTTTCGGCGCCGCTTTTTCCCGACGGAAGATCCCATCGGACGGCAGGTTCACATCGGTCCGCCGGCCGGCGCCCTAGGAGCCGTCCCAGGCGCGAACACTTGGGATTTTTCGGACGTGACCGTTATCGGCGTCATCGGCGATATCAAGAACGCGGGTCTCGCTGTAGCGTCGGAACCTGAAATTGTCTGCCTGTATTCGCAACATCCGGCCGTGAACTACGGTTTCAAGGACATCGTGATTCGCACCGCCGTCGCACCGCACTCGATCGAACCAGCGGTGCGCAACCAGATTCGCGACCTGGATGCCGATATGGTGTTCGCGGAAGTCGAGACCATGGACGAAATGATCTCTGACGAGACCGGCGGACAACGGTTTACGACCATGTTGTTGTCGCTGT
Source organism: uncultured Acidobacteriota bacterium (assembly GCA_963788915.1). GTDB lineage: Bacteria > Acidobacteriota > Terriglobia > Acidiferrales > UBA7541 > Acidiferrum. Next base: position 556,770 of record CAWBIY010000010.1, on the reverse strand, counting down.
TTACTGCCGCCGGGTTAGCGCTCGCCATTGTTGGTGTGTACGGCGTCGTGTCGTATCTCGTGGCCGAGCGAAAGCAGGAATTGGCCGTGCGCGTGGCGCTAGGCGCGACGCCGCGAGACGTGTTGTGGTTGGTGCTGCAGCAAGGATTAAAAATGGCGCTCGTTGGCGCGGCGATTGGCATGTGCGGCGCGTGGGCGTTACGACCTCTGATGGGGCGGTTTCTGTTTGGGATTTCGCCTGCAGATCCAGTGACATTTGCAGGTGCGGCCATTTTCTTGATCGGCGTGGCAGTGGCGGCAAGCGCCATTCCGGGAGCTCGGGTTATGCGTCTCGATCCGGCACCTGCGCTTCGTCAAGATTAGGGGACGAGCTCTCGCACTCGAGTCGCAAATGAATTTTGGGAGTAGAAGAGCAATGTTGCAGTGGGCGAACCAAATCTGGCTCCGTCTGAAGGCGCTGGGGAAGCGAAGACAGCTTGAGCGCGAATTGGACGACGAAGTCGCCTTCCACCTCGCGATGCGCGCACAGAAGAACGTCATCGAGGGACTGCCTCTCGACGAATCGCGTTACGCCGCGCGACGCCAGTTCGGTAACTCTACGATGCTGAAAGAAAGGACGCGCGAGCTGTGGACTCTTACTTCGCTCGAAACACTCTGGTGCGATTTTACCTACGCGCTGCGCACACTTCGCAAGAAACCAGGTTTTACCGCGGTAGCTGTTGCGACACTGGCGCTCGGCATCGGTGCGTCCACGGCGATCTTCAGTGTGATTCAAAACGTTCTGGTCTCGCCGTTTCCTTATCCTGACGCCGAGCGGTTCATGACCGTGGAAATCCACGATGCGGGGCGCAGTGAAGCGCCCGGACGCGCGGAGTATTCCGCTCCGGAATATCTGGATTACGTTGAGAAGAATCACGTGTTCGATCTGGCCATTGCCAACGCCTCCGAGGAGGTGTTGTACAACGTGGGTGAAGGCGTCGAACGTCTGCACGGTGTTTTGGTTACGCCGAATACGTTTGAATTCTTCGGGATGCCGGCGTTGCTGGGGCGCGTGATGCGACCAGCGGATTATGAACCCGGAGCACCTCCGGTGTTTGTCTTGGGCTACAAGGCGTGGATGTCGCATTTTGCCGGCGATCCCGCGGCGCTGAACAAGACCTTCGTCCTGAATGGGGTCTCGCGCACGTTGATCGGCATCATGCCTCGGCGCTTTGGATGGGGTGACGGCGACGTCTTTATACCAGTGAAGCCCACGCGCACGGACACTCCTGTCGTAGCCGGAGAGTTTCCGCCGGTTTGGTATCTGATCGGTCATCTGAAGCCAGGAGTGTCGGTTCAGCAAGCGCAAGCCGATTTCACGGTGGTCGCGAATCAATTGGCGAAAAATTATCCGAAAAGTTATCCGGAGCGTTTCGTGGTGAAAATCGTTTCGGCGACGGACATGGTAGTCGGAAATTTTCGCATGACACTGTATCTGACGCTGGGAGCGGTGGCGCTGCTGTTGCTGATCAGCTGCGCGAACCTGGCGAACCTGCTGCGGGCGCGCGCAACCACGCGCGAGAAAGAATTTGCCGTTCGCGCGGCACTGGGAGCGAGCCGCTGGAGATTGATCCGCCAGTTGATGGTGGAGAGCCTGATCCTCTCGATCTGCGGCGGCGCATTGGGAGTCGCGTTGGCGGCGGTGGGACTCAACTCGATGGTGTCGCTCATCCCGCCGGTAACAATCCCGGCGGAAACGGAAATTTCCCTCAACTGGCCGGTGCTGTTTTTTGCGTTGGGGATTGCGATGTTGACGCCGATGATTTTCGGCCTCGTACCCGCTCTCCGAGCCGCGCGAAAAGATCTGGAGAACCCGCTGCGCGACTCCGGCAAAGGGACGAGTGGCACTGCTGGCCAGGGGCATATGCGTGATGCGGTGATCGTGTGTGAGGTCGCGCTGTCGTTCACGCTGCTGGTGGGAGCCGGACTACTGATGAGGAGTTTTGTGGCGCTGCGCGAAGTCGGGCTGGGCTTGCGGGCCGATCACGTGCTGGTCACGCGATTGCCCCTGCCGTCAGTGCGCTACAAGACCGCCGCGCAAGTGACTTCGTTTTACCGGCCGTTGGTCGCGCGCCTCAAGCTGTTGCCGGGCGTCATCGACGCTGCCGAGAGCAGCGCCGTGCCGCCATACGGAGGACTCTCCAGCGAAATCGAAATACCGGGAGCGGTACACCGCGAAAAATGGTCGGCGTTATTTCAGTTGTGCAGCGAGGGATATTTCCCGGTGTTGCGCATCGAGCTTAAAGCGGGACGTACCTTCAGCGAAGTCGAAGTCAACGACGCGCGAAAAGTAGGCGTTGTGAACCAAACATTTGTTCGCACGTACTTGAGTAGCGGGAATTCGGTTGGGCAACGCGTTCGCCTTTCCGAACTCGAGAATTTTCCCGACCGCGTGCAGGATCCGTGGTTCGAAATCGTGGGAGTGATTGGAGACACGCGGAATCAAGGGCTGCAGCAGCCGGTGCGGCCGGAGGTTTGGGTGCCGTACACCGTTACGGGTTCCGGTGAGCGCGGCATTTTGGTGCGCACCAGCAACGATCCGATGATCATCACGGATGCCGTGCAGCGCGAGGTGTGGGCTACGGATCGCAGCGTTCCCATGACGCTGACTGGCACGCTGGACAACTACATCAGCTTGCAATCGTACGCCGGTCCGCGGTTTGGTTTTGTGCTGATGAGCGTCTTCGCGGCGGTTGGCTTGGCGCTGGTTACGATCGGCGTCTATAGCGTGGTCGCCTACGCCACAGCCCGCCGCACCCATGAGATCGGCATTCGTATGGCGCTCGGTGCTACCCGCGGCGATGCGCTCAAACTCGTTTTCGGAATGGGCATGCGCGTCATCGGGCTAGGTGTCGGCATCGGCTTGGTGGCCAGCCTTGTGCTATCACGAGTGTTAGCCAGCCAATTGTGGCGAGTCTCGGCGCACGATCCCATCACCATCGCGTGCGTTGCGGCTCTCCTGCTCGCGACGGGCGCGCTTGCATGTTGGTTCCCGGCGCGGCGCGCCACCGGAATCGAGCCCACCTTGGCGTTACGCCACGACTAGTCCGCAAGCCTCTCACCCTGGCCAAGCCTAGTGGCTTACAGGAACCTGTACACCAGGACGGCTTGCAGCGCCTCGCCGCCAAGTGTACCGTTGAGAATGACTTCTCTCGCGATCCGGGAGACACGTCAGAAGCGCATTTTCATAACGCGAGCAAGCTCCGATAATATCGGATCGGGCTGAGGAATAGCCCTGATTGGCGCGGCTGCTGAAGAGCTGCGGATAGAAAGCCTCGCGCGGGGATTTCGTGTCGTACTGGTTCCGTGACGACAATCGGTTGCCGCAGGCGCGGCTGGCAGTGGTGTCCTACGTCATTGTGGGCATGATCGGCTTGTTGCTGATCGGCTTCTGGAAGCTCCAGGTCATCGACTCCGATAAGTATTCGCAGTGGGCCGATCGCAACCGGATTCGCTCGATTCCTGTCATTGCACCACGCGGCCGGATGCTCGATCGCGACGGGCGCGTACTGGTCGATAACTACCCTTCTTTCAGCGTGTTGCTGCTCCGCGACGATCCGGCGCTAGTCATGAAGAATCTCCCGGTCGTTGCGGAAGGGTTAGGTGTTCCGCTGAACGATCTGGCCGACCAGCTGGACAACGCTCGGGAGCTTCCCAAATTTCAGCCCATCGTGATCAAGCCGGAAGCGACGCCCGGCGACGTAGCGTTCATCGAGTCGCACCGCTCGGATATCCCCCTCCTCGAAATGCTGATGGTGCATCGGCGGCGTTACCTGCCCAACGGCTTCATGGCCCACGCTAGCGGGTATGTCGGGGAAGTCAGCGAAAAGCAGATTGAAGACAGCAACGGCAAGTTCCGGCCCGGCGATTTCGTCGGCAAATCAGGGCTGGAGCGCCAATACAACGATTCCTTGCAAGGAACCGACGGCATGCGCCGCGTCATCGTCAACAGCGTGGGCAAGGAAGTCGACCGCCTGCCAACGCAGGAAGCCATTCCTGGCAAGCAAATTCAGCTCACCATCGACTACGATCTGCAGCAGGTTGCGGAGCAATCGCTGGGCACACGACCCGGCGCGGTGGTGGCGCTCGACCCGCGAAACGGCGAAATACTGGCGATGGTCAGCCGCCCCACTCCTGACCCCAACGATTTTGCCGTGCGCATTTCGAACAAGCAGTGGAAGGACCTCAACGAAGACCCTCTGAAACCCTTGTTAAATCGCGCGATTCAAGCACAGCTGGCGCCAGGTTCCGTCTTCAAGATCGTCACGGCCACGGCCATGCTGGAAGATCATGTCCCGCCGGAAAGTTTCACCGCTTACTGCCCGGGCTACGCCACGTTTTACGGACGCCAGTTCAAGTGCTGGGTTTTCGGAAAGAGCTCTCACGGTACGGTGGACCTGAAAAAGGCCATCATGGAATCGTGCGACATCTTCTTCTATAACGTGGGCATGCGGCTGGGAATTGACCGCCTCTCCTACTACGGCAGCCATCTCGGCATCGGACACAAAACCGGAATCGATCTGCCTTCCGAAGAACCGGGACTCATGCCGTCGGAGGAATGGGTAGAGAAAACTTTTCACCGTAAATGGTATGCCGGCGAAACCATTTCGGTCTCCACCGGACAAGGAGCCGTCATCACCACGCCCCTGCAATTAGCGCGGCTCATCGGCGGAATCGCAAGCGGTGGAGTTTTCAAGCAGCCTCATTTGCTGAAGGACGCCCAAAACGTGGCGGAAGAACGTTTCGCCATTTCGGAACCCACCGTTGAAAAGATCACCGACGCGATGTATGCCGTGGTGAATGAAGGCGGCACGGGCGGATCACTCAAACTTGCCGGAATCGAGCTGAGCGGAAAATCGGGAACCGCACAGGTCATCGGATACGCGACGCGAGAGAGACTCGGTAAACAGAAAAAATTCGAGGATAACGCCTGGTTTGTTGGCTATGCGCCGCGCCGCAATCCGGAGATCGTCGTCTCCGTATTGGTCCAGGAAAGCGGCCAACACGGTGGAACCGCGTCCGGACCTGTCGCGCGCGACGTCATCAAAGCGTACTACGATAAGAAGAACAAGAAGATGGATGGGCAGATCACTGCCGACGGAACACAGTTCGATCCGGCCAAGAACGCGCCGGCGGCGACCGCCATTCAGCCGCAGCCGATCTTGAAGCAGCAAGGCCAGCCGCAAACTGTACCTGCTCGCGCCAAGGCCGACAGGAATTAGGGTTCGCTCATGAAAGTAGACGCAAAGACTGGAATTCGCTCGGCAAAGAGGCCATGAAAGACGCACCCGGCGCTACCCGCGATTACGACTGGTGGCTGATCGCCATCCTGCTGGCCATCTGCACCCTCGGCGTGATCGAGATTTACTCCGCCACGCAAGGCAGCAATCTGGCTGGGATGCACACCAAGCAGATCCGCTGGCTGGTCGTCGGCTTCGTTTTGATGTTCGTGCTATCCCGGCTCGACTATCACCTGATCCTCGATCAGGCCTGGATTCTCTACTTGATCGGCGTGGTGGCCCTGGTTGCAGTACTACTGGTCGGCCATACCCGCTTTGGGGCCAAACGTTGGATTCCCATCCTTGGCGAGGCTTTCCAGGTGTCAGAACTCGTAAAGTTGATTATAATAGTCTGGCTGGCGCGCTTCTTCGCTGAAGTGCGCACCGATGAGCTTTCCCTTCGCGATTTGATCAAGGCAGGGCTCTTGGTAGCTGTTCCACTGGGACTTATTCTGAAGCAACCTGATTTGGGCACCGCGTTAGTGCTCATGCCCCTGTTGGTTGTTGGCGCTTTTCTCGGGGGCCTGCAGTGGCAGCACGCAGCAATTTTTTCGTTGGCTGGAGCTTTGTTGGTAGGAAGCGTTTTCTATCCCCCGGTGAGCAAGCACATTCTGAAGCCTTACCAAAGAGAAAGAATCACTTCCTTCCTGCATCCAGAAGAAGACGCAAAAGGCTCGGGTTATCAGTTGTTGCAATCGAAGATAGCCGTGGGCTCCGGCGGCTTCTGGGGCAAAGGTTTTCGCAACGGCACGCAAAATCAACTGGGCTACATCCCCGTACGTTATTCCGACTTCATTATGTCGGCGTGGGCTGAAGAGCAGGGATTCAAAGGCGTGCTGATTGCCTTGGGTTTGTATATGGCGTTGTTGCTGCGACTCGTGCAGAATGCCCAACGCGCGAAAGATCGCGCCGGAATGTTTCTGGTCATGGGCGTGGCCGCCGCGCTAGGTTTCCATGTTTTAGTAAATGTGGCTATGGTGATTGGCGCTATGCCCGTCACCGGCATTCCGTTACCGTTGATGAGTTACGGGGGCTCAGCTACATTGTTTGTTTTTCTGGCGATTGGTCTGGTGATGAATGTCCGGATTCGCCGGTTCGTCAACTGAGCGATCAGCCAGTCCCGAGCGCGCCGCCTAACGTTGTTAAGCCGCGCCGGTAGTAGAAATCAGGAATATTAGAGTGAGGACAGCATCGTCCGCCGTTTGCCCCTCCCGGCAACGGACCGGCCTCGTAAGCAAGAGGAAGTGCATCGTCAGTACTGATCCCGGCGTGTCCGGGTTCCACCCCTCCGGCTTCGTACGCACAGGCATCATCTCCTTAAAGGTGTCGCCCACGTATCCCCGCTTCACGCGGGGCAGGCTATTCGTCCGGACCCCCGCAGAGCGCACGCTCGCGGCGATGTCGTCCGGTGGCTCCGGCCTAATCGGCGCCACGCAATGCGATGTCCCCGGCTTGTCCGGGAACACGCAGAAAGGCGGCTCCGGCATATCCGGAACCGCACATAACGAGGAGTTTTCATGTCGAAAGAATTGGTTATTTCCGCGGCCTCCCACGAACGGCGGGTCGCGATTTTGGAAGAAGGTCAGTTAGTCGAAATTTACATCGAGCGCGAAAAAGAGTTCGCGCTGGTCGGCAGTATCTATAAGGGTCGCGTCACGCGGGTGCTTCCCGGCATGCAGTCCGCTTTCGTGGACATCGGGCTTGATGGCGACGCCTTCCTGTACGTTAGCGACGTTTTCGAAAATCTGGAAGACTACGATCACGGCCATGGGCATGCCGAACCCACGCACGCCACCCCGCCGCCACAGATTTCCGTCTCCGTGCACACCGAAGTATTGCCGGGCGAAACGATCGGTCACGGCGCCGAGCCCGCCGACCTGCACGGAATCGAGCACGGCGACGAGGCGGCCCATCACGATCTCGCGGAGGCCGAAACCCTTCACGAGTCGCACCGTGAAAACGAGCATCGCGAACACGAGCACGGCGACCATGCCGAACATGTTCATGATCTCGAAGAACATGCCGCCATCGAAGAACATCACGACGCCGACGCTTCCACGCATTCCGACTTACACGCTGAACCCGAAGAGCGCCAGCCCGAGTCCAACGCTTCCGCGCCCCAGAATTTCGGCCATCAATACAATCCCACGCAGAAGTATCCTCCGCGCAACGATCGCGGTGGTCCGCCACGCAGCGGCGGCCAGAACTTCGGCCGTGGCGATCAAGGCGGAGATCGCGGTGGTGATCGTGGCGGAGACCGTGGCCGCGGCCGCTTCGGACGTCGCGGTGGACGCCGTCGCGGCGGCGGCGGACGACCGTCAGGCCCCGGAGGCCCGACCGGCGGCCGCAATTTGCCGCCGTCAAAGTACGCCTCGCCGCAAGGCGACCAGCAACGCCCGACCGATTCACGTGGCGGCTACGACCAACGCGGACAGCAGCCTCGCGGATTCGAACCTCGCGGACAGCAACCTCGCGGCTTTGACAATCGCCGCCCCGAAACCGGCTCCCGTCCTGTGGGACCCGCCGAATCCAGCGCCGAAGACGAAATCATTCTTCCCGGCGAGTCGCTCGCAAAATATCGCAACAAGCCCGTAGCAGCAGCCGGTCCGGTCGCGCCGCTCGTGGAACCCGAGTTCCGTGAGCTACAACCGGAAATCGAAGAATCGATGCCGCGTGCTGCCACCACCCAACCCACCGGATTACCCGCGGGCTCCAATGCCCCAAGGCGCTCCTCCGGCGGGCTCCCTCGCTGGCTCCTGGCCGAGACCGGTACAGAACCGGAAACCGCATCGGATTCGATGGAAGCCGCGAGTCCTGCTGCCGAAGCTTCCCTTTCCCCGATCGAGGAAGCCGCCGCGGCGCGCGAGGCCGAGCGCGTTCGCGTCGAGAATTCCTTGAGTGAAGAGGACGTCGCCGCTCTTTCTTCAAGTCTCGTCGAAGCCAAACAGGAGGAAACGCAAGCCAAGGCCGCAGCCGACGCAGTTGTTGGCGGCGCGGTTTTCGAAGAAGAAGAACTGGAAGCCGACGAAGGCGAGGACGAGGAAGAAGCGGCGGAAGATTCGCACGAGGAGATTTCCGAGGAAGCCGAAGAAATCCACCTTTCCGAAGCGGAAGAGTCCGAAGCTTCCAGCGAATCCGCGGCCGAAGAACCCCGCGACGAAGCCTTGAGAATGACGCCGCAGGAGCGCGCCGACGCGGAAGCAGACGCCGCTCATGACGACGCCGTACACCAAGCCGGCCACACCGACCACGTCGAGACCGGCACCCACGAACACCACGACGTTCACGAACACGGCGATGGCGTGCACGACCGCGAAGAACTCATCGAAGCTTCCTCCGGCGCCCAGGCCGCGCCGTCCGCTCCCATTGAAGACGATGTCATCCTTCTACCCGGCGAGACCCGCTCGCCGCGCAGCGCCAGTGCCCCGCGCGACGATTTCGCTCCGCGCGAGTCCGCTCGCATCGGCAGCGGCAATCCGCGCTCGCGTTTCCAGCGTCCCTTCCGTGGCGGTGGACGCGATCGCGGCCGCGACAATCGCGGCGGGGATCGCGGTGGACGCCCCAGCGGCCCTTCCCGCGGTGGACGTCCGAGCGGCCGCTTCGAACGCCGTCCCAGTGGCCCCGGCGGACCCCGGCACGATCGTGGTTTTCAGGGCGGACGCTCCGGCCCACCGCGCCGCCCACAACTCATTTCCGAAATGCTGAAGGCCGGTCAGGACGTAGTCATCCAGATCGCCAAAGAACCCCTCGGCAAAAAAGGCGCCCGCATCACGAGCCACGTCGCCCTGCCGGGCCGTTTCCTCGTCTACATGCCAACGGTCCATCACACCGGCGTTTCGCGCAAAATTATCTCCGCCGAAAATCGCTCGCGCCTCCGCCGCCTGGTCAGCGAAGCCGGCAACGCCTATCCCGGCGGCTTCATCGTTCGAACCGCCGCAGGCGAAGCCACTGATGACGAAATCCGCGCCGACATCGACTTCCTCGGCAAGACCTGGAACGAAATCAAAGAGCGCAGCGAGCAACGCAAAGCCCCCGCGTTACTCCACCGCGACCTCGACCTCGTCGAGCGCATGCTCCGAGATTACGTCTCCGACGATTTCAGTGCCATCTGGATCGACAACGAAGAGGAATACGGCAAGGTCGTAGAATTCGTAAGCCGCTTCCAACCGAAGTTGGTCAACCGCGTCAAGCTCTACACCAAGGAAACGCCGATCTTCGAAGAATTCGGCATCCAGCACGAGCTCGATAAAGCGCTCCGCGCAAAGGTCTGGCTGAAGTCCGGCGGCTACATCGTCATCAACCACACCGAAGCCCTGGTCGCCATCGACGTCAACACCGGCAAATTCGTGGGCAAAGGCTCCACGCGCCTCGAAGACACCATCGTTAAGACCAACCTCGAAGCGGTAAAAGAAATCGTCCGCCAAATCCGCCTGCGCGACCTCGGCGGCATCATCGTCGTCGATTTCATCGACATGGAAGAGCGCCGCAATCGCGAAAAGGTTTTGTCGGCTCTGCAGCAGGCGTTAGAGCAGGACAAGGCTCCTTCGAAGGCCCTCTCGTTCAACGAGTTCGGCCTGGTCTGCATAACCAGAAAACGCACCAAGCAAGCCCTGGAGCGCGTCCTCTGCCAACCGTGCCCCTATTGCACCGGTTCCGGCATGGTTAAATCCAGCCCGACTCTCTGCTACGAAATCCAAGCCGAAGCCCGCAAAATGGCCGCCGCCGACCACGAGAGCCCCAACCTGACGTTGCGCGTGCATCCAGAAATCGCCAAAGCCCTAAAAACCCGCGAGTCCATGCTCATCGACGAACTAGAGCAAACCACGCACAAACACGTAATCATCCAATCCGACGCCACCCTCCACTGGGAGCAATACGACATCTACTGATCGCCCTACCAGCGAATAGATTCGTCGTTCACGAGCCCGTCCTTCGCAGGGCGCAGCACCGCTGCGCCCCTATCTTGGCGAGCCTTCCAGGATTCAAGACGGCTAGGATCGGAGTTCCAGAGTCCGTGTGGCAGCGGGAGGGCGCGACTTTCAATCGTGCCGATAGCTATCGCAAAGCAGATCCGGCTTCAGCCGCTGAGGTGCGGCCAGGTCATTTCGTTCTTGCCGATGTAATCCTTCCACTTCTGTTCGTCGCTATCCAGGCTCACGCTGAGAATCACCAGCGGCTGCCCCTGAAACTTTTTGGCGACCTCCCGCATATGCGGCAACGCTTCGCGGCAAGGCGCGCACCACGTCGCCCAAAAATCCAGCAGCACCACCTTGCCTTGCAAATCGTCCATGGACACCTGCTGGCCCTGGATCGTGGTGACCGTGAAGGGCGGCGCCATTCTTGCGCGCGCAGGTTCGGGGCGCTCGATATATCGCTGCGCCCTTTGGAGCTTGGGATCTTCCGCGGGCTTCGTCTTCACAAACTCTGTAAACCTGGCTCGTGCCGCCTCGTCTTGTCCCAACCGGGCGAGCGCCTGGCCATCGACGAACAGTGCATCCGGAAAGTTCCCATGCGCTGCGAGCGCCTTGGCAATCTCGTCGTGGGTGCGAGTGAAATATTCGTCTTTGTGCCTCTGCATCCCCTCATTCATCAGCACGATCGCAAATTGATAATGCGCCAGGGCCACATCGCGATCGCCTTGAGCTTCCGCCACCATTTCTCCCGCTGCGAACTCGGCGGCCTTCCAGTCTGCAACTCAAGTCCGTACTTAACTATCTGCTTCTGACACGCAACGCAATGCCCGCCGTCCTGCTTGTCCGCTTTCTTGAACTCCTCGAGCGCCGCGTCATTCCTGCGCTCATGTGAGTATTCAAACGCTTGCTTGTACGTCTTCTGGGCTTTTTCGCTGGCTGGCCCATCCGCCTTTTCCTGAGCGAAAGCAGGCGTCAGAACGTAAGCTAGAACCAAACCGACACAGAAGTAGCGCATGCAAAGCCTCCCTGGATTGAAGGAGCGGCCTTATACCGCCGCAACCCTGGTCGCAGTTCTCTCTTCTGTTTCCAATTCGGATGTAGCTTGGAGTTATCTTAAGATTGTACTGATTGCGTGGTAATAGTAAATTGGTTCCAGTACCTAGGTTGTTGATTCGATCAACGTTCCTAAAAGGACCGTAAGATACGCGCCGAATCGGGCGATCCCTCACCCTTTGCAACGACGAGTCTTCTCGCCAGCCTTGTTTCACAGCGAGCGGTCATTATCGAGACCCCTCCTCGAAGCTCTCTGTAGCCGCCCTCTCTGAGAGGGCGGGGGTTAGATGACACACACTCTCGCTGGCCCTGCTTCAAAGCAAAGGCTCGCCGAACTGAACGGCCGACAACCGATGATCGAATGGCGCGTGGGGATGCAAACTGCAAAGGCTTCGCCCAGGCAACCGTAGGAACCAGGGCATCATCAAGGAAATAGATCAAAACGAATAGCATGAGAGCCTTGGGGGGCTCGTTGGGCCATGCAGAAGGGCCACCTTGAGGCATTTTTTATTGATCCTGCAGCTGACGTCGGGCCGTCGATTTAGAACGATCTGCCTGTCTTTTCGAAACTCGTGGTCTGAGGGCAACCAATCTGCGCGCCTTCTGCTGTCAAAATGCGCTAGCGCCGCGGTGATTGCCCTCTCAATCGCCGCATCGTTGGCCTCTCCCGCATCCGCGCAAAACCTCACCTTCAAGATTCCTCCCGTAAAGATTCCGTTCACAGTCAAAGACGAGCAAGCCTACATCACAGCCTCGGCATTGATCTCCATGGCGTCCAAAGCCGGAGATCTCGACATATTCAATCTGCAACTCACCGCGGACCTCACGGGTCTGCAGCAGAACATGACCGCGCTATTGAGTTCGCAGCTGGACAAAGACGATCACTGCGGCGACCGCATCGCCATCCAGCAAGCCACGCTCACCCCCGCCGATCCCGCAAGCATCGCTACGGTCCAGCTGCACTATGAGCGGTGGGCTTGCGTGAAGGCTTTCGGAAAGCAACAAGCAAAGAGAGTCGTGGGAGGTAACGCAGTGATTCCGGTGACGCTCACGCCGGGCGCGGACGAAAACAAGACCGAGCTGCGCCTCGTTCCGGAAGTGGGCACCATCGAAGCCGACGGATCGCTAGGCGAACTGCTGCGATCGGGCACAGTCGGCCAGATGATTCGGGAGAAGATTCGATCCTCGATCCTTTCCGCGATGCAAAAAGGAACGAACCTGAGCACGACGCTCCCGCCCGCAGCCCAGGGCTACGCGACCATCGAGAACGCCGAATTCAAGGATGGAGGTTCAGGCCGACTGATCGTTGTCCTGGACGGGCAAGTTCGCATCACAAAAGAGCAAGTGCAGATTTTGTCGAAGCAGCTCAAGGAACGCATCGCCGCGCGTTAAGACCGCGCGTGCATCGCCTGAACGTATGCGTGAAGCGGCGATTTCCGCATAGATTTTTCCTGCAGCCGAGTCCCTATTGCCCCAGGTAATATCCGTCCCGCGCCTGCACAATCAGATCTTTCTGCTTAGTCGTGACCTGAAGGCGGTGATAGCCCGCTCCGGCGGCCTTGTCCAACGGGTAGCCCAGGCTGTATTGATTGCGCAGCTCTTCCTCAATCTCCGAATAAATCTTCTCGACGGTTTCTTTTTTCGAGACCTCGAACAGGCGCCCACCGGTCTCCTTGGAAATCTGCTCTAAAATTTTCTTTCCGTCGGGACGATCTTGCTGCGGGCCTCGTCCCCCTCGGCGTCCTCCGCCCATAGGACCGCCACCTCCCGACCAACCGCCCCGGTTTCCGTAACCTTCATCGTCCTTGAACAAAATCGAGTACACCACGGTGTCTGCGCGTTGCGCGACTTCTATGGCCGTCGCGAGCGTTTCTTTGCTGCCATGATCAACGCCATCCGAAAGGATGATCAGCGCCTTGCGCCCCTGCTGCTTGCTCATCAACTCATTCGAGGCCAGGTAGACGGCGTCGTACAACAGCGTGCCCGCGCCTCGTTGGTGTTGAGCTCGACCGCCACCTCCGCCGTAGCCACCACCGCCACCGCTACCACCACTTCCGCCACCGCCGCCTCCATAGCCCCGATCCGATTGCGGCGTTTGCAACAATTGCAGCGCCGCCTGCAATTTCGGTCGCGAAGGCGTGAACTCCTGCAGCAACTCCACTTCCCTGTCGAAATGAATGACAAACGCCAAGTCCTTGTCCACTCTCAGCAAATGATCCAGAAAGCTATAGCTGGCGGTCCGCTCCTCCTCCAGCACCCGCCGCTGGCTCAAACTCGTGTCCACCAGCATCCCTAACCGCAGAGGCAGATCAGTTTCGCGAGTGAAATAAGTGATCGTCTGCGGCTTGCCATCTTCACGCAACGTAAAATCATCCTTCGTGAGACTCGATATCGTTTTCCCATGTTTATCGCGCACCGTGGCAAGCACGTTAACAACTTTCACTTCGACCGCAATCTTTTGCTGAGATGCAGGCGTGCTCTCTTGCGGAGGCGGTTGCGCTTGAGACTGTTGCGCTTGCGACTGTTGCGCTCGGGGTTGTGGTGACGCAATACTGGTCAAACCGTGGCCCAATATCGCTAGGAATACGAAAGCCAGCATGCAAAGTGGCACAGGCATTCTTGCCTGTGTCCCAACGCGCGTCACAGCGATGTCCCCGCCAAGTGCATGACCAATCCGAACGCCATTCCCAATATATTCCCGATAATCACGTAGACTCTTTTTCGTCGGGCCGCAAAAGCGTCCTTCCGGGCTGGCCCTTAGCAAGACCACCACGACGTGACGCGCTCAGAAACCACACCTCATTGCTCGAGCCCCGACATGATCACTGCTCACTCACACACCCCCACTTAGCATTCCCTCGCAGGCACGAATTCGTTCCAAGCGAGCCGCTTTCCAACGTCCAAGCTTCTAACTTCCGTCCTTTTCCGCTAACTTCTTGTAACCAAAGCCTCGAACAACCAGTAATAAGGAACAGAGAGTGCCGGATGGACCTCCTGGAACGCTTTGCGGCCGGAGACCTGGAAGCCTTCGAGGTGCTGTTTCGCCAGCACCAGAGCCAGGTTTACGCCTGGATCGTTCGCATCGTCCGCGACTCCGGCATCGCAGAGGACCTGACCGTGGAAACGTTTTGGCGCATCTACCGCTCCCGCGCTCGCTTCGATCCCGCCGGCAATTTTGGAGCCTGGGCCTATCGCATCGCGAGCAACGCCGCGCTCGACCACCTGCGCAAGTCGCGCCGCGAGACCGAACTCCCGGCAGATCTCGCCGCAGACCCCGAGCCCGACTCCGCCGTACAGCACGAAACCCGCGACCGCATCCGCAAAGCCTTCGCACAGCTGCCGCCCAAGTACCGCCTCGTAGCGACCCTCGCGCTGATCGAAGACGAGCCCTACGAAAAAATTGCCGCGGCCGCAGGAATCTCCGCTTCCCTGGTCAAAGTTCAGGTCTTTCGCGCCGTGCGCATGCTGCGCAAACAACTCGCCTCTGTAGGCATAAAGGACGCCAACTCATGAATCCTCATGACGACAAAGCTCTGCGCGATCTTCTCAAACAATCCATCGCGCCCATGCGAGACACCGAGCTCCGCCGCGACCTCTGGCCGCTGATGTTGCAGCGCCTCGACGAAGCGCAACCCGTCCGTGTCCCGTGGTTTGACTGGGTCCTGGCCGCGCTCGCGAGCGCCGCTCTCATCTTTTTCCCGGGCGCAATCCCGGCATTGCTCTATCACCTGTGAGGAGGCTCTATGAACAAGCACACGTACTTGCGCGCCTACATGGCTGGAATCGTGACACCCACCATTTTTTTCCTCGTAATCGCCACGGTGTTTTATATGTGGCGCTACGTATACGATGTGCCGGTCCCCATCGAGCGCGTCCTCGTCTTTCCGATGGCCGTGGTTCCGAATCTCTGGGGATTGTGGAACGTCTTATTCATCGCGTCTCACGAACGCACGCACTTATCGATTGGTGTGCATGGCGCGTTGTTGCCCTTCTTATTGGCGCCTCTCGGCATTTTGCTGACGCACGCCTTGGACTTTCCGGCGGTGCCCTACGCCGCGCGAATCTTTCCCATCGCCGCGCCCATCGCCCTGATCGCTTACTACCTCGTCTGGAAATATCTGGTCAGCTTCCTGAATAGAGTCCTCGCCATCGCGTGACTTCACCCTGCGCTGCTGCACGCAGGCTTTCTAAATAAGGCGGCAATTCCGTATGATGAGTCGGCAACTTGCCCGGCAAATCCTCCAAGGAAAAAGTGATGCTCAAATTTCACGGCGTCGGAATCAACCTCGCTGCGATTGTAGCGGCCACTCTGGCCGCGTTAGGCTGCGCCAAGGCGAATGCGCAATCTACGCCGCTAACCGCGCGCGAAGTCGCAAAGGCCATCCAGGACCACGTCGGCATTCCCTGGATGTCGCAAACGGTGGACACCTTCAAAGCCGGCGATCCGGATACTCCAGTCACCGGCATCGCCGTGACGATGATGGCTACGCTCGACGTACTGCAGCGCGCCGCCGCCAATCACCAGAATCTGATCATCACGCATGAGCCCACGTTCTTCAGCCACCAGGACACTCCCGAAGGTATGGACCAAACCGACGCCGTCTGGACCGAGAAGCGCGCCTTCATCGAACAACACCATCTGGTCGTGTGGCGCTTTCACGATCACTGGCACCGGATGCACCCCGACGGCATTCTCGCCGGCATGGTGCATGCGCTGGGATGGGAAAAATATCAGCACGCCGACGATCCGAAGGTTTTCACGATTCCGGAAACCACGCTGGCGAAGCTGGCCTCAGACACAGCCAAGCACCTCGATGCACCCACGATGCGCGTCGTCGGAAATCCTGAGATGAAAGTAACCAAAATCGCGATGACCCCGGGTTTCGCGGGTTTCGTGCGAGAGACTCACGCCCTGGAGCAAGACAATGTCGAAGTCCTGCTAACCGGCGAAACTCGCGAGTGGGAAACGGTGGAATACGCCGCCGACGCGGTCACCGAAGGCAAACGCAAAGCCCTCATCGTTATCGGGCACATCCCTAGCGAACAAGCCGGCATGGAAGAATGCACACGCTGGTTAAAAACGTTCATCACCAACGTTCCAATCGAATTCGTCCCGGCGAAACAGCCTTTCTGGCTGCCGCAATAGAGCGCTGGGTGCTTGCTTACTGGGCGCAAGAAATTCCGACTGCCTGCCTGAAGCAAACGGCACAGGTCAAAACCCGCACCCTTAAAAACCAAGGGTGCGGCACCCTCCACCTGACTCTCTACGTGCGGTTCACGTGCCCGAATAGCGCTGCTCTTTCCAGGGATCGCCGTATTCGTGGTAACCATTGCGCTCCCAGAAGCCAAGTTGATCGTGATCGAGTAGCGTGAATCCGCGCACCCATTTCACGCTCTTCCACGCGTACAATTGCGGCACGATCAATCGTAACGGCCCACCGTGTTCGGCCGTTAGCGGCTCTCCATCGTGATCGAAAGCGAACAGGACATTTGGCCGCAGCAGATCTTCCATGGGAACGTTGGCGGTATAGCCTTCCTCCGCGAGTACCAGCGCGAATTTCGCTTCTGGTTTGGGCGCGACCAGCTTCATCACGTCCGTGAACAATACGCCCTTCCAGTGATTGTCCAGGCGGCTCCATCGCGTAACGCAATGAAAATCCGAAGTCACCTCCGTTTGCGGCAACCGTCGAAACTCGTCCCAGGTCAGGCGCTTGGGCTCCTGCACCAATCCCGTAATCTTGAAATCCCACTTCGCCGCATCGAAATGCGGCACACCTCCCGCATGCAACACCGGCCACTTCAGCGTTAGTGACTGGCCTGGCGGCAGCCGCCCGTTTGCCTTCGCTTTCTTCTCCAAGTCCCGCCGTTCATCTCCGAACATACGTCTCCGTGTACTCTGTGGCTCTCTGTGCCCTCTGTGTTAAAGCTTTTCTCTTGCCCTCAAGCCGAAACCGACACTACCGACCTAAGCCACTGCTCCATCGTGTCGTGCCCCACTACCCCAGCCTGCTGCATCACCACTCGCCCGCCCGAGAAGACCATAAAGTTGGGGATGCCGCGAATCTGATAGCGCACTGACAGTTGCGGATTCGCCTCGGTATCGACCTTCAGTACCACAGCTTTCCCAGCCATATCCGCAGCCGTGCGCGCTACCTCCGGCGCCGCCATCTTGCAAGGCCCGCACCAATCCGCCCAGAAATCCACGAGCACCGGCACCGGCGCGTTCTGAATCACTTCGTCAAACAACGCTTCATCAACCGCCAGGGGTTCCGCGACCGACGGCAGCGCCGATTTGCACTTCCCGCAGCGGCCGGTGTCCGCAAGATGCTTCGCGGGTACGCGGTTGTGTTGTCCGCAATGACTGCAGGTACGAATGATAGGCATGTAAGTCCCTCGGTAACCTCATCATACGATGCTGTAGGGCATGGCTAAGACTCAACGGAACGTGGTCGGCTCGCCCGTAGACCATTTCATCATCGCAAAGACGCCCGCTTCGGAAAGCGGCCGCTACATCTGCTGCAACATCTCGCTGGGGAATCGTTCTTAAATCCTGGTTAACCATCACGCCCTACCCCCATGTATTTTTCGTAAGTGTTCATTCTACAGGGAGTTGAAGTTGCTTGTTTTGCTAGACTTTCGCAAGTATTGATTCTAAATGGGTTGGCTGTGGGGATCTTGAAACGAGGAACCGCTATGCGGATCAGGGTTAGTGCGGGCGAGGAGTAGGCTCTGTGGGGTTTAAATCGATTGTACACGGACAAGTTTAGCATAATATATACATTTGGTTAAGTCCCGTTTTGGTACAGAACGTGGGAAAAGGCCGGTCTTGTCTATCTTCGACACACCGCGTCCCCGGGCCGGGCTTCACCGGTGTGCTACCATCGGGTTTTCTGGTCTTATATCTACGGAGAAAGCGAGATTTTGGTGACAGCACGCATCCTGGATGGCACGAAGATTCGCGATTCGGTTTTTGCCGATCTAGCCGGTGAAATCCAGCGGCTTGGCGCCCAGGGAATACGGCCGGGTCTTGCCGCCGTATTGGTGGGCGAAAATCCGGCTTCGCAGCTTTATGTGAAATCGAAAATCGCGGCGTGCGAACAGTTGGGGCTTGCGAGCTGGATGCACACACCTCCTGCGTCCATTACCACCGACGAGTTGCTGAGGCTGGTCCACGAACTCAACACCAACGATGCTGTTGATGGCATCCTGATCCAGCTTCCCTTGCCTTTGCAAGTGGACACCAAGCGCGTCCTCGAAGCCGTCGATCCCGCCAAAGATGTGGACGGATTTCATCCTGTCAGTCTCGGCCGGCTGGTCAGCGGACGTCCCGGGTTGGTGGCGTGCACGCCCGCGGGCTGCATGGAAATTCTTCGGTGTGGCGAAATCAAAGTGGAAGGCGCGAACGCCGTAGTCCTCGGTCGCAGCGATATCGTCGGCAAGCCCATGGCGCTGCTGCTGATGCACGCCAACGCCACCGTCACGATCTGCCACTCGAAAACGCGCGATCTACCCGAAGTCGTTCGCCGCGCCGACATCGTGGTTGCCGCCATGGGCAAGGCTGGCTACGTCGGAGCCGATTGGATTCGTCCCGGCGCGGCGGTCATCGACGTCGGCACGAATAAAGTGACCGACGCAAGAGAAGCTGAACGCCTGCTGCAGAATTTTCCCGCGCGTCTTGAAAAATTCCGCGCCAAGGGTTCGGTGCTGGTCGGCGATGTTCATCCCGACGCTATCGAAACCGCAGGCGCGCTGACTCCGGTCCCCGGCGGCGTGGGCCCCATGACTATCGCTATGCTGATGAGCAACACCGTCAAAGCCGCTCGACTGCGCCGTGGAAAAATCGACGCGCACACCATGCCATCCGCTGCTGGCGCGCGCTAGAACCGGCCATGCGCAAACTTGGCCTGACCGGCGGCATCGCCAGCGGCAAGAGCAGCGTAGCGGGGATGCTCCGGGGTCTCGGGTTTGAGGTCATTGACGCGGATTCGCTTGCGCGAGAACTGATGGACCCGGGCCAAACCGTTCACGAAGAAGTGATCCACGAATTTGGACACGGCATTATCGATCCACAGAGCAACACCGGCCAGATCGATCGCAAGAAATTAGCCGCCGTGGTTTTCGCCGATCGCGCAAAACTCGATCGCCTCAATGCCATCGTGCACCCGCGCGTCCAGGAAATCATCCTGCGGCAATTCGAGGAATGGGCGTGCGAAGGAGATGTGAGCGTGGCGTTTGTCGAAGCCGCGCTGCTGGTGGAAGCCGGGTATCAAAAATATTTGGACGGCCTTGTGGTTACGTGGTGTACGCCGGAGCAGCAACTCGAACGTTTGCGGGCGCGTGGGTTGAGCGAAGAGGAGGCTCGCAACCGCATCGCCGCGCAACTTCCGGTTGCTGAGAAATTGAAGCTGGCTACCGAAACGATTGACTGTTCCGGATCGCACGAAGACACGCGCGCGCAAGTGAAGGCGCTGGCGAAAAAGCTCCGGAGCGGGGGTGAGTAGCGATTGCGGACGCAACCAGGCCGGGGCGAGGTTTGTCTGCGTTCACAGCCAGGAATGGCTGTGCCGCGGGACTTCCGGGACTTCGCATCGTGTTTCCGCCTTCGTTCCGCGTTGGCATGAACGTTGCATGAAATTTGCCTATACTTAGGGGCAATGTATCGGCGCGGATTGTTTGCCGGGCTAAAGCCCGGCGCCCACTTGTAACTTCAGGAAGGACCTCGGAAATGAATGAGCGAAAACCAACCAGCCTAAGTCGGCTGATTCTTGCTTGTGCGGTGTTGCTACTTGGCGCGTATTGGGCTGGAGCGCGTTGGGGCCAGCACCAGCCCGTGAATGTTGGGGCCGTGCCTCGTGGAGGCGGGATTCCGGCGCCGTCCGGAAATGGCGGCGGCAATGTAGCGAACAGCGCTGGGGCGAACAGCGGTGCGAGCACCAGCGTGGCCGCGCGTGATGCCGTGCTTACTGACGATGAAGCGAATAACGTCCGAGTTTACCGGCAGGCTTCGCCCGCGGTCGCCAACATTTTGACGAAGGCGACCGAATACGATTTCTTCATGGACCCGGTTCCGGTCGAGGGGGCGGGTTCGGGTTTCGTGATCGACGAAAGAGGCTACATCCTGACGAATTTTCACGTGGTGCAGGAGGCGCAGTCGATTGAAGTGGTCCTCGGCGACCAAACGCGCTTTCCGGGAAAGTTTGTCGGGGCGGATCAGCGCAATGACGTGGCGCTGGTGAAGATCGATCCGAAGGGCAAGCATCTGGTGGTGCTGCCGTTGGGGGATTCCGCTGCGCTGCAAGTCGGACAGAAAGTTTTGGCGATCGGCAATCCGTTCGGGTTTCAGAGCACGCTGACAACGGGCGTTGTTAGCGCGCTGGGCCGCTCGGTACAGACCAGCCAAACGACGCTGATTGATGAAGCGATCCAGACGGACGCGGCGATCAACCGCGGCAATTCCGGCGGGCCACTGATCAATACGCACGGTGAGGTGATCGGCATCAACTCCGCGATTTACACGCCTAGCGGCACAACCGCGGGCATAGGCTTCGCGATCCCCATCAACACGGCAAAAAGAATCGCGCAGGATTTGATCACCGAAGGCCGCGTACATCTTGCCTACATTGGCGTCCAGACGATTCCCGTCGGTGGGTACCTTGCGCAGGCGTTGGATCTGCCCGTGCAGGAAGGGCTGCTTGTGGAAACCGCCGCGAAAGGCGGACCTGCGGCCGTGGCCGGCGTGCGCGGTGGCGACCGTGTAGCTCAGGCGGGGATGCAGCGCATCGCGATCGGCGGCGACGTGATCGTGGCCGTTGACGGCGCGAAGGTCGCGAGCTCGATGGACCTGAACATTATTCTGAATCGCAAGCGTCCCGGAGATACGGTGACGTTGACGGTGTATCGCGGCGGAAAGAAGCTGGACATTCCAGTGAAGCTAGTCGATCGGCCGGCGACGGAGCGGTAGCGCCAATTGGTAGCGCCAGCATCTGTGCTGGCGTTTTGGGGGTTTGTGGAATCGCAACGAGCCGGCTGGAAGCCGGCGCTACCAAGCACGGACTACGCGGTGCTCTACTACATAGCTGCGAGCTAAGTCACAGGTCATAGGTCAAATTCGGCGCGATAGAGATCGCGCTCTTTATCGTTCAGCGAGAACCAGGATTCCGCGATGTCGCGGACGCGTTCCAGTTCGCGTTGCATTTCGGCGTGCTTGGCTTCCAATGCTTTCGGATTGGCGTCGGGCGGAACGTAGATTGGCGGAGCGAATAGTATTACCGCGCGCGCGAAGGGCTTGGGCAACAGGAAATGATCCCAGGTCTTCTCGAAAGTGATGCCGCGATCGACGCCGATGTGGAAGACCATCACGGGACATCCGGTTTTTCGCGCGAGGATCACCGGACCGGGTTTCGCGACGTAGCGTGGACCACGCGGCCCGTCGATGGTGAATCCGCAATCCACGCCTTCGCCGAGGCGTTTGGCCATGACGGCGAGGCCGCGCAATCCGCCGCGCGATGAACTTCCCTGCGCGGTGCCGAAACCGAGCCACTCGATGACTTTGCGTGTCCATTGGCCGTCGAACGCGGTCGTATTCATGATCACAACACCATGGTTTCGGTACCACCACACGATGGGAATGATCACGCGGTGCCAGAACGCCCAGATGATTTGTTTCTTCGAGGCGTAAACGCGTTCAGCATGCTGCCAGCCCATCACTTCGTAACGCAGCGTCGGCCCCAGCAAACGGATCACGCTATAGACCGCCGCGGCGATCAGCGGAATCTGGATGCGGCGGGACCATGGCAGACTTGGAAGACGCGTGTCGTAGTGGGCGCTGACAACTTCTTGCGCGCTTGCGTCTTCCTGGTCGATCAACGAACTTGCCGGCTCGCTGGACGTCGCGCGGGTCTCTGCCGGCGTGTCGCGACCTCGTTGGCTCGGGGAACCTTCCGCTGCGTCGGGCATGATGGTCGTCGTATAGTATAGGCGGACGATGGGCGCAAGGTTGCTAGCAATCGAGATTGCGCATCTGAGTAGACTGGAGTTGCCCCGGAGTGGAGTTGCAAACGCAAGTTGAGAAGTTCTGTCGGCGGAAAGGTCCTTTCGTTGCGGGCGCGGCGTTCTTTACGGCTGCGCTGGTTACCGCAGCGACTTACAGCGGGACGCTGGCCGCGGCATTATTCGGTGCGCCGCTAACCGCGGCGGCCGGGGCGATGGACAATCCTCCCGACGACGCCGTAGGAACCATTGAAGGCGAAGCGATCGCACTCCAAGGGCCGATGAGTGTGGAGGTAATCCACGGGCAAGTCAAAACGGTGCTGCGCAGTGGAAATGACATCCGCGTCAAATCGGGCCAGGCTCACCTTGATTTGGTCGAAGGCGGGAAGATCGTTATCTGCGGTCCGGCACACCTTTCGGTGCTTAAGTCCGGCGAATCGCTCACGCTTGCCCTCGATACGGGCGTTATCCGCGTGCACGTCGATAAGCAGCCTACCGTAACGGTTTATACAGCGCAGATTCAAGCCAAGCCGATTTCGATCGGTGAAGGTCCGCAGGACGCTTTGATCGGGTTCGACGCGCCGGGAGTGATGTGCATCCGGGCCACGTCTGGCGCCATCCGCCTGGAACAGCAACTGACCGGGCATAGCGTGATTGTGCCGCAAGGCGGGGACATCCTGGTGAACAACGGCGTTTTGGAGGGGCTGCAGAATACGACCGGACACTGCGTGTGCGACATGCAATTGGCGAGGAACGATCCTCCTCCGCCGGAAGTCAGCCGGCTAGCGACCAGCGACGAGATTCGGCAGCGGGACGCTGAAGCAGCGAAGGTCGAGGCCAAGAAGGAACCTCCAGCACCGGCGCCGGAAAAGCCGCGGGTCGCGGAAAAGCAGCCGTCTGTGGAGAAACAGGCCGATCTGGAAAAGACGGTGGATGATGACAAGCAGCCAGCCCCGGCGAAGCCACCTGCCCAAAAGCAAGACCCTGTCTATCAGGTGTTTATGCCGCCCCTGGCGTACGACGCCCACGCGGCAGTGCAGGCCGATAACTTCGACCCGAAGCTGATCGTTCTGGTGCGCAGGGTACGCGTCCGGCCTACGCTGATCTTTCAAGGCCGAGTCGAGGGTCAACCGATGGTGCAGCCGGTCGCCACAAATGCCACCGTGCAGAAGCCGGCGGCTCCCGCGCCGGTGCCTCAGCCCAAAGACGACTCGGTGGTGAACCGGGTGCGAGCCTTCTTGCGGAACCTTTTCTCCTAAACCCTGGAATCGGTATAAGAGCCGGGACGGGGATTCTCTGGCGTTTACTCCCATTTTTGGTATAGTTGGGATCTCAACGATCGGTTTAGCGTCGCCGCAACATACAGGGTGTGAGCGGATTGTAAATTGACGTGGATAGACGGCTTCCAGCCCGCGGAAGCCTTTCAAACTAGAAAAACAGCAACGGAGAGAACGGGAGTTTGTGTTGACACGAGTGCACGTGAAGCGTGCCGCGCTGAAGCTATTTGCGTTTGGGGTCTTCCCCGCGACGGTATTAGCGGTTGCGTTGCTTGGTGGGTGCGGAGGCGGCAACTCCAGTTCTGGCGATCCCGCGCCCATACCTGTAGCAGTGTCTGTGGCCGTGTCGCCGACGACGGCTTCCGTGCAAGTTGGCCTGACTCAGGTGTTTACAGGTACTGTTGCCAACGATAGCGCCAACAAAGGCGTGACTTGGGCGCTCTCGGGGGCCGGTTGCAGCGGAGCCACGTGCGGCACGCTGTCGGCGACGAGTAGCGCGTCGGGCGTGGCGATAACTTACACGGCGCCTGGCATTGTGCCCAACCCGGCGAGCATAACGCTGATCGCCACCTCAGTGACCGACGGGACCAAGACGGCGGTGGCCGCGATTGCGGTCACGGCGGCACCAGCACCACCGGCCATTGTGGTCTCTCTTTCTCAAACAGCGGCGAGTGTGGTGACCAACAATGACTTGGTCATCAGCGCGACGGTAGCGAATGATTCTCAGAATAAAGGGGTTACCTGGTCGCTTGCGGGAATGGGTTGCAGCGGCGGAAGTTGCGGGACGATCGTCCCAAGCGCGAGCGGGTCTGGCGCAGCAGTGACGTACTCAGCGCCTCCCATCGTGCCCAACCCGCCGCTGGTGACGCTCACTGCCACGTCTGTGACAGATCCCACAAAGTCGGCGGCTGCCGCGATTACGGTGCTGGCGTCCGTAGCTATCACTCTTTCGCAAACCGCAGTGAGTGTGATGGTCAACGCGACTACGAACTTCACAGCCACAGTGATGAACGATCCGCTGAAGAAGGGCGTCACTTGGGCGGTATCCGGCACGGGTTGCAGCGGGGTTACGTGTGGCGCCGTTGTGCCGACGACGAGCGCGTCTGGCGTGGCGGTGACCTACACGGCGCCTGCGACTGCGCCAACTCCGACACTTGTGGTGCTAACAGCTACGTCGGTCTCGGACCCGACCAAACAAGCGGCGGCAGGGATAACGATAACGACGCCGCCACCGCCGATCGGGGTGACGTTATTGCCGACGACCGCCAACGTCGATGCCGGAGCCAATTCGAACTTTGCGGCGACGGTAGCAAATGATTCGCAGAACAAAGGCGTGAGTTGGACATTGTCCGGCACGGGCTGCAGCGGCACCGGGTGCGGAACGGTCGCGCCGACAACGAGCGCGTCGGGCGCGACGGTGGTGTACAAGGCACCGATAAGTGTTCCGACCCCGCCGACCGTGACACTGACGGCGACATCGGTCGCGGACACAATGAGAACGGGAACGGCCACGATTACCGTTACCACTACGGGCTCGCCGATCAGCGTAGCGCTGACGCCGAAGCGCGGCGCGTTGGCCTTGGGGCAATCCATGAATTTCACGGCTACTGTGGCGAACGATGTGGGGTCAGCCGGTGTGATGTGGTCCGCAACGACCGGCACCTTCAGCGCGCAGACTATAACGACAGCGACGTATGTGGCGCCTAACTCACCCGGAAGCGTCACGGTTACGGCGACGAGTATTGCCGATGGAACGAAGACGGCGACGGCAACGATCGGCGTTACGGATCTGGCGGGAGTGACGACGTATCACAACGATTTGTCGCGAGACGGCGCGAACGTGCAGGAGTATGCGCTGAACACCGGCAATGTGGCTAAAGCGACGTTCGGCAAACTGTTCTCGTGCACAGTGGATGGAGCGGTGTACGCGCAACCGTTGTGGCTGCCCAACGTGAACATAGGCGGCGGTACGCACAACGTCATCGTCGTGGCGACCCAGCGTGACTGGGTGTACGTCTTTGACGCAGATGCGAGCCCGTGCACGACCTATTGGAAGAATCAATTCATCCCGTCGGGAGAAACCTACGGGAACTACAGCGAGCTCCAAACGGAGGACATTTATCCGGATCTGGGAATCACGGGAACGCCGGTGATCGATTCTTCGTCCTCGCCGCCGACAATCTACTTCGTGACGAAGACAAAGAACAACGGGACGACCAACTACCATAGCCGTTTGCACGCGGTGGGCTTGACGACGGGTGCGGAGGCGACGAACAGCCCGGTGAACATCGCGGCATCCGTATCGGGTAGTTGCGATGGGGGCTCGACCGTTTCCCTCGATCCAATGAGACAGAACCAGCGGCCGGGATTGGCGCTCGCCAACGGCGTGGTGTATGTGGGTTATGGATCGCACGGGGACGAAGGCAACTGGCACGGCTGGCTGCTGAGCTACCAGACAGGGAATCTAACTGCCGCGCCTGGTGTCTTTAACACCACGCCGAACGCGCTCAGTTCACCTCTGCCTCCTCCTGCTCCTCCTTGCGGTGCAGGGATCTGGATGGCCGGCGGCGCACCGGCTGTCGACGACGAAAACAATTTGTTTGTGACTACCGGTAATGGCGCCTACGACGGAGTCAAGGATTTTGGCGACAGTTATGTGAAGCTCAGCATGCCATCGCTGTCCCCGAAAGATTGGTTCACACCTTCCAACCAAAGCAACCTGGATGAAAACGACACGGACGTGGGATCGAGCGGAACGGCCGTGCTGATCGACCAAACGAATGGCCCCAATCTGCACTTGCTGGTGGGCGCGAGCAAGGCTGGAGTTTTCTTCGTAATTAACCGGGATAATATGGGCAAGTTCAAGTCTACAGATGCCTCGGTGCAAGAATTTCAGCTGGGCGGAGCTGCCTTCTCCACGCCGGGCTTCTGGAACAACACGGCGTATTTCTTTGGAACTAATTTCACCGGTACGCTGGCCGGACAGAGCTTCGCGTTTAGCACCGGATCAGGGATGTTCAACACCACGGCGACCCATCAGACGCCTTCGCACTTTGGATTTGCTGGAGCGACACCGTCGATTTCGGCTTCGTCGCCAAATACTGACGGCATCCTGTGGGCGATTGACACGGGCGCATACGGCACCAGTGACGGCGGCCCGAGTGCAGCAGGGCCCGCGATTCTTCACGCGTTCGATGCCAGTAATATTTCCACGGAATTGTGGAATAGCTCGCAAGCTTCGGGTGGACGGGACACGGCGGGAAATGCAGTGAAATTTACGGTGCCGACGGTAGCGAATGGAAAAGTCTACATCGGCACGCGTGGAAGCGACGACACTTTGGGGAATGGCAGCACATTCGGGGAGCTCGATGTGTACGGGTTGCTGCCAAACTGAATACCAAGAAGTATCGGGGAGCGTTGGCTGGAAGTCTTTCAAGTGAATCGAGTTGGAGGTGCAGGCCGCAACCCTTTTTCCTTGGATAAGCATCCAACAATGAGCACAGGTGGGGTAGGTGGCCGCACTTTGGGCTACCGACCAGCAACTCCAAATTATACGCGATCCCCTTTTGTTCAAGCCTTTCCAGAGCAAGGCTTGAACAAAGACGTGAAGTTCGTGAACACAGCTTCCACCCCGCGGAAGCCCATAATATCTGTAAGAAAACTGATGCTACGGAGATTGCCTTGATACGAGTGCATGCGCAGCGCGTCTCGCCATATTTGTTTGCACCGGTGATTCTAACGATCGCGACAACGGTGGCGCTCGTCGGTGGTTGCGGTGGCGGTTCAGCTACGGGTTCGGATCCAAGCTTGAGTCCAACCCCGGTCACCCCCATAACGGTCACGGTGTCGCCGGCGACGGCGTCGGTGCAAACGGGCCAGACTCAGGCTTTCACGGCGACAGTGGCTAACGACAGCGCAAGCAAGGGAGTCACCTGGACACTTTCTGGAGCGGGCTGCAACGCGTCGACGTGTGGCGCGCTTTCGGCGGCCAGCAGCGCGTCTGGAACCGCGGTGACCTATACCGCGCCCGCGAGCGTGCCCAATCCGGCGATGGTAACACTGACGGCGACGTCGGTGGCGGATGGGTCCAAGAACGGGACGGCGACGATCATAGTGACAGGACCTTCGACGGCAGTCAGCGTGACACTTTCGCTGACGACGGCGAGCGTCCAGGTGGGAGCAACACAAGCGTTCACCGCAACGGTGGCAAACGACGCGGCAGGCAAAGGAGTGACCTGGTCACTTGCGGGGGCCGTTTGCACTGGCGCGGCGTGCGGAACAGTGACGGCTACATCGAGCGCCTCGGGCGCGGCAGTGACGTACGTGGCGCCTGCGAGCATTCCGGCAACACCGGTTACGTTGACAGCGACCTCGGTGACCGACCCTACGAAAACGGCGGCGGCGACGATTACGATAACGGCCGTGGTCACCGGCCAGATCAGCGTAACGGTGACACCGAAGCGCGGCGGGCTGACGCTGGGGCAAGCTTTGAATCTCAGCGCGACGGTGGCCAATGATGTGGGAACTTCGGGAGTGACGTGGACGGCATCGACAGGTACGTTCAGCGTTCAAAGCACGACGGCGGCGACCTATGTGGCGCCGGCCTCTCCGGGAAGCATTACCGTTACCGCGACAAGCATTGCCGATGTTACGAAGAGCGCGTCTGCGACGATCGGCGTAACCGACCTTGCGGGAATGACCACATATCACAATGACCTGTCGCGGGACGGTGTAAACGCGCAGGAATACGCGTTGAACACAACGAACGTGACAACGGCAACCTTCGGGAAGCTTTTCTCGTGCACTGCGGATGGTGCGATCTATGCGCAGCCGCTGTGGATAGCGAACGTAACCGTTGGTGGCGCACCGCACAACGTGATCGTGGCAGCTACGGCGCACGACAGTGTCTATGTCTTCGACGCAGATGCCAGTCCGTGCGTAACGTACTGGCACGCTAACCTGCTGGATAGCGCTCACGGCGGAACTACCGGTGAAACATCGGTGCCCTCGGGAATTACGGGCAGCTTGGTAGGACTGGGCGAGGGCGACATGACACCGGAGACGGGCGTACTCGGAACGCCGGTCATCGATCCAGCCACGGGAACCATTTATGTGGTGAGCAAGTCTGTAATTGCGTCCGGGCCGACCTTTTTTCAGCGAATTCACGCGCTGGATTTGACAACTGGCGCGGAAAAACTAAGTGGGCCGGTGGTGATCAGCGCTTCGGTCAGTGGAATCGGTGCTGGAGCGTCCGCGGGAAATGTGACGTTCAACGCAAGAACGGAAAATCAGCGGCCGGGCCTGGCGTTGGTCAATGGAGTGGTGTGGGTTTCGTGGGCCTCTCACGAAGACGCCGATCCGTATCATGGCTGGATCATCGGCTACAATGCCGCGACCCTGGCGCAGATTTTGTCGCCGTACAACGACACCCCGAATGGAGATCGCGGCGGAATATGGATGAGCGGCGGAGCACCGGCCGCGGACAGCGCGAACAATCTCTACGTGATCACAGGCAACGGAACGTATGACGGAACGACCGCGTTTGGAGATTCGTTTCTAAAATTCAGCACGAGTCCGACGAGCGGGTTAACGGTTACCGATTGGTTCACGCCCGCGGACCAGGCGACGCTGGAAGCCAACGATGCGGATTTTGGCGCCGGGGGAGCCGCAATTCTTGTAGACCAGACATCGGGTCCGCTGATGCATCTGGCGATCGGTGGCGGAAAAGAGGGCAATCTGTTCCTTGTGAACCGCGACAACATGGGAAAGAACAACGCGACGAACCAAGTCGTGCAAACCATCGCCTTCGGAAATCCGATATTCGCGACGCCCGCGTTCTGGCAAAACAATTTGTATCTCGCGGGCACCGGAATGCTCCAGCAGTTCACATTTAATCCTGCGACGGGAATGTTCACCGCGGCGGCGGTTTCCGTGTCGAGCAGCTCGTTCGGATTCCCGGGAGCGACCCCTTCGGTTTCTGCGCAGGGAGCCACGAACGGAATCGTCTGGGCGACGGATTCGAGTGCCTACGGTGCAAGCGCGAACAACATGCATCAGACGCGAGCTGCAGGTCCGGCGGTGCTGCATGCCTACCCCGCAACGAGCTTGACGACAGAACTGTGGGACAGTTCGCAGGCGGCGGCCGGGAGAGACGCAGCGGGCGACGCAGTGAAATTCACGGTGCCGACCGTCGCGAATGGGAAGGTGTACGTCGGAACGCGTGGGAACGATGACACCCAGGGACACGGTACGATCTTTGGGGAGATCGATGTGTATGGGTTGCTGCCAAACTGACGACGGACGATACGACTACAAATCCAATCGGGCCAGCGACTTACTCGCCGGCCCGATTTTTATTTGTGTGCCGAGCATGATCGACAGCTTGGAGGTGCAAGTCCTCTTCACAACGTGATGGACGTGAAGTGATAGCGAAGCGCAAGGGTGAAATAACACTCGCCGCGAGGCGGGGCCTGAAAGAAGCGCGGAGCAAAGACGCGAGCTGATGAACAAGAACTGGATAGGAGGCAGGCAGTGTTCGGGCGAGCTGGCAAATGGCAGCGAAGCCCACATCCATCAAGGGCACTGAATGTAAATCCAGCGGTTGCGCGTCGAAGGCGGTCGAACTTACCTCGGGAGATCTGCTACCGGTCTCGCATTCGAGACTGAGGAGCGAGAAATCGTTTCTGACCCGGTGGCAGAAGTCAGCAGAGGGCGTAGTAGCTGCGCGAGCAGTGAAGGCCCGAACGGTCCCCGCAAGGGGATAAAGGGAGCGATGAGTACGCGGCGCAACTCAACCACCGACAAGCGGCAGAAAAGCCAGTATCGTCTGGTCTTCCCGGAGGAGAGCAGGGGTGCAGCCCCGAGGGCCTTCGTAGAAGGGACCGAATCGGAGTTGGCGGAGCGCAGAGCAGAAAGTCCGGCTACCGAGCAGTGGATGGCAGAAGTCTGCGAGCGGGAAAACTGCAAGCAGGCGCTACGACGAGTGAAAGCCAACAAGGGGAGTCCGGGCATCGACGGGATGACTGTCGAGCAGCTGCCCGGGCACCTGAAAGAGCACTGGCCAGCAATTCGTGAACAACTCTTCAGGGGAACCTACAAGCCGCAACTGGTAAGAGGAGTGGAAATCCCGAAGCCGGACGGCGGAGTGCGCAAGTTGGGCATTCCGACGGTGCTGGATCGGTTCATCCAGCAAGCGGTGATGCAGGTACTGCAGAGGAGCTGGGACGGAACGTTCTCTGAACATAGCTATGGGTTTCGGCCCAAGCGATCGGCACATCAGGCGGTGGAGCAGGCTCAACAGTATCAGGCCGAAGGCTACCGCTGGGTGGTGGATTTGGACCTCGAGAAATTCTTTGATCGGGTCAACCACGACCGATTGCTAGCAAAGATCGCCGAAAGGGTCAGCGATAAGCGGTTGCTGAGACTGATTCGTGCGTTCTTGCGAGCTGGAGTAATGGAGAACGGGCTGGTGAGTCCGGCCGAGGAAGGAACGCCGCAAGGCGGTCCTCTTTCGCCCGTGCTATCGAACATCGTACTCAACGAACTGGATCAGGAGCTGGAGCGGCGCGGACATCGGTTCACCCGATATGCGGATGACTGCAACATTTACGTCCGCAGTCGGCGGGCCGGCGAACGGGTCATGAGCAGTGTAACGAGGCTGCTCACGACGAAGCTCAAGCTTCGAGTGAACAGCGAGAAGAGTGCAGTGGCTCGACCATGGCAACGAAAATTCCTGGGATTCAGCTTCACGAATCACAAGCAACCGAAGAGGCGCTTGGCGCCGAAAACGGCGGCACGGTTCAAGGAGCGAGTTCGGGAGGTTACACGGCGGACACGGGGCATAAGCCTCGCCCGAATGATCCATGACTTAGCGGAGTATCTCCGCGGGTGGATCGGTTACTTCGGCCGATGCGAAACACCGGAAGTGCTCAATAAACTGGAGAAATGGATCCGACGTCGACTTCGGTCGATGGTCTGGAAGCAGTGGAAACGAGGAACCACAAGATATCGGGAGCTCCGCAAGCGCGGCATCGCTGCGCAGGACGCCGCGCAAACGGCGGGCAGCTCCGATGGACCGTGGCACCTTGCCAACACGCCAGCGCTGAAAATGGCTCTGTCCAACGCTTTCTTCGCCTCGCTCGGACTTCCCGAGCTCACAGCTCACGGGTAGCTCAACCCGCCGAACCGCCGGATGCGGACCCGCAAGTCCGGTGGTGTGGCAGGGGAGAGTGGGCGACCACTTCCCCTATGCCGATCGCGCGCTCTATGGGTTGAATGACGCCACCACCCTACCTGTCCGTTGGTACGGTAATCGATACGCGCGCACGAAGCGTTTCGGTACTCAGGCCCAGAACCTCGTGACCATAGACTGAACTTCCAGCCTTAGAAACCTCAAATCTAGAGAATCTGAAGTAGGAAGACAGGGGGTCTGCGTTGATACGAGCGCATACGAGCGGTACTCCGGGATTTCTGGCTGCGATTGCGATAGTTATCGCCGACTCCGCCTACCGTGTGAGGCTTGTCCCAGCACCAACCCGCCGCGCTTTGGCGTTAACGCCATCGATTTCGGCCTCGTCGGCGACCACGGACGGAATTCTGTGCGCGATTGACGCCGCGAACTATGGAACCAGCGATCATGGGGCTGCGCTTGCCGGTCCAGCCGTTCTTCATGCATTCGACGCAAGCAATATTGCGACGGAACTGTGGAATAGCTCGCAGGCTACGGGGGGCGAGACACGGCTGGAAATGCGGTGAAGTTCACGGTGCCGACCGTGGCGAATGGAAAGGTGTACATCGGCACGCGCGGAAGCGACAACACTCAGGGCGGCGGGACGACGTTCGGGGAGATTGATGTTTACGGGTTGTTGCCGAATTGACGAGTGAAGATAAATGAGAAACGCCGGGCCGGTGAATTCCTTGCCGGCCCGATTCTTTTTGGGCCCGCTAAGTGACGAAGAGGGCGGCAAGGGGCCCTTCGCGACTCAGGGTAAACCGGGGCTACCAATTACATGCCTTCGTAATTGGGCCCGCCACCGCCTTCGGGGACTACCCAGTCGATGATCTGGTAGGGGTCGGCGATGTCGCAGGTTTTGCAGTGGACGCAATTGGCGGCGTTGATTTTTAGTTTTACGGCGTCTTTTTCTTTGGCCATCTCGTAGACGGCGGCTGGACAAAAATATTGGCACGGGTTGCCGTATTCGACCACGCATTTGGTGGCGCAGACGTTAAGGTCGTGCACGATCAGGTGGCAGGGTTGGTCTTCTTCGTGTCGCGTGCCGGAGTGATAGACATCGGTGAGGCGATCGAAGGTAAGTTTGCCGTCGCCTTTGAAACGCTCTGGCGCGGGATGGCCATTGATCTTGTGATAGTGCTTGTAGCCGGCTTCGACGCTCATGGGGTCGATGATGCCGCGACCGCCGGTGATGAATTGCAGGCCGGTGTGGAAGAGGCCGCCGTAGAGTCCGTATTTGAAGGATTGGTGAAAATTGCGGACGGCCCAGAGTTCTTTTTTGATGTAGCTTTGCTCGACTTTTTTAGGGAAGGCGCTGAGCGTTTTCGTGGAAGTGTCGCCGGCTTTCAGCGCGTCGAAAATAGTTTCGGCCGCGAGCATTCCACTTTTCATGGCCATGTGGATGCCTTTTAGACGCTGCGCATCGAGGAAGCTGCCGGAATCGCCGATGATCAGGCCACCGTCTACGTAGTTGCGCGGCATGGAATAGTAGCCGCCTGCGGGAAGTGATTTTGCCCCGTAGCGGACGAGCTTGCCACCTTCGAGGATTTTTTCGATGGCGGGATGCGTTTTCCATTTCTGGAAGGCTTCGTGGGGATCGAATTGCGGATTCGCGTACTCGAGGCCGATGACCAGACCGATGGAGACGCGATTGTTGGCGAGGCCGTAGATCCAGCCGCCGCCGTACATGTCGGTGGCGACGGGCCAGCCTAGCGTGTGGGCGACGTAGCCAGGTTGAATGCGGCCGGGTTGCACTTCCCACAATTCCTTTATGCCCAAGCTGTAGATTTGCGGATTGATGTTGTCGAGCTTGTTTTTGGCGACGAGTTGTTTGGTGAGCGAGCCGCGCGTGCCTTCGGCAAGGACCGTGACTTTGGCGCGGAGTTCGTAGCCTGGCGTGTAGTTGTCTTTCGGCTTGCCGTTTTTGTCGAGGCCTTTGTCTTCGGTGATTACGCCGGCGATGCCATTTCCTTCGTGAATGAGTTGCGCGCCGCCGAACTGGGTGAAGAGATTTACGCCAGCTTTTTCCACCAGGCCACCGAGCCATTTGGTGATTTTGTTGAGGGAGACGACGTAATTGCCCTTGTTCTGGAACGGTGGCGGAGTGATGGGAAAGCGGAACGAGGAGCCTTCGGTGAAGAAAAGGGCTGCGTCGTCGGTTACCGGCGTGTCGAGGGGAGCGCTTTTTTCGAAATCGGGGACGAGTTCGCGTAGCGCTTTCGGGTTCATGATTGCGCCAGAAAGCTGGTGTGCGCCGATTTCGCGACCTTTTTCGAGCACGTAGATGTTTTCTGTGGAGAGTTCAGGCTTGGCGGCAGATTCGTTGTGTTTCTTGATGAGGCTGGCGAGGTGTAGAGCGCAGGAGAGGCCGGCCGGTCCTGCACCGACGATAAGGACGTCAGCTTCGAGCTGTTCGCGTTGTACGGTCATGGATTTACCTTCATTGTAGCAAAGTGACCGAGGTCGGCAGCGGTGCGTGAAACCTAAGCGTTCTTCGCTTTTTCCAGGGCTTCGGTTAGGGCGGGCATGATTTCGAAGATGTCGGCAACGATGCCGTAGTCGGCGATTTCGAAGATGGGGGCGTTTTGGTCTTTATTGATGGCTACGATGGTGCGGGCGCCTTTCATGCCGACTACGTGTTGGATGGCGCCGCTGATGCCCAGGGCTAGATAAAGTTTGGGAGCCACGGTTTGGCCTGAGCTGCCGATCTGGCGCTCCATCGGAAGCCAGCCTTCGTCGCAGATCGGGCGGGAGGCGGCGATTTCTCCGCCGAGGGCTTTTGCGACCGCTTCCGCCAACGGGATATTTTCGGGGGCTTTGATGCCGCGGCCGACTGCGACGATAAGCGGAGCTTGCGTGAGGTCGACGGCAGACTTTGCCTCTTTGAAAAGATCGAGGGGCTTGGTGCGGATCTGGTCGGCGTTGAGCGTCACGGACACGGAGTGGACTGGGGCTTTGCCGGATGGATGCGCGGTGACCAGGTCGGAGCGAAAGGCGCCTGCCTGAAACGAAGCGAACCATGGGGCGGCGCTTTGGAAGGTGACGTCGGCGGAGGTTTTGCCTTGGAACATCTGGCGGACAAAGATGAGTTTGCCGGATTCGTTGCGGTAGCCGATGCAGTCGCCGATCATGCCTTTGCCGAGCTGAGCGGCTAGCTTGGGGGCGAAGTCGCGGACTTGATAGGTGTGCGGGAAGAGGATCAGGTCGGGCTTGGCGGACTCGATGACTTGCCTCAGGGCGACGCAGTAACCGTCGGGCGTGTAGGCTTCCAGCAGGTCGTGCTCGACGAGGAGAACTTCGGCCACGTTTTTGGCCGCGAGTTCGTTCGCTAAGGCGGCCACACCTTTTCCAATCACCAGGCCGCTGACTGTACTGGACGTATCCGTAGCAATTTGTTGGGCCGCGGCGAGCGTTTCGAAGCTGGTGTTGTTCCACTTGCCTTGGCGCTGTTCGGTGACGACCAGAATTTTCATCGTTAGATCACCCGCGCTTCAAACTTCAGTTTTTCGACCAACTTGGTGGCGGCTTCTTTTGGCGTGCCTGTGAGGAATTCGGTCTTTTTTGTTTTTGTGGGGACGTAGATTTTGTCGACGCGCTGCGTTGGCTGAACGGAGACGCCGAGCGATTCAGGCGCAATCGTCGCGATTTCTTTTTTCTTCGCGGCCATGATGCCTTTGAGCGTGGCGTAGCGCACTTTGTTGATGCCGGATTGAATCGAAAGAACGGCGGGCAGTGGGCACTCGATGTGCTGGAACCAGCCGGCTTCGAGCTCGCGCTTTAGGCGGAGTTTTCCGTCCTGGGCTTCGATCGCCATGATAATCGTGGCGTGCGGAAGGTCGAGCAGGCCCGCCAGCAGCACGCCGGTTTGGCCAAAACCATGGTCATCGCTTTGAAGGCCGGTGAGGATAAGGTCGAATTTTTCTTTTTTGA
The DNA here is from genome assembly GCA_963788915.1 of uncultured Acidobacteriota bacterium. Lineage (GTDB taxonomy): Bacteria > Acidobacteriota > Terriglobia > Acidiferrales > UBA7541 > Acidiferrum. Next base: position 521,061 of record CAWBIY010000010.1, on the reverse strand, counting down.
TCGCGGCGGACAGGTAGCTAGCCGCGCCGAGTGGATCGAGTTGCGCGAATGCGTCGTTGGCGATATGGATGGCGCGATCCGCACCTTTTGCCAGGGCTTCCTTGATGGTTTGCTTCACGCGCTCCGGACCCATTGAAAGAACCACGACCTCGCCGCCGTGCTTCTCTTTCAGGCGCAGGGCCTCTTCGAGCGCGTAACTGTCGGGCTCGTTCATTTCGAAACCGATGTCGGATTCCTTGATCCAGTTTCCCGCGATAGTGAGTGGAGCGTCCTTTGCGGGAACTTGCTTGATGCAGACGATGATGTTCAAGGCGTGCCTCTTGATTCTCGCGGACTGCTACTTAGGTGGAATCCACGCTTCGACGTGCTGGTTTGCGCCGGAGCTCACACCGAACCCCGCCCTCTCGAAGAGGGCGGCTACAAGGTAGCGATGAAAGGCGATGTAGCACACAACCATCAAACTCGATGTTACTTCCCGGACCACCGCTTGAAAATCAGGGCCGCGTTGGTGCCGCCGAAGCCGAAGGAATTCGACAGCGCGTACTCCACTTCCGTCTTGCGGGCGACATTGGGAACGTAGTCGAGATCGCAATTGGGGTCCGGTGTTTCCTGATTGATAGTGGGCGGCACGATCTGGTCGCGCAACGCCAGGACGCAGATACCGCCTTCTAGTCCACCGGCGCCGCCGAGCAAGTGGCCGGTCATTGACTTTGTCGAGCTGACAGGCATCTTCTTGGCGCGATCACCGAAGACACGTTTTACAGCAATGGTTTCCAATGTGTCGCCGATCGGCGTGGAAGTTCCGTGGGCGTTGACGTAGCTGATATCATCTGGGGAAAGTTTCGCGTCTTTCAGTGCCGCGCGCATAACGCGGTAGGCGCCGTCGCCGTTCTCGGCGGGTTGCGTGATGTGATACGCATCGCCGGACATGCCGTAGCCGACGATCTCCGCGAGGATCGGGGCGTTGCGCTTTTGCGCGTGTTCGAGGGATTCGAGGATGATGATGCCTGCGCCTTCACCGACAACGAAACCATCGCGTTGCGCGTCAAACGGGCGGCTGGCGTGCGCGGGATCATCGTTCCGCGTGGAGAGCGCCTTCATGGAAGCGAAGCCGCCGACGCCCATCGGCGTGATGGTGGCCTCAGTGCCACCGCAAATCATCATTTCGGCTGCGCCGCGCTCAATAATTTTGAAGGAATCTCCGATCGCATGCGCGGAAGCGGAGCAGGCCGTGGCGGTCGCAGAATTAGGGCCGCGCGCGCCGTAGCGGATCGAAACGTGTCCCGACGCGAGATTCACGATTGCGGAAGGAATAAAGAACGGCGAAATTTTCCCCGGGCCGCCTTGCACCAGCTTCCAGTGTTCGCGCTCAATGATGTCGAAACCGCCGATTCCGGAGGAAATGTAGACGCCGACTTCATCGAGGTCGGCTTCGGCTTCTTTGGTCCAGTTCGCCATCTTGACGGCGAAATCCGCGCCAGCCAGGGCGATCTGGATGAACCGCCCCATTTTCTTGAGTTCTTTTTTCTCGATCCAGAGGAAGGGGTCGAAGTTTTTAACTTCGCCGGCGATGGTGCAATCGAAACCAGTGGCGTCAAAAAGCGTGATGTTTCCGATGCCGCTCTGCCCGGCGACCAGATTTTTCCAGCATTCGTCCGTGCCAATTCCCAGCGCGCAGACGAGTCCGACGCCCGTTACAACAACGCGGCGAGTCAAAGCTTCGTGCTCCCTGATGAGGTGGTAATACTCAGCGGATTCTTACTTCCCTTTGGAGTGTTTGTCGATATATTCGACGGCATCTTTCACCGTCGTCATCTTTTCGGCGTCTTCGTCGGGCACTTCGATGCCGAAGGCTTCTTCGAACGCCATGACCAATTCAACCTGGTCCAGCGAATCGGCGCCCAGGTCGTCAACGAAGGATGCCGTTGGTGTGACTTCCGCTTCGTCCACGCCGAGCTGCTCGACAATGATCTGCTTTACGCGCTCTTCAACGCTGGCCATTCCTATATCCTCCGCGATTTGCGTTCGTCGTGCCGGTTCATGCTGAGTATGAGTTCAAACCGCTCGGCCTTACGCTACCGTACGCACACTGCTTTCAGCCCTGTAAGTATAACCTGCCCATTCTAGTTACGCCCCGGCGCAAGGTCAACTTCGGCGCTACAATCTTTAGCTGAAAAGTGCTCCTACGCCAAGTGCATGCCGCCGTTTACGTTTAACACGTGGCCGGTGATGTAGCCGGCCTCGTCGCTGGCCAAAAACACGATCGCGACGGCCACTTCGCGCGCAGAACCCATTCTGCCCAGCGGGATTCGCGTCTTTAACTCTGCTTTTACTTTGTCCGGTAGGACATCGGTCATCGGCGTTTCGATGAAACCCGGCGCGACTGCGTTCACGGTGATGTTGCGCGATGCGATCTCGATGGCGACGGCCTTGGTGAGGCCGATCAGGCCGGCTTTTGCGGCGACATAATTTGCCTGCCCAGCGTTTCCCGACTGCGCTACCACCGAACTGATGTTGATGATGCGGCCTGCGCGGGCTCGCATCATCGTCGAGAGTGCTTGCTGGATACAGAGGTGCGCGCCGGTCAAATTGGTCTTCAGGACCGCTTCCCAGTCATCTTGCTTCATGCGCATCGACAGGCCGTCGCGGGTGATGGCGGCGTTGTTCACCAGGATGTCGAGGCGGCCGAATTTCTCAATCACTTGCTTGAATCCGGCTTTCACTTGGTCGGCATCGGCCACGTCCATTTTTACGGCCAGAGCTGCGCCGCCTGCCGCTTCGATTTCGCTCACCAGCGTCGCCAGCTTTTCTTCGTTGCGTGCGGCTACGGCTACTTTTGCGCCAGCCTGGGCCAGAGCCAGCGCGGTGTCTCTGCCGATGCCTTGCGAGGCTCCGGTTACGATCGCGACTTTGTCTTTCAGGCTAAACACTCGGATCCCTCGTTAAATTGCTCGCACAATAATTTCTTGCTCGTTCAGTACGCAGGCACAGGCCCTTCGAATCTCAGGGTAAACAGGAGTGCCTGTGCTACATCACGCCGCGTCTTCGCGTGACTGGGCCAACTTCTCTACTGCCGTCGCCAGGCTCTTTTCGTCTTCAACATTCAGCGTTCCGACCGAGCGTTCGATCTGACGCAGCAAACCGGTAAGCACGCGGCTCGGACCGACTTCGACGAAAGTGTTCACACCCTCGTCGATCAATTCGCGCACCGATTCTTCCCACCGGACGGGCATGGTCACCTGACGGATCAACGCGTCGCGGGCTTCATCGCCGCTTGTTTCGGTGTCCGCATCTACGTTCGTCACCAGTGGGAAGCGCAGCGCTGCGAACTCCGTCTTGCGCAGATCCTTCTCCAGCTTTTCCTGAGCGGGCATCATTAGCGCGCAATGAAATGGCGCCGACACCGGTAGAATCACCGCGCGCTTCGCTCCCAGCTGCGACGCAATCTCCACTGCACGCTTCACAGCTTCCGCGTGCCCGGAAATAACAGTCTGCTCCGGCGAATTCAGGTTCGCGGGCGAGCAAACTTGACCCTCCGCGGCGCGCCTGCACGCATCCATGACCACGGCGTGCGACAGCCCCATGATGGCCGCCATAGCTCCCAGTCCAGCAGGCACGGCTTCCTGCATGTACTTCCCGCGCTTGTACACGATCTTTACAGCATCGGAAAACTTTATCGATTTCGCGGCCACCAGCGCCGAATATTCACCCAGGCTATGGCCGGCGACAAAGTCGGGGGTGATTCCCTTCTCCTCCAAAATCCGGTAGATCGCCACCGAGACCGTAAGAATCGCTGGCTGAGTGTTGGCGGTCTGTTTCAAATCTTCTTCCGACCCGGAAAAACACAGATTCGAAATCGAAAACCCCAGCGCCTTGTCGGCTTCCTCAAAGACGGCTCGCGCCACTGGATATTTATCCGCGAGTTCCTTGCCCATTCCGGGATATTGCGAAGCCTGGCCCGGAAACACAAATGCCGTTTTGCCCATCGTCATTCCTTCTTCCCTGACTAGAAACTTCCACGGCCATGTTTGGCATTGTCGGGCTAAAGCCCGGCGCCTACATGACTCGATCCTCTGATCTAAGCGCGCGTCACGATTCGCTCGGGATGCACGCCCGCGGCTGAGAGTCCTTGTTCAATCTTTTCGTTCATATGCGCGCGCGCAAGGCCCGCGGCCACGCGAATCGCATTCTTGACGGCGTTGGCATTCGACCGCCCGTGCCCGATCACGCAGACGCCGCGGACGCCCAACAGTGGCGCGCCACCGGATTCGGCGTAGTCGATTTTCTTCTTCAATCCTTTAAACGCGCCTTGCGACAACATCGCTCCCACTTGCGACACCAGCGAACTCTTCAGCGACTTCTTCAATACCTCGAAAATCTGCAACGCCAGACCTTCGCAAATCTTCAGCGCGATGTTCCCCACGAATCCGTCGCATACGATCACGTCCACATTGCCCGAGAACAAATCGCCGCCTTCGACGTTGCCCACAAAATGAAGCGGGCTTTTCTTCAAGCGAATGTTCACTTCGCGCGTCAACTCATTGCCCTTAATATCTTCCTCGCCCACCGACAACAACCCAACGCGAGGACGCCTATTTCCAAACGTCGCGCGGTAATAAATCTCGCCCATCACCGCAAACTGCACCAGATGCTCAGGCTTCGAATCCACGTTTGCACCAACATCCAGTAATACGGAAACGCCGCCTTTGGCGTTTGGGAACGGCGCCGCCAATGCAACGCGATCCACCGACTCCAGAGTCCCTAGCAAAAAACGCGAAACAGTCATGACCGCGCCGGTATTGCCTGCGCTCACCAGACCATCCGCCTTGGTCTCTCGCACCAACCGCGCGGCCACATGCACCGAGCTGTCTTTCTTCCGGCGAAACGCCTGCGCCGGGTGATCGTCCATGGTGATCACTTCGCTCGCCGGCACGACTTCGATCGGCAAGTTCGGCTCAGCGTGCCGCGCCAGCTCCGCTCGAACCACATTCGGCTGCCCTACAAGCAGAATGCGCACGCCGTACTCTCGCGCGGCTAGCACACTCCCTTCAACTTCGGGGCGGGGAGCATGGTCTCCGCCCATGGCATCAACCGCAATTGTGATCATGGGGGGCTTCGATCAGGCAATTCCGGAAAAATTACCGGTAGAAAGGCTCTCGCTCACGTCGATACGAAACGTCTCGTTAGGCCGACACGTCTTGAACCGCTTTGCCCTTGTAGTAGCCGCAGTGTGGGCAGACCTGGTGCGGCTGCTTCATTTCGTGGCAATTCGGGCATTTAGCCAGCGCCGGCTTCTCCAAGAAATCGTGCGCCCGCCGCGTGCTTGTGCGTCTCTTCGAATGCCGTCGTTTTGGATTAGGCATAGCAATACTCCTCGTTCCCAGCCATCTTGGCCGGATTGTATGGGCTTTCGGCCCTGAAACCTATTGTTTTTTCAGCCAGTCCTGCTTCAGGCGCGCGAGGGGAGCCAATCGCGGGTCTGCTGCGTGCGTCTCACAGCGGCACTCTTCGTGGTTCAAGTTCGCACCGCAATTCGGGCACAGGCCGCGGCAATCGCTCCGGCAAATCACCTTCATAGGCAGCGCCAACAGCACCTGTTCCCGCAACACATCGGCCAAAAAGAGACCTTCCCCTTCAAAAAAACCAATCTCCGCGTCATCCTCTTTAAGCCGCGCTTCTTCTGGCTTTTCACCCTTGGGCAGCGGGCTGTAAAACAGGTCAAACGAGCGGTGCACCTCGTCCACAACGGGCTCCAGGCATCGAGCGCACACTAGCTCTACCTTCGTCGCGATTTCGCCTGCGACCCGAATTTGCCCTTCGAGCAGCTCCGCGGTGGCATTCACTTCCAGCGGATCGATCTGCTTCATTTCCGCGGTCTGGTAGTCGATGCTGCCGGGCGCGTAACTTTTCCGGATGACCTGCTTCCGGACGGCAAGGTCCTTGATGTCAAGGAACATGTCTTCAGCGCCTCCGGCGCGAACACTCATGCCTCCTCATTATTGAGGGGGTTGGCTGCCAAGTCAAGGAAGCGCAGGGTTTGTCGCAAGATTAGGTTCGCTTCCGATAAACGGGGGACTACCGGCACCCTCCGGTCTCCATCTCGTACAGCCTGAGCCGGGCCTCGCGGTTGCCGCGGTCGGCGGCGGCCTTCATCAGCACCTTGGCTTGATCACAATTCTTGTTCACGCCTTGCCCACGGGCGAAGCGCTCCGCTAGGGAGACCTCCGCGGAAACCGAGCCGCTCTGCACCGCGCCCCAGAGAGAATCGACGCTATCCCCCTCGTTCCAGACGGGTTCCACTTTCTGCGCAGGCCCCTGGCGCTCGAGCACAGACACGGGGCGATCGCTGGTTCCACTACCTGCGGCTGGTGCGATGTCGGTCGGCGGGTTGCCACGCGCGGTATCCAGGTCTTTCTTCGGTGATAAACTGGCATCGTCGGGAACCTGGGCCGCCGCATTCTTCTCGACCTCAGAGTTCGCAGCCGGGCTGCCTACACTGCTGTCGGGGGCGATGGACGGCGAAATCGAAGCAGGCTGCTTTTCGGGTGCAACCGCGGATGCTTTGGCCTTCCCAGTGAGTGTCTCCCCGAGCCAGATGAGCGAAGTCCCAACATCGCGCTGGTACATAATCACCAGTACCGCCAGCGCGACCAGCGTCGTTACCAGCGCGATTCCGCGCCAGACTGCGGCGGACTTGCGATGCGGATTTCCAAACGCTGCGTGATGATCGCCTAGGTAAGGCGACCCGTATCGCCCGTCGTCGATGGGCGGGTAGGTGCCAGCCCGCAAATTCGCCCACGCTGGCGGCACGGGCGGCTCCTCCACTGCCACGCGCGTATTCGCTATTGGTGCGGGGGCCTCTTCGGCGCCCATTGCACGCGAACGCCGCGCACCACCTTCAAATGCGGCCGCTGCGGCTGGTGCGAACCCATGTTCCACCGGAGCGTTGGTTTCCTCTAACCACAGGCGGATCTCCCGATGTGCTTCCGCGGGAAGATTCAAAAATCGCAGGCCGCCCATGACTCCGGCCTCATCCGCCCAAACTACCTCCGCGTCGCCCGCAATTCGCCTCCCGCCATTGATCTGGAACCCAAAACGGGTCTCGCCGCACTTCACCGGCGTGATGGCCTGAAATCCGCAGCCATGCTCGGAAAGATTCAGCATGACGCCACCATTCTCTTTCCCGAGCTCCAGGTAAACGAGTTGTTGCGTTCGTCTGCGTATGATCGAGCGCTTGTCTTGTCTTGTCGCTTCCACGTTCAGTTCCGCCTTAACAACTGCGCAGGCGAAGGCAAGAGGGGGGCAGAAAATCTTTGCCTATTAGCGCAGCAGGCACGGCCCTTAATTCTATCCGACCAAGCCTGATCTGACATTGATAATTTTTTCTCCAAAAGGATCAAATCGGGATTTTTCGTCCCCCCCCTGTGGAAATCTATACTTCTGGCGCTCTACAATCAAATCCTCACGGTTTTCGCCGTCAACCGATGAATGGAACGGCTTCTAGCTCCCAGCTTACACCACTTCTCGCAGGCTGCCAGAAATTGAACCATCTTCCGAGCGTACCGCAAATACAGTATTCCGTGGAGTTATGCAGGGCATCTACCCTGATTGCGATTTCGGTAGAATGGACGCCGTGAGCGTCCGTACCCCTGAAATTAGCGTCACTCCTTGCGATTCCGAGCCAGTCCGGATTCGGCACCTGCGTCGCCGCGACTTGCCGGCGGAAACCATTGCGTTGGCACGATACTTGATCGGTAAGATCATTGTTCGCGAGCTTCCTTCGGGCAGAATGGCCGGGCGCATCGTCGAAACCGAAGCCTATCCCCCGCGCGATCCCGCCGCGCATCACTTTCGCGGGCCGACGCCGCGCAATCAATCACTGTTTCTGCGGCGCGGCCACGCTTACATCTATTTCACCTACGGCAATCATTTCATGCTCAATGTCAGCAGCGAAATTCCCGGAGTGGGAGGCGGTGTTCTGATCCGTGCGCTCGAACCCATCGAGGGCATCCACCAAATGGAGCAGAACCGAGCAACTACTCGCCTCCTCGATCTGACCCGCGGACCCGGCCGCCTGGCCTCCGCGCTGCAGATCGATCGGCGCGTCGATGGCGTCGATCTGTGCGCTCCGGGACCTCTTTGGCTCGGAGCGCTCTCCGGATTGCGTAACCGGGCTGGCAGCGAAAAGCCTTTGGCTGGCCGCTTAGGCATCAGCCCGCGCATAGGCATTACCCGTGCAGCGGATAGGCTGCTGCGGTTCTACGAACGTGGCAACCCCTTCGTCAGCGGCTCCGCTCGCCTGCGCGCTTGAGCCATTCTCCATGCGCCAAGCACCCGTCCCAGCCAGGCACCACCCACGTAACCAAATGTCGACCTGAACTTCCGTACAGGATTGCCAATTGGGTTGCGAGAGTATGATGGTGTTTGCCGTTGTGAACGGACTGGGGGTGAACGATGTCCGATAGCTGGAAGGATTGCGAAGGCCAGATTATTGACGGGGAATTCACGCTGCTGGAGCACTTGGGCGGCTCCGACCATAGCGTCGTGTTTTTGACGCAGCGCGGAAAGACCAAATCGGAACGGGCCGCGATCAAATTCGTTCAGGCGGAACCTGCGAACCCCGAGATCCAACTGTCTCGTTGGAAGCAGGCGGCGCAGATTTCCCATCCAAATCTGATTCGTCTGTTCGAGAGTGGCCGCTGCCACCTTGCCGGAATGGACCTGCTGTATGTCGTGATGGAGTATGCCCCCGAGAACCTGGCGCAATTCCTACCGGAACGCGCGCTGTCACCCGCGGAAACGCGCGACATGCTGGAACCTTTTTTGGAAACCCTGACGCATTTGCACGGAAAAGGCTTCGTGCACGGCCGCATCAGGCCCGGGAACATCCTGGCAATTGACGATCAATTGAAGCTCTCGAGCGATTCCCTGTCGCGCATCGGGGAGCCTCAGATCACCCTCGGGAAGCCCGACGTTTACCTGGCTCCAGAAGGGGCGGGATCCTATTCGCCTGCCGGAGACGTCTGGTCGCTCGGAGTGACCCTAGTCGAAACCTTGACGCAGCACGTGCCGGAGCAAAAAGACCAAGAGGAGCTACAGGTCTCTGATTCCGTGCCGCAGCCCTTCCTGGACATTGCGCGGTATAGTTTGCGGCGCGATCCGCAGAGCCGGTGGACTGTTTCAGAAATATCTACGCGGCTCAATCCGCCCGCACCCAAAGTTTCCGTGCCCGCCATACCGGATCCCATCAAGCCTGTGGTGGTCAAGCCATCACGTATTGCGTCCGTCGCGGCGGAGTCCGAGACTGCGGGGGCAACGAAACCTGCTGCTTCTGTCGACCCGTTGTCCGTTCCCCTCTCGACCGTTTCCCCGCTGCATCCATCAAAGCACCACGTGCTCGAAAGTCAGTCGGTCACAGGAAAAGGCCCGTCATACCGCTCTTACTACGTCGTCGTTGCTGTCCTGGTAGCACTCACACTCGGCGCCATGCTCGCCATCCCGAGATTACGCGATCGTCAAAACGAAGCAGATAGCACTTCTGCATCTAGCCATCCTGCAGTCCAGCCTGATGCGCCACTGACATCTGCGACCTCTGAGCCCCAACCGAGATCATCACAGAAAGAACCGGCGACGGACCACGCGTTACAAGGGCTTCCACAACGCTCGGCACCTCAGCCTTCGCAGGGTTCATCACAGGATTCGCTGAAGACCGCCAGCGAAAGGCAATTGTTGAAGAAGGACGCCGCCTCGGATTCTGGCGCCGGCTCGACTGCCGCTACCTCGTCCGCGGTTGTTCATTCCGACCCGATTTCCATAGACCCTGCGAAAGCTACAGCCGGTGCGCTTGCCGGACCAGTTACCCAAGGCGAGGTTCTGAATCAAGTGCTACCCGAGGTTTCGGCCCGATCCAGAAGTACGATCCACGGCACCGTGCGCGTTATTGTAAAAGTCCATGTCGATGCGTCAGGCACCGTTACTGCGGCCGAGCCGGCTTCCAGTCCCAGCAGGTTTTTCGGCGACGCTGCCGTTCAAGCCGCCAAGCGCTGGGATTTCGCTCCGGCAAAGGTCGCGGACCAGCGCGTACCTAGTGAATGGCTGGTGCGCTTCGATTTCACGCAGACGGACACAAAAGTTCTGCCCTCGCAAACCAAGCCCTAAGATCTCTCGCGCCCGCCCGGACCAACACGCGTAAGCAACGCCAGGGCAATCGCTGAAGTGCGACGAGGTTCCTCAGCATTCCCATGGTGCGCTTCCGTGCGTTCCCTCCCGCTTCTCCAAGTGCTACCATTTCTGCTTCCCAGCACCGAGGAGAACAACATGCGCTGGACACCCGGTGGCGAAAGCCAGGACATCGAAGATCGCCGCGACGATTCCGGCGGTGGAGGCGGAGGGTTTCAGTTCGGCGGGATGCACCTCGGAATTGGCGGCGCGCTCGTCCTGCTGGTGCTGAGCCTCATCTTCCGGCAGAATTTCTTCGCGCTGCTTGGCGGTGGAGGCAGTCCGGGGCCGACAGCCGTCAGCCAGCCCGACCCGGCGCGCGACGCATCCGAAAAGCCCCTGGTTCAGTTCGTCTCGTTCGTACTCGATGATACGCAAAACACCTGGACGCAAATTCTCCCGCAGCAGGCTGGCCGTCCTTACCATCACGCAAAGCTCGTGCTGTTCCGTGACTACACCCAGTCGGCATGCGGTGGCGCGCAGTCGGCCACGGGCCCCTTTTATTGCCCCGGAGACGAAAGGGTCTACATCGACTTAGGTTTCTACGATGAGTTGAAGCGGCGCTTTGGCGCGCCTGGCGAATTCGCTCAGGCCTACGTCCTCGCCCACGAGATCGGACACCACGTGCAGAATATTCTCGGCATTGAACAAAAAGCGCAGCAAGGCAGCATGCATGGCGCAAACTCCTCTTCGGTGCGCCTCGAACTCCAAGCCGATTGCTTCGCGGGCATCTGGGCGCATTCCACGCAGCAGCGAGGACTTCTCGAAAAAGGCGACGTCGAATCCGCGCTGGGCGCGGCTGCCGCAGTAGGCGATGACCGTCTGCAGAAAATGTCCTCAGGCCACGTCTCGCCGGACTCCTTCACTCACGGCACGTCCCAGCAACGCATGTCCTGGTTCAGCAAGGGACTGGACAGCGGCTCGATCGACGCGTGCAACACGTTTGCAGCGCAGTGAACCGTTCCGGCTACCATTCCACGAAAAAACGTTCACGAAATAAAAGTTCACGAAATAAACGCGGAAGTGATCTTAGGTGGCAGAGAACTCTGCGCTTGAAAAAGACGAGTCACGGTATGGAGAGAAGACGCGACCATGGCTTTCATCACCAGCAGCGTGGTCAGTTCCTCCCGCAGGTTGACAGCGGCCGCAATCGCGTAAGTGATTACGAGCCATCGCGTAGGATTTAGCAAATCTCGCTTGCAACCACCGAAGCTCATCGTCGATTCCCTTTCCACGCAAACCGAGTTCGGAAATCTCCGCCCGCCGATCGTTCCACTCTCTTCGCGCGGTCTCGCACTCTTCGAGCAAGCGCTGGTAGGTCTCGCATACCTGAGTGTCGACTGCTGCCGTCGGACTCATCGCATCCTCCGTATGCCCTCTACAGTCTGAAGAGCATTTCGGTAGGCCTGGGAACGACGCTCCCACGTTGTGCAAACGGCATGCCATTGTTCGCAGGAGGCTCTACTCACTGCCAAACAGGCGTAACTTGCGGTTTTTGCGAGTATTACGGCGTTCTGAGGAGGTGGGAAACGTTCCTAAGGTTAGAGGAAGATGATTATTTCTTGCACGAGCCTCGTACGATTTTCTAAGGACTTTCCCGTATGAATGATCGGCAGGGCCGGTACGATCCGGTCAGTTTGAAAATGGAAACGAAACCCTCAAGACTTCTTAGCGCCGTCAGCCCTTAATTCCGGGCGTCCGGGATCAACCTCACCGAAGCCACGGCTTTTCCCCATCGCCTTTTGCGCCGCAGCCGCTTTTTCCGGATCCACCCACGCATCCTGTGTGACCATGGTCGTTTGCGACGGCAGCGCCACTGCCCCGCCCGTCCGCTCTAGCGTTTCCATCACCTGCAGCAGCAAATCTTCCTGCGTCGCCAGAAATATAGCGTAGTCACGCTCCAAAATATAGGCGTAGAGTTCCACTTCAATCGCGTTTTCCCCGAAACGCATCACCCGCACGCGCGCAGTCGATTCCTCCACCTTCGCATGCTGATCCAGGATTTCGCGCACTTGCTCAAGGACGTAGCGCAAGTGATCGGGTGAGAGGTCGTACCGCAAGCGTATCGTTTGCTTGCAAAGAATCTTGTCGCGGAAGCGAAAGTTTTCGAGAGTGGCCGTCGCCACGGTGCCGTTGGGAATCGACACCACCGTGCGATCCTCCGTGCGGATTTTCGTCGAGCGTAATCCGATGTCCTCCACCGTCCCAGCACGATCGCCGATCTTGCAGGCGTCCCCCACAACAATCGTTTTGTCGGTCAGAATGGAAATGCCGCCCAGCAAGTTTTCAAAGGTCTTCTGCGCGCCAAGGCCGATCGCCAGACCGCCGATGCCAAGACCCGCAAGTGCCGCTGTAACGTTGACGTCCATCCGGGTCAAAACAAGCAGCACAATCGCGACAAAAATCATCACATCCAGGACCCGCCGTGACAACGAAACCAGCGAGCGTTCCGCCAGCATTCCTCTCTCGGTGAGCCGTCGCGAAATTTCTCGAAAGACCCAATGTGTTGCCTGCAAGACCGCCCAGTACACTGCAAACGCCAACAACACCAGGATGACGCGTCCATAGTATTGGCGGTACAGCAGCGAAGTCCCGATCTCGGCGACAAAAATATAGTGAATGATCACCGCCAGCAGCATGGCACCCGGGCCAAAGCGCCGAATCGGCTGTGGCGGAAGCGGAGTAAGCCCGCGAAGGCGTCGCGCCAACTGCCACATGGTCCTTATAGCTAACGCTAGCGCCCAGCCCAATGCCATGGCGACAGGCGCCAACAGAACCACCGCGAGCCATTGCCAGGCCGGCATGCCCAGCGGACGGTTCCTGACCAGATAGATGGGCAGATCTTTTTCCAATCGAGGAAACCGCAGGGAGTCGTAAACCTCAGGCACCTCATCCAGCGTTTGCCGCGAAATAAACCAAAGTTTTGCGCCGCGCGGATCCTGGAGACGCACCAGCGTAATGGGAAACGCCTCGCTCAGTCCGCGCGTTCCGCCGAACCTCATCTGATCGCGCGGCTGTTGATCATCACCGCGCCCTTCCGGATCGTTGCTGATCAATCCGAGAGCCGACACCGAAAATCTTGCATTCAAGACAGTAACCAACTGCGCCGCGAGTTCCTGCTCTTCCGCGGGAGTGTTCCGGTGGCCTTTCGGCGCGGGCTGGAAATACTCGATGGCTCGTTCGCTCTCGTCCTGCGCGGCGTGGGCAAATCCAAGCAGCGTTCCACGGGGCGTATCGCGCCCGAGCGGGTCCGTCGGACTAGCGGGCTGCGACGAGGCGGGCTTCGCTGTGGGCAGAAGGGACGATACTTGCCCGGACGCAAACCCCGTGCTGGTCAGGCTAAGCAAAAAAAGCACGCATATCCGCGCCGGTGTCATAGAAAGTGATTTTGCCAGCGCCTTGAACACAGTCACGTCCTCAGAAAAGGCGGATCGCGTAGAACTCGCCCCAGCCTCTGCATTGTACCTAGTCAGACCGCGTCGCGGAAAATTCGTCTCCTCTATTCGGGTGACTCGCCGTAATGGAAGCACCGGCCGGGTGCCGCACCCTTTGGATTTGCATCTTCAAAGGTGCGGGTTTAGAGTGCCCTTCAACCGCGTTCCATCGGCGCAGTCTGCTCTCTCTCAGTCCGGGCACGGTACCAAGCAAAGCGCGCTCCACAAAATTCGGGTGGGTCGTCCTAAGCGGACGGATTAGCGGCAACCGCTGCGCCAAAACACTGGCGGTATTGTCGAAGCAGAAATTGATCGGTCATTCCCGCGATGTAATCGCAAACAACTACGTGCCGTGGGTCAGTGCGCGTAAGCTCTTCGTGTGGTTCCGGCATCGACCCGGGCGAAGCCAGGTAGTAGCAGAAAAGCTCCTCGAGGCAGTGCACCGAGCGGTCACGATCCTCGGTAATTTCTGGCCGGTCATAAATATTCGCAAACAAGAACCGCTTGAGCTCCCCATTGCGCGCTCCAAACGTTTCACTGAATCCCGCAATTCGCTTCGGCAGCCGCCGGACATCCTCGACCGTAGCGACCCTGGACTCACGCACACGCCGATGCGTCGTTTCAATCAAGTCGGTGACCAATTGATCGAGCACATGCTTAAGCGCTTCGTTGAACTTAAGCTTTTCGCGCACTGAAGGATGTGTCGCTTCCACCTTCGCGTAAGCTTCCCCAAAAATCGGCACCTCGCGACATAAAGCATCCAGGTCCAAAAGCTCCGCTTCTCGCGCATCGTCGAGATCAGCGGTGTTGTACGCAATCTCGTCGACACAATCAATCAACTGCGCCTCCAGCGGCGGCCGCATATCCAGAAGGTATTCGGCAAACTGAGGAAACTCTTTCGCGCTATATTCCCGGGAGTGCTTGATGATGCCTTCGCGCACCTCGAACGTGAGATTCAACCCCGGAAAATCCGGATAGCGCTGCTCGAACTGCTCCACGATGCGCAACGCATGTCGATTGTGATTGAAACTCCCGCCGTACAATCGCATCAACTCGTCAAGCTTCCGTTCACCGGCATGACCGAACGGCGGGTGGCCAATATCGTGAACCAGTGCCAGCGCCTCGACCAGCTCCGCGTTTAAGCCCAGCGCCGAAGCCACGGTGCGGGCAATTTGCGACACTTCAATCGTGTGCGTTAGCCGGTTTCGGAAATGATCGGAGAAGCGCGTAGTGAAGACCTGCGTCTTTGCTTCCAGACGCCGAAACGCCCGCGCGTGCACGATGCGGTCGCGATCGCGCGCGTATTCGCTGCGGTAACGATGTGGGGGTTCGGGATAGCGGCGGCCGCGCGACTCATTCGCGTGCATAGCCCAAGCCGCAAGTGTGAAACCAGACTCGATGGGCCGCTCCGTGGATTTCCGCCGTAAGTAGCACGGACACTCTTGCTTGCCCTGTGCTTCGAAGGGTTGTGTCCCACCTACGCTAATTCGCAGATCTCTCCGCCGTCCGACCGCGCGGACGACGAACCAGTCAGCCTAGGATTTCGGCGCGATGGTATCCAAGCCGCGATCCGCTTCTTCCGAAATAGCCGACTCCGGAAATTCCTTCTTCACCTGCTGATAGACGCTGGCGGCTTCCTTAGGATTGCTCTGCCGCAGCGCGCCTGCCAGCTCTAACAATGCCAACGGACGAGGCACGAACACCGACGGTTTGTCCGCCAGCCCACGAAATATCTTGATGGCGTCGTCGGTCTTGCCCGTTCGCGAATAAATCACCGCGGTTTGATACTCCGCCATGCTCGCAAGCTCCTTGTCGCTGCCGGAGCTGATTTTCTTCAATTGTTCCAGGGCCTGATTCTGCCGGTCCTGGTCTTCCAGGCAAAGCGCCGCGTAGTAACGCGCCAGCCGCCCCGGACTTGTGTTCGGATACTTGTCGGCCACCACGGAAAATTTCAGTTCCGCGTCGTTGGAGCGCGCCCCCTCGTCCGGGTAGGTCGCCTCACCAGGCTCCGCAGGATCAGCCGCGCCAATACGACCTGTGTAAGCCTTCATCGCCGTATCAAAGGCCGCGGAAGCCGCCGCCGTCTGCCGGTCCGTGTAAACGCTCCAGGCCGCATATCCCGCCGCGATCACCGCAACCACCAGCACCACCACCAGCGCCACCTGCTTGTGCGAATAGACCGCCTCCGCCCCATGCTCAAAGGCGTCGTGAATCTTGTCCTGTTTCAATTCTTTGCGCGAAATATGCTCGGCCAAGGGGTGCTCTCCTATCCAACTCCGAACTTATAATCCTAGCATATCGCCTTCGCGTAGCAGTCCTATGTAGCGGCCGCTTTCCGAAGCGGGCGCCTTAGCCCAGAAGCCCGACGTACTCCCCACGACCGCCGCTTTTCGCATCGCAGTTACCGTTGCAACAAGCCCGCCAGTGCACTCCCTCAAGCGCACCGCAAACATGCTAATTTCAACCCATGCAAGCAGCCTGCAGCCACTGTGGCACAGAACACGTGCTCAGAGACGCGGACGTGGGCGCCCATCCCAAGGTCCAATTTCACTGCGCCAAATGTGGCATGAAGACGGTCGTGGATACCAGACGCCATCCGAATGCCACCATGGTCATCTCCCCGCTGCCTTCATTTGCGCGCGGCGATGGCTCCGGCTCCGCCAGGAATCTCCTGCAGCCCGACGACAATGTGAAGCTTCCGGCAACGCAAAGCGTGATCCTGACGATCGTTTCCGGCCCTGGCAAAGGCGCCACCCATAGACTATCCAAACCCCGCGTCGTGGTCGGGCGCGAAGGATCGGATATCGCGCTGCAAGACCCAGAGGTTTCTCGCCATCACTGCGTCATCGAGGTTCGCGAAAACTATGTCAATTTGCGTGATTTGGACTCCACCAACGGCACCTTTTACGAGGAAGAACGCGTGCGCGCGGCTATGCTCGTCAATGACGCCCAATTCCGCATCGGCGAAACCGTCTTGCGCGTCTCCTTCCAGCCAAAGTGACCCTCAACTGCAGGAGCGAGGCCTGTTCCGGCCGGCGTCGTCCACACTAAACACGAACGCCATGCTCGCCTGCGAAACCTCTCGATTGTGAGATACTGAATCTCAGCCAAAGCTCTTCGCCTACCTGCGATGAACCGTATCTCCGTCTGCCTGATCACACTCAATGAGGAACACAATTTGCCTCGGGCGCTAGCCTCCCTCGCCGGAGTCGCCGACGAAGTCGTCGTCGTGGACGCCGGAAGCACGGATCGCACTCCAGAGATCGCTCAGGATCACGGGGCCACGGTTTTTTCCCGTCCCTGGACGAACTATGCCGAACAGAAGAATTTTGCCGCCGAACGCGCCGCCCATGATTGGGTCTTCTCCATGGACGCCGACGAGGAACTCAGCAGCCTGTTGCACACCTCCCTGCTGGACTGGAAGAAACGCAAGCCCGAGCATGCCGTCTACGAGTTGTCGCGAAAAACCTGGTATTTAGGTGCGTGGATCGCGCATTCCGGCTGGTATCCCGATTTTCAGCGCCGCCTGTACCGCCGCGACGCTGCCCAATTTTCCGGCATCATTCACGAGGCCCTGCGATTTGAAGGGAAGCCCGGCCGCCTGATCGGCGACCTGCTGCACTACACGGTGCATTCCTTCGAAGAGCACGAGGTCAATGTCGAGCGCTACTCCACGCTGGCCGCGCAGCAGATGTTTGCGAAGGGCAAGCGCAAGTGGCGCGGCGCGCTCTGGTTCGCCACACCCTGGAGCTGGTTTCAGAATTTCGTGCTGCGCGGCGGATTCCTGGATGGCTATCGAGGTGCGCTCATCGCACACATGGCGGCGCGCTCCGTGCGATTGAAATACGCCAAGCTCGGCAAGCTGATCGCGTCAAGGGGCCGCGGCACCGGAGCGGCCAATTCGTGAATATTCTCCTCGTTGACCTGGACACCGAATGGCGCGGCGGCCAAAACCAGGCCCTCCTGATGCTGGAAGGCTTCCAGGCGCGAAATCACAATGCCGAATTGGTTTCCCCGGAAGGCTCGGCGCTGGGCGATCGCGCTAAAGCCAGGGGTATCCATGTCCATCGTGTCTCGCCTCGTTTCTCCAGGATTTCGGCGGCCCTCAAGATTTCGGAACTTTCGAAATCCGGCCGGTTCGACATCGTCCACGCCAATGAAGCCCACACCGTAACGGCAACCTGGCTCGCGAAAACTCACCAGCGCGTACCTCTTGTAATCTCCCGCCGCGTCGGCTATCCCATTCGCAAAAGCGCTTTAGCCCTCTCGCGTTATCGAGCAGCCGCGCGCATCCTTCCCATCTCTGGCTGGGTCGCCCAACGTCTGGCAGCTTCCGGCATAGACCAGGAAAAGATGACCGTCGTATACGAAGGCGTCGAAATCCCCCGCCTCCCTCCGAACGATGTACGGCGCGAAGCACGCCTCCTCTGGGGCGTCACCGACGACTCCCCGCTCCTCGGATGCGTCGGCGTTCTGTTGCCCGACAAAGGACAAGACTCCCTGATTCGCGTTCTGGCAGATCTTCGCCAAGAATTTCCTCAAGCCCGGCTGCTACTAGCCGGCGATGGCCCCGACCGTCCTAGGCTAAAGCATCTGACAACCCAGCTAGGCCTCGACAACGCCGTAATTTTTGCCGGCTTCGTAACCGCGATGGAGCCGGTCTATACCGCTCTGGACGTCTTCCTGTTCCCGTCCCGCTTCGAGGGCCTGGGCACCTCCCTCCTCGCCGCAATGAGCTACGCCGTCCCCTCCGTAGCCTTTGAGACCTGCGCGTTCGGCGAAATCATCGAACACGGCAAAAGCGGCCTCCTCGCCGAACTCGGAAGCGAAACCTCCTTACGCAACGCCGCCGCAACTCTCCTCCGCAATCCCCCCATCGCCAAACAAATCGCCGCAGCCGCCCGCGCCCGCATCGAACAAAAATTCTCCGCCGCAAAGATGGTGGACGAAATGCTCCGCGTCTACGAATCCCTAACCCCGTCAATCCCAAATCGACTCACCGATTGACACCACCCTGTAGGGCCGCAGCACTGCTGCGCCCCAGCCCGGCACCCATCGATCCGTCACATGCTAACTGGTTTTTCAGAGACAACCTTGGTCCATGCCAATTAAACGGGAACGGTTCTGTACAATAACTCGACTCAGAATTCCTTAGCTCGGTTCATCATGGCTGAAGAAGAAAAAGGCTCATCGCGAATTCCGCAGCTTGACGGGCTGCGAGGCCTGGCAATTCTTTTGGTGCTTGGCCTGCATTTCCTGAACGACTCGAATCACGGGCCATTTGGAAGTTTGCTCTATCGATTTGGGTCCGCCTTTCGGCTGGGGTGGGCCGGGGTTGACCTGTTCTTCGTACTTTCGGGATTTCTAATCGGGGGAATCCTGCTGGAGGCGCGCGGTACCAGTAATTATTTCAGCGTGTTTTACTTGCGCAGGTTGCACCGCATCGTTCCCATCTATTATCTCTGGGTAACGCTATTTGTTCTGGTGGCAGCACTAGCCGGAGGAGCGCTATCGCAGGTGATGCCTGTCGGGTCCTCGGCATTTCACACCATTCCTCTGTTTTATCTGTTTCTACAAAACTATCTTCAGCTTCCCTTTGGTTCGCTGATTTGGACATGGCTGGCGGTAACGTGGTCGCTGGGAGTGGAAGAGCAGTTTTACCTCGTGGCCCCGCCGTTGATCCGCGTCCTGTCTGGCGAGGCATTGAAAAAAGTTTTGCTCGCGACGGTCCTGGCCGCGCCGATCTTGCGCGTGTTGGTCTATCGCCTCTTGCCCAACGGAGGAACCTCGATGTACGTGTGGATGCCATGCCGCGCGGATTCTTTGGCGTTTGGCGTTCTCGCGGCGATTTACTGGCGCGATGGAACCGTCCGGCAATGGTACCAAATCAACCGCCGCTTGTTCTTGCTTGCGCTGGCCGTTCTAGCGGCGGCGATCCCGTTTTTTATGAAATGGATGTTTGTTCCCTACACGCTGGCCATGGGCGCGTTCGGATTTACGTGGCTGGCCATGCTATTCACGGGCCTGCTGCTATTCAGCCTGTTGGAGCCCCATGGAGCGTGGGCTTTCTTTCTTCGTCTAGGTTTTTTGCGGGAAATGGGCAAGCTTTCCTACTGCAGGTATCTGATTCACCTTCCAATCCTTCATCTCTCTCACCGCATAGTGCTCCATTCCCTGCCCCAAAATTAACGATCTTCAGGAGCCGCCGTTTCGCTGTTTGCGTTTTTTTTGACGTATGGCTTTGCCAAGATTTCCTGGGTGGTGTTCGAACATCCCTTGATCCGGCGCGGGCATAAGTTCATCTATCGCTATTCCGACACCGATCTAGCCGAACCACAAACAGTTGATCTTAAATCATCGGAACCATTCGGATGGGAGGACTGTATCCCTCAGACGACTGTGAAGTTTCACTCGGCGAAACTCCATTTTCCGGGCACTTGTTCAGACGCCGCCGCAGCAGGAACTTTCACCCCGCTAAAATCGTATCTATCCACGAAGCTTTTTATACGTCTATACAGGTGAACAACGCCGTCTCTTGAGGGGACGCTTCATGAATACCTTCACCCAAGACCTCCGCTTCGCTTTCCGTCAGTTTCGGAAGTCACCCGGCTTCGTGGTCACCTGCGTTGTCTCTCTGATGCTCGGCATCGGCGCAACCACCGCCATCTTCAGCGTGGTCTACGGCGTTCTCGTGGACCCTTATCCTTACAAGGACAACGACCGCATGGTCCATATCGAGCTGCGCGATAAGTCCGACCGTGGTCCGCTCCTCTTCGTTTCCGGCACGGGCTACCAGCAGCTTCGTCAAGTCTCCTCGGTAGATGACGTGTTCTTACAGCAGGGCGGGACACAGAACTTGACCGGCGCCGAGATTCCCGTTTCCGTCAACGTTGGTATCTATTCGCCGAACCTTTTCGAGTATATGGGCGTTCCTCCGCTCCTCGGCCGCGAATTCAGTTCCGGCGACGCACCCAATGGCAACCCCGCACCGGTCGCGGTGCTCAGTTACTTGTTCTGGCAGCGTCAGTTTGGCGGCAGCCGTGACATCGTCGGGAAATCGTTGGAACTTGATCACAAGATTTACAGCATTATTGGCGTCGTTCCGCCCCGATTCACCTGGGGTGATTCCGATGTCTATCTCCCAGGTGTACCGACCGCCGATCCCCATGACTACTGGATGTCTTTCGTCAAGCTGAAGCCCGGCACGCCTTATAAGAAGGCCGAAGGGGAGTTCCAGGCTCTTGCGGACATCTTCGCCAAGCTGGACAAGAATTATCCTCAGGAGCGCCACGCCAAGGTCGTCAGTCTCAATGAAGAAGTCCTCGGCAAATTCGCGGGTACATTGGTGTTGCTCTTCGGAGCGGTTCTCGCGCTACTGATCATCGGTTGCTCCAACGTATCCATCCTGCTTCTGGCGCGCGGCACTGCGCGTCAGCAGGAGTTGGCCGTTCGTGTCTCCGTCGGCGCCAGCCGCACCCGTTTGATTCGTCAACTGCTCACGGAATCCGTGCTGCTCTCGGTCACCGGTGCGGCACTCGGTGTTTTGGCAGCGTACAAAGGTGTGGACGCCATCGTCGCGATGCTGCCCCTGTATTCTTTCCCCCACGAAGCCGCCATTCACGTCAACGCCGTCGTGCTCGTCTTTAGCGCCGCCGTCGCCCTGGTCACCGGCATTCTCTTCGGCATTTCGCCGGCTTGGAAACTTTCTCGACCCCAGGTGAGCCACCTGATTCAAGCCAGCTCCGGCAAGCACTCTGGCAGCGGTCACAGCCGCAATGTCCATCGCCTGCTGATCGCTGGACAGGTCGCTCTCACGCTTCTGCTCATGGCCGGCGCGGGCGCCGCCATGAAGGCTTTTGTCGAGCGCACTCACACACCCCTCGGTTTCAAACCCGACCACGTTCTGGCCATCAATGTTGGTTTCCCCAAGGGCTCCAATCCCACCTGGCAAGGTCGCCTGAATTCTCAGGAGTTGGTGCGCAAAACCATCGCGGAAGTCCCCGGTGTGGATACCGCGACCGTTTCGAACAGCTGGTTTCCTCCCTTCGGCGGCTTTCGCGCCAATGTCGAGGTCCAGGGCAAGCCCGGACTGACCGACGCGCAAGCCATCCTCGCTCTTTCGAGCCCCCACGAATTTCTCACCCTGGGCATTCCTCTGTTGAAGGGCCGCGTCTTTGATGAGAGTGAAGTAATGCGCGCTGCCCACGTCGCGGTGGTCAATCAGGCTTTCGTAAGGCAATTTATCCCCGACGGCGACCCCATTGGCCAGAGCGTCCGCAGCTCCAGGCTCAAGGTTGAGCAACCTAATCTGCTCGTCGCGCAGGCCCCGGACGACTGGCTGCAAATCATCGGCATTGCCGGCGACGCGCGTAATGACGGGCTCGATCACCCGGTGAAGCCTGCGGTGTTCTTGCCTTACAGCTTTGTGCTCCCCACCGATGAGTCTCTCTTCATCCGCACGACGGGTAACCCCGAACTTGTGACGCGTGCGATTAAGGAACGCTTGCGCCAACTCAACCCTGAATTGGTGGTCGGCAACGACCACACTCTGACGTGGTGGCTCGACACGCAAGGGTGGGGAAAGGAGAGCTTCATCGCCACGCTTTTTTCGTTGTTTGCGATTCTGGCGTTGGTACTTGCGGCGACCGGCCTATACAGCGTTGTATCTTACGCGGTCACCCAGCGCACTCAGGAAGTTGGCATTCGCATGGCTCTAGGTGCTCCGCGGGCCAGCATTGTGCGGCTGGTACTTTCTTCCACAGGTGTGATGCTGGGGATTGGGATCGCGGTCGGCATAACACTCAGCGTTCTGCTGGATCACGTGCTGACGTCCTGGGCAGGAGGCAGCTCGCGCGACCCGATGACCCTGCTGGCCTCGGCCTCCGTCCTCGTGTTCGTCGCCGCGGTGGCGTGCATCGTTCCCTCATGGCGCGCCGCCACAATCGACCCCATGCGTGCCCTCCGCGTCGAATAGCCGCCCGATCCGGCCACTACCGATTGGCGTCCTCGCGGTGAGCAAGCGTGACGAGGCATTTCAGAAATACTTACTGTGTCTTCTTCCCTGGGTTAATCTTTCTTACGTTGGCAGCTTGCGGTCCCTCTGGACCCTCTGCGATCTCAAATTCGACGGAATCTCCTTCCTTCAAGGTCCGATATCCTTCGCTTAAAATTCCCGAGTAATGAACGAAAACGTCTGGACCGTCATTCCGACCGATAAAACCAAATCCCTTCGCATTATTAAACCATTTTACATTACCGATCACCGTGTTCTCCTCTGAGATCATCCGGGCGCTCTGCAAGGAATGTCTGCAGTCGATTTTCGGGAAATCTGTTTTGAAGATCCTAATATTCGGACTTCTGGTTGTCGTTGCTCTAGAGCAA
Source organism: uncultured Acidobacteriota bacterium (assembly GCA_963788915.1). Classification (GTDB taxonomy): domain Bacteria; phylum Acidobacteriota; class Terriglobia; order Acidiferrales; family UBA7541; genus Acidiferrum. The sequence goes on along the minus strand of CAWBIY010000010.1, from coordinate 498,028 downwards.
GTTCGTGATTGCCCTGTGACTTGGAGTAGGAGAAGGCACCATGTACCGAATGGCTCAGGCATCCGCCAAATCCCTCCAATTCGGCTCCCGTAAGTCGTTGCGAAAACGCAGCCGATTGAGTTAGGTCTCAATCTGCCAAAAAGAAATGATTTTGGTGGCCTAGTTGCCTAAGGCGACGAATCCCCGCATGTGGGCACTTGTCCGGCAACCCGACTAATGTGTGCCACGAGCACGAAAGGAGGAAACGCTGAGTAGTGCGCAACTGCTTGACTGATGAGGGTAGGCCCCTCGGAACCGGTTTACAGGAACAGGTTCCAAACCACCTTCGGCGGCTGTAGTCAAAAGCTATGGTCGTGAACGCGGAAGGAAAAGGCCTGGCAACGACCAGGTCAGGTGACCGGCAAGAAGAGGACCGCAAGGGAACCACTGCTGAAGTGTCGAAAGGTTATAGACGATGTCAAAACCGCAGGGGGTTAGTTACTGCGGGATTAGCTCCGACGAAACCTGCTTACGGGCGGAGCGGCATCCGGCATGAGAGGTGGCCTGAGCTTGCCAAAGAGGCGGTTAAGCGGAACGTGGGAACCTGAGACTTCGATGCAAACGGAGAAGCCACAAGTGGAAGAACCACGAGGGCGAGAGTACGGAAGCGAAGTTTCAGGGTCGGACTGCCCCACAGTAGTGAAGAAGCGGGGTAATTCCCGTGGAGCGAAGGGGGCAGGTCACTCGCGTCCTAACCAATTACGGTCAACTGGAAACAGGAGGAACCGAGTGGTTAGAACGGAAGGTCAAACCTTCACGGAGTGACACGAGCCGTGTGACTGGAGACAGTCAAGCACGGTTCTGTGAGGGGCTCGGGGTGAAATTCCCCGGGCCTACTCGACCGGGACTTATACGTCCAGCGACTGCTATGATGCCGCACGAAGGGGACGAACGCGCATGCGGGGACTCTCCGATATCTTTTCGCTTACAACATCCTCGGCAAATCCAATGAGTCAACGCAAAATCGGGTTCGACACCTTTGTGTGGCTGGTGCTGCTGCTCGTAGGACTGGGGATCATGCGATCGGCGATAGCGACGCGACTCGATGGATTCACGCTCGACGAGGCGTATCACATTGCCGCAGGCGCTTCCTACCTAAAGGATAGAGATTTCCGGATTAATCCCGAGCATCCACCACTGGTAAAGCTTTGGGTGGGAAGCGTGATTGCAGCGACAGGCTTTAAGCTTGAACCGCTGCGTCAATTTAGCGACAAACCCGATGAGAGGGCCTTCACGCAGAGCGCGGTTTTCCAGAAGAATGATCCCGATTCGGTTCAGAGGCGGGCTCGGGCAGCAATGTTCGTGCTGAACGGTCTGCTGTTGGTTTCACTGGCATTTGCACTGAGACGAGGTTTTGATGCCCGCGTTGCGCTAGGTGCGTTGCTGTTTCTCATCATTGACCCCACAGTGGCGGCGCACTGGCCTGTGGTGATGACGGACCTGCCGGTGGCACTGCTATCGGCAACGGCGATCGTTCTGGCGACACTTGCCTTCCGCGACTGGATATGGACAGAGCTTGCGGCATGTTCGCTGTTTCTCGGACTGGCCCTAGCGGTCAAGCATTCCGCGCCCGTGGTGCTTCTCAGCGTTGCGTTGATCGGAATGTGGCTGGCGTTCTGGCGGCCCGTCCAGCAAGTCGGCGATTCGAAAGGCCGAAGACTGTTGAAGGTGGGAGCGGTCTTGGCGGGAGCGATGGCAATTTTATGGGGATTTTACTTCTTCCGATATGCGGAGACCCGTGGGGGGCAAGAAGCGTTCAATCGCCCGCTCGCGGACAAGATCAGGGACGTGAATACTCCTTTCTACCATTCTGTCCTGGAGGGAATGGCCGCAACTCACATCGTTCCACGGGCCTATCTTTGGGGTTTCGCGGACACGGTCCACGCGGGGATGGAAGGACGGCCGAATCCCCAACTAATCTTTGGGCGACTGTACGTGCGAAAGGGCCCGAAGTACTTTTTCCCGGCGATGATCGCCATGAAACTGCCGATCGGATTGAGCGTTTTGAGTCTCCTCGGCCTGATTCTGTTTTTTGCGCGCAGATTGCCTGCGGATTGGAATATTCCGGCGGGCGTCATTCTGACCGCGGCAATTCTGTTCTTGCTCGTTCTGGCAAGGGGAGCAACGTATGGAGGCATCCGCCATGCGTTGCTGGTAGTGGTTCTACTATCGATCTTCACTGGCCTTTTCGTGGAGAGGGCGATGGCTTCGTATTCATGAAGCCTGAAAGCAATGACGGTGCTGGCCTATGTTCTGGCCTGTGCCTCAGCGGTGCCCGTGTTGCGGCCGTGGGAGTACTTCAATGAATTCGTGGGCGGGACGAAGAACGGCTACAAGTATTTCAGCGATGAGGGGGTGGACCTCGGCCAGCGCACCAAAGAAATCGTCGATTATTACCGCAAGTTTCTGAAGCCCGCGGGCGAGAGGCCCACCCTCATCTACGAATCCTCCGATGAAGAACTAAAGGGGCGGGACGTGGAGTATCTGGGCCGCGATATGCAGCGTGACCTGAAACGACTCAGTCAGCCCCAGAGGTCCGGTACAATTTTCGTTAGATTCGTATTCTTGTCTCCGAACACTTTCTGGGATAGGCGCGCGCTTCGGGAGGCTACGCCAGCGACGCGATTCGGGAATGTATTCGTTTACCGCGGAACCTTTCTCTCGCCTGCGGATGCGGCTGCGGCTCTCTATTTCCATGGAATCGAAAAACATTATGCGGATAAGCCGGACGATGCCGCCGCAGAAGAGGCGTTTCAGCAATCTACGGAAATGGATCCCACCGCCTTTTTTGTCCACATCGAGCTTGGGAACCTGTTGCTGAAGCGCGGCGCGCGGGAAGGGGCCTTGCGAGCGTATTCGGATGCACTGAAGTACGCACCGGAAGACGCGTTGATCCGGCGGCCTATTGCAGAGCAGATTGAGAGAATCGCCCGCCACCCGGATGGGGAGATTCCACCTTTGAGAAACCAATTTCTCGAATAAACAGACGAAAGATCCAGGCAACTTTGAGCCGCAAGCCTGATAGACCCGGAAACCGGACAAGTCCGTCGAAGCGAACGGCAAGGCCAACGCTTCTCAATGGACGCCCGCCGAAGATCAACTGCCCGAGAATCTTTCGGACAAACCCGTGGACGCGGTCCTGGTCGAACTCAAGACCAAGCCCGCTCACGGATTCTCATTAGCGTCTCTCAGCGAAGGAACGTTCCGCCCTTCACGATTCGACCGTTTTTTTGGTGGGGGGGCGCTCTGAGTGCGCCAGCCTCACCGAGCGAGGCCCCGTCGGGGTTGCGTATCTCCCTTGTGAAGGCAAATCGACGCTCAGTTTGTGGGGTTCTTGAAACCTTCCTGCAGAAGGTCTCTGATTTTTTGTTGAGTGGCCGTTTTCTCCACTATTCCGTGGTGCACATCGGCTATTCTGCCTTCGCGGTCAACCAGCGCCGTTAGCGGCATTCCATCGAGTCCGTACTGCTTCCCCAATCCCTCGTCACCAATCACGATAGGGTAGTTCACCTTCTTCTGTTTAATCCAAGGCTTAACTGATTTCCAACCGTCATCGTCCATCGAAATACCTACAACTACGAGTCCCCGGCTCGCATACTCTTTCTGAAACTCGACGAACCAGGGAATCTCGACCTGGCAACCTTCACACCAAGTCGCCCAAAAATTGACTAGAATCACTTTGCCCCTGAGGTCAGCGAGTTTGACACCCTTGCCGCTCGCATCTTCTAAATTGAAATCCGGTGCCAGACTGCGCCCACTTGGAGACTTTAGGCCCGATTGGGCGGGCGCCGACGGCAGTAGACTCTGCCAAACCGCGAAGGAGCATTCCAGACACCGATGCGCCAGCACCTTTGGTGAAGGGAGAACCATTAGGCAGATGCAAACGCCGAGGGTACCCGTCGCTGCCAACAACCACCTTCCGCTAATCCAGCTTCCCCGGCCCCTCAGCTCTCTAAGTCGCAGCAAGCCCGCAGTTACATCTGGTTCCCATTCGACGCCAGGGTCGAGCACGGCCAACCGTTCATCCACCCAACCTTCACTTCGAGGTGCGTTATTCGTGTCCATATCTCTTGATGTACTCCTTTCGGAACGATTCCTCTGCCCGGCTCACCAGAGTTCCGATTGATGCCCGATTCACCTTGAGAATAGAAGCCACTTCTTGATAGCTGAAATCATGGCTGCGCAGTAGTAAGAATTGTGCCTGGCGGGGTTTCATGATGCTTAGCACTGAGCGGACTTTATCCTTCTTCTGGGACACAGAATGGATATCCTCCGGGGTCGCCGCTGGGGGACGGGGTTGGACCCATGCGAGCATGCGTTCATAGTGTCCCCGTCGCCTTTGCCGTCGGAGTTCGTCTAAACCGGCACGGACTGCGACCCGATAAAGCCAGCCTTCTACATTCTCACTCTGCGCTTTGTGATTACGCCATAGCTTCAGAAACACTTCTACAGCGAGCTCCTCGGAGCGCGCGCGGTCTCGAACAGCCCGTGCAATGACGCGGGCGACTCGCCCATAGTGGACGCGGAAGAGCGTCTCAATATCTAAGTGCGTCTCATTGGCATTCGAATCAGCCACCGCTTCGCTTGATGTGCTCACAATGTACATAACGCCGCTCGAAGCAAAATTGTGACAGGCCCTTGGTACGTCGAGTCCTTTCCATCTGCTACGGCATTCTCAACGGCTTGCAACCGCTCTGGCCACAGCCACCGCTTTACTTCGACGCGGGCCGCAGAACGCTCTGGCTCTGAATGCAACTGCCTCACCGAGCGAGGCCCCGTCAGGGTTGCGTATCTCTCTTGTGAACGCAAATCGTTACGTTCTAAAGTTGGTAGACGCGCCACGCGTAATCTCTCCCCAAAAAAGAATGAAGCGCCGTGCGGCCTTCTCTTCCGCGCGGCGCTTCAACTCCTATTCTTTTGTTTGCACCAGTTATTTGTCTTCCGTTCCAGGCGTTCCCCTCCTATCCGCCCTGCCGTTGGGCCGAGCTTTCTTTTGATTGAACAACCCATCGCCCCGCCGGATCGAGAAACTCCACGCCAACTGCATAGCCGTCGCCATGCATTGGTTGGCAGTAAGCCACCCGAGCCAACGAACGAAACTCTCCAGTGCGCGAAACAAAGGTAAGCGGTTCCCCTTTTTCCCATCGGCGCGTGCTCACCACCCGCGCGCCTCTCGCGCTCACATTCTCTGTAAAGGTCGATTCCGCGCCCGGCGTCTGCCGATGACCGTCCAGCACGACGGGAATCTCCATCGGGATGCGGCGTTCGGCGCGGTGAAACGAGAAAATCTTCCTGGGTGACATGCTCGTGTCATTCCTCACAAGCACGCCGCGATGCGCGTGAGATTTTGAATGCTGCCGCCGCGGTTCTTCATGCCGTACAGCGCTCGATCAGCGGCCCCCAAAAGTTGTTCCGGCGTATCTCCGTCTTCCGGAAACGCGGCAACGCCGGCGCTAACCGAAAGCGCAGGCCGCTCCGGTTCCGCCGCAAGACGTTCCCGAATACGAGCAACTACACGAGCGGCCACCTCGCGGCTCGCCTCCGGCAGAACTAATGCGAATTCATCCCCGCCATAGCGAGCGGGAGTGTCGATCGCGCGCGAATGATTCGAAAGGACCTTGCCAAGCCGCACCAGCGCTCGGCTGCCAGTCAAATGCCCAAATTGATCGTTGATGGCCTTGAGGCCATCCATGTCCAGCAGGATCACGCTGAACGGCCGCATGGTGCGCCGCGAACGGTCCAACTCGGTTTCCAGAACGTGGATGAGACGCCGATAATTCGCCAAACCTGTCAGGGAATCGCTGACGGCCATCGAGCGAACTTGTTCGAACAAGCGCGCCTGCTCCAGCAACGCCCCGGCAAGCACCACGACGTAGCTCGCGGTCTTGAACAATTCGGCTACGAAAAAAGGCCCATCGAAAATATGGCGTGAAAAAGCCGCGGCGGCATGGCAAACAACGTTCAGTGACGCAACCGCGAACAGAGAGTATTCGTACAGACTAGCCGGGTTCTTGCTGCGCTTGTCGCGATCCAGACGCTGCCGGTAGCAAACCGCCGCCGCCAGGAACAGCACTCCAGGAAGCAAGTCCCAGGGACGCGAAAGGATCCACGCCGCGTGAGAAAACGGCGCCGCCGGCGCGGCAAGGAACGCAGCACTGGTCAGATAGGCAGCCAACAAAACAACCAGCAACGCGCCCGCGGTTTCCCGGCTGGGTTGCCGCGCTGTCGGCATGTAGCGCTCAACGCCGATGGCCGCCAGCAGCATCACCGCCAGCAGTACGCGACTCACCATCCAGCCCATCGGTACCGTCGTCGGCACCGCGTGGCCCGCCTGCATCTGCGCATTCAGTGCGAAGTAGCCAACCGTCTCAATGATCCCGGAAAGCACAAAGCCAAACGCCAGTATCAGGGCCGTGCGATCGTGCGTCCCACGGAACCGAACCAGCGCGTTGGCTGCATAGCAAAAGCTGATGAGCGTGCCGCCAACCTCAAGATAAAGATAGCTTTGCGCGCTTCCCGTGATTCCTGCATGTCGCAGATAGAAGATGAACCCAAAGAACACCGCCACCAGGGCAAAACAGGACGCGATCAACCAGCGCGATGCCGTCGTTTTCGACGCGATGTTCGCCCGGCGCTCCACGCCTGCTCCACTCCCCAGGTGGGAAAGCCGCAGAAACCCGATGATCTTGCCCCAACGCCCCACGAAATCCCCCAAATGCCGAAGAAAGCCTGCGAACCCCGATAAATGCACGTCGGTGTCCCTTCTCCACAGAAACTATCGGTTTGTAAGTTGCTGAATTTTATTGACTTACTGGAGGGGTAACTGGCAGCGCACGGTCGTATCGGTTCGGCGAGACAGTGGTATCACGCAGAAAGCTGTGCGTATGCCCAGCTATCTAATTCATTTTTGGACACTTATTCGTGAGAATCGCCTCAGGGAGGCGAAATGAGATGCATTCTCAGTCTGAGACTCGTCTCAGGCTAAATTGGGAATCTCTAATTTAATCATGGGCCTACGGGGTGGGTACTTCCTCAAGTCCATTCCCGCCGCGCGCGCTGCCTGAACGCTCATCTCCCTATCTAGTGGAAGCCTTCGGCGGAGGTCTTAAATCTTGGGCTTCGGGGCGGGCAATTCGCGGGCGGCCACGGTGTCGGCAAATCCACACGCTTTGTGAGACCCGTCGCAGAACGGTTTGTTCGCGGAGTGGCCACAACGGCAGAGTCCGATGGCGGTGCGGCCTGCCAAGCCGAATGCGCGGCCTTCGGGATCGACGATCTCGAAGTCGCCTTCGACGCGGATCGAGCCATTGTGGTTCACAATAATCTTGGTTGCCACCATCTACTCTCCTGGGAAATCAGGTTCGATCATACAGCAGTTGTAGTGGCCGGTCTTTAGACCGGTCGTTGATTTGTTCTCTAAATCGCTCGGAGATTGTCAAACCGATGCAAAGATCGCTACTCCACTGAATGCTCAATATTTGGGTACTTTGGGATCGACTTCGTCGGACCAGGCCAGGATGCCGCCCTTCAGGTTCAGGATCTTGCGGAAGCCGGCTTTGCGCAGGAAGTCGACAGCTTCGGCGGAGCGCTTGCCGCTGCGGCAATGCGCGACGATCTCTCGCGACGTGTCCAGCTCATGGACGCGGCGCGGCAATTCACCGAGCGGAATCAGCGTTCCGTTGAGATTGCAGATCTGGTATTCGTGCGGCTCGCGCACGTCGAGAATGAAGAGATCGTCGCCTTTGTCGAGGCGCGACTTCAGTTCCTTTGGCGTGATCTCTGGAACCGCCAGATCGGGCGCAGGGGCTTCTTCCCCGCGCACACCGCAGAATTCGTAGTAGTCGATCAACTTATTGATGGTCCGATGCTCGCCGCACATCGGGCAGTTGGGATTCTTGCGCAGCTTCAATTCGCGGAATTTCATGCCCAGCGCATCGAAGAGCAATAACCGGCCGACGAGGCTGTCGCCGCGGCCGAGAACAAGCTTGATCGTCTCCATCGCCTGAATCGAGCCGACGATTCCAGGGAGCACACCCAGCACGCCGCCCTCGGCGCACGAAGGCACAAGCCCCGGCGGAGGCGGCTCGGGATACAGGCATCGGTAGCACGGACCATCCGGCATGCCAAACACGGTAATTTGCCCTTCAAACCGAAAAATCGAACCATAAACGTTGGGCTTGCCGAGCAGAATGCACGCATCGTTTACGAGATACCGCGTAGGAAAATTGTCGGTTCCGTCGACGATAATGTCGAAATCCTTGAATAATTCCAGCGCATTTGCGCTGGTCAATTGCGTTTCAAACGCTTCGATCTGAATGTCCGGATTCAAATCTGAGAGCCGCGCGCGCGCCGCTTGCGCCTTGGACTTGCCGACATCGGCTGTGCCAAAAGCAATTTGCCGCTGCAGGTTGGTGAAGTCGACGACGTCAAAATCCACGAGGCCCAATTTGCCGACGCCCGCGGCCGCCAGATACAAACCCAAGGGCGCGCCAAGTCCGCCCGTGCCGATCAGAAGGACCTTGGCGTTCTTGAGCTTGAGCTGACCTTCCATGCCGACCTCGGGCATGATCAGGTGGCGGCTGTAGCGCAGGATCTCTTCGTTGGAGAGGCTGGTCGCGGCTGGTTGCGCAGCGGGCGATGCAGTTAACGGCTGAACTTTGGTCGACATTGTGAATCCCTCGAACTATTGATCGTTGCGTTTCGTTGATCTTTGGCCTGCATTAGATGATGCGCGGTCCCAGTCGATGCAAATGCCGCGCGGCGCACTTAAGTTGAGCAGGATCAACAACAATAGGATGCGGGGCAACAGTAACAAGGAGAACCGCCGGCGATGGAGGGGACGATGCTGATGGTGTCGCCATCTTTGGTTGGGGTGTTCTCTTTCGCCAAATAACGAATGTCTTCGTCGTTGACGTATACATTGACGAAGCTGCGGAGTTTGCCGTCTTCGGTGAACAGATGTTTGCGCAGGTCGCCGAATTGGGTGGTCAGGTGGCCTAGAGCTTCACCGACTGTCGCCGCGGTGAACTCGGCGGAATCGCGCTTGCCGGCGTAGACCCGCAGCGGCGTTGGAATCATTACTTTTACCGCCATTTGGTTCTCCTCACCAGAGTCTATGCAAAATGTTGCTTACAAGCCAGCGCGTCCCTCAGCAGCTAAAGGCGTGCCCTCCCGAGACGCACATCCGTCGTCCCGAACCCCGAGGTTCCCAGCGGAGTGAGGGATCTGCTGCTCGCGAGGAAGACCAGGAAAAAGCGGATTCCTCACCCTGTTCAAAAACCGGAAGGGGATTCGGAATGACATTTTTCGGGGGCCACGGTTGGTAGGGTGCTCTCATGCTTTCGCACTCTCGCGAATCTCCAGGGCTTCGGGCGTAAATTTTGAGCGGTCGTCGAGCAGGCGCCAGGAGGTCATGTCTTCCGGCTTGCCGTTGGCTACGCTGACGATGATGTAGCTGTACCACGGCCAGGCGTGGTCGCGATCGTATTCGCTCGGAGCGGCGGGGTGATCGGGGTGGGAATGATACCACCCGACTACGTCGATGCCCTTTTCGCGTGCGGCCTTTTCTGCGTCGCGCACGTCGTCGGAGGTGACCGAGAAACGATTGCGCGGAGAATCATCGCGGCGATTCACCAGCGGAAATAGCACCACGATTTCGCGCGACGGAAGCTCGGCTGCGTTTGGCGATGACGTGGTGCTCACGTCGAGATCGCGGCCTAAGAGTGCGCCGCAGCATTCGTGCGGATAGGTTTCCGCGCCATGGTCGCGGATTTTCTGGGCTAAGTCGGAACTGAGTGCCGTGGCCATGGTCAGGATTCTTCCCAGAAACGCTCCGTGAGATATTTTGCCGCGGAGTCGGCGAATACCGTGACGATGACGGCGTGCTGATCGCGCGGAATTTTTTTTGCGACGTGGAAGCAGCCGAGGAGCGCGGCGGCGGCGCTGGGGCTCACGAGCAAGCCCTCTTCGCGCGCAATTCTTTTCACCAGGTGGTACGAATCTTCGGTGCTAACTTCGAGATTTTCGTCGGCCAGCGTGTCGTCGTAGATGGATGGGCGAATCGCGGTTTCCATGTGCTTCCAACCTTCGAGCCCGTGAAAGGGAGCATCGGGCTGCAGGCTGATGAAACGGATCGCGGGATTCAGCTCTTTGAGCCTGCGCGTTACCCCGACGAACGTCCCGCTGGTGCCGAGGCCTGCGACGAAATGGGTGATGCGCCCGGCGGTCTGCTCCCAAATCTCGTTGGCTGTCGTGTGGTAATGGGCTTGCCAGTTTGCGGGATTGCTATATTGGTCGGGATAGAAATATTTCTGGGGATCGGCCGCCACAATCTGTTGCACGCGGCGAATCGCGCCATCGGTGGCTTCGTCGCCGGGTGTGATGACCAGCTCCGCGCCAAACGCGCCGAGGATGCGTTTGCGTTCTTGCGAGGCGCTATCGGGGAGGCAGAGCTTTACGGGATAACCCGTCGCCGCAGCGATCATGGCGTAGGCGATTCCAGTGTTGCCACTGGTGGCATCGATGATGGTCTTGCCAGGGCTCAGAGCGCCGCTCGTGAGACCCGCCTGAATCATGCTCAATGCGGGGCGATCTTTGACGGAGCCTCCGGGATTGAACCACTCGGCTTTGGCGGCGAACTCGACGTTGGGGAATTCGCGGCCGATGCGTTCGAGCCGAAGGAGTGGGCTGTTACCGATGAGGTCGAGAACGGAGCGCCCGATTGCGCCGGAAAGCGAGCTTCCGGAGGTGGCAAGATGCTTGGTGGCGATCGTGGTCATAAGGGACCGCCATTGTAGGGAGGTCTAGTTAACCGTAGTGCCCCCTCCCCCGCCTTATTTTGTAAGTGCGGATTATAAAGGACTTTAAGTCCTTTCGATTTGGAAGTGCGGATTACAAAGGAGTTACGCGCGTACTTTTCGGAAGTGCGGATTCTAAACAGGTTATGGGATTTTGCTTTGCGTCCGAGCTTGTGTGCGCCTGCGGGAAGCGATTCGGAAGGGTTCTGCCAAACCACGATTTGAGGATTATAATACATAAGTAACTATTTGTCAAGTACTTATAATGCTAGGCCTTGGGCAGGACCCGGTTGGATCGGCGTCAGGCTCTTACCTGGAAGTCGCGCATTGTACCTGTTATAGGATGCGCAGGCTAGGTTTAGTGGTATGCGGTGTGGGGGTTTCGGGTCTGATGGGGCGCGGCTTCAGGGGACACAGACCTTGGTCCCTCAGGGCAAGCAGGAGCCTCTGTGCTACCACGGAAACGACTGAAAGCTTTGGGGCGTCGTAGGGTATGAGAGACTGCGGCGGTGAACTGATATGCGTCGTGACCACGCGTTGGCCCTCATTTTTGTGTCGTTGTTGGGTTGTTTATTGCTTTCGCAGACTTCTCCGCCTGATGTTGCCAGCCAGCAGCCAACCATCAAATCCGAAGTGCGGATTGTGCTTGTGGATGTGGTCGTGACGCAGGGGAAGGGCGAGACGGTTGGCGGGCTGCATAAGGAGGACTTTCAAGCCACGGAAGACGGACAGCCGCAGAAGATTTCGTTTTTTGAGGAGCACACCGGAGGGAGAGTTTCGGCGGTGCCAATGCCGCCCATGCCGCCGGATGTTTACACAAATTATCCCCGAGTCAAATTGACCGATTCGGTTAACGTGCTGCTGCTGGATTCACTGAATACGCAGGCGGTTGACCAGACTTACGTGCGGCCGCAAATGGAAAAGTACCTGGAGGCTGCCATGGCCGCTCCGACGGGCGCGCGGCTGGCAATTTTCACGTTGGGATCGAAGTTGCGGATGGTGCAGGGATTTACGGAGGATTCTTCCGAGCTCAAGGCTTCGCTGCTCGATCCGAAATCGGGAACGCAGGCGAAGTTTGAATCGCAGATGGCCTCGCCCGCGCGGAAAGCCGGCGAGAAGATGGCCTGCGATCGCATACGTTCTCCGGCGGGCCAAGATGCCTGCCGGGATTTCATGGCCGAGGAGTCCGGTGAACGGAACGCGGACCGTGTCGGCATGACGTTGCAAGCGTTTCAGGCGCTGGCGCGGTATCTAGCGCCCATTCCTGGCCGCAAGAACGTGATGTGGCTTGCCGGGTCGTTCCCGATTCATTTTTTCCCGGAGACAGGCGCGCGACGCAAGATTTCCGTTTCACATCAGGCCGAGGTTCAGCAGACTGCGGAACTGCTGACGGCGGACCAGGTGGCGGTCTACCCAATTCAGGCGACGGGGCTGGATCCGAACGCGGTTAACGATCCGACCAACTATGGGAAGCCCATTGAAGCGGACGAAGCGGATCGCAGCTTCAATCAGATAGCCATGGAATTGTTGGCGCGGGACACCGGCGGCAAGGCTTTCTACAATACAAACGGATTGAGCGAGGCGATGGCGCAGGCAATTGCCGAGGGTTCGCACTTCTACACGCTGACCTATGCGCCCACCAACGCCAGCATGGACGGGAAATACCGTCACATCGAGGTGAAGATTGTTAACGGCAATTATAAACTGGCCTATCGCCGCGGGTATTACGCGGAGAACGCAAAATTCGCGTCGACTTCGGACGAGAAGCGGAAGAGCGATGCGCTGCTGCCATTGATAGGATTCGGGATGCCGGATTTTGCGCAGATTATGTATAAGGTGCGCGTGTTGCCACTGAAAACGGTACCGCGGACGGAGCAGGCGGGAAGCATTGAGGAACTTAGAGAGCCATCGGTTCGATATGGGCTCGATTTCGCGATTTCGCCGCAGGATCTGCGGCTGGAGACCACGGCGGATGGGGTGCGGCATGGAAGCGTCGAAGTGACGGTGATTGCTTACGACCGTGACGGGAAAGCGTTAGGCCTGGTGAGCAAGAAGAGCGAAATTGCGCTGAAGCCTGATGTGTATACGGATCTTATGAGAGTGGGATTGCAGGTGCATAAGGAGATTGATGTCCCGGGGGGCGAGGTTTACCTGCGGACTGGTGTGTACGATTTGAATTCGAGCAAGGCGGGGACGCTTGGGATTGCGTTGGGTGGTTTGGCCCGGGCGCGGTAGGTTGGGCTGACAAACATCCTCTGCTGTGAACTTCGCGACAAGACTCGTTGGCCGGGCGGGGCCCTTCCAGACTCAGGATAAATAAGCCCCACCCCTACTGGGGGTCCCTAGCGGGACATGGGGTTACTCCGCGCCCGGACACGATTGGACCACGCCGACGACGTTTGGACTTAGAACGTCAGGTGCAACGACATTTGAATTAAGCGCGGGCTCCCGATGGTGCCTTGGATGAAGCCTGTGCCGGTTGGCGCTTGTCCGCTGCCGATCGGGCTTGTCAGTGTTCCGGTGGCCGGAATGGTGCCGAGCCACTGGCATCCATTCGCCGGGCTGGTTTGAATGTTGGGGCCGAAACAGGGATTCAAGCTGACGTTGTTATTGGGAGCGTCAAAGCTCGGGTGGTTGAAGATGTTGAAGAATTGAGCGTCATAGCGAAGCGAAAAGCGCTCGGTGAGCTTGAACGTTTTAAAAACGCTGAAGTCGAAACGCGTCTGGAAAGGTCCGCGGAAGGTGTTGCGGCCGGTGTTCGAGAAACCGGTTTCCGAGAAGTCGCATGCGGCCGTCGGACTGGCTTCGTCCGTCGTGGGACCACAGGGAGGCGCGCCGTTGGTTCCTGGCGCGTTGACCAGGATGCCGAAGGCGTTGCCGTTGAGTACTGGATTGCCCGCGTTCACACCGGTAGTGCCCTGCAACTGCACGCTCTTGGTCGTGCCGCCGGGTATGGCGAGCAATGGGTTGGTGATGAAGTCGTCGCCCGCGCCGTAGAACTGGCTGGCTATGCTGCCGGAGAAGTCGTAGACGCTGTAGGGCAGACCACTTTGCACGGTAGTGATTCCGTTGACACCCCAGCCGTTGACGATGTGCTTGATGAATTTTTCGGAGTTGGTGAGATTCGGGATCTGGTAGACGTAGTTGATGGTGAAAACGTGGGTGCGGTCGAAGGAAGCGTTGCCGTAGGCGCTCCGGGGGTTGAGCGGGTCGTTGCCGTTGAAGAAGAGGCCCTCGGAAAGTCCACTGCCTTCATCGAGAGTGTGCGACCAGGTGTAAGAGGCGTTGACCGTGAGGCCATGGCTCAAACGCTTTTTCACGCTGACCTGAAGGGCGTGGTAGGTGGAGATCCCTTCGGCTTGCCAGAAGTCGGAATTCGGATTGTAGCCAATGAAGGGCACGCGGAGAGCGGTGTTGCCATCCGCGCCGGTGAACTCACCGATGGTCGTGGCTACCTGTTCGGTTTGAAGAATGCCCTGGCCTCCGTCGGCGTCCGTAGCCTGATACCCATACGAATAGATCTGTCCGTTAATGGGTTTGGTGGGAGTGGCGATCCCGGGTTGATTGAAGGGGATGGGCAGAAGCTGGTGGAGCCCGCGGTTGCCTACGTAGCCGACGTCAACGAGCACGGTGTCCGTGGGCTGCCACTGCACGTCGAGGGTCCAGTTTTCTGAGTAGGGCAGCGTGTTCTTTGGATCGTAGCCGCCGAACAGAAACGCCTGCAGAGGTGTGCCGGTGGGGGCGCATGTAGGTGTAACGGGCTCAGCGCAGCCGCTCAATCCCGATTGGTTATGCACGAGGGCCTCGATACCGGAGAGATTGCTTGGCGGCGGGGGTGGCAGCGAAGTGCCAAAGGGATTGTTGCTGAGGCACTGCACACCGGTGCAGGAGGTGTTCAGAGGAACGACGAAGGGCTGCGCGGCGGTGACACCAAAGGGACCGCTGATGCCGAGTCCCGCGCTGGCGGATAGTTCGGTGAAAAATTCGCCGCGGTCGGCATACAAGCCAAAACCCCCGCGGACGACAAGATTTTTCACGAGCTTGGGACTCCACGCGAAGCCGATGCGCGGCTCGAACAGCCACTGGCGGCCGGTGAGCGTGGAATCATTGACGCAGAAAGTTGACTTGGTGGCGCAGAACTCTTTGTTGTTGCCGGCGATGACCAGCCCAATGTCGTTGATGGTGTCGGTGCCGAGATCGTAGGAATAGTTTTGCTGGTAGAAATTGGTGAGGAGGCCGTCCTTTTCGCTGAGCGGGCCATTCCAATCCCAGCGCAAGCCTGCGGTGACGGTAAGATTGGATTTGAGCTTGAAGCTGTCCTGGGCGAAGAGTCCCGTCTGTTTTGCGCGATAGTAGCGGTTGGTCGCGCCGTTCAGGATTTGTCCGCCGTTCCTACCGCCCAAGTTTCCGGTCAGGAAGTTCTTGAAGCTAGAGAAATTGAAGGTGGCCACTTCGTTTTCGCGATTGACGACGTTGAGTTGGCCGTAGTCTCCGTCGAATCCGAAGGAGAGGGTGTGGCGTCCGACGGTCCAGTTGTAGTTCGTGGCCACCTGAAAGTGATTCTGGAAAACGCCGGCATTGGCAAAATTGTTGGCCGGACCAATCTTCAGGCTGTCACCGGTGCCGGAGCCTGCGTTGCTGATGGTGAAGCCCGGAAAGAAATTGCTGCCCAGAAGGTTCACGCCGATGCTGGAGGCGTCGAGCTGCTGAGATGTAGTGGCATTGGCGATTTGCCGGATGAAACCGATTCTCTGCTCCCAGGTGGCATTGGGAGTCACACTGGTGGTGTTTTCGAGGGAAAAGACCTGGCTGCCGGCTTCCAGCCTTTGGGGAAACCCGGCTACCTGGCTAACGGCGAAGGGATTGGTTGTGGGATCGTTCTGAAAATAGTACTTCCCCGCGAGGCGGTCTTTCGTGCTGAACAGGTAGTCTATGTTGGCGTTGACCTGATCAGCGTTGAAGGTGCTAGGAGGCCCGGTCTCGATGGCATTGCCGCCCAGGAGACCAATCTGGGCCGGGTTCGTAATATTCTGCGAGGGAATAATGAGTTGTCCGCTGGGAGTTTTTGCCTGAAGGATGTTGAGGGCGGCGTTGTCGATGCTGGTGACCGGAACGCCGGCGAGCGCTGCGAGTGTCGCGGGAGTGCGATCGTCAGAGAGACCTGTGGGGACGTTGACGACCTGGGTCGAGCCGTCGGTGGCGTCGGTGATGCGCTGGCCCTGGTAAGAGCCGAAGAAGAACAGCTTATCGCGGAGGATCGGGCCGCCTAGCGTGGCACCGAAGGTGTTGCGGTGAAGCGGCGGGCGCGGGATCCCTGCAGCGTTTAGGAAAAACGGGTTGGCGTCCCACGCATCGGTCTGGTGATATGCATAGGCGGAGCCGTGGAAATCGTTGGTGCCGGACTTGGTGGCGACGGCGATATGGGCGCCGCTATTCGCTCCCTGGGAAGAGTCGTACATGGACGTGTTGACGTGAATTTCTTCAACGGTTTCCGACGGCGGCGATGGAAGTCCTTGCCCGATGGCGTCAAAGACGGACGAGTCGGTTTGAATCTGGCCGCCGGCTTTGAACTGCTCGTTGGTGTTGAGCACGAAGCGGCTCTCGCCGACGGAGCTTGAGGACAGACCGTTGAAGAGGTTGTTGGCGACCACGGAATTGACCGTGAAGTTGTTGCTGGCGTCGCGCTGGCCGTTGGCGAAAATATTCTGATTGCCTAAGCCTGCATTGGTGCCCGCACCGCTTAGAAAATCCGCATTGGCGCCGGGGGCCAAGACGGCCAATTGAGTGAAGCTGCCTGTTCCGAGAGGTATATTTTCAATGAGGTCGCTGCCTAGGGTGTAGCCGTTGGTCATGTCGGTCTGGTTCAACAGGGGAGTGCCCGTGACGGTAACGGTGGTAGCCACTTGCCCGGGCCGCAAGGAGGCGTTGACGGTGGAGGTGCGATCGCCCTGGACGAGAATTTTCGAATGGACTTCGGTGGTGAAGCCGTCGCGTGTGAAAGTAAGCTCATAGGTGCCGATCGGGAGATCCGAGACGAGATAGAAGCCATCGTCTTTGGTCAAAAGCGTGCGCTCGTCATTCGTCGCCAAATTGCGAATTCTGACCGTAGCCTTCTGTAGCACGGCGCCGGAGGTGTCGAAGACTGTGCCATTGATCGACCCGAGATTTTGCTGCGCGTGACAGGAGAGAACAACCAAGAAGAGATTGCAGACGCACACCGCCAACGAACGAATGAGTTTCGACATACCTAGTGCCCCTTTTTTCCTCGACAGGTTTTCGGCGGGGATGCACCTCCCCACGAAAGAATCCGGTTTGCCCTGCGATCATGCACAGGTGCGAGACAGCGTCCGCAACTTTGATAAAACAGGCATATGAATGGCAGTGCAATTGATTGTTGCAATTGTGTTAATCGCTCCGCGCACAATTTTCACAATTCCCTCGCCTGGATTTGACAAGCTTCTGGATGCCCGAGACCCTGGATGCCCGAGACCCTTTACAGGCGCACGTTCATTCATTACCCTAAACATCCTATGTGGAATGTCGACGAACGTTTTTCACCGAAGGCAATTGAAGGGTTGGCGGCGCTGGGTTTCAAGGTTGGCAGCACGCGCGGGGTTGTGCGCGTGGAAAAATACGGTTGCGGGGCGGAATTTCGAAAAGGGACCGACGAACAGTACCAGCTGACGATTTTGCCCACGATCATGCTGAAGGGGCAATTCACGCGCTTGTGGGATGCTGGCTACCAGAAATTTTTGCTGACCGATGATGGGCAGAAACTCCCGGCGCTGGCGTCGCACCTGGAGAATTTGCGCAGGTTTAACGAAGAGCTGCGGACGGCGCTGGGTGTGCCGACGTTCTACAACGAGGCGCTTGGTTCGGTGAGTCAAATCTCGGTTTACGATCGCGTCAAAGGGCGCAAGGGCGCGGTGCCGGACGATACTGTGGGCGCGCATAGCAGTGGGAGCGGGCACTAGGCTTTTGTAGGCATTTTGTGTGGCCTGGGCAAGGTAATGAACGCGTAAGTTGGAACGGCCGCTGGTAGCTGCAATTCTCCAATCGACCAACCTGTCTCCCTTCAAGCATCGTTTCGAACAGAGTCGGCGTCTGTCAGAGGAGCCAATGCAGTTTCGGGGCGAGCTATGAGCTTGCCGGACGAGGAAAGAACCCCACACGCAAGCACGGCGTGTGGGGCACCCAAGAGATGGCCGCGTGCTTTATACAGAGAGCACGGAGATCAGAGACGGAGTGGGGATAGAGAGGCTTAGGTCATGGACAGAGTTGTGGCGTTGATCGACGATTTATTTTTTCAGATGAAGGTGGCGGAAACTGCAAAGCATCTCGGCATGGAACTCAAGGTGGCGGCGAACGGCGACGCGCTGCTTACGCTGCTCGAACCCGCGCCTAAACTGGTGATCGTGGACTTGAACGCGCGAAGCCAGCCGATTCAGGTGATTGAGCGCGTGCGGGCCGGCAAGAATGATGTGCGCGTCATTGGGTTTCTGTCGCACGTGCAAACGGACCTGGCGGCGCAGGCGCGCGCCGCGGGTTGCGACGAGGTGATGCCGCGTTCGAGCTTTACGCAAAACCTGGCGGCGATTCTTGGCGCCGCGAAGGACTAACTTGAAATCGCACAGGCTTAGCGCGCGCTTTCTTCTCGTCGTCATCGCGCTGCCGCTGTTCGCGGCCGGTGAGTGTCGCGCGCAAGAATCCAGTTCGCGGCCGAGCGCCGACCCCCAAAACGGCCTCACGGGCCCCAGCCTGGCGCTGCGAGAGGCGCTGGCAGCAGCCTGTTCGCAAAGCGAACGGGAGTTCACGAAATTTCTCACCGCGCGCAACGCGCAAACTTTCGCGTCACTGACGCCGGGGGCACGCGTTGCGCTCATGAAGCGTTTCGTTTTGCTGGATGAGCCTGGCAGACCCTCGCTGGTGACCGGCGCGTCGGGCAGGCCACTGGTACGCTGCGAAACTCCGGGCGGGGCCGCCGAAGCGCAAATTGGCGGCCCGGAGATTTCGGACAATCTCGCTTTCCTGCCCGTGGAGATCCGCGACGCCACCGACACCGTTGGCGCAAACGTGATGCACGTGAAGATGGGGCTGGTCCGCGAAAATGGCGAATGGAAGCTGCTCTCGGTCGGCCTCGTGCTGCTTGATCTGCCTTCCCTTGCCGCCGAATGGGACGCTGCGCAAATTGAGTTCACCGAGCACGCCGCCATCGATGCGCTCAAGCTCATCGCCGATGCCGTCGAAACGTATCGCCACACCTACACTCGTCTGCCGGACTCGCTGGCAAACCTGGGGCCCACCAAGCGTGGAGCAGTGGCCGGCCCGGAAGCCGCCGGCCTTCTGGATGCGGATCTCGCTGCCGGCGCGCGGAGCGGTTACAACTTCCGCTACGTCATCGCCGGGGCTAGCACGCTTGGCGCGCCCGCGAAATTCGCCCTCGCGGCTACGCCGCAAACCTATGGCCGCACGGGTCGCCGCTCCTTTTTTCGGGATGCGAACGGGGGGCTGCACGGCGCGGACCGCCAGGGTGCCGTTGGAAGCGACGCGGACCCGAAGGTCGAATGAGGCGCTTGAACTCGGCGGTGCGTTGACACTTTGGAGCGAGTTGGTGCGGTTGTGACTTGCCCCCGCCCCCGCCGACTCCCACACTACGTTGCAGGGTCAATCCTCCGACGGCGACGCTCACGACGACGAGCGGCGCTTACTACCTATGGGTCTCTCAGGGCAGGACACTCCAGGAGCCCTGACATGGCAGATTCAATGGCCGATCGACGTGATTGGCCGCGGTACGCGCTAACGCTGGTCGCGGAAGTTTTCGAACCACTCAACTCCACATTGCTGAACGCGCGGTCATCGGACGTGAGCCGCGGTGGCTGCTACATCGACACGCTGAGTCCTCTCCCTCCCCAGACACGGATCAAAATTCAATTGCGCAGCGGCGACGATGTCTTTGAAACGGAAGCACGCGTCGTCTACGTCAGTCCAGGGCTGGGCATGGGCGTTCATTGGGGGACCAACCCGGACGAAAAACATGTCGCGCTCCTGGATGGTTGGCTGCAGAAGGCCGCTATGCCTATTGCTTAGAAACATGGGAGAGTGATTCGGCGAAGGCGCGCCAGTTCGTCTTCGTTATACCGCGTCGGTACTTGATTAGCCGACGCTGCAACATTTGTGCCGCAGCGCACTTGGCGCTACCATCGAGCGTTTCCGTATGGGCTACTCAACACTCGCGCGCATGGTTCCCGTGCTGATCGCCGCTTTGTTGCTGCTTCCGCAGCCCGGCGCGGCGGCAGAGCCGCAAGTGGATTCGCAATATGGTCCGCTCCCAGTCTTCGAGTTGCACAGCGGGTTCTGGATCAATCTCCATCACACGCTTTATGGGCAAGCGCGGCAATCGCGCGACGGCCGAGGCAGTCCGTCCGGCGCGGGAGCCGCTACCCGACGCACGCCGAGCGAACAACTCGCATGGGACGCGGCCGTTGCCTACTACGCCGCCAACTATCAGGACAAAGATCTGCTCTTCAACACCGAGCTGATCCTGTTGAAAAATCAGCTCGGCGATTTCGAACAGTGCGATGAACTTTCTGGCGCAAGAAAGAAAACCTGCGACGCCGGCCTTCCGCCAAAGCTTACACGCATCCTGGATGCCGCCGCTCCGGTTTATCGCACGCATGAATGGCCGGAGCACGACCGCGCCAACCGCAGATGGATCGCCGGCGTGTCGCCGCTAGTGCGCGTGAAAGGCGTCGAGTTATCGCAGCGCCTCGCTGAGATTTACCAAACCCGCTGGCCCAAGGAACGCATCCGCGTGGATGTCACCGCATTCGCAAATTATGCCGGCGCTTACACCACGCTGGATCCGCTGCGCGTGGTGATCTCCAGCACCGATCCCCGCAATCAAGGCAACTCCGCGCTGGAGGTCTTGTTCCATGAAGCCTCCAACGGCATTGCCGAGCCCGTGCAACTGGCCATCAATCGGGAATGCCGCCAGCGCGACAAAGCTATTCCGCGTGATCTGTGGCACGCGCTCGTGTTTTACACTACCGGCGAAATCATCAAGCCGGTCGTCAACGAGGAAAACACGAATGCCGGCGGGGTCGGATACACGCCGTACGCGTTCCGCGAACGCCTTTACCAACGCGGATGGGACGATTATCTCAAACTTCTCGAGCGATTCTGGCAACCGTACCTCGACGGGAAAGCCACCTTCGACGACGCCATCGCTCATATCGTCTCCGCTCTATAACTTCGAATGGAGATGCGGTTCGGCCTCGGCAGGCCGGCGTTTCCATTTCCGCTTTCCTCACCGCCAAAAATCTCAACTTCCCATCCCAGAGGGGACGGATTTCGTGAACGAACCCGCTGTTCGCGATACTTGCTATTCGCGTAACGCTTTTGCTAGCATCGCAGCCGCTTGTCCCAGTAAGTTCCTGCCTTACCGACAACTGGACGTTACATTCATGCCTAGGGCTTTGCGTACCCATAGGTTTCGCTTCATCATCGCACTCGCTCTTTGTTTTCTATTCGCTCGCGGACTTGTGGCGCAAGGATTCGAAAAAGCCGGGATGTTGAAGAAGAAAATAATTCTTCACCGGAAGTTGCCGGCCGTTATCCATTTCACCGGCACCACATTTCAGGTCAAGGTCACCGCTCGCGACCCCAAAAACGCGGACCTCGCGGTGATATTAAAGGACCGGCTGGAAACGGAAATCTCCAAGAGCAACCCGCATCTCCAGGCCGATGAGAAATCCCCCGAACTGGTCATCAACTGCATCGTCACCGGCTTCGACATGCCGCCCGAGGAACACTACTCCAAGAATGTAACGGTAATGGCCAAGGGCGCCCCGAATGCTCAAGGCAAAACGCAAACCAAAGCCGTCGACGTACCCGTGGCGTATAAAAAGATCAAAGGCTCGCTCGACATTTCCTACGAGGCGCGCGATCGCAATCGTCACACTCTGGATGCCACGAACGTTCCCGCAAAGTATTCCGAGGATTTTGAGGTGGCGACCAACCTACCGGCCAATAAGTCAGGACTGGACAAGATGGAAGATCCATTCAAACGCCTGTTTGGGAAAAAAACCGCGGAGCCCAGCGGCCCTCCTTCGCCGTCGGAGTTGAAGGACAAGCTGATCAACGACGCGATCGAGCAGATCGTGCCGCGGATCACGACCACGAATGAAACGATTGAGGTCTTGCTGGCGCGCGGGAAGTTGGACGAGGCTAACAAGTCCGCTGAAGGCGGACTATGGACTCATTATCTCGAGCAGCTCGAGCAAATGACACCGTTCCCCAAGACGAAAGATGATGCCTACCGCCTCTACAACATTGGTGTGGCGTACGAAGCTCTCGCCTACCAATCCGAGAGTGAGGACGCCGCAAGAAAATCCTTACAAGAGGCCGCCATCAACTACGGCAAAGCCGTCGATGCCAAGCCCGACGAGAAGAATTTCATTGAGCCGCAGAAGCGCATTGAAACCGCCATGAGCTATTTGCGCAAACTGGAAGCGGAGAGAAAAGCGTTCGAGGCTGCGAATGGACAGCGGGCGAGGTCCGACGCACCGCCGCCGGTGCCTCCCGCCGCTGATCCACCTCCGCCCGCCAATAAGCCGGTCGATAAACCGAAATCACCGAATCCTCAACCAAAACCGGCCCCAAAGCCCCAGCCGCAAAAGCCGGTCGACGTTTTGACGAACGACAAAGTAATCAAGATGTCGAAAGAACATGTGGACGAGGCTACGATCATCGCGACGATTCACGACGCTGCGGCCGTGGACTTCGACTTGTCGGTGGACGGCAACATAGCCTTGACGCATGGCGGCGTCAGCAGCAATGTACTCGCCGCCATGCGCGCCCGGGCCAAGCACCGAACCGTGGCGTTCCCAAAGCGGGAAACAACTGATGATGCGATCCTTGAGCAGAGGAGCGATCTGCGTCGCGATCATCGTCTTTACGGCGCTCGCTCCGCGGGCTGGCGCGCAGGATCAGTGCAACCTTGCGAAAGACCTCGTCGTCCAGGCCCTGGAGCGCATCAAGACAGGCACGAACGAGGAAGCCGGCGACGGCCTCCAACTCCTGAAGCACGCGACCGAGGTCTGCATCAATGCCGGCGATGCGTGGTATTACCGCTCCGTCTTCGAGAAAAAAATTGGGCAACCTTCGAAGTCCGACTATTCGTTGAAGAAAGCCAAGATGTTCGGTTCCGAAGCGATGGATCAGGAGGCTGATCCGTTCCAACTCTCCACCACTCCCGGGGCGCCGAAAACCGCCGCGGGCCCGGTTCACGAGAAGTGGGCGCTAGTTGTCGGCATCTCCAGGTTTCAGGACAAGCGACTGGGCCGCCTGAATTTTGCCAGCAAGGACGCCAAGGATTTCGCCGCCGTCCTAATCGATCCCTCCGTTGGCCGCTTTAAGCCCTCCAACGTTCATTCGCTGGTGGACGGCGAAGTCACCACGCGCCAACTCAAACAGGAACTCAACTGGCTCGCGCGCAGTGCCAACGATCCTAACGACCTCGTGGTGATCTTCCTCAGCAGTCACGAGCGACACGGAGATCGAACCTGAAGACAATCTGTTCGCTACGGCTTTGCCCATGGTGCAGATCTCCGACATCGTGCGCTCGCGCATCAAGGCGCAACGCACCGTCGTCCTTCTCGACACTTGTCACAGCGGGGCCGCCGCAAGCTCGCAGGCCAACGCCGGTTCGCCGCGTTCCGACTTGCCGGCATCCGGCGATGTGCTCGACCGAATTCGTCAAGGACTCGGGCGCGCGATCGTGACCTCGAGTTCCCCCGACGAGAAATCCTATGAGGGCACGCCCTATGCAAACGGCTACTTCACGCATTTTTTGTTGGAAGGATTGCGGAAAGACGGCGGCCGGGATTCCGTCGAACAACTCTACACATCTCTGAAGCAGAACGTTTCCAAAGCGGCCAGCTCGATCCAGCGGAAACAAACCCCGGTACTGGCCTACAGCGAGCGCGGCGCCGAAATCATCATCGGTGTTCCGCCGTCGGGCGGCTAGAAGCAAAGCCGGCAGACAACGGCGTCCAGGAAACAAGCTTTAGGCGGCACCGCCCGCCGCGCGTTTCGCCTTTTGGTCCTCGACCGGCGTCGTTTCATCGAGGGTCCCAGCTTCCGCAGATTCGGCATCTTCGACGACCGCGAACTCCTCGATGCTCGCGACGTCTACCTCCACTTGCTGTCGCTCATTTCTCAACTTGTCCAATTCTCGTTGCGCTTTCGCCCTGCCTTCCGCCAGGTCCGACAGCTGATGAATAACCACGCCCGCGGCGACGGGAATAAAGTTGAACCAATGATTCAAGCTGTTGAATGCGATTAAGCTGAAAACGAATGCGGCAGGAATGACGGAGGAGCTGATCAGAAGCGCCTTCATGGGACGGTTCTCGAAACGATAGAACACGAAGACGAGGCCAATACTGACGCACAGGTCGATGCAAAACTCGGATATTTCATCTAGATCGGTGATGCCGCCGCCGGTAAGGTCGGTTTGAATCGCGAGGGCGTTCAGCTTCACCCCTTCCATCGCGCCCATTGGTGTAAAGTATTCGTCGCGCGCTTCCGGAAAACCTCCGCCGATCAAAACAATCTTGCCATCAAACAGCGCGGCCCGGGTTTAATCAATTTCTTTCTCTTTATTTTCGTTGCGAACTCCCTGGCCCGCTCTTGTTTCGCTCGTTGTCCTGTCCTCGGTAAGAAACTGCCGCGAATCGATGGTCTGAAACTTATAGCGGCCTCCTTGAAAATTGAAAATCACGTGCTCGTCTGAATCCAGCTTGCTGGCACCCGTATATTCCTGCAAAATCGCTTGCGCAAACGTAGGCATGTAGCACTTTTCGCCCTCTGTAAAGGCGACTTCCGGACATCTACCCTCCGTCTTCGCGACCTCGACCCTTCTTTCGAAGTGCCGCACCGACCCATCATCGTCAATCGGAAATCGCGGGACGCCCAGAGGGTCGCAGTTTGTGCTTGTCTTGCTAGGGCAATTCAATGGCAAACTCTTCAAGTCCGGGTTGAGCCCCAGCGGTACTTCCAGCGTTCTCGGGACCGCCGCCCACACGATCGCCGAGCGCAATTTTTCCGCTCCGGGAAGCGGCGTCTGCGCTTTCCGCAGGGCATTTAATTTGTCAATCAATCTCCCGCACTTTTCCGCGCACGAAGCATCTCTCTTGCCGTCGCTATTTCTCTTGCAAGGAGCGAGCCAGTCGTTGGTATCGATATCCACGCCGATTACTCTGGGATTGTATTTCTGTATCGCCTGTATCAGATCGAGCAGCTCGAACTTGTCCAGCGGACTGGTTCCTTCGAAGAATTTCTGGTAATCCTTTTCACCGATCTCCACGACTACGATGTTTTGCGACAACTCCTGTCGGTGTACGCGGATCATCGCATCCAGATGGGAGGCCTCGAAGCCTCGGAACCATCCCAGCGCTTCCATCCAGGAAACCGCCATCATGATGATGAGAACGTAAGGCAGCGCCTCCACAACCCTCCGCCTAAATTCCCCCCAACTCCATTCCTGCCCGGGCTCATCCGGAGCGGCTACGGTTCCAAATACGCGCAACAGCCGCACTCCCAACGATTGAACGATTTTCATGGGCGTGTCGCTCCCTGCTTCGCGGATGCCAGCGATTCCAGGTAGGCGCGCAGCAGCGCCCGCGTAGCTCCCGCGTCCATCTCTTCCGGTAATTTCGTGGATTCGCTCACGGCTCGCTCGAACGCCGCAGCCTGCCTCGCATATTCCGGCGCCGCCGCCACGAGAACCCAGCAGTCGGAATCGCCCGGGTCTCCGCTTTGACTCACGAGACCCAGCTTGTACAAACCAGCGCGCACTGGGGTCGGAGTTTGGACCAGGACGGCTTGGCCCTTCGCATACGTCACGCGAGACGCCGACCCCGAAAATGTCTGGGCCTCCACCGAGGCGAACTTTACGTTGTACGTCCCCGGATCCATATTGCGGAACGCCGCCCGCAGATCGATCTGCCCGCCCTGGAGAGGCACGACCGCATCCGCCAACTCGGCCTCCGCTCCGCGGCTGGCCGCCACCATGTATTTTTCCGGCTGCGACTGTGTCAGACGCGTGAATGCGTCCGAAATCGTCTCCACAAATGCGGTCACCAGGCCCTTGCCTTGTCCCACCATCCTCAGGTCAACCGCGCAAGTGCTCGGAGCGCCTGGAGGCTTCACCGGACAACTCTGCGCTTTATCAGGTTTCGCTTTTTCGCAGGGATACGAATGCAACACGTTGTCCTTCGGCGCGTTCTGCATGAGCACGATCGCGTCACCTTCGTTCCCAAACAGACAGATCGGCCCAACCGTGAGCGTCTCTCCGAAGCGCACCGAACGCTGCGCATTGCCGGCGCCGCTCTGAGCCTGCGCGCTCCCGTCTTGGCGCATGGGCGTCCAGTCTCCACTGACGCTCACGACGACCACTTGAGCCTGCCCCCGCTGATCCGAAACCAACGGCAAAACGCACGCACACACCAGCACGAGCACTCCCCACACCGGGAGGCTACGTCTTCCAAAAGACCATCGAAGGTGGGCCGCCATCGCACCTCCAGCCACATTTCCGCTCGTGCGCAACCTCAGAGGAGTCGCTCAGGTGGGACAGCAATAAGCCGTGAAGTATACCCCCAGGTATCCCAGATGCACCAGTAACCAAAGTAATGGAACGGCTTAGCCCAGACACTGCTGCTTTCCCGGAGGGATGCCCCGATCCACCTCCGCGACCCGCTAAGCGGATAGCGGAATTTCGCGAAGCACTCACAGGATGCGCCGAAGCGCGCTAGAGGAGTCAATTGTTTGCCAACAACGCCATGAGGCAAAACGCGATATCATCAACCCTTCGCTTTCAACAGCGAACGAGTTAGCAATTGTCGATGCGAGGCACGCCCGTCGTGCAGTGGAAACCCCAGTTGCCGCGCGCTCTCTCTACCATTCAAAGCTATGGCCTCGCTGCGCTTTCCGTTTCTGTGGCGCTTGGCGGGGCACTGCTGCTGGAGCGGTTCGAGTTCCGCGACGTGGAGGTTCCACTTTTCCTGTTCGCGGTCGTCGTATCCGCATGGTATGGGGGGACGGGAGCAGCGGTGCTGGCGCTGGTACTGTCCTGCGTAGGTTTCGACTACTTCTTCGTACAGCCCTTATACAGTTTCTACGTCTCCGGTTCCGATCTCCCTTATTTCATTGTGTTCGCCACTTTCGCTTTGCTGGTCACGTGGTTCAGCGCCGTGCGACGCCGCGTGGAACGCGACCTTCGACAAGCTCGCGACGAATTGAAAATTGAAGTTGCGGAACGCACCCAGCAGGCCAGCTTGCTGAACCTCACGCACGACACGATTTTCGTCCGCGATATGACCAACGTCATCACTTACTGGAATCGGGGCGCTCAGGAGTTGTATGGATGGACGCCCGAGCAAGCTATTGGCAAGCGCTCTCCCGAGTTATTGCATACCGTCTCTCCGGCGCCGATCGAGCAGATTCGCGAGGAACTGCTGCGTTCCGGGCGTTGGGACGGTGAACTCGAGCGAAGCAAGGCTGACGGAACCCAGGTCGTGGTCGCGAGCCGCTGGTCGTTGCGGCGGGACGAGCAGGGACAGCCCACCGCGATACTGGAAACCAACAACGACATCACCGAGCGCAAGCGGCGCGAACAGGAAGCTGGCGTTCTCAACGAGGAGCTCGCAAAGCGAACCGCTGAGCTGGAAGCCATCAACCGGGAATTGGAGGCATTTGCTTATTCCATTTCGCACGATCTCCGCGCGCCGCTTCGCCATATCGCCGGGTTCACGGAACTCCTGCAAAAGAATTCCGCGTCGCTTCTAAATGAGAAAAGCCAACGATACGTGACCATGATTCTGGAATCGGCGAACCGTATGGGCAATCTGATCGACGACCTTCTGGCCTTTTCCAGAATAGGCCGCGCGGAGACCCACAAGGCGCCGGTCAGTCTGGACCAACTTGTGCAAGAGGCTCAGTCTGAAGTGCGGCAGGAGACCGACGGGCGCAATATTGTTTGGAAGGTTGGGAGGTTGCCCGCATGGTACGGAGACCGCTCCATGCTGCGGCTTGCACTCGTCAATCTGATTTCGAATGCAGTAAAATTCACGCGCACGCGCGCGCAGGCCGAGATCGAGATAGGATGCAGGGAGCAAAATCAGGATCAGGTAGTAGTGTTCATTCGAGACAACGGCGTCGGCTTTGATATGAAATATCTCAATAAGCTTTTTGGCGTATTCCAGCGTCTCCATGGGCCTGAGGTCTTTGAGGGCACGGGCATCGGGTTGGCAACCGTTCAGCGCATCGTTCATCGACATGGGGGCCGAGCCTGGGCGGAGGGTCTAGTGGATAAGGGCGCCACCTTCTATTTCTCACTTTCGAAATCGCAGGGAGTCTAAGTGATGACCAATTTTGGCCGAATCTTGATGGTGGAAGACGATCCGAAAGACGTGGAGCTTAGCTTGACGGCTTTGGAAGAATACAACCTTGCCAACGAGGTTGTGGTCACTCGTGATGGCGAGGAGGCACTGGACTATCTATATTGCCGGGGCAAATTCAGTGACCGTCCGGATGGCAATCCCGCCGTCCTGCTGCTCGATTTGAAATTACCGAAGGTCAACGGATTGGAGGTGCTACAGCAGATCAAATCGGATGTGAAGCTCATGATGATTCCAGTGGTGGTGCTGACCTCCTCTCATGAAGAAAAGGATATGGTGGCGAGCTATAAGCTGGGCGTGAACGCCTACGTCGTAAAGCCCGTGGATTTTCATGAGTTTGTGAATGCTGTGAGGGAACTCGGGGTCTTTTGGGCCATTATCAATGAGCCGCCGCCAGGAAGCTTGAAAAAACATTAGTCGGGAAATGAAATCTCAGCTGCGTATTCTATATCTTGAAGATGACCCCGGGGACGCAGAGCTTGTCCAGGAAACGCTCGCGGCCGACGGCATCACCTGCCAGCTAACGCGTGTTGAAACTGAGGCTGATTTTGTCGCGGCCCTCCAACAGCGCGGCTTTGACCTGGTTCTCGCGGACCACACCCTTCCTACCTTCGATGGCCTGTCTGCCCTGAAAATCGCTCAGCGAAACTGGCCGGAACTACCGTTCATCTTTGTCTCTGGAACCTTGGGCGAAGAAGTGGCTATTGAAGCGCTCCGGTTCGGCGCTACCGATTACGTTCTGAAGACCCGGCTGTCGAGGATCGTGCCCTCGGTGCAACGCGCTTTACGCGAAGCCCAGGAAAGAAGCGAACTCAGGCGTTCCGGGGAAGCGCTGCGGCGAAGCGAAACTTACCTGGCCGAAGCACAAAAATTGAGCCACACCGGCAGCTTTGGCTGGGATGTTCGCAGCGGAGAGGTCTACTGGTCTCAAGAGAGCTATCAAATATTTGATTGCGAGCCCACCGTCAAGCCTACGGTTGAGTTGATCGACCAGCGAATCCACCCGGAGGACCGGTCGACCGTGCAGCAGATCATGGAACGCGCATCCCGCGACTGGACGGCGTTCGATTTTGAGCATCGGTTGCTGATGCCGGACGGATCCATCAAATACGTGCGGGTCTTGGGCCGCCCTTCCAAGGATGATGCGGACAACGTCGAGGTCGTGGGTGCGGTCACCGATATTACCGAACGCAAGCAAACCGAAGAAGCGTTGCGGCGAAGCGAGAGTTATCTGGCGGAAGCGCAAAGGCTCACGCATTCGGGGAGCTGGGTCTGGCAGGTGGCGGGAAGAGGCGCGTCGCACCTCTCCGATGAATGGTATCGCATATACGAATTCAATCCAGAAGACGGCCCGCCCGATTGGGAAAAACGCCTCCAGCGCGTCCTTCCCGCCGATCGCGCTCATTGGCAAGGCACCATCGAGCGCGCCGTTCGCGAAAAGGCGGGTTACGAAGTGGAATTCCGAATCCTCCTGCCAGTCGGCCGCATCAAGTGGATCCATACCGTCGGACATCCCGTTTTGGACGCCTCCGGCGAAGTCGTGCACT
This sequence comes from uncultured Acidobacteriota bacterium, assembly GCA_963788915.1. Classification (GTDB taxonomy): domain Bacteria; phylum Acidobacteriota; class Terriglobia; order Acidiferrales; family UBA7541; genus Acidiferrum. The sequence goes on along the minus strand of CAWBIY010000010.1, from coordinate 468,190 downwards.
TCGTCGGCAGCTCCATGGACATCACCGAGCGCAAGCGTGCCGACGAGGCCTTGCGGCGGAGCGAATCTTATTTGGCCGAGGCCCAGAGAGTAAGCCACACCGGCAGCTGGGCGGTGGACGTTCGCAACATGGAGAACGTTTATTGGTCGCCGGAGATGTACCGCATTTTTGAGCTGGATCCGTCTCTCGGGTTGCCCGTGTATTCAGAGGTTGCGCGGCTGCGACTGCACCCTGACGACACGCCTTACCACGCGATTGTGAATCAGGCGATTCGAAACAGGACCGATTTCGACACCGAGTACCGTCTGGTCTTTACCGAGGGTAGGACCAAGTACATCCATGTGATCGGGCATCCGTTGGCCAACGCGTCCGGCGAAGTCGTCGAAATCATCGGTACTGCCATGGATGTCACCGAGCAACACGAATCGCGGACCGCTCTGGAGACCGCCTTCGCAGCGATAAAAACACTCCAGGACCAGCTCTACAAAGAAAACATCGCTCTGCGCGAGGAGATCGACAAAGTCTCGATGTTCGAGGAGATCGTGGGCACGTCTCCCGCTCTGCAGGCGGTCCTTACGCGGGTCGCCAAGGTGGCCCCGGCCGATACCACCGTCTTGATCACCGGTGAAACCGGCACTGGCAAGGAACTCATCGCGCGCGCTATCCATAAGCGGTCACCACGCGCCTCGCGCGCCTTTGTGAGCGTGAATTGTGCGGCCATGCCCACCTCGTTGATCGCCGCGGAGCTATTCGGTCACGAGAAGGGCGCTTTTACGGGAGCCCTGCAGCGGCGGGTGGGCCGGTTCGAACTTGCCGATGGCGGCACCATCTTTTTAGACGAGATCGGCGAGCTGCCTGCTGAGACCCAAGTCACTCTGCTGCACGTTTTGCAGGAGCGGGAGTTCGAGCGCGTTGGCGGAAACCGCACCATTCAAACGGATGTGCGGGTGATCGCCGCGACCAATCGCGACCTGGAAAAAGCGATCGCCGATGGCGCATTTCGCAGCGATCTGTTCTATCGCCTTAACGTGATCCCCATTGCGATTCCACCTCTCCGCGAACGCAAGCAAGACATCCCTGCACTGGTCGCGTACTTCATACAGCTCTATTCCAGGAAGATAGGAAAGAAAATAGAGACCATCGAAAAGAAGACCATGGACCTGCTGGCGTCCTATGCCTGGCCGGGAAATGTTCGGGAACTACAGAACGTGATCGAACGATCGGTCATCGTCTCTGACACCGGCGTTTTCTCCGTGGATCCGAGTTGGTTGTCCGCTGAGCCTTCCTCCGCTCTACAGGGCGTCATATCGATTGCCAGGAAGTCCGCCGCCCAGGAAAAGGAAGCAATCGAGAAGGCGCTGGCGGCGACTCGTGGCCGTGTTTCGGGTCCAACAGGGGCGGCCGCCCTGCTCCGTATCCCCCGGCAAACACTCGAGTCCAAGATCACCAGCTTGGGAATCAACAAGCGCAAATTCAAATCCGCGTAGCCCGTTCTATGTCGTTAGTCGCACCGGGAAGCGTGTTGTGGGCATCAGCCGCCCCAAGACTTTCGCTGGCAATTACGATTAGCCGACATCGGCACAACGCGTATAATGCCGCATCAGTCTGGAACACCGTCTTCGAGGAAGAGTCAAGACCTTTGGATTGGCGTTCCACGATGAGGTGGCAACATCAGTTGCAGAGGGACGATGATGTCAGAGCGATCAGGAACCCTCGCTGACGATCCGTTCGGTGGTCGGCGCCCAACCAGTCACGAACGGGTGTATGGACGGCCTTGGGATGCGTCATATCGTGACGGCCCTGCGCCTTGGGATATTGGCCAGCCGCAGCCAGCAATAGCGCGTTTGGCATCCGAAGGCGGATTTGCCGGGGCGGTCCTCGATGCGGGCTGCGGGACCGGAGAGAACGCTCTTCTTGTCGCCTCGCTGGGATTGTCGGTTCTCGGCGTTGACGTGGCTGAGACGGCACTTGCGATCGCTCGAAAGAAGGCCGCCGACCGTGGGATCGAGGTTGAGTTCGCCGCGGCTGACGCGTTCCAGCTGGATCGTTTGGGGCGCATGTTTGAGACCGTGCTGGACTGCGGACTGTTCCACACTTTCGACGGCGACGAGCGACCAGGATACGTGGCAAATCTAGCGTCGGTGACCAAGCACGATGGAACCCTATATGTGTTGTGCTTCAGTGACGATGGTCCCGATACTGGCCCGCACCCCATCCGTGAGGAAGAGCTGAGAACGGCGTTCAACCCCGGCAATGGATGGAATGTCGCCGCCATCCAACCGGACCGGATTCAGACGAGATTCCACGACAACGGCGCACCGGCCTGGTTCGCCACAATCAAACGGATCTAGACTGCGGGACTGGTCGGCCAAGGCCGTACATTTACATTTCTTCGTGCTGTTATTGCAGCTTCGCGTATTCCGCTTGGCTTGCTTCAGGATGGGAATGTCCGGGTCGGCGTTTTTCCAGAGGGCGAGGAACTCTTGATACGCTTTTCCCGCTTTCGCCGGGTCGCCAGCGAGCACGGACCCGCGCGCCAGCCCAAGGTAGGAAAGCGAGTAGAACTGTCCCCAGTCGGGGTGTTGCCAAGAACTGCCCCAATTGGCGCCTTTGTGATCCAGGATCTTTTCGAACTCAGTAGCTGCTGCAGCGCCTTCATGCAGACCCAGGTAAGCCAAGCCCCGCAGGTACACCGCGTCGGGGTGAGCACGCTCGTATGGAGACGCGGATGCTAGGAGTTCCACGGCTTTGGCTGGCTGATCGCGCTTGAGCGCGATCGCGGCGCGAATCGCGGGTAGCTGCACCGCATTCCAGAGGGTTCCGTTTGGAAACAGCTTCGAAGTCTCCTCGGCGAGCTTCTCCGCTTGGACCGCATCACCGCACATCGCCAGTGCCAGCGAAGGACGCCCCAGTCTCCGGGCCGTCTGGCAATTACCCGACAGCGCGTCGGCACGCGCATCGGCCTCTTCAAATTCGGCGACGACGTTCTGGAGCCCATGGCGCCGCGCCGTCTCCGCAGCTCGCTGGTACAGTTTGCTCGACTCGCGACGCTGGCCAAGAGCATTCCGATTGGCCGCCTGCAAGCCAAAGCTGAGGTACTCCACCGGCTTGCCCGCGAACCATTGAATCTCCCGTGCAGCGGCCGCATCATCGCCCTCGACGTAAGCGATTTCGAGGAAGCGCTGGTGGATCCTCGCTCCGCCGAGTCCCTGCGCCCTCAGTTCCTCCGCTAATTGCTTCGCCTCCGCCAGCCGATCCAGGCATATGTAGGCATCCAGTTGGCGCCGGTACGGAGGTTCCACGTTCGCCTGCAGCCGAGTCGCTTCCTGGCCCTCCTTGAGCCCCTCTTCGAATTGCCCCAGGTCTATGTACTCGGCACTAAGGTTGTTATGGAATCCCCAATAGCGGGGATAGTTCTGGATACCCAACCGATATGCATCAATCGCCTTGTCGGTCTGGCCGTCATACAAGTAGTAGGTAGCCGTAATGAGGTCCCGCTCAAACTCGGAAACTCGGTCGATCAAACCGAAAGTTTTTTGTGTGTATTCGCGACTGCGCTCTATGTCCCCGGCATTGTCGAACGCGACGCCAAGGAAATAGTAAGCCATCGCGAAATTTGGATCGAGTGCAATAGCGCGCTCGAACAACGGGATCGCGGCCAGAAATTGACCCTGTTCCATCTCGGAATGACCCGCGGTGTAGTTCTGGAGAGCTTCCAGCGATGGAGTGGTGGCTTGTTCGAGCGGACGATTCAACTTCTGGATCGAGTTGAGCGACTCTCCCAGCTTGGCCCGCATGGCCGTGGCGGCGGTTCCCAACGCGTTCAACACGTGCTCTTTGTCGCCTGCTTGAATTTGTTCCCGAGCCAGCGTCGCGCCGCCTTGGCAGGTTGTTGCCTGTAGCGTGATGACGTAGTTCTTACCCAGGCTCCCGATGGAGCCGTCGATTGTGGCCGCGGCTCCGTCGCGCACGCAGATGTCATGTGCGATCTGGTTTGTGATGTGGCTTGTGGGAGCAACGCTCATCAACCGCAGGTCTTGTTGTACCTGCTCGTCGTCCATGATTTTCAGGAAGGGTGATTGTTCGAGTTGTACGGAAAGCCCCTGCCGCAGCGTGCCATCAAACACTGTGTCGCCGGTCGTGTTCGTGAAATCGGCGAGGACGATGGTGTCCTTGTCCGTCAGCGCGTGCGCCTGGCGAGTGAAAAACAACCAACCGCACACGGCCAGCCCGGCAGTCACAATCGTTGCGGCAGCGACCACCCCCCATCGAGTGGACTTCCGGGCGGGCTTCAACAGGGCCTCAGTTGTCGCGATGGCTGCCCGGCCCGATTCCGTGTCTCGCTTCAGCCGCTGCAAATCCGTGCGAATCTCGGCGGCGCTCTGGTAGCGCAGCTTCTTGTCTTTTTCCAGTGCCTTGTTGATGATTTCTTCTAACTTCGGGCCAGCTTCGGGATTCAGTCGCACTGGCGCAACCGGCCTGCGATTCAGAATCGCTTCCGCAATCACGCCAGAGGTCTCGCCCCGGAAGGGCTGAACTCCGGTCACCATCTCGTAGAGCACCACACCAAAGGAAAACAAATCCGTGCGTGCGTCCAGCTCTTCGCCCCGCACTTGTTCTGGCGACATATACGGGATGGTGCCAATCGCCCTGCCCGGTCGAGTCAGTTGATCTCGCTCGCTGACCGTGGGCATCGCCGAAAGATTCACGGCACCCTCGGCGCCCACCAGCGTTGCTAGCCCGAAATCTAGAATCTTGGCGTGTCCTCGCTCGGTGACAAAAATGTTGGCAGCCTTGACGTCGCGGTGAACGATGCCTTTGGCGTGGGCCGCTTCGAGCGCGTCTGCAATCTCAACCCCTAACTCCAGCATTTGCTCCAGCGCCAGGGGCTTGCCAGAAATGCTGTGCTTCAGAGTCTGCCCGTCTAGAAATTCCATCGCAATGAAGGGCTGGCCATCATGCTCGCCGATCTCGTAGATCGTGCAAATATTGGGATGGTTCAGGGCCGAAGCAGCCTGCGCCTCACGCTCGAAGCGGCTTAGCGCTTGCGCGTCTGTCGCAAACCCGTCAGGAAGGAATTTCAAGGCAACAAAGCGGTGGAGCTTGGCGTCCTCGGCTTTGTAAACGACCCCCATCCCGCCGCCTCCGAGCATTTCCAGCACGCGGTAATGGGAGACGGTCTGCCCGAGAAGTGATGGGGAGTCCGCCATTTGGCGTTCATCTTAGGTTGCGCTCAGGAGCAAGTCAACGAACCGAAACAGGTGAATAGCTGCTGGGAACAATACTCGCCGCCAGCCAGGTGAAATCAACGCCGAGTAAACGACTTATCGGGGGCTAGGCTAGGAACAATGGTGGGCGGTGGTCTTCGTAACGGTTTTCAGCTTAGGGTCATGTAGGACTTCAGAATCAGGCCAATTTCAGAGAGGGTCGCAAGAATAGCGAAACCGGCGTGAAATCGTTCATCCTTAATCTTGATTGCCGCGAGGCTCAGCAAGATGTACAGAGCCGAGCGCGTGTAGTATGCGGGGCCCAAAGCACGCAAATAACCCGTGCCCTTGATAGCGGTATCCGCAATATCCGCTACAAATAGAATCGTCATCAGACTGAAAATCCATCGTCGCCGCGAATAAAAATACTCTTTGAATCCGCCGTAGTCCCTCATCTCTTCCGGAAAGAGCATCACGCACAACAGAAACTGAATGACGGCGTACGTGGCGATAAAGAAATAGAGCGGGAACGTCCATTGTTGGATCGCGGCCAAACGATATTCCCACCACCAAAAATGAATCAAATAGAGAAAGGCGAAAAGGGCCCACAAGAGATGGACCCAATACACTTTGTATTCTTTCGGGTGTTGGACGATTCGTGCTACTCCGGAGAGGAGACGCGGAGCACATCAGCCAAGCGATCGATGCCGAACTCCTGTTTCGTGGGGTCCGTTGATTCCATGATGCCGTCCGAGGCAAAAACAAGAATGTCTCCAGGGAGAAGGTTGAGGGTTACCGTCTCATAGTCGATGTCGGGGAACATCCCCAGTGGGGTACCTTCGATTTTGATTTCCTGAATTTCTCCGTCGCGAACGAGGATCGGGCGAGGGACTCCGGCATTGGCAACGATCAACTGGCGGAGCCTGGCGTCGTAAACGGCAAACAAGAGTGCCACGTATTTGGGGCTCATCTGGGCCGCGTTGAGCCGCGCATTTAATACAGAGAGCATTTCTTCAGGCCAACAGCGATGGTCTTGCGTGTATTCGCGGAGGATACCTACCGCGAGCGACCCATAGAGCGCCGCGGCCGTGCCCTTACCCGACACATCTCCGAGCGCCAGGCCTAGTCGCCCGTTTCCGTAGGGAAGAAAATCATAGAAGTTACCAGCCAATTCGCGTGCAGGTCGAAACGCGGAGTCCACCTTGAGGCCGGCGACTTCCCGTTTACCTTGCGGCAATAGTTGGCGCTGAATTTCGCGCGCGGTATCCAGGTCGCTTGCAGGCGTTGCTCGCGATGGGATAGCGTCAAGTGATGCGCCAAGCCTACCTTTTGTCTCCCGCCGAATCGAGGCCCACCAACCGTGATTCGTCTGTGGGATTCCTGGAGGCAACCGTCGATCACAGGATTTACCACCCGCGACGTGGCTAACGCCTGACTAACAGCGCTTATCAGACATGTTGGTCCCGGTAGCGAAGTTGCCGGTTCGCCGATTTACCGGGTCACGAAGCCCTTTCAGTTCGCAAGGACATGCAAGACGACAATCGCCAGTATGATTACGGCGATCAGTGTCGTCGCGGCAATGAAAAAGGAAGCCCAGTGCGTGCGCACCATGGCTAGCGATTGCTGCAATGTGCGCGGCAGAACAATGTCACGGTTCCAGTTGCGTAGTAATTCGGCGCAGCCGCTGATAAGTACAATAAACGGTAAACCTAACAGCAGAACCCATAGGGTCCACATTCGGCCTGCGTACCACATGACTAGCTGCTGAGCGCTGCGAGCGGGTTCGTATTGTGGCGGCGGGAGATTGCGCAAAGCGAGCGCAGTCATAAAGAGCGCAGCGGGGAAGATGAGCACCAATTCCAAGACGGCGATGATGCGTGTGCGCATGCAGCACTTTATGTCACAAAGTACTCGCATTCGTCAAGTCCTGATTAACTCGCTTACCGCTCAAGTGGAAACTGTCAAAGGCATTTTCCGGCAATTGGCTCGTGCCTCTTCAAGGAGGTCCGCGCGGATGAGGCGGAGCGGAAAGCGACTACGACAATTCTTTCTTTGGGTTTTGCGGTGAGACCGCGCGTGGGATGGCCATGGCCACAGCTTTTTCGTGGACACCGACGCGCGGGGTGGGGGACTTCATTTCTCGTCAGAAGCGTAGGTTGATTCTGAATCGGGCCGGGTATTGTGGCTCAGTCGGCCCTGTTTGCGTGCCAAAAGCTCATTTATCTCTCTGGTGAGTTCTAGAAGTTTCTCAGGGTCTTGTTGGACAGAAGCCTGCTCGCACAGCTCTCTCCAGCGTTCCTTGTTCGCACCTTACACGGAGGACACCCCCGTCTGCGTTATAACACATCTGACTAATCGAGTCTGTTCAATGACGAACAGCCAGGATCACAAGGTCAGAGCCACCGGAACTGCGGCATCCACTCCTGACCCCGTCGGCCTGCTGCCTCAAAACACCTGCTAGTAACACCGATTGCGACCAGAGCGGGGAATCTTTTTCGTTTCAACAAACTCCATCGCAATGAGCTTTCGGTCGACGTGTGGTTCGTGGCGCCGTCCACCTGAATGCAGCAAGCAACGCATTCCGGCGGTGGCCCCGCATGTTGGACAAGGAACGGCGAGGAACATTCCTGCCGTCAGGTCTCTCATTCTCATTGAAACAAGTTACGCTGGGATTTTTCGCAAAACTGTCTGCTTTGGAACATTCCTCGTGGGATTCCAATTGCGCAGAGTGCGACCGTGCGCTGCCTTACCAAACGAATCGCGTGTCCTAATCGGGAATTGGTTGAATCTCGTGGCGTAATCGGCACGATTCCGGCAACCACCTTTCGCTGCCCAAAATGAAAAGCACAGCGAAGAAAATCCTTGTCGCGCTGTTAGTGATTTTCATCGGCTTTCCGACGGTACTATTCCAGACCGCTTCTGCCGTTTTTTTGGGCGATGGACAAGACAAACGAGACCATTGTTTCCTCAAGTATGACGCGCCGCCATATTCTATATGTCGCCAAATCCTACGACCTTTCAAAGCCACTCCACTAGTTATCCAAATAATCCGACGAACCGGCGCCACAGTCCGCTGTTGCGTTTTCTCTGGGCGTCGATCATGTTTTTGCTTGCGAGGTTCCGCGGCGCGGATCTTTGTGGCGTCCCCGACCTGGCATTCGATTTGCAATTCCTGCAGCAGGTCGAGAAACCACTGCATCGGTCCGATGGCTTCGATACCCACCAGCACGGGGCGCGCAAGCTGCGAATAAAACTCCCGCACTTGATGGCCTTCGTGCATCAGCGTTCGATTCACAACCTCGCCGGTTTCCGCATCAAGCATCGCCAACGTCTGCTGGCGAGCATGCAGATCACATCCTATAATTCGCATTCGGCCTCCTTCGTTCCCAGCGCTGTAGGGTGAACACCGAACAGTCTACTCGGCTCGTAGTGAGGCCGACCTCGTTATGACATCAACCGTACAAGTGAAGCCCTGGGATCGAACTTGACTCCGGCCCTATTCTTGGGGACTCTTGGTCAGCCAAAATGCAGCGTCACCGACTCCAGCAGTGCTTTGATCCCGTTCCAAGCAATCTGTACACCGATACAGACTAGGAAAAACGCCGACAATTGCGTGATCACTGTCATCCCCGTTGCTCCCAGGATTCGCGCCAGCCGGTCGGCAAATCCATAGCAGAGCAAAATGCTGATCGCGATCAAGACTAATCCAATGAGTGCAGCCAAAATATTCAATGGATGGTAAGAGTGATGGTGAGCCGCGTTCGCGCCCAGCGTGATCGCCACGGAGATTGATCCAGGGCCCACTGTCAGTGGCATCGTCAAGGGATAAAATGCCTGGCGGAAGGTGTCCTGCGGCTGGACGGTTCTGTGCATATCATGTTTTTCGTCGTCTCGCTGCATCAGCAGCGTCCATCCTGTCGCCATGACGATCAGGCCTCCGCCGATCTGCACCACGGGCAGGGAAATCCCAAAAAAGGCAAGTACGTAGGTCCCGACAAAATACGACCCAAGCAGCAAGAAAAAACTGTTCATTGCAATGCGCCATGACAACGCTTTGCGCGCATCCGGTGCGTATTCCCTCGTCAGCGCCAGAAAGAAGGGGCTGCCTCCGAGCGGGTCCACGATGGGGAAGAGCGCAACGAGAACCAGCAATAGATTTTTCGCCGCTTCTTGCATGTGTTCAGTAACTTCTCTCCCTGAGTGTAGTCTATTCCGGTCGGTGAGCACCTGCGACGAGAGTTGCCGAATCGTCGATGACCGGATCGATGCACGCGAGCTGGCCGACCGGTTGTACATGAACAAGCTCAGCTCGGTCTATCACGGCGGGGCAGGGGTCCGCATGCTGAAGGAACTGGCACGCAGCTATCTGACCATCCGCAAAGGTCTCGCACGAGTCATGAGCCGAGTGAAGGCGATCTATCGCGGCTGGGGTATTCCTTGTGCCGGCAAGCAAGTCTATGCGCCGCGTCATCGGGCCGAGTGGCTCGCGAAGATCACCGAGGTGGGGGTGCTCCGCCGGGCCGAGTTTTACTACCAGCAACTCGATGCCCTGAGGTCGTTGCGCCACGAAGTAAGGCGCGATCTGTTAGCCGAGAGTAAGAAACACAAGGCGACGAAACTGCTCTGCCAGATCCCTTCGATCGGTCCGATCCGGGCGGCTCTGTTGATCGCGCTGCTCCAGACACCGCACCGCTTCCGCACCAAGCGACCACTCTGGAAATACAGCGGCTTTGCCATCGAAACGCATAGCAGTGCCGATTACCGTTCGGTGAAAGGACAGTTGCAAAAATCCAAGATGCACGTCTCGGTTCGCGGACTCAACCGAGACTGCAATCACGATCTGAAGAATCTGTTTAAGAGTGCTGCCACCATCGCTGCCGTCAAACCGGGTCCGTTCCAGGAATTCTACGCGGCCTTGCTTGCCAAAGGGATGAGACCGGAAATGGCACGTCTGACCTTGGCGAGGAAGATTGCCACGATCGTTCTGATCGTATGGAAGAAAGGAGTGAGCTTCGACGCCCAGTATCTGAAACCACAAACAACTTGAGTGTCTCTGATCGAGTCGCTTCATCCCGGGGATCCTCCTGGCGGTGCTGTCGGGTTCTCGAGACACTCTAGTTCGAGAGCGAGTCTCAGCTGGTAAGTTAGGCTTCGGGCACCCAGTCTCACACCCGACCCTAAGGCCCTCTCGGATAACCAGAAAAAGCCATGGGCCACGAGTCCCGGATAGAACTATGGTCGCCACTTGACCGCCGTTCTGCTTTGTTGGTTTCGGAACTGACAGGGCTTCGTTGCGAAGAAGCGATGAAAACCGCTGGTAGCGAAAACCCCAACCGCTGGGCCACATTGCTCAGCCACCGAGCACTTGGTGCGGCACGTCTGAACAGACCCTGCTCCATCCAATGGGCTGAGAAGCAAGAAAAGTTCCAGCCAGCGCAGGGGTGTTTTTTCTTGACTTCTACCTTTATAGAACTTACCAGGCACTACTCCAACGTGGGAGCGGAGCCGCCGGTTTTGGAGTAGTCGTTGAACCGATCGATCGCGATCTGGGTGTATTGGCCGACCTCGATGAGGTAGCCATCGGGATCGCGTATGTAACAACGCCATTCCCAGCCGTGATTGTCGAGCGGCTCGGTGAGGAAGACCGCTCCTTTGGCGCTCCATTGACGGTAACAGTCCCAGATGTCGGCGACGCGCAGGTTGAGAAAGCTGTTCACTCTATTGAGATCGGGCGGAGTCTCAAGGAGGACCTCGGGCTTATCGGGAGTCGGGCCGCAGCCGGAATTGAGAACGATCCACGAGTTGGCCAGCTTAATGTAGCAGGGATTCTCCGGCTTAGTCACTTTCCCGCCAAGAATTCGGACGTAGAAGTCTTTCGATTTTTCCTGATCCCTTACGGTGAAGAAATGCGTGACAAAGAAGCCGTCGTATGCGACCGGAGCCCCGGGGAGCTTCATGCAGGTTCTCCTGTAAGGAGCTCGAACCGAAGGACCGGATTCCATGAGCTCCGCACAATTGATCGTACTCCCGTCGGGCGAATTGACAATCGTGTGCGAGGACAAGGAACTTGTCCGGTAATCCGTGCGAATCAGGAGTTAGACGCTTCGACGCGGTGTAGACTCTGGGGTGATCGAGGAACAGCGCAACTTGACGAGTCGTACACTCCGATGCCGCTAAAGCATTTAGCTTCTTGTCAAATTGGAGGCTCAAGATGAACGATCAGCAAAAGAACGAGCAGTATTCTGGAGTGCGAGATCAAGAGATCCGTGCGGCACTGGATCAGCATTGGGCGGCGTCCGATGCGAACGATTTTGAAACGGAGCACCGCATCTATCACGACGACGCGGTGCTGGAATACCCGCAGTCAGGCGAGCGAACCCGCGGTCGGCGCAACATACAGGGCCAACGCGCTAGTCAGCCGAGCAAAAAGCGGTTTACTGTCCGACGAATCATTGGCGGCGGTGATCTTTGGGTCACCGAATTCATTCTGACCTATGACGGCAAGCCGTCCTACACCGTGAGCATCATGGAGTTCAGAGGCGACAGGGTTGCGCGGGAAACACAGTACTTTGCAGATCCATTCGTGGCTCCCGCATCGCGCGCTCAATGGGTCGAACGTATGGACACATAATCTCGAGGCGCGAGAATTCGCTAGCGATACCGCTGTTTGCGGTTTGCAGCGTAATTGTCGAGAACAGAGATTAACGCCAGAGATCCGCTAAGTCCTGATCTAACACGGTTAGCAGAGAAGTCGAACTGTACGATTTGGGGGATCGTTACAGCACATTCTCCGATGGAGGGATAAGAGATGGATTGGAAACGGTTGGTCCAGTTTGCGCTGTTGGGTAGCAGTGATTTGGAACAATATGCCATCCTGCTGGTACGCGTTTCGATCGGGCTGTTCTTCGCCATTTCCGGGGCAAACAAATTGTTTGTCGCGGGCGGCACGAAACCTGTTTACGATACGCTCGTTAAGGCCAAAGTCCCGTTTCCCCTTCAGACGGCTTATTTCGTGGCGGGTGTCGAGTTCGTGTGCGGATCCTTGGTGACCGTGGGGTTTCTTTCGAGCCCGGCCTGCGTGGCTTTATTGATCGATATGATTGTGGCCACGCTGACCAGCGCGCTTTCCACCTTGCCTGAAGGACTTTCACCTCTTAGCTGGCTGGACGATTTGCTTTACCTTCCGGAAGTGCTGTACGTGCTCTTCTTTATCTGGCTGATCTGCTCTGGTCCGGGAAAATTCAGTGTCGATTACTGGCTCGCCGGCAAGTTACTGGGGTGAACGGACCGACGAAGCAGCTTGTTGCTGGACAAGAGCTTGATGGTCATTACCCCAATTTTCCAGCCGCGGGACTGGCGCTAAGTCCTGACCAACGCGCTGCCGGACAAGTCCTATAAAAGGGAATGTCAAGAGACATATCGCGGCGTCGACTCGGTGCCGAAGCTTTTTTGTCTCGGTATTCAGCCCAATCGTTTGAACGTGCACGCGCGATCGACGAGTGTTCTGGTTCAGGAAGTCGTTGCTTCGTTTCGCGGTTCGAAACGGTGAGATTTGTCTTCCTGCCTGTGGTTCCATTTCATTGTCGTGACGGCGCCATTGGTTTCTTGAAACAAACAAGCGCAACGGTTATCCGCCCAGCTAAGCGGTAACTCATGGTCCTATCGGAGACTCGTGGCCTATGACTTTCTTTGGTTATCCAAGGGGGCATAGGGTGAAGTCGGAGACTCTCGTGTTTTGACAACACAGTGGCCTGACTTGTCCGATGGATACTCTCCCTCGAACCAAGCGTCTCAAGAATCCGACGGCCACCGCCAAGGAGGATCCTCACGATGGACAGACTCTCTGTCAGAGGCGCTCAAGCTGCTTGTTTCAAATAATGGGCGTCGAAACTTGCTCCTTTCTTCCAAACGATCAGGGTGATCGCGGCAATCTTCCGCGCCAAGGTGAGGCGAGCCATCGTTGGTCGCATCCCTTTGGCGAGCAAGTTCTGGTAAAAATCGCGGAGCGGTCCAGCGCAGGTGCTCGCCCTCATGGCCGCACCCTTGAAGACATCCTTGAGATCGTGGTTATGGTTCGCATTCCGCCCACGAAGTTGCGGTGGTTTCTTGGAACGTTGCAACTGTCCCTGGATAGAGCGGTATTGCGCGCTGGCGTGAGACTCCAACGCAAGCCCGCTGTAGGTCCACCGTGGGCGCTGGGTGCGGAAGCGGTGGGGCGTCTGCATCAACGCCACCAAGGGAGCCGCCCGAAGCGAACCAATACCAGGAATCTGGCGTAGCAACTTCGTTGCGCGGTGCTTCCTCGCTTCGGCCAGCAGCTCTTTCCGGGCTGGTTGGCGCAAAAAACGCAGGGCGTCGAGTTGTTGGTAGTAAAGCTCTGCCCGCCGGCGCACGCCAGGTTCCGTGATCTTGCTCAACCATTCCGAGCGGTAACGCGGTGCGTAAACTGGCGTCCCGGCACAGGGAATAGCCCCGCTTCGATACAAGGCCTTGAGCCGATTCATCACCCGCACCAGATCCTTGCTAATCGTCAAATAGCTTCGGGACAATTCCTTCAACATGCGCAGGCCGTGCTCTCCGTGGTAGACCGCGGAAAGCGATCCATGGCGCAGCAGTTCGGCTAATTTCCGGGCATCGATGCGGTCCCTCTTGCTGCCTTGTTTCAGCAAGGCATTCTTTCGGGGATTACACACTACGCGCTCGGTGACCTGCGGCTTCAGCAGGTCATACAACCAGGCCGCCCAGGTGCCTTCTTCAAAGGTGATGTACCGGTTTCCCCTTAGCCCTTGGAAAAACTGCAGGATGGTGCTGGCTTTGGTTTCGATAGTGCATTCCACGACCAGCTTGCCACAGGAATTTAGAACTGCGATGGAGATCGTTTCCTGGTGAACATCCATACCGATATACTTCACGCTATCCATATACAGGGTGCTCCTTTCGGGAGGGGTTCGAGCTGACACTCAAGACCTACTCCAAAAAAAGGGAGCCCTTTTATAATGTGTGAAGTCCTGGTACGTCAAATGTACGGTTACCGATTAATCGGGGACTTGCTGAAGTCTCGTCTGGCACGCAATTGTTAGCTTGTTATTTTGCAAGATCGGTACGGTATCGTACCGGACTGTAAGGTGCTCTCCAGCTTTGGCTGCCACCTTAAATCGAGGCGGTCATGGCAAATTCTACCGTTATCGCGCGTGATAGCGCATCGGTCCGCGGAGCTGCGTGTCCATCGTGCGGCTCGGTCAAACACAGTAGGTTCCCAGCAGAGATGGCCATCCATCTTTCCGGCCTGAAGAATGTCAATAAGCCCACCGTTTGGCTCTTTCCTGAGGTTTTGGTCTGTCTGGATTGTGGCGTCTCGGAATTTACCGTCCCGAAGACCGAACTGTGTGTACTTGTAACAGGCGAGGCCGAGCAGCGGAAAGAGTCGCCCCTTGGATCATCGAAGCCGCACTCCTAGCGCCCGCGAATCGCGAGACAACCGAAATACGTCGACGTGCGCGGGCGCGGGCGCGGCGCGGCGTTAGTGGTACCGACCTGCCGGATGATAGGAAATGAAGTATGCCCCGCCAGCGCCTCGGCGAATGGCTGGTACGAGCTCAGTGATCATCCGGGACTTCCCATCGTATCCTAAAGCCGGGTGCCCCGGATTCGGTGTTTGAACCTGGGTCTTGAGCTTGCCGTTTTTTGTCTTGGGAAATACATTTCGGAAAATTTGGAAATCCACACAGAGTCTTCAGCACCCTCCCGTCCGTCTAATTCTTTCCATCTGCCACTCGCGTCCGAATATTTGCCATTCCCCGCATAATACTTAGCCAATCGATATTCACGTGTTAAGCTCTCCCGTGTACGTCGCATCAAATCCCAACCATTCCTCTCCGCTAACAACTCGATATCGGCGGCGCACGATTCACTAACTCCTGCAGAATCCGCACTTACAGAAAACAACCGCGTAACTCCTTTGCAATCCGCACTTCCAAAAACGCTAACCTTTAAGTCCTTTAGAATCCGCACTTACAAATTAAGGCGGGGGTGGGGTGAAAACTGTTAACCAGTCCTCCGCTCCAGCCTGCCATCCGCACCTTCCATCCGCGAACCGCTTCCCTGGCGACGCCATCTCATCTCGCTCAGCCTTTTTCTTTACCTCATTGCCACCCTACTTCTTTACTTCGCCATTTCGAGCCAGCGCAGTACCCTTTGCGCTCTTTTGTGCCGACACCGGATGTGCTAGTCTCTCCCTGCGGAAATTCAGCCCCGTGCGACGCAAGCCCTCGCGCCGTAAGAGACTTCTCTCGGTTTCCAGATCGCGCTTCCGTTGCCGGAGGTTTCGTTTTGGGATACCGCCATCGCCTGGGCTCAGTCACCGCCCTGCGGTCCCAAGGAAACTTCGGCCGCCCCGAGTTGCACCGGGTCCCCGACCTGCACCGGGTCAGAGTTGCAGCGATTCAGAAAGAGGATGCGACTACAACCATGTCCGGCCAGCCCGCCACCTCCAAAACTTCCCAGCAGACTCTGGAAATCAAGCTCGCGCACTCTCCCGATTCCGACGATGCCTTCATGTTTTACGCCCTGGCCACCCACAAGCTCGCCACGCCGGGCTACAAATACACGCACGTGCTCTCCGATATTCAGACGTTGAACGACGCTGCGCTCAAGGAAACCTACGACGTCACCGCCGTCAGCTTCGCCGCTTATCCCACTCTGCGGGACAAATACATCCTGCTCGACTGCGGGGCGAGCTTCGGCGAAGGCTACGGCCCCATCGTCGTGGCCTCCAAGCCATTGCACCAACAGGAGTTGGCCGGCAAGCGAGTGGCCGTCCCGGGACTCACCACCACCGCTTACCTGACACTCAAGCTATTCGAGCCCAACTTTGACGCGGTCGTCATGCCCTTCGACAAGATTCTCGACGCCGTGCAAGCCAACGTCGTCGATGCCGGCTTGCTGATCCACGAAGGGCAGCTTCTGTTTCCGCAGCTCGGACTGCACCGCGTACTGGATCTCGGGGTCTGGTGGCACGAGCGCACCAAGCTCCCGTTACCTCTCGGTGGTAATGCCGTGCGCCGGGCGCTCGGGCCGGAACTGGGCCGCCAGATCGCGCAAACCATTCGCGACAGCGTCGCCTACGGCCTCGATCATCGCGAAGAGGCCCTAAACTACGCCATGCAGTTCGCCCGCGACATGGAAACCGAGCTCGCCGACAAATTCATCGGTATGTACGTCAACAAATGGACTATGGGCTACGGCGAGCGAGGCAGGCGAGCCGTGACCGAACTGATCGAACAAGGCACCCAGGCCGGCTTGCTACCAGGCCCACCAAAGGTCGAATTTCTTAGCGAAAACTGATCAAGCGCCGAAGCCGAAGAAACAATCGCCGGCAACTCAATCAAGCGGCAAGAAAGAGCGAACGTAAAAACGAGCGAAGCGAGAAACAGCCAGCAAGAACAGGACTCTAAATTTCGCGTAGTTCGCCTAAAGTTTGTGACGCGCCTGCCCATATAAAGCTTGTCTGGCACCAAGCGACAAATGGCCGTCGAGCTTAGCCACCCCCTCCCGTCGATCATTCCCATTCTGGGAGTTCCTTGATGCAACCCACCCGGCCCAGCATGCTTGGAGGTGAATCATGGCAACCACAGGTCTTGTTAATCTCGCGGAAAGCCTTCTGAATCAGACGGCGACGGCGCAGGAACTGCAGGCGCTGCCCGCAACAAACGGCACGGGCACTGCCACCGCGGGAGCGGTGAATACCCAAGCTATCCTGGATGAGTTTGTGCCCTCGTCACAAACCGGAGCTGCGAATGCGACCGCCGAGGCCGCAGGTTTGTTTACGGCTGCGCAAATTCCTTTGTTCACCGCGGCAGCGAATTCCTTGCTGTCGCAATCAACGCCGGCGCAATCGACGCCCGCGCAGGTAAATCTCGCAGTGGCGCCGGGAAACACCGTGGCTCCGCTGGTCCCGCCGTTAGTTTCGCTCGTTGAGGGCACGGCGCAAATCCCGATTCAAACAATCGCCACTACGCCGGCTCCGGCCGCTGCCACACCTGCTGCAGCAACGCTTGCTGCCCCCGTGGCTGGAGTCCAGGCTGGCACGAACGGGAATGCCACCGCCGCGACCGTTGCGCCAGTGGCTACGACGCAGCAGCCCGCCGCGGCAGCTTCCGCGACGAACAGCGCCATCGCCATCGGTGCCGCTACCGCGGCGTCGGCCGGTACACTCGCGAGCCAGGCGCAGTTTGTGCCACTTAGGACGGGGCATGTGTTTGCGGCTGCAAACCGCAGATCGCCTTGACGCTCCTTGTCGAATCCCTTACTGTCGTCGTCTCAATGAGATTTCTTGCCGCAACATGGGAGCGCGCTCGAATGCTGGCCTTGGCATTGCCGCTGGTAGTTGCCTCCAGCGCTCATGGCCAGGCCGCCGCGGAATATCGGCCGCATGCGATGCAGCCGGAGCAGTGGCCGAAGCATGCGGTGCGCGAGCCGCATGGCATGGTTGCGACTGACGAGCAGTTGGGCTCACAAGCCGGCGTGGAGATTCTGAAACGCGAGGGAAACGCGGTGGATGCCGCCGTGGCCGTCGCCTTTGCGCTCGCGGTTGTCGAGCCAGCTGCGGGGAATATCGGTGGCGGCGGCTTTATGCTGGTGCGCCTCGCCGACGGACGCACGCAATTTCTTGACTACCGCGAAGTAGCACCGGGTAAAGCCACGCGCAACATGTACATCGGTGCGGACGGCAAACTCATTCCTAACGAAAATATCACCGGCTCGGTTCTCGGCTATCGTTCGGTAGCCGTACCTGGAACGGTCGCCGGGCTTGAGCTGGCGCTGAAAACTTACGGCACGCTGAAGCTGGCGGAGGTGATGGCGCCCGCGATCCGTCTAGCGAAGGACGGTTTTCCTGTCAGCGAAAAACTGGCGCACGAACTGAACGAGGAGAAATCCGGCCTGCAGCAATTTCCGATCAGCAAGCGCATTTTCTTGAATGACGGCAAGATGCTGCATGCGGGCGACACGCTGCGCCAACCGGAACTCGCGGCTACGCTGCAACGCATCGCCAAAAATGGCGCCGCCGAATTCTACCGTGGAGAAACCGCGCGCGTCGTGGTCGACGACATAACGCGCAACGGCGGCATCATCACGCTCGACGATCTCGCGCAGTACAAACCGAGAGTCCGCGAAGTGCTCCATGCCGAATACAAAGTCAGCGATCGCGAGGATTCCGATCACAGTTGGGAAGTCCTCACTTCGCCGCCGCCCAGCTCGGGCGGCGTGGCTATCATCGAAGCACTCAACATGCTCAAGAATGTACCGCTCAAGGGTTGGGACGACGTCGAGAGCGTGCACATGGTTGCGGAAACCATGCGCCGGGTCTTCGCCGATCGCGCCGCGTATCTCGCCGATCCGGATTTCTCAAACGTGCCGGTCGCCGGACTGACCGATCCCTGCTACGCGAAGGAACTCGAGGACACGATCGATCCGCAGCACGCGTCGTCCAGCAAAACAGTCAAAGCCGGGACACCGCACACTTGTGCGGGGGCCTCATCTACCTCCGTGCCAACGACCGTGAGTTTTAACGACGGTCCGCACACGACGCACTTTTCTGTGGTCGATGCGGCTGGGAACGCCGTTGCCAGCACCTACACGCTGAACGACAGCTACGGTTCGCATGTCACCAATCCCGCGGGATTTCTGCTGAACGATGAAATGGACGACTTCACAACGCAGCCAGGCGTCCCGAATGCACTGTTCGGCTTGATCCAGTCCGATGCGAATGCCATCGCGCCCCGGCATCGGCCCCTTAGCTCGATGTCGCCGACAATGTTACTGCGTGACGGCAAGCTCAGCTTCGTGACCGGATCGCCCGGCGGCCCGACGATCATCTCCGCGACGCTGCTGAGCGTCATCAACTGGATGCGGCTCGGCATGGATGCGCAAGCCGCCATCAACGCTCCACGCTTCCATCACCAGTGGCTGCCGGATTTAATATTGATGGAGCAGAATTTTCCTGAGGCGATGGAGAAGGAGTTGCAGGCACGGGGCTTCACGACAAAGCGCCGCGGCCACATCGGATTGGTGAACGCCATCGGCGTCGATCCCAAGACCGGCGACCGGCTCGGCGCCGCTGATCCGCGCGACGGTGGCACCGCCGCAGGGTATTGACCTCTGTTCACGGACTGGCGAGGACGGAAAGCAAAAAGATTGACGCGGAGAGCAGGAGGCACAGAGAGCGCGGAGATGTGACCCTTCGTTGCTTTTTTCTTCAGTCCGCTGCCTCTTTCCTCTCTCGAACACCTGAAAGACGAAGCCGCGAGCTAGTTCGTGAAACTCGTGGATAATATCCCAGGCACGTCTATGCAAAGACTGTTCTCAACGTACATCTTCGTTTCTCGCAAACTCACACGCGAACTGCTCGGACAGATTTCGAACGCCGGCTTTGCTGGGCTGGAGATTTTCTGCTCGCGCAGTCACTTCGACTACACCGCAAAAACTGAGGTGCAAGAGATGGGGCGAGCACTCGCTGACAATCGCCTGATGTTGGCTTCGCTTCATGCGCCCACCAGCCGCGACTTGAGCGCCACCCGCGAAGGCGGGCAGCCACTCTCGATCTGCGAAGTCGAACGCGTCCGCCGCATCGAGGCCATGGACGAGCTCAAACGCGCCCTCGATGTCGCCGAGGAGATCCCGTTTTCTCGAATGATTTTTCACATGGGCGGCCCGCGCGAAACCGCCGACCCGCGCAAGCGTGACGCGGCCTTCAGCTCGCTCGAGCATTTGATCCTGCACGCGCGTCACCGGGGCGTCACGATCTGCGTCGAAAACACTACCAGTGAGATGGGCGCGCCAAGTTATCTGCGCTCGTTCGTTGACGAAACGCGCCTCGCCGGGCTGCGCTTTAATTTCGATATCGGCCACGCGCATCTGGCCGACGGCCCCGAGGAAAGTCGCGTCGCGGACAGCTTTGAGCCACTGCGCGAACTTGTTGCCGGCGTGCATGTCCACGACAATCATGGCGAAAAGGACGAGCACCTTCCGCCCTACGACGGCACCATCGATTGGGCCGCCGCCGTTAAGCTTCTCAAGACCGCGCCGGAAGCAAATCTCCCGCTGACGCTGGAACTGAAAGAGAAGATCGGCCCGGAGGCGCCCAGCACGCAGGAGCAACTCGCGGCCGCGCGCAAATCTGTTGACCGGTTGGAAGAGGAGTGGGGGTAAAGGCCGGCCCGGCTCGGGCTATTGCATGCAGCCGGGATTCTCCTCGGAATCGTAGGTTCCGCAGAGCGGCGGGTTGTATGACGACTGCTGATCGTTGTTGTCTATACTCTGATCGTTGTTGTCTATACTGCTGAGCGCTTGAATGCCGGTGTCCAGCAAGTTCCAGCCGGCCAGGCCCACAGGAGCCCAAGGGTTCAGGGCGAGGCTGCTAAAGTTCAACGCAAGGCCGAACAGATCGCCTAGAAACCAGAAGTCGTTGCCACCGCCGTACCCTCCACCGCCGTGCCAGCCTCCGCCATGCCATCCACCACCGTGCCAACCGTCACCGTGCCATCCCCCGCGACCATAGCCGTAGCCGCTGCGTCCATTGTCGCCATGCCCATAGCCTTGGCGTCCGAAGCTATTCCGCGCGAAGCTATTGCCTTCGAAACCGTGAGAGTGTGATCCGCCGAATTGTGCTGATCCGGATCGCGAGAACGATGCATTTGTGAGATTCCCACCTGAGAAGCGCGAGTTGCCGAAATTGGACCGGCTGTGATTCGCATTAAAGTAGGAGCCGCCTGACCCGTACGAATTTCCGCGGCTCGACAGGTTTTCTTGAGTGGATCGAGCGCTTGGTGGCCTGTCGGATCCAGAGAACGTTCCTCGTCGCATCGTGCTTCCAGCAAGTTGACTGCCGCGCGAAGAAGACGACGACGTCCAACTCGCGGAACTCGCTCGACCAACCGGCCGATTCATGTCCAATGAAAGGACTCGCCCCGCCGGGGTTCCCCGACCGGAACCCCAGCTACCGCGAGCGGATTCATTCGACCCATTTCGCTGTGCGTTGGGAGGACGATTCGGGTTAAACGAGGAATTCGTCCTCATCCCGGCACCCGATGTATTTCTAGCCAGCGAAGAGCTTCTTCCCGACCAATTGCTTGAGCCTTGCTGAGAATTCGTCGGCCGGTTTGCCCCGAACGAAGCGGCAGACCTCGACCTGTTTCCCCAGCTCGGGCTCGAACTGCGCCCAGACCAAGTTCCCGAATTCCACCCTCCAGTCGAGGCCCGAATGGCGCTCGACCAGCCACTGCTGCGGCCATATCCAGAATTTGCGGATTGCCGGGACGAGAACGATCCGAACCCTTTATTGGATGCGCCGCTGTTTCCTTGCCGTGAGGCATGGAGTCCGCCCGAAAAGCCGTTACGTCGGCTGCCGCCGTTGAAGTGTCCACCGCCCCGAGACGCGCTGCTATGAAAACCACCGCTGTGGGAGTGGCCGCCGCCGTGAGATCCGCCGCCGTGCGAGTGCCCGCCGCCTCTGTGGGATCCGTTCCCGCCATGCGACGCGGCCGCGGAACTCGCTGCGCCGGAGACAACGCAGGCTACAATCAAGATCATGCTTTTGAGGAGGGTCGGCTTCCGCATCTCATTCCTCCAGCTAACTTAAGAACCGGGCTCGGCGTCAGGTACGTCCGATCCAACCTTCCGAGGCGCGCCCGTTGAGGGCGGTAGTGAAGTTGCAGCACATCAGCCGCCGAAAAGGTGGTGACGATAACTTACTGAATGCAACCGCGTTATCTTTTTCACGGGACTCAAGCCCCTGACAGATCCTTCTGACACCGACGCCCTTCGCCGACAGCGGCGATGCTCCCTGCCCGTCGGAAATTGTGCCATGGTTGAGGCCGGGCGGGGCAAGCCCCGCCCCTACAAGGGAGTCGGACATACCAAAGGATTCGGATATACAATCGCTGGATGGCTGTGAACCCCAAAATTTCGGACTTCGTCGAACGCGCCGGAGGAAGCGGCACGTCTGAACAGTCCATCGTCGGAATCTTGACGGCTCGCGGATGGCCGGAAAAAGAGGTCTACGAAGCGCTCGCCGCCCAGTATGAACGGCTGACGGGAATCGAAATTCCCCGCCGTGGCAGTGCCGGAACCGCTGCCAAGGATGCATTCTTTTATTTGCTGGTCTTCTCCACGCTGGCGACGTGGACTTGCGGCCTGGGCTGGCTGGCATTCACGCTAATTGATCACTGGTTCGAGGATTCGCTCTTTTCCAACGGCTACTATCCGCAAATGGAGAGTTACAGTATCGCCTCGGCGCTTGCGACGATCCTTGTGGCGTTTCCTGTCTACCTGCTGGTGTCGCGCGCCATCGTCAGCGAGGAGCGAAAGCATCCTGAGAAACTGGATTCGCCCGTCCGCAAGTGGCTGACGTACATGGCACTCGTTGTTGCGGCCGCGGTTTTTATGGGCGACCTGATTGCAGCGCTGACGACTCTTTTGCGCGGCGAGCTTACTTCGCGATTCATTGCCAAAGCGTTCGTGGTCCTGGTGATCTCGGGCGGTGTGTTCTATTACTATTTCGCGGGGGTGCGGAAATCCGATGAACCACGTGCCCCCGGCCGGCTGAGCCGAGACAGGATGATGGCGTTGGTCAGCGCCGTAACCGTCCTAGTGATGGTAGTTCTGGGATTTTCGTACCTGGGAGCACCGAAGAAACAGCGCACGCTGCGAGCGGACAACAAGCGGGTGCAGGACTTGTATCAATTGAGCAATCAAATCAATGCTCATTGGAATTCCAGCAGCCATAAGCTACCCGAGCACCTGGACGAACTTTCTGGCGTTGTTTTGGCCGATCCCATCACGCGTGTGGCCTACGGATATCACGTCAAGGAAGGAAGCCAGTACGAACTGTGCGCGACATTTTCCATGGAAAATCGCGGAAAAGACGAAATATCGCGCCGAAGCCAGTGGTCGCATCCGCCGGGAAACCACTGCTTCACGCTGGACGCAGCGAAAGCGGCCGAGAATCCCTACATCTACTTTCCGAACTAGAAAAACAATCGGCGAGCGCTGCGCGGCTTGCGTCTGAGGTCGCATGTTTGCGGTGAAGCGCGATATTCTATACGTCCTGGTCAGCACTGCTTCGGAGGACGGAATAATGCCACACCCTGACACGCTGCACGTTCCCGCGATGGAGCCGGGCAGCGACGCAACTCAAGGCCATGACGCGAAAGGGCCCATGACGATCATCACCATCGAAGACGCAGGAAAGCACGCCGGACGGGAGGTTACGATTCGCGGCTGGCTTTATAACCTTCGCGAGTCGGGCAAGTTGCTGTTTCCAATTTTTCGCGATGGCACGGGCATTATTCAGGGCGTGGTTGCGCTGAAGGAAAATCCTGAGGCGTTCGCGGCGCTCAAGGGTTTGACGCAGGAATCCAGCATCATCGTGGCGGGCAAAATTCGCGCCGAGCAGCGGGCGCCAGGCGGATATGAGATCGGCGTCACGCAAATCAACGTGGTGCAGAGAGTTTCCGAGAGCCAGCCGTATCCCATTCAGCTCAAAGAGCATGGCGTCGATTTCCTGCTGGATCACCGGCATCTCTGGATGCGCACGCCGCGTCAGGCGGCGATCTTGCGCATTCGCGCGGAGGCGGAACGGGCTGCGCGCAACTTCATGGACAGCCAAGGCTATACGCTGACGGATGCGCCGATGTTTACGCCGGCGGCTTGCGAGGGGACGTCGACACTGTTTGAAGTGAATTACATTGATGATCAGAAGGCTTATCTCACGCAGAGCGGTCAGCTCTACATCGAAGCGACCGCTATGGCGCTGGGCAAGGTCTACACCTTTGGGCCCACGTTTCGCGCGGAAAAATCGAAAACGCGGCGCCACCTCACGGAGTTTTGGATGCTGGAGCCGGAAGCGGCTTACGCCGATCTCAACGATATGATGGCGCTTGGCGAAGGCCTGGTTAGCGCTATCGTGCAATCGGTGCTGCAGAACAAGCCGCGCGAGTTGGAGACCCTGAAGCGCGACACCAAGAAGCTCGAAAACGTGAAGCCGCCGTTTCCGCGGATCAGCTACGAAGACGCCATCAAGTTGCTGCAGAAGCAGGGCAATGTTTCGAAATTTGGCGATGACATCGGTGGCGACGAAGAGACGATCGTCTCCAACGAGTTCGACCGGCCGGTGATGGTGCACCGCTATCCAGCTTCCATCAAAGCGTTCTACATGCAACCGGATGCCGAGCGGCCCGATCTCGCCCTTGCCTTCGACATGCTCGCGCCGGAAGGCTACGGCGAAATCATCGGCGGCAGCCAGCGTATTCACGACTACGACCTCTTGGTTAAGCGATTGAAAGAACACAACTTACCCGAGGAATCTTTCCAGTGGTACCTCGACCTGCGGCGCTATGGCAGCGTTCCCCACTCGGGATTTGGCATGGGACTTGAGCGTACGGTGGCCTGGATTTGCGGCGTCGAGCACATCCGCGAGGTCATCCCCTTTCCGCGCATGCTGTACCGCGTGTATCCTTAATTGGGGTAGTTGGCAGTTGGGGTAGTTGCCGTCGCTTCCCGCACTTTTCGTTGGATTTCTCGCATTCTAGAGTGACTGTTGCACCGTGACGTGTGACTCGTGCGCTCCTGCCCTGAAGGTGTGCCAGTCACAGTCGCGAGTCACCAGTCATCGCCTCAGGATCTTCGCATGTCGCAAAAAGTTCGCATCATCGGCGTACCCATGGACCTCGGCCAAAGCCGCCGGGGCGTGGACATGGGCCCATCGGCGCTTCGCGGCGCCGGCCTGCAGGCAGCCATCAAGAAGCTCGGGCTCACCGTCGAGGACATCGGCAACCTGGAAGTGAAGCAGCCTGAGGAAATGCCAGTAGGTGAAAAACGCGCCAAGTATCTGCAGGAGATTGCCGAAACCTGCCTGGACATCGCTAAGACCGTGGAAAAATCGCTGACCGAAAGCTTTCTCCCCGTCGTTCTTGGGGGGGACCATTCCATCGCGGCTGGCGTGGCTGCCGGTGTGGCAAGTTTCTACCGCCAGCAAAAGAAAGATATCGGGTACCTCTGGCTGGACGCGCACGGCGACATGAATACGCCGGATTCCTCGCCGTCGGGTAACGTTCACGGCATGCCGCTTGCCGCCATTATGGGCTATGGAGCACCGGAACTCGTCGACCTGATGGGTTTCAAGCCCAAGGCCGAGCCGGGCAATATCGTGATCGTCGGGGCGCGGGATTTGGACGCGCAGGAACGCAAGATCGTGAAGAAGTCGGGGATTCACGTCTTTACGATGCGCGACATCGATGAGCGCGGCATGCGAGATGTGATGTCCGAGGCACTGAAGTATGCGATGGACGATACCGCGGGAGTCGCGGTCAGCCTGGACATGGATTTTGTCGATCCGGCGGATGCGCCGGGTGTCGGCACGCCGGTGCGCGGCGGCGTCACGTATCGCGAAGCACATCTGGCGATGGAAATGATCGCCGACAGCGAAGGGATGGTGTCGCTCGAAGTCGTCGAGATCAATCCCATCCTCGACGAGCATAACCGCACGGCATTGCTGGGCGTAGAGCTGGTGCTCTCCTCGCTGGGTCAAAAAATACTCTAGCTGCTCCGCCATGGAAACACGGCCTCGCGCGAGGCTTCTAGCCCGCGGCCTTTTCTGGAAAAATACTGAACGTGTCCAGCGAAACAAAGCGATTACGGGTGGGAGTTCTCTTTGGCGGGCGCTCCGGCGAGCATGAAGTCTCGCTCGCGTCCGCTACTTCCGTGATTCGCGGCCTCGATCCCGCTAAATACGAGCCCGTGCCCATTGGCATCACCAAAGAAGGCCACTGGCGCATTGGCGTGGGCGCACAAAAGATGCTGCCCGAAGTCCTGCGCGACGGCGATCCCGTGATGATGACCGCCGACCCGACGGATGCGTCACTCATGCCCTTGAAAGGCGGCGGCGCAGGGCAACACCTCGACGTAATCTTTCCCGTGATGCACGGAACGTTCGGCGAAGACGGCACCATCCAGGGCCTGCTCGATCTTGCCGGGCTGCCGTTTGTTGGCGCGGGCGTGCTCGGGTCCGCCATCGGGATGGACAAAGACGTCGCCAAGCGCTTGCTGCAAGTGGCGAAAATTCCCGTGGTGCCGTGGATCACCGTTCATCGCCATGACTGGGAAAAGAATCCGAAGCAAATTCAGCGCGCGATTGAAAAAAAGTTCAAATACCCCGTTTTTGTGAAGCCGGCAACACTGGGCTCATCGGTCGGCATGACCAAGGTTCACTCGCGCGCGGAGCTCGCACCAGCGTTGAATCTGGCTGCGGAATTCGCGATGAAGATTCTCGTCGAGAAAGCCATGGTTGCGCGAGAGATCGAAGTTTCCGTACTGGGCAACCATGACCCGAAGGCTTCTATCCCCGGAGAAATCGTGCCGCACCGCGAGTTCTACGACTACACCGCGAAATATCTCGAAGATGGCACGCAGCTCTTGATTCCGGCAAAACTCAAAGGCGCGCAAGTGAAAACGATCCAGTCGCTGGCAGTAGCGGCATTTCGCGCACTCGAACTGAGCGGTATGGCCCGCGTCGATTTCTTCCTGGAAAAACGCGCGCCCGGCAAGCTTTTTCTCAATGAAGTGAACACCATCCCTGGTTTCACCTCGATCAGCATGTACCCGAAGCTCTGGGAGGCTAGCGGAATTCCCTTTCGTGAGTTGATCGATCGATTGATCGCGCTGGCGCTCGAACAACACGCAGAAAAAGTCCGCACGAAGTACGAAATCGAGCTGCCCGAGGGCGCGGCAGGCGCGCTGCAAGGCTGAGCCAAGAGCAGACTGGGAGCCCCTCGAGGCTCAGGGCAAGCCCCCGCTACCAAGGCAAGCGTTGGCGCGGACGCTGTCAAATTTTCTCCTTTTTTTTCGACAACAGACAATTCGCAAATCGCAGCGTCGGCATCCTTTCCGGCCTTGGGATCATTTTTGAAGCACCGAAATCATTTACTCTCGCGCACAAATTTTGTTACGGTGTGAGTGTCGCAGAACGCGTGTTCATCGCCTCGTTCCAGCGGCTGCTCTGACGCTCGCAGGGCAGGAGATCCTAACTTGTCACTTCTCGATCCGCCTCCAGCAACATCGCACAAATCCCGGCCCCTCGCTTTCACGATTGCAGCGTTCGTGCTGGTTGCCATCGTGTCCCTCTGGTGGACGTTTCGCTTTTACCCAGAAAAACGAGCGGTGGCGAATTTCTTCGACGCAGTGGTCGCTGGTGATACGGCAAAGGCCTACCAACTCTGGAAGCCCAAGCCCAGCTACAAAATGGAAGATTTCCTCGCGGACTGGGGCCCGAACGGCTACTTCGGGCCGGTAAAGAGTTACCGCGTCATGCGCGAAAGCTCGCCAGCGGGTTCAAACGCTGTCGAAGTTGCCGTGGCAATCAGTCCGTATTCGCCCATGCCGAGTCCCGTCGACCCAGCTACGAAAGAGCAGAGCCAGAAAACCCGCGTCATCGGCATCTGGGTCGTAACAAGTGACAAGTCGCTGACATTCCCGCCATGAAAAATGGCGCGATTCGTGGCGCGTAATTCACGTATTCGGCGCTCCTCGCAGGCTACCGCGAGACGCAACCTATAGCCGTTCTCTCCAAGAGGCGAAGTTTAGAGCCAACGCCGGCCCTGTGTAACGACGTGGCGCATCCGGGCCGCTGAGGATCTTCGGCCTCGAAAATCAGGCGTGTCGAGAATTCCGAATCAAGCTTCCCGCCGAAGTTCATCCAAAGCGTGCTGAAGCTCCGCCGGACTTACGCTAGCTGTACCGAGCTTGCCAACAACAACGCCAGCCGCGATGTTCGCTAGCCTTGCAGCGTCCGGCAGCGACGCACCCGCAGCTGAAGCCAGCGCCAGCACGCTAAGCACAGTATCGCCGGCTCCAGTGACATCAAAAACCTGCCGCCCGGTAGCTCCGCGATCGACACCGGCCTGGCCCACCCGCGCGTAGGTCACCTCGAAACTGGTTGCCGGAATATTCAGATGCCGTGGCGACGATTCCTCGAACAAGCTCATCCCTCTTTCACTCTGTGTAATCAGCACTGCGCCAGCCCCGAAATGCGCCAGCAGCGCCCGGCCCACTTCCTCCACGGATTTTTCATCATTGAGCGTCTGCGAAACGAATTGCCCCGCTTCCTTCGCATTACAAACAATGGCCTTCGCGCCCCGATACGCGTACAGACGCGATCTCTTCGGTGCGACAAACACCACCACCTTCAGCCGATGACAAGCGCTGAGAACGCGATCTGCAAATTCGTCGGTAATCAGGCCCTTGACGTAATCCGAAAGCACCAGCGCATCCAGGCCCTTGAGCGCGGCGAACAGCGAGCGCAAGATGCGCTCTTCGGTTTGCGAACGCAGTGGCTCGCGACGTTCGCGATCCACGCGCACGATATGGTGATTCCGGGCAATGATTCGCGTCTTGACGGTGGTGATGCGCTGGGGATCGGCAACCACGCCCTTGTCGATAATATTCGCCGCCAGCAGACATTTTCGCAGCGCAGCGCCCGGCTCGTCGGCGGCACCCTTACTGCCAGCGCCGCCAATCACACCAAACATTTCCACGCGCGCGCCAAGCGCCGCAAGATTCCTAGCCACGTTCGCAGCTCCGCCCAAGCACTCGCTCTGCTTCACGAAGTCCACGATCGGCACGGGCGCCTCCGGCGACAGCTGTGAAGCATTGCCCCAAAGGTAGCGATCGAGCATAAGATCGCCCACCACACCGATGCGTTTGCCACGCATACGCGGCACGATGCGCTTCAACCGGGGCACAGATTCAGCCAGAGTAGTGGAAGTGGGTGATTTTTCCATGCGTTGGCGCCCGGTCATTCCGGGGCGATGGTAGCTTCTTCGATCAGCATGACAGGAATTTCATCGCGCACGGGATAAACGCGCCGGCACGCCTGACATTTCAAGCCCGCGTTGTCCGCGGTGGGCTTGACCGGCGCCTTGCACGCCGGACAAACCAAGATGTCCAGAAGTTCTTGCGGGATTGGCATGATTGGCTCCATGGTTTCGAGTTGCCACTGTAGCAAAGCAGGGGTCGACCGTCGATAGCCTGCGGTTAGAGGGAGCAAGCGGAAGGCGCAACACCCGAAAATTGCGGGCCAGCTTCCGGTAAGGTGCCGATCAGGAAGATGGTCTGAACAAGGATCGGCAATACACGGCCAGTAAATATGTTCTTTCTGGCACAGACGCTCATTTAGCCACGCGTTAGTCTACTTAAGGGTTCCGATGCGTAAGAGGGTGCAAATTGAACTCCAGGATCAAAACGGATTGTGAAGAATGCCGATGCGAAACTGAATCGAGTAAGGAAAGGCAAGATTATGTGGCAAAAGAAATGTCCAGTCTGTCGTCTGCCTATGGAAAAGGCCCGTCCCACGGAGACTGTCGCTTGCGCATGCGGCAAGTACATCTGGAAGGGCTAGGCATTGCCGCATAAGGGTTCCGGTTGACTGGCCACGGGCCGGGCTGGGTAGGAGGTATCATCTGGCTCTGAAGAGAGAAGTGCCGACAACTCGCTGCACCGAGTGCGGCGCGGCAGGATACAACGTCTCGGTGGCAAACGGTCGATGCAACAAGATTATCGGCGGGGAACGCTGCCACGGGATAAACCAGAGCGCTACCAACATCGCTGACTGGGAAGAATGCGCTTACTGCAGGGCGACCGGTTTTGAACGCAACAAGATTTGTTCGCAATGCCGAGGTGTAGGATTTCTATTCGTCGGCAAAATCGAGCCCGCTATCTATCGCTCGCTTTGACAGAAGCGGAACTTGGGACAAACGGCTCGCCCGCTACCTGCAGGAAACAACAGCACGTACATAGCGCGTTACTGCCAGCGAAGTGCCGCTGCCGGATCCACCCGCATCGCACGCCATGCCGGAAACGCCGCAGCGGCCAGCGTGACGAGCACCGTGAACGCGGTCGCCCCAGCGTACACCAGTGGGTCCGCCGGACTGACTCCAACGAGCATCGCCGAAATGACCCGCGCCAGCGCCGCCGCAGCCAGCGACCCCACAACCAGGCCTACCAACGCAAACGATATGCCCTGCCGGATCACCAATCGCATGATGTCGCTTGGCTGGGCGCCCAGCGTGACGCGAATCCCAATCTCGCTGGTCCGCTGCGCCACCGAATACGCCATCACGCTGTACAGTCCGACCGCCGCGAGCAGCAATCCCAATCCGCTCAGCACGCTTAACAGACTCGCCGCAATCTTTTCTCCGAACAGCGACGCCGCCACGTACTCCGTCATTGGTTCAGCACCGAAAATCGTCAGCGATGGATCGATCGCTGCCGACTCGCGCCGCAGCGCCGCAATCGCTTCGCTTACCGGCCCGGAAGTCCGTACGTGGAACGTCAAACCGTATTCCGGCCGGAAAATCTGCCGGATGGGAATGTAGAAGTATGGCTGAGGATTCTCATTGACCCGGTGATACTTGCTGTCTTTCGCGACGCCCACAATCGTGAACCATTCGCCCCATCCATGCACTTTGCGCCCGATCACACTGCGATTAGCCATAAATCGGCGCACAAATTCCTGATTGACGATCATTACTTTCAACGACTTCGGGTCATCGCGCAGGTCGAAATCACGCCCTTCCACCAGCGAAATCTTCATCGATTCGAAGAAGCCGGGAGAAATCAGATCTCGATAGATCTTCATATTCTCGTTCGCGGCGGGAACGTAACCTTCCACTTCCAGCGACTCCCAATTTCCTCCGCCGAATCCTAAAGGTACGGAATCGTCGTAACTCACGGAGGTCACGCCAGGTTGCTGCTCGAGACGCTCGCGCAGACGCCGGCAGAATGTGTCGGTCTGCTGCGCATCGTAGTTGGCGGTGGAGAAATCAAATTGCCCCAACGCGACACCCTCCGGCAAAAAACCGGGGTCCATCGCCCGCGCGGTCTGAAAGCTTTTCAGAAAGAGTCCCGCGCCAACCAAGGCAATCACCGCGAGAGCAACCTCGGAAATCACCAGCAGCCCGCGCAAACCGTGCGATTGAGCGCTGGACGTTGCGCTGCGTCCGCCTTCCTTCAACACTTCGTTGATGTTCGCGCGCGTCGCGTGCAGCGCCGGAACAAGTCCCGCAAGAACGGCTACGACAAATGCCAGTGCGATCGTGAACGCTAAAACCTGGCCGTCCAGCGGCGGCTGCAACATCGTGGGCCTGGACACTCCGGGAAGCAGCCACCTCAATGCGCCGCCCAGCAAACTCGCAAGCACCAGGCCGCACAACGATCCG
Source organism: uncultured Acidobacteriota bacterium (assembly GCA_963788915.1). Classification (GTDB taxonomy): domain Bacteria; phylum Acidobacteriota; class Terriglobia; order Acidiferrales; family UBA7541; genus Acidiferrum. Next base: position 436,716 of record CAWBIY010000010.1, on the reverse strand, counting down.
CCGATAGCCATCAGCAACGTCTCGGTAAGCAGCTGCTGAGTGAGCCGCACCGGCCGCGCACCCAACGCCAGGCGAACGCTGAACTCTTTCAGCCGCCCGGTGGCGCGAGCCAGCAACAAATTCGCTAGGTTCGCGCACACAATCAGCAGCACTACGCCGCTGGCGCCCATCAAAATTGTAATCGGCGTCAGCAGCATCGCCTGCGTGCCGAAGTGCGACTGCCACATGGGAAGCACCGTAGCGCCGACTCCTCGATTCGAGTCCGCGTCAGACACTGCCATGCGATTGGCAAGCGCTTGTACTTCGCCACGCGCCTGCTCGATCGAAACTCCAGGGGCCAGCCGCGCCATCATCATGAAGTTGCGCGTATTTCGGTCGCGTAACATCCAGGTCCCGGTGTGTGTCAGCTGACCATACATCGTCAGCGGCATCCACATTTCGTAGTCCAGCCCCGAACGTGTGCCGTGGAAGCCTTCGGGGGTTACCCCGATAATGGTGAAGAGCGTTTGGTTGATGCGCAGGCTCGATCCGATGGTCGACGGATCGGTGTGATAGTGAACTTTCCAATAGCTGTGACTTATGACCACCACTGGGTGCGCGTTCTGGGCGTCGTCGCGTTCCGCGCCTGAAAAGAAACGCCCCGCTTCTGGCTGCACCCCAAGCAGATCGAAAAAGTTGCCCGATACCAGTTCGCCCCAAACTTGCGAGGTCCTCGGAGGGTCGCCCACCGAAAAAACATTTCCAGCGCGCGCCGTCACTTCGTGGACTAGACGCAGATTGTCGCGGTAGTCACGAAAGTCGAGATAGGACGTGGTAAGCGGCTCGCCATCCGCGGCGGTGTTTTCTACCACGACGATACGCTCTGTTTGAGTGGCGCCGGGGATTGGATTCAGCAGCAGCGAACGCATCCAGCTGAAGATGGTGGAGCTGGCACCGATGCCGATGCCAATCGTCAGAACGGCAACCGCGGTGAACCCGGGACTTCGCGCCAGCGTCCGCAGCCCGTAACGAATGTCGCGCAGCAGGGTGCTCATAGGCAGAATGAGAAATGCAAACCGCTGACCATCCTAAGTCGTTGAAAGCACGGGGCAGGGTTGAGTCTTACCATTTTGCACTGTCCGTTTGTGGGAAAATACGTCCGGGAGCCGGACACGATTTCGCGATCGTCACATCCGGGCGAGAAAAGCAGCAAGCCGCTTTAGCGCTACTTTTTCGCTTGCTTTTCCTGGACCCAGTTCGCCGATTTCTGGAAAGCCTCCTGCGAGGCCTGATGCGCCTTGACCGAGTGTTCCATCGCCTGTCTGGAATGCTCGTGTCCCGTCTCGTGATCGCCCTTACCTATGTGCGCCGCCGCAGCCCGGTGGGCATGTGCGGCAAGCTCGTGGAACTCCGCGGCTCTCTGGTGCGAGTCCTGTGGCATGATCGGCTCCTTAAATCTTCAGGTACTCCTCACGCTAACATTCATTCTATGGCACCGAGGGCTATGGCATCGAGGGCTCGCGGCCCGACGACTACCATTGCACGAGTTCGACGCGCCGGTTCTTCGCCCGGCCATCTTCCACTTCATTGGATGCGATCGGTGAATGTGCTCCACAGCCGAATGTATCCAGCCGGCCCGCACTTACCGAATACTTGCCGGAAAGTTCTCGCTGAACGCTAGCGGCGCGTCGGCGACTCAGGTCCAGGTTGTAGTCTGTCTTTCCCTGGTTGTCCGTATGTCCAACCACGCGCAGGCGCAGCGCTGGCTGACTGTTCAACAATTTGGCGATTTCCGCCAGTGTGGGCTGCGACTCGGGCTTGATCGCGTCCTTATCCGTATCGAAGTAAAGTCCGTAGAGTGCTACTTTCCCGGAGTCGTGAATCGACTGATTCATCGTCGGAATTCACAAAGGCCATTTTCTTTTCCATCACGTCCGGCGATACCACGACGATTTGCGCTAGCGCCTGCCCCTTTGCGACCCTCCCCTGCAAGCGCTCCGGAATGACGCCATCCTGGTACGCCGTGACGAACACCATGTAGTAGCTTGGGTTGGCATCCTTCGTCCTACCTGCCAGCAGGCGCTCGTCCGCTTCGTCATACTCGAGGATCTGCGAAAGGTCGCTATCGTTGGAGATCTGGCCGAACGTGGGACCAAACCAGCCATGCTGCGCGGCGCCTTTCTCGTACTGTATTTCGATGCCCAGGCGCTGAAAACTCCTGCTTGTAGTTACGGAATAGCTCGGCGACCGACCGGCCCGTTGGAGCCAAATACGTGTAGTAGCTCACCTGGCCCTCAACAGGTTTGCTCTTCTCGTACAGCGGGGGATCCGACTGCGTTGGCGGCCCCAGCGGCAGCGAATACTCATCAAACTTGGGCGCCCGATACCCGATCAGCTCACTGCCTTCATAACGCTTCATGCCCGCGGGATCTTTGGAATTCGGCACATCCTGGGCTGCGGTCGTGACCGCCGCGAGGAATGAGAAAACGCACACGGCAAACAGCGACTTGAGAATACGGTTAAATAGGGCGATAGGCTTATCTCGTCGCTCGCTCCGAAAGTGTTCGGGCTTTGTCAGTTCCTGCGAATGACCATCTCGGCGGCGCGCTCCTTCAGGACAATCGGCAACTCTCCCAATTCTAGGAATATCCGGACGTCAATACTGTGCGATAGAGCACACACTTCTAGTGAGCTCCAGCACTGCCTCGTACAGTCTGACGAATATTTCGTTCAAATGCACGGAGCTATTTCGGCGCCGGGACCACCGTTTCGAGCTGGGCGATTTGTTGCTTGATAACGTCGGCGTTTGGCCCTGCCGGCACATAGGTCAGACAGTTGCGCAAATGCTGCAGCGCGCCGGCGTAGTCCCCTTTCCCGGCAAGAATGACGGCCAGGAGTTGCTCGGTGTTTGGCGCCGTGTGCAGCGGGTCCATGGCGAGAGATTTAGTGGCGCTGGCTGCGGCGACATCCGCCTTGCCCAGCTTAAAATTCCCCAGCGCATTGTAATACCACGTCTGCGGCGAGCCGCGCGGGTTGAGCTCCAACGCGTGCGTCGTACTATCGACGACGTCCTGCCACTTGCCAGCTTGCGCGGCGATCGGCGCGAGATGCTCATACGGAAGAATGAATTTCGGATCGGCGGCAATCGCCTTTGAGAAGGAACTTGCAGCGTCCCGCGGCTTGGAGGCTTCCTGAATCTTGCCCAGCTGATACCAGGCTTCGGCAAACTGCGGGTAAACTTGCACGGCTTTTCCTAGATCTTTCTGCGCCTTGTCCGGTTTCTGGTCCAGCCATTCGGTACGCGCCTTCTCGAACGCCTTCATGGCGTCTTTGGGGGCGGACGCCGTGGTGCTGCTGACCGCGGCTCCCGCCGATCCTTCTTCCCGCTTCAGCGTGATGGTGCCAATATTGGGGTCGTCCAGCATATTGTGGTTCACGATGGTGAGGGAGCTCGAATCGAAGCCCGCCAGTGCGGCTTGTACGTCGCATCCGACGAACTGCGCCGCGAACTTAGGTTTCACTTCGGCACTGCCAACTGCGGGGGCGTCGGGGCTCGTCGGAGCGATTAGGAAATTGCCCTTGGGATCGGTGATGGAAGTGTAGCGAGTCTTTCCGGCGCACATCACGTTAAGCGGAATGGGCTCCCAGGGTAGCGCGCCTCCCGCCACCTTCACGTTGCCCGCAAGATAATCTCCGGGACGCCCTTGGCGGACCAAAGCGTCCCAGTTCGCAGCTTTTCCAATATCGGTGGAAGCGCCTGGTCCCGCCGCGGGATTGGTCGGCGGGTTTGTCCCACTGGAAGTGGCGCCGCCGCGACTTTGTGGAAAGGTTGTTACGCTGAGAGTGAGGAACACCGAGAGGAACAGAAACACTTTCGTTTTCATGTTGCGCCTCACACGAATTATCCTCCAATTCAGAGCGCGCCTGAAGGAGAAATGCTTCTGCAAACCAAGGACGCTGGCGAACTCATTGCTGGTTTCGCATAACGACCAGAATCAATATCAGCGAGAGCCGCCGGGTCCACGTGCGTTCCGGGCGCCACAAGTGGAAATCGCCCTCCGTGTGTGTTACATACGGCGCGTCACATTCGATTTGGAAGCGCAGGCAACGAGCGGAGGAATCATGAATGGAAAGTGGAAATTGGCTCCAATTTTGATGATGACGGTATTCGCGATTCCGTCCTTTGGCCAAGCGCCGGCACAAGCGCCGCAGGACAAAACCGTAGTCGTCCTGGGACAGACCCTGCACTACTGGGATGTGGGATCTGGTCCGATCGTAGTGCTGGTGCATGGATTGGGGAGCAAAAAAGAAAATGATTGGGGACGCGCGGTAGGCCCGCTATCGCAGAAATTCCATGTGATCGCGCCGGACCAGCTTGGCTTTGGGCAATCGGACAAGCCGCTAATCGACTACAGTATTCAGACCTACGTGGATTTCCTGAACGAGTTTTTGCACCAACTGAAAATAGAGAAAGCCACTCTGATTGGCGAATCGCTGGGCGGCTGGATCTCGGCGCTCTACACGTTAGAGGCGTCGACCGATAAGCACATGGTTCCGGTGGAAAGATTGGTGCTGGTGGATGCCGCGGGCCTGAAGCAGGACAAACCGATACCCGACCTGAATCCGAGCACCTTGGCGGCCCAGCGGAAGGTGCTGCAAGTGGTATTTTACGATTCCAGCTGGGTGACCGACGACTTGGTGAAAAACGATCTGGCCGATCGGATTCGCTCGAATATCAGTTACACGGTGCACAGTATTCTGAGCAGTCCCACACTGGTGAGCGAAAGGCTCGATGGAAAATTGGATGGCATTCACGTACCCACACTCGTTGTTTGGGGGAGACAGGACGAACTTCTGCCAATCGCATCCGGCGAACGTTACTCCAAGGAAATCGCGGGAGCGAAATTCGTAAGCTTCGATAAATGCGGCCACGTGCCACCAGTTGAGAAGACCGGCGAATTTGTCGCAGCCGTGGAAGACTTTGTGAAATAGCGCGCCCGCATCGCGTTTGCCGAGCCCGCTTGTCCCTGCAACACGCCCGTTGATCACAACCTTGTTGCGTGCCTCCCTGTTGTGGAGTATCTCCTCGTATATGAACACTTCAAAACTGCGTTGCTGGGCTTGGTGGCTTCTTTTGGGCATCGTGTTGCCTGGGCTGGATTGCGTGGCGCGGGCGCAGTCTGTGCCGGACGCTGGGTGGCCCAACTATGGAAATGATGCGGGCGGCGCGCGCTATTCCACCGCGTCGCAAATCAACCGCGACAACGTGGCACAACTGAAGCTGGCGTGGACGTATCGCACTGGCGCGATGGATTTGCAGACGGATCTGAATCATAAAGCCGCGTTCGAGACCACATCGATTCTTGCGGACGGAAAACTCTTCCTGAGCACGCCTTACGATCATGTGATCGCCCTTGATCCAGTGTCGGGGAAGAAGATCTGGGAGTTCGACCCGAAGCTCGATTTGAGGCACGGATATTCGGAAGTTACGTCGCGTGGAGTTTCCGCGTGGCGCGATCCCGCGGCCAAACCGGGCGCGGCGTGCGCGCTGCGGGTTTTTATCGGCACGCTCGATGCGCGGCTGATCGCGCTGGATGGGGAAACCGGAACGCCGTGCGGCGATTTTGGCGCCCAAGGGCAAGTTGATCTGACGCGGGACGTGAATCTGCGTGATGTCGGCGATTATCAGGTCACGTCAGCGACCTCGATCGCTGGGGATTTTGTGATCGTCGGCTCTTCGATCGGGGATAACCGCGCCGTGGATGTGGAACGTGGCATCGTACGCGCATTCGACGCGCGCTCGGGAAAAATGCGCTGGAGCTGGGATCCGATTCCGTGGGCGAACAATACCAAGCCACGAACCGGCGCGGGCAATGCCTGGTCGACAATCTCGGTGGATGCGGAACGCGACCTGGTGTTTGTGCCGACGGGCAGCGCAAGCCCGGACTACTTTGGTGGCATTCGCAAAGGCGACAACAAGTGGGCGAACTCGGTCGTGGCGCTCCGCGCATCGACCGGCGAATTCGTGTGGGGTTTTCAGGTCGTGCACCACGATTTGTGGGACTACGACGTGGCGTCACAACCGACGCTGTTCACTTGGAACGACAAGACGCCAGCGATTGCGATAACCACCAAAATGGGGCGCGTGTTCGTGCTGAACCGCCTGAACGGCAAGCCGCTGTCTCCCATAGAAGAACGTCCGGTGCCAAAGAGCGACATTCCCGGCGAGGAAGCGTGGCCGACACAGCCTTCCGGAATTTCGACCGTGCCGGAAGCGCTGAAGCCCAGCGACGCATTCGGCATCACCGAGGAAGAACGGAAGTGGTGCGAGGACCGCATCAAGGCTTCCCGCTATGAGGGTATTTTTACTCCGCCGACATTGCAAGGAACTATTGTTTTTCCCGGCAACGTGGGCGGCGTGAATTGGGGCAGCTCAGCATTCGACCCGCAGCGCCACCTGCTGATCATGAACACAAACCATCTGGCGATCTGGATGAAGCTAATCGAGCGCGACAAGCTCGCCGGCCTGTATGACGACCGCGAACAAAATCGAATGACGGGCGAGTTCGCGCGGCAAACCGGCGCGCCTTACGGAATGTATCGCGAAACATTTTTGTCGCCTGGTCACAAGGTTCCGTGCACTCCTCCACCGTGGGGAACCATCGTTGCCGTCGATCTTTTTTCTGGGCAAAAAGCTTGGGATGTGCGGCTGGGAAGCCATGTTCCCGGGCAACAAACCGGCGCCGTCAATTTCGGCGGACCCATTGTGACGGGGGGTGGTTTGATTTTTACGGCCGCTAGCTGGGACGGCCACTTGCGCGCGTTTGAGTCAGAAACCGGCAAGGAGATTTGGTCGTACGAATTGCCTGCGGGCGGTCAGGCGACGCCGATGACGTACAGCATTGGCGGAAAGCAATTCCTAGTAATCGCTGCGGGCGGGCACGGAAAATTTGGCACCAAGCAGGGTGACTATGTGCTCGCTTTCGCCTTGCCCTGAACTGTGGGAATCAACTTTCTCCGTTTCTTTTGCAACAGCTATAGCGAGTTAAAGAGTTCTGTTCTGATACACCTCTGCGGGGTCGGTGCCTTGCAACGGCCGAACGGTCTCGGCAGCTTTGAGGGACGCGGGTGCGGGGATGCGACGCGTGAGTTTGGCGGCAAGGCGGCGAACGGCCAGGCTGAGACCGGTCCACACCAAGAAGGTTCCGCCGAGTGCGGCTATCGCGGCGACGGTTTGCGAGGTCCGCTTGGGAGCCCTTCGCCAGCTACAGCAGCAGTCGCCGTATCCCTCGTGGATTCGCTTCACCCACACCGGCGAAGCCGCGGTTGGGGGTGGATCATGCCTCGACCCAGCGGCGGAGTAAGTTGTGATAGACGCCCGTAAGGCGGACGCTTGCTGAGGGATCAGAAGAGGTTTGGTTGACGTGTTGAATGGCGGCGTCGAGATCGAAGAGGAGGGTGCGCTGGCTGTCGTCGCGGACCATGCTCTGAATCCAGAAGAAGGAGGCGATGCGGGCGCTGCGGGTGACGGGCTTCACGTGATGCAGACTCGACGAGGGGTAGACGACCATGTGACCCGTGGGGAGCTTCACGCTGTGAATTCCGTACGTGTCCTCGACGATGAGTTCGCCGCCATCATAGTCTTCCGGTTTGGTGAAGAAGAAAGTGGCGGAAATGTCGGTGCGAATGCGGTTGCTGGTGCCGGGGACTTGCCGGAGAGCGTTGTCAATGTGAGTGCGCGGTTCTGGCTCCCCAGTCGTGCCCGACGAGTACGAAGCGATCAATCGATAGAGTATCGGCGAAATCAAGGACGTCCTGGGCGAGCGCCGCGGTTTGTCCGCTCAGCGCGTCGGGGTGGTGGACGTGGGTGGCGCCGAATCCGCGCAAGTGCGGGACGAGAATGCGCAAACGCTCGCCTTTCAGGTTATCGATGACGCCATCCCAAGTTCGGAGGCTGTCGGGAAAGCCGTGGAGCAAGATGAGCGGGAGATGCTCTGGGGAACCGTGCGCTTCGTATTCGATTTGGGAATACGGCGTGTGGGCGCTGGGCATGACGTACCTCTAAGTCTTGAGTAATCGAGCATCAGGGTATTACGCGCGTGGGTGCGCGTAAAGCCAGCAGTGAGTCAGATGGCCGAGCGCGGTCCAATAGGGTTGCTGGCGCTCATTCGAGTCGAACGTCAACACCAAGACCCAGGTTTAAAAGCGGAATCTGGGGCACCCTCCGTAACCCGAAACGCAATAGCCGAACGTTTTCCGGTGACAAGCCGCAAGGCTCCGCGGACTCCCCCTGCGCTACACGGTGCTGGATAGCTCGGCTCTGGGAGTGCGAAAGTACTATCAGCCGATTGCACAATAGGTTGCGTCAATGCTCTTCCCGCTAGAAACGGGGTGGCTATAGTGGACATAAGGAGTTTCTCACCTTATGCACGTCGTGCCCCGGAGTGATCTTAGGTATTGGCTCGCCCGCGCGCGCTCGCCGATTGCCGCGATTCCCTGTTTTCTGAGACCTCTCGTTGGTTCCAAATCGGAATGTCGGGATCGTTTTCGTGTGTTGCTAGTTATTGTGGCAGCTTTTGGATTGTTGGGGATCACAGGGTGTGCGGGGGGATTCCAGGGAGCGCGGCCCGAGGCACTGAGTGGGCCGATTGTGACAGGGCCGACAAGCCAGACGGTAATGGTGGGACAGACTGCGACCCTCACGGTGACGGCGAGCGGATCCGGGCCGCTGACTTACCAGTGGTACAAGAATGGCGTGGCCATAAGCGGAGCGACTTCAAGCACTTACACTACACCGGGGACCGTGGCTGGGGACAGCGGGGCGGTGTTTACGGTAGTGGTGTCGAATGCGGCGGGTAGCGTCACGAGCGGGCCGGCTACCTTGACGGTGCAGAGCCCCGCGCCCTTGGCCAAGAGCATTGTGCCTAGCAACGCGACGCCTCCTTATAACGCTTCGGTGATGCTGATTCCTACGTTTTCGGGTGGGACAGCGGTGATTGGGTCGACGGGGGTAGGGAGTTCGGATATCACGGCTGCAGCGGTGAGCGGGGGTTCGTATCCGACGCCGACGCTGACTTCGGCGAAGATGTACACGTTGACGGTCACGGACGCGAAGGGGAATGTGGTGTCGACGACGTGCGTGGTGACGCCAACAAGCGTGACGATTACGCCGATTACTCCAGCGAACCAGACGGTGGCGCCGGGGACGGTCAACTTTAGCGCGACGGCTAGTGGTGGCGTGACGAATGGACTGACGTGGAAAGCGAGCGCGGGGACTTTTAGCGGGAATGTGTGGACGGCTCCGGCGGTTGTGGGCACGTATACGATCACCGCGACCAGCATGGATGAACCTTCCGTCTTTGTGACCACGACGGCGACGATCAGTGGTCCAGTGATCCTGACGCAGCCTGCCAGCCAACACGTTTGCACCGGCGCGGGGATATTGCTAACGGTGAGCGCGAATTATGGGGCGAGCTATCAGTGGAGCTTTAATGGGGCGCCGATTCCGGGGGCGACGAGCGCAAGCTACACCGTTCCGGCAGCTGCGGCCGCGAATGCGGGAAATTACAGCGTCACGGTGACGAACGGAATCGGAAACGTGACTTCCAGCGTGGCGGTGGTGGCGGTGGGATCCACGATCACGTCGAATCCGACAAATCTTTCGCTGCGACCGGCGCAGACTGCGCTTTTTGAAGTGTCCGCGCAGGGGCTCAGCCCATTCACTTATCAGTGGTATCAAATTCCAGCTGGTGGGATGACGGGAGTCGCGATTTCGGGTGCGACTTCGAACCTGTATACCACGCCCGGCGTGGATCTGACGTACAACGGAGCGAAGTATTACGCGATCGTGACGGACTCATGCCCGACGCCGCTGACGAGTAGTGACGCGACGCTGACGGTGACGGCCGGCAACACCGGGCCAACGATCGTCACGCAACCGGTGGGAGTGACGGTTACGGCGGGAGGGACGACTTCATTCAGCGTGCTGGCCACGGGGACTCCGGCGCTGACCTATCAGTGGTATCGCTTTCCCGCGGGACAGACGACGGGGGTGGCGATCGGGGGAGCGACTTCGGCGACATACAACGTGCCAGCGTCGGCGACGGCGACGACAAACGACCAGGACGAGTATTACGTGGTGGTGACCAACGGCTATGGGCAAGCCATTTCACAGAAGGCTACGCTTGCCGTTGGGAACGGGATATCGCTGCAGATTACCGGGCAGCCGGTGACGCGGTACGTGGATGTAGGAGCGCCCGCCACTTACCAGGTTACGGCGGTTTCGAGCTTGCCGTTGAGTTATCAATGGTACGAAGCGCCTCCGGGAAGTTCGACGTTTACGGCCATTCCAGGGGCGACCAGTTCGACATACACGGTGGACCCAACGGTCGTCACGCAGACCGGTTCTGTCTTCTACGTGGTGGTGAGCAACGGGACGACCGCGTCGGTGACCAGCAGCTCGGCGGGATTGTTTGTCGGACCTTTGGCACAGGTTCCAGATCTATGCAATTCGAACTGGTCGGCATTGGGAAATGCGGTGGCGGAACCCGGGTGCAGCTACCAGTTGACGGCCGCGGTGGGTAACCAAGACGGGGAGATTGTATGGCCCACGCTTATTTCCACTGGCGATATCCAGCTTGCGTTCACGGTGACGCTCAGCAATCCAAGCGGTACGCCGGCGGATGGCTTTGCGGTGGTGCTGGGCGATCCTTCCTTGGGAGCGACGCCTACTACGCTGGGAACGCCAGGCATGGGGTTAGGCGCGAAGGGGATTCCTGGGTTGGCGTTCGCGTTCGACACCTATCACAACGCGGGTGAGTTTCCGGTGCCGTACGCGGCAGTGGGACGCGGAGAAGCGGCGCTGTGGGAGAACCCCTGGGATAGCGTCAACACCAGCATTCCAACACTGGTGGCGGTAGGCATGACGATTACGCATACCTACACGGTTTCCATCGTTCAGGGGCTGCTGACGATGACGCTGGACGGCGAAGAGGTGATTTCAGGAAACATCACGCCACCGCCAGTGGCTTATTTGTATATGACGTCGTCGACAGGCGGATCGTGGGAGAACACAGTGATCAGCAACGTGTCGGCAACGGTATCGGTACCTTCGAATTGATGCGAGGGTTGAGGAGAACGGCGATGCGATCGATTTTAGTCGTGGCGGCGCTGCTGTTTGGGGGAGTGTCGGCAGCGGTGGCGCAGGAAGGGTTCAGCGGAGACGCGGCGGCGACTTATCAGTGGGTGCATACCAACGCGGGACCTGGGCAGTGCGGATGTTTCGGGTTGAATGGGGGCGGGGTCTCGGGCTCGTGGAACTTTCTGGGGCCGTGGTCAGTGGTCACAGACGTCAGTAGCGGGTTTACGAATAGCGGGGCGCCCGCTGGGCATTCTTTGACGCTGACATCGTATATGGCCGGAGCGCGCTACCAGTTGCCTGGGCTGCCGCGGACTTGGGCACATGGCGCGCATCGCGTGCAGCCGTTTGCGCAGGTGATGGTTGGGGCGGCGCATGCGGGCGGCGGAGTGGCGGGAATTGGCGACGCGTCTTATGGATTTGCCAGCCGCGTCGGCGGGGGGTTGGATGTGCCGGTAAGCCGGCGGTTTTCGGTGCGAGTGATTCAGATGGATTACTATCTGACGCGAATTGCGAATGCGGTGAATGACCACCAGAACAATTTCCTGGTGGGCGCGGGGATTGTGTTTCGGTGGTCCCTCTCGAAATAACGCGTCGTGGATCAGTTCGTCGTTGCCTGCGTCAAAACCTCGCGGAGGCGGCGCGCGACGATTACGTCCTCGCCAGGTTCCAACATCCAGACACCCACCACGATCTTATTGGCGTCTCTGGGAATGCCAGCGCTCGCCTGCGTGGAACCCGTGGCGGGATTTAGTTCAATACTCGGAGTGCCGGCGCGGAGTTGTGTAGCGACTTCTTTGGGGGAGATCTTGACACGCTGCTGGTCATAACGAATGAGCAAGTGCGGTACGTTGTTGGCAATCGGCGGTATTAATATTTCTGATGTCAGGGTCGGAATATCTTTGAGTGCCGCGGCAATGCGATCGGCGCGCCGGCGGAATTCCGCTTCGAACTCGGCGTCAGACTGGCTGAGGAACCAATCGACCGCTGCCACCATCCCGACGATTTGTTCCTTGGCGACCTTCATTCCACGTCCCACGGCATCATCGTTAGGGCTGTTATTTTTGGTGGCAGCGGCAATAAGATTCGTTCTCCCCAATAGCAGGCCGGCATTTTGCGGGCCTCGGATGCCTTTGCCACCCGAGAAAGCAACAAGGTCGAATCCCATTTGCGTGTAGTTCCATAAATTTGAGATCGGTGGAACGTCTGCGGCCGCATCATTCAAGCACGGCACGCCATGGGTGTGAGCGACTCGAATCCAGTCTTCTCTGCTGATTTGTCCTGCATCAGCGGCGTTGTAAAAGAAACACATAACGGTATTGGGGTTGAAAGCCGACTGATACTCCTGCAAGGTCTCGACGTCGACGAAGCGAATGCCACAGTTGCGCATCGCGTGATCATAATCGTAGCGGTGAGCTTTTTGAACGATTACCTCATTCTTGAGGCCATTCACATCGGTAGGCATGGAATGGCTCGCGGAAGGTCCGTTTGCAATTGTCATGCACGCGGCTGTAGCCAGAGTTACCGCCGAAGCCGCACCCGCTGTGACCATTGCGGCTTCGCAGCGCAATTTTCGCGCGAGGTATTCGCCGGCGGCCTTCTGCAAGTCTTCCAGGAACACCGGATGCTTGGCAGCCTGGGCGACCGCCGCTTGCACCGAAGGCGGCATGACCGCTCCTGTTAGATAGGTGTACGTTCCGGCGGCATTGATTGTCTTGGTGATCCCAAGTTTGTCGTAATAGTCCGCTGGTTCAGAGATAGGCGCGTGTGCTGCAACGGCCTTCTGAAATGGCAGAGCCCGGGTAAACACAAACCCTGTGAGAGCCAAGTTAATTCGCTCAAAAAAATTGCGTCTTGTGGCAAACCCGCTCACGAAATACTCCTTATGCTGCCGCGAAAGATATACATCACTTTAAGCTAGCGGTTGACAACGGCTCCCCTTTTTTTAACGCTGTTGCTGTTAATGAGCAAGATGAATCGAGTAAAGCGCTTCAAGGATTTCCGCGGTGTATTTTTCGTTTGACGCGTTTTCCTGCAGACGTTTTTCTCCTGAGATGTAGAGCGCTACTCTTCAGAACACAGATCATAGGTTTTTGGAGGCGCGGAAGGCGCGGACTACCGTTGCGGGGTCGCGCTGGTTGGCGTCGGTGTGCCAGTAAGCCGGCGGTTTTCAGTGCGCCTGATTCAGAAGCGGCCGCTACAAACCGAGGCCGGATGGATTACTACCCGACACGGATCGCGAATGCGGTTAACGATCACCAGAACAATTTCCTGGTGGGTGCCGGGATTGTGTTTCGGTGGTCCCTCTCGAAATAAAGCGTGGTGGGTCAGTTTCCGGTAATGCGACTAACCAGGAAGTGACCGTTCGATTGGACGGGGAATCGGGTGACTTTACTTGTATCAAGCTCTGTTGTCAGAACTCCCATGGCGGCCAGCTAGCGGCGTCCGAACAAGCTCACCTTCGGGCGATGTTCCCAGGTGGCCTTAAAGTACCAGAGCTGGACGCTGTCGATGATCCGTGGGGTACCAGTCAGATCAATTGTGGGAGTCTGGCTACCGGAGAGAATGCGATCGTGGATCACGAGTTCTTCGCTAGAGCCGTCGACGTAATGGACGACAGCCCGCTCAAAGAAGATCGCGCCGTCATCGCTCACACGCATGCGCAGCGCGCGGAAGGCTCCATCGCGCCGCTCTACAAGGATATTGTCGTGATCTTGAGCACCGTCGATGCGGGTCTCACCCAAAAAGTCCCAGCGTTCGCCGTAATTCGCATGGGCTGAACAAATGCCGAACGCCAGGATGGGCACCGCAATGGCCCAAATAGCGTGTCTTTTCGACATCCTTCGCCTCCATACCGCCAACAAGTTGCCCATAGGAAAAAATATCCTCGGACTTGGAGGGTGACAACTGACGGCTGCTGGAGACTTGCACTGTTGCTTACCTGTTCTAAAGGGCAGGTTGCTCGCAAAAACAAAAGCTCCGCTCCCCTGTTCGCTGGGAGCGGAGCCTTATTTCTTGCCGGATATGTGACGCGGGCAGTTCGCGGAGTTTTATCGGCGGTTAAACTTGGCCCTGAATTGCGTGCGCCCGACAGCCAACGGCAGTGCCGAAGTTCCGGTCCCGCCGGGAGAATTCTTGCCGCTCCCGGCGGAGCACACAGCTGGAACATCGACAAAATCGAACCTACTGATTCTGTTCGACCAGGGCGGACTGAGGTTTCGGTCGCTGCCACAAGAGGTCCGAGTCAGGGGCATTGTTGGGGTAGAAACGCAGCGACTCCCGGTTTGCGGGTTGCAAGACAACGTCGACTCGACGATTGTACGCGAGCCATGTTGATCGCGAGTTATGCACACGGGCTTCCGAAGGTGGGTTGGGATTCTGCGTTTGCAAGTCTGTGATCACACTCTTGTCGAGTTGTTTCTCCGACCCGTAGGCGGACGTGTTGATCTTACTTTCGGCAACTCCTTGGGAGACAAGGAACTCCTTAACCCGCTGCACACGGCGGTCAGACAGGCCTTGGTTGTGCTCGCTCGGGCCGCGCACATCCGCGTACGCGGCGAGCGAAAGCTGAGCTTCAGGATCGTATTCCAGGTATTTCGTAAACCTGTTCGCCAGAGTCGTCAAAACTTCCTGTTGACTGCGGACAAGTCCCACCGATGGGTTTTTGGTTGTCGGATAGTCCGTTGGGAAGAACACGCTATGGAGCAGCACTTCAGGCACAGGCTCGATAGCACCGGTAAGGTGAACGGAAGCCACTTTCGTCTCCGACCCGCCGCACGCGTTTGTTGCGGTCAGTGTGTACTTGATCGTTTCGTCGACGGGTCCTTCCGTCGTTTGTGTTGGTTTCATGGCCACGGATTTGTTTCCGTTTGGCTCGACCGTTCCAAAGGGGGTGAGAGAAGCAGAATCCGCGTTCGTCGACGACCAATTTAAAGTGGCGTCGCCAGCCTGAATGGTCTTATCGCCAATTTGGCGGTACTGAATTTCCGTGGGCGAGGCAGTTAGAGAGGATTGCACCACGGTGTTGACGTCGACTGTTGTACTGGACTTGGTCACGCCTCCTGGACCAGTTGCCGTGAATTCGTAGGCCGTCGTTTGCTTCGGCGAGACCGTACGATCTCCCGTCACCGGGACCGGACTAAATCCGCTGATGTCGGCGTCGACAGTTTCCGCTGACGTCCATTTCAACTGGCTCGGTTGACCACAGTCAATCTTCGCTGGACTGGCAGTGATTTCTCCGCTCACGGGTGCGACCACGATTCGGGCACTCGCTATCCCCGCCGTGAAGCGCGGCAGAGCTTTGAGTTGCGCTCCGGCCGCCCAATCCTTGGTCTTCCGCTTTCCATTTGAGATATCAATGATCACGCGTTGATTAGCCGCTACAGAGACGGTATCGGACCAGACTTGCTTCCCCCTCCTGGTGACCGTGACTATATGGCTTCCGGCCGGAACTATAAGTTCCTGATGCCAGCCAATATCGTTGTTCATTTCATCGATGTGGCCCACGAAGTAGTTGGCCGTTTTCCCGTTCAGTAGAACCGCGTGGTCGCCTGCGTCCTCTAGGCTCAGCGGTCCCAATTCCAATTGAATCCGGCCAAACGGCCCGGATACTTCCGATCCGGACGGTTCCAGCGATACTTTCAGAACAACGGGTTTGCCAGCATCCATGCTGACCTCCCTCTCGAAGAACTTGTAGCCATAGTTGGCCACTACCACCTTATGCGGGCCGAGTGGAAGATCGAAGTTCTTGCTCCCTGTACCCATCGCGTTTCCGTCGACAAAGGTATAGGCCTCTTTGGGCTCTACGGACATCTTCAATGTTGTTCCTTCTTGTTCTTGGGCAGAAACCGCAGCCGCAGCTACAAACAGAATGCCAGCGAGCATAGTGCAACTGATAACCCTGCAGATGATTGTGCTCATGGAATGGAACCTCCAAGCGGGACTTTTGAAGGATGGACTGAATCGCCATAAACAATGGTCGTCTGGCTCGCTCGATGCCACTGTCAGAAGTTACAGAGGGTCCTTTGCCATTGTCAGGAAGGACAGGGAGCGGCTAGTTGTTGGAATAGGGAATCCACATTCTTCGCCGTAACAAGACGGACTCAGAAATCCACTTGGACGATTAACGCTTACCGGAAACTGATCCACTGCCAAATAACGGTTCCGGTTGGCAACGGCTCCTCTTTTTACGCTGTTGCTGTTGATGAGCAAGATGAATCGAGTAAGGCGCTTCAAGGATTTCCGCAGTGTTTTTTTCGTTGACGCATTTTCCTGCTGAGATGTAGAGCTCTGCTTTTCAAAACACAGATCATAAATTTTTGGTGGCGCGGAAGGCGCGGACTACCGTTGCGGGGTCGCGCTGGTTGGCGTCGACTTCGGCATTTAGATGGCGCATGTCTTCGGCGGTGATTTTGTTGGCTAGATCGGCGAGCGCGGCGCGGAGTGGGGGGAATTTGGCCAGCGCGTCGCGGCGAACTATAGGGACGGCATCGTACGGGGGGAAATAGTGGCGGTCGTCGGATAGGGCTACCAGGTTGAGGGCGTCGATCAGGCCGTCGGTGGAATTGCCGGCGACGATGTCTACTTTTTTGTCGACGAGGGCGCGGTAGATGAGGCCGAGATCCATCACGCTGGGTTGGGCAGCAAAGCGGAGGCCGTAGCGCTGGCTGAAGCCTGCGTAGCCGTCGGGGCGCTCGAGAAATTCGTAGCCAACGCCTGCGCGCCAGCGGGGGGCTATCGGGTTGATGTCGGAGATTTTGCTCAGGTGAAATTCCTGGGCGTCGGCGGCGCGGACGACCATGGCGAAAGTGTTCTCGAAACCTAGAGGCTGGGTTACTTCGAGGTTGAAGCGGTCGGCGTAGCCTTTTTTGACGCGCTCGTAGATAGCGGTCGAGTCTCCACTCGGGGATTCGTTCAGGACCGCGGTTAGAGCGGTGCCGGTGTACTCGACGTAGAGATCGAGTTGGCCGGATTCGAGGGCTTTTTGGCAGAGGAGGGTGCCGCCTAGGTTGGTTTTGCGCTCGACGTGGATTCCGGTGCGGGCTTCGATGTGTTGGGCCAGGAGTTCGGCGAGGATTACTTGCTCGGTGAAGAATTTTGAGCCGACGGTGATGTGGGGTTGAGAGGGGCGGCAGCCGGAGGGGGCGAGGAGGGAGATAAGGTAAAGGAGGCTGAGGACTGGATGACGCATCGCTATGAATGTCTCACGGGTGGCTTTACGACGAGAAGAAAAGAGAGAGGGAAAAAGCAGGAATTGAAAGATAACGCAGAGACGCAGAGTTCGCAGAGGTGACGCTGAGGAGAATCGGCGAAGATTTCAGGCTACTTTCAGGCGGCGCTCTAGCCAGGCTAGGAGGACGTCGGCTGCGATGGCTAGCAGGGCGGCGGGGATGGCGCCGGCGAGGATCACGGCGTTGCTGACCATGGCTACGCCGCGGAAGATGAAGGTGCCAAGGCCGCCGGCGCCTATGGCGGCGGCGATGGTGGCTACACCGATGGTGATGATCGTGGCTGTGCGGATACCGGCTAGAATCACCGGAAGGGCTAGGGGTAGGCGGACGCGCCAGAGGATTTGGGTGTTGGTCATGCCCATGGCTTCGGCGGCTTGGAGGACCGCGGGGTCGATGCCGGTCAGGCCGACATAGGTGTTTCGGAGGATGGGGAGGAGAGCGTAGAGGACGAGCGCTACGATTGCGGTGCGGGTGCCGATGCCGCCGATGAATGGGATGGGAATCAGGAACCCGAATAGGGCCAGACTGGGAATAGTTTGAAAGACGCTGGCGATGCCGAGCGCGATGTTGCGGAGCGTGGGGCGCTGAACAATCACCATGCCCAGCGGGACCGCAATGAGGACCGCGATGGCCATGGCGATCAAGACAAGCGTCAGGTGAGTCGCAGTGGCTTCCAGGATTTCGGCGCGGTGGCCGATAAAGAATTGCCAGGGGCTCATGAGGTAGCTCCTGGCACATCATCGATACAGGAAGCGAAAGCCTTTACTTCGGGATGATCGATACGCAGGAAGTCGTGCGGTTCCCCGGAGGCGACGATGCGGCCGGACTCGAGAAGAATGATCCGCGAGGCGAGCAGTAGAGCTTCGCGAAGGTCGTGCGTGACGAAGACGATGGTCTTGCCGAGCCGGCGAACGAGTTTGCTGAACTCGCGTTGGAGTTCGGCGCGGGTGACCGGGTCGAGCGCGCCGAAGGGCTCGTCCATCAGTAGAATGAGTGGATCGGCAGCGAGGGCCCGGGCTACGCCAACACGCTGGCGCTGTCCGCCGGAAAGTTGGTGAGGGCGGCGGGTGGCGAATTCGTGAGGATCGAGACCGACGAGGATGAGGAGTTCTTCGACTCGCTTGGCAATGCGCGCCGGCTCCCATTTTTCCAATTTGGGAACCAAACCGATATTCTGTGCGACGGTGAAGTGGGGGAACAATCCGCCTTCCTGAATAACGTAGCCGATGCCGCGGCGCAGGCGAATGGCATCCCACTCGGAGGTAGGACGGCCTTGGACGAGCACGTCGCCCGATTGGGGCGATAAAAGGCCATTAATCAGCTTTAAGAGGGTGGTTTTGCCGCTACCACTGCGGCCCAGAAGTACCAGAGTTTCACCTACGTGAATTTCCAATGAAATGCAGTCGATAATTGGCGGCGAGGCCTTACCGTTAATACTGTATGTTACGTTACGAAGGACAATGGTACTTTCGGGCGGTGCGTCGACTTTCGCGTTCATCTCGATTGACACCTCCGCATTGTGGGAGAGACCATCTTACTTGGCTCGGGCTCCCTGCATCGAATTTTGGTGCATCCTTAAGGCGGAAGCAGCATCGAAGTGTAGGGAGAGTATTCCATGGGAGTTCTTAGCAGCGCGGTCCGCATACGTCACGACCTGCATGTGCGCCTTGCGGAGGCGCGCAAACGCACCGACGAATTGTTTGGAATCGTTCGTGAACAAGCGCTGTACGACCGGCCGATTGCGGAACGTCATCGTATTATTTTTTACGTCGGACATGTAGAGTCGTTCGATTGGAATCTGCTGGCGCAGCGCGCTTTTGGGTTGCAGCCCTTCCACGAATCTTTCGATAAATTGTTTGCCTTCGGGATCGATCCGGTCGGAGGTGGTTTGCCGACGGATAAGCCGTCGGATTGGCCGTCGCACCAAGAAATCAACAAGTACAACCAGCGGCTGCGCGAGGAGTTAGATCGAGCCATAGCGCGAACGCTGGCAAATCCGTCCGAAGGCCACCCGCTGCTTTTGCCCATGCTTGAAGTCGCGATAGAGCACCGGCTGATGCACGCTGAGACCTTAGCCTATATGCTGCACCAAGTGCCTGCCGACAGAAAAATTCCGGCCGAAAAGGAAGCGGTTTGGAAAACAGCGCGGGCGAAATCACATCTGATTGACGTGCCCGCAGGCCCGGCGACCTTGGGGATGCGGCGGAGCGATAATGGTGAATTCGGCTGGGACAATGAAATGGACGCATGGGAAGCGTTCGTGCCCGGATTTGCCATCGACAATTACAACGTGATGAACCGTGATTTCCTGCTGTTCATTCAGTCAGGTGGCTACGAAAACAGGTCGTTGTGGAGCGACGAGGCTTGGGCGTGGAAGAAAGCGGAGGGGATCCGGCATCCGACTTTTTGGCGGCGCGAGGGAAGCCTGTGGATGTATCGCACTATGTTTGGCGATATTCAATTGCCGCTGGACTGGCCCGTGTACGTGAGCCACGCGGAAGCCACCGCCTACGCGAAGTGGCTGGGACGCAAATTGCCGACCGAAGAGCAATTTCATCGCGCGGCATACGGCACTTCGGACGAGCGCGTGGAGCGCTTGTATCCTTGGGGCGATGAAACGCCCAGCGAGAAGTATGGCAATTTTAATTTTGCCCATTGGGATCCGAAGCCTGTAGGCTCGTATCCGCGCGGCGCCAGCGCGTTTGGCGTGCACGACCTAGTGGGCAACGGCTGGGAATGGACGCGAACGGAATTCGCTCCGTTTCCCGGCTTTGCGCCGATGTCGTTTTATCCAGGCTATTCTGCGAATTTCTTCGACGGTAAGCACTACGTGATGAAGGGCGGCTCTCCCCGCACCGCCTCTTGTATGTTGCGACGATCGTTCCGTAACTGGTTCCAACCGAATTACCCATACGTATACGCTACATTTCGCTGCGTTGAGGACTGACCAAGACGTCAGCCCTGGGAGCCGACATGCTGAGCTATTCCCTTACCGACAAGGCACGTCTCGGAGTTCGCGCAATGTGTACGCGAATGCCTGACGAAATCTGGACAGAAAGAACTGCCTTCGAAATATCTGTACGACGAAGTTGGCTCGGCGCTGTTCGAGACGATCTGCGTGCTGCCGGAATATGGCCTGACGCGGGCGGATGCGCGATTGCTGGAGACGCATGCCGGGGAAATCGTGGCGCGGCTGCCGTTTCCTATTGAGGTGGCGGAGCTCGGAAGCGGCAGCGGAAAAAAGACGCGGTGGATTCTTGAGGCGCTCTCGCGACGGCAGCGGACCTACTACTATCCGATTGAGATTTCGCCGTCGGCGCTGGCGGCTTGTGAAAAAGAGCTGGGGCAAATCGATCTCGTCAGTATCGTAGGTTACGAGCAGCCGTATCTGGAAGGGCTGCGTGCGGTTGCGCAGCGGCGCGATGACCGCGAGCATTTGCTGGTGCTGTTTTTGGGAAGCACGATCGGGAATTTCGACCGCGAAGCCGGCGAGGGATTTTCTGCGCGAGGTTCGCGACGATTTTGCGAACCGGAGACGCGCTGCTGCTGGGAACCGACCTTGAAAAGAGCGCGGAGACCCAGAGACTTGCTTACGACGATCCGGCGGGAGTGACGGCGGCGTTCAACAAGAATCTGCTGGCGCGCATCAATCGTGAACTCGGCGCTGATTTCGATCTCGCTCATTTCGAACACGAGGCTCGATGGAATACATCGGGACGGCGAATCGAGATGCACTTGCGATCGACGCGAGACCAAATCGTGACCATTCCAGCAGCGAGACTAGAAATCGGGTTTAAAGAGGGCGAAACGATCTGGACCGAAAGCTCGCACAAGTATCAGCCCGTGGAAGTCGTTGCTATGGCGCAACGAACGGGATTCCGGTGCGATGGACAGTGGATTGATGAGGAATGGCCGTTCGCGCAGAACTTGTTGATTCGGGAATGAGACAGTGAGTAGTGAACGGTGGTCGGTGAGTAGTTTGGGCGCGACGAGCTCGATTCAGGCACGTTGTTGTTCTACTTTAGTTTTCCGGGATTTCTTCGATTCGGCAAACCAGGCGACCTAGCCAGGATTTTTCGCTCGCGAAATCCGGATACCAGACTGCCAGCATTTGCGAGCCCTGGTAAACGCGCTCGAACCCTTCTTCAGATTCTGAAACTGTTTCAATCGGCGCAACCCAAAATTGCTGTCGCGCCGGGCGCATGCAGAGCGATCTTTATGCGCTGCCAGCCATCTTCCATGCGGAGCGTGGGGCCCGGAACCACGCCGCTGAAACGTAGATTTTGGGGGCCGTCTGGCGTCTCGAAAATAGCGATCAGCTGCGTTTGGAGCGAGTAGATTCACAACGGACTCCAGACCAATCGCGATTGGTGTGGCTGTCGCCGACTTGAATTTCACCCTGAGCTCACACGCTACCTCGCAGCCGCGAGGCGCGGGGCCAAATGAAAAATGCTTGGTGATGCTTACATCGGTCGCCTGGAGCTGAATTGCCTTCGGCGACTCGGGCTATTACCGCCTCGCGCACGAGTTCGGCAGTTTGCGAGGACGAATTATCCGACGGTGAAAACGTCCGGCCGGCAAATCCGGGGTCTTCGCTGAAGCTCAAGAGCTTCGTAGTCGGCAGGAGTGCGTGACGGATCAAAGAGAAATATTCGAAAAGCGTGGCGCGACCAACGATCGTAGACGAGAAATCGATCCAGGCCCGTCTCCTTGACTTTGGTCTGCTCGTACGCAGATGCGGTGGACGTTGCTGGGCGATAGTTGGGATCGCGCAAGCGGGAATGATACGGTTCGGGACGCCGCAAGATGGAATTGATCAAGCGTCGAGGACGTGGGCCGGAAATCCAGTGCGGCGAGCGTGCCGCCGTCCGAAGGTTTCACAAGCGCCTGATACTCGGGAGCGGTGAACAAGAGCTCATCGACCCCGTCACCGTCGTAATCCAGGGTTTCCACGCGAGGAGCGATCGCGCCGGGCGTGTGGCGATCGGCAATCGCTTCGGCGCGAATCAGATTGCGGGAAATCTCGGTGCGAAGATGCGGCGCGTACAGGCCGCCAAAAATTCCGTGCCAATAGGCATCGTTGCATTGCGCGCGATGCAGCAGGTCGCGGGCCAGTGTCAGCTCCTCGGCAGCTTTCGAACCGCTGCGGCGCTTTGGGGCTTTAGCGATGCGGCCGGCGACGCGCAGCATTTTTTTGTGGAGCAAATTCGACTCCGAGTACTTACGGAAAAATCCGCGCCACGGGCAGCCACGGAGAAACGAGAGCACCTCGGGGCGCGCGCTAAATTCCTTGAGCAGAGCGTTGTAGCGTTCTCGCGTGCGCGTGGGGAGCGCCCATTCCATCATCTCGGTGTAGGAGGCCGTGGGAAGATCGGCGCGTCCGATGGGCTTGTGTGTGATCAAATACTCGGCAGGCGTGCAGACGTCGAGCCAGGACGAATTTTGTTCGAAGGCCGCAAAGAGATTGTCGAGCCATCCTTCTTGGAAGCAATGGTCGAAGGTGCCGGGCCATCCGCCAAATTTTTCCATGTCGTCGCCCATGGCCGCGATGCCGTCGGGATGGGCGGCGTGAAGGTCTCGTGCAGATGCGCCATCACTTTATCGACGGTGTCCCAGGGAATCAGGTAGCGCAGAGATTTTTGCCCAGGAATGATGCGAATGGTTTGCGCCTTTGTCTTCGGCGATGTAGTCGCCGAACAAGTTCGTCCTGTTCGAAGCCCGCGGAAAGGAAGTGAATGTCGTCGAGGACCGTGTAGGCGACTTCCGCCTCGGCCAGCACCGAAGCGAGCTGTGGTTCCCAAACGCGTTCCGCGAGCCATGCACCGGAGGGGCGCTTGCCAAAGTGTTGCTCGACGTAGTCCGCGAGCTGTACGATTTGCTCGTGCTGATCCGCCGACGGAATCGAAATCAGAATCGGCTCGTAAAAACCGCCGCCGACCATTTCCACCTGACCTGCTCCACCAGCGTTCTTAGAGAGTTCAAATACTCGGGATGATGCTGCTCGATCCAGGTGAGCAGCGGCCCTGTGTAGTGAAGGCCGACGTGAACGTTGGGATGCCGCTCGAGGACTTCGACGAACGGCAAATAGCAACGCGCGTAGGATTGCTCGAAAACGTGATCGAAATTGCCAACGGGCTGATGCGCGTGGACGAGCAGAACCAGATGGAGCTTTGGCGGCACGGGAACTAGATCGGACTCCTGAAGTACAGCATAACCTGTGGCGTGAGGTTATGAACGCTCAGAGAATGCAATGTTGCGCGAATCGCGCACCTGGGTTCGATGCGGCGAAGCGGTATGTCCGGGTGCGGTTGCAGGTCGCCTGCGGGACAACGCTCCCGCGAGTTACGGTCGACGAATGCTTCAAGATCCAGCCGGAAATCGTCGTCATCGCTTCGGGAGCAAATGTCTCTTCGATCGCGCGCGATTCCGCGGGCAATCCCATATAGCAATGCTGGAATTCGTGATTGAGCCCGGGCAGTTCGATGACCTGGAAATCCTTGTTGCCGCCGTCTTCGAGCGCCTTTTCGAATCGAGCGGCAGATTTTCTTTCGGGGGCACTTGCAGATCTTTCTCTCCGCTCAAAACCAGGACCGGGCACTTCGTCTTTTGCAATGCGCGGGCACCGGATCGTAGTCTAGGAAGTAGCGAAACCACGGCGAGCTTGTCCAATGAATTTGCCGCTGCAGAAACGCAGGAGGCATCGCGGGCCCCAGACCGCTCACTTTGACCAGATCCTCGAGCTTCGTTTTCCAGCGGTTGCCGATCCTTCTCGCGGCGCACGAGGTTGTACGATTCCCGGTCGAAGTCGAGGCTCTTGGCGACTTGGTCGGTGGTCATGCCGGCAGCGCGGGTGATCAGGTCCGATTGCAGCAGCAACGTTTCTTCGCCCTTGGTCGCGGGCCCGGCGAGGAGGACGATCCAGGCGACATCGCTCGAAGCGCGACGCGATCATCGGCGCGATGATGCCGCCTTCGCTGTGGCCGATGATGCCGATCTTTCGCGCGTCGATCTCTTTGCGGCGCTTTGAGAAATGCCAGGGCGGCTTCGGCATCCGCCGCGAAATCCGCTGTGGTGGCGCTCTCGTAGTCTGCCTGTCGATTTGCCGATGCCGCGTTTGTCGTAACGCAAGACCGCGATGCCCTTGCGCGTCAGGTAATCGGCCAGCACCAGGAACGGGCGATGGCCGGAGTCGGTTTCATCGCGATCGAGCGGGCCCGACCCCGCCAGCAAGATTGCCGCGGGAAAGGGCCCTGGGCCTCGTGGGATCGTCAACGTGGCAGCAAGAGAGTGCCCGCTTTCGTGTTTGGAATCGTAGCTCTTCCTCTTTGTAGGGATATGGCTTCTTCGGAATTTGCGGTCGCCGCAACTCCAAAATTTGATCGGAGCGCTTGAAATCGAGCGCGGTGGATTCGCCGTTTTGACGCCAGGTTCCCGAGATGGTGTTCTTTGCACGGATTCAAAGAGCCGTCGTAAACGCCGCGGACCGCAGGGAGATCCAGGTGGACTGCGGACTCGCTTTGCGGTCGCCTGCGATGCGCGAAAGCCGTTGATGCCCTGATCGATGCTGTCCATCGAGGCGATGAGTTGGCCTTGTGCATCGTGCGAAATTTGCAATTGCAGTCGATAACGCATGCCGTTCGTTTCCAGAGCGCCCTGCCAGGTGCCTTCGGAGGTGGCCACCGCTCCTGGCGGATTTCGGCAGGCGACGCGGGGCTGGCGATGGAACACCAGCGGAAGGCTGGCGCCGCCCTGGGACCATGTGCCGTCGATGGTTCAGCGATCGGCGGAAATTTCTCCTTCGTAGGAGGCGTTGACCGACGGGATTTCGAACTTGAATGTCGACCCAGATGCTTCAGCGACGCGGGCTTCGATGCCGTAGACGCCCTGGTCGAGACTGTCGAGAGAAGCCACGAGAGACACCGCAGTCGCCTTTGGCGATGTGGAGAACCAGATGGAGCGCGGTGTCGCCAGCTTGCAGTGTGCCAGACCAGTCGCCTTCGAGTGCCGGTGCGCGGGATGGGTGGCAGACGGTCGAAGTCGTGAGCCGCAACTTGCGCGGTCTCAAATGGCCTGCAGGCGCGAGAGTCCAAACTGGCGCACCAATGCGACAGAATGGAAAGCGGATCTTCAGACGCGGTCTCCTGTCGTATCCGCATTCACACAATTGTAGATGGCAGTGAGTGCGGCAAATGTTGGAAGAGCGTACACGCAAGATCCATCCGCGGCAGTCGCGTCGGCAGAAAAGAAAAGCGGCACGCCGAAGCGTGCCGCCGAAAGCTGGAATTGTTGAGGTTCAACCCTAACAGAACCTCGCTACTTCTTCGCGTAAATAATCCGCATTGACCGGGCGTGTAGCTCTGCCACTTTTCGGGCAGATCTTCCAGGGCGAAAATCGCGGTCACCGGGCAAACGGGAACGCAAGCGCCGCAATCGATGCACTCCGCGGGATTGATGAAGAGCTGCTTCACGCCTTCGTAGTCCGGCTCATCCTTGCGCGGGTGGATGCAATCGACCGGGCAAACGTCAACGCAGGCGGTGTCTTTTGTGCCGATGCAAGGCTCGGCAATTACATATGCCATTCAAGATCTCCTTTGTTGACCCAAGACCGGTGGCTCTTCGGAATTACAGCGCGCAACCGCCGGAAATTTCTTATACCACGGCCCGATTCAGGGCTAACAAGCGATGACTTGATTGTACGCGGCGCGATCGAGTTTCTCAACTTCGGCGCGCGCAGTTAGAATGGTACCGGAAGGGATGCTCATGAATATTCGGACTGTTTTCGTCGCACTGGCATTTTTCGTCGCGGCCTCCACGCTGGCCGCACCCCAAACTACCACGCCCCACGATCCAAAATTGATCGACGCGCAAGGTTATCAGAAATTAGTGGAGCAGTATCGCGGGAAGCCCGTCCTGATCACTTTCTGGGCGACCTGGTGCGAGCCATGCCGCGATGAATTCCCCATGCTGAATGAACTGGCGAAGGAATACGCCCCGAAAGGATTGCAAGTCGTCGGCGTGAATCTCGATCAGGATGGTGATTTGATCCTGATGCGGCGTTTCATCACGCGCTACAAGCCGGTTTTCCCGAATTACCGCAAAAAAGCGGGCGGCGAGGATGCGTTTGTACAGGCAGTGCTGCCGGGATGGGGCGGCGCGATTCCGGCTTCGTTCTTTTATGCGAAAGACGGGCGGCAGATTGGCCACTTGCTCGGAGCAAACGATCGCGCGACGTATGAAGCGGCCATTCGCTCGCTGCTCGCATCGAATGACAGTGCCGCTGCGACGCACTAGGTCATAGAGTTTCAGCCAACCCAGCCTGTTCTTCCAATCTCTTCTCGAGGCCTCCGATGATTGACACAAGGGGAAACAAAATCACTTACTTCGGCCATAGCACGTTTTCACTGACTACTCCCAGCGGACACGTGGCGTTGATCGACCCTTTTTTAACAGGCAACCCCGTTTGCCCGGAATCGCTAAAGAAGGTTCCGCGGCTCGACGTGATCTTTCTGTCCCATGCGCACTCCGATCATTCCGGTGACCTGCTGGCGCTGGCAAAACAGCACAAACCGAAAATCGTCGCTATTTTCGAGACGTGTCTGTGGATGGCAAGCAAGGGATTCGAGCAAGAAACCAAACCGATGGGAAAAGGCGGAACACAACAGGTTGGCGAATTTCAAGTCACGATGACGCATGCGTTCCACTCGAATTCCATCCACGACGGCGACGAGGTTATACCCGCCGGCGAACCGGCGGGCCTGGTGATTCGCATGCCCGGAGGCTTCACGATTTATCACGCTGGGGATACCGCGCTGTTCAGCGACATGAAATTGATCGGCGAACTGTACAAGCCCGACCTCGCCATGCTTCCAATTGGCGACCATTTTACGATGGGCCCTCGAGATGCCGCGTATGCCATTCGTTTTCTCGGAGTCAAGCATGTCATTCCGATGCACTATGCGACGTTCCCGCTCCTAACTGGCACGCCGGAAGCCCTACGATCCGAGGCCAAAGACATTGCCGGTTTGGAGATCCACGCGCTGAAACCAGGAGAAAATCTGTGATCCGCACCGAAAACCTCCGCAGTGAGTACATTCAGGACGACGTTGAGCAGTATCTCTACGAACTGCTTCCACCGCGCGACGCTGTGGTCACCGAAATCGAAGACTATGCGGCGAAGAATCGCGTCCCGATCATTGGTCCTGCCGTAGCACGTTTACTCACACTGCTGGTGCAGGTGTCCGGCGCCAGGCGGATTTTTGAGATGGGCTCGGCGATCGGCTATTCGACTATCTGGCTGGCGCGCGCCGCTGGGCCGAAGGCGGAGGTGTTTTACACCGACGGTGATCCCGAAAAGGCGCGCCGTGCTCAAGACTATTTTCGGCGGGCTGGCGTGGCCAAGCGCATCAAGGTCCAGACCGGCGACGCGATCGCATTGATGAAGAAAGCGCCCGGAAAATTCGATTTCATCTTCAACGACATCGACAAGCATCAGTATCCCGACGCGCTGCGGGCAGCCCTGCCAAAGCTGAAGCGCGGAGGTCTGCTGGTCACGGACAACACGTTGTGGTCGGGCAAAGCGGCGCGTCCGGCGGCGGCTGATGACAAGCACACACTTGGCATTCAGGAATTCAACCGGCTTGTTTATGCCCCCAAGGATTTGTACCCGGTGCTGATTCCGTTGCGCGATGGTGTTACGGTCTGCCGGAAACTCTAACTACCTGTTTTGGGATCGTGAGCAACCTCAGTCGCAAGCCTCTCCATCTCACTTTGAACGGAGCGCCGCGATGCGGGGGACGCGAATGCGATGACAACAGCTTCCGTGGCGGCAGCAAAAACTCCAGCCCGACGTCCGCCGGGTCCCAAAGGTAATTTCTTGCTGGGCAGTTTGGCCGCGGTCTCGCGCGATTGGCTGGGGTTCTATGAGCGATGCGCCAGAGAATACGGTGACATCGTCCAGGTTCGATTTCTGCACATTCCCATATGTCTTCTCGTTCATCCCCGGGACATCGAATACGTGCTAGTAACAAACCCAGGCAACTTCACCAAATCCGCGGACTATCGCGCGCTAGAGCGCGTTTTGGGCCGCGGGTTGCTCACCAGTGAAGGAACTTTCTGGCAGCGGCAGCGAGGCCTCATCCAGCCGGCTTTTCGCCGCGAAAATATTCTGTCTTACGCTAAAGTGATGACCGCCGCGACGACCCGCATGGTCGATGGCTGGCGCCAGAACGAATCACGCAACCTGCACGACGACCTGATGCGCGTGACCCTGGAGATTGTCGCGGAATGCCTTTTCGGCGCACAGGTTGGCGACGCCGCCGAACGGGTCGGTAAGGCCATGCACGTGGTGACCGAAAGGTTCGTACATGACGCCGCCCAGGCTCTACTCTTCCCCTTCGACATTCCTGATTTCCTGGCCCCCAGACGGCGTCATGCCGTCAGCGAACTGAAAGAGGTGATCAACGGAATCATCCAGGAGCGACGCAACTCCGATCAGCCCCGTCAAGACTTGCTCGGCAGTCTCCTCCAAGCGCGCGACGCAAACGGCAGTCCTATGAGCGACGCGCAGTTGCGAGACGAAGTCATGACGCTTTTTCTGGCAGGCCACGAAACGACTGCAATCACCTTGTCGTGGACTTTTTTCCTGTTGGCGCAACACCCAAAAGTTGAAGCGCTTGTCGTCGAAGAGTTGCGCGCCGTCCTCGGTAATCGCGAACCGGTGCCCGAGGATCTTCCGCGTTTGCGTTACACGGAGATGGTCCTCAAGGAAGCGATGCGTTTCTATCCAGCCGTGTGGGGCATTGGCCGCAGAGCGCTGGCGGGCTGCGAAATTGGCGGCTATCGAATTTCAGCGGGCACAAACGTTTTCATCCTTCAATGGCTGACCCACCGTGACTCACGATTTTTCCGCAACCCGGAAGCCTTTGATCCAGAACGCTGGCGGGAAGATCCGGTTCGCACCGGCAAGATTCCGCGATTTGCGTACTTCCCTTTTGGGGGAGGGCCCAGAGTTTGCGTGGGTGCATCCTTTGCGATGATCGAAGCCACCATGCTGCTCGCCACGATCCTGCGGAGGGTTCATCTGGAGTGCGAAACGGGCCATCCGGTCGAGATGCTGCCATCGGTCACGCTGCGTCCAAAACACGGCGTCCGCGTCATCGTTCGCCTGCGCCATCCGCCGGCGTGACAGCTTTTGGCTGGGCTATTGGCGGAAGAAATTCCGCAGCAGGAATCCAATGTTCGCCGGACGTTCCGCCAGCCGCCGCATAAAATAGGGAAACCAATCCCGCCCGTACGGAATGTAAATGCGAACGTGGTAACCGCCATTCACCAGCCGCCGCTGCAAATCCGTGCGGATTCCGTACAACATCTGAAACTCGAAATCGTCCTTGGAGATCTGCTTCGCCGCAGCCCAACGAATCGTTTCCCCGATCATGTGCGGGTCGTGCGTCGCAATCGCGTGATAGAAGCCGCTGGGCAGCAGCATCTGCATCAACCGCACGTAGTTCGCATCCACATCCCGTTTTCGCTCGAACGCAACCTCGGAAGATTCCTTGTAAGCGCCCTTGCAGAGCCGCACGCGGCAACCGTAGCTCAGCAAGTCCTGAATATCGCCCTCACTGCGATATAGGTACGCCTGGATCACCGTTCCAATGGCGGGATTTCGAGCGCGAATGCGTTTTACCAGCTCTACGGTCCGCTGCGTGTAGACCGATCCTTCCATATCCACGCGCAGAAAATTACCGTAGCCCGCCGCGCGCTCGACGACGGAAAGAACCAGCCCCTCGCAGAATTCGGCGCTCAAATCCAGACCGAGTTGCGTCAACTTGCAGGAAACGTTGGCTTGAAGGTCTTCCTTAGCGATGCGGTCGAAAATCTCCAGATAAGCGTCGCGAGCGCGTTGTGCATCGGTGGTAGTGGAAACATTTTCGCCCAGATAGTCGAGACTCGCGAGCATCCCAACGTCGTTGCACTTGCGCGCGGCGGCAATCGCTTCGTCCAGCGTTTCGCCGGCTACGAACCGCCGCGCCATGCTCCGCGTGGAATTGTTGGAGGTAACCCAACGCGCAAATCCCGGGCTGTCCGAAAGTTTGAGGAGCGTCGACCTGAGCATGGGCCTTTCGATTATGCCCGCGCGCGATTTGCGCGGCTAGGTCCACGCTAATCGTTGTGCTCTTCCAGGAACTTTTCCGCATCCATGGCGGCCATGCACCCCGAACCAGCGGCGGTGACGGCTTGCCGGTATCGATGATCCTGCACATCGCCAGCAACAAAAACGCCGGGGATCTTCGTCAAACTGCCGTGTTTGGCGATCAAATAACCGTTCGCGTCCATTTCCAGCTTGCCCTTGAGCACTTTGGTGTTGGGATCATGCCCGATGGCCACAAAGAGTCCGTGGACCGCAATTTCTCGCGTCTCACTCGATTCCGGATTGCGCAGCCTCACGCTCTCGACAGAACCATCCTTGGCTATGATCTGATCCACCACGGCGGGTGTGACAAACTCGATCTTCTCATTGGCCTTCGCGCGATCGATCATGATTTTGGAAGCGCGGAACTCATTCCGCCGGTGAATCAGATACACCTTGCTGGCGTACCGCGACAAAAAGTTGGCCTCTTCCATGGCCGTATCGCCGCCACCGACCACCCCGATAGGCTTGCCTCGGAAGAAGTAGCCGTCGCACGTAGCGCAGGTCGAAACACCGTGGCCGATCAACTCACGTTCGTTGGGCAGCCCAATCAGCCGGGCCGACGCCCCCGCCGCAACAATCAACGCTTTGGCTTCATATGTATCTTTGCCCGCGACGATCTTGAATGGCCTCTGGCTCACGTCCACGTCGGTGATCACACCGGACTTGAACTCGGTGCCGAACTTGGCTGCCTGCTTGCGCATATTTTCGATCAGCTCGGGTCCCATGATGCCGTCTGGAAAACCGGGAAAGTTTTCCACGTGTGTGGTCAGCGAAAGCTGGCCTCCCGGCTCGTGACCATCGATCACCAGCGGCTTCAAGTTGGCGCGCGCCGCGTAGATCGCGGCCGTCAAGCCCGCGCAACCACTGCCGATGATTACCACGTTGTTCATTCGAAGGCTCCTGACGGTATTTGATTCCGCAACATGCCCGGCCGATTCATTGAAGATCATTGTAGCAAACTCGCACCGTCAGCCCCGAAAGCGCCTGGCGTCCAATTTGGAGAGCCATTTGGACTTAGCCCGCATTGACGCTAGTCGCGGGCGTCGCTAGGCTGTCTTCGGAACGTAAAGCTATCTCGGAAGGAATGAACTCATGGATCCGCGCTACCCAATCGGAAAATTCGAAATGCCCCCGGAAATTACGCCCGCCCGCCGGCATCAGGCCATCGACGAAATCGCGGCGACGCCAGCGAAATTACGCGCGGCCGTCAACGGCCTGGACGAAGCGCAGCTCGACACGCCCTACCGCGAAGGCGGATGGACCGTTCGGCAGGTAGTTCACCACGTACCCGACAGCCACATGAACGCCTTCATCCGCTTGCGGCTGGCCCTCACCGAGGACAAGCCGACGATCAAGCCCTACGAGGAAGCCCGCTGGGCCGAACTCGCCGACGCGAGAATGCCCATCGCGGTATCGCAAACCCTCCTCGATACATTGCATGAGCGCTGGGACATCCTCTGGCGATCACTGAAGCCCGAACAATTCGCCCGCCTACTGATTCATCCGGAAAGTGGCGAGCGCGACGTCGATTGGCTCCTCTTTCTCTACGAATGGCACGGCAAACACCACACCGCCCACATCACCAACCTCCGCAAACAAAGAGCCTGGTAGTGTAACCTGATCGAGCCGCCCCAAATGTGCGCTCGTATATAGGAGCTGTATGTAGACGCCGGGCTGTGGCCCGGCGAACGATTCCAATGCCAACCTCACAAACCTGGGACCCCGAACGCTACGCCCGCAACGCCCGCTTCGTCTCCGACCTGGGCGCGCCAGTCCTCGAACTACTCGCTCCCATGCCGGGCGAACGCATCCTCGACCTAGGCTGCGGTGACGGCGTCCTAACCGCCAGACTAGCCGCTATGGGATGTCGCGTCATCGGGGTAGACGCCAGCCCCGCCCAAGTGGACGCCACGAAAAAATTGGGAGTGGATGCGCATGTAGTAGACGGCGAGCACCTCAGCTTCGATAGCGAATTCGACACCGTCTTCAGCAACGCAGCACTCCACTGGATGCGCAATCCAGATTCGGTAATCGCCGGCGTCCGGCGCGCCCTCCGCCAAGCTGGACGCTTCGTAGCCGAAATGGGCGGCCACGGCTGCGTAGAAACAATCAAGCGCGCACTCATCGAAGTCTTGGACCGCCGTGGCATCGATGGCCAAGCCGCGAACCCATGGTATTTTCCAACGGTCGAAGACTACTCCGCCCGCCTGATCAAAGGCGGTTTCAATATCAATTACATCGCGCTCATTCCCCGCCCGACTCCGCTACCCGGCGACGTAACCGCGTGGCTCGAAACCTTCGCCCAGAACTTCACGGCAACTCTTGCGCCTGCCGAGCGCACCGCTTATCTGGCTGAAGTCCAGGAATCGCTTCGCCCCAAACTTTGCGACCCCGAAGGCAAGTGGACCGCCGACTACGTCCGCCTCCGCTTCGAGGCGAGAAAATCGAAGTAAAGAAGTAACGAAATAACGAAGTAATGAGGCAAAGAAAGAGCTCAGCACGCTCTCGTGCCCGTCTATTACCCCGTCTTCACATCCCGAATTGTCTCAAATGATGATCCATGTGCAAATATCCCCAACGCATCCACTCTTCTTCCGACAACTCCAAGAACATGGGGTGAGGCTTCCACACGAAGTCTCTGGGCTGTCGCGTAAATCTCTCAAATAGCTGAAGCAACTCCCGCCGATCCGCCTCAAACTCCGCAGATTGCGTCCCGCCAATCTCCTGATCCATCTCCGGCATCGTCTTCACTCCATGCGGCCACGGGAACGGAGCGTACAGCGCAATCCACTTAATGACGCCGCGCCCAAACATCGGCCTCGGCGCCAACGATTTTTGTCCCATCACTCCGCGAAACGAATCCGCCAGATGGCACACCATCTGGTGCGCAGACATTTTTCCCCACCGTCGTTGGCTGCCCGCCTGCACCCGCCCCATGCGTTCTGTGATCTCTTTCCTGCACTGCCCATCCGCCAGCGTCTTCATGCCACATCCCTCCTACGTCATTCTCCAGACTTCGCATTCACTTGTCACCGCGACTGAAAGCAGGCACCAAGCTCTAGCAAAGCGACCCAAAGCCCCTAAATAGAGCCACGCGAGCAATAAAAAGATTTCGCTTGACATATTCCCATATAGGAATGTATTCTCCGTCCATGGCCCGCGCTTCCACAACCTCCGATGCCTTCAACGCAGTCGCCGAACCCCGCCGCCGCGATATCCTGAACTATCTCGCCCTTCAGGAACGCTCCGTCGGTGACATCGTGGACAGTCTGAGCATGGAGCAGCCCTCGGTCTCGAAGCACCTGCGTGTTCTCAAAGATGTCGGCCTGGTCCAGGTGCGCCGAGAC
Organism: uncultured Acidobacteriota bacterium; assembly: GCA_963788915.1. Lineage (GTDB taxonomy): Bacteria > Acidobacteriota > Terriglobia > Acidiferrales > UBA7541 > Acidiferrum. The sequence continues at coordinate 402,834 of CAWBIY010000010.1, read as the reverse complement.
GGCCGGCGCATGTTTTATCGCACTAACGCCGAAGCCATCCGCCCGCTGCACGAGTGGACCAGTACCTTTGAGCGCTTCTGGCGGCACCAGTTGAACCGGACCAAGGAACGCGCCGAAAGCAAGAACGAGCCGTCCAATATTTCCAACTTCATTCCAAGGAGCAAAGATGATGTCGACCGCGACAAGAATTGAAGATTTGACGCTGAACATCACGCAGGAAATCCACGTGAACGCCTCTCTGGAAACGACGTTCGCCGCCCTTCTCGATCAGCTCGGGCCGCTCAGCGAAACGGCCGAGGGCCAGTCAATGAACATGAAGATTGAGGCCTGGCCGGGCGGGCGCTGGTATCGCGACCTCGGTGGCGAAAACGGCCACCTCTGGGGACACGTGCAAGCCATCAAACGCCCCACGCTTCTGGAATTTACCGGCCCACTGTTCATGTCTTATCCGGTCGTCAATAACGTGCAATACCGTTTGAGCGAAGTCGCGGGCGGAACGCTGATCAAGTTCCGTCACACCGCGCTTGGGCTGATCATCGAAGACCACCGCACCGGCGTGAACAAAGGCTGGTCCAGCATTCACGAAAACGTTCGCAAACTTGCCGAATCCCGGCGCGCGAAGTAACGCCGCGGCGAGAGGAAATACTTATGTGTCCTGCATGCATGGCGAGTGCGGCTTTGATGGTAGCGGGCGTGATCTTTACCGGCGGGTTCACCGCGCTCGCCGCGAAAGTCCGTCCCTCCAAGATAGATCTGGCCAAAAGGAATCCCGGCAACCATTCATCCGAGCAGCAAATCCAATCCGAAGAACCAAAACGAAAGGAGCAGTAATCATGGCAACAGCATCAAGCAAGACTGAAAATCCGAAAGTCGTATCTCCCGCCGAGTGGCTCGCGGCGCGAAAAGAACTTCTGGCGAAAGAGAAAGAGTTCACGCACCTGCGCGACGAATTGAGCCGCAAGCGTCTCGAACTCCCGTGGGAAATAGTCGAAAAAAACTACGTGTTCGAAGGTCCCAACGGCAAGGTGTCTCTCGCCGATCTGTTCGGCAGTAAGAGCCAATTGATCGTCTATCACTTTATGCTGGGCCCGACATGGACCGAAGGCTGTCCCGGCTGCTCCTTCCTCGCGGACCACTTCGGCGGCAGCCTCCCACACCTCGCCGCCCGAGACGTCGCGTTCGTGGCGGTTTCCCGCGGCCCGCTTGCGCAGATCGAGCCCTTCAAGAAGCGCATGGGCTGGGGCTTCAGCTGGGTCTCGTCCAGCAACAACGACTTCAATTTCGACTACCACGTCTCGTTCGCGAAAGGCGATGCCGCAAACGGCGAGATCAATTACAACTACGCCACTCAAAAAGCAGGCGCCGAGGAATTGCCAGGCGCAAGCTGCTTCTACAAGGACGCAGCCGGGAACATTTTCCACACGTATTCGAGCTACGGCCGCGGCCTCGAGCCGATGATCGGCGCTTACGACTGGCTCGACATCGCCCCTAAGGGCCGTGACGAAGCTGGCCTCAAAGCCCCAATGTCCTGGGTGCGTCACCACGACAAGTACGTTGACGCCCCGACCGCGGTCGCACCGAAAGCGTAAAGCGTTCGCGCTAAGATGGCAGGCGCCGCAGCTTCCGGCAACAAGCCAGCAGTGCCAAGCTCACTTTCGCAAATGATCCAAGAGCGCGGGGATTTCCGTGATGGAATCCAGCAAAAATTCGGGCCGCGCGGCCCGCAGGCCCTGTTCCGTCGGAAAGCGGCCGATCACGGCGATCGCGCGCACTCCGGCGCGCCGCGCCATTTCCAAATCGTGCGGAGAATCGCCCACATAGACGCACGCGCCAGGATTCAGGCGCATTTGTTTCAGCGCCAGGCGAAGCGGTGCGGGATGCGGTTTTTTCTGCCTGGTGTCGTCGGCGCAGACCCGCGACGCAAATGAGCGCGTCAACCGGAAGTAGCGCAGTTGGCGCGTGACCCGGTCGCGGTCACCACTGGTGACCAGTCCGAGCCGATACCTCCGTCGGATGAGTGCTAGGACACGACGCGCACCCGCCACCAGCTTGGGCTTATGCATGGCGTATTGCTTGCGCCAGGCCAGGTTGGCAGCATCCCAGCGGCCGCGCGGCAGTCTGGCGGCGCGATAGACGTTGTACCAGTTCGGCGAATAGTGTCGCGCGAGTTCGTCGAGGCCCCAGGGAATATCCATCTCGCGGAACATAGCAAGGTACGCACTAGAATCGGCGTCGAAAGAGTCGAGGAGAGTGCCGTCCCAATCGAACAGCACCGCTTCGATGGGATGTTTCTGCTTTACGGGCATCGCGCGGAAAAGAGTAGCAGAGAATTCGCTGAGCTATTGATGATGTAGCCGTGAGATGACAGGCGGGACCGTGTTGTGGGCCAATGCCTGCCGCGCTTGGTGCTTGTCGGGGCTACAGCTTCAGAAATCGCGCGGGCACGCGATCGTCGCGATCGAAGGACATGTCATCGAACAGCGCGGCAACGCCGTACCAGCCAGGCATGGCGGCAGGCTCGAGTCTCTGCACGCGCGCCGCGGTTGCCACGACAACGTTCCCGCGGCCCATGGGCCGGCTGACCAGCACGATTTCCAATTCGATCTGCGTGCCTAAGGCGAGTTGTTTGGGGCAAAGAAAGAAAACGCCGGTCGAACTGATATCCCGCGTCACCAGAGTAATCGGAAATTCTTCGAGAATGCTGTTCACGCTGCGCAGGCGCAGCGGGAGCCGCAGGGTCGCTCGCGGGTACTCTCGATGCTCCGGATGAACGCCCACGGCATGCGTGGGAACGCGAACAAAACGCCGCGGTTGGGTCTCGGTGATCAGCGGCACCACGCGCAGCGCGGGCGCGCGGGAGACTACTGCCTCAGTCTGCGGAACAACGACCGGTACTAGTGAACGTGACTCCGCCGACGCGGCTTTCGACGCCGGCTCAATAACCCTTGCGAGGTTTGTTGCCCTCATCTCACCCTCAGAGACGCTGACATCACCAAATTGTATTGTTCCCGACCCACCAAAAGCGGCTAAGTCAAAGCCGCTCCCACCTGCGAAGGTGGGCCGCTAAAATGCCACTATAAGCGGCTAAGGTCAACCATTGGAAAGCAGTGCGCGTGTCCTAAGATCAAATACATGGTCATAGTACTTCGCCATTCCGGAGCGTGGCCGACAAGCCCACCCCATCGACCAACGCCTATTTTGACGATCCTTTCCGGATATACCGACTCGCTTGCGGAGTTCATCTTGTCTAGAGAAGCCCGGGCAGCGTTTTGGGCGGTGCGAAGTTGATCAGGGCGTGCACCAATATGGCGCTGTACATATGAGCTTCGCGCGTCTACGTTGTTCTTTTTACGCAGGATGGATCGCGCGTTCCGTCGCAACCCAGGCCAATGCCTATCACCACAGTCACCCAGTCGAAATCCGACAGTCCTCCGCACCCTAAGCCTTCCCTCGACCAAACGGGTGGCGGAACGTTACTGCTCGCCGCGTTTGGCGCCGTCTATTTGATGTGGGGCTCGACGTATCTCGCGATTCGCGTGGGCGTCGAATCCTTTCCGCCTCTCCTGTTGGCGGGATCGCGCCACTTGATCTTTGGCTTGTTGTTCTATCCGCTCTTGCGGTGGAAGACGGGCATACGTCCGACGTGGGCCAATTGGCGCACGGTGACGGTTACAGGTTGCCTGTTGCTGTTCGTAGGAAACGGCGGGGTCTGCATTGCGGAACAGACTGTGCCCTCGGGAGTAACCGCGTTGCTGGTGGCGACGGTTTCGTTGTGGATGGTGCTGATCGATTGGTTGCGACCCGGTGGAGTGCGACCGGTCGCCCGCGTCCTGATCGGCTTGTTACTGGGCTTCGCGGGTCTTGCGTTGCTGGTGGGGCCGAAGGATCTCGGAGGATCAGCGCGCATCAATCCCGTCGGGGTCGCGATTCTCGTCGTGGCGTCGTTTGCCTGGGCCTGCGGCTCGCTCTATTCCAAGCATGGCCAAATGCCGAGTTCCCCGCTTCTGGGCGCGGCAATGCAGAGTCTGACCGGCGGCACCGTGCTATGGATTGTGGGTTGGTTATCCGGGGAGGTACGCTCTCTCCACCTTGTAGCAGTCTCGACGCGTTCGTGGCTGGCGATGGGGTATTTGGTATTTTGCGGCTCGATGATCGGATTTACGGCATATATTTATATTTTGAAGCACAGCACAGCCACGCGAGTCGCTACGTATGCGTTTGTCAATCCGGTGGTCGCACTGTTTCTGGGATGGCTGCTGCTTGGAGAATCGATCACGCTCCGGACGATTTTGGCGGCAGCGGTAATTCTGGCTGCAGTGCTGCTGGTGATCACCGCGCCCCACCGCCAGGCTGCGCCCACTGCCAACGCTGTCCCAGAAGCCGCCGAAGCCTAATTTCGTTCCGCCGGGTGGCTGAGCAGGTTCCGATTCTTCTTTGACGCGCCTTTACGGATAGATTTGCTTTTCTCCTTGAGTTACTTTGGCCTTGCCATGATAAGTCAAACCAATACGCAGTCCGGATCAAACATTCCGCCGAGTGCCGCGGCCCGCTACTGGCGCGCTACCCTGTCGCGTGACGCGCGAGCCGATGGCACCTTTGTGCTGGCGGTGCGCTCGACGCAAATCTATTGCCGCCCGTCCTGTCCGGCTCGACGTCCATTGCGCCGAAACGTGGTCTTCTTCCGTACCCGCGAAGAGGCCGAAAAACAAGGATTCCGGCCGTGCCTACGTTGCAAGCCAAATGAAGTATCGGGGCCAGTGGCGCTGGTCGAGCGTGCCACGCGCCAATTGGCGGAGTCCGCCGAAGAGAGCGTCCGATTTGGCGCACTGGCGGGCACCCTTGGCACGACGCCCGCAACGCTGCGCAGGGCGTTCCTGCAGGTAACCGGCCTGCGGCCTCGCGAGCTCGCGGAAGCGTTGCGGCTAGCGCGCTTCAAGAAAATGTTGCGCGCCGGGAAAAGCATCACGGACGCGCTTTACGAAACGGGCTACGGCTCCTCGAGCCGCGTGTACGAGCGGAGCAACGCGCAGTTGGGAATGACGCCTGCGACTTATCGAAAGGGAGGAATGGGCATGAAGATCGGTTACAGCATTGCGAAATCGGTGCTGGGCAAGGTCCTGGTTGCGGCTACGGACCGAGGAGTCTCCGCCGTTTATCTCGGAGATGCGGAAGCAAAGCTCGTGCAGGAATTGAAAGACGAGTATCCCCGTGCGGAGCTTGTTCCCGCCGACGATTCCTTCGAGCGCTGGGTGAAAGAAATCGTGCAGCGCGTGGAAGGCAAACCGCCGCGCATCGAGTTGCCGCTGGACTTACAAGCGACAGCCTTTCAGCGCCGCGTCTGGCAAGAGTTGCAACGCATCCCCGCGGGGACAACGCGGACGTACTCTCAGGTCGCTAAAGCACTTGGGAACCCGAAGGCGGTGCGAGCCGTAGCGCGTGCGTGCGCAACCAATCCGGTCTCCATCGTAGTGCCGTGCCACCGCGTGATCCGAGAAGACGGCAATCTTGCAGGATACCGCTGGGGCTTGTCGAGAAAAGAACAGCTGTTGGCGCAGGAAAAGGTAGCAAGTCGCTGACGGGCGTTTTCCGAGAACCCGTTCTTGCGAGAACCAATGTAGGCGCCGGGCTTCAGCCCGGCGTCTCAGCCCCTCGGCTTCACCCGAGTCACGTCTTTTGGCCAGTCCTGCTTGAACCTGGAGTCGCTGATCTTCAGGTTCTTCATCACGTTGGAATAGTGGAACTGTATGTAGTCGAGTGATCCAGTCTCGTAGAATTTTTGCTGAATCGGGAGCCATGAAGACTGGTCAATCCACATCTGAATCTTCGTAATTTGGTGGCGCACGTCGTCTGATTTTGGCGTCAACTCCAGGAGAAAAGTCTTTCGGCCATCGAGCTGGTCTTCTCCTGTCAACTTGACGTCGTAGCTCTTCAGCATGTTCTGGCTTTTCGTGCCGAAGCCCAACAAGACATATTGATCGACCATGGCGCGGTTTTTGCCGAGATCGTATTCCTCGACGCGCTTGATCTTCGGTGTGTACACGAAGAGCGAATCGCCATTACGGAGAATGGTGCGCGGGTCGGGTTTCAGGATTTCGATGCGCATCTTCTGGTCTTTGCGTACGAAAATCTGCCCCGTTTCAGTCGAGCTATCCTTCACGACATCGGTGTACTTGGTATTTTCGAGGTCGGCGGTAAGACTGCGAAAATCGGCGGCGGATTTGTCCATCATTGCCAGGACCGATTCGGTGGTTGCTGGTCCTGGGGTTTGCGCGGCCCGCAGGTGCATGACACAAGCAATCGCACAGAGCCCGAATAGGGCAACAGACCAGAATGTCCGTGTCAAAATGAGCCCCTGCGGCGGATGGACCGGCCGATGAATCCCGCTCGATTTAATCGTAGCACATCGGAACAGATGCGCGAACGTGGGCGAATGATTTCCATGGAAGTCTTGCGAGGTGAACAGCTAGCGGTGAATCTCGACCTGGTAAGCGATCACCGTGCCGGCCTCGTCGCGAACCGCCTCGATGTTCGTGATCGAGAAACGCCCGTTACGCAGGTCCGGCAATGCCTTCTTCAGCGCGTTGTGCAGATCGTTTTGCAGCGCCGGGGTCTTCTCCGGCGGCGCCAGAACGCGCGCGTCGACGCGGTAAGTCTGCCGCGCATCGCGTTCCGAGCCGGCAACCAGGGCGACTTGTCCCGCCGACGCGGGCATTCCGACTTGCGGCTCGTCATGAAACCATCTGGGCGGCGTCGCTAACACAAAAATCAAGATGAGAATCACCGCGAGGTCGTATTGCCAGGTACCGCGCTCGTACGACCAGAAAAACGTTCGCGAGAGAATGGTTTTGAGGCTGGCCATCTCAATCCGCAGGAATGCCGTCCACGATCACGCCATCACGCATGTGCACGACGCGGTCGAAATAGGTGACCGCTTCGGGATTGTGCGTGATCATGACTACCGTCTGGCCCAAATCCTTGTTCAGCTGTCGCAGCATTTGCAAGACGATTTCGGAATTTTTCGAATCCAGGTTCCCGGTGGGCTCGTCCGCGAGCAATATTTTCGGCTCGTTGATGATCGCCCGCGCGATCGCCACCCGCTGTTGCTCTCCGCCCGAAAGTTCCGAGGGCTTGTGCTGAAGGCGGCCCTCGAGCCCCAGCATCTTGGTGACAACATCGAAGCGGTGCGGATCGAAGCCATCGCCGTGAATAAATTGTGCGATGGCGATATTGCCTTTGGCGGTGAGTGTCGGCAGGAGGTTGAAACGCTGGAACACGAAGCCGATCTTGTGGCGGCGCAGCTTGGTTCGCGCCGCGTCACTCATCGTCGTTAGGTCGTTGCCGTCCACAAAAACGCGGCCCCGGGATGCTTGCGCCAGCCCGCCAATCACGTAGAGAAGAGAAGACTTGCCACAACCCGAAGGTCCCATGACCGCAACCGACTCTCCCGGAGCGACTTCAAAATTCACGCCGCGCAAAGCCGGTACTTCTACCTTGCCCGCATGGTAGAGCTTCCACAGACCTTCCGTTTTGAGTATCGACTCCACGCTGTTTTGCCTTGGAAAAATCAGCTTTTTTGCAAGTGGTCGTATTGTAGCCGCGTTTGCCATCCCTGCCTAGTTGCGCACGAAACTACCCGCGCACCCTTTCCGAATCTACCGATTGCGTACTGTGCGCCGAATCGGCTGCTGCGTTTTGCTCATCTTCAATCGTAAGAAAGCGCCTCGACTGGGTCTTTCCGGCTGGCGATCCACGCGGGATAGCTGGCCCCCAGAATCGCGCCCAGCAATGCTATGCCCCCTGCGCGCAAAATCCATTCCGGCGTGATCAAGATCGACAACGTGGGAAAGCCGGCCAGAAACGCCGCCCGCACCAGATAGCTCAACCCAATCCCCGCGGCAATACCGAAAATGCACAGCGCCGCCGACTCCATCAGCAACGCGCGCACGATGAAACCGCGATTCGCTCCGATCGATTTCAAAACGCCGATGTCGCGCGTGCGTTCGATCACGGTCGTGTACATGGTCAGAAAGATCACCAGCAGTCCGATGGAGATCGCCAGCGCGATCATCGCGTGGATAAATGTTTCCAGACCCGGAATATTCGTCGAAGTCATCAAGGACAGGAAATCCCTGAGTGGACGAACGGTGTAGCCCGGTAGCACACTGCGAATCTCCTCCATCACGTCATCGGTATGTTCCGGGCGCGTGCACTTGAGCAGAAAAATGGAGGCCTTGTCGCGAGCGCCTACCAATTCTTGCAGCGTGGCGATGGGCACAAATAGCCGCGCGCCTTTTCCATGCTCGATAATGGCGGCGACGTGCCAGTCGTGGTTCAACAAGTTATAGGTGTCGCCGACTTTGATGTGTTTCGCTCGCGCCTCCCAGTCGTCGACCAGCAGATCGTCCGGACCCTCCATGTCGTGACCGTGCAGGAAGACAAAGCCCCCGGACACCGCGTGAAAACTGTCGCGATCGATACCGTAGATCACTTCGACGCCACCGCTGGAATTAAATTGCAGCAGAGCCGGCGCGACCGCCTGCACGTATTTCAACTCTTCGAGTTTCGCTCCAATTTTGATGGGCATTGGCGAACCGCTGAAGCCCAGAAAAATGGAGGCCGCAGGTGGCTGCAACATGACGTCGGCGCCAATTCCCTGTATGCGCTTGGCGGTCTCCGTGAGTAGCCCGGAAGTGAGTCCCACAATCAGCACGACCAGCGCAACCTCGACGGCAACCGCCATCACCCCGATGAACGTCCGCAGCGGACGGTGCAGCAGGTTGCGGACGATCAACTCACCCATCATTGCGATTTGTCTCCCTCGGGCTCGCCAACGCGCACAAGTTCGCTTCCAGTTGTCTGTTCGAGCTTGAAACGATCCGCGGGAATTTCCACATTTAGCGTTACTTTCGTGATCTGTAAGTCCAGCCGGTAGTCATCGTGCGGACGGTCGATGCGAAGGGCGCGGGGAAAGGCAGTCACATCGCTGGCGAAGGCGGCAGCGGGTTGCGCGGGATCAGCCGCGGGAGCGAGTGGCTGCCAATCCGACAGGCGCACGTCGGAAACCAACACGCCTTTCGGGCCGTAGTTCTGCAGCCGCGACACCTGCAAGTCCGCCCGATCGAACCAGATCTTCCGCAAAATCTCGGTGCGGTAGCCGCCGCGCAGCACCGTCAAGATGTAGAAGCGCGCGGTGTCGTCGTTAGATTCCTCGAACAGCACGGCCTCCTCTTTCCGGATTTCGGGCCACAGCAGCGCGTCCAGTAGGTGCTGCGGACGAAGGTTTTCGATCGGCTTGTTACTGGCGCGCTCACTTGCAACCTGTCCCACGAGAAACTTATTTTTCGACGGAATCCATACGCGAAACGTTTCGCCATCGCTGGTCATGTCAAACACGGTGGTGCCGACCACCGGCGCCTGCCCGATCATTCGGATTTCCGCCGGGCGAGCTGCCAGGAGGAACGCCTTAACCTCGTGATATTCCTCGATCACGCCGCTATATTTCGAACCCGCGGTGGGTTTCAGTTCCACGGTGGCGTTTACGGTCTTCACACCCAGGGCAATCTGGTTGTATTTTTCCAGCAGCTCTTCCTGAGTGGCGTCTCGGACCACCGGCTTGGCGCTCTGCGGAACTGTGGTCTTGGTGCTGACGGCGGCGCCACGACCGCACCCGAAGGAAAACGCCGCCACTGTCGCCACTATCGTCCATGCCAGCACTCGTCGATTCAATGAGTTAGGTCCTATACCACGCAAACTATGCAATCGATGAACCACCCCCAGGGCAACCACCTCAGGGCCAACCAACTCTAAGCGCCCCATGGCCGTCCATTTGGATGCCGTCACTCTAGCAGGGTCACGGGCCGGTGTCATTTTGATACGCCCGCTGGGGCTGCCCTGCGGCGCCGGCTGCCCGCGGTTGGCCTGAGTCTCTGTTAAATCACACACAATTTTTGGCCCGTTCAGCAGCCTTTTTGGGCTTGGCCCTACATCCTACCCAGTCCCGTGTGTCCCGTCCCCATCGCCGTTTGTTCGCTATCACTTTGGACAAATACCATCCGAAAGTACTATTGGAGCTTTTCCCGTTGGTACTATCGGCGTTTTTCCGCCGTACTATTGGAGTTTTTTTCGGGCCAGGCTTATGCTCAATCGCGCGAACTGCTACGAAGTAGTCGACCGGCCAATTTCGCGACAAGAAACGTGCCTCTCGACCCAAGTCCATCGAAAGAAGGCAAGAAATCGATGAAGAATCTCGCAGGTGTGTCCCTGTGTGCGCTCGCTGTCTCGCTTTTCGGTGGAATGACCGTTGAGGCTCAGAACATTACGACCGTGGCAGGCGGCGGCCCTCCGGCTACAGGTACGACCGTTACCAAGACCGGCGCGAGCGTCGGCGCCCCCACAGCCATCCGCCAGGACACATTGGGCAACACCTATATCTTGGACAACGATTTCAGCCGCGTCTACAAGGTCGATACGACCGGTCATTTGACCGTCTACGCGGGCAACGGTTCCGTGGGATTTAGCGGTGAGGCAGGCCTCGCCACCGCCGCCGCCATGTTTGAACCCAGCGGCATGTGCATTGACTCCGCCAACAACCTGTACATAGCCGACTCCGATAACGCCATCGTCCGTGAGATCCCGGCAACGAATCAGACATTTCCGTTCGCCATGACCGCCGGCCATATCTACACCGTCGCCGGCCAGCAAGAGACCAACTACACCTATGGCGGAGACGGCCTCCTGGCCACAACTACGGGCGCTGCGGGCGTCCATTTACACTTCCCGGACGGTTGTTCCGTCGATAGCCATGGCAATCTATTTATCGCCGATCGGGGCAACAACGCGATTCGCGTGGTCATCGGATTCAGCAACATGCCTCCCGTCGGGCTAGCCGGACCGACGGTAGCTGGCCATATTTATCTCTACACGGGCGCAACTCCCGTCGGCAGTCTCCCGCCCGCTCCCAGCTTCAGCACGAACGGCACACCAACGGTCGGTGCGGCCCTCAACGGTCCTTTCGACGTGTTCGTCGATTCCGGCGACAACGTCTTCATCGCCGATTTGGGGAATCCTGGCACGACTGCAAACAACGTCATCCGCGAAGTTCCGGCAACAACCCAAACTTTCCCGTTCGCGATGACCGCAGGAGACATTTACACCGTCGCGGGCGTTCAGGGACAGAATGGACCTCCTGTTTCCGGAGTCTCGGCCATCACGGCGAAGTTAAATGGACCGGAAGGCATCTTCGTTGACGCTGCCGGCAACCTGTTCTTCTGCGATAACAGCAACGAGGTCATTCGCGAGGTCGCGGGCCCAACTCCCAGCGCCGGCATGGTAGCGGGCGACATCTACACCATCGCTGGCAAGGGCACCGCTGGCTACGCGGGTGATGGCGGCATCGCCGTGAACGCCAGCCTTACGCACCCCGCGGGCACCTTCGTTGATTCCACCGGCTCTGTGTTCATCGCCGATTCCGTGAACGACCGCATCCGCCAAGTCTCAACCAACACCGGCAGCTACCTCACCGAAACCATCAGCACCTGGGCTGGCAACGGCTCCACTTCCTACTCGGACGGCACTCCTGCAACTGCGGCGCAGTTAAACTCCCCGGCAGGTGTTGCTTTCGATGCGGCAGGTGATCTGGCAATCGCCGATGTAGGCGCAAGTGGCGACACCCAAAGCTTGATTCGTAAAGTTGCAACTCCGATCGCGAGCGGCGCTCTCAGCACCCTCGTCGGTTCACCCGGATTCAACGGATTCGTGAACGTCACGAACACCGGTTTTCCCAAGTACGTGGAGAACAACGCGGCCGGCGTCGCTTACGACGCGTCCGGAAACCTGTACATCGCCGACACCGGCAACTGCATTATCCGCAAGCTGTCGGCCGGAGTGATGACCACCGTGGCCGGTACCGAACCTACCATTGATGAAGCGAATCTGCCAAACAGCACGCCCAACTGCGGATTCACCGCGCAAGGCGGAGCCGCCGTGGGTACCTTGGTCGGTGTTGTCAACAGCGTTGCGCTCGACGCGGCCGGCGACATTTTCTTCTCCGATGCCACCAACAACGTGATCTGGGAAGTCCCGAAAAATACCGTGGGCACTATGACCGCCGGCAACGCCTACATCATCGCTGGCACCCAGAGCCTCACGGGTTCATTCGGTGGTGAAGGCGGTGTCGCAACCGCCGCGCATCTGAACAAACCCACAGGTATTTCCTTCGACGTCTACGGAAACCTGTTCATCGCCGACACGGGCAACAACATCATCCGTGAAGTTCCGGCAAACAATAGCGGCGCAATTCTATCTGGCAACATCTACACCGTCGCTGGAGACAAGACGCACCAAACCGCAGGGTACGCCGGTAACGGCGGCGTGGCCACGAGCGCAAAATTGAACGCGCCATTCACGATGGTGGTCGACAATGCCGAGGACATCTTCATCGCCGACACGAATAACCACGTCATCCGCGAAGTAGCGGGCACGACTGCGGGTGGCAAGACCGCAGGCGACATCTACACCGTAGTGGGCACCAACGTCGCTGGTTTCGGCGGTGATGGTGGCCCCGCAACTTCGGCTTCTGCTGAGCTCAATTTCCCGCAAGGGCTGGCGTTCGATGGCGCCGGAGATCTGCTGATCGGCGACTCGCAGAACAATCGCGTGCGCAGCGTCGCGGGCCTCGGGAACCTGGGCGCGGTTCCAGTCGCTGATTTCACCCAAACCAGCCTGACGTTCACGGCCCAGCCTCTGAACATTGCCTCCCCCGCGAAGTCCGTCACTCTGACCAATAATGGCACAGCCCCACTGACCGGGATCGCGATCACCCTCGCCGGTGCCGATGCCGCTGAGTTCAGCCTCGCGCCCGCAGGCACTTGCGGCGCCACGCTGACCGCGGGGCAGAGCTGCACTATCAACGTGACCTTTACGCCGAACGCGGTTCGCGCATTTGCCGCCAATGTCTCCGTTGCGAACAACGCTGTCGGCCACCCGCAATCCATCACGCTCAGCGGAACCGGCCAGCTCGGGTCCCCCGTGGACGTCGTGACTCCCAATCCGATTGCGTTCACCACGCCCCAGGTCGTCGGGGTCGCCTCGGCCGCGCTTCCCGTCACTGTTAGCAACGTCACGGGCACCGGTGCGCTGGTAATTTCCAGCATTACTTTCGGTGGCGCCAATACGACGGACTTCACTCAGACCAACACCTGCGGCACGCTTCCCGCGACCGTTCCCTTCGGGCAAAGCTGCACCATCAACGTCGTCTTTGACCCGACTTCGGTGACGCCACCTGCGCGCGCGGCCACCTTGACGATCACGGACAATGCGGCGGACAGCCCGAAAAACGTGCCCGTCACCGGCACCGCCATCGCTCCGGCAGCCACCTTCGCTCCCGTGCGAATGGCCTTGGCCTTCGGCAATCAGGCCGTTGGTACATCCTCGGCGCCTCAGGCCGTCACGATCACCAACAGCGGCACCGCCCCACTTTCCTTCACGGGCACCGGCATCACCATCGGAGGCGCAAACGCCGCTGATTTTGGTATCGCACCGGGGAGCACTTGCGGACCCGCGTTGCCTCCAGCTGGCACCTGTACCTTCAGCGTCATCTACAGGCCCGCGGCCGCCATTTCAAGCACCGCGGTGGTTGTCGTCGCGGACAACGTTCCGAGCAGCCCGCAAATGATCGCCCTCACCGGCACCGGCGTGACGCCGGGTATCGGCTTCAATCCCACGAGCCTGACCTTCGCCAGTCAGGCCACGGGTACATCCTCGGCGGCCCAAGCCGTCACCGTCATGAACACCGGTACGGCGTCGCTCACTTTCACCAGTATTACGATTGCCGGCACCCACGCAGCTGACTTCAAGCTTGCACCGGCGTCCACCTGCACCGGCGCCGTGGCTCCGGCCGCGACATGCACGATCAGCGTGACGTACAACCCGGCCGCCGCCGGTACCAGCACCGCTACGGTGATGGTTGCCGACAATGTTGCCGGCAGCCCGCAAGCGATCGCCCTTAGTGGCACGGCCACTCCTGGGTCGCTCACCTTGAATCTCGGCGCGGCCAGTGGCAGTTCCCTATCGCAAACCGTCACCGCCGGCCAGACCGCCAATTACAGCCTGCAAATCAGTGCGAACCAGAATGTCAGCGTGAGCTTTACTTGCACTGGCGCTCCAACGGCCGCGACCTGCAACGTTCCGGCAACCGTCGCCGTCACCGCTGGAACCCCCGCATCCGTCGCCGTGAGCGTCCCCACCACCGCCCGCGGCATGCTGGCACCGCAATCGGAACCCGCGACCAGGATGCAACCTCCCGTCGCGCTCCAGATGTTGCCCCTCTCCGTGCTGGCCATGCTTCTGCTGATCGTCACCTTGCTGGCCACAACACAGAGTCCTGCAGGACGCCTGCGCTTCGCTCGCGTAGCACTCTCTGCCTGCCTCGTGCTGATGCCCATCGTGGCGGCCACGCTCCTGGTTGGGTGCGGCGGCGGATCCAGTTCGGGTCCCGCGCCAGTCACCGGAACGCCCGCTGGCACCTACACCATCACAGTGACCGCAACCTCCGGCAGCACCACAGCACCGACTCAGTTGACGCTGGTCGTGCAGTAGCCAAACCCCAGCGGCATCCCTGCGATGCCCTGACTTTCTCCAGCGGCGCCTTTCGCAACCACGCGGAAGGCGCCGCTGCCTTTTAACATCCACCCGCCGCCGCGAATTTACCCACCTGAGCCGCCCTCCTGTTTTTCGGAGGGCGGGACTTAGATGCAACCTTGTATCGGGAAAGATGGAAGCACGCAATCGCGCCCATCGCATTTGACTCGGAACTAGCGCTGGGACGAGTTCGCTTTGGGGTAGATGCCGATCTCAAGGTGGGGGTAAGCGCCTTATTCTGCGCGAAGTGCTTCAACCGGATCGATCACCATTGCACGGCGCGCGGGCCGCCATGCTGCTAGCATTCCGACCAAGCCCAGCACACAAATCGCAAACGCGAGTGCCCAGACATCGATGGTTCCGGAGCCGTAGAAAAGGGCTCGCGCTCCGCGGCTCGCTGCCTCGGTAAGAGCTATGCCCGGCAGGATTCCGGCGATGAGGATCCACAAGGTTTGGCGAAGCACGAGCGCCCGAACTTGCGCGGGGGTCGCTCCCATGGCCACGCGGATTCCGATTTCGGCTGTACGGCGCGTCACGTTAAACGACAGCAGGCCGTAAAAGCCGAGTGCCGCCAGCGCTTCCGCCAGAAATCCAAATGCGCCGGTCAGCCGCGCAAGCAATTTCTCTCGCGACAAGCCTGCATCGTATTCCTCGCGCAAAGGAATAATCTCCGTGATCGGAAGATGCCCATCGACCGCGAGTAGCGCCTGACGGATTGCGGAAGAAAGCGCGACGGGCTGGCCGCCTCCGCGCACCTCAATTGTCTCTGCCTGCGCCGGCCGCTGATCAATCGAAAAATAAGCAACCGGTGGCCCAGGCGAGCGCAGATCATCCAGGCGCGCGTCCGAAACCTCTCCGACGATCACGTATTCCGCATCACGCGGCGCGGCTTCGTAACCAATGCGGTGCCCGATTGGACTTTCGTTGCCAAAGAGTTTTTTGGCATAGGCGTGATTGAGAATGGCTACCGGCAGCGATGTGGGCAAATCGCGCTCCTCAAATTCCCTGCCTTCCAGCACCGGAATGCCCAAGGTATGGAAGTAACCTGCGCCAACGTGGTTCTCTTCTCCGTGCGTTCGCTCGTCCGGAATTTCTGGATGACCGTGAACACGGATCGCGGTATTCCAGATGCATCCCGGAATCGCGCACATGCTCAGCGCGGCATCTCTTACGCCAGGCAATTGCTTCAGACGCGCCAAAATCCGACCATACAACACCGGTAGATCTCGTTCTTCATAGCCGGCGTTCGCGAAATCCAGATGAACCGAGACGACGTGATCGCGGTCGAGCCCCGCATCCACCTGATTGAGATTGCGAAGTGTTTGCGCGAATAGACCTGCTATGCCCAGCAGCGGCACGGACAAGCTGACTTGTCCCGCCAGCAAGATGGCGGACCAGCGGCTCGCCGATTTTCCTTGCCACGCCGATGAACTCGACCTCGTGGTCATGGCCCCGGCCAGGTGACTCCTGGTAATGCGCCATGCCGGCAGCAAGCTGAATGCGGCTAAAGCCGCGAGCAGAAGTGCTACGCCGAAAGCGAAAAGTTCCCACCCGATGCGGAGGTCCAGTGAAATAGCACCGTCGCTTCCCGATGCGTACTGCAACAGTAGGGAGTTTGAAATCTTGCCCACGACCAAAGCAAGAGCTGCCCCAATCGACGCGAGCAGCGCATCTTCTACCAGCAATTGTCGCAAGATCCGCCATCGGCTAGCGCCCAACGCTGTCCGGACCACGAACTCACGCTGGCGGCTCATCAACCGGGAAAGTTGCAGGTTGGCAAGATTTACGCAACCCGCCAGGAGCACCAAGCCCGCCATGATCATCAGCAGGATCAGCGCTTGCGAGTAGTCTTCGCGCAACGTGCCTTCGCCGGTCGCTGCCGAAATAAGTTGCACGCGGCTCTCTAAGATTCGCTCACGATCGTGCGCTTCCTTGGACGCACCTGCTAACAGAGCAAGATCTGGCTGCATCACTGCGGTCCATTGCGCGATCGCGGAGGGTTTCGCCTCGTCGGGCAACCGCGCCATCAGCCAGAGCCAATAGACGTTTTGCTGACTCATGTACGGCGCCCGGATGTCCGCGCCGCTGCCAGGTCCAAGCGAGTCAAACCAGGACGAGAAGCGCGTCGTCCCTTGCGCTTCCAGCGGCAGCCAGACATCCGGCGATTGCCCGGCAATTACTCCGTTAAATCGCTCTGGAGCGATACCGATAACTACGACCGGCACGCCGTTGATGGACGCCGGCTTCCCGATGACCGACCGGTCGGCGCCGAAGGATTCCGTCCAGTACCCATAGCGAAGAACTACAGGCCACGAGCCTTGACTGAACTCTTTGTCGCTCGCCTCAAAAAATCTGCCACCCACCGGGGATAGCCCGAGCACTTCAAAGAAATTTTCCGACACGAGCTGATATTTGACCCGGGCTGCGGATTCGCTCTGGCGCTGCAGAATCCCGTCGGAGATTCCCGAACGCGCTAGGATCGGCGCGGAGTTTGCCGTCGAACTCCGCAGCCGTTGATACGCCGGGTACGAAAAGAACCACTGCCCATCGAAGGGAGACTTCACCCCATGCAGAGAATAAAGCTGGCTCGGTCTGACTACCGGCAGTTGCGCGAACAACACTCCGTGAAGCAGTTGAAAGATCGCGAGATTGGTCCCTATCCCGAGTGCCAGGGTCAAAATCACGGTTAGCGCAAATCCTGGCGCTCGCCAGATCTGACGCACCGCGTACCGAAAATCCCGGCCCAGTTGATCGCGCCAAGAGCGTCCCGAAGTTGTCTGCGTTTCTTGCATGGGGCTCGGTGCGTTCCGTGACGGATGCATGGTCTGTCGGTCAGTGGGGGCGGCCGAGGTACACGTCGAAACGCTGGACGGCAGGGCGGACTCGTCGGATGACTTCGCTGGGCCACAGCGTCTTGCTCAGCAGCGTGACCCAGCCGTCTTCGGGTTCGCAGACGGCGCAGAAGGTGTAGCGGTCGTAAGCGGTCTGATACCCGTCCAAGCCGCGGCGGGAGAGTTCTTTCTCGAGGGCGGCGTCGGGCTCTTCGATCGCGGCCCCAGCGCGCAGTCCAAACGTTTCGCGCTCAAAGCGCTCGAAAATTTCCTCCAGTTGGGTTCCGGTCGGCTGGCGAAGCACCACGCAGCGCTCGGCCGCATCGCGATAGTGAAATTCGTACATTTTGCAGAATTCGCGAACGCGGTCCACGTGACTGAAAAAATCGAGGACGAAAACGTCGTTGGCCGCGAGAGCGGGAAAAGTGGCGGCCCAGATTGCCGCGGCTTCTTTGCCGCGCACCGGTTCGCGGCTTTCCGTTCCCAGCAGCTCCAAGCCGACCGCTTTTACGTCCGCGCCAAGATCGAGGGTTTCGACGTCCAGCGAAAACGGCGGGAGATCCAGCGCTCCGCTATCGAGAGGCGCACCGCCGGCCGCGCTCATCCGACTTCCTCCTGTTCTTCGGGCGGAAATTTCGCACGGAACTCCGGTGATTGTTTGCGGACGTCGAGCCAATCGAAAAAAACATCCGGCGTTTCCAGCCAGATGCGGAACCAGTTGGCAATCTCTTCCTTCTCAGCCCGCTTGTGCGGCTCAACTTTAGGATTGCGCGAGATCATTTCGGCGCGGCGTTTGCCCAGCCGCCCTACGTTCAAGACGCGCGCAGCGGCCGCGTGTTCGCCGTGCGCTTGAAACTTCCGCATCAATTCATCCAAACGCATAATGCTCACTTCCGCGTCTTCCAGCGTCTTGAAGTGCAGCAGGTCTTCAAATTCTTCTTCGTACTGGTCTTCCGCTTCTTCCTGCAACGAAAGCGCCACCTTAATTCCCGCGCCTTTCAACACATCCGCGATGTAGTCGTTCCCGGTCTTGCCTTCCTCGCCGTATTCCGCCATCAAACGCCGGCGCAACTGGTCGATCTCCGCGGGTGTGAATTGCTGCGCGCCGATTTCGCGGGCCGCCTGCAAGATGAGTTCTTTTTTCGTCTTCAGCGATTCATTCATTGGGCAGCGCCTTGGTGCGGTTGGCGCTCGGATTTACTTGCGATCGGTGGCAACGGTACCACAGGCGGCGTCTGTGTCGCAGAGGGCCCCTTCAAGAGCTGCCGGTATTTCGTAACGTTGCGATTATGCTCCTCCAGGGTAGCCGCGAAGAAGTGGCCGCCCTGCGTATTCGCAACAAAGTACAGAAAAGATGTCTTGGTAGGCGCCATTGCCGCGCGCAGCGATTCTTCCCCTGGATTGCCAATGGGACCTGGCGGCAGTCCAGCGTGCTCGTAGGTATTGTATGGCGAATCGAACTTCAAGTCCGCGCCTGTGAGTGTGCCCTTGTATTCGCCGATCTGCTCCAGGGCGTAAATCACGGTGGGATCGCATTGCAGGCGCATATTCTTGCCCAGGCGATTTTCAAACACGCCGGCCACCAGCGGCCTCTCATCAGGCTTTGGTGTTTCGCGTTCCACCAGCGAAGCCAGCGTGACCAGGTGTTCGGTAAGCCCGCTGGCCGGAGCGATCTGCACGGTGGAGCGAATCCGCGACCATTCTTCTTTGAATTTCTTGACCATCTCTCCCGTCAGTTCGTTGGCCGCGGGACGTCGCGGCAAACTGTACGTGGCCGGATACAGAAATCCTTCGAGGGTTTTCGCATTCGGCGCAAGATCATGAACGAGTTCTGGAGTTTTTGCCGCGGTCAAAAAATCGCTGGCAGCCATGAACTTTCCGGCTTCCAGGTCGCGGGCAATATCGAACATGGTTTCGCCCTCGCGCACCGTGAACGGCTGCTCGTAAACGTGGCCATCAGCAATTTGCCAGAAAACGTCGTGGCCCGAAATCGGGTGGTTGAAAAGATATTCGCCAGCCTGCAATCTGCGCGTCGGATGGCGGCGCGCATAAATCTCAAATGCGATCGCGCTGCGTACCACGCCATTCTGCGCGAGCAAGCGCGACACCGTCCGGCTCGACGCTCCATGCGGAAGATCGACGAACACCCCTTCCGCCGGAAATACTCCGTACGGCCGCTCGATGGAAATCCATAACCAGGCCGCAATTCCGGCGGCGAGGATCAGCAGCAGCAATATAAGTTTTCCGAGGGTTTTCAAGTTCGCTGCGTCTCTCCGTTATTTGGTTCGGGCTTTGCCCGAGACACACAGGAAATTAGATGCTTTTCCCGGCGATTTGCTCACGCTCTAAATATTCCTTCAAGATGACCGCGGCAGCCATGGCATCGACGGAAGCGCGCGTCGATTCCCTGCGCTTCTTGTGCGAAGTCTTCGCGTCGTCGTGAAAGACTTTTCCGGAGTGGTCTTCCAGCAGGCGCTCCGCTTCCCAGCTCGTCAGCCGCTCGTCCACCATCTCCACAGGAATACCGAGTTGCTTGCGGACGCGTTCGCCAAATCGAGCAGCTTCCTCTGCCATCTCGCCACGCGATCCATCCAGCCGCAGTGGCAATCCTACGACAATTTGCTTTATGCCGTGGGTCCGCACGATCTCCCGGAGCCGCCGCATATCTTCGTTGCGGTTAATCCGCTTCAGAGTGTCCAACGGCCGGGGCAACGCCGTTCGGGCGTCGGCCAAGGCCAAACCGATGCGCGCGCGGCCATAGTCTATCCCGAGTATTCCGGTTCGCCGGATTTCGCCCTGCATGATTGCTTGGGACTTACGATCCAATGTCGTCACCTTGCCAGTATACGGGAAGCCGCCCGCAACGGCTCAACGCGGTGCCTTCGTTGATCGCAGTGGTGCCAGGATTCTTTTCTTCCCTTTTGCGGAGGTGTTGGCGGCGACGTCAGGATTTGCCGTCTGGGCGAGCGCGCATGTAGGCGCCGGGCTTCAGCCCGGCGTTCGCGCAACTCCGAAGAATCTCGCGATGATTCTCGAGAACATTCATCACGGTTTGCGTCCATGCGTGCCGTTTTGCCAGCCTTCCCAAACACCTTGCTGTTTCATTTTTTCGTCCAGGCCACTATCCGCAAGCTGCTGTTCGATTTCAGCGCGGGACAGCCGCCTTCCGAGCGGCTCAGCCCGGTCGGCAACGCCCCACGCCGTAACCGCGGCGATCACCGCGTTGATTTTCAGCTCGCGCACATCCACTTTGTCCAACGTATCGGAAGCCGCGTGATAATTCGGCAGATAGTTCGCTTCGTCCTGTTGCGCGACCATCGTGGGAACACCATCGAGCAGAAAATCCCAGTTGTCGTCTCCAATGTCCCCGTCGAGGGTATGCCGATTCACATCCCAAGAGCCCAGCGGCCTGAGTATTTCCTGCAAGCCGTCTCGAATATCGCGCCTCCCGCTAAGTGAATACCCGCTGAAGCGCCCAACGCCGGAATCGAAAGTGATGACGCCACGAATCTTGCCCATCTCCGCGCGATGCGCAGCGACATACTGCCAGGAGCCGACCATGCCTTGTTCTTCACCACTGAAGAGCGCGAAGCGGATAGTGCGCCGCGGCACGAGCCCCGTCGCCCGGATGGCGCGCGCCGCTTCGATCACCATGGCTGCGTTGCAGCCGTTGTCCAGCGCGCCGGTTCCAAGGTCCCAAGAATCCAGGTGGGCGCCGAGGATCACCGCTTCGTCGGGCTTTTCGCGACCGCGAATTTCGCCGATGACGTTGAACTGTTCGATGGGCCCGCCGATCCTGTTGGGCATGGAAAAGCGCACGCGAACCTTGCCCGGGTAGGCCGCGATCGCGCGCGCCAGGCGCATGGCGTCTTCACGCGCAACTACCGCTTGCGGAATCACATCGATCTGACCATCGCCGGCATTGGTGTGCCGGTACAAAAGCAAACGCTCTCGCGCGCCCATCCAGAGAATCGCCCCCGCGCCGCCTTTCACCGCACGATCGATGATGGCTGCCGGTAACGCGTACTCGTTGAACAGATCGTTCCAGGTTGAGCCGATCTCGGAGGATACGAGAAGGATCGATCCTTTAATCGAAGTGCCTGCTTTGGCGAAATCATCCGTCGTCCCAAAGCCGACATCGATCAGATTCGCCTCGATGCCGCCCGCAGGCGTCGCAGGCGACCAGCCTTCCGCGACCAGCCGTACTGAAAATTTCTGCGGGCCGAGCAATTCCAAGCGCGTATCGCCTTCGCTCCAAGTGGTTGCCAGCGTATATTTTTCGGTGTGCACCTCAACGCCTTCCGCTCGAAACGCTGCGACCGCCCACTCGACCGCTTTGGCCATCTCCGGTGATCCGCTGACCCGACCCCCAATTTCGTCGGTGAGTCGCCGCAGATTCTCTTCCATCGGCGACGTGCCCATTACCTGAGGAATGATCTTGGCAGCGGCTTCCGCACAGGAGGCTTCCGTGGCAGAGCAAGCTTGGGGATTCGCCGATGACTTGCCAAACGGGTCGGGATTTACCACCGGCAGCTGCGCACAGACGGGCAAAGCAAGGAAGTAAAGAAATAATGAAGTAACGAGAAGAGAGCCAGACCGCATCAAACCGCACCTCACAGTAGCACAGGCACTCTTGCCTGTGCTCCGACGACCCAGTCCTCCAATCGGACTCCAATCACGGACGGACCAACCCAACCATGCAATCGATTTCAAGAGAGGTGTGACCCGCAACATCCGCCTAGCGTGCGACAAGTTCAAACACAGGATAGTTCGCCGCGATATCGCGAAACGATTCAACAGGCGACCCAGGCGGCACAGAGAAAAACTTGCGTACCGCGCTAGCATACCGGTCCAGATATTCCTTCAAAATCTCGGGCTTCCCCGCATCCGCAATGGGCCGCAACCCGAACTGCCGCCGGTAGCCGCCCCGCTTCAGCGTAATTTCTCCGGCCGCTTCCGCGTTCCGCACCCACTGCGCCCGGCCCCTCGGCGCAACCAGGATTTGCTTCCCCCCGATTTCCATGACGTTCACCGGCGACGAGTAAATCTTTCCGCTCTTGCGCCCTCGCACCTGCAAAAGATAAATGAACTTAGGACCGATCCCGAACCCGACTAGGAACCCAAATGTCCGGTTGAACAGCGCTTCGACCGCGCTCGGCGCCCGAAACTCCGCCATGCTTTTTCCCGTAGTCATGGCCGTATCTTACTACGCCCTCGACGCATTCCTAATTCGGGCCGCCACACCGATAGCAGACAATCGCGGCCCAAGCACGTATCGTTCGAAATCCCTAGTTCTCCGTGCTCTCTGTGTTCCTATCTCCGTGCCCTCTGTGTTAAATCTTTTTCCGCCGCCTGTTCTAAATTAGTTGACCTTGCGGGTCACCAGGATTCGCGCATGTCGTAGCACATACGTTCGAATAGCACAACAGTTATTGCTTGAAATATGGTAAATATTGTGCTACCCTCTTTTGTGTCAGTAGAACACATTCGAACGAACCGTTCAGACTCTCCGGCACCTGCGTTCTCCTGGCACAGTCCCACAACCCTTTTAGAATCCGCACTTACGAAAAAGGCGGGGGGAGGGGTGCAAAACTGTTAACCGGAATTTGCGGCACAGCGGTCCGGTAGCGCAGCGCGGAGTCCGCGCAGCCCTGTTTACCCTGAGCCTCGAAGGGCGGCTTTCGCGCCCAGTCGCACACACTCCCGCACGTCGCGTCTCATTTTTTTACGATTTACTGGCCAAAGATGGCGTTTCGTTGGCAACAGGCGCGGATTCGTGCAGGCGAAATTCGTTGTGCAGGGCTACGAGGGCCGGTTGCATGGAGTTTTTCTCCACCACCAAGGAGATGTTGTATTCGGAGGAGCCTTGGGCTATCGCCATGATGTTCACGTTTTCGCGGCCGAGTGCCGTGAAGGTGCGGCCGGCCACTCCGGGAATGCCGCGCATATTCTCGCCGACTACCGCGACGATGGCGATGTCAGGATTACAGGTGACGTGCTCGACGGTTTGTTCCGCAATTTCGGGAGCGAAGGCGTCGCGGAGAGCTTTTAGAGTGCGCTTTTCGTCAGCGGTAGCGATGACGAAGCAGATGTCGTTTTGCGAAGAGGATTGCGAGACCAGGAAAACGTTCGTGCGGGTTTCCGCGGTGGCGGCGAAGGAACGGGCTAGAACGTCGGGGAGGCCCACGATGCCGGGGCCGCCTACCGTGACCAACGTGACATCACGAATCGCGGTCAGCGCTTTGACACCTCCACCAGTGGGCATGCCTTCGGCGGTAATTTTTGTGCCAGGCCTTTCGGGCGCAAAGGTGTTGCGAATCCAGACGGGCACGTGGGCCGCAGTGACCGGCCGCAATGTGTTGGGATGCAGGACTTTCGCGCCGAAGTAGGCCAGCTCGGCGGCTTCGTTGTAGGAGATCTCCGGGATGGTGCGCGCTTCCGGTACCAGGCGAGGGTCGGCGGTTTTTACGCCGTCCACGTCAGTCCAGATTACCGTTTCTTGCGCGCCCAGCGCCGCGCCCAGAATCGTAGCGGAGTAGTCGGACCCTCCCCGGCCTAGCGTGGTCTGCACGCCTTCCGGTGTGGCGGCGATGAAGCCGGTGACGACCGGGACGATGCCCTGATCGATTAATGGTCGCAGCCTGGATTCTGCGCGATTGCGCGTGGGGGCCATGAGCGGCTCGGCGCGGCCATGGTGCCCGTCGGTGACGATCACTTCGGTGGCGGAAATCGACACCGCGTGGATGCCTAGCCTGCAGACTGCGCCCGCAACCAGCGGAGCGGACAGGCGTTCGCCGATTCCAGAAATCACGTCGAGGGCGCGGGGAGTTAGCTCGCGAAGCAAAGCGGTGCCGCGCAGCAGGCGTTCAAGTTCGTCGAGCACCTCCTGGCAGGCGGTGGCGACTTTAGCGCGGGCTTGGGTGTTGCTCAAGAGGACTTCCAGCACGGCGACGTGCTGGGCACGGAGCTCGTTGGCTAACGGCGCGATGAAGTCCTGTTCGCCTTGCTCGGCGCGGTGCGCGGCTTGGACCAGACGATTGGTGACGCCGCTCATCGCGGAAACGACCACTACGACAGGGTGTCGGGTGGCGGCGGAATGAACGATGCTCGCAACGCGGCGGATGCAGTCGGCGTCGCCGACGGAAGTGCCGCCGAATTTCATGACCTGGAGGGCAGGTTTCATTGTTCTGGCCAAGCGTTTCATTTTCGCATAGCGCGCGGATTTGTCGCGACTGCGAAGAGGGGATGCGTTACGTGATGCTAAAGCAGGGGTGCAATGGCCGCGCCGTTTTTTGGCCCTCGCGTTGGATTTGACTTGGGTTGACTCTAAACCCTGCGGTCTCAGAGACCGCGGCTACAGGTGCTGGCTCCGCGTTTACGGCTGGGCGTTTGGGGCGCACCCTTCAAAGTTCAGGGTAAAGCATTGCTGCGCCCCTGAAATGCATTGCGGCGGCAGGACGGATTGCGCCTGACTTAGATTTGCTGGAGTTTCCAGCGTCCGCGGCGGAACAGGATGATGCCCGCTAAGGCGATGGCTGCTTCGGCGACTACGATGGAGATGAAGACGCCGTTGGAGTGCAAATGCGCTGGAATGGCCAACGCGTAGGCTAGCGGAATTTCGATGAACCAAAAACCGAAGAGATTCACGATGGTTGGAGTGATGGTGTCACCCGCGCCGTTGAAGGCCTGCAGCATGACCATTCCGTAGGCGTACGCGATGTTGCCGTAGCTGATGATGCGCAGACACGAAGCGGCCAGCGGCACGACTTGCGGGTCTTGCGTGAAGAGGCTGACGAGGGGCGTGGCGAAAATCGTGAAGATGAGGCCGATTCCACCTAGGAAGAGCATGTTGTAGAAGCCCGTGCGCCAGACGGATTTTGCGGCGCGTTCGGGTTGTTTGGCGCCGAGGTTTTGGCCGACCAGCGTGGCTGCGGCGTTGCTGAGTCCCCAGGACGGCAGCAGGATGAAGATCACGATGCGGATGGCGATGGTGTAGCCGGCGAGCGCGGCCGAACCGAAGATGCTGACGATACGGACCAGGCCGATCCAACTGGTGTGGGCAATGGCGAACTGCAGGATGCCGGTCAGGGAAACACGCAGCAAGCGCAGCAAGACGCTGAGATTCACGTGAATCTGGCTGCGCAAGATGCGGATACGCTCGCTGCCACGGAGGAGGCGGTAAAACTGGTACAGGACACCGATGCTGCGGCCGGTGAAGGTAGCGAGGGCCGCGCCGGTCACGCCCAACTTGGGAAATGGACCCCAGCCGAAGATCAGGCAGGGGTCGAGGATGAGATTGATGATGTTGGAAACCCAGAGCAAGCGCATGGCGATGGCAGCATCGCCGGCCCCGCGGAAGATGGCGTTGTTAAGAAAAAGCAGCATAATCGCGCCGCTGCCGCCGAGGGCGATACGGGCGTAGCCGCTGCCGGTGGCGATGATTTGCGGTGAAGCTCCCATCAACCGGAGCAGTTCCGGCGCGAACAAAAAGCATGGCACGCCGACGAGGATGGAGATTGCCAGACCGATGGCGATGGCCTGCACTCCGGCGACGGCTGCGCCCTCGGGATCTTTTTCGCCGATGCGGCGGGCGACCATCGCGGTGGTCGACAGGCTGAGGCCTAGACCCACGGCGAAGACCAGGCTGAGCAGTGATTCGGTGAGGCCGACGGTGGCGACCGCGTCGGCGCCCAGGCGGCCGACCCAGAAAACGTCGACTACCGCGAACAGCGATTCCAGGACCATTTCGAGGACCATGGGGATGGCCAACAGCAAAATGGCGCGGTTCAGGCTGCCCGTCGTGAAGTCCTGGTGCGATCCGCGAATGGCTTCGCGGATCGATTGCCAGATAGGGATGGGCCTTGGTTCAAGAGTGAGCTGCTGCGTTTCCATGAAATCCTTTGTATTTCTGCACGAAGGCGGCTGAAAAATCAGGCGCGATGGCGCGGCTATAGAAATTGAGAGTTACGACTTAGAGAGAAGCAGGTCCGTGAGACTCGCGGATTAGAGGACTGCCGGAATTTGTACGATGACGATCTTCATCTGATTTCACCAGTCATCGTTGGGCCGGCGAAGGCTTGAGCCGCAACGGAAGAATTCGTGGAGGGCATTGTAGCGAGGATCGGGGATTCGCGCTAGAAGAATTTGTCGCGGAAAGCGAGGCGCCCGCTTCGGAAAGCGGCCGCTACAACTGCGGGTTGAGGAGGCGGTCGGCGACGCTTACGACTTGCGCCATTTCGGCGACGTCGTGGACTCGGACGATGTGGGCGCAACCGAGGATGCTGGCTGTGACCGTGGCGGCGGTGGCCCAGATGCGTTCTTCGGCGGGAACGGGCTTCGTTCTGCCGGCGGTGCTTTTCTTCGCCAGGGCTAGGGTTCGGCCGAGAAAGCCCTTCCGCGACGTGCCGACCAAAAGCGGATAGCCGAGCTTTGCCAATTCCGGGAGGCGCCGCAGGACTTCGTAATTCTGCTCGAAGCTTTTGCCGAAGCCGATGCCGGGGTCGACGATGATTTGCGATTTCGTGACGCCGACTTTTCTGGCTTTCTGGATGGATGCGCGGAGGCCTTGAGTGATGTCCTTCATCACGTTGCGGGCGAAGGGGGTTTTTTGCATGGTGCGAGGCTCGCCGCGCATGTGCATCAGAATCAACAGGACACGGCGGCGCGCGGCGACTTCGGCGATGCGGGGGTCGTGGTTGAGGCCGGAGACGTCGTTGATGAGTTCGGCGCCGGCGCCGATGGCTATTTCGGCTACGCTGGCTTTGCGGGTGTCGATCGAGATCGGAATTTTCAGTTTGCCGCTGAGCACTTGCAGGACGGGGAGAAGACGGCGGAGTTCTTCATCAGCACTGATGCCCGCCGAACCGGGTCTTGTCGATTCCGCGCCGATGTCCAGGAGATCTGCTCCCGCTTTCTGCAATGAAAGCGCGTGTGCGATCGCGTGGTCGGAACTCAGGAATTTGCCGCCGTCGGAAAAACTGTCGGGCGTGATGTTAAGTACACCCATGAGGAGCGTGCGTTCGCCGAGGACGAGTGAGCGGGTTGGAAGTTGCAGGCGGAAGATTTTTCGGTGGGGCATTGGCGTTGGAACAGTCTAGCGCAGGAGGCGCGTGGCGCGTGATGTGGAGGAACGGAGAAACGGGAACGGAGATAAAGATAACGCTGAGGCGCGAAGCTGCCTGAGGACCGCGGAGAAAAATCGTGGGGAGGGCGGAATGTACGGGGGAAGAAGTCCAGGGAGGACCGATCTAAAGATCGGCCACTACTAGTCCAGGTCGAAGTCGCGGATGGGTTTGCCAGCCGGGGCGTCTTTGGCCTTCTTCATGGCTTCTTCGAACTTCTTGGTGAGGATGTCTTCTTTGTTCGATTCCTGGAACCAGGAGTCGCGGAATTTGTCCTCGCGCTGGCGATTTTGTTCGGCGAGGATGCCGGCTGCGTCGGTGAGATCGACGCCGGGCCCTGCCTTGGCGGGAGCTTCATGCGACAGGACTACGCCCAAGCCAACATCGATTCTGAGCTTTGCGTGGCAGCACGGGCAGGCTACTTCAAGAGCGCCATCTGGTTTCTTCGCCATGAACGTATTCTACCCCTTTTTTTCGGGGAAGAAAGAGGTGGGGCTGTGGGTCCTGGCTGTTGGCTGGGCTTAGTAAGGATTCGGGGACAATTTTGTGCGACGTGGATGATACATGGTGAGGTTGGCATCGTGCACAGGCCTTTCGAGACTCCAGGTAAACAGGAGTGCCTGTGCTACTTTGGCGAACCCGCCTCGACCGCAGACGTTGGCGTCTGCCCCTCGGATTCCATCTTGACAGCGACCTGGGCCAGCCTCTCCAACTCGGCCCTTAAATTGAGCCAATATTCCGATCCCATGGCCTGCACGAAGCGCCCTTGGGCCGCTCGCCACGCGGGCAGTGAGTCTGCCAGCAGCCTCTCTCCCTTCGGCGTCAGGCTTACAAAGCGCTGCCTCTTTACGGCCCTCGGGGACACCGTCAGCACGCCTTCCTTCTGCAATCGCTTCAGGCTTCTGGTAAGTGTTGTTGAATCAATGATTAGGACAGAAGACAGCGCGCCTATGGACGTTGGCTGAGCTTTCGCGACCGCTATCAGGATCGAGAATTGAGTCGAGCGAATGCCCGCGCTTTGGAATGCCTGATCGTAAAGGCGAGTCACGGCGCGCGCGGTGCGGCGAAAGTTCAATGAACCGCAGTAGCCAGTGCCGTAAAGATCGAGGTCGAGCCGGTGGTGCTGCAAAATTGAACCTCTCAACTTGACATGTATATACATCTTAAGCTATACCTGACATCAATCGGTTGTCAAGCGGTGCAGCGTTTTTCGAGCGAACGCGGGCCTGCGAGCGAGTGGAACGCGGCCGCCATCCGTCGATGTGACGGCAGTTCTCTATCGGCTCAAGGGTGTGTTATGAACACGGAAGCTTTCAAGCAGGTTTCTAAAGAGCAGGCACGCAACCCAGATCACCCGGGACGTCAAGACGCTTCGACGTGGGGCACTTCGTGTTTGCGCTTCGGCGAGTACGAGCTGGATTTGCAGCAGCGGCATTTGTCCAAGGCCGGATTGCTGGTAAAGGTGCCGGGCAAGGTATGCCAGGTATTGATGGCCCTGGCGGAAACCCCCGGCGAGCTTGTGACACGCGAAGCGCTGCGCACGCGTTTGTGGCCGCGAGATACGCGACTCAACTACGACGCGAACGTAAACACTACGGTCAACAAGCTGCGACAAATCCTCGGCGATACCAATGAGGAGTCGAAGTTTATCGAGACGATTCCAAGAAAAGGTTATCGCTTCATTGCAAAGGTGGAATACGCAGAGAGGCCCGCGGATGGTTCGAGAGCCGCGGCGAAGAATCGGATGGAGTTAGTTTGGAAATTTGCAGGAGCTCCGGATTTCTTGCGCTCAGGCCCAGCCCGAGTTTGGTTTACCGCGAGCGTGATTGCCCTGGTGATCGCGGCGGTATTGTTTGGCGCGGCGATTACCTTGTATTCGCACCGATCGCTCCAGCCTCACGTGGTCTCCGGTCCGGCAATGCACACGACACCACCGACGAGCAGCCCTTAGTCCATCGCCGGACCAAGTTGCGCAGGCCTTACTCTGCGCTTTTCGTGCGCACCTATTGACCGCCACATCCTGCATCCCGCTGTCGCCTACACCTTGTTGGATTGGGCGCAGAAGTCCTGCGCCCCTACAATAATAGGCGAAGCGCTAACGTCGTTATAGCGTTGAATGTGTGCAAGTGTCAGTTGTAGGGGGACCAGCACCGCTGTACCCCGGATTGGGCAACACTATTTCAGGAAGACGCCGATTGCGCACCCAGATTGCCGCGAAGGCCAAGGGCGTCCGCATTTTCGCGCATCGCAGCGATGCAGAAGGCAATGTGCTCTTCGAGAGGGATGCCGAGTTCTTCGGCGCCTTTGCGGACATCGTCGCGCGAGACTCCGCGGGCAAACGCTTTATCCTTCATGCGCTTCTTCACCGAATCGACTTCCAGATCGAGAATGCTTTTCGACGGGCGCACGTACGTGCACGCGGTGAGGAAGCCCGCGAGTTCGTCGCAGGCAAAGAGTGTGTGTTCGAGCGGCGATTGGCGGACTACGCCGGAATAGTCCGCGTGCGAGAGGATGGCGCGGACGGCTTCCTCCGGGTAGCCGACGTCGCGGAGAATTTTTGCGCCTTCGGCGGGATGTTCTTTGTCGGCAGCGTGCTCGGCGTTCGGAAAGCGCTCGTAGTCAAAATCGTGGAGGAGTGCGGTGATGCCCCACAATTCTTCGTCGGCACCGTTTTTGCGGGCGTAGGCGCGGACGCAGGTTTCTACGGCGAGCATGTGTTTGCGCAAGCTTTCGGATTGTGTGTATTCGCAGAGAAGTTTCCAGGCATCTTCGCGCGTGGGCATAAATTCTCCTCAAAAAAAGAATGTGTAGTGTAACGCAGGAATGGCGCGGCGGTCCGATTACAGAGCGCGCTCGTGATTACGCCGGGCGGGGCAAGCCCCGCCCCTACAAATTTTCGCGCGGTTTGATCTTGCCGAGATGGGCGCAGCAGTGCTGCGCCCATACGAAGAGTGTGACGTGTTTTGCGTCAGGCGGGGACTTTCGCATGTTTCGCCCTGTCCGGGAGAACAGGCGAAACTCGGGCGTAAACCGGGTGAAACAGGGACGCGCGCCTAAAAAAATTCTAAAAATACTCTTGACAGAGAATGCGCGGTGCACGATACTCCCCCTCGCGCCAGTTACTGCCTTCCCCCCCGAAGTACGTTCCGACGTTCCTCTCCTATCCGCACGCCGGACAAAGTCAGCGAAGGAGTACCGGTGTCCTTACAACTAGAAAAAGAGTCGTTGAATTCATTGGAAATGGATAGGGAAGTCATTCGCTGCAAGACTTGTGGACTCGTACAATACCGGACGCGCACGGGAAACTGCCGTCGATGTGTGCGCGCATTGCCCCAGCGTTTGGAGTTCCTGATTCCTCCACCGGCACCTGCGGAGGAGACCAACGCTGAAGCCACGCCCGAAAAGTTCGCCAACCGCGAGACCGTCGAGAATATCGGCCAGCGCATCCGTCAGCTGCGCGAATCGCGCGCGATGACGCAGAGTCAGTTGCAGTCGCGCTCCAAAGTGTCGCGCTCCTATCTGTCGCGCATTGAAAGCGGACAGATGACGCCGAGCCTTGGAACCTTGGAGAAAATCTCCGAAGCGCTCAACGTGGGCCTCAATCGCTTCTTCATTCCTGAATCGGATGGCGAGGCGCTGCTCGAGGATCCTTTCATTCAGGGGTTGCGGCCGTTCCTGCGGCAATTGGATTGGGAACAGTGGCAATCGATTCTGAAGAGGCTCCAGGCAATCAGCGATCACGTGACCGCTGTTCCGGCGACGAATCTCCGCCCTATCGGTAATCCCGCGCGGTTGCCGCAGCCCGCGTCGGGAAACGGGAATGGCAACGGTCATATCACGCAGCCGGGCCATTCGAATGGGCATGCGTTGACGCATGCTCATGGTCATCCGCAGGGCTACCCGCTGCGGCGTCCCGGGGCGCCCTTGTTTCAACGGCCTTTGGCGCGATAACACTTTTCTTGCAGAGCACGCTGGTGCGGCGTGATCTTCGGATCACGCCGCACTTTTTTGTGCATATCACGGAACGAATGCCTTTGAAGGCTGGGCGTTTGGGGCGCAGCAATGCTGTGCCCCCACAAGATCACGGGTGGCTTTAGGTGTGCGGTTCTTTTGGTGTACTTTGAGTGGCTAGTCGCGGACTACGGCGACTTTTGCGGACGGCACTTCCAAACGCATCAGCCGGTGGTTTGAATCAAGGTACAAAAGTACCTCGAGATCGGACGTCGCCACACGCAAGCCGTCATAAGACTTGCCGCCCGCGCTGAGCGATCCCGCCGATTCCACCGAAATCGATCCAGGCGTCAATTCCTGTGGGATTAGCACCGGTAGACTCTGTGCGCCGCGCTTGGACCAGTCGTAGACGCGCGCGAGCACGGCATATTGGTAATACAAATTGTTATCGAGCACGGCGATCAGCGGAGAGCCGAAGCTCATATCCTGCTCAAATGGCCGCGCGTCCTGCATTTGCAGCGTGATTTTCGCCACGCCGTTCGCGAACAAAATGTGCGCGCCATTCGTTTTTTCGGCTTGCGAGGTCCACTCGTAGCTGATGGGAGCGCCATCCGGCTGCAACGTGAGTGCGCCGGTGATCCGCTCGGTTGGTGAATCCGGCGGAGCAATATCGGTGGTGCTGCGAGCCAACCAGCCACCGCCAGCCGGCGCGAGATCGAACTCTTCGTGCCCAACCGACTTGCCGTTCAGCTGAATCGTGAATTTTCCCTTGTCCTGCGCGAAGACCGAAGGGCTGGCCGGGGCCGCAGCCTTTCTCTGAGAGGCAATCGTCAAGGTCGTGGACACGAAGAGGATCGCCATGATGTACGTGAAGATCTTGGGCTTTAAGTCGGTGGTGTGTTTCTGCATGGTTCCCTCCTCTCTCGATCAAGCGAGTGTGCCACACGCTGCGGGAGGAACTGGGAGACATCCTTGCGGAATGCGCCCAGAAAGACACTGGGTCGGTGGTTGCCGCGTAGTGCACTCTCGCGGCCGATTCGTGAGTTGTTGGGCGGGCTTGCCGCGGCAGCTCGACCGGTAGCGCCGGCCATCGCCGGGCGGGGCAAGCCCCGCCCCTACAGAACCTCGCGGGGACGGACCCTTTTAGGACTGCGGCTTTTCGACGATCAGGTGAGCTTCATTTCCGCCGGCGGCAACGATTCCGCGGCTCAGTATTTCCGCGACTACGCGCGCTGGATCGCCAGAACTGTCCACGCGGTGTTCAGCAAGTTGGTAGGAGGGCAGGCGCTGCGCATAAAGAGCGCGAAAGCTGCTCTCGTCGCGAAACAGCGGCCGGCCAGTCATGGTCATGCAACGTGCAAGCAAGACTTCGACCGGTGCATCCAGCCAGACAACCGGCACGCCCGCGGCGCGCAGAAATTCGGGGGCGCCGACGCTGCGCATAGGTGCCGCCGCCGAGAGCGAGTACGATCGATTCGTTAAACTCGAAAACGCGCCCGAGAGCGGCGCGCAATTGGTCGGCTTCGATCTGGCGAAAAGCAGGCTCGCCAAGGCGCTCGAATATTTCCGGGATGCGCAGTTCCGCAGCCTCCTCGATGCGATCGTCGAGATCGACAAAGCGCCACGCCAACTGACGCGCGAGCAGTGTGCCGATGGTGGTTTTGCCAGAGCCCATGAAGCCGGCGAGGCAGAGCATCTGTACGCGCGGCTGAGTCGGACGTGAAATTGGTGGTTGGGTCATCAACAGTTGACTGCGCTGCGCGAGTGAGTCTGGCTTGACTGCGTCCAGAGCCACCAAAAGCTAAGTGGCTTCGGGCCGGGCAAGCTGGAGCGCAGCAGTGCTGCGCCCCTACAATGGGACGGCGACAGTCTTGCAGCGCGAAAAATAATTCCGGTTAATCGCGCTTCAATATGCGGATTGTACCACTGTAGGAAGAGAGTTCGACTTTCGCCAGACCACTACCCACGGTGCCGAAGAGTCCCTTGGTGAACTTCGAGGCCATGTGCTTCATGCCGTGGGAATCGGGCTTCAGATAAGCTTCGGCCTGATTGTCCACCGTACCTGTGGCGGTTTGCGCATTCAAATCGAAGGAATCGTTCCCGGAAAAGTGCACCTCGACGGTGCCCTTGCCGCTGCGCATGGTGTAGATGCCGGTGCGAATGAAATCGCCGTCGAAGAGAATGTTCCCCGAGGTGGTAAACAAATTCACGTTGGTGAGAGCGGGCTGCAAGAGCTGGGCGCTGCCACTCACGGAATTAAAATCGAGCTTGCCGGCACACTGGGCGCAAACCAGCGAACCATGCGTCGTGCGGACCACGATGTAGCCGGAAACCTCCTTGAGGTGAACGTCACCGGCAACGCTTTGCAGCGTCATATCGCCCATCACTTGCTCGACGTAAATCAATCCGGTTTGCGTTTTGAGTTCGAGTTCGGTTTCTTCCGGCACGGTGAGCTGAAAATTGACTTCGGTTTCGCCGAGGTTGCGCGTTCACGTCAACAATGTTTGCTGAAACATCGATGCGATCACCGGCGTTCTCGGTCTCCAGCGTGACTTTCGACGAAGCGCGCGTGCCAGCGACGATCACTTCCGGGTTTTTCGAGGATTTCACTTCGATGCGCCCGTTCCCAATATTATGGATGCAGACCACTGGATGGCCCTTCACGGGGAAATGTTTCTCGAAGTGCTCCGTCGCTCGCGTCGCGGGCGTAGCTGTCCACAAAAACAGTCCGGCGGTCAGTAGCGGCAGAATGCTCCTGCCCATCGTTTGCGCGTTCATTTCAGTTTACGCTCCCCCCGCGTTCCATCATCGCGGACAGCAATTCCGCTTTCTGCTGGTAAGCGCCGGTCAGGTACTCCCGGGCCAAATCATCGCGTGGCTCTTCTTTGACGCGTTGCTCGCAATCCGCAATAAACTTGTCAACGATGTCTAGATTTTGGCGAAGAGAAACGTCTACAACAGAACCGCCGAGTTGCATCTGTGCCAGGTTCGCCTCATCAGCGTTCAGAACCGTCGCGGCGTCGTCATAAACGTTGCGCGCTTCGGTAGCGGGCGCAGGATGTTGAATCTGCAGCGCGACCGCGGCAATCACCAGCATCCCCACCAGCGAAGTGGCTAGCACGCGTGCGCGAAACAGATCCGGAAGGTTCTGCCACCAGGAACCGCGCTCGGCCCGCGTTGGCTTGATGATTCCCTCTTTTTCAAGTTGAGCACGTAACGAAGTCCAAACACGCGCGGGGGGTTCGACTTCGGCCGGAAGCAGGTGGGCCGTAGCCACAATGGAGGTCAGGTCTTCCACCAGGTTCTGGCAAGCAGCGCACCCGGCAACATGCTCGCGCGCCGCTTCTGGCAGAGGTGTCCAACCCTCATGTTCAAGGACGACTTCCACTTCTTTACACTGCATGGCCGTTCACTCCGCTAGACGAGACGACAGGTGGCTTGCCCGCTCAATTTTCGAGGAATCGCGCGGCCCGTCTTCGTCTGAGACAACACCCCGAAACTCTTCGTATTGTAGCTTAACCGCCATGTCCGGTCTGCGTCTTTGCCGCATGACGCACCTGCCGCGCCTGCTCTCGTACTTCTTCCTGCAGCAGATCCCGCAACTTGGTGCGCGCCTTGTGCAACTGCGACTTCGAATTGCCTACCGAACATCCCATGATCCCAGCGATCTCGTTGTGCTCGTAGCCTTGCACATCGTGCAAAACGAACACCGTTCGGTAACCGGGCGGCAGCTTATCGATGGACCGCTCCAGATTGACCCTGTCGACCGCGCCGCTCAGCTTCAAATCCGGCGCCCCGACGTCCTTCCTCGGGCCGCCGGTTTCTTCGTCGGGCTCCGTCGTCTCTTCCAACGACGACACGGGAAGGGATTTTTTGCGCAGCCGCATCAGGACCACGTTGACCGTCATCCGATGCAACCAGGTCGAAAACGCCGA
Organism: uncultured Acidobacteriota bacterium; assembly: GCA_963788915.1. Lineage (GTDB taxonomy): Bacteria > Acidobacteriota > Terriglobia > Acidiferrales > UBA7541 > Acidiferrum. The sequence goes on along the minus strand of CAWBIY010000010.1, from coordinate 367,359 downwards.
CTCCCCGCGGAAGGTGCCGATCTTGCGGAAAAGCTGCAGGAAAGCTTCCTGCATCAGGTCTTCCGCATCAGACGGGTTACCCACCATACGCAGGCACAGTGCGTAGACGCGGCGGCCGTGGAGTCCATACAGAAACTCAAACGCCGCAGCATCACCCGCTTGCGCCAGACGTATGGCTTCCGGCTCAGTCAGAGCTCTAGACTGCTGAGAAGAAGTCGACACGCTGGGATCGCTTGGTCGATTTCGGGCCAACGGTCCAATAACGGCGCATCCAACGGTTCGGATGCACCGGATACCTCCTGGAGTTGTATTCGCAATGAACCCGCGCTGCCAAAGAAATACTCGCTGACAGGCGTTTTTTCCCCGGAATGCCCGCTAACGTTGCCAACGGGCAGTCTGCCTGCCATCAGCAGGCTATTCTATTCTCCCCCGACTGCGGCCATACGTCTATGCCGGAATAGACGTTTGCCCGACTGTGCGGAGTCGTCGGGGGCGTGCGTCTGGGCGCGCACGGATTTCTGGAACGTACCCAATTGATCTTCGGGCAGAACCAATAAGAAAGACTTTAGCAATACGATGGCTTCCCGCAGGCAGGTATTCAGGTCGAAATGCGCGGCGTCCACCACCCGCCAATCCTCCTCCGGGTTGAATGAGACTCCGGTGGAAAGATTCTCAACCGTGAGACGAAAGTCCTTCCCTAAGTCGCCGACCATTTCCTCCAACGTGCCGATCTTGTGCAGGAATTGAGAGCGCTGCGTAAAGAGAACTCGGCTCAGCAGGTCGCTCATTCGTGCGGTGCGCTGTTGCTGGGGCCCTTGGAAATTCTTCGGGTCGAGCGGCGCGGCGTTGGGAATCGTGCCGTAATGTCTGGCGTGCCCGCCGAGTCCCCGCAGGAGTGCCGCCACGCTGTAGGAAAGTCGAGCCGCCAATCCCGGAGTCATGCCTACCGCCTGGTACGACTTCGAAAGCATTCCGGTCTGGCGAAACTCGATCGCTTCGTTCAGCGCAATACTGAACATCATATAGACCGATTCCAATTGTTGGACTTGCTCGTTGAAAATTTGCGCCTTCTCTTTCGGCAGCCAAGCGCACCAATCATCTTGCACAGAAGGAAGAGCGCGAATTTGCACTTGGATAGGACCTCCTCGGGGTGGGGAGTATACCAAAATCCACAGGATGTGGCGTATTTTCTTAACAGTTTCTCCACAGGCATTCTTTTTCCTATTGATCACTTTTTCCCACTGATCAGATGACCCGTGCTTCGGACTACTTGATACTAGTACAGGTATATTTCCGGGCGTGGCAAAGTCCGGGTCTAACAGCGCACCGCGCCAGTGTCAGATTCGGCCTCGCCTTCGAATCGTCGATCGAAAAGACGCTGGGCGGAAATTAGACACCACCATCCGCTTCGTTTCCTTGCTCTTCGCACACGCTGGCCGCTATACTCGCCTGCGATCACGCCTGAAAGGATTTTCCATTTTGGAATTTGAGCCGCGGGACCAGTTTGAGCAGCGTCAGAAGAAACTTGAGCAGATCCAGGCGTTGGGCTTTGACCCGTTCCCGCGCGAGTTTCGCTGGACGGACACGCCTGCTGTATTGGTGGACAAATTTTCGGCGACACCTGGTCCGGAGTTGGAGGCCAACAAGCAGGAGGTGCGCGTCGCCGGACGTATCGTTTCCTACCGGCTAATGGGAAAGGCTGGTTTCGCGCACCTGCAAGGCTCCGGAAAACGTATACAGATCTATGTAAAGAAAGATGTTGTCGGAGAGCGCGGCTTTCAACTCTTTCATTTGCTCGATCTAGGGGACTCCATTGGCGTGCGTGGGCATCTGTTTCGCACTCGAACCGACGAACTGTCGATCTGGGTGGAGGAAATTGTTTTCCTTTCCAAGGCGCTCCTGCCGCTGCCCGAGAAATGGCACGGCCTGACCGACGTCGAACTACGCTACCGCCAGCGATACCTCGATCTGATCGCTAACGAGAAGTCGCGCCAAGTTTTCGTCACGCGCGCCCGTGTCATTCAGGAATTACGGCGCTTATTCGACGCCCGCGGCTATATCGAAGTGGAGACGCCGATGATGCATCCCATCCCCGGCGGTGCCGCGGCGCGTCCCTTCATTACCCATCACAACACTCTGGATATTGATTTGTATCTGCGCATCGCCCCGGAGCTCTATCTCAAGCGGCTTACCGTAGGCGGATTTGATCGTGTGTACGAGATCAATCGAAACTTCCGGAATGAGGGCATCTCGACACAGCACAACCCGGAATTCACGATGCTCGAGTTCTATGAGGCGTATAGCAACTACCGGGATTTGATGGACTTGAATGAGCAGATTTTCGCGGAAGTTGCGAAGACGATCACCGGTTCGACGACCGTAAAATACGGCGACGTGGAGCTGGATTTCAGCAAAATGGAGCGCCTGTCGATGCGCGAGGCCATCGGCAAGTATTGGCCGACGGAAGCGGGCGTGTCCCCGACCTCGGCCGACCTCGCGGCACCGGGTGGTTCGCGGGCTGCCGCGGAACGCTACAACGTTTGGGCGAAAAAGACGGGCGCGCCCTATGCGGCTGCAAAGGGCACACTTAACGACGGCGAGTGGACGGGCCTGCTCTTCGAGACCATGGCGGAGCATCATCTCGTCCAGCCGACCATCCTATATGACTTCCCCACGGACATTTCCCCGCTGTCCAAACAGAAGCCCGATGATCCCTCTTTGACCGAGCGGTTCGAGATCTATGTTGCGGGCATGGAAATTGCCAACGGCTTCTCCGAACTGAATGATCCAGCCGAGCAGGAGCGCCGCTTCCTGGCGCAGATCGCGCACGGAGGCGACGAAGTCCCCAAGCAACTCGACATGGACTATATACGCGCTCTCTGTCATGGCATGCCGCCCACCGCTGGCGAAGGCATCGGCATCGACCGGTTAACCATGCTACTGACGGATTCACCCTCCATTCGCGACGTCATTCTCTTTCCTTTGCTTCGTCCGGAAACCCGCGAAGAGTCTGCTTCCGAAGCACACGGCGCGTGACGTATCCTTCTTCCCTCAATGCGCTTTGAATGGTTCGTCGCCAAGCGGTACCTGCGGTCGCCGTACCGTCCGGCGGTATTACGATTGGTTACCGCCTTCTCCGTTCTGGGAGTCGCTGCGGGCGTAGCCACCTTGGTCATCGCACTGTCGATGAACACCGGGTTTCGCGAAACGCTTCAGGATCGGCTTCTGGGAGTGAAGGCCCACATCTCACTTGCCAGGCCCGGAACCGGCGGCATCCACGATTACGAAACGCTGGCCACGAAATTCGCGACAATCCCAGGCGTAAAGTCCGTTACACCAGCGGTGTACCAGACCGTGCTGCTGGCGTTTGGCGGAGACGCGCGCGGCATTGTTACAAAAGGAATCGATCCAGAACGCGAACGCCGTAACGATGAGGCACTTCAACGCATAGTCGCGGGGCAGCTTGATTTCTCTCCCGACGCCGACGGTATCGACGCCCTGCTCATAGGCAAGCAACTCGCTGAGGAATGGAAGATCACGCCCGGCGATTACGTCACCCTCACCAGCCCTCAAGGGCGGCTCACGCCCTTCGGTATGTTGCCGCGGACTCGCCGCTTTCGCGTCGCAGGCGTTTTCGATTCCGGCTTCTACGACTATGACGAGAACTGGTGCTTCATGACCCTCGCCGCCGCCCAAGCTCTCTCCGGAACTGGCGACATTGTCAATGTCCTCGAATTCCGCCTGGACAAACCCGAGCGCGCCACCGAAATCGCCCGGGTACTGGAGCTGCAGGCGGGGCCGAGTTTCGCGGCAAGCACCTGGGTGGAGGAGAATCGCGCCCTGTTTCGCGCCCTCCGGCTGGAGAAGCTCGTCACCGCCATTTTCATCGGACTGATCACTTTTGTCGCCGGCTTGAACGTGCTTGTCGTGCTTTCCATGACGGTTACCGACAAGGCCCGCGATATTGCGGTGCTGATGTCTATGGGCGCGCGTCGCGAACAAGTTCGCCGTATTTTTCTCTGGCAGGGGATCGTGATCGGCGCGACCGGAACGATTTGCGGCTTGGTCATCGGATATGCATTCGCGTGGATCGCGGGCGCCTTTCACCTGATTCCACTCGATCCTCAAGTCTATGCCGTTCCGTATGTTCCCTTCCATCCAAGCATCCGGGATGGCCTCTGGATAACCATTGTCGCCATGGGCATTTCCGTCGGAGCTACCATATTGCCGGCACGTGCAGCGGCACGATTGCTGCCGGTCGAAATCCTTCGTTATGAGTAGGCGAGGACTCCATAAAGACCGACGAAAAAAGTGACGCTTGAGAGACCTTCGTGGCTCAATTAAAGAACAGTTTGGGCCCTCTAAATGGGCAGGCTTTGGTGCGCTGTTTGCTCCTACAATGGGTTCAAGGGCAGGTAGGTCGGAAACGGAACATCTTCCGCCTCCGATTTTGTGGTTTTCCTACCTCAACTCATTGAAATGTCAACGGTTACATCCGTATCAGATTGAAACAGGTCCACTGTTCTCTTGACTTGGGCTGACTTGGGCAATGATGTGCAGAAAACGGGAATAACTTAGGCCAGGGGCAGGTCCCGCAAGCCGCGGGCGCGGCACTCCAATTGCACTTACTGCATCTAATATAAAGTGCGGCGGGTGCAAAAAGGGCGCAGTGAAGACAAAGCTACCCGAAACGAATTGATGCAAAGCGAAGCCAATCCGGATCAAGGCAGGTTAAGCGCTTCGGCGCTATTGCTGGATGGCGCTGTGGTCTTAGAAGCTCACAGTTTGAAGAAGTCCTACGGATCGGGCGAGCGCACCTTGCCGATTTTGGTCGATGCGAATCTCACTTTGCGTCGTGGAGAGATGGTCGCCATCGTTGCGCCATCGGGAGCCGGAAAAAGCACTTTGCTGCACTTGCTCGCTGCGCTAGACACGCCAACGAGCGGTACAGTATACTTTCGCTCGAAAGCCATTGAAACGAATGTTGACAGCGCGGTAGCGGAGTTTCGGAATCGCTCCGTGGGATTTTTGTGGCAGCGGCATCAATTGTTGCCGGATTTTACAGCTGCCGAGAATGTAGCTATGCCGCTTTTGTTGCGCGGCGAAGATTTCACTTCCACGCTGGAGACAGCGGGAAAGTGGCTCGCGGAGGTCGGACTTGCAAATCGGGCCGATCACCGCGCAGGGGAGCTTTCCGGAGGGGAACAGCAGCGTGTTGCTATCGCTCGGGCGCTCGTCACCGAGCCGGCCGTGCTGCTGGCAGATGAACCTACCGGAGATTTAGACGAGCAGAATGCTTGGGCCGTGTTTGGGTTATTAGAGCGGTTGCACCGCGCGCACCAGTTGACGTCGCTGATCGCGACGCACAATCTGGCGCTCGCCGCGCGATGTGACCGAATTCTGGACTTGGAACACGGCGTTCTGCGTACTCGCAAGGCTTCGGCCGAAGCGAGCGGGGCCCCAGGGGGAGAAGCGAGCTAATCGTGTTCGAACGGTATACAGAAAAAGCGCGACGCGTCATTTTCTTTGCAAGATATGAGGCCAGCCAGTACGGCAGCCCGTACATTGAGACGGAGCATCTTCTGCTCGGCTTGATGCGCGAGGACAAAGCACTGGCCAATCGTTTCCTGCGTCAGCAGGGCTCGATTGAATCCATCCGCAAAGAGATCGAGGCTCGCATCACTATTCGAGAGCGCATTTCGACCTCCGTCGAAGTGCCGCTCAGCGCGGAGTGCAAGCGCATCCTTAATATGGCCGGCGAAGAAGCGGAACGCCTCGGTGTGAAGCATGTCGGCACCGAGCACCTGCTCCTCGGAATCCTGCGCGAAGAGAAGTGCTTCGGGGCGGAGATCCTGATGGAGCGCGGTCTGCGCCTTTCCACGCTGCGCGAAGAACTCGCGCGCACGTCCGGGGAAAAGACTGCTGCTGCCCGCCCGAAGGAAACGTCGCTGCTCGCGGAATTCAGCCGCGACCTCACGCAAGCCGCTTCTGAAGGTTCACTCGACCCGCTCGTCGGTCGCGAAGGCGAAGTCGAGCGCGTGATTCAGATTCTCTGCCGCCGCACAAAAAACAATCCGGTGCTCATCGGCGAACCTGGAGTCGGCAAGACCGCCATCGTCGAAGGTCTAGCTCAGCGGATCTCCGACGGCGACGTTCCGCCGTTCCTCGCGGACAAGCGCATTCTCTCTCTCGACCTCTCCCTGATCGTCGCCGGCACCAAGTATCGCGGCCAATTCGAAGAGCGCCTCAAAACCATCATGAAGGAATTGATGGAGAGCCAAAACTCCATCGTCTTCATCGACGAGTTGCACACTCTAGTCGGCGCAGGTTCTGCGGAAGGCTCGCTCGACGCCGCCAACATCCTGAAGCCCGCGCTATCCCGCGGCGAAATTCAATGCATCGGCGCGACAACACCCGGCGAATACCGCAAATCCGTCGAAAAAGACCGCTCCCTCGAGCGCCGTTTCCAATCTGTAAAGGTTCCCGCGCCCAACGAGGAAGAAGCCATTCAGGTCATCAGCGGCGTCCGCGAACGCTACGAGAAATTCCACGCGGTCAGCTACACCGACGAAGCTCTTCGTTACTCCGTCTATCTCTCGAATCGCTACATTCCCGACCGCTTCCTCCCGGACAAAGCCATCGACCTGATTGACGAAGCCGGCGCCCGCGTGAAACTCCGCCAGGCCAGCGTCCCCGAAGAAGTCGGCGAAGTTCAGAAGCGCGTGAAGTTCATCACGCACCGCATGGAAAGCGCTATAGCCGCTCACGAATTCGAGAAAGCGCGTTTCTATTCCGAGGAAGAGCGCAAAGAGAAAGAAAATCTTCGCACCCTTCGCGATCGCTACAAACTCGACGACGCCTCCACCGGCATCGTCACCCGCGAAGACATCGAGGAAGTCGTCTCGCGCTGGACCGGCATCGGCGTCACCTCGATCAAGGAAGACGAGCAGCAGAAACTCCTGCGCATCGAACCCGAACTCCACAAGCGCGTCATCAGCCAGGACAAGGCCATTACCGCCCTCGCTCGCGCCATTCGTCGCAGCCGCGCCGGACTCAAATCACCACTTCGCCCAGTAGGTTGCTTCTTCTTCCTCGGGCCCACCGGCGTGGGCAAAACCGAAGTCGCCCGGCGCCTAGCCGAATTTCTCTTCGGCTCGGAAAAATCGCTAGTCCGCTTCGACATGTCCGAATTCATGGAGAAGCATTCCGTCTCCAAACTAATCGGCGCGCCTCCAGGCTACGTAGGCTACGAAGAAGGCGGCCAGCTCACCGAACGCGTTCGCCGCACCCCGTACTCCGTCATCCTCCTCGACGAAATCGAGAAGGCTCATCCGGACGTCTTCAACATCCTGCTGCAAGTCTTCGAAGACGGCCAACTAACAGACGGCCTGGGCAATACCGTGGACTTCCGCAACACCATCATCATCATGACCTCCAATCTGGGCGCGCGCCATCTGCAGAAGCGCACCTCGATGGGCTTCCAATCCGGTACCGACGAAGCCGGCATGAAGTCCATGGAAGACCTGGTGATGGGCGAAGTGAAGCGGGCATTCAATCCGGAGTTCCTCAATCGCTTGGACGAGGTCATCATCTTCAATCCGCTCGGCGACGACGACCTGCTTCGCATCATCGATTTGCTGGTAGGCCAGCTCAACGACACGCTGATCCACCGCCAGGTCCAGATCGTGGTTTCGCCAGAAGCACGTCAATGGATCCTCGAAAAAACGTGCGCGGATCGCAATTACGGGGCGCGGCCGTTGCGGCGCGCTTTGCAGAAGTACGTGGAAGACCCGCTCTCGGAAGCCCTCATTCAGGGGGGAATCACCAGGCCTGCGACTCTTCAGATTTACGTCGCCGGGGAAGGCCTCGCGTTCCGTCCCGTGGGTGAGGCAACCCCGGTCGTCCACTAACGAATCAGAACCAACGCATGGCGGCCCCGGTCTCGAGCCGGGGCCAACAACACGGCCGGCCCGCACCGGGTACGGCGGGAGAAGAACAAATTGGGTTTGGGGGCGCGGCCTTGACCTGGTCAATGGCCGCTCAAATAAGGGTTTGTTCGTCGTTTGGGCTTCTGCGCGTTCGGATCCACTGGATCGCGGGTGTGGTGTTGTTGCTCGCTTCCGGTTTGCCTGCTACCGCGTCGGAAAACCTTACGCCGGATGATTCCGCGCATTCGCAACCCGTCGCTCCCTTGGATTCTTCCGATTCACTAAAAGTTTCAGCCGCAATGGCCGAGTCTGACCAAACTCAGCAAGCCCGTCAGGACCAACCACCTGCCGCTGTCGTCGACCGCATCATCTTCCTGGGCAATCGGCGCATTCGCACCGACACCTTAAAGGCGCGCATCTTCAGCCGCGAAGGCGATCCTTATAATGAAGAAACTCTGCGCCGCGACTTCCAGGCTCTCTGGAACACGCAATTCTTCGAAGACGTGAAACTCCGCGTCGAAGACTCTCCTGACGGACCCAATCACAAGAACATCATCTTCGACGTCAAAGAGCGCCCGGTCATCCGCCGCATCCGCTATGACGGCATCCACTCCGTTTCCGAATCCGACATCCTCGACCGCTTCAAAGAGCGCAAGGTAGGTCTAACCGTCGAGAGCCAGTTCGACCCCACGCGCATCAAGAAAGCGGAAGTTGTCCTGAAAGATCTGCTCGGCGAGCACGGCCGCCAATTTGCGAAGGTTACGCCCGCAGTACGAGCGCATCGCCTCCAGCAACGCCGTCATCCTGGTCTTCAAGATCGAAGAAGGCCCCAAGGTCAAGGTCGGCCACATTAAGTTCACCGGCAATCATGCCTTCAGCGAACGCAAGCTCGTTCGCGCCATGAAGCACGACCGTCCGTACTCGATTCCGCTGTACATCACCGAAATCCCCGTTCTCTCGAAGACCTACGACCGCGAAAAACTCAACGAAGATCTGGAAGTCGGCGTCCGCGGCCTCTATCAGGACAACGGCTATTTCAAGGTCATCGTCGGCGAGCCCGTTCTCGAAAATATCGATACGGAAGGGTACCGCCTCGGCGTTCCTTTGACGGGCCGCACGAAACGGCAAAGCCGTCAACATTACCATCCCCATCGAAGAAGGCGAGCGCTACAAGATGGGCACGCTCAAAATCGTTAGCGCCGACCCGGACAAAGCGCTCTCGCTTAAAGTCGATGCGCTTAAATCCATCTTCCCGCTCCACGAAGGTGATATCTTCTCCGTCGCCAAGATTCGCAAAGCCATCGAAGACTACGGCAAGGCCTACGGGCAATATGGCTTCATCGATTTCACCGCCGAGCCGCAGACCGACATCGATGACGTCAACAAGCGCATTGATGTCACCATGCGTTTCACCGAAGAAAAGCAATACTACGTTCGACGCATCGATTTCAGCGGCAACACCACCACCCGAGACAAAGTCATCCGCCGCGAACTGCTCCTCGACGAAGGCCAGCTGTTCAACAAGCGCGCATGGGAAATCAGCATCCTGCGTCTCAACCAGCTCAACTATTTCGAGCGCATCGAAGAAGACAAAGCCGTCGAGATCAAGCGCAACACCAAAGATGGCACCGTCGATCTCAATCTCAAGTTGAAAGAAAAGGGCAAGCAATCCATCGGTCTGCAAGGCGGCGTCAGCGGACTCGCCGGCACCTTTATCGGTCTGACCTATCAGACCAACAATTTCCTGGGTCTGGGTGAAACTTTGACCTTCTCCGCCCAGTTTGGCGACCTGCAGCGCAGCTTCATGTTTGGCTTCACCGAGCCCTACCTCTTCGACCGGCCCATCTCCACTGGCTTCACCATTTTCGACAGCAAGTACAATTTTGATCAGGCTAAGCAGGAAGCCCTGGCGATCGGACAATCGGTCAGCATCAACCCGCAATTCGTACAGAATTACACGCAGAACTCCACGGGGTTCACGGTGTTCGCGAACTATCCCGTGAAGCGTCTTTCCTTTACCAGGTTCTCGCTCACCTATGGGCTTACGCGCACCAACATCGAATCCTTTAACCAGGCGTCTACTCTCTTGTTCGAGCAGCTGCAATTTCGCAGCGTCGCCGGCCCCAGCGCTTTGGAGGGCATCGTCTCCAGCACCATCACCCCTTCCGTAAGTCATAACACCATCGACAATCCACAGAACCCACGTAAGGGAAGGAGCTATTTCTACTCCTTCGCGATTTCCGGCGGGCCGCTCGGCGGCAACGTCAACACCATCACGAACGTCTTTTCCTTAACGCAGTTTCGTCCCATCTTCAAAAAGCGTAACGTCCTGGGTCTGCATTTCACTGCCGCCTACACCACCGGTTATGGCGGAGGGGAAGTTCCGCCCTTCAGTCGCTTCTACATGGGTGGCGAAAACGATCTTCGCGGATATGACATTCGCTCCATCTCGCCGGTCACCTTCATCCCCACCGCTACCGCGCAGACGTTTACCTTCACCGATCCCACCACGCTGTCCGGCAGCGGCTCCCCGCTCCAGCGATCCTTCACCGTTCCCATCCTCACGTACACCGCCACGCTACCCGGCGGCGACGTGCAAACTTCCGGAAACATCGAATATCGCATTCCCATTGTCGGCCCGGTTACTGCTTCGCTCTTCCTCGACGCGGGCACCGACGGCATCGCGAAGCAAAGCGCGCTCAAACTGAATTCCGATGGCCTCACGATGCTGCAGCAGCAGTTCCCGGGTTCCAATGTCAGCGGCCAGTTGCCGATTGCCTCGGGAACGAATTTCCGCTTGCGCGGCTCGACGGGTATTGAGTTTGGTGTGCAACTCCCGATTGTGCAGGCGCCCTTCCGCATTTATTATGCGTACAACATCAACCGGCTGCATTCCGAGATCGTTTCGCCCCCGGACTACATCAATCCGAACGAACTCGCCCTTTTGAAAAGCACGCTGCCGCCTGAGGTTTACAACACTCAGGTGCTGCCGCTGTTGCAGCAGTTCAGTATCAATCCGGGACGTTTGAATTATTTTGAGCCCAAGACCACTTTCCGTTTCACCGTGGGCAAGACGTTCTAACGGTCGGGGCTCGCTCGACTTCGTTGCCGGCGGCTTGGGAGAATTTGACCGAACGCGACCCATCGGCCCTGGAGGGCCGGTCAAGAAAAGCGTCGCGTCGTATGTCGTGACCGCCGAGCGGTTCACGCGTGGGAGGCAGGGGGAATGAAGTTGCGAAAGATGGCGAGCTGTATTGCCGTAGTGGCCGCTCTGGCGTCCGTCTGGCTCGACGGGTGCGGCAGTAGTAGCGCTAACACGGTCACCGTCACGCTAAGCCAGTCGAGCGCCACGCTCGTGGTGACGCAGGTGCTCAATCTTAGCGCCACGGTCGCGGGCGCCACCAACGTAAACGTCAATTGGACGTGCACCTTTACCACGACCACGACGACCACTGCCGCAAACGGCACCACCAGTACCACTACCAGCGCTGCTGCCCCTTGCACTGCAGACACCGGGGTGCTCACCAATATTCAGGACACCACCGTCACTTACACTGCGCCTTCCAAAATCACCACGCCTCCTCCTACGGCGACTACCGTCATTTCTCCCCCCACGGTCACAGTCACCGCCACCTCGCAGCAAGATACCAAGGTTACCGGTACTTGCGTTATTTCCCTGAATTCCGGCATCGCCGTTACCATTAACCCGGCGAACGCCGCGGTTCCCACCGGCCAGAACTTTCAGTTCACTGCCACCTTGGCGAACGATACCGTTCCCAATGATGTCACTTGGCAGCTTACTCAGGAACCTCTTTCCACCACCACGCTGGCCGATGCCGTTACTTGCAGTCCCACCTGCGGCAGCATTAGCTCGAACGGCCTTTACACCGCGCCCGCCACGGTGCCGACCGCCAATACTCCTTCCACCATAACCACGACGACTCCTCAATCACTTTCCGTGATCGCCGTTTCTATCGTGGACGCCACGAAAGTAGGCACCGCGACCGTCACCATTGTTCCCACAGGTGATATCGCTTTCACCGGTATCGTGCCTGGCCAGGCGCCTCAGGGCGGGGTTCTGCAAGACGTTTATTTGGCGGCCACCAACGTAAATTCTTTGACCAGCATCTTTTACGATGGCACCGCGCTGCCGAGTTCGCAGATTCTGGTTGTCTCGCCGCCGACCGCGGGGGCGACTCCAAGCGGGGCTCGCGCTCGCCTGCTACCGGCGCAATTGGCTAAGGCCGGGCCTCATGTCATCGGCATTTGCAATCCGCCCATCGGCCAGCCGACGTGCACTCCCAATTCCATCGGCGGACCGTTCATGCTCACGGTTGTGCCCGAGCGTCCTGTTCTTGTCTCCACCCAACCTGACAGCCAGCCGCAGACCGCCGCGGCTGCCCCTTCCGGCGGCGCTATTACCATCGATGGCGGCTATTTCGGTTCCCCCAGTGCTCCATTGGTTTCTGCCCAATTTAACGGCACTCCCCTCGCGGTCACCGAACCGACTTCTCGCCAGATCTCGCTAACCTTGCCGGCTCTTCCTACCGCGGGGCTTTTTCCCGTCAGCGTCACAAATAACAATGCTTCCCCGACTACCTCTGTGACGAACATCGCGATCTTTCCCGACTATGGAAATTCCAACCCCGCTCCGCCGGTCACCAATGTGATCCCTTTGGCGACGGGCTCCGTGCCCAGCGCCATTGCCATCGACGACATTCTCAATGTCGCCGTCGTCACCGAAGCCGGCACCAACAGCGTTGAATATCTGAATTTAAATGGCGCCATTCCTACGCTTATCACCGGAAAGGTTCCCGTCGGCAACGTACCAACCGGTGTCTCTGTGGATGACGTGCTTCATATCGCCGCCGTGGTGAACTACACCGATCGCACTCTCGAGATGCTTTCCGTTCCTGCCGCCGGGCAGACTCCCTCGACAACACCCTTGGCCACGATCGACCTGAGCCTCTTCATTCCCACTAGTGCTCCTACTACTCCTCCGACGCCTCCTCCGTTCCCCTATTCCGTCGGAATTGATCCGTTAACGCATACGGCGGTCATCGCCTTCGCGAACACCAACATTGGATTCATTGCGGATATCAATCCCGCAAGCACCGCGCCCGCGTCCGAGTGCCTGTTGCCCGGGCAGCATCCGCCGTGCGTCATTTCCTCGGTCACCTTGAACACCGGGCAATATCCGCAGGTGGCTCTCCAGCCGCGCGTTCATCTCGCCTACGTTACTCCGGGGGGCGCCGGCAATATGTCGGTCGTCGATCTCACACATAAATCCGCGTCGATCGGGATCGCCAGCGCGACTCGCGCTACCAACGTCGTCACCATCTCCACGGTCGCTCCGCACAACATCAATCCAGCGAATCCGGGAACCATCCTCATTAGCGGTGTCTCCACAAAGAACACCAATTTTAACGGCACCTTTTCCGGCATCAGCGTCATCGACGCCAATGATTTTGCATACTCCCAAACCGCCGTCGACGACTCCGTCACCGGCGGAACCGTCGCGGCTCCCATCGGCCAAGCGAGCTACGGCAGCGCTTATCTCACCTTCAGCGTTTCCCCAACCCAGCAAGGAATCGCCATCAACTCCATTTCTCGCACTGCCATGCTCGCGGATCCCAACGCCACTTTGGGGCAAGTCAATTTCATCAGCACCTTGGATCAGGGCGTTAGTTCTATGACGCTCACCGAAGGCAGCCTAGGTATCACGGCGGGCACCGGACCGGAGATCCGCGACACCAACGTTGCCTTCCAGCCGTTCACCAATACCGCGGTTTTGTTCAATCCTCAATTGAACCAGGTCTCCCTGATCGATCCGGTACGCCTGCAGCGCTTGCAGATCATTCCCACGGCTCCAGCCTCCGGCCCTGCAACCAACGGCATCGGCATCGTCAACGTTCCTGGCGGAACTGGCACCGTGCCACTGAGCATTTTCGGGGCGCTGGCCGTGGACGCCGCAACGAATACCGCTCTGGTCGTCAATTCCGGCAGCAACAACGTCAGCGTGGTGACCCTGGGCACGAACATCAAGCCTGTTCATATTGAGTCGGTGATGACCTCCAGTGGCATTCCCGGAGCGATTCTGCCGCAGGCTGTTCTCACCACGAATTCCTCGCCGGTCGCCGGCGGTCCCGTGGCCTTGAGGATTCTGGGCACCGGCTTCCAGTCCGCTACTCCCGTGCAAGTGCGTCTGGACGGCACTCCTTTGAGCGGCGCGACCGTGGTTAGCAACTCCGAAGTCGACGTCACTGTCCCTGCGACTTTTCTCACCGTGCCGCGCCATTACGCCTTGGACGTCCTGGCCGGCAGCGTTGATTCGAACGCCACCGATTTCACGATAATTCAATCCGTCGACCTCACCCCAGCTTGCGCAGCCGGCTCGACGCCACAGCCTGGTGCCGTGGCCATCGACACCACCCGTAACATCGCCGCGGTTAGCAACTTCGGCTGCGGCAGCATTTCTCTCGTGGACTTGACTCCGGGTGCCACTGCCCCGCTCACGAAAACCATTGCTGTGGGAACGTCTCCAATAGGAATCGACGTCATTCCGCGTCTGGGCTATGCGGTCGTCGCAAACAATGGCAGTGCCACCGCTTCCATCGTCAATATGGACACCGCCACGTTGGTTTCGAGTCCTGGCACCGGCACAAACCCGACAGGAGTCGCGATCGATCAATACTCCGGGCTGGCGATCGTCACCAATACCGGTTCGAACAGCATTAGTTCCATCGATCTGACTTCCATCACCTCCGCGAATACCACTCCAACGGTGAACACGCTGGGCATCGATCAGCAACCCCTTGCAGTCGCCATCGACCCAAACCGTGCTGCTTGTGGCAGTGCCACCGCCACCGGAATTGGTGTCGCCGTCATCACCGCTCTCCAATTGAGCGCCGGTTCATCGCTCGGTGCGCTCGACACCGTCGATATCAGTAGCGCAGTCCCGGTTCAGTGTACGACCGTGACCCCCGCGAGCGTGACTGCCACTCCCACCGGGATCGTCTTTGATCCTGCCGGACAGGCCGCCGGAACCAGTGCCAGTTCTGCTCCTGGCACGACGCCAGGCGTTTTCTACGCTACCGGCAGCCAGGGCAACGTCATCTACGTGTTCGATCCCGACACGGGAACCGCCACCCCTGCCAACGTCGGCATCAATCCCACATCTCTTGCGGTGAACTACAACACCGGAACCCTGTTGACCGTAAACTCGATCAGCAACACCGTTTCGGTGTTGGATACGCAGACACTGAAAACTCGCGCTACCTTGGGCATTGGGGGCTCCACCCAGTTCGCTGCGGCTATTCATCCGCTCACCAACATGGCGGTGATCACCGATCAGGTCAACAATCGTCTGATCATCATGCCACTGCCAAACTAGTCGAGCAGGTCAGCGAAACGAGTGAATCAAGAGGATCGAATTCGCGTCGTCGCGGGCTGTCGAGCAAAGGAAACGCCAGCGCGGCTAAATGCATGCCGGCCAACTCAATGCCGCCGAATGTCATCGTAGTCAGCCGGGGCGCGATCGGGTTCGACCATGCTTTCTGATTGCAGGGGGCCGCGGGGCTCGGCTATACTTCAAAATTTATGTGATGCTCGTGTAACCGGCCGGGAAGCGGTCCGAGCCAATCGGGATTCGTTAACGTCAAACTGTTAACAAGGAGAAATATAGTGAATTCGAGAATGTTCACCGCTTCGCGGTCACGCGGCATCTTGCTTCGGGGAGCCGCGATTGCCGCTGCGTGCCTGTTTTCCACCGTCGCCGTGCGCGCGCAGGGCACCGCCGCAGCGGGCGCCGCAGTCAGTGGGAAGACGGGCGTCATCAATATTCGCCAGGCCATCGCCAGCACCGCCGAAGGCAAGCAGGCCGGCGCGGAACTCCAGTCGCAGTTTGCCGCACGCCAGACCGAACTCGAGGGACTCAACAAGCAGATCAACGACCTGCGGCAGCGCCTCGATACCGGCAGGGGCAAGATCAGCGACGAAGAGCAGGCGCGCTTGACCCGTCAAGGCGAAGTGATGGCGCGGCAACTCCAGCGCAAGCAGGACGAATATCAGGAAGATGTGAACGCGGCGCAAGGTGAGGTATTCGATCGCATCGGCCGGAAAATGGTCGACGTCTTGGATCGCTACGCAAGAGAGAACAGTTACGTGATCATTCTCGATTCTTCCGCGCAGAACACGCCCATTCTGTTCGCGTCAACCAACATCGACGTTACCCAGGATATCGTCCGTTTGTATGACGGCGCGTATCCGGTTAAGGCCGGCGGAACGACACCGGCGAGGCCCGCACCCAAGCCTGCGACGCCTCCTGCTCAGAAGCCGCCACAGCGATAAGCTGGTAGCTGCGATCAGCGGGTAGTCAGTGGCGTGAACTTCGCCGCGAACTATCTCAGACTCACGCGCCCCGGAAGAAATTCCGGGGCGTTTTGTTTTGGCCTTTCAGCTCTGGTTCGCCGCCGCGGTGCTACGGTTCAATCGTTCTTTGGCGTTTCCCTGGGTGCGTTGATCTGGTGGTCGGTATCGACGGAAAACAGAGCGTAGTTGGTCAGAGTGTGGCGGTGGTGGTAGCGCTTGCCGTGTACTTGCATGTACAGCTCCGCATACCAGGGCAGCCACAGGGAGGTTTGGCCATGGTCGAATTTCACCGGGCCATAATCGATGATCAGGTGGTCGCGTTCCAACTCCAGCTGCGGGACGGGTTCGCGTAAGTCCGTCTCAATATGCAGCAGATCGTAGCTATTGGCCGCGATCCACACGCGACCCTTTAGGGCCACGGGGAAAATGCCGCGTTTGTTCTTCCACGTCATGATGCGAGAAGGAACTTCCTCGCGCTGCTCAAATCGAATTTCCCATGCCGCTTGCCCGCGCCACTCACTCAGTCCCTCGCATTTGTAAGTGATATCGCTCTGGTACTGAGGATCGAACAAAAAAACGCCAAGCCCGACCAAGCCATGCGAGGCGAGTGACGTCGGAAATTCAGTGAGATTTTCGCCGCCGTCTCTTTCCTCATCGAGAAAGAACGTATCCTTCTTAACCTTCCGGATGAAAACGAGGTACGCGAAATCCTTCGTTTTCACGGGTCCCGAATTCCCGTAGGCGTCAACGTCCTGGTGCTCGATGTGCTCGGTGGCCAGGAATTTTTCAAAATTGCCGATTTGCTTCATGGTGCGCGCCTGCGTTCGCTGAACTAACTGGTCCGTCGAGCAACTGACGTCCGGCGCAACCACGTATTCTTTGGCGTCCACGTCGGGGGGCGCCCAAGGTCGAATCACCGCGGGAATCGGGAGAACGGGCTGGGGCGCGGGATCAGCTGCGTGCGGAGGCGCCACCGGCAGCGTGCTGGCTGCCGGCGCTGCCGCAACGACCTCCGCGGGTTTGTCCAGCGCTGCCAGGGCGGTTTTGGCGTCCTTGGCGGCGGGATCGTTTGGGAAGTCCCGAATCACGCCGTTGAATGCTGCTCTAGCCTCAGGAATCTTATTCTGGGAGGCGAGGATGCGGCCGAGCAAGATTCGCGCAGGGGCGCTGCGCTCCTTGCCGAGGTCCGCGGCACGTTGCGCGTGCGTTCGCGCCTTGTCAAATTCCTTTAGCTCCGCGTAGGCAAAGCCGAGCAGGTAGTGCGTGTGCCAATCTGCGCCGTTGACGAGGTAGGCCTTTTCGAGTGTTCGCGCAGCTTCCGCCGCCTGGCCGCTGCGCAGTTCAATCTCCCCCAGAGTGATCAGGGCTCGCTCATGCGAGGGATAAATGGATATCGCCGCTTCGAGCTTCGTGCGCGCCAGATCGTAGTGTTGCTGGTAGTACTCGAGCATGCCTAATAGATATTGAACGTCCGGATTACCCGGCGCCATCTTTGCAGCCTTGTCAAAGTGAGAGCGGGCGGCATCGAACTGCTGACGCCGCATTTTGTCGACGCCTTTGTCGATCTCAGCCTGTAGACGCGGGGTCATCGTTGTCTTGGTCGGCGCCACGCTTGCTGAACCCGGCGCAGACTCGGGCGAGACATAGACGTAAAGGTTGTAGGCGGAATAACTCGGCATGACGGAAGCTTGCTCGGTGGTGGTTTTGTACCCAGAGGAACTCACTTCGATCTGGTAGTCACCTGCGCGAATACTGGGGAAGGTAGCCGCTCCGCCATCCTGGGTTGGTGCGGTTAAATGGACGCCGCTGAAGTCGGAAGAAAGCTTGACGAAGGCGCTTCCCTGGAGCGGCATGCCGCCCAACTCACGCACGCTAACGACGACAGTGACAAGCATGTCGGCTGGTAATCCGCCTTGCGACCCTGCGCCGGGAGACTGCGACCTTTGAGCAAACGCGGAGACCTGGGTGGTTGCGAGCAGCACAGTCAACAGGTAAGTCTTCAGCAGGGGTGCGCGCCTGGAGGGCAGGGATCTGATGTGCGCGTGCAAAAAACACTCCGATCGAGGGCTTGCAAACAATAACTTCGGTTAGGGGGGAGGTCAATAGATAGAGCGAGCGAGGGCACACCCCCCCCTGGTTTTTGTGCAACGACCTGATTCCATGGAGGTTAACTCGCGATTTGGCGCAGTGATTTGATTCTAAAGGAGATAGGATACGCCAGACTGACGTTTGGGCATTGAGCGGGTAGGATATCTCGGCGTACACGGCAACGTATAGCGCGAGCATGGTACCATGTCAATAATTCCCTTTTTGATTATCACTTTGTGATTGGCTTTCGAACGCCGAAACTAGTTGGTTGGCGGAAAGGATGGCGTTGAAATTGTGGGTATCGCCGATCGCCAGGGTGATGCATTACTGCAGTGCCAGTGGGCCACCGAGGATGCCATTGTCGAAGTCGGCGATCTACGCCCAGGATACGTTTGTATGACGGCGCGTATCCGGTTAAGGCCGGCGGAACGACACCGGCGAGGCCCGCACCCAAGCCTGCGACGCCTCCTGCTCAGCAGCCGCCACAGCGATAAGCTGGTGGCTGCGATCAGCGGGTAGTCAGTCGCGTGAACTTCGCCGCGAACTATCTCAGACTCACGCGCCCCGGTGCGTTCTCTGTTTTATCTTGCGTCAACGATCTCTCGGATCCAGACCTGCGGCGTTGAAGGTAAGCGTACAACTCGACAGGTCACCTCAACATCGTATGCTCCGTCGGCTGCAGAAGTTCCGTCGCACATATCGAGAGGACAATTTTGCGAAACCGCTTGTTTGTATTTTCGGGAATTCTTGCTTGCCTGCTGACGGGATCGCCGGTCCGTCCGCAGAGTGCGGATGGGAAAAATGATGCTCCCGCAAGAGTCATCGAGATTTCGGCGAAAAAATATGAATTCAGCCCCAGTGAAATTCACGTAAAGATGGGTGAGAGGATTCAGTTGAAGGTGCATTCCGTGGACGAAACCCACGGCGTGAAGATCGATGTGTATCCGGAAGGCAGTAAGGATAAATCGACTCCCGGCCTGAAATTCGAACAGCCGGAACAAAATGGCAAGGTCGAAAAGAATGTGGATCAAGTTCTTGAATTTGTGGCCGTCAAGGAAGGCGCGTACGAATTCAAGTGCGCAAAGCTGTGCGGGATGGGCCACGGGCGGATGAAGGGGAAATTGATCGTCGAATAGGCGCGGAGATGCCCGGCGAGTTCCTAGTACTAGTTGTGCGACGAACTCGACGACCGCCGGGCGGAGGCCGGTATCTTGCTTTTACCGTGCTGCGGGAATATACTGCTGTTTCGCTCTGAAGCGGGTCGCACGATGAGTGGGCGCGAGCCCACTTTTTTGTTGGGCCGGTTGCAGTGCTCTTGATACCGGCATTGGCCGGGGAGTCTTCGCGTGAATCTGGAGAAAATCCGGGGCGCCGCCGAGCGGGTGGCCCGTTCGGAGGGGCTGGAAGTCTTTGATGTGGAGTGGAAGATCGGGAAGCAGAGATTTCTGCGGGTGTATATCGACCGCGTTCCCGCTTCGACAAGCTCGGCTAACGCGATTGACTCGGCGAGCGGCGAAGAAGTTGCCGGGATGTCAGCCGACGGCGCGGAAATCGACCCTTACGGCGCCATCAGCCACGCGGATTGCGAACGGGTTAGTCAGCAACTGAGCGTGATCCTGGATGTGGAAGGGTTGATCGAGGGGCCCGGGTATATTCTGGAGGTGAGTTCTCCGGGGTTGGACCGGGCGCTTAGAGGGCCGGCGGATTTCGACCGGTTCGCGGGCAAGCTGGCGAAAATTACGACGAGCGAACCCATTGGGGCGCAGAGTTTTTTTGAGGGGCGGCTGGCGGGGATGGCGGATGGGAAAGTCCGCATGGAATTGAAGGGGAAGGACCCGCGGGTGGTTGAAGTGCCCTTGGAGACGATTCGGAAAGCGAATCTGGTTGTCGAGTGGTAAGCGGTCGACAGTCGACAGATGAAAGTCGAAAGAAAAGACTGGATTTTGTAGGGGCAATTTAGGGACGAACGGAACATGGCGAATCTGCTCTATCAGCAAATTGAGATGTTGAGCCGCGAGAAGCATATCGAGCCGGAGATCGTGGTGTCTGCGATTGAGGACGCGATGGTGGTTGCGGCGCGGAAGTATTACAAGACGGAAGAAGACCTGCGCGCGAAGTTCAACCAGGAAACCGGACAGGTGGATGTGTTTTCGGTGCACATCGTCGTTGAAGAAGTCACCGACCCCAAGAAAGAAGTGAGCCTGGCGGAGGCCAAGAAGAAAAATCCGGCGGCGGAAGTTGGTACGGAAATTGTGGCCGCCAAGCCTACCGACGTACTCGGGCGCATCGCTGCGCAGACAGCCAAGCAAGTGATTCTGCAGAAGGTGCGGGAGGCTGAGCGCGATACGATTTTTAACGAGTATCACGGGCGTGTGGGCGAGCTGGTTACCGTGATTGTGAAGCGTGCGGAGGGCCCGGACCTGATTGTGGATATGGGCCGGACGGAAGCGCGTCTGCCAAAGCGCGAGCAGTCGAAGCTGGAAACTTACAATATTGGCGAGCGGTTGCGGGTGGTGATCAAGATGGTGGATCGTGCGGCGAAGGGGCCGCAGGTGATCGTTTCGCGTGCGGATGCGAGCCTGGTGCAGCGCTTGTTCGAGATGGAAGTGCCAGAAATTTACGATGGGACCGTGCAGATCCGTCACGCGGCGCGCGAGGCTGGCGAACGCACGAAAGTTGCGGTGGCTAGCCGGGACAAGGATGTGGATCCCGTCGGCGCGTGCGTGGGCATGAAGGGAATGCGCGTGCAGTCGATTATTCGCGAACTGCGCGGAGAGAAGATCGACATCATTCCCTATAGCGAAGAGACGGTGGCGTTTGCGCAGAAGGCGCTTAGCCCGGCGAAAGTTACGCGCGTGCAGATCACCGACCCGGAGAATCGCAAGCTGGAAGTGATTGTCGAGGATTCGCAGCTTTCGCTGGCGATCGGCAAAAAGGGACAGAACGTCAGGCTAGCGAGCAAGCTCATCGGATGGGACATCGATATCAAGAGCGAGGAAGAGAAGCGGCGCGAGATTGAAGAGCAGATGACGGCTCTGACAGCGCCTACGACACCGCTGACGGCATTGGCTGGCGTCGGCGCGAAAACGATTGAGAAGATCGAAGCGGCGGGGATTACCAACGTCGAGAAGCTCGCGGGGATGACGCCGGAACAGTTGATGGAGATTCCGGGCATCGGCGAGAAGATGGTGGACAAGATTTACCAGGCCGTGAACCGATTCTACGAGGGCGGCGAAGCCGCGGCGGTCGGCGAAGCAGTGGAAAGTGCCGAGGCACCGGCCGAGGAAGCCGCGGCGGAAGATCAGGCAGAAGCGTCCGCCGAAGGCGCGGCCGTGGAGGCCACGGAAGCCGAGGTCGAGGGGATCGCGGAAACGGCGCCTGAAGCGCACGACGAGGCGGCAGCCCCGTCGGCTGGAACCGCCGACGACGGTGATGGCACTCAGACTGCGGAAGATTCTGAAGAGGGCGCCAAAAAGCACACGGAATCGGAAGAAGAGGCTAAATCTTAGGAACGCATGACAACAGACCCAAACCAAGTACGGATTAACGAGCTGGCCCGCGAACTCGAGGTCAAAGCGAAAGCGATCATCGACCTGTTGGCGGGATATGGCGTCACTGAAAAAAAGACGCACTCAAGTTCGATCCCGGTCGACGTCGCGGAGAAAGTACGCGCGCACCTGCGGGGAGTTGCCGACGCCGAAGCGGAGGCGGAGGCCAAGGCTAGAGCGGATAAAGACGCGAAGGATGCTGCGGCGAGAGCAGCGAGGATGAGGCCCGCGGTTGCTCCAGCGGCTGCTGTTCCGCCGGCCGCCCCGGCACTTGCAGCACCCACGCCCGCTGCTCCGAGATCCGTGGCCGTCACGCCTGCTCCTGTTGCGACACCGCTCGCTCCCGCTCCAGCTCCGGCTGCACCCGCAACCGCGCCAGCGGCGCCACCGGTAGCAGCGACACCGGCACCTGTTGCACCCAAAGCGCCGGCGCCCGCACCTGTTGCGGTCACCGAAGCTCCCATGGTGGCAACGCCGGCACCGGCAGCGCGATCCGTTGTGCCGCCAAGTCCGCAGCCGGGCGCACCGCTGCGTCCTTCGACGCCCGCGCCCGCCGGGAGCACGCCGAGGCCTGCCGCTCCTGCTCCGGGTCAACGACCTTTTCAGCCACAACGACCTGGGCAACCGCCAGCGAGCCAACCCGCTGGTGCACGTCCCGCTGCCGGGGCGCGTCCCGCTGCTGCTGCGCCTGGGGCGCGTCCGGGTGCTCCTCCGCCTGCGGCTCGCCCACCGATGCCGACGGGTGGCAATCGCGGACCGATACCCGGCACGACACCGGGAAGTCACCAGCGTCAAGGCGGACCGAGACCTGGTCAGCCGATGCGACCTTTGCAATCCGGCGGTCAGGGACGGCCGTTTACGCCGCGTCCGAGTGGGCCAGCTGGACCCAGCGGTCAGCCCGCAAGACCTTTTGAGCAACGCCGTGGGCCGATGCCGACGGGATCGCGTCCAGGACCGCGCATGCCGGGGCGTCCCGGGATGCTGCCGCCGCTACCAGACAAAGCTCCCGCGAAAGCGGAGCCGGGCAAGCCGCTGTACACCAGGAAGCCGCCACAGCGTCAGCGTCCTACTGCGGACAAGCGCGAGATGGAAGGTGAGCGCAAGCTGCACCCCACGCGCCAACGTCCCGGTGCGGGAGGTCGTGGCGGATCCGCCGTGGCCATCGCGCCGCCGGAACCGCGCGCACCACGCGACGTGGCCATCACCGAGGGCATTACCATTCGCGAATTGGCCGAGAAACTCGACGTTCGCGCCAAGGAGCTTTTGAAGACGTTGATGGATCGCGGCGTCTTCGCCAGCATCAACCAGGCGCTTGATGTTCCGACCGCAACTACGATCGCCGAAGCATTTAATGGCGTTGTCAGTGTCGTTTCCTTTGAAGAGGAGATGGTGCTGGAGGTCGCGAAGGAAGAGACCAAGGAAAACCTGAAGCCCCGGCCACCGGTGGTTACCGTGATGGGCCACGTCGACCACGGCAAGACCAGCTTGCTGGACGCCATTCGCGAAGCCGATGTTGCGGCAGGCGAGGCTGGCGGCATCACGCAGCATATCGGCGCGTACAAGGTGATGGTGAACGATCGCGCCGTGGTGTTTGTGGACACGCCGGGTCACGAAGCGTTCACGCGCATGCGTGCGCGCGGTGCGAAGGTCACCGACATCGTTGTGCTCGTTGTGGCCGCCGATGACGGTGTCATGCCACAGAC
Organism: uncultured Acidobacteriota bacterium; assembly: GCA_963788915.1. GTDB lineage: Bacteria > Acidobacteriota > Terriglobia > Acidiferrales > UBA7541 > Acidiferrum. The sequence continues at coordinate 343,722 of CAWBIY010000010.1, read as the reverse complement.
CAAGGAAGCGATCGATCACGCGCGAGCGGCCAACGTGCCGATCGTAGTGGCCATCAACAAGATCGATAAGCCCGAGGCACAGGTCGAGCGCGTGAAACGCCAGCTTGCCGACTTGAATTTGCTGCCTGCGGAATGGGGCGGGGACACGGAATTTGTGGAAGTTTCGGCAAAGCAGAAAACAGGCATCCCCAAGCTACTGGAAACGCTGCTGCTGGTGGCGGACCTGCGCGAATTGAGAGCGAATCCGGATGCGCCTGCCACGGGCACGGTGCTGGAATCGCGCGTGGATAAAGGCCGCGGACCGGTCGCGACGATTCTGATTCAGAACGGTACGCTGCAACTCGGAGATTTCTTCATCTGCGGCTCGGTGTTTGGAAAAGTCCGAGCATTGTTCGATGACCGTGGGCGTCCGACGAAGGACGCGCCACCCTCCACGCCCGTGGAAGTGCTCGGCTTGCAGGGAATCCCCGACGCTGGCGACAACTTCCAAGTGACCGACGAGGCCAAGGCCCGCCACATCGTTGAGTTCCGGCAATCGAAACAGCGCGATGCGGCCATGGCTCGCTCCAGCGGTGGGCGCATTACGCTCGATCAGTTGCACGAGCAACTGAAGGCTGGCGAGGTTAAGGAACTGGGAATCGTCATCAAGGGCGACGTGCAAGGCTCGGTGGAAGTGCTCAGCGAAATGCTGCCGAAATTGTCGAATGATCAGGTGAAGTTGAAGATCATCGGGTCGGGCGTGGGCGCGGTTACGGAGAACGACGTTCTGCTGGCTTCGGCATCCGGGGCGATCATCATCGCGTTCGGCATCCGGCCCGACCGCAAAGCGGCGGAGCTTGCGCAGCAAGAGCACGTGGAAATTCGGCCTCACACCATCATCTATGAAGTCTCCGACGAGATTAAGAAGGCTATGGAAGGCCTGCTTGAACCGGTGGTGCAGGAAACCTATGTGGGTCGGGCGGAAGTGCGGAACACGTTCCGCGTCAAAGGCTCCGGAACGATCGCCGGCTGCTACGTGGTGGACGGGGTACTCAAGCGCGATTCGCAGGTTCGCGTCTTGCGCGATGGCGCAACGATCTATACTTCAAAGCTCAGCTCGCTGAAGCGCTTCAAAGACGACGCCAGCGAAGTGCGCACCGGCTTTGAGTGCGGCGTGGGCATCGCGAATTTCAACGACGTCAAGGTCGGCGACATTCTGGAATGCTTCCAGGTGACGAAGCTGAGCGCCGCGGAAGCGGCGGCGCAAACCGGGGCGCCAGCGTCACGCAAATAAGTTGCTATCCGGTTCCTGGAGCAGTCATGCCGGTCGGCTTGCTCACCCTTGAGTTGCACATCCCGGACGCGCAATCGCTGAAGGACAAGAGACAGGTGATTCGCAGCTTGAAAGATAAGCTGCGGAGACAGTTCAACGTGGCAGTTGCGGAATTGGATCATCACGATCTGTGGCAGCGGTCGGTCGTGGGAGTTGTGACGCTATCGAACGAAGAACGTCACGTGCAAGAATCCTTGCAGCAGGTCTTGGATGAGGCCGATCGCATCCTCGGCTCGTTTTTGATCGGACAGAAATTCGAGATTGTTTAGCGGAGTTGCGGCGTTCAGAACGCCGTTTGCACCGAATGAGTCCAACCAATCACCGACATGAACGCGTGGGCGAGGAAATCGCGCACGAAATCAACGCCATGCTGGCCGGAGAGCTGAAAGACCCGCGGCTCGAGGGCATGGTGGTGGTCAGCGAAGTGCGCGTGCAGCCGGACATGAAACACGCACGTGTCTATGTGAATGTTCGCGGCACGAACAAGGAACAGTCCGACGCGATCAAGGCGCTCGATCATGCTTCGGGCTACATCCGCAGCGAACTGATCGAACGGCTGCAGCTTCGTCGATTGCCCGACCTGCATTTCACTCTGGACCTCTCGCAGGAACACGTCGAGCGCATCGAACAGCTTTTGAAAGAAGTGAAGAAAGACAAGCCAGCAGCGCCGTAGTAAGTCGCAGGGGAAGGATGTCATCCGGAAGGATGAGGCTACACGGCTGGTGTGGCGCCGGGCTTTCGCCCGGCATTCTTTGTTTCTTCATCCACATATAGGCCGCGCAAGGAAAATACGAACGCATGCCACGACAGCCGAGTCCTGCGCCGTTTGACGGCGCGCTGGTGATCGACAAGCCGAAAGGCAAGACATCGCACGATGTCGTCGATGCGGTGCGCCATCTGGCAGGCTTCCGGCAGATCGGGCATCTTGGCACGCTAGACCCGCTCGCAACCGGCGTGCTGGTATTGCTGCTTGGACGCGCGACGCGGTTGGTCCAGTTCTATTCCGGCAGGCGCAAGCGCTACTCGGCCGGATTCCGTTTTGGATTTGCCACCGATACTTATGATTCCGACGGTGAAGCGCAGAGAGCCCGATGCGCCGCCGACGCTGGACCGGGCCATGCTCGAGAAACTGGCCGCGGAGCGCGTCGGATGTTTCGAGCAAATGCCACCATCGTTTTCGGCAAAAAAGATTCATGGCCGGCCGGCTTACGAACTGGCGAGAAAAAAACAGCCAGTGGAACTAAAGGCCGTCGAGGTCGAGGTCTTCGAGTACAAGCTGACCGAGATCGAAGGCAGCATCGCGCGTTTTGTGATTGAGTGTTCGTCGGGGACCTATATCCGTTCACTGGCGCATGAAATGGGCCAGAAGCTCGGGTGTGGAGCGCACCTTGCGGAGATTACGCGGCTGGCGGTCGGAGAGTTTTCGCTGGACCAAGCGATTAAGCTCGAAGAACTTGCGGAAGGCGCGCGAGCAGGAAAGTTCGCCGACTATGTGATCAAGCTGGAAAATCTGTTGCCGAATTTTCCGCGGGCGAATGTGCTGCCGGTTGTGGAGCGGCGGGTGCGTCACGGCACGAAGTTCAATGTCATGATCTCGCAGATTCAGCCGGGGCGCGTGGAACCGCCGCCGGGTTCGACGTCGGAACTCGACGCCGGGGAGCCGCGGCCTCCGCGACTGCGCGTGTTCAATCAGCAGAACAAATTGATCGCCATCGCGGAAGCGGTTGTGCCGCGAACGTATCAGCCTATCGTGGTGTTCGAGCCATTGGCTTAGTTAGAGCAGTATTGCTACATCCTATTGTTCGGGTGTCTCATGGGTTCCTCGCTGTGGACTTAGAGGACGCAGACAAGAGTGTCTGTGCTACCAAACATACACGCGCGTTCCACTTGTAAGGTTCCATCGCACTGGTTATAGTTTTTTCGTGGGGCGTGTGATGTCAGCTGCTTCGTCTTCTGTGCAGAACGCAATTCCGGGAATGAGCCGGCTGGTCACGGTGAAGGATGACGGTGGACCGGAGCGCGGCCGCATGCTTTGCGGCGAGCTTGAGGCCGGTAACATTTTGTTTTTTCCGCAAACGCCGTTCGCGTTTCCCGACGACGATTTAAAATTTCTACTCAGCCGCAAGCAAACCGACGCAAGCTTTCACAAGAACATTGCTTATCGTCCCGCTGAAGACCGCATTACGGGTCTGGACAAATCCGCCGCAGACCCGGAAGTGGATCGTCTACGCGCGATTGTTGCGGGTTATTCTCAGCGTTCGACTCAATTTCTGGCCCAACTGCTGCCGCCATACGCCGGAAAATGGAAGCTCGACTTTGCCAGCTACCGGCCGGTGGAAGAAGAGGGACGCCCCGCCCGCCTCCGCGCGCGCAACGATTTGCCGCACGTCGATGCGTTCCCGACGCGTCCGACAAACGGAGACCGCATCCTACGGTTATTCACGAACATCAACCCGGCGCAAAATCGCGTGTGGATCACGAGCCAGAACTTCGATGTGATCGGGCCGCAGTTCGCGAAAATGATCGGCCTGCCACAACGGCAGAATCGCAATGCCATTTCGAAGGCGCTTCGTGCAATCGCCACGGCCGCGCATCTGCCTGGAGCGAATCGCTCGCCCTATGACGACTTCATGCATCGATGCCACAACGCCATGAAGGAAGACGGCGAATTCCAGCAAAACTGCCCCAAGCAGCGCTCGGAATTCCCGCCGCACTCGACGTGGATCGTGTACACCGACTTCGTCAGCCACGCGGTGCTGCACGGACAATACGCATTGGAGCAGACGTTCATTATTTCGCGCGACGCGATGGTGCGGCCCGAACTTTCGCCGCTCAGAATTCTCGAGAAGCTTGCCGGCCATCCGCTAACCAAGGCAAACTGAGCGGGTCCGACGCGCTCGTGGCATCCATGACATTTCCGCAAAGCGGCGGATCAAATCTTACGGCTGAGGTTGCGGATTAGGAGTTGGTATCGGACGCGGATTCTCCCGCTGCGTGGGCGGGGGATTTCCTGTGGGCGTCGGTCCTACTGGCGCTGGCGGCGGCTCTGGAGCACCCGCGCCAATCGAACCGCGCGCGCCGGGATCACCACGACCCGCCAGAATGTTGTGCCCGGTACGCACCGGAGAACGCAATGGACGCGGCGTGACCAAGATCATAAATTCCGTCTCCTGGACGGAATTGTTGTGCGTTCCGAAGGTGTAGCCGGCGCCAGGAATCTCTGCCAACCCGGGAAGTCCAGTGATCGCTCGCGTTTCTTCCTGGTCCAAAAGCCGCCAATCAGAGTGGTTTCATCATCCTTCACGCGCACTACCTGGCTCAACGTGCGATTGGAGATAATGGGAATGCCGTTGATGTTCATTCCCGAGAGCGCGCGAATCTCAAATTCCAATTGCAGCGTAACCTCGTGATTCGCGTGGAGCGAGGGCGTAGCCTTCACTTTGACCCCGAGATCGACATACTCGGCACCGGGATAGGGCGTCTGCGTTGGCGTCGTACCGGTCGCAAAGGCTCGAAGAGTCCTGAAATATGGTGACGACACCTTGATTGGCGGTCGAGCCAAGCGCCGTGAACGCGACATCCGGTAGTCCACTGCTCGTCAACGCCGCGCTGACGAGCGCCGAAGGGCTTGTGGGTGTGGCAATTTCCAGACGATTCGCGAATGTTCCCGCCGCCCAATCCGATATATAGCCCCAGCGTGCTCTGGCCCTGATTTGTGACCGCGATGCTTGGGGTGTTCCCGCCTGTAAAATTTGCGATCACGATTCCGGCGGGAGTGGCCGCCGTGGGAAGAGGCGAACCGGAAGCGGCGCTGAACGTCGCGTCCGCGTTGGCGCTCGAGAGAATAATCGAGACACTGTTGTCGCCCTGATTCACCACCGCCAGATCGGGAATGCCATCGGTATTCAGATCGCCTGCAGCGATGGCCACCGGGTTGGTGCCCACCGCGAGGGGCGAGCTATTCGCTTCGGTCAGCAGCAGGTTCTGGTTGGCATCGAGAGAGCCCAGCAAGATGGTGACGTTGTTGGTGGTCTGGTTGACCACTGCGAGATCGACTTCTGGAGCCGTCAAGTTCGGCAGCGTGGTGTTCTTGAAATTTGCGGTGGCCAGCGCGACGGGTCCCTTCTCGCTGAATGTTGCGTCGTTCTGTAGCGCGTATGGTGACTTGGGGAACGCCGTGAATCGGCCTGTCCCGTCCCCTTTAAAAACGGAAATCGTGTTGTCCCCTTTGTTGGCCACCGCGAAATCCAAATTGCCGTCTCCGTTGAAATCCGCCACCACCACGGAACTGGGATTCATTCCCACCGGGTAGGGAGAGCCCGGTGCTTCGTTGAAGGTGCCGTCGTTGTTTCCCAGCAGCACGGTCACGTTATTCGAAGTGGAATTGGCAATGACCAGGTCGACGGGTGACACGGTGACGCCGTTGGAGTTGACGACAGTATTCCCGAACGCGCCGGTGGCGATGGAAACGGGACCGGTTTCACCCTTCGGCAGCGTGAACGGCGAGTTCGCTTGCGCGACGAAGTTTCCGTTATCCTGGTTCAACAGAACGCTGATGGTGTTGTCGTTCTCATTAGCCACCGCCAGATCCGGCAGCGTGCCGCCACTGTAGGCCGCCGCGGCCAATGCGACGGGATTGTTGCCCACGCTGAAAGTGGTCTCCGCGAACGTGGTGGAACTAGGAACCGCGCCAACGATCGAGTTTGGGTTGGTGGGCGTCCCGGTTCCGGTGCCAAGACTGCCCGACAAAAGAGAGAGCGTGATCGGATAGCGGTCACCCACGAAGAAGGTAGCCGGCTTGCCGTCCTGAGCACGCATCAGAACTTGCCTCCCGCTCTGCACCAGTGTCAACGCATCGGAAAAATTGGCGGGCACGGCCGGCACCGTCAACAAGAATGTGGAATAGCCGCCGCCAAACAAAATAAATCCCGGAATACTACTGATTCCCTGGGCGCTAAAAAGAGAACCCAGGATCGTCAATGCGTTCGATAGGTCGGAGGCTTTGGACAGCGCGGCGATATCGTTGGGGCTGATTAGGACCGCCTGCGCCGACGTTGGCGGCGTGAGGCCAAGCTGCAGCGCTTTGTTCCGATCCACCTCCAGCAACTCCACCTCCAGCATCAGTTCGCCGCGGGCCCTCTCCACTTGCGATAGCAGCTCACTGGCCAGCGCGAGCCTTTCCGGTGTGTCACGCATGGTGATCGTGCGGCTTTGCGAATCCAGCTCGATACGCGTTGAGCCGGTGATTTCGCGCAGGACGCGGAGGAGTTCGGTCATTTCTTCGGGGGCGACTGATGAAGTCAGCGGGAAGGTCTGCTCGGCCTCCACGGCGTACTGCCGGCGCTTCTCTGGCGTATCCGGCGTGATGAAAATCTGCGTCGCGCTTAGCGGACGCCAGAATGTCCCGGTTTGCTGTGCGAGCAAGGTCATGGCCGTGGCGAAGTCCACGTTTTCGACGCGCAGTTTCACATTGCGTGGCTGCAGGTCCGGATCGAACGCCGTCTTGATGCCAAAAATTTGCGCGACCTGATCGTAGGCGCTCTTGGTGTCGCTTCGCAGGTCCAGGTTGTGCTTTCCCGTTTGTGTGTTCAATCGCGGCAGACCTTCGATGGATTGCGGCCGTTCGCCCTCGTCGCCCTTCATCCCTTCCATTTGCGCCATGCGCTCGGCGACTACCGCATTCGTGGGGTCGACTCGCAGCGCGAGCCGCAGTTCGTCCGTGGCCTGAGAAATATTTCCGGCCAGCGCCAGGTTCTCGGCATTGGTTGCGTGCTCGCCCACGAGTTTGGCCCGCAGAAACGCGCCCCGGGCTAGCGCCACTGCATCTTGTGGAGCGAGTTGCGCCGCTTCGTCGTATGCGGCCAGCGCCTCCTCCATCCGTCCTTCGGCTGCGGCCTTATCCCCTCGCTCGATTGCCTTTTGCGCGCGCTTGGGGTCCACCAAGATGGCCTTCGGCGACGGCGTACCAGCGGGAGCCTGCGTCTGGGCAAACAGCGGGACACACATCAGCGCTCCCGAAAGAAGGAGAGAAGCAAGTTGCCGGGAAATTTGGGCCGCGAGCATAGTTAGGATATTCTAGCGTGAAGATATGCGACCAGGTTGGTCCGGTTGACGGAAGTAGCTAATAAAGGTAAACTTAAGTCGTATTTGCAACTGATTTACAACTGGGGCTTGCGTGTTATCTGCTTTTCTCATTGCTCTCCGTGAAGGCGTCGAAGCCTCCCTTGTCGTAGGCATCATACTCGTCTATTTGTCTCGTACCGGCCGCGCTCATTTGGCTCGTTATGCTTGGTATGGCGTGGCCGCCGCCGTAGCCCTTAGCATGGGTGTTGCCATCGCCTTGGAACGCTGGCAGATCAGCGAAGATGGCTTCGAGGGGGTGCTGCTGCTCGCCGCCGCGGCCTTCGTCATTACGATGATCGTATGGATGAATCGCGTTGCGCGCCACCTGAAAAAAGAAATCGAGCAAAAGGTGGAGGCCTACGCGGTCCGGGCAGGCAAAGCGGCCGGTTGGGGCATTTTTGTGTTCGTGTTTCTGATGGTGGTCCGCGAGGGCGTGGAGTTGGCGCTGATTTTGCGCGCGGTCGCGCTCTCCACCGAGGGCCTGCAGACCTGGATCGGCACCATCGCGGGCATCGCGGCGGCCGTCGCGGTGGGTCTCTTCTTTTTCAAGGGCACATTGCGCATTCCACTTCAGCGATTTTTCGCCGCCACCAGCGTCATCCTCATGCTCGTAGTTTTTCAACTGGCGCTCACCGGCTTGCATGAGCTGAGCGAGGCGCAGTGGCTGCCTTCCAGCAAGACGGAAATGGCAGTGATCGGGCCTATCGTGCGGAATGAACTATTCTTTTTCGTATTTATTTTCGGCGCGGCTGCCCTGCTGGTATTTCGCGAATGGCAGTCGGCGACGCACGCTACCGCAGTGACGCGCGCCGCGGGCGAAGCGGAGAAACGCTTGCTCGAGGCGCAAAATCGCCGCCAGCGCCGTTGGATGGTGGCCGCGGCTTCAGCGTGCCTGGTTGTCATCCTGCTGTTGACCGCAGATTTCATCTACGCCCATGCGAATTCAGCGCGGTCCACCATCACCCAAGTTGCCGCGCAAGACACCGAACTGCGCATTCCGATTCGCGATGTGCAGGATGGCGACATGCACCTGTTTTCCACCGACATCGGCGGCGGGCAAGTCGTCCGCTTCATGATCATCAAGAAGCCGGACGGCTGGGGCACCGCACTCGACGCTTGCCGCATCTGCGGCGCCGAAGGCTACCGCCAGGACGGCCAAAACGTAATCTGCCGTCACTGCGGCTCCGCGATCTACGTTCCGACGATCGGCCAAGCCGGCGGCTGCAACCCGATAGGAGTGCCGTCGCACGTAGACGGCGCAAATCTGGTGCTAGACGTTTCATCGCTAACGCAAGCCACCCACGAGATTCCGAAGTGAGTAGCACCGACACTCCTGTCGGTGTCCACGTATTGCCCGGAGCAAGCCGAATGCCGAAGTATCACCAAGACGTAGCGACCCTTTGCTCATTATTTCGGCGACCGATCTGTAGGGGCGGGGTTTGCCCCGCCCGGCGTAACGGGTTCGCGCAATCGCAAGACAACTCCATCCGCCCGACATCCTAAACAAAATGTTCCTACGCCTCGTAGCCGACTCCTTCCGCCGCCGCCCGCGCCACAAACTCCTGACCGGCGCGGCCCTAGCCCTAGGCATGGCCGTAGCCACCGCTTCCCTAAGCGTAAGCCTGGACGTAGGCGACCGCCTTTCCCACGAATTCCGCAGCCTGGGCGCAAATCTAGTAGTAACTCCGCAAGCAGACACCCTCCCCCTCGAAATCGGCGGCGTAGACTACCGCCCAGTAAATGCCGGTGCCTATCTCCCCGAATCCGACCTCCCCAAAATCAAAACCGTCTTCTGGCACAACAACATCATCGCCTTCGCCCCGATCCTCGAGGCCCGCATCGCGTCTTCCACTCCGGTTCTTTCTCCCGCATCCGCAACTTTTATCCGGCTTTCGTCGACTGGAGACGCCCAACTCATCGGATCGTGGTCGAATCACTCAGTTCCGCTCTCAGACGGTCGGGCCTTCGTCACCGGTCTGCAACAGACCAACCCGTGGTGGCACATCGAGGGCTCTTGGTTTGACGACGAGGCTGGAGAATGCATAGTCGGCAAGTCTTTCGCCGAAAGGAACAGCGTGCAGATCGGCAGTCCCATTTACCTTGCAACAGGGAAATCCGACCAAGGCCTTTCGCTAAAGGTAACAGGAATTTTCAGCAGCGGAGGCTCGGAAGACGATGCTGTAGTCGCGCCCCTTAGAATTGTGCAGAACTATTTGAAACAGCCTGGCCACTACCGCCAGCTCTACGTCAGCGCCCTCACAAAGCCCGAAGACGACTTCGCCCGCCGTAGCCCCTCCACCATGTCACCAGACGAACTCGAGCGTTGGAGCTGCAGCCCGTACGTCTCCTCCATCGCCTACTCGATCAAACAAGTCCTCACCGGCTCCGACGTCCGCGTAATCCGCCGCGTAGCCGAAGGCGAAGGTCGCATCCTCACACGAGTGCGCACGCTGTTGTGGCTAGTAACGCTAGCCGCGCTACTGGCCGCCGCATTAGCGGTTGGCGCATCCTCCGCCGCAAGCGTCATCGAGCGCCGCACCGAAATCGGCCTGATGAAAGCGCTAGGCGCAGGCTCTGGAATGGTCGGCGTGCTGCTGGCCGCGGAACAACTCCTGCTAGCCGTGGCAGGCGGAGCCACGGGCTACGCCCTGGGCATTTTCCTGGCTCGTCTGGTTGGCGAAAAAATCTTCGGCGCAGCCCCGCAGCCCTCGCTCCTGGTTCTTGTAGTGATCGTAGGACTCGCAGCCGCGGTCACCCTAGCAGGCAGCGTCATCCCCCTGCGCCGCGCCGCCCGCTACGAACCCGCCCCCATCCTCCGAGGCGAATGATGCCCACCCACCATTCTCTCAACCGCCCCATGTTCTGGCGAATCGTCCGCCGCCTGCTGACCGCCAATCGCGGACGCCTATTCGTAATCCTGCTCGCCCTAGGCGCAGGTGCAGCTGTAACCGCCGCCCTCCTCAACGTACAGGTCGACGCCAAGCGCCGTCTAACCACCGAATTCCGCAGCTTCGGCGCAAACGTTCTTGTCGCACCTCGCTCCGTCGAGGGAACAGGAGCGAACAACACCTTATCCGCCGACATTCTAAAAAAGATACCCCGCAATCACGAGGGTGCGTTTGTCTCGGCGGAGCCTTTTCTATATGTCGTCGCCGACGTTCTTACTGACGATTCCCACGCAGTGAAGGCCGTTGTGGTTGGTACAACCGCGATGGGCTTGATCAATTCCATTTCCCCTGCCTGGAAGGTCGACGGAGTCATGGACTGGAGCGGCGGAAACTGCGCTATCGGATCAGCGGTGTCTTCGCGTCTGCACCTTTCTCGTACTCAGCTGATACGGCTGAAATTGAATGACCGTGAGACTATTTGCCGCGCCATGATTACCCTGGCAACGGGCGGTCACGAGGACAACGAAGTCTTCGCCAATTTGCGAAACGTTCAAACGCTCGCATCGCTGCCAGATCGCGTGAGCTTATTCGAACTCATCGTTCCAGGTAAACCTCGCGCAATAGACAACTTTATTGCTGCTCTCACGGGCGCCATTCCTGAGGCCGACGTTCACCCCATCCGCCAATTCACCGAAGCCGAAGACAAAATCTACAACCGCATCAGTGGCCTGCTCAACGCCACCGTCGTCGTCGTCCTGATCCTCACCACGCTCTGCGTGATGGCCGCCATGACTAACGTCGCCATGGAGCGAAAAAACGACGTCGGACTAATGAAGGCGCTCGGTGGCGCAACCCGCCGCGTCCTGCGGCTCTTTCTCGCCGAGGCGGCAGTTCTCGGTGTCGTCGCCGGCATCGTAGGCGCAGCCGCCGGCATCCTGCTCTCCATCGCTCTAGGCAAGGCCGTCTTCGGCGTGGCGGCGCAACCCCGCCTGATTGTGTATCCTGTAACCGTACTGCTGACGATCCTCGTTGCCATTGCCAGCGCGTATCCGCTGCGCCGCCTTGCGAGTGTTCGCCCAGCGTCTGTTTTTCGAGGTGAAGCGTGACGCCGCAGGTCGCTATTGAGTCGCTAACCAAGCAATACGGCGCCCTTCGCGCGGTTGATTCCCTCAGCTTCAGCATCAATCCGGGCGAGTGGGTCGCGCTGATGGGTCCGTCCGGGTCCGGCAAAACCACACTCATCAACGTCCTCGGCGGTCTCGACACGCTAACCTCCGGCCGCGTCATCGTGGACGGCGTCGACCTCGCCAAACTCTCCGAAAGTCAGATGGTTCGCTATCGCGCCGAAAAAATCGGCTTCGTCTTCCAGCAATTCCACCTCGTCCCCTATCTCAACGCCGTCGAAAACGTGATGCTCGCGCAATACTTCCACAGCATCACCGACGAATCGCAGGCCGCCGAAGCCTTGCGCCGCGTTGGCTTGGGCGACCGCCTCACCCATCTCCCCACCCAACTCTCCGGCGGCGAGCAACAACGCGTAGCCATCGCCCGCGCCCTGATCAATCAGCCAAAGCTCATCCTAGCCGACGAGCCCACCGGCAATCTCGACGAACCCAACGAAACCATCGTCATGGAAATTTTCCGCGAGCTGCACCGCGCAGGCCACACGATCTTGATGGTTACCCACGACCCCGACATCGCCCGTCAGGCCGATCGTCGCATCGAGCTTCAGCACGGTCATCTGCACTACGACAGCACGCAACACGGCCCGAATCACCCGCTCCTGTGCCCGCTGGCCAACACCGCCGACTGTTGCAGCACACCGACAGCCGATGACGAAATCCGCTTCGACCATCTCCTCGAGCAAATCTGGGTCTTCGGCGAAGAAGGGAAGCCAGCAAGAGTTGATTCCCTGCACGCCACAGGGCCCGCGGGCACCCTGCCACTGATCACTGACGAATCCCCAACGCGCATTCTCACTCGCATGTCCGAACTGCAACTCGTGCAAGCCGAAAACGGCCACGTCCAACTCACCGACGCAGGCACTCGCCGCGCCCGCGATGTAGTCCGCCGCCACCGCCTGGCCGAGCGCCTCTTCAAAGACACCTTCGCCGTAGATGACTCTGAGGCCCACAACCAAGCCTGCAAGTTCGAACACATCATCAGTCCCGAGCTGGACCAACGTATCTGCACGTTCCTGGGCCATCCCAAAACTTGTCCTCACGGGAACCCTATCCCTCCAGGCCACTGCTGCAACGGCACCTCCAAACCGTGAAATTCCGGTTGTCCTTCAATTACGGTATCCTCGTGGCGAATATTCGACGGGAGAATCGGCAGTGACCAGAGACGAGGCGCGAAATCTGGCCAACCATTGGGTGGCGGCCTGGAACGCTCATGATTTGGACCTGATTATGACGCACTATGACGATGCCATCGAGTTGACCTCGCCCGTCGCCGCACAACTTCTGGGGACGCCGGATGGCAGGGTCGCCGGGAAGGCAAATCTGAGAGCGTATTTCCAGCGAGGCCTGGAAGCCTACCCGGACCTCCATTTTCGTCTTGAAGACGTACTGTGGGGCGTAAACAGCGTGCTGCTTTACTACACAAATCAGAAGGGGAGACGCACTGGAGAGTTCATGGAGCTGTCACCCGTCGGAAAAGTAGTGCGAGTCGTGGCGAACTACAGTGCCTAGCGTTTCACAATCGATCGATTCATTGTCCCGCTCTGGAACTGGACCGACACGCTAAGCTGATCATCTCGGTTTAGACTATTAACTGACGCCTTCTCATGCCTACCCCCATCGACCAACGCAAAAAGCCCGCCAGCGTAAAGATTCACGTCTCCACCGGCGCCGGCGTCGACATCACATGGTCCGACGGCCACGCCAGCCACTACGACTTCCACTATCTTCGCGAAGAGTGCCCCTGCGCCACGTGCAACGATGAGCGCGAGAAAAAGCGCGCCTTCACCACCGCGGGTCCAGCCTCATCCGCCGCCTTGCCCATGTTTAAGCCCAAGCCCACCGCCAAAGCCGCAAACGCCGTAGGCAACTACGCCATCCAGTTCACCTTCACCGACGGGCACGCCACCGGCATCTACAGCTACGACCACCTCCGCACCATCTGCCCTTGCACTACCTGCGCCCAATCGTTCCGGAACACGGTGGCAGGGTGAATCCGAAGTTGATCTTGAAATACAGATGGACAAAAGAGAGGTGGACACCCTCGCCAGCAAATTGATTCCAGCCGCAAGATTTGCTCCACGCCTCTAACCTGTGGAATGCTTTCGGCATTTCTCAAATCCAAGAGGTGCCTCCATGGGTTCCAGTCCCGAAACGCTCCGCGCCGTCCCGCTGTTCTCTCTCTTTGATGAAGACGAACTCGCCGTCCTCAGCGGCGAGGTGGAGGTCAAAACCTTCGCCCCGCGCCAACGCATTTATAAAATGGGCGACGCCAGCGGCCACGCCTACGTTATGGTTTCCGGCAAGGTTCGTGTTACCACGGTGGACGAGGATCAACAAGAAGTGGTCGTCGACGAGCCATCACACGGCGAGTTTTTCGGCTTCGCGTCCATGCTGGAGCAGACCCCGCACCAGACCAACGCGATCGCTCTGGAAGAGACGCGGTGCATCGAGGTGGACCGCCACGATATCGCCGTTCTCATCCAGCGCAAGCCACACGCTGGGATGGACATGCTCACCGTCCTAGGCCGTCAGTTTCACGCGTCGCAGCAATTAGTGCGCAATCGCGCCAGCCGCAACCCCAACGAAGTGATCGAGGAGGACGCCACCTTCGGCGATCGCGTGTCCGACGCGGTCGCGCACTTCGGCGGTTCATGGTCGTTCATTATCACCGCCTTGGTCGGACTGGTCATTTACGTGACCATCAACGTCATCCTACGAGGCGCTGCCTGGGATCCCTACCCATTCATTTTGCTGAACCTTTTCTTATCGATGCTCGCCGCGATTCAAGCGCCGGTAATCATGATGAGTCAAAATCGGCAAGACTCGAAGGATCGCGTCCGCGGCGAGCTGGACTACGAGGTCAATCGACGCGCGGAAAGAGAAATCCAAAACGTCACGCACAAGCTGAATGTGCTGGACGACAAGATGGGAGATGTCGCGGAACTCCTGCGCCGCCATGTTGAACTCGCCGGCGGTGGTGGGTCGCCGCAAGCCGAGTGACCGAAACCGCGAACAGAACCTGATTGGCAAACGGGTCTGGCTGGTCAGAGCGAGCGGCGAGCGACTTGTCGCAGCTCTTCGACTACAGGTCATCGCTCCGTTGTCGGAATACATCCCGGAATAGCCGCCGCGAAAATAAACGCGCTGCCGGAAAACGCCAGCCACAAATAAACTAGTCAACTCGTCCTGGTTATGGAGGTTTGCCAAAACTCTGGGAGCGTGCAGAAGCAGCACCCACAGAAGGAACATCACGGCCAACATGATGCCCGCGATCCGAGCCTGGACTGTGGTGGTAATCGCCAAACCCGCCGCCACCATGGACGCTCCCGTGAATAAATCCAGAACAAATGTCCCGGAAGCCACCTCATCACCAGCGTCGCCAGAAATTGCGCGTACATAAAATGTTGAATGCCAAAAATAACCATCGAAGGACCAACCAGCAGGCGCCCAAACAGAATCAGTTTGTCGTCGTACCTGCAGGATGTTCCCGCGCCCGAGCCTTCCGTTGGCAGGAGTGCGGCCAGCGCTCAAGCAGCCCCGCTTAGCGCCAAAGGTTCAAACGCGCGTGTTCGATCATTTCCCTTGTGCAACACTGCGCTGAAGTGAAGAAAATGAAGAAATATCACGCACAACAGAAACAAGACGGCGATCACCAGAGCCGATAGTCGCGCCTCTTTGTTGATGGCGATACTTACGCCCGCTGCAATCAGAATCGCTCCCACCAGATAAGCACCCACCGCCCCGCCCGGCGTCCACGGCGGCACTGGCGGCAGCCCGCCCTGGTAGCTTCCGAGGGCCACGTACTGAATTCCAAAGACAATGATCGGAATCGCGAAAAAGAAGCGGCCGATCTGAACCAGATTTCTCATAGTCGCTTGCCCGGATTGCAAACCGGGACTTCCTATTCACGCCTATCCCGTCAGGACGGACAGCTTATTGCGGATGTTCGTTGACGAAAGTGACGGTATTAAAGCACGTCCGCACTTAGTTTTGCGGGAGCAAATATCTGTAGACAGTGGTCATCACACTCTTCGAGGAAGTGGGTATTGACTACTGCTGCTCTCGCAAGAAATTCGTCTCGTCCAGCGCGAGCTTTCAGCGTCTGAAAGTGAACACTGGAGTCTGCAGCGTCATCTTTTATTGCTGCCCAGAACCACGAGGGCGGCGAGCGCCGCCGTCTTCTGATCGACGGTCCAGGGCGTTCCGAGCGAATGCCCCATTTCCGAGACTTGCCGCCGCAGACGAGTCGCCGACTTTCCATACGCCGCGCCGAGACTTTGGTCCAGATCGCGCTCGCGAATGCGCGTCACGGAAAGATCGAGTTGGCCGCAAGCTCTGGAAAATATGTCGCGAAAGAATTCCC
The DNA here is from genome assembly GCA_963788915.1 of uncultured Acidobacteriota bacterium. Lineage (GTDB taxonomy): Bacteria > Acidobacteriota > Terriglobia > Acidiferrales > UBA7541 > Acidiferrum. Next base: position 327,852 of record CAWBIY010000010.1, on the reverse strand, counting down.
CTTCCGCCGTGTGGATCAGCGCATGCGACGCCAAAATATTCGGAAGCGGCGGCAAAGCGCGGCCCGAGGCCAACAGGACAGCGGCGCCCACCACTCGGTATCGCCGATCGCGCAGTTCGTTCACGACCGCGCCGACACCCTCCCAAGCGAGTCTGGTGGAGGCGGCAAGGCAATTCGCGAGATGTTTCTCCGCGGCGGCAAGGTCCAGCGTCTCCGCGAAATGGTAAGGCTGCTTTGCCCCCGCAGCACCGGGAGCAACGACAACCAGCTTGTGCCGTACCACAATCTCCGGGGCACCTGCGACCTCGGACACCGCGACCACGGCTCCCCAGCCGGAATGCATCCGGACACCGATGGCTGCCCGCTTCATGGGCAAAGGTTCACCAACCTGTTGAGCGAGGATTCTATCTCAGGGAGACCACCTTGTACTTGTGGCAAATCTTTTTTGCTGAGGCTCGTACTTTCATTTGGTCGCCAATTTTTGGTGTTTGCGGTTTGGGCTGACCGATCTGAAGATCGGCCACTACAAGTCCGTAAATACTTTGCGCGCTGCGGTGGGACAAGTCTGTAAGAGAAAACGATCGCAAAATGGTTTCAATCGAATTGCTCCGCGATGGTCGATTTTTGGTTGTGCCATTAGCCCGCGAAACTAGACTTCGCCCGAAAAAAATGCGAGCATTTTAATCTGCAGGTCAACATCACCCATTCATGAGCAGCAGCACTCCTACTAGCCCCGCTGCCCCGCGCAGCCGGGGAAACGGTATCCCGCGCGTCATCGTAGCCACCACGGCCCTGCTGACGTTCATCTCATTCTGGCGTGCGGCGGCCATCGTTCTGAACGACTTGGCGTCTTCCGCTTACTATGCGGGCGGTGAAGCTGAGGGCTTCATCGGTAAAACCGCGCCGTGGTTCATCCTGGCAATCATGTTGTTTTCGTATGCGGTGCGCGCCGTGTACGTCGAAAGCTGCAGCATGTTCGTGCGCGGCGGGGTGTACCGCGCCGTCAAACAGTCTCTGGGCGGCGCGCTGGCGAAATTCAGCGTTTCCGCGCTGATGTTCGACTACATCTTGACCGGGCCGATCAGCGGTGTCGCCGCTGGTCAATATCTGGGCGGGTTACTCAGTGAATTGTCGCAATACTTTCGCCTGAGCGGTCCTTTTTCTGAACATACACTGGGCGGAATTTCCGCAAGTTTCGCGATCATCGTCACGGTCTATTTCTGGTGGCAAAATACCAAGGGCGTCTCGGAATCCAGCGAAAAAGCTTTACACATCATGAAGCTGGTTACCGTGATGGTAGTGATTCTGATCGGCTGGTGCATTTACACCGCCATCGTGCGGCATTCTTCCCTGCCTCCGTTTCCTTATCCGCGCAATATTCACCTGACAGGCAGTGCCCTGGGTTGGCTGGCGCACAGCAACTTGCCGCAAATGTTCGGCGTCATCGCGATCTTCATCGCGCTAGGACACTCCGTGCTGGCCATGAGCGGCGAGGAATCGCTGGCGCAGGTGTACCGTGAAATCGAGAGCCCCAAGCTGCAGAACCTAAAGAAGGCCGGCCTGGTCATTTTCGTTTACAGCCTAGTGTTCACGTCGCTGGTTTCTTTTTTCGCGGTGATGATCATCCCGGACGATGTCCGCCAAGGCTTTTTGGAGAATCTGATCGGCGGGCTGGCGATGAATTTGCAGGGGCCGTTCATCGTGCGGCTGATCTTTCACGGCTTCGTGGTGGTGGTCGGCACGCTGATCCTCGCCGGAGCGGTGAACACCGCGATCGTGGGCTCGAACGGAGTGCTGAATCGAGTTTCCGAAGACGGCGTATTGAGCGAGTGGTTCCGGCAGCCGCATCCGAGATTCGGCACCAGCTACCGGATCATCAACATAGTCGTGCTGCTGCAGATCGCTACCATTGTGATCAGCCGCGGCGATGTCACTTTTCTAGCGAACCTTTACGCGTTCGGCGTCATCTGGAGTTTCGCGATGAACGGCCTCGCGGTGCTGGTGCTCCGTTATACGAATCCGGGCCAGCGCGAATTCCAGGTGCCGTTCAATTTCACGATACGCGGCGTGCAGATCCCGGTGGGGCTTGGTTTCATCACGCTCACGTTGTTCTTGATTGCCGTCACCAACCTGTTCACCAAGCCGGTGGCCACCATGGCCGGCGGGGCCTTCTCTGTCATGTTGTACATCGTCTTCACCATTTCGGAGCGGCGTGGGAAACATCGCGGCGTAGCCCACGTGGAAATGGACCAGTTCAACCTGGAGTTGGAAGGGGAGCTGAGTCCGGAGGCGGTGGGGGCGCGCCCTGGAAATATTCTCGTGCCGGTCAGTAACCACTTCAATTTGTACCACCTGGGAAATGTGCTTGACCGTTTGAAACCAGGGAGGCGCGACGTTGTGCTGTTGCACGTGCGCTTGTTGCGGCGTTCGGGTTCCGGCGAAAACGAACTGGAAGCTGACCAGCTTTTTGGCAGCATCGAACAGCATCTGTTTTCTCAGGCGTTGTCCATGGCAGAGAAGCGGGGAAAGTCCATTCGCCTGGCGGTCGTTGCCGCCAACGATCTCTGGGACGGTATTCTACGCGCGGCCACTTCGCTGCAATCCAGCACTATCGTAGTAGGGCACTCCGCCAAGGAGATGACCGAAGAGCAAGCGCGGCAGATTGGCGAAGCGTGGGAGAAACTCGGGGATCAGAAGCCGCAGTTCAATCTAGAAATTCACATGCCCAATGGGGACAAGATGTACAAAGTCCTCGGGCCGCACGCGCCAAACCTGACCGCCAACGAAGTGCATCTATTGCACCGGTTGTGGCTGCGCTTTAGCGAAGTTCTGGCGCGCGAAGAATTACATCACCATGACGTCGTGCATTTCGCGCTGGAAGAAGTGCAGAAGGAGATCGACGAGGGACACGAAGAGTCTGTCGTCGGCCGTCTGCGGGCGCATTTGGAAGCGAATCAGACCAAGCGGAAACCGCCGAAGACATAGAGAGTCGCAGGCAAGACGCGATGGCCGGGCAGGGTCCTTCGAAGCTCAGGGTAAACGAGCCCGCCCCTACAAGGAACGCGAAATTCCGCTAAGCGAGTTGCGAGGTGCAGTGGCCACAGCGCTTGGCCGCAATGGGAATCGACATCGCGCACTGCGGGCAGTCTTTGGTGGTGGGTGGCGCTGGCGGCGTCGGCTTGTTGACCCAACGATTCACCAATTGAATGATGATGAAGACGCAGAAGGCTACAATCAGAAAGTTGATGATCGTGTTTAGAAACATCCCGTAGTTCAGCGTGGACGCGTGATCGGCCTTGGCTAATTCCAGACTGTCGTAATGCTTGTCATTTAGGCTGACAAACAGCTTGGAAAAATCCACCTTCCCCACGAGTTGCCCAATTGGCGGCATCAAGACGTCGTCCACCAGGGACGAGACGATCTTCCCGAAGGCTGCGCCGATGATCACGCCGACTGCCAGATCCAACACGTTGCCACGCATTACGAAGGCTTTGAATTCTTTCAACATGCGGATTCTCCTATCAGAAGGTTAACGGGTGGAGCGGATTATAGCGGAGATTGCGCGGCAGTCTATAGGGGAAACCCTGTGCCAGCCGGAAACGCTGGATGTCACGATTAAGGTCTAGCGCGGCCGGAGAACTAAAACGGAGCCAACCAGGCCACGCAGGACCAAAACAAGCCCTGCCACCGCAAACAACTTGCCCACCCACAGAAAGGGCGCGCGGGCGATGGCGAGCATCACGATGCCCAGAAGGATGAGTGAGAGGCCGCGGGTCCAGCGCTCGCCGCGTAGCCAGGCGCGGCCCGGGCGGTAAAATGCGTAGACGCCCCAGAGAATCAGCGCGACGCTCAGAATCATCCACGGGGCGGTGCCACGGTCGACGAAGATTCGCCCGGTGATGCCGAGCCACACGACCAGCACGCCAAGCAGGACGAACATCAGTTCGATGACGATGCGAAGCAAGCGGTCCGTTGTGAGCATTGCCGTTCACCAAATCGCCAGCGCGGACAGGCGCGTGAGGGTCCCTGTGATACGCTTTCCTGTCCCACATCACTGGCGAAAACTTGCGCTACTCAGAAATTCCGCGCTGAAATTAGATCTAAACTCCGCCCTCTGAAAAGCAAGAGTGGGGCTACAGGTGTCGACTACGCAACGCGCTCGATGCGGACTTTGTTCAGCGTTACCGGAGTACGCGGGCGGTCGCTGGAATCGCGGGGCACCTTGGAAATTTTGTCGGCAATTTCCTGACCCTCCACTACTTCGCCGAAAATTGAATGCTTGTTATCCAGCCAGGGCGTCGCTGCAACGGTCAAGAAAAACTGGCTGCCGTTGGTGCCGGGTCCGGCGTTGGCCATGGAGAGCTTGCCGGCTTTGTTGTGCTTCAGCGACGGATGAAACTCGTCGGGGAAGGTATAGCCGGGGCCACCTCGGCCGTCGCCACGCGGGCAGCCGCCCTGAATCATAAACTCCGGAATGACGCGGTGAAAGGTTAGCCCGTCGTAATAGTTTTTCTTCTCTTTCTTGCCGGTGCGCTCGTCGGTGAATTCTTTTGTACCTTCCGCAAGACCGACGAAGTTCGCCACGGTCTTCGGCGCTTTGTCTTCGAGCAGGCGGATAACGATTTCGCCCTGCGATGTTTCAAAAATGGCATACGTACCTGCGGGTCGCCTCATGAAATCTCCTTGAGTGGTTCGATTCATCGTACACGAGGGTCAGGCAGCCGCGCCAGTTTGACGCCCGGTAACAGCCGACGAGTTCCTCGTAAAAACTGCTCTCGGAATTACACCACAATGCGAGCGCTCAGGATTGCGGCTTCTCCGGTGGAGTGGTTACGGGTGCGGCGGCTGGGGCCGAAACCGTTGCTGGCAGCGGCTTGAAATCGCTCCACTTGATCACCAACCGCACTGGGAACTCGCCGTCCTTCAAGTGTAGCGTTTCGTCCGCGCGCTCGTAGTTCGGAAACCAATATTTTCCATCCACATTTTCCCGGTAGGTCTCAAATGTTGTGAACGGCAGCGTCGCGAATTTCACGTCGCCCAGTTCGTTCACCCATCGGCCGTAGGTCTTCACCACTTCCAGATATTTGGTATCGACCCACACGAGCCCGTCCAGATACGCGTGGGCACGGTCCAAGGCCCTGGGCGTCACCTTAAAAATATATGTGTCGATCTCGTCGATGGTCTCTTGCCCGATATATTTCAGGTCGTATTTCGTAATCTGCGCCGAGTTCAGCGGAAACTGCGGGATGCGCTCGAGCTCCTTCACGTCTTCCGACTCCAACGCAAACACATGCAGGGTTGACTGCGGATGCTCGATCACCTTGTTCACGATTCTGCCGTCGGGCGTGCGGATGACTTCAGTAACCATCAGAAATTGCCCCGACAGTTTTCCCTGGTGATCAAACTCGTCGATGCGAATAGTCTTGCGCGCGCCGTACGTTGGACGGGCGGCAACATACTCGTCCTCTTTCGCCGCGAATTTCTTGATGATTTCTTCGGGAGGAAGCGAAGGTGGCTCCGCGGGTTCTGGCGTGTTTCCGATGCGCTTTACATCATGCTCGGGAGCCGGTGCCATGGGCGCCGAAGACTCCTGCGCAACGACGGAGCAAGCATTCATCAACAAAACCCCAAGACACGCGGCGCACAGAATGGGAACATTCACGCACCGTGCCACGGTATTCACGTCTAGGCTCATATCGATTTGGATGCGCTCGGAACGCCGGAGGCAGCCCGGACCCTCACGCGACCCTAAGAGCTTACCGCAAATCGCTGTGCTCTTTCGTAGCACAAACACTCCTGTCTGTGTTCTTTTCCAGGTCGTCAAACTCTGCCTTTTCGTGCCGAGCTGCAAGGTCCATCTTTAACCTAACTGCTCACCTCAACTCAAAATCTTGCCCATGGCTTCGCCTTGATTGCGGTTGCGGCAGGCACAGACAAGAGTGTCTGTGCTACTTCTGCTACAATTCAAAAGTTTGTGACGGCCGCGAAACAAGCAAAGCGCTTTTTTGTCTCGGGATTTGTGCAAGGCGTGGGCTTTCGCAACTTCACGGAGGGCGAAGCCAGCCGGCTGAACCTGAGCGGCTACGTGCGCAATCTGCGAGACGGCCGCGTGGAAGCGTACGCCATCGGTACCCCCGAGCAGCTTGCGAAATTTCGAGCGGCGCTCGAGCGTGGTCCGCGCTTTTCCAGGGTCAGCGGGGTAACCGAAGAACCCGCGGCCGTGGATCCGCAATACGCGGGCGAATTTGTCACCACCTATGATGAGCTTGATGCTTGAAACTCGAACAGGAGCCTGCCGGATGGATGAGCTGAAGAAATTGATTCGCGAAGTGCCGGATTATCCGAAGCCGGGAATATTGTTCTACGACCTGACGACGGTCCTGAAAGACAAGCAAGGTTTTCATAGGCTGGTCGACCTGCTTTGCGAACACTACAACGGGCGCACGATCGATCTGGTGGCGGGGATCGAAGCGCGCGGATTTATCTTCGCTCCGGCACTGGCGTACCGGATGGGAGCCGGGTTCGTGCCTGTGCGCAAACCGAAAAAACTCCCGGCGAAAACGAGAAGCGTGAGTTACGCGCTTGAATATGGTTCGGACGCGCTGGAGTTGCACGAGGACGCGGTAAAGCCGGGCGATCGCGTAATCATTTGCGATGATTTGCTGGCAACCGGCGGCACCGCGTCGGCCACGGTGAAACTGGTCGAGCAACTCGGCGGCAAAGTCGAAGGCTTGGCGTTTGCGGTTGAGCTTACTTTCCTGCAAGGCCGCAAGAAACTCTCCGGCCTCGACGTCTTCTCCCTAATCCAATACGACAAATAGATTGCGCCAACTCGTCGCTGTGGCAGGCGTCTTCCGACGGCGGGCTTTACTATCAAACAACCACGCCCTTGCCGGAAGCGGCGATTGAGCGGCTGAACACCGTTAGCAAGGACGGTTTGCAACGGCGTTACTGCGTTCTCGCCACGTTTCGAGCGGCGGCGATTGTGCCGCAGGGGTCGGCCGGGCGGGGCAAGCCCCGCCCCTGCAAGGTTTGAGGCAAGGAGCAAGCAACTCCTTCGTCGCTATCGCTTCCCTCGCCGTTGCCGCAACGCCTCAAACAAAACCACCCCCGCGGCCACCGACACATTCAATGATTTCACCGGCCCGGTCGTCGGCAGCGATACTACAAAATCACACCGCTTGCGCGTCAACTCGTGCAGGCCTTTGCCTTCGCCGCCCAGAACGATGCCTACCGGGGACGTGTAGTCCACGTCCGTGTAGTTTTTATCTCCGCGCTCGTCGAGTCCAACCAACCAGTATCCCGCTTCCTTTAATTCTTCCATCGTGCGCACCAAGTTCGTAACCTTGGCGACAGCCAGATGCGCCAGCGCCCCTGCTGAAGCCCGCGCCACCGTGTCTGTCAATCCCGCCGCTCGGCGCTCTGGAATCACAACGCCATGTGCCCCCGCCGCCAGCGCCGTGCGAATAACCGCGCCCAGATTGTGGGGATCCTCTACGCCATCGAGCAAAACGATCAATCCTTTCTCGCCACGTCCGGTCCCGGCATTCGCTGCCGCCAGGATTTCGTCGAGCGTCCCGGCAACCCGCGCCGCGACCAACGCTACAATTCCCTGATGATCCTTCGAATCTGCAAGCCGATCGAGTTGTCCACGATCTTCAAAGCGCACAGAAATGTTTCGCGCGCGCGCCGCTTGCACGATTTCGTCGACGCGCGAGTCCTGCCTTCCCTTCGCAATCACGATGCGGTCAAACGCCCGTCCCGCCTCCAACGCCTCGCGCACCGCATGTATTCCGGTCAATCGATCCATGGACCTCTCGCAATCCTCCCCGTCTCAGTCGAGCGCCGAGCAGAACTCAATCATCCTTTCACGCACTGTTTTTATATTCGCCGCGAAACCAGCGTTCGCTGCTGCATCCACCAATAAAATGACGCGATCCAACTGACCTTCGCCGGCTCGACCGACCAGCGCGAGCCGTAAAGGATGCAGCACTTCTCGTCCGCGCAAATCGAGCTTTTCCTTCAGTGCGGTAACAATCTCTTTAAATCGCTCGGTGGTACAGGGCCCGCCTTCCAAGACAAGTCGCGCCAGCAGCCGGATTACATCACGCGCCCCGTATCGCGTCATCACAGCGTGCGCCTCCATGGTCGCCATCGCCCGCGCCGCGTCATACTCAAATACCAATCGCAACAATTTCGCGAGCGCCTCGCGATCCGCCACCTGCGGTCCAAGCAGAAACGCCGCGCGTTCGCACCAGGCGTCCTGTTCCGCGGAAGTCTCGGGAGACGAGAGCCAGCCGCGATCGCGCAGCACATCCGCGACATCCGTCGCGCTGAACGGATTGGCGACCGCTACATCGGGATTGGGAGGAATTTCTTTGACGGCCATCGATGGGATTCTAACGCATGGCGCGATAGTTTAGTTCGTTGGCGCGATGACAGAGAAAAACGCGCCCGCCTCAGAAGGCGGCCGCTACAACTGTGTCCGTTGTGATCGTCGCTGCCACGTATGCCGCGATCGCTTCGCCGCGCCCGATCGCGTCCATGCCTTCGTTGGTCTTCGCCTTCAAATGAATTTTTTCCGCAGGTACGCCTAATGCTCGCCCCAGGGCCTCGCGCATCTTCGGGAAATGCGGGCCCAGCTTGGGCCTTTCCGTAATCACCACAGCATCCACGTGTTCGATCACAAATTTCTTTTCATCCAGCAGTTTCCTGGCGTGCTCCAAAAAAATCAGACTGTTCGCGCCCTTCCATTTCGGATCGGTATCCGGGAAATGAGTGCCGATGTCGCCCAGTCCGGCCGCCCCCAGCAACGCATCGCACAACGCGTGCGCCAGAACATCTCCGTCCGAATGGCCCACAGGTCCTTTCTCAAAGGGCAACTCAATCCCGCCCACGATCAACTTGCGCCCTTCCGCCAGTCGATGCAGATCATACCCGATTCCGCAACGCACGCTCATGGCTTCGCCCGCTCGCTTCCCAGATAAAAGCGCGCCAGGTCCATGTCCGCGGGCTTCGTGATCTTGATATTGCGTTCGGATCCTAGTACCACGTGCACATCGTGTCCGAGCCGCTCCACCAGCCCCGCGTCGTCCGACGCGCTTACGCCGTCGGCCTCCGCGCGCGCGTATGCTTCCTTCAGCAACTTCGTCGCAAATACCTGCGGCGTCTGGGCGAGCACTACGCGTTCGCGGGGAATGGTCGCCGTAATGAGGGCCACATCCTCGGGCAGACTCGCGCGCTTCACTTCTTTGACTGTGTCCATTGCGGGAATCCCCAAAATCGCCGCATGGCAACGCCGCGCCTCTTCAATCACGCGAGTAATCTGCTCTCGCGTAACAAACGGGCGCACCGCGTCGTGCACGACCACCAGCTCGGTATTGTCAGGCACCTCTTGCAGCGCTCGCGCCACGGAATCCTGCCGCGCATCTCCTCCGCGCACCACCCGCACGGACTGCTTGAATTTCTCCCCGCGAATCTGCTCTTCCAGCCGCGCGATTCCGTCCCCGCGCGTCGCGACGATGATGTCGGTCACCAGATCGCACGAGGCAATCCGGCGCAAGCTCAGGATCACGATTGGCACGCCTTCGAGTTCGAGAAATTGCTTCGGCGTCTCAGCACCCATGCGAGTGCCTAGACCGGCGGCAGGTAAAATGGCGGTTATGCGATTCATTTTTATGATTCGTCGGGGACTTGAGAGTGTACATCAAGCCCTACGCCGAGGCGAAACGCGCCAATGCTTTTCCGCAGGTTCGAGGTGGCACAGGCACTCCTGCGGGTGCACCCTTGTCAAATTTTGCTGCTGGTCTCCGCTTACACCGTGGGGGAACGATACATCGTGCACTACGGTCGACGTGGCAGTGCGGACTGGCGCTGTTGCAGGAAGCGGCGGACGGAGGGGTCGCGCTCCAGACCAATCGCCATCTCGTACGCCTCGCGTGCCTCGCTGTATGCGCCGGATTTTGCCAACAATTCCGCGCGTACCGCCCAGTAGGGTTGGTATTCGGCGAGGCGCGCGTCGGCAGCTACTTCTTGCATGGCTGCAAGACCTGCGCTGGCTCCGTGCAACTCTGCGAGCGCCAGGGCGCGATTGATTGCAACCACCGGCGATCCAGCGAGCGCCAACAGCGCGTCGTAGAGCTGCACCACCTCTGCCCAGTTCGCTTGACCCGTGCAGCACCGATACACGTGCGCAGACTGCAATGCGGCTTCGAGCTGATATCGGCCGATGGAATCCAGGTCGCTGGCGCGCCGTAGCAACGTCTCGGCTTCACCGATCATCTGCGCGTCCCACAGTTCCGAATCCTGGTCGACTAGAGGAACGTATTCGCCGTCCGGGCTGCGCCGCGCGCGACGACGCGCTTCCGCGTGAAGCATCAATGCGAGCAGGCCCAGCGCTTCAGGCTCCTCCGGCAACAGCTCGGTGACGAGTCTGGCCAGAAACAATGCTTCTTCGGTGAGATCGCGGCGTGCGAGATCGGTGCCGCCAGGATCGGTCCATCCTTCCGCGAACGCGGCGTAAATTGCGGCCAACACGGTGTCGAGCCGCGCCGGCAATTCTTCGCGCTCCGGGACATGGAACGGAATCCCCGCTTGCCGGATCTTGGTCTTCGCCCGGACCAGGCGCTGGCCCATCGTTGCCGGAGAAATCAGGAAGGCCGAAGCGATCGTGGCCGCGTCCAATCCCAGTACGACTTGCAGGATCAACGGCGCGCGAATTCCGGCTTCGATTGCTGGGTGCGCGCAGGCAAACATCAGCGCGAGACGACGGTCGGGAATTTCGGCGTCGGCCGGGCCGGACCCTAGCACCTCTGCGACGCGCTGCAACTCCTCGGACACCATTTCGCCGGTCTTGCGTCGTCGCGCGAAGTCGATCCCCTTGCGGCGAGCCACGGTCAGCAGCCACGCTTCCGGATTCGCTGGGCAACCGTTCCGCGGCCAATCGGCCAGCGCGGCGGCGAAGGCTTCCGAGAGCGCGTCCTCGGCCGCCGCCACATCCCGCGTGGGTGCGGCGAGAAAAGCGACCAGCTTGCCGTAACTGCGCCGGGCAACAGCATCGGCAGTGATCCGTGCCTGAGCATCGTGTTCGTCCAGAGTCATGTCTCCACGTAACGTAGGAATCTAGCACCGCCACGGAGAAGCAGCTGTGGTGCCGCTGATTCAGCGAGAGCCCCTGCGAACAAATAACCGGGGCACGCTAACACGGTGCCCCCTACATCGCTGGGATTGCGCGAATTTCGACGACTCCGTGACTCGCGCCTGGGCATTTCTGCGCCCACGAGATCGCGGCATCGAGATCGGGCACGTCGATGAGGTAGTAGCCGCCGATCTGCTCTTTCGATTCCGAATACGGGCCATCCAGCACCTGCGCTTTCCCATTCGCGATGCGCACCGTGGTCGCCGTCGCGCTAGATGCGAGGCGATTGTTGCCCTTGAGCACCCCAGCCTTAGTCAGCGCTTCCGTGTACGCCTTGTAAGCCGCCATCCCTTGCTCCTGTTGAGCTTTGGTCAGCCTGGGCCAGCCTGCCTCGTCCACATGGAGCATCAGCATGTATTCCATGGAAGCCTCCTTAACCAGTGATGAGAGGGAGAAAATCTCTCTCACTACAATGACGTTCGAAATCCAGCGATTCAGACCGTCACCGCAGAATAATTCCCGTCAAGCTCTCCACTTTTTGTCTTGCTCGACACTCTCTTTAACGCGAAACGCGGTGATCTTGCGAACCAGAGACAGAGGCAGCGGCTTCTCCAACGGAAACTGGATCGAACCCTTGGCCGTGGAGAATTTTGACAGCTCCTCCGCGAAGGCGGTCACCGCCGACGGTGTCGGATAGAAGCCGATATGCTTCTTGAACCCGGCAAACGTCACCAGGATTCTGCGATAAGAGAAAGCGGGCATCCCCCACTTCAGGCCTTCCTTGGCCCCAGGTGCCGCTGCGCGGATGCACGCATGCATCTCGCGCAGTTTCTTTTGAGCTTCTCTAGGCGCAGCCTGAATGTATTCATCGATCGTTTTGGGTCGCGTCTTCGCTAGGATCATCGTGTTATGCCATCCGGTTTACGTTCGAATTCCAAGTTCAACTTACTTGCAGGCTGGCTCGTAGCAAGTGTAAACATTCCCATTGCCAAAGGTCCGCGATTTTGTCAGCTTCAGGTTCAGTTTCTCCGTGACGCCTTCAAATAGCGTCCTTCCGCTGCCAATCACGATCGGACAGGCTACGATCTGGAATGCGTCGATCAGACCTTCCTGCGCCAGTTGCGAAACGATGGTGCCGCTTCCCATGATCACCAGGTCCTGGCCCGACTCCTGTTTCATTTGTCGGACTTCCGTGGCGAGATCACCCTTCACGAGTTTCGTGTTGTTCCAGGAGGCCTTGTCCAGCGTTCTGGAAAATACCACCTTCTGCAGGTTATTCATGTGCTCGGCCACGGCGGGAGAATTCTGAGCGGCCAGGGGCGTGGGCCAGTAGCTGGCCATCATTTTCATAGGTCACGCGGCCGAACAAAAGCACTCCACCGCCGCGCGCATTGCCGGCCACAAATTCGTTCCACTCCGGATCTTGTTTGTGGGCCCAGCGCATGTCTCCTTTTTTGTCGACAAAGTAGCCATCCAGCGAAACGTGATTGAACACAATTAGACTATGCATGTTTCTTCTCCTTGTTTGTCCAGATTTTGTGCGTTTTTATGCTGCGAAAATGGTGGCCTGTGGAAGCAGCTCACTCCCGCTTGATGTATTGGTTGATGTCCGTGGTCAGCAGCGTGCCTTCCCACATGGGCCGCACCTCTACGACGCCGTGAAGCGCGGTCGGCGAACGCGCCGCCCACGCGATGGCCGCATCCAGATCGGCAACCTCAATGATGTGGTACCCGCCGAGTTGTTCTTTGGACTCGGCATATGGCCCATCGAGCACTTGCGTCTTGTCGTTCACCACGCGAACGGTCGTGGCCATCGACGCGGACTTCAATCCACCACTGCTCTTCAGCACGCCAGCCTTCGTCATTGCCTCCATGTACGCTTTATAGGCTCCCAACCAATGTTCCTGGTCGGCCTTGGTTAGCGTCTGCCAGCCGGCTTCTTGAACGTAGTCCATCAACATGTATTTCATCCGGTGTCCCCTTCGTAGTCTTCCTATCGCTGCCCTGTTCTGTTCCTCTACTACAATGACGCGCGAGATCGGGCGATTTCGACAGCCCGAACAGACCGACGCCACAAGGCTAATATAGATGGTCGGAATCGTTCGGGAAGCTTCTGAAACAAGAGGATTTGGGGTCGTAGAACGGGCCGGGCTGAAGGCTAACAGGCCGCGGAAAACTCCATGTCTTTAGGAAGGCGGGCCTTTAGCCCCGGAAGCTGGCTTTCAGACTTTTCCGCAATTTCTTAATCCACGTCGGTTTCGGGATAAATGGCCCGCGTTTCCCGGTCCAACACCCCAGGTGCGATATTGCGCCCGTTAGGGTCGTTACGGCCAGCGCTGGCGGTCGTTTGGCGCGCCATCGCTACCGGCGGCTCCAGGCGATCGTCAACGCGCCCAAAAATCATTTTCCCCGCGGTGGTCTGGTGCACCGAAGTCACGGTGATGTCCACACTCTTGTTGATGCAGCGCTTCGCGCCGTCGACCACCACCATCGTGCCATCGTCCAGATACGCGACGCCTTGATTCGCTTCTTTCCCTTCGCGCAAGATCAGCACGCGCATCGCTTCGCCCGGCAAGACCACAGGCTTGAGTGCGTTCGCCAGCTGATTCACATTCAGCACCGACAGTCCCTGAACCGTCGCCACTTTGTTCAAATTGAAATCGTTGGTGACGATCTTCGCGCCGATCTGCCGTGCTAGCTCGATCAATTTGTGATCGACCTCGCCCGCTTGTGAAATGCCATTCTCCGGGACGCGCACTTCCACTCCAGGCATCTTGCGGATGCGCTCCAGCACATCGAGTCCACGCCGCGCCAAACGCCCCTCCCAGCAACCCGCTCATGGCCGCCCACCGCAGGCGCAACTCCAAAAGAAGAATAGCCCCCGCGGTCAGCACTCCGACGCCGGCTGAAGGCACGCCTCTCAAGTGGAAGGGCCGCAATGCGTTGCAAATCACCGCCGCGCAAACCACAAGGAATGCGCGCAATGCCCAAGATTCCAAGTTGGTTCGCCGCAAGCGCGACTTGCGGAAAGTGGCCGGACCGGATGCAGATGCACTTGGAGCGGCAGAAAGAGGCGAGGAAACTGCGCGACGTTCCATTCCCGAATACGCTCGGCTCATACGACCTCACAGGACTTGCGCAATCACTGCAAAATCGGTGCAGCCTTCCCGCAGAGCGTGGGGCTTAGGGCCGATGCGGGATAGAACCTAGTTACGTTCCAGACCCGTATATACCGTATCGCTAGAATGGCGTCAAGGCTTTACGCAGATCGCGGATCATGCAACTTGACGGACCGCCAGATCGGATGTCGCAAGCGGGAAAAAGGACGCAAGCGGCAGCTGTGGTCAGGAAACGTATATGCGTGGGACGCGTGCGCTCACCGCACAAAGCAAGTCGGAGGTCACCGTGCCAATGCCCCGCGCTACCTGACTGGCGGGGTGCACATGCTCCCCATCGACGCCGTAGATGGTGACAAGGTCGCCGAGGTCGACGCCGGGGACATCGGTGACATCGATCATGGTCACATCCATCGAGACGATGCCGAGGATGGGAGCGAGTTTGCCGCGCACCAGGACGCGACCACGGTTGCCCAGGGAGCGGTGCACGCCGTCACCGTAACCTGCGGCGAGCACTCCGATCACTGAAGGACGCTCGGTCACGAACTTTCCGCCGTATCCGACACCTGCGCCGGTTGGGATGCGCCGCAGACTGATGACGCGCGTGCGCAGGCTCATCACCGGTTTCAGCGGCAGCTTCTTCTCCGCTTCCAACCGCTGCTCTGGTGGATCGTAGCCCGGGTGATAGCCATACAGTATTACGCCGGGGCGCACCATGTCCGCCCACGTCTCCGGACGCACGGCGATGGCTGCGCTGTTCGCCAGATGCACGATTCCGGGATCGACGCCGAGTGCGCGCAATCGCTCCAACGCGACGAAAAAATGCTCTTCCTGCTCGCGGGTTTGCTCGCCCTGCGCCGACGGCGCAAACGCTTCCGAGGACGCGAAGTGCGTCAGCACGCCGCCCAATTGGAGATGGCGGCATTTCGCAAGCTGCCCGGCGAAGCAATCGATGTCGCTGGGCGCAATGCCCAAGCGATTCATACCCGTGTCCATCTTTAGGTGGAACGAAAATGGCTCGCGGTTCCTTCTCCGGCAAACCGCTTTGTTTAAGGGCGCGAGCTGGTCGCAACGGTGAACCACCGGAGTGAGGTTGTGCTTCAGGAGATTTTCCTCTTCGCCGGGCCAAAAACTCGTCAGCACCAGGATCGGCTTACGGACGCCGGCTTTGCGAACTTCGATCCCTTCGGAGGCAGAGGTGACACCGAACCAGTCCGAGCCGGCCTTTTCCAGAATTTTGGCGACTTGCGGTCCGCCATGGCCGTAGCCGTTGCCCTTGACGATGGAGAGCACCAGTCGCGGCGTTTTGCGCTGCTCGTCGGCCGGATTGACGTAGTCGCGGATGGCGCGGAGATTGTGTACTAGCGCTGAGGCGGAAACCTCGGCCCAGACTGGACGGCCTTCCACTTTGGCAACTTTTGCCGCTTTTGCGACGGGGGCCGAACTTCGGCGCGGCTGCGTTTTCTTGGAGATGGTTTGCGTATGTGCCATGGTCTTCCCAAATGAAAAATTTAGTGTACGACATCCGCGCGGCACGGGCCGTTTCGCCGCGCGGATGCCGCGTGAAAGACAACAGTACGAAGGGGAGCAATTGGAGCGCCGCCTCCGATGGTCCCTCGGTCCACCTATAACTTGTAGAGAGCACGTACCTATACGGCCCGGGTGATCTTTCGGCCGCGCACATCGGCAGTGTCCCTACTTGCACAGGCCGACACCCGGGAACCACAGTGAAACTCGGCAAGCACGATGATCTACGAAGGTCTACAGGGACAGGAAATTTTTCAGGAGTTGCTTGCCGGATTCGGTTAGGACGGATTCGGGGTGGAATTGGACGCCTTCGAGTTTGTGGCGGCGATGACGGAAGCCCATAATGATGCCGTCGTCGGTTTCGGCGGTGATGGTTAGCTCGCGCGGAAGGGATTTGCGTTCGACGATGAGGGAATGATAGCGCGTGGCTGTGAAGGGATCAGCCAGTTTGCGGAAGACGCCTTTGGAATCGTGGTGAATGGAGCTGGTCTTGCCGTGAAACAGCTTCGGCGCGCGAATGACCTTGCCGCCAAACGCTGCGCCGATTGCTTGATGGCCCAGGCAGACACCGAGTATCGGGAATTTTCCCGCGAGGCGCTGGATCAGGTCGATGCAAATTCCCGCGTCCTGGGGCGTGCACGGACCCGGGGAAATTACGATGCGTTCTGGTTTGCGGCGAGCGATCTCTTCCACGGAAATTTTGTCGTTGCGATGTACTTCGACATTGCAGCCCAGCTCGCCGAGATACTGCGCCAGGTTGTAGGTGAAGGAATCGTAGTTGTCCAGCAGCAAAATCACGGTCGTCCTTTAATTCGTGCTCACCGTCGAGCTTTCGAGGCTTGCGACCCTAATTGTCGCATTTTTTCGGCGTGGCTGAACAGTTGGCGGGGAGACGGGTAGTGGTAGCCCATCATATGCCACCTTCAGAAACCACATCGCCGTGGCCATGGACACCCGGGTCGAGGCTACGTCAGCCCGTTGAGGTAGTTCTCCAGCCAGGTGTAGCCGTTCGGAGCAACCGTTTTATACAAATTGGGATCCGTTGTGCTGAGCCCTTTCAGCGTCTTCCACTGGTCCGGAATCCCGTCGTGCAGCGATTCCTGACAAGCGCTGAAGTTCGTCACTGGATTGTCTTGCCAGTTGCTGCTCGGCGACGGAATGCTCGGCTGGCCGGTATACGTCACGCCATTGGGCCAGAAGCCGCCGCTTCCGCCGTTCTGATATTGCGCGACGATTCGCGAGTCCGCTGCGTCTCGATGCGACACCCATTTGCCATTGCAATCGACGTGTTGGGAATTCCCCACCGTCCCTAGCAAAATGCTATCCAGATTTTCCGCCGGGTCCGGAACGATCGGAAACGAATTGCTGGGATCCATCGGGCCGCTCCGTTGCCAACTGCTGGGGATCGGACCGGTCTCGTCGCCATTCTCGCCGGTGATGTTCGCCACCAGCGTGCCGTACTGGTCCGAAGCCGCGCTATTGGCTCCCGCGCTTCCGAAGATATTCCCGGCCACGTAGGCCGACGGCGCCCCGCTCATCTCCGGGCTGTTGGTCGTGAAGTGGATGGGATGCGCCTGGGCCTGGCCGTTCAGGTTTCCCTGGATGAACTTGTTGTTGATGTCGTCGATGATCTCCGCTCCCAGCCATTCGTTGGCATAGAAGCTCCAGTTGTAAATGATGTTGTTGATCCAGCGCGTTGATCCGTTGGAGTTTTCCGGGATGCGATGGTCAACGTTGACGAACATGTTGTGGTGGAAATCGATGTCGGTCTCGGACGGGGACAAACAATTGGGATGAGCCCGCGTCCCCACGCAGCTTTCGTCGGTCGCGGTTCCGTAGCCCACCGGGTGCCCCTCGTGCGGCTCGTAGTCCAGTGACCACTGCACCGTGATTGAGTGGTTCGGCCCCGTGCCGTTGCCGTTGCCGTTTTGCGCCGGCGTGAAGTTGGAGGTCGTAATCCAGCTTTTGTTGCCCGACCACCGGGTCGTGACGTGATCGGTGATGATGTTGTAGCAGCCGCCGCCGCTCAACGTACCGTCCCCGGCACAGTTCACAATCGTGATGCCAACCGTGCCGGTGTCTGGGCCCGACACGGTGTTGACGTTGTCTGGGCTGAACGTGCAATAGCGCACGATCACATCATGCGTCGAGATGCGCAATGACGCTCCGTTCGAGTGCGGCCCGCCGATAATGACCTCGCCAGGAGCACTCTGACAAGCGATCGTCAGAAACGGGTTAACCGCGCTGTTATCTCCGGACGAGATGTTGAAAATCCCAGCCACGCGGAACACGCAGGTGCGCGGTCCGTTGGCTTCCACGCAGGCACGCAGGGATCCGGCTCCGGAATCATTTGTATTCGTCACTTCCATCACCGCGCCGCCGCGTCCACCAACAGAGCCAGCTCCCCCGCCAGCCGCACCCGGAAATGCCGGGCAATTTGAGCCGGCGCACGACACGCTGGAGGATGGGCTAGGCTGGGCCGGAGTAGATGCTGGCGCAGTAATGGTCACGATCGCCGAAGCAGACTTGCTGTGGTCCGCATTGCTGGTTGCAGTGACCTTATCCGTTCCGGCGTTCGCTGGAGCGGTGTAGGCACCCAAGGAGTTGATGCTGCCCAAAGTGGCTGTCCACGTGACCGTTTCTTCCGTGGCCGTGGCGGATACGGTTGCTGAGAACTGCAGTGTGCCTCCGGTCGTTGTCGAAGGAGAGCTCGGCGTGATGGTCACCGAAGTCACAGTTGAGCCCCCACTCGGAGGTACGCTGGTGGTGACACTAGCAGGTTTCGTAGCTGAGGCTGACCCGGCGCATCCCGATATCCAAAACGAGAAGCTTAGAACTAAAACCAGGCTCGCACTGAAGAATACACACCTCGAACGTCGACTTTCAGGAGTACTGCGCCGTTGTTCAGGGGGCAATTGCGTTCGTAAGAGCAAGTAAATAATAAACTTATACTGTGCTTCGGGTTGTGTGGATCGTGGTGGCGCGATGGGGCCGTGAACTGAAAGTGGGCAATCCGTCGGAAAGGACTGCTACCGGCGGCGTTCCGCCGTTTCCAGGGCGGTCAGCAGGGCGCGGGACTTGTTTACGCTCTCCTGATATTCGCCCGCCGGCGAGGAGTCGGCGACTATGCCGCCGCCGGCTTGGATGTGGGCTACGCCATTTTTGATAACCATCGTGCGCAGGGCAATGCAGGAGTCCAGGTTGCCGGCAAAATCCATATATAAAACGCCGCCGGCGTAGATGCCGCGGCGGGTGCGCTCTAGCTCTTCGATGATCTCCATGGCGCGGACTTTTGGGGCGCCGGAGACCGTGCCCGCGGGGAAACAGGCCATCAGGGCGTCGAAACAATCGACGTCTTCGCGGAGGCGGCCGCGCAGACTGCTCACCAGGTGCATTACGTGGGAGAAGCGCTCGACGGTCATCAACTGCTCGACCCTCACAGTGCCGTACTCGCAAACGCGGCCGAGATCGTTGCGGCCTAGGTCCACGAGCATAATGTGTTCAGCCCGCTCCTTCTCGCTCGCCAGCATTTGCTTTTCCAGGCGTTGGTCTTCGGCTTCATCCTTGCCACGAGGCAGCGTTCCGGCGATGGGACGGTAAAAGACATCGCGTCCCTGGACCTTGACGAGCATTTCCGGGGAGCTGCCAACCACGGCGACATCATTCATCTGCAAATAGAAAAGGTAGGGGGATGGATTGAGGGCGCGAAGCTCGCGATAGATGTCGAAGGGTTGCGCCTTTGTTTTTGCTGAAAAGCGCTGGCTGACCACCACTTGAAAGATATCACCGGCGCGAATGTACTCCTTGCACTTGCGCACCGCCGCGAGATACTCGCTGCGGCGAAAGTTGGAAGTGACCTTTAGCGGCGAGGGCTTGCCCGGGCGAGCTTCCCTGCGGGGTTTTTCCGCATCCACGGGCTCTTCTAGCAGCTTGCGGGTCTCGCGGATCTGGCGAACCGCGGCGTTGTATTTCGACCGCAGCCTGCCGGAGCCTTCAGTGAAGACGTTGCGCACAATCCACAGCCGGTGCCGCACGTGATCGAAGGCGATAATCCCGTGGTAGAACATGAGCATGGCATCGAACAAGCCGATGTCGTCGCGCAACCGCTTCGGCAAACGCTCGATGAGCCGCACCATGTCGTAGGAAAAGTAGCCGATGGCGCCAGCCACCAGCGGTGGCAAGCCCGGAAGGCGCACGGGGCGAAAACGCTCGATGCGGGTGCGCAGAAACGCGACGGGGTCGCGCTCCTCCCAGACGACGCGGTCGCGGCCCTCCATGACGCAGGCGCCGTTGGCGTAGCGAAAAACTTCTTCGGGGTTGGCGCCGGCGAAAGTGTAACGCGCGATTTTTTCGCCGCCCTCCACGCTTTCGAGCAGGAAGGAATAGCGCGCGCCTTGCGCGATGCGCAGATAAGCGCTGACAGGCGTGAGCAAGTCGGCAGGAAGCACGTCGAAAACAGGAATCAGGTTGCCCTGCTTTGCGAGCCGCTGGAATACGCGGAAGTCTGGCTGGATCACCGCGGCCTCCTTGGCCGCTTCGATTTCACCGAATCTTCGACGCGCAACGCCGCGTGCACGGCCCTCCGCATGACCGCTTCCGGAGCGCGCTGCCTGGTCCACATCTCCCACTGCGCGATTCCCTGTGCGAGGAACATTTCGACGCCGGAAACCGTGGCAATGCCTTTGCCAGCGGCCAGCTTCAACATCTGCGTGCGCTCGGGGCGGTAGATGAGGTCCATGACAATTCGACAGTGTAACTCGCGGAGGCTCAACGGAGAAATTTCGGCGTGTGGAAACATTCCGACCGGGGTTGTGTTGATCACCACATCGAAGGATTCCGTGCATAAAGAACGCCGCGGAACAACCTCGCCGCCGACGGCGCGAGCAAGTTCACGCGCGGCCCGCGGTCTCCGCGCACAAACCGCGACCCAGGCACCCGCCCGAGCCAGCGCAAACGCAGCTGCGCGAGCTGACCCGCCGGCTCCGAAAACCAGCACGCGGCTTTTCGGAAGATCGACCTTCGCTTCCAGCGAGCGAAGCACTCCCACGTAGTCGGTGTTAAAGCCGGCAAGCGAGGCGTCCCGGCGAACCACGACGGTGTTGACGGCGCCAATGTCCGCCGCCAAGGGATCACACTCTTTCAGGTACTTCAGGATTCTCTGCTTGTGCGGGATCGTGACACTGAATCCACGAATGCCGAATTCCGGGACAGCGTCCAGAAAGTCACGCAGGTCTCTAGCAAGGAACGGCAGATAAACCGCGTTCACTTTTTCCGCCACGAACGCGGAGTTGTGCATCAACGGAGACAGCGAGTGCCCGACAGGATCGCCAATCACTCCGAAAACTTGAGTGCGCTGATTCAGTTCATGGGCGCGATAAAGATGCTTCAGCTCGTGAAGCGAAACTTGGCCCGGAGCGGTCGCGGCCGCCACGGGCGCATACGCCAGTGTGCTGCCTTCTCGCAGCGCCAGAATGCGGCCAGGGAGCCCTACCTCACCCATGGGCACGGCGATACAATCCTTGGAACGCCGGGCCCAACGAAGCAAGCGCACGCTATCTTTAATAGTCCGTGCGTGAGCCGCGATCTTGAGGGCGTCCACTTCGCCACGCGATGGAAGGTGGACCGACCGGGTGAGTTCCGGTGTCCGCTGGAAATCGTGTATCGAGAGCATGATACGGGGCGGAACGGCATACTCGCGGGCCGATTGGCCGGGCAATTCCCGTAGCGTCTCGACCTCGATGTCGCACCACTGACAGCCGGCTTCGCGAGCTTGGATCAGCCAAAACAGTTGAGCTTGGATATTCCCGGCAAAGCGTCCGCCAGCTCCTTTACGACGACAGGTTGCGAGAAATACGACACCCCGATGGCGATGTTGCTGAAGCCAGTGCAGAAACTGCGAACGTTCGGAGTCACTGGCGAGCCAATCGAGGCGGAGCTCGATGGTCGATGTCTCGCGCAGCGCTGCCCTAATGGCGGCGGCCATTGCGGCAGCGGTTGCCTCCGCGACGACCCCACAAATGCACCCCACACCCGTGCCCAGCCGCGCCATCGCCGCCCTCTTGCCCGGAAGGCCGGGCTAAAGCCCGGCGCCTACATTTGCCGGTTAGCCATTCTATTGAAAACAGGGCGCATAGCAAGCCATGTGCGGCCCGTATCAAATGTGTAAAGCTCCTCTTCCCATTTCGTTGACGCACCTAGGGTTGCTTGTTACTTTCGATGAGCACGTCCCCGCACGGCCCTTAGGGCGTGTTTCTAAGGAGCATTGTAATGCGCGCGAAACTAGCTGCATTGTGTGTTTCGATCCTCTCCAGCGCGGTCATCTGTTCGGCGCAGACCGCTCCGGAAACCACCCCTCGCCCAACCGGACAGGCGGATTATTCATCCGTGTACTGCTCCGGGTTTGTAAGCGAGCCCAAGGTTCCTGAGGACATCCGGGTTGTCTCCGGCGAGGAATCCGCCTACAAGGTCACCTTCGCGCGTGGGGACTATGTATACCTCAACCGCGGAGAGGACAAGGGCGTGAAGATCGGAGACCGCTTCATTATTGTGAGGCAGGAGACCGATCCGGCCAACGAATGGTTTTACGGGCAGACCAAGTTATTCAAGGAGATGGGCGCCGTTTACAAGGATACCGGTCAGGTGCGCGTCGTTAGCGTCCATCCCAAGATTTCCATCGCGGAAGTTGTATTTTCCTGCGACTACGTGCAACGCGGCGATATCGCGCGGCCGTTCGAGGAACGCCCGGCGCCGCCGTTCAAGGATGCCAGCAAATTCGATCACTTTGCTCCCATCAGTGGCAAGCCCGTGGGAACGGTCGTCTCCTCTTTTGACTTCCATCAAGAGTTGGGGCGCGGCGACGCGGCCTACGTAAATATCGGTGCGGAAAAAGGCGTCAAGGTAGGCGATTACATGCGCGTTTTCCGCTATCAGGAGAACAAAAAGGACGTCTCCGCTTCGGCTGGGGAACACGACATGCAGTACAAAGATTACGGTTTCGGGAGCGCCCCGACGCATTACGCAGGAAAAGATTTGCCCCGCGAGGTTCTTGGCGAGGGCATCGTGCTCAGCGTAACCAAGGGCGCCGCTACGGTGTTGATCACCTACAGCACCTCCGAGATGTATGCCGGAGATTTCGCGGAAATCGAATAAGCTCGGCTGCACGAAACGACGTGACAGCTTTCAGACCCGCGTGGGGCGGCTTCCCGCACGGGCTTTTATTTGCCCCTACCCGAGCCGGCAACGCCACCGTCGGTGAAAACCTCGCAGGTAAATCCTAGGGTCTGCGTCTCTGGATCCCGCCAGGATTGTCGCGGCAACTGCGCCTTTCGGCAGACTTCTTCGAGAAACTGCTCGGGTGTGAGCTTGTGCTCAACGGCAACTTGCGGGAGCAACAAACCGCGCTGGGTGCCTCGCGAAATCAGCAGGCCATGATGACCGATTTCAATCCGTGCGGGATCAATCGCGGCAGGCGGTGAGAGCAACGAAATCTCGATCTCAAGTTCGTTGAGATCTTCCGGCGTTAGCGGTGCGAACCTGGGATCGTGCAATGCGGCACTGGCGGCGCAGCGCACCAAGGCTTCTCCCAGCGGATCGTCTCCCTCAACCACGCCAATGCATCCCTGCAGACGGTGTCGGCGGCGCAGAGTTACGAATACACCGTGCCGCTCGGCGAAAACTCCATCCTTTGGAATTTTATCGGGAAGGTGCCCCAAGGTTACAGCTTCAACGACAACTTGCCGCGCCAATCGCAGCAACTGCTGGCGCTCGGTTTCAGAGAGAGACGGCATCCTCGGTCTTCTCACGACCCTCCAGCACACGCAGCTTTCTGCGCTGCTTGATGCGATCGTCGAGGTGCCCCCAGAAGCGCAAGAAATACTGTGCGGCCGAAACCAAGGCGCTCGCCACCACCAGCCATAGCAAGAGCAGAGCAAGCGGCTTCAAAGAAGGGTGCCTAGCGCCGGCGATCAGAACTGCCACGGCGCAAACCTGCAGAACCATTTTCGTCTTGCCGATGAGCGATGCGGAAATCGTGAACCCTTCGGTAGACGCGATACTTCGTAATCCCTGGACCGTGAACTCGCGTCCGATGATGATGACCACCATCCACGCAGGCACCAGGTGCATGTCCACCAGGGAAATGAACGCCGCGGAAATCAGCAGCTTGTCGGCGATCGGGTCCAGAAGCATCCCTAAGGTCGTTACCTGCAAGCGGCGCCGCGCGAAGTAGCCATCCGCCCAGTCCGTAGCCGCGGCCATGAGCAGAATCAATACTCCCCAAAATTCGAAGTGCATGGGGAAACCCCACAGCTCCACATTTGGGCTGCGGGTCAGTAGAATCACAATGAGGACGGGAACGAAAAAAATCCGGAGAAGCGTCAATCCGTTCGGAAGGTTCATAGGCGCCGAGCGGTGGAAAAACTGCCCTTCGCGGCCATTACCACCACCGCGCCTCACTATAGACCCCAGTTACGCAGGCGTCAACGCCCGGAAGCGCGCTAAGCAGTTGTGGCGGCAAGTACTTCCGGGTTAACTGGCTGCCAAAGTCTGGTTGTGCGTGAGGGGAATACTCTCTCGTAACACGCCACCTGTAAGCCTGTGCAAATGTTGGAATTAGAGTTTCGCAAGGGAATGTGTCGGCAGGATACGACAGCTTCGCTGAGAGCCTCGTAAGTCACTGTTTCCTATACTAGTTAACGGGGAGTACAAAAAAATCCGGGCATTTCATCGAATTCACGGACCGCCAGGAAGTGTTTGCAGGTTTTTGCTTTCCCACAGAGTTTTCCACAACAAAGAGGCTTGCCGCGGTCTCCCCGGGCTGCAGTCTCCCGACCCATTTCAGCGCCAAAAACGCCAATTTTGCGAGCTTTACCGGGGAGTTACCGCGTCGCCACCCTGCAATTGTTCAGATCGCGCGCGGGCCGCGCAACAGGCGTACCGGCAGAAAGAAAAGCGCCATCAGAAGTTCCAGCACACCGCCCACGGCGATGCCCACGATTCGGAACGGCAGTAAAATCAGCCACACGAACGGATAGGCGATGAGCGCCAGCAACGCCAACGGCCAGCACAAGATAAACAAAATGACCCACAATAGAAAGGCGGCCATCGAATTTTCCTCCACCCTAAGTTACGTTAGAGCGAGCTTGGAAGTTCCCTGCGCGGTATATTGGCTCAAATGAAGGCTGCGCGCAATCGAGGTCGGCACCTCGGCGTCCATCAGCATGTGGGAATCCTCAACCTCCGAGTGGAGCACGCGTCCCATGGCGTGAACCAGCGCGAGTGTGCGACCCTCAGCCAGCGGTAATCGCAGTGACATGGTCACGACAGGATCGACTGGCAGGGCGCCATCGATGCGTCTCAGCAACTCGTCGATGCCTTTTCCCGTGAGGCCCGAGACCAGGACTGGCCCGGAGTCTCCGGCTCTTGCGACACTCGATTCGAGAGTTTCCCGCAACAGAGGCGACAGCAAGTCAACCTTATTCAGAACGCGCAATTTCGGGCGATTCGTCACGCCAAGTTCACCGAGGATCTTATCGACTTCTTCGTCCAATTCATCGTGATGAGGATTTGAGACGTCGCTCACGTGCAGGATCACTGCCGCCTCTTGCACTTCCTCGAGCGTTGCGCGAAAGGCCGTCAGCAATCCCTTCGGAAGATCGCGAATAAATCCAACCGTGTCGGAAACGAGTACCCGGCGATTCGAAGGCAAGCGAATGGCTCGGATAGTGGGGTCAAGCGTCGCAAACATGCGCGAGGAGACCAGGACGTCGGCCTTACTGAGCGCATTGAACAAAGTGGATTTGCCGGCATTGGTGTAGCCTACGAGCGCGACGGTTCCGAGAGAAATGGTGTTGCGTGCTTCGCGTCGCAAGGCACGCTGTCGCCGGACCGCCTCAATACCGGCTTGAATCTTGCTCACGCGGTCGCGAATACGACGCCGGTCGGTCTCCAGTTTCTTTTCACCGGGACCGCGAACGCCGATTCGTCCTGCCCCGCCGCCCGCACCGCCGCTGCCACCCCCACCGCTTTTTCCGCCGAGACGCGACATCGACGTGCCTTTACCCGTCAGCCGCGGCAACATGTAGTTCAACTGCGCAAGCTCCACCTGCAATTGGCCTTCGCGGCTGCGCGCGTGCTTCGCGAATATGTCCAGAATCAGCTGCGTGCGATCGATCACGCGGCGCTCGGTGGCCTCTTCGATGTTTCTTTGCTGCATGGGCGAGAGATTGCCGTCAAAAATAATCAGGGGCGCCTTGTGGGCCGTCGCTTCGGCGCGAATCTCGTCGAGCTTGCCGCGCCCGACAAGCGTCGCCGGGTCGGCAGCGTCGCGCACCTGGTACATCGTGCCCGTAACTTCGGCGCCGGCGCTGCGTGCTAGTTCGACTAGTTCGGCGAGAGATTCGCGCCCTTGCTCGCCTGCGACAGTGCCGGGAATGCGGCGGGCGCGCTTCCAGGTGACGCCGACAAGCAAAGCACGTTCCGCGGACGAGGTTTGATGTTGTGTCTTCATGAATAGGATGGAGCGGGCGTCATCGTGCCGATCTTGGGTTCAGTAGCGGTGGGAACGGTTCACGGAAGATGGAATCTCCACAATCGGATTATACGCCGATGGTTCGCTCGCCGCGACCTGCATTGAGGGTCGTGATCGAGTGTCGGTCTTGTTGAAGCCGGGCGGGGCAAGCCCCCCCTACAAGGGGAGTTCGCTTAGGTATTTGAGCGATTGTGCTTGGACTTGAGGATCGCTGCCGAATCCTGCGCACCAGTGGACGCCGGCTTCCCTGCGAAACCACGTCAGTTGGCGTTTGGCGTATCGGCGCGTGGCTTGTTGGATGACGCTGCGAGCATCTTCCAGTTTCAGGCTTCCACGTAGGACAGCGCGTAGCTCGCGATATCCTATGAAGTCGAAGGGCTTTGCGTTTTCTGCCAGGTTCCAGACTTGGAGAGCCCGCACTTCTTCGATCCAGCCGTTCGCCAGCATCGCGTCCGTTCTGTAGTGGATTCGCTCATACAGTTTGTCCCGCGGTGGCAGCAGGCCAATTTTCAATACGCGCCATCCCTCTAGTGGTATACGTCCCGACCGGTGCACTTCCGAGAGTGGCCGCTTTGCGAGAAGGCAGACTTCTATTGCGCGAATCAATTTTTGTTCGTCGCCCGGGGCAATTTTGCGGGAGGCTTCCGCATCGAGGCGTTGCAGTATGCGATGCAGGTGGCCCGTCGGATGACTGTCGATGCTCGCCCGCAATCGCTCGCGAAGCTCCTCTGACCTCTGCGGAACATCCGCCAGTCCTTCGAGCAGCGCGCGCAAATAGAGCCCGGTGCCCACCGTAAGAATGGGGATGCGGCCGCGATGACGGAGGTCTTCGAGTACGCGGATAGCCATCTGCCGGTATCCGCCCGCGGTAGCGACCTCCCTCGCCGTCAGAACATCGATCAAGTGATGTGGAATTCCAAGGCGTTCGTTGAGGCCGGGCTTCGCGGTGCCGATGTCGAAACCCTTGTAGAGTTGCGTGGAATCACAAGCTACCACTTCCCCGCCGAGCCGCTCGGCAAGCCATACAGCAAGTGCCGATTTGCCGGAAGCCGTCGGGCCAACGATGGCGATGAGAGGCGCACAGCCAGGAATGGCTGTGCTACCGGAAAGCGGTTTGCCGGGATTCATGGGAACAGGAGATGGCGCGCGCGGACGAACAAGAAAATCAGCACAAATAGGGCGATCAGAAGACTGCCCAGAACTTGTTGGCGTGCGAGTTTCACTTAATGTGCGTAGTCGGGCTGAAGATTATAGTAATACGTAAATCGCAATTCGATGTAGGGCCCGCTGAATTGCGGCGGTAAAGGCTCAAACGGGTTCGAGGCGCGAATCGAAGAAACCGCCGCGCGGTCCAGCGGCTCTTTTCCGGATCCCGCCAGACGAACTGGTTCGCCGTCGGGAACGCTGCCATTCCTCATGATTTTAAATTGCAACGATACGACGCCTTTGTCCCCAAGCCGTACGGATTCCGGCATCACGGAAAACCAATTTCGCTTCACGGTGATGTAGACCCGGTGGAGATAATCGTTGAAATCCACGCCTTCGGTGGGCGTGAGCATTTCCATCGCGCCGTACGCCGAGGCTTGCCCTCCGGCGCCTGGGAGGCCGCTGTTACTCGGGACTGGTCCGCCGCCTCCAACAGCCGACGGTGCGTTCATCTTGGCGGATTCGCGGATGGAATCCTGCAGCGAATGGCCCAGGGAACTCTTCGGCAAGAGCAGGGAGTGATCGGTTGGCTGTTGTTGTGGAGTTTCCAGCTTCAAAGGCTGTTTCGGAGCATCGGCCTTGGCGCTGCTGTCGTCGGGTTTTGGCTGCGGTGTATTGGGTTGGGGCACGGGCGCGCTGGGCAGCTCTTTTGCGACACGCTCGGGCTCCTTGGCGGGAGGAGTCGGGATGGGCTGCGGCACGGGCGGCGCCACTTTGCGAAGTATGCGCGGATCGACATGCACGGCCGGCGGTCTGGGTCGAGGCGTTGCTTTGAGCTCGTCGAGAGCACCCGGCGGAAGCAAGATGGTCATCTGGCGGCGAGCGAGTTCATCCTCTTCGCGGGTCCGCTGGTGCGGCGGAAAAATTTTAGGTTCTAGAATAATCAGCGCGATGAAGAGTATGTGCGCCGCGAACGAAGTGATCGACTTGATCAGCTCGGCTTTGTTCTGCTCTGGCGAAGGCTCTTTGTTAAGGAGGTTGACCTCGCCGGTCATGAAAATGTCGGACTCCACCAGATCGGTGGGAATGTTTTCCAGCGGTTTTATGACTAAGGGAGGCGCCGCGCCCTGCGGGACGGTGATGCGCTCGTCCATGTCGGTCGGCTGCAGCGGCAGGTCGCCGTTCTTTTCGGCCACAAACTTCTCATGCTTCACATCGCGAGGCACCACGACGCGCGCGGCGATTGACTCCAACGGAAGCGATGAGGGAATGTTGGTGTGCCCGTCCAGTGGGACGATCGGGAGCATCGCTGGCACAAGCGTGCGTTCATCCATCGTGGTCGGACGCCGCCGCGTTGTCGGGGCATCGTCCGCCGGGGGCTTGGAGCCAAGAGGAACGAGGAGTCTGGGAATCATTCGTCTGTTTTCTGCGCGGCGGCAAAGGCTGACAGTTGGACGCGCTCGCCATGCTCCTGGATGCTTGCCATCACGCGTTGGGCCAATTCCAGTGCCGCACGACCGCTGCGACCGCTGGTCCGAGGCTCACGACGCGTTCGTGCCGCCTCGACAAACGCTTCGAGTTCCGCGCGCAAAGGCTCCACCGCTTGGGCCGGCAACTTCTCGAACGCAAATTCCGGCTTAGGTCCCGGCGTCTTCACCGCGACTCGCAACGCATCCCGCCGCGCGTAGTCGAGAGAAATATATTCGTGCTGCTGAAAGAATCTCATTTTGCGCACACGTTCCGTCGACACCCGGCTTGCCGTGACATTAGCCACCGCGCCACCCGCAAATTCCAGCCGCGCGTGCGCGATATCCACTTTGTCGGTAAGCACCGGAATGCCCACAGCCTTTACTTCAGTCACGTCCTGCTTCACCAGGGTCAGCAGTATGTCCAGGTCGTGAATCATCAGGTCGTAAATGACATCGACGTCCAGGCTGCGCGCGGTAAAAACCCCCAGCCGGTGCACCTCGAAAAAGAGGGGATGATTCAGTATAGGCTCAACCGCCAGGACCGCGGGGTTGAATCGTTCCACGTGTCCGACTTGCAGGATGCGCCCGAATTTCTTCGCCGCGTGGAGCAGCGCGTCGGCCTCCGCCAGGTTCGTCGCCATCGGCTTTTCGACGAGTACATCGAGGCCGATCTCCATCAGCCTACAACCAACCGCCGAATGCTCGACGGTCGGGACCGCCACGCTCACCGCGTCAGCAACTCCTCGCAATTCTTCAGCCGACGAAAATACCCGCGTCTGAAATTCTGTCGCGACTTGCGCTGCGCGATCGGGATTTTTGTCATACACGCCAACGAGTTCCGCACCGGGAACTTCACGGTAGACGCGCGCGTGGTTGCGTCCAAACTCACCGGTACCTACGACGGCGACACGGATCTTCGTGGCTTCCCCAGTCACCGTGCTCATTACTTCTTCATTCCCCCGGTGATAGTCCGTGGTTCCACAGTGGCGGCCGCGGGAAAGGCCTGAATGGCGATTCCCGCCGCATCCGCCTGCGCCATCAATTTTTCTCGGTCGAACAACAGGGTGCGCCCGGCATCGAGAGCCAAAGCCGTGGCGCGGGCACTCTTCATCTGTTCGATGGTCGGCAGACCAATCACGGGTACATCGAAGCGCATGTCCTGTCCCGGCTTGCTCACTTTCACCACGACCAATGGCTTGCCACCCGCGATTCGCGCAGCTCTAGCGATCGTTTCGTCGGTACCTTCCATGGCCTCGACGGCCACGCACGCGCGGTCGGAAATCACCACGGTCTGCCCAATGTCCATCGCTGAAATCTGCCGCGCCACGCCGAGCCCATAAGTGATGTCGGCTGCTTCTCGTTCGTCGGGGGCGCGGCGGGTCAGCACGCCGGCCTCAGGCACGAGCGGCTTCAGAAAAATAGTCGAGTCCACCAGCCGGATGCCTTCGTCTTCCAAAACTCGCGCCACCGCGCCAATCAACGAATCGGTATTTTTTCGCGGCAACGAAAACAACAACTTCGCCAGTTTCCAGTCCGGCCGGATCGAGCTGAAAATTTTGTTGTGCTTCACTTGCCCGGCCATCACCGCTTGCGTCACGCCCTCTTTGTGCATCAGGTCGATGGCCTTGCTTAACTCGCCGAGGCTTACCCAGTGCAGCCGTTTCGCGGAATTCGCCAGCTCCGCCGAAGCTTCTTCCTTCACGGCGATCACCGCCATCTCGATGCCCTGGCTGCGCGCGCCTTCCAGCACCAGAAACGGAAATCGGCCGTTCCCCGCGATGAGTCCCCAGCCCGTTGAGCCCTGTCCGGCACCCGGGGCGCGTTGCTCGGTATGAGTTGCGTTTGTCATGAAGTGGCCGGGCGGCCGAAGCTACTTGCCAAGACTACTTGATGATCCCTCGCTCCGCAGTCTCGATAAACCGGATGAGCTCAGCGACGTCCGCGGAATCCGCCAACGAGGCGCGCATCTCACCCAGCGCCTGATTGGTGTTCAACTTCGAACGTAACAATAAGCGAAAAGCGTGTTGCAGTGCCTGCATGCGCTCCTCGGAAAAACCCTTGCGCTGTAAACCCACCTTGTTCACGCCAAAACAAGTCGTTTCGCGCTCGGTCACCACCAGTGAAAATGGCGGCACGTCCTGCGTGATTACAGTGGATGCGCCAATGTAGGCATAGCGGCCCACGCGGCAGAATTGATGCACCGGCGAACAAAATCCAATGGTGGAGAAATCCTCGACGGTCACATGTCCTGCCAAAGTCGCACCGTTCACGAACAAATTGCCGTCCCCAACATGACAGTCGTGTCCGACGTGCGAGGATGCCAGAAACAAATTCCGGCTGCCGATGGTCGTCTTCCCACCGCCCTTGACGGTGCCGCGGCTGACGGTCACGTTCTCGCGAAACGTATTCCCATCGCGGACCACGAGTTCCACGTGCTCGCCACGGAACCCGAGATCCTGTGGGTCGCCGCCGATCGAGCTGAACGGATGAAACACATTGTCACGGCCGATCGTCGACGGGCCCTGCACCACCGCGTGCGCGTGCAAAATGCAACCGTCGCCCAGCTCCACTCCATCGCCAACCACGGCGTAGGGACCGATCTGAACGCCCGAGCCAAGTTTCGCAGTAGGCGCCACCGAGGCTTGCAGATGGATGTGAGCGACGCTCATGCCTTGGGTTCTTCAGTCTTGGCAGCCGCAGGCTTCGGTTCGCGGTCCACCATCTTGCACATCAGCGTGGCTTCCGCGGCGAGCTGCCCGTCCACCGTCGCGCGGCCTTCCAGCTTGGCAAAATCGCCGCGCCAGGAGAGCACTTTGACCTCCAGCTTCAGTTGATCGCCAGGCACAACCGGGCGGCGGAAGCGCGCTCCGTCTACAGCCACGAAATACAGGAGTTTGCTCTCGCGGTCAGGAATCTCCAGTAGCAGCAACAGGCCACCCGTCTGCGCCATGGCCTCGATGATCAGAACGCCTGGCATGATCGGCTTCCCGGGAAAATGGCCCTGGAAATGTTGCTCGTTGATGGTCACGTTCTTCACGCCGACGATGCGCTTCAGCCGCTCCATCTCCAGAATTCCGTCGATCATCAGAAACGGGTACCGGTGCGGCAACAGCTTCTGGATTTCATTCACGTCCAAAATCATCATCGCTCCCCATCGCACCGCACACACCCGCACTGCGGCGCCCCTCATTACCCGGCAAACTTACGATTATATGCGAACCGCGCCGTCTGCGGTATTCATCCATAGCAGTTGTCTCGCAAATCAGCCCTTTTCGCGACCGCGATCCGAGCCCCCTTTTGACCATCTCGGCCGACGGCCAACCGTCGGTTGCAGGGGCGCAGCACTGCTGGGTCCAAGCTTGGCACGATTGATGACCGCTCTGCCCACCTTGCCTCTGTCATCCAGGCCTCCGAGTTTGTCTGGGGATATGCGGACTGCTAGGATGTCCCGTTCATGCGCGAATCGCATCCAGCGAAAACATTTCTAAAAATGTTGACGCCCCGCTTGCCGGAGATGCTCTCTAGGCTCCGCAATTTCGTCGTTGTCGAGTCGCCGAGCCTCGAGAAGCCCGCCGCCGACCGCTGCTGCGGCGTCATCGCCGGGGAATGGAGCAAACGAGGGGTCCGCGTCGAACGCATCGTGCAAAAACATCGCGGCGATCATTTGCGCGTCACCTGGTGGCCGGGAAAGTCACGCCCTGGAGGGCAGTTACTTGTTCTGGGCCACTACGACACCGTGTATTCCACTGGCACGCTCGCGAAAATGGCGTTCCGCGTTGCATCCGGCAAGGCTTATGGTCCAGGAACGTTTGACATGAAAGCGGGCATCGTCCAGGCGCTTTTCGCGCTGGATGCATTGCAACACCGCGGTGAGCCGCTGCGCAAGCGCGTGGTCTTTCTGTGGACTTCCGACGAAGAGATCGGCAGCGAGTCTTCTCGCAAATTGATTGAAGCCGAAGCGCGCCGCAGCGATGCTGTGTTCGTGCTGGAACCCTCGTTTGGGCCGCGCGGCTTGCTGAAGACAGCGCGCAAAGGCGTCGGCGAAGCCGAGATCATCGTGCACGGCCGTGCCTCGCACGCTGGACTCGCGCCGCAGGAAGGCGTCAACGCAATCCACGAACTCGCCCGGCAAATCGCGCGCCTCGAAAAATGGAATGACCTGCGTCGCGGCGTCACCATCAACGTCGGCCTCATCGACGGCGGCACGCGCAGCAATGTCATTCCCGAGCGCGCCCGCGTGGTTCTCGACCTTCGCGCCTTGCGTGTCTCCGATATGCAACGACTGGAGCGCCGTTTGCACGCGCTGCGCCCTACGATCCATGGCGCGCGTCTGGAGATTCACGGCGGCTTCAACCGTGCTCCTCTCGAACGCAAGATGAGCGCCGCTCTCTTCACTCGCGCGAAATCGCTAGCCGCGCAAATGAACTTGTCCATCGATGAGTGCACCGTCGGAGGAGGTTCCGACGGCAACCTCACCGCCGCCTGCGGCGTTCCCACACTCGACGGCCTCGGCGCCGTTGGCCATGGCGCGCATTCCGCGCACGAACACGTCGTCGTTAAGACTATGCCCGCCCGCGCAGCACTGCTCGCTGCGCTTCTGCAATCATCGTGACTTAGCTGGATTCACAACCGGAAAAAGCGCGTCACAAATAGGTTTTGCGCAGATACGTAACCGTCGCTTGCGCCAAATCATCATAGCTGCTGTGCAGCGTTTCTTGCACCGCGCCCTCCGTGGAACTTCCCTCCGCGATGCGATTCAAAACCCTCTCCATGTCCCCCATGCCGTCCACTTGCACGATGTACTCGACATTGGCCAGCGCCCACGCGTACGCGTAACCTGCGATGGGACCCGACAGTTGCATCCACGATCCTTCCAGCTGGCTCAGTCCCATGGCTTGCTTCTCGTCATAGACCTGCACGCAGCACCGCAGCATTGTCCTTGCTGCGCTGCCCTTCCATCCATTGCGCAATTCCTTCCTGGAGCCACACGGGCGCGCGGGCGTGCGTCTTTTGCTGGATGAAGCTGTGCGTCAGCTCGTGCTTGAGCACGCGCGACAGCTCCGGAGTCAAACTCGTCAATCCCTGAACCGGCACGCGGATGCGCCCGTCGTTTAGCGCGCCGACCCAGCCGGGCGCGCGGGTGATATCCGCGAACGCTTGTTGCGTGTATAGAATTACGCCGATGGAATCCGGCGGCGTGAAGTTCAGTTCCGACTCGATTGACGCGAAGTGGGTCTCCAGCGCCCGCAGGATTTCCTTGGCTAGCGCGGGCTCGGCCCCGCCGCTGTAGCGCAGCGTGAAGTGACTGCTCTCATTCTCGCGGTAGTTCTCCTCTTCCTGATTGTCGCGCTGCGCCTTGGCCAGCGCGGCTTCCACTTCGGGATCCGGCCCCAGTGCCAGCGCGCGTTTCCATTCGGCCACGGCGCGGTCCGGCTTGTTCATTCCGTAATAAGCCCAGCCCGCCAGCTTCGCGACTTCCGGATCATCGGGAGCAACCCGGCGCGCGCGATCGAGATACTCCAGCGAAGCCTTATATTCGCTGCGCCGCAAATGCAGGTACGCGACATTCATCAAAATGGTGGGGTCGTCCGGCGCATACTTCAGCGCCGACCGTTCGTCGACGAGCGCGTGTTCCATATCTCCGCGCCCCAATTCAAATTGTGACGCGGCGTGCAGCGCTCGCGCGGCCTTCGTGTTCGCGGCAGCATCTCCCGAGCGCGCGTCGCCTTCCACTCTTGCGAGATAGTTGCGGTCAATTCCGCCATCGTGTACCGCGGCCTTTTCGATTTCCGCGCTGGCCTCCATCGTAGGAGGTGTAATTCCCATGTTCGCGGCCGCGGCTTCGCGCGATTCCGGCATGTCCACGGCCCCGCCCTTCTCGATGTGATCCACGATCGATTTCGGCAGGGTCAATTCCCCGGCGGCTGTCTGATAGCGGACCTTGTCGCCGTCCTCGACCACCGTGAGCGCGACGATGCGGCGCCCGTTTTTCAACACAATGGTATCCGCCGCGGCCGCCACAGAACTTCCAGCGAGCCACAAAACCAGCGCCGCAAGCGGCAGGCGCACAAAAGTGCGCCGCTGGAGACACGTCACCTGAGACAAACACGGCATCTCTCCATTCTAGGTCGCTCTGCGCACAACCGCCGCCCATGGCTTGTCGCGCCATGCCGAAAGTGACTACACTGGAGGCATGCGGGCTGGGGTGGCCCTTCTCGGGCTTTGTCTGGTGATGCCCACCGTGGCGTCGTCCGGCGAAAAGTCTCCGCGTGAACAGTACGAAGCCCTGAACGCCCTTCGCGCCGATTCTTCCGCCATTTACGAAATCGCCAGCGCGGACCGCATCGAACTCCGCCGCGCCGACGTACAACTCTCTTTCGAGCAGGGAAAGCTCAGCTTCTTAACGCAACTCAACGGCCACGTCACCGGCGCCGTCTTCTCCGGGCGCGGACACGTGCTAGCCGCGCCTCGTGATGCAGTCGAAAAACAGCAAATGGCTCGCTTCCTCGGCGCTCCCATCCTGGATCAGGACTTTACCAACGTCTGCCTGCGCTTCACCGACGAGACCGCGGCGGACCTGCTCCGCCAGCTGCAGAACGCGAAGATCACGCCGCTTCAGGACTCCGAATTTGCGTCGCGCTGGAATCCGGTCCTGGCGGCGGTGAATCCTCCGCAATCGCTGCGCATTCTGTTTGGGAGCCTCTCCAGCAATTCGCAGCCATATTTCTATGCCGCCGTCGATGGCGTCACGACAGGCCCCTTTGACGTCATGATCGACCAGCAGCACCCTGAGGCCGTCCTGCTCGGTCAACCAAAGAGAGCCGGCACGCGCTCGTTTTACGACGTGTGGGCTTCCTACGCGCTCCCTGGCGCTCGGCCGCACGCTCGCAACTTCGTCGCGCTTGATTACGAGATCAATACCTCCATCCTCGCTGATACCTCCCTGGACGCAAAAACCGATTTGCGCATGCGTGCCGAAGTTTCCGGCGAGCGCGTACTCGTCTTCCAACTGGCGCGCACGCTCAACGTGGACGCGGTCACCGGAGGGCACGGTGAATCGCTCACCTATTTCCAGAATGAAGGGATGAATCTGCAGGACCGCAACGCTCATGGCAGCGACTGCCTCTACGTAGTGCTGCCAGCGCCGTCCGAAAGCGGATCGGAATTCACTTTGCACTTCCACTACCGGGGCAATGTCATCGAAAACGCGGGGAACGGCGTGCTCTTCGTCAACGCCCGCGAAGGCTGGTATCCCCACTACGGAGGCGCCTCCGACTTTGCCAGCTACGATCTCACCATGCGCTGGCCCAGGAAGTTACGTCTGGTGGCCACAGGGACCAAGCGCGACGAACATGAAGATGGGGAATTTCACGTGGGCCGCTGGCAGACTGAGAAGCCGGTCTCCGTCGCGGGCTTCAACCTCGGGGACTACATCTCGACCTCGCTCGCCTCAGAAACTCGCTCCGTCGATGTCTACGCCAATCGCCAGCTCGAGCGCTCCATCGACAGTCGATTGGAAAGTCCGCAGTTGGATAATCCCCGGCCATCCTCACCGTTTACCGCCGAGGGACGCACCAGTATCAATGCGATGGAGGTCACGCCTCCCGCGCCCAGGCCCACGGACGCCGTGAAGGGGCTCGGCCGCCAAATCGAAGACTCCATCAGGTTTTACGAAACGCTCAGCGGACCATTCCCTTTTCAAAAACTCAGCGTGTCGCAAATCCCGGGCGCCTTCGGCCAAGGCTGGCCCGGACTGCTGTATCTCTCCACCTATTCCTACCTGCCTGCGGAGGCGCAACAGCGCGCGGGACTCTCGGAAAACGGACAAGAACATTTCACCGAATTGGTACCGTTCCACGAAGTCGCTCATCAATGGTGGGGCAATGTCGTCGGCTGGGACGCCTATCGCGACCAGTGGATCGACGAGGCCATCGCCAATTATTTTGCGCTGCTCTTCGCCGACACACAAAAACGCACCGACCATTCCCTGCACGTTTGGCTCGGCCGCTATCGCCAGCAGCTTGTCGAGAAACCACCCAACGCCGAGCAACCGCCCAACTCCGAGATTGGCGCGTTGGAACTGGGCAGCCGGCTAACCTCTTCAAAGTCTCCAGCAGGATTTGAAGACGTCATTTACGGCAAAGGGGCCTGGGTGATTCACATGCTCCGGGAAATGCTGCGGCAGCCTGGCGCGAAGAATCCGGACGCGCGTTTTTTCGCTTTACTGCACACGCTCGCCACGAAATACGCCTACCGCGCTCTGTCCACCTCGGATTTGCAGCATGAAGTCGAAGCCGTCATGACACCGGCGATGGATCTGGAGGGCGGCCACTCGATGGAGTGGTTTTTCGAGCAGTGGGTGCGTGGAATTGGCGTCCCGCGGTACCGCGTCGAATATTCCGTGCACAATTCCGACAAAGGCTACGTGGTGCGCGGGAAACTCTACCAGGAAAATGTGCCGCATTCTTTTCTGGCTCCCGTTCCGCTATACACGGGCGCAAACTCCGGGCACGCCTCCTTCCTGGGAGTTGTGGTCGCTGCCGGACCGGAGACTTCCTTTCACTTCACCACCCAGACCGAACCCCACAAAGTCCTGATCGACCCGCAAATGACTCTGCTCTGCGTCACGCAATAACAGCAACCTTCAGGGCGCCAGGCCCGCAAGCGGCTTTTGGTAGATTCGTTTTTGTTTGACGAGGGGACTCGCCGGATTGAGTTGGGACTTTCCTTCCGCATCGAAAACGTAGGGAAATCCCAGTGGATCGACCGGTGTCCGCGGGAGCAAGCCGGCAACCACTAAGTCATGCGCGGTCTTTGGACGGTGCCCCGCGCGCTTCTCGTATTCGTCCGCGATGCTGTCCAGTTGCTTGCAGTCTGAGTCCACTCGGAGCAATTGCAAATGCGTCTCCGCGTTTTGCTTCATCTGCGAGTCGGTCGTCGAATTGTAGATTTCGTTCCACAGAAACGACGAAGTCTCCGGAGTGTCGCCCTGCTCCAACACCTTCGCCGCGAGCACCTTCATCCAAACTAGAGCAGCAGGATTCTTGCTGCCTTCCAGGAAAGCTTCCGACGCTTTCTGATAGTCCTTGAGCTCAAAATAGTAGATGAACCCCAGGTCCTGGTAGAACCTCCAATACTCCGGATTCGCCCGAATTCCACGATAGATCAACTCGATCGCGAGATCCGGCCTTCCGGCGCCGCTTGGGGGACCTTCGCTCAGAAACATCGAGCCGAAGCGGTAGGCCACGAGCAGGTTGGGATCGAGGGTTGTCGTGACATCCAGCAACGGCCAAAGCAGCTCGAAATATTCATCGTGACGCGCGTGCTTGTCTCCGTAATACTGCACCACCCGCGTCCAATAGAGGTCGGCCATTAGCGGCGCGTATTCCAGGCTGATGGCTTTCAGCATCGGTCCCGATCGCAGCACCAGGTCGTCTTTCTCCTGGTGCAATGCGTCGCGTTGCACGTCGATGCGTTGCTGCAACCCCCAAATCCCCGTGAATCCCGCCAACAACACGATGAGTAACAAAATCGATCCGCGTGTCCGCGCGTTCATTTCAGGTTCCGCCTGGAGAAAATAGCCGAAGCGGATGCCAGGACAATGGCGCAATACAATGCCGCATACGCCGTGTTGTGAAAGATCAAACTCACGGGAATGTGCCGCCCGTGTGCCGCCGACGCCATAACGTCGAAATTCTCGAAATTGGGAAGCAGGTAGGACAGCCACCGCAGAAAAGTTTGCACTGCAGGCGCCATCGTCTCGCCGTGAAGGCCGCGCATCTCTCTCACGAACAGTCCGGATACGTATAATCCGGCCGTGAACAGAATCGCCAGCAGCGGCGTGGTGTAACACGAAAACAGCAGTGCCAGCGCCACGACCAGCGCCAGCTTCAACAAGATGAAATAGATGGCCACCAGCGCCACGCCGTCCGCGCGCTCCAGCGAATGCTTCACGTAATACAACGCCGCGAACAATCCCGCGGCCATGGCTGCCGTATTCACCGACAGCGTCAGCAACAATCCGCCAAATTTTCCCAGCAGAAATTCCCACCGTCGCACCGGCTTGGCGAGCAGCGCGTACAGCGTCCGCTTGTCCATTTCCTTGGACACCAGCCCAACGCCGATAAACACCGCCATAAGCAAGCCAATCACCGAGATGGCGCTCAGCCCCAGACTGATGATCACCATCTGCTCGATGCCGATCGAGATCTGGCCCACCAGGACCGCCGCGCCCATCATCAGCAGCGCGAAGAAAACCAGGTTGTACAGCACGCGATCGCGCACCGCTTCGCGAAACGTGTTCCAGGCCACTACGGCGATACGGCTCATTTTCCGCTCACATCCACCGCGGCCGCTTGTGCGCGGTCCGCTTCAATCAGGTGCATGAAGTATTCTTCCAGCGATGCCTTCATTTGCATCACCGACAGGATTCTCGCGCCGGCTTCGCGCAACGTCTCGATCGTCTGGTACAGCTCGGCCTCTTCGACATGTAGCCGGTATCGGTTTCCCGTTCGCGTTGCTTTTTCCAAAAGTGTCGATGCCGCGCCGGCGGCGTAGCCGGTGCGCTCAAACAAAATCTCCATCCCATGCGCTTTGATTCCTACAATCTCGTCCGGAGCGCCCACGCCACGCAGTTTCCCTCCCACGATCACTCCCACGCGATCGCACAACATCTCCGCGTCGGATAAAATATGCGTCGAGAACAGCACCGTCCGGCCTTCGCGCTTAAGCTCCAGAATGATGTCGCGCACTTCCCGCCGGCCCAAGGGATCGAGGCCCGACATGGGCTCGTCCAGAATCACAACCCGCGGATCGTGCAGTATCGCTTGCGCCAATCCAACGCGCTGCAGCATTCCCTTCGAGTACTTTCGCAACTGAATTTTCCGCGCCGTCTCCAGGCCGACTTTTTTTAGCATGCGCGCCACGCGCTCGCGCCGGTCCGCCGCCTTCAAGTTGTGGAAGCGCGCAAAATAGTCCAGCAGTTCCGCCGCGGTCAGGTAGTCATAGAAATATGGCTGCTCCGGCAGGTACCCGATATCCTGATGCATGGCGATGTCGCTGATCGGCCTGCCCAGGATCTGCGCCGTTCCAGCCGTGGGAAAGATCAAGCCCACCAGCAATTTGATGGTCGTCGATTTACCCGCACCATTTGGCCCGAGGAAGCCAAAGACTTCCCCGTCCTCGACGCGCATCGTCAGGCCTTCCAGCGACCTCTTCGTCTTAAGGTGCAGAAAGCCGAAGGGATAGTCCTTGGTCAGGTTATCGATCTGAATCGCCGCATCCGCCATGTGTCAATTGTTGAAAACTAAAGGCTTAGCGTCAATCACTCAGAGCTGGCGATGTGCTGCGGAAGGAACTTTTGGCGCTGATCCAAGAGCAAAATGGGCTTATTGAATCGTTGAAAGGATAGAGACGGGCATTTCCGTTCGTTCTTCGATCTTTCGCCGACAGCCTGACAGACTTCACGATTCGCCGCGGGCGGAACCAATCTGGACTAGCTGAGACGGCACAGGAGGCGCCGTGACGGGCATCGGTTTCAGTGTCTGTTTGCCGCGCCAATTGTCCAGTATGGCCACCTGCTGGACGCAGGAGACCGTACATTTCGGTGCGCAATGCTTCTTCGTAAAATACTCCCGCTGCCGCATTTCGGGGGTGTATTCCGCGAGCGGAATTCCCGGATACCCGCGCTGTTGCGAGCACCAGTGCACCAGCCCGTCTTCGCATACATACAAATACCGCGAGCCCGACCGGCAGCGCCAATCGTGTTCCTGCCCGCGTGCCACGTTGTGCTGAAAGTCGTTGAATCGGGAAAACGAACTCTTGCCCAGCGACATAATCTCTTCAAATATCTCGATCTGCCGCGGATTCAGACTTTTCAGCTGGCCGTTCCCGTCGTGAATGATGCCGACCGTGCTCGTAAATCCGAGTTCCACAGCGCGGTGGGCGATCTGCAGCGCGTCTTCCGGGTTCTTCACCCCGCTGCCCAGCACGGAATTGATATTCACTTGAAACACCGCGTACTGTGAAAGCCACTCCAGCCGGCTATCCAGCGTTTTTAGGCTTTTCTTCGACACCTCGTCCGGCGTCACGTTGTCGATGCTGATCTGCAGATATTCCAACCCGGCATCGTTCAGCTTTTCGATGCGGTCTTTGCTCAGCAGAAATCCGTTGGTGATCATCCCGGTGTACATGCCGCGCTTGCGCATGTGCCGGATCACTTCTTCCAGTTCCGGATGCAGTAAAGGCTCGCCGCCGCTGATGGTGATCATGGACGTGCCCATGTCCGCCAGCAGGTCCAGTCTGCGTTTCATCTCCCCCAGCGGCACTGGCTTTGACACTTCGTCATACTCGTTGCAATAACCGCAATCCAGATTGCAACGCCGCATCGGGATGATGTGCACCAGAAAGGGATGCTTCGTGGAGACAAGGGCCTTGCCAATCTTCATCAGCTCCCGCGCTCGCGACCTAACGAACCGCAGCTGACGCCGCAACCGTACCGACGTGGAACCCGACACCTTCGCCTTGGACGTGCCGTTAGCCATGAAAGTCTGCAGATTCCCCTAACCCTAATTATACACGAGCGCCTATTCCGCCCGCGTCTGTGCCACCCAAATGTTACGGGCTTGAATTCAGCCTGTTGTCCTCAGAAATCAATCAGCCAGCGCCGAGCGGGTTCGGTTCGCACCAGGCCACAAGGCGATGTTGCTGGAGGCTTCGACTTCTCGTCGTGCAGGTTCGAGTCTCGCTATCCGCATGAAATGAATCAGTTGAACTTTAGGAATCCCTGGAACGTAGATTGTTTCGAACGGCTAGCCTCGCTGATAAGACCAATTTCGGATTGGCGGCGTCTACTAACCGTAGAGGTGTCCCGTCGTCCAATCGGATGAAGTGAGGTGCGCATGCGATCCTTAGTCTCCGACCTCCAGTATTCCGCGCGCGAACTCCGCAAGCGCCCCGGATTCGTCCTCACTGCGGTGCTCTCCCTTGCTCTCGGCATCGGCGCGACTAGCGCTGTCTTCAGCGTGATTTACGCAGTCCTGATCGACCCGTTCCCGTATCCCGGGGCCGATCGCATGATGGAAGTTCGCCTGAAAGACAAATCCGGCAATGACCGGTATACCGGCTTCAACGGGCTGCAACTAGAGCAGATACGCCAGGCCAGATCGGTCGAGAGCGTCGTGGCGCTCGACGGCTGGAATCTCACCACAACCGACGGGGATTTGCCCGAGGACGTCAACGCCAGCTACATTTCCCCGAATGCTCCCAATCACTGGGGCGTTCCCGCATTCCTGGGACGCTGGTTAGTGCCTTCAGACGCTCCTTTCGGGCAAGAGACCCAGCCCGTCGTGGTGATCACCTATCAATTCTGGCAACGGTATTACCTGGGAGATCCCAACGTAGTGGGCCGCAAGATTCAGTTGGTGCATAAACCCTACGAAGTCGTTGGGGTCATGCCGCCGCGCTACAAGTGGGGGGAGGCGGACATGTACGTCCCCCTGAAAGTGACGCGGGATCCCAACATCCGTTTCGGAGCTTCGATCAAGCTACGTCCAGGGGTCACCCTGGAGCAAGCGCAGGCCGAACTGCAACCACTTGTCGAAGAATACGCGAGGCAATCGCCCACGAACTTCCCGGAGAAGTTTCGCGTCAATCTTCACAGTATCGTCGAGCTCTACGCCAGACCTCTGGGTACCACGCTTTATTTGCTTCTTGGCGCCGTGGGGTCGCTCTTGCTCATTGGGTGCGCGAACGTGTCCATTCTGCTGCTCGCCAGAGGCGCGGAACGCCAGCACGAACTGGCGGTGCGCGCCGCCATCGGCGCGAACCGTCTGCGCATGATTCGCCAGTTGCTGACCGAGTCTCTTGGAATTGCTGTCGCCGGAGCCGGGCTGGGTGTGCTCCTCGCGTGGAAGAGTCTGCCGCTGATCGTGGCGTGGATGCCTCATGCGTTTCCGGCCGAGTCGGTGATTAAGGTCAATGTGCCGGTTCTGTTGTTCTGCGTTGCCCTGGCCGTAGCCACCTCCATCATTTTTGGTTTGTCGCCTGCTCTTCAACTCTCGCGCCCGGACGTTGCCCGCTTGATGCAAGGCAGCGGACGCCGCGTCGCCGGCAGCACGCACGCCAAACGGGCGCACAACGCCTTGGTTGCCACCCAGGTGGCGCTTACCATTCTTCTGCTGACCACCGCCAGCGCGGCCGGCAAAGGATTTCTCCACCTGGTCCGGGCAAACCTCGGCTACGAGCCGCACAATGCCATGTCCGTTCCCATCCCGGTGCATGAAAATACGCACGGCACGTGGAAAGATCGCTCCGAATACTTCGATCAGCTCCGCGCCCGCCTCGGGGCCATGCCTGAAGTGATTTCCGCGGGCATCTCGACCAACGCCACGCCGCCGTCCAGCGGCCGAACGGAGCCATTTGAAATCTTCGGAAGCGCGGCTGCCGAGAAACCCGAAGCCCTCTTGCACTACGTCAGTCCGGAGTATTTCCCCATTCTCCGCATTCCGCTCGCTCAGGGCCGTATTTGGGATCACGCCGAAACCATGCGTGGCGCCACGCTAGCCGTGATCAACCAAACCATGGCCCGCCAATTTTGGCCTAATAGTAATCCCGTCGGCCAACAGATTAAGATTCCCGGTCTCAAGGAGGAACTGCCTTACTCTCCGGCTGTGGCCGGCATCGAAGGATCCTGGTTGCAAATTGTCGGGGTCTGCGCAGACGTGCTCGACGACGGCCTCCGCAAGCCGGTCAAGCCCGCCATCTACATTCCTTACACCTTGAAAATGTGGATGTTCACCCAGATCCTGATCCGCACCCGCATACCGCCGGCTTCCATGCTCCGGGACATCCGTGCGCAGATCACTCAGGTAGACCCTGAACAGCAGGTCACGCACGCTCAGGATCTCGAAACGTGGATCGTCAACGAGCAGGAATACGGTCAGCAGCGTTTCGTCGCAACACTATTCAGCGTGTTCGCCGTTCTCGCGCTCGTTCTGGCCGCCGTCGGCCTCTACAGCGTCGTCTCCTACGGCGTCGCCACGCGCACCAACGAATTCGGTATCCGCATGGCCCTAGGCGCAAAAGCCGGCGACGTATTTCGGCTAGTGCTGTCTTCAACAACGATGAGCGTAGGCGCAGGTCTCGCCGCCGGTCTTCTGTTGTGCCTCGTGTTCAACAAACTAGCCACCAAGTGGGTCAACGAAAGCT
This sequence comes from uncultured Acidobacteriota bacterium, assembly GCA_963788915.1. Lineage (GTDB taxonomy): Bacteria > Acidobacteriota > Terriglobia > Acidiferrales > UBA7541 > Acidiferrum. Next base: position 283,722 of record CAWBIY010000010.1, on the reverse strand, counting down.
CTCACGATCCGCTCATTCTCGCCGGCGTAACCCTGCTGCTAGTCACCGCCGCGCTGTTGGCGTCGTTCGTCCCGGCCCGCCGCGCCGCTGCCGTCGACCCCATGGTCGCCCTGCGGTACGAATAACTTCGCGTGCCCTAGTACTTCGCCTTCGTACGCCCCTGTAGCGGCCGCCTTCCGAGACGGGCGCTTTTCAATGCCCCAGGGAAATCAATACCGCCCGCGACACTCACCGCAATTGCCCCCAACGGGCAACCTCCACCTCGCACTCTGGTACGCGACTCTGGTTGTGATCCTAACCATGCCTGCTGAAACCTCGCGCTGGCGTGACCCTGCCCGGCACCCTACAATGCTCAGGCGCAAAAATACTCATGGGACCCCTAATCTCCGACCTCCGCTATGCGGCACGCGCATTCCGGCGGCGCCCTTACTTCACGCTCGCCGCGATTTTCTCTCTGGCGCTCGGCATTGGCGCAACCAGTGCCGTCTTCAGCGTCATTTACGCCGTCTTGATCAATCCATTTCCTTATCCCGGCGCCGATCGCATCGTCGAGCTTCGTTTAAAAGATAAAGCCGGCAGCGATCACTTCGTAGTCTTAAGCGCTCCACAGCTCGACCAACTTCGCCAGACGCACTCCATCGAAAGCGCTGTCGGCTTGAATTGGTGGAACCTGACGACCACCGATGGCGACCTCCCGGAAGACTTACAAGCCGTTGCCGTCACCACGAACTCCGCAAGTCACTTCGGTATCCCCGCTATAAAAGGCCGCTGGTTCATCCCCTCCGACGCGCCTCCCGGCGAAGACCCGCAGCGCGTCGCGGTGCTCAGTTATCAATTTTGGCAAAGATATTTCGTCGGCGATCCCAACGTCGTTGGCCGCAAATTTCAGCTCGTTCACGACACCTACGAAGTGATCGGAGTGATGCCCCCACGCTTCAAATGGGACGACGCGGAAGTCTACATACCTCAAAGGGTGACGCAGGATGCCGGTCTCAACCTCGGCGCGTCCCTTAAGCTCCGGCCCGGCGTGACCCCCGCTCAAGCCGATGCCGAACTCCAGCCGCTGGTAGAACAGTTCGCGAAACAATCGCCGTCGCACTATCCCGACAATTTTTGCGTAGATCTTCGCAGCATCGTCGAGCTGCGCGCCAGGCCGCTAGGCCCCACCCTCTACCTCCTGCTGGGCGCGGTCGCTTCCCTGCTGCTAATCGGCTGCGCCAATGTTTCGATCTTGCTTCTCGCCAGAGGAGCCGAGCGCAAACATGAGCTGGCCGTCCGCGCGGCGGTGGGAGCAGGCCGCCTTCGCATCGTCCGCCAACTGCTCACCGAGTCTCTCGCGATAGCCACCGCGGGAACCGCCATCGGCATACTCTTCGCATGGCGAGGCCTTTCACTGATAACTGCCTTCCTCCCGCAAGGCTCCTTCCCGTCCGAATCGGTCATCCGCATGAACGTGCCGGTGCTGCTCTTTAGCATCGGTCTGGCATTCGCCACCACCATCGTATTCGGCCTCTGGCCAGCTGTGCAGCTTTCACGCCCCGAAATCGCGCGTCTCACGCAAACCAGCGCCGGCCGCGTCGCCGGCAGCACCCAGGGCCGACGCACTCACGCCGTGATGATCGGCGCTCAGGTGGCCCTCACCATTCTCCTGCTCACCGTGGCAAGCGCCGCGGGCAAAGGTTTCCTGCGTATAGTGAACACCGATCTTGGCTACGATCCGCGCTACGCGATGTCGCTGCCCATCCCCGTTCATCGCAACGCCCACGTTTCCTGGGCGGATCGTTCCCAATATTTCGAACAACTCCGCGCCAGCCTGGCCGCCATGCCTGAAATTGTCGTAGCAGGCATCTCCACCAACGCGACTCCTCCGATGGCTATCGGGAGTACGCGCATCGAAATCATGAGCCACGCTGAGGCGGAAGATCCGCAAGTTCGTGTGAACTTCATCAGCCCCGAATATTTTTCCGTGCTGAAAATTCCGCTGGCGCAGGGCCGCCTGTTCGATCACACCGAAACCCTGCGCGCCGCGCATCTCGCCATCGTCAATCAAACAATGGCGCGCCAGTATTGGCCAAACGGCGACGCCATTGGCCGGCAAATCCGCATTCCCGACCTGCAGGACGAGCCGCCCTATTCGCCCGCTGCCCCCGGCAGCACCGAATGGCTGCAAATCGTCGGCATCGTCGCCGACGCCCGCAACAACGGTTTGCGAAATCCCATCAAGCCCGCCGTCTTCGTGCCCTACACACTGCGCATGCCCATGTACACACAAATCATCGTGCGCACCCGCGTCCCGCCCATGTCGATCCTCCGCGACATCCGCGCGCAGCTCATTCAGGTCGACCGCGAACAACAAACCACGCACGTTCGCGATCTTCAAGGCTGGATCACCGGTCAGCAAGACTACGCACAACAGCGCCTTGTCGCGGCCCTGTTTGGCCTCTTCGCGATTCTCGCGCTGGCGTTGGCCGCCGTCGGCCTCTATAGCGTAGTCACCTACACGGTAGCCACGCGCACCAACGAGTTCGGCATCCGCATGGCCCTCGGCGCCAAAGCCGCCGACGTCTTCCGCATCGTGCTCACCTCGACGGCCACCAGCCTCGGCGTGGGCCTGGCCACAGGCCTGCTCCTAAGCTTCGCCTTCGACAAACTGTCCACCAGATGGGTAAACGAAAGCTCCCGCGATCCCCTAATCCTCACTGGCGTAACGGTGCTGCTGATCGCCGCAGCCTTAGTCGCTTCGGTGGTCCCAGCCCGCCGCGCCTCCACAGTCGATCCCATGATCGCCCTCCGCTATGACTAGCCCAGCATCCCCCGCGCCCGGTAGCGCCGGTGGTCTCCAATAGGTCGATGCAACACCAGCTCGAAGTCTTGCTTGGCAGGAGTTTTAAGGGCGAAGTTCGTTCGCGAGCGTTGATTCAAAGGAAAGCCGCGACCATGAGGCAGATCGTCAAATGGGGTTAAGGAGTGACGGCGTAGCGGCCGACCATGCCGCCGGCGCTGTGGAAGGAAATGTGGCAGTGGAAGAGCCAGATGCCGACGTCGTCGGGCACCATGTCCGCCGTGACCATTTGCATGGGTGCCAGCGAGGTGACGTCGGCGCGCATCTGATTAATGACGACGGGGTTGCCGTGCCAGTGCGGCGAGTGGGCATCGAAGTCATTGGTGCCGGCGAATACATACCAGCGGACGTGCTCGCCTTTATGCATGGTGAGCGCGCGCAGAGGCATGGTGCCGTGCTCGTAGCCGTTGAGAGAAAACGTAACAAAATAGGGGTACGTGCCGGTTGCGCTGAATGGCGTCATCAACACGAGCATGGCCGGTTCGGTCGCCATGCTTGCGGGGAGATTTTCTTCAGCGTGCCAGCTGTCTTCCTCGTGATCCTAGACGAACATTACGACGAATTCGCGATCAACGCCTTGCGGAGTGCCGTCGGGCTTCGCTTGGCCGTGCGCAGTGATGATCATCGGTCCGACCAAGCCTGTGTTGGGATCGCGGTGCTCGTCGAAATGGGAGTGATACATCCACAGCACGGAATTGACGTCGCCAGAGGCGGGGCCAGCGCGCTCCGGGACCTGCCACGTGTATTTGTGGGTGCCACCAGGAGGGACGCCGTCGTCGGCTTTGTCGGCGCCGGAGGTTCCGTCTTCGTAGGGCGCGCCTTCGGAGTCTTTGTCGTAGAAGACGCCGTGCGGATGCATGGAGTAGGGGCGCTTGGAGTTGTTGCGGAAGATGACCTGAATGGTGTCGCCAACTTCCGCGCGGATGAGCGGGCCGAGGAAACCGACATGTTCCCATTCGGGCGTGCGCGGCTTCAGAGTCTTGAACGTGCCGTCCGTGTATTCGCGGTAGAGAGTCTTTAGGTACGTAGTGGGGACGGGCCGGTCGACGCGTTTGCCGGCAACCTGGAACGAGCCAATGGATTTAAACGGCTGACCAGTGATGACGTCGACGCCGCCGGGAACATAGTCCCAGGTCACATCGTCGGCCCCAATGTAGTAGGTGCGCGTGCGATCAGGCGAGGTTTGGGGCGAGGCGCCACCGGTCTTGGACGCCATGTTGGTCATCGTTTGCGTGGACGCGATAGCAGGACAGAGCAAAACCGCGACGATACACAAAGAGAGTTTCACCGTGTGACGAGTCATGATGCCTCCGAAATTGTGGGCCCGAACGCCTCGACCAAAAAGGTGGGAACCTGCGCGGATTGTACACCGGGACCAGATGCGAGCATTATTCGATACGAAAATTTGGCAATCTAAGTGCCTTCGGATGCCGAAATGAAAGGAACGGAGTAGCTGCCCATGAAAAAGCTCGGTGCGATTTCTTCGGAACGTTTCAAAGGCCAAGTCGCGCTCGTTGTGGGTGGGGCGCAGGGCATCGGCAGGGCGATCGCCATCCGGTTGCGGCGGGAGGGCGCCCAGGTTGTCATCGCGGACATCGACCGTGCCAAGATGGATCTCTTGTCCCGCGAGATGGCGGGCGCAGGAACGACTGTACAGACCGCAAATTGCGATGTTCGCCGCAAGCGACAAATAGAACGAATGGTTGCAGAAATTGTACGACGCCACCGTCGAGTCGACATCCTGATGTACGTCGCGGGTGTCGCCAAGAGCGTGCCTTTCATACAAACCAGTGAAGATCTGTGGGACTCGACGATGGACATAAATTTGAAGGGCGCATTTCTGGTGGCGCGCGCGGTGGCTCCGCATATGATCAAAAAGAGGCGCGGCAAAATGATATTCATGGCATCGACCAACAGTTGGGATGCGGAAGCTGAACTCGCACCGTACAACGCTTCGAAAGCCGCACTATTCCTCTTGGCCAAAACCATGGCGCGGGAACTGGGTCACTACGGCATACAATCGAACGCCATAGGTCCAGGATTGATCCGGACACGTTTGACGGAGCCCTTCCTGAAAGATTCCAGATTTATGCGCAAGTATAGAAAACTGATTCCCGCTGGCAGGCTTGGAGTGCCGGACGATATCGCCGGACCGGCTACGTTCTTGGCATCCTCCGACGCGGATTACGTGAATGGCGTTTTGTTGTTTGTTGACGGCGGACAGTTGGCTTGAGAACGCCCGCAAACACGTTAAATGAGTGCGATGTCTGATAGGATTTCTCATGGTCAAGTTTAGATACGCATGGTTTCTGTTCGACTACAAAGACGGCGTGCCTGATGTTATGTCGAAGCCATTCAAAACGAAAGCAGCAGCCGAAAAAGCGAGGGAGAAATACCCGCCAAAAGTGCGGGGCGGCATCGGTGTGGGCATCAGCCAGATTCCTGTCAACACAGCCAAGCGGAAACCCAAACAGCGTAGCTCCTGATAAACCGGAAACGGACCCACTACCCCGCGCCCTCGGTGCTCCGACCTCCGTGCCCTCTGTGCTAGAATCCTTCTTTTGGTTTCTCCCCCTCTGCTTTTCTCTACCTCCTAGGCTCGGACCAAACAAATACTCCATGACTTTTTTTCCGTTCTCCGCTATACTAAGTAGTGTAGTTTATAGAGCGCCAACAGGGGCGCTTTTTCCATTTATTGGCCAGTTACGGTTAACCAGCAACGCGTTTAGAATGAACACTTACAGTACGCTATCAAAACAAGCCACTTCAAGCTCCTTTATAATCAACACTTACAAAAAGCATAGGGGAGGGTGAATTACGGTTAACCAAGCCCTTTCAACTGACCCCTGCAACTGCTGTAAACTGCGTCTTTCTTTCTGACCAGGAGCCACCATGTCCCACGCCACCCAAACCACCACCTCGGGTCCAACCCGCACGGAATCCGACAGCATGGGAAAGATCGACGTCCCCACCGACCGCTACTACGGCGCCCAAACCGCGCGCTCGCTGATCCACTTCGACATCGGCAAAGACACCATGCCTCCGGAGCTGATCCGGGCCTTCGGGATCCTCAAAAAAGCCGCAGCCCTCGTAAATCAGGATTTAGGCAAGCTATCTCCCGAAAAAGCGCAGCTCATCACGCAAGCCGCCGACGAAGTCATCTCCGGCAAGCTCAACGATCATTTCCCCCTCCGCATCTGGCAGACCGGCAGCGGCACGCAAACCAACATGAACGTCAACGAGGTGATCTCGAATCGCGCCATCGAAATCGCCGGCGGCGAAATGGGCAGCAAGAAACCTATCCATCCCAACGATGACGTAAATATGTCGCAGTCCTCGAACGACACCTTCCCCACCGCCATGCACATCGCCGCAGCCGCCGAAACCGCCCGCCGTTTGCTTCCCGCGGTAAAAAAGCTTCGCGACGCACTCGACGACAAAGCCAAAGAATTCGCCGACATCGTAAAAATCGGCCGCACCCATCTGCAGGACGCCACCCCGCTAACGCTAGGCCAGGAATTTTCCGGCTACGTCAGCCTCCTCGACCGCGACGGCGCCCGCATCGCCATGGCCCTCGACGGCCTCTACGATCTAGCCATCGGCGGCACCGCCGTGGGCACCGGCCTCAACGCCCATCCCGAATTCGCGGAACGCGCCGCCCGCAAAATTTCCGAGCTGGCCGGCCTGCCGTTCCGCTCGCACCCCAACAAATTCGCCGCCCTCTCGGCCCACGACGAAATCGTCTTCGCATCCGGAGCCCTGAAAACGCTAGCCGCCTCACTCATGAAAATCGCCAACGACATCCGCTGGCTAGCCTCCGGTCCCCGCTGCGGCTTAGGCGAACTAAAACTTCCCGAAAACGAGCCCGGCTCCAGCATCATGCCCGGCAAAGTAAATCCCACGCAGCCCGAAGCCGTAACCATGGTCGCTATCCAAGTCATGGGCAACGACGCCGCCATAGGTTTCGCCGGCTCCCAGGGCAACTTCGAGCTAAACGTCTTCAAACCGGTGATGATTTTCAATTATTTGCACTCGGTAGAACTTCTAGCCGACGCCAGCAACAGCTTCGTGGGCCACTGCGTTGAAGGCATCGAAGCCGATCGCGCACAAATCGACCACTACGTCCGCAACTCCCTGATGCTGGTAACCGCACTAGCCCCAAAGATCGGCTACGACAACGCCGCCATGGTAGCTAAAGCCGCCCACCACGCCCACATAACGCTACGCGAAGCCGCCCTAAACCTAGGCCTAATCAGCGCCGAAGACTTCGACGCCCTAGTGAAGCCCGAAGACATGACCCACCCATGAAGAAACGTATCTTGATCGGCCTTCTAAGTCTTTGCGCGATGCTTTTTGTCGCAGCGCACGGCAACGCGCAAACAGTCCAGACGCTGAAGCCGACGCCGAAGACTGTGGCTTGGGGATATTACGATGCGAAGGCTGCGCCGGTGCTGCGTGTTAAGTCGGGCGACGCTGTTGAAATTCAGACGCTGATCACTTCTACGCCGAAGCGGCTTGAGGATGCCGGCTTGCCGGCCGATCAAGTCGAGCAGTCCTTGCGCGACATCACTACGCAGGTCACCGACAAGGGTCCTGGCGGCCACATTCTTACTGGGCCGATCTACATCGAAGACGCGCAGCCCGGCGACGTGCTCGAAGTACGTATCCAGAAGATTCGTCTGGCGATTCCTTACGCGTACAATGGCTTCGGCCCCGGCCGCGGCTACCTTCCCGACGATTTCCCATACACGAAAATGAAAATCATTCCGCTGGACGAAAAGCGCATGGTCGCGCATTTCACTCCCGGCATCGACATCCCGCTGCATCCTTTTTTCGGCAGCATGGGCAACGCGCCTTCCGAAGCGGCCGGACGCTTCAACAGCGCGCCACCCTGGATTATGGGCGGGAACATGGACAACAAGGACCTCGTTGCCGGCACTACCCTCTATCTTCCGGTGCACGCGCCGGGTGCGCTGTTTGAAGTCGGCGACGGCCATGCCGGCCAGGGCGACGGCGAAGTGGACATCACCGCGCTCGAAACTTCGCTCATTGGCACGTTCCAGTTCATCGTGCGCAAGGACATGCACCTCAAATGGCCCCGCGCGGAAACTCCCACGCACTACATGACCATGGGTTTCAACGACGACTTGAACGCCTGCGCCACCCTCGCCGTCCGCGAAATGATCGATTTCCTGATGACCGAAAAGCATCTCTCGCGCGACGACGCCTACATGCTCTCCAGCGTAGCCGCCGACCTGCACATCACCGAACTCGTCGACGGCAACAAAGGTGTCCACATGATGATCCCAAAGAATATTTTCCTTTCAACGCCCGCCAAATGAGCGGCGAGCCAAAGAAAAAGAAAGATTTTAACGCAGGGGGCACAGAGGCTTTCTGCTCTCCGTCACTGCCACAATAACGATGTCGACCACTCACATCAGCTTCCAGTTTCGACGATTCCCGCGGCGACCCTCGGCGGACGGCATCAGTAGTCGTAGATGTGCTCGATGGTGCCGCGGCTCGCCAGATCGTTCAGCACCAGGTGCAAATCGCGCACGCGGCACTCCAGCACGACTCTCTTCATGTCGGTCTGCGTTAAGAACTTCTCAAAAAACAGCACGCGCTCTTCCGGCGTCTCATAGGTCCAGTTCCGCACCATCGCGCTGACCACGATCACGTTGTTTCCCGCGATCTGCGTAAAGTGCACATTATCCTTCGCCATCCTGACGGCCACCTGAGTGAATTCCTGGTAGCGCGGGATGCTTACAAGGTACGAACGCCCGTCGCCGCTTTTCACCCTGCGCACCTCGGGATACTTCGCGAACAGCGATTCCGGCATGTTATCAATCCACGTATACGTCTCCGTCGGTTCCACACCGTAGGTCATGTGGCTCAGCTTCTCGAGGATTCCCGCGTAGATCGATTCCAGGCCGTAATCCACGGTGAGAATGCCATTGCGCTCCAGCTTTCGGAACTCGTGAGGGCCCCAAAAGCTGGTCTCCTTCCACAATCCCGCGAGCGCGTGCGCGAAATGAAATTCGTAGAACGGCCGCATGTAAACGAAGTTCGCATACTCCCGCGCCACTCGTGCCGCATAGCGGTCTTCGTCGACAGCTTGATCGGAGCTCGTCCATTCGCTGAACGCTCCAAGAGTCTTCTCGTACAAACCGCGCACCGTATATTCCGCCGCAAAGCTCGCCCCCAGCACCACGTCCATCACATGACCGCCGAAACTAGACTGGTGCCGGCTATGAGTAATTCTGCAAATCATGCAGTATCCGCGCCAGTACTGGTAGATCGAACCGAAGTACGGAAAATCACTCGGCGGCGATCCCTTCTCCAAAAACGACGCGCGTTCCTCATAACTCCACACGATGTACCACTCTGGATAGCTGTAGTACGCATCCTGAAGGGGCCGGTTGCGGACGTTGGCCTCCGCGATCGGCCCATCGTCCGGCAAGGATCCCACATCGGCCTTCGAAAACGTGCACCATGAGTGAAAAACAATCAGAAAAAGCGCGAACGCACCAAGTGAAACAATCAGCACAATCGCAACTTTCCGGAGGAACCACTTCAGGAAGGGGATCATTGGACGTATCTAGGCCTCTTTGTTTGACGAAGTCTCTGAACCGGGCAGGCTTACGGTAAAAGCAATCCAAAACGCCGCGATGAAAATCAAAATATGCGGCATATTCACCAGAATGTTTTTTGTCAGCGGTATCTTGTGCAGGTGCCCCGCAAAATAGGTGACCACCTCGATCGAATACCAGACGCCCAGCGCCCAGAAATAAGCCCGCGCCGCTCGTGCTGAAATCAACGCCCCGATCACCGCCAGCGTGCCCGCCCCCAGGTGCCCGAGGTCCACGATGCTGGTCATCTGGAACAGTCCGAACATCAACCCGTTCGCGTCCATGATCCCGGGCACGTAGTCCAGCAGGTACACGCCGAGAAACAACGCCGCGAAGCCCCACGCACACTTCTGGATCGTCGTTATTTTTTTGGACATGCGAAGCTCTTGGAAGACCTCTTCCCAAGGATAGTTGCTCGTATACTTTGCGGGTATCTACTTCTTGCCTTACTTATGCAAAACACTAACTCCCCGGCTCGCAAGAAGTCCCGGTTCGTCGCGTTCTTTCTCGCCATCGCGATCGTGGTGATTGCCACCAAAGAGTTTTTCGAGTACTCCGCCGCCCCCGCAAAGGAAAAAACCTCCGACTTCGTCTACCCGCCGAACGCGAATCAGACCAAGCCCACCACGCTAGTGCTGCAAGTCGCGCCTTCTCCGCAAGTCCCTTTCGAACAAGTCGGCGGCTTCATCAACGACGCCAGCCATCTCAACAAGACTTCCGTCTACGGCATCGTCAAGGTCACGTCGGTTGACGACATTGCGCATGCACTACGGTTCGCCCGCGATCACAACCTGAAAGTCACCGCCGCAGGCCAGCGTCACAGCATGGGCGGCCAGAGTTTCGTCCAGGACGGCGTGGTCCTCGACATGCGCGGCTTCAATCAACTCCGCCTGGACAAAGAACATAAGATCCTCAACGTCCAAACGGGCGCCACCTGGAAGCAAGTACAACTCTTCCTCGACACCCAAGGCCTCTCGGTCAAAGCCATGCAGTCCATCAATATCTTCACAGTCGGCGGCACACTCAGCGTCAACGCCCACGGCATCGCACACAATCCCGGCCCGATCGCCTCCACCGTCCGCTCCATGCGCATCATGCTGGCCAGCGGCGAGATCAAGACCGCGAGTCCGACGGAAAACCCGGAGTTGTTCGGCAACGCGCTGGGCGGCTACGGCTTGATGGGCGTGATCCTCGACGTCGATCTCGACGTCGTAGACAACGAAATGTACGTCTGGAAAACGAACTACCTGGACTACAAGGAGTTCGCGGACTACTACCAGAAAAACGTCGAAGGCAATCCCAAGATGGGTCTGGCGTACGGCCGCCTCTCGATGTCCCCATCCACCTATCTCACCGAAGCCGCGATCCACACCTACGAGCGAATTCCCGAACCCGTGCCCGTTCAACAACTAAAACCCGCCCGCTTCGTCTGGCTCGATCGCTTCGTGATCAATTTCTCAAAAACCGGAGGCCCCGGCCGACGCCTGCGCTGGGCGCTCGAAAAATACGGCGAGCCCCGCTTGCATACTTGCATGACGCGCAACCAGGCCATGAGCCGCGAAGAAGGCTGCCTGGTCTCCCGCAATCAGGAAATGTACGACTCCATGGAGTACCTGGAGAACCGCTTGCGCGACACCGACATCCTCCAGGAATATTTCATCCCGCAGCAGCGCCTCCCGGAATTCGTCGACGGCCTTCACAAGATCGTGGAGGCGAACGGCGCGAATCTCATCAACGTCACCATCCGCATCGTGCACAAAGACACGGTCACCGCGTTGCCGTACGCGCGCGAAGATATGTTCGCGTACGTCCTCTATTTCAATCAGAAATTGAACGACCGCGAAAGTCAGATCCTGCAGAAGACCACCACGGACCTGATCGATCTCGCGCTAGGCCTGAACGGTACCTACTATCTCCCGTACCAACTCTTCTACTCCCCAGTGCAATTACGGAAAGCCTATCCAGACTTCGACCGCTTCCTGGCCGCAAAGAAGCTGTATGATCCTTCCAGCCTCTTCACCAACAAATTCTACGAAAAGTACGGAAAAAGTTGATCCACACGAAGCGCCGAACGAAGATGCCGCGCCCAAGAAAATCCAAAGTACTCACCGTAATCTCACTATCCGTAGCACTGTGTACCGCGGTGATCGGGCCAGTCCGATCGGCAGCAAAAAATCTCCGTAATCTCCGCGCTCCGGTCTCCGTGCACTCCGTGTTGAATCCTTCTTTTCCGGATTCACCGCAACCTGAAACCCCCGAATGGTGCCGCAGCCTTCCTCGCCCAGAATACAAATCGCTAGAACGCATCCTCCCCAACGAACCATGGTTCGAAATCTACAAAGTCGCCCCCAACACGATCGCCATCTACGAACCTCACCAATTCGAAGAAACCATCGCCTACCTGATCATGGGCACCAAGCAAGCGGTCCTGTTCGACACTGGCATGGGTATCGGCAACATTCACGCCCTGGTCACTCGCCTCACCTCGCGCCCCATAGTCGTGCTCAATTCCCACACCCACAACGATCACATCGGTGGCAACTGGCAATTCCCCTACGTCTTCGGCATGGACACGGCGTTCACTCGCGCCAGCACAAAAGGCGGCCGCGAAGACGCCCAAGCAGAAATCGCTCCGGGACAAATCTGCGGGGATCTTCCGAAAGGCTTCGATCCCAAATCCTACGTCACCAAACCGTGGCACGTTTCCATCCCGGTTCACGATGGTTTCAAAGTGAACCTCGGGGGTCGCACGGTAGAAGTCATCGCCACGCCGGGCCACACCCCAGACTCCATCTGCCTGCTGGACCGCGACAACGGCCTGCTGTTCACTGGCGACACCTACTATCCCGCCCCCATTTGGCTCTATCGCCCGGAAACCGACTTCGACGCGTACATCGCCTCCGTCAAAAAAATCGCCGAACTCACGCCGCAACTCAAACTCGTCCTAGGCGCTCACAACGTTCCAGTCGCGCAGCCTTCCGTTCTCGCTGGACTCGTCAACGCCATCCAAGCCGTCCGCGCGGGCCAAGGCGAAGTAAAACCCGCGGGCGACGGGAAAGCCATTCACACCGTCGACGGCTTCTCGTTCCTGATGCGCGCCACACCCTAGACAGGCTCCACCCGTCTGGCGGCGCGCTATAATGCGCCGGTGCTGCATCACCAGCATCCCGAGCTAAGTGGCGCTGAATACGTGATCTTCGCGGATTCGTCTCGCCGATATCTGGACTGCACGGAAGCGGTCTGCGCACTCCTCGGCTACACGCGCGAAGAAATCCTGCGCATGACGGTGGAGGATATCAGCTACAACGTGGATGAAGTCCCGCAATTGTTCGCGCAATACCTGAAAGCCGGCGCGATGGAAGGCGCATACGTCCTGCGCCACAAGGATGGAACGCCCATTCCAATTCATTACCGCGCTTTTGTTTTCAGGGATGGCTGCAACGCGGCGATCTGGAAGCCCGCTAAGGATTGGAGGGAAACTTACCTCGCCGCGTTGCTGGAAGTCGATCCCACCAAGCTGAAGAGCAAACTCGACGCAGCCTTGGCCGCAATTGACCGCGCACGTGAGTATCAGGACCCGGCGACGCAAACAGCTTCCGAGCGGCAGGCCATGGCCGACGCCGCCTCAGCCTTAAATGCGCTGCTGCGAAGCGTGAAGCGCAGTCGCTGAAAAAACCAAAATCTCCAACCGCGACCCAAGCCAGCGGCGCCGAATGGACTCCGCTGATCCCTGAGCCGTAAGTGCACATCGTCCTCCTGGTGCCCCCAACGCCGGCTTTGCGTGTGGGTCTTGGTCCCCTACGTTTCCAACCGAGCATCGTGGTTGGTAGCCGACCGCTGACAAGAGCAACCCGCCGCCAGCCGCCGCCCCCATTTTTTCGGCCCCCGTTCAGGGGTAAACTCTCACTGACGGGGTATTCCAATTTGCGCTTTCGCCCTCGAGTGCCGGCGTGCCTAGGCGTAGCTCTCTTGCTCGCCGCCCTGCCCGTCACCCCCGCGCCCCAACCATCGCGCGAGAAAACGGTCTGGAATTACGAAGGCGGCCTGTTCCTGCAAACCAACGGCTCCATCCCCAACGGCCCCTGTTTCCGCATCTCCGGGCACGTCGCCGCGCCCGGCTTTTTCGACAATCTCAAACGCATCGACACCGAATCAGGCGCCGTATTCCGCCGCGGCAACGAAACGGTCACGCAGTTTCCCGATCAATTGTCGCTGCAATTCGTCGTCTTCGATCACTACGATCAGACCTGCCCTCCACAAGTGGAAAACACCCACTCCTCGAACTTGCTCACCCGCGCGATGATGAGCACCATGCATCTCTATCTGTACTGGAAGCACGGCGTCGAGTTGCGGCCCATCACCAACGTTGAAGCCAAATATTTTTCCGTCGATCCGGTGCTGCCCACGGCCACCGCGCGCGCTGCCGCCCACGGTAATCCCGTCCCCGAAAAACTCGCCTGGTCCTATGAGTTCTCGGTTCCGAGCGCCGGCGTTCCGCTCAGCGACAGCCTCGTCCTGATCATGCGCACTCCCGACAATCACATCGCTGCGCGCGTAGCAGCTCGCATGTAATGCGTAATTCCGGCTTGCGAATTTGTTGGGGCGCGCTTTAGCGCGACCCGGCCGCCGTCGCGCGCCATTCTTTTTCCGTTCACTTTGTCGTCACACAGCTTCACCTGTTCTCGGTCTAAGAAGTCCTATCCCTCATGCTGTCCCAAATACGGCCCTCCGGACAGTTGCCCGAGGAGTATCCGGAACCTATTGTCACCCGTGAAGTCGCAAGCGGTGCCCCCCTCAGGCCCTCCCTACGCTTGCTGTTAGAGTCTTTTAATTTAATAAGTAAATCGCGTCGAGGAGGATTAGTGAGCAAGGCCCTAGCTCTCATTTCATTTGTTCTTCTGTTGTGCGTGCCGGCAAAAGCGCAAACCCCGCAGCAGCCCATCCGTGTGAAGTGCGGAGGTTCCGCATACACCGACTCGAAAGGCCAAGCCTGGGCCACCGACTATGACTTCAGCGGTGGAATGGTGAGCCAAATGAAAGGTCCAGTTTCAGGCACCTCGGACCCGGCGCTCTTTCAGGGTGGGCGTATGCCCGACGACACCAAACCACTCAGATACACGTTTGCCGTCCCGAACGGCGCATACCACGTGAATTTTTATTTCACGGAACTCAATACCGCAGACGATTTCGTCGGCGGGCGGGTGTTCAACGTCAAGACGCAAGGCAGTGTGGTATTCCAGAATCTGGACATTTTCAAGACCGTCGGCGCGGGCGCGGCCCTCATCAAGGGAGCGGACATCGCAGTAACCAATGGTCAAATCTCCATTGAACTGGACAATGTTCCGGGTCACGATCGCGGCAAAGTCACCGCCCTCGAGATCACATCGAACGGCGTCTCTCCGCAATTGACGCTGAACTTCGTTCATCCCGACGGAACCCCAGTCGTCGGCACACTGAACTACACCATGGCCACGTCGCAAGTGAAGCTCGGCGGCAATACGCCGTTGACCAACGGCCAGGCCACCTGCGTGCTGTTCGCCGCTCCACAAATCATGGGCCTGGTTGGCCAGATTCAACTCACCCTGAGCTTGACCGACAACACTGGCAATACGCTGTGGCAGATAGGCGTGACCATGGACCCGACCAGCGTCAATTTCGGCAGCGTCCAAAGCTCGTCCCTAAACGTAGTCGTCCAAAAAATGTAGCTTCCCTTCTTCTCCTGGTAGGGGCGCAGCACTGCTGCGCCCCAACTTGCCCGGATTTCCACTCGGACGGAAATCTCGTTTCTTTTCTCTTCCGATCACTCTAGCGACCCGCCCACTGAAGACCGCGTCTTCCCTGGGTTTTTCTAACTCTCGCCTCTGTGGCAGATCCCTCCTCAATCCGACGCCCGGCGAAAAAGTACCGCTACCGCGACCACAATCATCTAATAATCCGTAAATAGCCATGATCCCCTTTTCCGTTCTCGACCTCTCCCCCATTCCGCAAGGCGCAACGGCTTCCGACGCCTTTCGCAACTCGCTGGACCTCGCGCAACAAGCCGAGCGATGGGGCTACCACCGTTACTGGCTCGCCGAGCACCACAACATGCCTGGCATCGCCAGCGCCGCCACCTCCATCGTCATCGCCCACATCGCCAGCGGCACCAAAACCATTCGCGTTGGCTCCGGCGGCATCATGCTGCCAAACCACTCTCCGCTCGTCATTGCGGAACAGTTCGGCACACTAGCCTCGCTCTTTCCCGGACGCATCGACCTGGGTCTGGGCCGCGCTCCCGGCACGGACACACTAACCGCGCGCGCCCTCCGCCGCGATCTCGCCACCAGCTCCGACCGCTTTCCCGAAGACGTGTTGGAGCTGCAACACTATTTCGAACAAGTCCAGCCGGGACAAAAAATCCGCGCCGTCCCCGGCGCCGGCCTCCAGGTCCCCATCTGGCTCCTGGGCTCAAGCCTGTTCAGCGCACAACTCGCCGCGCACCTCGGCCTCCCATTCGCGTTCGCCTCACACTTCGCGCCCGCCGACATGCTGGACGCGCTGCGCCTCTACCGGCACCTCTTCAAACCCTCGAAGCAACTCGACCACCCGTACGCCATGCTGGGAATCAATGTCGTCGCCGCGGAAACCGATGGCGAAGCCCGCCATCACTTCACCTCACTCCAGCAATCGTTCACCAATCTTCGCCGCGGCATGCCCGGCCAAATTCCTCCGCCGGTCGACGACATCGATACGTTCTGGTCTCCCGCGGAAAAAGCCCTGGCCAGCCAAACTCTAACCGTCTCCGCCGTAGGCTCACCCGAAACAGTCGCCCGCGGCCTGCAAAACTTCCTCGACGTCACCAATCCAGACGAACTGATCCTCACCGCGCACATTTACGACCACAAAGCCCGCCTGCGCTCCTTCGAACTGGTGTCCGGCCTCCGCGCCAACCTCACATCATCGCCAGCAAACGCCGAAGCCAAAGCCACCGCCTAGTCCACGCCCGCTACTCCCCACAAGCAAGAAGCCCGCAGACTTCCTTTGACTCGATCCGCCCCGCAACATACAATCCCGCCGTTTCATCGGGCTCTTGCCCTGCGCTGTATTCGAGGGAGCATTCGGATGACAAAGCGTTTGATTCCGCTGGCTGCTGCCGCATTCTTCTTGTTCGCTTCATCACATCGCCTCGCGGCCCAAGCGCCAGACAAAGAGAGGGACGCCAAAGCCTCCGACAGCAAAGACAAATGCGACGCCGCCGCAACCAAGGAAGAATCCTCGGTCACCGACCACACCCTCCGCATCGGCGCGCAGACAATCTCCTACAAAGCCACGGCCAGCACCACGCTGCTCAAGAACGACAAAGGCGACCCGACGGGACTTCTGTATTCCGTGGCCTACACGCGCAGCGACGTGAAAGATCTGAGCCTTCGCCCAGTCTCCTTTCTCTACAACGGTGGCCCCGGTTCCGCCACCATGTGGCTGCACATGGGCGCCTTCGGGCCGCGCCGCGCGCACACCGTGGACGGCGTCTTTACGCCTCCTGCTCCGTACAAGCTCGTGGACAACACCGAGAGCCTCCTCGATAAAACCGATCTCGTCTTCATCGACGCCATGGGCACGGGCTACAGCCACGCCGTCTGCAAAGCTCAGGAAAAA
Source organism: uncultured Acidobacteriota bacterium (assembly GCA_963788915.1). Classification (GTDB taxonomy): domain Bacteria; phylum Acidobacteriota; class Terriglobia; order Acidiferrales; family UBA7541; genus Acidiferrum. Next base: position 266,616 of record CAWBIY010000010.1, on the reverse strand, counting down.
GATTTTTACGGGATCGATGAGGATGTAGAGGCTTTCGCGCAATTCATCGTCACCTACCTGAGCCGCAACGACCGCTGGAATTCGCCGAAGTTTCTGATCGGAGAAAGCTACGGCACCTTCCGCTCGGCAGCCCTGGGGAATTATTTGCAGAATCACGACACCGTCCACTTGAACGGCATCGTCCTGATCTCTTCGGTCCTCGATCTCGCGACGCTCACGTTTGCTCCCGGCGACGACCGGCCCTACATTTTCTATCTCCCCAGCTACGCCGCGGTCGCCTGGTATCACAAAGTTTTGAAGGATCGTCCCGCCGATCTGCCGGGGTTCATCGAGGAAGCCCGCAAGTACGCGCAAGGCGAGTACGCCGCCGCTCTTTATAAGGGCGCGGAACTCTCCGCCGGCGAAAAAGCCGCAGTAGCCAAGAAGCTTTCGTACTTTACCGGGCTAAGCGAAGACTACCTGATCAAAGCCGATCTGCGCGTAACGCTAAGCCAGTTCCGCGTCGAGCTGCAACGCAGCGCTGGGCTGACTACCGGGCGCATCGACGCGCGTTTCACCGGCTACACTTACGATCTATTGGAAGAGAATGCCCAGGGCGATCCGGAAGGTCCCGCAGTCGGAGGCGCGTTCACCGCGCTAATCAACGCCTACAATCACAACGAGCTGAAATTCGGCGGCGACAAGGTCTACCACAACACCAACGGCGCCGGCGGAACTTGGAACTGGACGCGCCAGCAAACCGGCCCGCGCCGCTTCTTTCCCGGCGCTCCCAACGTCGAAGGCGACCTGGCCCAAGCCATGATCACCAACCCTCGCCTGCTGGTCCAGGTCGAAAACGGCTACTTCGATTTCGCCACACCGTTCTTCGCCACCGAATTCACCATGACGCACCTGGGCCTGCCGGAAGCCCTCAAGAAAAACATCAAAGAGGACTACTACTCCGCAGGCCACATGATGTACCTACACGACGAAGACCGCGTCAACCTCCACAACCACATCGCCACGTTCATCGACCACGCCACCCAACAGTAATTAAACTTCGATAGTGCTTTAGGCGGGTTTATTGGATTTGCATGATTCGCGGTGTGGGCCGCTGGGACACAGACAGGAGTGTCTGTGCTACTTAGCCCATCGTGCTGAATCGATCGGGCTCGATCTTATACAGTACACGCACTTCGCCGGGCTGCCGGTACGGATACACCGGATTGCCCAAATATTTTTGCGACAGGGAATTGATGTGGTCGTCCGCGCCGTTCTGCGTGATCTCCACTACCTTGCCGCGAACCTCCAAGTACCGGTAAGGGTTTTCCGGATCGACAATCGACAGCGCGACACGCGGGTCGCGGCGAATGTTCTTGTCCTTCACCCTGCCCAAGGCCGAATTAACACGCAGGTGCTGCCCGTCGTAATCGAACCACACGGGGGTGACCTGCGGGCTGCCGTCCTTCATCAGCGTGCCAAGATTGGCGAACGCCTTCTTCTTGAATAGATCGGAGTATTTCTCGGGTACTTGCTCTGCCATGGGGACCTCCAGAAGTTGAAAAACAAAACTGAGAGCTTCTCCAAGACTGTACCACTCCCGGCAAATCAGTGCACCGCCGGCGGTGTCACCTGCGGCGGTGCAAATTGCGGTGGCTGTAACGGCGCTCGCATCCATTGTTGCAAGATGCTGGCAGTATCCACCCCGGTGACCTCGCCGAAAATGACGGGAAGCTCCTCGGTACGAAACGCGCGCTGATTTTGCTCGCTCCAGTCGATCAGATGGCGCAGCGCATCGCGCAATGACTTCTTTCCGTCCGTTTGCGCGCGAATGCGATCATCCATTTCCCCAGCCATCAAAGCGCCGCGAGCGAACAAATTCATGCCGACACGAAAATCCTCCGCATACAGAAACGATCCCTCGCGGGATAGCACGTCCAGCGGCATGCGCTCCAGAAACGCCGGTGCCGCTGCAACGATGCCGCGCAAACGATCCAGTTTTTCTTTACGGTAGCGTGCAGCGTCGTCCCTCGGCAGTGCGTCGGCCAGTGCCGCAATCGCCGCGTAGCGCCCAAATCCTTCGTTGAACCAGATCGTATCGATGACCGGCGCTATTTCCCAAGTGAACGGCAAGTAGCCAGCTCCGTAGGCGCGTTTGGGAATCCACGAGTGCGCGATATGGTGGGCGTAGTTGAATCGATGCGCCTCCTTCTCGGCATCGGTGCTCTTGGCGGTAAGCGCATTCCCCAGCTCCATATAGAACGTGCCGCTGTTCAGGTGCTCCATGCTGAAGCCGTATTCGTGCCGCGGGGAAACTGGCTTGAGATACTCCAGCGCCACGGAGTAGTTGGGAAAAGGCGCCTTGCCGAAATAGGTGATGACTTTGTCCAGTGCGTCGCGCGCGAGAACTGCTTCGCGCGCCAGGTCCGCATCGCCCTCTGCGTAGGCCGCCACAAACAGCGGTATACCGCCATCAACTCTTCGCAACTGGAGCTTCGGTCCCATCATGATCTGCGAATCCGCCAGCGCATAGTAATTCGGCGCGTGGGCCGTCAACGTGGTGGTCGCCGCTGGGCTGGCTGGAGCAAGCGTTGCAAAGACCGGCCATCCCTCCGGGGCGGCAATTTCCAGAGCGATCGTGCGACTCTCCCATCCGTCGAGAAATGCGAAAACGGAGTAGCCCAACAGACCCACGTACCCATCGCGAATCTTGGAACTGTCAGACGCCGCGAAAATCTCGCGTTCCATCTGGGCGACATTCACGTCGTACTCAACGCGGGTCACGCGATCGCAGCACTTTCCGATCGCCCAGCGCGGGCCGAGTTCTTGACGCTGCACTTCGATCGCATTGCCATTCTCCCCAAAAGCTTTAACGTTGATGACGTAGGGATCGTAAGGGCGCTGGACATATCCACCGGGAAATGAGCGCGGCATGATCAGCGTGAGTGGCGCCGCAGCGAAGAGATTGAGACCAAGCGAGACGTGCACGACTGATGGAGTAGATCGATCATAGCGGAGGCGATAGACCACATCGTCTTGAGCAGACGCAGTGGAAGACAACCACGCCGCGGCGAGCACGAGGATAGCGGCACTTCGAAATATTGGGATGGCGGAGTTTTTCAACCCGATCGCCCTCAAGCTCTCACTCGCTCGTCGAGATGTGCGAGGACGATGGGCCACGCTTCTTCGTGGCGCTTTCTCAATTCCTCGTCGGGGAAACCGGCGTGGGTCAGTTGAAGAAGCGTACCGCCCGGCTGCAACAACAGTTCCACCGTGACCACGGTCTCAAACCCCTTGGTCGCCACCGTGAGCCAAGTAAGCTCTACAAGCAAGTTCCGCTCAAGTCGCAGGAATCGACCGTAATGTGGATGACGCGTTTTCTCGAACTCCGTCTCGAAAAAGAAAACCGCATTGACCTCGCCCTTCATCAATACCGTGCCCGGAATCGCAAACCAGCGATCGAACTGCTCGGTCCACGCCAGGAACAGAGCGTCCGGCGTTGCCATCATCAGCCGCGCAACGTTCACGTTCAATGGTCTCGATGCGAGATCGGGAGGAGAAAACACGCTCGTCACGAAGGCCTCCATTTCTCGACCAGGGATTGTACAGCTAGGAGAGACGCATTTCCGGAACGTTCTCGGGCACAGTCAGCTTTGCGCCGGTCAGCGCCTGCACCTCCGCCGCGCTCCATCCCGGCGCAACTTCGCGCAGAACCAATCCGTCCGCTCTGACGTCGATCACCGCAAGATCGGTAATGATGGCTGTGACGCACGCCAATCCGGTCAGGGGGTAAGTACACTCGCGCACGATCTTCGGCGCGCCCTCTCTGGTGGTGTGCTCCATGCACACTACCAGCGTCTTCGTTCCGGCCGCGATGTCCATCGCGCCTCCGATTGCGCCGGAGCCCTTCGCTCCCGGAATTTTCCAATTGGCGAGATCGCCCTTTTCGGAGACTTGAAATCCGCCGAGCACCGCCACGTCCAAATGCCCTCCGCGCGTCATCAAATGCGCATCGGCCTGGTGAAAAAAGGAGGCGCCCGGAACCAGCGTCACCGGTACCTTCATCGCGTCCACCAAGTCGTAATCCTCTTCTCCCGGCTTGGCGCGTCGCCCCATGCCCAGAATTCCATTCTCGCTGTGAAAATAAACGGTGATTTCAGGAGGCAAATAATCGGCGATCAGGTTCGGAATGCCCCAGCCGAGATTCACGTAACCACCGTCCGGTAATTCCCGCGCGGCGCGCTGCGCGATCTGTTCTCGTGTCAGGCGCGCCTTACCCGGCATAGCGAATTCCTTTCGCTTGCACGATGCGGTGCACGAAAATCGCCGGTGTCATCACGCTCTCGGGATCGATCGCGCCGATGGGAACAATCTCCTCGACCTCCACGATGGTGATTCTCGCGGCCATAGCCATGATTGGATTGAAATTCTGCGCCGCCAGCCGGTAGGTCAGGTTGCCAAGTTCGTCGGCCTTCTGCGCCTTGATGAAAGCAAAATCGGCGTGAATGGGCATTTCCAGAATGCAGCGCTTACCGTCAATCGTGCGCTCTTCCTTCCCGGAGGTAACCTCCGTGCCGACGCCAACGGTGGTGTAAAACCCGAGAAGACCCGCGGCGGCCGCGCGCATTCGTTCGCACAGAATGCCCTGCGGGACAAGCTCCAGCGTCACTTCTTTAGCCGCTAGCCGTTCCTGGAAATAATTAGAGTGTGGACCGGGAAACGATGCCGTCACATGGCGGATACGATCGAGCTTGAACAAAAGTCCGAGTTCGCCATCGCGCGTCCCGCAGTTGTTACTGATGGCCACGATGTCCTTCGTGCCCTTGCGCGCCAACGCTGCGATCAAATTATTCGGAAAGCCCGCGCCGCCGAATCCCCCAAACATGATTCGCGCGCCATCCGGCACGTCCGCGACCACCGCGTCGGGATCGGAATAGACTTTTTGTCTCATCCAGCGCTCGGGACAAAGGGCGCGGTGAGCGGGTCGTCGCCCGGGCAAGCAGGGGCGCAGCGTTGCTGTGCCCCTGCAACTGCGCGGCTGTTTGTCTGGATCATTGTTAAGGAACACCGCCTAGATGCTCGCCGCAATACTCGCCCCGGTTATGGACTCCGGGCGCAACTTTTTAGAGAGGCCGCTGTCTTGCAACCACGCGCCCGTTTGTGTGCCGCTCAAGTCGTGCTGCAGCAGCGCGCGCAAATCCGCTTCGTCGTCCACGTCCATTTCCAGGCGCACGTTCCGCCTCTCGAGAATCCGGGCGCCCATGCGTTCGGCTTCGCCGCAATGCTTCGCAAAACTGCCGCTGCCGAAATGTGAGGGGAATAGGGTTGGCGGCGTGCGAAGAATCGCGTTGGTCCCGGTTCCATCTCGCGACGGCACGATCACCAGCGCCGGCGCGGCACATTCCGTTAGGAGCAACTCATCGATGTCGCGTGATTGCACCAGCGGCAAATCCAGCGGCAACCGCAACACCGCGGTGATGCCGCGATCCTCGGAATGCCGCGATGCGGCATCCACGGACACGCTCTCCGAGATCTGACGCTCCTCGCGGAGAATTTCCCAGCCATTTTCGCGCGCCGCTTCCATCGCAGGCTCGTAGTTCGTCACCACAAGAATCTGGTCGGCGTGCTGTACGCCCCTTACCGCGCGAATCGTGTCGGCCAACATCGCGTGCGCTAAAGTAAAGCGCTCCTCCGGCGTCAACACACCAGCAAGCCGCTGCTTGGCATTTCGGAGGTCTTTGATTGGGAGCAAGAGGGCGCGCATCGAATTTCAATACGAGCCTTCCGCGTACGGTCGACGGTTTCTCTCTGGCACCAATGTCAGCGCCGTCGACGCTCTCGTTTCCAACGGATCGGATGCTACCGGCGAATCGAAGAAGCGGCGAATCTTGTAGGTGGTGCTGCGCTCGGCCGGGACGCGCCCGATCGAACGAATCATTCGCTGAAATTCCTCGGGCGAAACAAACTCGCCAAACGTGGCGCCCGCAGCTTTCGAAATACTCTCTTCCATCAACGTGCCGCTGAAATCGTTAGCGCCCACCTTCAGGCACTCGAGCGAAACCCCGAATCCCAGTTTTACCCAGGACACTTGCAGGTTTTTGATCGCGCCGTGCAGCAGCACGCGCGACAACGCGTGGACGCGCAGGTGATCGTCGTGTCGCGCGCCGGCCCGAGCACCGCCATGTTTATACAACCTGGTATTTTCGTGAATGAATCCCAACGGGACAAATTCCGTGAAGCCGCTGGTGCGCTTCTGGATCAAACGGAGCAGTAGTATGTGTCGCACCCAATCCGCAGGTTCTTCCACGTGGCCGTACATCATCGTGGAAGTAGTGGGAATCCCCAGTTCGTGCGCGGTGGTGATGATTTCGACCCAGCGCGCGACCGGGAGCTTGTTCGGGCTTAGCCGTTGGCGCACTCGATCGTCCAGGATTTCCGCGGCGGTCCCTGGAATGCTGCCAAGGCCTTCGTCTTTCATCATGTGCAGGTAATCGCGCAGCGGCATTCCGGTCTTGTCCACACCATAAGAAATCTCCATCGGTGAAAATGCGTGGACGTGCATAGCGGGAATGGCGCGTTTAATGGCACGCAAAATATCGCGGTAGAAAAATCCGTCGAGGTCGCGAGGCAAGCCGCCTTGAATGCAGACTTCGGTCGCGCCGCGGTCCCAAGCTTCTTGAGCCTTTTGAACGACATGTTCCGGAGAATGCGAATAGGCATCGGGCGCGCCCGGACCTCGCGCGAAGCCGCAGAAGCTGCAACCCACGAAGCAAACGTTGGTGAAATTGATGTTGCGATTCACGACGTAGGTGATGGTGTCGCCCACGGTTTTGCGGCGCAAGGCATCGGCCACCGCGATTAGCGCATCGAGTGCCGGCCCCTGGGCGGTGGCGAGGCGCAAACCTTGCTCGAAGGAAAGCTCGGCCCCGTCGCAGGCTGCGGCCAGATCGTCGCGTACATCGGCGGGACAATCGGTCAGCGCGGCAGAGCTTCTAAGTTGTGCGGCAGTGCTCATAGACGAGTCGAAAGCGGCTGGGCCCGGCAACGAGCCAGCGAAATGTATCGTACCAGAGAGGCTGCCAGTTCGTCAGAATCCAGAGTCGAACGACCGGGCGCAGTACAGCCTTCACACTCATTCGACGCTCATTGCGTACACGCGGTCGCGCTTTGACATGAAAATGACACACTCCGTGCAGTACCGCACATCAAAATCTGTGGCGGCCATAAGGAACGCTCGATACCATGGAAGGCCGATTATGAAACGCGGTAACCTCATCCTTCTTCTTGTGGTGGTGGCCGTGGGTCTGGCGGTGGCGGCCGGCGCTTCGATTTTGCACAACGGGTTGAGCGCGCGTGCCACTCCCACTGCGTTGGAAGCAATGATCGCGCGAAACGCGCGGCGTCTGGCGATTCCGGCGAATGCGCGCAACGAGCACAATCCCATTTCCGCATCGGACGAAACACTGAAGGAGGCGAGGGCGCATTTCGCGGATCACTGCGCCACCTGCCACGGCAACGACGGGCGCGGCGATACGATGTACGGCAAAGGTTTGTATCCGAAGCCGCCCGATCTTCGTTTGCCGGAAACGCAAAAGCTTTCCGACGGCGAGCTTTTCTGGATCATCGAAAATGGAGTGCGCTTCACTGGCATGCCGGCGTTTGGCGGAGGTTCCCACTCCTCCCGGGACGATAGTTGGAAACTGGTGCTTTTCCTCCGGCACCTGCCGCAGCTGACGATGGAAGAGCGGTTGGAGATGGAGCGCCAGAATCCGAAGGGGCCGGACGATCGCGAAGAAGATCAAGAGGAACAGGATTTTCTGCGGGGCGAACCGGTACAACAAAAGCACGCACCGGAGCATCATCATTAGTAGGCGGGATGCTGATTGTTGTTGGGATTGGCGGCTGGCCTAGCCGGAAGGATCCGGCCGAGTTACGGAGAACCTTTATGAAGCGTCGAGTTGTTTCGCTCTTGGTGCTGGTCGCGTTGATGGCGAGCGTGGCGTTCGCTCACGGAGACAAAAAGCACGTAATGGGCACGTTGGAAAAAATAAATGCAGACTCGGTGGTGGTCAAGCAAGCTGACGGGAAGTCCGTCGAGGTGAAACTCGTTTCTGGAACGATGTACGTTTCGCGCGACGGCAAGCCTGCGAAGCTTTCGGATCTGGCGGTAGGCGATCGTGTGGTGATTCACGCGACGCCGAATCCTGACAGCACTTTGTCGGCGGATGAGATCAAGTTTTCCGCGGCGGGGACTACCGGCGCGGCTAAACCACAGCAATAGTGACAAGAATTCCGTTCCCGGCGGCGAGTAAGTTTGGCCGGGAGAATCAATCTCTTGTCGCACAGGCAGCGTACCTGGGCACTGAAGCTCCGAATCCTCCGAACCCCCGTTGAAACTCGTCAGCATTGTCGGATTCGCTGCACTGGTACGCCTGGGGGATAGCCTCGGAACTGCGGGCTTTGCATGCTGGCATTAGCCCCCGAGGTTGGGCCACCTTGCCTGATCCATTGCAGCCAACTCGCGATTTGCCGAAGAGTTCGGCGACGGAAACTGACGGCGCCCAGCTTTCGGCCACCGCCTCGCACAATTCGCCGCAGGAAGCACCGCAGCCTTCGGAAGTCGACGTGGTGCACGCGCTGGTCGAAGTCGAACAGGCGACGAAGAAATCGGCCGCTCCTGAAGGGCTGACTGCGCCGGATCGCACTGCCCCTCCGCAATCTGGGCCTTCGCGCACCTTGGGAGTCATCCTTTATCTTTCTGTGGGATTCGCTCTCATCATGTTACTTGGCTGGACGGTGCAGAACGGGGCTCGGCGAATTCATTCGTCGGTGAGCTCGATAACCGACTGGGGGAATGGCGCTGGGTTGCAGAGTGGAGCGACGACCGGTGGGACCAGCTCATCGCGGCAAGCCGAGGCAGAGAATCTTCTCGGGCGGTTGGTGTCCGGGGACTCGATAGCTGCCGATCAAATTCTCAGTGAATCCGATCGTTGGATTGGCGGAACGCAACGCACCGCGAAAGCGAACCAGCTCGTTAACGTGGCGCTCAATCAGCACGACCTGCACTTGCGCAGGGCGGCATTGCAGGCGACCCTGGCACTCGACGGAGTTTCGCGGGACACAGACGGGCTGAATCGATTGGAGCTTGCGGCGGCGAATCGGAACACGCGAGCGTGGGCACTGTGGATGCTGGGTGCGCTGGGAAATCGCGGCGTTGAGCAGGAACGCGTCGTGCAGACATTAAAGAGATATCTGGATGACTCGGACGCTCGGATGCGTTCGGGAGCGGTGTATGGCCTCGGACTCGTCGCTACGGATGAAACCGTACCGATGTTGTTGGAGCGCTTTCGCAACGACCCTTCGCCAGGTGTACAGGAAAGCGCTGCGTGTAGTTTGGCGGAAGCGGGGATGTATACGCACGAACAACGTATGCTGGCGGCGGCAAGTTTGGTGGGATGGTTGGACGACGCGGCCCTGAGCACGCCACAGAAGGAATGGACGGCGCACGCGTTGCGCGATATTTCCGGATTGAATTTCGGGAAGGACGCGGGGGCTTGGCAACAGTGGTACAACGGGACGCGCTGAAGCGAACCCCCACATGATTTTTTCGCTTCGCGACCCGGCATTTTTGATCGGCAAAGCCTTTCCTGGAAATGCAAGCATATTTGGCTAATCGCTGACTAGATGGCAGGAGTGCGTTTTCAGGACGATCCAGACGGGCTTGCCTGCTGTGAGTTCCAGTGCGCGGGCCGCACCTGGCGTTACGTGGGCCGTAAACATGACTCCGGCTTGCACGCGGGCTGCGACCAGAGTGCCGCGTGTGTCGAGCGAGACGATTTTCCCTTCTAGAACGTTGCGGGCGCTCAGCCCTACCGGTGGTTGCGTTGCCAGCAAGATGTCCCCAGCGCGGATTGCGATTTTGACCTGATCGTTTGGGGCGGCGTAGCCGAGGGGCACTTCGATTTCGCTGGCGCTTTCGGCCAGGCGCACGCGCATCACGCCATCAGCCTTGCGCAACTCCATTACGGTGGCGTCCAGCAGGTTCTCGAAGCCAGCGGCCTGGGCAAGTCTTTTGTGGCGAGGCGCGGCGAGGACTTCGTGCGGCCGGCCTTCGCTGATGACGCGGCCGCGGTCGAGAACAACCACGCGCTCGCCGAGTGCGTCGACTTCGTCGCGGGTGTGCGTTACGTAGAGGATTGGAATTTTTTGCGCGGCGTTCCATACGCGCAGGTCGTCCACAATTGAGGCTTTCAATTCCGCGTCCAGGCCGCTGAGGGGTTCATCGAGCAAGAGAACTCGCGGCTGGGTGACCAGCGAACGCGCCAGGGCAACACGCTGCTTTTCTCCACCGGATATTTCCGCGGGCCTTCGCGTGCCGAGATTTTCGACCCGAAAAGCTTGCAGGATCTCAGCGATTCGAACGGAGCGCTGAGATTCGGGCAAGGGCGGCAGGCCGTAAGCGACGTTTTCTTCTACAGTCATGTGCGGAAACAACGCGAGCGATTGGAAAACGTAGGCCATGCGCCGGCGCTGCGGAGACACGTTCACGCGCGCTTCGGAGTCGAAGAGGATGTCATCACCGATTTTGATTTGGCCGGAGTCTGGGCGTAGCAATCCCGCGACGCAATCCAGCAACGTGGATTTTCCGGCTCCGGAGGCGCCGAACAAGATGGAAATGCCGGAGGGAATTTCAAGAGAGGCATCCAGTACGAAAAATGGAGCGTTCGTGGCGCGCCGCTCCAGGAGAATGCGCAGCGAGAGAGGCACAGTGCTTATCGCGCCGGCCACGCTGACCAGATTCGGCGCCCTACGCGGCGGTTGATTCCGTACACGATGGCAAGCACGACGAACGAGAATGCTAGCAGGATGAGCGCCAGGCGATTCGCTTCGGCATATTCAAGGGATTGCACGTGATCGTAAATGTCGATCGAAATTGTGCGGGTGCTGCCAGCGAGGTTGCCGCCAACCATCAGGACGACACCGAACTCACCCAATGTATGGGCGAAGCTCAAGACCAGCGCGGTGACCACGCCCGGGATAGACATGGGCAGGATGACGTGGCGGAAGGTGCGCAGAGCGCCGGCGCCGAGAACCGCGGAAGCGTCGAGCAATTTGCGATCGACGCTCTCAAATGAAGCGATCAACGGTTGAACAGCAAACGGTAAACTGTAGAGCACCGAAGCAAAAACCAATCCAGTAAAGGTGAACGCCAGGGCGTGACCGAAGGCTGCCTGCCACACTCTTCCCAGCGGTCCATGCGTACCCATCGCGACCAGCACGTAGAATCCAAGCACGGTCGGGGGCAAAACCAGGGGCAACGCCACGATCGATTCCACCAGAAATTTGCCGCGCCATCGCGAATACGCCAGCCAATAGGCGAGCGGCAACCCGATTGCCAAGAGAATTGCGGTGACGCATGCGGCGAGCCGGATGGAAAGGAACAGGGATTGCATGGTTAGCGGTCGCCGCGCGGCGGAACTGAGATTGCTGGCTGCGTATGAGTGCTGTTCATGGTTGGGGAGCGGCGCTCGGACCAGCCGTTGGAATCGCGAATCCGTATCTGGCGAGTGTTGCGCGACCTGACTCGCTTTTCACAAACTCGAGAAATGCGCGCGCTGCATCCTTATTCTTCGCGTTTTTCAGCATCACGACGGCTTGTTCGATCGCGGGATAGGAGTCAGCCGGAATCTCCCAGCGCTTGCCGTCCTTCATGGCGGGTGATACCGCGAGTGATAGCGCGATGATACCTGCTTGTGCGTTGCCCGACTGCACAAATTGGGCAGCTTGCGAAATATTTTCGCCGAAGACCAGCCTGTCTTTGACCTTTTCGTAGATTCCGGCGGCTTGCATGGCCGCGACGGCGGCGCGCCCGTAGGGAGCGTGCCCGGGGTTGGCGATGGCAATCTTGCTCACGCTGAGATGGAGAAGGGCGTTCCAATTTTGATTGGGTACGTCGAGTTTCGAGTCTGCGGGCGTCCAGATGACGATGCGGCCGACGGCGTAAGCAAAGATCGAGCCCGGTTCGGCGAGGCCGGCGCTTTGGAGTTTCTTGGGATAGTCGATGTCGGCGGAGAAAAAGAGATCGAAAGGAGCGCCGTTTTGCAGTTGGGAAAAGAAATTCCCGCTTGAGCCATAAGTGACCCGGAGCACGTCGCCGGTCGCCCTTTCAAATTGGTGAGCGAGATCGGCCATGGCGAATTGTAAATCCGCGGCGGCGGCGACGCTGACTTCTCGCTTTTGTGCGCGCAGTTGCCGCGACCCGAAAGAAAGAGAGAGGGCGGCAATCAGGACGAAGAAAGCACCGCGTCGAATCGAGTTTTGGCGGGTCATCATAGGAGCGCTGAATAAATGTTGCCTGGATTCACACCCTGAGAATCATTACTTCGGTGGATTTGATTAGCGCCGCGGCGCGTTCTCCGGCCTTGAGGCGCATCTCTTTCGCAGCGTCGGCAGTGATGATGGCGGTGATGTGCTGCTCGCCGATGGACATGGTCACTTGCGCCAGCAGGCCGCTGTACTTGATCGCGAGGACGCGGCCAATGAGTTGATTGCGGCCGCTGATCTTGCGGAAATTCCCGCGGCGAGTCTGGATGTCTCCGCGCTCTAGATTTTTCGGGATCAAGCGATCGATCTCGCTTTCCGGGACGCGATGATGGCCGCCCGGCGTTTTCGCGGTTTTGATCTTGTTGCGGTAGATCCATTGCTTTAGCGTCGGGTAACTGATGCCGAGAATGTTCGCCGCTTCGCGGGGCGCCAGGAGTCTTTGCACGATTGCACCTCAGGTGCGGGAAATAGAATAGGCGGTTTACAGCCGCCAGTTCAATACGTTTTTATGCGGTTTCTAGACTGGGGGCAAAGACGGATAGTCGGAAGTGGGATCTGCGTTCCACTCGCCCGGCAGCGATGGCAATCCATCTAAACCCAGCCCTCTCGGAGAGGACCGCCACACGGACCATCGCGTTTCGTTTGGAGCGCGGCGACTCGCCGCCGCCTTCGATGCATAGGCCCTGGCACGGCGCCGACAACCGGCGCTCCCCACCCATTAATTTCGGAGAGGCTTTCCTGTTTTCAGAGTGTGGGCGATGCGCTCTTGTGTTTTTCTTTCGCCGCAAAGCGAAACGAACGCTTCGCGTTCGAGATCGAGGACGTACTGCTCGCTGACCACCTGCGGAGCGCTGAGCGAGCCGCCCGCCAGGATGTTGGCGAGCTTGCGCGCGACGTGCGCGTCGTGTTCCGAGGCGTAGCCTCCACGTAAGAGCAGATGGATTATCATTTTCGCGCCAGAAAGGAATTGCTCGCCAAGGACTTTGATCTGCGTGGTCTGCGCGCCTTCCTGCCAGCTCGCGGCAGGCGAACTGTATCCCGCGCGCACGAGGGCGAGCGCAGCTTCCTTGGCGTCCGCGACGAGACGATCCCGATTCATGGACACGCCGTCTTCACGGCGCAAGAATCCGAGATCGCGGCACTCTTCGGCGCTCGTGCCAACTTTGGCCATGGCGAGCGCTTCGAAGACGGGCTTCATAGCGTGAAATAAATCCAGGTCTTCGCCGCCCGCGGAGTGCTCGTTCGCGCGGATCAACATTTCCTTCGAGCCGCCGCCACCGGGGATCAATCCAACGCCGGCCTCCACCAAGCCCATGTACGCCTCGGCCGCCGCCTGAATTCTTGCGCCATGCAGGCTGACTTCGCATCCGCCGCCGAGCGCCAAGCCTTGCGGCGCGACGACGACGGGTTTCGGCGCGTACTTGATGGCGAGATTCGCGTTCTGAAATTGCTTGACCGCGAGGTGCAACTCATCCCACTCCTGCTCCTGCGCGGCTACCAACACCAGCATCAGATTCGCCCCTACGGAAAAATTCACGGCCTGGTTGGCAATGACCATGGCATCGAAATCGGAGTCGAGCCGCTTCAGTCCTTTGTGGACCATGGCGATCAGATCCGCTCCAATCGCGTTCATCTTGGAGTGAAATTCACAGCAGGCCACGCCGTCGCCAAGGTCGATCAGGCTCGCACCGGAGTTGCGATCGACTTCGCGGCCGGCGTCTTTCAGCGATTTGAGGATGATGACGCCCTTGGGCTCTTCGACTGTCTTAACCGCACCGCTGGCGATGTCGAAGACGGTCGTTGTGCCTTTTTCCGATTCGTAGAAACTTCCTCGGCCGCTCGCCAGGAGTTTTTCGACCACCGGCGGTAGCGTCCGGCCTTCCTTCTGCACGCCGGCAGCGAACGCTTTCACGCCGATCGCGTCCATCAACTGAAACGGGCCAAGCTCCCAGGCAAAGCCCCAGCGCATGGCGCGATCGACATCCAGGACGTGATCGGAAATTTCCGGCACGCGCCGCGCGGCGTAGAGGCACGTCTCCGAGAGTAGGCCCCAGAGAAACTGTAGAGCCTTGTCACCCTTCTGACCTTCCAGCACCGGACCGATCAAAGCACGCAAACGGTCGATGGTGTCTTCGATCGTCTTCGCGTTTTCCAGCGACGGAAATCGCGCCTTCTGCCGCGGTCGATACTCCATCGTGTTGACGTCGAGAGTTAGAACTTCTCGCTCGCCTTCGCCTTTCAAGCGCTTGTAGAAGCCCTGGCCGGTTTTGTCGCCGAGCCACCCTCTCCGCGCCATTTCTTCCACCAGGGCGGGTACGCGATACATCTCGCGCGACTCGTCGTTCGGCACAGTTTCGTAAATATTTTTCACCACGTGCAATAGCACATCCAGTCCGACGATATCCGCGGTGCGAAAGATGGCGGACTTGGGTTGCCCGATCACCGGACCGGTGCAGGCGTCCACTTCCTCGATCGTCATTCCCAGCGTGCCCATCAAGCGCAGCGCATTCAGCATGGAGAACGTGCCGATGCGGTTGGCGATGAAGTTCGGGGTGTCCTTCGCTACGACCACGCCCTTCCCTAAGCGGCGGTCGCAAAACTCGCTGAGCGTCTCGACGCCTTCCGGTAAAGTCTTCGGCCCGGGAATCAGCTCCACGAGCTTCAAGTAGCGCGGCGGATTGAAGAAGTGCGTGCCTGCCCAGTGCTGCTGAAACTCTTCGGTCATTCCTTGGGCGATCAAATGCACCGGCAGGCCCGAGGTGTTGGTGGTGACGATGGCGCCGGGCTTGCGGAACTGAGCAACGCGCGCGAGCAGATTTTTCTTGATCTCCAGATTTTCGGCGACGACTTCGATGATCCAATCAGCCTCCGCGCAACGCGCCAAGTCATCATCGAAATTTCCGATGGCAATACGTTCCGCGAGTGCCGCCGTAAAAAAGGCCGCTGGCTTGGCCTTTTTTGCGGCCTCGAGCCCCGCGCGAACAATCTTATTTCGCGCATCAAAGGGCGCATCCTGTGGCAGTCCAGGGGGTACAATGTCTAAAAGGATGCAAGGCAGACCAGCGTTCGCGAAGTGCGCGGCAATTCGCGCGCCCATTGTTCCCGCACCCAGGACAACAGCTTTCTCGATGCGACGTTTCATGGGCAGCCTCTTGAGGGGATTAGTACCGTCGGACAGGTTACAAAACCAGCATGCGGCGGTCAAACAACGTCCTGCCAGCCGCGACTAGCACTAAACTGTAAGTGAGATGATGGAAGACAAAGTAGCCAACGCAGTGGACTGGCTGAAGAACGCCACGGACAAGATTCGCGTCCTGGCCAGCGGCGAAACACGTCCTCCGGGGGAACGCCCGCGAGTCGGGCTGGCCCTGGCAGGAGGCTTTGCCAGAGGAATTGCGCATGTCGGCGTGATTCGGGCGATCCGCAACGCCGGCGTTCCGATCGATGTTGTTGCAGGTACCAGTGTCGGCGCGTTGATCGGCGCTTGCTATTGCGCGGGCGTGCCCTTAAACGACATGCAACGCATTGCCCGTACCACTACCTTCGCGGATTTCGGGCGCTGGACGCCGTCATGGCTCGGCCTCGCCAACAATCTTCGCATGGAGCGGTATCTCGAGCGCTTCACTTCCGCAAAAACTTTCGAGGAACTCACCACACCGCTGGCCATCGCCGCCAGTGACATCAATGAGGGCGTTTCCGTCTATTACACGCGCGGCTTGCTCGGCCCGCCGATGCGTGGGTCGTGTGCGTATCCCGGGCTGTTCGTGCCCATACAATTCGAGGGACGCACGCTGGTGGACGGTTTTCTGACCGCGCCGGTTCCCGTCGAGGGCGCGCTGCTATTGGGCGCGGACATCGTTATCGCGGTGTACCTGGAAGCCGGCAGCTTCACGACTCCACGCACCGCGGCCGACGTGATCAGCCGCTCTTTTTCGATTATTCAGCGCCACGCCGATCTGGCCTGGCGCCAACAGGCCGATGTCATCATCGAGCCGGACGTGAAGCCCTTCGTGTGGGACGATTTCACGCGGACAGATGAGTTGGTTGCGGTGGGACAAGCGGCGGCGGAAGCGGCACTTCCGCAGATTCTGAAGGCTCTCGGCACCGAAAAGCGCGAGCCGGTGGCCTGACCCGAAGAGCCCCCGTTACTACGTTTCGAGATCCTTTCCAGACTTCAGGCCGGTGTCACTTCTACTTGTAGAGCTTGCCCTTCGCCTTTTCCGCGCTGCGTCAGCCACGCGCCAAAGCCCTCCGCGAACCGCTCCGGCGTCACGCGAAAGCTGGCCTCCACCCGTCCTTCTTCAACCGGCAGCGTATCGTCGAATTCCGCAGCGTTGGTAAAATTCCGCATGCAGAATTGGTCGAGCCACTCCAGCGGGCAGGCTCGGCGTTCGCCGCGAATCACCACATTCACTTTGAATTTCTGCGAGTACATGGGGAAACTATAACATCGCCCTCGACGTCGCAGGTTTACCGGAGTTTAATCGCTAGAGCTTTGCCCTCAGACTGCACCACAGCGGTATGTTACCTTTACATGGACTTCTCGCCCATCGCTCCTTAAGATGCCGCTCATTCCAGATAGCTAATCGACAACGTTTAACTATCGCAAGAACAACCTTGGGCAAGAAAACCGATCATTCAGCGGGGCGCGCTGTTCGCGAGGTTTCCGTGCGCAAAAAGCCCATGAACCAGGACGCTAAGCTCCTTCTTCAGCTCGATCGCCTGCGCAAGCAATCCGAGATGCGCAAGGCATGCCGGTGGTGGCACGAATAATTTTGGCCGGACAACGCCGGCGACTACTTGAAAATCGAATTGGCGCATGGCACCAAGGAGAGCCGCTGGCTGAGACAAGTGCCGACGTACTGGGGCATGGCGACGTCCCTCGTGCTGGATGACACCTTGAGCGAAAAAGCTTTTCTGAGCGCCGCGTTTTCCCAGGAGATGTTCACCATGTTTGCAAAGGTCCGTCCGTTCCTGAAGCAATTGCGCAAGCGGACCGACAATCCCGACTTCATGGCGAACGTGGAGAGATTCATCTTGAAATCGAGGAGCGCGCGCCAGCGCCTTCGATTGGATTCGCAACGTCTGGCAAAACTTCGCCAGACGCGCAAGTAGAAGCTTCACGCGTCGGCGTCGCAATTCGACGGCATTCCAGTGAAATGCGCGCAACTCAGTTCGGCGATTGCCAGCTACCCGCAGCCGCAAACAACTGCAGTCCTACGGCAAATTGATCGTTGTCCACGGGCACGCAGTAAACCACGCGCGCCCGCGAACGGAAGTTTCCCCCCAGTGACCGCACGTTCAAGCGTTCGTTGGGTTTCCACGGTTTGTTCGTTAACACCCGCGCCCCACGAGGGCTGATATTTTCGGTGATCCCCCCGGTCGCCGGTATGCGAACGTCCAGGCTGGATAGATCTACATTCACCTGCAGCGGGACGCGATTTTCGGTGCGCTTCGAGGCAGGATCCATAGGACGCGCGATACCTTCCCGCTAATCCAACATTGCAAAGATGAAAGTGACGGGGCCCGGGGCAGCGAGATAATAACCCCGTTCGTGCCCCACACGTCAAGATTTCCACGCTTGCTCAGGTGTCCGGCAATGCGACACGCCATCCCATGAACGGACAGTGCCGCCGCTGGCTAAGGTCACTAAGCTTGGCATAACCCGTTAGCCTTCAAACAGTTTCCGGCGTTACGTGGTCGGCATCGAAATTGCCAATATTGCCGCGGGGTTGTTCTCTCTCCGCGACTCGATCCTCTGCCAGGAGGCGCTCATGAAGAAGCTGGAATGGACTCGGGACATCTTTTCGACATGGCCAAGTTACGAGTATGTGAAGCAGAAGGAAAGCGCCGGCTGGCGCCTGGCGGCTGTGGAATGGCAGCGCGAAACCGAAGCCGACGGTGCGCACGAGGCTCCGGAGGGATCGCGTTTCGGTGAAGAAATCCCGTTCGGTACCCGCATCGCAGGCGATTGCCTGCACTTGGAGGAAAACCCCTCCGAGATGGAAATCCTGAATTGCCTGGCGGAGATGGTGGTTCAGGATCTATCGTACCCGCGCATGGCCGACGGTTTAAATCGGCGCGAGTTTCGCACCCGCGACGGCAAGCCCTGGACCCCGCTCGCGGTCTTTAAATTGACTCCGCGGCTGATTGAAGTCGCTCCGCGCATTCTTTCCGGCGCCGAATGGGAGACTCGTAAGAAGCAGCTGTCCCGAGTATCCTGGAACTCCTGATTCTCCGATCCCGATTCTCCGATGTAGCGGCGGGGCTTGTTGACCCTGAGCCTCGAAGGGTCTCGCCCGGACCGACGCGTCTTGCTCAAAACCTGTCCGCCAAGAATGGGTGGCCATTCCTAATCGTTTAAAACGCTCGCCAGCGAGTCGTGAACGGTCAACCCGCCGTTATAGTGAATTAATCCCAGTTTTCTGAACTTGTTCATGAAGAAATTTATGCGGGATCTTGTCGTCCCAACCATCTCCGCCAGCGTATCCTGGCCGATTTTGTCCAGCAGCTCGGCGGACTCGTCGCCCTGGCGGCTTCGCGCGAGCAGCAACAGCGTGCGCGCCAGGCGCTTCTCGCTGAAATTAAACATGTGATCGATCAAATCCTGTTCGATGCGACGGCTGCGCATCACCAGGTAGTTGATGAAGTGCTTGGATAGCGCGGGATCTTCCTCGACCATCTTCAACATCGCTTTCCCTTTGATGATATTGACCATGCTGGGTACTAGAGCGATCGCCGACGTGGAGTACACGCTGTCACCCGTGATGCACGCTTCTCCGAAAAAGTCGCCTTCGCCCAGAATTCCTAGGACGGCTCCCTTACCTCGATTGGAAAGGCTCTCAAGTCTGAGACCATGTTAGGCCAGCGGGAAATCCAATCGAATTCCGGGATACCCTGAATATTGCCGGTTTAATTGTGTACGGCAAAGTCCGCCGCCTACCTTATTCCCTTTATTTCGAAGGGGTCGGCAACCGGATACATTGACGCGGACTCTGCGGCGCTGGAGCAAATTCGCGCTCGAAGTTCGGCGCCCTACTTCAACAGCCCAAGCTCCCGGGCGTGCTCCGCGCATAGGAACAAATTCAGGTAGGGGTTGAGTCGCGAGTTCCAGTCGTTCCATCGACTTTCCCAGTCGGCACGACGGAAATCACACATACATTCACTCAGCACTTTGATCGGGCGTGAGCTGCTCCCGCGCGTCCGCGCGTCAAAAATGAAATCAGCGCGGCAACGCAGAACCGCTTCGTCGGCATCCTGGCTTTTAATCATCGGTTGGGCCTGCGCATCATCTTTCGTCGCGCGTGCCAAGTGAATAGAGCAGGGCCAGAGCGAAGGTGCACAACAGCACTCCCTCGAATAGACTCTTCGATCGCGGCGCCTGCGCGCGCGTAAAAGCATCGTAGAGCACAAAAACACCCAGAGACATGATTGCCAAAGTGGTCGCCATCGCGGCTTGTTGTAGCGCGCGGATCATCGTCACGCATCGGATCGCGGAAGGAGACAAGTCAACGTGAAGGGTGCAACGAACAATAGAACGCTCCGATTTGCGGACGTTGCGGCAGGGACGGCGCCGAGATTGGTATATTCCCTGTAATGCGGCTTAACGTATGGCCGTTTCATACTGCTGCCGCGGAAGCAGGTAGGGTTAGCCCTGTCGGGTCCCCAGTCAAGCGTTACGAACTGAATCTTCTGTCCGCACATGCGGTTTGTGCATTCCCACCACTCTTCGATGTTTTCTTGCACGACTTCGCCTCCCGCTTATGCGCTGCGTCGATTCCCCTTTCCGCCGCGCGCGCCGCACTTCTCCATATGGCCCGTGTCTGGTCGACGCAACCATTTGGGGAGAACAGAAAGATGCCGTATACATTTGAAACTCCCCGTACTGTTTGAGTCGGAAAAAAGAATGCTTCGCTTACTATTACAACCGCAACGCTGCGCCAATGAGTTCGTCGGGCTTTATTTCCCTACACTGACTGTCTGAGAACTGGAATTTGTGGGCCAAGACCGCGTCATTCCTTGAGGGCCGAGCGATTCGACGCAATTCTCGACGCCTTGCTTCGCTTTTTTCGGGCCATCCGGACCTGCCGGCGATTCTGCTACAGGGCCTCGCGTGATGTTGTGACTCGGTACAGCTACCTGGGGCTGGCGAACGAATTCCATGGCTCCGATGGGATGCGATCGGCCCATCTGTTGCCCCGGCGATCTCTCGCTCTCGCCTGGTTGGAATTCCGACCAAGGCTCCCGTCCACTAGGTTCTTTCCCCTTTCTCTTTTAGGCTTGCCCGACTCGTGGCCGAATCGTTGCGAGGTCGTTTCCGGGTCCCTAATCTCTCGGAGGAGGATTTATGCGTTCGCTGAAGATTCTTTTCTTGCTCTGTTTAGCGCTTCTGATGGCGGGTTTAATACTGCATTCGGGCGTTTTGACCGCCGACGGTGGCAGACCGCTGCCCACCCCTTGGTTCACCGCCGATGGTGGCCGCCCTCTACCAACTCCCTGGCTCGTCGCCGACGGCGGCCGTCCACTCCCAACTCCTTGGATTGGAATTGCGTCTTAGGATGCTTCCGCGACAGGGGGAAGATGCGCCGCCATTTTTCCCCTGACTCGTGCTAGCATCTGAGCGCGTTTCTGTTACTCGGCGCTCGGAGAACAATGCTGAGCCAGTCCATTTGGTGGGCCAGTATCACGCTCGAAGTTCTTCTGCTTGCACGGGCCATACGTGGCAAACTCGCGTTCCGATATCCAGTTTTCTACTTCTATATTTCCTTTATAATATTTGAGGACGTAATTTCCTTCCTGGTTTATCGGTGGAAACCCGCATTTTATTCTTACACTTATTGGACAACTGAATTTTTGTGCGTCTTGATCGGTTGCGGGATCGTTTTTGAGATTTACCGCGTGGGTTTGGCATCCTTTCCAGGAACCGCCAGGATGGCGCGCAACATCCTCGTCGTCCTTTTCATCGTGGCCGCTGCGAAAGGACTCGTAGCGGCCGCGAATGACCCTCGATGGTGGCTGGAAGCCGGCACACTGGAACTCGAGCGCACGCTTCGCGTGATGCAGGCCGTTTGCGTGGCGGCACTGGTCGCGCTCTTCCTGTTTTATTCAATTCCTTTTGGAAAAAACCTGCGAGGCATTTTACTTGGGTATGGCTTCTTCATCGGCATGCGCGTCATTACCCTGACATTCTTCATCGGCGGCAGTAATGCGTCCCGCCAATTCTGGGGCTACACCTATTCCGCTTCGTACCTCATCGCCCTGGGAGTATGGTGCATACACCTCTGGTCGTATGAGGCTAGTCCCGCGGCCCGGCAGACCATCCAGATCGAACGCCATTACCAGCGCGTCGCGGCCGCGACCCAGCGCCGCCTGCACGATGCGCGAACCTATGTGGCCAAGGCGGTGGGTTCGTGATCGGCGTCCCAACCGCCATCTTGCTCGGCATCGTGCTACTTCTCTTGCTGCATCTATTGGCGGCTCGTGGTTCAACGGCCGCCCGGGAATTGGGTTCGGCGCCGGACGTGCCGATGCTCGACGACGAAGCCGGCCTCGATGCGTGTCCACCCGAATTTGTGGCCAGAATTTTTTCCTCTGACGATTGGAAATTCATCTCAGGCACCAGGTCGCGCCAGTTGCAAGGACTCTTCCGCAGAGAGCGCAAACTCGTGGCGCTGGTTTGGGTCGACCAGACTTCCAAAGCCATCCGCCGCATCATGCGCGAACACACCCAGGCCACGCGTCAGAGCCATGATCTACATTTCGTGACGGAAACAAAACTTGCCCTGCAGTACGCCGAGCTGATGCTCATTTGCGGCGTGCTGTTCCTGGCGATTCAGGCCGCCGGTCCCCAGCGCGTCCGCGGCCTGGCGTTGTACGCAGGCACGCTCTCGCAGCGCCTCGCGCAAGCGCAGCAGAACTTCAAAACCGTCACGACAGGCCGCGAGTTTCATGGCGCCGGATCATCCTGATCCATGTCCTATCTTGGCTAAGGCCCGCACTCCCGGAACCCCATGACCGTCACCGTCAAGCTCGTGCCCGTGCAAGCGGCCTACGACGATCTCCTGCAGAGGTCGCTGTCGAAGATCTCCTGCGATCTGGCCCGGCTCATCTATCTCGCGTCCACCCGCGACTACAACACGGGCACCTACCATCATGACGGGCTCACGGCCCGCTTCAGCCCGGATGTCGCCGGCAAAGCCCTGGAGATTGCGCACCGGCAGATTTTTTACCAGCTCTCCGCCTACTCGCTGGAGAAATTGGTCGAACAACTGCAAATCTATCTGGATTGTTCACACGAAAGCCCGGCGGACGTACTGCGCATCTGGCAAAAGCTGGAACCTTATCGAGTGGCGATTCCTGTGGAAGTGAATCCCGCGGTCGCGCGCCTGTTTTTATCCAACATCAGACTCGCTTTGGCAATTTGGCGATTCCGTCAGGAGCAGGCTCCGAAACATCCGTAAGCCGCATGGCCACCGCGGTCACCTGCCCGACGATCTCCGCCTCGCTCCCGTAGGTCAGCCGGCGCACGCTGCGCGACGACAACGGATGCGGCAGTAGCAGCAAGTGCCCCTCCTGCATTTCGCACCACGAACATGCATAACCGTCGCGCAACTCCACGAAATAGATGGGGCGGTCGAATTCCGTTCGCCAGCGCATCGGCTGGATCTTCCGCACGTGCGGATCGATCTGCACAAACGAACCCGGCCGGAGCAGCGGCGACAGCGTGTTGTCCTGCAGCCCGATATACCCATACAAGCTGTGCCGGATGTCCAGGTGCTGGATCAGCGCGATGGGAACTTCGCCCCACACTTCCACCATCCGGGACAGCAGGTTGGTATTGTCCACGTCGAAGGAGCGGTCGAAGCGCACCGGGAAGGAGATCGTTTTATCTGTGTCGTAAACTTCCAGCGTCGTCAGGTGCGTCTTGGGCAGCGGCGCGGACATCTGGTGTTTGACCAGGTTCTGCAAGTCCACACCGTAGAGCAGCAGGATGTCGCTGAACTTGATGCGGTAGATGGAGCTCAGACTGTAAAGCTTGAAAACACTGGGGACGGAGTCAGAGTTTTCGATTTGCGTCAGCCACGCGTTGGAAATGTGATATTCAGCGTTGTCTTCAGCTTGCGCGATCTTCTGGCTGAATTCGGCCACGTCGCGCGTGGTAATTCCCAGGCGGTTACGGATGTCTTTCAGCTGTTCACTGGGGGGAAGGGCTAGAGCCATGGGGCATTCTATAACAGGGGGCAATTGAACTGCCAAGCGTCTCTGGTCGGTTAAGTCCCCAAAGTAACAAACGTTTCACCTGGCACGAAGACCTGCGCGTTCCGCTCCTTATTTGATAGACTCTGTGTCGCGTTTTTTTAGGAGACCATCCTTTCCCATGCGTTCGATCAAATCGACCTTCAGCAAGAAACTTTGCATCGCCATTGCGATCGCTGGACTGATCGCCGGGCTGGCTCTCCTTAGCGCTCGCGGTCAATCCACGCCCGCCCAGGCAACGCCCACGCCCAAGCTCGCCGAAGAACAATTCAAGAACATCAAAGTCTTGAAGGGCATCCCCGCCGAGCAAGTGTTCCCGGCCATGCAATTTATCACCGCATCGCTCGGCGTTGAGTGCGAGTACTGCCACGTCCGCCAAGATCACGGACCGGGAATGGCCTTCGATAAGGACGACAAGAAGCCGAAGGTGGTCGCCCGCAAGATGATCCAGATGATGTTCGCCATCAACAAAGACAATTTTGAAGGCAAGCGCGAAGTTACCTGCTTTTCCTGCCATCGTGGCGCGGCCGATCCGGTGGGCACGCCGCTGGTCGCCACAGAAGACGCCGCTCCGGAAGCTGGCGGGGAGAAAAAACCCGCCCCGGCCCCAGGCGCGCTGCCGACAGCCGATCAGGTATTCGATAAGTACCTGACTGCGTCCGGCGGCGCCGATGCCATCCAGAAAATCAGCAGCCGGGTCGAGAAGGGCACGCTTACCGGGTTCGGCGGCCAGCACTTCCCCATCGACGTCTATAGCAAAGCGCCCGACAAGCGTATCTCCATCATGCACCTGCCCGGCGGTGAAAGCGTCACTGGCTTCGACGGCCACTCTGGCTGGCTCAGCGTCCCCGGGCGTCCGCCGCACATCATGAACGCCGAAGAAAATGCCGCGGCCCGCATGGACGCCGACCTGCATTTTCCTGTCGACGTGAAAACGCAGAACCGCATCTGGGTGGTCGCTCCCGGCGAAAAAATTGACGGCCACGACACCACGCAGGCCGTCGGCCGAACCGAGAGCCAGCCGCCGCTCCGCCTCTACTTCGACTCGGAATCCGGGCTGCTGCTGCGGCTCGTCCGCTACAGCGAAACTCCGCTGGGCCGCCTGCCCACGCAAATCGACTACAGCGACTACCGCGACGCTGACGGCGTGAAGCTGCCGTACCGCTGGTCGCTGGCCCGACCCGGTAACCGTTTCACCATCCAAGTCAACGAGTTGCATCAGAACGTTCCGGTGGACGACGCGAAGTTCGTTGCGCCTCCGCCTCCTCCACCTCCGCCGGAGCAAAAGCCCGCGGCACATTAAACAGGCTGTGCAAAAAGGTTGAGGACCCAGCAGGGGCGTAAGCCCCGGCCTCTAAAGAACCGGCCTCGAAACACCGGAGTTGTCGGCCCGAGACGACGAATTTTTGACCGATGCCCACAGACTCGAGTCCTATATCTTTTCTAGCTCAATGTGCGCTACCGTTCCACTCGTAAGGGTTCGGCTGAAGTGGAGGTTCTGTGTTATGGCAAGAACTCTATATCGCCTGCATTCTTGAAACCGATTCGGAAAAGCTCAAAGCTCTCATTCACGAAACCGAAGACGCCATCATCTCGCGTTTACAAACTCTGGAAACCCCCGATGACGAGCACCGGGAGATCGCCAGGGCCTCAGCCTCTCTGCTTGTCCTGAAAAGCGAAAGACTAGATTGCCCGGGCGATCCCGATAGCAGAAATCCGCCGCCGCACGAAGCGGGGGCCGAGAACAGGAGAGAGCATCTGCCTGCCAACGTGCAATCTTGTGCGGAGTACGAGCAGTCGTTTAACAAATGCTTGGATGCCTTGACGCGGTGGACTCGACTGCAGGGCTTTGAGGATAGTCCTGGCTCGATGGGAACACCGGTAGATATCGAAGTGTGGCGTGCGGAGCGCAACTATGCGGCCGCGTTCTCGGCAGTGCACCAACACACGCGCTGCAGATGTTTTGTCTGTGAAGACGGGCGGACGGTTCATGTCGACAAATTTCCCGGTGCCACAACCTACCGCAGCCGGGAGCTTGCCCTTTGGGGGCATCGGAATTCGTCAAGGGACCTGCCAAAAACGATGAGCGCCACGCCGATCAAAACCGACGCGATGGCCCCACAAACGGTGATGCCTGAGCATCCACGAATGTCGATTCGCATCGCGAAATTGGTCAAAGAACTGGCGTCCTGGAGTTGCTTGCTGGATCGCTGGTGGTCCACCGCCTTCACCGAGGCCAAGGATTGGATCATCCTTTCAAAAATGGCATTGACCGGAGTTGTCTTACTCACGATCGCGCTGCGTATTAGTCCCTTGGCCCCCTGGCCGCAAATTGTCCGCGTGCCCTTCGGATTCTCCGGTATCTTGCTAATCGATGTGTCGTTGGGTTTTGGCGCGTTCGTGTTTGTCTATGACGGGAATCTGTCACGCCAAGTCAGACATCTACGCGACTGGCTCCAATCTACTCGGTCCCCGGGCAACGGTTAGAGCGCAGCCGGGTGTTCGCTGTTTGAACCCGGGTCTTGGTGTCGAAGCCGGGTGCCGCACCCTTGCGGTTTTCAAGGGTGCGGGTTTTGACTTTCGCCTGCAAGCTCTTTGCGAACCATGTAGCGGCCGATTTTCGAAGCGGGCGCCGTCGCACCTTTCGTGGTTTTCAAGGGTGCGGGGTTTGCCTTTTCCGGATCCCACTCGCCGCGCTCCCCACACTGTCATTTGATTGATCTGTTTCATCCCGGATGCATCTAAGGAACCGGGCGATACAGCCCGGCTTTTTCTTTTCCTGCGAATGGGTCGGCCGCTATCGCGCCCTCTACACCCAATCAAGCTCCAAGGACCACCAGAAGAAATCTCTTGACACGCCTACCAGGGTAGTAGCATAACAAACGAGTGTAGTAGGAAACAAAATGACCGAGCCTAAACTGACAAAACTCGAACTCCAAATCATGGACGCCCTCTGGACCCGGCGCCAGGCCTCCATTCGCGACATTCAGGAGGCCTTCCCCGAAAACCACCGTCCGGCCTACACCACCATCCAGACCACCGTTTACCGCCTCGAAGCGAAGAAGGCCGTCCGCCGCGTCAAAAAAGTCGGCAACTTCCACATCTTCGAAGCCGCCGTCTCCCGCAGCGCGGCCCAGCGCAAGTTGATCGACGACCTGCTCGCACTATTCGGCGGCCACACCCAACCGGTAATGGCTCACTTGATCGAATCCGGCAAGCTCACCCTCGACGACGTGAAGGAAGCTGAAAAAATTCTCCGCAAGCTCGCGAGAAAGGAAAAATCGAAATGATCCCAAAACTTTCGTTCGCAATCTGGACGGCCATCGCACCGTCGCTGGGCAACCACCTCTGGCAGTCGACGCTGTTCGCCTCCGCAATCACACTGTTGACGTTGGCGTTGCGAAACAATCGCGCTCAGGTTCGTTACTGGCTCTGGCTCGCAGCCTCGCTTAAATTCTTGCTCCCGTTTTCGCTGCTCGTCGGCTTGGGCAGTCATCTGGCATCGCCCCGCGCGATCGCGACCCCAAAAACCGGACTTTATTTCGCGATGGAGCAGGTTGGCCAGCCCTTCACCCGGCAAGCGGTCCCACCGATTTCCAACGCCACTCCGTCAACCGCCTTCCAGAGCCTGAGCCATCTCCTCACCGCACTCCTGGTCGTATGGTTGTGCGGATCTGCAGTCGTCCTGTTGGTGTGGTGCGTGCGTTGGCGCCGCATTTCCGCAGCGGTCCGTAAAGCTGAGCCCTTGTGCCAAGGACGAGAGGTCGAAGTTCTCCGCCGTCTTGAAAGTGCAGCCGGTACGCCGAAGCACATCGAAATCCGATCGTCGCGCGGTTCCCTCGAGCCTGGCGTCTTCGGTATCACCCGGCCTGTCTTGTTGTGGCCGCACGGAATCACCGGCCACCTCGAAGACGAACACTTGAAATCCATCCTCGCTCATGAACTGCTCCACATCCGGCGTCGCGACAATCTCGCCGCAGCCATCCACATGCTCGTAGAAGCCGTCTTCTGGTTTCACCCTCTGGTGTGGTGGATGGGAACGCGCCTGGTCGAAGAACGCGAACGCGCCTGCGATGAGCAAGTCCTGGAATCCGGCGGCGACCGTCAGGTCTACGCGGAAAGCATTTTGAAAATTTGCGAATTCTGTGTGGGGTCGCCGTTGACGTGCGTCTCTGGTGTGAGTGGCGCGGAACTCAAGACCCGCATCACCCGCATCATGTCCGGTCAAGTCGCCCGCAAACTCGATTTCCGCAGGAAGCTGTTGCTCGGCGCCGCCTTCATCCTGGCCGTCGCCGCACCGATCGCCGCCGGCATGCTCCACGCCAACCCACGCCGCGCCGAGTCGCAAGCCCAAAATACAACCGCGCTCCTGCCTCCGTATGCCACTGTTTCCATCACACCAAACAAATCGGGTAGCGATAGGCCCCCACTCATCATGTTTGGACCCGACGGGTTCTCCACTAAAAACACCTCATTGCAGCAGGTCATTCGACTGGTGTACGGCGTCGAAGATGATCGCATCATAGGCGCACCCGCCTGGCTCGTCTCCGACAAATACGACGTCGAGGCCAAAGAAGTGAGTAACGGTGCGGACGATCCTCGTAAGCTCAGCCGCAATGAACGTGTTTCCGAGCAGGGGCACATGCTACAAGCAGTGTTGGTCGACCGGCTCAAACTCGTCGTCCACCGTGAAACAAGAGACCTTACCGTCCTTACGCTAGCTATCGCGAAAGGCGGTCCTAAACTTCAGGAATCTAAACCCGGCGACACCTACCCGAACGGATTCAACGGTCCCGGTCCCGATGGTGTCGCACGGCCGCGCGGCATCCACTTTGCTGGCAATAACAAGCTGATGGCGCAAGGCGTCCCCGTCGGAACCCTCCAGGCGCACTTGGCCTGGCAATTGCGTCGCACCATCCTCGATGAGACCGGACTGTCGGGCACCTACGACTTCACGCTGCAGTTGCCCAATAACATTCCCCTGGGAATCGATAATCCGCCTCCGCCCGAATCTTACGAGCCTGCGTTGTCCGCGACAATCGAGCAGCAGCTCGGCTTGAAGCTCGAACCCCGCAAAGCCTCCATGGAAGTCCTCGTGATCGACCATGTCGAGAAACCCGAGTTGCAGAGCGAGGCGGCGAGGAACAAGCTGGCATTCAACTCCGCTTCGGTCACGCCCAATACGTCCACTCAGGACACCAGCATGAACGTTACACCCGCAAGCGGCCTATTATCGGGCACGAATGCTCGGTTAATCTCCTACATATATTTCGCATACAACATCACGGGTAACCAATTCCAGCTTTTGATGCCTCAGTTGCCGAAGTGGGTCATTAATGATCATTTTGACATTCAGGCTCGCGCGGATGGCAACCCTAGCAAGGACCAAATGCGCTTGATGATGCAATCTCTGCTCGCGGATCGATTCAAGCTGGCGGTTCATTACGAGACACGCCGACTTCCGGTGTTCGCCCTTGTTCTGACTGAGCCGGGACGAACCGGGCCACAACTTCAGCCGCACCCGGAGGACTCAACGTGCTCGACTCCAGTTTCGCAGGCGAGCGCTCGCGTGGCGTCCGCGCCGACGGCCACCGCTGCCGGCGGGCTCCCAACTGTGTGTGGCAGCATCGAAGGAATGCCATCAACTCCATCTGGCCGGCTGCGTGCCGCCGCGCGAGGAGTGCCTATGGGACTGCTTGCATCGACATCGGCTCAAGCTGGGAACTTGGATCGCCCGGTGCTGGATCGGACCGGGCTCACCGGAAATTATGATTTCACGTTCGAGTGGACGCCTCAGCTTCATGGCCCTGGGACACCCCGAGAAATACTGCCCGTCGCGGCTAACGCTCACTCTGGCCAGGCTGGACCGACGTTTCAACAGGATCTGCAGCAGCAGTTGGGGTTGAACCTCGAACCGCAAGAGGGCCCAATCGAGGTTCTGATCATCGATCATATCGAGAAGCCGACTGAAAATTAGTACCATCGGTGAAAATCGCCGGCGATAGAAGTCAAAGTCAGCAGCGGGTTGCGCCATCGGATGCTCTCTCAACCGACTCATCGGCGCTTTGAGGGGGCAAGTTTAGTTCCAACTTATCCGGCTGGGGTTCTGCAGTTTTCGCGGAGGTCTGGGCTGTTTGGGGGTTTTATCTCGAGAGTGTGCGCTCGCGGCGTGCGGTTCTGGGAATGACTCAGCCCTTTTTGGAACAGCGCCTGCGTTGGCGTACGAAACAAACGAGAGGCGTCTTCAAAGTGCCCGGGTTCGGTTGCACTGAATCGGTACTTCATTGCGTCACGTCTGGATCCAGTAGCGCGGGAGCAGCATGCTCGAGCGGCCAGGCGATCAAGTATCGAGGAAATTTCTCCGGCGGGATGCGCCATTCCGCCGAGTAGCGGAACTCGCTCAGCCAGGCGCCGATGTTGTCCGCTGCTTGCTGATGATGGACTTCAACGAGCAGCAGCGGGCGTTGGTTCGCGAATAAACTCGCTCCGCCGCGTAAGACCTCGTACTCGCCGCCTTCCACGTCAATCTTGACCAACTGCGGCACAGGGCCGCCGGCAGCCACAAAGTCGTCGAGAGTCGTGACCGGTACAGAAATGATCTCGCCATCTCCGAGGACTGGACGTTGTCCATCCGACTCCACGCCACCCTGCGACGGCAGACTTTTGCCACGGCGAAACGAAATTCCAGAGGCACTCCGATGCGACCACACGGCGGCGTGCACCACATGAACGCGCGAGTTCAAATGATTGCGCGAACTATTTTCTCGCAAGCGCTCGACATTTTCGGGATCGCCATCAAACGCCACCACGCGGCCTGAGGCTCCGACCAGGCGTGCGGCTCCGAGTGCGAGCGATCCCAGGTGCGCGCCCACGTCGTAGACGACATCGCCTGGGCGGAGCAGCGCGGAGAAGGCGCTTTGCACGCCGGGCTCGTGCACGCCGCGCCAGAAGCCGGCTTCCTCTGGAATACGCAGGCGCATCCAGAGCCCCTGCGCGAAGCCGGATTGCACTTGCATCCAGGCGGTGCGGCTGGGTAGAGCGCGCCGCTTGAGGAAATTCTTGGCGTCGTTGAACCTGGTCAGCCCTTGCGGCCAACGACGGAATAACGGGACGATGACGCTCTTCTTGAGAGCGAGATAGGCGCGATAAAAAAGGAGGTACAGGGAGTTCAAGGCGGTTGGACGCACCGAAGAAAATTGCGTGGTGCGTGCGTCATCTCGAATGTACCGCGGCTGTTGGATGGAAGGCAAAGCAGGCCGAGCGCATTCGTAAGAACCGCGCGTCATCTCTCAAGGCGAGCGAATCGCCGGTATCGTCGCCACTAGAGGATGGAGGATACTATGCAAATTGAATCCAGTATCGAAGCCCTCGCGAACCGCGTTGCAAAACTGGAGGTACAGAATCGCCGTCTCAAGAAAGCAGGGATCGCTTCGTTCATCGTCGCCGCTGCCGTCATCGCAATGGGCCAAGCACAAACAAGCAAAGTTATCGAGGCTAATGCATTTCATTTGAAGGATGCGTCCGGAAAGGTGCGCGTCCGCCTGGACATGGAGGCTTCCGATCGCCCGACACTCACCTTCCTAACCGCGACGAACTCAATCACAGTAGGCCTCGGTGGCGGAGATGAGCCTTTCCTCGCTTTGACGAGACCGGGAACCGACGAGCAAATCTCACTAATGGCCAACAGTGCTTTCTACGGTCTCACCCTCTACGACAAGACTACCGCCCGAGCAAGTCTTTCCGTTGAAAAAGGGCTGCCCGCATTGGACTTGGCCGACCAATCCGGAATACCCCAGGCAACCATAGAAGCTCGGCCAAACGGTTCGATGTTCTTTCTCAAGAACCCCGCGGGTAAGGAATCATCAATGCTGTGGACGGATTCCTCACACGGGGGCTCCAGCTTCGACATGCATGCACCGCAGGAACACTTCATGTGAATCTCGGCCAAAATCTAGGAGGACCAAGCTTGGAGCTAGAGGACAACGAGGGGTTTTCGACTATCCTCGGCAGGTCAGATCTGGTCGAAAACAGAACCGGCCGTAAAGAACGAACTCCCGCAGCCTCTCTGGTGCTCTTTGACAAAGATAAAAAGGTGCTTTGGTCCGCGCCCTAGTGCTAAGGCCACCGATCCTGGAGAGGTAAGCGAATGCGGCTAGCTCACGACAGATAAGTTAGTCCCCGTGTCCCAGCCCGAACTCAGCCTTTCGGCTTAAGCGCGACCAAATAGCTCCGGCAGGCTCCTCTTCAACCCTTTGGCGATCTTCTCGATATTCACCAGCGACACGTTCCTGACGCCGCGTTCGATTCCGCTGTAGTACGTCCGATGCAACCCGCATCGCTCGGCCGCCTCTTCTTGATTGATCTTCTGTTCCTCGCATATGCGGCGGATTGCGCGGCCAAATCGGATGCGGATGTCGAGGGGCATCAGACTGCATCTTGGGGGGGGCACCAGCCGATGCGTACACATCGCTATCAGGCACATCATCATTGAAGGTACAATCGCGCGGGAAACGCGGAGGTTGGCATGCCGGAGCAGGCGATTAAGTTGGAATGTCCGGACGAAGAGTCGGAGATTTGTGCCAGGCTCAGACACGGAAAACTCTGGAGGCCACGCAGTTCAACAAAGAGCAGAGGCCATGCGGACATCTTCCTGCTCATCGCTTGAGGGCGGGGAGTGCTTCGAGCGCCGCGTGTGCCCGGTGTGACGCGGCTTCGAGGTCGCGGCGATCGACCGCGGGCAGCGCGCTCGCCGTTTCGAGGATGGCGTCCGCCTCATCAGACAGCACTTGACGGCAGGCGTCCGGAAGCCGCGGTGCCAGCCGGCGGATCATATCGAGCTGACGGATCAGCACAGCGGGCGTGGTCGCGGAGGCTTCACGGATCTGATCAAACGCAAGCTTGGCGAGTCGCTCGAGCCGCACGGGCGGCATCCATACCCGGAGGTGGCTCCCGGTGTCGTACCAGTTCCCTTCGAGCGGGGGCCGCTCAGCTAGCGTGAGCAACGCGTCGGCGAGCCAGTCGACGCACGCAACGCCAGTGAACGTATCGTTGACCGCGGGCGAGAGCGCGCGGATCGCGATCTCGACAACCTGCGCGATGCCGGACTCGCTATCTTGTGTGAGCGTGCGGTGACGGCCGATGTGAATTCCACGATCAATCGCGGCCTCGAGCGTGCCGACGTTCTCCGCCGGGACGATTGATGCGAGCGGCTCGCCGCGCAGCACGAACTGACCCGGGCGGAACCTCAGCACGATCAGTGTGTCCGCCGCGCGCGCGGCCCTAACCAGCGCGCCGCGATCGACATGCTGCAGGTATCCGCTCTTCGCGCACGACACGATCGCGCCGGTTTCGGCCTGGCGCAGAATTGCGCCGTCGTCGGGCACCGCGCCGGTACCCTCGCCAGGGCCGGCCACGTGCGCGCCGCCAGCCGCGACGTACAGGTCGTCGACGATCGCGCCGATCATGTCGGGGTTCTGAATTGAACTCGCGACCCGATGGCTGTAGTAGACGAGGAACCCGAAGCTGAGCACAACGAGCACCCAACTCGTAATCAATGAGATCTGTGGGATGAAGGACGATTGCGGATCCTGATGCGTGACCAGGAAGACAAGGCAGATGTATACGAACGTGGCCATGAACAGGCCGATCGTGGTCTGGGTGACCCAATCCTGCAGGAACCGGTAGAGCAGGCGCGGGCCGAACAGCGTCGAGACCATCGACAGCACGAGCAGGGCGACCGAGAAAATCAACGCGAGCACGGTCGCGACCGCGCCCATCATCGCACCCAGGATTGCGCGCGCGTCGTCGATGCTGCCCATCGTCAACCACGAGGGGATGTGAATGACGCCATACTTGTCGAGGATGTCCGGAATCAGGGTGATCCCAAACAGTGCGACTGCGACGAGCGAGAGCTGAAGGGGGATCCGCCATAGGTTAATGTCGCGTTGCGAACGGAGTTTGGTAGGGCGTGGGGCGAGCATGCAACCTCTCAGGAGCAGAGATACCAGGGAACATTGATCACAATGATCCGCTCGTTGCCCTTCAAGAGCAGAAGGGCCTTCAAAACCGAAGCTCGTTTATTGTGCAAAAGATGGTGATACCAGCGGCGTTGCACGAGTTCCGGGATGAGAACCGCAATCTGCTGGTTCGGACAACACCGCTCGGCTTCAAGGACATACTCCACAATCGGCGCTAAGATTAGCCGATAACGTGATGGCAGGACCACTAGTTGCGGAGTGGCCACACCAGCTTGCTGAGTTGGTTGTTCGACGTAGCGGTTCCACTGCTGATGAAAGGCCGCTGCCCCTTCTCCGCAGTCCACGTGAACAGCCCGTATGTGCGGAGAGATTTTCAGAGCGAAGCGCAGCGCCTTCTTGGCGATGTGGCTCCAGTTTTGAATCGGCAAGATGACCAGCGGCGGGGTAAGATCGTTCAACTCCAACGGCGTTGCACTCCGAATCTCCAAGGAGACGCGGTGATAGTGGCGACGCACAAAGCCCATCACCACAAAGAGCCCAGGGATCAGCAGCATGGTGACCCAGGCACCTTGCGCAAACTTCGCCACTAATACAACGACTACGGTGACTCCTGTCGCGACGGCCCCGAGACCATTCACAATGATGCTTCGCCTTGCACCCGGACCTCCGACGCGTCGCCAATGGCCCACCATCCCTGCCTGCGAAAGCGTGAACGCCAGGAATGCGCCGACTGCAAAGAGGGGAATCAAGCGGTCGGTCACTCCGCCAAACAGGATCAGGAGTAGCGCGGACAGGCCGGCGAGAACCAGGATCCTTTGCGAATACACCAACCTTCGTCCCCTCGTTGCGAAAGAATGCGGAAGACAATTGTTTTGAGCGATGGCGCGGCAAAGACGAGGGAAATCAGCGAAGGCGGTATTGGCCGAGAGGGCCAATACCAAGAGAATCGATCCTATCGACACATAATAGAACACGCCCCTGCCTGTAACGGCAGCCAAGAGCATTGACAGCACACTTTGATAGCCGGGCAGGCCTGGGTCCGTAGCTTGAATGCCGTAACCGCGAACCAGGTACGCAATCCCGGCGAGAAGCGCAATCAAGAGAGCAATGATGATGGTTAGAGTGCGACGCGCAGTAGCAATGACCGGCTCGCGAAACGCCTTGACGCCGTTACTCACCGCCTCGACGCCGGTCATGGCCGTACATCCGCTCGCGAACGCCTGAAGAATCAGCCATGTGGTCGGAGCCGCAGCCGCCGTCGCGATTCTGGGAAGGGTTCAAGCGCCAAGGGATGACCGCCAGCCGCAAAAGTTTTGTAAAGTCCGATCGCAATTGCCGCGAAAAGGCTTCCGACAAACAGATATGTCGGAGCCATGAAGATAAGCCCAGTTTCCCGCACGCCGCGGAGATTGACGAGAGTGATGAGCACCAGAATTCCGAGGCATGACGCAAGCGTATGCGGTTGTAGGCTGGGCACCGCGGAAACAAGAGCGCCGACGCCGGCGGAAATGCCTACCGCAACCACCAAAACATAGTCGATCATCAGAGCTGCGGCGTCCCGCAGAAACACCGAGATTTTGCCGCGCGACGGTGTACGATCCACCGCCATCGGGGTATGCCTGGATCGTCTGACGGTAGGAAAAATAAACAAGGGTGAGCAACACGATGATGCTGGCGCTGATCGGAACCATGTAGGCGACTCCCGCCGCTCCGAGAGGAATGAGCAGCGTCAGGGCAGCCTCCGGACCATAGGCCGCGGAGCTGAGGGCATCCAGGCCGAAGATCGGAATCCCAGCTGCAGGACCGACGCACTCGGCGCGTGCTTCATCGGAGGCAAGAGGCCGGCCCAGGAGCAGATCCAGAACTGTCATACCTTATGAACTCCTTACGATTGCCTCAGGCGTTCTTTATCGTTCCTTCCCTACCATTAGGCCCTGTACCAGAGCCCCATGCTCTGCTCCCGTATCCTTGCCGATCCTGTATGAGGCGCCGCACCCGTGAACGACAGAACCATCCTCGTGGTCGACGACGAACCACAAATCCGTCGCGTCTTGCGAGCTACTCTTTCGAGTAGCGGCTATGACGTCATCGAGGCGAAAGACGGTCGGGAAGCCATCGAGATGGTCATTCGTGAGCGCCCCGCTTTGATTCTTATGGATGTGAATATGCCCGTAATGAATGGGCTCGAAGCTTGCAGCAAGATTCGATTGTCCTTCGACGGGCCGATCATCATGGTCACCGTCCGCAATTCGGAACACGACAAGATTCTCGCGCTGGATTCGGGCGCCGATGACTACGTCGTAAAACCCTTTACCATGGGCGAGCTGCTGGCGCGCATCCGGGCGGCTTTGCGACGATCTGCTTCCGAAGAACTCCTTCCGAAGATCGAGACACCGCAATTGAGTGTCGATCTTGAGAAACGCAAGGTCGAGGTTCGTGGGGAGAGAGTGCACCTGAGCCCCAAGGAATTCGAGGTCTTGCACCTTCTGATGATTCACAAAGGAAAGCCGCTCACGCATAAGAAAATATTGCAGACCGTCTGGGGACCGGATCACGGTGAGGAAATCGAGAACCTTCGCGTGGTGATAAAACAACTGCGCAAGAAAATCGAGAAGGACCCAGCGCGGCCGCGCTACGTTTTGACGGAACCTTGGATGGGCTACCGGTTCCAATTTCCAGTCGTCGCCTCCGAACGACCTCCACGCCGCAAATCCTGAGCTTCATCGCAGGGGATGGATGGAGTCGAGATCGAGATTCAATTCAAGAACATTCACTCGGGGTTCCCCAAGAAATCCCAGGTCCCGCCCCTTTGTATGTCTCTGCACTAGCGCGCGTACATCTTCTTCTTTCATGCCGCGTTCGCGCGTCACGCGCGCTACCTGGAATTCAGCGGCGGCCGGCGAGATCTCGGGGTCGAGACCAGAACCGGACATCGTCACCAAATCGATGGGGATTGCGGCATTGGGATTCTCTGCCTGCAATTTTTGAACGTCTCCCTTGACTCGCTCCAGCAGAGCCTTGTTGGTAGGGCCCAGATTCGAGCCGCTGCTGGAAGTCGCATCGTATCCGGTTCCCGCAAAAGACGGTCGCGAATGAAAATAGCTCGGCCCGGTGAAGGACTGCCCGATAGTTGTTGAGCCCACGATCTTTCCGTTCTTTTGAATCAACTGTCCGTTGGCTCGGCCAGGAAAGAACACTTGAGCGAGACCTGTTATCGCGAGCGGGTATAGGACTCCAAACATCACCGTCGTAACCAAGGTGAACCACAGAGCGATCAGAAGATTCTTTTTCATAGGTTCCTCAAACAACTCGAAGGTACGTCAGCAATACGTCGATGAACTTGATTCCAATAAATGGGGCAATGATCCCACCCACGCCGTAGATCAACAGGTTGCGCTGGAGCAGAGCCGCCGCACCCAGCGGGCGATAGCGCACGCCACGGAGAGCGAGCGGAATGAGGGCGACGATGATTAGAGCGTTGAAAATCACCGCGGAGAGGATGGCCGATTGCGGCGTGCGAAGATGCATCACATTCAACACATTCAATACTGGAAATGCCCCCGCGAACATCGCGGGAATAATGGCGAAATACTTGGCCACGTCGTTCGCGACGGAAAATGTGGTCAGCGCACCGCGAGTAATCAGAAGCTGCTTGCCGATTTCGACGATTTCGATGAGTTTTGTCGGGTTGGAATCGAGGTCGACCATGTTGCCGGCCTCTTTCGCGGCCTGGGTGCCGGTATTCATGGCCACTCCGACGTCTGCCTGAGCAAGCGCCGGGGCGTCATTGGTGCCATCGCCAGTCATGGCTACCAGTTTGCCCTTCGCCTGCTCGCGCTTGATCAGCGCCATCTTGTCTTCGGGCTTCGCTTCGGCCAGGAAATCGTCGACCCCGGCCTGGCGGGCGATGGCGGCCGCCGTCAGCGGATTGTCACCGGTGATCATCATGGTACGAATTCCCATGGCGCGAAGCTGGTCGAAACGCTCTTTCATGCCGCCCTTGACGATGTCGGTAAGCGCGATGGCACCGAGCACGCGGCCGTTCTCGCAAACGAGCAGAGGCGTTCCTCCGGCATTCGAAATCTCGCGAACACAAACCTGGGTGTCAGCGTGGATGCCGTTGCCACGAGTGCCGCACAAACGGCTGATGGCCTCCAGAGAGCCCTTGCGGATTTCCCGACCGTCGATGTCGACGCCAGACATTCTGGTCTGTGCCGAAAACGGGATGAAATTCGCCGAGTGGGTTGAGAGATCGCGGCCGCGGAGGTTGTAGCGCTCCTTTGCCAGCACAACAATGGAGCGTCCCTCAGGAGTTTCATCGGCCAGCGAAGAAAGCTGCGCGGCATCGGCGAGGTACGCCTCTTCGACGCCAGCCGCCGGAAAGAATTGTGTAGCGGCGCGGTTTCCGAGAGTGATGGTCCCGGTTTTGTCGAGCAACAGCACATCCACGTCGCCCGATGCTTCGACCGCCCGGCCAGACATGGCGATCACATTTCGCTGAATCATGCGGTCCATGCCGGCAATGCCGATTGCAGACAGCAGCCCTCCGATGGTCGTGGGAATCAGGCAGACCAGGAGCGACACCAAGACGAAGACATTCTGGGGAGCACCAGAATAGATGGCAAAAGGCTGCAACGTCACAACTGCCAGCAGAAAGATGATCGTCAGACCGGCCAGCAAGATGTTCAGTGCAATCTCGTTCGGTGTTTTTTGACGTGAGGCTCCTTCGACGAGCTTGATCATACGGTCGAGAAAGGTCTCACCCGGATTCGAAGTGATGCGGACCTTGATTTCATCGGAGAGAACGCGCGTTCCGCCCGTCACGGCCGAACGATCTCCGCCGGATTCGCGGATGACCGGCGCGGACTCGCCGGTGATTGCGGATTCGTCGACCGAAGCAACACCTTCGATCACCTCGCCGTCTCCAGGGATGAACTCGCACGCAGCGACAACGACGATGTCCCCGGAGCGCAGTTTCGAGCTGACCACCATATCTATACTGCCGTCACTGCGCAGGCGATGCGCCTGCGTTTCGGCTCGCGACTTGCGCAATGTGTCTGCCTGTGCCTTGCCGCGGCCTTCGGCCATGGCTTCGGCGAAGTTGGCAAATAGGACCGTGAACCATAGCCAAAGCGTGATTTGCAGCCCAAAACCAAACTGTCCAGCGTGGTGAAGAGCGTTCCATGCCAGTTGAATCGTCGTCAGTACTGCGCCCACTTCCACGACGAACATCACCGGGTTTTTGACCATCGTCCGCGGATCCAGCTTGCGAAACGAATCCACTACAGCCCGCGAAAGGATGGCGCTATCAGCGAGTGATTTTTTCCTGATTTGAGCGACCGGGTCCATGGACACCTCAGAAAGCCTTTCCTGCGTTCATCAGCAGGTGTTCGAGAATCGGCCCGAGACTCAGAGCCGGAAAAAATGTGAGAGCACCGACGATCAGAATGGTGGAGACCAGCAAACCAGCGAATAGGCCGCCTGTTACGGGGAAGGTGCCTGCGGACTCCGGAACGATCTTCTTCTTAGCTAGGCTCCCGGCGATGGCGAGCACTGGAATGATCATGAAGAACCGACCGAGGAGTTGGGCAGCCGCAGTCGTTGTGTTGTACCACATGGTGTTTGCGTTGATCCCACCGAATGCAGAGCCATTGTTCCCGGTCGACGAAACGTATGCATAGAGCACCTGCGATAATCCATGCGGCCCGGGATTGCTTATGCCCGCTGTGCCGTATGGCTTAACTACTGAGATGGCGGAAAAGATTAGGATCGTGCACGTCAGGATGAGCACGGCGAGCATTGCCATTTTTACGTCGTACACCTCGATTTTCTTTCCCAGATATTCGGGCGTCCGGCCCACCATCAGTCCCGCGATGAACACGGCGAGCACGACGAAAACGAAAATGCCGTAAAGCCCCGCGCCGACACCGCCAAATACGACTTCGCCGAGCATAATGTTAATCAGAGGAACCATCCCCCCTAGCGGGGTGTACGAATCGTGCATACCATTCACGGCGCCGCAGCTGGCGTCAGTAGTGACCGTCGCGAACAGCGTGGAGTTCGCGATGCCAAACCGCACTTCTTTGCCTTCCATATTCCCACCGGATTGCAGCTCACCGGCTCGCTGGTCGGTGCCGGTCAAAAGCGGATTGCCTCTGGCCTCCGCCCAATACGCGGTCGTCACACCAGCAAAGAACAGACACGCCATGGCTGCCCACACCGCCCAGCCGTGGCGTTGCGAGCCCGTCATCCGGCCGAGCGTGTAGGTCAGGCCGGACGGAATAGCGAAAATCAGCACCATTTCAAAAAAGTTCGAAAGCGGTGTGGGGTTTTCAAAAGGATGAGCACTGTTGGCGTTAAAGAATCCACCGCCGTTGGTGCCGAATTCCTTGATGACTTCCTGTGAAGCCACCGGTCCTTGCGCGATTACCTGTTGTGTGATCGTTTGCGTGGTGGTTTTGCCGTCAGGTCCCGTGACTTGCGCGGCGTACGGCTGAATCAGATCGACAGTGGTATAGGGCTTCAAGTTCTGCACAACACCCTCGGACACCAGGATCAGGGAACCCACCAGGCAAACCGGTAGCAGCACCCACAGAAGGCATCGCGTCGTATCGACCCAAAAATTTCCGAGTTTGTCCGTCTCTTTGCGTGCGATGCCCCGGATGACGACGATGGCGAGTACGATGCCGACGGCGGCGGATGCAAAGTTGTGATACGCCAGGCCCGCCATTTGTGTTAGATAGCTCATCGTGGATTCGCCGGAGTACACCTGCCAGTTGGTATTGGTGGTGAACGAGGCGGCGGTGCCGAAGGCCAAGCCCGGTTCCAGATTGCCGAATTTCTGGGGGTTGAACGGTAGCCACTTCTGCGTGCGCTCGATGAGGTAGAGAAGAGTCATGGACACGCCGCTGAACAGGAGCATAGCTACCGCGTATTCCGTCCAGCGCATCTCGTGCTTTTCATTGACGCCAGTCAGTCGGTAAACAAGTCTTTCAATGGGCCTGAATATCGGATCGAGAAACGTCTTTTCGCGATTAAATACTCGCGTCATGAAAACGCCGATGGGTTTCGTCACCAGGAAGATCACGAAGAGATACAATCCAATTTGAAACCAGCCATTCGCGGTCATGAACTAGAACTCCTCCGCCTTTAACAGGGCGTATAGCAAATAGCCAAAGAGAAGCGCACAAATTATCAACAGTGCCGCATCACCTACAGTCATAGGCTCACTCCTATTTCAACCGTTCGCAGCCGCGAACATAGAAAATTCCCAGCGTGAAAAATAACGCCGTCGCTGCCATAAAAATGATATCCAGCATGACTTTTCCCCTCTCCACTTCTTGCCTACTGTTGCTCTGTCAGGTCTTTGGCTGCGGTACTTGCCACCAATTGAAGATTCGCAATACCGCAGCCTGCAGTTTTAGAATTTTACGAGGATGGCAATGGTCGCTCGGTTTTCGCTCTTACGGAGATCCGGGAACCATGTGTTTGTTGGCGAACCATTGCAAGTCGTAAAGCCGCTCAAACACACAAGCCCTCCGGGTGTTCCGGTATTGCCTCCCGGAGGCGTCACGCCTCCAGACCCTGAGAAGTAAGGTACGTTCGCCGCCCGATGGTTGTACTCCCACCGGAAAGTAATGTACTGGCTCGGCATCCAGTCAAAAGTCCCGGACACGTCCCAGGCTTTATATGGATCTCCGGGATTTTCGGTAAAGTAGGGCGTTCCGGAAGTTGCCGTGGCTCCATTGATCGGTGGTAGCAAGACCAAGTACCGCCCAGGATTGTTGATTTGTCCGCCGCCGATAGTCAGACCATACTTATCCTTATCAAACCAGAGGCGGTTGTAGAGCATATAACCCAGGAAGCTCTGCTTGGGACCCTTCGCAGAATTACCGGCGCAGCTGACACCGCCGCCGTGTTCACATCCCATATCACCAGTGAGCGAGAACGCGGCCTTGTCCAGAAATCTTTCGGGGTTGTCGTAGTACTTGATCTGAACGCTGTCGTCCGTGTGATAGCGCACACGGCCAGGCGTGTTTAGTGCGTCCTCCCCCAACATGTATTGATTGCCAAGAACTGACAGCCATCCGTTTGGCCGCCATAGGATTTGCATTCCGATGCCAGGTCGGTTGTTGAAACGCCCGTAAGACTGCCAGCCATTTACAAACCAGGGCTCGATCTTCAAATGCTCGGTGGGGAATATTTGAACGCGCACGCCGTTGAAGAACCACGGAGTGTTGGAAGAAACATACGACGGCTGATACGCCCAATTGTCAAATTGGTAGTAGCTGAACAGACCGACGTAAGACATGAAGATGCCCGCATCCACATTCACCCCATGTAGTACGTTGAAGTGGTAGCCACCGTATGCCTCGGAAAGATACCGATAGGCGTCGGCGAGGTTCCATTGGCCGCGGGCGGGACTCGCGTCGTTGCGCGGCGTAGTCTCGGAATATAGACCGAACTGCGTCATTATCCGCGCTCGAACATTGTCATAGTGGAAATCGCCGCCGACGCCCATTTGGGTCACCTGCACTTCATTGGATCTGAAAATCTCGCTCGAACCGCCAATCGTATCGTCTTTGGGATGGGCGAAGTCGTAGACGTAGTCGACGTCGGCCCTGATTTCCGGTGTGAAGAATTTTGTGTCCAGCGGCACCTCTTTTGTGCGCGGATTGCCGTTTAGCCACGTGAAGTCGGCGAAAGCAAACGGCTGCGCCTTCTCGGGTTTCACCGTACCCGCGGCATTCTTTTCCGTTGCTTGCGGCCCAACTGTGGCGGCCGCCGTCGTTTTGGTGACTCCGGGCGATACGGACTCCACGGAAGCTGTGCTTGGAGCAAAAGCGGAACCAACACCAGCGATTCCTGTAGAGGCTGGCGAAGAATCGGAACTTGCTGGAACTGGCGCGGAAACGGCAGCAGCCGCTTGTGCCTTGCCCTCCAGATCGGCAATTCGTTTTTCTAGCTGCTTAACATCGGCAACTTGTTTCTCGAGCTGCTCGACGCGATCCAGGAGCCGACGCTCCCGTTCCGTTAACGGAGCAGGCGTCTCGACTTTCGCTGCCGGCGGTTTGGTCGTAGGCTGGCCCTTTCCGTCGTCATCCGCAAACGCAGAAGCGCTAACCGCATTTCCGCAGAACACTCCGACCAACAGCAGCGACACAAGTTTCTTGCATTTGAAAATGCGCATTCTTCTCTCCTAGCTTCTCTTGCCGAGTTTGAAAGATCGCGCGATCCTCTCGTAGGTGATCCTCTCGCGCTCGTCGTACCCAGACTCGCGACCGCCCGACCGCTCTGTCGCGGCGCGACGACTTTAAAGCGATCACGTCTTTCCACAGTCTTCCGGGCACCAACGATGTAAGGGTGTTTCGTATCGCGGGTCTCACCGACTTCGTTACCAACCGCGGGACGAGTTGTCGTCTTGCGTTTCGTGTCTCGCATCCATTGATAAAGGACGAAAAGAAGGAAGACGCAGGCAGGCAAACAAATCGTTGCTAAGGCGATGAGAGCCATGGTCCGGGGAACGGAACGTGCGACTTACACGCCATTTCTGAATGCGGCGAATCCGACGAACTCACCGTCCCTACTCCGGACACCAAAATAGCGAACGGTGCGTCAGGAAGTCCTGAGCGATCCGTAAAGAATTCATAAGAAGCCCGTCGTAATGTCACAAACAATCAAGCGCTTAGCGTGGTGGGACCACGAGCAGTGATTTCTTCGACGATTCAATAAATGCATTCGGCCTAGCTGTTCTTTTGTGCAATTGCTCACGACTTTCTTAGGCGCGATTTTGTATTTTCCGTTCACTACCGGGCGCGTGTTGCTTGCGCCCAAAGCAATGGGGGGCCTCGCTATGACGTTAGGGAAAGTATCGGTACTCTTGATTGTAGTCTTGTTGTCTGCGCCGTGGGCCGTCGGTCAATCCACCTTCGGGGGCATCGTCGGCATTGTGAAGGACCCGAGTCAAAGCGGCGTCGCAGCCGCCCAACTCACGCTCACGAGCCTGGATGATCGTACGGAGCGGAATGCCACCACAGATGGTAATGGCGGATTTGAATTCATCAACTTGAAACCTGGACACTACGAACTGTCGGTTCATGCAGATGGTTTTGCTGACTACAAGGTTTCTTCCTTCCAGCTCGACGCCCGCCAAAGCTTTCGCCTCGATGTCTCCCTAAAACTCGCTACCTCGACGCAAAGCATCGAAGTCAGCAGCGAAGCCGGTCCCGTCATCAATACGGAAAACGGCACCATCGGCGACAGCAAGGATTTTCAGCAGATCACCAGTCTCCCTGTGAACTATCGCGGCGCCACCACGAGTCCGCTTGCGATGCTCGCTACCGTTCCCGGCGCGCAGCAAGACGCCAACGGTAACGTTTCTGTCGGTGGC
Organism: uncultured Acidobacteriota bacterium; assembly: GCA_963788915.1. Classification (GTDB taxonomy): domain Bacteria; phylum Acidobacteriota; class Terriglobia; order Acidiferrales; family UBA7541; genus Acidiferrum. The sequence goes on along the minus strand of CAWBIY010000010.1, from coordinate 222,690 downwards.
GGGCTTCCTTCTCAGGTTCAATACTCCGTCGACGGTTCTTCCACCGTGAACATTCGCCAGAACGGCGCTCTGGGCAATATGAACCCTTCCTCCGAACTCATCAGCGAATTCAAAGTCACGCAATTCAACAGCAACGCCGAATTCGCTCAAATCAGAGACGTCACCATCTCCACGAAGAGTGGTGGCGGTCAATTTCACGGCAGCGCCTTCGAATATTTGCAGAACGACGCTTTGGATGCCGAAGTCTGGAACTCCGGCGACAAGCCGCATAAGGCGTACAACACGTTTGGTGGGAGCTTCGGCGGGCCACTGGAGATTCCGAAGCTAATGCACGGCAAAGGGAAAACTTTCTTCTTCGCGGACTTCGAAGCCAATCGCCGCCGCTCTTCCACTCCACTTTTTCTCTTCGTTCCCACCAACGCCATGCGTCAGGGCGATTTTTCAGCGCTCTCGAGTCCGCTCGTCGATCCCTTCACTGGCAAGCCCTACCCGGGGAACAAGATTCCCAGCGGCAGCCAATGTGCGAACTCGCAGGATTGCATCAGCCCGGTGACGCAGACGCATCTGCTCACCAACTATCTGCCGCCACAAGACACCGAGCACAACAACAACGTCATCATTTCGCACAACTACCTGATCACCAACAATCTCGTGAACGAAGTGCGTTTCGGACTTTCCTTCTGGCAGTTCCAGGTCAAGTTTCCGATCGAAGGCGCGACGGCAATTTCGGGTCTTGGCCTGAACGGCCTGGACCTCAGCGACCACCCAACGACCGGCGCCTTTCCCATCTTCAATTTCAGCGATGACGCCGGGAATTACTCACCGATTGGCCGTGACAAAGATGGACTCACAAAGTCCCAGACCATTCAATTCGCCGACAATTTCACCTGGATAAAGGGCCGCCACACCATGAGGTTTGGTGCCGACGTCCGCCGCGTTGCCTACCAGGACCTCGAAAGTTTTGGCGGCGCGGACGATTTTGGCGCGTTCACGTTTGACCAGGGCATTTTCACCGGCAACGCCTTCGCCAACCTGCTTCTCGGCTTGCCCACCAAAACCTACGTCGCACAGTCTGGCCCCGACGTTCACGCTCACACCATCCAAACCGGTATCTACGGCCAGGATGAATTCCGCGTCAACGATCGCCTCACTCTGACGTACGGCCTACGATGGCAAGCCCTTCCCGCCTTCGTCAGCGATCTTGGCAACCTGACCGCCTTCGACATTCGCAATGGCGGCATTATCCTGCCAGTCGGCAATCAACCGCGCCCTGGATTTCTCGCTACGATCAACAGTTGCAACCCCGCCGATCCGAATAATCCTGCCGATCCTTGCGGCACGCCCACTGCTGCCGACACTGCTCTCGGTTGTGTTCCCGTTCTGGGTGCTGATCCCAACATGCCCTGTGCTCCCATCGAATACGCCAACAAAGTCGGCCTCGGACCCGGACTCCGCCAGTTCTACGGAAAAAACTTTCAGCCGCGACTGGGCTTTGCGTATCGTCCCTTCGGAAACAGCAAGACCGTCGTGCGCGGAGGCTTTGGCATCTTCACGATGACCAATCTCGGCCAGCTCTCCTTCAACACTACCAACATCGACGTCTCCGTTGTCCGGACCACGGCCAATTCTTTCAGCAACGGTCAGCCGGCCTACCAATTTCCCAGTGCGCGTACGCAAGAAGCTCCCGCCGCGATTGCCGGTACCGGCGACTTCTACCAAAACACGCTCACCAAATTATCGCGACCCTCAGTCGGCGCAGTGGAATCTCACCGTTGAACGCGAGCTTGCCCGCGATATTACGCTTCGCGAAAGCTACGTCGGCATGAGTTCCTACCGCATGAGCCAGACCATTGATCTGAATCAAGTGGAACCGAGTGTGATTTCTCCGAATCCCAATCCAAAGCCGTACACCAATTGGGGCCGCATTCTCTCTACCACCAACTCCGGCCATGTGAGTTACAACGGCCTGCAATCCGAACTCAACATGCGGGCACGCAGCGGCCTCACTTTCCAAGCAAGCCATGTCTGGGCCAAGAGCCTAGGTAACGTGGGCGGTGATGCACCCACCACTTTCAATCCTGAAATTATCTACGGTACGCCCGTCGCCAACCGTTTCGATCTCTCAGCCAACCGCGGCAACATGGCAGCCACGCGTCGCAATCGTTTTGTGCTTTCCGCCGCCTATGATCTCCCTATCGGCCAGAATCGAAAATTCTTTTCGCACATGAACCGTCTCGCCGATCTTGCTCTTGGCGGTTGGTCCCTCAGCACTGTGAGCCTCTGGGAAACGGGTCCTTATCTCACGCCCATCACCAGTTCCAGTTACGATCCCGGCAATCTGAGTCTTTCCTATCGGGGCGCATTCCAGCGTCCCGACTGCACCGGCAATGGCAACATAGCGAATTCTGCAACTGGAAGCATTTTCAACATCAGTGCCTTCAATCCGATTCCCTCGGGTCCGGTCGGAAACTGCGGTGTAGGCATTCTGGAGGGTCCCGGCACCACGGCGGTCGCTGCCGGACTGTCGAAGACCTTTCATGTCACCGAGCGGATGCGCCTTCGGTTTGAAAGCACGTTTACCAATCTGCTCAACCATCCAAATTTCGCCACGCCTCCAACGAACGTCACTTCATCGTCCTTTGGCATTGTCCAAAGCGTTCAGTCCGCGGAGAACAGCGGAAACCGGACAGGCCAAGTTTCGCTGCGTCTCGATTTCTAGACTTACGGAGGCGGGTCGCTACAGATCAACCCGAAAATTTCAGAAGGCTGCACCCGGTTTGGCCGGCAGATTGGATCTGACAAGAACTCTATTTTCGCACCTGAGAAAATCGGGCCCTCCGGCTTGAAAAACAGCCTGGATGTACTACCAGCATTGACCAACATCAGATAGCCTCTTACCTGCCGGCGATGCGAATCGACAATTAGACCATATTCAAATTTTGCGTTTGCGTTGATGCACGTCGGAGCGTCAGGATGCTCACCAAGACAGGGCCGTTCAGCGGTCGTGTCGTTCCCAATGGAGTTCCCCAAACCTTCGTTCCAGAGGAGGAGAGCAACATGAAAAAGCCAGCCTTGCTTTCAATGATCGCCTTCCTGACGTTTCTGCCGCTCGGAGTCCAAGCACAAAACGCAGACTCGGCTTCGTATCACAGTTCCGATGCACGCAAGAGTTCCAAGAAGCCGACTATCCTTTCGGGCGAAGTGGGCAGCGACGGCAAGACTCTCACGGCGGACAGGGACCGCAGGATTTGGAAGGTCAGCAACCCAGAGATTCTCAGCGGTATCGACGTGCGTCACGTATGGGTCAGAGCGCACGTGGATGCGACGCAGGGCCAAATTCGAATCCTGTCGGTTAGCGCGATTGCGGACGAACGCGCTGGCATCAAGCTCGACGACGCTGCCTTCCGGCGGTGATCCAGATTGTGACGCCTCCAAACGCCCGTCCATTGTTCCTCGGCCTGTCGCGCGCTGGCATTCTGTTCGATTAGTACTCGTCAATCTCGTCTAGCGCTATTTCTCTCCTGCGTTGCGGGACTCCTGTCTGGGGTTTACACTGTCGCTGGACGATTCATATTATGCGTGTCTCCGAACTACCAAGACCTAGTCCCGAGCGCCTCCTCAAGCAGGTGCAAGCGGAGGAGAGCAAGCGGTGGGGTGCGAAACTCAAGATTTTTCTCGGCTACGCGCCCGGTGTAGGCAAGTCCTATCGCATGCTCGATGAAGCCCGGCGGCGGCACGAGCGCGGGGAAGACGTTGTCGTCGGTGCCGTTCAGGGACAGCAGTCCGAGGACGTTCAGGCACTTCTGCGGAAACTGGAGTTGATTCCTCCGCTCCAGACTCCCGAAGGCCAAGCCATTGATCTCGATGCTATTCTTCGCCGTGCGCCGCAGGTTTGCGTCGTTGATCCTCTCGCCGCCCAGAATGCTCCTGGAAGTCGGCACACCTATCGTTGGCAGGATGTGCAGGAGCTTTTACGCAACGGGATCTCGGTCTTGTCGAGCGTTAACCTGCTTCATGTCGAGGAATACAAAGAAAAAGTTCAAGCGATCACCGGCAAGAACACCACCGAAACCATCCCGAAGTCGTTCTTGCTCGCCGCCGACGACATCGTGATCGTGGATGTACCACCGGACCTTTGCCTGTGGCGACAGGGAGAAAAGCTCACTTCGACGGGAATCAGTAATTCCCAGGAGCGTAAACTGTCGGAACTTCGCGAGCTTGCCTTGCTGCTGACTGCCGAAGTCGTCGATGCGCAACTTGAATCCTATGTTCATGCGCACGGAATTGAACCTGTCTTCGGGACCCACGAACGTTTTCTCGTTTGTATGACGCCACATTCCAATGCCTTGGCAATGATTGAGAGCGGGGAGCGCAACAAAGAACGCTTTCAAGGAGAACTTCACGCGGTGTATGTATGTGAGCGTGGTCGGTCCAAAAGAGAAAGAGTCACGATTCGAAGGTATTTCGACGCGGCGAAGAAGGCTGGCGCCTCCACTGAAGTTCTGGAAAGCGATGATCCGATATCCGCGATTGTAGAGTTTGCCCGTGAGAAACGCATCACGCAGATTTTCATTGGACACAGCGATCGCAACTCCTGGCGTGATCGCGTCCTAGGCGATCCGGTCCTCCGACTAATTCGCGCGGCGGAAGGTATCGACGTCCGAGTCTTCCCTCATTAGCTCCCCTATGCGTGAATCTCTGGATACTCCGCGTGGCAGTCTAAAAGTTTATCTGGGTTATGCGGCTGGCGTTGGAAAGACTTTTCAAATGCTCGCGGATGGCCGTGCTGCCGCGCAACGGGGAGTCGATGTCATCCTTGCCTACTTTCAGCCACATGCGCGCCCGGACACGATTGAGCAGGCCCAAAGTCTCGAGGTGGTACCGCATCGCAAGATCGAATACCGCAGCAAAATATTCGAAGAGATGGACACGGAAGCGGTGTTGCATCGCAGGCCAAGCATCGCACTGGTCGATGAATTGGCGCACACCAACATCCCGGGCTCGACTCGCACAAAGCGTTGGGAAGATGTTCAAGTTCTGCTCGATGCGGGTATCGAAGTGTGGACCACGATGAACGTCCAACACATCGAAAGCCTCAATGACCAGATCTGGCAGATCACCGGCATTCAGGTGCGCGAAACGGTGCCGGATGGAGTCGTCCGGCAAGCGGCGGAAATTGTAGCTGTCGATGTCACACCCGATGCGTTACTCAACCGCCTTAAGCGCGGAGCGATTTACAATCCAGGAATGGTGGAGAAGGCGCTTGGCGGATTTTTTAGAGGTTCCAATCTAGGCGCACTTCGTGAGTTGACACTTCGCCAGGCGGCTCATGAAGTCGATCTCAGGCAGTCAGCTTACGATGAGACGCGCGGGTTTCAAGTCCCACGGATTTCCGAAGCACGGCCCAGCGGACAAACGGACAACCAATCAAAGGAACGCATTCTCATCCATATGACGGCGGACCCTTCGACCGCCATGCTCATCCGTCGAGGCCGTCGCGTAGCGGACTACCTCCATGCTGATTGCACCGCGGTCTTCGTGCACCAGACTCCCGAACTGTCGCAGTTACCGGCCGAGGAACGACAGGCAGTAGAAAAGCATCTTCGATTCGCGCGAAGCCTCCAAATCGAGACGCGCATCCTCGGCGGGAGTGATATCGCTAGGACGGTCGTGGATTTCGCGCGTCAAAATCAAGTCACGCAAATTTTTGTGGCGCACACCCAAATTGGCCTTCTGGAACGGCTACGTCGCAAGAATTTCAGCGAAGACATCGTACGCTTGGCACAAGACCTTCAAGTCACTATCGTCGCCGACCGTAGTCGCAGGTAACTTTCTTAGCGCCCACTATTGGGGTTCCTTTCTCTCGGGATTTTACAGGGCAAAAAGAGTCGTCGCGGAATCGTTCTATTGCGACTTCCTGAAATCATCAACGGGCGCTCGTCATCTTGCCAGTCGGAAAAGCAGCTCGGACCTCCTTTGAGCGCAGGAGATACAAAAGCAGTCCACTAGCAATCGCGAAGCCTATAGCGCCCTTCAGAACGTCGCCCCTGAGGATATTGACCAGATCACCCATCACCTGGGTAGCGATGATGACCACTGCCAGTTGCCATCCCCAGAGACGGCATTTGAACCAGCCAATCCCGGCAACCGCCAGAGCCGCACCGAGCAACAGGAAGAGAACCCCCGCTACTCCACGAAATGGCATGAGTTGTTTGTGGGTGGTAGGATTGAGCGCCCACATCCGTTCAAGTTCTGTGCCCGGCAAAAGTAAGGTCGTTCCTGCCAGAGAGGCCATGACGGCTCCGAAGAACAAGAAAATACCAATAGCTATCAGTGCGCGTGATTGGCTCTGCGCGATTGCACTACGCTCGCACGGATATCGATCCTGCACGCGTTGACTATAGATCGAAATGCGTAGCGCGGCAGACCAAATCCGAGTGAACTCGCTGCGGGCGGCGGAATCTGGTTGCATCGTTCAAAATTCCCCCCTCAGTGCTTTTTTTAAGAATCTACTCCGTCGCGTGCTTCTTCCGTTGGTTCGGACAATTCCTCTCCGCTTCGAGAACGTACTGTACGATCGGCGCGACGATCAATCGATAACGCGAAGCAAGGACCACTAGTCGCGAAGTGGCCACCCTGATCTAAGAGAAAGTACTTCTCACGGCGCTTTATCTATAGTGATGACATATGATTAACCGCCTTTGTGTTGCAGTTAATCCCTTGTTCGTGCCGGATCGCGGTGCGCGTGCTACGACCGAGTCCTAGCGAGTTGCTCCTACAACTGAACGCAGGCGCGCCTCGCATGTGACAAATCATGACAAGTTAAATTTGTCCGCCCAGCGGTATGATGCCGACCCCCAGCAGGTCTCCGCCGCGATTCTTCTGTCCACGATTGTCAGCGTGGTGAGCTTTCCGTGCGTGGCTTGGCTCGCACTCGACTAAAGCGCGTCGCTATCTGTACCAACGTCAATGGACGGCTTCAACGAATTTGGTCGCCCAGTTACTCAGTACAGGCCAGAATCATGACCTAACGCAAGTGAGTAGAGAGGCTGCAACAGGCGATGTCCGGTGACTACCTGGGTGGTCGCGCCGCCCGCCGACTTGCGGGTACACCCCTTCGGCTCCTCGATACGGGCTTCATTGTGTTTGCTGCCTCAAACAAATGCCGAATGCCGTGTTCCAACAGTTCGACGGCCCTCTCCAGGGCGCCCAGTTGTCCAATCCGCGTTATCGCTACGGACAGGCGCAAGTCAAATGATGGGGGCCGCAACACTTCAACCGTGTCTCGACAATTTTTCCTGGCAATAAAGCGGGCTGGCAGCAGCCCGACTCCATATCCCGACTGAATGAGCGCTAGCTGCAAATGTATGTTGTAGTGGATTTCAGCCGCGACCATGGGGGTGAAGCCGGCACGTTCCATCTGATCGATGAGGCTTGCCCGAAGCAAACACCCAGACGGGTTGAGCACCCAGGGTGCTCTGCTCAAACTTTCCCAATCATCGTCAATGTTGCCTGCGGCGCCTTGAACGATCTCCATGCGGTCGCTAGCGATGATATTCGTCAGAAGAGGTGAAGGCGCGGTTTTACCTTCGGGCAAAAACACGACAGCAACGTCGAGTTCACCGGCGAGCAGCCGGTTAAATAGTTCACCGGTAAGTGCGCTCAACAGCCGCAGCCGGACCTTGGGGTATTTGTCAGTCAGCGCGCGAATAGGTTTGATAAGCGTCCCCTCGGCCAAGGCATGCGCGAGCCCGATGCGCAAGAGGCCGTGAGGTTCGGCGTCGCGCGACGCAACAGATTTCAGCGCCTCCGCCCGCTGCAACAGATCTCGCGCTTGTTCAAGCACCCTGGAGCCCAGCGAGTTCAGGCGCGGCGGCTTTACCGAGCGGTCGAGCAACTCGGCACCCAATGCAGCCTCCAGCCTTTGCAGTTGCCGGGTTATGGCCGAGGGTGTCCGGTATAGACGATCGGCTGCACCGGCGATGGACCCGGCTTGGGCAAACTCTACGAGGGCGCGTAAATCATCGAGCAAGGGAGCCTCCCAAAGTACTCCTAAAAACCTCCTCCCAAGGAATAGCAGAATCGTGCGCAAACGGCAACATCATTGTGATGATAATGAACTTGTGGAATTATGGGTTCTCCGTTACAAAGGGCAAGAAGTTTAGGAAACCCTGAAGACACATGATTGACTTTGGTTTGGGAAAGTTGCGGCTCTGGAGCGCGGCAGCAGCCTGCGCAGGCCTATTCATGACGCAGGCTGCGGGAACCCGTCCAGCGGCCTTTACGCTCAACGATGTGATGCAGGCGCCTTTTCCGTACGACATGGTGGCCGCGCCCACGGGCGCAGCCGTGGCGTGGGTATTCGACGCGAAGGGCTGCCGTAATATCTGGGTAGCAGACCCCTCCCATGGCGCGAAAGCGCGCCAGATCACACCGTACACAGAGGACGACGGTTTCGATATCGGCGAACTCGCCTGGTCGCCGGATACGGAGTCGATCGCCTTCACACGGGGCGAGAGTCTTGAGGACGAGACCCTGGCCAACGTTAATAACTCCCCGGAAGGCCCAATGCCCAAGGAAGTATGGGTGGTTGCCACGGCCGGCGGCGTGCCGCATAAGGTCGGTGCGGGAGACTCCCCTAGCTTCTCGCCCGATGGCAGCCGGCTGCTGTTTGTCGACAAGAAAAGAATTCTGACGGTGGCCGCGAGCGGCGATGGCGACGCGCAGCCATTGCTCATCGATCAGGGAACAGTAGACTCGCTGACCTGGGCGCCGGACGGCAAGCGCCTGGCGTTCGTGAGCCATCGAGGCAGCCACTCGCTGATCGGTGTCTACGATTTCGCTCACCAAACCATCGTCTGGTTGAGTCCGAGTCTCGACTACGACAGCTCGCCCGTGTTCTCACCGGACGGCGCGCGGATCGCCTTCGTTCATGTGGCCGAGAAAGCTCCCCCCGAATACTTCTCCCAACGCAGCGGACGGCCGTGGTCGATCTGGACGGCGGACGTGAAAACCGGCCAGGGGCGACGTGTCTGGATTGCGGATGCGGGACCCGGAAGTGTATTCCATCCGACGATCTCGGCGAATAACGACGTTCCCTCGGCGACGAACCTGTTCTGGACCAACCATGATGATCTCGTGTTCCCCTGGGAGAAAAGCGGCTGGCTGCATCTATATGCCGTCCCCGTGCAGGGCGGGGCGGCCCGCGCACTCACGGTGGGAAAGTTCGAGGTCATACACGTCGTCTTCAGCCAGGACCGCAAGCGCCTGGTCTATTCGTCCACTCAGGATGACACCGACAGGATGCATATCTGGACGGTCGATGCCGAGCATGGTTCGGCGGTGCGCATCGGCCAGAGCCACGGCATCGAAGACTTGCCGCAGATCGGCGCCGACGGCGCTCTTTTCGCATTGCAGAGCGACGGCAACCAACCGCTGCATCCGGTCGCGTTGAGTGCGGGGGGGCAATGGCGGCGGCTCGCTCCGGAAGCCATCCCGTCCTCCTTCCCGAGTTCCAAGCTCGTCATGCCCCAGGCCGTAACCTTTAGGGCGAAGGATGGCCAGGAAACGCACGCGCAACTGTTCCTACCACGCGAAACCATCTCCAAGCCGCACCCGGCGATTCTGTTCTTCCACGGCGGCCCTAAAAGACAGATGCTGCTGGGGTTCGATCCCAAGCGTACGTATAGCTGGATATTCGCATTTAATCAGTACCTCGTCGCCGAGGGCTACATCATGCTGTCAGTCAACTATCGCGGCGGTACCGGCTATGGCCTTGACTACAGAGAGGCCGACAACCTCGGCCCCGGTGGCGGCAGCGAGTTCAATGACCTGCTCGGCGCCATCACCTATCTGCGAGGCCGACAGGACGTCGACTCTCATAGATTGGGGATCTGGGGCCCAAGCTATGGGGGACTCATGACGGCCCTCGGTCTCGCGCGCGCCTCAGATGCACTCGCGGCCGGTGTCGATTATTCGGGCATTCACAACTGGTCGACGTACGAGCCAATCGACGGAGCCGATGCGAACCGCCGGGCGGTGGAATCCTCTCCCATCGCGACCATCGACCAGTGGCACTCACCCGTGCTGCTTGTGCAGGCGGACGACGACAGCGTTGTGCCCTTCCAGCAGGCCGCCGAACTCATCGAAGGCTTGCGGTCGCACAACATCGACCATGACGTAATCATGATTCCGAACGAGATTCATGACATGGCACGCTACTCATCGTGGATGATGTTGTTCAATGCGGCGGATGTGTACTTCGATCGGCATCTCGACAAGCGGAGCGCGCCCGCTCCTTAAGCAGGTCCATCACTTCGGTTTTGATCGACGGTGTGTGGGCCCTTCGATTTGTTTTTGAAGAACCGGGTATGGCGCGTTTGGAAGGGCATGGAAGCATCGCCAAGAACACATGAATCTGGGGGCCGGCGGAGGCGCGCCGCCCGGCGGTGCTGAAAACGGCTAGCCGGTTCGCTGGCGCAGGGGAGTAAAAAAAACGCCGCGTTGAGACCCGCACTCGTCGTTACGATCAGCACGAGTCGTTTTAAGTGACGTAGAGGAGTTCCACATGAAGAAGATTCTGATTCAGTACGGAGTGTGCGCGCTTGCGGTCGCTCTGATGGTGCCGTTGGCGCAGGCGCAGGGGCAGCCAGCAGGAATGCAGGCCGCCTTCGGAAAAGATACCGGAACGCTTTCCGACAAATTCACCGGACTCGCGCGCGTTATGTCGGGCAAGTACGACTGGAAGCCCGGCCAGGGCGTTCGCTCCGTTGGCGACGTGTTCAACCTGATCGTTAGGGAGAACGGCATGCTCATCGGCGTGCTCTCGGGCACACCGAATACGGGGGCACTGCCCGCGCCCATCACCGATCCGGAGAAATTGCAGGAAGCTCTGAAGGCTTCTTACGTCAATCTGCAAAAAGCGATTACGGGACTTTCCGACAACGACCTGCAGGCGCCGGTGAAACTGTTCGGAAGAGACATGACGAAGCAGGGCGCGCTGATGCTGATTCTCGAAGATCAACACGAGCATCTGGGGCAGTCGATCGCGTACGCGCGCAGCAACGGCGTGGTTCCGCCCTGGTCTAAGTAGGAGCGCCGCGGGGTGATCTGGCCGCCGCCGATGCGATAACGACCCTTCGCATCCAACGCAACCTGATAACACGCGGGCAGGACGGCAAGCCGGAAAAAGAGAATTGGGTCCTTATGCGCGGAATTTGGATTAGCGCAGCGACGATCGCAAGGTTCGCGGTCGCTGGTAGCCTGACGCTGCTGGCTGGCGGACAGAGCGCTCCCAAAGCGGACCCTCCTATCCTCCGGGCCACTGGGCCAGCAACGGTGGCAGGAGAGTCCGCCGATCGCAAACTGGTGAGCATCGCCAAGAACGTATTGGCCTCGGATGATGCTGTGGCCGACAGGGCCTACAAGAGGAGAAGAAGCGAATGAAATCGAGATTGGCAACTTCAATACGCTCTAGCTTTCTGTGCATGAATCTGAGGGGGCGCATTCCGGTCTCCACGTTACTGGCGGTAATCGCAACGGCTGCAGCCTGGGCGCAAAGTGCTACTGCCGTCAGTTCGGCAGAAGCGCGAAAAGCGATTCAAGCGCGTGTGGCGATGGACAAGAACACAATCGAGAGGATGCTGGCTCCGGATTTATACGTCCAAACTCCCGACCGAAAACTAACACGGCAGGAGTTTATCGATGCAATCTTCTCCCACCCGTATACCTTAACGCGATTTGACGCCACCGTGCTCACGGTCGAACCCAGAGGCAACGACTGGGCGGCACTCGTACTTGAGAAACTAGAGGGCGAGATTAAGGACAACAGTGGCAAAACGATCAAGATCTACGTCATGGGGGTTGTACGGGATGGCTGGGGAAAATTGAACGACAACCAATGGACCCTCCTATGGTCCGAGCAACTGGGCCAGCAACTGTGGGAGGAGGAGATTCCGCCGATCGCAAACTGGTAAAGGAGTCTTCAAGTGATGTCCTCCACCGGTCACGGCAGAGGGCCGAAAGGAAGCGTCCACATGGAGGCTTTACTTCAGGATGTTCGCTATGGTTCGCGCATGCTGGTCAAGAAGCCCACCTTCACGATCGTGGCAGTCCTGACGCTGGCTCTGGGCGTGGGAGCCAACACGGCCATTTTCAGCATCGTGAACGCCGTGTTGCTCCGTTCTCTTCCGTTCCCCGACCCCGACCGTCTTGTAAGGATCTACTTTAACAACCCAGGGGTAGGATTGCGGGGCGTTCGGTTTTCCGTGCCGGAATTCGACGATCTTAGAACGCAGACGGATGTGTTCGAAGATGTGAGTGTCATCGTTTCGGGCCCCACAAACTTGACCGGTGCCAAGCAGCCCGAACATTTGGAAATGGTCGAGGTTTCTCCCAACTACTTTTCCATGCTCGGCGCCACTCCCGAACTAGGACGCTTATTTGGTCACCAGGACTTCGCGCTCGGTTTCGCGCCCGTGGTCGTGATCAGCGATGCCTTGCGGCGCCGATCTTATGGGGCTGATCCTGGCGTCCTCGGCCGGAGCCTGCGCCTCGATGACGATCTATACACGATTGTAGGTGTACTTTCTCCCGGATTTCGCCACCCCGGACCGACCATTCCAGCCGTGGAGGTCTGGATTACCTGCGGATTCAGTGGCGATCCGTTCCCAGCGCCGGCGCGTGGTCTGCGCATACTACCAGCGGCAATCGGTCGTCTCAAGCCGGGCCTCACCCTAGCGCAAGCTCAGGCGCGGCTTGATGCCCTGACTGCTAATTTGCGTCGCGAATTTGCGAATGATTACCCTCCGCAAGCCAAATGGACGATTGAGATTGTGCCGTTGCAGCAATCGTTGGTGGGTAAGGTTCGACCGATGCTGGTCGTGTTGATGGCTGCCGTAATCTTAATCGTTTTCGTCGTGTCTCTAAACATTGGCAGCCTGCTTCTGGCGCGCGCCTCTGGACGACAGCAAGAGATGGCAGTGCGCGCGGCGATGGGAGCGAGCGGGGGCCGAATGATCCGGCAGATGCTCACCGAATCGCTGTTGCTGGCTTTCATCGGGGGAATCGCAGGGCTCACGACGGCGGCGATTACGCTGAAAGCCGTCTTGCGATTTGTGCCTGGGAATCTTCCGCGGCTGGGCGAAGTAAACATTGATTGGCGGGTGCTGGGATTTGCGTTACTGATTTCGGTCGCGACCGGGCTACTGTTTGGGCTGGCTCCCGCCATTCATTCCTCGAAGGCGGGACTTGCGAGCACGATGCGCGAGGGCTCGCGCGGCTCGGGCTACAGTGCGAAGGCCGGGCGCATGCGCGATGCGCTGATGGTGTCGCAGCTGGCTTTTGCGGTAGTGCTGATGGTCGGCGCGGGGCTCCTATTGGAAACGCTGCGCGATTTGTTGCGGCAGAATCCGGGCTTCAATCCATCGCAAGTGGTGACCGCGAATATCTATCTGCCGAACCCGAATAATCCGCAGCTCGATCCATATCACACCTTCGCGCAGCAGATTCCGTTTAATCGCGAACTGCTGCGGCGCGCGAACGCGATTCCCGGCGTGGAGTTGGCGGCGATTACGTCCAATTTGCCGGCCGCCGACACAATTAACAGCGATTCGGCGGCCTACGGCGCCACGAATCACAATTCGCTGGCCATCGAAGACCGGCCTACCGAATCCTCGGGAGATTTGAGCGCCGAAATTATCCGCATCAGCCCGGATTATTTTCGGGTGATGCAAACACCGCTGGTGGAAGGCCGCTTTTTCAGCGAAGCCGACGAGGACGGCAAACTGCCCGTGGTAATCATCGATGAGGCGACGGCAAGGCGCTACTGGTGGCCGGATCATGATCCGGTGGGCCGGCGCCTGCGTATCCGGTTGCGTTTCGGGCAGAATCCTGTGAATCCATGGAGCACCGTGGTGGGCGTGGTGAAAAATATCAAGCACGACGGGCTCGATGTCGATGGCGTGCCGCACCTCTATGTTCCGCTGAATCAGTTTGTCGGGCGGACGTTGAGCTTGGCGATGCGAACTTCGGTGCCGGCGAGCACGCTGGAGGCGCAAATTCGCGGCGCGATTCAGAGCGTAGATCCGGGGCTGCCGGTGTTCAACGTCACCTCGATGGATGAGGTACTGGATGCATCGCTGGCGTCGCGCAGGTTTTCGGCGAATTTGGTGGCGGGATTTGCTGGGGGGGCGCTCTTGCTGGCCTCGATCGGAATTTACGGCTTGCTGGCCTATATGGTTGGGCAAAGATCCCGGGAGATCGGTCTGCGCATGGCCTTGGGCGCCCAGCGGGACGACATTCTGAGACTGTTCTTACGCAAGGGTGTCGCGCTTACTGGCGTGGGAATCGTTGCCGGAGTGGTTGTTTCTGCATCGACTGCGTCCATGATGGCAAGTTTGCTCTATGGCGTGCGCCCCCATGATCCGGCTGTGTTTCTGATCGTACCGCTGCTTTTGTTTGCGGTCGCCGTTCTAGCCAGCTACCTTCCGGCCCGGCGCGCGACGAAAGTGGAGCCCATCGTCGCCTTGCGCGAAAGTTGAGAACAGTTAGAGGTCCGCGAAATTGCCGATAAATCGGTCAATTTTCTGGTAAGCGCTTGGTAAGCATTCGACTGCAAATGAAGTGTTTTGGTGCAACTGAGGAGCATCTAACGCTAACAAAACAAATGAGAATCGATCAGTGCGAACGGGTCAGAGTGAATTAGCAAACCGCCGCCAGTTTTCAGCAATGGCGCAGGGGTCACCAAAGCGGATTTGCGCCTCGGCGCCGGCTCGGTGATTCGCTTCCCTTTAAGGTGATTCTGACGGCGCGAGGAGAATCTCTCACCGCACCGGGAGTCGCTACGCCATTGGTGTCGTGAAGTCAGATAAGTGTGGATTGGATTGTGGGTTAAGGTTCTTGGGACAAAGCGCCAGCAACCCCCTGAAAGTAAATGGTGGGCGGCGTGGGCTTGAACTACCAACCTCGCCCTTTATCAGTTCGAGTTCTACGGCATTTCGCGCATTACTGGCGTGGATGACGCTCGGACTAAGGGCGAAATTTTTCCTTCGCGCGCGAACACCGCTTGCTGATGAGGCCTGCAACGTCGTCAGAGACCTTGTCTGTGATGTTTATTTTTTCTAGAGCTTCGATCGCAACTGTTGCCAGTTCGGGAACTCGACGGCGAACAAGCGGTTTGGCAAGGCCCGCATCCCCCGCCAGTTGCTCGAAATCTTTTGGTGTGACTTTATCCGCCGAGTATTCGCGCCCGATCCGCATGGCCATATCGGAGTTCAGTTCGGGGTAGTAAATCGTGCTGATCGCATCGTAGAGGGGCGCCAGTCTGATTACCTTGTCCGGGTATAGGAGTGAAAAATTCTTGCCGTGCGCGTCGTTGTTGCCAATAAGATAGTTGAAAATCGCGGCGTCCAGAAGATTCGCAAGATCAAGGACCGGGGCGGTCGATACATTGCGCAGCAGGGTGAAACATTGCTTGAATGACGGCCCACCCTCCTTCTGGTATTTCAGTTCGGAGACGATGTTCTGCGCCTGGCAGAAATCTTCCTGATGAAGGCGCTCGACGCCGGGCAGGCCGTCATTTATTACGTGCTTGCGATCGTAGCGTTCGACCAGTAGATACTCGACATCCTCGACTTTTCTGGTTTCCACTTTCGCCGCGGGAAGATTCATGTGCGCCGCAAGCGTCATGCAGAGCGCTTCGTTAAACACTACACCTGCAAAGCGCTCGACCGCCGGCTTGAGGATGTGCGTGCTGGGCGCGCCACCCAAGGGCAGCGAAACTTCCTCACCTTCGATACGCACGGCGACTTTGTCCTGTGCGCCAGCCAGCGAGAGGCGAACCCCTTTCTCGCCTGCGAGCAAAGGCCGCTTGGGCAGCTCTCTGAGGATTCCGGCTAGTTCCTTCGCGTCAAGCTTCCGGTAGTGGTAGTCGCGCTTGGGCAACGCCTGTCCTGCGGGAAGAAACGTCACCGCTCCCGCACATTCTCCACCGATCTGTTCAAGCATGGCGTAGTCGTTGCGCGCGCTGATACCTAGATTACGGGCGATGATTTCGCGTTTGCTCTCTTCCGGCAGAATGCCAGCGAAAAATCCCCTGCATTCCTTCGCCGGAAAACGCTCCTTGCGCAGCGGCAGGGATTGCGACAACGTCACCGCTCCCGGTTGTGCAAGCCAGCTTTCGAGATATTCAAAGGACATTTGTCCGCCATCGTCCTGGATAAGATGGCCGACCAGCTGTTCATGCAGATAGACATCGAGCATGCGCGCCATTGGCCTATTCTCGCTTTGTCGCCGCTTGCGGCGGCGTTAGTGTGAGTTGAATACCGAGTGTCTGGAGGATCGTCAAAACCTTCCCGATTTCGGCGGTCTCTTTCCCTCTTTCGAGTTCTATGATGAATCGCAGCCCCGTGCCAGAGGTCAGGGCGAGCGCCTTTTGCGTCACGCCAAGCCCTTTGCGGGTCTCGCGAACCAGCTTGCCTATGTCCTGTGGCGTGTATTTCATAGTCTTCATTCCATCCAGAGACGTTACCGTACGGGAATATTCTAGCTTCTTGGGAGTGAAAGTCAATAATATGTTCCCGTACGGGAATATATGAATGTTCTCTGAAACCAAGCGGTCATAATGTTCCCGTACGGGAACATTGTGGATCTTTCGAGCTTCGCAGCCGATTCACTCTAAACGATACACATAGTAAGTTAAGGGATGTCCCCGGGGAGGTTCACTTTGCCACCAGCAACCCTTTCGAGTCGAACTAGGCGACCGCCGTCGTTCCACCCTCCAGCACTTCTATATTGGTGTCGCTTCCTCGGCTCTTGCCGTCGTCCTGGCCCAAAAGCTGCCATCTTTCCGCTCGCCGCTACTTGCTGTAGCAATTTTGGGAGCGGGGTTAGCGATCCTCTTTTTGGTGCGCTTCTTGCGCTCGAATGACGAACGCGAGCAGCAGATCAACTACCGCGCACTGACGTTTGCGTTCACCGGAACTCTGGTTTTTTCCGCATTGGTCGGCTTCCTGCAAGTGTTTGGATTTCATTCCGTGCCCTGGCTTGGCATCCCTGCGTTGATGATTCGCTTGTGGAGCCTCGGATTGACTCTTTACTCGTGGCGGTACCGATGAAGACCCGCCTGCGCGTGTTACGAGCAGAAAAGGAATGGTCGCAAGCCGAACTTGCCGCCCATGTAGGAGTGGCTCGCGGCACGATCAACGCCATCGAAACCGGCAAGTACGATCCGAGTCTGCCACTCGCTTTCAAGATTGCTCGCATCTTTGGCAAAACAGTCGAAGAAGTATTTCTCTATCCGGAAAGCGAACCATCAGCGGTGACCAATCTGAATCCATAACCTAAGAAACAAATACGACCATGAAATACAGGCCATTCCTCACGTCATCTCATCCCAGCCTTCGTCGTCTGATTCCCGATTTCCCTGTGTGTTCATTTCCTCTCAATCAATTTGTTCTCCGGCAGCGGTAGGAGTTCTTCCCCATGTCACGAGGCTTCGACAGTTTCGATATTGATGATTTTCGCGGCTCTGATTCCGGCTCCGAGCGCGGGATGGGTGGCGGTTCGGATTCGTCCTGGGATAAGTGGAGAGAACGTCAAAACATCTACAGGGACGAGGAACGTAGCGACGCTCTCGCTCGCGACGGGCAACAGCGCGCTGGCAGAGAGCACCCGCCTGTGCCACGCGAAGAACGCGTGCGGGAGATCGTCCGGCAGCGGATACGAACCATTTACACGGAAAGGAGCAAACAGTACTCGCTACGGGATTCCGAGATTCATTCGCTCTCCGAAGTGGGGAAGTTCCGTGTTGTAGCAAAGAACGACCTCGCAGAATTTGCCTACAACGGCGACCGAGACCGTATGGAAAACGATGTCGAACATCTAGTGCGGCAGGGACTCGCGAAAGTCACAACCATTCCCAATGTCGAGTACAACCCCACCAAAGTTGTGACTCTCACGAAGGAAGGTCACCGGATGCTCTCTCGGGGCCAAGTCGTTGGCCGCGACCAAGCTACCTATCACGGCCTCAAGAAGCCCAGAGAAGCGGCCCATGATGCGGACCTCTATCGCCTCTACCACAAGGTCAGCGATGAGATTGAATCGCGAGGCGGGAGGGTGCTTCGCGTGAGGCTCGACTATGAAATCAAAGACGAACTCTACTTACGCACAGCCCGAACCGCGAAGGAGAAAGGAAGAAAACCGGAGGCGGTCCGAGCGGAAGTAGCCGAGCGTTACCACCTCAAAGTTGTCTCGGGAAAGATTCCTATTCCCGATCTTCGCATTGAGTACGTCAACGAAAATGACAACCAGATTTATCATCGCGACCTGGAGTTGGCTACAGACCACTACCGCCCACGCGGTCTTTCTGAGAAGGCTCGCGCCGGCTTCCAGATTTATGCCAGACGGGAGGAGACCAGCAGATTGCGGCGCATCCGCGATGAGCGGGAACTGACGGCGGCAATCTACAGCTTGTGACTTATGAGCATCCAAGAGTCCCAACTCGTCCCACTTCTCGCCTTCGGCTACACCGAAGTGGAGGCCCGTTTCCTCTACCTTGTGGCAACGCATTCCGGCTACTTCACGGTGCGGCAGTTCCTCGAGTTTGCTAAAGCCAAGAGCGGGAAACGCAATGCCCGCCTCGTGGAAAAGCTCTTCGCCTTGGGGCATGTCAGCGCCCAAAGATACCGACGGAGGAGTCTTGTCTACCACCTCCACTCACGTCCGATATATGACGCGATTGGCAAAGGCGAGCTCCGCAACAGGAGAGGGCATGAACTCGGCTACATCAAAGCTCGCCTTTTGGCGCTCGACTACATCCTTGCTCACCCGGACGACGACTATTTCGAGACCGCAGAGGCCAAGCGGGAGTACTTCATTCGGAGATTCAAAGTGTCCGAGAATCTCTTTCTCGCGACAAACGAAACCGGCAGAGCAATCACTTTCGCGGATTGTTTCCCGCTCTGCGTTTCTTATCCTTCTCCCGACTTCATGCCCGTGGTCACCTTCACCTACGTCGATTCGGAACACAAAAGCCTAGAGGCGTTTATCGCTCACCTGCGGACCTACCGGCCTCTGTTCCGACAGCTTCCTGGCTTTCAGTTTCTATACATTTCGACAGCATCGGGCCAGCAGAAAGAGGCTGGGCAATTGTTTGCGCTGTTTACGGAAGGAAAGGGACTCGCGGAATTGACGCGTTATTTCGATCTCCAGACCAAATGGGACAACAAGCAATACGGACTCCTCTCAGAGCAAGATGTGATCTTCAGGAGCGAAAGCAGGAAGCGCTTCACTGGCGACAGCATCGGCACGCTCTACTACCTATGGAAGAGAAACCAACTGCCGAGGGATCTTCAAATAGACGCAGCTCTAATGTCGTTGCCTACTCATAGAACTATTTTCCGAGCGGTCCACTATACCGGGGCATGAGGGGATTTTCGGCAACAGTACGAGGAGATGGAGTGACGGCTGGGAGATACGGGGTACGTCAAGGGCCAGTTCACCCGGGAAGTCACCCGCAGCACCAATTCAAAGTCTTCAGAGAACGGCAGATACGTGAACGAAGGAGGTGACAGATGCACGCGGCCCGAAATCGGTGAATACCATCAGTCACGTCGAGCAGGTCGTGCGCGCCTATCTCGTTCCGCGTTTCGGTCACGAAATCGCGGAAGACATCAAGCCGTTCGACATTCAGAGGTGGCTGAAATCCCTCCACGAGACCAACCGTCTTGCATGGACGACGATCTCCAAGATGCGGGGCGTCATGCACCGCATTTACAAGATCGGAATCCTGCACGAGCACGTCGCGAAGAATCCCGTGCAACACGTCGAGACGCGCTCGAAGAGCGACTACAAAGCCATCGTCATCACGCCTGCGCAAACTCTCGCGATTCTGAAGGCCCTCCCCTCACCTCTGCACTTCACACTCGTGCTGACCTGTGCCGCTACGGCGCTCCGTGCTTCGGAGATACTGGCGCTGCGCTGGTCGGACCTGCTGTGGAATGAGGGAAGGATTCGGATTTCGAAACGTTGGGCAAAAGGCAAGGATGGCGAGACTAAAACGGAAGCGTCGGACGGATATGTTCCGCTGCATCCGATCCTGGCCGCTCACCTGCACTCATGGAGGGAACAAAGCCTCTACTCGAAGGATGCGGATTTCGTGTTCCCTTCTTTGAGGGCTCGCGGCTGTGTTCCCCTCTCCGCGTCTGTCTTCGTCGCCGATCATCTCCGGCCGGCGGCGAAGAAAGCCGGAGTGCCTATCGAGGACGGTCAGAGGTTCGGACTTCACAATCTTCGCCATTCACTCAGCAACTGGATGGTGAACAAAGCGAAAGTCGAACCGAAAACTGTTCAGGGAATCTTGCGTCACGCAAAAATTCAGACGACGCTCGATCTGTACACGCAGGAAGACGGCGATGAAACACTCGCAGCGCAAGGCGAATATCTCACCGCGCTGGGAGTGGCTACGCAGTTGGTGCAGTGAAGTCGGAGAAGTGTGGGTTGGATTGTGGGTTGAGTGGGTCGAGATTTTTGGGGCAACACCCGGTAACCTACTGAAAATAAATGGTGGGCCTGGGTGGACTTGAACCACCGACCTCGCCCTTATCAGGGGCGCGCTCTAGCCACCTGAGCTACAGGCCCAACTTGTTGAAAGTCAAATCTTTAGTTCCCAGAGCCCCTGACACTAAATTTCGCTCGGGGGACCGATTAGGGACCGATGAAAGCTGAAAAGAGCTGCCATCAAGGCTCCTGACCGCCGCCATTTTATCATCAGCAAGCGGATGAGCATAGCGAGCAGCCATGGTGATCTTAGCATGACCCAATAAATGGTGAATAGTGATCAAATCCGCCCCCGTTCTTACTAATCGGCTGGCAAACGAGTGCCTCAGATCGTGGAACCTCAAATGGGCGATACCCGATTGGTCCACTGCGCTCCTAAAGACAGTCTTAAGATCACCGAGTCTTTGTCCAGCTTTTCGGGATTGGGGAAGACAAGGTTCCCCTGCCGGTTCTTGCGAAGCGCCAGGATATTTTGGAATACATCGTTCATGGGGATACGCCGGGCGGCGGAATCGCCACATCTACATAGGCACTTACTGACCGAGACGCATAAAAGCGGTGCGAAGCGGGTCGCTGGAAACGTGGATCATCCCCTCGTAAGGTGCGTACATTTCCAGAATCAAGAAGATGGCACCGGAGACCGAGAGCGCGGAAATCAATAAGCTGACGACCACAGTCGTATTGCGAGGTGCGAAGAGGCCGAAGCTGGTGAAAATAATCGTAAGCCAGAAAATCAGTACGATCAGCAACGGTACGGAAACCGAATTGACTCTTTGTTCGGCTATCAACCAACGCGTTTGTGCCAAGGCCAATACTGTGCTCAACGCTTGGGCCTGGACCGAGCGTTGCGCATCCGTCTTTGGCGAGAGTCCCTGAATTTCGTCGTAGAGAATTTCGCCTTTGGTGGATTCCAATTGGGAAGCGTCCTTCGAGAACAAGGTATCGAGGGTGTGGACCACGGAGCTACGCAGCTCAATGCGCACTGCATTCGCCTCCGGCCCGTAATGGGCAAGGACGCGGTCAAGCAAGACGACCCTGCTGGACATCTCCGTCAGCTCGACGTTCTGCATGTCAAATGATGACTTGGCAGAAGCAATCAGTAGACCAAGAACAAGAGCGGCCAACGTCGCGACCAGCCCCATTCCTAGCTTCACAACATCTTTCGAATCAGCAGTCACGTCATTCTGAGGTAAAACGGCGCGAAGGGCCATGCCGAGCAGGGCACCTCCAAAAACGAACGCGAACGTGACCCCGCTGATTGCGATGGAGCTCATAGCTGTTCGTCAATCAAAGGCAAGATGCTTCCCTTTGCAATGAAGGCATGGCCGAGCCTAAGAGATGTGGAGCATGGGCGGATACTGTCAAAAGTAACGGTGTCAAACCGCGGCGTGCCAAGACGGACCCGCGTCGAATCAGAATGCTTTTCCAAAGTCCTCGGAGCAGAGGAGAGTTACCTCCCCGAATGGCCGATTTGACGCTGTTTTGGTCACGGACCTTTACGGACCTGCGGCGCGGGAGGCGGAGAAGGCCCGAGGGACTGACATTCAGGTTGTCGTCAGGTTGGCACACTTTGGCTGCTACAGCGGCCGATCACGAGCAGGGTGATGTCGTCTTGTTGCCCTTGCTCCGGGGGCTGCTCCAACCAGCGCGATATTTCTTCTAGGAACGCATCGGCGAACTGATCCGCACGCAGGCTCTTATTGCTTTCCATGAAGCGCATGAACCGGTCTGCCCCAAACTGCTCCTGAGCGGGATTTGCAGCTTCGAGTATTCCATCCGTGTAAAGCACGATGCGATCGCCCGTTTCAAGAGGTAGTTCGAGAGCCTCGTACGCAGCTTCCGGAAACATACCAAGAATCAAACCGTTTTCGAGAACTTTCGCGGCTTTCCCGGAAGATGCGCGGCAGAGAAGCAACGGCGGGTGACCCGCGCCGGCGTACCGCATGTAATTGTTTTCCAAGTCCACGTAGACGTAGGCCGCGGTAACAAAATTGTATGTGAACTTGCCGGAGAGCGCGTGATTCAGCCCCGACAATACCTTTTCCGGATGCGAGGCGTGGTTCACCTGCGCGGTCAGGGCCACCTGGAGCATGGAGGCGATCAGAGCGGAAGGCAGGCCGTGGCCAGATACGTCCGCGATGAGGATGCCAAGGTGAGTTTCGTCGATAAGAATGAAATCGTAGAAGTCTCCGGCGACGGAGGTCATGGGCAGGAAGCGAGCAGCAATGTCGAGTCCCTGGAGCTTGGGGAGCGTGTGAGGAAGGATGGACAACTGGATTTGCCGCGCCATCTCGAATTCGGCGTTGATGTCGAGCAGTTGCCTTGCCAATTGTGCGCGGGCTTCACGAAGGAGGATGTGGCTACGCACGCGGGCTTTGACTACTGCCGGAGAGAACGGCTTGTGTACGTAGTCGACGGCACCGACATCAAAACCTTTCGTCTCGTCTTCGGGGCTCGTCTGTCCAGTCAGGAAAATTACGGGTATCTCCCTTGTGGTTGCGTCGGCCTTCAGACGAGAGCAGACTTCGTAGCCGTCCATTTCCGGCATCATGATGTCGAGGAGGATGAGATCAGGTTTTTCCTCCTCTGCAGCGATCGCCAGGGCCTTCGCGCCGTTCGTAGCCACTTTCGTCTTGTAGGAGTCCTTCAGGGCGCCGGAAATGACGCCGATGTTGGTGGGAGTATCGTCGACAATCAAGATCAACTTCTGTGGTTGTGCCTTTAGTTGCGGTGTTGCGGACATAGTTTCACTCCAGTTTGAGCGACAACCGAGCAGCGATGCTGGAAAGAGACTGGAGCGCGTCGGCGTAAGCGAAGTTGCCGACGTGTCCGATAAGGCTGCCAATTTCTGCGGCAGTCAAGACTTTGCAAAGATTGGGTCGAGCATCAAGGATGAAATCGGAAGCGTCGCCGTCGTCATTCTCAAGAAGCCTTTTCAATTGGGAGAGGGGTTGCGCCACGATCGAGGGATCGGCGGAGGCGAGCGTGGAGCTATCGGGCACCGTCTCGTTTGGCAGAGCTGTGCGGATGGCGGCGAGTGAGGTGTCGAGAGAATGGGAGAGGGCTTCGAGTGCCGCAGGGACGCCTTGATTGGACCCGATGGCAAATTCGGCTTTGGCGGCAACTTCGGCGAGCGTTGTAGCGCCGAGATTAGCTGCGGCACCCTTCAGGGAGTGAGCGAGGCGCTGGGCTGTGGGAGTGTCATTGGCGACGAGCGCAGCGCGAATGTCGCTGACAACTGCTGTTTGGGAATCTGCGAATCGGTGAAGGAGTGACTCGTACCGCTTGAGGTTGCCACCAGTGCGCTTCAAGGCAATCGCTGTGTCAATGCCGGAGATCGTCAGCGAATCGGAGCCGGTAGTTGGAGTAGAGAGAGACGCGGGTGAGACTGGACTTTGTGCCGCTACCGCAGCGACTGCGCGAGGGGTGATCCAACGGAGCAGGGCGCCAAATAATTTATCCGGATCGATTGGCTTGGCGAGGTGGTCGTTCATTCCCGCGTCGAGGCACAATTGACGGTCGCGGTCCATGGCGTTGGCGGTCATAGCGACGATGGGTAGAGACAGGAAGCGCGGATTCGAGCGGATCGCCTTTGTCGCGGTGACGCCATCCATTACCGGCATTTGCATGTCCATTAGGACAAGATCATAGTCCTGCTTGGTGATCATTTGAACGGCGACCGCACCGTTTTCGGCCGTTTCGATGGAAAGTTGGGCGTCCTCGAGGAGGCCTAGTGCGACTTCCCGATTGAGTTCATTATCTTCAACAAGCAAGATGCGCGCGCCACGAATGGGCGCGAGGTTTGGCCCCGCGCCAGAACTGGACTGGACTTCGCGTGCGACCGAATGATCAGCGCCCAAGGCCTGAATGACAGAATCGAAGAGGATGGAAGGGGTGACTGGCTTGATCAAGACATTCTCAAACGTGGCTTGTTCGGCCTGCTTCAACACCTCTTCCCTGCCATAGGCGGTGACCATTACCAGGTGCGGGCGAACGGTAAGATTGGGCAGCGCGCTGATGCGTTTCGCGGTTTCGATACCGTCGAGAACAGGCATCTGCCAGTCGACAAAGATCACTTCGTAGGGCTCATTGCGATCCGCAGCCTGGCGGACCATTTCGATACCCTCTTGGCCTGACGGCGCTTCGTGCACGCGGAAGGTCATGCTCAGCAGCATACTCGACAGGACTTCGCGGGCCTGTGGGTTGTCGTCGATGATCAGCACGCGGCGGCCTCGCAGGTCGGTCTTGGGAGCGCGCTTTGCAATCGCTTCGCCCGTTGCCAGGTAAGCGGTAAACCAGAATGTGCTGCCCTTGCCGACCTCACTCTTGACGCCGACGTCGCCGCCCATTAGTTGCGCTAATTTCTTAGAGATGGCGAGGCCGAGCCCGGTACCGCCGTGCTGGCGAGTCGTCGAAGCGTCGGCCTGCTCAAATGCCTGGAAGAGACGGCCCATTTGTTCCTCGGTGAGCCCGATGCCGGTGTCGCTTACAGAGAAGCAAACCAGTTGGCCTTTTTCGTCTTCTTCTTGGACGCGAGCCTTAACGATGATTTCGCCGTGCTCGGTAAATTTGACGGCGTTGTTGCAGAAGTTGATCAGAATTTGCCCGAGGCGCAAAGGGTCGCCTTTGGGATGGGTGGAAACAGCGGGATCAATGTCGAAGATCAGCTCCAGGCCTTTCGCCGAGGCCTTCTCCGAGATCAGATTGCTGACGTTCTCCAGAACCTTTTCGAGATCGAAGTCGACGGATTCAACCGCCAATTTTCCAGCTTCGATCTTCGAGAAATCCAGAATGTCGTTGATGATTCCCAGTAGATGTTGGCCGGACTGCTGAATCTTGCGCACGTAGCCTTTTTGGCGAGGATCGAGGTCGGTTTTGAGCGCCAGATGAGACATGCCAATGATGGCATTCATCGGTGTGCGGATTTCGTGGCTCATGTTGGCAAGGAATTCTGACTTAATCTTGGTGGCGTCTTCGGCCACTTCCTTAGCGCGCCGCAATTCTTCCTTGGATGTCTCCAGGGCCTGGTTGCTGGACTCGAGTTCTTCCTTGCGCGCAAGGATCAGACGTTCGGAAGCGGCGAGGGTTTCCGCTTGGGCGCGGGTCTGTACCAAAAGTTTCTTGGTCTCGATATTGCCGGACAGGAGCTCAGCATTCATGGCAATTGACGGTAAGAGGGCGTCAAGCAAGGCCTGTTGGCGTTGGGACAACGGTGAAACCGTCGCCAGTTCCAGCTCTCCGATCAGGACATCTTGATTGACAATTGGCACAAACAAGAGGTTCTTTGGAGCAAGAGTACCCATGCCAGTGGAAACATGGATCTGATCGGCAGAGTCCGCAGAAATCATGATGGGTCGTCGTTCAATCGCAGCCTGCCCCACGAGCCCTGCTCCGAGAGCGAACTCCCGGGGTTCGTTTGGATTTTCGAGCGCAAATCCACCTACGCGCGTCAAGCGAGTTCGGGTTTCGTCGGCCAGATAAAAAGCTCCGTAGAGCAGAGGAATCGACTCAGAAATTCGGGACATCAGGCTGGTGGCGAATCCGGCGAAATCTTCGGCGGTTTGAAGGCGCACGCCTGTAGCCGAGGTCTCCGCCTTGACCCACGACAGCGTCTCGCGATCACGGGCGGTGCCCTGTAGAGTGTGCAATGCGCGGCCAATCTCGCCGATCTCGTTCGATTGTTCCAGGAAGGGGATGGACTGGTCGAGATGACCGCCGGCTATTCCCTGGATGCTGTCGCGTACAGACCAGAGCTCCCGAATAACTTCGACGTGGAGGATATAAGCGGCCAGCGCGAAAGAGGCGATGAGTCCGAAACCGATGACGAGCCAAGTGATCAGAATGGAGCGCTGGGTTTTGGCGGTCAGCTCATCCGAGCGCTGGTCAATCTCCTTTTGTATCTCGCTTACAATCCGGATTGCCGCCACTCGTGCCTCGGTCAATTCTTGACTCACACCCCCATGCATGATGTTGAGGGCCATTTGATTGTTACCCGCCATAGCCATTGCGCGCACGGTACGTGCGTCTTGAATGGCTTGATCGAAGAGAGCCGCGGCCGCCTTGATTTCGTCTGCGCGCTGGGGGACCCTTTGGACGGCCTCCGCGATCACCGACTGGTAGTCGGCGCGGGTTTTATCCAATTCTGCGTCGATGGCCGGCCTCCTTGCGGGATCGGTCTCGGCCACGAGCTCGAACAGAAACATTCCAAATCGATTCGTGTGGCTCCGCGCCTCAGAAACGCTTCGCAGTCCCTCAACCTGCGTATCAAATAAATTGCTATACCAGGTGTCGATCCTCTTGCTTTGGATCGACGAGTACGCACCCGCAACGATCACCATGATCGCCAGGGGAAGCAAGGCGATCAGCAGTTTTCGGCGAAGTTTGAGGTTTGCTAGAAGGCCCATATTCGATGCAACCCAATGGACACCGAGGTCGGATTGACAAGTTCAGGCGAGCGCCGTTTTGGACGGAACTCGTGTACGTTACCATCAAAAGGACCTAATTCTACGCCGCCAGACGGTCTCGCCGACTTGGGCTGAGAAATCTCTCCATGATGCGGTTATCTGTACCGGACGCCGTTAATCCAGTTCAACAGGTTTTCATCAGAGAAGGACAGATACGACTGTCAAAATGAACAGGCCCGTCAGTCTGGCATGCTCTGGCTTCTCCAATTTGGACGGTTTAGGCCAAAGCTTGCACTTCCATTGGATGTTCTGCGCGTCGTCAGTCCCTATCTTCTCGTCACTGTGCGGCAGGCTTGGGCGGATGTTCGGCGCGTTCCTTGCGCTTTTTTTCTATCTCCTTTTGGGAAGGCGGGAATCTCTCGAAGCCTTTGGAAATCTGCCCCAACACTTTCGGCCAAATGGTATCGTCATCGGTGATCTTCTGGTCGAGGTACAGGCGCCACGCAAGATCTTTTCGCTTCAAATCGATCAGATCGATGATGAGAGATGCGTCCAAGCTAGATTCAGCGGACATCAGGTCATAGGTATAAGCCCAGTAGTCGCCAATCAGGGGTCCGAAGGGTCCCCAATCTCCGACGGCTGCTGAGACAAGCTTTGATTGGCTAGTGGCAATATACCGAACGACGAGGTCTGGCTGCTGATCTGGCTTCACTTCCTTTAGGCCAAACTGGATCAACGCCTGTGACACGTCTGCATGGACCTGATTGCTGATGAGATTAAGATCCAGCTGCCGAAACTCCAACTTATTTACGCCGCCGATGTACGCAAATGTTTTGTACTTTGAGAAGTCCAGGCCGGGATCAAAATCGACATTTATTCTCGCCATCGCTAGCGGCGCAAGAATCACAGTCAATAGGAATAGAGAGGCGGCTGCGGCTACTTTGTTAAGCGGCGGACGGTTCTTGGGTTTCTGCGTTTGATTCATCGTCTGCTCCGGCCGAGTAGGCCCGGGGAATTTCACCCCGAGCCCCTCACAGAACCGTGCGTGACTGTCTCCAGTCACACGGCTCGTGCCACTCAGTGAAGGTTGGACCTTCCGTTCTAACCACTCGGTTCCTCCTGTTTCCAGTTGACCGTAATTGGTTAAGACGCGAGTGACCTGTCCCCTTCGCTCCACGGGAATTACCCCGCTTCTTCACTACTATGGGGCAGTCCGACCCTGAAACTTCGCTTCCGTACTCTCGCCCTCGTGGTTCTTCCACTTGTGGCTTCTCCGTTTGCATCGAAGTCTCAGGTTCCCACGTTCCGCTTAACCGCCTCTTTGGCAAGCTCAGGCCACCTCTCGTGCCGGATGCCGCTCCGCCCGTAAGCAGGTTTCGTCGGAGCTAATCCCGCAGTAACTAACCCCCCGCGGTTTTGACATCGTCTATAACCTTTCGACACTTCAGCAGTGGTTCCCTTGCGGTCCTCTTCTTGCCGGTCACCTGACCTGGTCGTTGCCAGGCCTTTTCCTTCCGCGTTCACGACCATAGCTTTTGACTACAGCCGCCGAAGGTGGTTTGGAACCTGTTCCTGTAAACCGGTTCCGAGGGGCCTACCCTCATCAGTTAAGCAGTTGCGCACTACTCAGCGTTTCCTCCTTTCGTGCTCGTGGCACACTTTAGTCAGATAACCAGACATTCAACTCGCGATCGCTTTGCTAGCCTTCTCTTCAATCGGGAGAGTTCGCGCTTTTCTGCTGGCTACCTCGCTTTGCGAACGAGCCCGATTGATGCTCCCAACGGGCCTGCTGTCCAGTGTCGAGTAGCGGGTGACATCAAAATGGGCAGCTTCAGCAAGAGCCCGAGGAAGTTGTGAGTTCGCCAGGAGTGTAAGACGTGCGACCGAGTGAAAAGGGGCTTCCGATTCCTTCCACTCGATACTTGCGTTTTCGGTCCAGAAATCGGCATCGTGGGTTTTGCCCCAATAGGTCATCCGGGCGGTGTCAAGAAACTGCACTCCGAAGTCGAACGCGCTCATCTTGCCGTCTTCCTTCAGGTGCCGACCCAGTTCTTCCTGCAGCGCGTTCGGGTTACTCCTTTGCAGGGGACGCGCTGGATTAGTCGGGAGCGGGGTCGCTGAGTACTTAACACTCTCGGTCGATCCGTGACGAAACGGTACGTTGCTCCCGTAGCGAAGTTTCTGATACGGCTGGATTTTCTGGTGTGCCTGCACTTGCACCAACGCAAGAGTCCGGATCACTCGCAATTTGTCTTTGAATGAAAGAGACCACAGGCCAGCCGCCGGGTTCGATGCCGTCAACAGCTTCATAATCGCGAGGAATGCAGGCGCGTCATTTATGGGCAAAGTAGTCGTGTTTTGCAGTGAAAAATCCTGTCGCGTAAAGTTCGCGTCGGCGGCAACCGTCCCATCGCGAGTGAGGTCTACGGAGAAAGACAAAGAGCGCACGTCGGCCTTAAAATCAGAGTTCACTTTCGAATCCGCGTTCCCAAACCGGACGATGGCCGGATATACCCCAGGCTTCGCGAAAATTCCCTTGGCGAGCCGTGCCGCCAGCGCAGGGTCGCGGCCCGCGGTAACGTCAATTACTTCGAACTGCGCCCGCGCCGACGTTCCCTTTGCGTGAGTTCCTCGCCGAAGCGGGCTCTTTTGCTGAGCGGCAGCATTCGCTTGTAGCAAGAGAACTTTTTCGACGATCTGCTCGTTCACAGATTTTTCCGAGGAGAGGTCGCGCTCCGCGTCGCTGCCCGTCACGCCAAACAATCGCGTCAGAAACAGCACGGGAACTCCCGAAAATTGCGCCCGATCACTGGCCTGCTCCCAAATTGGCTATGAACTTGATGGCTGTGATGCTTGGCAGAAAACAGTACGCGGCGGCTTTGGTCTTTACGAAGGTTGTGAGGCCCGTCACTTTGATCGGGGGCACGCCATTCGCTTGTGGAATCACGAATATACTTTCGGCGGGGTCTTGGGTGCCGATCATCGGGTCCTTAGATTTAGGGTTAAGCCTGACAGCGCCGGCGAATTCGCTGTCGTTTACCCAATGTCCCAGCACGAACTCATATTGATTCTCAATATTCGAATTAATGAAATAGCCAAGAAGTCCGCGCGCGATGCCGTCATACGGTTGCTTCGGATCGTAGGTCGGCCCGTATGGCAGTCCTCGACGAATCAGGCGGTGAGTGTTGTTGCTGCCACCAGGTACGCCCTGTCCGGTAACTGGCTGCCCTCGCGGATTGATGCGGCGCATGTGTGCACCAACAGGGCAACGCATGCCCCTGGGATCTCCCGAACCATCGGCATTCACGTATTCAAAGTTGTTCATCTGTTCAGCAGTAAGCCCGCCCGCAGGGCTATCCGTGTCAGGTGATAGGGCAAGGGGAACGCCGTTGCGCCATCGTCCACACATCTTGGCGGCAAGAAGTTCGGGATCAATTTTGTCTTTGTTCGACTGCAGAAAATTCTCGAAGCCAACAACATCGGTCTCGACCATCTTGAAAACGGCGAAGCTGCTGTTTAGACCGAGTTCCCTCGGTTCCGGCACGATGTAGTTCTCGGCCTCGTCCTGCAATACGAATAACCAGGGTTCGCACGGCTGCTGATGATCCGCTGTATATTTTTCCGGTCCGCCCCGAATGGTGGTCATGCTGATGCCATCGGTATAACCAAAGTGAACTTTGGCGGTCGGCACGGGTTGGCCGTTTTGCATCTCCATCAACGCCATCCCGTCTTGCCGCCACATCTCTCGAAACCCATCACCTTCCGAAAGCAGCGAAACCAACTGGTCGGTGTAACTCGCCATCGCGTCCGGGCTGATGGAGTGTAGCGTCACCAGCACGTGGTCGTTTCCCTTTCCAAAATCGCCAATCCAGTTTTCCGGAGCGCTTGCTCCGGTATCTCCCACCAACTCCGCTCGCTGGGCAGCTCCCGCGGTGAAGGCGCCAAAGGATTTGAAAGATAGCGTTGGGACGCGATCTTTTATCTCCAAGGCGATGAATCCCGGCCAAGTGATGCCAACGTTGAGGCAATAGTTCGGTTTGCGGCGCGGGGCATCCGCGACATTGTCTGCAGGCCCTGGCCCGAAGCCTACGTGCCAGTCTTTGGCCGTAGTAATTTGCGGCGCGTTCGATTCGTCGCCATTAACGAGCCTGCCAAGAATTTCTCGAGCTGCCGCAGGGACGCCGACCGTCAGTAAGAAATGGCGCACCATCGGCATCCGGTATCCGCGGAGAATGAAACCCTGGATGTCCGCGAGGTCGAGTTTGGACGGTTTCTGTGCTCCTGAGTCGGCATCCTTCGGTGCGGCGCCATGCTCGCCTCGTCCAAACAAACGGCCAAGAAGCCCGCCGCCTTCTTTTGCCGCTGCCATCTGTGTTTTGCTGTCCTGACTCACTAGCTGACTCCCAATTGATGCACTCGCTAGGCACCTGCCGATTGCGCTTTGCTGTCGGCGATCAGCGCATGGATGTCCTGAACGCTCAAGCCTGGATAACCCTGGTAGAACCCAATCGGCGGGCGGTTCGCTATCGCCGCGAAGTCGATGAACTCCTGAAGATATTTCCTGCACGGCGAGGGCGGTGCACCTTTCGTGAACTTAAATAGAAGGTCGAAGATAGGTCCAATATTTTTGGTGAAATCCGCGATGTACTTGTCGAACGAGCCGTCGTACACGGTGAAGAAACCGATCTGATTGTCTTCCAGCTTCACGAACTGTGCGAAATGGGGCGTGCCAACCTTGTCTAAATCCTTTGTCGTTCCGCTACCTCTTGCTCGCAGGATCAGTTCTACCTCGATGAACGCAAGTTTCGATTTCATGGGCAGGATTACGAGAAATGGATTGAGCACACCGGTCCCGGTGATATCCGCGGCAGTCGCCAGCGCCTTAATCTCTCTCACAGTCGCGCCGGGATAAGCGGTATAGAGATTCACCGCCGTGAGCAGATGCGAGGCGGCCCACTCCAGCAATGCCTCGGAATTGGACGCCACGGGGGGCGGCGGTTCGACCACGTGCCCAAAGATGGTGTCGAACACGGGCCCCGCGGTGCTGGCGAGATCAGTTATGAGCTGAGCAAATTCGCCGTCGAAGTCACCTATGAAAAGAAGCGTTTTCTCGCTCAGCACCGTAAAGCGCGAGTAGTGAATCGTGCCGATAGAATCCGCCGCCTTAAACATCGCCGGCATCAGAGCTGGGAGCTGCTCCGCGATTGCCTTTGCATCCTCCGGCGACTTCAATGGAAAACTAAGAGTGAAGTGATTCTGGCTCATCACATAATCTCCTTTATTCCGCTTCATCTGCCAGGCAACTGATTCAACGCCTGACTTTACGGGATCATGCCGCAATCAAACATTTTGTTAGCGATGGGGGGTGCAACCTTATTGATGAATGCGAGGCGCATTTGCGGATCGCTGTGAAGAAATTGCACGGCTTTTATTTCCTCAGGGCTCGGCGGCGGTTTTTGGCTCTCCTTCTGTTGCAACTGCTGGCAACTTGACTGCTCGTATTTCAGGATAATTTTATTAGCGACCTTGTCCATGATCGGGTACTGCTGCGGTGGCTCAGCTTTGGCTTTGCTGGGGCGTAGCACGGTGATTTCGAGGAACAACAGAGAAACCAGGGAAAGCATGGCAATCAACGAGTAATAACGCTTGTTCATAACTTCCTCCCAAAATCGAATTTAGATTTCCAATCTCGTACTGACCGTTCTACTTCCGAATTTACGAAACATTAATCTGAGGCTTTCTGGATGTCGTCGGCCGCGGTTTGTTTCTCCGCCTCCGACAACTGCGACGGACCAACCTTAATGGACAGCTTGTCGATTTTCCCCGTGAACCGGAACGGCAGCTCATAGCTCTCATCCACGGGGGTACGGGTATCGACGCCCACGTCGAAGGTCTCAAAGAAAGTCACTACGAGTGGCATCGTGTGTGGAATGGTCTTACGAGCCAACTCCTTCCCATCCACCGACAACACTCCGGTACCGCCCTTGCCGGGGCCGGGGCCGTCATACTTGAAGTCGAAAACCAATGTGTGCTTTCCGGGGCTCATTGCGCTGCCTTGCCACATGTAACGCTTCAAATCGAACAGGTTATAAAGGAACACCGGTCTGCCCTTGCCGATCTCAAACGCGCCGGTGGCAAACACGGCGAGCACCGCGAGCGCGCCTACCGCAATCATTGTGTGGCCGACCCGCAACCCGCCAGTCGACCATTTTCTCTTTCTGCCGAGCCAAGCAAGAAACAAACCGATCACGACGAGCACCCCGCCTGCGGCTTCAATCAATCGCTCGCGATGCCACCAATTGAAGCTCCTGCAGAGATAGAGGGCGTAGCCTCCGAAGCGCCCGCCCATAGTGACAATCATTCCCTCTGCGCCACCCTCGGGAATGGTCAGGTCCGCGGTCATGCTGTAGTCCCGGTCTAAAATGCTGGGCGCATTTCCGGGGGGAATGCCGGACACTTCGCCCGTGTAGGTGAACTCCGTTTTTCCGGCGACTGTGCTCGGCCGCGGCGTGACTATGCGGGCAAAGGCTCGGTTGTCCATGGGAAAGACGTTGTATTTCCCCGCCTCGGTCAGGAACAGTGCCTGCATCTCACTGAGCTTGGCGGGATTCTCGGCGGTGAGGTCCTTGTATTGCGAATAGTCCTCAGCAATGTTGTACAGCTCCCAGTGGTAGCCGTTGGTGACATCGGGTAGCTTGCCGGTGCCCATTTCCCAAGGTCCGGCGGGCGGCGTCGTGCTGGCCATCCATCCGTCGTGGTAGATCGCACGGTTCCCCGCCAACTCGAAATATTGCGTGTGGCGTGTCGAGGGGGCGTTGGCATTCGCTTTGTCAAAGGTGTAGACCATGCTCACACCTTCCATCGGCTTTTGCTTGATCCCGTCGACAGTGTCGGGCGCAGGAATATTGGCCGCTTCTAGGATTGTCGGAACGATATCAATGACATGATGAAACTGGGTGCGAATGCCGCCGACGTCTTTGATGTGGCCGGGCCACGAAATGGCTAGGCCTTGCCGGGTGCCACCGAAATGCGAGGCGATCTGCTTGGTCCATTTGAACGGCGTATCAAACGCCCAAGCCCATTGGGCCGCCATATGAGTGTAGGTTTTGTCCGAACCCCAATCCCTATAACTTAGTGCCTGCACGACTTCGGGAAGGCTCAGAATGCCGTTGTACGCGGCCATCACGTTCGGCGTGCCGGAAAGGGTGCCTTCGGCGCTGGTGCCGTTATCGCCACAGATGTAGATAATCAGTGTGCTGTCGAGCTTACCTTCGTCCTGGACTTCCTGGATGACCCGGCCAATTTCATAGTCCGTGTAGGCGGCGTAGCCAGCAAACACCTCCGCCTGGCGCGAGTAGAGCTTCTTCTGCACTTCGGAAAGTGAGTCCCACCTCGGCAAGCCGTCCGGCCATGGGGTGAGTTGAGCATTCGCCGGAACCACTCCGAGCCGCTTCTGGTTGGCGAAGATCTCGTCGCGCAACTTTTCGTAGCCCATGTCGAACTTACCCTTGAATTTCTCGATCCATTCCTTGGTCGGCTGGTGCGGCGCATGTGTACCACCGGGGACGTAGTACATGAAAAACGGCTTGTCGGGCGCGGCCGAGTTCAGGTCACGCATGTGTTTGATGGCTTCGTCCGCCATGTCGGTGATGAGGTTGTAGCCAGGTTTGTCGATCCACGGAAAGATCTGGGTATGATCGCGGAACAGAAACGGTGTCCATTGATCGGTCTCTCCACCCATGAATCCGTAGAAATACTCGAAGCCCAAGCCCGACGGCCATTGATCGAAGGGTCCGGCGGTGCTTTCCTCAAAAACGGGTGTGTTGTGGTTCTTGCCGAACCACGAGGTGGCGTAACCGTTTTCCCGCAGAATCGTCCCGATGGTCGCCGCTTCTTTCGTGATGATGGTGTTATACCCGGGGAATCCCGTAGACAGCTCGCCGATAACCCCGGTACCCACTGAATGGTGGTTGCGGCCGGTGATTAGTGCCGCCCGTGTCGGCGAGCAGAGGGCAGTTGAGTGGAACTGGATGTAGCGCAGCCCCGCGCTCGCGACCCGGTCCAACGCAGGCGTCGGGATGACACCGCCGAAAGTGCCCGAGACCCCGTAGCCCTGATCATCGGTCATGATGAGAAGCACATTGGGTGCGCCCTTAGGAGGCACCACACGCGGCGGCCACCAAGGCGTTGAATCCTTGGCGCTTTCCTTGATCACCCCACCGAATTTAGCGGGCGGAGGCGGAAGCTGTTTGCCGCCCAGCGTTGTCGTGGCGCTGGGCGAACCTGGCTCGCCCGTGACCTGCTGTGCTTGAATCTGTGCGGATGATGTGAGCCCTAGTACCGCGAGAAGCGCTGCCGTAGCCAAGGACCGCCTGTCCATCAGCTTCACGAGTCGTCTCCTCGAACGCGCGAATAGTCGTTCTTATTCGAGGTAGCGAGAATGGTCGTGGAGTTCCGGAGAGGCAATTGTCAAAAGTACTAGTCGCTGCAGAGGGGGCATTCCGCGGCATTCCGAGGTGGGGCCAAACAACCCCAACTCCTGATTGAAGGTTACAGAGAAGATTGATGACGTGGCTGATGCCTAATCGCTGCAACTGCCGGACGTCTCTCCATCTAGTGATTCCGCTTCCAAAGGGCAGGCGTCTTGTGCTCAGGGGCACGCTCTAGCCACCTGAGCTACCGGCCCATTCGAGGTAGGACTCACAAATTCGACATGGCCGGGCGGGTGGCGCGCAATGCGGCACTGCCTTCGCTGTAGGCACGTCAAAAAAGCGAATGCACTCTGGTCCTTCAACGAAGAGTCGTAGCAGACCGTTCCTGCTGTCCGAGGTTCACGCCCTGTTACTCTAAGGTAGCCCTATTTGCGAACGTTATATTGCTCATCCGCGCTAGCACGTAATATTGAGTCCATCCAATTCCTCGGCAGTTTTTAACGCCATAGCTGATTGCAAAGCGGTCGGGCGTCGCTGGAATGCATCACGCCCGGGAGGCAACTTTGAAAGACACAACAGGCCTGCGCCATCGACGATGTGCGCGTGATCTAGCCGATCCGGCGCGCCGTCGATTCCTGCAGAATTCAGCGGCGGCGCTTGTGGCCATGGCCGCTCCCAGTCTCTTACTCGGAAAACCTGCGCCGGCGACTGGCCGCGTCGTCAAGATAGGCCTGGTAGGTCCTCGAACAGGGGCCCTGGCTCGCTTTGGCGAGGGACACGACTTCATCCTATCCGGCATTCGCAAGGCGGTAGGGAGCGGCATCGTCATGGGTGACGTAACCCACCCCATCCAGATCATTGATTACGACAGTGAGTCCAAGGTTGACCGCGCAGCTGCGATCACCTCCAATTTGATCAAATCCGACCACGTGGACCTGGTACTCGCCTCCAGCACCGGGGCAACCGTAAATCCGGTCAGCGACCAATGCGAAATCAACGGCGTGCCCTGCATCACGACCGACAGTCCGTGGCAGTCCTATTTCTTTGGACGTGGCGGCAAAATCGATAAGGGTTTCGATTGGACCTATCATTTTTTCTGGGGAGTGGACGATCTAGTGGCGGTCTTCACGAACATGTGGACGGCCATTCCCACGAACAAGGTTGTGGGCGCTCTTTGGCCAAATGACGCCGAGGGCAAGGCCTACTCGGACCCCAAATTCGGGTTTCCCGGCGTGCTGCAAACCAAAGGGTTCACGCTGGTTGATCCCGGCCGATTCGAAAATTCCACAAGCGACTTCGCCGCTCAGATCAGCATGTTCAAAAACGCGAAAGTCGAAGTCCTCACCGGCGTGCTTCCGCCTCCCGCGTTCACGGCTTTCTGGACCCAGGCGGGCCAGCAGGGGTTTAAACCCAAGGTCGCTACGGTGGCAAAAGCGATTCTGTTTCCCGCAGCCGTAGAAGCGCTGGGGGACCGCGGCGCGGATTTGACCACCGAAATCTGGTGGTCTCCCAGTTTTCCGTTCAAGTCTGGTCTCACCGGGCAAAACTCGGCGGAGTTATGCGCCGCGTACGAAGACGCCACCCAGAAGCAGTGGACGCAACCCATCGGCTTTCTGCACGCTCTATTCGAAGTTGGATTGAATGTTCTTCAGCGGGCCAAGAATCTTGATTCGCCAGCGTCGATTCGCGATGCGATCCGCGCAACGGACTATAATTCCATCGTCGGACGGGTTGCCTGGGAAGGAAAGCCCGTGAAGAATGTGTGCAAGACCCCGCTGGTTGGCGGTCAATGGGTGCCTGGGTATAAGTTCAAGCAATGGATAGCCGGGCAGAAGTTTCAGAATGACCTGGTGATCGTGAGCAACAGCACGGAACCGTCGATTGCGACTCAGCGCGAATTAGAAGCACTCCCGTAGCGCTTCGAGAGCGGGGACTCCCCGGGCGACACTCGGTGTGGTGGCTTGTCAATTGTCCGCACGAACCTTACGGAAAAAACTCACTTCTCCACGGCGTAGTAAATCACGTAGAACCAACTGAATATTCCGTGGACGATCATCCACAAGATCGAATGGTTCACGCTCCACGACAGAGTGATCGCCACCATACTCCCAAATCCCCACAAACCGATGCCAGCCGAACGTCCGCCGCCATTGCTCATGACTCCTCCCGCCTGCTCTGCATGCGATCATCAAGCGTAGAAACGATACTCCAATCCATTATCGCCTCCAGAAACAAGGTTACGTTCCGCTGCGCATCGCTCATCACAATACCGATGACTTCACAGACTGTGAAACTACGCAACCGGGTGCGGGTTCTGAGTCGCGTAAATTTGTAACACCGCGTCGAGCTCCGCTGACTTGATGGGTTTCGTCAAATAGCCGTCCATGCCTGCTTCCACGCATTTCTCCCGGTCCCCTTTCATCGCGTGCGCTGTTAACGCAACCACTGGCTGATGCAGCTGTTTGCCCAGTTCCATTTTGCGCAGTTCCGTGGTGGCCTCGAGCCCATCCATCTCCGGCATCTGAACGTGCATCAAGACCAAGTCGAAGCGATGCGTGTCTATGGAATTCAGGGCCTCCCTGCCGTTTCCCGCCACCAGAACTCTGTGGCCCCTCTTCTCGAGCAGGCGAGTCAGTAGCAATTGATTTACAGGATTGTCCTCAGCTACCAGGATATGCAACGAGCTATCGCGTCGGTCGCCGCAAGATCGCGGATTGCGAAGCTGCTCAATCCCGGCGCCCTCTTCGACTTTGCCACCGAGCGCCCGGGAGATCGCAGCGCGCAATTCAGACTGGCGTAAGGGCTTCAGCAGGTATTCCGTCACACCTAGTTCTTCACAACGATCGATGTCCCCACGATGACCACCTAACGTAAGCATCACAATGGTGGTCGCGGATATTTCCGGGCTGTTCCGGAT
Source organism: uncultured Acidobacteriota bacterium (assembly GCA_963788915.1). GTDB lineage: Bacteria > Acidobacteriota > Terriglobia > Acidiferrales > UBA7541 > Acidiferrum. The sequence continues at coordinate 184,381 of CAWBIY010000010.1, read as the reverse complement.
CCGTTCGATCAAGCCAAAATCCGCAAGATAAGGCAAATGCATATCCGTCAAAAGAAGATCGAATGGTGAGCCCGTTCTCTTCGTAGCAAGAAGTTGTGCGATCGCTTTATCGGCGCCGTCAATGGCTGTACTGTTCATTTCCCAACGCCCCAGCATTCCCTGGAGGATTTTACGGTGGGAGGAGTTGTCGTCGACAATCAAGACGTTAACACCCTTGAGGTTCTGTGAGACATCTGCGACACCGGTTCGAGCGACGGGCGAATCCGATGCTTCCATACAAATCGTAAAGTGGAATTGCGTCCCTCGCCCGACTTCGCTATCGACCCAGATCTCCCCACCCAAGATAGACACGAGACGCGTCGAGATCGTGAGCCCTAAACCGGTGCCGCCATATTTGCGGGTGGTTGAAGCGTCGGCTTGCGAGAAGGGTTCGAAAATCAATTCCTTCTTGTCTGGTGAAATGCCTATACCCGTGTCGATCACGGTAAAATGCCACATGCCGCCATTCCCGATCGGCAACACCTTTTCTGCTTTCAGGGTAACTTCGCCCTTGGCGGTGAATTTGACGGCGTTACCCACCACGTTCACTATGACCTGACGCAACCGCGAGCAATCCCCTCGGACAATCTCAGGTACGTCGGGCGCAATATCACACAAAAGTTGCAATCCCTTTTCATCCGCGCGCAGGGCCAAGGTCTTCATGGTGGCCTCGATGTTGTCGCGCAAGTCGAAATCAATTGCCTCCAGATCCACTTTTCCGGCTTCAATTGTTGAAAAATCCAAAATGTCGTTTATTAAACCCAGGAGGGAGTCCGCCGAGAGTTTAACCGCGCTAAGATATTCGGCCTGCTCCCGGGTAAGCTCCGTGCTGATCGCCAATTCCGTCATGCCAATCACGCCATTCAGTGGCGTTCTGATCTCATGACTCATATTGGCGAGAAATTCGCTCTTCGATTGGTTCGCCGCATTCGCCGCAAGGCTAGCTTCCTGGAGTTCTCGAGTCCGCTCCTGCACTCGCGCTTCCAAATACTTCGAATGATTCGCTTCTCGCTGGAAAATCAAGAAGGTGCTTCGGAACAATCCTATGATCACGAACAAGTAGACCAAAATCTTCAGTGCGTGCCCCGCGAAGAATTGCATGTCGTAGAGGTGGCCGTAAAACGTCATGTATGCGAGCTCACCGCCGTTGCAGCGATGAGCGAAAGAACGACGCAGTGTTCGAAGGCGTCGCTCTTCCAGGCGCCCTTCAGCAGATAGCCGACGGTAGCAAGTCCGAAAAACACTGCGGGCACTAATTCCAGCGGTCGGCGCACTATGAAATGTGGATAGGTTGCCGGTGGCAGCGGGACGAACGCAAAAAATAGAAAGCTGACTAGTGCCCACGACGCTACGGCGGAGTAAACGACACTCTCTCTGACCAGGAAGGTTGTCGGATGGATTTTCTCGCGTCTCCAGACAACCAAGCTCATGCACATCAGCAAGGACATAAATAATCGCGACGCAATGCCACTCCATGGAGTGAGAGCCGAAAAAGCCGAAGGCGTATATCCTGCGAGAAATGATGACGTGATGATCGCATGGTATGCATCGATGACACCTGCTCCTAGAAAACAAGAGCCCAGCAGCAAGAAGGAAGAATTTTCTTTGCATGGAAGCGGACAAGCGCGAGCACTCCCGATGTGATTGCCAGAAGCGCCGAGATTGACTCAAACAATGTGTGCAATTCCGAATCGCCGCGCCAGGCTGCTCGATGCGCGGGATGAGCGAACACGAACAAAACGCCAGCGAGCATGCCGTAAAGCAAGACTCTTCGCTTTAAGACTTGCGAATTTGAGCCGTAATCCTCCGCTTTAGAGGTTATCGCTGAAATGGCTGCTCCAATGCCGGAACGTGACGAATGCATCGAGAGGCCGAATTTGGCCCGTGAAATCGCTATGAGGACAACCAGAAGGGGGAAGGGCTAGTCTATGCCACGCTGAGGGCCGGAATGACAGATCTCAGGTTCGACGTATCGGAGCGGATACTACCATTTCCGATAAATGAACGCGGTAGATTTCGAAAGGGCGGTAGCCGGGCTGACGATTGCCAAACAGAAATGCAAGCTATTCCGGATCTCGCCTTTGCGCGGGTAACGTCCTCTGCGCTCGGCGACGGGTCATGCGCTCAACCGTCCGGTCAAGGCTGAACGCCTGCATCAGCAGGAATCGCGCCGCGCGGCACGTTCTTGTAAACAATGCCGCCTTTCATGACAAAGACCACACGCCGGACTGCGGTGATGTCTTTCAGCGGATCGCCGTCGAGCGCGATGATGTCCGCCTGCAGTCCGGGTGCGATCGAGCCGATCTGATCGGCCAGGTTCATTGCTTCCGCGCCCAAGGAGTTTGCCGAGACCATGGCCGCCATGGGGTCGACTCCGCCGTCGCGCACGCGGTCGATGAATTCCTCCGCGTTGCGACCGTGAGCGCCCGCAACCGCATCCGTGCCAAAGACAACTTTCAGCCCTGGAGTCTTCATTGCGTGCTGCACCAGTTCGTGGTTCATCGGAAGAATCTTCTCCATCGCCGCAAATCCCTCTGCGGTGTAGCCGGGTGTGCCGACATACTTTTCCTTGTTCAGGAGGTAGTTCTCGATTACCAACCCGCACTGTGGATCCAGGTATGTCCCTCTCTGGGCCATCAATTTCAAGTCGTCGTCCGTTGCCAGCGTACCGTGCTCGATCTCGGTACATCCCGCAAGCGTCGCGGCGCGGACGGCTTCCTTGTACGCATGCACCAGCGTACGGAGTCCTTGCTTCTTCGCCTCATCGCAGGCCGCGCCTAGTTGCTCCTGCGAGAGCGTCATGCCGCCGCCCTGGCGGATGGACTGCGAGGCGAAAATTTTGATCAGGTCTGCGCCGGCTTGCTTCTGTTTCCTCACGAACCCGCGGATTTCCTCCGGCGTACCGGTAGCCCCTCCTTTTCCAATGAGCGGATCGACGGCCGTGAGGATGCGCGGCCCGGGAAGGATCCCTTTCGCGATGGCATCGCGGAGCGGAATATCGTTTGGCGAGCCCGGGCTTTGAATGGTGGTGAACCCAGCCATCAATGTCAGCCAGGCATTCGACGCCGATTGATAGGCGTCTTCTTGTGTGGTCCCTGCCATGCCTGCATTCCTGCCGTCTTTCCCGAAGCTCCAGGTAATATGGGCGTGCGCATCGATCCATCCGGGCAGCACCGTCAGGCCTCGTAGGTCGTAGTCTACCGGTCCGGCGTTTGCATCCACCGCGACAATCCTAGAGCCCTCAATGACGATGCGGGTGTCGTGCAGCACGCGGCCCCGACCATCGAGCACCGCGCTCGCACCGATCACGATGCGCTTGGCCGCAGGCGTCGTCTGGCAAGATACTCCAGGCGCGAGGATACACACGCCAAAGAGGCACAAGATCATTTTCGCGGATTGCATGGTCGCAGAGTACGACCATTCACAGCATTTTGGGTAGACGTTAAAATCTGTTGGGTAGCGCGCAAAGGAGGTTTTCAAGGCCGCCGCCCGGCCCATCGACAATTAATTCTGGCTATTCCAATCTTGAACCTCCAATCTCCGGGTTTTGCGGCATAATGCCTGCCGCACAGGGGCACACCTGCCGCCGCTCTCATCCGCGGCCGCAAAGGCAATCCCGCATCGAGGAGGATTCAGTGAGCGATCGTCCATGGAGTTCCACCGCGCCTCCAGGAGAATTTCGCACCTTCGTTCCGGCGGAGGAGACGCTGAAGGAATTCACCATCCGCGCCGTCATTCTCGGAGCGCTCTTCGGACTGCTGTTCGGCGCGGTAACGGTGTACGTGGGATTGCGCGCGGGTCTCACGGTTTCCGCCTCCATCCCGATTTCGGTGCTCTCCATCAGCATTTTGCGCGCCTTTGGACGCTCCACCATCCTCGAGAACAATATCGTGCAAACCACCGGTTCCGCTGGAGAATCTCTCGCGGCGGGGGTGATGTTCACGATCCCCGCATTGATCTTTCTGGGATTCGGCGCGGAATTTACGTTCTGGCGAATTTTTCCGCTGGCACTGCTTGGCGGTTGGCTTGGTGTGCTGTTTATGGTGCCGCTGCGCCGCCAACTCATCGTCAAGGAACACGGCAACCTCACATTTCCCGAAGGCACCGCCTGCGCTGACGTGCTGGTCGCGGGCGAGCGCGGCGGGTCGTTCGCGGGACGTGTTTTCTGGGGATTGGGCCTTGGCGGCGTCTACACCTTCCTCATGAACACGATGCAGGCGTGGACTTCGCAGCCGGAAAGCCGGCCAAGCTGGTTTCAGGGCGCATCGTTTCGCACCGCGATCACTTCCGAATATCTCGGGGTCGGCTACATCATCGGTCCGCGCGTCGCCGGCCTGCTCTTCGCCGGAGGGATCATCTCCTGGTTGGTGATCATGCCGGCTATCAGTTTTTACGGGCAGCTTGCCGGTAACACGCCACTTTATCCTTCGACAATTCCGATTCCGCAAATGACGCCCGACCAGATCTGGGGGTCGTACATTCGTCCGATGGGCGCGGGTGCCGTGGCCGCCGCGGGATTGATCACCTTGCTGCGCACGCTGCCCACGATTATTTCCGCCTTGCGCGCCGGGCTGAAAGATGTGCGCACCGAAGGCGCGGGTCAATCGAGCGCGGCGAACCGCATCGATCGCGATGTGCCGATGCGCGTCGTGGTCCTCGGCACGGTCGTGATCATGGTCATGATGTGGATCCTTCTCACGTTCCATCCGATAAAAGGCGCGCAAACCAGCTGGTGGCAGAATCTGTTCGCCGGAGTGTTCGTAGTTGTGTTTGGATTTCTTTTCGTCACCGTGGCTGGACGCATCAGCGGCTTGCTCGGCAATTCGTCGAATCCTATCAGCGGCATGAGCATCGCCACGCTCATGGCCACGTGCGCGGTTTTTTTTGTCGCAGGCTGGACCGCACCGAATTACCAGGTGCTCGCGCTGATGATTGGTGGCGTAGTGTGCATCGCCGCAGCCATCGCCGGAGCCACTTCGCAGGATTTAAAAACCGGCTACCTGGTGGGCGCAACACCGTTCTGGCAGCAGATGGGACTTCTGATCGGAGTAACCGTTTCCACTCTCGCGATCGGCACCACGCTCAATCTGATGAACAAGGGACTGGAGAAATATCTGCCCACCGAAATTCCCGTCAATATCCAAACTTTGCCGTCCGGCGTCAAAGTCGAGCGCGATACCTTCGTCTATCACGGCAAAAACTACACGCTCATCAACTCTCTGGGCTCGCACGAAATTCCAGACGGTGAATATCTCTATGATGCCGGCACCAAACAAATCGAGTTTCAGTGGGCGCAAGGAATTGGCAGCGACAAAGCCCCAGCCCCGCAGGCGCGCCTCATGGCCACGGTCATCAGCGGGATCTTGAACCAGCGCTTGCCCTGGCGCCTGGTTTTGATGGGCGTCGCGCTAGTGATCGCCATCGAAATTCTTGGCGTGCGTTCCCTCGCGTTCGCCACCGGCTCCTATCTTCCCCTTGGCACCACGGCCGCAATGTTCGCTGGAGCCCTGGTGCGCATGGCTGTTGAAGCGACCACGAAGAAAAAAGATGAAAGCGAAGCCAGTCCCGGCGCGCTATTTTCCAGCGGCTTGATAGCGGCAGGCGGGGTATTCGGCCTGCTCGGAATCATCATCAATCTTTTCCAGGATCCGGAAATCTCCAACAACGTGCCGCACTGGCTTACTGAAAGTCTTCGGCTTCCCTGGCGCGCTGACCTGTTTTCTTTCGGGCCGAAACTTTTGGGCCCGCTGGCCACCAGCAATTTGTTCGGCCTCATCATGTTCCTCGTGCTGGCCGCGTCGCTGTTTTATTTCGCGCGCAAAAAATTGGATTGAACCCGGCCCCACGAGTGGCGAAGAGTGAGCGGCGGAAGAAAAAGTGCCCAATGGGAGGAACGGCGAATGGGAATTCTGGAACTTGCAAAGCCGGTCATTGTTATCTGCACGCGGGATCGCGCGCGTTCCACGGCTTTTTATCGCGATACGCTAGGCCTGGTAATGACCTCCGAGGACGATTTCGCCAGCGTTTTTGATGCAGGCGGAACCGCAATGCGCATTTCTACTGTTGCCGATTTTACGCCCCACGAACACACCATATTGGGCTTTAACGTTCCAGACGTCGCCGCAGTCGTGAGAGCCTTGCGTGAAAAGAGCGTGACTTTCAACATCTACAAGGGCTTCCATCAAGATGAACTCGGCATCTTGACGTTGCCGGGAGGAGTCGTGCATGTGGCATGGTTCCAAGACCCGGACGGGAATGTCTTGAGTGTAACGGACGCTTGATTTATCTCGTCGCCTCGGCGTCGAAGTCAAAATACGTCGTCACCGAAAAAAGCGAATGGCTTCGCGAAAGACTCATTGCGGTTCTAGAATGGGTGCGTCCTCGAGGGCTCTGCCGAAGCTGTCCCCACATTTCTGGCCGATTAGGAGGCCATCTCCCGTGCGCTATCTCTCTGTACTCACGCTTTGCCTGGTTTGTCTCGGTCTAGCTTCCAGCGTGCGAGCACAGGGACCCCGGCAAATGGTGATCGCGCCCATCGACGAATCCAAACTCGTCACCCTCGGCGGTAACACTACGCCTGCGGCCACTCGCGCCCAAAATGACCGCGGCCCTGTGGCGGACGACGTGCGCTTCGATCACCTGCTGCTGTTATTGAAGCGCGATCCTCAAACCGAAACGGAACTGAAGGAACAGATCGAGGCGATGCACAACCCGGCTTCGCCCGAATTCCATCACTGGCTGACTCCGGAGCAAGTCGGGACGCGCTACGGAATTCATGCGCAGGATATGGAAGCGGTGCAGCAATGGCTTAGGTCGCACGGCTTCACCATCAATCAGGCATATAAGAACGGCTTGGTGCTGGACCTGGCGGGAACCGCGAAGCAGCTGCGGGACACATTTCATGCGGACATGCACAATCTGGTTTTAAGCTCTCGATGTCGAGTGGTCCAGCGCGGCCGCTCCGGACACCAATATCGTGCTAGCCGCGTGCGGCGACACCCAGACGACCGCCGGGCTTGACCTGGCCATCCTGGGCATCCTTGAGACCAATCCCCCCGATATTATTTCTGACAGCTACGGCCTGTGCGAGACCATCACCGGACAAGCCGAAATCGCTCTCGAGAATTTTGAAGCGAAGCTCGCTACCGCCGAAGGCGTCACCTTTTTCATCGCGCAGGGCGACACCGGCGCCGATGAGTGTGCTCCCGTGGAAACTCCGCCCTATTCCGTGCTCGGCATCAACAGCGGCGACAACACCGCGTCGGCTTTTGCCGTGGACGTCGGCGGCACCGATTTTATGGCGCAGTACAACTCGGATGTCAGCGGAATTCCGACCTCGCGATATTGGAATGCCAAGAATGATTCGAAAACACTGGCGTCGGCGAAATCGTACATTCCGGAAATTCCGTGGAACGATAGTTGCGCGAGCCGGCTCATTTACACCGACCCGTTAATCGCCGGCGGTTTCACGCAATCGTTCGGGGACAAAGGATTTTGCAATTCGTCGATCGGTCAGGACGACTTCTTGTTCGCGGTATCGGGCAGCGGAGGTCCGAGTACGTGCTTCACGGGTACGCCGTCGACACCTGGGGTCGTCAGCGGCACGTGCAAGGGGAATCCAAAGCCTTCGTATCAAAAGGGCGTGCCGGGCGTGCCGCATGACGGACTCCGCGATCAGCCGGATGTTTCGTTGTTCGCGGCCGATGGCATATGGGGCAGCTTCTACCCCGAGTGTTTGTCCGACACCAACCAAGGCGGCACTACCTGCACCGCTGACAACGATGCGCTCCTGTTAGGTGGCGGGGGAACGTCGTTCTCATCCCCGGCCATGGCGGGAATTCAGGCGCTGATCAATCAGCAATATGGCCGGCAGGGGGACGCCAACTATGTTTATTACGCGTTGGCCGCGCAGCAATTTGCGCATCCGGGCGGTGCGGCGGCGCAGTGTGACGCCAGCCAGACCACCGGCAACTTGCCCGCGGCTTCGTGCATTTTTAACGATGTCACCCTCGGAGACATGGACATCCCTTGCGGTCAGAACACCGACGGGAAATTCTACGATTGCCACGGTGCGAGCAAGAGGGAGATCGGCGAGCTCTCGACATCCAATAACGAGGACGATCCCGCGTATCCGGCGGCAGTGGGCTACGATCTTGCGACGGGGCTCGGTTCGGTGAACGCCACGAACTTGTTCAAGGCCTGGGCGCAGTTTGCGCCGCCTCACAACTAACGAGAAAACCAACGCAAAGATGCAGGGGGCGCAGAGATTCGCAGAGAGGGCGCGACCGACCGCAGTTATTTGGAAATCGTCATCATCGCCGTGTCGTATACACTTAGACCGTAAACCTCCGTAATCTTTGACTCGTTGTTTCCGTCGCCGTACACTGGCTAAATGGGCGCAACAATCGGCGGCCGCCGGTATAATTTCGACTGGCGCGGCTTCATCACACCCGGTGTAAAACTCATTGTTCTGGTGTGCACCGGTGTCTTCGTGGTGCAAACCCTAGTTAGCCTCCTGGCCGATCCCCTGTTTGCCTACCATCATGTGACTCAAGTCTTCGGTTTGATTCCTCGCGCGGTGTTCCCGGGCTTACGGGTTTGGCAGCCTTTCACTTACATCTTTCTCCATGGGGACATCTGGCACATTTTGATCAATATGCTGATGCTCTGGATGTTTGGCCGCGATCTCGAAGTGAGTTGGGGTAAACGCCGATTCTTGAACTTCTTTTTCGTATGTGGCGTGGGCGCGGGGCTGATCGAGATGGCTGTAAAGCTGATCCCGCAGTTCTGGGGCCACGTACCTTCGGACATTCCCACCATCGGCGCCTCTGGTGCGATCTTTGGAATCCTCATGGCCAACGCGATCCTTTTTCCCGATCGTAAGATCTGGCTGATTCCTCTGCCCGTGACCATTCCGATGCGTCCGTATGTTGCGGTAATGGGAGCCATTGAATTTTTCATGACCCTGGGATCGGGAGGTGATGGCATCGGACATTTGTGCCATCTCGGTGGAATGCTGGTTGCTTATCTCTACTTGCGGCGGGGATCATTCTTGTACAGCGTGCGGAACAGCGTCACCGATTGGAAGCACGAGCGGAACCGCAAAAGGTTTCAGGTTTACGTCAACAAGCACAAGCAAGATCCGCCATCACGCCCGGACAACTGGGTGAACTAGGGAATCCGTACGCGCCCCGTCAGGGTGCTGGCTTGATCAAGGGAAGCGCGATCCTCCCTTGCGATTCCGGAAATGCGTTCCAGAAGACTTCAGAGTCGCTCAACGAGAGCGATTCGCAGCAGCCCGAAACTGATTCACTCCTCTCAACGGTCTTCAGCTTCATATCGACAACAACCACTCGGAATCTGGGGACATTTTTGGTGGTGTCCCATTCCACCAGGCCCAAATACCTGCCATCTGGACTGTGGCTGCACAGCGGCAGCCATCCACGCTCATGAAGATTTGGTGTCCATTCTCCTTCCAGGTGAAGGCGGCACATCTGAAACGGCCACCCCATTCGGACCTCAAAGCAATCGGAAAAATGCGCGGTAATCATCTGGTCTTACCTTCTGTCGGCAGCTAGCGGGTTTGCAGCGCGCGCAGTAGCAGTTCCTCGGCGGCGTTGGAGCCGGTGACGATGAGGACCGCCATTTTGTTTGCGTAGCGCGGCGCATTTTTCAGGAAGGCGGCGGTGGTTGCGGCGCCGGCGGGTTCGGCGATGACGTGTTCCTGGACCATCAGGTGGCGCATGGCGCTGAGCATCTCTTCTTCGCTGACCAATACGAATTCATCGACCAGCGTGGCGATTTCGCGGACGTTTTCTTCCGACGTTTCGCGGACGGCCAGGCCGTCAGCGATGGTGTCGCTGAGCTCGGTGGAAAAAGCATGGCCCTTCGCAAACGAGAGCGCGTAGGCAGGAGCATGCGCCGCTTGCACGCCTACGACCTTAATTTCGGGGCGAAGTTGCTTGGCGGCGAAGGCTACGCCGCGAATCAAGGTGCTGTCTCCAACGGGAACGAAGATCACGTCGGCGCGGGTGAGCTTATCGAGAATTTCGCAGGCGATGGTTGCGGTTCCGGGCAGCATCTCGGGATCGGAGCCGTCGACAATGTTGTACCAGCCGGATTCCTGCGCGAATTGCGCGGCATGCTTCCTGGTTTCTTCCAGGAATTTCCCGACCTCAACGATCTCAGCACCTAAGTCGGCGATGCGGGCTTTCTTCGCGGGATTGGGGTTCTCGGGAAGATACACGCGCGAAGGAACGTGCTGCTTCGCCGCGGCGTAGGCGACTGCGGCGCCGTGATTGCCGGTGCTGCTGGTGACCACGCCCGAGAGCTTGCCGCTCAACCGCTTTTGTCGAGCGTCAATAGCGTGATATGCGCCGCGCACTTTGAAAGAACCCGTTGGGCCTTCGCTTTCGAGCTTGAGATAAACCCACCCATCCCCTTGCGTGGACAGCTTGTCCGTTCCAGCCAGGCGGCTCTCCGGCACAACCTGGCGGAGCAGCGACTGCGCAGCGCGCACGCGTTCCATCGTCAGGGGCGCCACAGACGCCGGAGTGGCCATCACACTGCTCCACCGATAATGTGAAACTTCATGAAGTTGGTGGTGCCTCGAACGCCCATCGGCGTGCCCGCCACGATGCCTATGACGTCGCCTTTGCGCACCAGGCGCTCTTCAAGAAGGCGCTGCTCGGCGATCTCAGCGAGGCCATCGACTTTGTGAACGTCCACAATGGCTCGTGCCATAACGCCCCAGAACAACGCCATGCGGCGGCGCGTTTCCGCTTCGGGTGAAAACGCGACGATAGGAACGTGCGGGCGATAGCGGGAGACCAGCCGGGCAGTGAAACCACTGTGGGTGAAGACGGCGATGAGCTTCATGTGCAGTTCGCGCGAAGCGTGGCAGACGAGTTCGGCGACCGTCTCGGCGACTTTCAGCTTTTCCTGCATCGACGGGCGAGGAAATTCGGTGATGCTGCCTTCGGCTTCCTCGATGATGCGCGCCATCATGGCGACCGCTTCGACGGGATATTTTCCAGAGGCCGTTTCCGCGGAAAGCATTACCGCGTCAGAGCCATCGAAGATGGCATTGGCTACGTCGGAAGCTTCCGCGCGCGTCGGTCGCGGATTCTGTGTCATGGATTCGAGCATTTGCGTGGCAGTGATCACCGGGCGGCGAGCCTCGCGGGCACGGGTGATGATCATTTTCTGCACGACGGGAACGCGCTCGGGGTTCATCTCCACGCCAAGATCGCCGCGAGCGACCATCACGCCGTCGGCGACGCGCAAGATGGCGTCCAGATTTTCGATGGCTTCGGGTTTCTCGAGCTTGGCGATTACCGGGGTGTCTTTGCCGGCGCGGCGAATCAGATTTTTTGCGAGAACTACATCTTCCGGGTGACGCACGAAACTTACGGCTATGTAGTTGGCATCCTGCGTGAGGGCGAAGGCTAGATCCTTCCGGTCCTTTGGCGTGAGGGCCGGAACGCGAAGTTGAATTCCAGGCAGATTAATACCCTTATGCTGGCCGAGCACGCCGCCATCTACGACCTCGCAGATGACTTCCTGGCCGCGCACTTTTTGAACGCGCAGCTCGATCAATCCGTCGGAAAGAAGGATGCGGTTGCCGCGATGCACTTCTCGCGGCAACGGGCGAAAGGTAGTGCTGACGCAGTTGGAGTCACCCGGGACGCGGGCGGTGGTGATGACAAAGCGCTGGCCCGCACGCAACGTCACGGTGGTGCCGCCTGCGAGCGGACCCGTGCGAATCTTTGGCCCTTGCAAGTCGGCGATGATGGCGATTGGTTTCTCGTGCTCGATGGCAGCAGCGCGGAGCGTGGCGATGCTGCGCGCATGATCCTCGTGCTTGCCGTGAGAGAAATTCAGTCGAGCTACGTCCATGCCGGCGTGCATCAGGCGTTCAATGATGCGTGGCGAGGAGCTGGCGGGGCCGATGGTGCAGACAATCTTTGAGTGGCGAAAGGCCATGGTCGTTTGCGAGTCCTGTAGTTTACGCGATCGGCAAGATTTTTTTATTAGTGAAAATTCAGATTTGGAATAAAAAAAAGATTGCCTTGCCTGCGCGGGACATACTGACCTTACTTCGTTACCGCGAATTCGGCGACGATCCGGGATTCGACGTCGATGCCTTTTGCGAAGGACGCCAGCGGGATGCGTTCATCGTCGCCGTGCATACGTTTCAGGTCGTCCTGCGTCAGGGGGAAAGGCCATAAGCCGTAGGACTGGACGTTATGCAGACGCAATTGCGCGGAGTCGGTGGCCCACGGTGATTGATACGGCAGCACGGGAGCGCCGCCAAATTCCTGGGCGGCTACCTTGGTGATCGCGTTGTAAAAATCATTCTCCAGCGAAGATGGCGGAGCGGCCAGACCCGCGTCGGGTTGCACGTCTAGACGAACGAGCGGGTCGTTCACGAGTTTGTTGAGTTCGCCGAGCAGCGCGTCGATGGTGTCGCCGGGGAGGAGGCGGATATTGAGCGTGGCGCGGGCTTCGGCGGGGATAACGTTGGGGCGGACCCCCGCGGTAAGCATGGTCGGGGAAATGGTGTCGCGCAACATGGAGTTCCATTGCGGGTTGGTGTCGGAGATTACGCGCTGCGCGTGTTCGCCGCGGTCGGCGGTCTCGAGAGAGCGCATCCATTTGGCGATTTCATCGGTCTTCGACGCCGGCGAGACCCTCAAAGTAGCGCCGCACGATGGCCGTGAAATGGACCGGGGCGACATACGCGCCAATCTTGGCCACGGCCGCCGACAGGTGCACGACGGGATTGTCTTTCATCGGCATGGACGCGTGCCCGGAAGTGCCGCGCGCGACGACGGTGACGTTGACGGCAACTTTTTCGCTGGCTTGCACGGCGACGTATTGCACTTTGCCGTTATCGAGGACGACGTTGCCGCCTTCATTCAGCGCGAAGCCCGCGGCGATCTTGTCCCAATATTTGGCGATCAGGATTTTGATGCTGGCGTCACCACCTTGCTCTTCGTCGTCGGTGGCCAGAAAGATCACGTCGCGATTCAGCCGCGCATTAGCGCGTTTTAGCGCAATGAAGGTCGCGAGATTCGCCGAGCAGCATGGCTTTGTTGTCGATGGCGCCGCGGCCATAGACGTAGCCATCTTTGACAGTTGCCGCGAAGGGATCGACGGTCCACCTGGCGCGATCGACGCCGACGACGTCCATGTGGGCCACGAGAATCAGCGCACGCGACGGATCGGCCACCGCGGAGCTGCGAAGGCGCGCGACAACCGAAGTGCGGCCAGAGGCAACAGGGAGCTCTTCCGCGGCGATGCCTTCCTTCTGCAGGATAGCCAAAATGTACTTCGCGGCGGCTTGTTCGTTGCCGGGCGGATTGGTGGTGTTGATCTTGATCAGGTCCTGGAGCCAGATCTTGGCATCGCCGGTGAGCGATGTGAGATCACCAAGCGGCGATTGGCTGGCGGGGAGAGAGTTCGTGGGCGGCGGCGCGACCTGCGCGGCAACGGGCTGCGCGACGAGAGGTAGCGTAACGAGAGGCAACGTGGCGAGACGCAACGTGGCGACGAACAACCACGCAATCACCTGCAGCAGCGGCATGGGCGTTCTGCGGATACCGTTCACGAAGCCATCCTCTTTTCCAGTTCATTGCCCACCGCGCGAATCGGGGGAGCGATCTGCCACCGCCGAGGGGTATGCTCAGCAACGTTTTGCGGCAAATCTGACTCATACTAACATGCAGGGTGCGGGGACCCGGCCTCGGCAATGGCACGTCGTTTCGTAAGCTCCACGGTTAGGGTTGGCCGCTTTTCGCACGTTGCCGCCGAGATTTGAGCGTTCTATGATGGGCTACGAGGGATACGCCATGAAGGCAATTCTGACGACGGTGTTCTTGGGAATTTTGGCAGCGGCGTTGCTCCTGCCGCTGGGGACGAGGCTGGCCAGCGCGCAGGCACCCTCGGGACCTCAAGGCGGCTCGCAACCGGGCGCTCCACCAGTCGCGCCGCCACCTCCGCCGCCACAGCAGAAACCGCAGGAGGCCGGGGCGTCGATCTCCGTGGAAGTGCCGGTGGTGACGCTGGATGTGATTGCGGCCACGCAGCATGGCGACATCCTGACCGGGCTGAAGAAAGAAAACTTCCGCGTGATCGATGACAACGCCCCTCAAACGATTACGAATTTTGGGGCTACCGATGCTCCGATCACCATCGTCATGCTGATGGAGTTCAGCGCTCGCGGAATGTACGACTGGTTTGCATATCAGGCCAAGTATTGGGCGGACGCGTTTTTCCCGAACTTGCAGCAGAAGGATTGGGTGGCGCTGGTTACGTTCGACATGAAGACGCGCACGGAAGTGGATTTTACGCAGGACAAGATGGAAGTGCGCAACGCGCTGGGCCATTTGTATTTTCCGGGCTTCAGCGAATCGAACGTGTTCGACGCGATCCTGGATACTTCCGAGCGCATGAAGGACGTGAAGGGGAAAAAGTCGATTTTGTTGCTGGCGACCGGCGTGGATACTTTTTCGAAGCACACCTTGGACCAGACCATGAAACAGTTGCGGCAGAGCGACGTGACCATTTTTGCCGTGGGACTCGACAAGCCGTACATCAATTACATCGAGTCGCACGGAAATCAGGGCTCGCATATGAATTATTTGCAGGGCGAAAATCAGCTCAAAACATTTGCATCGCTAACCGGGGGTTACGCGTGGTTTCCGCAGTTTGACGGCGAAATTCCGGGGATTTTCCACGAAGTCGTGGCGTTTCTGCGCAATCAATACAGCATTTCGTATACGCCGACAACCGGCGCAAACGACGGAAAGTTTCACAAGGTGAAGATTGAGCTGGTGCAGCCCGACGGCAGCCCGCTGGTCGTGAACGATCAGAAGGGGAAGAAGCAGAAGGTTGTCGTGTATGCGCGCGAGGGATATACGGCGGTGAAGGGCGGCGTCGGGGATTAAAGCCAGTCGACGGTCGACCGTTTAAAGTCGACAGCAGAGTCGCGCCCGTTGTTTGCAGTTGTTGTTCGGTCGCAACGCCGCGGGAGTAACAGTCCGAGAATCATTACGAGAATCATTCGTGACGCCGTTTTCGCCGTGCGTCCGCCGATTTCACTTTCAACTATCGACTGTCGACCGCTTTTCTTTCAGTAGCCACGGCTGAAATCGACTACATTGAAGAGGTCGCGGCCGTCGAACCATCTTCCCAGTAAATCCATCAACAGTTTGGTTTGTCTTTGCCAGAGGCGGTCGCTTACGCCACTGGTGTGCGGAGTGATGAAGAGATTGGGGGCTTTCCACAGCGGACTCTCGGCGGGGAGCGGTTCGGTGGCGGTGACGTCGAGAGCGGCACCGCCGAGGGTGCCCGTTTCCAGGGCGCGAATCAGCGCCGCTTCATCTAGAAGTGATCCACGACCCACGTTGATGAGTCTTGCGCCGGGCTTCATCTTTGCGATTTGGGCCGGACCGATGAGTTGCTGCGTTTCGTGCGTGTCTGGTGCTGAGAGGACGATAAAGTCGGCGTGAGGAAGCGCGTCCTCGAGTTGCGCGACGGGAAGGATTTTTTCGGTGTGCGTTGCGTCGCCTTTTCCGGAGCGCGTGACGCCCCAGACGCGCATGTCGAACGCGCGGGCGCGGCGGGCGAGTTCGCGACCGATGGAGCCGTAGCCCACGATCAGCAAGAGTTGGCCGTGGAGTTCGGTCAACGGTCCGGGCTGGCTCGAAACTTCTGTTTGGCTCCAGCGGGCGCGGTCCTGGTAGCGGACGGAATCGGGAAAATGGCGGGCGAGCGCGATCATGAGGCCCATGGTGTGCTCGGCCATGGGTGGGGAGAAGATGCCGCTGGGGTTGGTGAGGATGACGCCAGAGCTGCGGAGTTCGGGGTACATGAGTTGCGAAACGCCAGCTGCTGTGGAGTGGATCCACTTAAGCTTTCGGGCGTGCTGTAATTGCTCGGGGCGGAGCGAGGCGCCTACAAAAATGTCGGTGTCGGGTAATTCCTGCGGCAGGCGCTCGTAGTCGGGTAAGTGGACTACGAGCATATCGGGCCAGCGGCTGCGGACAGTCGCCGGCATGATGGGTTGAGCACGCCACTGCTCGAACGGGTGCCAGACGCAGATGAGGATCTTGCTTTCGGCTGGAGTTGTGCGGGCGATGGTCAAGTTCGCCTCTTGCTGCGATCAGGAGATTGAAGATTGCACGGCAGGCGAGATTTTCGCATGAAGGCTGCGTTGAGGTCCTTCGGCGATCCTCGTCGGAGCGCCTCACAGTGGCAATTCTAGCTTGCTCGACGGCTACTCGCGGCCATGAATCCTGTACAGGATTAATCCGACTATAGCGCCGAGGCCCACCGTACCGAGAAGGAATGGGCGCGCAACGGGAATCGCAATCCACGCGATCACAACTAGCCCGATAGAGACGATGGCGCCAGCCTTTGTGCCGGGCACGGGTAAGTTGCCGAAGGCGAGTCTCTGTGGCTGGGAGCGCTGGCGTCCGCCTAAGTTTTGAAACACAAGTCACCTCCTGCCGCTTCCCACTACTCTTGGATGACGCGGAGGTCGCGGCCGGTCATATCGGCGGGCTGAGGTTGGCCCAGCGCCGCGAGCATCGTGGGCGCGATGTCACGTAGGGCGCCGCCGGATTGCAGGCTTCGCGGGCCCTTATCGCTGACTAAAATAAACGGTACCGGATTCAGAGTGTGGTAGGTGTGCGCGCCTCCCGTGACGGGGTCGATCATGGTTTCCGCGTTGCCGTGATCGGCGGTGATAATCCAGGCGCCGCCGCGGGGCTTCAGGGCTTGGTAGATTCGGGCTAAGCCGGCGTCCACGGCTTCGACGGCTTTAATAGCGGCTTCGAGTTTTCCGGAATGGCCGACCATATCGGCGTTGGCGTAGTTCATGATGATGGCGTCGAATGCGTCTTGCTCGATGGCTTTTACGACCGTGTCAGTGATCCCTTCGGCGGACATTTCGGGTTTCAAGTCGTAGGTGGCGACTTTCGGGGATTGGACGAGGATGCGCTCTTCGCCGGCGAATGGCTTTTCTATGCCGCCGTTGAAGAAATAGGTGACGTGGGCGTATTTTTCGGTTTCCGCGCAACGCAAATTCTTGTACTGAATGTCGGCGAAAACCTGCGCGAGGATGTGCTCTAGCTTTTCCGGGCCGATTACGTATTTTAGCCACGGCCACTTTTTGTCGTACTGCGTCATGCCGACGTAAAAGAGGTTTTTCGGGCGCTTCGCGTCGATGAATTTGTCGAAATCGGGAGCGGCCAGCGCGTTGGTCATTTGGCGGGCGCGATCGGCGCGATAGTTGAAGAAGATGACGGCGTCATCGTCGTGGATCAATCCGACCGGGGCAGCGGACGGATTTGCGTCCTTGGTTACGACGATAGGCTTGATGAATTCGTCGGTTACATCCTGTTCGTAGCTTTTTTGCAAAGCGGCAATGGGGTCGTCGGTGCGCGTTTTGGCTTCACCATGGACGATGGCGCGGTAGGCCAGCTCGACCCGCTCCCAGCGATTGTCGCGGTCCATGGCGTAATAGCGTCCAACGAGCGTCGCGATTTCTCCAACATGCCGCTCGCGCATTTTCTGCTGCAATTGGCGGATGAAGTCGCGGCCGCTGTGGGGCGGCGTGTCGCGGCCATCCATAAAGCAATGAACGAAAACTTTCTCGACTTTTTGTTGCTTGGCCATTTCCAGGAGCGCGAACAGATGCTGGATGTGCGAGTGCACGCCGCCGTCGCTAAGGAGACCGAGGAAGTGCAACTGGCGCTGGCGGCCGCGCTCCATCGCCTGCTGGAACAGCGGAACATTTTGCAGTTGCTTGTTGGCGATGAGCAGATCAATGCGCGTCATGTCCATGTGGACGATGCGGCCGGCGCCGATGTTGAGATGGCCGACTTCGCTGTTGCCCATCTGCCCTTCCGGCAACCCGACAAACGGTCCGGAAGTGTGGATCAGTGTGTTGGGAAAATTCTTGATCAGGGAGTCATAAGTGGGTTTGCGAGCCAGCGCGATGGCGTTGCCTTTTGTCTCCGCGCGGTAGCCCCAGCCGTCGAGCACGGTGAGTACGATGGGTTTCGGTCGTTTGGCCATAGGCGGTCAGGATACATGGGGGAGGAAATTCTTGCCATGCGGGCAAGAGGCGATGACAAGAAGCTGTAGATCAGTCGTGCGAGTTCGCCGCGAGGATCGTAACCAACTTGATATGCCACCCCCCTGGGTTTTGTACAAGTGTTCATTTTAAAAGACTTACGGTATCGGCGATTCCCCCCCCGCAACGGGGTAGGCCTTGTGCCCCGAAAATGAAAAACGCCAGTGGTTCGCTGGCGAGGACTGAGTATTTACCTTTGGCTATTTCACACTATAGAACATTCACAAGCTGCGGGCGAGGAAAATCTCGGACTACCGGGTAGGGCAGGCGATCGGGGTTGTTTTACTTCAGCGCTGCCAATTGGGGGCGATTCTTACCGTAGAGGCTTCGCTCCTTCGATCGGATTTCTACTTCGAAGAATTTGCGCAGAAATTCATGGTCGATCGCCTGCTCATTTTCTCCTTCTTCATTGACTAGCCAGATGCAGTCAAGGCCATCCACCTGGCTGTAGTATCCGATGCGAAAGCGCCGCCCTACGTTTTTTCGCCAAGACCTGTAGGGCGAGGCCTTCACGCGGACGAAGCCTGGAGGCATTGGTGCACGCGAGAGAGGCTTGCGTTTCTGCTTCAACCCGCCAACTCGCGGAGGGCGGCTAGGAGGCGGTCGACTTCTTCGGGGGTGTTGTAATGGACCAGGCCGATGCGGAGGAGGCCGCCGGTTTGTTCGACGCCGAGGCGTTCGGTGAGATTGAGAGCGTAGTAGTTGCCGTCCCAGGTGAAGATGCCCCGATTGCCCAGGAATTTTGCGGCTTCGGTGGGAGTGCGATTCGCGAGGCGGATGGAGACAGTTGAGCAGCGGTCGTTGAAATGCGCGGGATCCGTGATGCC
This sequence comes from uncultured Acidobacteriota bacterium, assembly GCA_963788915.1. Classification (GTDB taxonomy): domain Bacteria; phylum Acidobacteriota; class Terriglobia; order Acidiferrales; family UBA7541; genus Acidiferrum. Next base: position 165,370 of record CAWBIY010000010.1, on the reverse strand, counting down.
GAAGAAGCGTAGGCCGGGGATGGCAAGGAGACCGGCGATTAATTGCGAGAGCAGGGTCATCTCGTGCTGGCGGGTTGCGCGATAGGCCGCCAGCAGGGCGCTGCGGCGATCCTTCGCACTGGGATCGCAGCGGCGGCCGAGTTCGGCGAGGTAGTCGACAGCGGCGCCGATTCCGGCGATCAACTCCTGCACCTGCGTGCCCGTTTCCCAGCGGTCGGGGAGCGAATTGGGAGCTGGGCGAACTTTGTAGGGACTGAAGCGGAGCAGGTGCTCGCGCTTTCCGTAGAGCGTGCCCATGTGGGGGCCGAAAAATTTGTAGGGCGAGCAGGCGAGGAAATCGCAGTCGAGAGCGCGAACGTCGATGGGGCCGTGGGGAGCGTAGTGAACGGCGTCGATGAACATGAGCGCGCCTGCGGCATGAGCGAGCTTGGTGATTTCGGCAACCGGATTGATGCTGCCTACGGCATTTGAGGCGTAGCCTACCGCGACGAGCTTGGTTTTTGAGGTGATTTTCTTCTTCAGGTCGTCGAGGTCTAGGGTGCAGTCCGCTTCGCGGATGCCCACCTGGCAAATCACTACGCCTTTCTCTTCCAGCGCGCGCCAGGGGGCGACGTTGGCGTCATGATCGAGGGTGGTGACGACGATTTCGTCGCCAGCTTTCAGTTCGCGGCCGATCGCCCGGGAAAGCGCGAACGTGATGGTGGTCATGTTCTGGCCGAAGATGACCTCGTCCTTATCGCAATTGAAGAAATCGGCCATCGCGGCGCGGGCCGAGGCGATGATGGCGTCTGTTCGTCGACTGGTTTCGAACGCACCGCAGGTGTTGGCGTTGGCGTTGAGGAAGTAATTTTGGATGGCGTCCATCACTTGTTTCGGTACCTGCGTGCCAGCCGGACCGTCGAGGAATGCGGCTGGGTGACCGTTTACCTGGAGCTTTAGAGACGGAAATTGTTCTCGTACCCAAGCGATGTCGAGAGGCTTGCTGCCTGTTTCGTTTAGTACCGGTGTGCTCATGGTTGGTCCCCAGCGCTAAGTAGACGCGTTCGCTAGCCCGGTAGTTTCTCATAAACCTGTCGCGATGCGCGTGGCGTCGATGTAGGGAAACGATTTGGCGTCCTCTTGACACTGCGTCGATGAAGCCCGCCGGCCTTACAGGGCGGCAACCTCTCTGCCAAATTGGAAGTCAATTCGTAACAGCGCTCGGCTCGGGAGAGCTACCGCACACGCGCGGGCGTGGTAGCATGACTTGTTGTTCCCCACTCATGCCGCGGTGGCGCCGGCTATAAAAAATGGGACAGCGACCGCGAGGCGGTCGACGCGCCCCGTTTCTCAACGAGGTCGATAGTGTCTGAGAATTTCACACCGAATGAGCGCACGCGTGTGGTGCGCGAACCACATCGCGGCGTCTATGATCGCGAAACCATCTATAAGATTCTTGATGAAGGGTTTGTTTGTCACGTGGGATTTGCCGTGGACGGACAGCCTTACGTTATTCCCACGATGTATGCGCGCGTTGGCGATGCAATCTATTTCCATGGTTCGGCGGCTAGCCGGATGTTGCGTGGGGCCAGTGCGGGGATTTCCGTGTGCGTTACGGTGACGCTGGTCGATGGGTTGGTGCTGGCGCGTTCCGTTTTCAATCATTCGATGAATTATCGATCGGTGGTGGCGCTCGGGAAAGTGGCGTTGGTCGATGCGTCGGCGGAAAAGATCGAAGCGCTGCGAGCGTTCACGGAGAAGATTTTGCCAGGGCGCTGGAACGACGCTCGGCAACCGAGTGAGAAGGAATTGAAGGCTACGAGCATTTTGCGCCTCCCCCTGACGGAGGTTTCAGCGAAGATGCGCACAGGGCCGGTCGAAGACGACGCGGAGGATTATGCGCTGGCGGTTTGGGCCGGTCTGATTCCGCTGCGGCTTGCGGCTGGGGATCCCCTTCGCGATGCGCGATGCGATGCGGATATTCCGGTGCCCGCGTACGCGGCGGGGTATCGACGGTAAAGCGCACGAGTTCGACTCTTCGCCAACAGGGGAGGTTGAGGTCCTTCGCGCATTCTTGTGGATGCGCTTCTGATGACGTTTTTGCGCTCGAGGCTTCCGTCGGCGAATTATTGGCGCACTGCGCGAAGGAAGTCGGCTAGCAGGCCGTAGCCGGTGGCCTCGATGCCAGGGTTGTGCTCGACCAGCGAGAGGCTGAAGACATCCATGTCGAAGCGGACGGCGGAGCTGCTGCCTTCCAGATTGGCAAGCGGATCGGAGGCGAGCAGGAGCTCCGGCTGGACGCCGCACTCGACTCCACCCCCGCGGCGTTCGGCGCGACAGACCAGCTTGTAACGCATCCCCGACGAACGCACGGAGCGGATCTTTTCTTCGCTGAGTTCGCGAATGCCGGTGCGGCGAACCTGGTCCAGGCGAATCGGCACGCCCAGGAGCACGATGGTCATGGCGACGATTTTGACCGCCGAGTCCCATCCATCGAGGTCGGCGGTGGGGTCGGTTTCGGCGATGCCCATGGCCTGGGCGCGGCGGATGGCTTCATCGAACGAACGGCCCTTCTCGATTTCCGTCAGCACCACATTGGTCGTGGAATTGAGCACGCCGGAAAAGCCGCGGATTTCCATTGCCGGCAAACCCAGCGGGAACATCGAAAAAATGGGCACGCCGTCCATCACCGTAGCTTCGTAGAGAAATTTTCGACCTTTTTCGCTAGCGAGAGAAGTCAGTTCATGGAACGCGTGCACGATGGGGCCTTTGTTGGCGGTGACGGCGTGCGCGCCGAGTTCCAGTGCGGCTTTGATATGGTCGATGGCCGGCTCGCCGGTCGTGGCGTTGAGCGAGCTCGCTTCGAAAACCACGTCGGCGCGGGTGCGCTCGACCCACTCGCGGACGTTTCGTGGAGCGGTGTGCGCCTGTTGCACAGGCCAGTGACCGTTGAGGATGGCCAGAGGATTCAGGCCGTCGGGATCGACCAGCCAACCGGTGCGGCGTGTGGCGACTCCGGTGAGGCGCCAGCGCACGTCGTAACGGCGGCGCAGCTCCGTCTCTTTGGAGATGAGCAGGCGCAGGAACGCGCGTCCTACGTTGCCGAAACCGACGATCGCTAGGTTGTAGGACGGAATGGGGCGCCTCCTGTGGAGATTTTGCGGTCGGGTGGTGCCTTTCGCTGCTTCTTTTGATTTGCGGTCGGTTGAGGTCTTCCGGCTACCGTCGCCGGGTAGCCTCAGGATGACCGGTTTGCGCCAGACGCACCGTCGCCGGCGGCTCTTAGCGCGCCGCCCGGAGCATTAGTGGGACGTCGCGGCGGTCAGCGTGGATGCGGCGGACGAGATTAGAGCGGCTTCGTCTTGCAGGACTTGCGCGACGACGACAATTGCGGTGTCCGCCTGCTTCCACTGCTTCAGTTCAATGGCTTCGCGGACGGCGGGGATCGTTTTCACGGCGTACCCGGTGTAAAAACCGGGGGCGTAGATCTGGTGCTTGAACCACGGGCGATTGGACAGACCTTCGGTGTTGGTGAGTTTGCGTTCGCTTCCGATCAGCAGCTGATTTACGCCGGCAAGCGAAGCCGATGCGAGAGCGGCGCCTCCGTTGGCGTTGGCGTGGTCCAGGGCTTTGTGATACTCGGCGGCGCTACGGGCGAGGGCGTCTACCGCGTCATCGAGCGGCGCGAAATTCAAGTGTGTTGGGACGGCTTCGGTTGGTGGCGCGACCAGGGGTGTTCTTGGGTCGTTGGTAGCGGTGAAGACGCCCTCTTCGATTTGGCGGTTGCGTTCGGTGATGTCGTCGCGCATTTTCTGCGAGAGCGCTTTCAGCTCCTTGACGTAGGTTTGAATGGTGTCGGAGAAATCGTTGAACTCGAACGGCAACAAGTCGGCGTCGGCAAGGCGCATGATCATGCTGCCGCCAGCTTGGGCAAGTGCGCGTCCGTAGACGAAGTCTCCGTCGCTGAAATGGGTGTACCAGTAATAATCGTCGTAGATCGAGTGGTAGATGCCGCCGCCGTCTTCGCCGCCGAAACCAATGTTCAACGAGGCGACACCGTCGTGCTGGAGAAACGCTGTGAAATCCGAACCGGAGCCGAGCGCGGCAATGCGGAGATCGCCGCGCTGGCGAATCTCCTGACGTTGCTCGGCGGATTTCGCGGTGGCGATTTCGTGAAGCTGATTGCGCTTCCACGCCGACAACTTTGTTTCGGGATCGGAGATATCGCGAGAAACTTCGTTGGTGAACTTTTCCAGTGTGTGCGAGCCTTCGATTTCGAGATAGCCGCGGCCGTTGCTGTCGGAATTGATGTAGGCCACGGCGTGCTGGCGCAATTCGTCGGCGTGTTCTTCGGCCCATTCCGTCGAGCCCAGCAGGCCGGGCTCTTCGCCATCCCAAGCACAAAGGATAATTGTTCGCCTGGGCTTCCAACCCTGCTTCAACAATTCGCCCAGGGCGCGGCCCTCTTCGATGACTGCGTCCATGCCGGAAATCGGATCCTCCGCTCCGTTAACCCAGCCGTCGTGATGGTTGCCGCGAATCACCCATTCGTCGGGAAATGCAGAGCCGGGAATCTTCGCAATGACGTCGTAGAGAGGCTTGATGTCCCAGTTCGATTTCACTTTCAGGTGCACTTTCGCCGGGCCCGGGCCGATGCGGTACGTCTGGCCAAGACCCCCGCGCCATTCGGGGGGAGCAACGCGACCGGTCAGAGCGGCGAGAAGGGGTTGAGCGTCGGCGTAGGAAATCGGCATCACGGGAATTTTCGTGATCGTCGCGGCCTCCTCAATTTTGAGGCGCTTGGCGTTTTTCGTGGCGCCGACGCCGGGCGTCAGCGGATCACCCGGATAGAACGGCATATCGGCGACGCTGCCGCGCTGCACACCGTCTTTGGGCCTCCAAGCTCCCGCGGGAAACGTCTCACCTTGCATGAAACCGTCCTCATGCGGATCAGAATAGATCAAGCAGCCAACGGCGCCATGCTCAGCCGCAACCTTTGGCTTAATGCCGCGCCAAGAGTGGTAATAGCGCGCGATGACGATCTTGCCTTTGACAGAGACGCCCATGCGGTCAAGCTGTTCGTAATCTTCAGGGATTCCGTAGTTCACATAAACGAGCGGAGCGGTGACATCGCCGTCGATCGAATAGGCGTTGTAGGTGGGTAGCTGCTCGGACTGCTGACTCGAGGTGGGATCTTGCGGGAGGGCTGGCTCCTGCAGCTTGGCGACAAATTTCGGGCCACCGTCGACAAGCTCGACGGCGCGCTCCTTCGGAGTGGGAAACAGAACATCGAATTGCTCGATGTGCGTGTCCAAACCGAATTCCTTGAACTTGGCGGCAATCCACTCGGCGTTCTCTTTGTCAAACGTGGTGCCAACGTTGTGGGGGTGCGCGGCGAGATGTTGCATATACGCTCGCAAATTCTCCGGACTCGGAATGGCGCGCATCTTTTCTTCCCACTGACGTTCCGTGCGAGATGATTCCGCGGAATAACCGAGTAAGGGCTGTTCGTCGGCAACCACATGAGTGCGAACCGGCGCGAGTGAGAGGCCCGCAAAAACAAGAATAGCGATGAAGAAGCTGCGATTCATTCTGCCCCCTGGAAACGAGGGACGTATTCTGCCTGAAGAGAGAGATTTTGGGAACGGAGGAAAGCGACCTTAAATAAGTGCCTTGGACATCGTGATGTAGTGGCACGGTACTTTCGGCGTCACGTCCGAAGAAAACGAAGCAGTGCCGGTCTGCGTGTAGCCCAGATGCTGATAGAACGGCAAGAGGCTCTCGGCGCGTGGACTGATGATCCGCAAGTCCATCGTGTTACAGCCGGCGCCGCGCGCATACTCTTCCGCTGCGGCGACAAGCCTGCGTCCCAGGCCCGTGCCTTGACGGGCGGGATCGACGGACAACAACCCCAGATAACTTCGCTCGCCGCGCGTCTCGACGTAGACACATCCGGCCAAACCCACCATGTCTTCCGCTAACAGGAACGCTCCCTTTTTGACGAGTTCCCGCACACCTTGCGCATCGATGCGATCACCGTCGAAGGCGATTCGCTCGACGATGAAAGCTGCGTTGATGAGCTGGGCGACCGCATCGACGTCGGCGTCTTGCGCGATCCGCGTGCGGGAGTTACGTTCCTGCGAAAACGAATTTATCGCGGCTGACATAAATCAACATTGCGAAAGAAGCAGCATCTCGGACCCACGGCGACCGGCGGGCGCGACATGGAGTTGTGCATATTCAGGATGCGCCAGCGCCCGTCGGTTTTTCGGCACATGGCCATTCCGTGGCCTATCTTGTGAGCTTCCGGAGTGTCGAGCTGATATTCGTAGGAATACCACAGTGCGTTTCCGAAACTTTGCACATCCTGGAGCTTCATGGAGTAACGCTGTTCGGGCGCGAACTTGAAATACCGGTTCCGCATGTATTCCAACACGTGTTGGCGTCCGCGATATTCTCCGTCCGGAGTGTAAAGCACGATTTCGGGATCGAGACACTTCTCGAACTCGTCCGCTTTCCCCTTCTCAAAGTCCGCGGTGCAATGCCCCATGGACTTTTCCATTTCGTCGTATACCGCTTTGGGGTCAACGGGATCGGCGCCCAACGACGCCACTTGGCGCTTCAGGTCGCCGAGACCTCCATCTTGTCGAGGAGATCGACGCCCAGGATTCCGTCGATCGGGCCACCGCACGCGTTGCCGATGGGGCTCAAGTCAATTGCAGGCAGCTTCAGGTCGCGCAAGTGATGGTTGCCGATGGACAGTTCCTTCACGGAAACTTCGCGGGCGCTGGTGGCCGCAGTGCCAGTCCATGAAGTGACCTGGATTTCCCGATTTTGCCCGCCAGTGAACGATTTCAGATTGAGCACGGTGGTCGCGCCAGTATCCAGGAGGAAAAGCACTTCAATCTTGCCGATGCGCGCGCGAACCACAGGGAGGCGGTCGCACCGCTCGATGGGAATCTCATTCGCGGGAGCCGCGTCTTGACCTTGCAGAGCTGTAGGGATGAGCGCGCAGACTGCGCACAAGAGTGCAGCGCGTATACCCGTGTTGAGCATTCCAAAGATTATAACGGCAGTTGAGAGCGTTCTGGATGAATCAAGTAGAGCGCGGGGAGCGAAGAAACTCGATGAATCCCGTCAAGGCGATACCCAGGCATATTCCACACACGAGCAGTTGGAAAACGTCCACTCTGTGGAACGCGGCGAACGTGGGTCTTTGCTTCAGATCGTATAATCCGAACGCCGCGATCAAAACGGGAAGGACGACGCCAGTGGCGACGTGCCGGTAACGATTGCTCATGTGCACCCCCGAAAGTAGGCGCATGTTACCTTCCCACCGAATCGGGGTCCAGAACTCTCACAGAGGGAATGGGTCATCGCGAGGCGACACACGTGCACGCGCTTGTCATCCCTGAGGCTACCCGACGAGAACCGCCGCGGTGGTTCTCAGGACGAGAAAATCGAGCGGCCGGGGAAGCGGGCTGCGGCGCCTAACTCCTCCTCGATGCGCAATAGCTGGTTGTATTTCGCGATGCGGTCGGTGCGCGAAGCGGAACCTGTCTTGATCTGACCGGCGGCGGTGGCCACCGCCAAATCCGCGATGAACGTATCCTCGGTCTCACCGGAGCGGTGCGAAATGATCGAGTTGTAGCCGGCCTTGCGCGCCAGCTCGATGGCATCGATCGTCTCGGTCACTGTGCCGATCTGATTCAGCTTGATCAGAATTGCGTTCGCTATGCCTTCGTTGATCCCGCGAGACAACCGCTCGGTGTTGGTGACGAACAGATCGTCGCCCACCAGCTGGATTTTCTTCTTCGACGATTTCCCGCCGACACTCTGGGTAAGCTGCTTCCATCCCGCCCAGTCATCTTCCGCCATTCCATCTTCAATCGACACGATGGGATATTTTTCCGCCCAGCTGGTCCAGTACGCCGCCATCTCTGCGGAGGAATGTGACGACTTGTCCGATTTCTTGAACACGTACTTGCCGCTGGCTTTGTCGTAGAACTCGCTGGACGCGGGATCGAGAGCGATGCTTACCTGCTCGCCTGGTTTGTAGCCGGCCGCCGAGATCGCCTCTAGGACGATCTGAATTGCCTCTTCGTTGGATTTGCAGCTCGGCGCGAAGCCGCCTTCGTCGCCGACCGCGGTCGAATATCCATGCTTCTTCAGCGCTGCTTTCAGCGCGTGAAAGATCTCGACGCCCCAGCGCAGCGCCTCGGAAAAGTTTGGCGCTCCGACAGGCATAACCATGAATTCCTGAAAATCTACCGAACTATCGGCATGCGCACCGCCGTTCAGAATGTTCATCATCGGCACCGGCAGCAGATTGGCTGAACTGTCTGTCGAATACCGCGCCAGGTATTTGTAGAGCGGCACATTCTGCGCGGCAGCCGCCGCGCGGGCCGCCGCCATCGAGACCGCAAGAATCGCATTCGCACCCAGTTTTGATTTCGTGGGCGTGCCGTCCAGTTCGATCATGCGCTTGTCCAGCGCCCGCTGATCGGCGGCGTCCAGACCACTCACCGCTTTCGCGATGTCGCCATTTACATTGGCGACGGCTCGGAGCACGCCCTTGCCCAGATACTTGGACTGGTCACCGTCGCGCAACTCCAGGGCTTCATGTTCGCCCGTCGATGCCCCCGACGGCACTGCCGCGCGACCGCGCGCGACCCCGCCCACGTAAACGTCAGCCTCCACCGTGGGATTGCCGCGCGAGTCGATAATCTGCCGCGCGTGAACTCGAGTAATCTTCGTGGACATATCTCTATATTCTCCTCAGTGATCGCGAATCCAAGATTCTACAGAAGAATGCCGGAAGAGTCACAACGCGTGGCAAGTAGGTAGTGCTCAGTTTTCGATAATGCGACTTACCGGAACTTTGCTTCACTCACGAGTCCGTGCGCTCGTCCTTTTCTGGAATAGGTAGCGAGCAAAAGACAGAAGCCCAGAAAATCTGTAACTCGGGTCCACGTAGTACTCGATTACGTAGAAAGCAAAATAGTAAAAGCGACAGAAGGACCACACAGCAACTACTATCAGAAATGCCACGCTAACCGTGGGGTGCTCGAAGAAGAGGAAAGCTGCCGAAAGCAGCCCTAACAGCAGAAAGAGCATACCCTTCAATTTAATCCATCTTACGTCAGTTAGATTTTTCATACCTACCTGTCAGGCTCCCAGTTGTGGAGGGGTTTTCGCGACATGTACGGCTGCGCGGAGCCGTCTGGCCGGAGGAGCATAAACCGAACTCCTCTCCTCACATAAGTGTCGCCGCATTTGCAACGGCTTTCAGATTCCCAAGAGCCTTCCTTTGCGACAACTCTAATCTCGTAGTCCTCAGATTGGCATTTTCCGTGTCGGCAACCGGGGCGAAGCCAGACGTTTCTTCAGAGTAGCCAGACACATAGGGTAAGCCGATCCATACTCCGCAATATCATTGTCCGTCGCTTGATAAATTGCGCTTAATTGCGCGTCCCGGTAAGCCTCCCACGCCTTTTGCTCCGGACTATTTCGATCGATCCCCAGTTCCTTCAGTAGCGCCGCCAATCTCGACTCCGCCCTCTGCAATTCCTTAGCGGCACATTGATTCAGATCCATCTGGGTCGCATTCGCCGCCTGGGAACAGGACTCTGCGCCCGTCGAAGGCGTCTGAGCCGCCAGCGAAGCAGAGAAGAGATAGAGCACCGACGCCAGGCCGGCAAGCCGCCACATGCCTTTCATAAGAATCTCCATGGACGTGAAAGTGAAAACAGATCCGCTCGCGAAAGATTTCGCGTGCTTGCCGTTGAAGCGGCTAGAGGCCGCGCTTACGCCGTTTCGGGCTCTTCGATGAGAGATTCCTGCCGCACGACAATTACAATTCCCGAGTCGGTGACATGAAACCGCCGCTTGTCCGCTTCCACGTCGTAACCGATCTCAGTACGCTCGGGCAGCGTAACGTGGCGGTCGATGATCGCGCGGCGAATACGCGAATGGCGTCCCACGTTCACGTGGTTGTAGATGATGGAGTCGGTGACCTCGCAGTAGCTATTGATGCGCACGTCGTACCCGAGAATCGAGCCCTTCACGCGGCCTCCGGAGATGATCGAGCCGCCCGCTACGATGGAATCGATCGCCACGCCCATGCGTTCGGGATCTGCGAACACGAACTTGGCGGGCGGATACTGGTGCTGCCATCCACGTAACGGCCATTGCTTGTCATACAGATTGAAAATCGGCGATACCGACGTGAGATCCATGTTCGCTTCGTAGTAGGCGTCCAGTGTTCCCACATCCCGCCAGTACAGCGCGTCCTTACGATTCTCATCCACGAAGTTGAAGGCAAACACCCGATGTTTTGAAATGATCCGCGGCAAGATATCCTTGCCAAAGTCATGCTGGGACTTCGGGTCCTCCGAATCCGCCAGCAAAATCGGAATCATCAGGTGGGTATTGAAAATGTAGATACCCATCGACGCATTGCAATAACCCGCGTGGTGCGGCGACTCTTTGGGATTCGCGGGCTTTTCGTCGAAGCCCTTGATGCGATAGTCCTTATCCACCTCGATCACACCGAACTGTCGCGCGGCCTCCTTAACCGGAATCTCCAGGACCGCGACGGTTACATCGGCGCCCGAGTCCACATGCTGCTGCAGCATGCGGCTGTAATTCATTTTGTAAATGTGATCGCCCGAAAGGATGAACACATATTTCGAATGTTCGCTGCCGATCGAATAAATATTCTGATACACCGCGTCGGCGGTGCCCTGGTACCACTGGTTGGAAACGCGCATCTGTGGAGGGAGTACCTCAATGTAGTCACCCAGGCCCATCAGTGGCGACCACCCGGCCCGAATGTGGCGGTTCAAGCTCAGCGCCTTATATTGGGTCAGCACGAATACGCGCCGAAGCTCGGAGTTGATGCAATTGGAGAGCGTGATGTCGATGATGCGGTAGAGCGCCCCAAAGGGAACGGCTGGTTTGGCCCGATCGCGGGTCAAGGGCCACAGCCTCTCACCCTGCCCGCCTGCGAGGAGAACCCCTATGGCGTCGCGCATCTCGGACATATCAACCCCCAGGCCGCGCGTTTCGAAAGCGGCACATTCTAACAGCACAACCACATAAAAGGGCAATACCTTAGTTCCCCAATTGGCGTTCCCCAACGCAGGCGAGCGAATCGACCCGAAGGCCAGAGAAGATAACGCCGAGACGCAGAGGTCGCGGAGTTATCGCGGAGGCAGCGGGCACGACGTGCTGATCTCTGAGATCGAGCCGGGCCCAACAGAACGTGCTTCTAATCCCAACCAACATTAAACTCCCAGGAACTATTTGCTACTTGTTTAGCCGTACCCAGCCCGCCAACAGCTCCTCGATTCCCGCAGCCAATCGCCCGCTCCGCCGAAAGATTGCTTGACACCTATGGCCAGAATTGATTAGAAGATGCATCAACCTGTCCACGTGCACATGCAAACCAAGCATCCAGCATGCGATAATGCCCAAGGGCGGTGCACCGTTCTTAATGACACCGCAAGATACCAATCCGAACCGGATTGGGGGTGAATATAACGTGGCTGAAGTCATCATCCAGGAAAGTGAATCTCTGGAGAACGCTTTGCGTCGTTTCAAGCGCAAGGTGCAACAGGAAGACATCATCAAGGAAATCAAGAAGCATAGCTTCTATATGAAGCCCGGCGAAAAACGCCGAGCCAAGGAAGCGCTTTCGCGGAAGCGACTGCGCAAAAAGCAGCGGCGGGAAGCGGACTAATCTTCCGACGGCCCCGACTTCTCTGGTCGGGGCCGTCAATTCCCCTCCTCGCTCAAGCCCAGCGCCGCACTTCCGTGATGTAGACCCGGTGAAGCAGAGAAGTTGGGGTTGCGTTGCAGCTCGTACCCTCAGGCCCAAGGAGTCCGTGCCCCGGTTCCCCCCGGATCGCGGAATCCTATCTCCCGGCCCTTTGGTGCAAGGTGCGCCGTCCCCGCTGCCCGAACTGGGCCAAGGGGAGCGGCTCATGGAATTCCACGATAAGGTCCTGAAGTGTTCCGAATGTGGTGCAGAGTTTGTCTTTACTGCCGGAGAACAAATGTTCTTCGCCGACAAGGGTTTCAAGAACGAACCCAAACGTTGCAAGGGTTGCAAAGCCAAGCGCGCTGAAGGTGCAAGCCCCGGCGGTGGAGGCGGCGCCACACAGATGCGCTCGGAGACCAAGACTACTTGTTCGCAGTGTGGAAAGGACACTACGGTTCCCTTCCGTCCCACGCAAGGCCGCCCGGTCTTTTGCCGGGAATGCTTTCAACAGCGCCGAGCCATGGGTGCCGCCTAGAATTTTTACCGGGTGCTCTACAGAAAGCCTGGTGGAGTGGACGGGGCGGCTGTCTCCCATTTTGGCGTCAGTCAATCCTACCTTCGGAAATTCATGAAGTCGCTGCTGCGTCCTCTGGCCGATTTTCGGTCACTTGAAATCTGCGCGCACAAGCAGATGTAATTTCGGGATCAGCGGCGTATGATACCGCTTCGCAGTCCCCTGCAGGACCAAGGCGACCCCGGAGGGCCACCTCATGGCTCACCGCTTCACGATCGGCGTAGAAGAGGAATTTCAGATCATCGATCCTGTGACTTGCGAGCTGCGTTCGCACGTCTTGCAGCTGGTCTCGGCGGCTTCGCCCGGGATCGTCGAACAAGTGAAGCATGAGATGCATCAATCGATCGTCGAGACGGGCTCGAAGATTTGTGAGAATGTAAGCGAGTTGCGAATCGAGATGCACCGCACTCGGGGTGAACTCGTCGCCGCAGCCGAACGCGTCGGACTACAGGTGGCCGCCGCGGGCACACATCCCTTCTCGAGCTGGATCGATCAGGTTATTTCTCCCGGCGAACGCTACGAAAATATCGTCGAAGAGCTTCAGCAGCTGGCCAGGTCGCTCCTGATCTTTGGCATGCATGTCCACATCGCCATGCCGGACAAGCAGACCACCATCGACATGATGAACATGGTGCGCTATTTCCTGCCGCACCTTCTTGCACTCTCCACCAGCTCGCCCTTCTGGATGGGACGCAACACCGGTCTGAAATCTTTCCGGACTACCGTCTTCCGCCGCTTCCCGCGCACCGGGATTCCCGAGCAGTTTGAGTCCTGGAGCGCGTACGAAAATTTCACCAATCTCCTGATCAAGCTCAATTGCATCGACACCGGCAAAAAAATCTGGTGGGATGTCCGCCCGCACCCGACGTTCGGAACGCTGGAATTCCGGATGTGCGATGTGACCACCAAGGTGGAAGAGGCCGTGGCCATCGCCGCGCTCACGCAAGCGATTGTCGTCAAGCTGCACCGTCTGTACACCCGAAACATGAGCTTCCGGTTGTACCGCCGGGCGCTGATCGAAGAAAATAAATGGCGCGCCGCGCGCTACGGCATCGAAGGGAAGCTTATCGATTTCGGCAAGGAAGTGGAAGTGCCGATGCGCGAGCTGGCCACCGAACTGCTCGAACTGGTGGACGACGTGGTCGACGAACTTGGCAGCCGTAGCGCCGTCGAATACGTTCACACTATTTTGAACGAAGGCACCAGCGCCGAACGCCAGCTCCGCGTTTACCAGGAAACCGGAGACTTGAAAGCCGTCGTTAGACACCTGGTGGAAGAAACCCGCGGTGGCGTGACTCAACCGCGAGCCTCGTCCGTCCATGCGATAAATTAATGAGCCGGTTGGCCGCAGCTCTGGCCCGCATACGCGTGTCTTCGGGAAATATCAAAGGGATGCTTGAGGAAGATGCGCCGCTCGATCATCGAATTCCCGTGGAGGAGCTAGTCATGCAACCCATGAAAAAGGTCGGTCTGCTGTGCGGACGGGAATACAGCTTTCCCCCGGCGTTCATCGCCAGGGTCAATCAACTCGGTAAGGCCGACGGTGTTGCCGCGGAATTCGTCAAACTCGGCGGCACGCGCATGAACGAACCCGCGGAGTACAGCGTCATCGTCGATCGCATTTCGCACGAAGTCGAGTATTACCGCGGCTACCTCAAACACGCCGTGCTGCAAGGCACCTACGTCATCAATAATCCGTTCTGGTGGACCGCCGACGATAAATTTTTCAACTATTCCATCGCCGCCAAGCTCGGGATTGCCATACCCAAGACGGTCTTAATGCCTCAAAAGGGCTACCCCAGCGACGTGGACATCACCTCCGAATCTCTCCACAACCTCAGATATCCCATCGAGTGGGACGCGCTTCTCGACTATGTGGGACGTCCCGCAATCCTTAAGCCCTTCTCTGGCGGCGGGTGGAAGCACGTCTACAAGGTGAATAATCGTGAGGAACTTCTCGCCGCCTACGATAAAACCGCGCCGTACTGCATGACCCTGCAGGAATTCATCGATTTCACGGGCTACGTCCGCTGCTTCACCTTCGGCAAGACCGACATCCTTCCCGTTCGTTACGATCCCAAAGAGCGCCGCTACCTTGTGGAGCACGACTATCTCTCGAAAGATCTGGGCGCCCGCATCGTTCAAGACGCGCGCACCATCAATCAGGCGCTCGGCTACGAAATGAACACCATCGAGTTCGCTATCAAGGACGACATTCCCTACGCCATCGACTTCCTCAACCCGGCGCCCGATTTTGAACGCGATCGCATCACCGAGTTTTACTTCGAGCACGTTGTCGAACAAATGGCTCACCTGGTCATCGACCGCGCTCTTGCCGGCAACGCCACGAACACTTGGCCGCGATGGGAAGAGATGCTCGGAAAGGGCGCGGCCAGCGGCTTCATCGGCGCTCCGCGAACCGGCGTCGCCAAGCCCACAAGCGCAGGCCATTCCGATGCGGGAGGCCAGCCTACTGTGACGGGACAATCCGTAGCGGCAACGCAATCTTCGGCGGTATCCACGGCCACAGGCTCGGCCGGAGCCAAACCGAAATGACCAGCGCTGCCGCGCCCACCACGATGGCGCCGAATCCAGCCGAGCACTGGCACGATCTGCTGCGACCTGCGCTGAAGAGTTCCCCGAATTTCGCCGGTGAGTTTTTCGCGCGCCTGCGCGCCGCGAAGCTTACCTTTGGCGAACGCGTCCACTGCCCTTTTCTTCGTCCGTTTTTCCTTTCACCCGAAGACGAGCAGCGCGTTCGCGTTGTCGCCGAAACGATTGCCGACCTGGGGGAGCGCGTCGTCTCCGCGTCTCTGGCTGATGCCAACCTGTTCGCGCAATTACATCTACGCCCGGAAGAAGAGCGTCTCGCACGGTTATCGGTCGGATATGGGCGCGCCAGCACATCCTCGCGCCTCGACGCTTTCCTGCTGCCGGACTCCCTGAAATTTGCCGAGTACAACGGCGAAGCTCCGGCCGGAGCCGGCTACTCCGAAACGCTTGCCGAAGTGTTCCGCGAATTGCCGCTGATGGCGCAATTTTCCCGGCAGTACGAAGTGCACAGCTACCCCCTGAGCGCGAAGTTGCTGGACGCGCTGATCGCCAGCTATTTCGACTGGGGCGGCACCTCCAAGCGGCCGCAAATGGCCATTGTCGATTGGCGCGAAGTTCCTACCTGGAGCGAATTTGAAATCCTGCAGGCCCGCTTTGAAAAAATGGGTGTGCCCGTGGTTCTGGCTGACCCTCGCGACCTCGTGTTTAATGGAAAAACGCTGTCCGCTCACGGCAAGAAAATCGATCTGCTCTATCGCCGCGTGCTGATCAACGATATCGTTGCTCGCCCGGACGAGTGCGCCGCTCTCGTCAAAGCCTACGAAGCGAATGCGCTGTGCGTCGCCAACACCTTCCGCTGCAAAATTCCGCACGTGAAGGCCTTCTTCGCGGTACTCACCGACGAGCAGAACGCGAGGCTATTTTCCCACGACGAGCGCGAACTCGTGCGGCAGCATATTCCATGGACCAGAGTTGTCGGCGACGTCAGTACCTCGCACTATGGCGAGCCCGTCGAACTCCTCGCCTTCATTCGGAAAGAGCGCGAAAACCTGGTGCTCAAGCCCAGCGATGAATACGGCGGCACGGGAGTCACGCTAGGATGGGAAACCGACGAAAACGCCTGGGACGCTACACTCGGAAAAGCGGTCTCCGCCGCACGCGCGGGAGGCGAGGCCGGCTGCTGGATCGTTCAGGAACGCATCCCCATCCGCCGCGAGGTATTCCCCTGGATTACGCAGCAAGGCAGCGTGGAATTCAAAGACATGCTCGTCGATTTCGCTCCCTATATCTTCCGCGGCAAGCTCTGCGGCTTCCTCACGCGGCTGAGCGCGACCGGCCTCGCCAACGTAACCTCCGGCGGCGGCCAGGTCCCCGCGTTCCGTGTCACCCCTCGCTGACAAACGTAAAGCGTTCCAAACCTTTGCTCCAGTATTAACGGCCCAATACAAATCGTCGCGGAATTTGTTAAAATATTTTCCATGGGCACATTTGGTTTGCCGCAACCCGACCTGATGCCCGGCGCAAAGAACGCCGTGGAAACCTGCCTCGCTGTTAAACCTGGCGAGCACGTTGCGCTTATTGCCGACGAGGCTAGCCGCTCCGTGGCTGCGAGCCTCAGCGCAGCCCTGGCGGCCCGCCACGCTCCCTGCACCGGCTTGCTGCTTGAGGATTTTGGTCCTCGCCCGATGAAAGCTGCGCCTGCTGCAGTGCTTGAGGCGCTCGAAACAGCCGACGTTGGGGTGATGTGCATGACGCCGCAGCCCGGTGAGCTTGGCGCGCGCATGGCTATCGTCAAAATCGTTGAGCGGCGGCAGATTCGCTACGCTCACATGGTTGGCATCACGCCGGAGATTATGCGCCAGGGTATGCGCGCAGACTACAACTTGGTTGACCGCCTGAGTGACAAACTTCGCGACCGCATGCTGCGCGCGCAAACCTTGACGGTCAAAACCGATTCCGGCACCACCATTGCGGCGCACTTTGATCGCGGGCTCGACTGGGTCAAGACTAGCGGTTTGATCAGCCCGCGCTACTGGTCCAACCTTCCGGCCGGAGAAGTTTTTACTACGCCTGCCACGGTAGATGGCACCTTTGTGTGTGACGCTACCGCCGGCGATCACTTCAACGGGAAGTATGGCGATCTGCAACCCACGCCGCTTACCTTGAGGATTGCCAATGCTCGGCTGGTTGAGGTTCATTGCGACCGCAAGGATCTCGAACAGGAATTCTGGGAGTACTGCCATACCGACGAAAACAGCGACCGCGTCGGCGAGCTAGCCTTCGGCACTAACCTGGGTCTCTCCGAAATGATCGGTATCCTGCTCCAGGACGAAAAATTTCCGGGCGTGCATATTGCGTTCGGGGATCCTTATGGCAGTCAGACCCACGCCGACTGGAAATCGAAGACCCACGTCGATGTGTTGACCCGCAAGTGCGACGTCTGGATCGATGCTGACCAGATCATCTCGAAGGGTAAATATCAGCTAGACCACCTCGGGCTCGCGTAGACACTCATAGCTTTTCGCTTTCTGGTTTGTTCCAGTCAGGAACCAGATCCGCCTTCACGTGCTCGGGAAAAACGGACCACGGTGTCCCTCGGTTCTTGTTAGGGGCATCTGTGTCGCTGCCCGCCTCCTCTGTGACAGTTGCACTCCGAGTCAGTCGGATAACAATCCGGGTCGACAGCGTTGACTTGCTTTCGTAGTGCGGCCTAATATGGCCACTCGGGTGAATACGCTGAATTCTGGCGCAGGGTGCTGACATGGAAATTGATCACCCAGAGATAGGCGCCGCCTCCATCGCGATGAATTTTGGAGCCAAACCCAGGCTCCTATTCCTATTTCGGTGGTTGGCCGTCCTCATGGGCTTGGCCAGCATGGCTGCGGCATTGCCCGTAGCCGTGATCTCTTTCGGGTGCCACGGCGTGGCCATGGTGCTCGGCAGGGTTCGTCCGTTACGCGACGGGTATCAATTTCTGTCTCGGACGTACGACCGGGTCATCGATCGGCTCGGCGAGCAAGTTCTGCGGGACCCCCGTGACGCCCCTGCGTTACGACTGATGGTCTCCCTTACTCTTACCGCTGTGCCAATTTTCGCGATCCAACTGGTTTTAGGGAAGCCTCGATTCCTGCTCGTGGTCGCTTTCTATCTTTCTCTCTACGGTGTCAAGTTCCAGCGGTTTGTGAGGATGTTCAGCGCCAGCCACCTGGAGGCGCACCGGCGCTACGGCTACTTTTCGGATAAATACGATAAGGTCTTCGGCCGCTACCTCGAATTCTTCCTGGGGTATTTGTATGGGAACGCTCCGGAACTGGGCCGGACGGCGCATGTGTGTCTTCACCATCGAGAGAACAGCGGGCCCGACGACACCCGCAACAACATCGGCTACGATCGAACGAGCCGGCTCGATTTCCTGTGGTATCTCTCGGACAACATCTGGACGGTCTTGGGGATTGCTCCCTACGTGTACTTTAAAGCGCGAGGCGATGAAAAGAACCAAAAGCGCATGCTATGGGGAATGGCGCGCTACTACGCCTATTTCGCAGCTGTCTTCATTTACGACTGGAGGATTGGGATGCTGTTTGTCCTGGTACCTCTTCTCTGCATGAATTTCATCAACGCTATCACCGCATGGGTGCAGCACGCTTTCTGTGATCCAGAACGTCCCGAGGATTATTTCGCGAACGCCGTGACCGTTCTGGATGATGTGAACTTCCTGAACGAGGGATACCATCTCTGCCATCACCACCGTGCCAGCCTTCACTGGACCGAAATGCCAGACCATTTCGACCGGCTTCGTGACCGGATGAGAGAGGCTGGCTCGCTAGTCTTCCGCGACCTGGATTTTATGGGACTCTTCCTCGAGTTGACACTCCTTCGCAGAATGGATGTGCTAGCAGAGAAACTTGTCCCATGGGAGCCCATGAATCACGAGCAGCGATTGGCTTTGCTAGCGAAGAGAACCAGCCTCAGGACTCCTTAGATTAAATAAATCCCGGTTAGGGCACCGCTTGAGAGCGGCCAAACTTGTTTGCCAACGCATAGCCAGGCGCAGATACCAGACGTCACCAATACGGGGTACAGCGGCCGTAGGTGCGGCCGCCAGCAATGAGAAGTGCAGCAAGGAATTGCCTTGTTTGCCGATTGCCCCAAGCGTTGCCTGTCGGCACTGGAGCCTTGCTCGGAATTAGCCCTAGTGGACGGCAGGCCCTCGGAAGAGCTCGCTAAGCGGTATCGCGAATAAACGCGACGGGTGTACTATGGCGCTACTTTCGAAGCTCAAGGCGACAATTCTGACTTGCAAGGGAGGTCAAAGTGGCCCAGAGCGCAGTTCCTTTCACTCGGGCCTTGCAATTCGACGCTGCTGAACACCATGCCGGACACAGAGCGCTGGGCGCCGCCTTCCTCGGATTCTTTGTGGACATGTTCGACGTTTATCTGCCCGTCGTGGCCCTTGGCCCGGCAATGTCCTACTTCCAACCCGCAGCCCTGAGCCCGGCTCTGAAATCAACGTTGTTCTATATCGTTTTTGCCTTGTCCTTGGTAGGTCGCCCGATTGGAGCAACGCTCTTCGGCCACTACGGCGACAAGCTCGGCCGGCGAAAAGTCGCGATTGTATCCATGGGTGGCTTCGCGCTCGTTACCCTGCTCATTGGATTGTTGCCGGGCTATGAAACCTGGGGGATCGGGAGCATCGCGCTACTGGTGTTCCTGCGTTTCGTCGATGGTGTTTTCCTGGGAGGTGAATATACCGGCGCTAATCCTCTGGCGATGGAATACGCACCCAAGGAGAAACGAGGAAAGTGGGCGGCGTTCATCCATATGGGATTTCCGTTGGCTGTGGCCGCAATGTCCCTGATCACGACCGGTTTGTTGCGGGCGCTGCCGGCCGGGTCACTCCATTCACCGTACGTACAGTGGGGATGGCGCATTCCGTTCTTCCTCGGAGCCCTGTTCGCGGGCGGCGTCTTTCTGTACTACGTCAAGAAGGTTCCGGAATCCAACGTTTGGGCGAAGGCCGAGAAGCCTAAGTCTCCGCTAAAGGAACTGTTTCGCGCAGACAATTTCCGCTGCCTGTCGCAGGTGTTCCTTCTCCTGAGCGGGGCCTGGTTCACGCTGAACGCGGTGACCTCTATTCTTCCCGGCGTTCTGTTGACGGTGAGACATGTGAACAGCGTGGTCGTCACCAACGCGTTATTGGTCGCGCATTTGTTTTTGGCTCTTGTGTTTGTTCCGATCGGCATGTTGGGCCAGAGGATCGGCCGCCGGGCAATTCTGGCTTTGATCGGACTGGCAGGGCTTACCGTTGGTCCTATTCTGTACTATGTGCTTGTCAGGTCCGGCTTCCAGAGCGCCTTGCAAGTGACCCTGCTGGTGACCTTGATCAATTTGTGCGCAACGCCCGTATGGGCGATCGTCACCTCCTATATCATTGAGCGCTTTCCCACCGGGGTCAGGGCATCTGGCTACGGTGTCGGTTACAGCGCGGCCACGATCATTCCGGCATTTTCCTCGTTCTACATGTTGGGCTTGAAGGGATTGGGAATGCCCTACGAGTACACCGAAATCGTCATCTTCGCTTTGGGAGGATTTCTTTTGTTGGTGGGTGCGTTGTGCGGACCGGAAACCAAGAACGTCGAGTTGTCTTGACGTCGGAGTTGTCTGCCATTGACCGGAGGATCGTTCATGCCAGGTGATGTGTATCCCAAGTTTCGCGCGGCAGCGGTGCAGGCCGCTCCTGTGTTCCTGGACCGCGATGCGACCATCGACAAGCTGGACACCTTGGTCCAGAAGGCCGTTGATGCCGGCGCTGAGCTGGTTGTGTTTGGAGAGTCCCTCATCCCCGCCTTCCCAGTTTGGAATTTGATCTATGCTCCCATGGATCAGCACGCCTTCTTCCGGCGGATGTTCGACAACGCCGTCCAAGTCCCCGGGCCACACACCAGGAGATTGAGCGAGATTGCGAAGCGCTACCGGGTGGTCCTGTCTGTCGGCGTCACCGAGAAGGGCGCCATCAGCATGGGAGCCTTGTGGAACACGAACCTGCTATTCGATCGCGACGGCACGCTGCTGAACCGCCATCGCAAGCTGGTCCCTACATGGGCGGAAAAACTCACGTGGGCGAATGGCGACGCCGCTTATCTGCGTCCTGCGGAAACCAACATCGGGCGTATCGGGACGCTCATCTGCGGCGAGAATACAAATACGCTGGCTCGGTTCGCGCTCCTGGCACAGGGGGAACAGGTCCACATCGCTACCTATCCCCCGGTGTGGCCGTTCACCGGCCTGGGGGCGGCGCGCAAAACTATAATCTGGGCGAGGCGATCCGCATTCGCTCGGCGGCGCATGCCTTCGGAGGGCAAGGTTTTCAACATTGTCGCTGCGTGCGCGCTCGATGCCGATGCCATCGAGCAACTTTCGCAGGGCGATACCAAGATGAATGAGTTGTTGAAAGCGGCGCCGGCTCCGATTTCGATGATTGTCGGGCCGAATGGAGAATTGCTGGGTGATCCGCTTGTGGGAAGCGAGGGTATGGTGGTGGCCGATATCGACATCGGTCGCAGCATCGAGCACAAAATGGCCCATGACATCGTCGGGTCTTACAACCGATTCGATATCTTTCACGTGGAGATTGATCCGACTCCTAACCGTCCACTGTGGATCAAGAGACCGAGCCAGCGCGACGAGGAGGTGGATGACTGGAGCCAAATGTCGGAGACGGAAGATTCGACTTCCAGACATGACCGCCAAGCCGTCGCTGAGATCCGTCGCACGAAGGCGTAGCCCGCCAATCCTCGATATTTTGTTCGATGAAGTCCCATTAAGGATGTGATCTGGCCATTTGATCGCACAACAATGTTGGCCAGTGCTTCTTCTACCGTTACCGCGTTTCACCGGGCACAAAGAACATCGCCGCTATGCGGGGTCTCGGAATTTCTGGCACGTAACCAGGCTCGCTTCGTTGACTTACCCCTTACCCCAACCTAAGATGCGTAGCAAATGCCAGGCACCGACTCGCTGATCGGCCGGACCTTCTCCCACTACAGCATCCTCGAAAAACTCGGCGGTGGCGGCATGGGTGTGGTCTACAAGGCAGAGGACACACGGCTGCGTCGATTCGTTGCGCTGAAATTCCTGCCCGACAATGTGGCGAAAGACCCACAGGCGCTGGCGCGTTTTCAGAGAGAGGCACAGGCGGCGTCGGCCTTGAACCATCCCAACATCTGCACCATTCATGATATCGGGGAGCAAGACGGCCAGGCCTTCATCGCCATGGAATTTCTCGATGGCATGACGCTGAAGCACGCCATCAACGGTAACCCTATCGGCGTTGACAGGGTGCTTTTTCTTGCGACCGAGATTGCTGACGCGTTGGACGCAGCACACTCTGAGGGCATCATTCACCGCGATATCAAGCCTGCAAACATTTTCGTTACCAAGCGCGAGCACGCCAAGATCTTGGATTTCGGTTTGGCCAAAGTGGCGGGCACGGTGATCCCGCCGCAGCTTGGTGCCACGCAAGCCACACTAGGGGCCGACCCCCACCAGCTCACAAGTCCGGGCACCACCCTCGGCACGGTTGCTTACATGTCCCCAGAGCAGGCCTTGGGGCAGGATGTAGACGCACGTTCGGACCTCTTCTCCTTCGGGGCCGTCCTATATGAAATGACAACAGGTGCGCTCCCCTTTCGTGGAGAAACTTCCGCAGCGATGTTCGACGCCATTCTTCACAAAGCACCACTGAGGCCGGTACGTCTGAATCCAGACCTGCCGCACAAGCTCGATGAAATCATTCATAAGGCGCTGGAAAAGGACCGTGACCTTCGCTACCAGTCCGCGGCGGAGATGCGCGCAGACCTGAAGCGCCTGAAACGCGACAGCGACTCCGGCAAATCCGTGACCTCGGCTGAGCCTGCACAGGAAAGCGCAGCAGCACTGCCGAGTGGCACGATAAAGATAGAGCCGCCCCCTAGGACCTCGCGATTGTCCGGCAAGACCTACGGCGTCGCCGCCGTAGTCTTCATGCTCCTCGCCGCGGTGTTCGCGGCCTATTACTTCCGGACTCCCTCGAGCGGCCAGGCCAAGATCACGCAGATCAGCCACTGGAACAAGCCCATGAACGGCGCAGTTCTTTCTCCGGACGGACACGCCGTCGCGTTTACCTCGCCCATCGGAGGCTTCGACCAGGTTTTTGTGATGCTCACTTCCGGAGGGGATCCGCTGCAACTTACAAATGATGCGGGAAGCAAGGTGGTAGACAGCTTCTCGCTCAACGGCACGGAGATTTATTTTAGCCCTTCTTTCGGCACGGATGAGACGTGGGCGGTGCCAACTCTTGGTGGTGTTGCGACGCGAGTGGCCTCGGGCCCGGGCCTAATCACCTCACCCGGCGGCGATTCTTTCTTCTACTACAAATCCGACGGCGTGATGTTCCGTAAGCCGGTTTCTGGTCTGACCGAGGAAAAAATCTACGACCCGACCGGTACAGGGATGTACCCGATCGGGATTCTGCCGTTTCCTGACGGGAAGGATTTACTTTTGACTGCTGGAAGAGCAGAAGAGATTGGGCGGCCAACCGCCGTCACATTCTTTAGAGTGAATGAGTCGAGCCACGCCGCAGAGAAACTGGGCGAAATAACCGGATCTTCAAACCCTGGCGTATGGGGCGCACCCGGAAAGACATTGTACGTCAGCCGGACGGTCAACGATCTGACGAACATCTGGGAATACAGCCTGGCGGAACACACCTTGACACAAATAAGCTTCGGCGCCGGCCCGGACCTTTCTCCGATGCCCGACCCGGGCGGAAAGGGAATCTACTTCATTAATGGCAAGACATCTGGTGCGCTGACTGTGTATCACGCACGCACTAAACAATCCGTTGATCTAGTGAACGACGATGCCACACAGCCTGTGCTCTCCGCGGACGGCCGCCGCGTGGCTTACATCATGCTCCTGGACAATCGCGAGGAGCTTTGGGTCGCAGATGTCGATGGAAGCAATCGCGTCAAGGTGGCTTCCTCGGCCGGTCTTTTTACACTCTCCTGGTCGCAGGACGGCTCTCAATTTGCCTTTTACGATCAAGCCAAGGATGGATCGAAAGTGTTCACTGTCCGGGCCGACGGCAGCGCTCTTCATCAAATACCCTGGAGCGGGGCTTTCGTCGGCCAGGCGGTATGGACGCTCGACTCCAAGACTCTGTACCTCAGCGGTTTCCTGAAGGACGCGGGGAAGGAGGCCACGTGGAAGGCCAGCGCCGACGGCTCAAGCGTCGAGACGCTTGTGGAGGGCTGCGGTTATGCAGTAGATATCTCTACGGATGGTCGCTATTTACTATCCACGGGTAATTCAAGAGAAGCGGGGAAGGTAGGAATCTACCAGATATCCGTTGCCGAGAAGAACTGCACCATGGCGGCGCCCGGCGTCGCCACTTTCACAGTTCACCGTTCTCCGGATGGCAAGTCGTTTCTCTATGCGACCTCCTCGCACGGAGAGACAATCCTCTCACGGCAGCCCTGGAAAGACGGGAAGATCACCGGTCCAGCGCAAGTGGCGCTCAAACTTCCTTTTGCCTTCAGGCAAGACTACAGCGGCAATGCCTACGACTTTTCCCCGGATCTCTCCACGATCGTCTATGCGCGCCCCGGCGGACAGGCCAATTTATATCTTCTGAGCCGAAAATGACACCGTAGTCTGACGCCACCCGATTCTCGTCCCTGCCAAGTCCCTCGTCCTGTTGCCGCAAGTCAATCTGGCGAGACTTCGAACACGCCCGTCTGTGGATTAACTCTTCGACCCGCCCGGTGGGAATCTCGATTTCCAAATGCCGACACTTCCGGTTAACGCATTATAAAAGGGCGCCCGTTTGAAGTAGGTTTTGATCGTTCGCATCAACGCGGTTATCCGGCATCCGGAGTCGAGGATGCAACGAACAGACCGTATACGAAGTTACCGGAAGCGAAGCCCGCGCGAACTGCCTGGAACGCCTTTAAATAGGAGACCAGATCGGCCCCGAGTTTTGCTGCGAGAGCCCAGTATGCTTTGTCTTTAATAATATCGAGGCCCAAGTCCCATGTTTTCACGCAATTCTCGTTAAGAACTTGGCGGTGCCTGATTTGCAGGCCGTTCAGAGTGAGCAGGCGTTCGTAGTCATCCATGGTGCGTAGCTCCACGAGCATGCCTTTTTCGATGGGCTCGATGAACTTCTTATTCTCTTCGCGCGTGAGATTGTCTTTCTTGAACCAGTCAGTAATCGCGAAATGCCCGCCGGGCTTCAGGAGTTTGGCGGTAGAAGCAAAGAACTCTTTGTGGCGTTGGTAGTGAGAGATAGATTCCACGGACCAAAGAAGATCGAATTGTTTATCGAAATCTATCGCTTCGGCGTCCATCAGGACAAACTTCGCGGCGAGTTTCTCCCGGGCCGCAGCCTTGGTTGCCATTTCGACCTGCACCGGGGAAGTGTTTATGCCTGTAACGGTGGCGTTATAGTTTTTCGCCAAATACAGACTGCTCCCGCCGAAGCCACAGCCAATGTCAAGAATATCCGAGCCGGACTTGACGTTTGCGAGCTGAGCGAGATGCTCGATGAGTTGAAGTTGGGCCTTTTCCTTTGATTCATCGCCGCGGATCCAATAGCCGTGATGAAGATGCTCTCCCCAGAGGGAGCGATAGAAGGGACTGATGAGGTCGTAGTGCTTGATGATTCTGCGCTTATCGTTTGGACGAGGCATCGTGACGTGTGCTGCCTGCACACTTTCTAGTCTTTGACCACCGGGATGGTTGCCATTGTACCCTTGGAGACTCCGGGGGCCAAACGGGGGGCGCCAGTGCGCGCTCGAGCATCTAGTACCGGCTAGAACAGCGAGCATACAACCGGTTGGTCAGCCGCCCTTCGGCAATTGCTTGGCACGACCTCTGACAGGACACATCGCCCTTCAAATTACTGCGGCGAATAGAATTCCGCAGCTAAACTCCTTAGTACCTGATAAACGCACCTGCCGGACATCTCCGCCAATCATTTTAAGGGGGGCGTAACTGTGAGCTCGACTTCCGCTAACTCCGTAATTACGAACACATTGAAAACGTGGACCTTCGTCGTTCAGGACTACTCACTGCTTGCCGTTCAGTCGGTCCGGAACATCTTTGCCACCAGTCGTTACCTGACTGACTTGGTCGAACAGATGGACTTGATCGGCGTGGGCTCCTTGCGCATTGTCGTGGTTGCGCTCCTGTGCGTCGGTGGCGTAATAGTTTTAAACGCAGCGTCACAATTTCGACGTTTCGGCGAAACAGTCTTAACGGCTGATGCCGTTTCGCTCGCGCTCCTCCGCGAGCTCGGTCCAGTATTCACGGCTCTTTTGGTCGCGGGGCGCAACGCCACCGGGATGGCGTCCGAGTTGGGCTCCATGGTCGTTACCGAACAAGTGGACGCGATCCGGGCGTTCGGCATCGACCCAATCCGTAAGTTGATGACCCCACGTGTTCTTGCGACGGTCTTAGTACTACCGTTGCTGGTGGCGTTGGGCGATTGTGCGGGATTGCTCGGCGGATTCCTGGTGGCACATCTTACACTGCACCTTGGTGCGCAACAGTTCTGGACACGCGCCATCGATGTGCTGGTTTTGGGCGACCTCTGTATTGGCATCACGAAGCCCATTGTTTTCGGACTCATCATCGCAACCGTGGGTTGCTATCAGGGACTCCGTGTCAAAGGTGGGACCGAGGGCGTGGGCCGCGCCACGATTGCCGCGTTCGTTGAGTCTTCCCTAATTGTCCTCGTGGTGGATCTGTTCCTAACTAAGTTTCTGCTTTACGTGTTCAATTTGTGAGGCGGTTAGGGCTCAATCAGCGGGAGTGAGCTTGCCAGTTGCAAGTCGATCATCATTTGAACGCGTCGGTCGATTTGAAAGAACATCGCCGTGCCCTTGGCTGATAGTGCCTTCCGGAAGATCGGGATGTACTTGAGGCGAAGCTGAACGACAGACTCATCCACCGTGAGCCACCTCTTCGAGAGGGTGTCGGCCTGCTCTTCGGTCATATTTCCGCTTTGCATATACTCCTTGATGAGATCGTATTTCGTGTTGTTGATCTTCACCAGCTCCGCAACGTATTGGTCGTAGGTCGGCCAGAACTTCTCCGCTTCGGTGTCGCCCAACTTCATATTGGCGGCGACGACTTGCTTTCGGGTGGACCGCAAATCTGACCTCAACATGGCGATCTCTTGATCGATGGAAGCTCCGCTCTCACGGCCGGCCACGGGTTGCGCGGTCTGGGCTGCGAGATTCTGGGCGAATAACGCCTCGCCAACGAAGAGGAGCCCGCTCAGGATCAGGGCGGCTGCCGTGCTCTTATTGCTCATATGACCTCCAGATCGACAATGGGCGACGCCATGGTGAGGACCGATCGAGTTTCCCTTCCCGACGCTGTATTCATTGCGCTCGGGATTAGGCTCACCGCTGAATCCCTAGCAAACGGCCGGGATATGAAATCGCGCCCGTAAGATATCGGCGGGTCCCTGCTGGTGAAACTGTCACTTTTGACAGGGCTCCTTCCTCCAGTGGGCCTCCACGCATCCAAAGCGCGATGGGCTGTTTTCGGCGAATGGACTGCAGTCACCAAATTCGCGTGGCGGACAGCTTGAGAATGGCTTGTTTCCGTGAGCTACGGCACAGAACGGTGTGACGCAACGTGCTGATTTTCCATTAGGTAGGGGTTGATCATCTAAACGGAGAGTTAAATGCTCACTTCGAGATTAATCCAACTGATCGAGACGCACGCCGAGTCGCTGACCAATGAGGCTGTGCAGGACGTCCTGACCAATGAGTTCACCGGCTCTTTCCGTCGGGTGCCTATCGAGGAGTTCAGGCCGCGCATCGCCGCGCTGTACCAAAATCTCGGGAAGTGGATCGGCAATCCGAGCGATGAGGCGATACGGAAGGAATATGAGGAATGGGGAAGGACGCGCTTTCGCCAAGGGATTCCCTTTAGCGAGATCGTGTACTGCGTAATCCTCACAAAGACACACCTCCGCCGATTCATCCGTGAGCATGGCTTGGTTGTCTTTTCCGGTGATCGCGTCACCCCGGGCGAATTGGTTCCCGTCCAGCTGTACGGCATCCAGGAACTCAATTATATGGTGGGAGAGTTCTTTGACCGCGCGTTGTATCACCTCGCCCGGGGACTCGAGTCAGCGGCTAGGACCGGCCGGACCGCCGTCTGATTGCAAAACTCGTTCGAACTCCAGCCAGTCGTCTTAACGAACTGGTCGGTTATTCAGGCCGACGAGTGCCCGGATCCAGATTTCGCGATAGGTTTAAGATCGTCCTCCCGGGTGATGGCTCATTTGGTCTAGAATGGGCGGCCGTGGGGTGAACTATGCGTGCTGATGGTGCTGAAGTTTCCTGGGACGCTGGGAAATCCAAGTGGCTGGTTCGCATCTCGTCCGGGGACGAGGTCATGCGCAGGTATTGCGCGCTCTCGAAGGACGCTACCGAGCCGCAGTTGCGTTCTGCGGCGGAGCAAACGGTGCGCGATGATGGCTACGAGCTGGATTCCGCGCTTATCACGATCCGACGTTAGGGTTCGTGTTTTCTTGGCGTTGGAGCGAAGAAACTGTCGGCAGTCCGGAGCTTCGCGTTCGCCGCTCCATTTCCTAATTCCGAGTGGCACATACCCTGACTGCGTCCTCCTTCTAGAAGAAGCGACATTCTCGAGGTCCGTGCCAAGAAATGACATTGTTCCTGCGCCAACCACGCGTCAGAAGAGGCGGCCGACGTATTCGCGCATTTCGTTCTTCCAGTAGGGCCAGTCGTGGCCGCCTTGGGGGCCCCAGTCGTCTAGCGAGTGGCGGATACCTTTGCTGGCCAGGATTTGGGAGAGGCGGTAGGTGGGGGCGGGTTTTTCCCATTGGCCTGTGCCGGTGACCAGGTGGATGTCGCACGTGGCTAGTTGGCCGTATACCCACGGGTCGCTGAGGTTCTGCAAGTAATCTACCGGATTGTTGAAGTAGAAATTGTCGTCGTACATTCCGTCCATGAAAGTTTTCAGGTCGTAGACGCCAGACATGGCGAAGCAGCGCTTGATTACGTCGGGATGCTTGAAGAGGGAATTTGCGGCGTGGTAGGCACCGAAGGACATGCCCATGGTAGAGATGCCGATGCCGGGGGATTTGCAGTTGTCCCAGATGAAGGGGACGACTTCCTCGCGGAGGTAGGCGTCGAAAACGGATTGGACGTAGCTGCGGTGGAAGGGGTGGGCGTTGCGATTGTAGAAGCTGGCGCCGTTGATGGAGTTTACGCTGAAGAGTTTTAGTTTGCCGGCTTCGAGGAAGTCGGACAGGGCTCCGACCATGCTTTGATTTTCGAGTTCCCACTCATCGCCTGCGCTGGTAGGGAAACCGATTAACGGGGAACCCCAGTGGCCGTAGACCGCTACACCCATCTCGAAACCGAGACGGGGGGAGTGCCAGCGGTGGTATTCGCGTTTCATGGGGGAGAAGTATGCCAGCGGATTGCGGTTTGGGGCAATGATGAAGGGGTGATTGGCAGCAAAGAGCCAGGATGCCCGTCGAGGATCAGGGCAAGCCGGCGCTACCACTCGTAGCGGGACATGAGGGTTAGCGAGGAAGGACAGACAAGGATAACGCAGAGACGCAGAGTGCGCTGAGGTTCGCGGAGAATGCGTGACATGTTCGCGGCTGGCCGATGGGGTGCATGTATAATGCCCTGCCAGGTGGGATTCAACGAGGAGAGCAGACCATGGCTACGGCATCACACGGAGCAAAAACATCACCTGAAAGAATTTTCGCCACGCTTACAGCGTTTCAGCAGACGGAGGCGCTGAAGGCGGCGATCCAGCTGGACATCTTTACCAAGATTGGAGAGGGGGCCAACGACGTCAGCTCGCTTGCAAAGGCGATTGGGGCTTCCGAGCGGGGCGTGCGGATCCTTTGCGACTACATGACGATTTTTGGTTTTTTGAGTAAGGAGAACAATCGGTACGGGCTCACGCAAGATTCCGCTGTTTTTCTGGATCGGCGGTCGCCTGCGTATATGGGGTCGATGTCGAACTTCCTCGCTGCGGACATGCACCGGAAGAGTTTCGGCGCTTTGGCAGAGGCAGTGCGCAAGGGTGGTTCGGCAGTGCCGGATGGGGACAACACTCGGCCGCGCGATGATTTTTGGGTGGAGTTTGCGAGGTCGATGGGCGGGTTGGCTTTGCCGGGAGCGGAGTTCATTGCGGCGCTGATCGGGGCCCCGGAGGGTAAGCCGTGCAAGGTGCTGGATATCGCGGCGGGGCATGGGATGTATGGAATTACGATTGCACGTAGAAATCCGGCAGCGCAGATTGTGGCGCTGGATTGGCCCGCGGTGGTGAGTGTGGCGCAGGAAAACGCCAAGAGGTTTGGGGTTGCCGACCGCTACAGCACGCGGCCCGGCAGCGCTTTCGAGGCCGATTTCGGTGAAGGCTACGATTATATTTTGCTGACCAACATTCTTCATCATTTCGATCCGGCGGGTTGCGAGAAGCTTATGCGGCGCGTGTACGCGGCGCTCAAACCCGGCGGTAAGGCAATTACCCTGGAATTTGTGCCCAATGAGGATCGTGTTTCGCCGCAGATTCCCGCGGCGTTTAGTTTGGTGATGCTGGCGAACACAGATGCTGGCGATAGCTATACGTTCGCGGAGTTGGAAAAAATTTGCCACAACGCGGGCTTTTCGAAGACGACGCAGCATCCAATACCGGAGATGCCGCAAACGGTGCTGGTTTCGGAGAAATAGCTTTGAAAAAAGTCAAGATAAAGAAGCCCACGAAGTCCGCCAAGCGCGAAGACAACAAAAAAGTTGGAAACGAGAAAAGCGATGCTTCACTGCGGAAGGAACTCGCCTATTTGCTGAAGGGTGGCGGGGCGCACGTTCATTTCATGGATGCGGTCGAGAGCTTTCCGGAGGGGAAGCGCGGGACCTATGCTCCGGGGCTGGCTCATACGGGTTGGCAACTGTTGGAACACGCGCGTCTGGCGCAGTGGGACATCCTGGAATTCGTCCGCAACCCGAACCATGTGTCCCCGGAATTTCCGGAAGGCTATTGGCCGAAGACTCCAGCTCCGCAGGCGGAAGATGAATGGAACGACAGTTTGTTCAAGTTTCGGCGGGATTTGCGGGAGATGGTGCGGCTGGTCGAAAATCCGCGCAACGACCTGCACACACCTATTCCCCACGGCGACGGGCAAACTCTATTGCGAGAGGCGCTGGTTCTTGCGGACCACAACTCTTATCACCTGGGGCAGCTCGTGGATCTGCGGCGGGCGCTGGGAACCTGGCCGGAGGAGTCGAAGTAACGACGTAAAGAAGTAAAGACAAAGCGAGTCGAAACTGTGTGAAGGAGTAGGGATTTGGCCGTTTCCTAGTATTGCGTTTTGTTGTCGAGCCTTTTCCACGCAGAGAAAATCGCCAGCGACTCATCCCGCAGAAACTGTGCCATCGGGATTCGGCGCATCTCATGTGCATGCTTAAGTTCTTCGTAGATGAAGGCGTCGTCGAATCCCGCCGCCGCTGCGTCCGCGGCAGTGCCTCCATAGAAAACTCGAGATGGCCGCGCCCAGTAGATTGCGCCCAGGCACATCGGACAGGGCTCGCAGGTGGTGTAAAGATCGCAGCCCGCGAGTTGAAAGGCGGCGAGGGCTCGGCAGGCTTCGCGAATAGCGACGATTTCCGCGTGGGCGGTGGGATCGTTGGTGGGCGTCACGCGATTCGCACCTTCGGCGAGGATTCGCCCGTCTTTGGCAATGACCGCACCGAAAGGGCCACCACCTGAGCGCACATTGTCGAGCGCAAGGGTGATGGCTTGACGCATGAATTCGACGGAGGCAGGCGGGCGGGTGGTTGCTGGCATGGTTGGTCTGTAATTTCGGCATTCAGAGCTTGCCCGTGTCTGCAAAAAATCGCAACACACTTGAGGTGGTGCCCGGCGAAGGTGTCTGGAGTCTGATGGAGTCGTTACGGTTGACGTAACACTGAAGCGACACGAACTTAACACTGGCAACCTGGGGTACCTGTTTCTTGATTGGAGTTCGGGCATTGGGGTTGCAAGGCGCGGATTTGGCGGTAGGATGTAGCGGTACGATGTGGCGGCAGATGGGACGAAATTGGGTGCCTGGTTCGTACAGCAACGTGGAACGAGGGGGACTTCCGTGATCAGCATTGAAAATTTGAGCCGTCGTGGATTCTTGAAGGGGATGGCGGGGACCAGCGCGTTTGTGATCGGCGTGAGCCTGCTGCCGGAGTCTTTGCTTGCAGCGGGTGGGGACGTGACGTCGGTGAATCCGGCGGGGCCGATGAAGAAGGCGGCGCTGCAGCCTAGCGTGTACTTGGCGATTGATACGGACGGAACTGTGTACGTGATTGCGCATCGTTCGGAGATGGGGAATGGCGTGCGCACTTCGCTACCACGCATCGTTGCGGATGAATTGGATGCGGATTGGGCGCGCGTGAAAGTTGTGCAGGCTACGGGGGATGAGAAGTACGGGGACCAGGATACGGACGGGTCCCATTCCGTGGTGAGCTTTTTCATTCCGTTGCGCGAGGCGGGGGCCGCGGCGCGTTTGATGATGGTGCGGGCGGCGGCGCAGCAGTGGAATGTGCCGGCGACGGAATGCTCGACGGAATTGCACACGGTGGTACACAAGGCTTCGGGAAAGAAATCGGGTTATGGGGAGCTTGCCGAAGCGGCGTCGAAGCTGGAAGTACCGAAGAAGGAAGATTTGAAGCTGAAGCCGCGCAGCGAGTGGCGTTACATCGGGAAGGACGCGGTCAGCTACGATTTGAAGGATTTGTGTACTGGCAAAGGCGTTTACGGACAGGACGTGCGCATGGATGGGATGTTGTATGCGAGCGTGATGCACCCGCCGGTCCTGGGGAGTTCGCCGAAATCGATCGATAACACGGCGGCGCTGGCGGTTGCGGGGGTGAAGCAGACGGAAACGATCGATACGTTTAAGCCGCCGGTGGTTTACCAGGCTCTTGGCGGCGTGGCGGTGTTGGCGGACAACACATGGTCGGCGATGCAAGGGAAGAAAAAGTTGAAGGTGGAATGGGCGGCGAGCGCGCACGACGTGTACAACTCGGATGCGTACAAGAACGAATTGAGAGAGACGGCGCGGAAGCCAGGGAAGGTTGTGCGCGAAGTTGGAAATGTGGACGCGGCGTTTGCGAAGGGCGGAAAAGTAGTGGAAGCGGAATATTATGCGCCGCTTCTGGCGCATGCTTCGATGGAACCGCCGGCGGCGCTGGCAGTATATCGTGATGGGAAAGTGGACGTGTGGGCGCCTACACAGAGTCCCGTGGGTGCGCGCGACGCCATTGCTGCCGCGGTCGGAGCGAAGAAAGAAGATGTGACCGTGAACGTCACGTTGCTGGGCGGCGCGTTCGGCCGGAAGTCGTTTCCGGATTTCGCGGTGGAGGCCGCCGTACTTTCAAAGAAGACCGGGAAGCCTGTGAAAGTGGTGTGGAGCCGCGAGGACGACATCAAGTTCGATACTTACCATTCGGTTTCAGCGATGTACATGAAAGCGACGCTGGGTGTGGACGGAAAGCCGACGGCGTGGCTGCAGCGGACAGTGTTTCCTCCGATTGGGTCGACGTTTGATGGCAGCGCGGTGTATTCGGCTCCGGACGAACTTGGGTTGGGCTTCAGCGATTTGCCCTTTGCGATTCCGAATCATCGATCGGAGAACGGGCCGGCTACGGCGCACGTGCGCATTGGATGGTTTCGGTCCGTTGCCAATATTTATCACGCGTTCGGAATTCAGTCGTTTTCGGACGAGCTCGCGCATACGGCTGGAGAAGATCCCGTGCAGTACACGCTGGCGCTGCTGGGGCCGGACCGCATCGTGCCGAAGAGCGAATTGCCGAAGGATTACACCAACTATGGCGGGGACTACGCGCAATATCCGATCGATACGGCGAGGTTCCGGCGCGTGGTGCAGCTGGCGGCGGAAAAATCCGGTTGGGGAAAGAAGAAATTGGGGAACGGCGTGGGCATGGGGATTGCGATGCATCGCAGCTTTTTGACGTATGTCGCGACGGTGGTGACCATGCATGTGGATGATGTGGGCCGAGCGCACATCGATCGCGTGGATACGGCGCTGGACGCCGGAACGGTCGTGAATCCCGAGATGGCGCGTAACCAGTTTGAGGGCGCGGCAACCATGGGTACGAGCATTGCGTTTTTTGGCGAGATCACTGCCACGAATGGAGTGGTCGACCAATCCAACTTTGACGATTACCCGATGGCGCGGATGAATAATGCGCCGCGCGAGACGCAAGTGCACATTGTGGCGAGCGACGCGCCACCGGGCGGAGTTGGCGAGCCTGGGTTACCGGCATTCGCGCCTGCGTTGTGCAATGCGATTTTCAGCGCTACGGGGAAGAGGATTCGGGAGTTGCCTTTGTCGAAGGCGGGCTTGGTCTAGATAGAGACCCGTGGGACGAGGAGCGGCACGCCAAGTTTGGGTGGTCCGCTTTCGGGTGTTGCGCTCTCTTCGAGGGTGGTCGTCGGAGCACAGGCAGGAATGCTTGTGCCACTTGGTGGTGCCAAGATTTTTACATCTTGCCGAGATGGGGCGCCGAAGCGCTGCGCTTCTACGAGTAGCTTTCGCGATGTACGATTCCTTCTGCGTGTTGTGATTTTTTGCGCCTCCGCTCTCTGCGGGTTTTCGCCGGTGCTTGGGCAGCGCAGATATGTTTTGCCGCAGATCGATCTGCCTCATCCCTACTACTATCACGAAATGTATTTGCCGCAATTGACGAGCGGGCCGAGCAGCGTGGCTTGGTCGCCGGACTCGCGCGAAGTGGTGTACTCGATGGCGGGTTCGCTCTGGCGGCAGGGCGAAGATTCGATGGTTGGGCTGCAACTGACGGATGGGCCGGGATACGACTACCAGCCGGATTGGTCGCCGGATGGAAAATTGGTGGTGTATTGCTCGTATCAGCACGATGCCATCGAGCTTTGGCTGCTGAATTTGGAGACGGGAAAAACACAGCAGCTTACCGATGGCGGCGCGGTGAATGTGGAGCCAAGGTGGTCGCCGGACGGAAAACGGATCGTTTATGTTTCAACGGCGTACAACAAACGATTTCACATTTTCACGGCAGAGGTGCGAGATGGAAAACTTGAAGGGGTTGAACGACTGACGGGCGAGACGAAGAGTCCCTTGCCCCGGTATTACTACAGCGCGTTTGATATGGAGATCAGTCCGGTATGGTCGCGGGATGGAGAAGAGATTCTGTTCGTTTCTAACCGCGGACATATTCACGGCACCGGGGGATTTTGGCGAATGAAGGCGCGCGCGGGCGTGGAAGCTCGCGAGATTCATTACGAAGAAACCAACTGGAAGGCGCGGCCGGATTTCTCGCCGGACGGTTCGCGGATCGTCTACAGCTCGTATCTTGGGCGAAACTGGCACCAGCTGTGGGTCATGCCGGCGAATGGCGGCGATGTGTTTCCGGTTTCCTACGGCGACTGGGACGAAACCAATGTGCGATGGTCGCGCGACGGACAGCAGTTGGCCTTTATTTCGAACCGCAATGGAAATACCGAATTGTGGCTGCAGACGATTCCCGGCGGAACCCAACGACGCCTGGAAACGGCGAAGCTGCGTTATCTGAATCCGCGGGTCCGCTTGCGTGTACGAGTGCAAGGACCGAACGGGCAAACCATTCCGGCACGAGTGTCCGTTACCGACGCTGCCGGGCGTTTTTACGCACCCTCGAATGCCTGGATCCATGCGGACGATGGTTACGACCGCGCGGAACGCCCGTTTGAAGCGCACTACTTCCATTTGTGGGGCGAAGAAGAGATCTTCGTTCCTCCTGGAAAGTTGGAGGTGGACGTCGTCAGAGGCGCATTTTTCTCGCGAAGCTACGTGGAGATCACACCTGGGCAGTCGGCGGACAAAGTGCTGACGCTGGTCCCTCGCGCGTGGACGGGTTTAGGAAACA
Source organism: uncultured Acidobacteriota bacterium (assembly GCA_963788915.1). Taxonomy (GTDB): domain Bacteria; phylum Acidobacteriota; class Terriglobia; order Acidiferrales; family UBA7541; genus Acidiferrum. The sequence goes on along the minus strand of CAWBIY010000010.1, from coordinate 129,501 downwards.
CTGCTTGGGTGAGTAGCGACCTGCACGTGCATATGAATTACGGAGGAAGGTATCGGAACACGCCGGCTCACCTGGTCGAGCAAGCCGAAGCGGAGGATCTGGACATTGTCAACGATTTGATCGTGAACAAAGAGCAGCGGTTCCCGGACATCGCCTACAACGGAACCGGGATCGATCGCGCTTCGAAACCGGATGCGCTGGTGGTGCACGGGCAGGAGTTTCACACGAGCTACTGGGGGCATCGCGGTCTGCTGAACCTGCAGGGGAACGTACTCTTGCCAGGATATGCGGGATATCCGAATACGGCGGCGGCGAGTTTGTATCCGATGAATGCGGATGTGTATGACATGGGACACGCGAAGCATGGCGTGGTGGGGGCGGTCCACCCTTTCGATGAAGTGCCTGACCCCTTCGCAAATCCCCCGCAAAGAATCACCGATGAACTGCCCGTCGACGTGGCGCTTGGGAAATTGGACTACATGGAGATCGTGGGGTTCAGCGATCACCGGTCGACGGCGGCGGTGTGGTACCGGTTGTTGAATCTGGGATTTCGAATTCCAGCAGGCGCGGGAACGGATGCGATGGCGAACTATGCATCGTTACGCGGACCCGTGGGGATGAACCGGGTTTATGCGCGCGTTAAACCCGGGCTTCCGAAGATAGATGCGATGCTCGATGCGCTGAAGAATGGGCGGACGTTTGCCACAAATGGACCTCTGTTGGATTTTTCGTTGGGCGAGGAGGAGGTTGGCGGGGAGTTGAAGTTTGACGGGCCACAGGCGGGGGTTCCCTTTAAGGCGGTTTTGGGGTCGATTGTCCCGATTGGCAAGTTTGAGCTTGTTTGCAATGGGCAGGTGGTGCGGACGCTGGGATTACACCCAATGGCGTCCGCGACCAGAAAACCCGCCGAGGATGGGCATCGAAACTCCGAGCAAGCCGGTGCTGCAGGGTCTGCGGGAACGTTCGAGGACCACGGTGCGATATCACTCAAGGAAAGTGGGTGGTGCTTGGTGCGGGCGTCGAGCGACAAGGCGGAGTATCCGGTGCTGGACAACTATGTGTACGCGACAACTAGCCCGATTTACGTGACGATCGCGGGGCGGAAACCGCAGTCGCCGGAAGACGCGAAGTACTTTGCGGCGTGGGTGGAGCGGGTGATGGAGGAAACGTCGAAATATCCGGACTGGAATTCGGAGGGGGAGAAGAAGTTGGTGATGGAGAGATTGGCGGAAGCGAAGGCGGTGTATGAGGGGTTGCGGTGAACTTTTGCGGGGTCGTTTCGGCAAGCGTGTTGCTTCGAAGGTGTGATTGTGCCTGGAAGTTAAGCCGGGCGGGGCAGGCCCCGCCCCTACAAATTAGAAACAAAAAGCGCCGCGGTATTGGCCGCGGCGCCGAAGAAATGTTATTAGCTGACGAGCTTTGCTTAGCGGACTATTTCGATGGCTTCCTTCACGTGGTGATGAGCCTTGTCGATGTGGTCCAGGGCGCGCTGCTGGAGGCCCTGAGCGAAGCCGTTGTCTTCTTCGCGGGAGATGTCGTTGTGCGCCTTGTCGAGCAATTCGGCGGCGCGGCGGAGACGGCCGCCCCACTCGAGGTGAGCGTCGACTGGCGGGTGATCGTTCAGGTCCTTGCCGTCTTCGATGGAGGCCTTCTTGATCTCGGCGATGGCGTCATCGATTTCGTGGATGGCTTTCTTTTCCTGATCACGCAGTTCCCCGCCGTCGGGGCGCTGCAGGTTAGCTCTTGCGGCGCGTAGATCCGTCAGGGCATGCAGATAAGCCGGGTGATCACGGCCGGGCTCTGGAGCCGCCGAAACATAGGCGGGCACGAAAAGCAGTACGGCCAGTATGGCAAATGCCAATTTCGCGAGCATTTTCATCGTTCGTAACTCTCCTCTTGAATAGAATGGCTGCCTTCGCCAGGTGTTATTTCCACCGTAGCGTGCGGAAGTGCGGGGGGCAACAACGGCAGCCCTCGCGAGCCTACGGGTAGTAAATGAGACTTCGGGACAGGTGCGCCTGTACGTTGGGCCACGCGAAAAAGCCTGCGCGACGAACGGAAACATCGATTTGATGGAACGAAAAGGTGGCGTGAGGTCGCTGAGGAGTTTGAGAGTTATTTTTTCGGCAAGCTGGTAGACTGCGGCGCGTGAGACTGGCGGACGGGTCGCGCCACTCAACGAGAAAGGCGCCCGCCTCGGAAGGCGGCCGCTAGAGAGTTCACCAATGTGCGGTGGGTCTTGGGGAGAGCTGGAATGCGAGAAAAAGAGTTGACGTCGATGCGAGCATTTCGCGTGGGGATTGCGGGGCCGGTGGGCTCGGGAAAGACGGCGCTGGTCGACCGGTTGAGCCGGCGGTTGTGGCCGAAGTACAACCTGGCAGTGGTCACGAATGACATCTATACCAAGGAAGACGCAGAGTTCTTGCTGCGGCAGGGTATTTTGCCGGCGGAGCGGGTGCGCGGAGTCGAAACCGGGGCGTGTCCGCATGCGGCGATCCGCGAGGACGCTTCCATGAATTTGCAGGCGATCGCGGAATTGGAAGATACGCTGCCGGGGCTTGAACTGATTTTTGTGGAGAGCGGCGGGGACAATTTGTCGGCGGCATTTAGTCCGGAACTGGTGGACGTGTGGATTTATGTGATCGACGTGGCGGAGGGCGACAAGATTCCGAGGAAGGGCGGGCCGGGCATTACGCGATCGGACTTGCTGGTGATCAACAAGATCGATCTGGCGCCGTATGTAGGGGCGTCGCTGGAAGTGATGGAGCGGGATTCGCGGAAGATGCGCGGAGCGCGCGTGTTTTTGTTTACGAACTTGCGCGAGGATGTCGGGTTGGATCGGGTAATTGCGTGGCTTGAGGAGAAGATGCAAGGGCCCGAGCAGGCGCGGAGGGCGTTGATCGAGGCGCACGCGCCGTATGTCGGGACGCCGCATACGCACGAGCCGGCTGGCCACTCGCATGCGCATGGCGCGCGAGAGCACGGAGATTCGCACTAGAGGATAAACGATGGATTCCGAAAGACACCGGGGCGGGATGGATTCTGAGCTCGTGGAGTTGCGGCTGTTACATTTGGCGGATAGCGCTTTGCCGATCGGAGGTTTGGCGCATTCGTTCGGGTTGGAGTCGCTGGTGGCGGCGGAGTTGCTTAGTGTCCGAGAGCTACCTGAATTTCTCCGAGGATTTTTGGAAGAAGCGGGACTTTTAGAGGCGGCATTTTGTCGCGCCGGACATCGATTGGGACATGGGATGAAACTTGAAGACTTTGCGCGAGACTGGCTGGCGCTTAATGAGCGATTAAGTGCCATGAAACCTGCACGAGAGAGCCGGGCTGGGAGCGGTTCACTCGGGAGGAATTTTTTGTCAGCGCTGAGTGGGCTTGGAGATTTTACAGTTGTGGGACAGGCGCTTCGGATTTCGAAGGCATCGCAGGGGTTGATTCACTACAGCTTGGCGTTTGGATTGGGGAGTGGAGTCTTGGCGTTCGACGAAGACCGCGCGGTGCTCGCGTTCTTGCATTCGTGCACGACGAGCCTGGTTTCGGCGTGCCAGCGATTGTTGCCTTTGGGGCAGAACGCCGCGACACGAATATTGTGGGAGTTGAAGCCGACGATCGTAGAAACAATGCGGCGGAGCGGCGAGTGCGCTGTAGGCGATGCTTCGTGTTTCATGCCGCTGCTGGATTGGGGCGCGATGGAGCATCCGTCGCTCGCGACGCGGCTATTCATCAGTTGAGGGGGCAGAGACAGGCGATGGAGATTGCGAGCAGCGTCGAAAGGGCCGGACAGGGTGCTCTGCCTGCCGTGTTTTCTGTGCCGTCCGGTCGAGGTCCGTTGTTGGCTTCGCTGCGACTGGATTTCGAACGAGTTGCGCTGACCGGGTGCACGGTGCTGGCAGCGAGCCGTCAGGATCCCCCGCTGAAAGTTGTGCGTGCGTTTGAAGTGCAGGACGGAGCTGCGCTGGTGCATTTGCATAACGTGTCGGGTGGATTGCTGGGTGGAGACCGGCTGGAGTTGGCGGTGAATGTTGGAAGGGGCGCCCAGGTGCAAGTTACGACTACGGGCGCGACGCGGGTCTACCGGCCGCGGGCGGAGGCGCTTACCGTTTTGCAATCGAATGAAATTGCAGTTGCCGAAAACGGATTGCTGGAATATTTGCCGGATGCGGTGATTCCTTTTGCGGGAGCGCGATTTGCGCAACGGACGTTGATCCGACTGGCGGCGGGCGCGGGATTGTTCTGGTGGGAGATTTTGGCACCCGGGCGAGAGGCGCGGGGCGAAAGCTTTCAATACGAAAGCGTGGAGCTTAAGACGGACCTGATGGCGGCGGGACGGCTTGTTGCGGCGGAGCGCGTGCGGCTGGAGCCGAAGGGGCGGAGCTTGGCCTCGCCCGGGCGATTGGGAGCTTACCGGACCTGGGGTACGTTTTACGTCTGCCGGGTTGGAATGGAACCGACCGAGTGGCTAGCGATCGAAAATGAATTGCGCGGACTTCTGGCCTTGTTGAGGCGACAGGAAGATGCACTTTGGGGGATCAGCTCGCTTTCCGCGCATGGGTTGATAGTACGCTGCGCGGCGAAGCGAGGGCGTGACGTGTTGCAGGGACTTCAGGAAGTGTGGAGGGCGGCGAAGTGGCGATTATATGGGCGGGCCTCGGTGATGCCTCGGAAGGTGAATTGAGGGCCTAGTGGCTGGCGCGATTAAGGTAGGTGGGCAACATCGAAGAGGGACGCGCTAGGGCGGGCCCCTACCTTTGCGGATGTAAAGCTCTGACGGGAGAGGTTGAATTGCACCTAACGCCACGGGAGCAAGAAAAACTGATGATTGTGGTGGCTGCGGACTTGGCGCGGCGGCGGCAGGCGCGCGGGTTGAAATTGAATTATGTGGAAGCGATGGCCATTTTGTCAGCCGAGGTGATGGAGGCGGCGCGAGACGGTAAGAGCGTGGCGGAGATTATGAGCTTTGGAGGAAGGATTTTATCGCGCGAGCAGGTGATGGAGGGTGTAGCGGAGATGATTCATGAAGTGCAGGTAGAGGCTACGTTTCCGGATGGGACGAAGTTGGTGACGATACATGATCCCATCAAATGATCGACGGAAAGAAACAGTGAAGGAGAAGGCATGAAGCCGGGGGAATATTTTTTGGACGAGGTGGCCGGAGCTGTGCAGGCGAACGCTGGACGACGCGTAGTGCGCGTAGTGGTCCGAAATACCGGGGATCGGCCTGTTCAGGTGGGGAGTCACTATCATTTTTTTGAAGTGAATCGAGAGCTCGGGTTTGACCGCGGGGCGGCGTATGGCATGCGTCTGAATATTGCGGCCGGGACAGCGGTGCGTTTTGAGCCGGGAGAAGAAAAGGAGGTGGAGCTTACGGAATTTGGCGGAGCTAGAGTGATTCACGGCGGCAATGGATTGGTGCAGGGCGCGCTTGGTGAGGCAGGAGCACGGGAGCGGGCAATTGAACGCGCGAAGAATGCGGGCTTTTTGTTTGATGGAGAAGGAGAAAGGCGTTGAGTCTGAGTATTCCTCGACGGACGTATGCCGACCTCTACGGCCCGACTACCGGCGACCGGATTCGCTTGGCGGACACCGAGCTGGTTATTGAGATCGAAAAGGATTTCACGCACTACGGCGACGAAATCACGTTCGGCGGCGGAAAAGTCATTCGCGACGGGATGGGGCAGAGCAGCGGCGCTTTGCGAGAAGGCTCGAACGGCGCACTCGATCTGGTGATCACGAACGCGGTGATTCTGGACCATTGGGGAATCGTTAAGGGCGATATCGGCGTCAAGAACGGGCGGATTGTGAAGGTGGGCAAGGCTGGGAATCCCGACACGATGGATGGCGTTGATCGCGAACTAGTCGTGGGAGCGGGTACGGAGGTGATCGCAGGCGAAACTCTGATCGTTACCGCGGGCGGGGTGGACAGCCATATTCACTTTATTTCGCCGCAACAGGTGTATGAGGCGCTTTCGAACGGGATCACCACGATGATCGGTGGCGGGACCGGGCCGGCTACGGGAACGGCCGCGACGACGTGTACGCCTGGCGCTTGGAATCTGGCACGGATGCTGCAAGCGGCCGAGGCTTGGCCGATGAATTTCGGATTTCTGGGTAAAGGAAATGCGGCTATTGGGGGACCGTTGGCCGAGCAGATTGAAGCCGGGGCTTGCGGACTAAAGCTACATGAAGACTGGGGCACGACGCCGGCTGCGATCGATGCGTGCTTGAAAATCGCCGATGAGTTCGATGTGCAAGCGGCGATTCACACGGACACGATCAACGAGGCGGGATTTCTGGAGGCCACCGTCGCGGCGATTGCGGGACGCGCGATTCACACCTATCACACCGAGGGAGCCGGCGGCGGACACGCTCCGGATATTATTGCCATCGCCTCGCACGAAAACATTTTGCCGTCGTCTACGAATCCCACGCGCCCATACACGGTGAATACGATTGCCGAGCACCTGGACATGCTGATGGTGTGCCATCACTTGAATCCGCAGGTTCCGGAGGATGTGGCGTTCGCCGAGAGCCGGATCCGGCCGGAGACAATTGCAGCGGAAGATATTTTGCACGATATGGGCGTGCTCAGCATGTTGTCGAGTGATTCGCAGGCGATGGGACGCGTCGGCGAGGTGGTGACCCGAACCTGGCAGACGGCGCACAAAATGAAGGTGCAACGCGGGCCGTTGGCGGGAGATTCCAGCCGCAACGACAACGCACGTGCGAAACGCTATGTGGCTAAGTACACGATCAACCCGGCCATCACGCATGGAATGGCGACGGAGATTGGGTCGATCGAGCCGGGGAAACTGGCAGATTTGGTGCTGTGGAAGCCGGCGTTTTTTGGCGTGAAGCCGGAGATGATTGTGAAGGGCGGATTTATTGCCTGGAGCGTAATGGGCGATGCGAATGCGTCAATCCCAACGCCTCAGCCGGTGCTGTATCGTCCAATGTTCGGGAGTTTCGGAGGCGCGACCGCGGCTACGAGCGTGACATTTATTTCGCAAGCGGCGATGTCGGTGGGCTTGCCGCAAAAGCTGGGTCTGCAAAAGCGGGCGGCGGCGGTGCGGGATTGCCGACGGATCGGAAAGAAAGCCATGGTCCACAACGACGCGACACCGAAGATTGAGGTGGATCCGGAAACATACGAGGTGCGCGTGGATGGCGCATTGATCGGGTGCGAACCCGCTACAGTCTTGCCGTTGGCGCAGCGGTTTTTTTTGTTTTGAGGCCCTGCCTAAAAAGAAAAAGGCACTGCGCTGAAGCGCGCCTCTACATCTGCTTTGACTTCATTTGTGGCGTTGACGGTTCGCGAGCGGAGTGTATAGGATGGCTGTCGTTAGTACTGAGGGAGAACGATGGCTAAGAAAAGCAAGTTGACGCAAGTCGCGGTGAAAATTGGAACGGCGGTTGGCAAAGCTGATCGCAAGGCCCATCAGTTTGCAAAAGCGGGAGCGCTTGCGAAGAATGAGTTAGAAGAGATTTCGAAGCAGGTGGACGCACTGAAGCGCCAGCTGCAGAAAACCACGAAGCGACTTCGAAGCGCGCTGCGGTAATGCTTGGGCGGCGAAGCGCCATCTTTGTGGGAGCGTTGCTGCTCCTGCTCTCCGTATTTCCCGCCAGCATCCTTGCGCAGTGGAATCCCTCAAATCCCGTTACAAGCGTGAAGAAACAGGTGGACGGCGTCGTCCTGACGATGAAGTCGGGGACGCTGCGCCTGCTGATCTGTTCGGATTCGATCGTGCGCGTAACCTACGCGCCGGGCTCCAGCATTCCTGAGACGCCCCAATATGCAGTGACCAAGCAGAGTTGGCCTGCTTCGCAGTGGACGCTGGAGTCGAGCGATAACGACGTGAAGCTGACAACGTCGCAGATGAAAGTTACTGTTACGAGGAAAGACGGTGCGATTTCGTTTGCCGACGCTTCCGGGAAGGAACTTTTCAAGGATTACGACCGGACGCTTACTCCGGTCGAGGTGAATGGCGAGAAGACTTATCGTTCGGAGATGTTTTCGAATCTGTGGGCTTCGACGGAAGCGTTTTACGGATTAGGGCAGCATCAGGCAGGCGTTTGGAATTACCACGGCGAGTCGGTTGATCTTTCGCAGGCCAACACCAACATCGCGGTACCGATGTTACTGTCGAGCAACGATTACGGAATCTTCTGGAACAATAGTTCGCGAAGCCGATTCAACAATCGGTTTCCTCACGAGCTTTATCTCAGCTCCGAAGTCGCCGATACCGTCGACTACTACTTTCTCTATGGCCCGGAGTTCGACAAGATCATCACTAGGTACCGTGAATTGACTGGTGCGGCGCCGATGTTCGCCAAATGGGCTTATGGATTCTGGCAGTGCAAGAACAAGTATGAATCGCAGGCAGAGATTCTGGGCGTCGCCCACAAATACCGCGAGTTGCACATTCCCGTGGACAACATCGTGCAGGACTGGTTCTGGTGGAACATTATGGGCGAGCCGGTGTTCAACAAGAACTATCCCGATCCGAAAGGGATGATTAGTGATCTCCACAAGAACAACTTCCATGTAATGTTTTCGTTCTGGCCTTATTTTCGGCCGGGATCCCCGGTTTATGACGACATGGATAAGCGGGGATATTTCATCGACAAAACGAAAGTGCGTGGATTTCATCCTGCGGGGCAGGCGCTGTACGACGCGTTTAATCCTGCGGCGCGGGACTATTACTGGACGTTGATCGACAAGGGATTATTTCAGATCGGGGCGGATGCGTGGTGGTTGGATACGGATGAGCCGGAGACGGAGGGGCGCGAAACAAACATCCTGTTGACCAATAAGGTTGCATTGGGAAGCGGGGCGCGCTACGCAAACCTTTATCCACTCATGACGACGAGCGCCGTATATGACGGCCAGCGGAAAACGTCTGAGCAGAAGCGTGTCTTTATCTTGTCACGATCGGCGTTTGCCGGGGCGCAACGGAACTCGATTGCAGCGTGGTCGGGAGACGTGGAATCGAACTGGCTGAGTTTCGCCAGGCAGATTCCAGCGGGTTTGAATTTTGAGCTTTCCGGACTTCCGTATTGGACGACGGATATCGGGGGATTCATCATCGGGAATCCCGACGATCCCGCGTACCGGGAACTTTTCGTGCGCTGGTTCGAGTACGGGACGTTTTGCCCGATTTTCCGCTTGCATGGGACGCGAACCACAAATCAGAACGAATTGTGGTCGTACGGCCCCGAAGCGCAGACGATTCTCAGCAGCTACGATCGGCTGCGCTACCGGTTGATGCCTTATATCTATTCGCTGGCGTGGAAAACCACCAGCGAGGGGTACACGCCGATGCGGGCGCTGGCGATGGATTTCCGCACCGACACGCGAGCGCTGAACATTGGTGATCAATTTATGTTCGGACCTGCCCTGCTGGTGAGCCCGGTGACGGAACCGGGCGCCTCATCTTGGCGTGTGTACCTGCCAAAAGCGACGTGGTACGACTTCTGGACTGGACGGGACGCCGGCGGCGGCGGGATGATCGAAACCGCGGCGCCACTTGATCGCATTCCGCTGTTCGTGCGCGACGGTTCGATTGTGCCGATGGGCCCAGACCTGGAGTATGCGACCGAGAAACCAGCGGATCCCATCGAACTGCGCGTTTATCCAGGTGCGAACGCGAGCTTCACACTCTACGAAGACGAGAACGACAACTACCATTATGAAAAGGGTTCGCGCGCCACAATTCGACTGGATTGGGACGACGCTGCGCGAACGTTGACAATCGGCGAACGGCAGGGAAAGTTTCCGGGGATGCTGGAGACTCGCACATTTCGTGTAATATTTGTCAGCGATGACCACGGGGTTGGAGTCGAGCCGACGGTTCACCCAGATAAAATCGTGGAGTATTCGGGAAAGCTGATTACGGTCGCAGCAATGAACGGATTTGGATCGGACAACCACTGAGCGTCACTTCGGCTCTTTTACGTGCAGGATCTGATCACTTTGAATGTTCTTCAGTTTCTGTAAGGTTCCCGAAGGCCAGCGAATTTCGATCTCTTCGGCCACCTTCGCTCCGCCCAAGCCAAAATGAACCGGCGCGGCGCTGGACGACGCGTATCCCGCCGCGGTGCTCATGTGATTGAACTGCACGAAGCCACCCGCGCTCACACGAATGCGGGCGCCGATACCATCGCGATTACTTTTCGTACCTTCCAGCGCGATCTCGAGCCATTGATTGGAGTCTGGACTATCATTCATCCAGATTTCGGCCGGCGCGCTGAGAGCGGTGACTACAACGTCCAGCTTTCCGTCGTGATTAAAGTCGCCAACCGCAGCTCCGCGGTGACGCCGCGGCGGTTGGGCTATGAAACCGGCGTCTTCTGTGAGCGCGGACCACTTGTTTCCTTCAAGGTTGCGGAACACCGTGTTGGGTTGGTCGATCATCTGGCGACCCGCCATGTTTGGCGACTGCACGTGTCCTCGGCTGACGAAAATATCCTTCCATCCATCGTTGTCAAAATCGGCGATGTTCGCGCTGTAGCCTGCCATGGGAGCGCTGAGTAAAGCCATGCCACTCTTCGCGGTGACATCGGTGAAGCCCAACTTGCCATCATTTCGATAAACAGGAAAAGTCTCATTGTCCAGAGCGACGAGGGTGATTTCGGGAAGGCCGTCATTGTTCAGATCGCGAAAGTCAGCGCCCATTCCAGAGATGACGTTGCCCTGCTCGGGTAAGGCTACTCCGGTTTCAAACGCAACTTCGTCGAAGCGGGCATTCCCTTTGTTGTGGAAGAGAAAATTGAAGACCTTGTCGTTGGCCACGAATATATCGGGCAGGCCGTCGCCATCATAGTCCGCCACGCCAACGCCCATTCCCTTTCCGAGATGTGCGCGGATTCCCGACTTGGCGGAAACATCCGTGAATGTGCCGTTGCCATTGTTCAGGAAGAGCTGGTTTGGGAGAGGCTTGTAAAGCTTGGGATGGCAATATTCCGGCTTGCCTTCCCACTTGCAGTCCGGCTCCTTGTTGACGTCCCAACTCATGTAGTTCACGACGAAAAGATCCAGGAGGCCGTCGTTGTTGACGTCGACCCACGCGGCGCCCACGGACCACAGCGGCCCGTACTCCTTATCGGGCTGCGCGAGTCCAGCTTTCTCGGTGACGTCCGTGAAGGTGCCGTTGCCATTGTTGTGGTAGAGAGTGTTGCGATGGACGCCCCCGACAAAGATATCTTCGTAGCCGTCGTTATCGTAATCGCCGATGGCGACGCCGACGTCGTAGCCGGTTCCAGCGAGCCCGGCTTGTTCGGTTACGTCGGTGAACGTGGCGTCTCCGTTGTTTCGGAATAGGCGATTGCGGTATTTGGGTGATGACTTCTGCAAGGTGACGATGTCGGCGCCATTGGCGAAAAAAATGTCCAGGTTCCCATCATTGTTGTAATCGAAGACGGCGACGCCTCCGGCCATGCTTTCCGGTGCATGCTTTTGGTAGCTTTCGGAGCTGTCGAGAAAAAATGGGATGGGCCGGAACGAAAAATGAATGGGAGCCTTGGTCGATTGCGCTGCAACCGTGCATTTCCATGCAGTTCCGCCGGATGCTAGGAGAACCGCCAACGCGCAAACTACTGGACAACGCAATGATTTTCCCAGTCGAGAAGCCATTTATATGGCTATCATAACGGTCGGCGAAGCTGTTGCGACAAGAAATCGTAGTGCGCTGAGAAGCATTCGAAACGGCGTAGCCGAGTCACTACCCTGCCGCTCGCTGGTGAAACACATACACCGCTTCGCCCGCTCTTGTTGACATAAGTTCCGCGTAAACATGAAAGACGGCGCTGAGGGTTTCCGGACGAAGCACCGTGTCCCTGGGGTCCTTGAGCGATTAAGCTTCCCGCGTTAAGAAGCGCTAACCGAGTCGCATATCGGGTGACTAAGTTGACGTCATGCGTCGCGACCACGATGGTCTTGCCTTGCCGGGCGAGTGCTTGGCACAGATCCAGGATATCGAGCGCATGCTGGATATCGAGATTCGCCGTCGGCTCGTCCAACAAAATAAATTCCGGTTCGGCGACCAGACTGCGTGCGATAAGGACGCGCTGACGTTCCCCACCGGATAGCGTGGTGATCAGGCGGCCGGTCAAATGGGTGATATCGCAATACGCAGCCGCTGAGTTTACCGCCGCGCGGTCCGTCGCGGTTGGCGGCGCGCATCGTCCGCGATGCGCATACCGCCCCATCTCGAGGATCTCGGCGACGGTGAATTCGAATCCAATTTGCGAGTCTTGAGGAACGAAGGAAATCCGGCGGGCGATTTTCTCTTCGAGGGCGGCTGTGGATCGCAACACCGTCAAGGAGTACATCGCCAGTGTCAGGACGCCACAATCCAGCGAATAGGCGTAACAGTGTGCTTTTGCCGCTGCCGTTTGGGCCGATCAGCGCCATCATTTCGCCCGCTTGTATTTCGAGCGAAGCGGGGCCAAGGATGGTTCGCCCTGCACGCCTTACCGTCGCTTGTCGTACTTCCAGGACCCTCATGCGGTGGCCCCTCGATACTGGCGGAGCAGCAAGTAGATGAATAAGGGACCACAAGAAGCGCGGTGACAATGCCCAGGCGAATTCCCGTCGGAGGGTGGATCGTGCGAGCGAGCAAGTCGCAGAGCACGAGAAAAGCTCCTCCAGTGAGCGCGCTCGTTGGAGGCAAAGAGCGGTTCGATGGACCGAGAATGAGCCGCACGGCGTGCGGCACGACAAGTCCGACGAAGCCAACAAGCCCAGCGACCGCAACCGCGGCACCCGTCAAGACCGCGGCGGTGAGCGTCAACATGCGCTTTGAGGACTCGACGTCCACACCGAAGGAAGCTGCGGTTTCCTCACCCAGTTGAAGAAGGTCCAGGTCGCGTGTCTGAACCAAGGAAGCCGCGAGGCCAAGAATGACGAACGGGGCGCACAACCAGACATGCGTCCAGGTTCGAGCGTCGAGCCCACCCATCATCCAGAAGACGATGTCCTGCGCGATCTGCCAATTCACGATATTGACCGATAGCAACAGGCTTGATACAGCGCCGAGCAACGCTCCAGTTGCGACGCCAGAGAGGAGCAAGGTGCCCACTGGCGTAACGCCGCCGCGGGTTGCCACGGCGTAAACAAGAGCAAGAGCGAGTAAGGCGCCCAACATGGCGAGCAGCGGTAGAGAGAGAACGGAGGTGGCGTTCCAGCCAAAAACGAAGGAAATCACTCCTCCTAGCACCGCGCCGGCCCCGGCGCCCACCAATCCAGGTTCTGCCAACGGGTTGCGAAATAGCGCCTGCATGATGACGCCGGCTGCGGCGAGCCCCGCGCCGACAAAGAACGCCACGACTACGCGAGGAACACGAATCAGCCAAACGATTACCTGGTCCGCTTTCGCGACCGTCATTGCGCTGGTCCAGGCGTGCGGAAGGACCTTGAATTCCAGGACCCGCAAAATGACCGGCCAAGAGATGGACGTACTGCCGACCCCGACGCCGGCTAGAGGCGCGAGGAAAAGTATTGGCAGCAGAAATCCATAAAAGATGGCGAGGCAAAACCGCGGTCTCGTCGATAGCGCGGGCGACGTCGCGAAGGACACTGGGACCTGCGCGGATCGACTCATCACGTGTTTCCCGTTGGACGGCCGGCCGGACTGTAGAGTGCTTCGGCCATAGCCTGCACCAGAAGCGCCGAGTAAGTGGACTTCGCAAGGAAGATGCGGTCGTCGAGAACTACGATGTGGTTGTTGCGCGCAGCCTGAGTGACGGAAATCGCGGGGTCAGCACGAAGTGCCGCTAGCACATTCTTCGTTTTACTACCCTCGGCGCCAACGACTATCCATTCGGGATCCCAGCGAACGATCTGTTCGAAATCGATAGCTTCGTAGCCATCAACCCCATTTTCCGCGGCGACGTTGATTCCGCCGAGAGCCGCGACAATGTTGTCGAAGAGAGTGTTTTTGCCGTAAGCGTAATTGCCCGCTAGGCCAAGTATGCGAGTGGTCGGCGCCTCGGGAGACCGCAGCGATCGAGCCTTTTGTATCGCGCCGTGGAAGCGCGCCGCTTCGTTTGCCGCTGCGTCGTCGTTGCCCGTGATATAGCCGACCAGCTCGATCTCGTCGAGTGTTTGCGGCATCGTCTGAAGACGAAACACGGGAACGCCACAGCTTCGAGCCAGGCTGGTGTAATCGGCACGACCGTTGCTGGACACAATCATCAGGTCGGGGTCCAGAGCAATCACGCGCTCGGGGTCGCTGGAGATGGCGGGATGAAACTGCTGGACGGATGCATAGACATTACTCATTCGCTGCTGGTACGCGCTTTCACTCACGGCCACAACGTCGCGCGAGGGAGCCACAGCGTAGACCCACTCGTCGATGGACCAGGATTGCGACACGATGCGATGCGCGGGATGTTCGATTCGCACGGTGAATCCATCGCTGTCCATAGCCTCACGGGGATACCGCAAGCTTCCCGTGCGAACCAGAAGCGGCTTGTCCCCAGTGTTTGGAACGGGTAGTTGCAAGCCGCCGGGCGGTGAAGCGTACCGCTGGACGCCGGCTGCAATCGAAGCCACAAGCGCGACGAGAAGTGCGGGAGCGATCAACGTCCAGAGCCGTGGATGCATGACATTGCTCGCGGAGCCTATTCTCCTTGGATTGGCGAAATATTCGAGGTGCGGAAATTAGCTTTAAACGGAAGCGGCGAGATGTTCGAAGGATTAATTCGCATGCTTCCTGTTCTCCGCAGGCAAGTCGGACGCCGTTCTCGGCAGGTTTCCTGGCTCGGAGGTTGCAAGCAGCTTTGCGAACCGTTTCGCCTTCCCCAGCTCGTCGCCGAGTGGCACTTCGAAACGGCTTTCCTCGTTACAGTGGCGGGACCGCGCTGGAGTTGCACCAGCTTCCCTATTAAGCCCTGTTGGGCGCCTGAGAACATAAGAGAGTTAACACAGCGCGCAGAGCCCGTCAAATACGGATCGCGGCGAGGATCACAGCGAGCGCGGCCACCAACAAGCCTGTAGCACCGACTAAGAACTCGGCGCGTGGGACGTCGGAATCATCTCCGGCCGGCGGATCTGAAGACTCACCAAGCCATAGTTCAGTGACAAGCACGCCCTTTGCCCAGATGGGGCCGATCAATCGCCGTTGAATTCCGCCCGCGGTAGCCGCTTCGCTCCATCCGGAGTTCGGTCCGGGAAGTGTCGCGTGTTGCTGCCAGCCAACACGCAACGCCTTCCGTGCGGAGCATCCAGGGATCACCAGTGACAAGAGCGAAAGTAAAAGCCACGTAAGCCGTGCGGGAATGAAATTCATCAAATCGTCCAAGCGGGCGCCGCACCAGCCAAATTTGAGGTATCGAGGCGTCTTGTAGCCGACCATGGAATCCATCGTGCTGACGACCTTAAAGAGCACGATGCCAGGCAGGCCCAAAAGCACGTACCACGCGAGCGGACTTACAAAACCATCGGTGAGATTTTCGCTGAGGCTTTCAATTGCGGCGCGCCGGCACGCAGGGATGTCCATGCGGTCGGTATCCCGCCCGACCAGGCGTGCAATTGCGGTGCGAGTCCCCTCAAGATCGTCGCGGCGAGCCGCAGATTCCACGGCCCATGCATGCCGCAAGAGATCATGAAGCGCAAGGCACGAGTATGCGAGAAATAGATGAAAGACAAACGCCGCGACGTCATTCCATTTTTGCAGGCCGAATAAAACGGCACTGCTGCCGCCCACCCAAATAGTGCTCAACAAAAAGAAAAGCGCAATTCCGCCGCCGTAACCGTCCGCACCCAGTTTTCGCAGGCAATTTTCCAGCCAGGTAAGAGTATTGCCCATCAAACGAATCGGATGCGCGCGATAGACCGGGTCCCCGATCAACAAGTCGAGCACCACCGCTCCAGCGAGCAGCAACGCGTTGGGACGGAGAAGACTCAGTTCCACTTGGACGACCAGCCTATCGCGATCGCTGAAAAGACAGCTCGCATCGGCTGGTCCGGATCTGCTTCGGCAAGCTGCGCGTAGAAATCCAGCCAGCGATCCGGTTTGGCGGCAAGGTTCGCGGCGAGCGTCGCCACCTGTTGACGAAGGACGTCGCGAGCGGAACTCGTGGGGATGGTGCCGAAGCGAATGCGGTCGAGCACGGCAGTGATAGCGAACGCTACCGCCGCGACCTTCGGCTCGTAGATCACTGAATTCAGGTTCTTCTTCAAGAGCTCCAACTCTCGCTCGGTCAGTAGCGGAGCCAGGCTCGCCATGAAACTAGTCTCATTTCCTCCATAGCGCCCCAATGCATGAAAAAGCGAGCGTGTAGTGCTTGGCTCTAATCCGTTCTGCCAGCGCAGAGCTTCGAGGGTGGCGTCTTTCACCGCGACTCCGACTAACTCCCCAAGTTTCGAGTGTGGGCTCGTGCTCGTCATCGCCCGACCCGCATTGAGCGGCGACGCGACGCAAAATTGATCAGTGCCTGTTCCCGTCGCGAGTTCCTTCGAGTAAAGACTGCTCACCGCCAATTCACGAAGGGCTGCGCTCTTCGCCTCCGTCATGGTGATCACCGCGCGTGCCAAAGCTCCGGGCGTCAGAGAGCGATTCACGAGCAGCTCGGTATTGATCGTTCCGCCGACGAGCGCAATCTTCTCCCAACCGTTCTCTGTCTCGCGCCAGGAGGCCGGATCGCCCGCGCACGTTGCATTGCCGTGAACGCCGGCGGTCACGACCGCCGTTACCAGCGTCGCGTCATCCCGACTCTGAACCACCGCCGCATAATTCATATTTGCAGCCGTCCCCATCATCGCCACTTCGCCAGGATCAAGGCCGATCTCCTTACACGCGGCATCGTGATAGTTCTCACTTCCTTTACCGGTGATAAGAGCGTGGCGCTCGTGGTGGTCCGTGCCTTCACAGCTCTGGTGATTGACGAGGTAGCGCACACTTTCGGTTTGACCGCCATTGCGCGCGGAGGTGCTAAGCACGCGATGCGCCGTCAAAAGCTCGGTAATCAGAAAACGCCCGGTTCGCACCAGCCGGTACTCCGGTGTGATAAACAACTCTTCGAGATTTGAGGCGGTCGCCATCCACTTCCTCAGCTCTGTGATGAGGGTCGACTGATTTCCGGTGCCCGACGGAACAGGAAAAGAAAACCAGCGCGGTCCGCGGTGCTTCTTGAGGAGCGCCGTTTGGTTATACCACCCAGCGATGCATCGGGAAAGCTTGACTCCCTTCAACCGCTTGCCGTATAAATCGTACGACTCGGTTTTTGTATGGGAATCCGGTGCAAGTCCGGAGCGGCCCCGCCACTGTAAGCGCGGAGGAGCGAAGCGAGTAAGCCACTGGCGCAACCAGCGCTGGGAAGGCAGCTTCCATCCGAAGAAGCGCGAGCCAGGAGACCGGCTGAGTTCACGTCGATTCGCATCGACCTCGAAGGAAAGGTCGATAACGATTCCGGAATTAGATCGAACAATCCGTTTCGTTTCTCGAATTACAGGTTGGGCCTCTTCGTCTATCTGCTCGGACGCAGCCCCATCCCGTTTTTCCTTCGATTCGATGCAAATTAATTTCATTGCATCAGCGGCATTTACGAGCGCATGGACCCGCGGACAGGAGGAAGCAATTTGATTTGGAGTTGATGTGCGAAAAAGCAGTTCGCTGGCGAGATGCTCGGGAAGCGCGGTGAAAAGCCGCCACTGCCCTGCAACTGTAAACGGCCGTTTTTCGACTGCACAAGCCACTGCCCGTCATGGGTGGGAAGGCGCAGTCGCCCAGAAGTAGGCCGCGAGTCAGGAGACCGGTCCCGCCAAGCTCATAGTCCGCTCTTTCTAGGGCGAAGGAGGACTCTAAATGTCTATTCCGATGTTGCATCGTTTTCCAGTACTTCTGTGCTGCGCGCTTCTGACCACGTTGTGCGCGTTTTCTGCAAAGGGTCAATCCAATGGCAGTCTGCATGGAAGAGTAGTCGACCCGCTGGGTAATGCTGTTCCAAATGCAAAAATCGTGCTCTTGCAAGATGACCGCGAAGTCGTTCAAGGAACTTCCGATGCGGAAGGTGCGTTCAATTTGACGGTTCCCGCCGGCGGCCGCTACGCGCCACGCGTGGAAGCGCCTGGATTCGCCACGGAGAACGTTCCGCCGATCTTCCTGAGCGCCGGAAAAACCGAAGAGCTGACAGTCTCGCTGCGCATCGGTCCTCTGCCTCAACAGGTTGTTGTTTCGGCAACGGGAACCGCTGTCCCGGAGGCTCAAGTAGGAGCCTCGGTAACTCTCATCGACACCGATCAGATCGCATCGCTCAACAGACTCAACGTCCTCGAAAATCTGCGATACGTTCCTGGCGCGCAAATCGTGCAGACCAGCCAGCGCGGCGGTACCACATCTCTCTTCATCCGCGGCGGAGCATCGGACTTCAACAAAGTGCTCGTCGACGGCATACCCATAAATGCCATCGGCGGAGGATTCGATTTCGCGCAACTCTCCAACAACGGTGCCGGCAGTGTTGAAGTGCTCCGCGGCGCAAACAGCGTGCTCTATGGCAGCGATGCTCTGAGCGGCGTCGTTAACATCACCACCGCCCGCGGTAGTACGTCGATCCCCGAATTGAAATATTCGGTCGACGGCGGAAACTTCGGGACCTTGAACCAGGATGTCTCCCTAAGTGGCGCCCTCCATAGGTTCGACTACTTCTCTGAGTTTTCGAGGTTTGACACCCAGGGCAGCTATCCGAACGATTCTTTTCACAACGCCACGGTTAGCGCAAATTTTGGCTGGGACATTGCTCCCACCACAGGAATCCGCGCGACCGTTCGCCACATAACGACAGCCGTGGGCACGCCGAATGCGATTGACCTCTACGGAATTTCGGATGATTCCACGCAGAGGAATCAGAACACTTACGTTGGTGTCACCGCCCAGCAGCAAACCACCGAACGCTGGCACAACTCTGTACAGTTCGCCTTCGCTCAGTTCAGTTCCCTCTTCACCAATCCTTCGCCAACGGGGCAACCTTTCGATCCGTTCGGAACTGGGCAACCCAACTACTTGGGGAACCTGGTTACCATCCGCGGGGCGAACGGCTATAGCGTAACCGGTCAGGGCATTCTCGATTTCGCCGGAACCTATCCGCAATCCTTTCCCGATTACGAAGCGCGGCGCTCCGCCTACGCGCAGTCCGACTACCGATTCTTCCGGGATTGGACCGGAGTCGTCGGATTCCGCTATGAGCATGAGGATGGCGAAGGCCTCACGCGCAACAACTACAGCTCGTTTCTCGAAGGCCATGGAAGCATCAGCCATCGCTTGTTTCTGACCGGGGGAGTCGGGCTCGAAGGCAATGCCGTTTTTGGTTTTGCGGCTTCCCCGCGCGTTTCGGTCGCCTACTATCTTCGTAGTCCCTCCGCGGCTACTTTTTTGGGTGACACAAAGCTAAAGTTCAATTTCGGCAAGGGAATTAAGGAGCCCAGCACCACCCAACAGGCTTCTGCGCTTATCAACATCCTGACACCCGCGCAGATCGCGCAATTTAACGTGTCACCTGTTGGTCCTGAGAGGAGCAAAACGTTCGACGGCGGCGTCGAACAAAGACTGTGGAATGGCCGCGCGCTCGTGGGAATCACTTACTTCTACAACGATTTTTACGACTTGATTTCGTTCCTCGATCCTTCCTCTCTGGAATCCATCGGCGTCCCAGCGGAAGCAGCGGAAGCCACCGCTATCGGCGGCGGCGCCTACGTGAATGCCACCTCCGAACGCGCGTTGGGAACCGAACTGGAATCTAAGATTGACCTTGGGCACGGATTGCTGTTCCAGGGCGAGTACACCTATCTCGATGCGGTCGTGACGAAGGCATTCGGAGTCGCCGCGATTAATCCGCTATTCCCGAACATTCCCATTGGTTCTTTCGCTCCGCTCCAAGGAGCGCGGCCGTTTCATCTAGCCCCGCACTCGGGGAGTTTCATCCTCACATACAACCGCAGGAGATTGAACGCTACCTTCAGCGGCTATCTGGTAAGCCGCCGCGACGACAGCACCTTTCTCCTGGACGGATTCTTCGGAAACACATTGCTTCTCCCGAATCGCAATCTCGCGCCCGGCTACCAAAAGCTGGATCTGAGCGTACGCTATGCGGTGACCTCTTACGCGCAAATCTACACCAGCATCGAAAACCTGCTCAGCCAGCACTATCAAGCCGCATTCGGATTTCCGGCCGCGCCATTCACCATTCGAACCGGCATTACATTCACAATCGGGGGACACCAGGAATGGTGGAGGTGAGCGCTTTCCCTTGACCCGTTAGCGCGCACGGGCAAGAAAACACTCGGCGTCCTCCCGTTCGTTCCAAACCTTCAAGTCGATGAAGAGAACGGCGTTAAGGAACCAAAATCGAGCGGAGCTTCATCTTCGCGAAAACTGAAGATCTGCGTGAATCGGTTCCCGCACATTTCCAATTCCACGGACTTTGAAAGCTTAGCGAACGAACCGGACGTAGCTCTCCAATACATCACAGGCGTCCTAGATCCGTGCCAACTTGGCATCCCTGCGTTCATCAGGCCTCGAAGCGTATGTGCGTGCGCTTCGAACAAACAACGTGCCCGTGGTTGGCATCTGCGGCGGGTTCCAAATGCTCGGAACTCATATTTCCGGAGACGACAACGTCGAAGCCGCGACGCCCACGGCCACCGGCCTGGGCCCCCTCGAAGTCGTGACCAAGTTTGAGAGCTCAACCGGTCGATGCAACACCATCTAAGCAGTTGATCCGACACTACTTCCCCTAGAGAACCGATCTGTTTGGCTGTGCCCGGTCAAAACCTAGCCAGGGTAACGTTCCGGCTGATCTAATCTAGCGAGCGATTTCAGCCTTTGTTTTCAATACAAGGTGGGTTCGAGCTGAGTGTTGCGTCGACCCATTGAGACCACCGCGTTTATCAAGCATTGAGATCAGACCAAGATACTTCCCGGCGTTATATTTGCGCACTCTAAGCGCATGTTCGAACTGCTGATGTCAATCGCGGCTTGATAGCATGAGGTCATGCAGCAAACTTTGCTGGGGCTGGTCACGAACGCAGCACGGCAGATACCTCGCCTCGAGAATTTCTCAACTGCATCTATCGCATCAGATGCTGGAGTGCCTCTACGCGCGCCGTTTCGAAATACTGGGTCGCGGTGTTCGCTTGCGAAAACATCACATCCGTGAACTTCTTTTGTCGTTCTGCGGAAAAGATGACGGATTTGAACAACTCGGCTCCCATTTTGAAATTGCCGTTCCCCTCGGCACCTGCAAGCGTCGCGATACGGCGGGCATTATACATTTGCACAATTTGCGGAGGATAGCCGGCACCTGCATCGATCGGCGGAAATAGATATCCCACCGGCGCGTAGCCATCTTTAAGAAACTCGCAGCTTGCGGCGATCGTCTGGCTCCCTGCGGGAACCTCCAGCACGATCGTATCTGCCGGACGCGTCACCTGCTGGTACGGCTCAGCAGTTACTACGATCGCGAAGCTCCGCACAGCAGATTTCGTGTTCAACTCGAACCGGTTCCCTTTGGCTTCCATTGCTCCCAATTTGAATGTCTTTCCCGCCGGCGTAATGGCCCACACCAGGTAGATTTCAAACTGGGCTCCGAAGCTTCCCGGTGCGCCCAATCCGTTGGCTTGCGCTTCGATCGTGACCTCCACATCTCCCATTTTCAGTTTAGCCTGCCCGCTTGCGTTCGGCGCTAGTTCCGTCCCCTTGAGTGTCGTTGTGACAGGTCCACGAGCCGGTGGATTGATGACGCTCACAGTCTTTCTCACAAGCTGCGGTTGAAATTTAAGGTTCCGCTCCGCGGTCGCGCTCCCAGATTGTTGCGCCTGCAGAACACAAACGCCTGCCCAAGACGAACTCAGCAGGAAACTGGTTGCAATCATGTATTGGCCTAAATTCTTCATTTCAGCTCACCGTCTCGTGGCATGCGTCACCCACAATTGGGGTTTTCATAGCCCAACTTTCTAGCGAATATATGAAACCAACCGCACTCGTCTTTCTGCTTGCCTTGCATCGTATGTTTCAAACCTATCGAAGTCAACGTCTCCAGCAGTACACGTCTCCAGCAGTACAACCGTCAGTATACGATCCAACTCTCCATCTCGAATGACTCCAACTCTGAGCTATTGATCTTGAGGAACAGAGAATGACGTGAATGAAAGCTAGCTCGTGGTTGACGGGAGTGTACGGTTGCCCTCGGTTTTCGCCACTTGTCCGATTTGCGCGTTTACCAGGACTTGAAAATTACTGTCGCGGTAGGGACGACCATCGCTGATCGGCCGAGTAGCCCCGGGGAATTTCACCCCGAGGCCCTCACAGATCCGTGCTTGACCGTCTCCAGTCACACGGCTCGTGCCACCCAGTGAAAGCTACCGCCTTCCGCCAGGACAGTGAGTTCCTCCTGTTTCCAGTTGACTCGATCCCAGCGTGGGTGACCTGCTCCCTTCGCTCCACGGACATTACTCCGTTTCGTCACTACTATGGAGCAGTCCGAGCCTGGTCGGCGCATCAGTACATTCAGCCTCGCGGGGCCTCCGCTTGTGCCTTTTCCCTTAGCATCACCGAACAGGTTCTCAAGTTCCGTACGAAAGCCCGAATAAGAGTCATGCCTCCTGAACACCGGACACCGCATGGCCAGTACGTAGGCATCTGCCATGCTGCTCCCAGAGCACGGGGGAAACTCCGGTTTTGGTGTCGTCGTAGATCCTTTCGATGCTTCATCAGAGGTTCGTTTGCACTCATCTCTCTTATTCCTACTTGACATGATCGGACTGTCATGCCTTTTAACCATAACGTTCACCACCACGGCTTTTGACCGAAGCAGCTTATGGCAGTTTGAAGCCTCCCCCTACAGGGCGACTTCGAAGGGCCTACCTTCATCTTTCGTACAGCATGACGCTTTCGCGTCGTCTTGACACAACCCCCGCACAGATCCGTACTGGCGCGTCCACGCATACGGCTCTTACGAAGGATGAGTGGCGTAAAAGCGTGCGTCAGGATAGGGGTGCAGAACTCGGGGTGGAGGAATCCACCGGTTCAGGACTGGGGTAAAACGTTCCCAACACATCTTTGCGCGTTGACTACGGCGGACCAGAACACTCTGCCACAGCCTGCACACGCGAAGTTTGAAGATGCGCAACTGAGTCGTGTTCCCAGGAACAGCGTGGTATTGGTAATATCCCAGCACCACTTTCCAGAGCCAAGCACCAACATCGGCGTTGCGATCATGCATCCGGCGTTGAAGCTCAACCTTAATGGCTTTAAGCTTCGAAACCATTCGCTTTTTCGCAGTAATCCGCCATACGGTGAAGGTTCCGCTCGTGTGGCGCTGCCCACAGAAGTGGGTGAAGCCCAGGAACGTGAAGGTCTCTGGCTTTCCCTCTCCCCGCTGCTTCCGGTCTCGGGCGGCGAACCGCCCGAACTCGATCAGTCGTGTCTTGTCCGGATGTAATTCCAAACCGAACTTCGCCAGTCGCTCCCGGAACTCTCTCAGGAAGCGCTCAGCATCCGTTCGGTGCTGAAAGCCCACCACAAGATCGTCCGCATAACGGACGACGATTACGTCGCCTTTAGCCACTTTCCTGCGCCAGACATCAGCCCACAGATCGAAGAGGTAATGCAGGTATACGTTGGCGATCAGCGGTGAAGCCACTGCCCCCTGCGGCGTACCCAGTTTCGTCTCCGACCACTGACCGTGTTCCGATACTCCCGTCTTTAGCCATTTCTGGATTAGGCGAAGCATCCGGAGATCGGCCACCCGCTGCTTGCTGAACTTCATGGTCCATTCGTGGCTCAGATTATCGAAAAATCCACGGATGTCGGCATCAAGCACCCAGTTCACTCGCTTCCGTTGAATGCCCACCGTCAGCGCGTCCAGCGCCTGATGCGGGCTGCGACCGGGACGGAACCCGTAAGAGAAGCCCTTGAAGTCGACCTCCTATATATGGTTGAGGATCGTCACCGCAGCCTGTTGAACAATTTTGTCCTCCAGCGCCGCGACGCCCAACGGACGTTGCCGCCCGTCAGCCTTCGGAATAAAGACTCGTCTTGACGGTTTTGCCCGGTACGTTCCACGGTGCACCCGGCTGTGCAGATCGACGAGTCGATCCTCCAGCCCGGTTCCTTTGCTGCCTTCCGCACACCGTCCAACCCCTGGGACATGCGCTTCCCGCTCTGTGTCGGGTGCCTGTGCGATTGAACGATGTTCTCCCTCGTCTGTGCCCATGATTGTCTGGAGAGGAGGAACTCGATCAGACCGCGCGTCCCATCGCACGTAGCCTACAAGGCAGAGCGGGGAGGTAACGAACTGTTCTGGAGCCCTTGGACAATGTATCCACGCTCGCAAGAGCGGCACCGAAACCGCGAGGCCACGGTGTATCTGCCAGCATGAGGTGGAGCGGGCCTAGGCTTGATCGTACGATCAGAATATACAAATGCTCGTAAGCGTCGTCAGCCGAAGAGAGCCTAACATGCTGCGCGGCTCTTCTTGCAGTGAGCACAGAGGCTTCCGGTTTCTCGGTCATGGGTAATCAACACTTGCCGGCGTATAGAGCAGATCTAACCGATCGCGTCATTTCAGCGGAACAGGGTAAGCCCGTAGCGCTCCTCGCAAGGGGAAAGTCCATCGCAAGATGGCACCGATGGCGATGCGGGTAACGGAAATGGGAGCAAGCGAAGGCTGCCCTGTAATCGGGCAGGTAGAGGTTGCGTCGCCTCAGGGAGACAACATCACCTCGCCGGAAACGGAGCTGACTTCCTGTTGGTGCTCAGCTCGAGAACCCTTGAGGAACCGATGCATGAAGCAAAGCAAATGACGACGGGGCAACCCGTTGGTGCAGCTTCACACCCGACCGGTGGATTTTCCACCGCCGCGCGAATCGGCAGCAAGTCAGTATCGAGTAGGTCTGATTCGTTCGGAATCGGCCGCGTCCTCGTTTTTCATGGGGGCGTTTTTGGGTGCTCGAGCCGGATGAATGGGAAACCTTCAAGTCCGGTTCTTAGAGGGCTGGGCGCCAGCAATGGCGCCCGGCCACTCGACAAAGTGGAAATTGGCCGAATATCGCTCTGCGGCACTTGATTCCGTTACCGCGTCAACCAGGACTTAGCTTCATAATTCCTGACCTTTCCGACGAATCAACGTTCGTGTCCCACTCTGGCAGTATTGCCAGTATGCACTGATGAGTCTTGCGACCAGTCTAGTGGTTATAGATTCGTGTCATTTGCGCCGGCGACAAATTGGACTCTCCATGAGCGTGCTCTCTTACGCACGCGCATCAGCAGGAGGCCACTTGGTTAAAGTAAGAATACTCCTGGCGGACGATCACCTGGACTCATTGGAGACGATAGAACGTCACTTGAAACCAGAGTTCGAGGTTGTAGGGAAGGTCCTCGATGGTCACCGGTTGCTTGAGGAAGCCATGAGATTGAAGCCTGATGTTATCGTCAGCGACATCTCTATGCCCCTGCTGAACGGCATAGAGGCTGCCGATCAATTGAAAGAATCAGGCTGCCAGTCGCGGATCGTGTTCTTGACGGTTCATTCAGATCCTGATTTCGTGCGTGTATGCCTTGCTGCGGGTGCTTTCGGCTACGTTGTGAAGTCCCGGATTGGCACTGAGCTCGTACCAGCCATCCGCGAGGCGCTGGCGGGGCATATCTTCATTTCCTGTCATCTCGCAGGTCGGTACCACTAACGCCGCGCCCGAGCCGCGCGGCGTTCGGCGTACTCCCGCAACTCGCGCGTTTGCAAAGCAAATCTTTCCTCTCATCCACCTGCGCTGGCAACGCTGGTTTTTGTTTTTTTAACCTCAAGAGGCACCCGAGCGGAGATCGTGGTGCCACGGCCGGCCTCGGATTGGATGGAAAACTCGCCGCCCACCAAGTGCGTTCTTTCCTGCATGCTGACGAGCCCCAGGCCGTGCCGATTGACAGTGTTTTGCTGGTCAAAGCCAACTCCCTGGTCATTCACGGTCAGTTGTATCTCTCCCGACGCTGCGCGCAGTTCGACTCTGAACTGCTGCGCACCGCTGTGCTTGACCGCATTCTGCAGAGCTTCCTGTAAAACTCGGAACAGACAGAAGGAGATTTCCTTGGGAAGGCTGCCCGGTATCCCCTCATGGATGAAGTCGATCTCTACGTGTTTTTGCTCGGACAATTCTCTGCAGAAGCCTTGGGCTGCTACCACAAGGCCCAAGTATTCGAGTTTTGAGGAGTGCAAACGGTGCGATAGGGCCTGGATGTCCTTGGCTAAATCGCTGAGGTCCTGAAGGACATTACCAATGTGATTGCTGACTTCAACGACGGAGCTGGGCGGATGTTGGGCCCATTGTTCCAAATTCAGCGACAACAACGCTATTCGCTGATTGATGTCGTCGTGGAGCTCCCTCGCGATCCAAGTACGCTCCTCTTCATGCGCCTCAATCAACCTACGGCTCACGCTGGAGACGGCCTCTTCCGCAAGCTTGCGCTCGGTAACATCCGCCACCATGCCGATTATCCGCAGTATCCTGCCCTGACTATCGAACAATGCATGCCCGCTCGCCTCCAACCAAATCGCTGTACCGTCGGGACGTAACACCCGGTAGCTGGTCCTGTATCCTGGGTTTTCAGGAGTGATCCCAACCTCTTTAGAGTTATAGCCCTCGCGGTCATCTGGGTGTAGTCTGGCCACAAAGTCCTGGCTAGTATCTCTCGTTGGATTATCCAACCAAAAGAAAATATCGGCGCACTCTCTTGATCGCAGGATCACATCGGTTGTCGGGTCCCACTCAAATGCATACATCCTTCCGGCTTGGGCCGCCATTCGTAGGCGCTCCTCGCTTTCTCGCAGCGCCTCTGCTGCCCTTTTACTCTCGGTGATGTCTTGAACCGTGCCACGGAGTTTCGCAATTCGGCCCGAGGCATCGCGTTCCGCTGCTCCCCGAGCTATGAGCCATCTTGTGGTGCCGTCAAAGCGGACCATCTCTAAATCCAGCTCGTACGGCGCTCCCGTGCGCATCGCCTCCTCCACAGCGCGCCGCAGTCGTTCCCAACTTTCGGGGGTATACAGCTTGTGGTGTTCCTTATAGCTGACAGCAGGCAAGTGGAGGTTTAGACCAGCAATTCGGTAAAGTCCTTCCGACCAAATGACCGTGTCAGTCTTCGGGTCCCATTGCCAACTGCCAACTTGTGCTAGGCGCTGCGCCTCCGCTAGTTGCGTCCCTTCGTCGATCAGTGCTTGTTGCGCTTGCTTCTGCTCTCCTACAAGGACCGCGAGAACTGTAAAAGGTATCGCAGCGAAAAATAAGAATAGTTGTAGCGACAAAGCATTATTGAGAGGCCCTTGCTCTGCGAATGGGCCGTGACCATGAACTGCTCCCCAAATAGATAGAAAGGCAACTACAACCATTGAAGTGGACACACCCTTTAATCCCAAACGGAAAGCGGCCCAAAGTAAAAGCGGCACCAGAGAATACAGCAGTGCTGGTTGTTCCCCTCGCTCACTGCCCATGAACGTGAGATATCCAAAAAGAACCAACGAGGTCATCAACGCGGCTAATTCTAGATAATTAAGAGATTTTCGCGCCCATGCCCGTCCCTCGCGGACCCAGTTCAATATTGCAGGTGTCACAGTGAGGAATCCCAAAGCGTCCGCAAGAAACCAGAGCCTCCACTGCAGCCAATAGCCGCCGCGCGCGCTGGCGGTTGCACCCAAAAACGCTGAAGCGGATGGCACGAGGATCACAGCAAACGCTATGTATTTAGCCAAAATCTTCAAGCCGCTCAGATGGGACACTCCCTTCAACAGGCGACTAATCCCCAGTGTCGCAACAAGCGCCTCGGCTAAATTACCAAGGGTGATCCAAACCTCGAAGCCAATTGGCACGCCGTTCTCGAGATCCGCAAGAGCCATCGCTCCCAAACCTGCGCCCATGAGTACGGGCCAAATTCTTCGTGGTGCCAACAGCAACACCGCTACTAAGAACGCCGTAGCGGGCCAAAACGACGCGATATGGTCAGGCGGTATTCCCAGCACGTACGCTAATTCATCCGCCTGGTAGCACGCGACAGCCACAAGACACCCAAGGATCACTGTGTGGAACGGGGAATTTAGTTTCGCTATGGTCCGCGATTGGCGACTAGGGCCGGTTTCCAATGGCTAACTCCGATGCCGCCGGAAAAGTCAGCGGCTGTTGAAAGCAAACCATAAGGCCTTCCATGGTCGCTGATTAGGAAGTGACCATGCTAGACGCGTGCGCCTGATAACTGGCCAACCGGAATTTCCTATTTGGACTTCTGGCCCGTGCATTGTACGCTTCTCCCGCCCTCGACAAAAGGAATTGCTGCCAGAGCGGCTCCAGCGAGATCGGCGGGGCTCCATCGCTCCTGCCGTTCAGTCAACCAGGCCGAATTTCGCGCAGAACTACTTATTCATTTCGGGGGACTCAAGAATCTGGACAAACTCGGCGTCTGGCTATCCCCGAAGCTGTTAGTGTGCTTGGACTGCGGCTTTTTGTAATCGACAGTTCCAGCATCCGAGCTTGCTTTGCTTGCCGCCGGTACCCGGAAAGGTATCGAGTCTTGGGGCGGACGGTTGACGATAAGCTACTCCTGCGAATTGAATTATTCGAAAGGAGAAATGACAGTTGGCCTAAAGGGTGTTGACAAACCGCGTTCCCGAGATGACGGCTTCCACGACAGCAAGTAGTTGGCTTGCGGCTTTTGCTTTTCACAACGTAGCCCCATGCCCCCGTGCTAATAGCTTCCTCAACTACGTCAGCGGAAGATTCCTGACTCACGAAGACGATTTTGGATTCCGGGGAAAGCTTGCGAATCTGTCGAGCGACCTGGATTCCACTTATGGTCGGGAGCCCGATGTCCAGCAGAATCAAATCTGGTTTTAGCTTCGCCACTTTCTGTACCGCTTCTAATCCATCGGACACTTCTGCGATCACTCGCAAGTCCGACCGCCTACTGAGGGTAGAGCAGATGAATCGTCGAAAAGCCGGGAAGTCTTCCACGACGAGGACGCGCGCAGCGGCCCCATTATTACCGTACGAGGCTGCCATGAGCGGTCACCTGGGCCGGTCGCGCTTGGGTTGCGTCCGGCAAGGACAAAGTGCTGCGAAGTCTACCGAAGGTGAAATTGGGGTTCAACTGCCAAGGCTGACGGCGCGGCCTTGCCTTACCCGGTAATCGACGCGCCACTTCCTGGTTAGTCGTGCCGGACATTTGGAATCGTTGATCAGCATTTGAATAATCGAATGTGTTCCCCACCGACTTTGACTTCCGCCCAGAAACCATGTTCCAACATTGCAGGACTCCTAAAAGCCGAGAGCCGGTCGGGCACGCTTACTAAGTGGAATTGGCGGAAGGACCGCGCATCTCAGGCATCGCGAGTGGCAAAGGACGACACATTTCAACCCAACTCCTTGGTCCTGCCGCGAAGCGCAAATTCCGAAGAATTCCTGCCACTGAGGATAGAACTCGGGTAGTCCTTTTGGGGGATGTTGACCGGCCCAAATAGTCTCTTGCCAGTTCAAGCTCGCCCTGTTGCTTCGCTGAGATGTCAGCTCTGCGGTAATCGCGGGAGCTGTCAAAACAATCAGTAAACTGATTTTCTGGGAGGACTAGTATCGTTTGTGGAATGGGCGGCATGGTACGCTTCGAGAAACGAAGCGGTGGGCTGGGACGCGTCGCTCCTTCTCTCCTCTGCTGACGGGGAGCGCAGACCCATGCTCGGAGTGGGCAACTGGTTTTAGTTCCGACCACACTTCGCAATGGATTGCTATGACGTTCCTGCTTTCGCAATTGCGTCCAAGGTAGTCGTCGCTCCGCACGCCATCACTATAGGCTCGTCGTAGCTATCGATGAGCTCAAGTAACGACTGTCATTGGTAGTGACACGAGGAAGACTTCAAGAACACGCTGCACTTCCTCACCGTTCGCTTGAGAAACGCGTCAGGCCCTCGGACGCGAGGCGGCGCAAGAGCCGGCCCGCGATGGCGGCCAAGTCGCCGGGTAGTTCAGCTGAGACGAGCTCACTGACTCGCGCCACCTGGGTATGCACGGCCCGGTCAGTCCCGGTGATCTGAAACTCCACAACCCCGACCAGTCGGGTCCCACCCGCGGATTCAAGGTTCCAGACGAGGAGTGTTGGTGCTAGCACCGAAGCGTCGCCGACCTCGACGAGGCGTATACCGGGATTCGATGCCGCTTCGAGGCGCAATGCGGTGTCCAGATATCGGTTAGGCGCAGACGACCATCGCCAGACGGGGTCCTCCGTTAACTCACCATCTGGTTGCTGGTGCAGCACGCGGCGACCGATGTGTCCGAGTGCTTGTGTATCAAGCAGCCGCACGGGGATGGCGTTGGGAGCCTTCGGCACCAACTTCGCTGGCTCGGCCAGTTGCGGCTCGAGCAGTTGTGGTTCGATCATGCGGATAGGTGTCGTGGCAGGGCGGCGCAGCTGGCAGGCGACTCCCCCAAGGCAAGCTATCGTGCCGAGTAGACAGATCCAGGACCGGGGCAGACGAATCATCAGTGCTTTGCCTGTGGTGGTCGGCGACCATAAACCACCGATTCGGGCTGCTCCTCGAGCTGTCGCGCGAGCTCACGCAACTGTTCGAGCGACTCCCGAATGGCCGGCAGAGAACGGCGAAGATCGTCCGACGCAAGTCTGGAATTGTCGGCCGCATCTCGTGCTGATTGTGTCGCGGCAGGAAGATTTGCAGCTTTGATCGCGGCGCGCGCATCTTCGGAAAACTTGACCAACGTGCCCTCGGTGCCGATCAACCCGTCCAACTCGGATTTGATCTGCTCGATCTGCGCACTCGTCGTCGTAAAGAATTTCCTCGAGTCGCCGCTCAGTGCTGGTAGCTGGCTTTCCTGCACGATGCGCTCGACGTTGGTGAAGAATCGGTCGCTGCGGTCGAGGCTAGCGGGAATCCTGGTGACAATCTCCCCGAGGGTTTGCAGCGTCGTTTCGGTACGGTCTAGAAGCGCGGGCAACCGATCCTGTGCGGTCGCAAGCATCGAAGGCACCGACGGCACGTAGGGTCGATTCGGGGTAAATCCAAGTGCGATGGCTAATGGGGGATTTTGCGGCACATCGAGCAATAGGTACGACTCTCCGGTCACAGGATTACCAACGATCCGGGCCCGGAGGCGGGGGAACACCCCTCCAAAATCCGCGATCTGGCGGATACGGCTAGGGCTCATGCCAATGGTGTTCAGACGGTCGATGAATATCTCGAAATCGATTTCGACAGTAATCCCGCGCGGGTCGACGCGCAGGTCTGTGACCCGACCGACCGGCACGCCTCGGTAGCGAACGGGACTTGAGATCTCCAGGCCGCTGACGTTCTCGGTGGTGTAAGTGACCAGTCCGATTACGGCACGGCTCCTCCATCGTTGAATGAAGAGCGCCGCTGTTGCAAGGACGACGACCAGCGTTACGACGATGAAGAGGCCCAGTCGCGCGTAGCTCTTCTCCACGGCCATTGCGTTACCTTCCCTGATTCGCGGACGCACCGGGCAAGGAGCGCGCGAAGAAATTGTGAACGAACGGTATCTCGGATGCGTCACGCAGTTTGCGTGGGTCGCCCCGTGCCACAATGCCTTTTGCGGCTTTGTCAAGGACGATGCAGTGGTCAGCCACGAGAAAAATGCTCGGCAGCTCATGGGTTACGATGACAATCGTGATGCCTAGGTCACGACTGAGCGTCAGGACGAGCTGATCGAGTTCGACTGCAGAGATCGGGTCGAGACCGGCGGACGGCTCGTCAAAGAACAGGAGATCGGGCTCGAGCATCAGGGCACGGGCAATGCCAGCGCGCTTTTTCATGCCGCCTGATATTTCGGCTGGCAGATGTTCGGCGAACGGGCCAAGCCCCACGAGATCGAGCTTGGCCTGGACGAGCTCCCGGGCGATCGCGCCGCGTATCGGTGTCCACGTGGTCAGGGGAAGTGCGAGGTTCTCCGCGAGAGTCATAGAGCTGAAGAGCGCGCCCGACTGAAAAAGTACCCCAAAGGGTGGCACGCCCTCATAGCGGTGTGGCTCTCCCACGCCGTCGATGTCGATCCGGCCGGTTGGGGGCTGTTCAAGGCCGATCAAAAATCGCAGCAGTGAGCTCTTTCCGCACCCCGATCCGCCGAGGATGGTGAAGATAGTTCCGCGCTCGACTTGGAAACTGACATGCACCATGAGCACTTGTGATCCCCAACCGATGCTCAAATTGTCGACAGTGATGTGCGGCCTTGGTAGCGGCATGTTCAGATGCCCATGAGCGCGATAAAGAATGTGAACATGGAGCTGATCACAATCACGCTGAAGATGCCCAGCACGACCGCGGTGGTCGTCCGAGTGCCGACAGCTGCGGAGCCGCCCCGTGCAAGCAGCCCCTGACCACAGGCGATCAATCCGATCGCGAGACCCAGAAACGGAGTCTTGACGAAGCCCGCCAGAAAATGCTCGGCGGTGATCGCGTTCATGGTCGCCTGAATGTAGGCGCGCGTCGTTATGTGCGTAATCACCGCCGTGGCTCCCAGACCGCCGACGAGGCCCAAAACGTCTCCTACCCAGGTCAAAAGCGGCACTGTAAGGGCGAGGGCGAGACAGCGTGGCACGACCAGCCACCTAACGGGATCGAGCCCGATTGACCGCAAAGCATCAATTTCCTCGGACACCTTCATCGTAGCGATCTCCGACGCGAGACCAGCACCCGATCGTCCAGCCACGACGATCGCGGTGACCAGCGGTCCGAGCTCCCGAAAGTGGGCGACGACTACCAGCTCAGGAACGTAAGCGACCGCACCGAAGCGCCCCAGTTGTGACACACCAAGGAACCCAATGATAATTCCGACCAACAGGCTGGCAGCGCTCGTGATCGGCAGCGCGTCTGCGCCGATCTCTTGTATCAGCCTCGGCAACGAGCGCCAATCGACCGAACCGGGAAAGGCGGCTGTCTTCGGCAGCGCGACAGCACAGCGACCACTAAAGTCGAGTGCCTCATTCGCCTTCCTCGGCAGCTCGGCTGCAAGACCACCGAGCCGCGCCAGCCGACTCATAGAATGTGTCTGAGGTGCTGCGCGGTCCGCCCGACGCTCGCGATAAAGTGCGATCAAGCGCGCCGCTTTGAGATTGTCGCCTTCGACGACCCGCGTGTGGCCCCCATCCGCGTCCAATCGATTGAGAAAGCCTGCTATTAGGACTGCACCGGCGCCGTCGATTCGATCGAGCTGCGCCAGGTCGACATCGACCGAAACGCAACCATTCAGACGCGCCTCGGTTTCCTGCACTGCCCGCGCCACGGCCGTCATATGGGCCAGGTCGAAAGTACCTGCCGGTATGAGACTTGCGTGGTTTCCTTCGCGGTTGACTCGGACGACAACAGTCATTGCGGACTCCCGAGCAGCGCGCCCCTCAGTGAGTATCTATAGTAGTTCGGCGCTTGTGAAGAGCTTCGCCCGAATAACGTTAAAGCGGGCACTGACCGTAGGCCAGTGAAAGAAACGATGTTTGCAATCCCCGCAATGAAACGGGTTTAGAAAAAGCATCGTTAAAGGTACACGTTCAACAAATCCTCTGCGCTTTGATCTCCTGATTCGCTCACTGTTGCACTGCGGGCAACGATGCATTGAAATTCCTTCCCGATCAACTTATTGCCGTTCGCGTTCGCGCCATCGCTCAGAGGGCATCCTCAGCAGAGTGATTTTTGAAGGTGCGACACGAAGCTGAACGCCTGCCGACTCTTTTGGAGGCGCTGAGAAACAGTTTGGGGACTAAACTCCAATTCGTAGACCGCTAAGGTGGTCCACGACGTGGGGTCGCTAAACAGTACCAATGCTCCATAAGGACCTAGCTGAATTCCGAGAAACTCAGCCCCTTGACACCGAATCACCTCCGCATACTCTCGTTCCTTGTCAGACATTCTCTCAACCTATCGGTGAGGTACCGACCTCGCAACTGGCAAAAATACCAGCTTGCTGAGGCGGCCGGCCAGCTCGCTCACCTACATGATCTGCCGCCTTGGCCAATTCCTTATGAGTCGGATTACCGGAGTGCGACCTGTAAAGCTGCTGAAAATGATTGTCTGGAGAGGAGGAACTCGATCAGACCGTGCGTCCCATCGCACGTAGCCTATAAGGCAGAGCGGGGAGGCAACGAACTGTTCTGGAGCCCTTGGACAATGTATCCACGCTCGCAAGAGCGGCACCGAAACCGCGAGGCCACGGTGTATCTGCCAGCATGAGGTGGAGACGGGCCTAGGCTTGATCGTACGGTCAGAATATACAAATGCTCGCAAGCGTCGTCAGCCGAAGAGAGCCTAACATGCTGCGCGGCTCTTCTTGCAGGGAGTACAGAGGCTTCCGGTTTCTCGGTCATGGGTAAACAACACTGCCGGCGTAAAGAGCAGACCTAACCGATCGTGTCATTTCAGCGGAACAGGGTAAGCCCGTAGCGCTCCCCGCAAGGGGAAAGTCCATCGCAAGATGGTGCCGATGGCGATGCAGGTAACGGAAATGGGAGCAAGCGAAGGCTGCCCTGTAATCGGGCAGATAGAGGTTGCGTCGCCTCGTGGGGACAACCTCACCTCGCCGGAAACGGAGCTGACTTCCTGTTGGTGCTCAACTCGAGAACGCTTGAGGAACCGATGCACGAAGCAAAGCAAATGACGACGGGGCAACCCGTTGGTGCAGCTTCACACACGACTGGTGGATTTTCCACCGCCGCGCGAATCGGCAGCAAGTCAGTATCGAGTAGGTCTGCTTCGTTTTGAATCAGACCGCGTCCTCGTTTTTATGGGGGCGTTTTTTTGAGTGCTCGAGCCGGATGAATGGGAAACCTTCAAGTCCGGTTCTTAGAGGGCTGGGCGCCAGCAATGGCGCCCGGCCACTCGACCATGTGGAATCGCGCTGGGTGAAACTGTCCGGTAACGGCTGCGTTTACCAGACATGTGGGCAACTTCTGCGCCAGCCGAAACGATAGAGAGGCACTTCACCACTGCAAGGTATTCCGACTTTTGATTATAATCCGCCTCATGCAATCCTCCCGTCGCAGGCTTGCCAGAAGCTCCTTCAGTTTCGATTCTTTGCTTTGAAAGCCCTGGTTAGCTGTGCAATCGTTTCGTCGATCAGTTTGATTTCAATCGCAAATCTAGTTTTGGAGGGATCCCTTGGAATTCTTTGAGCAGTAGATCTCGTTTGATCTTCAATTGGTTTCGAATTGTTGGTCCATTGCTTCCAAGGGCTTGCATGTAGCCAAAGCCTCCAATCACGGTCAGGTGCGGTCGAGGAACGCCAAAATTCCTCTACTCCGGCCGGCTCAACTCCATCAACCCTACGAACTGCGCTCTTGAGAGCACACGCCGCTTCACTAGCTCTGCGGCAAAGTCGTGCAACAGAACATTCAACTCATTCCACTCGCCGTGCGCGTCTATTTCTTCCTGTGTCTCATGCACTGAGGCGATCAACTCAATATCATTTAAGACCTTGGGATCAACTCCCGCCTTATCCTCCATCACTGCCCCCCTTGTACACCACTTGTCCTACCGGCACTTCGTAACCCACATTTATGCTTTGTTAAGATCGTCGTCCTTGTAGTATTTCGTGCCCGGCCATTCTTAGTGATCTGATAGACCCCTACTCCCGGGGCGACCTCGACCGCTCCCGAGTAGGCAGCGCCCTTCTCTCCAGCCTTTGCGGCTGCATCAGTTTGTACTGAACCCGCTCGGTGCAACCCGCCGACCTAAAACAGAGAACAGGCGACACCTGCGCTTATCTCTTAGACTTAGACACGTTCCCATACAACTGGGGGAATCCCTAGTAGCGGCGGAGACCGGAACGCTATTATGTTCGGCGTACTGTGCATGCGCCCAAGACCTGTTCGCTTTTGGTATGGTACCGCTCTCGGAGAATGCGCTCGACGCAAGGTTTCATCCAGCAAACACTGTATTCCTCGCCGCTCGCGCTAATTCTAATTTCAACTATGGACCTCGCAATTATCTTCATTGTCGCTCTCATCGCGCTAGTCGTAGGGTTGTTTACGTACTGCCTGTACTTGACAAAAGGCGAAGAGGAGGATCGTCGCCCACCAAGCTGCTGGATGTTTACACCAGAACCTCGCGCGGAGTGCACTCCGACCGGGCAGACCCCTGGTGAAGCACAGCGACAAAAGGAGATGCCAATGAGCGACGAGATTAAAAAGCCTGAAGAGATAGCAGATGCGCCGGTGCTGTCTTATACGGATTTGGAGCAAGTAGCTGGAGGCAAAGTTAGCTTTCAGGACATCCACTTCACACACAAATATGATAAGAGCAGTCCGGTAGTGCCCCCCAAATCAAACTAGACTGCCGAATTCGGCATGATTCAGGGCCTCCCAACAGGAGGCAACATGGCAGGAAACCACGCGTAGATCGATCCCCGGAAGAGAAGCGGCACATCCTTGCATGAGAAGCGGCTAGGAAGCAGAAGGAAGAACCTGTCCGCAGTGTTTGCAGTGGCTAGCGTCTCTGTCGTGGAGAGTGAGAGCGCAGCCAGGGCACAGGCGCAGGGCTGGCCTGCTGGAGGTGCGTGCCAATTCGAACGAGAAGATGCCCGTCGGCACGGCGATTATTCCGTAACCCAACACCATGAGGATGGAGGCGATAAAGCGGCCGAGGACCGTGTGCGGCGAGATGTCACCGTAGCCCACAGTGGTAACAGTGACGATGGCCCAGTACATTGCCGCCGGAATGCTCGTGAAACCGTTTTGCTCGCCCTCGACCTGATACATCATCGCGCCAACCAAGATCACCACGGTCAACACGGTGAACAGGAACACGGTTATTTTAGGAAGGCTGGCGCGGAGAGCCAGTTTCAAGACGGTTGCTTCGCCGAGAAACTGTGTGAGTTTGAGAATGCGGAAGACACGCAGAAGGCGAAGCGTGCGGACTAGTGTGAACGTGTGAGTGATGCTGAAGAATACTCCGAGATAGACGGGCAGGATGGCTAGTAAGTCCACTATGCCGAAGAAGCTGATGGCGTAACGCCACGCACTCAGGGCGCAGGCGAGGCGCGCGGCATATTCGAGAGTGAAGAGGCCAGTAACGATCCATTCGCCGGCCTGTAAATAAGGACCATAGGCATCATGGATGTTGCGGACGCTATCGAGGAGAACGGTGAGGACCCCAAGAATAATGAGGATCAGCAGGGCGAGGTCGAACAGGCGGCCAGCAAAGGTGAAATGACCGAAGATGATCTCATGAAGCTTGCCCCGCCAGTGAGCGCGATGATTCAAGCTGAAAGTCCAATCCTTTCCTGGTTTTCAATCGATTGCCACAGAAAAATTGAAATTAGGATACTGCAAGGCTCATCGGGGGGGCCAGAAAGCATCTGAGATTTCATTGAGCGTGTCGTTTGACTAAATTCACCTCTCCGACTGAAGCAGGACGCTAAGTCCTGAGTCGCATTACCGGACAAGTCCAGTCCTAGTACTTTAAGTTTCCGGTTAGCTCTATAAAAGGAGAAGTCAAGAAAAAACACCCCTCCATCGGCCGGAATTTTTCTTGTTTCGCAGCCCACCTGATTGAGCAGGATCTGTTCTGACCTTCCGCGCCATTTGCTCGGTTGCAGGGCACAGTGGCGTTTGAATTTTCTCTACCAGCGGTTTTCATCGCTCATTGGCAACGAAGCCGATCAGTTCCGAAACCAGCAAAGCAGAACGACGGTCAAGTTGGCGACCATGGTTCTATTGGGGACTCGTGGCCCATCGCTTTTTCAGGTTATCCGAGAGGGCCTAGGGTGCGTTAGGAGACTGCACGACCGAAGTGCGCTGCGCCTAGCTAACCGGTTGAGACTCGCTCTAGAACCCGAGTGTCTCGAGAACCGACGGCCACCGCCAGAGAGAAATCCAGGGATGGAGCGGACTCGATCAGAGACACTCAAACTGTTTGTGGTTTCAGGTATTGGGCGTCGAAGCTTACTCCTCTCTTCCACACGATCCATACAATCGTGGCGATCTTTCTTGCCAAGGTCAGCCGCGCCACAGGGAAGAACCCCGTCGGAGGCCATGGGCCAAGGCCATGGCCTGCAGCGCATTTTGTATTTTGACCCGCAGACCCACCCACGGATGACGGTGTCGCAGCAAGGCCCGCAGGTCCAACAGTTCTTTGGTAGGTAACCAGATCGCCGGAAAGCGCTCTTCGGCTAGTAGGGACAGAAGTAGGTCCGCATCTCGCCGATCATGTTTTTGTTTGTTTTCGTGGTTCGGCTGCTCGAATCGTTGCCGGATGACCCACCAGGCATTCGATTCCGAGTTCCTCCAGGAGGTTCACAAACCACTGCATAGATCCAGTGGCTTCGATTCCCACTCGCGCCGGCCGTGGAAGGTTGCCATAAAACTCTCGCACCATGTTGCCTTCGTGCTGCAGAGTCGTCTTCACTACCTCCCGGTGGTGGTGTCCAACATCGCCAACGTCTGCTGGCGAGCGTGCAAATCACATCCTATAATTCGCATCTCGGCCTCCTTCGGTCCGAGCTCTGTAGGGTGAACACCGAACAGTCTACTCGGGCCGTCGCGAGGCCGGCCTCCTTAAGACATCAATCAGGACTTACTTGCTCCGAGTCATCCTTATGGTCACTTTTCGTCCGTTTGATCAGGGCTATCGATTCATCCAAGTCACGACCTACGGAAGTGAGGCAGCCCAACTCTACGCGACCGTCCGACAGCTATTTGTCGGCGACGAAATGGTTCTCCCCGACAATCCCGAGCTTGTCGCGCAACTGAAAAAGATGGAGGAATTCTTGACCGAGGGCGGCAAGAGTTTAGTGGAAGCAAAAACCGGACACGATGATTTGGCCGTGGCCGCGTGCCTTGCGATCAACCAGGCATCATTCATTCCAGCCGAACCTCCGTTTCAGTGTGGCGGAGTGTTCATCACGAAACCCGAAGAGCTTTTGACGGCTGCTCCTTAGCTATCTGAGGCCCTGCCGTTGGGCGAGGTACCTACTGTGTGGGGCTGGCCACCGGGGGTGGAGTGGGTCAAAAATGTAAAACCGGAACTGGAGCTTGCGAGACTGGATTCTCTTCAGTCTTGTTTCCGGACCGCACGTGTCCGCATCGATAAGGCTATCGGTTTGAATCAATGCCGATGAAGACGCGTGCAATGCAAACTTAGCAGGAGCCGAATGCCGCCTCGGAACTCCTAGGGATTTCCCTAGTTGTCCTCAATCTGCAATCAGGGTACACGGAAACCTGGAGTTTTAGTCGAGTCGTTAGCAGGACGCCTCAACTGGACTAAATTACCTCGGCACCTCGCCGCCGAACCCCGGAAAGGAAGCATTCCAATGAGAGCCAAGATGATCGCCTCGATTCTCGCTCTGATGATGCTGTCCGCAGTTATGTGCATGGCCGCAGATGACGACGATGAAAAGAAAAGGCAGAAAACCCGCAAGATGGCAGCTGAGGCCTTGCAGGATTTGTACAAGCTGGAACCCACTTCCCAAGCAGCTGTCCAGAAAGCAGCGGGATACGCCGTTTTCGACAACATGGGGGTGAACGTATTGCTGTTGAGCACGGCACGCGGTTCAGGACTGGCCGTCAACAACAAGACCAAGCAAGAAACCTTCATGAAGATGGGTTCGGCCGGTGTCGGTGTGGGCATGGGAGTGAAAGACTATGTCGTGGTGTTCGTTTTCGAGAACGAAAAGGTGCTGGCACAATTTCTGGACTCCGGCTGGTCCGGTTCAGGGCAAGCGGACGCTGCCGCCAAAGCGGGCGAGAAGGGCGGAGCTTACTCGGGAGCGGCCGAAGTTGCCCCGGGAGTATGGGTCTACCAGATCACCAAGAATGGCCTCGCCCTCCAGTTGACCCTGCAGGGTACGAAGTACTACAAGGACGACGACCTGAATAAAACGGCGAAGTCATAGCAGTGGGGTCACCAAACCAGAGTTCGTTACTGAGAGCGCGTACACTACCCCGAAGGAGCGACGTACGTTGGGAGTCCGATCAGAAGGTCTAAGATGATGCTGAGTTGATCGCCCTGGTGCGCAGACGCAGGATTAGCGAGGTACATATACAACGCACAATTTCACACGCTTGCAATACTCGCACGCTGACCAGCGCTGCACAATCGAGATTCTCTCCCGCTTTCAAGAGGTGAAGCACAGATGACACTTTTGCCAGTTTCAATCGAGCTTGTTGACCAATCTAACCCCAGCAACTGCGCGGATCCACGATTGCTTACGCAACAGGAATTTGCGCATTTATTAGAACTAGCCAACTACGCGGTGCGCTCGGAAGCGCTCGATGCGCAGGATCGTGAACAAGTGGAGTACATGAAGAACAATGCTACATGGGACTAGCGTGCCCGGGGAGACCGGCCTTCTCATCTCATCTGGTCAGGCCGCTTACGGATAACTTGTGTGCCTTGACCAACCTCGCTATGCGCTAGAGAGTAAGGAGACGACAGTGAACGCAGATTATGATTGGACGAAATGGTACGAAGCCGCTGTCCTCGAAACCAACCCCAATAGAATGACCGATCGCATCGAAGACGCAAAATTAGCGATCGCAAACCGTGTAGTCAAGAGCACGATCGACCGAGACGAGAGATGCGCGGTGGTGAAGGCGCTGAACGCGCTATCTGTCCTCAAACGGGAATGGTTTGTGTCCAGGAATCCGCTATGCTATCGGTGCAAAGACACACACGATCTCGTAACTCCCATGAACGGCAAGACATTTTTAGTGAAAACCGGTACGCGGGAAAGCGCCATATCGTTGCACACACGGTGCGTGGCCAATTGGGCGCACATAAACCGTTTTCAGGCCCTCGTTCCCGAGAACAACACAGCGTAAGGCTCGTCGTCTACGTTTGCTTTGCGCTCAACGCCCGATTAGTCGTGCATTACCGGACATGTGGATTTCGGTGCCGATAGTAAGATGTGTGCCGAGAAATGACTGAATGAATGTTCCAAATTTTCATGATGGCCGTTTCGACGGGTTCTGGATTGCCGCTGACGAGGCAGTGCTCCTCTTCCTCAGGGCACAGGGCGGAGCGTTTTACCGTGATTCTTCGAGGCGTAAGCGACTGAGCATTGCTGAAATTAAAGAAGGAAATATCATGTTCGACTTGGTTTTCCGGGAAGCCGAGCAGTTGACGATCTCCGATATGGAGGAGTTGTGAGACGTAGATGCTGACTCCAGGCAGGCTGCTATTTTGTTGCAAAAAAGCCCGCGACCACGCCCTTCGGGTTTTGGAGATACACTTCGGAAATACGTGAAACGAATCCCGAGGACGCTTTGCGCGTCAGGACTTTACGTCAAAACGCCCCAAGCAGTAAGCTTAGCTCGTATTCGTATGGCATTCCTTCCAGCTAGAGCGACGCGAGGCAAGGAATAAAAACCAGATAATCGTGAAGAGGTATTGCCGCACCGATTCAATGGAAACAGAAGAGGAGAAACGCCTATGAGGAAGTATCTGATTCTTGCTGCCCTACTATTGTTGGGTAGTGTCACAACCACTGTGGCTCAAGATGTTCGTTATAACTTCGCGCAAGGTGAAGATTTCTCAAAATACAAGACGTACAAGTGGGTTGACTTGAAGGGTGTTGACCACGCGAACGAACTGACGGAGAAGCAAATCAAGCAAGCAATTGATACTAACTTAGCGACGAAGGGCTTACAAAAGGTCGATTCTGATACAGCTGACCTGTACATCGATATTCAAACTGCAGTCGGAACAGAGAAGCAGTTCACCTCATACAACACCGGCTGGGGTTCTGGACCAGGCTGGGGCGGGGGATGGTATGGTGGTGGCGGCATGAGCTCAACGACAACCACAGGGTCAACGTCCACGATATATGTCGGGCAACTTGGACTCGATATGTATGACAGTGCTAAGAAGGAGTTGGTGTGGCGAGGAGTAGCAAGCAAAACCATCGACCCCAAGGCCAAACCAGAAAAGCAACAAAAGAACATTACTAAGGCGGTTGACAAGCTTTTGAAGAATTACCCACCCAAGAAGAAATAAGACCTATACCGCAGAGCAGGCCGGACACGCCGTCGCAGTCCCAGTACTTCAAGTTTCCGATTGAGCGCGTTATCAGGACTTAGCTTCATAATTCCTGACCTTTCCGACGAATCAACGTTCGTGTCCCCACACTGGCAGTATTGCCAGTATGCACTGATGAATCTTGCGACCAGTCTGGTGGTTACACCCCGTAGTCCAAGTATTGGAGCTGCCCCAGGGGAACTGGAGGAGCAACCATGATGTGGCGTAAATTTCGTCGGCTGAAATTATTTTTGCTTCTTGGGCTCCCTGTGGCTTGCTTTGGTCAAACCGCTGGCGGCGGTTTAAGCACGGCGTCGAATCCTCTCAACGTGTACGCCCCGCCTTGC
This sequence comes from uncultured Acidobacteriota bacterium, assembly GCA_963788915.1. Lineage (GTDB taxonomy): Bacteria > Acidobacteriota > Terriglobia > Acidiferrales > UBA7541 > Acidiferrum. Next base: position 87,160 of record CAWBIY010000010.1, on the reverse strand, counting down.
ATTTCCCAGGTTAAGCAGTACATCGCCGTGAGTTGCCAAATCACCCCGACAGGGGGTGCGCAACCGTACAGCTATACCTTTACTGGAGGCTTCCCAACTGGGATGTCCATGTCCACTGGTATGGGCGGCGGCTTGATCAATGGCACGCCCACAGGGATAACTGGCGAGCAGGCCACCGTGACCGTAACCGATGTCGGTGGAGGGACCGCCGCAACTTCCTTCATGATCACGCCGGCAGGCTTAACCGGCTCAGGCCCCTGTGGCAGCTCCGTCTGCGTCACGGGAGCCGGTTACGCCATCAAAACGGCGGAAGGTTATACCATCACAACGTTAGCCACGGTGCAGATGGCTGCCACGACCTATTGGAGTGATGGCAGCACACTTGATGTAACTTCCATGGCGACCTGGGCCTGCACTCCGAGCCCGCAGTGCGGTTCGGTATCAGCAAGTGGGCTTTATACAACTGGAAATTCGGTCGGTACCTACCATGTGACGGCAACGCTTTCCGGAGTAACGAGCAATGGCGGGTCGGGTGTCGCGGTTACTGTGGCCACAATACAGGCTCACACCAAAGAGAGCGACCGAGTAGCAAATTCTGGCATGGTGATGAGGGACGTCCTGCAACTGCGGAGTGGCATACCCGCCGCGGTGCTACAGAAGGCGGAATGCGTCATCGTTGTGCCATCAACCCTCAAGTTCGCTGTTGGCGTTGGTGGAAGCTACGGGCGCGGCGTAATGACTTGCCGCGGGGGCCCCGACTTTCAAGGGCCGTGGAGCGCTCCGTCAATGATGGCGCTCGGCGGAGGCGGCTTTGGCTTGCAGGTCGGCGGGCAGGCCACGGACTTTGTTCTTCTCTTGATGAATGACCGTGCGGCCAGCAGCATATTGACAAGCAAAGTGAAGATCGGCGCTACTGCGTCGGCTGCCGGTGGGCCCGTTGGACGTGAATCAACTGCCGCCACAGATTTATTCCTACGTGCAGAAATACTTTCGTACTCACGCGCTCGGGGACTCTTTGCTGGGGTGTCGCTGGAAGGTTCCACACTGCGGCCCGACAACCGGGCAAACCGAAAACTCTATGGAAAAGATATGAGCGCGAAAGCAATCGTCCTCCAGGGTGAAGTTTCGCCGCCATCGTCCGCGCTGGAGCTGCTTTCGGTACTGAACAGTAAGTCACCCACCAACAGGTCAGCGGGCGGTGCTCCTCCGCCTCCTCCTAATCATCCGCCGCTCTCGGCTTATGCACAGGGCGAAAAGACAAAGGCTAAGGGGCTGATCACCGCTCGTACCGGCGACACGATTGTCCTCAAGACTACCGACGGAAGCACGATGACCGTTACTCTCGATGACGACACCAAGGTGCAGCAACCGAAGGGGCTTGGCATTCGCAAAAAGCAAATGTCTGCCGCTGTGCTGATTCCTGGCCTTAAGGTTTCGGTTGACGGCACAAGCCAGGACGCCACGCACGTCCTTGCCAAATCTATTACCTTCGATGGAGACGACTTAGAAACGGCCGAGATGATCCAGGCAGGTCTAAGTCCCACCGAACAGAAAGTAGCCGCCAATCAGCGGAATATTGAAGAAAACGAGCGGAACATCGACGCGAACAAGCAAAATATCGCTTCCAACAAGGCGGCCATTGACGCTAACGCCGCGGAAGCCGCGGAAGCCAGCAAGCGTTTCTCGGAATTGAGCGATTACGACACCAAGGCTCAACTGGTTGTCCAATTTGCCAGCGCCAGCAGCGACATCTCCGCAGCGGATCAAGAGGCGCTGAAGAAATTAGCTCAGAATGCCGTCAACCTCGAGGGGTACATCATTCAGGTGAAGGGTTTCGCGGATTCCAGCGGCAACGCGGCAATGAACCAGAATCTGAGCATGGAGCGCGCACAGAACGTAATCGCCTTCTTGCTTCAGAACTGTAACGTGCCGGTCCGCCACATTGTGGCGCCAGGCGCCATGGGTGAAGCGGCACCGGTAGCCTCGAACGAGACCGCGGCCGGACGCGCAGAAAACCGCCGCGTTGAGGTCAAGGTCCTGCTGAACAAAGGGCTAGCCGGGGACTAACAATCACGGGTCGAAAGAGTGGGCGCGAACCCATCCCATTAAGTGAGGTCCTAATACGGCATTTGTCCTGGTAATGCGACTAATCGGGCACTGACTTCCTTTTCCTAAGGAGTATCATCCAGGTAATCGCTCATCCTATTTTGCGAATCGCTCCATACAGGCAGCCCATTGGGGGCCGTGGTCCGCGTCTTCGTCCCAAGTGAAGATGTGACAAGCCTCATGCCGTAACACGCTCAGGTCAACGCCCGGTCGAAGCTCAATTAGAAAACGTCCGTCGCTTCCCTGAATCGTTGTCGCTAACGCATCTGGCAAGTCTGCATAGCGGAATACCGGCGTAGGCAACTGACCGTCGAAATACTGAGTGTTTATGGCTTGAAAAGCAGCCCGAGCCGGTTTGAGATTCGGCGTGCGTTCACGGTAGCCAGCATAGGCGAGTCTTCCGGCTATCGTCGCTAGACAGGCCAAGATGAGCGCGAGGCGCATCATTTAAGGCTATGCACGGCGTTAGCGGCCGGCAATGGTACGGAAGGTTTAGCCGCTTCCTCTTACGACACTTAATGATCCGCTTATCGTTAGTTTCAATGGGCTCGGTCTATCATTTTCAGAGAGGTGCCCAACGCTCAAATCTGTATTGAGGATCGTTCCTGCGATTCTCACCTTGTTTGCTCTGCCCGGCTTGGGAAAATCCGCGAACCAAATGGATGTAACAATAATTGACCGCCAAGACGCAGGAGCCAGCTACACGTACGTTGTACCGGGATACTCCAAACGAGCGGGCCACAAAAACATTTCCAACACAATGATCTATACGCACGTGAGCGATGAGCAGGCCAGCGAATCGTGCCGCGAGGCTCTGATGATCGCATTCGGCTAACCGCTGTACTCCCTCTCGCCGTTCTCCTGCACGCTCCGGCAAGCAAACAGTTTGGTGGAGACGCTGCAAGTGTGGGCCTGAACGACCAACTTAGTCGGGCTCGCCGCTTGGGTCGCTAAAGTCACCCGTCCGGTAAGCGTGTTCTATAAAGGGGATAGTCAAGAGAAAAACTTCCACCGTGACCGGCGAGAGCGAATTTGTTCGCTGTGCTATCCAGCCCATGTCTCTAGTCCGCGATCCCAGGTCAGCGAGCATTTCAGGGTAGCGGGCAGTTTGCGAACATGTTGACTCAATGCAGCAACGACCACTTCCGTGTTTTTGCTGGGCACCTTGATCAGCATGGCGAAGCGCGAATGGCGCTCACCAGAGTCGCAATGTAGGTGTTCTTGGCACCGGCCAGCAGATCCCCTTCCCAGTGGCCGGGAACCGCTCGGTCTTCTACCTCCGCAGGTCTTTCGCGGAGGGAGACGGCATCGACGATCTGCCCTCGTGACTGTCCGCGGGCACTGGCATGGCGCGAGTGGCGCATGCGGCGCTTCGAGCGCAGTTGGTCCAGCAGCTCTTTTTTCAGCACTCCGCGGGCCTGAATGAACAGGCTGCGATAGATGGTTTCGTGGGACACGCGCAGGCTCTCGTCATCAGGATACTGGGTCTTCAGCCATCCGGAAATCTGCTCGGGCGACCAGTCCTGGATCAGTTACTCGCAACGATGTCCCGCAACTTGCGGTGGAGGGCCAGCAGACACCTCTTCGGTCGCAAGGCCGAGTCCCAGGCATGGTCATCCGCATCATGGGCGCAATAGGCCGGACGGCCACCGTGGCGAGAAATCTCCCGGCTCACGGTGGAGGCCGCTCGATCCAGTCGTCGGGCAATCTCACGAAGCGGCGAATCGGAAGCGATTCCTCGGGAGATGTCCTCTCGCTCCGCTAGCGTGAGCGCCAGCCGCGAACGGCGACGAGCGGCGGGAGGGATGCCGCCGCGAGGCAACAACACCGAGCGAATGCAGCTATGTGGCTTGTCAAAGGCACGCCCAATCTCATGCAGCGACTGTCCCGCCTTCCACCGGTTCCAAACGTCACGCTTCTCGATCGCAGAAAGCCCAAATCGTTGTCCTGGCCTCATGCCAACACCACCTTTACACAGCAGACGTACATCAGATGGTGTTGCATCGACCCGTCGAATGCACCGCGTTTATCAGGATCTAGCCGATGAGACCCCATCGCATTGCTCTTGCGAACGTCGTCGTAATGAATGTCGCCCGTCACATACGTTGGTGAGCCTGGTCACCGCCTTGTTGCGTCGGGTCGGCGAATTCTCTGTGTGCGTGACAGAAACGGACGAAGAACTGTTATCAATTCGTCCTGGTAGCCTAGCGTAGCCAGAAAGGCCGGTTCAGTTAGAGAGGACGTAGCTAGAATGCAAGCCTCCGGGCCAATTGCCCAACGCGAGCATCTACGGACGTGCTGGTGATGACGCCGAACGTCGGCGAGGTGAAATTAGTGTCGGGGTTGGCAAACTGAGGATGATTCAAGGCGTTGTAGAACTCAACCCGGAATTGAAGACTGCTCTTCTCAACGGGCCATTTCAATGCCACGGCTCTTGAAAGAGCTAGATCCAAGTTTGCTTGTCCAGGACCATCTACAATCCCAGTCCCGCGGTTCCCAAACGCGGTTCCGATGCCATCCGCCCCAATGATGGGCGGGCTAGTAAAACAAGATGTGTTGAAATAACCGTTGATTTTCGACTCAACCGCCCCACTTGTCACTAACTGGTTTTTCGAGCACGTGCCGCTGAGTTGCGCACGGTCTTCGCTTATCCCAAAAACGTTGTTGGCATTGGTGTCCGAGATGGTCAGAGCACTGCCAGATTGAATCGTAACTGCGGCAGCGATGTCCCATCCTCCCAGAACTGCCCGCCGGAGTCCGGCTGATGGGCTGGGGGGACTCCATGTTTCACTAAAGACGAATCGATGAGTACGGTCGAAGCTTGCCCCGGTCCCCATCGCTGCTCGGGAGAGTTTTGGTCTCCCAGCGGGAGGGCATTCCCGCTTCGAATGGTGAATTAGAAAGCGAATCGTAAGGCCAGTTGACCTACACGCGGATTAACAGACGTACTGCCTATGACTCCAAACGTTGGCGAAGAAAAGTTGGTGTCTGGATTAGAAAACTGGGGATGATTCAGCGCATTGAAAAACTCTGCACGAATTTGAAGGCTGCTTTTCTCCATCGGCCAATTGAGCATCAACGTTTTTGAAATTGCCAGATCGAGATTCGGTTGCCCCGGACCATCTACGATTCCCGTTCCGCTGTTTCCGAATCCCCTACCTATGCCGTGGGCCCCGATTATTGGAGGATTGGTGAAGCACGACTCCGGCTTGTGTTTCTTCATCGGCATGTCCAGCTCTCCTTGCGAGTGATTTCTCTCACTCCCGCTGGACTAATTCAAGCCGGTCACGTCAACGTAATCCCAGCCTCGCAAAGACGCGCAGTGGAACAGGTCTCAAACGTTTTGTTCTCAAGTGTTCTCAAGTTGGAGCAAAGCGGGGAAACTGCAAAAGTCAACTAACTGTAAAGATGGAACTTAAAAGACAGTTGGTGGGCCTGCTAGGATTTGAACCTAGGACCAACGGATTATGAGTGTGCTCGTCAATGCTGGGTTTATTGGCTTTTTTGATACACTGTCCCCATATTGTACCCATAACCGGGAGGATCAATGCGACCACGAGGGCAACGGGGACAAGTTAAAGAACACGGCGCGAACTGGATTTTCGTGTACTACCTGAATGGCAAGCGCACCCACGAAGTCCTCGGACCAGTCAATGTGTATCCCCAACGGAACCGGGAGCACATTCGCGATATTTTCTCCCAGAAGATCGCGCACCTACTACGCCCGGCGAACGCCAGAGTCCCGAACGCGGCGACGATGGACGGCCTGCTTACCCTCGGACAATACATCGAGCAAGTTTACTGGAAGCGCTGCGAAGATCGGCAGCAACTCCAAGGCGCGAATCACATGGAGCCTTCCACCATCCACAGCTACCGGAAACTTTACAGCAAGCACGTCGCCAGCGCGGATATTGCCAAGCTGCAAATCAATCACCTGACCACGAAGGACGCCCAAGATTGGCTCGACAGCCTGCCGCAAACCATCTCCCACCAAACGCATCTTCGTGCTCGCGCATTTTTATCCGGCGTGCTTACCACAGCCTTGCAGTCGAATGTCATCACTGGCGTCAATCCGATGTCGGCAACGAAGGCTGGCGGGTTGTCGAAGGGCCGCAAACTCTCGGAGTTAACTCCCCGTGAGAAGAAGATTCGCGAATCGAACAACCACGCTTACGACCATGAAGAGATCGCGCTGATGCTAGAGAAGCTACCGGAACCCGCACGGACAGTCGTGGCGGTCGCAGCATTCACAGGCTTGACGCGCTCTGAGATTCCAGCACTGAAGTGGGAGGATTACAAGGACGGCGAGATTTTCGTATCGAGAAAGAAGTGGCGGGGTCATATCGGGGCACCGAAGACAGAGGCGAGAGAGGCTGGCGTTCCGGTCGCACCATTCCTGCGAGAGATTCTGGCGAAGTACAAAGCCAACAAGGAATTTCCACCCGTGGAAGGCGACTGGATGTTTTACGGGATGAAAGAGAAGAAGCCCATCGACATGGACAACCTCTCGCGGCGGGACATTCCACAATACATCAACGGCGGGTGGCGGGGATGGCACGCGTATCGTCGGGGGCTGGGCACGCGGTTGAGCGATATGGGGATGTCTGCAACCAACATCCAAAGCATACTGCGCCACGCTAACATCGCGACAACGCTGGGCTATTACGTCTTTCCGAACGCGGACAAGACGAAGGCCGGATTGAAGAAATTGACGGAAGCGGTGCGAAAGACGTACAAAGTCAAGGTATGATGCGGTAGTCGGGTCCCTAGCTCAAGTGGTTAGAGCAATCGGCTCATAATCGATTGGTTCCCGGTTCGAGTCCGGGGGGACCCACCAACCTTTAAGCTGCCTCCTTCCTTCTTCTTGGCGTTCTGTGCAGCAGCAACCTCAGCCTTGGTGCGACGGCGATGCTGGGAGTGGACAACCTTCGGTGAGTTCATGATCCATGCATGAACTTCGGAATACAAAAAGAAACGGCGACTACCAGCGTTGTGGAAGGGCATGGGATTGGAACTGCGACGGCGGCACATGGAATTCACCCATTCGACAGTCTCGTTTAATTTTCCAGCGATCATCTCGCCTGTCATGAAATCTTCTTCGTGGCGCTCGCTACCTGAATGCAACGCGGCTGGCGGATGTGCTGATTCGTTGGTTCGCATTCAAATCTACTTCCGCCTCTTTACCCGCGCGGTGAGCTTCTCCCAATCACGGACGGCGTTGTAAAGCCGGTCCCACGCGTCGACGCCGCGCCCCCATGTGATCCCATCCGTGTCGGGGGCTTTCTTCGCCGCGCGAATTAATCTCTTGATAGCTGCGTTCTTGGCGATGATGTTCGCCACCTTTGGTGGAGCGCGCGGCGCGGTCTTCCTCTGCTGGTGCTTATATTGTTGGCGGCGCTGGGCGGCTTCGCGGCTCTTCTTGGGGCACTCTGGCGGTGGCGGTGCAGCCTTAGGAGACGACATGGTGCGTCCTTCCGCGAGGGGCTGCCATCTCCCTCGCTTCCTTGTGTCGCCTCCAGTACATTTAGCCTAGCACATCATGGGAAAGGCTAGAAATTTCTCACGCCGTCCACGATCCAATCAGCGCTTGCGGCACGGGGCGCGACCGGATAAGGCCCTTCGGAATGCGTAGCTGCAGCATCGGGGCCCGGTGAACGTCAGTTTTCGATTACCGAGTTATCAGATGGGATGAGAAGGCCGGTCTCGGGAGTTAGCCCCTGAGCGGATTTTCGGGCTTGTTAGTGACGGCGTTGGGTGAAGTTGGCGACTGACTTTGCGCTCGGGAGAAAGAAGAGAGCCGCGATCCCGAAACCGATGATGAAGAAGATGATCATACCTCTCTCCGTCCGCATTGCCCCACCCCGCGTCAAGCCCTATGTCGATCTCCCGCACATGAGCGAAGTCGTGGGGGTCTTTTCTTCTTTAGTTTGGTACTTCGGGATGCAGTTAAAGTGCCCAGGGTCACAGAAAAGCGTGACCGGGGACACCGGCTGCTGCGCGATGGAGCGAACGGTTAAATGGACGGTCGCCTTACCGGACATTGAGGCCAGTTTCAGAGAAAGCGCGTTAGTCAGGGGTTGGGTTAAGCTCGTTGAAATTGAGGAAGTTTCCGATTCTCCTTGACACACGCGCTCTCGAAGAACAGCATCAATTCGAGGTTTCGCTGTTTAAGGCGAGACTCCCGCTTCTCAGTCCATTCGCAGTTTCTTTAAGGGACAGACTCCGAATCGAGCGCCAACAGGGCAGAACCTATTAGGTTCTTTCTTATTCCCTCGCGCGGGGCCTAACCTCCTGTTCGACGTACAGGTTTGTACACTCAAGACGCCAGCGGTTTCAGGCCAAACAATCGTTAGACCAGCGAACAACACACGCTGGTAAGGAGAAAGTTTATGATAGTTAAGAATCCAAAGGAACTTTTCGTGATGCTGCTTAGTGACGCACGGCAGAGCACCGAGCGATCGACTAAGCTCTATCAGGAGATCAGTCAGGCAGCCCAGGATCCAGACATAAAAGAAGCACTGGAATCGCGTGCCTGGATCTCGGAAAAGGACTTGAGCGCGATCGATCGGTGCTTCGAACTGATGGGCGAGAAGCCTGTGAAGCTCAGCGGCCGTCTCCAAGAAGTGTTTGTTGAGGACTTCCGCCGAGAACTGGCGGAGATCCAGAACCCGATTGCAAAGCACATTTTCGTCTTAGCCAAGGCGAGCCACCTGATCCATCTTCGGATTGCCGAGTACGTAGCGCTAGTCGCAGCAGCCGACGTGACCGGACACTATGCCGTTGGTGTTCTGCTGGAGAGCTGTCTGGCAGACAAGCTCGCGTTTGTTGAACGAACGCGACGTCTCATCAGGAACTTCGTCGCGACCAAGGTAGCGGCAAGGGTCGCCGCAGCGTAATCGGGGCCCATCAGCACATGAACTGGATTGCTGAGGACTTGCTGAAAACGTAGCCTGTATCGCCGCGAAAAGAAGCGGCTGCGCGGGTTGCGTGATGCATAAACGGCTCTCCCTGGCGACGGGGAGGGCCGTACTCATTACGTACGGTAGGTCGAGACTGATATGCAGAGTCTGCGCGTCCCGCAATTTGTGGATTTCTGCTTCTAAGTCCCCGGTTAGTCGTGCGGTGACAACGGCAAAGACGCGATCGCGTGTTGGCCTGCTTGCGTCCACAGTGAGGAACCCCGTCGGAGGCCATGGGCCAAGGCCATGGCCTGCAGCGCATTTTGTATTTTGACCCGCAGACCCACCCACGGATGACGGTGTCGTAGCAAGGCCCGCAGGTCCAACAGTTCTTTGGTAGGTAACCAGATCGCCGGAAAGCGCTCTTCGGCTAGTAGGGACAGAAGTAGGTCCGCATCTCGCCGATCATGTTTTTGTTTTCGTGGTTCGGCTGCTCGAATCGTTGCCGGATGACCCACCAGGCATTCGATTCCGAGTTCTTCCAGGAGGTTCACAAACCACTGCATAGATCCAGTGGCTTCGATTCCCACTCGCGCCGGCCGTGGAAGGTTGCCATAAAACTCTCGCACCATGTTGCCTTCGTGCTGCAGAGTCGTCTTCACCACCTCCCGGTGGTGGTGTCCAACATCGCCAACGTCTGCTGGCGAGCGTGCAAATCACATCCTATAATTCGCATCTCGGCCTCCTTCGGTCCGAGCTCTGTAGGGTGAACACCGAACAGCCTACTCGGGCCGTCGCGAGGCCGGCCTCCTTAAGACATCAATCAGGAGTTGCACTGCCGAACACCCAGCGGTCGGATTCAGCCCGACGCAAGAGGTAAGTTTTATCAAGGGCTAGGCGTGCTTAAAGCAGGCTGTGGCGCCGCCAAATCACGACCTGACAGGGTGTAGATGCCCAGAAGACGAACCGTCGCGATTGCGTCCACAGAAATGGATATCCACATGCCGTTCTCGGCGGCGAATCGGAGGATGATGTGGAGTTCGTTGATCCAGAAAGAGGGACTCTTGAGCGGGATTCCAACAATCTGGCGGATCTGGTGGGTCTTGGCATCCACCCAGATGTCGCCAACGAGCAGGCCCTTTTCCTGACGCTTTGGAATGATGTGCAGCACGTACTCTGGAACCGCTCCAAAGTTTTCCTCGCGCAGGAAGACAAAGTCATAATTGGATCGGCACACATCGCCCTTGTGACCCGCCTTGGTAGAAGCTATTTCCTGTTCCAAGACGTCGTGGACAATATTTTTACCCATCGGGTTACCATGCTCTTCGGTGATGTTGAATGTTTTGATGTTAGGGGGAGTGAAACTGACTTGAGCAGTTACTTCCGCGGAAGGCTTTCGATCGTCGCGCCGGAATAAAATATATTTCCGCGCCACTTCGTAGGGCCTAGAGAGGGCAGCGTTTTGCTCCTCGGTTCGCTCCAAATTATCCAAAATCAAATCCAAATTCGGCGCGCTTGCCTTTGATTGTTGGGCATCCAACGAATAGGGAAACAACCATACCGTTGCCAGCAGGGCAAGACGAACAATGGGACAATATCGCTTCGCTGTCGTCCGAGCGGTTGCGCGCCCTTGCTCCCGACCCCTCTCACCCCCGACGCTGGCACAAATACTAAGCATGAAGAGACAAGAAATGGCGCAATTCTAAGGGTTGGCACTATTGGTGCCGGACTGCTGATTGGTGCTTTGGGTGGATAGCGTGGTACCGAGGACCATCAGGGCAAGGATTACGCATACTCTTTCCGTTTGACCTTCCTACGACTGGCCGAGTCTGCGCCTAGATCTACTTATCGTCCATACAGCGCTTGGTGTACATGAGCTGAACTCAGCGGACGCTGATTCAGAAACACCAACTGAAACGAGCGATGCAACATCTCCAGCAACGTCTGAGACGAGGTGGCAATGCGGAGGCAACCGCCCAGCTGAACGCACCTACCGAGGAATGACACACCCAAACGTGGCGAGATCGAAGATGGACGTAAAAGGGGCCTGTGCCACGCCGCAGTGCGGTCAACTCCCGGTAAGTCAGAAAATCGAACAAGTCAAGTACTAGGCCGGACTTTTCCGGTTTCCGCGTAAATCAGGACTTCACACGGCGCACGATAGGCTGCGATGAAATCGAAAACCGATCAATGATCCAGAGCCACGTGCCATCATTTTGTCGCCGAGCAACCTCGGCGGTCACGGTGCCATCGGGGACGAGCGTCGAGGTGAGAGCCAACTCTCCGCTGACCATCGCTGCGCGTCGCTCTCCCATCTCGAATTTTCTTCCAGCGGCAACAAGTTCGCTATAGAACTCGCGGATTCTTTCTCGACCACAAATCAGTTGCCCTTCTCCGGAGTCAAGGACGGCTTTGGCTTCGTACAAGGCAATCATACCGTCCACGTCTCCCGCGTTTTCTCTAGAAACCAATAGGCGCTCCAGATCCTGCGGGTCATACGCCAAAGGTCTCTGCTTGCTCATTAAACACTCCAAAACAGGCACGAGAAGTATGGAGAGCACTTTACCGGTTTGCGCGTTAAATCGGGACTTGGCCCAATTACGAAGCGAATCTGGTCCTCAACCACTCGCTAGGGATTTCCCTAGTTGTTCAAAGATCGAACCAAACATAACGTCGTATGCGTCCTGCCCCTATCGCATCCCGCGGAGATCGGCCTTCTCAGCTCATCTGGTCAGGCCGCCTACGGATAACTTGTGTGCTTTGAGCAACCTGACCATGCGCAAGAGAGTAACCGCATTGCCTTAGAACGTGAGATGAGAGAGTAATTGGTTTATCCGCGCAACACTTCGCGACACCATGACCTTGCCTGAATCGTTCTTCTAGGTGCAGGGACGCGGAGGGCCGGTCAACGAATTTGCATGGGACGTGTTCCTAGATAGTGCGGCGATATGAAGAGATCATTTTGCGCGTTAAGCACGACGGCGGGGGAGCAACCATTGTCATCAATTCGTATCCTTATAGCGGATGATTTCGAAGATTGGCGACGCCAAGTCCGTTTGCTATTTCAGGCGCGACCACAATGGCAAATCATCGTGGAGGCGCCGGATGGATCAGAAGCCGTTCAGAAGGCTGCAGACCTGAAGCCGGGCTTGATTCTGCTGGACATCGGCCTCCCAAGGCTAAACGGAATCGAAGCCGCTCGACAGATACGACAACTCTCCCCCAGCTCCAAAATAGTCTTCCTAAGTCTGAACAAGGATCTGGAGGTCGTGAGGGCCGCTTTGAGCACAGGCGCCCTGGGTTACGTTCATAAGACAGATGCCCGAAGGGAACTACTGCCTGCCGTGGATGCGGCTCTTCGGGGTAAGCAATTTGTCAGTAGCCGCTCAAAAGCCAACGAGTTCTCCGACACCTCTGTAGAGAGAGCCCCTCACCACCATGAGGTTCTGTTCTATTCCGATGACGCACTTCTTCTAGACACCTTTGCTCGCTTTATCGCTGTTGCCCTCAAGTCCGGGCGCGCGGCTATCGTTGCCGTTACCGAGTCGCACCGGGACGGTCTCGTTTGGAGACTGAAGGAACACTGCTTAGATGTTGATGCCGCCACCCAACAGGGGACTTACATTCAGTTGGATGTTGACAAAACGTTCTCCACATTTATGGTCAATGATATGCCTGACGCGACTCGATTTTTCCAGATTGTAGGTGGTCTCACTGAGGCAGCAGCCAAAGCGGCGAGGCGACCGCATCACGGCGTTGTGGTGTGTGGAGAAGGGACATCTGTCTTGTGGGCGGAAGGTAAGGCCGACGCTGCGATTCGTGTCGAGCAACTCTGGGACGAGATAGGCAAAAGCTTCGGGGAGGATATCCTCTGTGGGTACGCCTTAAGTAGCTTTCACGGCGAGGAAGACAAGCACGTTTTGCGGAGCATCTGTGCGGAACACTCAGCCGTTTATTCTCAGTGAGAAGTAAGACTCAATTCTAGGTTAACCTGCCGCGCGGCGTCTCCCTTGCGAGTTGGCGCAGTTCAGCTTCCGGCTAAGCAGCCAGTAGTACATTTCAGCGTAAACCACGTAGTGTTGAATGAAAGCCGTGACCCCGGTGTCTGCCGCGACCTTCATCATAAAGTTCGTCTTGGTCTGCGCCAGTTCAATACATTTACTGAACAGCAGTTCTCTTTCCTTAGCCCTACGCTCAAACAGCTGACCAAACAGGTTCATAATGCTGGTCCCAACAACGGTAACCACTGCCGAAGTTAGAACGATTGACGTGACGTTGATTGATTGAGAATCAACCACCGGAACGGACACTGGTCATGACCCTCCCACAAAAAGAGTCTATCAAGACCCGACCCTCCTAAGCCGTGTTACGATTCGCACACGGACGAAAAGCCCAGCCACTCCGAAGAGCAGCCGGGACGGATTGTTGTCTTGTTCGTTGATATGGCGTGGCTTACAGCCCAGCCTTGCTTGTACCGGAAAATTAATTTGCTTTTTATAAAACTGGTGGTACGCTGCCGTACCTAAGGTGCTTTCCAGCTTTTTGGCTGTCACCTAAGTCGGCGGTGACTATGCCGAAATCCCCCCAGAACGTCAGCCGCTTTGATTGCTTAGGCTTCCTGTAGGAAGTTTTTGGCGATAGGGGCTATAGGTCTCTGAACTGGAATGCGCCCTTGGAAGGGGGACTTTATGTGTCCGTCGTGCGGGTCCAACAATCAATCCGAATTTCTGAGTGAGATGATTATACATTCCACATTGCAAAAGCTTTTGTGCAAACCGGGCGTGTGGGCGAACCCGAAGCTGTTAATCTGCTTGGATTGTGGCTTTTCGTCGTTTACCGCTCCGCAAGCAGAGCTTCAGCAGGCGGGTTTGAGCAGTCCGAATTGGGGCCAAACCGTTGCCCCCTGAATAACCGCGTCGATAGCAGCAAGTAACTGCCTTCCGGCCTTTGCCTTCTGCACGTAGGCTCGTGCGCCGGTACTGAGAGCTTCTTCAACCACGTCAGCAGAAGTTTCACAACTCAAGAAAATTATCTTAGCGTTCGGTACAAGTGCGCGAATCCGCCGAGCGGCCTCGATGCCGTTCATCGTCGGCAGCCCGATGTCCAGCAGAATCAAATCCGGTTTCAATTCCACAGCTTTCTGAACCGCTTCGAGTCCGTCAGACACTTCTGCGATAACCTGCAAGTCGGGCCTTTTAGCAAGGGTAGAGCAGACGAATTGACGATAGAGTGGGAAATCTTCTGCGATGAGAACACAGACTGCTGCGGGACTCAAGTTGAGACAATGGCCTTCGGGTCTTAGATTCAACTCACCCATTCGCAGCTCCCGTACCGTGCCCGCTGTTTCGGGCTGGATGGGATTACCAATGACGACTAGTCGGAAATGTTAGTCCTACGGGGAGTAAATCTCAAGGCTTTTTAGAGTCAGTGCGCTCGCCCACGAGGAAAACATAACGTAAGGCTCGTCGTCTACGTTTGCTTTGCGCTCAACGCCCGATTACGAAGCGAATCTCGTCCTCCACCACTCGCTAGGGATTCCCCTAGTTGCTTAGGAAGGGGGCCAAGTCTAAACAGTTAAGCATGCGTTCGCAGGCGAGCGCTCGGTGCAACCCCCGACATTGCACAGATCGCCGGACTCGGGGAACACACCCAAATGTTCCCCGACTCCTCGCTTCCAGCGCAGAGATTTGCTGCACATCCGGTGCGTGCGCCTCTAGCGTCGCCTGCGGTAGCGCAAGGGGACTAGCGAATGCCCCGCTCGCATCCCTCCCGCGTCAGGGAATGCTGTGTGGGGGGCACATTGCCGATGCCTCTTGAGGCCATTTCCAAGGCATAAGACTTCTAAGGAGACGACGAATACATGGCAATCATGACGGAAGAACGAGCAGGGAAGATTACATCCGCAATGACGGCTCTCAGCCTGGAACTTGACTCCCTCGGCGTGAGATTCGGCGCAATACTGTTTGATCCGGAGATTCAGACAGACACCGAGAACAAGCTCTACTACGTCGGCAGCATCAGCGTAGAGGGCGGGCAATTCCTCATGTCGGAATACTTGAGGATGGTCCAAAGCCCAGAACATGAAGTGCTGCAATGCACTCCTGTGCGGCCAGTCGATACATTCACCAATTGACCTTCGCCCAGTTCGGCTAGGTGAAACTTCGGGCCGGATTTGCTTCCTCACCAATCTCGATCATGTTTTGATGGATCACTGCTTCCGGGTCAGCGAAGAGATCGCAGACCGTAGCGCTTAAACCAGATGCAGTCAACTTCGCGACTAACTCTTCGGCTAACGCGAGTTCCATGAGGGTTGCCTGACAATGGTTGGTCGTAGTTTGAAGCTGACGGTTCTTGCGTCCACCGTAATATGAATACGAGGGGACCGACCAAGACCGGTCACCCTCGCGCATAGCTTTTGTCGCGTGAATCTTCACGCCGTATGACGTGTCCAAGTTACCTCCGAACCAATGGGGCTTGCGCCGTCAAGAACTTCTCTCGGGCACGGTACGTCTGGGCCCAGTCGATGTCGGAAGTCCCGTGCACGACCACGAACATCCTCATCGCTTGAGCCGTCCGACCGTGCGATCTTCCTTGCAGTGCTTCGGCCTTTGCTTTGAACTCGACGTTGATGGAGACCGGTGTTGGCACTACCTCCACCTTCGGTCGGTTATCTTCTGCGATCTGGCGAGCGCTGCGATTGGTTTGGTTCCGAGGCATGAAACCCTCTTCTGACTTGTTGACGGGTGCGTGGTTGATCTTTCCACCCGGTCCAATGCTGCGATCTTGCTTGGGCTGCGGGTGAAAGTGAATGCGTCCGAACTGGGCGTTGTTCACGACGTTGCCTAGTGCTAAGTCCAAATGGCGGGCGGTAACGGCGCTTCTTCGACGCCTTCGAAAACCGCTCTGCCAGCAGCTGATAAAACGTGCTTCTTAACGCTGATGACTTCGCACTCTGCGGAGTGGCCAAGGGCTTTCCAGCCGTTCTCATACTGTCAGTTGGCCTTGGCAACTTGCCTAACTGCTTTTCGAGCTTCCGCTCTTCACGCTTGATTGCAGTAAAAATGTCCGTAAATCCTCCGGTTGAAATCTATATCAACCGGAGGTAAGGCACCAGACGAACTCTCTATAAGCTCGCCGCCGAGTTGGCAAGTTCAAACGGAGGGGCTAGTGCTGGTGCGCTCCGATTCCAAGGCTTCCATGACCTTGCTCGACAGAGTGTCACGCGTAAACGGCTTCTGCAGGAAGAAGCCGTCCTCCAAGAACTCCCCACTGCCTCCGTTGTAATCGAGGTAGCCGGACATATAAATGATCTTGATGTCGGGCCGAAGGGACTTTAATCGCTTTGCGAGATCGGGACCTCGCATGTTCGGCATCACCACGTCCGTGACCACCACATCTATTTGCTTTTTCGATGACTGCACAGACGCGAGTGCATCCACGCCGTCTCGCGCAGTCAGGACCGTATAGCCAGCCGATTTCATGAATAAGGCGGCGAGCTCTCGAACCTCTGCTTCATCCTCTACAATCAGAACGGTCTCAGATCGATGGGCGCGTGCGTTGGCGATGCCTGCGGGACGCGTTTGTTCCTCAGCCTCGTGCACAATGGGGAGGTAAACCTCGAATCGAGCTCCTTTTCCTGGTTCCGACTCGACCCAGATACAGCCGCCACTTTGCTTCACGACACCGTATACGGTCGCGAGGCCTAACCCCGTTCCTTTCCCCTGCTCCTTGGTCGTGAAAAAAGGCTCAAAAATTCGGGCCTTCGTTGCCGCGTCCATTCCTTGGCCGGTATCGGCGACCGTCAATCGAACGTACTCGCCCGGCAGCATGGGCGGTCGCGCTTGCGCAAATGCTTCATCCACGGTGACGTTGCGCGTATCGATCGTTAGTCGGCCTCCATCTGCCATGGCGTCGCCCGCGTTCACAACCAGATTCATGACCACTTGTTCTATTTGCCCAGGATCAGCCTTCACGCGTCCCAGCGGTTCTCCCCGCAGAAATGTGAACACTACATCCTCTCGGACCAGGCGTCTGAGCAGGCTAGACATGTCCGTGACGAGCGAATTCAAATCCAGCACTTTCGGCTGTAGTACCTGCATGCGGCAGAAGGCCAGCAACTGGCCGGTGAGCGATGCAGCCCGCTCGGCCGCTTTGTCTATTTGGCAAGCGCTGCGGTGGCTGGGATCCACCGGTTCGAGGCGATCGATGAGCAAATTGCTGTGTCCCTTTATAACCGTCAGCAGATTGTTGAAATCATGGGCGATCCCGCCGGCTAACCGGCCCATCGCTTCCATCTTCTGCGCCTGGCGAAGCTGATCTTCCAGTTGCTGTCTCTGGGTTTCGTTCCGTTTCAAAGTTTGCCGCATGCGGTCAAAGGCGCGGGTTACCTGCGCCACTTCGTCGCCGCCTTGTGCCACCAGGGGATATTCGAAGTTCCCTTGTTCGAGCGCGCTAACACCTTCGACCAAGCTGGCGAGAGGCTTGGTAAATCTATCCGAAATCACGAACACTATTAAACCGCCCGCCAGCACCGCCAAAACGAATAAGCCGCCGAGCAGATGGTTGAGTTTCTGCAGAGATGCGCGAGCTTCGTTGTAGGATTTCAAAATCGTCAGGCTTAAGACCGGATTTGAGCCGGGAGTCAACTCGAACGAATTCGCAAGAAACGGCTCTCCATCAATCTGGATTTGTTCCTCAGAGTTCGTCCCTTTCAATTGACGCGCCACGTCCCGCTCCTGTGCCGAAGAGAGCGTGCTGGCCACGATATCCGGGCCATATCGGAATGCCAACTGACCGGTTGAGATTGGCTTAAGATCGCCTGCAGTCGGATCAATACCACGACCAACAATCACCGTGCCGAGGAGCGGACTGTGGGCAGGAGCTCCTTCATAGAACGGTTGCAAGACCACCTGGTACAGACGCTTGCCGCTGTACCACCACGCAGCATTGTTCCTCTCCTTAAGGGAGCGATGAAGCAAATCCTCAGCAATTGCGACCGGAAACTCAAAGGTGGTCGTGTGCAAGGCAACAATCTTGCCGGTGCCATCCGCAAGGGCAAACAAATCACAGTCGTCTGATTGCCACGGATCCTCGCTGACATCCTGAATCGTCGTTGCGTCCCCATTTCTCATGAACGCCAGCGACGCCAGCAGGTCCGCCTTACGGCTAAGCGCAAGTTGATGTTGTTGCTGAACGACCTGAAATGTGAGGATGACATTGACAGCTTGCTCGTGCATTTCCCGCTGCCCCCGCTCCTGGGCATTGTGACGCACCAGCAGTAAGGTGCTGCAAGTCAGTCCGGCGGTGACCAAGACGAGTGACAGCAGAAATTTGGTACGTAACCGCAATTCGCCTCACAAGTCGGGGAATCTCTCCGACACGCAGATCAGACGGAAACTAGCATCTATTTTCGGTATGCGGGAATAGGCCGACAGTACAGGTGTGCCGGAATCGCAATCTTATTGCGGATAGAGGCACGAATGTTGGTGACGTACCTCGGAGTGCGTAGGCGCAAGACTACCACTACAGGTTTTCCCCCGTAATTTTCCCGTCGAGTCCGTATGGCGGCGTATTCTCCCGAAATCTAGAATTGCTAACCAACCTAGTCGTCAAACCCCGTCTATCAAAGCTTCACAGGAGAGAAGCGAATGCATAGTGAACGACGTTTAGGAATGCTGGAATACGGGAAGCTGTTGGTAACGCTAGCGGCGCTGATCGGATTTCTCATCTTCACCGGCGCACAACGTGTCCGCGCCGACGAGTCGGAGTGTGAGCACCGGACAGCACGGGCCGATCATCGTCTCCACGAAGCGATCGAGCATCACGGCTGGGACAGCATCCAGGCCGAGCACGCACGTCACGAACTTAGAGAAGCTCGTGAATACTGCTGGAACCAGCACCACAGGTGGTGGGATGCTGAGCGGCGTGAGTGGCGCGAGGAACACAACTGGGACGACGACCACGGGCATCCGCAATAAAAGAGTGGCGGAACGACCCGCCAGTTGTGGGATACCACCCTAAGTAAAGAAGGGGGCGCCTTTTGAGCGCCCGGAGAACTGCGACCCATTCCACCCGATGGTCTCCTGGCGAGACCCTCAGTTCGCTCGGACGGCGTCGGGCTGCCCGTTTCCTCCAAACGCTGTCTCTTGGTTCCTTCGGCCATGTTCCACCTCCAGCACGCAATGCGTGTAAACTTTCCTCATCAGAAGCTTCCCCGACACGGAACTTCTACACCAATACAGTCCGCTCTTCAGGTCAATACATCGAATCTGGCATGAAACTATTTTTCGCGGAATTTTCTCGCTTGGATCGCCGATATTGGGGATTGAGATCTTCTGGACTGTCTCTAATCGTGCGCTTGGGGGAAAGAATGGGGCGTCGCTTGAAAAAAGTTCACATCGACCCACGCCTCCTCGGTTGAACGGTCATCGGGCTTCTTCGCAAACACGTTCAAATGGAGAGGTTAGAAGATTTGACATCTTATCGGCGTATACGGGCTGTCCGCGTGCTCGGAGTTATCCATCCCGCCCAAACCTAAGTGGGAGGTCCATGTAATGAATCGAAAGCTTGTCTGTTGTATTTCTCTTGCCGCCCTGCTGTCACTGGGTATAGCGGCGCGAGCGCAACCCGAACCTCTGCAATCGGATTCCGGGAAGCAAGCCGAGCCAACGACGAAAAGTGTCGCTGGTAAAGTAGCATCAATCGGAAATTCAGGCACAACGTTCGCGTTGCAAGTGGACGGGAACGACAAACAGGTGATGAACTTTGTCGTAGGTAAGGACACGCAACTGAAAGGCCACGTCACGACCGGAACCTTAGTAACGGTCGAGTATCGGCCCGCTGATGACGGACAGAACGTCGCGTTGACCATAACAGTGCGTAGCTAAACCTGAAGAATCACTGCCGATCAGGAGTGATCGGATGGGGCGGATCATTGGGCCCACTGCAGTCTGAGTCTCGCCAAAACATCCGCCCCATAAAAAAGAGCAACGGTCTTTCGAGTGTCTCTTGCACGATCTCGAGAGCCCTGCGGGTGAAACTCGGTCGCAAGTCAGGCGGAGAACGCTGAAGCCCACCGAGCCCCTGAAAGACGGGAGGAGAGATGGGAAAAACCGTCCCCACTTGTCCTCCTCCCGTTCACCATCGTTCACCATGTTGAGGTAGGTCTAGTGACGCTGCGGGTTTTAATCGTCGATGATTCAGACACTACGCGGTCCATCCTTTCGTGCCATCACCCAGTCCACTACTCGATAATTTGTGACGCCTGAGCGGTCGGTTGGGTGTCAAGAAATTTGACGAACCTAAGCCGGACATCGGCGGCATCGAAGCCGCCAAATGGATGACCGATTCTGACCCCACTGTGCCGCTATTCCTTTTTTAACGTGCTAGAGACTGAAGGAATCGAGAGCGTTACCAGAAAGCAGGTATTCGTGCAATCGTGTCCAAGTTTAAGGTTTGGAAGCTGCTAACTAGCATCAAGACAGCAGCAGGCAGAATTCCAATTAGCTTGCCACCATGTCTTAGAATATTCGCTCTAGCGATTTCTGCCGCACCAAAAGTCCTTCAAGAACCGAGTAAGCCCTCGACGGACTCTAACAGCATACCCATACCATCTGGCTTCGAAAGTACAATGTCAACATCGAGAGCGGAAGCCCGTGTCGCCAAACCATTCGCTGTACATCGCGAATAGAATTATACGTACCTCCGGCATCTGGTCCTTCAGTATCGACGCCGCTCCCGCGCCGTCCATCCGGTGCATGGACAAATCTAGAAGGATCAAATCAGGCTTGAGTTCCTTAGCTTTTTCGGCTCTGAGCAGGAATTCGTAGCGGGCCAATAGGAGAGCGGGTTTCCGCAATGAGGCAGGTTCGGCTAGACTCGGCGGAATGCGCGACAACGAGTTCACGAGAATCTTGGATTGGCCAGGTTACCGAGTGTTTCGGCACGAAATCGATGAAACCGCCAAGACGTTGCGTTTGTGGGTGCGACGGAAGCGTGGGAACCGCAAACTGATCTGTTCAGGATGCGGAAGGAAGTTTACTGACGCCCATGACTATTACCAGCGCGAGGTGCGCGACTTACCCTGGAGGAAGTATCAGACCACGGTGATCCTCGAGCTGTACCGGGTGTGCTGTCCGCAGTGTGGGGTGCGCGTCGAGAAAGTACCGCAATTGCCGAGCAAAGCGCCGTTTAGCAAGGACTTTGAGGATGCCGTGGGGTTGGCGTGTGAAAGCGCGTCGGTTCGACAGGTGGCCAGGCAGTTTGGACTGGCGGCCAGCACGGTGCGCGCGATCGACCTGCGGTATCTGCAGCGTTGGAGTGCGACGCGTCGCAAGGATCCCCTGATACAAATGGGCGTGGATGAGATTTACTTCGGCAAGCAGATGAAGTTCATCACCGTGGTCAGTAATTTGGAGACCGGAGAGCCCCTGTGGTTCGGGCAGGATCGTAAGCAGGAAACGCTCGATGAGTTTTTTCGAACGCAACTGAAGGAAAGCCAGCGGAAGCGCATCGAGGCGGCGTGCGTGGATATGTGGCGGCCATTCACCAACAGCATTGCGCAATGGGCGCAGAACGGCCGCATCGTGTTCGACAAGTTTCACGTTTTGCAGCACGCCAACAAAGCCATCGATGAAGTGCGCCGGGCGGAGTTTTTCCGCAAAGGCGGGCGCATGCGCGGGGTAGTGAAAGGCAAACGTTGGCTGCTGTTGACGCGCTGGATGAATCTGGACAGCCAGAAACGGCAGCAGTTAAACGATCTGTTCGCCCTCAACCGGCGGGTGATGAAAGCCTACCTTCTAAAGGAAAGCTTGGAGCGGTTGTGGACCTACTGCTATGAAGGAGCCATGCTGCGGTACTTGCAAAGTTGGATCGATCAACTGCGTTGGCAACGCCTGGAACCCTTTCAAAAGCTCGCTTACATGCTGTTGGATCACCTCGACGGCATCCTCAACTACTGCCGCACCAAGGTCCGCTTCGGAGTGGTGGAAGCCATCAACGGCAACATCAAAACCCTTCTTCGAAGGGGCCGCGGCTACAAGAATCTCGGCTATCTGCTGCTCAAGGCCCAACGCATGGCGGTCACCAAGACCGAATTCATCGTTCTTCAGAAAGCAGCCTAAAATGCGGGCCTCCACGAATTCTTGTGCAGAGCCGCTTTTTCGATGGCGTCTACGCCATCCACAGCTTCACCTCAAATCTCACAGCCTGTTTGCCACTGAAGTAGGGTCCGAATTAGCCTGCGAATGGTTGCGCTGTCATCCGCGATCAGGATAGATTTTGCCCTCGCGTTGACCTTGCTCGCGCTCTCCTCTTTGATCCCTAAACTCTGTTGACTCTGCAAGGTTGGAGAGATAGCAGACATCGTGTCCTCGCCGATCAGTTTTGATGACCGGGCTCTATCAGATCTTGAATTGACTCCAGCAGTGTATCCAGGCCGTCCGGTTTCCTAACCACTAAATCTATGTGAGCGGCGGTCGCCATCGTCTTGCTTATTTCGTTTTCGTACAATGTGAAAAGAACGATGCGGACTTGTGGAAATGCTCCCTTGATGATTGGGGCTGCCTCTATCCCGGTTAAGACGGGCATCCTGAAATCCAACAGAACTACATCGGGTTTGAGGTCTTTGGTTTGCTGGATGACATCCAGTCCGTCGACCGCTTCGCCACACACCTCAAGCCCCATTTTTGTTTCGATCAGAGTCCGAACAACTGCCCGGACGATAGCGTTGTCATCTGCGATGAGAATGCGCTTCGGTGTAACGCTAGACCGCTGAAACTCAGAAAGCCTCATAAGTATCGGATAATGCCTACCCTCGTTTATTCAAAACAATACAGCGAAAGGAGTAGAAACCTGCCAACGGCAAGGCCGACGATTTCCTGCTTCTTCCGAGCAGCTAACAGCGGTAGGAGTACGGCACCGTACGCTGGCCGCCCCATTGGACTCGCAAAACGGTCCACTTCATCTACACGATTTACCGTATCGACGGCGGGTTACGGATTTATGACCATGCGTGGCCTCAGGAGGTGCCTAAGAGTGGCGACATTTATTGTAGGAATATTCGTAGCCATGATCATCGGTGCGGCCGGAGCATTTGCCTACGTCGTCTTTGCCGACGGTAAAACCCAGACCGGTCCTTAGCCCGAGCGTGTTTTTTGCTCATTCGGCCGTAGGCTAACTCCAGATTCGATACTCGTTATTAGGTCCCAGGCGTGAGCGGCCTCTGGAGGCTATGAAATGATGGAACGGAATGCGGAAGCGTGACCCCGGCGTACAACTCGTCAAACCCAACTGAAAACCTAGAGCCCTTGTGTGCCGCTTGTCAGATTAATTGCGGCTTGCGGGGCATTTTTTCATTTTCCCTAGATGTCCGACCGCGCAAACCTTTAGTGTCTTAGCGGAGTCTGACGTACAGGGGTTGATTTCTTATGTCCAAACACATCCTAGTCGTTGATGACAGCGATACATGTCGGAGAATCACCCGGCTTTTTATTGAGAGCCAGCTAGACCTTGACGTTTGTGGAGAAGCTGTTGACGGCCTAGACGCCATCGAAAAAGCGAGAACCTTGAAGCCCGACCTTGTGATTCTTGACTTAGCGATGCCCCGGAAGAACGGCGTGGAAGTTGCATTCGAGTTGCGAACGATGATGCCTCAAGTGCCGATTGTTCTGTTCACGATGTACGACGACGAGGTGGGCCGCGGCTTGGCACTATCCGCCGGTGCTAGCCGAGTGGTTTCCAAGCCTGACGGCGGATGGAAGCTACTTGAATGCGTTCGAAGCCTGCTTCAGGCCGCATGATCTTCAGCCAGCGCGACCTATGCTGCTGGGGGGTTTCCGGCTGTAGTGTTCATGGCACCGTAGACAGAACAAGTTGGCTGGGTTATACCATTTGTCGATGGGAACCCCGATTCGACTTCTAATCGCTGACGATTCTGCAACCATTCGCCGCACCATCTGTTCGCTGCTTCAAGCTCAAACCGACATCGCGGTCTGTGGCGAAGCTGGCAATTATGCAGAGCTGCTAAAGATATTTAACGCGACTACTACTGATGTAGTTCTGATGGACGTGCGGATGCCCGGCGAAAAGCTGTTTACCCCCGCCACCATCAAAGCGCATTTTCACGGGTCATGTTTGCTTGCAATGTCTGTGTGGAACGACGCAGAGACTGTCAGCCTTGCCCGGAGCTTCGGAGCCACGAAATTGCTGGACAAGGGACAGCTTGCTTCTACTCTGATTCCCGCGGTCAAAGAGTGCGTTGACAAGAACGGAAAAGCACCGGCAGCTAATCCAGCACGTTGAAGAAACGCAGAAAGGACTAAGCTGACCGGCCTGCCATACCAAACTCTGCTACATGAAGCGCTGTATTGCGCCGGTGCTACTAGCGGTGACACGGTGTGCCGATGCCACGCTGGATGCTGAAGTGCCCCAAGTGCAGCCACAATTTCATCCATACAAGAATCGAAAGCGCGGTCATTGAGGCAGCGCGCCGCGACCCTGATCCCTGCCCAGGCCCAGCTTTGCCCAAAATGGCGAAAAACAGACCTGCCCCAACTGCAACGAAGAATCCGTCTTTCAGCGTCACCAACTGTTCTACCGCGAAGATACATCTGATTTTGCTTTCTAAAGGCTATGGAAGGAACGGCAGGGCAAGAACAGACGGCAAGAACAGCACGGACCGAACTAAGTTGGCGCATCCCCAGTGGTCAGGACGCTCCTGACAAGCCGCGCTTACTTCTTTGAGGCTGATTTTACGCTGTAAGGTTTGTCGTCGATCCAAAACATGACATCAGGTGCATGCTTGAAGACAGCTTTATCTCCGATGGCTATGTGATCGCACGGCTCACCGTGAAGACCAACGTATCGTCTCGTGCTGCTTTCGATTGTCACAAGGCAGCCAGAAGGCCAAGGCGAAGCTTCTCCTCCGTAAACAGTCTGGTACGCCGTCACATGCAATCCGTCCATTGAAGAGCAACCGCTAGCGAAGAGCACGAGACCCAATGTAACTCTCTTCATGGCTTCTGATAGCACCGAAACCCTCGAAAAGAGCGACACCGATTACGCCTCAGAAGCATGCGCGACGCGAGCCCGACCCGACGCCAGCTTTTGAGCGACTGAGAACAGAATCTTGCGGTCTTTGTCCACCGCTTTGCTGAGGCACTTTCTAAATTTATGAAGGTAAACCGCGTCCTTGCCCTTGCTTCCCCAAACGATGTCGTCTGAGGTCTTTCGCTTCAAAAGATTCGGGACTTGAGGTGGTTTTTCGCCATCGCAAAATAGCTGGTAAAGCGGCACTTCCAAAGCCCGGGCCAGCTTCTCCAATGTCTCGATGGCCGGGACGGTGTGGCCATTCTCAACGCGGGATATGTAAGCGCGTAGCAATCCTGTTCTCTTTTCGATGTCTCCTTGGGAGAGCTTCTTGTTCTCGCGCAATTCTCGCAGCCGGTCGCAGATCACCATTCTTGTCTCCTTGGGGACAATCCTTGAACGTCATTCTATACGAAAGTTGATGTAATTTTCGGTGCGCTGAAGGGTACCGGGCGTCCCCAACGTCGATAGAGTCCCGGAATTCGTGTCGCCGATTGGATATGCAGGGTAGTAGAATCCAAGAGCAGCACCAACCCAGCGACTTCAACCTTCAGAATGCCTCCATGAACACCAACCTCGACACAAACGATATCGTAAGGATGTTTCAAGTACGCGCCACAGCCAAACTAAGGCGCGAACTGGACGAAGTTAAATGGTGGGAAGACCGGGTCCGTCGCGCCTCGTAAAACGAGAGCATGCCGAAGGATATACTCAGGCATCGAAGCGCATTATCAGGACAAAGCGGCACGGTCTAGGCTTTCCAGAATTTCCTTGCTGAAAATCCAGAGATCGCTTGGCTGTTTTGGAGTCGTTCCGACTGAGTCGCCAGGTCGGACACAGAGTCTCTGGTCGCCGCTCTAATCGCAGGAATCGCAGACGAGTTGATGGCGCGACAAGCCATTCGGCTTACGGTTCGTCCGCAAGATTGGTTTCCGGCACATCCAGCCAAACTCACGCTTCAATGCCTGGTGCGATTTCCTCCGCCCATGGAACACTCGGGCTTTCACCGCTCCGACCGACAGTCCCATGACGCGAGCAGCTTCTTCCATGGATAACTCGCCAAGCTCTCGCAGCTCGATTGCTTTTCGTATCTTCGGCGTCAATCTATTCATGGCCGCCGATAGAATTCGGTTTTGCTCGCTCCTTAAAAAGACACCCTCGGGGCTTGGCCGTGAATCGTGCATCTCCGGCCCGCGTGTGATTTTTTCCTTCCCGCCTAAATCATCGATCGATACCTCGCGCAGGCCGCGGCTTCTGCCATGGGACGATCTTTGGCGCGCCATTGCCGCAGAGCACCCGTTTCGCGACGCCTGGTGGGAAGACCGCAATCTTCTTCCGTTACTTGATCGCATTGAGGTTACAACCCCGAAGCCCATGCCACCGTCGAACCCACACAATTCAGAGTGCAATAGAGCAACAAGGCTCGCAGGCTTTCGCTAGAGGTGTGGATCCTTCGCGCCGACCCGCACTCGAATACAAAATGTATGAACCAAGTCAGTTCGTTCCGGAAGGATCGCTCGGATCGAAAACCGTGATATCGGTCCAAATACTTAGGTACGGAAAATCGCCATACCACCACAGAGTGAACCAAACATAGCCAGCTTGGGGAGCGATACTGCCCGCGACTATCGGCCGCGCCTCACCGATAAACCGACCCGGCGATTGGGCTGTTAGGTCCGCCTCGGCGGCCGTAATCACTATGTAGGATCTCTCTGAATGATTGGCCACCAAAAGGTGCAGTCGCCGAGCCGGGGGTACGTTGAGCCAAAGATGACGCCAATGTTGTGGAGGCATAGGTCAATTCTCCCTCGATGTGGGGTCTAGATGTTCTCCCTGACGCGGCGGTCTGATAATTAATCGTCCGGTCACCGGCACTGCCGTTAGCTTCACGACATAACTTCTGTCTTCCTGTCGGTGCGCGGTGCCAATCCGCTGTTCAAAGTCTTGAGAGGGCGCACCCTTTGCGAGGCCTACTTTCCCTTTGTGATCGGGATGTGCGGCATGCACCGCTTTCCTGGCTTCGATGACGACGAAGACAGGCATCCAACTGGCTTCTGCTGGCATTTGGTCCTCCTTACTGGAAAGCGTACGGCTGGGGGTACTCGCTCTACCGCCGAGGGCAAACCCGACCTGGCGGGCTTGCCCTCAAAACGATGTGGTTTTGTAAAGCAGCTACTTCTTGGCGATCAGAACCTGTTCGGTGGAAACGGGTCCCTTAGCTAGTTCAACATCCTGGCCGCTAAGGGACGCCTATTTAGACTGGTAGATACATATGTCCGTAACTAAAGAGCTTGAAATTGACGGGGACCGCAACAAGCACGGCTGAAATGGACCGAGTTGCGAATTTTAAGCAAGGGATCCGGTTGCTTAAGGAGGGCTACCCCCAAAAGGCCCTCACACTTTTCCGGCTTTTGTTCGAATGCGAGAAGCACAACCCGTACTATCTGTCGTATTTTGGTTTGTCGGTCGCGCGTGCAGAACGTAAGTGGGAGCAAGCGTCGGAGTTGTGCGAATTAGCAATACATCTCAAAAATGAAGAGATCCAGTTCTATCTTAATTTGGCTGAGGTCTTTACATTAGCCAAGCGCCGCGAAAGAGCGTTCGATACCCTGGACGCGGCGCTCGAAATATTCGGGGAAGATGAACGACTACGGCAGGCACGTGGCAAGCTGGAAAAGCGCAGTTCCCCCCTACTCCCCTTTTTTTCCAGGGATCACTTTCTGAACCGGAAGCTGGGCAAATTGCGGCATCGCGCATTGAAACGCTTGAAAAGTGAGGAGACTTAAGAGGAATCCTGAATCCCTGAGCTTTTTGGGCCTGAGAGAACAGTGCTGTCTGGCACATGCCTGACGAACGCAGCTAGCTCAACCGGTCGATGCAACACTATTTAAGCTGCTGATTTGGACAACACTTCCGTGTAGAGAACCGAAATGTCCGGCTGTAATCAATCACACCTATCCAGGATGGTGTTCCGCTTGCATCAGAGCTCGCGAACGACCTTGGCTGCTGAAAGCCGTCCGCGCGGTCTTCGAGCAGGTGTTGCGTCGACCCAATGAGACCGCAGCGTTAATCAGGCAGGTGCGGCCAAGCCCTTTACCATGGAAACCATCGCCCAGAAGTTAGGCCAAGCCTTGAGCCGAACTCCTAAATCTCGCCCTTTTTCGCGAGCATCGTGATCCGGTCCGCGGCACGAAACGCCAATGCTTGAATCGTTTCGGTAGGCTGATTGCGTCCACTGGTCACCAGACTGGAACCATCGCAATAAATAAATTCGGCACATCGTGAGAGCGATGGTCCGAGTTTATGACCGACTTTTTCGGATCATTTCCCATTCGGCAGGATCCCAGCAGGTGAGTGGAAGTATCGCGCTCGGTGTAGGGGAGGCGCCAGCTCTTCTGAGCTCCTGCGGCGTCGAGCAACTCCATTTCGCGGTCTTGCATAAATTGCAAGGACTTGAACGTATCGGGATGGTTTTTGTACGTCACGCGGATCGCCGGCAAGCCCCAAGCATCTTTCGCGACCGGATCAAGAGATATGGAGTTTGACTCTACGGCAAGCGCCATGTGGTGCGAGAGCGTGTACATCATGCGGGGAAAGTCCCGCAGATTCTTTTTGAACTCGCTGCCCCATTGCGGCATGTCAGGTGCGAAGCCGCCCAGTGCAAAACCTGCGGGATATAAATCAAAGCGCGTGTCGAGCCCCGCGCCCCCGACGAAGCCGTGTTTCGGATCTATTTCATAGAAGTCGTGAACGATTCGGCTGACGACCGCGCCCTTATATTCGTTCAACGGATGTGCAAACACTCCGCCAGACATAGCTCCCGTGTCGAACATCAAATATTTGCCGACTACTCCGTTCGAATTTGCCAGTCCGTCGGGGAACCGCCCGGATTTGGACATCAGCAGTAATCTCGGCGTCTCCGCCCCATTGGCGCAAAGAATCACCGCCTTGGCTTTTTGTCGTTGCGAGCGCTTTTGCTTGTCGAAATACACTACACCCGTGACCCGCCCTTGGGCATTGACCTCAACATCATGGACGTAACAGTTTGGCCGAAATTCACAGCGACCCGTGCGCTCGGCAATGGGGATCACCGTCGCCAACGTAGAGGATTTTGCTTCCCACTCGCATCCGAATGCTTCGCAAAATCCGCAATTCATGCACTTGCGCCGACCATTGTAATCTTCGGAAATGATCGCCATCGGAGCAGGAAAAGGATGCCAGCCCAGCTTGCGCGCTCCGCGTTCCATCAGGACGCCCGACGACTTGATGGGCAATGGCGGCAGCGGATAGGGTTTCGATCGCGGCGGATCAAACGGACTGGCGCCCGCCTGTCCAGAAACGCCAAGCTCCCATTCCGCTTTCGTGTAGTAAGGCTCCAGATCGTTGTAAGTGATCGGCCAATCCTGAAGATCGGCACCGGGAATCGAGCCTTTTCGCGACCGCTCTACAAAGTCGAGCTCGTGGAATCGCCTAGCAGGATTAACGGACCGCGCACGAACTCCCTACCGCTACGCCAATAAGCTCCCCGCCCAGCTCGAAACCATGATTGTCACCATGCGGCGAGAAAAACCAACTTGGGGCGCTCGCAAGCTTAGGGAACGGCTGTTACGCAAGTTGCCAAACGATGTCCGAGTCCCCGCCTGCAGCACCATCCACGCCATCCTGGACCGCCATGGGCTGGTTACTCGGCAAAGGCGCTCTCGCACAAAAACCGAAGGTACCCCTTTATCCGAAGGACTCGCTCCGAATGCTTTGTGGTGCACCGACTACAAAGGCGAGTTCATGCTGGGGGACAAAAGATATTGCTACCCCCTCACCGTCTCGGACTACGCCAGCCGTTATCTTTTGCTCTGTGAAGCCATGGAGTCGGTCAAGGAACAGGGTGCATTTACCGCCTTTGAGCGCCTGTTCCAGGAACGAGGCCTGCCCCAAGCCATTCGCTCCGACAACGGCGTTCCCTTTGCTTCACCCAATGGTCTGTTCAACTTAAGTAGGCTGGCCGTTTGGTGGCTTCGGCTCGGGGTTACCATCGAGCGTATCCAGCCCGGCCATCCTCAGCAGAACGGTCGATATGAACGCATGCATCGAACCCTAAAGATGGAGGCTACCCGCCCGGCCGGTTCGAACTTCCTTCAGCAACAAGCCAAGTTCGACGCCTTCGTTCATGAATTTAACAACCACCGCCCGCATGAAGCTCTCGATATGAAGTTCCCCGCCGACATCTATAAGTCTTCCACGCGACCGTATCGCGGCATCGGAGAACTCTCCTATCCTTTCCACGATCGGACAGTTCTGGTTACCTGCTGCGGAAGGATCTGCATCTTCAAAAAGAAAATCAATCTCAGCACCTCTCTCGCGGGTCAAGCTGTGGGCATCAAAGAAGTCGACGAGGGTATTTGGCTGGTCAGCTTTATGGACTATGATCTCGGTTACATCGATCTGGAGGAAAAGACCCTGCAACCCTTAGACAATCCTTTTGGCCCAAGGGTGTAAACCATGTCTTAGGAACGTCCTGTAAAGGATCTCTCCGGACTGTACACATTAAGAAGTGGTCGGGGCGAAAGGATTTGAACCTTCGACCTCCTGGTCCCGAACCAGGCGCGCTAGCCAGGCTGCGCTACGCCCCGACTGACACGCTCCGCCGCACTTTCAGCCCGGAGCGCCGGCAACAGCTTATCACAGCCTCCATCGCCGCATCCACGCTAACTCACGGCCGTGTTCAACGGACATGTCATCCTGAAACTACCCGATGAGAGCAGGATGCGCCGCCAAAAACAAAGGCCGCCGGGAAATTCACGTCCCCCGGCGGCCAATTTGTCACGCTGCAACATCCGCTAGAACTGGAAGCGCAATGCGAACTGCATCACGCGCGGGTTCGTCAGCAGACCTGTATAGTTGCCGAACGAGCTCGAATTCGTCAGCGACAAGCTAAGGCTCACCACGTCAAACCGCGTCAAGTTCAGTGCGTTGAATACGTCCCAACGGAATTGCAGCGAGCCGTATTCCTTTATTTTCCACCGCTTGCTGAGACCAAGATCCAGCCCCGCAAAGCCATCGCCTCGCAGATTATTCCGGTTTCCAACCTGGCCCGGAAGATCCGCTGCGAACGAGTTGTTGAGCACACCCTGCGCCGTTGCCGTATCTCCAAAGAGATTCACGGTGCCATCGGGCGTCTTGACCGCACCGTGCGTCTGCACCGGCGCAATTTGTTGAGCGAACCCGGACAATTCCCAGTTCGTCGGCCACTGCTGGCCGTTTCCGACTCCTACCGGGAATCCGCTGGTCCAACGCGCCAGGCCTGTCAACTGCCAGCCCCCTATGATCGCGTCGGTTACCCCGTTCGCATTCGTCCCAATCCACCGCCCTCTGCCAAATGGGAGTTCCGCAATCCAGTTGGCGTTCACCTGGTGGGTCAGGTCGAAGTCCGACACCGCGCGCAGCGCTTTCGGATTCCAGGGATTGATGATCTGTCCTCCGAGCCCCCCTTCGTCCGATATCCGGTTGGCATCCGACGAGATGTCCATCGACTTCGAGTAGGTGTAGTTAAAGTCAAATTGGAAGCCGTGGCTCATGTGCTTCTGTACGTTAACTTGCAACCCGTTGTATGCCGCCGCACCGATCGAGCGCCAGGCATACAGCGCCGCGAATTGCGGATCCACAAACGTATAAGGGCCGCCCTTCGCGTAAATGGGATTGCCCGGGGACGTCGCAGTGGCGGTGGCCGGGTCAACCAGTCCCGCACCCTGATCCAGAAACTGGACCGCGGTAGTCTCATTGTTGGCGAAGCAGGAGAACAGGTTATAGGCAGCCTGCAATTGATTCGATACATTGGCCGCTCCGCAAAAACCCGGCGTCGCATACGTGCCAGACGGGGATGCCTGCAGAATATTCGTCCAATACTGAGCCGTCGGACCAACCGACGCCGGCGTAATCGAACTTACCGGCACACCAGCCCGGTACATCTTCGCCAGTGCTTGGACCGCGGTATAGTAATCGATATGCGTCGCGGGATCCACTAGATCCAGCGGAGCCGCAACGTCTTCCTGCGACAACAACCGGTGCGCTAACCGCCCCACGTACGACACCTGTAACGCGAAGTTATGTCCCAACTCCCGACCGACCGACAAGTCAATCGTATAGGCATAAGGTGTCTTCAGCTTGTTATCCATTCCAAAGTACACCGCATACGATCCCGTGTCTCCGTTCAATCCGCTCGGGAACGTCTGCGGGAATGTTCCCGGAGGTGCCGGTGTGAGCAGTGTCGCCCCGGTCAGATCCACCGTCGGGATGGCTGACGGCCCGGTTAAGGCCGTAGCCCGCGGAGCCGTCGCGGGCGTCTGCATGCCTCCGGTGTTCGTCAGCGTAGTCGACAAGCCGAACGAACCGCTCTGGTCAAAGGTCGCCAATAACGCAGGTCCGATGCGGTCATACACCATGCCAAAGCCGCCGCGGATGACGGTCTTGTCCCCGTCTCCAAACAGCGAACCTAACAATCCGGTATGTCCCCGTGGCGACCATGCGAACGCTACGTGCGGCCCGAAGTTTTTCTTATCCCAATCGTAGAAGCCCGGCGCATTATTCGCCGGACCGCCCAGATTGAAACTCAGGCAACATTGCGCCGACGACGGATCGCCCTGCAGCATCCCGGCTCCCCGGGCCGCGAAATAGTCGCTCAAACTTCTGTTCGGCGTGACCTGGTCTCCATTCGTCTCCCACGGCGGCGAAAACAGTGAGTAGCGCAGTCCCAGCGTCAAGGTCAACGTCGGTTTGATCTTCCACGCATCTTGCGCGTACATCTCGTACGTATCCGTCGCAAAACGCCTCGTCACTGGCGACCCATCGGGTAGCACGCTTCCCGTTTTCGTGTAGTTGTATCGCGCATTCACTTGCGTGACCATCCCGATCAGCGCTCCCAGCGGGTAGTCGTAGCTATTCCCGAAGTTCGGATCGACCCCCGGATACGCCGGCCCCGTGCACGCTGGCTGCGTAGGTGTGGCGTTGCCAGTTCCCGTCGAGCAGCCCGGATCGAAGTGTCCCGCAACCCCGGTGTTGGCCAGCGCCGCCGTATCCAGCCACGAAGGATTGTCGGAAGCCGATGTGAACGAGTTTGTGTTGTTGGATTGCGGATTGCGCAGGATGTTTATGTTTCCGCCGAACGAGAAGGTGTGCCGCCCCTTGATCCAGGAAATATCGTCCACGAAGTTGTGCACCGGTACTTGATACGCCGTGGTGTTCGTTACCGCCAGGGCCGAGTTGTTCGGACCGTTGTCGTCATTTAGATTCCGTAGAAATAACTGATCCTCGGTCTGGTTTCCGATCTCCCCCAGGCTCTGCCGGGTATACCCGTAACGGAAGTTGTTCACTAGATTCGACCGCAACACCGCCACATACCCGACCGAATAGCCTTTGCTGTAATCCACCGAGGAGTTTTCGGGCCCCTGACCCGGCAGATACGGAACGCATGCTTGCGTACAGGCGCCGTTCGTATCGTTTCGCAGCCCGCCGCGCCAGAAAAGTGAGTGGTTGTTGTTGATCTTGTAATCCGCCCGCGCAATGTACCAGTTCGTGTCGATCGCCAGCGGTCCCTTAAACCGGTAGCCAACGAAGTTCAGTCCGTCCCCCACCGAGTTGTCGTTCGGAACAAACTGGGCGAACGATTGGAAGTAGGGAATAATCACGCCTGTGCTTACACCGATCCCTTGGGGGTCCATGCCCTTGATCTGCGCTGGTCCCAAACCAAAGTCTCCTGCGGGCACCGCGTGCGACGCCGTTAAGCCTTGCACCGTTCCGCCCGGGCACATCGTAGGATCCGCGCAGGGATATAGTATCACTCCATCTTGAAGCGTTTGGCTCGGTACAACGCGCACTACGCTCTGATCTTCCCGTTGCCGGTGGCCCTCGTAGTTGACAAAGAAGAACAGACGATCTTTCTTGATGGGTCCGCCCAAAGACCCGCCGAAGTTATTCCTCAGCAATCTGGGTGGTTCGTTCGGTGCGCCGCTCTGCAGCTCGGAAAGCTTGATGAAGTAATCGTTCGCGCTCGTCCCGGTGCTGCGGTGCGACTCGAACGCCGATCCGTGAAATTGGTTTGATCCGCTTTTGGTCACCAGTGCCACCTGCGCTCCCGACGACCGCCCTTCATCCGCGTTGTAATTCGAAGTAGTCACGCGGAACTCTTGCACCGAATCCTGTGTGATCGGCAACACCGAGGTAAATGCATACCCCTTGGTGTCCGCGTTAACGTCTACTCCATCCAGCGTTATGTTGCTCTGGTCGCTTCGCGCGCCGTTTACCGAACCGTTTCGCGTATCCAAATCCTTGTTAATGTCAGAACGGTTCCCGGTGTACGCCACGCCCGCCTGCAACGACAGCAATTCCGGCACGTTCCCCGCTTCCAGCGGTAGATCCATGACCTGTCGTGTGCTGAACGCCGTCCCCAGCGATGCGTCCGTCGTATTCAACGTTTCGGTCTGTGCCGACACTTCCACGGTTTGCGCCGACGATCCGACTTCCATCGTCACGTTCACCGTCACGGGTGTGTTTACCAGCAACTGTAGATTTTTCCGCTCGTATTTCCGGAAGCCGGGTGCGTCCACCGTGAGTCCATATGTTCCCGGCTGGAGGGCCAGAAATTCAAACTCCCCCTGTGCTCCGGTCGCGACCGTCCGCTGCGATCCTTGATCCGCACTGATGATCGTAACCTGCGCTGCCACAATGGCCGCGCCGCTCTTGTCTGTTATCACACCATGTACCGACGTCGTGCCCGTCTGCCCCCAGGCCCCGCTCACCGCCAAAACACAAATCGCAACCCCCACCACAAAACTCGAAATAGAATGCCGCTTCATAGAAGACCACTCCATGGACTGCTCCTTTCGCGCACCATTTCGGTGATGTTATAAGACACTAGGAGGGAGTGCTCCGGATGGGGCACGTTCAAGTCGCGGAAACGTTCTCTCCGCAACGCCAGATTCGTTCTGACTCCGGGCAACCTTAACCCACCACTCGACTCACATCTATTTGAGATACCTTCTAAATCAGGGCGGTAGGTTATGTCAAGACATGTATTTTAATGCAGAGAAACGGAATATGAAATGCCGCATCAAGAACGCTCGCCAATTTGGCCAGGAAACTCCCGTTGATCCAACGACTTCCGGGGAGGTCCCCCGCGCCTCCAGCGTCGCAAGTACCAGAACCACTATGTTTCCACCAGAACAACATACCGCAGTTCTAAAAATTCCTACGCCGATCTAAATTCCCGGCAACCCCGGACCGCAGAATCTGCCTTGAGATTCGCTCCGCACTTCGGAACCACCGACATTCTATTTGACTGAAGCTTATTGTTCATCTAGTATACACATCAGGCAACACCCCGCCCACATTCCATACCGGCAGCTGCACGCTGCCCTCTAGTAGCGTAGCCCCTTTAGAATGAGCACTTGTGAATCTGTAACAAAATAAAGAACTTTAACCACACTAGAATGAACACTTGCGAAAATAGTGGGGGGGGGTAGCACAGACACTCCTGTTTGCGCTGAGTCTCGAAGCGTCGGTGTCAGCTTCAACACGGGCAAGACTAATCGAAACAACCGCCGTAAGCCTTAAATCCAACCGAGGTGGGTAGTGCCGTTCAAAAAACGAACTCCAACTTCACCCGCAGGACGTCCAAAATCGCTCGTCGTTACTTAAGCCCTGCCCAAATGCAGAAGCTTGGCTTCGGTGATCGCGGAAATCTCCCGAATCGGCCCCAAAACAGAGGGTGTGACCTCGCCGTCCAATCGCACCAGCGAAACCGCCTCCGCCCCCCGGGCTTCTTCGCGCCGCCCCAGGGCAAAAGTCGCGATGTTCACGCCAAGTTTGCCGAGTGTCGACCCCACTTGCCCGATGACTCCGGGCTCGTCGTGGTTGCGCAGATACAAAATCGTCCCTTCCAACTGCGCTTCCACCGGTATTCCGCCAATCTGCAGCACTCGAGGCGTCCCGTCGTGCAAAACCGTGCCCTCAACCGTGAACTCCGCCCCCGCTCCCGAGGTGCCTTTCTCCGGCAGGGCCGATACCTCCAGCGTGTTCGGGAATCCATGCTCTCGCCGCCGCGTTTCCTCGTGGACGGTCAAGCCGCGAGCGGCCGCTACCTGAGGCGCGTTCACTACGTTCACTTTTTCATCCAGCACGGCATTGAGCAGTCCCGCCAAGACCGCGCTGCGCAGCAAGTTCGTTCCCACCTCGGCTACTTCGCCCGCATAGCGAATCCGAATCCGCGCCGGCCTGACCGCTGCCGCCTGCGCAACCAGCGACCCAAGTCGCTCTGCCAGCGCCACGTACGGTCGGCCCCGCCGGTACTGATCCGGCGACAACGCCGGCAAGTTCACCGCATTGCGAATCACTCCATCCGCGAGATAATCGCGCACCTGCACGGCAACCTGCGTCCCGACCTCTTCCTGCGCCTCCGTCGTCGACCCGGCGATATGCGGTGTGGCGACTACATTCGGCAATCCCACCAGCGCCGCATTCTTGGTCGGCTCTTCCACAAACACGTCCAGCGCAGCGCCACCCAGCTTGCCGCTCTTCAACGCCTCCGCCAGCGCCCCCTCGTCGATCAATTCTCCGCGCGCTGCATTAATCAGCCGCGCTCCCTGCTTCATCTGCGCAATGGTCGTAGCATTAATCAGGTTCTGTGTCGCTGGGCTCACCGCCGTATGCAACGAAACAAAATCACTTTCGGCCAGCAACTTCTCCAACGGGACCAATTCCACCTGCAATTCCCGCGCGGCCGCGTCGCTGATATATGGATCGTACCCAAGCACGCGCATATCAAACGCTTCCGCCCGCACCGCCACTTCGCTCCCAATGCGTCCAAGCCCAATCAAACCCAGCGTTTTGCCGCGCACTTCCGTGCCCGCAGCGCTGCCCTTTTCCCACTTCCCCTCGTGCATACCCTTGTCCAGCCGTGGCACTTGACGCGCCAAGGCCAGCATCAGCGCGAAGGTGTGTTCGGCCACGCTCACCGCGTTCCCGCCAGGGGTGCTCATCACCAACACACCACGCCGTGTGGCCTCTTCCAGATCAATGTTGTCCACGCCCACGCCGGCCCGCCCTACAACGCGCAGCCGCGGCGCCTTTTCCATTAACTCCGGGGTGACCTTCGTTGCGCTGCGCACGATCAGCGCTTCCGCATCTGCGATCTCCGCGTTCAGCGTATCTTTGGTGGTCAGCACCACGTTCCAGCCGGCCTGCTCCTTCAGCAGTGCCACTCCCCGCTCGCTGATCTTGTCCGCAACAATGACTTTCATCCGCCCTCATCCGTGGTTGGTTTGTAATACGGTCGCCCAAGGCGACAAAATCGTCAAAACTCAAGAGAACAACGGTAGCGAGCCAACTCCACCAAGTCAAATACACTGCACATCTCCGTGATCGTTGTCTTCGTGATCTCCGTGCGCCGATCTCTGCGTCCTCTGTGTTAATTCTTTCGCCGTTTGTCTTTCGCCTCGCTGTTTCTTCGGGCGGCACAGACAGGAGTGTCTGTGCTACCGGCCTCTGCTATATTCATTCCACGAGGATCCGATGACGCTCTCCGAGAAAATCCAGAAAGATCTGACCGACGCGATGCGCGCGAAAGACGAACTGCGCCTGAGCGTCCTGCGCGGAATCAAGTCCGCCATCACCTATAAAGAGACCGAAAAGATCCGCCGCCTCGACGAAAGCGAATGCATCCAACTGCTGCAAACTCTCGTCAAGCAGCGCAAGGAATCCATCGACCAATTCACCAAGGGCAACCGCCAGGACCTCGTCGACAAGGAGACCAAGGAACTCGCCATCATCGAAACCTACCTCCCCGCCGGCGCCAGCGACGCCGAAATGGACGCCGCCATCGCTAAAGCGATCGCCGAAACCTCCGCCACCTCCATCAAGCAAATGGGCGCCGTCGTCAAAACGGCCAAAGCCGCCCTGGAAGGCAAGACCGTCGACGGCAAAGCGCTAAGCGACCGCGTGCGCGCTCGTCTTTCCTGAAGAGTTTTTGTGGCGATCCCGAAAAAACCGGCCCCGAGCGGCCAAAGCCGGATTGGTTAGGCGGGCGTCTAATGCACGCCTAAAGAGCGCGCCCGCGACCTACAATGACCGCCAACGCAAAATCATTCGGAGTCGGCGGAATTTACCGCGCCGGAATGCGCGTCTTAATAGCGACAGGCAAGCCGTCGCCCGCACGCTCGATGGTGACCTGATCGGGGGAAATCCGACGCTCCACGCCGCCCTGGACGATTGTCAGCGTAACGCTCTCACCAGGTTTCGGGCACACGGAGGTCCGCGCGGATCCACGGGAGTTCACCACGACCTCCGCCGAAGAGTCCGGAGCACAGGGATCGAGAGTCAATGCGCCGGAATAATTTTCCGGAACTTTGACAGTGATCTCATGAGGTGCCTGTTTCGCGGCGCACGAAAACAACAGGAACGTGGCAAAGATGGTTGCCAGCAGAAGGGTAGTCAGACCATCGAGTTTTCGAAGCATGGTATAGGTGAACCCTCAGCTGCATATTCTTTCCCGCAGTATATCCCGAGCGTCCGGAACTGACGAATTCATTCGAAGCGTCGCCGGTAGACTTACCAACCCCCGGCGACCACGACCACCGCGAAATTGCTATCGGCTGATCATTCTTTTTCTCGGTGCTGTGCCTTTACTGCACGAAACCAACGGTCGGCGGAGCGACTTCCGGGGCTTCCTTGATCGATCCGAACTGCGATTCATAGCGGGCGATATTTTCTCCCAGCGCGCGCCAGATGCGCTTGGCGTGGCCCGGACTTACGATCATGCTCTTCAGCAGCTTTCCCTGGGCGCCATTCGGGAAAATATAAATAAAGTTCAGTGTGAACTCTTCCAGATTGTGGTGGATCATCAGCAGGTTGCTGTATTCGCCCTGCAATTCCTTTTCGTCCGCCTTGATCTGAACTTGCCCTTGCGCGGGCCGCTGCTCATCCATTTGGTTTCTCCGATCGATTGTTTTCGCGGTGCGGAACTGGTTCAAGGTACCACAGCGGCGTGGAGGTGTGCTCGCCGGGCCAGCTGTGGAAGTGTGGCTAGGAAAATCGCTTACGGTTCGGCGCCCCATTTCGTTTTTGGCTTGGGCAGCGCCGGTCGGCCCCGCTCCTACAGTGGATGGCAGGAACGATTATTGGGACGGGTTGCGGCGAGTGAAAATCGGCGGCATTAACTATTGACATTGGCCGATGTTAATTGTAGTTTAGAAGCGATATTTACTGTAATTAACTCGCACAATGCAGAGACTGAACGCTCCGGAACTTGAAACAGAACCATCGGTCAGCGCGGAAACAGCCTCCGCGATTCCCTCCCGAGGGCGAACAAGCGCGTTCCCCTCGCTGCCGGAAGCTCACCGCACGATTCCGATCGCCGTGGGGGCGACGTGGTTCCGCAAGGCGCTGGCTTTCGCCGGGCCGGGCTATCTTGTCGCGGTCGGCTACATGGACCCCGGCAACTGGGCGACAGACATCGCCGGCGGCGCGAAGTTCGGGTACACGCTGCTCAGCGTGATCGTTCTGAGCAATTTCATGGCGATGATTTTGCAGGCGCTTTCCGCGAAGCTGGGCATCGCCACGGGCCGAGATCTGGCGCAGGCTTGCCGCGAACACTACTCCCGGCGGACCTCCTTCATTCTGTGGGTGCTTTGCGAAATCGCCATTGCCGCTTGCGACCTTGCTGAAGTTTTGGGGTCTGCGGTCGCCCTGAAACTTCTATTCGGATTGCCGCTTCTTGCCGGCGTGCTGATCACGGCGCTGGACGTGCTGATCGTTCTTGCACTGCAGGGGCGCGGCTTCCGGCTGATCGAAGCGTTCGTGGTCACTTTGATCGCCAGCATCGCGGCGTGCTTCGCCTACGAGATATTCTTTGCGCAGCCGCTGTGGCGGGAGGCCGCGCACGGACTGATTCCGAGCGCCGAAATTCTCCGCAATAAAGAGATGCTGTACATCGCCATCGGCATTCTCGGCGCGACGGTCATGCCGCATAATCTTTATCTGCACTCGAGCATCGTCCAGACACGTGCGTTTGGGGCCTCGGTTCGCGATCGCCGCGAGGCTTTGCACTACGCGGTCTTCGACTCGACGCTGGCGCTTGGATTCGCGCTTTTCGTGAACGCCGCTATTCTTGTCCTCGGCGCGGCGGCGTTCCACAGGCACGGACTCCATGATGTCGCGGAAATTGCCGATGCGTACAAACTTCTCAGTCCCGTTCTTGGGGCCAGCTTCGCCAGCACGCTGTTTGCCTGCGCGCTCCTGGCTTCCGGGCAAAACTCGACGCTCACCGGCACGCTCGCGGGACAGATAGTCATGGAAGGGTTTCTGGATATTCGCCTGAAGCCCTGGGTGCGCCGCTTGATCACTCGGGCGATCGCGATCATTCCTGCGGTGCTGGTGATCGGCATTGCGGGTGAAGGGAAAGTCACTTCGCTGCTCATCGTCAGTCAGGTGGTGCTGAGTTTTCAACTGCCATTCGCGGTGATTCCGCTAATTCAGTTCACGGGCAGTCGCGCCAAGATGGGCGAGTTCGTCAACTCTCGCCTCACATCGATCATCGGCTGGACGGTTGCTGTCATCATCCTCTTCCTCAACTTCGAATACGTTTGGCTGATTCTCCGCGCGTAGCGGCTATTCAGCATATTCCCGCGCGTTCTGCCTTCGAATTCTGAGCACACTGGTTCCCGTTCGTCTTGGACCACTATCGCGGGTATGCGAAGATTTCTTCGCGTCCCATGACGAACAGCGCGCCGCAAAATCTCAAAGCACGCAAGTTTCTTTTCGCGGTCCTGCTCCTAGTCATCATGGCCGCCATCATCTGGGCGGTTCTGCAGAATCGCCCGTGGACCGTTCCCGAGCAGGCCAAGCAGCTGCAAAATCCGCTGACAAGCTCCGATGTCATCCTGCAGTCCGTTCGTCCGCTTTATCATGATAAGTGTTCGTCGTGTCACGGCGATTCGGGGAAAGGCGACGGCCACGATGCGTCACTGTACGATCCCGCGCCCACAAATTTCACAGACGCGAAGCGCCTGGGAGCGGTGACCGACGGCGAGCTCTTCTACAAACTCAGCGAAGGCCGCAAGCCCATGCCCTCTTTCAAAAAGCGGCTCACGGAAGACCAGCGCTGGCGGCTTATTCTGCTGCTGCGTTCCTTCGCGGAGCCGTCTGCCGCGGGACCAGCCGCAACGTCGAGCCCAACGCATTAAGCCTTGATCCCGCCGCCGATGGAGCAGTAAAGAGAGAATCAACTATAGAATTTCTCTATTCAAACGCACGTTCCTTTTGGTCGTCGCCGCTGCTATGACCAGGATTTCTGAAATCCCGGTTGATTAACGACGGGCGAAATTGTGCAGTCCCAGAATGGGAACAAAACCATTTCTCACATAAATCAAAATTAGTTTTCCACGCGTCTTATCAACATCAAATCGTTTTATTTTTCTTTCGCATTCTTTGCGTTGGACAAGATGCTGACGCACCCGCAAGATTGCTCGTGTAGATAGCAAGTTCGCAACGCAGGCAAGTTCGATGAGAACCCCGAAGTTCTTCCGCTAGCCTCTCCGGTTCCGCAGTTGGACCGACCTCGTGACCTCGCGGTGTGAAACGAAATGTTGAGCTGTGTGGGCGAAGCCTGCCCGTTGAATAAAAACTAAATTAAGGAAGGTATTAAATGACTCAATCCAAAAAAACACGGTATGGCAGTTTCTCAATCGTAAAGCTGTTCCTTTTCGCGCTCTTGCTGGCAGGCGGCGTAACAAGCTCGGCTAACGCCCAGGATCTGGTGAGGGGCACCTTCACCCTGAACACGGAGACACGCTTCGGCACGACGCTGCTTCCCGCCGGACACTACACTGTTTCCGTCGAGTCTTTGACAACCGTTACCAGCCCGGCATCTCGTGTATTGGTCTTCGTCCGGCCGGATGCTAAGTCCGGACCAGTCGCCTCTCTTTTTGCGATGGCCTCGGCAGAGGCGTGCGACACTGCGTCCGGGCTTACGCTGGCTTCTGATGGCACGGGCTTAGCCGCTCGCTCACTTTGCTTGTCGAAGCAGGGATTGATGATTGACTTTGACCTGGCGCGGTTCAGCGAGACATCCAGGGTCAAGGCTGTGGCCTCCGTGCGACCGTAATTTCGATGGGCGGGGCGGGCTCTCACCGAATCCGCCCACGCAGTCCACTCGGATGATCAGCCGTCAAGTAAGATCCACCGCCGGCTCGCGAAAATCCCCGGTACAAGCCTGTGTTCCTTCCTCCCGCCCGTGTAGAATAATCTTCCATCGTGGCCTCTCAATCCCGCATGTTCGAACCCGCGCGCTCCGGCGAACTGGTGGAGACGTCGCCGCCACGCGTCACGCTGCGCAACGCCTTCGCCCATCCCTTCGATTCCGCCATCGCCGCCGCGCGAACCTGCTACGCGACGCGCCTGATCGGCCCTGAAGAAATCACCGACAAGCAACGCATCAACATCGGCGCCGCTACCTTCTACAGCGGCCATCACACCGTATACCAACACGCACATTTCGAATTTGGCCTGGAAAATATCAGCCGCCAGTTCGTTTGGTCGTTTCTTCACGCGCATCCTTTTTACAATTCGGAGCAGCAGAGCCAGCGTTACGTTCGTTTGGACCGCGCGCACGCCTACGTTCCCGCCGAATCGCTGTTTTTCAATGAAGGCAGCCGTGCGATCTACGAGCGTTCGATCGCACAATCCTGGAATTACTACCGCGAACTATCGGCGCTCCTTGCCGGCGACGCGCGCGCCATCCTAAACGACATCTGGCATGTCGGCCCGATGTCTCACGTGAATCGCATCCAGAAGATCGAGCGCTCGGCCGAAAAGCGCTCCATCGAAATCGCGCGATACGTTCTGCCGCTGGCCGCATTCACGACCATGGTGCACACCATTTCCGGAATCGTGCTGCATCGGCTGTGGCGCATGTGTAATGCGTCGGATACGCCCACTGAAGCGCGCGAGGTGATCGGTCAGATGGTCGCGCTGGCTCGCGACATCGATCCGCAATTCTTTGAACGCTTTGGGACGGAGCCTTTGGGAGAATTGCCGGAGTGGGCCAACCGCTCTGTGGTTGCACAGGAAAATGACCCCGCGGCGATTGCGAATGAAAACGATCGTTCTCATTCAAATGGCACGGGAGCAATAGCAACTTCCACCGGTCAAGCCTTCGCTCGCGAATTCGACACCAAGCTCTCCGGCAAAACCTCCAAGCTCATCGACTTTTCGCCTAACGCCCCGCGCGTCGCCGCCGAAGCTTACCGCGCCGTCCTTGGCCAGACCGAATCGCAGTGCAGCGACGGCGAGGCCATCGACCGACTGCTCAATCCGGCGCGTAATCTCTATCGACTTGAGACTCTGAACGTCGGCGTGCATGCACCAGCGATGCGCGCGCTCCAACATGTCAATTACACGTTCGCGAAAAAAATCAGCCACACCGCCGACAGCCAGGACCAGCGCCACCGCATGGTCCCCGGCTCGCGCCCACTACTAACACTCTCCGACACGCGCGAGCCCGACTACATCAGGCCCATGCTGCTCGAGGGCAATCCGCGCGCCAAGGAAGTTTATCAACGCGCTATGCATGACGCGTGGAACGCCAAAAACGAACTCCTCGATCGCGGCGTCCCCGCCGAAATCGCGCTCTACGTTCTCCCCAACGCGAAGGCCATCCGTCTGGTCGAGTCCGGTTCCCTTCTCCATCTTCTCCACAAATGGACCATGCGCACCTGCTTCAACGCGCAGGAAGAAATCTACCGCGCGTCGATGGACGAAGTCGCACAACTCCGCGAAGTCCACCCGCAATTCGCGCGGTACGTCGGACCACCCTGCTACGTCCGTGCTGGAATCACCACACCCATCTGCACCGAGGGCTCGCACTTCTGCGGCGTAAAAGTCTGGCTCGACTTCCCCAAC
Source organism: uncultured Acidobacteriota bacterium (assembly GCA_963788915.1). Lineage (GTDB taxonomy): Bacteria > Acidobacteriota > Terriglobia > Acidiferrales > UBA7541 > Acidiferrum. The sequence continues at coordinate 43,127 of CAWBIY010000010.1, read as the reverse complement.
GTCGAACGCCGTATCTGAAGGAGCGCAGACACTCCTGTTTACGCTGAGCCTCGAAGCGTCTGTGCCAGCGTCAACCCAGCGCACCCGGTCGACAAGGGATGGCCCAGCTGCCGCTACCGATCACTCAACATTCGCCGATGCAGAAAAACCGACGCGTTTCCGGTAGTCGGTCGAAAATCCCACTTGACATTTTCCCCGTTAGTGGTGTTCTGGGGCTGGGTATTCGTTTGCCCTCCGCGCCGACAGTTCGGCGCTTTTTTATTTTGAAGCCAATATCAGGCCTCAGTGCAACTCGCCTAGAATCAACACTTACAGAAGTCTATCAATACAAACGACTTTAACTATATTTAAAGCATGGCCGAGAGAAGAGCCTCATTCACCTGTAGGCACTATCAGTTTGCGCTGGCGGCACGGGGACGGGCGCGACCGGATAGGGCTTAGCGACCGCATCGGAGTCGGGAACGCTGTGTACAACCCACTTGGGTTACGGCGTTTATCGGGCATGTGGTCAGCAACACGTATCGTGGCCGACCTCGGTAATCCCTTGGCGTACCTTCGTTGAACAAAGCTGCCGTCCAACATCCAGACGGATTTACGATTCATCGTAATCGCGTCATCATGGGCTGCTCCTTCGCGGATCGCCGCTGATGTCGCGTCGCGAATCGAGCAGGTGATATGACCCTCGACTTCGGATCGCTGACCACCAAATCGTGTCGCCCTCGTGTCTCTTTGTATCAGACTACCCTGATCACACTTCTCTTAAGCGCTACAGCGGTTTCAGGTCGTGGATATCCCCACGCTGAGGTGGCATACGAGTTCGGTTTCGCACATCAAAAGGACAAGAGCGAACAGGGTTCTGAGGACAAGAAAGTTTCATTTATCGACGAGCCGATGGAACAGCTTATTAAGCGGGTCCCTGAGCTGAAGACCCTTCAGGCTGCGAGCGATCAGGAGCAGCTGCCAATGATCTTGGAAAAGACAGGTGCAAACGTATTCGAACTCTTCGACCAACTTGGGAGTCTGGTCGCGAAAGAGAAGATCACAGAAGAAAACCTGAATCCGCTAACAGGAATGCCTCTGAAGGTCGGGGCAGAAAGATTTAATCCGGTAACAGGAATGCCCCTAAGTCAGGCATTCCAGTACCAGGTTCAGCAAGACGAATACAGCTACTTCATCGTGCGCCAAGACAACCTGCTGCAAACCGCGATTGAGGAGTATCGCAGGAATGCAGATGGGTGGCTTTCGGACCCTTCGGAAGCGCTATTTCTTTCAAGCGGGTTCGCATCAAGCGCTCTGCATTTTTCAACGCTCCTTCAATCAGAGTCCGCATTCCGGTACCTCGGCGAGGACCACGTCGGATCGCAACGTACCTACGTCGTCGCGTTTGCACAAATCCCCGAAGTCGCCACTATCACTTTCAAGATGAAAAAACCGGAGGGACCGGAGTTGCAGTGGTTCATTCAGGGTATTGCATGGGTGGATGCATCCAGCTTCCAGATTCTGCAAATAAGGACAGACTTGCTAGCGCCCAAGTCCTTGCCCACAGAGTGTGTCCCGAGAGACCAGCTGCAAACTGTGGTGAAATTCAAGGAGATGAGGGTCAATGGGCTTGCGAATTCCATATGGTTGCCGACCGAAGTTCAGGTGCACGAAGTGATGGAAAGATACTTAGAACGATATCCGATGCAATCTGGTTTGGATTGCAAGGTCCACACTGAGCAGGAATTCCGAAACGTCCACCATTTTACGGACTACCGTAGTGTAAGCAGCGTGAACGGCGTCACCGCGTCCAATCTAGACGTCGATGAAAGCGTGCGAAAAGAGGACACGCAGGCGCATCCACTTTTGGACAAGCCGCTTGAGCAACTCATCAGACGTGTTCCGGAACTCAAAGGGATTCGGAAGGCCGCAAGTTCACAGACGCTGTCGACGATTCTGGGAAAGACAGGCGAGAACGTAGACAAGTTCTTCGACGCCTTCGTCGATGTGATCGCTCAGGAGGAAATACGGCAAGGGAGATCGAGCAAAAGCCAAGTGGTTCACGACAGCTACCTCATCCTTCGCCATGGCAACGGTTCGCAGGCACGCATCGAAGAATTTCGCATGGATGAAAAAGGCAAGCGCATGGAAAAGATAGGACTGGACAAAGGCTTCTTTGTCACTTCGGGTTTTGCGTTGAGTTGTGTGTACTTTTCGCGAGCTTTTCAGTGGGATTCCCGGTTCCTGTATCTGGGGGACCAGACGATCGGTGGGCGAGATGCGTATGTGGTTGCGTTCGCGCAACTCCCCGGAGCAAGACTCCCGGTGACGCTGCGAGGCCCTCAGGGAACGCCGGTGCATATGTTGCTGCAAGGCGTCGCCTGGATTGACGCTGCAAGCTTTCAAATTCTGCAAATCCGGTCGGATATTCTGACGCCTCATCCGCAGGTTGGACTCGAAGAACTTACGACCAAGGTGAGATTTAGCCAAGTGCGTCTTCCTGACGGGGGCGTTCCCTTGTGGTTGCCACATGATGCGAACGTGCAAGTGAAGCTTTCAAAGGTCTTGGATCTGACGTTTCAAGCGTCCTTCCAAAACTTGCACCGCTACAAGAACTATCGGCCCTATCGAGTCTCGGCAAGAATCGTGGCTCCCCAGTGATTGCAGACCGGTCTCCTAGTTGGCTGCACCAGAAGCGCGAGGTGTGCTCCTCTGGAGCGCCAACCTGGTCTAGTGGTTGGGAATTTAATTGGTGTTGCTGCGATGATTTTTCCCGCCTTGCTCAACACGAACCTTTTCTGAGGTCTTGGTCTCCGTTCCGCAACCATCAAGTTCATTTTCGGTGTTGGGAACGTGCTCGCGTCCCTTACGCGGATGCACTTCTAATTGTCCTTGCTTATCCTTGGGGTCACGGGTGCCCGCTTGGGGCCTTCCCTCGACATCGTCCTTCTTGTTTTGGTTGTTCATGGAATCTCCTGTGGGGTGGGCAGATCGCTCGCTGCCCCGTGCCTGTAGAAGTGACGGGTCCAATCCCGGCTGGAATGGCTTGCCCGCTGTCGACGAATTCGTGTCCCTAGATTGGGTTGGACGGTTCGCCTGAAGTTGAAACTTTTGTGTAAGGGTACCCGTGTATCCGCCCGTCCCTTTGGGACAGACCCTAGAGTTCGTGGGAGCAGTTACCGATGTCACCGAGGAGTTCCAAGCAGAAGCGGCTTGGCAGCGCAGTCGATCAGCAGGTTGCGGAACGGACCGCAGAACTTGCCAAGGGCAACGAACTGAGGAAGGAAATTGGCGAGCGCAGGAAGAAATTGGGGTGTATGGCGATCCACTTAGACGATTAACGCGCGCACTTACGTCCGGTAAACACAGTCTGGTCAGTCACTTCGACTCAATAGCTTAAACAGGGAGGTTGTCTTGCAACTTCCGGCAGTGCGTATTCTGGTGGTGGACGATTTCGAGGTATTTAGACATTTCGTAATTAAGCTGTTGGGAACAAGACCAGAGTTACAGGTCGTGGGCGAAGCGTCCGACGGTCTGGAGGCTTGCTAGGGCACAAGCTGACCTTTTCGCTGCTGTGGAAGCAGTCATCTCGGGAAAGACGTTTGTCAGTGACCCATAGGCAACTGCCAATTTCAACTTTCCACCTGAGACGTAACTCCGCTATTGGGTGCGACATTATGCGCACTCGACTACTAAGATGGCGTGTGGGTTGCCTTACGATGGATTACAGCGTAGGCTCCCGCGTCCGGGTCCGCCTTTACAGCGGCAAAGTTGAGATAACGCCGATCATGTCTACGTGTCGCGCTTTGACCTACCTGATACCTGTAAGCATGGGTGGCGACGTTAAATCGTAGTGGCGCTAAAATCTGCAACTCCAGATAAGTTACTCATTGAGAAATCCGGGCTTTCCTTGCACAGCGGGAAGGAGCGGGACCATTTCTTATGTCCACGATGGGCGAACTGGGGACAAATTTGTAGCCGGCGCCATGAAAGGTCAGGAAGTAGCGCGGATGGGCGGAATCAGGTTCCAGTTTCTGACGTAGCCGGAGAATATGATTGTCCACGGTGCGCGTGGACGGATAATTTTGGTAGCCCCAGACTTCATTGAGCAGTTCGTCTCTGGAAAGAACCCTGCCGGGAGACGAGGCAAAGAACTTCAGGAGCTTGAATTCCTGCGCCGTGAGGGTAACTGGCTTGCCCTCTTGCGCGGCCTCCATGCTTGTGAAGTCAATGCGAGCATCACCGAAAATCAGTACTTCGTGACTCACAGCTTTCGCCGGGACATTGGAAATCGCTTGAGCCTTGTCGCCACGACGCATTGCGCGCCGGACACGCGCCAGTAGTTCTCGCGGGCTAAACGGTTTCGTGACGTAGTCATCCGCACCGAGCTCGAGGAGCAACACCTTGTCTTCCACTGCGGCGCTGGCGCTCAGCACGACTATGGGCACTGACGCCGAGATCGCCTTGAATTCGCGACACAGCTCTTTGCCGGACAGGTCGGGCAGTTTCAGGTCGAGCATCACGACGCTGGGCGGCTGCTTCCGAAAAATCTCAAGGCTAGAGATTCCGTCCGATGCGATCTGAACTTGCAGCGAGTCTGCCTCAAGAAGGCGCTGCAATGTCCTCTGCATCGCACGGCTGTCATCAACTACAAGAACTGTTTCCATCTTTTCGATCCTTCGGAATTCTTCCACATTTATTCTTCGGCTTTAGTTTTAACCTCGTGCGCGAATCCGGCACTCTCCACAACTGTCGTGAAACCATTTTCCCGCGGTCTAGTTTGCCCCGCCAGGTCACTACGTTCCCCGACTTGACCTGTTCTGTTCTCGCTCCGGTGTTCACACCGCATAGGGCGTTGTCGTGGTGTTGTTGTGGAATGAAAACGAGATCGCTCCCTCCGGAATGGCAAAGGGAATCGTGATCTTGAATAAAGTTCCAGTCTCACTTCTCCGATCAAGGTAGATCTCTCCGCCATGATCCTCGACAATCTTCTTCGCTATGGCGAGGCCCAGTCCGCTGCCTTCGGCCTTTCCGTAACTCACAAAAGGTTGAAAAACAGAATCTTGGAGCGTCGGTGGGACGCCCGGGCCGTTGTCCCAGACGCCAATTTGCAAGCAGTCTCGATTTCCGGTCGTGTTTACGACGACCTGCCCCGAGTGCGGAGAAACTGCCTCGCAAGCGTTCAGTAGGAGGTTGGCAACCACCCGTTCGAGTCGGCTGGAATCGAACCAGCCCACGGCCAAGCCTTCATGATGATGCTTGATGCTGATGTGCGGGAAGTCGCGCCTCACACTTGTGATCCGGATCGCACGCTCGACTGTGTCGATGATGTTTCGGGCGGCCGGCCGAAGAGTGTTACGGCCTTTGGAGCACTCCAGCAATGAGGAGATCATCTCATCCATCTGGTCGATGGCCTGACGGATTTCCTGGTAGGTATCACTTCTTTGCATCTCGCTAATATCGGAGCGGGTGAGAAATTCCGCGTTTGCTAGGATGGCGGTCAAGGGATGCCGAAGATCGTGGGAAACGAAGGCAACGATCCTGCTTACGGCGGAGAGTGGCTCCAGAATTGGAAGATCCCGCGGCCTGCTCCGCAAAGACCCAGCCAGCAATAACCGCCTCCTAGATACAGCTTGCTTCAGCATTGAAGCTCCCTTCCATCCGCGATGTGCCGAAGTTTAGAGAGAAGGACCTTTCCGGCTTCGGTTTGAACTTCTTTGTGACTCTAGACTTGGTCAAATGACGCCCCCTCTTTGAGCTGTTCGGCCATAAACGGGTTAGCGCGCGTGAGGCATACACCCCGACTCCCCAGTTCTTTGAGGAGTAGTATCCCCGCTGCGTCGGCGAATGAAACGTCCGCTAGCTCGAGGGACAACTGAACCTCACTTGCGAAAGTATGCACATCGCATGCAGTGCGGAGCTCCTCGACCGAGGAACCCGTTATCCGGCCTTCTACCCGAAGGGTTACTGCGCTCCGTGACGATTCGACAACCGTGATCCTCAGCATCGCGGTTCACCTGGTCTCCTTTGGACTTGGGAGAGCAATTGACATGCCTTCATGCCATGAGCCTAGGTCTGCAGCCCTCTCATTGGGACCCACCGAGATCGCCTGAGCTAATAAATGTCTAGAATCAATAAGTTGGCAAGGCTTGCCGCCATCTGGTCACCCTCCGGTTCCTGGGAAGTGCAGACGGTTGGTTCTCCCAGGGGTGCGGGACTCAGGGGCGGAACCACCATATTCGGTAATCACCCGCCGGTTGCGGTTGGAGGAATTACGATGGGCGGTGGCGAGATCCCTTGATGCCGAGCTTACTCATGCGGTGGCGAAGCGTATTAGGATGAAGGTTCAGGATCCTCGCCGCGCCTTTTGGACCGTCAACCACTCCACCGGCATGTTGGAGGGCGGTGAGAATATGGTTTCGGTCTACCTCCTCCAGCGTGAGGAGGGGGGTTGGAGGCTGGAGGTCCGCCTGTCGCTGCTTCGGAGCATGCGTCTCAGGAGTCTCCATGCCCTTCGTGGAGGCGGCGACTGGCATGAGGTCGCGGTCCAACCGTAGGGTCGGCTCCGCCGCCAAGATAACCGCCCGCTCAATTACGTTCTGCAGCTCACGAATGTTTCCGGGCCATGGATAGTTCATCAATTTCTCCATCGATTCCCGCGAAACTCCGTCGATCTTCTTCCCTAGCCGCTTGGAGAACCGGGATACGCAGAAAGCCACCAGTTGGGGAATGTCGGAGCGGCGTTCTCGCAAAGGGGGAAGCTCAATCGGAAAAACATTGAGGCGGTAAAAGAGGTCTGAGCGGAAGAGGCCCGCCTGCATCGCTTCTCGAAGGTTACGGTTGGTGGCGGCAATCACGCGCACGTCCACTCTCACAGTGTGGCTGCTCCCTACCGGCTCGAACTCGTGTTCTTGGAGAACGCGCAGCAGCTTTACTTGCGTCTCCAAGCTCAACTCTCCGATCTCGTCCAGGAAGATCGTGCCGCCGTGGGCAAGCTCGAAGCGCCCGATGCGCCGCTCCAGCGCCCCCGTAAAGGCTCCCTTCATATGGCCAAACAGTTCGCTCTCCACTAGACCAGCAGAGATGGCGCTGCAGTTCACGTTCACTAGGGCACGGCCATTGCGGGCGCTGCGGTTGTGAATCGCGCGCGCCACGAGCTCCTTCCCCGTCCCCGTTTCCCCGTAAATCAGCACCGTCGCATCCGTAGGAGCGACCTGATCGACGGCGCCGAGCGCTCTGAGCACTGCGGGACTATTGCCCACGATCTCCTCGAAGTTGTGCTCCGTGCGCAGTTCCTCCCGGAGATAAACGTTTTCCTTCTCCAACCTGGCCTTCAGGCTGTCAATTTCCTGGTAGGACTGCATATTCTGAATCGCCAATACGACCTGGTTCGCCACTTCCTGCAAGAACGCGGCGTCCTCATCCGAATACCGATCCCTTTCCCGGCTTACCAAGCTGAGCGCTCCGATACACTTTCCCTGAAAAACCAAGGGAAAGGCGCACATCGACTGGATTCCCTCGGCGACGAGGCGGCGCTCATTGGCATATTGCGCCTCTTTTTCAAGATCCCGGCGGACGAGACTCCGCTGATGGTCGAAAACCCAGCCGACGCAGGTCTCGTCATGGCTATCCTCTAGGCCCGCTCGAAAGTAGTCCGAGAGCAGGTCTCCCTCCACGGCGAGGAAGCGGAACGTATCTCTCTCCGGCTGATAGAGGGTGATGGCGCAGCGGTCGAAAGAGATAACGCTACGTAAGGCCTCGGAAATAGAGTGAAGGAGGGCCTGCTGGGTCAGGTTCGTAATAATGGCATTGTTGATCTGAAGCAGGCTGCGGTTCCGCTCTTCACTCTTGCGGAGCGCCGCTTCTACTCGTTTCCGCTCCGTTATATCGATGAACGTTATCACCGCGCCCAGGGTTTTACCTTCCCGCACGACAAGATGAGACCAATACTCCACCGGAAAGCTCGCACCATCACTTCTCCAGAAGATCTCATCGTCTCTGTGAACGCTCTCGCCTTTTTGAAAGCCCACATAGATCGGGCATTCTTCAATTGGATATGGAGTGCCGTCCTTTCGGGTATGGTGCTCCATCGAATGCATGTTTTTCCCGAGTAGTTCCGTGGGATCGGCGTATCCCAGCATGCGCGCCGCCGAAGCATTTGCAAAAAGACACGCACCTGCTGAATCGCAGCCACAGATGGCTTCCGCGGCGGAATCGAGTATCAGGCGGATTCGCTCCTCGCCGTTGAAAAAAGCGTCTTCCGCGTGGATTCCCATCGGGCTGTCATCAGAATGCGTCATGGTGGGGGCTGTAGGTGCAGTGAAACAACGCGTAGATCATGAAGTCGCTGCCGAGGACACAAACCGCGAGAAATACGTTGAGCGACATCTTTGCCTTTCCAAGACGCGTGCGGACCCTGCAAGAGCCAGATTTTAGCATCGGAGAGAGGGCGCTGAAATCGAGCGTAGACTTCGCATTCCTCTCCAAATCGTCTCGGCAGCCTCGGCAGCCGGCTCGACTGTTTTTCCCCAGTTGATCCCGTCCGAGTTAGGCTTGGCCCTTTTCGGCTAACTGCACTTCATCTGTGAACGCGCTTGAAGTCGAAATAAGCCAGATTCATGTTGCCCTTCGTCACGATGTGCACGGTGAGAACATTTTTCCCTTTGCTGAGCTGAACCTTGAAAAGTTGCGGGGCTAGATTCCAGTGGTGCCATTGACGCCACGCCAGCGGGTCTTCGGGATCATATGTCGAAGCGATCTCCAGGGGCCCCGTCGCATCCTTTCCATTCACATCCACTGATATTGTTCCGCCGCGATTCGACGTGTAAAGGAAATCCAGCGCGTATGTTCCTGCGTGTGTCACATCTACACTAATGTTGAACCACTCGCCGGGCTCGGTCCAGCCTACATAGAGCAGGTCTGCGGCAGGAACAATCTTATTGAAGGGGTTGTCGTCGATCGGATCTGGCTTCCGCTGAAACTTCGTGTAGGACGTATCCACTCCCTCATGGATACGAAATTCATTCAGGTAGGTCCCGTCAGCAGGGTTCAACTCTCCACTGCCGTGGTTCTGTGGATCGCTGTCGTGATACGCGACTCCTTCCCCGCCTAGGTCGTAGTAAGCGCACAAAACCCGTCCGGGTATTTTCTGCGCACCGCCCTGATAGCGGCTGTCGTGATAAGGCAACCCTTTATATTGGCTCAAGGTTGATTGAGAAAAGGCATTTGCGGCGAACATCGATGCGGCAATGAAGCATAGCGACGACACTCTCTGGTTCATCCTCCAACTCCCTCAGCAGCGATCCTGCCATGAATTAAGAATCCAATGGTCCATAGACTTCCGGGGGTTCGCAGGAGAGCCAGGAATGCGGCCGCTCGGTGACTTAGCCGACGGCCTGGAGTTGCGCAACTCCTCCACTCAGCGGCAGCTCAAGTGTGTCCTATACATCAGCTAAACGTGGAACAGGTCGATCCCCTGCGCTTTTCCGAGGTTGCGCGAATACTTCTTATCTGTCCCGTTGTTCCAATGTTCATGCACACCCAGACTGCGGCATCGGACGCCGTCGCGTTCAGGATCATAGAAAGTCTTCGAAGGTGGATCATTCGCCAGGGCTGATTCGCGCAGGTAGTTATCGGCATTCGCAATATCCGGAAGATCAGGCCATTCCGAAGTGAGAAAATCGAAGCCGACCGAATCGATCGCTACGCCGTCAAACGACATAAAAATGCTATTCGGCCATGCATCGTAGAACGGCGCCATCTTCCACTTGCGATGAGGCGGACCATCCACGTTGTCGTTTCCATACAGCCCATCAATAATAAAAAGGATGGTCTTCTCGCCGAGGTCTTTATGACCCAAATAATCTGTGAACGCGGAGTAACTCGCCGAACCATCCTTGTTGTGATGGAAGCCGTCGTGCGCGTTCTTGCGCCAGTCCGGGTTGATACTCGTAGCCCCGAAGAGATTCTTCGCGCTGAGTGTCACGCCGGAACTCACGTGTGCTCTCAATACGGAAGCATCAATTAAGTAGCTGGCTTCAACGACGGTGGTGTCGAGCCCCTTAGCGTTGTTGCTTTCAACGGAGAACGGAATCGCGTTGGCTTTGAACTCGGCCTTTACTCGTCCATCTCCGCCGATATGATCCACAAACACGACGCCGGGAAATTCATGATGAATCTTGTCGTACAGATTGCCCGGAATGAATCGGCTGGAATCGAAGACGGTGATCGATGCTGCCGGCACTCGACCTGCACCGGTCAACTGCCGGACGAGCGAAAGGAGCAAATGGGGCGAGGAGTTCAGCCGTTCGATCGTGCCATGGTCCGTTGTGTTGTTCAGGTTCGCCTTAATCGCAATCTTCTCCCCAGCACTGTATCCGGCTTTGCCGCGTCCATGAGTTTGATTGAAGTATTGAAAGATGGCGCTCCACGCCTGAGCATCGCTTTTTTGATTTGTAAGGCCGCAAATGGATCGAGAAACCATGCGGTCAATTACCGATTGGTTGTTGTTGGCGTCGGTCCACCACGAACCTGTGCCATCCCAGGTCACCGCCGCCGGATCATGCGCCCAAGTGACTCGGCCGGGAACGACGCCGCGGGGAACTCCTAATGGGGAAAGCGGGTCGAATAAGGAGGGCCGCAGGTAGGTGGCAGCTGCAAGAGTTAGGGCGAATTGCCGGCGCGTCATGTCCATTTTAACTTGCTCCTCTCGCACAAAATCTTACGGTTCCGATTTTGCCTGAAAGCGTAAAACCTACTGCAGCCTATTCACAGATGGCACGGCTCAAAGCTTAGTGAGAGCACATAGCATGGCCAAGAGTGTCTTGTCTCCAGGATTGACGGGCGACTCCGTCGTCACATCGCTCGCCATCTCGCTCTTGTCGTTCGCGAAGAGCCGGCTCCGCTTCGCGTAGGGCGCGATGGCGCGCCGAGGGGCCTGCCCGTATGTTGAGCAGATTCACAATGTCTCGCGCCAGAGGCCTGCTGATTTCATATCCTAGTGCTGCTCGATTTCCCAGAATTGGTCTGCACATGGTAGCGGCTGCGGATTTCTTATCCTCACGCCAGTGTCTCGCGGCAAATGCGAGAAAATCAGCGGGTTGCGTGAACACCGATGAGTCCTTTTGGATAAACTCTACCCCCGAGAAATAGGGTTTAGCTGGATCCGCCATTCCCTTGGTGACAATCCTGAACATGCGGATCGCTTCCGCCTCGTGGTCATCCTGTCGATCGAAGCCGGCCACGGCAACATACTCGCTTAAAGTTGATGGCTCATTCTTGCTGAGGTAGGCGGTGAGCATCAGGCAGTTACCATGATCGTGATAGTGCCGAATTTGCCCGCGAATTCGCAGCCTGTTCAGCCGTGCCGCAACTGAAGCCGAATCAACAAGGCTGTAGCCGCTGAGGGCTTCTTCTCTTAGTTCTCACACAGACTCTATGGCCCTTCGTGATGGGCGTGAACATTGTGCCGAGCAGAGCTCAGCACTGCCTTGGGATCGCTGCAACAAATACTCAGAAGGTGAACTTTCCGCCGAGTTGCAGAACGCGCGCCGGCAGCGAACCCGTAATCTGTCCAAAGGAAGTCGAACCAACGTTGTTCACCGTGGGAGCGTTCCAATTGACCCGATTGAAGGCATTGAACGCATCGGCCTGGAACTGCAGGTGCATGCCTTCCCGGAATGGCAAATCAAATGTTTTCCGCAGCGACAGGTCCCACTGATAGAAGTTGGGCCCGATGATATCGTTGACCGGGGCGTCGCCGGCACCCAGTGCGCTCTCTGCCGCAAAGGCGTTCGGATTAACCCAGCAGATTGCCTTGGAGTTGGAACAAGTTCCGTTAAACGAAGTCGATTGGCCTGCGACAATACTTGCACGCCGAGCGATATTCGCTCCGTTTAGCCCCACGGCCACGGAGTCGGTGGCAGTGAGAGGCGATCCGCTCTGGTAGTGCATCAAAGCGCTCAGCAACCACCCTTTGGCTGCCGCGCCGGCCACGCCGGTGAGGTGTCTGCCCCAGGGTGATTCCAGGGTAAACGTGGCCGAGATGATGTGGGTGGCGTCAAAGCTCACCTTGCCGTAGTTAAATTCTTTCCAGCTTTGCACCACTCCGCCGGTTTGCGTTCCACCGGCGACGGCCTTCGTCGAACCGTTGATCAAGACTGGGTTCCCGGCGGTGCCGACAAGGCAGGTGAACGGGCATTCTGGTTCTGGATTTTCATTATATGCGTCGGCGGCGCCGCCGTCCTCGCCCAGCGTCTTCGAAAACGTATAGGCCGCCGTAGCCGTGAGAATCCCCGCGCGCTTCGTCAGGCTAACCTGCAAAGCGTTGTAGTTCGAATCGACGTCGCTCAACGCCAGATTGACGCTCGTATATCCCAAGTACGGACGAATTTGGTCCTTCGACAGGCCGGCCGGTGCAAAACCCGCGGCTGAGCATCGAAAGGCCGCCTCATTAATACCCGCTGGGCACGCCAGGTTGTTGGGGTTCGGCGAGACCGGGACGAAACCTTGATCCGTCCAACTGGCGTTATCGATGCTCGGCGTACGCAATAGGTGGCGTCCCAAGCTGCCCACGTACGCCACTTGAATCAACACACCTTGCGGCAGCTCGCGCTGCACGCCGAGGCTGTACTGGTAGGTGCGCGCGACCACCAAATGGGGATCGACGCCACTGACGCTAAGAGTGGACGGTCCAGGTACGCTGCCCGCACCAGGCGCGTTATCGAACTGCGATAAGGATGCGTTGGTTCCAGAGATGGAGGCCGACTGTGCCCAGGGGATGTAGCCTTGGGAGTTGATGCCATTACCCAAGACATTGCCTTCCGGATGGTCGTAAAAGATTCCGAACCCCCCGCGCACCACCGTCTTTTCGTCTGCGAATGGCGAATACGCGAAGCCCACCCGCGGAGCAAACAGGTTCTCCGGGCTGTAGAAACCCCGCTCGGCATTTGGGTCTATCTGCGACAGCAGTTGGGGATCCTCGGACGTAACCGGAACCCTGATCGCTTGATCGGAGGGCACTTGCCCGGGTCGTTGCAATCCATTGCATACGACCGTGAGCACCGGGGTACCGACCACGTTAAGGAGCGGGCCGCTGCACAGACCGGGCGACGTGGCGCTAATAGTGCTGCTCGACAAGCCGCCCGTAAAAGTCGGGTCCAAACTGGGGTTGAACGTATACGGATTGAAATTCGTTATGTTATTTCCTTGCGCGTAGGTAGGCGTTGAGTACGAATACCGCAGACCCAGCACCACGCTAAGTTTGCGGTTAATTTTCCAAGTGTCTTGCAGATACGATTCAATCACGTTGAACCGGAACGAGCCCGTCGTGACCGCCGAGCTTTGCCCTAGGCTATTAAAGTTTCCCAGCAGTGCGTCCGCGAAGGGGTCTCCCGTCGAGTTTGCTCCTGTAGTCGCCCCGGCCGTAGCGCTGAAATTGAGGATTCCGTCGTAATTCGTGCGCGAGTTCTGGGTTTTGCGGTTCCGTGCGAACTCTCCTCCGAACTTTATGGTGTGATTGCCTTTCTGCCACACCACGTTATCCGCGGGATTAATGTCCGCCGTGGGAGACTCCAGGAAATTCGGTGCCGGGCCGTTCACGCCGGCCGGCGCCGAGGTGGGGAAACCCGTGACTGCCGTAAACCCTATCGTCGGAAGCCCGTCCGGGAACTGCGCGGGGTTTCCAAGCGGTGGAATGAACTGGAATCCGTAACTGGATTTCAGATACGCAGTGCCTTGGAGTGGGGTGGTTTGCTTGTGCCAGTCGGCGTTGAATTTCACTTCGTTGATCAGCGTCGGGCGAATGGCATAGACCCAGCCGAATTGCGTGTTGTATCCCGGACGATTGCGTAAGTCCGGATCCACCGGGAGCGCTCCGGCGGTGCCGAATGTCGAATACGGATTGTAGATGTCAACGTTGTCGTGAATATAGCGGAAATAGAAACTGTGCTTGGCGTTCGCGTGCTCATCCACGCGAATGATATCCTCTCGTAAATTTAGCGGATTGGCCAGGTTGAAAGACGTATTGTTGGTAGCGGTGGACGTCGGCAACGCTCCTCCCACCGACAATTTCGCCGCGGCGGTATACAGCGAGGCGATGGCCGCTCCGTCACCCGTTATGCACGCAGGGTTGATGACGTTCGGCGCACTAAACAGGACGCCCCCGCAACTGGCAGGAATCACCGCTGGCGTTTTCAGCACCAGCCCCGCACCACCCTTGTAAACGTCCGTGAAGTTGCCTTGCACCTCCGCCGCCGTCGGAAGCGTTTCTTGCACCGAGGCGGCCGTCAACCCTGGGTATACGCCACGAAACTTTTTCCACTCCTGTCCGGCGAAGAAAAACAACTTGCCTTTCTTCTGTATAAGCGGGATGGGGCCGCCGGCGTCCCACCCATAGTCGTTGAAATGAAACGGCGGCACGGCAGCGTAGCCCCTTGCCGTCGGATTCGTCAGTCTGGTGCCCGCGTTTTCCGCGTTGAAATCGTTGTTCTGTATGAACTCAAAGATGCCGCCGTGATATTGCTCTCCTCCGCTCTTAGTCACTACGTTGATCGTCGCGGAAGCAGAACGCCCAAACTCGGCGTCGTAGTTCGAAGCCTGCACGTCCACTTCCTGGATGAAATCGACACCCACCTGGTTGAAAACGCTATTGTTTGAGCCGGAGTCCAGGTTAAACCCACCATCCACGCTCCAGTTCTGTCCGTCTAGCCTCTGTCCGTTGATATCCGCAACGCTGTTATTGTAGTTGGCTGTCAAGGCCGCGGGATTCGTGCCTGAGCCTTGCAGCGCCGCCCCGGGAACCAAGCCGACGAGCGACTCATAGTGGCGTTGATTCAACGCCAGATTCTTCACCTGCTCCTCCGTGATGGTCGTCGAAATTTCCCCCGATGTGGTGTTGACGGTGTCACCGGTAGCAGCCACTGTTACCGTCTCGGTGACCGACCCGACTAGGAGCGTTAAGTCCACGGTCAGCCGGCCACCAGCCGTCAACACGTTGCCCTTCTTTGTCGTGGCCTTGAATCCATTCTGCTCGACAGTTACGGAATAGGTTCCGGCGGGAAGCTCATCGGCGGCGAAATAGCCACTCTTGTCCGCTGCGACATTGCGGCGTATCAGTGTCGCCTCATTGGTGATCGTAACCTGCGCGTTGGGAACAGCGCCCCCCGATGAGTCCGTGATGGTCCCGGCGATGCGCCCGAATATGTCTTGAGCGGCAGCGAACTGACCCGCCCCTGAGAACAGCCACAGCCCAAACGCAATTACTATGGCCTGAAATGCCATCACATGAATCCGCTTGATCGTTCCGCTGACAGTAAGTAGAAAAAGATATTTCGGGGGAGGCACAGTCATTTGGCTACTCCTCAGGCGGCGCGGTAACTCTCTTATTGACATGCTCCTCTGACCGGCCGCCATCAGAGCGGTTCAGGAAGCTGCACCGTGAATGGGGTGAATTCGATTTCTCGTTGGTTGAGTAAAACAGTCTACTCATCCGCAAAGGAAGTTAAGTAACAGTGAATTCACGGTTAGAAACTAATTCCACTAGGCCTGATCGAAGCCAGATCTGGGAGCAAGTGCTCTAGCGTAAGTCTTTGAAAAGTCTAGCGATTGCTTCACAATCCTGGTTCCGATGTCATGGGGCGAGAATTGCGTTATACTCCCCTACAAATTGACGGATGGTAAGTCGAAGGGACCATTCCAAAAGGGATACCCACTGTGCAATCGGCAATCAGCAAGCTTGAGTCCGAGCGGGCTGAGGTAAATTCCATTTTGTCGTCTGGTGTGTTCGGACGAACCAACAACCTCGTACGCCTTCTCACCTTTGTGTGTGATAAGTATTTCGAGGGGGCAATCGACGAAATCAAGGAATATAGCATTGCGGTAAACGCCCTGGGACGCCCGGATTCTTTTGACCCGCAAGTGGATACCATCGTCCGCGTCACTGCACACGCATTACGAAAGCGATTGGAAGAGTATTATCGAAGTGCCGGCGCGGAACATGCCGTTCATATTTGCCTGCCCGCTGGCCATTATGTTCCCAAATTCATTCATACAAGCGACCTGGAGACTGCGACAGGCGAATCCACACTTGATAGAAAATGGAACGGCCAGTCCCTCCAAAATACTCTCGAACCACCTCATGACCCAAACGCCTCCCGAGTCGCGGAGGATCAGCCTGCTGCCGAATCGAAAGCAAGATTCAGGCCAGGCGCTGCCCTGTTATTAACAGCCACTCTTTTTGCTCTTTGTGTATTGATCCTTTCCGTTTTTGTATGGGAGAAATGGAATCGGAAGACCGGACGCGAGAGCTCGCCGCAGACCGTGATCGCTGCCGCTCCCGTCTACACTCCCGGGAAAACACTTCGCGCCACGGCGGGTAGCTCCGCCCCCTATTTGGATCGTGGTGGTTTCACTTGGGACAGCGATCATTTTTGCTCGGGTGGAAGCTCATTCTCTATCACCGGGCGTACAATCCAAGGTACCGAAGACTCGCTGCTTTTCTCTGTCGGGCGGCGCGGCATTTTTCATTGCAGCTATCCCGTCGCGCCGGGTACGTACGAGGTGCATCTCCTATTTGCGGAAACGTCGGGGCTGCAAGAGGCCAGCCGCAACGTGACCTTTTCCTTCAATGGAGGACCACCCAACAACCTGGATGTGGTGGACGACGCCGGAGGGAACGACATCGCGACGACCAAAGTATTTACCGATGTCGCGCCCGCGAGCGACGGATCAATTCATCTGGACTTCACCACATCTGAGGCCTTCGTCAACGCGGTGGAAATTCTTCCCGGCACTCCCCACCGAGTGCTTCCCGTCAGAATCGTAGCCGGACATACCCCCTACCGCGATTCCAACGGCAACGTGTGGATGCCGGACCGTGACTTTTTCGGCGGCCGCCTCAGTAGCTTTGGAGGTGATCTATCCAAGGTGAACGAAGGGCGTCTTTACGAATGGCACCGTTTTGGACACTTCCATTACGCGATGCCGGTCGCGACCGCCAATAAATACACTTTGAGAATGTACTTTATGGAGCATTGGTTTGGTGTCCAAAATGGCGGCATTGGCGGCGTAGGCAGCCGCGTGTTCGATGTTTCCTGTAACGGGACCATGCTCTTAAAGGGATTTGATATCTTCCGGGAGGCCGGCTCTGCGCCATTGGTCAAATCCTTTCCGCACATTGAACCCACGCCACAGGGTAAAATCGAGGTTTATTTTACTCCGGCTGTGAACTACGCCTCGATCAGTGCGATCGAGGTCATCCCCGAATAAGACACCAACCCATAGCGTCATTCGCCTCACTGCCGAATCTGGACGTATCGTCCGAAACGCAGCGGCATGAGACTTTCTGGCATACATCTGGCTTACGCAGCGGCGAATCTGTAGAATTCCTAGAATCTATAGCCATTGAAATCTGTAAGTTACAGACTCTAAAGGACGCTTAAGCGTCTAGAATGAACACTTACGAAAACAGGAGCGGGGGTAGTTACGCTAACTATCCTTTTCTAGCGAGCAAGAATAGTCCGTCCGTGCGACCGAATCGCTCTCTTAAGATCGCCAACGCAGCGTAACCGGACCGCTCATCGGGTGTGCAACCGCTGCCCCTGTTCGCCGCGACTCCAGCAGGTTCGCTTTCAGGGCGAAGTACCACTTCGCAGGGCGGTCGGCGTCATCGATCAGCATCAGATGCGGGTTGTGCTTCAAGCCTTCGGCTTGTTGGATCATGGTTTCTTGATCCTGGCGCAGAAAAATCTTCCCGAACGTCCGAAAAATCGGCACCGGCAGAAAGAACAGATTCCACGCCGCCACGAAATCGATGCGGCACAGGTCTCGCCGCACCGGCGTCACCG
The DNA here is from genome assembly GCA_963788915.1 of uncultured Acidobacteriota bacterium. GTDB lineage: Bacteria > Acidobacteriota > Terriglobia > Acidiferrales > UBA7541 > Acidiferrum. Next base: position 25,305 of record CAWBIY010000010.1, on the reverse strand, counting down.
TCGTTTGGCTGGTGAACCACAATTTTCCGCTGCGAATCTCTTCCAGGCGCCGGTTCGGCAAGATGAAGTCGATCGTCGTCGTCACCGGCTCGCCGGTCCGCTTCTTCAGCAATTGATAAGGCAAGCTGTTGGAACTCGGGGAGTGCGGGCTCATGCGAAAACCGTTCGGAATCGGCTCAAACTGTTTTTGCTTTTCGTGGATGCTGCCGCGGCTGCGCCAAAACCATGATTGGTGTACAAAGGGCCCGTGCGCCGGATCCATGAGCCCGATGATTCCGTGATCGACATGAGCCGGCAAATCACACGCGAGATGCGTGATCTTAAAATTGGCGCTAAACGTCGCCAGCTTCGGCGCCGCCGGCACCGTTTCCCCCAAGCGTGACCCCGACGCGTGCATGTATACCCAGACGTAGCCATCATGCTCTTCGCACGGGTAATGACCCGCAAAAATACGATCGACTCTTAGTTTGTCCTGGCTGGTCAGCGAGGGGATTTCGACGCATTGCCCGCTACACGCGTCGAAACGCCAACCGTGGTAGCTGCATTCCAGGGTCTTGCCGTCGAACCGTCCATAAGAAAGGGGAATACCGCGATGAGGGCACGAATCGCGCACGGCGAAGGCTTTGCCGTCCGACGTGCGCCCCAGGACGAGCGGCACCTCCAGCAACATTGCGGTAGCCAACCGGTCGCCGACGATTTCTGTACTCCGAAGAGCCGGATACCAGAAATCCCAAAGGAAGCCGAGATCGGCTTCACGTTCCGCTTCGTTGGCGGCCGTGCCATTCGTCTGCTGCAAAATTGCGGGTGTCGCTTCGCTCATGATTCAGCTGCATCGTAGTACACGCCAACGTATCTCAGCAACCGCGCCCAACCCTGCCGTGCTCGACCTTGGATCACCAAAAGACGAGCTTGGTCCTTAGAATTCGGGCTATCATCACGAATGTTGGCGGCGCCGGGCTAAAGCCCAGCGCCTACACTCTGCCACGAACGTAGGCGCACCTCGTCGGAATGACCATGATCAAATTTCTGGCCAACATTTTCCGTGGATTCTCCCTGGTGTTCGGGGTTACCGCTCCGCCACCCGGACAGGATGAGCGACCGTTTGTCTTCCTCTGGCTCGGCATCATTGCGGTAGTCGTCGCTTTCGCCGTGTTGCTTTTCTATGGGCTCTCGCATCTACATGTAGGATAAGCGATTGCGGGTGTGGAATCGCGGTCACGGCTGGCGCATCCAATTGCGTGTTTCCGGATTCAAGCGTATTCTTAGTAGAGAATGTCGATGTACGCTGCCTTCTATTAGCTGATCCCGCTCCGCTCGCCCCAGGGCAAGCATGCCCTCCGACAGATGTTACTGGTCCCAAAATTTGCTTTTTCGAGGCTCCTATGGCCGTACTGACGTTTACTGAAAAACTGAATCAGCTGGGCACCCGCTACGACGAGCTGACCCAACAGCTTTCGACGGCGGAACTCACCTCCGATTCGTCGAAGTTCCAAAAGGTCGCTAAGCAGCACGCGGAGCTCGAGCAGATCGTGGAGAAGCACCGGGAATTTAAGCAGATCGAAAAAGATCTTGCCGGCGCGCACCAGATGTTCCTGGAAGCCGAAGACGCCGAGATGAAACAGATGGCGCATGACGAAGAAAAGGAACTCACGGCGCGCATGGAAATTGTCGAGCGTGATCTGAAACTGTTCCTGCTGCCCAAAGATCCCAATGACGATAAGAGCGTCATCGTCGAGATCCGCGCAGGGACCGGCGGCGACGAAGCGGCGCTGTTCGCCGGCGATCTGTTCCGCATGTATTCGCGTTACGCCGAGACTCAGGGCTGGAAAGTGGAGGTGCTGGAGAGCTCTCCGTCGTCGTTGGGCGGACTGAAGGAAATCGTGGTGGCGATTCAGGGCGACAAGGTTTATTCCAAGCTGAAGTATGAAAGCGGAGTACACCGCGTTCAGCGCGTCCCAGCCACCGAAACGCAGGGGCGCATTCACACGTCGGCGGCTACCGTCGCGGTGTTACCGGAAGCCGACGACATCGACATCAAGATCGAAGCGAAGGATTTGCGCATTGACACCTTTTGCTCCTCGGGCCCCGGCGGGCAGTCCGTCAATACCACGTACTCGGCGGTGCGTATCACGCACATTCCCAGCGGGTTGGTCGTGTCGCAACAAGACGAGAAATCGCAGATCAAGAACCGCGCGAAGGCCATGCGCGTTCTCCGTACGCGCCTCTACGAATTGGAAATGGAAAAGCAGCAGGCTGCCATCGGCGCCGAACGCCGCGGACAAATCAAGACCGGCGATCGCTCCGAGAAAATCCGCACCTACAATTTCCGCGAGAATCGCGTGAGCGACCACCGCATCGGCCTGACGCTGCATCAATTGAACGAAGTCATCGACGGAAAGCTTGGCCCACTTGTCGACGCGCTCATGTCACACTACGAATCCGAGCGCCTTCAGCAAGAGCTCTCTGAAGCGTGATGATTGGGGTGACAAGATTTTTCACTCCGATGGACGTTCGCACCGCACTGAAGACCGGTATCGCGAAACTCCGAGAAGCGGGTGTGCCGTCATTTACGCTGTCCGCCGAACTTCTTCTGCTCCACGTCGCAACACGCGACCGTACCTGGCTGTACTCCCACCCCGAAGAAAATTTGCCACAAGAAATCACAGATCGTTTCTTTGCGTTGATTGCCCGACGGGCCGCGGGCGAACCCACGCAATACCTAACCGGCAAGCAGGAATTCTGGGGCCTCGAATTCGAAGTGACGCCCGCCGTCCTGATTCCCCGCCCCGAAACCGAACACGTTATCGAAGTCGCGCTCGATCGTCTGGCCCTGCGGGAGCTTCGCGCCGGGCGGCCGCAAAAAACAATCGGCGAAGGCCTGCAAATCACCGACATCGGCACCGGCTCGGGCTGTATTGCGATAGCTCTGGCGAAAGAACTGCCGAAGGCCGAGTTTGTGGCGACGGATATTTCGGGAGCGGCGCTCGAAGTCGCCGGACGCAACGCGGTACGACATGGCGTTGGCGAGCGCATACGATTTGTCCAGGGTGATTTACTCGAGAGGAGCGGCGACGAGCGGACGACGAGTGGTGAGACAGCCGCGTCACCCCTTTTCGATCTGGTCGCGAGTAATCCACCGTACCTCGGCCGGCGCGAAGCACCCACGCTCGCGCGTGAAGTTCGAGAGCATGAACCGGCAGATGCGTTGTTCGGCGGGGAAGAAGGCTACGAGCTGTATGGCGATCTGATCTCGCAGTCTGCAACGAGCCTCAGTCCGGGCGGCATACTGGTACTTGAACTCGGCCACGACAGCCTTGCTGCCGTGCAACCGCTACTCGATGCCGCCAACTGGACTAGTGTGGGCATCACCAACGATCTAGCTGGCATTCCCCGCGTCATCGCTGCTGAGAAAACATAAAAACATTTGAACCGTAGCCACGCGCTACCTACCGCGCGGTCAGAGAATCCTATCGGCACATCGTCCGCAATGTGCACGGCTCAGCCTTAGGACTTCGGTTCATTTGTGACGTAGTGATTGTGTTCGTGTGTCATCGAAACCCCGCCCTCTCGTAGAGGGCGGCTACAGATGCTGGGCTCGGCATAATTGCCGAGTCAGAGTAATTGGCACGGCGGAGGATTCGGGCTAGGCTACGGGGATGCCGGAGCTGGCGCGGTTTCGGGCGATTCATGGGGCGGTGGACGAGCACTCGCTGCCCGCGGCCGCTTCGATTTTGCATGTGGACATGGATGCGTTTTTTGTTTCGGTGGAATTGCTGGAGCGGCCGGAATTGATGGGCAAGGCCGTGGTGGTTGGCGGGCGACCAGACCAACGTGGCGTTGTTACCGCGGCCAGCTATGAGGCGCGCAAGTTTGGCGTGCATTCGGCGATGCCTTTGCGGACTGCGGGCAAGCTTTGCCCTCACGCTGTTTTTCTCGACGGGCACCATCAGAAATATGGGGAATGGAGCGACCGCATCGCCACGATCCTGGCGAAATTTTCGCCGGTCGTGGAAATGGTTTCGATCGATGAGGCGTATCTCGACCTTGCGGGTACCGAACGCCTGTACGGGCCGCCGCTTGCGGCCACTGACAAACTCTTACGCATGATCACCGGCAATACTGGACTCCCCTGCTCCGGCGGACTCGCCGCCACGCGCTTGGTGGCGAAAGTGGCTTCGGAGCAGGCGAAGCCGCGCGGGCTGGTTTGGGTTGTGCCAGGTAGCGAGGCGCGCTTCCTGGCACCGCTTCCGGTTCGAAAGATTCCAGGGATTGGCGAAGTTACGGAACGGGCACTTCGCGCGCTGGGTCTCGAGACCGTCGGGCAGCTTGCGGATACGCCGCAAGAAAAACTGGAGAAAGTTTTTGGGCAATGGGGAACCGCACTTTACAGGAAAGCGCGTGGAGGCGATTCCTACGAGTTCGTGATTGACGCCGAGCCGAAATCGATCTCGCACAATCATACGTTTGGTGAAGACACGAACGACACAGAGGTGCTGGTGGCCATGCTCAGCCACCTTTCGCAGAAAGCCTGCAAGCGTCTGCGGGAATCGGGGCTGGCCACACGCACGTTGACGCTGACCATTCGCTACGCCGGCTTCGACACCTACACGCGATCGAGGACGCTTTCCGAGCCCACGCTTCTCGACGGCGATATTTTCGCGGTGTTTCAGAATCTCTTTCGCGAGCACCGCAACATGAAGCGCAAGATCCGCCTGCTCGGCGTTGCCTTGAGTGGCTTCTCGCACGGGACCCAGCAACTCGATCTTCTGGAAGCTGAACGCCGCAGCAAGCTCGAGAAGCTGACTCGCGCCGCAGACCAACTGCGCGACCGCTTCGGCTTCGATTCCGTGAAATTTGGCGGCTCGCTGCATTCCGATGGCTCGAAGCGCGATCGCGATGAATCCTGAAGCTGCTCAATACCGTATACTCTTCGACGATGAGCCCTGTCGCACCTCCCGCCGTCCCACACACGCCAGAACCCCGTTGGCCTGGCCGATTTCGGCGGACCCGCGGATTCTGGCAACGCGTTAGCGAAGGCAAGGATATCGATGTTTTGTGGGCGCAGTTTACTGCTGATGCCCGCGCCAGCTACGGATTTTACGGAAAAGACGTGAACTGGGAGGAAGTGGAGGCGCTGCCCCACTGGCGACGCCCTTTTTTCATCGCCAGGCAATTCTTCTGGGCCTTGATGATGAAATTGTCGCCAGCGCGGCGCGTACTGCTGCTGGTGGCGCTGACCCTTTTCATTTTGTCCAGCATGCGGTTTCAGCTTAGCAACGATTTCGTTCTGGACGCTAAGTTCGAATGGTTCTCGGCGCTGCTGTTGCTCCTGCTACTTTCACTGGAGTTGGCCGACAAAGTGACCATGAAGCGGGACCTGGAAATCGCCCGAGAGATTCAAACCTGGCTGGTTCCATCACAGCCACCGGATGTGCCCGGCGGCGAAATCGCGTTCGCGACGCGGCCGCAGAACTCGGTGGCGGGCGATTATTACGACGCGTTTTACCCGACCGTGGGCGCGGCGGACGGCGGCAAGCTGATGCTGGTGATCGCGGACGTGGCCGGGAAGAGCGTACCGGCGGCGTTGCTGATGGCTACGATGCAAGCTAGCCTTCGTACCGTGGCGGGGGAGGATGCGCCCCTGGACGTGCTGGTGCCGCGGCTGAATCGCTACGCGAGCGCTTATAGCCTTGATGGGCGGCGGTTCACGACGGCGGTGCTGGCACAGTACGAGGGCGGTACAGGCAAACTTACCTATGTAAACGCCGGACACAACGCACCCGTGTTGCGAAGAGCGGATGGAACGCTGGAAGAACTGGATAAGGGCGGATTGCCGCTGGGTATCGAATCCAACTCGGCATACGAGACCGGGAACGCCTGTCTTCGTCCGGGCGATGTGTTGATTTTCTTTACGGATGGTTGTATTGAGGCTTTCAATGCGGCCGGTGAGGAGTTTGGAAACAAGCGATGGCTGGCGGCGATACGCGCGCTGCCGAATGGCACTGCGCAGGAGTCATTGCACTATTTAATGAGGCAGGTGGATGAATTTGTCGGGGCCACAAGACAAGCCGACGACATTACCTGCATGATTTTCCGCTGCAAGTAAACTGAACGAGGAAGCTCACCGTTTTCGATACTAGCCCACGAGACACAGGCTCCAGCCAAGAGCGACATTCGCTCTATCCTAGAAGGATGCCGTCGACGCAAGATTGGCGCATAGACAACCTAGCTTGTAGTCTGCGGTGGTGATTCCAACGAATTGGACCGGAGTGGATTGACAGCGGACAGCATTCCTTCACGATATCTCATCTAATGAGTATGGACAGCCGGGAACTAGCGAATTCGATTTGCGCGACGCTGCGGCAGCATAGGTACCAGGCACTGCTGGCGGGCGGATGTGTGCGTGATTTGCTGCTCCGGCGCGCGGCCGTGGACTATGACGTTGCCACCAACGCTACTCCTGAACAGGTGATGGCGCTGTTTCCAGACGCGCTGGCGGTTGGAGCGCAGTTTGGGGTCGTGGTCATTCTCGGCGAGGGCTTCAAGGTGGAAGTGGCGACGTTTCGCGCGGACGTCGGGTATTCGGATGGGCGTCGGCCCGATCAGGTTATTTACACCAAGTCGGCGGAAGAAGATGTAAAACGCCGGGACTTCACCATTAACGGATTGCTGATGCGGCCGGAAACCGGCGAAGTGCTGGATTTCGTTGGCGGGCAAACCGATCTTAAGGCTGGAGTGATTCGGGCGATCGGTGAGCCTGACCGGCGATTCGCGGAAGACAAGCTACGGTTAATGCGAGCGGTGCGGTTTGCAGCGCGGTTTGGGTTTGCGATTGAGCCGGAAACGCTTGCGGCGATCCGCCGTCATGCTCATGAGATCACCATGGCGGTGTCCGCGGAGCGCTTGCGCGACGAATTGACGAAGCTATTGACCGAGGGGGCGGCTCGGCGGGGTTTCGAGCTCCTGGACGAAACCGGACTGCTCGCAGTGGTGTTACCAGAGGTGGCGGCGATGAAGGGCGTGGAGCAGCCGCCGCAATATCATCCAGAAGGAGATGTCTGGACTCACACGCTGCTGATGCTCGATGAGCTAGAGGCGGGCGCGCCCGAGACATTGGCGTGGGGAGTGCTCCTGCACGATGTGGGCAAGCCGCCTACTTTCCGGTCGGTGGCGGAGACCGGAGATCGCATCCGGTTTGACGGGCATGTAAGTGTAGGGGAGCGCATGGGCGAAGAGATTTCCCGCCGGTTCCGATTCTCGAACGAAGAAATGGAGCAAATTCTCGCGTTGATTGCGAACCATATGAGGTTTAAGGACGTCGAACAGATGCGTCCCGCCACGCTGAAGCGTTTTGTTCGGTTGCCACGATTCGAGGAGCATATGGAGTTGCACCGGCTGGATTGCACGTCGAGCCATCGGCGTTTGGACGCGTATAACTTTGTGAGGCGGCTCTTGGTGGAGACACCTCCCGAACAAATTCGGCCGTCTAAGTTACTGACGGGCGATGATTTGCGCGAGATGGGCTACAAGCCGGGGCCAGTTTTCAGCCAGATCCTGGGCTCCTTGGAGGATGCGCAGCTGGAGGGCAAAGTGTCGACCCGGGACGAGGCTATGCGGTACGTAAGGAGTAAATTTAAGCCGAAAGACCGCGAAAAACCTGAAGAGGGGGAGCCCTTTGCCGATAAGGACGGCAGGGTTCTCCGACGAAGTGGGTCTCATTAGTGTCTATAAATTACTAAATAGATTGATTTTAGATGGAATCTTAGGAAGCAGGAAGAAGACAGGGTTATCTTTAGCACAAGACACTAAGATTTTCTGCTCTTTGATTATGCATCCGAGTAGATCGTTTGGGAACCTCGTGCATCTAAGTTGGAATAGCGTGGTTGTTTCATTGCTTCCCTGACCTTAAAGGGGTAGCCGCGCTTAAGATTGGGGACATCATGGCTGAGAAGAAATTTGTGGTGCCACAGGTTCTACCGATCCTGCCCGTTAGGGACACGGTCCTGTTTCCCGGAGCGGTGCTCCCGCTGACGGTTGGACGGGAGAGTTCGCTGGCGCTGGTAAATGCCTTGGAGGGTGAAGAGAAGCAACTGGGCGTGGTCGCCCAGCTTGATCCGCGGGTGGAAGATCCTTCCGCGGCGGACCTCCATAAGGTAGGAACGTTGGCAAAGGTCCACAAGACCGTAAAAATGCCGAACGGTAACGTGGTGATTTTCCTGGAAGGATTGCAGCGCATTCAGATCACGGAATTGATCACCTTGCGGCCGTATTTGCGGGCGCGGGTGGAAGCGCAGCCGGATATTTCAGGCGAACCGGATTCAGAACTGGAAGCTCTACAACGCAACGCGCAGGATTTGTTCCGCGACGTGGTGAGCCATTCACCGCAGCTATCCGACGATTTGCAGTCGGTGGCGACGGCGATTGACGATCCAGGCCGTCTGGCCGACTTCATTGCGGGCACGCTGCCTTCGCTCTCGACACTTGTTCGGCAGGAGTTAATCGAGACGCCGAATGTGCGAAAGCGGTTGGAAGCGTTGATTCGTGAGCTTTCCAAGGAATTGGAAGTGCTCGAGCTGCGCTCGAAGATTCACGAGCAGGTTCAGGAGCAAGTGAGCCAGAACCAGCGTGAATATTTGCTGCGCGAGCAGATGAAGGCGATTCAGAAGGAACTCGGCGAGTCCGATGATTCGATGCAGGAGATCGACGAGCTCCGCAAGAAGGTGGACGAAGCCGGAATGACGGCGGAAGCCAAGAAAGAGTGCGATCGCGAATTGAAGCGGCTGTCGAAGATGACGCCGGCTTCGGCCGAATACATGGTTTCGCGCACGTACTTAGAATGGATGACGTCATTGCCCTGGAGCAAGTCTTCCGGTGCAGAAGAGATCAACATTGCCAAGGCGCGGACGATTCTTGACGAGGACCACTACGACCTGGAGAAGGTCAAGGAACGCATCCTGGATTTTCTGGCGGTGAAGAAACTCCAGCCAGGGATGAAGGGGCCAATCCTGTGCTTCGTCGGGCCTCCGGGTGTGGGCAAGACTTCGCTCGGCAAATCGATTGCGCGAGCGCTTGGCCGCAAATTCGTGCGCATCGCTCTTGGCGGTATGCACGACGAAGCGGAAATTCGCGGACATCGCCGAACGTACATCGGAGCGCTGCCGGGCCAGATTATTCAGGGCTTGAAGCGTGGGGAGACGAACGATCCGGTGATGATGCTCGACGAAGTCGATAAGCTCGGGCGCGATTTCCGTGGCGATCCTTCATCGGCGCTGATGGAAGTGCTCGATCCGGAACAGAACAATGCGTTCCGCGATCACTATCTGGACGTGCCGTTCGATCTGTCGAAGGTGCTGTTCATCGCCACGGCAAACTGGATGGATCCAATTCCAGAGCCCTTGCGTGACCGCATGGAGATCATCGAGCTGCCCGGGTATACGGGTGAAGAGAAGCTGCACATCGCGCACAAGTACCTGATTCCGAAGCAGGCTACCGAACACGGGGTGAAAGTGCCGGACCAACTGGAATTCACCGACGAGGGGCTGCGCGAGATCATCCACAGCTTCACGCGTGAAGCCGGCGTGCGTAACCTGGAGCGCGAGATCGCTACGATCACGCGAAAACAGGCGCGACGCATCGCGGAAGACAAACCGGAAAAGATGGTGGTTACGCCCGAAGTCGTAAAGGAATTCCTGGGCGTGCCGAAATTCCGCACCGAAAAGGAGGTCGAGGAACGCGTCAAGCGGCCGGGAGTTGCGGTCGGCTTGGTGTGGACCCCGGTGGGCGGAGACATCATCTTCATCGAAGCCACCAGAATGCGCGGCGGGAAGCAATTCACGATGACCGGGCATCTGGGAGAAGTGATGCAGGAGTCGATGACAGCAGCGCTGACGTGGACACGCGCGAACGGCGAACGCTACGGCATCGATCCGGACTTCTTCCGGAAGCAGGACATCCACATCCACGTGCCGTCGGGCGCGGTGCCGAAGGACGGCCCGTCCGCGGGCGCGGCGATGGTGACGGCGCTGGTCAGCCTGCTAAGCGGGCGGCCGGTGCGTGATCGACTGGCGATGACGGGCGAGATGACCCTGTCGGGAATCGTGCTACCGATCGGCGGCGTGAAAGAGAAAGTGCTGGGCGCGAAGCGCGCGGGCATCAAGGAAGTGCTGCTGCCTGCGGACAACGAGCCTAACGCGGTCGCGGATCTTACGCCGGATATTCTCGGCGATATGAAGATCACCTACGTACGCACGCTGGACGAAGTGCTGGAGCATGCGCTGCAGAAGGATCCGGTAGCGACACCGATCGTGCCGCCGGAGCCTAAAGCGAAGCGCTTGCCTCCGGATGCACCGCGGGCGATTCACTAAGCATCGTTGACTCTGACGCGGGTCGTTCTCCGCGTCGGAACATTTCTTTCGGACCAGAGGGCCCGGCGCATTTCGCCGGGCCTTTTTTGTTATCCATTGAGATGTTGCGCCTTGGGAGACCTTGACTCGCCGGTCGGGGATCAGTGACTGCCTGACGGTTGCAGCGTGCTTGGCGTTAAAGGCAGCACAGACAGGAGTGTCTGTGCTACTACTATGGCATCCATGGAGCGGGCCAGGCACAACTTGAGCGATCCGCCAGCGGAATTGCCGGGGCGGCTGGCGGAAGCCCTTTTGCGCGAACGAATCGTGCCGCGATTCGTGGATACCTACGTGGAGGAGCATGGGCGGTACGGTTTGCAGGTGCACGCGGCGTTGTACCGCGATTTGCTGGGATTGCTGCAACGCGAGGCGCTGATCGCAATGACCGTGCACGCACTGGAAGTGGCGACGACAGAGCCACCTCCGGCGCGGGGCCGAGCTAAGCCTAAACCGATGCCGCGAAAGGACGCTACCTTGTTCCGGCGGAAATTCTTGAATGCGCTAACGCGGCAGCAAAAGTGGAGCCTCGGCGATGCGCTGGACTTTCAGCGAGACTTGCAAATGTACGAGGTATTGATCGCGCGCAGCGGGACATCGCGCCGGCGCAAGCCGTTTGAGGCGGCGAACCATCCGTTCGTGGACCGCTGCGCGTTTTTGCTGGATTCGTCATTCATGGAGATGGCGCGGATGGCAGCGAGCCGAGCGCTCTCCGAGGTCGAAACGCTTAGCGCGAAAGTCACAGCCGACGTCTTACAGAACGACGGTAGCAATTGCTAGCCTTCGTCTGGAGCGGCGGAAACTTATGATCCCGCTACTCGAAGAGTTCGTCCTTCCACAGCGGCTTACCAGCAAGTGAGAGATAAAATCCCCATGCGCCGAGCGCCACGTAGAACAGCACGATGATTAGACTAGTCGCGGCATACCAGTTGGAGAAATCGAGTGTGAAGGGAACGTTCGCCAACACATTCGTAGTAAAGCAGCAGACTCCCAGCACGATCAAGCCAAAACGCACGAGCGCGATGGCGGCAATAATGTAAATCGTCAGCCACACGATGGTGTCCGAGACAACGTAGTCGCTCACGAAAATTCTCGGCACCACGTGGAGCAGGACGAATGCCCCCGCCGCCAGCCAACTATTCCGCAGCAGAACGCGTAGGAATACCAGCGTGAAAAAGAAGAGCGAACTGCCAACCGAGGAGTTGACCACGATGCTCAGCCACATGGCGGCTACTTCGCGCGTCCCACGGAGAAAAGGGCTGGAAGGCAGTGCGAAGGGCGCACCGTGGCGGATATTGGACAGCACTCCTAATTCATAAACCAAAACCCATGCCATGCCCAGAAGTACGCCGAAAAGCACATCTCGACCAACCAATGGGTCGCGAAGTCGCCCCTCCATCAAACGTGTCCACGAAATGATCGTTTGCGGCCACGTACGCCGGACGTAAGGCTCGAGCGCGATATAGAGAACCCACATCGCGCCGGAGGCAAACAAGGCGGTGCTGATGGCCAGCACGACGGGAAGAAGCATATCGATCACGGGTACGAAATGTGCGTGGAGCAGGAAGGCGGCAATTTCCACTGTGAACACGACACATGCCAACCTCCATGCGCCTTTGCGATCACCTCTGCCGCGTGCGATGTTCCGGACCGCGAACCACACTCCGCCGAGAGCCACTACAATTACCAATGTTAATGCGAAAATATTTGCGCCCCGTGCCTTACTGTCTTCGCCTTCTGCCGGCATACGGTCGGGCTTGGTCCAAGGGCCGATGAGCGAAAAGAAAACCGGTTTGCCGTGCCAGGCGGCTGCTTCCACGTGCAAAGGGCGACCACTTCCGGGCCACGTACCGTCCCACGCCTCGCGAACGTCAGCAGCAGCGAGAGAGTTCCAGGCCGGAGCAACCGGATGAAGTGTTGCCGGATCGATTTCGGCGGCCGCGAATAGCGCGCTCCAATCGACGGTAGTTGCAGGGCCTTTCGCCGGAGATGTGGGAGACTCCACTTGAGGAGGAATCGCCTGGAGCCATTGCAGGCGACCCTCGGCGTCAGACCAGGTGGTGATCATTCCCGACAGGGTCGGCGGCGGCTCGTCAAAAGTCACGCCCCCGGGTGTCAGCCCGAATCCCCAAAAATCTTGCGAAACCATTTCGTGCGGGCTTTGCCGATACCAATATTCGAGCAGCTCCGGCCGTTGCGTGACAATTCGACTCCAATTGGCGCGAGGCCTGTCATTCTTTGAAACGTAATTCACAAAATCATAGTTGTAATTCAAGCCCCATGCCCTATCGACGGGACGTTCGGGGTACCCGATCTTTGCCAGTGTTTCGCTGGCCTTGTTGGCCAAGACCTCCGGAAACTTTGTCAGGTGAAGGCGCTCCAACGCGCTTTCTTTCACGCCGAGGTAGGTAAACAGGACGGCCGCCAGGATAACGGCTACGAGGCACGTCAGCGCGATGCGCGGAGCCAGACTGGCGTTCTCTCCGGCGGCAGCAACCATTTGCGGTGAAGGGGTTTCACCAGCAGCGAGGGCGGCGGCCAGCGGGTCTCCGCCGGGCAGTGCTGCGGCCACCTGCAAGGCGGAAGACGGACGCAGGGCCGGGTCCCGTTCCAGGCAGCGCATGATCACGCGCTCCAGCAATGGATCGAGATCTCGAACGATCGAGGTGGGGCTGGTAGGCGCGGACTCTTCGCGCAGCCTCATCAATTCGGGCAGCGTGGACGCTTCGAAGGCGCGTTTGCCGGTCAGAATTTCATAGAGGACAAGACCCAATGAATACAAATCGCTTTTTACCGTCACTTCTTTGCCGGCGAGTTGTTCCGGCGCCATGTAGGCGGGGGTACCGGCGCGGACCTCCGCGCCCTCAATACTGGCGGCGATGGCGGCCAAGCCGAAATCAGTGATGCGGATTTTTCCGGCGCTGTCGAGCATCAAGTTGGCGGGCTTCAGGTCGCGGTGGATCACCCCACGTTCGTGCGCGGCCGCGAGACCCGCGCAGGCTTGACGCGCGATTTCGATGGCTTTATCGGCGGGGAGCCGGCCGATGCGGCGCACCAATGACGCGAGGTCTTCGCCGTCGACATATTCCATCGTGAGAAAAGTGACGCCGTCCGCATCCCCGATGTCGAACACGCGGCAGACGTTGGGATGGGAAACCTGACGCGCGATGCGCACCTCGGAGTGAAAACGCGAGAGCGCCGCAGCGTCTTTGGAAAGCGTTTCGGGTAGAAATTTGATGGCTACGATCTGGCTGAGCTTGAGATCTTCGGCGCGATAGACCTCGCCCATTCCGCCGCGCCCCGCCAGCGCGACGATGCGGTAGCGCTCAGCGACGATTTGGCCAGGGACGAATCTTCCGCCGCCGATAGGGTCCGAACTCAACAAAGATCCAGCGGAGCCTGACGGGGCGCGAGGCGTGCCGCGAGGCCGAGGCGTTCGTGCCGCGGGCGTCCTTGGGGAGAGAGATATCTTCGGCGTGGTGGGCTCGAGCGTCACGCCTTCCACAGCGGGATCGCTGCCGAGAATAGTGGCTTCCGCGTCGTGGTTGAGGGCTACGCCACAGGCTGAGCAAAACCGTCCCTCGGGAGAATTCTCGGCGCCGCAGGAAGAGCAGAACATGGGAAGCCGGGATTCTACCACCGGCTGCGTTTGCGGCGCGACCTCTCGTAAAACTCAGTAGTGGCGAGTTCCCGGCAACCACGTTGATCAGGTGGACTTTGACCAGTGATAGCACCCACTATTGGGGTTTATCTGAGGCTGCTGTCTGTTCTCGCGCGGCAGGAACTTGGTCTGATTTCCGCGTCTCAACAGAGATCACATTGAAGGTGCCGTTAGCGTCCCGCGCTTGAACGGTCTTCGTCTGCTGCGTGCCAGAGGCACCATACAGCACTGTATACTTAGTTTTTGCGCTTACTTGCAGACCGGCGTGCGGGTCACCCGGATTGGGCTGCTCGACCCGCTGCTCGGTTATTTTTCCACCTGAATCCTTTTTCTCGACGGTCGTGACTCGCTGGTTCAGATGCACACTGCCGTCGCCAGCTACTCCAGGAACAACCGTAGAATATGTGTAGACGGTGTTGCTTTTTTCTCCGGTGCTGGTCTCAGTCTCTTCGCCGACGGTGCGTGAAAACTGTGAAAGTCGGCCTTCCGAATCGGGGCGCGAAACCTGCTCTTCGGTGATTCGCTTTTTGCCGTCTTCCTTGATTGATTTTTTTGTTACTTCGCCTACTTCCCAGTTGCCGTTGCCATCCGGGAGTAGTGTGGTCTTCTTTAGTTCGACTTTCTGGTCAGCGCTTCGCTTTTGCAATTCCTGCGTTTGCCGGGATGTCGTGAAGCCGCCGTTACCGTCCGCGAGGTAAACCTTGGTTTTCGTCTCCTGCGCGTCTGGGCTTGTCTTTCTTGTATCCGCGACCTCTCGCTGCACAACCTGAAGATTTCCGTTCAAATCAGAACTCGAGGTGGTGCTTACCAGCTGAACATCGCCGCTTGCTGAGGTTCGTGCTTCCTCTTCCGTTACCTTCGCCAGTTTCCTTTGTCCATTTGCATCCCACGTGTAGGTGCGCACCACTGTACGCATCGTTGTCTCATTTACTCGAACAGTCTCTTTTTCGGTGTCGGAATCGGGCTGGAAGTGGCCATCGGGTCCAAGAACTTCCACTCTGCGTTTATCGACAGTGCGGTTGCCGGACTCCACATGGCTCTCCGACGTGCGCACAGGGCTGGTGTGATCTACGGAGGTCTGCGTAGTACTCGTCCAGGATTGGTCAGTGCTGTTTGGCTGAGCATTTTGAGCCTCTGCGCAGACAGCAGTGCTGATGCAGAGAACCAAAGAAAACGCTGACTTTACCAAAAGCTTGGTTCCATGAACTGCGACCTGATTTTCAGGCGTTGAGAATGTCATGCTGTAACTCCTGCCAGTTGTCCTGAGTCGCCGAGGACCAATCACCTGGAATTGCCGATAAGATCGTTCAACTCTCGTTGAATACTGATTATGAGCATTCTGCTCCTCCACGAAGGAACCCACAAGCCGAACGGCAACTTCGCGGCCGCACAATGATGGCGGTGACTGCGTACCACCTGATGCTTCGATGCCTCACCGCCAACCACCCTTCCTCGACTCCTGGTAGTCGCCTACCGGAAACTGACTCACCAGCTAAAGCTCATCCGGGCAGTGACCGCCCGGGATGGGTCTCTGAACCTTAAGAATTGGGTCAGACGGAGCGCTCAACCTGCACGGCGGTGCCGTAGGCCAGGACTTCGGTAACGCCCTGCATCACTTCAGTAGCATCGTAGCGCATGGCGACGACGGCGTTTGCGCCATGCTGGGCCGCGTGTTGCATCATCAACTCAAAGGCATCCTCGCGCGTTTTCTCGCAGAGGTTGGTGAGAATGGTGATGTTGCCGCCGACGACGGTCTGGAGCGCGGCCGCGAAATTTCCGACGATGCTTCGCGACCGGACGACAATCCCGCGGACGATTCCATAGTTCCGGACGATGCGATAGCCCGGTAGATCGTTCGCGGTCGTAACCATCGCAGTGTCCACGCGGCCATTCATAAAGAAGCCTCCTCGGCGCTGACGTTTACCGGTGCGATTCTACCTCTACACGGAGTCGATGCGGACAGGTAAGTGTTCTGCTACGCTCAATTCACGGTGGAAAGTCTTTTCTATTTTCTGTCAATCGTGCAGATCGCGATGGGTCTGTACCTGGTCTGGCAGGGCCTGCAATGGCTGGGGTATGCGCGGCGGCGGGCGGCCACCGATCCGGGCTTTTACGCGCCGCGGACGGCGGTGCTCTGTTCCTGCAAGGGGCTCGAACCTGGGCTGGAGCGGAATCTCACCACGCTGACGGAATTCGATCACCAAAACTACGAAACATTTTTCGTCCTGGCTTCGGAATCGGATCCGGCATACGCGATCGTGAAGCGTGTCGCGGCGAGCGCACGTACAAAAGCTCACGTGGTGATCGTCGCGGACAAACCCGAAGGCTGCGGCGAGAAGGTGAACAACCTCCGGTTCGCGATCGAGGGGCTGCCGCCGGATTTTGAGTTCCTGGCGTTCGCGGATTCGGACGGCCGTCCCGGGAAATCGTGGTTGAAAAAACTGGTGGCTCCGCTGGCGGACGCCCGCGTGGGAGCGACCACCACGATGCGGTGGTTGATCCCAAATCGCAGCAACCTGGCGACGGTGCTGCTGGCCGCTTGGAATGCCCCGATCGTCACGATGCTGAGCGAGAAGGGCAAGAATTTCTGCTGGGGCGGCGGCATGGCCATCCGTCGAGATGTGTTCGATAAAATCGGAGTCGCGGAGGACTGGAAAAATTCCATAAGCGACGACTATTCAATGACGCGGGCACTGCAGCGCGCGAACCGGCCGATCATGTTTTTACCAGAGTGCTTAACTCTCTCGTATGTGGAAACAGACTTCCCGGGCTTGCTGGAATTCACGAACCGGCAGATTCTGATCACGCGCGTCTACGCTCAAGAAATGTGGGCGTTCGGGCTAGCCACGCACTTGTTGTACTGCTTGACCCTGCTGCTCGGCGTATTTCTGACGCTTGGAGATGTGATGGCAACGCTCCCGGCGTTCCATCACGCGGTTCTTACGTTTCTTCCGGTTTTGCTGGGGGTGATTCGCAGCAGCTTACGCGTTGCCGGAGTAACGGAAGTGCTGCCGGGAGCGCGCGCGCAGATCATGGGCCAAGCTTGGATCTACATTCTTTTGACGATCTTCGTTCCCTTCCTGTATCTCGTGAATTTCGCGACTTCACTGATGACGCGTAAGATAAAGTGGCGGGATATCACCTACGAACTGATCTCTCCGGAACACACCCACATCGTCGCAAACTAAAGCGACTCATTGCTCACGCGCAACGACAGGGGCAGGATACTATGAAATCATGGCTCCGGAACGCAACTCGAATCGTTGCAAACGAACGAGAAGGGAAACGGCCGCAGGAAAGTTTTTGCATATTGTCGTCACTATTTACTTGACAATTATATTTACGTATAAATAATAGATATTCGAATGAGCGGCACCCAGTTCCTTGTGGGCGAATAAAAAGAGAAACTGTTCCAGGCCCTCTGGAAAACTCGGACCATGCCAGTTGTCCCATACGATTGACCGATTACCGTGGGAAAAATTTCGCGGACCGTGCAATTCCTACCATTCAGGCGTAGTCCCGTGCATTTCTACAGGAAAATAAGTACCTCAGTTTTAGTAAGTTATAGTACTAGGGGCATTCGGCGGTCAGGTTGCATACAGATGGCAGTTCGGTGGGTGGTAAAAACAGAAATAGCGAGCGAAGTGTCAGGGTGTACCTTCTCACGTCTCGGCGTGCCGTATCTGAGGGTTTTAGGCGCTGGGTCCCCACAACCCCCAAACTTGGCTTATCACCTGACTGCTTGCTTGAGAATTGGAAGTAGGCCTCGCCAAGAGGCTATCAATAAAAACCAACGGGTCTCGGTCGCCATTGCGAGGCTACGTACGGAGGGGTGCACGTGAAAGTAATCCGCAGAAACGAACAACCGCATCATTCCGAAGCGCACCATCTGCAATCCGGTTCTAACACACCTTGCGAAACCTATTTTTTCTATGAAAAGAATACTGGCGTTTCGCATTTCCACGTCGCGGCGGGTCCGGACGGGCAGTTTCCAGTCGAGGAAGCGGCCGGTCTGCTGGCAATGCATTGCATGGTCCGGGGCCAGTCGCCGCGGGACTATGTGGTAATGGTGGAAGCCGCGCATGAATCCCTGGAAGGCCTCACCGAAAAAGCCGAAAAGCTGCTGCAAGCCGGGCATTCGGTAGGCAGTTCGGTGAAACTGACGCGGCGCGAAGAGGAAGTGCTTGGCGGAGTTATGCGCAGCCTGGCGAACAAGGAGATTGCGGCAACGCTGAATCTTTCGGAACGCACCGTAAAGTTCCATGTTTCGTCGCTGTTGACGAAATTCCGGGTGCGCGGGCGAATGGAGTTGGTGCGCGAAGCGACACGCCGCACGCCGACGTCCATGGGTCCACAGACGATCGCGACGCGCGAAGCAAGAGCCTATGCCGCTTCGCCATCTAACTATCATGGCGCCCCGCGAGTCGGCCCGATTGCAATGGCCAAGCGCCACGCGATGGCCTGATCGCTTCGCGGTTCAGACCCCTTGAGAGAAACAAAGGCCCGATCCGAGTATTTCGGATCGGGCCTTTTATTGTTTCTTTCCGTCCGTCGACTACTTCTTCGCGGTTGAATAGTGCTCCGAGGCCGAGTCCCAATTGACGACGTTCCACCACGCCGCAATGTAATCGGGGCGCCTGTTCTGATACTTCAAGTAATAGGCGTGTTCCCAAACATCCAAGCCGAGCACCGCCTTCGCTTTTAGCGAAATGGGCGTGTCCTGGTTGGAAGTGGAGTCGATGGCCAGTTTGCCATCCTTTACCACCAGCCAGGCCCAACCGGACCCGAAGCGCCCAACGCCAGCAGCGGCGAACTTCGTCTGGAATTCCGCGAACGACCCGAACGTCGACTTGATGGCCTCGGCCAGATCGCCCTTAGGCTCACCGCCGCCGCCCTTCTTCAGTTGCGTCCAGAACAATGAGTGGTTCCAGTGGCCGCCGGCATTGTTGCGGACGGCGTTGCGGATGTTCTCGGGGATAGCATCAAGATTCCCGAGCAATTCTTCCAACGACTTGGACTGTAGATCAGCATGGCCTTCGAGAGCCTTGTTGAGGTTCGTTACATAAGCACCGTGATGTTTGTCATGGTGGATTTCCATCGTCTTGGCGTCGATGTGAGGTTCGAGCGCGTCGAACGGGTACGGCAGCGGGGGCACTGTGAATGCCACGGGTTTGTCCTCCAATTTTAGATTTGTTGGTTCCGAACTTGGTATTGCTGTGCTTGCTTGCAAAAGGCTGGTTGCGGCGTTGCCCGTTCCAAACAATCCCGCGCTGAGAATGCCACCGCTCAAAAGGAACTTGCGGCGGTTCATCGTGTTCTCCTACGGCGCCGGAAGTGAAGCAAGCGACGCTGGGGATTATACCGCTATATCGCGCGGTGCCGTACCGTTTGGCCCTTAGTGCAATGCAGCACGATATTCCAGCGAAGAGCCTGAGTCGCTTATTGGATGCGGGAGAGCGCCCAAAGGGCAGATTCAGAAATGGGCTGGTCTGAAGACGCGGCCAGGCGTTGGAGCAACCCGCTGATTCTTTCGCTGACTGATGAGCGGCGAACCAGATGGGAGTTTCCGAGCGCGATGCAGGCGTTGCGAACCAGACCGCGCCATTTGGCGCGCTTGATGGCGCTGTTGCGGAAGGCAACTTTGTAGTCGTCTTCGGTCATGGCGGCTAGACGTTCGAGGCTGGGGAGGAAGAGAGATTCGATGCGCTGGTCGGGATCAGTGGGTAAAGGCGGCGAGCCGCCGCAATCCAGCGCTGGCGTTGAAGGACGATCGCCAGCGTTGGGCACGACGCGCGGATATTGCGAAAGGAGCTTTCTGGGCTGAAACCCGGGTGCTCCCGTCACCGGGGCACGACGGTTCCAGGGACAGACGTCCTGGCAGATGTCGCACCCGAACACGTGGCGGCCGATGGGTTCTCGCAGGTCTTCGGGGACACTGCCGCGAAGCTCGATGGTCAGGTAGGAGATGCAGCGGCGCGCGTCCAGGACGTACGGCTCTACTAGGGCGTCGGTGGGACACGCATCGATGCAGCGCGTGCAACTGCCGCATAAGT
Source organism: uncultured Acidobacteriota bacterium (assembly GCA_963788915.1). Lineage (GTDB taxonomy): Bacteria > Acidobacteriota > Terriglobia > Acidiferrales > UBA7541 > Acidiferrum. The sequence goes on along the minus strand of CAWBIY010000010.1, from coordinate 5,191 downwards.
CGGGCGGAGGGGATTCAGCCGGCGCGAGCGAAGGAGTAAGGTCGAGCGTGGTCAGGACTGCTCCCAGGAAAAACCAGGAACCCAACGCTTGGTTGAGGAGCAGGGTGTTCTTGCCAAGCCACCCGAGCCCTGCCTGTTTGGCGAAAATGCGCTCTTGCAAAGGGCCGGTGTCCGCGTAGGCGCGCGCTTCGAATGTTTGGTCGAATCGCGCTGGCAACTCACTTACCAAACCATTGAGTTTGGTTCGCAAAACATCGTGATAGTCGTCGCCCCAGGCGTATCGCGAGACCCATCCGCGCGGTTCACCAGAGTCTGACTCGTCGGGCGCATCGATCGACTTTAAGTAAGGAGTGTCGTACCTCAAGGCGCAAACGATCACGCTCCGAATTCCGGGCAGCACGCTCTGTGGATCACTGCGGCGGGGATCGGCAAGATATTTCATCTCTCCCGCATAACCTTTAGCGAGCCAAGCTTCCGCCTGTGCCAGTTCGGGAAATTTCACCGCGGGCGCCACGCCGCACAGATCAAAGCCCCGCGCCGTGGCGCGCTCGGTGATCCAAAGGGTGTCGGAAACAGGCCTCATCGTTACGATTCTGACGCAGCGGAACTTAACTAGCGAGTGCGGAGCGGCTCAGCGGAAGCTGCTAAGGGCCGTGTTCTCGTCGGAATAGACGTCGAACACGGTAAACAACTTGGTGAGCTGCAACAGGTCGTGGACTTTCTTTGTAAGATAAAGGAGCTTTAGGTCGCCGCCGCTCTTCTTTACAGTCGTGAAGGCGGTGACCAGTTCACCGATTCCAGAGCTATCAATATAATTGACGTCGGCAAGGTTCAGAACGATTTTTGTGCGGCCTTCTTCCAGGAGATCGCGAATCGTCTTGCGAAGAAGCGCACTGCCTTCGCCAAGTGTAATCCGGCCACCAATATCCACAACCGTTACGACGCCGGCATCTCGATAGGTGGCACGCAGATCCATAGTCTTACCTAGGCTCCCTGTTGCGACGACGCGCTTTGACCGCTCTGGTTGTTCCCCGCGGGATCGCTTCCCGAGGGCAGCTTCTTCGACATAATGATTTCGGCGCCACCCGTGCGACCCGGCACTACGTCAAATTCATCCATAAAGGCGCGCATGAGGAAAATACCGCGTCCCGACGTGCTTAACAAGTTTTCCTGGGCAAGGGGATCCGGAACGCTGCTCAGGTCGAAGCCTTTGCCCTCATCCAGTACGTGAATGATCATTTTATCCGGCGTGAGATCCACGGCCAGGTGGATCTTTTTGTCGGGACGCTCTTGATTCCCGTAATGGAATGCGTTGATGACGCCCTCGCGTACCGACATACCGATTCGATAGCAATCATCTTCGCCGAAGCCTGCCGACTCCGCCACACGCAGACACATCTCTTCAGCTAAATTCACGCTTTCCACGTGTGTTTCCAAAGTGACTTCGAGGTGCTTGGTGTCTGGCGCCATGCGACCTAATTACTGCGACCCAAATTGGGCTGTACTTGGGCGCTTTATGGGTAACACACAGGTGGAAACGGAGTCAATGAGCAGCGTGCCCCTCGTTGAGCATGAGACCTGTGGGTTGGCCCGGAGCTAGGATGCTTATCGCTGTCATGGAGATGCAGATCGCGCCCGGATTATCCCTTACTAGGCCCAATAGGAGCGGTCCAGGGTGCGGTATTGGATGGCTTCGCTCAGGTGTCGCGGTTCGATGTTGTCGGCGGCGGCGAGGTCGGCGATGGTGCGAGCGACTTTCAGGATGCGGTCGTGAGGGCGCGCGGAGAGACCCAGCTTGACAATGGCGTTCTCCAGGAGTTTTTCGCCCTCGGCGGAGATCCCGCAGAACTTACGAATCATTTTGGGCATCATCTGGGCGTTCGAATAAGTGCCCTTTTCTGTGCTGTAACGCTCGGACTGCCTGTTGCGAGCCGCAATCACACGGGCGCGGACGGCTGCGGAGTCCTCCGATGAGGATGGGGCACGAAGCTCCTTATATTTCACCGCCGGAACTTCGATGTGGATGTCGATGCGGTCCAGCAACGGCCCGGAGATCTTGGATACGTAGCGCTGGATCATCGGAGGTGTGCAGTCGCATTCGCGGGTTGGATCGCCGAAGTATCCGCAGGGGCAGGGATTCATCGCGGCCGCCAGCATGAATCGGGATGGAAACGTGACGGAGATGGCAGCACGGGCGATGGTAACTGAGCCGTCTTCGAGTGGTTGACCTCGTAACAACCTCCAATTTGATCTGTTTACCGGTGAACTTTTGATGAGCGGTGAGGCCAACATCCGCCAACCAAGCAGCACGCCGTGACAAAATCAAACTCGAAGCTAGGACACATGAACGGGGCGAACGTCAAAAAGCGGGTGAGCATTGGCAGGCATAAACGGCAGTGCGGAATCTGCGCCCATCCTCAGAAAGAGCAGATTGAGGCAGACTTCGTCTCCTGGCGCAGTGCCGTTGCCATCGCGGAGGAGCACAAGCTTGGGGACAAAGTTAGCATCTACCGTCATGCTCACGCGTTCGGACTGTTCGCCAAAAGACAACGCAATGTCCGCGCAGCCCTCGAGCAAATTATCGAGCAGGCGGGCGACGTCGAAGTTACTTCTTCGGCTGTGGTAGCAGCGATTCAGGCGTACTCGAAGATCAATGCCCAGGGCCAATGGATTGACCGCAGCGAGCACCTAAACATGAACGAATTGTTCGAGCGCATGAGCGTCGAGGAGAAAGAATCCTATGCGAGAGAGGGCAAATTGCCCGATTGGTTCACGCAAACCGTAGGCGCAACGTCTTTGGCCAGTCAGGAGAATGGAAGTGATGAATAACAAGCAGGATAAGTCTCGTCTACCCGCAACGGTTTCTGTTTCCAACCCTGGAGATTTCCCGCTCGGCTCGGTAGAGTCCCGCGCCGCTATGCGGGCCATGATCGAGCGCGAGAAAGACACCGGTCTTCGCTGGAGGGTCACAATGATTGGCCACCGGCCCGAAGATTGCCAGGGACGATGGTGCAGCGGGGTATGCGGGCTGGTTACCGGAAGATTCTTTATCAATGTAGATGGTCAGGTGGAACAACTGTTGGTGAATCATGGGAGGGTGTAGGCCTGAGGTCTAGCGTACTGAGGTCCGACATACGGGCGGTACCACCTGCGCGAAGCGGCGGAAAAACACGCACCTGAGTTCTTCGCGAAGGTCCTTGCGGAAATCGCCTACAAGATCTTCACGGGAGGGGGAAGGTAGGATTCTCTGCCGTATTTGCGCAAGCTCAGCGTCAGACCCTGAGAATGCGGGAGCAAGGGTTGCTGCGTTTGCTTGTGCCACGATACAATTCCGTTGCGTCCGTTGGGTGAGGTCGCACATCTAAGTGGCATTATCGCAAGCGGAGCCCTGCCCGCGAATGCGGCCCCCTGTCCCCCCCAAACAAGGGAGATCCGTTATGCGAAGGGCTGCAGCAGCAGCGACAACTCTCATGTTGGTCGCTTCACTGTGCTGGGCGCAAGAACAGGTCCCGACTGCTCAGCAGTCATTGGTGAAGTGGCAAGAAAGCTCTGCTCTCAACGACGATCAGCTGATCACCGTTCCGGCGGGTACGCGCATCGCGCTCTCACTCATCGTCCCCATCCACACCAAAACCGTGCAGCGCGGGGAGGCGGTCCACTTCGAGACGCAATCGCCGGTGATCGTCGATAATCAGGTTGCCATTCCTGCCAGAACCTACGTCGAAGGTGTGATCGACAAAATCAATAAGCAAGACTCCGCTTCTCGCACCGGCGGATTGCAAATCCATTTCACCCGCCTGATTTTTTCCAATGGCTATGAAGTCCGTCTGGACGGTGCCATTTTGCAGACCAAACTGGAGATCCCTGCGGTCGATGGCTCAGATGCGTGCTGCGATCGCGCGGACGCTGTCGAGGCTCTTCAGTCGAGAGGCGGCGGCATAAATTTCCCGCTCCCGCCGTTGGCACCTAAGGCGGGCGGACGCGGCCTGAAGAAGCCTAAGCCGCCTAAGCCACCGCCCACGCCACCGCCTACGCCGCCGCCTACACCAACTCCGACACCCACGCCAACGCCTACACCAACTCCGACACCCACGCCAACGCCCACACCAACTCCGACACCCACGCCAACGCCCACACCAACTCCGACACCCACGCCAACGCCCACACCAACTCCGACACCCACGCCAACGCCCACACCAACTCCGACACCCACGCCAACGCCCACACCTACGCCGGCTCCGACACCTCCGCCGACGCCCACAATATCGACATCGGGGTCAAGCACAGGCACCGCCGTCGGTGTTGGAGTCGGAGTCCTCGCCGCCGCTGTGGGAGGAATCTTGTTCGCGCGCCACCACGGTGCCGACAGGGTTATCGAATACGGCACGCAATTTGATATGGTCCTGCAAAAGCCGCTGTCACTCGATCCGCAAATGGTCGGCTCAGCGACAGCAATGAACTCGCCGCCGTGTGTTTTGCACATGCATGCACAGATGCCCGCGCTACTAGATCGGCTGTCGAAGCAATAGGCTGGGCTAATCCCTACCTGCTACAGAAGACGATCGTACACGCGTCCGTTCGGCATTTCACAGAAGTGCCAATCGCCATCCTTGGCAGCGCGCTGAACAATCGAGGATAAACGAAGAACGAGTCTCAATGACTGGTCGTTTGCTTGGAATAGTGCCGCTTCACCGACGAGTGGAGTTTCAACCAGACGACGGCCAAGTTGTTTACGGGAAAGTGAGCGACGACTTCAGTCACAGCTATTTGGAGCGAATCAATACGGAACAGTTCGCTGGAAGACGCTGGCGCGCTCTATTTCATCGAAAACTTGTTGAGAGGGCTGGGCGGCCCCTTGAAACAAAGCGTTTGCTATGCTGAGCCGTTCGCAATGCGCTCGTTCGGGGGTCGGTAATGCCGAGAGTTGTCCCAAGTCAAGTCGTGGCCTTCATCGCCAGTATCCCCGGCTACAAGCCCAAAGAAGTTACCAGGATGAACGGTCTGGGTCACCCCCCACTCTCAGCTACCCTCGCCCTCGCGCAGCAGATTCCGCAAGAACTCCTCACCGTGGATGGCCCAACCTACGCGATGTTCATCTATGCTCAGGAGCAGATAAAGGAGATCCTCGATGTCTGGAGCGCGAACCAAACTGCTGGTCATAGTTTGAACGAATTTCAATTCGAACCGTCTA
>CAWBIY010000009.1:0-17913 GCA_963788915.1 uncultured Acidobacteriota bacterium | reverse complement strand
CTAAAGCCGTTTCATTGCGGGGATTGCCAACATCGTTTCTTTCGCTGGCCGAGTAACTTACAAACCGAAAAACGCGCCACTGACACTCCAAATGTGCCCAACGTACCCAAGCCCGCGCGCCTTCTGACCAGTCGTTGATCACTCCGGCTGTGGTAGCCCTATTCGCCGCAGCAGTCGCAAGCGAGTGATTCTAGCTTGGTGTCGAGCGGCCCGCGCCCCGGCCTGGCTCGATAGCGAGGCGCTCGACGCATAAATCCTTCCATGAGAAGGCCGGTTGATGTCAAGGCACACTTTTTCTTCCTTCTTTCTTTCCGTCTGTTCCCATTTAGCTAAGCCGCCCCTGTCGCCATCCTTCCATTCGCACTCTTTGTGAGCGATATTCGCTCGGTGCAAGGTGGGTGTTCTCGTTCAGTAGGTGCTGCTACCTGATAATCGACCTCTCTCCCCACTTCTGTGGGAGTTGGGCCCCAGGAGTTAGTCGCAGTCACCTGGACTCGGCGGTCGAGCTCAGCTGTCCGGATTAAAACTCTTTAGGCCACAGCGCGCATCGCTTTTTGGCTATTGCGCAGTGGTTCGTACACCTCTCCGCTTACCCACAACCGATGGAGCAGTACTGCCAGCTTTCTCGCCACGGCAACCACCGCTCGTTTCTTGGCATTTTTTCCTCCTCGCTCTGCAAGCTTCATACCCCATCTCCGCAGATCACTGTCTTCTCCAAAAGGCCCCAGAATGTAATGCGCTCCCTGCACCATCATGGTTCACAGATACCGGTCTCCTTCTTTGCTGATTTTCTTCTGTGGTTCCCTCTCCCCGGAATTCTTCCGGCCAGGTCGTAACCCCAGAAAACAACCTACCGCGCGACTCTTCGGAAACCGATACGGGTCTTCGATCGTCAGGACATAGGTCAACGCGATCTGCGTTCCTACACCCTTCACTTGCTGGAGCAAGGACGCTTCTGGGTATACTTCCTTGGCAATTTTCTCCATGCGCTCGTCGTATTCCTGGATGCGCTCGTTCAGCGATTCGACCTCTCGCAATAGCGGCTCCAGAACCTCGCGCAACTCCGCGCTCAATCCCTCGGCCAACTTCCCGCTCACCTGTGGTGTGCCACACTTGGGCAGTCGTTCACCGTAAGATTTCACCAACCCGCGGGCTGCGTTCACCAAGGCCGTTCGAGCACTCACCAGTTCCGCTCGCGCGCGGATCACCGTCAGATGAATTTGCGCCTTGGCACTGCGATGCCGCACCGGTCCCAACAGCTCGGGATCGATTCGCGCCAGCCGTGCCAGTGTCCGCGCATCGTGTCGATCATCTTTTCGATTGCTCTTGGTGATCAATTCCACTTTTTGTGCGTGCGCCACGAGCACTTCGTGTCCCAACTCGGTTAACAGTCGGCTTACCCATGGCGAATGTGTTCCGGTCTCCATGGCGATGAGACTTCGCGGTATCTTTCCAAATGTCTGCTTCATCGCTTCCGGTGTCGTCGGCAATTTCTGTTCCAGTATGATTTTGCCGGCTTCATCCAAAATACAGTAGAACGACCAACGATCCCCTAGATCCAATCCGATCGTAAGCTTTTGCTCTCTAAAAATTTCGTTCCCAAATACCTGCATAGTGCTAATCTTCTTCATCGCCGGTCTCCTTTTTTGTGCTTAAAGCACGTCGATCATCGGGAGCGTATCGCATCCCGCTGGAGACCGGCCTTCTCATCCCATCTGATAAACGGTTATCGGAAACTGAGACATAAAGCCTGTTGCGGGAACGGAAAAGACTTGGCCATCTCCAGCATGGGATGACCGTACTTTTCGTGGGCGAACTCACGCACAACCCACCATCCTTGACGAGAATAGAACTGTACCGCGACCGGATTCGACTTAACGACGCGAAGGCGGCACGTCTGGCAACCGCGAGCAACTATCTCGGATTCACCTTGTGCGAGCAGTCTCCTTCCGACACCTTGTCGCCGGAACTCCTGAAGCACCCAAAGGTCATCAACCCACTCCTGGTGCGTTATTATCACCCCGAGAATCTTCGCATCAGATGCTGCTACCCATGCCAACGGCCAGTCCTCGTCTTCGAACTTCAAGGGGACAGGACTCGGAGCGAAAAGGTCCTTAAACGTCTCAGTCGCTACGACCTCTATGAGGTCTCGCACTGAGTCGTATTCGTGGGGCCACGGTCGCCGGATTGCCACCTCGATGGGCATGCACCTATCTTAAGCTTTTCAAGTCCAGGTAAACGCTTACCGTACAAGTGAAATTGGCCCAATCCTCAATGTCCGGTAACTCGACTAATGTGTGCCACGAGCACGAAAGGAGGAAACGCTGAGTAGTGCGCAACTGCTTAACTGATGAGGGTAGGCCCCTCGGAACCGGTTTACAGGAACAGGTTCCAAACCACCTTCGGCGGCTGTAGTCAAAAGCTATGGTCGTGAACGCGGAAGGAAAAGGCCTGGCAACGACCAGGTCAGGTGACCGGCAAGAAGAGGACCGCAAGGGAACCACTGCTGAAGTGTCGAAAGGTTATAGACGATGTCAAAACCGCGGGGGGTTAGTTACTGCGGGATTAGCTCCGACGAAACCTGCTTACGGGCGGAGCGGCATCCGGCACGAGAGGTGGCCTGAGCTTGCCAAAGAGGCGGTTAAGCGGAACGTGGGAACCTGAGACTTCGATGCAAACGGAGAAGCCACAAGTGGAAGAACCACGAGGGCGAGAGTACGGAAGCGAAGTTTCAGGGTCGGACTGCCCCATAGTAGTGAAGAAGCGGGGTAATTCCCGTGGAGCGAAGGGGACAGGTCACTCGCGTCTTAACCAATTACGGTCAACTGGAAACAGGAGGAACCGAGTGGTTAGAACGGAAGGTCCAACCTTCACTGAGTGGCACGAGCCGTGTGACTGGAGACAGTCACGCACGGTTCTGTGAGGGGCTCGGGGTGAAATTCCCCGGGCCTACTCGGCCAGGACTGTCTCGTTCTAACTTCTCAAGCGCGCGCAGGGCCGAGGCGCGCATAGTCAGATCTTTGTCAGCTAGGGCCTCTTTCAACGGGGGGATCGCTGATTTATCGCCAATCTCTGCCAACGACCAAGGAACGATTACCTTGACGTCTTCGTCCTTCAGCAAGGGAATCAAAATGGGAACTGCACGCACGTCCCTCAGATCCCCCAAAAGGTGCGCGGCGTAGTAACGGTCCGCACGAATTTGTAACGCTGGACTCAGGTGTCCCGTGCTGTCGATCTCAAACACGGCCCGTTTCGGCGAACGGTCCTCCAGAATAGCCTGGATAACCTCAAGCCCCCGATCATCGCCGAGTCTTGCGAAAACGAACGCCGCATTGCCTCTGAGGCGCATTTCCTCACATCTCAGCCAGGGTTCAAGCCGTGGACAGAAGCAGCAGAAAAGCAGTGATGCCTGTTGCGGGGATGCCAGAAACGCGGAATGGTGCGAAAAGTCACCGGCCGGTTGATTAGGCTACCCGCCTCCCTTTAGGAATGGGGAGTTCGCATAACTCATCATGGTCGATGGTGATCGAAGAGATGTTTGGTGGGCAACACTGAGTTGATGATCGTAAACAGGCTGAGCAGGTTAGGGTGACACAGAGAAACAGAAGCGGCAGAAAAGACGCACTTCGTGCGCTGACGGAGAAGTGTGTCCGAGTTTGATAGAAAAGAAGAGAAAACACTCTTGACACGGCCGGCTCGTTAGAGATTCCGCGTTTGTCAGGACTTTACGGAGATTTGTGGTGGGGTTCAGTTCGAACTTCGGGGCGGTACCCTCGGAAGCCGGTTCACAACTGAGTGCCAATCCAGTTTTCGTGCATCTTTCGTGCATTTAGGAAGAAGAAGAGCGGCTTTGCTTTTTCGTATGCGAAGCCAAACAAAGAAGTTAGAGTTTTTGCTGCTACCTCTTTCGATGGCTACGAACCAGAAGGCCGGGAGTTCGAATCCCCCCGGGCGCACCACTCTCCCAAATAAAAACGAGGTTTTCTGAGAATCGTAACGTAGGGTCCAATTCCCGTGCTACCAGTTTGTACCGAGTCCCAGCCTTATCGTTCCCTAAACGCCTCAAGCATCTCCCGCCGGCCCCTTCGCTCTGCGAACAATTCGGATTTGTTCCAGGGAAGTTATCGTTGCCCCGCGCGCGATCTTCGCAAGGGTACAAATATGAAAACTGTTTGCGTCCGCCCATGCGTCTACGCATGGTTATTTTCTGACAAGGATCAATTTCCAAGAGGCCTTCACTTGATAAGCCTGGGCCCGACTTCACAATCCTCGCACCTGGCCAAACATTTGAAAGCAACATCGATACAGAAGTGTTCGCACGATACGAAGGCCCGAAAGACGTAGCTGGCAGCATAAAGTCCGGAACCCACGTCCTGCAGATCAAACTCTCTCCTGAATCATTCCGGTAACCCTTCTGAGTTCCGAAGTCTTGGCGGCGAGTGGGTCTGTTGATTACGGGCGAGATTGAGACGGACCCAATGACAATCGCTTCTTGTTGGGGCGTGGCTCCCAGGACCGCGTAGCTGTTTGCGGAAGGTTCAGGTGCGGTTGCTTCTGCGCCGGCCAGCTTTGCGCTTCCGTTTGTTTGTCCCCAAGCGAACTGCGCTATTGTCACCAAGAATAGGGTTGTGCAAATTCTGAGCCTCATTGGCCACCTCCAAGCGCGTGCTGGAGGCGAACGTGCGGTTGGCAGGAAGCTCAATGGACGGCGGCTTGATTTGGTTGATTGCTTCTAGGCAACTAAGCAGCGTAATTTCAGTTACTTATTGCGTGGAATTATCCAAACCTTGTCACCTTGTTGGAGGGTGTTAGACTCGCGCTAGCAACTGGGGTAGATGCAGATGGCCCTCGAAGTCCGATCTCGCTCAATTCTGCGCTTCGGAACCCTTGAGGTGGACCTGCGCGCTGGGGACTGCGGACGCAAGGCGCGCGATCAAGCTCCAGGAACAGCCGTTTCACGTTCTTACACTTCTGCTGCAACGGCCCGGCGAAGTCGTCACCGCGAAGAGCTTCGCTCACAGAGCTGCCCTGCCGATACCTTCGTTGACTTCGACAACAGTCTGAATACGGCCATCAACAAGCTTCGGGAAGCGCTGGAAGATTCTGCCGACAACCCTCGATTCATCGAGACGTTGCCGCGACGCGGCTACCGTTTCATCGTGCCGGTTACCAGTGTAGATGGAACGACGAGAGGGACCGCTACAGGTGTAAACGCAGCCGCGCCGCCACGCAGCCGGAAGATCGTCGTGACAGTGGCAGTTGTTGCGCTCGCAGCGGGAGTAACCGGAGGACTGCTCTGGCGGACGCGGCAAGCGCGGCATCTCACGGAGAGAGACACCATCGTTCTCGGAGACTTCGCCAATTCCACTGGCGATGCCGTCTTCGATGGCACGCTCCGAGAAGGCCTTTCTCTCCAGCTGGACCAGTCGCCCTTCCTGAGGCCTCGTCTCAGAGGAAGGAATCCATCAAACGTTGCGGATGATGGAACAACCGGCGAATACGCGACTCACGCCCGAAATCACGCGCGAAGTTTGTCAACGGACGAGGAGCGCAGCAGCACTGGACGGTTCGATTGCACTGATTGGCACCCGCTATACCCTGATTCTAAAGGCTGTGAACTGTGTTAATGGAGACCTGCTGGCAAGCACCGGAGCGCAGGCAAACGACAAAAGCCACGTTCTCGATGCGCTTGGGAAGGCCGCCTTGGAAATGCGAAGCAGACTCGGGGAATCCTTGAGCACCGTGCAAAAATACAACACACCTCTGGAGCAAGCGACTACTCCATCTCTTGAGGCATTACAGGCCTTCAGTCTGGGTGTTAAGGCACAGTCCGCGGGCGACGTTGCGCCGGTTGCTTTTTTTCAGAGTGCAATCCAATTGGACCCGATTTCGCCGCAGCTTACGACGCGATGGGCACCGAGACTGAGGTGATAGGTACTGCACTGGCCGTGGAAAACATCCGGAAGGCCTTCGAACTGCGCACACGTGTGAGTGAGCGTGAGAAGTTGATCATCGAAGGAGATTATTCCAATTTTGTGACTGGCGACCTCATGAAGGAACAGCAGAGCTATATCCTTGGCGAACAAACCTACCCACGCGACGTAGACTTCCGAAGCAACCTGGGTGTTCTCTACAGCGCTCCCGGGCAATTGAAGCGGGTCTCAGAGAACATCAAGAGGCCGTTCATCTTGCTCCGTCCTCCATTACGTATCGATATCTTATATACACATATTTGTCGCTGAACCGAGACGAGGACGCTGCAGCTTTGGCCAGAGAGGCGCATCGAAAGGACCTGGACTCTATTCTTGGGACCGCGCTCTATTCGCTCGCCTTTTATCGGAATGACACCGCCGAAATGTCGCGGCAAGTAGCCGCCAGGGCTGGCAAACCGGGGCAAGACTTGCTGTTGGCATTAGAGGCCGACACGGCTGCTTACTTCGGTCAACTTGGAAGAGCGCGTGAGCTATCACGGCAGGCTTCAAGTTCCGGCCGGAGGGACCAGGGGAGAATGGAACTTTCCCGACTTACGAGGCCGTGGCTGCTTTACGAGAAGGCCTGTTTGGCAATGCAAACCAAGCTGGACAACGGATAGCGCTGGCAAAGGAACGTTCGGGTGGACCGGATAAGTATTATGCAGTAGTGCTTGCCCTAGCCTATTCAGGGGGCGGGTCAGGGATTAGCGGATAATTTCAATGAGAGCTTCCCCGAAAACACGGTGGTACAGTCCAATTAACTTCCTACCTTACAGGCAAAACTGGCATTAAGCCATTCGAACCCTCAGCAGGCGCTTGATACTCTGGAGGTCGCTGCTCCGTATGAACTCGGGTTGCCAAGTCTCTGGTTTTACAACTGGCCAAATTTGTATCCAGTCTATGTGCGCGGAGAAGCCTACCTTGCAGCGCATCGGGGCAACGAAGCCGCGGTAGAGTTTCAGAAAATCCTCGACCATCGCGGGATTGTGCTCAACGAACCCATTGGTGCGTTGACCATCTCCAACTGGGCCGTGCCTATTCATTGCAGGGCGACACCGCCGACGCCCGCGCCGCGTACCGGGATTTTCTTACCCTCTGGAAAGACGCCGATCCCGACATTCCTATCTTGCTCCAAGCCAAGGCAGAATATGCAAAGCTGCAGTAGCTCTGTCACCGCTTTGGAAAATGTCGGCTCTTGCTGCCCGGTCCGCCGCACAACCAGCATTTCTAATAAGACCATCCGCTGCCAGAATTGAAAATGCGGCACTGTTAACCGAGCCGATAAACTCCCGGATTGTTGGCAAGCCGGAAGTAATGGGAGGTCGAGCACTGGAATAACTTCCGCATACCCGTCATCAAGACCACGATCACACGGATCGGGCTCGTCGAAAGTTCCGATAAAAATTACCCTATTGAGGTGGTGTGGCTTGATAGGTTCTATCCGTCCGACTGTTCGGTCTATGCTGCTTCAATAAATGTTCCGTTTGTGTGGATCCTTTAAGGCGCTTTGGGTCTTCACGGGCAGCCTTGTCAGCGTCACTCTCGCTGGTGCTGTTGCTAGCCAAGTGTCCGAGCTCGTGCGCCACCCAGTATCCGAGGGAGTCATCGCTCACATAACGGTCAGCGTCGATAAAGACGGTTCGGCTGGGCAGGTGACTGAACATGGCGCTGGTGTATCCGGTCGGGACATGGAGGCGAAAGGTTCTGGCCGTGTCTACGTACTTCCAGTGCGGCACAAAAATGATTCGCAGAGGGAGAACCTCGGGTTGCATGACCCGAATCTGGGCGCGTACCAAAGCTTCTTGTTGGGGCGTGGCTCCCAGGACTGTGTAGCTGTTTGCGGAGGGACTAGGTCCACTTGCTTCTTCGCTGATCAGATTTGAGTTCCCGTTTGTCTGTCCCCAGCCAACCTGCGCGATCCCGAGTAGGAATAAGACGGTCGAAATCCGTAGCCTCATAGGCCACCTCCAAGTGTGTGCTGGAGGCGACCTTGGGACTGGTTCTAAGGAGGCTCAATGGACGGCGGCTTGATTGAGGCTTGATTGCTTCTAACCGATTAAAGTGTTTTGTTTCATTGGCTTAGTGCTTTGGCTCATCTGAACCTTGCCATCCAGTTAGCGGGTGTTAGACTCGCGCTGACATTCGAGGTAGATACAGATGGCCCTTGAGGCCCGCTCTTCCGCAATCCTGCGCTTTGGAGTGTTTGAGGTGAATGTGCGTTCCGGGGAGTTACGCAAGCAGGGCGTACGAATCAAACTGCAAGAGCAGCCCTTTCATATCCTCGCCGTTCTGTTGCAGCAGCCCGGCGAAGTGGTTACGCGCGAAGAACTCCGCAATCAGAACTGGCCTCCCGATACGTTCGTGGATTTCGACAACAGCCTGAACACGGCAATCAACAAGCTTCGGGATGCCCTGGGAGATTCCGCCGACAACCCTCGCTTTATCGAGACGTTGCCGCGACGCGGATACCGTTTCATCGCACCAGTAGCTGGCCTCGGCACCGGCCCTGATGATCAGGAAGCAAGACAACCAGGCGAGGGGCTTCCGGCTCCGCAGCTTCTGCGCTGGATCATCGCACTCCTTTCGCTCGCTGTTCTCGCCGGCGCGCTTTTTTTCTCGAACGCCTTCCACTTACGCGACCGCCTCACCGGCAACATGCTCGCCCCGCGAATCCGCTCCCTCGCCGTTCTTCCGCTCACCAATCTTTCCGCTGACCCCGCCCAGGAATATTTCTCCGACGGCATGACCGATGCGCTGATTACTCGGCTGGCTCAGATGGGCTCCGTAAAAGTCATCTCCCGCACTTCGGCCATGCGTTACAAAAAAACCGACAAGTCCCTGCCGGAAATTGCCCGTGAGCTCAACGTGGATGGGATCGTCGAGGGAACTGTGCAACGCTCCGGTGACCACGTGCGCATCACCGCGCAGCTCATCTACGGTCCCTCCGACAAGCATCTCTGGGCCAGCAGTTACGATCGCGACCTGCGCGATGTGCTGACGCTGCAGAGCGACGTGGCGCACGGCATCGCGCGTCAGATCGAGATCGCCCTGGGACCGCACGATAGCAGGCCCGTCGCCACGCGCGTGGTCGCGCCAGCTGTTTACGAGAGTTACCTGAAAGGCCGGTTTGAGCTCCAAAATGGCGACCGTGCTGCGCTCGAGGAGGCCCTTCGACACTTCCAGGCCGCGATCGATGCTGACCCCACGTTTGCTCCGGCCTACGTGGGCTTGGCGGCTACCTACTCTGATCTCGCAACCGTTTTCCATGGCGAACCTCCTCTTGAAGCTCGCCCGAAGGCATTCGCCGCGGCTCGCAAGGCATTGGAGTTGGATCCGCAACTTGTCGAAGCACACGTTGAACTTGCTGGCGCTCTGGAAGACGATTGGCGATGGCCGGAAGCCGAGGCGGAATATAAGCGAGCCCTCGAGTTGAGCCCGAGCAATGCCGACGCTAGTGCTGACTTTGCGGAATGGCTTAACTGCCAGGGGCGGACTGAGGAGGCGCTTATCTGGGCGCGACGTGCGCAGGAGCTTGACCCGTTGGCGCTTCACGGCACCGATATCGGCTGGATCCTCTTTAGCGCTCGGCGCTACGACGAGGCCATTCGGGAATTGCATGCTGTGCTGGCCATAGAACCGGATAAAACGGGAGCTTTGTGGTTTCTCGGCTTTGCACTCATCGGCGCCGAAAGATTCGAGGAAGCGATCCAAACTCTGGAGAGAGTCGCTTCCGCCACGCATCGCAGCTCGGCCGTGCTGGGCCTGCTTGTAAGTGCCTACGCACACGCTGGCCGCCGCACAGAAGCGGTGCGGATCCTCGAAGAACTTCACTGGCGGCAGAAAACCGGGTATGTCCCGCCAGCTGCGTTTCTTAACGCTTACCTGGGACTCGGTGACACCGAGGAAGCATTCAAGTGGCTGGGCCGTGCTGTTGAGGAACGATCGAAAATCATACAATTTCTCAAAATACATCCCTTCTTCGATCCCCTGCGCGGCGACCCACGTTTTGCTGCGTTCCTACGCCGAGCGAACTTCCAATAACCCGATGCGCGCCCCGGCGGATGGCCGAGGCAGTTGGGTTGAGCGTTCGCGATGATGTTAGAAGATGATCTTCAGCGCCAGCTGCAAGTTGAACGGTTCGCCCGGTCCGATGCCCGGCGCACCGTTGAAGTCGCCTATAGTGTCGGTCACCTGACCAAATCCGCCTCCGGTATAATTGTTCGGCGGAGCCAGATTGACGCGGTTGAAAAGGTTGAAGATTTCCACCCGGAACTCTGTGCTGATGCGTTCGATAATCTTCGTATCTTTATAGACGGAGAAATCCACCGAACCATATCCCGGCCCGTAGTATTTGTTTCGTGCCAGATTCCCAAACGTACCGGCAGTGGGCTGAGCGAACGCCGCCGGATTCACCCACTGCACAAACTTGGCGCCGCTCGAGTCGGTCTGGATTTGATGAGAGACGCCTGCAAACGGATCACCGACCAGGTTTGGACGCTGGAAACCTTCATCTGTTCCGGAGTTGTCGCTGCCGGTGTAGATGGTGAACGGCTGCCCGGTGTGGAAGGACAGCAGTCCGCTGGTTTGCCATCCGTTCAATAGCAGCTTCCAATGGTCAGAACCAGGCAGGCGGTAATTTACGAGCGCAGTGAACGAATGTCGCGTATCGAAGTCGCTGTTACCGTCGTCGCCTTTAAGGTTGCGGCTATCCTGCGTCAGCCTTCCACGATACAGACTCATCTCGTCGAGGCTGTGCCCCCAGGTGTACGCGAATTGCGCGGTTGTCTTGTGCCACTCCCTCACCTTCAGCGTGGCCTGCAGCGAATTATAGTTTGACGTTCCCTCGCTTCCTACTTGGTTGATCACGCCGAAACTGTTAAACGCGCTGTTATACGGCCGAGCTGCCTGCTGTGCGGCACTGGTGTTATAGACACCGGGCAGCGGCTGGTTGATGTCCGCGAGCGTAAGCAGCTTGCGGCCTTCGCTCCCAACGTATCCTATGTCGAGGAGGGCAGCTTTTCCCAGGCCCTTCTCGATATTCAGATTATAGTTGTAGAAGTAGGCCGTCCGAAATTTCTGGCTCACCGAGAAGATGTTGTACACCACCGGATTTCCGTCCACATCCACGCAGTTGTTTCCTGATTGACACGTTGGTCCAGCTTTGGGCCAGATATAAGTCTGGTAAGGAATTGTGTAATTGTCGTACTCGATCGTTTCCACCGGCGTCGCACCTGTGGGGTTACTTTCCACACCGTTCGGTCCGTTGTTCCCGGGACGATTGTCTAGGAATGGGTTCAAGTTAACGGCGTCATAGAAAACTCCGACACTTCCGCGAACCACCAGGTCGCCGTTGTCCTTCACCCGATAGGCAAAGCCGACGCGCGGAGCAAAGTTATTTTTGTCCTGAGGAAACAGGTTGCCGATTCCACCCCCCTGGAAGACCAAGCCTCCGAGGCTCGGTACAAAGGTGGAAAGGTCCTTTTTGCTGTTATGGAAGGGACCAAAATACTCGTAACGCAATCCGTAATTCAGACTCAGCTTGCGGGTAACTTGATATGAGTCCTGCGCAAACAGATTGAATGCGTTCACATAAACCTGCCGGACCGGGTCACCGACCGCCAGCAAGGAACTGTGAACATCCCCAGCCATGAAGTCCGCAAGAGAAAGAATGTTGTAGTCGTAAGTGCCGTTCCCTCCCGATACGCAACCCGAAACCTTCACAAAATATCCGGTACAAGCCTGGTAATCGCTGTACCAGGGACCTGTCGTTCCGTCAAAGTTGAATCGGCCCAGCGCTCCACGATGGTAAAACTCTTCGAGCTGAGCCTGCCGATATTCTCCTCCAAACCGGAACTGGTGCTTTCCGGTTGTGAAGGACAGCACTTCATTCAAATGGCCCGTGATGTCGTTGCGCCCTGACGGCGGTGTGAGGCCCGTCTGGTCAAAGCCTGTTATTCGAATATTGGAAGCCCCAAGCAGGTCGAAACTCGGGCTTAGGTATAGACCGTAGTCTGCCATTTTGAATCCGTTGTTGAAATCGTAGAACACTTGGTTGAAGTAGTTCACTCCGATCATCAATTGGTTGGTTAGTCGGCGAGAAATCGCAGAGTTCCAAACCAGAGCATAGTTCTGCACGTGGATGGGCCCGCCCTCGTAGTAATAAAGAAGGTTTGACCCTACAGGTGCAACTTGATTTCCTTGCCCTGCAAACCAGTGGAACGACAAACTGTTCTTGTCATTGAGTTTCTGATCGATCTTCACGAGACCGTTATAGCTGTAGCCGAACTCCGGATCGCTGCTCGCAAAATTGTTCGGAGAACCGGCGCCGGTCAGCGCGGCCTCAGGCCACAAGCCGCCAGATGCCAGCAGATTCGAGGTTACCTGATTGTTCGGCACCGCGTAGTAATTCAGCAACTGCTGCGATAGCTTTTGGTATGCGGTCGTTGGTTCGGTCGCCAGGCCCTGAACGCCAATCGTGAACCGCTGTTTTTCAAAGGAGACAAAGGCAAACGTGTGATCCTTCCACAATGGCGCGCCCACTGATCCGCCATACTGGTAATTCCGCATTTCTGGCTTTTGGTTCAGAAAAGGCGGAGTTGCGGAATAAGCTTCGTTTCGGTTGAAGTAATAAAGAGAGCCGTGGATCTGGTTACCTCCGGATTTTAGCGCCAAGTTCACGGTTCCGCCTGGATTGCGCCCTGTGTCAGGGGCCGACTGCGTTTGCACCGAAAATTCATCAATCGAGTCAACAGGCAGCACGATACCCGCAATCCCAGCGACGCCGCCTTGATTGACTGCCGGAAGGTTGTGCCACAAGTCGTTGTTATCGACACCGTCGATCTGCCAATTGATTTGGTTGGCGCGCGTCCCGTTCAAGGAACCGAACCCCCCGGCAGAGTACCCGCCAAACCCTGGTGTCACGGCGATGAGCTGTGTAAAATCCCGTCCGTTCAGCGGCACTTGCTGCAAATCCGTTCCGGTCACAAGTGTCGTTTGAATTTCGGTCGTGGTGTCGAGGGTCAGAGTTGCTGCAAAGACTTCAACGATCGTTGACTGCTGTTGCAGAGAGAGTTTCACGGGTAGGGTATATATCGCTCCCGCACTAACTCCGACATTGTCTACGATGTATGTGGGAAATCCTGCCACCGTGACCGTGACTTTGTACGCGCCCACAGGTAAATCCTGAATGGCAAATTGTCCGTCTGACGTTGTCACCGTGGGGTGTTCCAATCCGGTCGCTTGGTCTCGGGCTGCTACCGTCGCTCCAGGTATGATGGCTCCCGAAGGATCCGTCACCGTTCCATTAATTGCTCCGCGGAAGGTTTGCGCGCAACCTGTGAATGCAAAGAGTGCAAGGACGACCGCTGCGACTGTGACGCGTAGAAGAAACAGAAGAGGCAAAAGTGGACTAACGTACTGGCACAGCATAGCGAGAACGTATCATGAAAAGGACAGCGGACCACTGCGTTCTTGGAACAAGGTCGCTGTCGAATGGTCGGCATCCCATTAGTAATCCAGATCCGGACAGGCGATAGGTAACGAGAAGTCTTAGGGTTGTATCGGAAGCGCGAAGGGCAATGCGCCTGCACGAGCACGGTGTGTTCGCGCGCTTTCGATACAACGACTTATCGGGAGTTGGCTCCAACTACAGAAACGTCAGATATTCCTTCGCCGAATAAGACAAGAGTTTGCCGTCGGAAAAATTCGAAAGTGATGACGATGTCTTTGCGATAGATCATATTCACCGCGAGCCCTTCTGCTGACTGCCCGGTGCTGACGGTTCGCGAGTGAACAAGCGTTAGAGACGGCTTAGAGCGCGACGAATTCCCGTGGAGAAAGGCGGTACAGCAGGTCTCCGCCGAAGGGAAATTGCAGGATGCCTTGCACCACAGGAACCGCCGCATGAACGCGTTGGTAGTCGCGCAGACCTGCCTAGTCTCGGGATGACACCGTTCCGTCAACGGCGTAATACGCGGCGCTGTGAGCAGCGTTGCCTACGGCGGTGAAGTGAGCATGTCCCCGCGCGTCACAAAACTTGCCTGTTCCGTCGATGATGTTCAAATCTCCGCTAAAATTACCGAAGCCATACGCGTCTCCCCCGTTTGTATTCTTCCCGGTATAGGTCCCGGTCAGGGAATCTTTTCCGTTTGGCGAGGTCATCGTGAAAATACCTTTATAGGACCCGAATGTGCTGGCCGTGGGATCGAAGCACTTTTGGACCTCGAAGAATAGGCTGCCCTGCCTTGCTGTGTCGCCCACCCCTTGGGCCTCGATATAGAAGTGGCTGCTGGCTAGACACATGATGCAGCCATCGCCGGTGCCGCAATCGCTGGCATTCTGGACGATCGTGAATGTCACCGTGAAATTTCCCTTAATAGGCACTCCTTCGTCAGCAAGGGCCCGTTTGGGCCCTAATACAGCAGTCATCGCGGCCAGGAATAGCAGCGCCACCGAAATCAAGGCCAGATTCTTTCTCGAAGCTGAATGTCGAAGCATTGTCATATCCTCCGTAAATTGGCGTTGGAGCGAACGGAGACCGGTGCTAAACTGAGCGCCATATTCGGTTTTTCCGGCCGCCCTCATACGCCATAAAGCGTTCGTCGAGCCCCGGAAGTCCTCTCAGCACGCTCACAGAATTCTCTAGAAGTTCTCACAGCGTTCAGGAAGCGCCATGAGCAACGAATTAGGCCCCCAACTAAGTCCTAACGATCCCCGCAAGTCCCTTTCGGTCTCCGCAGAGGTCGTGGATCGCGATACGCCGCAGCTCTATGAATTCGGGCCCTTTCGCCTGGAGCCCGCGGAGCGCAAGTTGATGCGTGGCGCTGAGATGGTGACGCTGACCCCAAAAGCGTTCGATACGCTGTTATTGCTTGTCCGCAACAGCGGGCACCTGCTTGAGAAAGACGACCTCATCTCCACGCTGTGGCCGGACACGTTCGTCGAGGAAGGCAGCCTGTCGAACAATATCTTTCTATTGCGAAAGGTTTTGGGCGAAGATCCGGCGTTTATTGAGACGGTGCCGAAGAGAGGGTATCGTTTTGTCGGGGCTGTGCGGCAGTTGCCGCGCGCCGCCCCGCTGAGCCTGGAAAAACCACTCGAGGATCACCGCGAGAGGCCCAAGGAAGTATCCGGGAAAGGGCGTCACCTCTGGCGCGCACTCATGTTTGGGGCCGTGTCGTTAGCGATCCTCGCTGTCGGCGTTACTTTGTGGATGCGCAACTCCCACCGTCCGACCGACCGCTCGCAGTGGGTCGCACTCACCCAGCTTCCTGATCCGGTAAGCCAGCCGGCCTTGTCCGCCGATGGGCGCATGCTGGCTTTTGTTCGAGGCTACACTCCGTTCGTTCGGGCCCGGCCAGGTTTACGTCAAAATACTTCCCGATGGGCAGCCGATGCAGTTGACGCATGACGAGCACCTAAAAATGGGGCCGGCGTTTTCGCCCGACGGCGCCCGCATCGCCTATACTGTCGCGGACCCGAAATATCACTGGGACACCTGGGTGGTGCCTACTCTGGGTGGCGAGCCGCAACCGTGGCTGCGCAACGCCTCCGGACTGGTTTGGAGCGCTCCTGGACGGGTGCTATTTTCCAAAATCGGAAAGAGCCCGCACATGGGCATCGTAACGGCGCAAGAGAGTCGAATCGGTGAGCGTGATGTGTACTCGCCAGCAGAGGAAGAGGCCATGGCCCACCGGTCGTTCGCGTCACCCGATGGCAAATGGGTAATTTTGGTCGAAATGGACAAAGACCACATGTGGGGACCTTGCCGCCTAGTTCCGATGGATGGCACGTCGGTCGGTCGCCAGGTGGGACCACCTAAGGCGGCGTGCACATCTGGGGCGTGGTCGCCGGACGGACGATGGATGTACTTGTCATCCGCCGCTGGTGGGCTGTTTCACATCTGGCGGCAACGCTTTCCCGATGGGAAACCGGAACAGTTGACCTCCGGACCCACCGAGGAGGAAGGCATCGCGATGGCGCCGGACGGCCGCTCCTTTGTGACGGCAGTGACGCTGGAAAGCGTTTCGGTTTGGCTCCACGATTCGCGCGGGTCGCGGCAGATTTCGCTGGAAGGGAACGCGGCGGATCCAATATTCACACCCGATGGCCGGAAGTTGTGCTACCGCATCGTGGCGAAGGCGCCGAATAGTTTGCAATTCACCAGAGAAGCAGGACCTCTGTGGCTGGCGGACCTGGAATCCGGACGGTCCTCGCCACTGGTTTCGGACTTCCCGGTCCTTGCCTATGACATCTCGTTGGATGGCAGGCAAGTAGTGTTGGAGGCGGAGGACCACGAAGGCAAGCCGCGTCTTTGGCTGACAACGTTTGAGCGCCAAACGCCGCCCCAGCAGATCCCGAATGTGGAGGGAAGGCAGGCGAATTTTGGGCCCGCTGGCGAAATCTTCTTTCGTGGCAAAGACGGATTTGCTTATCGCGTTCGGGCGGATGGAACGGGACTGCGAAAGGCGCTTGAGCAACCGATCTTAATCCTGATCAGTGTTTCCCCCGACGGGAGCTGGATCCTGGCATGGTCTCGGCTTGCGGACGGCGACGCGGCGTTTCAAGCCTTTCCAATCGCCGGCGGGAGCCCGGTACTCGTCAGCGGTTGGATTTACTGGCGGTGGTCACGGAGTGCCAATTTCTTGTCTATCGGGGAGATTCCTCACGACCACAGCTACCTCGTTCCGTTGGCGCCGGGCCAAACCCTGCCACCGATCCCGGCCGGCGGATTTCGTTCCGAAGAGGACCTGGCTCGTATACCGGGAGCGCGTAAAACCGATGAGCTGAGGGTGATACCCGGTCCTTCAATTGATGTTTACGCGTTCTATCGCAGCACCACGCAACGCAATCTGTACCGGATTCCAGTTCCGTGAATCATGGGTGCGGCGCGCTTACCGATTTGGAATCAGTTGTGATCGAGTTGATTGTCCAATAGCAGGATCGAACGGTAGAGGACTTCGGCGCCGTTAGCGCAATCCTGCCAACGGGTGAATTCCTTCGGCGAGTGGCTTATGCCGCCCTGGCTGGGGACGAAGATCATGCCCGTGGGCGCGATCTTGGCCATCTTTTGGGCGTCTTACACTGCGCCACTGCGTAGATCCATGGTAGCCAAGTTGAATGACTTGGCGGCAGCGTCGATCGCGCTCTAGCCGTTACGTCCAAGAATTTTATGCGAGTTCAACTTCAGTTTCCCCACGCTAAGCCTGGCGTTATGGTTCGACTTTCGTCCCAGGTACCGCCACCGGCGTCTTGATGTCCTGCAACTCAGGCGGTGTCCCGAGCAGAGCATTCGTGTTCTGCGCAACGACAACTTGCCAAGTGCCGCCCCGTTTTTGAGCAACCATTGTCATCATTCCGAAGCGCGGCTCGCGAGGTGTCCCGTCGACATTCCTATCGCCAGCCGTCTTCCAACTATAGTGAACGACGGCCATATCGGCGCCCAGGAAGCGTACGCTGGTTTCCAGTGGCACGGCGGTTGCATCCTTGAAGCGTCCGCTCAGTAATCGGATGTGAAATTTCTCGAAGTCGGCTCTGCCGTGTAGATAGACAGCCGCTACCGTAACGAAATCAACGTCGTCAGCCATGATCTTCGCTAGCTCGTGCCCATCATGCTTCGTAAAGGCATCGCAGAAAGATTGCGGTAGCTTGCGAACGGATTCCTCATCCATCTTGGTTTGTGCATTCAGACTCGAACTTGTCGCGAATAACAGCAACAACACACCGCCCACTAGATTTCTCATCTGTCTCTCCTCTGGTAAGTCGTCATTTGGAGGCTCCGCCAAATTCTGATTGGGTGGATTATCGGACAAACGGAGCCGCAAGCGTTACAAATTTGCCTGTCACCGGCTAGTCCTTGCTCGGTCCTGACCTACACGGCTGCAAATCGATGAAGCCAGCTGCGAACTGATAATTCTGTGTCCAGCTCCTGATAAGTTCGGGT
>CAWBIY010000008.1:0-9943 GCA_963788915.1 uncultured Acidobacteriota bacterium | reverse complement strand
TTCTCGTTACCTATCGCCTGTCCCGATCGATTACTTCCGGTTTGCCGACGATTCGGGAATTATCTCGTGTGGCAGTTCGAAACGAAACACCAACTCTGGCCAACCCTGGGGAGGGGCGTTTTCCGTCCAAGCGGATTGTTTCCGAGTTCCGCTAGGCCGGTGATCCGACCGCAATAAGCGGCGAGCCCAATCGAGCGCCCACCTTCGCATGATCAGCCTTCTGGAGCGTTCCTCTGTAGTCCCACCTGACGTCTGCCGAGTGCGCGCGGAATCGAACGACGATAAGGCGTGGTATGCTCCGAGAGCATAAGTAGAGTGCGCAGGTTCGTGCATGGCGCATTGAAATTCTTGAGCACAGTTCCACATCATTTAGGCCCATTCAGATTTTTGTAAGGGAGGGCCGGATGAGGGATTGCACGAAAGTGTTTTACGGCTGGTGGGTTGTAGCCACGGCTGCGCTGGGTTTGTGCCTCGGCAGTGCGCCCATCACCGTCTACTCCTTTGGTGTCTTCTTTAAACCTCTGAGCCAGGATTTTCACGCTGGCCGCGCTGCGATTTCGCTGGCATTCACCTTGCACAACACGGTCAGCGCGTTTTGCGCCTTCTTTGTCGGCAGGCTTATTGACCGTTTTGGTGCAAGAAAAACCATCCTATTGGGCACGGCCATCTTTGGGCTTGTTTTACTCTCTGCCCGTTCGATCGGCCACAGCATCGTGTACTTTTACCTTTTCTATACCGCGCTAGGTGTGGTTGGAGGCAGCGCAGGTCCCCTGCCCTACGGTGTGGTCATTTCGCATTGGTTCAACCGACGTAGGGGATTGGCGCTAGGCTTAATGTTGCTTGGCATAGGCATTGGAGCCACAACTATTCCGCTGGTTGCGCATCGCTTGATGGCGGCATTCGGCTGGCGGGAGACGTATGCGCTTTTAGGTTGCGCGGTGCTGCTGATTTCGCTGCCAGTTGTGGCAGCTTTGCTGAAGAACGATCCGAAGGAAATGAGGTTGTTACCGGACGGAGATCTGGTGGCACAGCAATCACAGCGAGACCGAATCGGCCAGGAGGGATTGAATTGGCACGAGATCTGGCATAGCAGGATATTCTGGCTGATGATCAGCGCGTTTTTTCTTGCGGGGGCAAGCGTGCATGCGTGCGTTCTCCACATGCCAGCACTGCTGACGGACCGTGGAATAAGTGCGCAAGGCGCGGCAATGGCCAGTTCCACTATCGGGTTTGCCGTGCTGCTTGGACGGGTTGGAACAGGCTTTCTACTAGACTGGTTCTTTGGTCCGCGCTTGGCCATGTTCCTCTTCGGCGGGGCGTCGCTTGGCATTGCCCTTCTGTTGGGCGGCGGCACGGGGAAGATTGCTCTGATGGCTGCCTTTCTGGTCGGCCTGAGCATGGGCGCGGAGGCCGATATCATCGCCTACTTGATGAGCCGCTATTTCGGATTGAGAGCTTTTGGCACGGCCTTTGGTTTTGCATTTGGTTCTTTCGTGCTTGCAGGTGCGCTCGGCACGCTGACGATGGGCGCAGGGTTCGACCTGACGCATTCTTACAGCGCGCCTCTGGGAGTAGTGTTCTTCTCTATGCTCGGAGCCATTGCGTTTATGAGCCGATTAGGACCGTATCGCTACGCCGCAGGACGAGCTAGCCACCTTCCCGAGGCTAAAGAGATTGAGGCGGCCAGTCACGCCTGATGCGAAATCCGGCCAGTGGTGGTTAATCCTTCGTTCAGGAGAACTCGGAGGAGAGCTCATGACAGCGCACACTGCTTCAGGCATCACACCAGCGCCGATTCTCCAGGCGCGCTATAACCTAATCATTCATCAAGCCTTGCACGCCGCCGCCAAGCTGGGAGTTGCGGACCTTCTGGAACGCGGCCCACGAACCACCGCGGAACTTGCCACTGAGTTGAAAGTGAATGAAGAAGCGTTGTACCGCACACTGCGCGCACTCGCTGGCCAAAAGGTGTTTGAGGAGGCTGGCCTTCGTACTTTCCGAAATTCGCCGCTCTCTTGCTTCTTGCGGACTGGTTACCCGGGATCGGTGCGCTCCTTTCTTATCTACTGGGGAACCGAATTCTACTATCGCTCGCTGGGAGAAATCCTCTACAGCATCCAGACTGGGAAGCCAGCCAGAGCCAAACTCGTGGGCATGAATGAATGGGAGTATATGCGCCAGAATCCTGAATTGGCGGGCATCTTTGACGATGCCATGACCAACGGCTCTGATCTAATGGGTCCGCCGATTGCCGCCGCCTACGATTTTGAGGCGTGGGGCAGCATCATGGACGTGGGAGGTGGAAACGGAATTTTGCTGTCCCATATTCTCAAAGTTCACCAGAAGCTGCGAGGCGTTCTAGCAGACCAAACCCATGTGTTGGAACGCGCCCGGCAACGCGGATTTTTGGGAGGTGAGCTGGCATCCCGCACATCTATGCGGGAATGCGATTTTTTCCGTGAAGTCCCTTCCGGCTGCCGAGCCTACTTGATGAAGAGCGTCATCCATGATTGGGATGACGAAAAAGCCAGGCAAATACTAATCAACTGCCGACGAGCCGTTCCTTCCGACGGTATCCTTTTGCTCGTAGAATGGGGTTTGTCAGAAGCGAACCTGCCATCGGCGGGAAAACTGATGGATTTGGTGATGCTGGCACTGACCGGGGGAAAGGAACGCACCATTGAAGAATACGGCGAATTATTGGCGAGTGCAGGATTCCGGTTCCAAGGCGTGACCCCCACTCCGGCCGAGTACGTGATTATCGAGGCTGCTCCAGCTTGATATTTCAACCAACGAACTCGCTGCCTTCTGTCCGCCGCTCGAAAAATTTGTCGTTCGCTAGCACTGGCCGTGTGGTCGGTAATTAGTCGAAATTGACTTCGCTACAAGCGCTTAGCGACAAATCTAAAGATTCTTCCCGAGTTATGGGTAACTCTTCCGTAATCCTGTAAGGTAAGGTTTGCCGACAAACTGCCTAGAATCGCCCGGACCGACACTTGCCGAGGTATAATCGCGCAGTTTTATACCTCTGATTTCTGGAACGCGACTAGGGCACTATGAAGTTCTCTCCCTACTTGGCGCAGGCGGTATGGGCCGATCCGGGAGGAAACGTGATTGGCCTCTACCAGCATCCCGCCTGAGGCTAATCGTCTTTTTTCGAGGTAGCAGTGGGAATCTTGACCGAAGACATGAAGCGGCTGGTCAGCGAGCAGCGGCTCGGCTTCGTCGCGACCGTATGCCCGGACGGTACTCCCAACTTGTCGCCCAAAGGAACGACCGCAGTATGGGACGACGATCACATCGTCTTTGCTGATATCCGCTCCCCCGCGACGGTCTCAAATCTAAGACGTAATCCGTCGGCCGAGATCAATGTAGTTGATCCGATGGTGCGCAAGGGCTACCGCTTCAAGGGCGTCGCCTCAGTCGTCACTGAGGGAGCCCTGTTCGATCAAATCCTGGATTTCTATCGAACGGAGCGAGATCTCGACGAAGGCCGCACCAGGATTAGGTCATTCGTACTGGTCAAGATCAACGAAGCTATGCCACTCATTTCCCCCGCTTACGATCAAGGCCTAACCGAAGAGCAGGTACGAGAGAAAATGCAGCACTACTTTGATTCGTTGCAACGCAAGAACTTCACTACTCGGCCTGAGGAAATGTGATTGGCCTCTACCAGGAACCGGGCTGGGAAACTGTAACTGCGCTGTTTTTGCCCGGAGGCCTCCGCAGTCGCCGTCAACAGTAGGAACATAGGCAGAAGGATCGGCGCAGCATGGGCATCTCAGGCACGGAGCGTCAATCGTGTCCGAAAACAGTCGAAGTCTATCCGGAGTGATCCCCTGTCAATCATTCCAAGCGCAGGGCCAGCACGGGGTCGACGCGCGTGGCTCGACGAGCAGGGATGAGGCTGGCTACTAGCGCGACGGCGCTTAGTAGAACGGCTACCGACGTCAGAACGACTGGATCTGACGCTTTCACTCCGTAGAGCAGGCTGGCCATCAAGGGTGTCAGTGCCCAAGCACCTACAAGACCAATGAGAACTCCTATGAGCGCCAGGCGCATGCCTTGCCGCACCACCATCCTGATTACGTCACGCGGGCTCGCTCCGAGCGCCATCCGGACGCCGATTTCCTGAGTCCGCTGTTGCACGGCGTACGCCATCACACCGTATATGCCGATGGCGGCCAGAAGCACCGCAATACCTGCGAAGATGTTGAACAGCATCATGTTGAAATTGCTGCTCGCAGTGGCTTCCATCCTCACCTGGTCCATCGAGCGGATATGCGACACCGGTAGCCCACCGCTCGCGATGCGCAGTTCACGCTGAATGGCGTCACTGAGCGAGTACGGTTCAGATTTGGTGCGAACCGCCCATATCATGGAGGATTCCTTATTATCCTCTGCGTTGTCGGCATCTAAACGCTGGCATATCGGGACGTACACCATCGGCTCGGGCTTGCTGCCGAGTTCTGCGTCTCTGACGTCTGCCACAACGCCGATAATCTCCCGCGGAGATTCTTCGTAGAGGGCGATGCGCTCTCCCAAAGGGGCGCGACCAAGAGAGTGCCCCGGCCAGAACGCCTTCGCCATCGTTTCGTTAATTGCGACAACCCGAGGCGCTCGTTCGTCATCCCTCTCCGTAATCAATCGCCCCCGAAGCAGCGGAATGCGGAAAACCTCAAAATAACGCGCCGAGACGTCTCGAGATGCCGCCCAGTCTTGATACCGATCTTTCGTTGGCGGGCGGCCTTCAATAGTAACTGGTGCGTAGTCCGGGTTTGGGTCAAGCGGAAGGGATCTGGTGGCCGCGAGCGCCTCCACTCCCGGTATGCCCTCCACGCGGCGCTGGGCATCGCGCAGCAGTCGGGCGACGGCCATCGTCGGATCAAGGCGCGGTTGGTTGAGCGACATTTCGAACGTAAGGACGTTGTGCGCCTCGAAGCCGGGATCCGCCGTCCGCAGTGCGATGAACGTGCGCATGAGAAGAGCCGCGCCTGTAAGTAGAA
Organism: uncultured Acidobacteriota bacterium; assembly: GCA_963788915.1. Classification (GTDB taxonomy): domain Bacteria; phylum Acidobacteriota; class Terriglobia; order Acidiferrales; family UBA7541; genus Acidiferrum. The sequence continues at coordinate 4,937 of CAWBIY010000008.1, read as the reverse complement.
CCAGTGTTAGCGCCATCTCGACAACCACGAGAATCGAGCGGGTCTTGTTCTGGCCGAGGCCGCTGCCGGACCGGGCGCCGCTTTCCTTGAGAGCGGCATTCACATCGTCGCGTGAGGCGCTGAAGGCCGGTATGAGTCCAAAAAGGATTCCCGTGAACGTCGCGGTGAGCATCGTGAAAATGATTACGCGCGAGTCCAAAGTCACGGCGGAGCCCTGCGCACCGATGCGCGGGATATTGACTGAGCTGCTGGCAAGCAGGGCGCGCAGGACGGAATAGCCGAAACCGATGCCCAGCGCGCCGCCGGCGAGCGACAGGGGTAGTGTTTCGGTTAGCAACTGGAAAACGATTCGCCTCCGTCCGGCGCCTAACGCTGCTCGAATGGCCATCTCGCGCCTTCGGCAGGTCGCCCGTGCCAACAGAAGGTTCGCAACATTGGCACAGGCGATGAGGAGCACAAAGCTGACCGCGCCCATCAGCACCAGCAGAGCCAGCCGCACGTTCCCGACCACGGCTTCGCTCAACGGCTCTAGATTGAAGCTGAACGACGACAGCTTTCCACCGGGGAACTTTTGCCGAAATCGTGCCTCGGCGAGCTTCGTTCTGGCTTTCGCCATTTCCAGCGTGACACCGGGTTTCAAGCGGGCTGCGGAGCGATAATTACCGCCCTGATCGGCGCTATTGGGATCCGCCTGAACAGGAAGCCAGACGTCGGCAGGCGTATCGGTGCGAAGGCTCGGACCCTGAGCGTTCCACGCGGAGTGAATCGGTTCTATGTCGCAGACGATTCCAATGACCACGTAGGGTTCGCCGCCGAGCAGAATAGACTTGCCCACAAGGGTTCGATCGGCGCCAAACCGGCGGCGCCAGAATCCATCGCTGATCACCGCTAATCGCGGGCCGCCAGGGACATCCTCCTGTGCCGTGAACGTTCGGCCGATCTCGATCGACGCGCCGAATAGCTTGAAGAAATCCGCTGAGACAGGGATGCTCCTGAGTCGCTCTGGGCGGTCGGTGTTTGTGAGGTTCACCCCCGGACCCTTCACGACCTCTCCGTACAAAGCGAAGTCCTCGAGCACCTCCGTCTGCTCGCGCCAGAACATGAACATCGGGACCGAAGTGCCTTCGATCTCGTGGTTGCCCAACATGAAATTAACGATGCGGTCAGGCTCGGGATACGCCAACGGCCGCAGCAGTACGGCGTTCACGACGGTAAAAATCGCGGTATTGGCGCCAATGCCCAGCGCTAGTGTTAGGACCGCCACCGCTGTGAAGCCGGGATTCTTCCTTAGCATCCGCAGGCCGTAACGAAGATCCTGAAAGAAATTTTCGATGCTATTCATCCGTCGCTTATCACGGCATTCCTCTTTCCGCTGCTCAAGGCCGTCCATGGCGTGAAAGGCGGCATAGCGCGCCTCCTTGGGACTCAGGCCTTGAGCAATATATTCCTCAATCTTTCGCTCCAGGTGATATTGCAGCTCTTCCTCCAGCTCCGCCTCGACCTGCCGGCGGTGGAAAAGTGAGCGCAACCGTAGTGGCATGGTGTAGAACCAGTGTTCCAGGCGCATTTCTCAAGCCTCCTCGAGTCGCACTACGTGCGAAATGGCATCAGAGAGCCGGGTCCAGTTCGCAGCCTCTTTTGCGAGTTGCTTGCGGCCGAGCCGAGTCAGCGAGTAAAACTTGGCACGGCGATTGTTCTCACTGGGCTTCCATTCGGCGGCAATCCATCCCTCCTGTTCCAGCTTGTGCAAAGCCGGATAGAGCGACCCATCGCTCACTTGCAAAACGTCGGAGGAAACCTGTTTCAAGCGCAGACTAATCGCAAAGCCGTTCAGCGGCTCTAAAGCGAGGATCTTCAACAGAAGTAAATCCAGCGTGCCCTGCACCAAATCGGAAGGTTTGCTCATACACTCCGCTCGGTTACCGAGATCAAAATAATACTATTCCTCTCGGTAAGCAAGGGGAAAGTCGGGGGAAGGAAGAGGGCCTCTCATTTGATGGTCACATCGTTGAGTTGTCGGAGAAGTGATCAAACCCCCGAAACGTCGTGGCGGCGGCAAATCCCAGGTTACGCCCCATAAGTCGCATAGTGTTTACGATCGTGGGCGGATGACGAGCAACCCTGAAGTAATCCCAAGGTAAAGGTTTCCGACCATCCCCCCGGAACCGTCACCTGGGTATGCCGCCTAACGCCAAAGTGCGCTCACAGGCGCGGTTGCCCTGAAAAACGTAAGACATCACATCCTCAGTAGAGGCAAGCCATGAATGGCTTGGAAATACAGAAGTGCAATGAGCAGGGCATACGCGCCAGAAAGAGCAAGGACATAAGCGGTTTTCTGACTGATCGTCCAACTTCTCTGCCTGCTGATTAGGAAAGCAATTATTGGCAATACTTGCAGGGCGTGCAGACCTAGAAAGTGCGCCGCTCGCAAGTCTCCTCCTTTTGTACTCCAATTCACGATGGGAAGTCCTGGACCTCCATCCTTGACGCCCACCGAATGCGATCCGTGGGCGATCATCATGCCTCCAATGCCAGAAGCCGCAAGAAAAATAACCAGCCCTGACCGAATACCCCAAAGGTAGGGACTCGATACGTCGTATCTTCCAGTCAAGAAGCAGATCAGCAGTATGAGAGCTAAAACACTGTTGAGCGCGATCATACTGCCCATGATGGAGAAGATTGCAGCATCAAATGGAGTGTTCACGTTGTAGTGCGAAGTCGTTCCCCGGGCTGCTTGTGCCGTAATGCAGGCGATTTCGGTCAGCATGGAAATCGCAATTCCCCAACTGATAGTTCTCTTTGCCCAACTCGGCAGGCGCAGGTATTCCAGCAACCATGCGACTGTCCAAACGTAGATCGCGATGGACATCGCAAACTTGATGGGCTTAATCCAGACATTAATACCCATCACGAGCCGCGAGTCGAAAGGGAAAATCACGAGCACGCCAGCCAGCAATGCAAGGTGAATCCAGCCGGTTATGGCAAGGACTCTACTGCGGCGATAGAGCTCACGGAGGAACTGACCCAGTCTGTTGAAACGAGGACTCGCAGGTGTAGCGGGTGTGGTCATTTTCTTCGATCCCGTACGCTAATGGACAGAAGCCTGACGATACCCTCGATCCATATCAAGGAACAATTGTTTCGTTACCAAAGAACGAATGGCCCAAAACACAAGTAGACCGATGGGGCCAAATAGGAATGTGAGAAGCAAACAGGGAACAACTAGAAAGTGGGAAATCCCAAGGCGCTGAGCCTGCCGTGCCTGCCACGCGCCCACAAATAAGTCGAAAGCCAAGTAGTGTATCCATCCGGCGAGCAAGAGCCAGGAATTCTGAAAAAGCTGCGTGACCTGCCCGAGTGTGCCAAAGCCGCCGGGGGATTTTGCGAAGTAAACCACAATCAGAACGAGATAGACAATCTCGAGTGTGAGAGGAATGATCACCGACGCAATGCGTTGCGACCATCGCCACCGTGGAGCGAACACGAGCAGAGCCCATCCGGCCATTGCCAGTTTGCCGGATGCATTAAATAGAGTCTCTGGGTGCATCGTAGACCCCCAACCCTGGCCAGTAGTCTAACCGAAACAATCCTCGGTTATTGTCGACCACCTTTATACGAATCGTCGGAAGTCAGGAATGTCCACGTCTATGGTTTGACGACTTTACCCCACAAATGAGACGCAGCCCCAGTTGGCGAGTCACGGGCAACTCGGAACTTACTAACGGTCCATCATAACTTCCGGATTGCCGACCATCCAACAGGAAGCCCTCGCCGGCCTCAACAACGGTAGCGGTCACTAAACTGATGCTATCGGGGCAGTCTGCCGTTGTGGGCTTCTCGCGGAAACCGGTTGTCGATGGATGTCCGCAAGTGGAGCCGCACCAGAGTTGGGATGCAGCAGACGACGAATGTGAACGAATTCCGATACTCGCGACGCAGAGCCAGCAGTTGAATGAGCGTGCGGTTCGACCCCAGGCGGCGCTCGAAGAAGCTGATTTCCTCCTCCAAAGACGCGCGGCGCAGTTCATAGCAGAAGAAGCAGTTGTGGACGGAGCGCTTGAGTACTCCCATAGCGTATTTGGTCATTCCGGGGTGTAGGGGGAAAATCGCCGCGCACAGTAGTGCCGTCGCGAACAGCCCGAAGAACGCCTTGAAGACGTCAAAACGGCGAATCGGCGCGACCGGAATGAGCGGGAGCATCGCTTCCCCCCAGACTGTGATGCCGGAGGCGACGAAGTTGGCGAGCACGACGCGATCCACGAATATCGTCTGCGAGGGGTGTAGGCGAAGGATTCGCCCTATGTTCCCCGACAGCAAGTCGCCTCGCGTGCAAATAAAGAACGACCGGTCGTTTGCGGTCACCCTATTAAGGAATTTCTCCAGCGCTGGTTGGCCATGGGCCGAGTGGCTGCGGAGCCGGTGAAGGATTTCGATGCGCTCAACCTCGCTGCGAAGGCGGTCCGTATCCTCATCTGTGGCGCAGTCAGGGACAACCAGAATGAGATCCACGTCCGAGACGGTTTCCACCCAGCCGCCGATTGCGGCACTGCCGAACAGAACCACACTGACCAGCGCTCGTCCACCATCGGCACACGTGTGGACGATCGTCTCGACATACGCCTGAACGCGAAACGGAACCGCTGAACCGGCAGAGGCAGAGTGGCACATGAACTGGTTGTCCCCAAGTATAAAATGGAATCCCACCAACAAGTTATTCGGCCAGTTCCGCCTCAAGTCGGAGCACCGGCGAGCGAAGGCCGTGATTCCTACTCCTGGATCACGGGCAACTCTGACGTAATGCGATTGGGTAAGGGTTGCCGACCACTCGGACGGAGCGCTCTGAGAGCTTTACGCCAGTTGAGATCGGACGTAGCCCATTGCCGACAGCGGCAACGTGAGGCATAGCGATTCGCATCCGGCGCGCGTGAGCACCCCGA